>NZ_JBBODC010000001.1:0-4319324 GCF_038002785.1 Paenibacillus sp. FSL H3-0310
AAATACGCTTAGAAATTCATTCTCACTTCTGGTGATGAACCGAATTTCACGCGGCAGCGTCTGTTTCACAGACGCATGTTTGGTGGCGATAGCGGAGGGGTTCCACACGTACCCATCCCGAACACGACCGTTAAGCCCTCCAGCGCCGATGGTACTTGGACCGAAGGGTCCTGGGAGAGTAGGACGTTGCCAAGCACAAATAGACCACTGTTGATAACTCGACAGTGGCTTTTTTGCGTCTATTATAGATTGTGGAAAACTTGTGGATAATTCATTGGAATTTGCAGAAAACTTACGCACATGTGGATAGATGATTAAAAGGCAAAAAATCACCGGATGGTGTGGATTAAGTACAAATTTATGTAGATCTGTCAACAGAAAACCTAAGTAATACACGGGTTGCTGTGGATATAGTCATATTTATGTGGATAGAGGGATTGATAAGTGGATAATTATTTTAACTTGAATAGAACAAGATTACAAGACTATTTTTAAAACTGCCTAAGGCTGTGGATAACTAAAAAAAGTTCGAAAAATATCCTTATAATTCGCACACAATACACTCTCTTGTTATACTAACCATAAAAGTAAATTCATAAATGATGAGGTGAGTTTTGTGGATATCAGACAGTTGCACTCAGAAGAGTTTGATCTAAGCATGGATTTATCTGAATATGCTTTTCAATACAAGCTGCCTAGTGAGAAAAGGGCGAATGCTAAGGAAAGATTTAAAGCAGAACGCGTATGGGGTGCTTTTGAAGAAGGTACTTTGGAAGCTAAACTTACTCTTCTTCCGTTCGAAGTGTACATACAAGGTAGATTAGTACCTATGGGAGGGCTCGCAGGGGTAGCGACATGGCCAGAGAATCGCAGACAGGGGCATGTGGCAAAGCTCCTGGCGCATACGCTGCAAACGATGAATGAGGCGGGGCAGACATTATCTTTTCTGCATCCGTTCTTGATCCCCTTTTATCGCAAATTTGGTTGGGAAGTTTATTGTGAATATAAGAAATACTCCATTCCTGTTGCCAAGTTTCCCAAGAAGGTTGAAGTTGAGGGCAAGGTAAGACGTGGTGTTAACGATATCGAAGTATTGGACAACTTATACAATCGTTTTGCAGTTAGATATAACGGAACACTTAAGCGTGATTTGGACTGGTGGGAAAACTCTGTTCTGGATGATGAAGGTCAGACTGCGGTATTTTATTCACAGCTTGGGGAACCTGAAGGATACGTACTATATAAGATAGAAAATAGAGAGCTGGTCATTGATGAATTTGTGTTTTTGAACGAACAGGCCCGGCAGGGGCTGTGGACATTTCTTGCGAATCACGATTCGATGGTGACCGGTGCATCGCTAAAACTGGTGCCATCCGATGATATGTTACCCTTTTTGCTGCCTGATCCGCGTATAGAGCAGGAGAATTATCCTTATTTTATGGCGCGTATTGTTAATGCTAAAGCATTCGTGGAGAGTTATTCTTTTAAGCGTCATAACAGTCCGAAGAAACAGGTTATCTATATTGAAGATAAATACGCCCCATGGAATGACGGGTTGTGGGAATGGACTGTCTCCGAAAAGGGAGCAGCAGCTTTCTTGCGTATAGAGGGTGAACGGGATGCAGCTGACTTAAGCTGTGATATTGGTTCACTGACGATTCTAATGTTTGGATATAAACGCCCGGCAGAGCTGGCTCGTTATGGACGTGTGACTGGTAATCCGAGGGCTCTGGAATGGCTCGAAGAAATCATACCGCAAGCTGAAACTGCACTTTTTGATCATTTTTAGAAAATAATTAGGCTCTCCCCTTCGAAAGATGCTGGGAGAGTTCTTTATTTCCGAATACATTCGCTGAAAAAAGTGAAAAATAAGAGAATCCTCTTGGAATTAGCACAGAATATGTTATAATATTAAAAAGTCAAAGAAAGTCAAAGTCAACGCACCTGATGACATACAGTGCGATCCTCTGAATTTGTGAAGTTTTCTTCAGACTTATATGAATGAAGTTCACTAATGAATGTCATTAAGGATGCGGGCCGTAAGCGATATTATGAAGCTTTAAAGAGCACTGGAGGATGAGTGATGCGCAATATCTCTGATATTATTGAACAATATCTGAAGAATATTTTGCATGAAAGTCCCGAAGGTACGGTGGAAATCCAGCGAAATGACCTGGCGGACCAGTTCTCATGCGTACCGTCACAGATCAATTATGTTATTAGTACACGCTTTACACTGGAAAAAGGCTATGTGGTGGAAAGTAAGCGTGGTGGCGGGGGATATATTCGTATTCAACGTTTTGAATTGCCGCCCAACGTGGCACTGCATGCCCATTTAAACCATACTATAGGTGGCGGGATAGATCAGAACGCTGCCGAAGGGTTGATTTATCAACTGGAGGAAGCTGGTTTTCTAAGCAAGCGTGAGGCGTGTCTTATGCGCGCTGCTGTTTCTCGGGATTGCCTAACGGTTAAGATTCCATATCGGGATGAGATTCGGGCCAAGATTATGAAGGCGATGTTAATCTCTTTGTTAGGCAAATAATTGTCAATCATAAGGGAGGGGCTTTCGCTTATGCAATGTCAGGAATGTGGCGTCAAGCCAGCAACACTCCATTTCACCAAGATCGTGAATGGAGAGAAGACAGAATTTCATATCTGCGAGAGCTGTGCGCGGGAGAAGGGTGAACTGATCCCGGGAACTGCTGGAGGATTCTCCATTCACAGCTTGCTGTCCGGTCTGCTTGATCTTGAAGGGGCCGGTAAGGAAAAGACGGCTGCTACGAAGACTACGCAGAGTCTGCAATGTGAGAATTGTGGAATGACGTACTCGCAGTTTAGCAAATTGGGTCGTTTTGGCTGCAGCTCCTGTTATAAATATTTTAACAGTGCACTGGACCCGCTCTTTAAACGGGTGCATGGCAGCACTTCGCATGTAGGCAAGATTCCTAAACGTGCTGGAGCACAAATTGTGTTCAAGCGGCAAATTGATGAATTGAAGCTGGAATTACAGCAAAGTATCGCACAGGAGGAATTCGAAACTGCGGCAGAGCTGCGGGATCAAATTCGCCAACTTGAAAAAGAAATGGCACAAGAGTAAAGTCTTTGATATATAGGGGGGATATGACATGTCAAGTCTCCGATTTACTGAACAAGCGCTTAGTGATTGGATGCGCTCGGGAGGCAGTCACTCCGAGATTGTAATTAGCAGCCGTATGCGTATTGCACGTAATTTAGAGCATCTTCCATTCCCTATGCTTGCTTCCTTAGAGCAATCGGAAGAAGTATTAGAGCTGCTGGCCCCTGTGTTTCATGGGGAAACTGCTGCCGAATTCGGATCTTTTCAACTAATAAAGCTTGCTGAAGTGAATGAACTGGATAAAAAGGTATTGGTCGAGAAACATCTCATCAGTCCTAATCTGGCTAATGATTCACGTGGCGCAGCTGTGATATTAAATGAAGATGAGTCGGTTAGCATCATGATTAACGAAGAAGACCATCTGCGGATCCAATGTCTGTTCCCGGGTCTTCAGGTAAGAGAAGCATGGGAACGTGCGACAGCCATCGATGATATCTTCGAATCGGCTGTGAATTACGCTTTTGATGATAAAAGAGGATACTTGACCAGTTGTCCCACCAATGTGGGTACAGGGCTGCGTGCCTCAGTAATGCTGCATTTGCCAGCACTAGTAATGACCCAACAGATCAATCGCATATTGTCAGCAGTGAACCAAGTGGGATTGACTGTAAGAGGAATTTATGGTGAGGGCAGCGAAGCAGTAGGGAACATCTTTCAAATTTCCAATCAGATTACTCTCGGTCAAACAGAAAGTGAAATCATCGAGAACCTTCACAGTGTAGTCACCCAGATTATAGAGCATGAACGAAATGCCCGTGAAAGGCTGCTTGTAGATTCCGCTTTAAGAATTACAGACCGAGTGAAAAGATCTTATGGGATTTTGTGTTATGCAGCTCTAATGGAGCTTAAAGAATCCGCACAACGGCTGTCTGATGTGAGACTTGGGGTTGACCTTGGCATACTGGAAGGCCCTTCGATTTCCGTGCTTAATGAGCTTAACGTTAAGACACAGCCAGGATTTCTGCAAAAAATGTTCGGTGACGAGATGAACGCCACTGAACGGGATATGTATCGGGCGAAACTGCTCCGAGAAACACTGGGAACACAACATTAATATAGATATTTATTATTCATGGAGGTGCAGGAGATATGATGTTTGGAAGATTTACGGAACGCGCACAAAAAGTGCTAGCGCTAGCGCAGGAAGAAGCTGTTCGTTTAGGACACAACAATATTGGCACAGAACATATTTTGCTAGGACTTATTCGTGAAGGAGACGGCATTGCTGCTAAAGCATTAATCGCTTTGGGTCTGGGTCTTGAGAAAATCCAGGACGAAGTGGAGACACTGATTGGCAGAGGCCAAGAACAACCTACGAACATTGCTTATACTCCTCGCGCCAAAAAAGTAATCGAGTTGTCGATGGACGAAGCCCGCAAGCTGGGACATACGTATGTCGGCACTGAGCATATTCTGCTAGGACTTATTCGTGAAGGAGAAGGTGTCGCGGCTCGTGTGCTTAATAACCTCGGCATCAGCTTGAACAAAGCTCGTCAGCAAGTGCTTCAGCTTCTGGGAAGCAGCGAGGCTGCATCCAGTCATAGCGGAACACCTGCTAATGTCAGCACACCTACTCTAGACGGCCTAGCACGCGATTTGACGGCTTATGCCAAGGATGGCAACCTGGATCCAGTTATCGGTCGTAGCAAGGAAATTGAACGTGTTATTCAGGTACTGAGCCGCCGGACGAAGAACAACCCGGTGTTGATAGGTGAACCTGGGGTTGGTAAAACAGCTATTGCTGAAGGCTTGGCCCAAAAAATCATTAATAATGAAATTCCAGAAACACTGCGCGACAAACGCGTAATGACGCTCGATATGGGCTCTGTAGTGGCTGGTACTAAATATCGCGGTGAGTTTGAAGACCGCCTCAAGAAAATCATGGATGAGATTCGCCAAGCGGGGAATATCGTACTCTTTATCGATGAGCTTCATACGCTGATCGGTGCTGGTGGCGCAGAAGGTGCTATTGATGCTTCCAACATTCTTAAGCCGGCTTTAGCCCGCGGAGAACTTCAGTGCATCGGTGCGACTACGCTGGATGAATATCGTAAATATATTGAAAAAGATGCAGCTTTGGAGCGCCGTTTCCAACCGATTACGGTGGATCAGCCATCTCCAGAAGAAGCGGTACAAATTTTATTTGGACTTCGCGATCGTTATGAAGCACATCACCGTGTGAAAATTACGGATGAAGCTATCGTGGAAGCTGTAAAGCTGTCTGATCGTTACATTCCGGATCGTTTCCTGCCGGATAAAGCCATTGACCTTATCGATGAAGCAGGGTCTAAAGTAAGGCTTCACTCTTACACTATCCCGCCAAATCTGAAGGAACTAGAAATGCGCTTGGATGATATCCGCAAGGAGAAGGATTCTGCTGTTCAGAGCCAAGAGTTTGAGAAAGCGGCTGCCCTGCGTGATACGGAGCAAAAAATCCGTGAAGAGCTTGATACGACTAAGAACCAGTGGAAAGAAAAACAAGGACGCACCGATTCTGAAGTTACACCTGAAGATATCGCACAGGTTGTTGCAAGCTGGACGGGAATCCCTGTAAGCAAGCTGAAGGAAGAAGAGACCGACCGTCTGCTTAACATGGAAGCTCTGCTGCATGAACGAGTGATTGGTCAGGACGAAGCTGTTAAGGCTGTCAGCCGGGCATTGCGCCGGGCGCGTGCGGGTCTTAAAGATCCGAAACGTCCAATGGGCTCCTTTATCTTCC
The DNA here is from genome assembly GCF_038002785.1 of Paenibacillus sp. FSL H3-0310. Lineage (NCBI taxonomy): Bacteria > Bacillati > Bacillota > Bacilli > Caryophanales > Paenibacillaceae > Paenibacillus > Paenibacillus sp. FSL H3-0310. The sequence goes on from NZ_JBBODC010000001.1 coordinate 5,859, forward strand.
TCGGTCCTACGGGTGTAGGTAAAACTGAGTTGGCACGTGCGCTTGCTGAAGCCATGTTCGGCGATGAGAATGCGGTCATCCGTATTGATATGTCGGAATACATGGAGAAGCACTCCACGTCCCGTTTAGTTGGTGCCCCTCCTGGATATGTCGGCTATGAAGAAGGCGGCCAATTAACAGAGAAGGTACGTCGTAAACCATACTCTGTAGTACTGCTTGATGAAATTGAAAAAGCACATCCGGAAGTATTCAACATTTTACTGCAAGTGCTTGAAGATGGTCGCCTTACCGACTCCAAAGGCCGGGTAGTTGACTTCCGCAATACACTTATCATTCTGACCTCTAACGTAGGCGCACAGGCAATCAAGAAGAATTCAACGCTTGGATTCACGGCTGTGCAAGATGCAGGAGCAGAATACGGCAATATGAAGGGCAAGGTTATGGAAGAGCTCAAGAAGAGCTTCCGTCCAGAGTTCTTGAACCGGATCGACGAAATCATCGTCTTCCACTCACTCGATGAGAAACATATCGCTGAGATCGTTACGTTGATGTCTGATGAGCTGCGCAAGCGCCTGCGTGAATATGATGTTGATTTCGTACTCACGGATGCAGCGAAGGCCTTCTTGGCTAAAGAAGGTTATGACCCAGCCTTTGGTGCACGTCCATTGCGCCGGGCAATTCAGAAGCATATTGAGGACCGTCTTTCTGAGGAATTGTTGAGAGGAAATATCCAAAAGGGTGATTCCCTCAATATTGATGAGGTCGGCGGAGAACTTGTGGTGACTAAAGTGGACGCTCCAGTAGCGCCAGCGCTTGAAAAAGAAGTAGAATCCGAATAAAATAAACAAGGCTTTCGCTCCTTATTTATAGAGGAGCGGAAGCTTTTTTTATTGGAAATAGATCAATTTAAAATATACATTTAATGCAAATACCGAATGACCTTTCGTTAAAGGGGTAGAAATGGTAAACTTTCATTAGAAGAAAATGATCCGAATTGTAAACAGTTCGGACCGTAAGGAGAACAAATGGCTAAAGCAAAAACAAAATTTTTTTGCACCGACTGTGGATACGAATCGCCAAAATGGTTCGGGAAATGCCCAGGGTGCCAGGCTTGGAACTCCATGGTGGAGGAAACGGAAAGCGTAGTCAAAACACAGGGAATGAATGCCCCTATTTTTCATAGTAAAGAAAAGGCACAGTCGATCATAAGTATAGAAAGTGACAAGGAACCGCGCATACTGACAGGTATAGGTGAGCTTAACCGTGTTCTCGGTGGGGGGATCGTACCAGGATCGCTGGTACTAGTAGGGGGAGACCCAGGAATCGGTAAATCTACGCTCTTATTACAGACCTCGCACGCCCTTACAACACAGGGATTGCGAGTACTGTATATCTCGGGCGAAGAATCGGTAAGGCAAACTAAACTGCGCGCGGATCGCCTCGATGCGTTGTCAACGGAGCTTTATGTACTTTGTGAGACAAATATGGAAAGCATAGAAGAAGCGATCGAACAAATCCAGCCACAATTTCTTGTCATCGATTCTATTCAGACCGTATTTATGCCAGAAGTAACGAGTGCGCCAGGCAGCGTGACCCAGGTTCGGGAGTGTACGACAAGATTTATGCGTATCGCTAAGATTCGTGGAATTGCAACAGTTCTCGTTGGTCATGTTACCAAGGAAGGGGCTATTGCTGGACCACGGATGCTTGAACATATGGTGGACTGCGTGCTGTATTTTGAGGGTGAGCGGCATCATACGTATAGACTTTTGCGGGCTGTAAAAAACCGCTTTGGCTCTACGAATGAAATCGGCATTTTCGAAATGGGTGAAGCGGGGCTTACCGAAGTAGAGAATCCATCGGAGCTCTTTTTATCGGAACGTCCGCTTGGCGTGGCTGGTTCTACTGTGGTGGCTAGTATGGAGGGAACTAGACCTGTGCTTGTAGAACTTCAGGCACTTGTTGCTGCCACCCACTTCCCTTCCCCACGGCGAATGTGCACAGGCATGGATCACCAGCGGATGGCACTTATTATCGCTGTACTCGAGAAACGGATGGGCATGTTCCTGCAGAATCAGGATGCATACCTTAATGTTGCCGGGGGAGTAAAGCTGGATGAACCGGCGATTGATCTAGCTGTAGCAATTAGTATCGCCTCCAGTTTTCGTGATATTTCAACAAAACCTTACGACGTTTTCTTCGGAGAAGTAGGACTTACCGGTGAGGTAAGAGGCGTTTCGCGCGCGGAAATGCGCGTTAAGGAGGCCGCAAAACTTGGCTTCCGGCGGGTGATTATGCCTGAAAAGAGCATGAAGGGATGGAAGCACCCGCAAGATATCCAGATTATTGGCGTCAGTACCGTAGCAGATGCACTATCGGTCGCGTTAGATTAGGGGGCACAGGGATATGAAAGAATATAACCAATTAGAGAATATGAATGATCTGCTCAGACTGGCGGCACCGGGTACACCTTTTCGGGAAGGTTTGGAGAATGTGCTGCGCGCTAAGACAGGGGCACTTATTGTCGTAGGGTACAGTCCTGAGGTGATGGATGTAGTGGATGGCGGATTCTCCATTAACTGCGATTTTTCGCCCAATTATTTATATGAGCTAGCTAAAATGGACGGAGCTATTATTCTAAGTGAGGATTTAAAGCGTATATTGTATGCTAATACACAACTTATACCGGATTCCTCTATCTCATCCATCGAGACGGGGATCCGTCACCGGACCGCGGAGCGGGTAGCGAAGCAAACGGGTAAGCTGGTGGTTTCCATTTCACAACGCCGCAATATCATCACGCTTTATCAAGGCTCGATACGTTATGCACTCAAAGAGATCGGGGCTATTTTGGCAAAGGCTAACCAAGCGATTCAGACACTCGAGAAGTATAAAGCAGTGCTCACGCAAGGACTGACGAATTTGTCAGCTTCAGAATATGAGGGCATTGTTACCGTTGCTGAAGTAGTGGGCGTTATCCAGCGTGTAGAGATGGTTTTGCGCATAAAAATGGAGATCAAACGCTATATCAACGAATTGGGCAACGAAGGACGCCTGATCAGCATGCAGATGGAAGAACTGGTTGGAAATACAGAGGAAGAAGCATGGCTTCTATACAGAGACTATGCTAAGGAAGAGCAGGAAGATAAAATCCGTGAAATTATCGCTGGTCTCAAACGGATAAGCGATGATGATCTGATGGATGACAACCATATTGCCCGTATATTGGGTTATTCTTCTACGGCAATTACCTCTGAAGAAGTGGTGACTCCACGTGGTTATCGCCTGCTTAACAAAATTCCGCGGCTTCCGAATGTGATCATTCACAATCTGGTGGAGCGGTTTGAAATGCTGCCTAATTTGATGTCCGCAAGCATAGCTGAATTGGATGAAGTGGACGGAATTGGGGAGGTGCGGGCCCGTAATATTCAGGATGGGCTCAAACGTTTACAGAAGCAAGTTCTTATTGACAGGCAAATGTAAATAACATACAATCACGTAATATTGGGGACGTTAAAGGCCAAAGTTAGAAAATTGAGGTGAAGAAATGATACAAAAATCAATTCCGAGTCTTTTTACGATAGGTAATTTGATGCTCGGAATGTTTGGTATCATGATGGCGTTTGACGGTAAGATTAGCATGGCCGCTATCATGGTTATTATTGCTATGCTGTTAGACGGCTTAGATGGTCGAGTAGCTCGCGCTCTAAAATGCGAAAGCGAATTTGGCAAGGAGTTGGACTCCTTATCTGATGTCGTTTCTTTCGGAGTCGCACCGGCCGTTATTTTGTACGTCTCAAGCCTGCAGGATTTGAACTCTGCATTAGGCTGGACAGTAACTGCGATTTTTCCGGTGTTTGGTGCTTTGCGCTTAGCCCGTTTTAATGTTCGTCCGGGGGTTCCGGGTTATTTTATCGGTTTGCCAATTCCTGCTGCAGGTGGTGTACTGGCCACATTAGCTCTTTTTAATAAAGATGTTTCGGCTCCGTTTATGATCGTTGCTACACTGCTCTTATCCTATTTGATGGTCAGCACTGTTAAATATCCTAACTTCAAAAAGATTGGATTGCCGAAAAAAGCGGTGGTTGGAGCGCCAGTGGTTATTGTTGTTGCAGTGGCTGTAGCTGTAGTGTTCCCAGAGCAAATCGCTAAGCTGATCTTTGTCTTACTTGGAATTTACGCATTATACGGCTTTAAGCAAAATATTGATCGGTTGACAGCCAGACGCCGTCATCGTCGTCGTAGCCGTTCAGAGGATAAAGTGTATCACTCCAAGAACGGTTAATCGGTCCATAAGGTAAGGTAACTGAATAAATTATGACCAAAGGTTTTGTCTTCCCTGGGGGATGGCAAAGCCTTTTTGCATTTCCAGCGCTACCCCAAGTTTATCGTCTTGAAAATTGGAACATACTGGTGAGGAATAGATCCATTTAGGATGAATAAAAAGGAGGTGCGTTAGGTTATGTGGAAAAAAGTGATTTTGTCTTTTGCCTTAATATGTGGTGCTTGGTCAGGTTTTTCGCTATACCATGCGCTCGAAAGAGGATTCCCCAAGGGGATGGAAAAGCTGGGTGAAAGCTTACCTGTAGAAGGAAGCATTTTATTTACGGTGCTGGGTGCCATTATTTTTTTGTTTGCGGGGTCTTTATGCGCGGAATGGGGAGGTTCAAAACTGCGGGAGGCGGTTCACTACTGTTCGCGTATTCCAATGAATGAATTAGCTGCAAGTGCAGCTGGGCTTACAGGGGGGCTTCTGTTATCTCTCCTGTTATACCCTGCAATGATCTGGCTTGGGAAAGCTGGGCAGCTGCTGCAAGTGCCAGCTACGTTAGCTTTTGGATATCTGGGGCTGCGGATCGGTTTGGAGAAAAAAGAGGAGCTAGCTGCACTGTGGACATCTGGACGCTGGGGTCAAGCGGCTGAGCCGGAAGGGCGCGGGCTTGAGGAACATAAAATCCTCGACACAAGTGTTATTATCGATGGAAGAATCGCTGACATTTGTAAGACGGGATTTATTGAGGGAACCATTGTCATACCTGAATTCGTGCTTGAAGAGCTCCAGCATATTGCTGATTCTTCGGATCTGTTGAAGCGGAACCGGGGACGGCGTGGGCTTGATATTCTCAATAAAATTCAAAAAGAGCTTGATGTGAAGGTATTGATCTATGAGGGAGATTTTGAAGAAATCTCTGAGGTTGACAGTAAGTTAGTGAAGTTAGCGAAGGTATTGCAAGGTAAAGTAGTCACTAATGATTTCAACTTAAATAAGGTTTGCGAATTGCAGGGTGTTTCCGTTCTGAATATTAACGATCTGGCGAATGCTGTGAAGCCTGTAGTGCTGCCTGGTGAGGAAATCGTAGTTCAGGTCATTAAGGATGGCAAAGAACATGGGCAAGGGGTAGCCTACTTAGACGATGGAACGATGATTGTTGTAGAAGGCGGACGTGAATATATCGGGACTACGATGGAGGTTCTGGTCACTAGCGTGCTGCAAACTTCGGCTGGCCGAATGATATTTGCTAAGCCAAAACTTTTGGAAAAAGCGCAATAAGTGAAGATAAAGTGTATGGGGACTGTCCTATGGGTTGGAAATGCCCGCCAAACACGTTATGATGGGATTATACGTGAAAGACAGGAGCCAGATTAATGTCAAACAGTGTGGGCGTCGTCATTGTGGCGGCAGGCAGAGGAACGCGAATGGGAACTGCGGAGAGCAAGCAATATTTGTTACTGCAGGGGAAGCCGATTATCGTTCATACGCTGGAGGTATTCCAGCAGCACGAATTGATCTCTGAAATCGTGCTCGTAACCGGTGAAGAGGATATTGAACGCTGCCGGGAATGGATACAGCTCTATAAGCTGGACAAGGTTAAGGCTATAGTAACTGGTGGATCTGAGCGTCAGCATTCCGTACATAAAGGGTTGTTGAAACTTACGACACAGTGGGTAATGGTACATGATGGTGTTCGTCCGTTTGTACAGCCAAATGAAATTGAGGCTTGCTACGAACGAGCGAAGCAGATGGGTGCTTCGGTTCTTGCTGTACCCGTCAAGGATACGATCAAACAGGTGGATAATGAAGGACAAGTACTGTCTACGCCGGATCGGCGAAGTCTGTGGGCGATTCAAACCCCGCAGACTTTTCGTCTTTCTGATTTGCTGGAGGCTTATGCAGCGGCGGAGCGGGATGGCTTTCTGGGCACCGATGACTCCAGCTTGGCGGAGCGTGCGGGGATTCCGGTTTCTGTGGTAGAGGGAAGCTACAGAAATATTAAGATTACGACACCTGATGATTTGGATTATGCAGAATTCACAGAAAGAAACAGGGGAGAGGGACAATCATGATCGCTGTAGGACAAGGATTTGATGTGCATCAGCTGGTAGAGGGCAGGCCTTGTATTATTGGGGGAGTTACGATTCCTTACGAAAAAGGATTGCTTGGGCATTCCGATGCAGATGTGCTGCTGCATGCAGTTAGTGACGCGATTCTAGGCGCACTTGGACTTGGTGATATTGGCAGACATTTTCCGGATACAGATCCAGCCTTTAAGGACGCAGATAGCTTGAAGTTATTAGAAGAGGTATGGGCACTTGCTCGTGAGCGAGGATATAAGCTGGGAAATATCGATTCAACGATTATCGCCCAAAAGCCTAAGATGGCTCCGTACATTCCACAAATGACCGAGATTATCGCACGTGCGCTTAATGCCGACCCGTCCAAGGTGAATGTTAAAGCTACTACAACTGAGCAGCTTGGTTTTGCCGGACGCGGCGAAGGAATTGCCGCACAATCTATTGTCTGTCTACTCCAAGATGTGATATCATCTTGAGATGGTCTAAGTAGTAAATTAAGTTCAACCATATGAAGCGGAGGGAATACAATGACGGATGAAGTCCGGGTGCGTTACGCACCGAGCCCTACGGGACATTTACATATAGGTAACGCCAGAACGGCGCTGTTTAACTATCTGTTCGCCCGTAATAAAGGCGGTAAATTCATTATCAGAATTGAAGATACAGACGTAAAGCGCAATGTCGCTGGTGGTGAAGAGAGCCAGCTTAAGTATTTGAAATGGCTGGGTATGGATTGGGATGAGAGCGTTGATGTTGGCGGAGAGTACGGACCTTACCGTCAGACAGAACGTCTTGACTTATATCGTGTACATTGGCAGGATTTGCTGGACAGAGGTTTGGCTTACCGCTGCTATTGCACAGAGGAAGAGCTGGAAGCGGAACGTGAAGAACAGACTGCTCGCGGAGAAACGCCTCGTTATTCTGGCAAACACCGTGATCTGACTGAAGAGCAACGTTTAGCTTTTGAAGCTGAGGGACGAGTGGCTAGCATTCGCTTCCGTGTGCCAGAAGATCGTACGTATGCGTTTGATGATCTCGTAAAAGGCAGTATTTCTTTTGACACAAAAGAAATGGGTGACTTTGTTATTGTGAAGAAGGACGGAATTCCGACCTATAACTTCGCGGTAGCTGTTGACGATCATCTGATGGCTATTACTCACGTATTGCGTGGAGAAGACCATATTTCCAACACACCCCGCCAGCTTATGATCTATGAAGCGCTTGGCTGGGAGCCACCTTTATTTGGTCACATGACGCTTATTGTTGGCGACAACCACAAGAAGCTCAGCAAACGGGATGAATCCGTTATTCAGTTTATCGAGCAATATGATGAATTGGGTTACTTGCCTGAGGCTCTGGTTAACTTCATTTCTCTGCTTGGCTGGTCTCCAGAGGGAGAAGAAGAGATCTTCAGTAAAGAAGAACTTATTTCTATTTTTGATGCGGACCGTTTGTCCAAAAGCCCGGCTGTATTCGATAAAAACAAGCTGGCGCATCTGAATAATCATTATATTAAGCATGCTGATCCTAAACGGATCTCTGCGCTAGCTATTCCACATCTGCAAAAAGCGGGTAAAATACCTGCTGAGCTGAACGAAGAGCAACAAGCATGGGCGGAAAGCCTTGTCGCGTTGTATCAAGAGCAGATGACTGCAGCTTCTGACATCGTGGCGCTATCGGAACTGTTCTTCCGCAGTCACCTAGAATTAGAAACGGAAGCAGCACAGGTTCTGGCTGAAAGCCAAGTTCCTGAGGTATTGTCTGCTTTTCTGGCTAAGGTTGAAGCCTGTCAGGATTTCAGTGCAAGCAACATGGCTGTTCTGATTAAGGAAGTACAGAAAGAAACAGGTCATAAGGGCAAAGCACTCTTTATGCCAATTCGTGTGGCTCTGACCGGACAAACGCACGGACGTGATCTTAATATAACCATTGCTTTGCTCGGCAAAAACCGGGTCATAGAACGTTTGAAATCACAAATTAAGGGCGCTTAAGGTCGTATTTCATACGACTAAACCCCCTTGTCAGTATCTTGTCTTTTGCGCTAAGATAGAATTATATGATAATAGCTGTGATCAGGAAAAGTACGTCCATTGAAGACAATTGCCAGAGAGAATAACCGAGAAAGGGACACCCTTTCGGGCTGGGAGTTATTCATTTGTCCGGGGCAGAACATGCGCCTGTGAGCTGCACGGTTGAATGACCTTTTTAAGGCTCATTAGATCGCGCCGGGAACGTCGCCGTTAATGATGCCAAGTGGAACGAAGAAATTCTGCCGTTTGTTACAATAGCGGCTCATTTGATTCGTTCAAGCAGAGTGGAACCGCGGTTAAACGTCTCTGCAGCATTATGCTGCAGGGGCGTTTTTTGTCTAAATATAAGCAAAAATAATTTTCATACAATACTCTTTGTCTTATATTTCTACGAGATAACAAACCAAGCGAACACTCACCGCATATGTATGATAAGGATGATGGGCCTGGAGACAATACCTTTCTTGTGTACCTGTAAACAGGAGATAAGGAAGTTAAGAAGAGAGGAACCGTGATGTTTAAGCATATTAAGTCGGACATTCGGGCGGTATTTGATAACGATCCTGCTGCCCGCAGCTGGTTCGAGGTTGTCTTCACATATGCCGGCTTGCACGCCATTTGGGGTCACCGGATCGCCCACTCTTTTTTCAAACGCCGCTGGTATACAATGGCTCGTATGGTTTCGCAGTTTAGCAGATTTATGACTGGTGTTGAGATCCATCCTGGAGCTGTCATCGGAAATAGGCTGTTTATCGACCATGGTATGGGGATTGTTATTGGAGAAACCTGCGAAATCGGTGATGATGTTATAATCTATCAAGGGGTTACGCTTGGAGGAACAGGAAAAGAAAAAGGTAAGCGACATCCCACGGTCGGCAACAATGTAGTTATTGGTTCCGGTGCGAAGGTTTTAGGATCTTTTCGTATTGGTGACAATTCAAATATAGGTTCGAATGCAGTTGTGTTGCGTGAAGTGCCTAACAACAGTACAGTAGTAGGGAATCCAGGTCGTGTGGTAAAACGTAATGGAGAACGGGTATCCGATCGGCTCGATCATACGAAGATGCCTGACCCGCTTGTCGATTCACTGCGGTTTTTGCAGAAAGAAATCGAAGAAATTAGGGAAAAGCTTGGCGCAGAAGATAAACAAAAAACCGCACAGCGGATAGCAGAAGCTCAGCAGTATATTGGTGACTACGAAATTTAAGCATCCCGGTATGAAGGAATCCGGAAGAACAGAAAGGGCTGGAATAAGGATGGCTTTACAAATATATAACACAATGACACGCAGCAAGGAGCAGTTTGTGCCCCAGGAGCCGGGCAAAGTTAAGATGTATGTGTGTGGTCCAACCGTTTATGGATATATGCATATCGGAAATGCTAGACCTATAATTGTTTTTGATATGGTCCGGAATTACTTGGAGCAGTTAGGTAATGAGGTGCGGTATGTTACGAATTTCACGGATGTCGATGATAAACTGATTCGCAAAGCCGAAGAAATGAACACTACTGTAGCAGAGGTAGCGGAAACTTTCATTGCTGCTTACCGTGAGGATCTGGAAGGGCTTGGTGTTAAACCGGCAACCTTGAATCCCCGTGTAACGGAAAGCATGGAGCTGATCATTGGATTTATTAAAGAGCTTGAGGAAAAAGGATACGCATACGAAAGCGGCGGCGATGTATATTACCGCACTTCAAAATTTGAAGACTACGGTAAATTATCTCGTCAGAATCTGGATGAGCTGCAGTTTGGTATCCGTGTTGAGGTGGACTCACGTAAGGAAAAACCGGAGGATTTTGTGCTTTGGAAAGCAGCCAAACCTGGTGAAGTGCACTGGAGTAGCCCTTGGGGAGACGGACGTCCCGGCTGGCATATTGAATGCTCGGCTATGGCGCGCGAGTTCTTGGGAGATACGATTGATATCCATGGTGGTGGACAAGATTTGCAGTTCCCGCATCATGAATGTGAATGCGCTCAGACCGAAGCTCTGACTGGTAAACCACTCTCTAATTACTGGATGCATAATGGATTCATCAACATCGGAGACGAGAAAATGTCGAAATCGCTCGGTAATGGCTGGCTTGTAAAAGACATCCGTGAGCGTTTTAAAGCAGGAGCTATCCGCTATTTCATGCTATCGACCCATTACCGTAACCCGCTGAATTTCTCAGAGGAATCTATGACTTCCGCCGAAAAGAGCGTTGAACGGATCACGCTTGCAGAGAGTAACGTTAAACATCGGCTTGAACTCGCTGCTGATGGTGCTCAAGGTGAGGTCAACTCAGAGATTAATGATAAGCTGTCGGCTATAGTGGCCAATTTCCATGCTAGAATGCAGGATGACTTTAATACGCCTGATGCGATCACGGCTATGTTCGATTGGGTGAGCCTGGCAAACCATACGCTTGCGAATAACGAGGCTGCTCCTGCTGATTTTGCTGCATTACTGCAAGCTTTTGGCGAAATGAATGCTGTGCTGCGTTTGACGCCTGAACTGGAAGAGGAAATTGCAAGTGAAGAAGTTGAACGGTTGATCGCCGAGCGGGTTGAAGCTCGTAAGAATAAGAATTGGAGCCGGTCTGACGAGATCCGTGATGAATTAGGCCGCTTGGGCATATTGCTTGAGGATACTCCACAAGGAATGCGGTGGCGTCGTAAATGAGTGAGGAACGCAAGTTTAATAACGCATGGTTTCCTTATGAGCCTTCCAAACCTGCGCGACTACTTTCGCCTATTGTTCTAGCTTATGTAGGAGATGCTATCTATGAGGTGGCTGTTCGCCAGTATTTAGTATCTCTTCCTAATTTGCGTCCGAACCATTTGCATCGTTCTGCTACAGGGCTGGTATCCGCTAAAGCACAGTGTGCAATTCTGAACTTTTTGGAGCCTAGTCTCACGGAAGAAGAGAAGGATGTCGCCCGTCAGGGAAGAAATGCGAAATCGGGAAGTGTTCCTAAGAATGCGGATGTGCTTGAATACCGTCATGCTACAGCTTTTGAGTGCTTGATTGGTCACTTGTACTACACAGGGCAACAGGAGAGAATAGAAGAAATTGTGCACAAGGGTATACAGTTTATGTTGAAACAGCCGTGATAGGCTTTGGCGAAATAGAAAATAGGAGAAGTGAACATGGAAGAAGAATTGAAGACTGAAGAGGAAATATTGGCAGGGAAGCATTCTGTGCTTGAAGCGCTTCGTGCTGGTCGTACATTAAATAAAATTTGGATTGCAGAGACAGCCCAGAAGCATCTGACAGCACCCATCGTTGCCGAAGCCCGGAAAGCGGGAATTGTCATTCAGCATGTGGACAAGCGTAAGCTGGATCAATTGGCACCAGGCGTGCAGCATCAAGGGGTGGTTGCACAAGCAGCACCATTTGCCTATGTTGAAGTGGATGATCTGTTAGCTATAGCAGAAGCCAAAGGAGAACCGGCATTCCTTATTTTGCTTGATGAAATTGAAGATCCTCATAACCTGGGCTCGATTCTGCGGACGGCAGATTGTACTGGAGTACATGGGGTAATCGTACCTAAACGCCGTTCGGCTCAGATAACTGCGACCGTGTCCAAAACATCCGCGGGTGCTGTGGAGTATGTTCCGGTTGCCCGGGTTACAAACCTGGGTCAGACCATTGACCGTCTAAAAGAGCAGGGAGTCTGGGTAGTAGGAACAGACGTGGATACCGATCAGAATCTATACCAATCCGATATTTTCACGGGTCCGGTAGCTGTTGTAATTGGCAATGAGAATAAAGGAATGGGACGCCTGATTCGTGAAAAATGTGATGTACTTCTTAAACTGCCGATGGCCGGAAAGATCAATTCATTAAATGCCTCTGTCGCCGCAGGAGTCATTATGTATGAAGTGATACGCCGCCGGCAACAGCAGGGATAGCTATGGCCGACTGGCGCGATGTGCTGCTTGTGGATGGATATAACATGATCGGTGGCTGGCCGGAACTTGTGGCACTGTCCCAGATTGGTATGCAGGAAGCACGCGACCGCTTGATGGATTTGCTGGCAGATTACCAGGCTTTCTCTGGACGAAGAGTTATTGCTGTTTTTGATGCATACCGTGTTCCGGGGTTGGGAAGGTCTTTTGTCCAGGGTAAGGTCCAGGTGTACTTCACCAAGGAAAAAGAAACCGCAGATGAATGCATTGAGCGACTGGTTGGGGAATATAGCAATCGGCGCCGGCAGATCTATGTGGCTACGAGTGATTTTATAGAGCAGCATATTATTTTTGCACAAGGTGCATTGCGAATTTCGGCAAGGGAATTGCATCTGGAAATTGAAGAGAATCAGAAACAAGTAAAAAAAGCTATTGAACCTGGCGGTGTCAGTTCTACTCGTCATTCTTTGGAAGACAAACTGCCTCCCGATGTGCGCAGTAAGTTGGAAAAATGGCGCAGACAGTGAGATCGAGGAAGAATCAGGAAATATTTTATTCCAATTTATGCTATTCTAGATTGATTTTGGACAAACTCCGGTTGACGGTGGAAGGTAACATAATATATACTGATCCTATATTTCGCGAAGTAACGATGTGTCTTGCGTTGCAGCCGGGGGGATTCTTGGTGAGTGTCGACCTCAAGGAAATAATGCTGTCTGAGTATGATTTCATAAGTGATGAAGATATTGTCGAGGCTTTCCGTGGTGGCGACAGTGGCGCATTAGAACACTTGATTAATAAATACCGTAACTTTGTACGTGCTAAAGCCCGCTCTTATTTCTTGATCGGGGCAGACCGTGAAGATATTGTACAAGAAGGAATGATTGGTCTATACAAGGCTATTCGTGACTTTAAAGGTGACAAGCTCTCTTCATTCAAGGCTTTTGCTGAGCTCTGCATTACACGACAGATTATAACGGCTATTAAGACGGCCACTCGTCAGAAACATATTCCGCTGAACTCTTATGTTTCCTTGGACAAGCCCATTTATGACGAAGATTCTGATAGAACACTTATGGATGTCATTTGTGGAACACAGGTTCTAGATCCAGAAGAGCTAATTATTAATCAAGAAGAATTCATTGGTCTTGAAGATAAGATGGCGGAGATTCTAAGTGACTTGGAGCGCAAGGTTCTGATGTTGTATTTAGACGGAAGATCCTATCAAGAGATTGCTGAAGATCTTAAGCGGCATGTAAAGTCTATTGATAACGCTCTACAACGAGTAAAAAGGAAATTAGAAAGATATCTAGAAGTACGTGACAATTGATGATATAATGAACAAGAGAGGGCTCGGACATCGAGTTCTTTTTTTTAGTCTTTTTGAAATCACTCGGATAGAATTAGGTGCTTGCACCATAAATTACTATTTGAGCCGATTTTAGTCGTTGCCGTTGAAGGTAGGTTTATACACAGACGGAATACCCCATAATGGTAAGGAAGACAGCGAAGTGTGAGGAAGAGATAGACCCAAAGACAGGGTACGGCCATATGACTACTAAACCCGGAATTACCCAGTGCAGAACGGAATTCTTTCGTTGACACAGACCTTGACATTATGCTAAAGTGTTTTAGGTAGGCCTAAATTCGCGGCTTTTTTTTAGGATCAATATTTGCGTCTTCTAATGTGAATTAGAAGGACGTCTCGGGAGGTGCACATCATGCGGGTAATTATCACTTTGGCTTGTACAAGTTGCAAACAAAGAAACTATGCGACTACCAAAAACAAGCGAAATCACCCCGACCGCATGGAGATGAAGAAATTTTGCAAGTATTGTAACTCGCAAACTCCTCATCGCGAAACCAGATAGTCTGTGGAGGTGTAGTCGGCATGAAACGTAGTTTCAAGTCTATGTTTTCCTTTTTCACTGAGAGCTGGAGTGAACTCAAAAAGGTTCGCTGGCCAAGTCGTAAAGAATTGACCAACTATACATTGATCGTTCTCGGTACGATTGTAGTTGTCGCTATTTACTTCTGGGTTCTGGACATCGGTATTTCCGCTGTGATTGAAGCGATTATTTAGAGAGGTCCCAGGTGGCTTGATATGGAAAAAAGATGGTATGTCGTTCATACCTATTCTGGGTATGAGAATAAGGTCAAAGCCAATTTGGAAAAGCGCGTTGAGTCCATGGGCATGGAAGACAAAATATTCCGCGTTCTTGTTCCTATGGAAGAAGAAATCGTAAACAAAGACGGTAAGAAAAAAACCGTTATGCGTAAAGTTTACCCCGGATATGTTTTGGTGGAAATGGTTCAGACTGATGATTCCTGGTATGTTGTCCGCAATACTCCGGGCGTTACTGGATTTGTTGGTTCGACAGGCTCAGGGTCTAAACCAACAGCTTTGCTTCCGGAAGAGGTAGAACAAATTCTGAAGCATATGGGCATGGTTGAACCTAAAGCGAAGATTGATTTCGAAATCAAGGAATCCGTACGTATTATGGTTGGTCCGTTTGCGAATTTTGTGGGCTCCGTGGAAGAAATTTTGGCTGACAAGAGCAAGATCAAAGTGCATGTTAACATGTTTGGACGGGAAACCCCGCTAGAGTTGGATTTCACTCAAGTGGAGAAAATATAACATAAGCTAGGGTTTCTTGTGGGAGAGCGCTATTGGCGTTCGAAGACCACTATTTTTGCAAGGAGGTGTCACTCATGGCTAAAAAAGTTATTAAAATGGTGAAACTGCAGATTCCTGCAGGGAAAGCGAATCCAGCGCCTCCAGTAGGTCCGGCGTTAGGTCAAGCAGGTGTCAACATCATGGCATTCTGTAAGGAATTTAATGCTCGTACTGCCGACCAGGCTGGCTTGATCATTCCGGTTGAAATTACAGTATTTGAAGACCGTTCCTTTACTTTCATCACTAAAACTCCTCCGGCTGCTGTTCTGCTTCGCATCGCTGCTAAAGTAGAAAAAGGATCCGGCGAACCAAACAAGAAAAAAGTAGCAAAAATCGGCCGCGCTGCGGTACGTGAAATTGCTGAAACAAAAATGCCTGACCTTAACGCTGCAACTGTTGAAGCTGCAATGCGTATGGTTGAAGGTACTGCCCGCAGTATGGGTATCACAATCGAAGACTAGTAGTTTTCGAAGAATCGGTCATTCGTGACCCGCAAGTATGTGGGAGGAATTTCCGCTAACACCACAAAGGAGGAACATTTTCATGGCTAAACATGGTAAGAAATACCAAGAAGCTGCTAAGCTGATCAACAGCGAAGCAACTTACGAGCCTTCAGAAGCTGTAGAGCTTGTGAAAAAGGCAGCGACTGCTAAGTTCGACGAAACCGTTGAAGCAGCAGTTCGTCTGGGTGTAGACCCACGTAAACAAGACCAAGCAGTTCGTGGTGTTGTTGTCCTGCCTCACGGCACTGGTAAAACACAACGCGTGCTTGTATTTGCAAAAGGTGAAAAAGCGAAAGAGGCTGAAGCTGCTGGCGCTGATTTTGTTGGTGATCAAGACATGATCAACAAAATTCAACAAGGCTGGTTTGAATTTGATGTCTGCGTAGCTACACCTGATATGATGAGTGAAGTCGGTAAACTGGGTCGTCTGCTTGGTGGTAAAGGTCTTATGCCTAACCCTAAAGCTGGCACAGTTACATTCGATGTTTCCAAGGCTGTGCAAGAAATCAAAGCCGGTAAAATCGAATACCGTCTCGACAAAGCAGGTCAAATTCACGCGCCAATCGGCAAAGTGTCCTTTGATGCTGCACAATTGAACGATAACCTTAAAGCTCTTATCGACGCTTTGAACCGTGCGAAACCAGCTGCTGCTAAAGGTGTATACCTTAAAGGCATCTCGATTTCTTCCACAATGGGACCTAGCGCTCGTGTGAACACAACCGTCTTCAGATAATTAAGGGTTGACTCTTTGAGTCAATTTTGATAATCTATAACAGTTGTGAAACTTAAGGTATCAATCTTAACCTTGAATATGCTTACCGTAGACAGTAGGTGCCTTAGTGCTTAATTTCCTACCGAGGTGTTGTGATAGAAACAAGAAGTAACGAGCTCGCTCGTATAACTTTCGTTTTATCAAGCCTTCGTGATTCTGCGGAGGCTTTTCTACTGCCTGCGTAGGAGCGGTGAAGCTTTCCTTGGAAAGAACGCCGACACATAAATTTTCAGGAGGTGTATACATTGGCAAATGCAAAAGTAATTCAAGCAAAACAAGACGCGGTTGACGTCGTTACTGCAAAACTGCAAAACAGTCTTTCGACTGTTGTAGCTGACTACCGTGGATTGAACGTTTCCCAAGTGACTGAACTGCGTAAGCAACTTCGTGAAGCTGGCGTTGAGTTTCAAGTCCTGAAGAACACATTGCTACGTCGCGCAACTGCTGCGGCTGAGTTGAGTGAATTGGATGAAGTTTTGACTGGTCCAACAGCTATCGCATTCAGCACAACTGATGCAGTAGCACCAGCTAAAATTTTGAACGATTTCGCCAAGAAAAACGACGCTTTGAAATTGAAAGGCGGCGTAGTTGAAGGTCGTGTCATTGACGCGGAACAACTGAAAGCACTGGCTGAGCTTCCATCCCGCGATGGTTTGCTGTCCATGCTGCTTAGCGTACTTCAAGCTCCAATGCGCAACTTCGCGCTTGCAGTTAAAGCTGTTGCTGAAAAAGAAGAACAAAGCGCGTAAGCCTTTGACTCTTGCAGCATAATCAATACCACAAATAAATTTAAATATAAAATGGAGGTTCAATCATGAGTAAAGAAGCAATCTTGGAAGCAATTAAAGGCATGAGCGTATTGGAACTGAACGACCTGGTTAAAGCAATTGAAGAAGAATTCGGCGTAACTGCAGCAGCTCCAGTAGCAGCTGGCGGTGCAGTAGCAGCAGTAGCTGAAGAGCAATCCGAATTTGACGTAATTTTGACAGGCGCTGGCGCTTCCAAAATCAACGTTATCAAAATCGTTCGCGAAATCACTGGTCTTGGCTTGAAAGAAGCTAAAGATCTTGTAGACAACGCACCAAAAGCAATCAAAGAAAAAGTAAGCAAAGACGAAGCCGAAGCTACTAAAGCAAAATTGGAAGAAGCAGGCGCAGCTGTAGAAGTGAAGTAATTCCTTCTATTACTGAAAACCCCTTGAACTTGTTCAAGGGGTTTGTTTTATAAATAGAGTTAGTAGGGCGTATATACCAACTGCTAACATAATAGGAAAGGGAGGAAAGAGATGTCGCAACATTATTATTCGCAGCAGCCGGAAGTACGTCATGACAGACGTAGCATTGATACCGTACTAAGAGGCAAAAGCTTTCGTTTTACGAGCGATGCCGGTGTATTCTCTAAAGGGGACATCGATTACGGTAGCCGAGTTCTTATTGAAGCTATGATAATTCCGGACGGTTCAGCGGTGCTTGATGTAGGTTGTGGTTATGGGCCGATTGGATTAAGTGCAGCATACCTAGCTCCCAAAGGACATGTAACCATGATTGATATTAACAGTCGTGCGGTAGAACTGGCGCGTGAGAATGCTCAGCACAATGGAATCCGGAATGTTACGATAATGGAAAGCGATGTGCTCGGCGCATTGAATGAGCAGCAGAAGTTCGATGTGATTCTAACTAATCCTCCGATTCGTGCAGGAAAAGCTGTAGTGCATAAGATTTTTGAAGATGCGTATGAACATTTAAATGAGGGTGGCTATCTGTGGATTGTGATTCAGAAGAAGCAGGGCGCTCCATCCGCAGTGGCAAAACTAGAAAGCTTGTTCTCAATGGTGGAAGAAGTGGGGAAAGACAAAGGCTATCGTATTATTAAAGCGCAAAAATAAAATACAATAGGTTATTGACATGTGATAGTGATAATGGTATTATTATAAAATGTCAGTATTAAGATAGGCTCCATGTCTTTAGTTTGCTGAAATGTCAAGCAATATATTGTCGCCCGGCTAGCGCATGCCGCACGGCAAGTTTTTGCGAGTTGGTTGTCTATGCTCTAACGTAGCAAATGCTGCGTGGTAATAGATAATAGCGCATAAACTATTGCTTGGTGACGTATAATATGTACGTTTTGGGCAAATCTACTTGATAAGGAGTATTTTGGTCATGGATAAATGCGCTCTTTTTTCGAAGATTTCGATAAGGGCTTTTCTTTTATTTATGACTGAATCCTTGTAGTATGGTTCCATTATACGGTTCCAAACAAGGGTTCGCAATCAATTTTTAAGTGAGTAGACATGAGGGGTGAGTAAAGTTGGCAGGACATCTTGTTCAGTATGGTCGACGCACTCGGCGGAGCTATGCGAGAATTAACGAGGTACTCGAGGTCCCGAACCTGATCGAGATCCAACAAAAATCTTATGATTGGTTTTTGGAGGAAGGATTGCGGGAAATGTTTCAGGACATCTCGCCGATCCAGGATTTCACAGGTAATTTGGTACTAGAGTTCATTGATTACAGCCTGGGTGAACCGAAATATACGGTTGACGACGCTAAAGAGCGGGACGTAACGTATGCGGCTCCTCTGCGTGTAAAGGTGCGGCTCATTAATAAAGAGACCGGTGAGGTTAAAGAGCAGGAAGTGTTCATGGGAGATTTCCCGCTGATGACGGAGACCGGCACTTTTATTATTAATGGTGCGGAACGGGTTATTGTCAGCCAGTTGGTTCGCTCTCCAAGCGTCTATTTCAGCACAAAAGTGGATAAGAACGGCAAAAAAACCTACACCGCCACAGTAATCCCGAACCGCGGAGCCTGGTTGGAACTTGAAACCGATGCTAAGGACATTATGTATGTTCGTATCGATCGGACTCGTAAAATTCCTGTTACCGTACTTTTGCGTGCTCTCGGTTTCGGTAGTGATGCCGAAATTCTGGAATTGCTTGGCAATGATGAATATATTCGCAATACGCTGGATAAAGACAACACGGACTCCACGGAGAAGGCGCTTATTGAAATTTATGAGCGTTTGCGTCCGGGCGAACCGCCGACACTAGACAATGCCAAAAGTTTGCTGGTTGCGCGTTTCTTTGATCCAAAACGCTACGACCTAGCTAATGTAGGCCGTTACAAAATCAATAAAAAGTTACACATTAAGAACCGTCTTTTCAATCAACGTCTTGCTCAGCCTTTGGTTGACGACTCTACTGGAGAAATCCTGGCAGAATCCGGCCAAATGGTCGATCGTAGACTGCTTGATGAATTGATTCCATATTTCGAAAAGAATGTTGCCTTTAAAAACTACCGTGTTACTGGTGGAGTTATGGACAGCGAAGATATTCCTCTTCAAACAATTGACGTATTCTCGCCAATTGAAGAAGGCCGGGTTATTAAGCTGATCGCTAACGGCAATATCGACAAATCTGTTAAGCATATTACTCAAGCTGATATTATATCCTCAATCAGCTACTTTATTAATTTGCTTCACGGAATTGGCAATACCGATGATATTGACCACTTGGGTAACCGTCGTCTGCGTTCTGTAGGTGAACTCTTGCAGAATCAGTTCCGTATCGGTTTGTCCCGGATGGAACGTGTTGTACGTGAAAGAATGTCGATTCAGGATGCTAATGCGATTACGCCTCAGGCTCTGATCAATATTCGTCCGGTCATCGCGTCTATTAAAGAGTTCTTCGGTAGCTCCCAGCTGTCTCAATTTATGGATCAGACGAACCCGCTTGCGGAACTTACGCATAAACGTCGTCTGTCCGCCCTCGGACCTGGTGGTTTGACACGTGAACGCGCGGGCTTTGAAGTTCGTGACGTCCATCACAGTCACTACGGTCGGATGTGTCCAATTGAAACGCCGGAAGGTCCAAACATCGGGTTGATCAACTCCTTGTCTACCTTTGCCCGCATCAATGAATACGGCTTTATTGAAGCTCCGTATCGTTGGGTGGATCCGAAGACTGGTAAGGTGACTGAGCAAATTGACTATCTGACTGCTGATGAGGAAGATAATTATGTAGTTGCTCAGGCTAACGTGTTGATCGAAGAAGATGGCACCTTTAAAGAAGACATGGTAATCGTTCGTTACAACAAAGACTCAGACAACATTACAACGATGCCAAGTAATCGTGTCGATTACATGGACGTTTCGCCTAAACAGGTTGTATCTGTCGCTACGGCGCTCATTCCGTTCCTTGAGAACGATGACTCCAACCGCGCACTGATGGGATCTAACATGCAACGTCAAGCTGTTCCGCTTCTAATTCCAAAAGCTCCGCTGGTCGGAACAGGGATGGAACATAAATCCGCTAAGGATTCTGGCGTATGTATCGTTTCCAAGTATGACGGTATTATCGAACGTTCTTCAGCTAATGAAATTTGGCTGCGTCGCGTTGAGACTGTCGAAGGCAAGGAAGTTAAAGGCGATATCGTTAAATATAAATTACACAAATTTATGCGTTCTAACCAAGGTACCTGTATTAACCAACGTCCTCTAGCTAAAAGAGGGGACATTGTTAAGAAGGGTGATATCCTGGCAGACGGTCCTTCCACAGAAATGGGCGAACTTGCTCTTGGCCGTAACGTAGTCGTTGCGTTCATGACTTGGGAAGGTTACAACTACGAGGATGCGATCCTGTTAAGTGAAAAGCTGGTTAAGGAAGATGTATATACTTCGATTCATATCGAAGAATACGAATCTGAAGCTCGCGACACTAAATTGGGACCTGAAGAAATTACGCGCGATATTCCGAACGTCGGCGAAGAAGCTCTGCGCAATCTTGATGAGCGCGGAATCATCCGCATCGGTGCGGAAATCAGCGCTGGTGACATTCTGGTGGGTAAGGTTACTCCTAAGGGTGTAACTGAACTGACAGCAGAAGAACGTCTCCTGCACGCTATCTTTGGTGAGAAAGCTCGTGAAGTACGGGATACCTCTTTACGCGTTCCTCATGGTAGTGATGGTATTATCGTGGACGTTAAAGTCTTTACACGTGAGAACGGCGATGAGCTGCCTCCTGGTGTAAATCAATTGGTTCGTGTCTACATCGCTCAGAAACGTAAGATCTCTGAGGGTGACAAGATGGCCGGACGTCACGGTAACAAGGGTGTCGTTGCCCGTATCCTGCCAGAAGAAGATATGCCGTTCCTTCCGGACGGTACGCCAGTACAGGTTGTTCTTAACCCTCTGGGCGTTCCTTCTCGTATGAACATCGGACAGGTGCTTGAGGTCCATATTGGTATGGCCGCATTGCGTCTGGGAATTCACATTGCAACGCCGGTATTCGACGGAGCGCGTGAGTACGACGTGTTTGATACGATGGAAGAAGCAGGTATGCAGCGTAATGGTAAAACCGTGCTGTATGATGGCCGTACAGGTGAACGCTTCGAACGTGAAGTTACTGTTGGTGTCATGCACATGATCAAACTGGCGCACATGGTTGATGATAAGATTCACGCCCGTTCAACAGGACCTTACTCACTAGTTACGCAGCAACCATTGGGTGGTAAAGCTCAATTTGGTGGACAGCGTTTCGGGGAGATGGAAGTGTGGGCGCTTGAAGCTTACGGTGCTGCATATACATTGCAAGAAATTTTGACCGTGAAATCCGATGACGTGGTTGGTCGCGTGAAGACGTACGAATCTATTGTCAAAGGTGAAAATGTACCGGAACCAGGTGTTCCTGAGTCGTTCAAGGTATTGATCAAAGAACTGCAGTCCCTGGGTATGGATGTTAAGATTCTTAGCGGTGACGAGCAGGAAATTGAAATGAGAGAATTGGACGATGAGGACGAGACGTCAGGCGACAAACTAAGCCTCAATTTAGAAGGTTCAGAAGTCGGAGTAGAATAATCAAGCTGGAGCTTAAAAGTTCCATTTTATAAAGGACCGCACGCCCTCTTTTGATGTAACAGTCAGAAGAGGGCAAAGCGGTACTAAATCAGGATTAGGTTAAGGAGGGTTGCTCCTTGTTGGACGTTAACAATTTTGAATTTATGAAAATCGGACTCGCTTCTCCGGAGAAGATTCGTTCATGGTCCCGCGGAGAAGTTAAGAAACCGGAAACCATTAACTATCGTACATTGAAACCGGAAAAAGAGGGTCTTTTCTGTGAGCGTATCTTTGGACCACAAAAAGACTGGGAATGTCATTGCGGTAAATACAAACGTGTCCGTTATAAGGGCGTAGTCTGCGACCGTTGTGGCGTTGAGGTTACCCGTGCTAAAGTTCGTCGTGAACGTATGGGTCACATTGAATTGGCTGCTCCGGTATCTCATATCTGGTATTTCAAAGGTATCCCAAGCCGCATGGGGCTTGCACTAGATATGTCTCCAAGATCACTTGAAGAAATTATCTATTTCGCATCTTATGTTGTAACGGATCCAGGTGAAACTCCACTGGAAAAGAAACAACTTCTGTCCGAGAAAGAATATCGTAGCTACCGTGAAAAATACGGTTATGGTTTCCAAGCCGGCATGGGTGCTGAAGCTGTTAAAAAGCTTCTTCAAGATATCGACATTGATAAAGAGCTGGAATTCCTCAAAGAAGAACTGCGTACGGCCCAAGGCCAACGCCGTAACCGGGCGATCAAACGTCTGGAAGTCATTGAAGCATTCCGTAACTCCGGCAACAAGCCTGATTGGATGATCATGGATGTTCTTCCGGTTATTCCTCCGGAGCTTCGTCCGATGGTTCAGTTGGATGGTGGCCGTTTTGCTACGTCTGATTTGAATGATCTCTATCGCCGTGTTATTAACCGGAACAACCGTCTGAAAAGACTGCTTGATCTCGGTGCTCCTGACATTATCGTGCAGAACGAAAAACGGATGCTCCAGGAAGCTGTCGATGCTCTCATCGATAACGGCCGTCGGGGACGTCCGGTAACCGGTCCTGGTAACCGTCCGCTTAAATCGCTCAGCCATATGCTGAAAGGTAAACAAGGACGTTTCCGCCAGAACTTGCTCGGTAAACGGGTTGACTACTCTGGACGTTCCGTTATCGTAGTAGGACCGTACCTCAAGATGTATCAGTGCGGACTTCCTAAGAAAATGGCGTTAGAATTGTTCAAGCCTTTTGTTATGAAAGAATTGGTTAATAAGGGCCTTGCCCACAACATAAAGAGCGCGAAACGTAAAGTTGAACGCGTAAGTCCTGAAGTTTGGGATGTACTCGAAGAAGTAATTAGAGAACACCCAGTACTTCTAAACCGCGCACCAACACTTCACCGTCTCGGTATTCAAGCATTTGAACCGATCTTGGTGGAAGGTCACGCTATTCGTCTTCACCCACTCGTATGTACGGCGTACAATGCCGACTTTGACGGTGACCAAATGGCGGTGCACGTTCCTCTGTCTGCAGAAGCTCAAGCGGAAGCACGCATTCTTATGCTTGCATCTGGTAATATCTTGAACCCTAAAGACGGTAAGCCAGTTGTAACACCTTCCCAGGATATGGTCCTTGGTACTTTCTACTTGACCATGGATAACAAAGAAGAAAAGGGTAGTGGTATGATTCTGCGTACGGTTAACGAAGCTGTATCAGCTTACCAACGCGGAACTGCAGGACTTCATGCTCGTGTTGCTATTCCGGCTAAAGCACTTGGCAAAACATGCTTTACGGAAGAACAACAAAATGCAATGTTGATTACTACGGTCGGTAAGATCATTTTTAATGAAATCTACCCAAGTAGTTTCCCTTATATCAACGAAGCAACCAAAACTAACTTGCTGCACGGCACACCAGAGAAATACTTTATCTACGAAAAAGGCGCGAACATTCGTGAGCTGATTGAATCCGCTCCAGAAGCCAGTGCTGTAGGTAAAGAATATCTGGGTCTGATTATTGCTCGTTGTTTTGAAACTTATCACACAACCAAAACTTCTATGATTTTGGATAAAATTAAACAACTCGGATTCACTTACTCCACACGTTCTGGTGTTACAGTTGCCGTGTCGGACGTTATTGTCCCTGAGGAGAAAGTTACCATCCTGAAAGAGTCTGAAGCTAAGGTTGATGTGGTTGCTAACCAATATCGCCGTGGTTTGATCACCAATGACGAACGGTATGACCGTGTTATTGAGATCTGGTCGAAGACTAAGGATGATCTTACGAACATCCTGCTTAAGTCGATGGACCGTTTCAACTCTATCATGCTCATGGTTGACTCTAAAGCGCGTGGTAACAAATCGCAGATCACTCAGCTGGGTGGGATGCGTGGTCTGATGGCAACACCTTCAGGTCGGATTTTCGAATTGCCAATCAAGGCGAACTTCC
The DNA here is from genome assembly GCF_038002785.1 of Paenibacillus sp. FSL H3-0310. Lineage (NCBI taxonomy): Bacteria > Bacillati > Bacillota > Bacilli > Caryophanales > Paenibacillaceae > Paenibacillus > Paenibacillus sp. FSL H3-0310. The sequence continues at coordinate 30,361 of NZ_JBBODC010000001.1, forward strand.
GTGAAGGTCTTACCGTCTTGGAGTACTTTATCTCCACTCACGGAGCGCGTAAAGGTCTTGCCGATACCGCACTTCGTACCGCTGACTCAGGGTATCTGACTCGTCGTCTTGTTGACGTTGCCCAGGACGTTATTGTCCGTGAAGAAGATTGTGGAACCGATAAAGGCTTCACAGTTAGTCGTATTCAGGATGGTAAAGAAGTTATCGAAGATCTGTATGACCGTATTGAAGGTCGTTACTGCTTCGAAACTGTTCGTCACCCAGAAACAGGCGAAATCATTGTTCACCGCAATGATTTGATTGACTCCGATAAAGCGGAGGCAATTGTAAACGCAGGTGTAACTAAGCTGCAAATTCGTTCTGTACTGAGCTGCCGTGCCCGTCATGGTGTTTGTAAGAAATGTTACGGACGTAACTTGGCAACTGGTAAACACGTTGAGATTGGTGAAGCAGTTGGTATTATTGCCGCACAATCTATCGGTGAACCAGGAACCCAGCTTACAATGCGTACGTTCCATACCGGCGGTGTTGCTGGTGATGACATCACTCAAGGTTTGCCGCGTATTCAGGAGTTGTTTGAAGCTCGTAACCCTAAAGGTCAAGCTACAATCAGTGAGATCGATGGCGTAATTAAGGAAATCCGTGAAACCAAAGACCGTCGCGAAATCGAGGTTCAAGGTGAAGCAGAATCCAAGACTTATTCCATTACTTATGGTTCACGTCTACGTGTTAGCGAAGGCCAAGAAATAGAAGCCGGCGATGAGCTGACAGACGGTTCGATTGACCCTAAAGAAATGCTGCGTATCAAAGGGATCCGTGGGGTACAAAACTACATTCTGCAAGAAGTACAGCGTGTATACCGTAACCAAGGCGTTGAGATCAATGATAAGCACATTGAAGTTATGATCAAGCAAATGCTTCGGAAGATCCGTATCATTGACGCAGGTGACACAAGTCTGTTGCCAGGTGCATTTGCGGATATTCATGAGTACGAAGGTGCTAACAAGGAAGCTATCTTGTCTGGTAAAGAGCCTGCTGTTGCTAAACCAGTCTTGCTCGGTATTACCAAGGCGTCTCTTGAAACTGATTCCTTCTTGTCAGCTGCATCATTCCAAGAAACTACTCGTGTCCTAACAGACGCTGCTATCAAAGGTAAAGTAGATAAGTTGCTTGGACTTAAAGAAAATGTTATTATCGGTAAGTTGATTCCTGCAGGTACTGGGATGAACCGTTACCGTAACGTTAAGCTAAGTGATCCAAATGCAGAAAGCGAACTTGAATCTTTAGAGACGGTTCCTGCTGAATAAATTAGCAATCATGGTAGTGTGCTCATGTCATACCTACTCATAGGTGTGGCATGAGTGTTCTGCTGTGTATAATTTCTATAAAAATTGTTGCTGAATTTCTTGACACCATCTATTGATAATGCTAAAATGTCTAAGGTGCGTGAGTAGCCATGTTATCCTTGTTCATTGGAGGTAAAGAGAATGACTGATGATAGAGGACTACAGGATGCTCAGGTCAAGATCGGTACCAAACAAACCGTCAAGGCGGTAGAGTTGGGCCTAGCCGCAGAAGTCTATGTGGCAGAGGACGGAGATCAAAGGCTTACTTCCAGGATAGTTTTGCTTTGTAACAAACAAGGTGTTAAGATCACATATGTGGATACGATGCTGAATTTGGGCAAGGCCTGCGGAATAGAAGTTGGCGCTGCGATGGCAGCCGTCTTAAAACAATAGCTACAGAAATGTTTTTGTACTGGGGTGAACACCAGCGGCAAGAACTTTTCATTTGTCTTTTTATGAACCGCCTGGGTCTGTGGGCTTAGAGTTCTTAAATCGACTATCATTTCAGGAAGGGGGTGGCAACAACATGCCAACAATTAACCAATTGGTTCGTAAAGGCCGTCAAGCCAAAATCGAAAAATCTAAATCTCCCGCTCTTCAAAAAGGGTATAACGCCCTCAAGCGTGAGGCTACAAATTTGAGCGCTCCGCAAAAACGCGGTGTGTGCACTCGTGTAGGCACAATGACTCCACGTAAACCAAACTCAGCGCTTCGTAAATATGCCCGTGTTCGTTTGACGAACCGTCTCGAGGTAACAGCTTATATCCCGGGTATCGGACATAACTTACAAGAGCACAGTGTTGTATTACTTCGCGGAGGTAAAGTAAAGGACCTTGCAGGGGTTCGTTACCATATCGTTCGTGGTGCTTTGGATACAGCAGGTGTAGCTAACCGGATGCAAGCTCGTTCTAAATACGGTGCAAAACGTCCTAAAGCTAAGAAGTAAGATAACAATATCTGAATAATAAACATTTAAGAAAGGGGGATATCCATGCCACGCAAAGGTCCAGTTACAAAGAGAGACGTATTGCCAGATCCGTTGTATAATAGCAAGTTGGTTACTCGTTTGATTAACCGCATTATGCTGGGTGGTAAAAGAGGTGTCGCTCAAAGCATTCTGTACAATTCATTCAAATTGATTGAAGAACGTACGGGTAAAGATCCGATGGAAGTTTTCGAAGCTGCCATCAAGAATATCATGCCGGTTTTGGAAGTCAAAGCTCGTCGTGTCGGTGGTGCTAACTATCAAGTACCTATCGAGGTTAAACCAGAGAGACGTACTGCTCTGGGATTACGTTGGCTCGTAAACTACTCTCGCAACCGCGGTGAGAAGACTATGGAAGAGCGTTTGGCGGCTGAGATCATCGACGCTTCCAACAACACAGGCGCTTCTGTTAAGAAACGTGAAGATACACACAAAATGGCTGAAGCAAACAAAGCGTTCGCTCACTACCGTTGGTAGGATAAAGGTCATTCAAATAACTTATATTTTGAAGGGAGATCCATTTCATGGCTAGAGAGTTCTCCTTAAAAAATACACGTAACATCGGGATCATGGCGCATATTGATGCTGGTAAAACAACTACCACAGAGCGGATTCTTTTCTATACAGGCCGTACGCACAAAATCGGTGAAGTTCACGAGGGTGCTGCTACAATGGACTGGATGGAGCAAGAACAAGAGCGCGGAATCACGATTACGTCCGCTGCTACGACTGCTGCGTGGAAAGGTCACCGCATCAATATCATTGATACCCCAGGACACGTTGACTTCACTGTTGAAGTTGAACGTTCCCTGCGTGTATTGGATGGGGCAGTTGGTGTATTTAGTGCAAAAGAGGGCGTTGAGCCTCAGTCTGAAACCGTATGGAGACAGGCTGACCGTTATAACGTTCCCCGGATTGCATATGTAAACAAAATGGACATTATCGGTGCGGATTTCCTTAACGTAATCGAAACTATGCGTGATCGCCTTCAAGCCAATGCAGTTGCTATTCAATTGCCAATTGGTGCAGAAAGTGATTTCACTGGTATTATCGACCTAGTTGAGCAAAAAGCACACATGTTCAGAGATGATCTGGGCCAAAACATCGAAGTAACGGATATTCCGGAAGAATATTTGGCCAAAGTTGAGGAGCTGCGTCTCGAGTTGATCGAGAAAGTTGCTGAACTTGATGAGGATCTGACTATGAAGTATTTGGAAGGCGAAGAAATTACAATTCCGGAAATTAAAGCTGCAATTCGCAAAGGCGTAGTTGAAGTTAAATTGTTCCCTGTAATTGCTGGATCTTCCTACCGAAACAAAGGGATTCAGCTTATGCTGGATGCTGTTGTTGATTACTTGCCATCTCCTCTTGACGTTCCAGCTATTACTGGACATCTTGATGACGGTACAGAAGCTGTTCGTCACTCTTCGGATGAAGAGCCGTTTGCAGCTTTGGCATTTAAAATCATGACAGACCCTTATGTTGGTAAACTTACGTTCTTCCGTGTTTACTCAGGCGTACTTGAGTCTGGATCATACGTAGTTAATGCAACTAAGAACAAGCGTGAACGTATTGGTCGTATCCTTCAAATGCATGCGAACAGCCGTCAAGAAATTTCCATCGTGTATTCTGGCGACATCGCAGCTGCTGTTGGTTTGAAAGATACCAGTACAGGTGATACACTGTGTGATGAGAAGAATCCAGTAATTCTGGAATCAATGAACTTCCCTGATCCAGTTATCGAGATCGCTGTTGAACCAAAAACTAAAGCTGACCAAGATAAAATGGGCGTTGCTCTCGGAAAGTTGACTGAAGAGGATCCAACTCTTCGTGCTCACACTGATGAAGAAACAGGCCAAACAATCCTGGCTGGTATGGGTGAACTTCACTTGGACATCATCATCGACCGTATGCGTCGTGAGTTCAAAGTAGAAACCAATGTGGGTAAACCACAGGTTGCTTACCGCGAAACGTTCAAGGCACCTGCTCGCGTCGAAGGTAAATTTGTACGCCAATCTGGTGGTCGTGGTCAATACGGTCACGTATGGGTTGAGTTTGAACCCCTCGAACCAGGTACTGGTAGCAAATTCGAAAGTAAAGTTGTTGGTGGCTCGGTTCCTAGAGAGTACATCGCTCCTGCACTTGCGGGTATTGAAGAACAAATGAAAAACGGCGTACTTGCTGGCTTCCCGCTAGTAGACGTTAAAGCTACCATCGTAGATGGTTCTTATCATGATGTCGATTCCAACGAAATGGCATTTAAAATTGCCGGTTCGATGGCACTCAAAGCAGCTAAAGACAAGTGTAAGCCTGTCCTGCTTGAGCCAATCATGAAAGTAGAAGTAACTGTTCCTGAGGAATATATGGGTGATGTAATGGGTATGCTGAACTCCCGCCGTGGCCGTATCGAAGGTATGGATTCCCGTGGTGGAGCGCAAATTATCCGTGCTAAGGTGCCTCTTTCCGAAATGTTCGGATACTCTACAACACTTCGTTCTGGTACACAAGGACGTGGCGTATTCTCAATGGAGCTTTCTCACTATGAAGAAGTTCCTAAATCCATTGCGGAAGAGATCGCTGCAAAGAACAAAGGCGCTGAATAATTACCAGTTTTAACTTGCCGTCCCGGGTATAAACACTCAGTCATCTAAGATTACACGTATGCGGGCGGCTCAAATATAAGGAACCCCACATTAAGGAGGAACTGTTCAAATGGCAAAGGCAAAGTTTGAACGTAACAAACCGCACGTTAACATCGGTACTATTGGTCACGTCGACCATGGTAAAACGACTCTGACTGCTGCAATCACTACTGTATTGTCCAAAACTTACGGTGGCGCAGCTATCGCATTCGATCAAATCGACAAAGCTCCTGAAGAGCGCGAACGTGGTATCACAATCTCCACTTCCCACGTTGAATATGAAACTCCTAACCGTCACTACGCTCACGTAGACTGCCCTGGTCACGCCGACTATGTTAAAAACATGATCACTGGCGCAGCGCAAATGGACGGAGCTATCCTGGTTGTATCCGCAGCTGATGGCCCAATGCCACAAACTCGCGAGCACATCCTGTTGTCCCGTCAAGTAGGCGTTCCTTACATCGTTGTCTTCTTGAACAAATGCGACATGGTTGAAGACGAAGAGTTGTTGGAATTGGTTGAAATGGAAGTTCGTGACTTGCTTAGCGAGTATGACTTCCCAGGCGACGATACTCCAATCATCCGTGGTTCTGCTCGTGAAGCTCTGCAAAACCCAGATGGCGATTACGCTAAAAAAATCATCGAAATGTTTGAAACAATCGATGAGTACATTCCACTTCCTGAGCGTCAAACTGACAAGCCTTTCTTGATGCCTGTCGAAGATGTATTCTCCATCACTGGCCGCGGTACTGTGGCAACTGGTCGCGTAGAACGCGGAACAGTTAAAGTCGGAGAAGAAATCGAAATCGTTGGTATTCACGAAGATACTAAGAAATCCGTAGTTACGGGCGTAGAAATGTTCCGTAAATTGCTGGATTCCGCTCAAGCTGGGGACAACATCGGAGCATTGCTTCGTGGTGTTGACCGTAACATGATCGAGCGTGGCCAAGTATTGGCTAAGCCGAACTCCGTTAAACCACACACTGAGTTCACTGCTCAAATTTACGTTCTGACAAAAGAAGAAGGTGGCCGTCACAAGCCTTTCTTCACTGGATACCGTCCACAGTTCTACTTCCGTACAACTGACGTAACTGGTATCATCAACTTGCCAGAAGGTACTGAAATGGTTATGCCTGGTGATAACATCTCCGTAACCGTACAACTGATCTCCCCAATCGCTATTGAAGAAGGTACTAAATTCTCCATTCGCGAAGGTGGCCGTACAGTTGGTGCTGGTAGCGTAGCTTCTATCCAAAAATAATAATTCGACTTCTATCTGCGGGTAGATTCCGAATTACAAACACCCCTGATTCTTCTTGCGGAGAATCAGGGGCTTTTTTTGTTTTTTTCTGAGAAAGATTTAATATTCGACACCAATTGATAATAAAGCATAACAATATGATCTTTTTCTACATAATTCGTCAAATTACAACAATCAATTGTTTACAATTATACTAATGATAGAGTAAAATGAAGGAGGAATAATAATGTAAAATAATAGGAATTGTGGGGGAGTGGTAATATGGGGAAATGTCCTTTTTCCTTCATGCATGCGTTAAATGCACGTAATAATAATGTAGATTCTCCTGCCTCTCATTCCTTAGACTTCAAGGATCAGAATCATTCTGTGGCAGAGTCTTTTCATAAGCTGGAGGGACATGGTGAGCTTAACGAGCAGATGAGAATGATTGATCTAACTGAAGCAGATTTGAACTTACTACGCAGGGTGAAACCTGTTGTTGAGCAGAATATAGACTATATCATTGATCAATTTTACAATTCGGTATTAGGCGTAAATAAACTTGAAGCTATTATTTTAGAGCATAGCAGTATAGAGAGGTTGAAAACTACTCTTCGTGGTCATATTCTAGAGATTTTTAATGGAAAGGTTGATGATGAGTACATAGCAAAGCGTCTAATGATCGCTAATATTCATAAAAAAGTAGGGCTTGAGCCTAAATGGTATTTATCTGCTTTTCAGAATCTTCAGAACGTATTTATACGCGTTATATATAATGAAACAAACGATGATAATACACGCCTTCGAGTGGTTCAGACCGTGACCAAGCTCCTTAACCTTGAGCAGCAGCTGGTTCTAGAAGAATATGAGAAGGAGAACATAAAAGAGAAGGAAGAGCAATATCTATTGGTGAAAAATGAATTAAAACAAAAAATTTCAGAGTTTAGCGTTGAATTGATAGATTATAGCATCGATACTAATGCTGCTGTGAAGCAGCTAGTGGCAAGCAGCAATGAAGTAAGTAGAACATTCCAACGTACGGCTGCATCCGCTCTGGAGTCACAGGGATTAGCTACAGATGGGCATGAACACTTGGGTGATTTGACTGAGCAAATTAATCTTATATATCAGACCACCAGTGAGATGGAAGACTCGATCATTGAGTTAAGCGATTCCTCTAAGCAAATTCAAAAAATTGTGAACTCAGTAAGGGAAATTGCCGATCAGACTAAAATCCTCTCACTTAATGCAACGATTGAAGCCGCTAGAGCCGGTGAGCATGGTAGAGGTTTTAGTGTGGTTGCTCAAGAAGTTAGCCGGCTTGCAGAGGATACTAAGAGTACTGTAATTCAGATCGTAGAGCTAACAAATAAATCAGGTCTACTCACTCAGCAGGTTGTAGAAGAGATTCGTAAGGTGCAGGAGTTAACTAAGAATGGGAAGCACCAATCGGTTGAGACTAGTCTTTTGTTCTCTGATATTGTAGACGCTATGCGTAGCAGTACACAGGAGATTGTAATAGTGGAAGAAGAAATAAGAACCTTAATCCAAACCATCGAGGGGATCGGAACAGCAACGGCTCAGACTGCTTCCTCCGCAGAGTTTTTTAAGTCTGCCACAGAGAATCTTTAACATATATATAGTAGAAGAACAGCGCATGAAAAAAATATGCGTTGTTTTTCTATTTTCGCTTGCAATACTGCTGCCTATTATATATAATAATAAATGTTGTTCTGAGACGTTGCGATGATGTGAGAGGTTACTGACACACCCGGCCCCTTTGCCATGGGGACGAGGTCAGAAAATTTTCACGGAGTATGTCCGATACCAAATTGGGCGATAGAAGGAGGGACTAAAATGGCAAAGCAAAAAATTCGTATTCGCTTGAAAGCATACGACCACAGAATTCTTGATCAATCCGCTGAGAAGATTGTTGAAACAGCAAAACGTTCGGGTGCAGGTGTGTCCGGGCCGATTCCGTTACCAACTGAGAAGCAAATCATTACTATTCTCCGTGCGGTACACAAGTACAAGGATTCCCGTGAACAGTTTGAACAACGGACTCACAAACGTTTGATCGATATTGTGAACCCAACACCACAAACTGTGGATGCCTTGATGCGCTTGGATCTACCGTCCGGTGTAGATATCGAAATCAAATTGTAATTCTATTTTAAGTAATTTAGGAAAAGAAAAGAGGTGTCAACATTGAAAGGTATCTTAGGAAAAAAACTCGGTATGACTCAAGTGTTTACTCCAGAAGGTAACGTAATTCCTGTTACTGTTATCGAAGCAGGACCTTGTGTAGTACTGCAAAAGAAAGACCTGAATATCGACGGATATGAAGCAGTGCAATTGGGCTTTTCTGATAAAAAAGAAAAACGTTCCAATAAGCCTGAACAGGGTCACGCCAAAAAGGCAAATGCAACACCTAAGCGCTACGTTCGTGAAATTCGCGGTGTTGATCTCGGGTCTCTCGAGGTTGGACAAGAGCTGAAGGCTGATATCTTTGCTGAGGGCGAATTTGTTGACGTAACTGGTACATCTAAAGGTAAAGGTTTCCAAGGTAACATCAAACGTTGGGGACAAAGCCGCGGACCAATGGCACACGGATCGCGTTACCACAGAAGACCGGGTTCCATGGGTTCTATCCAAGCTAACCGTGTTCCTAAGGGCAAACGCCTTCCAGGACATATGGGTCACACGACTATTACGGTTCAAAAGCTTGAAATTATCAAGGTTGATGTTGAACGTAACGTATTGCTGGTTAAAGGCGCTATCCCAGGTCCTAAAAACAGCTTCGTGAAAGTTAAACAAACCGTTAAGAAATAATTATTGAAGAAAGGAGGAACATGAAATGCCAAAAGTAACACTTTTTAATATTAGTGGCAACGAAGTTGGTGAAGTGGAACTGAGCGATACAGTATTCGGTATTGAACCGAATGAGCACGTTCTACATGAAGCTGCGCTTATGCAAAGAGCTTCCCTACGTCGTGGTACACACAAAGTAAAAGGACGTTCTGAAGTTCGTGGCGGTGGACGTAAACCTTGGAAACAAAAAGGTACAGGTCGCGCTCGTCAAGGCTCCATTCGTTCTCCACAATGGAAAGGCGGCGGCGTTGTCTTCGGACCAACACCACGTAGCTATTCCTGGAAACTGCCTAAGAAGGTTCGTCGTTTGGCGATCAAATCCGCTTTGTCCTCGAAAGTACTCGAGAATGACATTATCGTATTGGATAGCTTGACAATGAATGCTCCGAAGACGAAAGAATTCGCAGCAATCTTGAACAACCTGAAAGTAGATCGTAAAGCGTTGATCGTAGCTACTAGCTATGATGATAACGTAGCACTTTCCGCTCGTAACATCCCTGGGGTGAAATTCGTAGCGGCTGACGGCATTAATGTTCTTGACGTACTGACGTACGACAAACTGATCATCACTAAAGAAGCAGTTCTGAAGGTAGAGGAGGTGTTCGCGTAATGAAAGATCCTCGTGATATTATCAAACGTCCGGTGATTACGGAACGTACTTCCGACTACATGAGCGAAATGAAATACGCTTTTGAAGTGGATATCCGTGCTAACAAAACCGAAATCAAAAAAGCTGTCGAGGCTATTTTCAAAGTAAAAGTAACTAATGTGAACACAATGCGCGTACCTGGCAAACTGAAACGTTATGGTAAATATTCTGGTTACACTCCAGAGTGGAAAAAAGCCATCGTTAAGCTTAGCCCGGACAGCAAACCGCTTGAATTTTTTGAAGCGGTAGAATAATACTCTGTTGAAGTAAGGAGGGAACTACAGTGCCAATCAAAAAGTACAAACCGACCTCTCCGGCAAGACGCGCTATGTCCGTGTCTACGTTTGAAGAAATTACAACAAACCAGCCAGAGAAATCGTTGCTTTCTCCGCTGTTCAAACATGCGGGACGCAACAACCAAGGTAAAATTACGGTTCGTCACCATGGCGGCGGACACAAACGTAAATACCGTATTATCGACTTCAAGCGGACTAAAGACGGCATACCAGGTAGCGTTGCTACAATCGAGTATGACCCGAACCGCACATCTAATATTGCTTTGATCCACTATGCTGATGGAGAGAAACGTTATATCATCGCTCCTAAAGGTCTAAGAGTTGGGGATAAAGTAGAGTCCGGTCCTGCGGCCGACATCAAAATTGGTAACAGTCTTCCACTGGAGAACATTCCAGTAGGTACAGTTATCCACAACATTGAGTTGAAACCAGGTAAAGGCGGACAATTGGTTCGTGCAGCTGGTACAGAAGCTCAATTGCTTGGTAAAGAAGAAAAATACTGTTCCGTTCGCTTGTCATCCGGTGAGGTTCGTAAAATCCTTAGCGTATGCCGTGCAACTATCGGTTCCGTAGGTAACGAAGATCACGAATTGATCAAAATCGGTAAAGCTGGACGTAGTCGCTGGCTCGGCCGTCGTCCTGAAGTTCGCGGGGTAGTAATGAACCCTAACGATCACCCACACGGTGGTGGTGAAGGTCGCGCTCCAATCGGACGTAAATCGCCAATGTCTCCATGGGGCAAACCAACCCTTGGTTACAAAACGCGTAAGAAAAACAAGGCATCTGATAAATATATCGTTCGCCGCCGCACTAAATAAGACGCTTCTGGCAAGTTAATAAAGCGCGAAGCGTCGATTCGCGGTTTGAAGAACCGGATGAAGGGAGGATTCACACATGGGTCGCAGTTTAAAGAAGGGGCCGTTTATCGATGGCTACCTGCTTAAAAAAGTTGAGGAACTGAACGAGGCTGAGAAAAAGGTTGTTGTTAAAACTTGGTCCCGTCGCTCAACCATTTTCCCTCAGTTTATCGGACATACGTTTGGTGTATATGACGGCCGTAAACACGTGCCTGTATACGTAACAGAAGATATGGTAGGTCACAAGTTGGGCGAGTTCGCGCCAACACGTACTTACAAAGGCCACGCGGGTGACGATAAGAAAACAAGAAGATAATAATAAGGTCTCTGTTTGAAAGGAGGTTAAACAATGGAAGCAAAAGCACATGCAAGATCGGTGCGAATTTCCGCTCGTAAAGCGAAACTGGTTGTTGACTTGATTCGTGGTAAGCAAGTGGGGGAAGCAATTGCTATTCTTCGCCACACTCCGAAATCCGCTTCTCCGGTCGTTGAAAAGTTGCTTAATTCGGCAATTGCGAATGCTGAGCATAACTATTCTTTGGACGTGAACAGTTTGTTCGTTAGCGAGGTTTTCGTTAACCAAGGACCTACTATGAAACGTTTCCGTCCGCGCGCCATGGGCCGCGCAAGTCGGATCAATAAACGCACGAGCCACATTACACTGGTGGTATCTGAGAAATAAGGAGGGATAACACGTGGGTCAAAAGGTAAATCCAATCGGACTCCGAATCGGTATTATTCGCGATTGGGAATCTAAATGGTATGCAGGAAAAGATTTCGGTACTCTTCTGATGGAAGACGTCAAAATCCGGGAATACCTTAAAGGCAAATTGAAGGATTCCGCTGTTTCCCATATCGAGATCGAAAGAGCGGCTAGCCGCGTGAACGTTACAATTCATACAGCTAAACCAGGTATGGTTATTGGTAAAGGCGGAGCAGAAGTAGAAGTACTTCGCAGCGCAGTTACAGCAATCGCTGGTGGCAAAAAAGTACACATCAACATCAATGAAATCAAGCACCCTGAATTGGATGCAATTCTTGTAGCTGAGAGCATTGCTCAACAATTGGAACGTCGTGTATCGTTCCGTCGTGCCCTCAAACAAGCGATTCAAAGAACTATGCGTTCTGGCGCAAAAGGGATTAAAACTCAAGTGGGCGGACGTCTTGGCGGAGCTGAGATTGCTCGTTCAGAAGGTTATAGCGAAGGAACAGTTCCACTTCATACGCTTCGTGCCGATATCGATTACGGAACGGCTGAAGCACATACAACTTACGGTCTTATCGGCGTAAAAGTATGGATCTACCGTGGAGAAGTTCTTCCCCCAGCTAAGAAACAAGCTGCTCAGGAAGGAGGCAACTAATCATGTTGGTACCAAAACGCGTAAAACACCGCAAGCAACAACGCGGACACATGAAGGGTATGGCAAAAGGCGGTACTGAATTGAACTTCGGCGAATTCGGCCTGGTTGCACTTGAACCGTCTTGGATCACTAACCGTCAGATCGAAGCTGCTCGTATCGCGATGACACGTTATATCAAACGTGGCGGTCAAGTTTGGATCAAGATTTTCCCAGATAAACCTATTACTCAAAAGCCTCTCGAGGTTCGTATGGGTAGTGGTAAAGGTAACGTTGAGAAATGGGTAGCCGTAGTTAAACCGGGCAAGATTATGTTCGAACTCGGAGGCGTGTCGGAAGAAATCGCTCGTGAAGCGATGCGTCTTGCCGCTCACAAGCTGCCTGTAAAGACTAAGTTTGTGAAACGTGAAGAATTGGGTGGTGAAGCAAATGAAAGCTAATGAACTTCGCAACTTAACCACTGCTGAGATTGAACAAAAGATCGCTGGATTCAAAGAGGAACTTTTTAATCTCCGTTTTCAATTGGCAACTGGCCAATTGGACAACCCAACTCGGATTCGTGACGTGCGTAAGGAAATAGCTCGTGCTAAAACCGTGATCCATCAAAGAGTGCTTGGGATTAGTTAAGTGAGACGGATCGCAGATCCGTATTCAGGAAGGAGGCTAACTAATGAGTGAAGAACGTAATGCACGTAAAGTGCTAATCGGTAAAGTGGTCAGTGATAAAATGGATAAAACCATCGTAGTTGCTGTTGAAACCTATAAGAAACACAATTTGTACCACAAACGCATCAAGTCTACGAAGAAATTCAAAGCACATGATGAGGGAAATGTTGCAAAGATTGGCGATACCGTAAAACTCATGGAAACTCGTCCGTTGTCTAAGGACAAACGTTGGAGACTAGTTGAAGTGGTAGAAGCAGCGGTTATCATCTAAGATAATCAAGAGAGTTTTTCCGGAAGGAGGAAATTATAATGATTCAACCATTTACACGTTTGCATGTGGCTGACAACTCTGGTGCGAAGGAACTGATGTGTATCCGCGTACTGGGTGGTACTGGACGCCGTACAGCAGCAATCGGTGATTTGATCGTTTGTTCCGTTAAACAAGCAACACCAGGCGGCGTTGTCAAAAAAGGTGATGTTGTTAGAGCGGTAGTTGTTCGTACGAAACGTTCCGTTCGTCGTAAAGATGGATCTTACATCGCATTCGACGAAAATGCAGCTGTTGTTGTTAAAGACGACAGAAGCCCTCGTGGAACACGTATCTTTGGACCAGTTGCTCGCGAACTTCGCGATAAAGACTACATGAAGATCGTTTCCTTGGCACCGGAAGTTATCTAATAAACACGGCACCAATAAGTTGAAGGTTAGTTATAGGAGGTGTAATAAATGCCTAGAGTGAAAAAAGTTCTGGAATCCCATAACAATAAACTGCACGTGAAGAAAGATGACGTGGTGCTTGTGATCAGTGGTAAAGACAAAGGCAAAAAAGGCCGTGTCATCGCTGCTTATCCTCGTGAAAACCGCGTTCTGGTAGAAGGCGTCAATATGGTGAAAAAACACCAAAAGCCGAACCAGCTGAATCCACAGGGTGGAATTATTGAGCAGGAAGCTTCGATTCATGTGTCCAACGTAATGCACATCGATCCGAAGACCGGCAAAGTAACCCGTATCGGTTACAAAGTTTTGGACAATGGTAAAAAAGTTCGGATTGCTAAAAGATCCGGAGAGATTATCGACTAATCTAGCCCTTAAGAAAGGAGGTTAAATCTTCATGGCAGCAAGAATGAAAGAACGTTTTCTTAACGAAATTACACCTGCTTTGATGCAGAAGTTTAACTATACAACTGTTATGCAAGTGCCTAAGATCGAGAAGGTTGTCATCAACATGGGTGTGGGTGACGCTGTTCAAAACTCCAAAGTACTTGATGCTGCAGTTAATGACATGCAGTTGATCGCTGGTCAAAAACCAGTAATCACTAAAGCTAAAAAATCCATCGCTGGTTTCAAACTACGCGAAAATATGCCGATTGGGGTTAAAGTAACACTGCGCGGAGAGCGTATGTATTACTTCTTGGACAAATTGTTCAACGTAACACTTCCACGTGTACGTGACTTCCGTGGTGTTTCCACTAAAGCCTTTGATGGCCGTGGTAACTACACACTTGGTCTTAAAGAACAATTGATCTTCCCCGAGATCGAATATGACAAAGTGGATAAAGTCCGCGGTATGGACATCGTTATTGTAACGACTGCTAAGACGGACGAGGAATCCCGCGAGCTGCTGGGTCAGCTGGGAATGCCTTTCGCAAAATAAAGTCGGTTAATCCATTTTCTCCGAAAATGTTTAGGAGGTGTCAGGCTAAGTGGCAAAAACTTCGATGAAAGTTAAACAACAACGTACGCCTAAGTTTAAAGTACGTGCATATACACGTTGCGAACGTTGTGGTCGTCCACATTCGGTACTGCAAAAGTTCAAAATTTGCAGAATTTGTTTCCGTGAATTAGCTTATAAAGGCCAGATCCCTGGCGTGAAAAAAGCAAGTTGGTAAGAAGTTTATAAACGGGAAGGAGGTTTACACACATGACTATGTCTGATCCTATTGCAGATATGCTTACTCGTATTCGTAACGCTAACATTGTGCGTCACGAGACGGTAGAAATGCCTGCTTCTACTATGAAGAAACAAATCGCTGACATTTTGAAGCGTGAAGGTTTCATCCGCGATGCGGAATTCGTTGAAGATAGCAAACAAGGGATTATCCGTATCTTCTTGAAATACGGCCCTAACCAAGAGCGTGTTATTTCTGGTTTGAAAAGAATCAGTAAACCAGGCCTTCGCGTATACACGAAGAGCAATGAAGTGCCTCGTGTACTCGGTGGTCTAGGAATCGCGATTATCTCCACATCTAAGGGAGTTATGACCGACAAAGAAGCTCGTCAATCAAAATCTGGCGGAGAAGTTGTCTGCTACATTTGGTAATAAACGTCACAAGATAAGGAGGTGCAACACATGTCTCGTATTGGTCGCAAACCAATCGCAGTACCTAGCGGTGTAGATGTCACTTTGGACAACGCCGTTATTACAGTAAAAGGTCCAAAAGGTTCTTTGACTCGTGAGCTTCATAAAGACATGAAGGTTACAGTTGAAAATAACGAAATTACCGTTGTTCGCCCGTCGGATAACAAATTGCATCGTTCACTTCACGGCACAACCCGCTCCGTTGTCAACAACATGGTAGCAGGTGTGACTGAAGGTTTCTCGAAATCTCTGGAACTGGTTGGGGTCGGATATCGTGCAAGCAAATCCGGAGATAAAATCGTTCTGAACGTTGGTTATTCCCACCCGGTTGAAATTACACCGGAAGCTGGTATCGAGTTCGAAGTTCCTGCGAACACGAAGATCATCGTTAAAGGTATCGATAAAGAACGCGTTGGCGCATACGCTGCTAAAATCCGTTCCGTTCGTGAACCAGAACCGTATAAAGGTAAAGGTATCAAATATGAAGGCGAGCGTATCATCCGCAAAGAAGGTAAAGCTGGTAAGAAGAAATAACCAGTTTAAACTTAATTGTAAGATACCCCGTGCATCTTAAAGTGAAGCTGTTTACGGCAAACTGAAGGGAGTGAAAGGGAAGTCATGATTACAAAAGAAGATAAAAACAAGGCTCGTCTCAAAAGACACCTGCGTGTTCGTAAGAAGATCCAGGGAACTACTGAGCGTCCACGTTTGAACGTATTCCGTTCTTCGAAACACATCTACGCTCAACTGATCGATGATGTTAAAGGGGTTACTATCGTATCCGCTTCTACACTTGATAAAGATCTGAGCGCTAATATCGGTAATGGCGGTAGCGTTGAAGCTGCAGCGAAAGTTGGCCAATTGGTCGCTGAGCGTGCCAAAGAAAAAGGATATGCAGTGGTCGTATTCGACCGCGGAGGTTACTTGTACCATGGACGGATTCAAGCATTGGCTGATGCAGCTCGTGAAGCTGGTCTTGAATTCTAGAATAATTCTTAAAAGGAGGTTAACGACTTGCGTGTAGATCCGAACAGTTTAGAACTGACAGAAAGAGTTGTACACATTAACCGTGTTGCAAAAGTTGTAAAAGGCGGACGCCGTTTCAGCTTTAGTGCACTTGTTGTTGTGGGCGACGGCAACGGCTACGTCGGTGCTGGTATCGGTAAAGCCGGCGAAGTTCCGGATGCCATCCGTAAAGGCATTGAAGACGCCAAGAAAAACCTGATTCACATCCCAATCGTAGGAACTTCGATTCCCCATCTCGTTACTGGACACTTCGGCGCAGGACGCGTGTTGTTGAAACCAGCATCAGAGGGTACTGGCGTTATCGCTGGCGGTCCAGTTCGTGCGGTATTGGAATTGGCAGGCGTTGGCGACATTTTGACAAAATCACTGGGTTCTTCGAATTCCATGAACATGGTCAATGCAACTTTGGAGGGACTTTCCCGTCTGAAACGCATTGAAGAGGTCGCGAAACTTCGCGGCAAATCTGTCGAAGAATTGCGCGGTTAAGGAGGGGAACGTCAATGGCAAAATTGCAAATTACCCTCGTACGTAGTGTAATCGGACGTCCAGAAACACAACGTGTTACTGTTAAGACGCTCGGCCTGCGTAAACTCAACACGACAGTGGTTCACAATGACAGTCCTGCAATTCGCGGAATGATCAATAAAGTGAGTCACTTGCTATCTGTAACTGAAATTGAAGGCTAAACGCCTCGCATAAATTAACAAACATAAGGAGGTGCAAACGATGAAGTTACATGAACTTGCTCCAGCTCCTGGTTCCCGCAAAGAACGCAATCGCGTTGGTCGTGGTCCTAGTAGCGGAAATGGTAAAACTTCCGGTCGCGGTCACAAAGGTCAAAACTCACGTTCTGGCGGTGGTGTTCGTCCGGGCTTCGAGGGTGGACAAAATCCGCTCTATCGTCGTCTGCCTAAACGTGGTTTCGTCAATCCTACCCGTAAAGAGTATGCGATTGTGAACCTGGAAGATCTGAATAGCTTTGCAGAAGGAACTGAAGTGACTCCGCAGTTGTTGCTTGAAACTGGTGTTGTCAAGAATTCCAAAAGCGGCATCAAGATTCTCGGCAACGGTGAGTTGACCGTAAAATTGACTGTACAAGCAAATAAGTTCTCTCAATCTGCGGTAGAGAAAATCGAGGCTGCCGGCGGTAAAACCGAGGTGATCTAATGTTCAAGACGCTTAAGAATATCTGGCATGTTGAAGATTTGCGCAAAAAGATCCTGTTTACCTTGTTCATTCTGATTATCTACCGTATCGGTTCGTTTGTTCCGGTTCCTGGTGTGAACAAAGATGTACTGCAAACAGCAAATCAGAGCGGTGACGCTTTGATGGGACTCTTGAACACCTTTTCGGGCGGAGCGCTCAAAAACTTCTCGATATTTGCGATCAGTATTTACCCGTACATTACAGCATCCATCATCGTGCAATTGCTGTCGATGGATGTTGTTCCCAAGTTTGCTGAATGGGCTAAACAAGGGGAGCACGGGAAAAAACAATTGGCGCAAATCACTCGTTACGGTACAGTGATATTAGCCCTGATCCAAGGTTTTGCTACGTCGATAGGGTTTAACCGGATTTATGGAACTCAAATGATGCCGAATGCGACATTTGCTGATTACTTGCTGGTTGCCATTATCTTGACGGCGGGTACTTCTTTCTTGATGTGGCTTGGTGAACAGATTACCGAAAAGGGAATCGGGAACGGGATTTCGATCCTGATTTTTGCGGGAATCGTCGCCGCCATTCCGGGATATATCACAAGTACGGCTAACTCAAGTTTTATTCAGCCGGATCAGGTGTTCCTGAATATTCTTAAAGTCGTTATCGTGCTGATTGTGATTGTAGCGATTATTACAGCAGTTATCTTCGTACAGCAAGGTATTCGGAAGATTCCTGTTCAATACGCTAAACGCGTAGTCGGCAATAAAATGTACGGTGGACAGAATACACATATCCCATTGAAAATTAATGCGGCAGGTGTAATTCCGGTAATCTTCGCCGTATCATTGCTTCAGTTCCCAGTTGTTCTCTCCAGTTTCTGGTCAACACATGCCTGGGCTCAATGGATTGCTAAGTATTTAGCAACCGATGCTCCACTTGGTATGCTTCTGTATGTAGTGATGATCATCGGGTTCACGTTCTTCTATACGTTCGTGCAGATGAATCCTCAGCAGATGGCCGATAACATGAAGAAGAATGGTGGTTACATTCCAGGTATCCGTCCTGGTAAAGCTACAGAGAAATATCTGACTAGAGTAATGTCTCGTCTGACTATGTCCGGCGCTTTGTTCCTAGCTTTGATCTCTGTTCTGCCGATGTTCTTCGGTGCTTTATCTGGATTGCCTAAAGAAGTTCGTATTGGCGGTACATCACTGCTGATCGTAATCGGTGTGGCATTGGATACTATGAAGCAGATCGAGAGCCAATTGATCAAACGCCATTACAAAGGCTTCATCAATAAATAGGTGATAGGTTCCGGTGAAGCTTAAGTTTTTATTCTTCCCGGCACCTATTATGCTGTTTCTTGCTTGGTGGCGAACTTTTGGGGGGAGAGAGAAATCGTGAACATTTTATTCATGGGCCCTCCTGGGGCAGGCAAGGGAACACAAGCGGCAGAAATCGTTAAAGAATTTGGTATTCCTCATATTTCGACAGGAGATGCTTTCCGTTTGGCAATCAAACAGGAAACTCCGGTAGGATTGAAGGCCAAATCATTTATAGATCAAGGTTTGCTTGTACCAGATGATGTGACCATTGGGATAGTCGAAGAACGGTTGCAGCAGTCCGATTGCGAAAAAGGATTTCTATTGGATGGTTTTCCAAGAACTCTTTCGCAAGCGGAAGCGCTGGATGATATTCTTAGCCGTTTGAACACTTCTTTGGATCATGTCATCAACTTGAATGTTGACCGTGGATTGCTAATGGCGCGTCTTACTGGACGTCGTATCTGCAGCGTTTGCGGAGCATCCTACCATTTAATCTTCAACCCGCCGAAGCAAGATGGCATTTGCGACATTGATGGCGGTGAATTATATCAACGTCCGGATGACAACGAAGAAAGTGTAGGCAAGCGCCTGGATGAGTATGATAATAAAACAGCGCCGCTGCTTGCGTTTTATGATAATAAAGGTCTTTTGCGTCAGGTAAACGGGGAAAACGAAATTAATGTCGTTACTTCTGAAATCGTGTCTTTAATGCGGGGTTAATGTAATGATCATTTGTAAATCCGAACAGGAACTTGCCTTTATGAGGGAAGCTGGTCGAATTGTTGCCGAGAGTCACCGTCTTATTGCTCAGGCCATTGAGCCTGGCATTACAACGGGTGAGCTCGACAGAATCGCCGATCAATACATTCGCAGTCAAGATGCTGTGCCGTCTTTCAAAGGCTACAACGGTTTTCCTGCCAGCATTTGCGCTTCAGTCAACGAACAATTAGTGCATGGATTTCCTGGTAAACGTAAACTGATCGAAGGCGATATTGTTACGCTGGATATCGGTGCAGAGTACCGCGGTTATCACGGTGATTCCGCCTGGACCTACGGTGTGGGCAGCATTTCCGAAGAGGCTCAGCGTTTGCTGGACGTTACGGAAGGCTCCTTGTACGCGGGACTGGCGTTAGTTAAGCCGGATGTGCGCTTGTTTACAATCTCCCATGCTATTCAGCAATACATCGAAGAGGCTGGTTTCTCAGTCGTACGTGAGTATGTTGGTCATGGTATTGGGGCAAAACTGCATGAAGAACCGCAAATTCCGAATTATGGCATAGCGGACCGCGGACCACGTCTGAAACCGGGTATGGTGCTCGCGATTGAGCCGATGGTAAACGCAGGAAAGAGACATGTCAGAACACTGGAAGATAACTGGACTGTCGTTACGGTTGATGGCTCACTATGTGCTCACTTCGAGCATACAGTAGCAGTTACTCCGGACGGCATGGAAATTTTCACAAAACTGAATGCGTAGGTGATCTCCACTTGAATACTGTGAGCAGCCCGCAGGTTGGTCAATTAGTGAGAATTCTCAAAGGCAAAGATGCCGGAGAGGCAGCCGTTGTTATCGCAGTTGTTGATAGCAGATTTGTATACATTGCAGATGGAGACAAACGTAAGTTTGATGGGCCAAAGAAGAAGAATATTCTTCATCTTGAGCTCATACCCTTCATCAGCAGTGAGGTTGTGGACAGTTTGAAGGAAACTGGGCGGGTAACAAACGGAAAGCTGCGATTCGCAGTCATGAAGTATGCTGGACCCACCGGAATAAGTGCTGATGAGAAAGGAGACTAACTGTGGCTAAGGAAGATGTCATTGAAGTAGAAGGTACTGTCCTTGAACCGTTGCCAAACGCAACGTTTAAGGTTGAGCTTGAGAACGGTCATCAAATACTTGCCCATGTATCCGGTAAATTGCGGATGCACTTTATCCGTATTTTGACCGGAGACAAAGTGGTCGTGCAGTTATCGCCTTATGATTTATCAAAAGGTCGTATAACTTACCGTAAATAGATGGGAACTACGAAAAAAGTTTTGCTTCGCAAAACTTTGAGGAGGTAATTAACATGAAGGTAAGACCTTCTGTAAAGCCCATTTGCGAGAAATGTAAAGTAATCCGCCGCAAAGGGACTGTTATGGTGATTTGCGAAAATCCGAAACACAAACAAAAACAAGGTTAAGAAGGGGGTGTAGCGTAAAATGGCTCGTATAGCTGGAGTGGATTTGCCACGTGACAAACGCGTTGAGATCGCCTTGACTTATATTTTCGGAATCGGTAAAACGACTTCTCAGAAAATTCTTAATGAAACAGGCATTAGCGCTAATACACGTGTCCGTGATTTGACGGAAGATGAAGTCAGCAAACTGCGTGAAACGATCGACAAAACGGTTAAGGTTGAAGGTGACCTGCGTCGTGAAATTTCCTTAAATATTAAACGTCTTACTGAGATCGGCTGTTACCGCGGTGTTCGCCACCGTCGTGGATTGCCTGTTCGCGGTCAACGTACTAAAACGAATGCCCGTACCCGGAAAGGCCCGCGTCGTACGGTAGCAAACAAAAAGAAATAATAAGGGGGGATAAGAGACAATGGCTAAACCGAAAAAAGTCGTACGTACCAAACGTCGCGACCGTAAAAATATCGAATCCGGCGTGGCACATATTCGTTCCACGTTCAACAACACCATCGTTACCATCACGGATCCTCACGGAAATGCAATTTCCTGGGCAAGCTCCGGCGGCCAAGGATTTAAAGGTTCCCGTAAGTCCACTCCATTCGCAGCGCAAATGGCAGCTGAATCAGCAGCTAAAGCAGCTATGGAGCACGGCATGAAGTCGGTTGAGGTTATGGTTAAAGGACCGGGCGCGGGCCGCGAAGCAGCCATCCGTTCCCTTCAAGCTGCAGGGCTTGAAGTTAACCTTATTAAAGACGTAACTCCGGTTCCTCACAATGGATGCCGTCCGCCTAAGCGTCGTCGCGTATAGTGAAATCAGTATTGTGAATGTGGTATAATTCTGACGCATCTGCTAATAATAGGTGTTTAGGCATACTACATGATGCACCTGATGGGGTGACAGTTTCATATAGGAGCGACGTTGAAGGAGGGGTAAACTCGTGATAGAAATCGAAAAGCCGAAGATTGAGACCGTAGAAGCTAATGATGAAGGTACCTATGGGAAATTCGTAGTTGAACCGCTGGAACGTGGGTATGGCACGACTCTGGGGAACTCGCTTCGCCGGATATTGCTTTCTTCGCTTCCAGGAGCCGCAGTGACTTCGGTCCAAATTGACGGCGTTCTGCATGAGTTCTCGACCGTTCCAGGCGTAATGGAAGATGTGACGGAAATCATTCTGAACCTTAAAGCCTTGTCTCTGAAGATTCATTCAGACGAGGAAAAAGTGTTCGAGATTGATGCTGAAGGGGAAGGCATCGTTACCGCAGGTGATATCCGTGCGGACAGCGATGTTGAGATCCTCAATCCGGATCTTCACATTGCAACGCTGGGACCTGGTGCGAGACTTCATATGCGTATTTTTGCAGGCCGTGGTCGCGGCTATGTCCAAGCGGACCGGAACAAACGTGACGATCAGCCAATTGGTGTTATTCCAGTTGACTCCATCTACACTCCAATTTCACGCGTTAACTACGGCATAGACAATACACGTGTTGGTCAAGTGACTAACTATGACAAATTGACGCTTGAAATTTGGACGGATGGAAGTATCAGACCGGAAGAGGCTGTAAGCCTCGGAGCCAAAATTTTGAACGAGCACCTCGTTCTGTTCGTAGGTCTTACGGACGAAGCGAAAGACGCCGAAATTATGGTTGAAAAAGAAGAAGACAAAAAAGAAAAAGTACTTGAGATGACAATCGAAGAGCTTGATCTTTCTGTTCGTTCCTACAACTGCCTCAAACGTGCTGGTATTAATACCGTACAAGAGCTTACCACGAAGACTGAAGAAGATATGATGAAGGTGCGTAACCTTGGTCGCAAATCTTTGGAAGAAGTTCAGGAAAAGCTTGAGGAACTTGGTTTGGGTCTCCGCACAGAAGAATAGCTGCAGATTGCTTTAGTAAAGGAGGGAAAACACAATGGCATACCAAAAATTGGGCCGTGATTCCAGTGCGCGTAAAGCGTTATTTCGCGACATGGTAACGGATCTGTTTTTATACGAGCGCATCCAAACAACGGAAGCTAAAGCGAAAGAAGTTCGTTCTATCGCTGAAAAGCTGATCACTAAAGCTAAAAAAGGTGATCTTCATGCTCGTCGTCAAGTAGCTGCATTTGTTCGCCGCGAGACTGTTGATGGTGAACAAGATGCAATTCAAAAATTGTTCTCTGACATCGCTCCTCGTTACACTGAGCGTCCAGGTGGATACACTCGTATCCTTAAACTAGGACCTCGTCGTGGCGACGCTGCGCCTATGGTTTATCTTGAATTGGTAGACCGCGCGTAGTATCACAAGTATTGATTTCCGATGCTTCCCTTTCATCCAGCCCTCTTTGGAGTAAAGATGGGGGAAATATCAGCGTTATTGTGCTGCAGAGGCGCAAGACTCTGCTGTACTAATAACCGTGGGAATCACCTTGGTTCAATTGAAGGAGCTCCCGCAGGGGCTCTTTTTTTTGAAATTAAGGATCCTATAGGACTTGTAGTTCTATATATGAAAAATGGATGCCGTCCTTCTAGGGACGGCGAAGCCATTTCTTCAAATAGAAGATCAGACAGTGCTTCGATCGACGTTCTGCTGACCGGTTTAAAAAGGAGAACGGAATGCGTAATCTATTGATGAAGGTCAATTATGACGGAACGAATTATGATGGCTTTCAGACCCAGCCTCAGGGCAATACGATTCAGGATCGGCTGGAGCAAGCCATACTCCATCTGACAGGTGAGAAGCTTAAGATTACTGCTTCAGGCCGCACAGATGCCGGAGTACATGCCTATGGCCAGCCTTTTAACTTTACAACCTCCTCTCGAATCCCAACTGAACGTTGGTGTCTAGCGCTTAATGCCCGGCTGCCACAAGACATCGTGGTTACCGAGGCTAGGGAAGTTCCGCTAACGTTTCACTCTCGTAGAGGGGCTAAGCGTAAAACTTACCGATACACGATCAATGGCAACAGGTTTCCAGATCCGTTTCAGCGGCGCTGGCAGCTTCACCATCCAGTGAAGTTGGATATTCCTGCGATGCAGCAAGGCTTAACGCAAATTATAGGGACACATGACTTCACTTCGTTTGCATCACGACGGTCTACGAAGACTTCTCATGTACGAACGATCTTTGAAGCTCATATGGAAGTAGACCGCAGTATGTGCCGACCCTCTTCATCAGATCAAGGAGTTATCCATACTTATATAACGGGTAGTGGATTTCTTCAGCACATGGTTCGCATTATTATGGGGACTTTGATCCATGTGGGGGAAGGTAAAATACCTGCTGATAAGGTTGCTGAAATATTGGCAGCATGTGATCGATCACATGCTGGTCCAACAGCTGTGGCCATGGGGTTAGCTTTGTGGAGTGTTGAATATGACGAGATTGAAAGTGAATAGTTTTTTCTATAAATTTCTTCCTGATTAATAGGCTAAATGTTTAAAAATCACTTGCACTTGTTATGTTTATACTGTAATATAAAAGTTGTGTTTTCTTGATGGCTATCCCACAGCCCCGATCGAGAAAATGCCAAAAAAATGCTTTGCTTAACTCACATAATCGTAATTCAATGAGAAACAAGATATACGAAACAGAAGATTTTCGTACGAGAACAAGGAGGAAACATTCATGCGTACCACCTATATGGCGAAGCCGAACGAAGTTGAACGCAATTGGCACATTATTGATGCCGAAGGCAAAACACTCGGTCGTTTGGCCAGCGAAGCCGCTGCTTTGATCCGTGGCAAACACAAACCGCAATTCACTCCACACGTTGATACAGGAGATTTCGTTATCGTAATCAACGCTGAGAAAATTCACTTGACCGGTAAGAAATTGCAAAACAAAAAATACTACCGTCACTCGATGCACCCAGGTGGTTTGAAAGTTACTAATGCTGAAACTCTGCTGAATACTAAACCAGAACGCGTAATTGAATTCGCGGTTCATGGTATGATTCCTAAGACTCGTCAAGGGGACCACATGAAGCTGAGATTGAAAGTATATGCAGGCGCCGAGCATCCACATGCAGCACAAAAACCTGAAGTTTACGAACTTCGCGGATAAGAATAGAGGAGGACAGTTTCATGGCACAAGTACAATACTATGGGACAGGTCGTCGTAAACATTCGGTAGCACGTGTTCGCCTTGTACCGGGTGAAGGACGCATTGTCATTAACAAACGTGAGATGGACGAATATTTCGGTGTGGAAACACTGAAAATGATCGTAAAACAACCTTTGAACCTGACTGAAACACTGGGCAACTACGATGTAATCGTTCTTGCACATGGTGGCGGCATTTCCGGTCAAGCTGGAGCAATTCGTCACGGTATCTCCCGTGCATTGCTTAAAGTTGACCCTGAATATCGCGGTGCATTGAAGAAAGCCGGCTTCCTGACTCGTGACCCACGTATGAAGGAACGTAAGAAATACGGCTTGAAGGCTGCACGTCGTGCGCCTCAGTTCTCGAAACGTTAATATTTACAGAATTCAACCCTTGGCCATATGGCCAAGGGTTTTATTTTTTGTTGCCTCTTTCCACAAGAAATGGGCTTTTTTTGCATCTATTTACTAATTCTAACGGATGAAACGCATTGACTTCCTCAGTAAAAGTTATATACTATTTCATATAGAATTAGTTGGTTTTATTACTTCTTTTACCTCATTTATTCATACGATTAATATTTTGGATGGAGGAATACCTTAATGAACCTGCTCGAGAAAGAGGATTTAATCAAAGTTAAGGCCGAAGAATTAGAAACTGCTTCACCCGAGGAAATTATCCGCTGGGCTGTAGAAACATTTCCTAACATTACTTTTGCCTGCAGTTTTGGTGCCGAAGATGTAGTGCTAGTTGATATGCTTCACAAAGTTAGTCCGTCTACAGACGTCTTTTATCTCGATACAGATTATCATTTTAAGGAAACCTATGAAACCAGAGATTTGATGGCAGATAAATACGGGCTGGAGTTCGTACGAGTGTCTCCACAAATCACTCCGCAGGAGCAAGCACTTCAACACGGTGATGCGTTATGGACAGTAGATCCTAACCAATGCTGTGGGATTCGTAAAGTAGAGCCGCTGACTCGTATCCTATCTCAATATGAAGCTTGGATTACAGGCATTCGTCGTGACCAAGCGCCTACCCGTGCTAATGCCAAAAAGGTTGAGTATGATTATAAATTTGGTTTGGTTAAGTTTAATCCAATTGCGGATTGGACAACCGAAGATGTATGGAACTATATTCGTGAAAATGATGTAATTTATAACCCTCTACATGACCGTAACTATCCAAGTATCGGCTGTGAGCAATGTACACGTCAGGTTATGCCTGGTGAAGATCCGCGTGCTGGACGTTGGGCTGGATCAGAGAAGACTGAGTGCGGATTACACAAGTAGGACCTATCCCCGTGAGAACACAGAAGGAGAGACGATAATGACTTCAATACGTCCGCATGGCGGAACATTAGTTAACCGTGTAGTAGAGGGTACAGAAAGAGAAGAATTACTGCAGCTTGCACGTGATTATAAGGCGATTGCCGTGAACACCTGGACTTTATCTGATTTGGATCTAATTGCGGTAGGTGCATTTTCTCCACTGACTGGATTTTTGAATGAACAAGATTATCACTCCGTAGTCAAAAACATGCGTTTAGCAGATGGCACAGTGTGGAGCATTCCAATAACACTTGCTGTAGAAGAGGATGTGGCCTCTGGTTTAGCTATTGGAGACAAGGTATCTCTAATCGGTGAAGAGGATGGCGAGATCTACGGTTTATTGGATATTGAGAGTATTTATACGGTTGATCAAAACCTTGAAGCGCAAAATGTATTCAAAACAACAGACCCTGAACATCCAGGAGTAAGTAAGCTGTTGGCCCGCCCGGCTATCTATGTAGGAGGACCAATTACAGTGCTGAATAGACCACAGCCAGAAAAGTTCGGAGAATTTTATTTTGACCCTTCAGCTACACGTAAGATATTTGCAGACAAGAGCTGGAGAACAGTTGTAGGCTTCCAGACGCGTAACCCAGTTCATCGTGCACATGAATATATTCAAAAATGCGCTATGGAGGTTGTAGACGCTCTGTTCTTAAACCCGCTAGTGGGTGAGACGAAGTCTGATGATGTACCGGCAAATGTACGAATGAAGAGCTACCTGGCGCTTTTGGAGAATTATTATCCTGAGGATCGTACCTTTCTAGGTGTTTTCCCGGCGGCCATGCGTTATGCTGGTCCGAGAGAAGCGATTTTTCATGCTATGGTTCGCAAAAATTACGGCTGCACCCATTTTATTGTCGGACGTGACCATGCGGGCGTAGGTGATTACTACGGAACTTATGAAGCGCAAGAAATTTTTGCGAATTTCACCGCTGAGGAACTTGATATTACTCCATTATTTTTTGAACACAGCTTCTTCTGTAAAAAATGCGGAAATATGGCTTCCAGTAAAACCTGCCCACATCCTGGCGACGATCATATGACTTTGTCGGGTACAAAGGTACGGGCTTTGCTTCGGGAGGGTCAATGTCCGCCTCCTGAATTTACGCGACCTGAGGTTGCGCAGATTCTAATTGAAGGCATGACTCAAGAAGTAACAGCTTAATCATCGTTAGCTAGTACTATTTGGCCTTCTTGTCCCATATAGATGAGTATTATCTATCGGGACGAGGGGGTCTTTGTTATGTCTGGCCGAAAACACAGTAAAGTCTCGGTCTGGATCTCATGGAGCAGTATCAAAAAATGTATGCTGGGCGCGACACTGCTGGCTATAATGATCGGCATTATAGCGTATGACATGCCTACTGCCAAAACGTTAAATTATTGGAGTCTGCCTTTGTCTGGTAAAGTGATCGCTATCGACGCTGGACATGGGGGAGCAGATGGAGGGGCAGTTAGCCGGGAAGGGCTAATTGAGAAAGACATTAATCTTGCGGTCTCTCTTTATTTACGTGATTACCTGCAACAGGCAGGGGCTATTGTTGTAATGACCCGTGAAGGGGATTATGATTTGGCTCAGGAGGGCACTAAGGGCTATTCTAAGCGCAAGACTGAAGATCTTAAGCAAAGAGTAAGAAGCATTGAAGAGAAGGGCGCAGATCTTTTTATAAGCGTTCACATGAACAGTGTGCCTTCAAACCGATGGAGCGGGGCGCAGACCTTTTACTATCCCAATCACAAGGATAATAAAGCTATCGCAGAGTTTGTACAGAGTGAGCTGAAGACTACACTGGAGAATACTGATCGTGTAGCTAAGACTGTAAATACTGTTTATCTACTAAAAGCATTAAAAATACCTGCGATCCTTGTAGAGGTCGGTTTTTTGTCGCACCCTCAGGAATCAGTTCTACTCGGAGATGATGTTTATCAACGCAAGGTAGCGACTAGCATATATCGTGGCATTCTTCGTTATGCTTCCGAGTAGCCGGGACTACTCATCAGGAGATGGGTAATGCTATAATAGACAAAAACTCCGGAAGAATTCTCCTCCGGAAAGGAAACAGAGGTGCTTTCCATGCTGACTAGGGAACATATCCAGGAAATACTGCAGTCAATAACAGACCCGGAAACCGGAAAAAGCCTTGTGGAACTACAGCTGATCCGTGACATTATGATTAAAGAAGATCGTATATCTTTATCAATCGTATGTCTGGATCCTGAAGAGCAAAGTCGCATGGATCTAGAACAACGGGTTCGTGAGTTGCTTGAAGCAGGTGGAGTCACTAATGTGCATATCCGGCTGCGTGATGCAACCGATTATGAACGTGCTCTGCTTCGCGGAGAGAGTGCCGGGGAAGAGCCGTTGGTTGATGAACCGGGGAAACTTAAGGGACATGCAGCTGGCCTTGACGATCATGAATTAATCAATGAGAACTCTGGTGTTAACTTTATCGCCATTGCCAGTGGTAAAGGCGGTGTTGGAAAGTCTACAGTTACTGTGAATTTGGCAGTAGCTTTGGCTAGAAAAGGTAAAAAGGTTGGATTGATTGATGCGGACATTTATGGGTTTAGCATCCCTGATATGATGGGAATCGAAGAGGGACCCGTTGTAGAAGAGGGAATCATTATTCCTGTGGAACGTTTCGGAGTGAAGGTCATGTCTATGGGCTTCTTTATCCGTGAGAATAGTCCGGTAATTTGGCGGGGACCTATGCTTGGCAAAATGCTGCGCCAATTCTTCGGTGATGTGGGCTGGGGAGAACTTGATTATATGCTGCTTGATCTTCCTCCAGGTACAGGTGATGTGGCGCTTGACGTACATCAGATGCTCCCTCACAGCAAAGAGATTATTGTTACTACCCCTCATGCTACCGCAGCGTTTGTGGCGGCTAGAGCGGGCTCTATGGCTCTGCAGACAGAACATGAGATTATTGGGGTCATTGAGAACATGGCTTATTATGAGTGTAAAGACTGCGGTAAAAAAGATTATATTTTTGGCAGAGGCGGAGGCGCTCGGCTTGCGGAGACACTCCATACCGAGCTGCTTGCACAAGTTCCATTGGGCGCACCGGACAACCATATTTCTGAACCGGATTTCTCACCTTCCGTATACAAGGAAGACACAGCTACTGCGTTGTTGTTTGCTGATATCGCCGATAAGCTGATTGCGAAATATGAGCACTAATTATTGTGCATAAAAAGAGGCCGTCCCACTTTGTTAGGTGGGATAAGGCCTCTTTTTTGTTATGTGCTTGAATCATCGCCGCTACCGCTGCCACTTTCACCACCGCTGCCGCTGCCTTCCTGTTTATCGCCGCTTTCGCCGCCCTTTTTCTGTTCCTTCGGTTCGAGCTCGTCCTGAACGACCTTTTTAAGTAAATTCAATACCTCCATCCGGAATAATGGAGTCTGCATAGATTCCTGGATGGTCTTCATGGATTGCTTTCGGTAGTCAGGTGTTTTGGTGAGATTAAGAAACATGGTCATCATTTCTGGAGACTTCATGATTTCTTCGACGGATTTTTGATATGTGGGATCTTTAATTAGTTGCAGGTGTAATTCTTTGCTTTGTGATTGAATGGCTTTAGCAAAATCGCCTGCGAACTTGGGATCAGTCATAATTTTCTCGATTTCCTTTTGATATTCCGGTGCAGTGAGGGTATCTTTAACAGCGGTTTTTATATCCTCTGTTGTTTGAAGTGGCATCATTTTCATACTCATTCCGCTGGTGCCTCCAGAACTGGAATTTGATAATGATTCCTCAACCGCTTTTTTCCCATCTTCACTTTTTAATATATCAATAACCATGGTCTTCATTTCTTTATAACTGCCCTGACCAGAAGAAGAACTGCTCTGCTCACTTCCGCAAGCCGTTAAGGCCATAACAAAGCTTAAAGCCAAACCCACAGATCCGATAAATCTCCATTTCATTGGCGCTGCCCTCCTTTATTAGGATTCTCCAGTTGTATTATGCCGCATTAACACACATTTATGTTGCTGATGTAATGGTGTTTTGTCGGTATCCTTGGTAAAATAAATCTGACATAGGGGAGGTGAAGTGGCTGAGTATAAAAAAATGGTTTTATTTATTTTGGACAACCCTTCTAATAGGAGCAGGCGGAGCAGTAATCGCAGGTCTGGCACTGCAATTCGTGAACGGTCGAATTGATTTCAAAAGTGTCGCTGATTTCTTTTTATACCCGCTGATACTATTCGGCTACGGTATGCTTGTCAGTGTTTATGCGCAACTTGGTTTTTTTGCTTATCTAATTTTGAATTACATGGGCAACGGTGTTTTCCCACCAAAAATTTGGAAATACATACAACTGGTGCTTTCTGTGCTCGCATTGCTTGAACTGATTTTTTTGCGTACCGTCGTTGGCGGGGAAAGAAGTGTCTTGTCTGATCTAATACTAGGAATCTTTATTTTGTTAGCTGCCATTATTGTGTCTTATTTCAAAGTGAAAAGTACAAACATCTCAGCTTGGATTCCAACCCTCTTTTTTATGACAGCTATTTCAATTGTGGAAATTATCGGCGTGCTCCGTATAGGTGTTGATAGTGCGACAGTGTTTATTGTTGTTCCGCTCATCGCCTGTAATGCATTCCAAATTTTGATGCTTCACCGTATTCTCAAGCCGGCAGCCGGATAAAGGCTGGGGCGAATTCAGCAAATCATGAACCCCGTGCTCTGGCCTTCAGAAGACGGGGTTTTTTGCTCTAGAATGTATCCTAACGATTAAAATCCGCTGGAGGAGGTTAATCTTAAAGAACAATAGAGCGGGTTCTTTGTGTGTAGCAACGCTCACAAAACTAAGTAGATGCTTCCGAAGTGAGTTTTGTACGAAGTTTTCAATGATGCATATGCTTTACAAAACTAAGCGTATGCTTCCGAAGCGAGTTTTGTACGTAGTAATACAAGCGTAGCAACGCTCACAAAACTTTTAGGAGGGGAATATATGGACATCAAGCGCTATATGATAAAAGACACAAATGAAATCCAGCTTAACAAGCTGGACCCGGACGATACAGGTAATTTTAAATCAAAAAAAGAAGCAGAAGCCAAAACAGAGCAGTTAAAGGAACGGTTGGCAGAGCTTCAAGATATTCTTTTTGCACAGAAAAAGCATTCACTGCTAGTAATTCTGCAAGGGATGGATTCCAGCGGTAAGGATGGAACGGTTAAACACATTTTTTCAGGGATTAATCCACAAGGCTTTATAGTGACCAGCTTCAAGAAACCTTCTCTGGAGGAAGAAGCTCACGATTTCTTATGGAGAGTGCATCAAAAGACACCCCCTAAAGGCTACATCTCTGCATTTAACCGCTCACACTATGAAGATGTATTGGTACCGCGGGTACATGGGGGATTGAAAAAGGATGATTTGAAGCGCCGCTTTCGTTACATACGGCAGTTTGAGGAGATGCTGGTGGAAGAGGGAACGACAATTATCAAGCTTTTTCTGCATATTTCAAAAGAAAAGCAGCTTAAGAAAATAAAAGAACGGCTTGAAGATCCCAAAAAACACTGGAAATTCGACGCAAGTGATCTACAGGAGCGGGAGTTTTGGGATGATTACCAAGAGGCATATGTAGATGTTTTTAAGGAGTCTAGTATTGATAAAGCACCCTGGTACTGGATACCAGCCAATCATCAATGGTACCGCAACTATTTGGCCTTATCCATCGTTGTAAAGACACTGGAGAGTCTGGATCTGAGCTATCCGAAGCTGAATACCCCCACACCCGACATATCGGAGCTCATTTCCCCGCGTCATTAATATTTGGATAAGACCAACATCTATTGCGGTACCTAAGATTGGGAGGAGCGTTACAGCCCAGCAGCATCCTCTAAGGCACTATTTAGTGAGGCCGAGTCACGAACCTCTTTACCCTCTGCATTGCTTTGGCTGATCAGCTCAGAGACGGTAACGAATTCATAACCTTGTCTGCGGAGCTCATCGATAATTTGCGGAAGAGCTTCGTGAGTTTGTTTGCAGGAATCACTGGCATGTAGTAGAACGATATCACCAGGATGTGCTTTAGTCGTTACACGCTTCACGATATTGTCTACACCTATGTTCTTCCAGTCCAGAGAGTCTGTGTCCCACTGAATGACTTTGTAACCAAGATCATTGGCCACTTGCAGAACTCTTTTGTCAAAATCACCATTAGGCATACGAATTAAATTTGGTTCTTTACCGGTTAATTCTGTAAGCACAGTGTGAGCCGTTGTGATCTGAGTGCGAATCTCTTCGTTACTTAGAGTGCTGTAATTGACGTGTTTATGGCCATGACTGCCAATTTCGAATCCTGCGTTTTTAATGCTTGTTACAATATCCGGGTGAGTCTTACTCCATGGTGACGATAGGAAGAAGGTGGCTTTGTCCACTTTCTTGTCTTCAAGTACCTTCAAAATTGGCTCGGGTCTCTTTTCCCCCCAGCTAATATCGAAGGTTAGGGCAATCAGCTTCTTCTCTGTTGGCACACTGTAAATGGCAGAAGGTCCAGCCTCAGAAAAAACGGTGATATTACCCCTCTCGACATAGACAACTCCAGCAGCAAGAAGCACAGCGGCGAAGATATAGATGAACCTTTTGATCTTTTTGCCGCTGAATACATAAAAAGAATTCATTAATGACAGCGCTCCTCTCCCATGCGAAATGCTTGTTTGTTCTAAATGTATGCTCGTACCGCACGGTTATGACCTAAGAAACAGAGATCACAATTTCAGGAGGTATTTATGTTGTCGTTCTTCACGTTTGTTAAAGATATTAAATCGATCCGCAAGGCTTTGCTGCTATCCTGTCTGCTCTTCGTAATAGGAGCGGTTGTTGGCTGGGTAGCGACAAGTAGTCTGGAAAAACTATTGGTTCAGCAATTGGAAGGGCTAAGTGAGATCAGTGGGAACTTAAGAGATACCTCTAATCCGCAATGGAACTTCTTTGTATTTATATTTCTGAATAACGCCATCAAGGGAGTGGTTATTATTTTCCTGGGAGCGTTGTTCGGCATATTGCCAGCTATATTCTTATTTATAAACGGAGCGGTAATTGGCTACTTGATACATTTATCCGCACTGCAAGGGCAGGATTTGTTCGATTTAATCGTAAAAGGATTGCTGCCACACGGGATTATAGAGATTCCGGCAATCATTATCGCTTGTGCCTTTGGACTGCATTTTGGCGGGAAAGTGATTTCAAGTTTATTTCGATCTACAGATAGAAAAGAGGAAAGAAGCGCAGACTGGTCTGCATTCATGCGTCAAACACTTACGGCTTCCATATGGACTGTAATCCTGTTATTTGTTGCAGCCATTATTGAAAGTACAATTACTTTTTCACTTTTATCATAAAACTTCCGGGAATAGAGCATAACATTAAGGGCGTTCATCCAAGGATTGCCTAAAGGTAAGGAGTATATAATCGAGACGAAACCATAAAGGGAATTTTTAATAATTATGGTTATAAAAAGAGGACTCCGGTTAATCTAGTGTAAGAGGATCTTAAGGCAGCTTTCTCCATGAGATGTACTTACTGATTATGCAAAAAGGTTTTGGGGGTTTAGAGAAGGTGTTAATTGCAACTTCATGAAGGAGGCCAAGCATATGTTGGGAATGTTGTTTAACGAAAAGGAATGCAAGGAACTGGATTATGTTTTGAGAAAAGAACTAGATGAGATGCTGTTAGATTTGAGTGATCAGCGCTTGGACCAAAATATCAGGCACGCCATCGCTAATAGATATAAGACTGTATTCCGGATGTATGCTCGCTTCGCTCCTCAGAAAGAGCTTTCCAAGTATGCATGGGGTGGGCGTTCTTCTCAGTATAAACACTGAAGATATACGAGAATTGCTACAGTTTTATAAAGTTTTCAGATTATTTAATAAAATAGCTTGACTAAAAAGGAGTGCTCATGATAAATTATATCTCGCGCTCCTTTTGCTTGTGTAAAAGGGAAGCGGAAGGCAAGAAAAATTGAAAAAAAGATTTTTCAAAAAAAAAGACTTGCCAAACAGCTTAACACTGTGATATATTATAAAGGTCGCCGCTGATAAACAACGACGACGAAATGAGAGACATTGATCTTTGAAAACTGAACAACGAGTGAGTGGGAAATCACGTAAGTGAAATCCAAATTAGAGAATTAATTTTCTCGTCAGATGTTCCAAAATGAGCATATCGCTCTTTTCAATACTAATTGGAGAGTTTGATCCTGGCTCAGGACGAACGCTGGCGGCGTGCCTAATACATGCAAGTCGAGCGGAGTTACTTTGAAAGCTTGCTTTCAAAGTAACTTAGCGGCGGACGGGTGAGTAACACGTAGGCAACCTGCCCTTCAGACTGGGATAACTACCGGAAACGGTAGCTAATACCGGATAATTTCTTTTTTCTCCTGAGAGAAGAATGAAAGACGGAGCAATCTGTCACTGAGGGATGGGCCTGCGGCGCATTAGCTAGTTGGTGGGGTAACGGCCCACCAAGGCGACGATGCGTAGCCGACCTGAGAGGGTGAACGGCCACACTGGGACTGAGACACGGCCCAGACTCCTACGGGAGGCAGCAGTAGGGAATCTTCCGCAATGGGCGAAAGCCTGACGGAGCAACGCCGCGTGAGTGATGAAGGTTTTCGGATCGTAAAGCTCTGTTGCCAGGGAAGAACGTCCGGTAGAGTAACTGCTACCGGAGTGACGGTACCTGAGAAGAAAGCCCCGGCTAACTACGTGCCAGCAGCCGCGGTAATACGTAGGGGGCAAGCGTTGTCCGGAATTATTGGGCGTAAAGCGCGCGCAGGCGGCTATTTAAGTCTGGTGTTTAAACCTTGGGCTCAACCTGAGGTCGCACTGGAAACTGGGTGGCTTGAGTACAGAAGAGGAAAGTGGAATTCCACGTGTAGCGGTGAAATGCGTAGATATGTGGAGGAACACCAGTGGCGAAGGCGACTTTCTGGGCTGTAACTGACGCTGAGGCGCGAAAGCGTGGGGAGCAAACAGGATTAGATACCCTGGTAGTCCACGCCGTAAACGATGAGTGCTAGGTGTTAGGGGTTTCGATACCCTTGGTGCCGAAGTTAACACAGTAAGCACTCCGCCTGGGGAGTACGGTCGCAAGACTGAAACTCAAAGGAATTGACGGGGACCCGCACAAGCAGTGGAGTATGTGGTTTAATTCGAAGCAACGCGAAGAACCTTACCAGGTCTTGACATCCCTCTGAATCCACTAGAGATAGTGGTGGCCTTCGGGACAGAGGAGACAGGTGGTGCATGGTTGTCGTCAGCTCGTGTCGTGAGATGTTGGGTTAAGTCCCGCAACGAGCGCAACCCTTAACTTTAGTTGCCAGCAGGTAATGCTGGGCACTCTAGAGTGACTGCCGGTGACAAACCGGAGGAAGGTGGGGATGACGTCAAATCATCATGCCCCTTATGACCTGGGCTACACACGTACTACAATGGCCGGTACAACGGGAAGCGAAGCCGCGAGGTGGAGCCAATCCCATCAAAGCCGGTCTCAGTTCGGATTGCAGGCTGCAACTCGCCTGCATGAAGTCGGAATTGCTAGTAATCGCGGATCAGCATGCCGCGGTGAATACGTTCCCGGGTCTTGTACACACCGCCCGTCACACCACGAGAGTTTACAACACCCGAAGTCGGTGGGGTAACCCGCAAGGGAGCCAGCCGCCGAAGGTGGGGTAGATGATTGGGGTGAAGTCGTAACAAGGTAGCCGTATCGGAAGGTGCGGCTGGATCACCTCCTTTCTATGGAGAATCGTCTTCTGCAATGAAGACATTCAAATCGGAAGTTTAACTTCCACAATAGAACCTTCGGGTTCGAACACTCACTCGTGTTCAGTTTTGAAAGAGCAAGTCTCTTTCGTATGCGTTTGGTGGCGATAGCGGAGGGGTTCCACACGTACCCATCCCGAACACGACCGTTAAGCCCTCCAGCGCCGATGGTACTTGGACCGAAGGGTCCTGGGAGAGTAGGACGTTGCCAAGCGGACAACCAATTCATTGGTTGATTCACAATGTTATATATGTTATATGGGCTTTTAGCTCAGTTGGTTAGAGCGCACCTCTGATAAGGGTGAGGTCGGTGGTTCGAGTCCACCAAGGCCCACCATATAACATTATAGAGTGATTTTATGGGGCCATAGCTCAGCTGGGAGAGCGCCTGCCTTGCAAGCAGGAGGTCAGCGGTTCGATCCCGCTTGGCTCCACCATAAATTTTTAAATGAATAACTTTTTTAACTTGATCCTTGAAAACTGGATACCGAAACGAATTTGCGTTTTAGAACATCTTTTAGCAACTTGTGCAAACAAGTAAATGTTATTAGTGAGATTTTTCTTCGGAAGAATCAAGGTTAAGCTAATAAGAGCACACGGAGGATGCCTAGGCGCCAGGAGCCGACGAAGGACGTGGCGAACAACGAAACTGCCTCGGGGAGCTGTAAGCAAGCTTTGATCCGGGGGTGTCCGAATGGGGAAACCCAGCTGTGGTAATTCGCAGTTACTCATTTCTGAATACATAGGAAATGTAGAGGCAGACCAGGGGAACTGAAACATCTAAGTACCCTGAGGAAGAGAAAACAATAGTGATTCCGTCAGTAGCGGCGAGCGAACGCGGAACAGCCTAAACCTAAGAGCTTGCTCTTAGGGGTTGTGGGACGTCTCACATGGAGTTACAAAGGAATATGGTAGGTGAAGAGGTCTGGAAAGGCCCGCGATAGAGGTAAAAGCCCTGTAACCTAAACTGTGTTCTCTCCGAGACGGATCCCGAGTAGTGCGGGGCACGTGAAACCCCGTATGAATCCAGCAGGACCATCTGCTAAGGCTAAATACTACCTGGCGACCGATAGTGAAACAGTACCGTGAGGGAAAGGTGAAAAGCACCCCGGAAGGGGAGTGAAATAGAACCTGAAACCGTGTGCTTACAAAAAGTCAGAGCCCTATTAATGGGTGATGGCGTGCCTTTTGTAGAATGAACCGGCGAGTTACGTTTAACATGCAAGGTTAAGCCGAGAAGGTGGAGCCGCAGCGAAAGCGAGTCTGAATAGGGCGAATGAGTATGTGGACGTAGACCCGAAACCGTGTGATCTACCCCTGTCCAGGGTGAAGGTGCGGTAACACGCACTGGAGGCCCGAACCCACGTACGTTGAAAAGTGCGGGGATGAGGTGGGGGTAGCGGAGAAATTCCAATCGAACTCGGAGATAGCTGGTTCTCCCCGAAATAGCTTTAGGGCTAGCCTCGGTATAAGAGTAGTGGAGGTAGAGCACTGATTGGGTGCGGGGTCCGCAAGGATTACCAAGCTCAGTCAAACTCCGAATGCCATATACTTATTGCCGGGAGTCAGACAGTGAGTGCTAAGATCCATTGTCAAAAGGGAAACAGCCCAGACCATCAGCTAAGGTCCCCAAGTGTGTGTTAAGTGGGAAAGGATGTGGAGTTGCACAGACAACCAGGATGTTGGCTTAGAAGCAGCCACCATTGAAAGAGTGCGTAATAGCTCACTGGTCGAGTGACTCTGCGCCGAAAATGTAACGGGGCTAAACACACCACCGAAGCTATGGCTAGATACTATGTATCTGGGGTAGGGGAGCGTTGTGTAGGGGTTGAAGGTGTACTGAAAAGAGCGCTGGACACTACACAAGTGAGAATGCCGGTATGAGTAACGAAAAGATCAGTGAGAATCTGATCCGCCGAAAGCCCAAGGTTTCCTGAGGAAGGCTCGTCCGCTCAGGGTAAGTCGGGACCTAAGGCGAGGCCGAAAGGCGTAGTCGAAGGACAACAGTTTGAAATTACTGTACCACCGTAATCCGCTATGAGCGATGGGGTGACGCAGGAGGGTAGTGACGCGGACTGATGGATGTCCGTCTAAGCAGTGAGGCTGATGTGTAGGCAAATCCGCACATCATTAAGGCTGGGCTGTGATGGGGAGCGAAAATTGTAGTAGCGAAGGTCATGATCTCACACTGCCAAGAAAAGCCTCTAGCCAGGAGAAGGTGCCCGTACCGCAAACCGACACAGGTAGGCGAGAAGAGAATTCTAAGGCGCGCGGAAGAACTCTCGTTAAGGAACTCGGCAAAATGACCCCGTAACTTCGGGAGAAGGGGTGCCCCGGTAGTGTGAATAGCACGAGGGGGCCGCAGTGAAAAGGCCCAAGCGACTGTTTAGCAAAAACACAGGTCTGTGCGAAGCCGCAAGGCGAAGTATACGGGCTGACGCCTGCCCGGTGCTGGAAGGTTAAGGGGAGTGGTTAGGGGTAACCCGAAGCTATGAACCGAAGCCCCAGTAAACGGCGGCCGTAACTATAACGGTCCTAAGGTAGCGAAATTCCTTGTCAGGTAAATTCTGACCCGCACGAATGGCGTAACGACTTGGGCGCTGTCTCAACGAGAGATCCGGTGAAATTTTAATACCTGTGAAGATGCAGGTTACCCGCGACAAGACGGAAAGACCCCATGGAGCTTTACTGCAGCTTGATATTGAATTTGGGTACGATCTGTACAGGATAGGTGGGAGCCGTAGAAATCGGAGCGCAAGCTTCGGTGGAGGCGCCGTTGGGATACCACCCTGATCGTATCTAGGTTCTAACCTAGTACCCTTATCGGGTACGGGGACCGTGTCAGGCGGGCAGTTTGACTGGGGCGGTCGCCTCCTAAAGAGTAACGGAGGCGTTCCAAGGTTCCCTCAGAATGGTTGGAAATCATTCGCAGAGTGCAAAGGCATAAGGGAGCTTGACTGCGAGACCTACAAGTCGAGCAGGGACGAAAGTCGGACTTAGTGATCCGGTGGTACCGCATGGAAGGGCCATCGCTCAACGGATAAAAGCTACCCTGGGGATAACAGGCTTATCTCCCCCAAGAGTCCACATCGACGGGGAGGTTTGGCACCTCGATGTCGGCTCATCGCATCCTGGGGCTGAAGTAGGTCCCAAGGGTTGGGCTGTTCGCCCATTAAAGCGGTACGCGAGCTGGGTTCAGAACGTCGTGAGACAGTTCGGTCCCTATCTGTCGTGGGCGCAGGAAATTTGAGAGGAGCTGTCCTTAGTACGAGAGGACCGGGATGGACGTACCGCTGGTGCACCAGTTGTTCCGCCAGGAGCATGGCTGGGTAGCTACGTACGGACGGGATAAGCGCTGAAAGCATCTAAGCGTGAAGCCCCCCTCAAGATGAGATTTCCCAATTAGTAAGACCCCTTGAAGACGACGAGGTAGATAGGTTGGAGG
Source organism: Paenibacillus sp. FSL H3-0310 (assembly GCF_038002785.1). NCBI lineage: Bacteria > Bacillati > Bacillota > Bacilli > Caryophanales > Paenibacillaceae > Paenibacillus > Paenibacillus sp. FSL H3-0310. The sequence continues at coordinate 69,971 of NZ_JBBODC010000001.1, forward strand.
TGGAAGTGCAGCAATGCATGGAGCTGACCAATACTAATCGGTCGAGGGCTTATCCTATACGTAGAATGCAGATTCGTTTCGGATTCAGTTTTCAGGCGATTAAGCCTGAGCATTTACGCTGTAAATGCCCGTTTGGTGGCGATAGCGGAGGGGTTCCACACGTACCCATCCCGAACACGACCGTTAAGCCCTCCAGCGCCGATGGTACTTGGACCGAAGGGTCCTGGGAGAGTAGGACGTTGCCAAGCGGATATTCCCTGATAGCTCAGTTGGTAGAGCACTCGACTGTTAATCGAGTTGTCACAGGTTCGAGTCCTGTTCGGGGAGCCATGCTCTCATAGCTCAGCAGGTAGAGTGCTTCCATGGTAAGGAAGAGGTCACCGGTTCGAATCCGGTTGAGAGCTCCACAGATTTGCAAGGCCCGTTGGTCAAGGGGTTAAGACACCTCCCTTTCACGGAGGTAACATGGGTTCGAATCCCATACGGGTCACCAACTTTTACTTGTACTTACCCTTAGAGGGTCCCATAGATATGGAGGCTTAGCTCAGCTGGGAGAGCATCTGCCTTACAAGCAGAGGGTCGGGGGTTCGATCCCCTCAGCCTCCACCATAATCTTCCTAAGAGATTATGGGCAACATAGAGGTACCATCAATGGGGATTAGCCAAGCGGTAAGGCAACGGACTTTGACTCCGTCACTCATAGGTTCGAATCCTATATCCCCAGCCAAGTGCGAGCCATTAGCTCAGTTGGTAGAGCACCTGACTTTTAATCAGGGTGTCGAAGGTTCGAGTCCTTCATGGCTCACTTTTATTATTATATGCGCGTGTGGCGGAATGGCAGACGCACCAGACTTAGGATCTGGCGTTTCACGACGTGGGGGTTCAAGTCCCTTCACGCGCACCACTTATTGCGGACGTGGCTCAGCGGTAGAGCATCGCCTTGCCAAGGCGAGGGTCGCGGGTTCGATTCCCGTCGTCCGCTCCATAATTTTGCGCCCTTAGCTCAGCTGGATAGAGCGTTTGACTACGAATCAAAAGGCCGGGAGTTCGAATCTCTCAGGGCGCGCCATTTTATTATTAAGCAATTATAGTATTTATAACGGGATGTAGCTCAGCTTGGTAGAGCACCTGGTTTGGGACCAGGGGGTCGCATGTTCAAATCGTGTCATCCCGATTTTCACCTTTGCGGGTGTAGTTCAATGGTAGAACTTCAGCCTTCCAAGCTGATAGCGTGGGTTCGATTCCCATCACCCGCTCCATAATTTTATAGTAACGGGATGTAGCTCAGCTTGGTAGAGCACCTGGTTTGGGACCAGGGGGTCGCATGTTCAAATCGTGTCATCCCGATACTCAGCTTAATCGCTGCTCAAAAGCTCTTACTTCGGTAAGGGCTTTTTTGTTATGTATTGAATATACATATAAATACATTCTAAGAACGTATGTTCTATTATTCCTCCAAAAAAAATCGGACTTCCGGTGGAATTCCAATCCGTAGATAATAGTTTCTCCATGATTCCTCTTGTTCGGGGCTTCTGCCTGAAGATAATAATTTTACAGCAAATACATTAGCTTGACGTTCAAGCTTCCCAGGAGAGAAATAGGAGCTTTCCTCCAGAAAAAAGCGATTGATCCCCTTGTGAAGCCGATCATGTCCTAATTCATGCGCACAAACGAAGCGCTGCCATTCTACAGGCAACTCATTATGAATGACGATAAACCTTCTTCTTAATTTTCGATAATATAATCCCTTTGTGCCAGTCCCCAGATTCATGAAACGAATTTGAATGCCTAGTGCTGCGGCAAGCTCGAACGGGCAGTTGGTTTTATATTTTTTAATCAGACTATTGATCAGTTCATCCATGTTCTTCACCTGCAGCATGTTAGTATAGTTATTTAGTGTCTTTGGATTTTTTTCTCTTATTCATCTGTTTGGCTTCCCAGAACAATCCGGTTAGTACATCTTTTATCCTCTGTTTATCTTCTTTGTCTAATGGAATTCCGTCAAACATCAGCTCTCCATCATCCTCTAGCATTTTTCGAAAGTCTCTTTTATCTTTGCTTGTGGCCCAATCTGGGACAGCCTCATCGCTTGAAAGAGTCTGGTCCTGCAAATACCCTGCTTGATCCATTAGCTCCTCGTAGGGGACGCCAGTGGCCTCAGCAATTTTGCGTAACGTGGTTGGTTTAGGAACCCCTCTTAATCCATTCTCAATCCGGGAAATTTGCGAACCGCTGATTCCGGCAGCTACTGCTAATTGATTAATGGTGAGTCCCTTTGTTTCCCGAAGATGCTTCATATAATCCCCGAATTCCTGTTTCATCTCAACTCACTCCTTATTGGCTGTAACCTTATGATAATAATATAAGCCATTTTTGCCAATAGGTAAACAACAAAGCGTATATAATTGCCAAAAGGCAAGATAATGGAGGGATATACGCTCTTTTTCGATAAAAACAGCCTAAAACGGGGTTTTACGAGATTGGTAAAGAAGTGGTATATTATAGAAAAATACGAACAGAATACGAACAAGATTTATTTTATCACATTGGGCTGGAAAATTCCGCAAATTAAATCTCATTCAGTTAAACCCAAAAGGAGTGCATAAATGATGAACATATCAACTTTACCAGAGTTGGACCGTCGCCGAACCCAGGTCGCTATAGAGAGCATGTTGGAGAAATACCGTATTTTTAAGACCGTTACATTTGAAGCTAAGGAAGCAAGCACAACTTATTCATACACAGAAAGATTTCATGGTCCTACTAACACTGTAACTGATCAGACTGCTGCGATAGCTTCTTATAATGTGGACATCCCCGCCGCAAGGAGAGCTTATTGTTCCGCAATAGACTCTGTGGTAGAGAGACTCGATACGAGAGAACAGCAGCTGGTACGGGAAAGGTATATGAGAAGAGACGAGATGTACGATTATACGATTTACAATCATGTGTTTGATCCACCGGTAAGTAAGGACACTTACGTGAAGATACGCTCGAAGGCTTTTTACAAGATGGCATTAGCGTTAACGGATCTCGGCTTACTGTCTCTGCAAACTTTAGTAACAACAGCGCCTAGGGTAAAGAAAGAGAAAATGAGTATTACTTAATAGAAGTAGAATAGTTTGATTAGTAAAGAAGACTGTATCGTCCGAGCGGATGATGCGGTCTTTTTTTGAATTATAAGAAAGTATAAGTTTCAGGGTGTACTTTATCCTTATAATCCTCGCACAAATGCTTGCCGTCCATAAAAGGAGGGTCGAAAGCTCTTTAGCTTGTCTTCAATTGTGTACCTCCAAAAAAACGCTCTATACCATCCCAAAGCTAGCCAAAACCTCGTCCGTTTACCCTCTCCGCAAGGATAATATGGGGGTATGATTATAACATGGCAAATGAAGCAAAAGAACACCGCAAGAGCATGAATGCTCTGCTAATAGTTCCGCCCTAAGGGTGATGAGAACAACCTAGCGGTGAAAGATTCTTCTCGCATTTGCCTAATGAAGAAGGGATATTATCCAACCTCGGATAGTATCCTTTTTTCTTAAATCTAGTTGAGGGGGTGTCTGCTTAATGTTCATGCAGTTGAAGGTTAACACCATCAAGGATCGACGAACGGTCGCAGATCAGAAAGGAATGGAGTGATGTCGGTACAACAATTGCGAGAACACATTACAAGTACACTTGAACGGTATTTTCCTGATGTGCCTGTATATGTAGAAGGAGAAAAACCTCAAACCGCTTATTTTCATCCCGGATTGATCTCAGCAACACTGGATCGGCAGCGGGAGGGCAGATATTTAGCGGTCTACCGTTTTGGCATCCGTTATGAGCAAGGCAATTTGCTGGAAGCTGAGAGAATGGCAGATAAGCTGAGTGAGGCGATGGCAGGAATGGAGCAGGATGGTGGAGCTTTTCGTGTAGTTAGGCAAGCTTGGGAAGCTGGAACTGAAGGGCATGGGCCGCTGTTTACAGTTGACTATATGTTGTATTTGCAAAACGACAAGCCTGACAGCATTAAGATGGGACAAATGATTGGAGGAGAACGATTGAAATGAGTACTAAAGGGAGTAACGGGAATGGGTTCAGTAAGGAACAGATTGTGAATTACTCACTTTTTACGCCGAGGGAAAAGGATATATTGAACGTTATTTTGCAGGATGCCAAGAACTATACGCTCGAAGAAGCAAAGCAATCTATGGGATTGTTCAAAAATAAGGAGGTAATGAACTAATGGCAGGCGGAACATGGACAACGCAAAATAAGGTGCGCCCTGGGGTGTACGTAAATGTAGCATCAAATCAAGGTGCCATCGGCAAAATGGGAGAACGCGGGATTACGGCATTGGCGCTTGCCCTATCTTGGGGAGAGCCGGGAGTAATCATGAAGATTACCCCGCAGGATGATGTGAATAAGCTGCTAGGAGTGGATTTGGAACATCCAACTCTACTGCCAGTGCGTGAAGCGCTGAAACGGGCGGGAACCTTGCTGCTCTATCGATTGAATGAAGGCGTTAAAGCGGCAGTCACGAATAACGGCCTTCAGGTAACAGCTAAATATGGCGGTGTACGCGGAAATGATCTTTTGATTGTGATTGAGAAAAATATAGAGAATGCTGCTCTTTTTGATGTAAAGACGTTGCTTAATGGAACCGAACTGAACAAGCAAACGGTCGGAACGGCTGAAGAGTTGGTCGCGAACGATTATGTTCAATTCCAGAAAAATGGTGCAGAAGGCTTGAAGCTAATTGCAGGCATGCCGCTTACAGGGGGGGCTAACGGAACCGTGACGAATGGAGCACATAGTGACTTCCTGTCTGCTCTTGAGGTGCAGGAATTCCAAACAGTGGGTCTAGTATCGCAGGATAGTGCTCTGAAGGCACTCTACAGTTCTTTTGTGAGACGGCTTCGGGATACAGAAGGGAAAAAGGTACAGGCTGTACTATCCGATTATGCGGCTGCAGGTCATGAAGGTGTGATTAGCGTGAATAATGGGGTAGTACTGAGCGACGGAACTACGATTGATAACGTCAATGCCGTTGCTTGGGTAGCTGGTGCTACAGCAGCAGCTGCTGTTAATGAATCGCTGACTTATCAGGGTTATGATGATTCGGTGGATGCTGATGTAAGACTTAGCCATTCTGAGACTACAGCTGCGTTGCTAAAAGGAGAGCTTATCTTTACTTACAGTGGCGGACGGGCTGTGGTGGAACAGGATATCAATACATTTACCGCGTTTTCACCGGACAAAGGCAAAGCATTCTCCAAAAATCGTGTACTGCGCGTGCTGGATGGAATTGCAAATGATATGAAGCGTATTTTTGAGAACTACTATATCGGTAAGGTCGCGAATAATGAAGATGGCCGTGCTCTTTTCTGGTCACAGTGTGCGACTTATATGAATGATTTGCAGGATATGGGTGCGATTGAGGGCTTTAACGCGCAGACAGATGTTGTAGTTGTGGCTGGTGCAGATAGTGATAGTATCGTGCTGGATGTGGCTGTGAAACCGGTAGATTCCGTAGAAAAAGTATATATGAAAGTGAAGGTGGTTTAAGATGGCATTTTTAAAAGCTAGTGATACGATTTCCGGCCAGGAGGGCCGTGCTTATGCTGTGATTGGTACGCAAACCGAAGAGATGTTCTATGTGAAAACTCTTGAAGCTACAGTAGAAAAAACAAAGGCAGAGGTGAAAACACTGGGCCGCCGGGGTGTTCAGCATAAAGCGACTGGATGGTCGGGCAGCGGTTCAATGACGATTTTTTATATGACTAGTCGTTTCCGCCAGATGATGCTCGATTATATGAATACGGGTGTTGATCAGTACTTCGATATTGAGGTTACGAACGAAGATCCATCGTCCAGCGTGGGAGCACAACGTATTATTTTAAAAGGCGTGAACCTTGATAGTGTCATCATGGCCTCACTTGATACAGAGTCAGATGCTCTGGAAGAAGAAGTTAGCTTTACCTTTGAAGATGTGCAGATTGTGCAAGCTTTTGGTGCTCCGGCAGGTTCCGGGCTTTAATTAAGACAACTAGATAGATTGGAGCAAGCAAGACCCGAACGTAGAATGAGCGGCGGGTCTCTTCTCTGTCTATTGGCAGCTAGTAGCAGGAGAAGTATCTAATAAATAATTCTAGGAGGAAGACAATGAGCGAATTAAGTTTGTTTTTTGCCCAAAATGTAGCATGTGACACGACCGAGGAGTTTGTAGTATCCCAGCGTTTTAAGGATAAGGAAGGAAATGCGGTAGCTTGGAAGCTGCGCAGTATGACTGAGGATGAGAATCAGGAATGCCGCAAGGCCGCAACCCGTAAAGTCAAAGGTAAAAACGGAGTGTATACCTCCGAAATTGAGCCTAACGATTATATGGCGAAGCTGATGACCTCAAGTGTAGTGCATCCGGATCTGAAAAATGCTGAATTGCAGCGTTCTTATGGCGTACTTGGCGCTGAGACACTGCTGCGTAAAATGCTGCTACCAGGTGAATTCGCGGCGTTGGGTGAGCGGGTGCAGGCCTTAAATGGTTTTGGCACGGATATGAACGAGCTGGTGGATGAAGTAAAAAACTAATCAACGAGGGCGATAGTGAAGCCAATTTTGCTTATTACGCCCTCCATGAGCTGCACATTTTACCCCATGAGCTGATGAAGCTGTCTTCCCGCGAACGCGCCGCAATATATGCGATGATTGCTGTTCGTGTGGAGAAGGAGAAGCGCGATCAGGCACGGAGTAAGGCGAGGAAGAGATAGTTAGGGGGTGAGAGAATGAAGATAGACGCATCTAAAGCCGTAATGCTACCGATGAAATCTCTGGGAATTTGGAAGAGTGTTAATAAACAATGTGTTCGTGTGAACAGCAATCTGGATATCGTTAATCGATTGGTCAAGGGAGTGCAGGTAGTTGTTAAGCGATCAAGCGATGAGATGAGCCGTTCTCTGAATCTAGTGAACCAATCTTTGCAGGATATCAATGATACGCTGCTTGAAGGCTTTAAGAGACTTCCTCCTAAGGTCATAGTTTCTAGAGATATAGTTATCGAGCAAAGCCAACAAGCAGGGCAATCACAACAGTTAGCGCTTCGAACATTAAATAGCTCCCCAAGTGTGCAAAAAGGTAAGGCTGAAGAAGAAGAGGCGAAAAAGGTAGAGTGGTGGAAAGGGCTAAAAGCGAAGGAGAAAAAGAAAGAAGAGGAGAAAAAGCCGGAGGTTAAGGCTGATCCGGTCCCCAAGCCCAAAATTAATCTGAAAAAGGAACCTCCGGTTCCACCATCCCCACCAACTCCTGACTCGAGAATTATGAAGTTTCTCAAGACAGTTGATGTGGTAAAGCCATTTAATGCCGTGAAGTCTTTTGGGGAGAAAGCTGTAAAAGCTGCGGCACAACCAGGAGATATCGCTGACTGGAATAAGCTGAATGACAATACAGATGCTGCACTTGGGAAAATCGGTGAGAAAGCAATGGGAGCCTTGAGGCCAGTGATGGATACATTGAACGAGGCGCTGACTTCAAGCCAATTTATGCCGATTATAGATGCTATGGCTAACGGCTTTCTGATCATTGCTAATGTGATTGGCATGGTAGTGGATGGCTTATTATGGTTGGTTGGAGTGGTGCAGGAGAACTGGTCTTGGATTAAACCGATTCTTGAAGCGATAGCCATTGTCTATCTCGTAGCTATGATCGTACAAGTGGCTCTACTTGTAGCAGCCGCTTATCAGCTTGCAGCAGCATGGTTGGTAGTAAACTGGCCTATTTTAGTGGTTATCGCTGTTATAGCTGTTCTTATTTATATTTTTCAAATGTTAGGTATTTCTGCGGGGGATGTCGTTGGAGCTATAGTGGGAGCATTTGGATGGTTAAGCGCAGTGATGGATAACATTTGGATTTTTATACAGAATGCAGCTATCTCTGCATGGGATTATATAGTGAATAAATTTCATGAAGCGGTCAATTTTATGAAGCAGCTGCTATATGATTTGGGTATGGGTGCCCTTAATGTTCTTTACAATATGACAGTTGGAGCAGAGGGCTTTGCCGGGGGATTCATGAAGGTAATGGCAAAAGCAATCAATTGGGTACTAGACAAATTCAATTCCATGATTGAGGCTTTAAGTCATATTCCATTCTTCGACGAATTGGGGATAAGTGAACTAAAAGTTGAGAGGAAGGAGCCGGAAATTCCTCATGCGGCAAGCGATATGATCGATAAATACCGGCAAAATTTTAAGGCGTTTGCTCCTACCGCTGATAATTTTCCAGAGCAAAAGACTGCTAAGATCGAGTACGTTAATCTTGAAGATAGTTTTAATAGCGCCAGTCAAAAAGGAAAGAATGCCACGAACAAGTTGATGGACAAAGGGCGCGATGCTACTGAAAAAGTGAAGGATATGTTGAATCCGATCAGCAGTACAAAAGCACTGGATTCAACAGGTCTACTAGCTACTCAGGGCAATAATCTGAACACCGTCAACCGTGTGAACGAGCTCGGCTCCATCAACGACACCGTAGACATCTCCAGTGATGATCTGAAAATGCTGCGCGAGCTGGCCGAGATTCAGGCGATCCAGAATTTTGTGGAGCTTACGCCGACGGTGCAGGTGACGACCGGGAATATTAACAATGCCGGAGACATTGATACGATTATCAACAAGATCGGGCAAAAGCTGAACGAGGAGTTTGTCTCTACGGCGCAGGGGGTGTATACGTAACGTGGAAGAGTACGGGATTTTTTTGGGCTTTAATAATCAGGAGGATGCAATCCGGCTGCCAGTCAATCCAGAGACCTTGGAAATCAAGGAGAGTGGAGATGGAAAAAGCTATACCATTATCGATCTGGGTGAGATCAATACGATTGCTTATCCGAAGCTTACGGAGATCACAATTGAAAGTATTTTCCCGGCACAAAGGTATCCGTTCGTATTGGTGCAAGAGGATGGATTGAAAAGGCCTTTTGAATATGTGGAACTTATTAAGAAATGGATGAAGAGTCGTCGGCCTATTCGGTTTGTGTTCTCCGGTGTGAGGTATCCCGATGATACGAAAAAGGATGAGAAGAAGTTAAACAAACCGCAGAAATGGCTAGAGGAATCTTCAATTAGTGAGGATAGATCTTTAGAAATTGATTTTGCTGTGAATATGGCTATGAGCATTGAAGGTTTCACTTGGAAGCTTAGTGCGGGTACGTCAGGGGATATTGAATATTCGTTATCTCTCAAAAAATACGTATTCTATCAGGCGGTAGCTGTGAAGGTTGTCAAAGGTGAAGTGAAGGCGGAGCAGAAGCGGGCCAATGAAAAAGCAAAGCCTACTACCTATACCTTAAAAGCTGGAGACAGTCTATGGAGCATCGCTCAAAAAAACCTAGGAGATGGCTCGAAGTACAAAGTCATTCAGAAGCTTAATGGCATTCCGGATAGTGAGCTGAAAAAGCTGCCCATCGGTAAAGTCATCAAGCTGCCGTAGGAGGGTGTTATGGAACTGCTAGTGAAGAATAAAGAAGGGAATCTATGGGATATTTCTGGCATCGTCTCAGATATTTCTTGGAAAACCGCACGGTCAGGTAAACCGTCAACGCTAGAGTTAACGCTTGTGGACAGCGGAATCTATCAGCTCCCCAAGTTCGGGATCAGCAATGGTGATATTATTCAGTTCAGTAAAGATAATGTGGATGTATTTTACGGATTTGTGTTCAGCATTGATACGGGCTCGGATCAGGAGATTAAGCTGACAGCCTATGATCAGATTCGTTATTTGCTGGGCAATGGTAGTTATGTTTTGCAGGATGTTACGGCTAGTGATGTTATCAAGAAAATAACAACGGACTACGGATTAAAGACAGGTGTGCTGGAGGAGACAGAGTACCGGATTCCTTCTTTAATTGAAGATGACAAAAAGCTGTTAGACATCATTATGGGAGCCATCGGCAGTGAGCTTCAGTATAAGGGGCGGTTGATGGCTTTTTACGATGATTTTGGGAAGCTGACGCTGCGTAAACCGGATTCTATGCTGCTTAACCTGGTGCTCGGAGCGGGTCATTATCTGTACGATTATTCGCTCAAAAAAAGTATTGATGACGATACGTACAACACGATTTTTCTGTACAAGGATAACGAGGCATCGGGCAAACGCGATTTCTATCCGGTTAGTGACAAGGACAATGTGAAACGCTGGGGTATCCTGCACTTGTATCAGAAGGCTGATGACAAAGCGAATGCTGCCCAAATTCAGGAGAAGGCAAACAATTTACTGAAAATGCACAACCGTGAAAAGCTCAGTCTCTCCGTACAGGCGATTGGTGATATGCGCGTAAGAGCAGGCAATTTCATTTATGTCCTATTGGATGAATTCGAGACTCAATTGTTTCTGGTGGACCAATGCAGCCATAAGATTTCTGGAGGGGAGCATACCATGTCCCTCGATATTAAGGTGGTGTAGAAATAATGTTAGATATTATTAAAAAAGCAAGTCTAGGAGCCGTGGGAAGTACAAATCCCGTGGCTTTTTCTTATGGAACGGTAACGGAGGCAGCTCCTTTGCAGATCCAGGTGGATCAGCGGTTTATTTTATCGGGGAATGCGTTAGTGCTGCCTGAATCGGTAATGGAAAGCAAGATCGACATCGAGGGCAAAGAAGTAATACTTCGGCGAGGACTAGCGAGTGGGGACCGCGTATTAATGGTTCGAATGCAGGGCGGACAAAGCTACATTGTTCTGGATCGGCTGGTGAGCCCGATATGATCCCTGCGATTGGAAAAGCTGGACCGATAACGGCCCTGCTTGAGGGGGAGGTCAACCTTGAGCGTGGGGAAAGTCCTAGTCTTACGTACCGGATGGATTGGGAGAGAAAAAGGATTACAGGCCAAACGGATGGACTAGAAGCTGTTCAACAGGCGGCGGCTAAAATATTGCGAACCGATCGGTTTGAACATCTGATTTACAGTTCTGATTACGGAACAGAGTGGCGGTTGGTGCTTGGCAAGGATCGGCTGCTGGTTAGAGCTGAAATCAGACGTATCGTAAGTGAGGCACTACTTCAGGATGAACGAATACTTAGCTTAGAGAATATTGTTGTTTCGTTTACCGGAGATAATCTAACTTTTGACTGCAAGGTCGTCACACGTTACGGAAATTTTCAGCTGAGAAAGGAGTGGAATGAGGATGTATGAGGATCAGACGTATGAGGCTCTTTTGGAGCGGATGCTGGACCGGATTCCATCAGGATTGGATAAACGCGAGGGCAGCATCATTTATGACGCGTTGGCTCCAGCAGCCGCTGAGTTGGCACAGATGTATATTGAGCTGGATGTGAATAATAATCTGTATTTTGCAGATACGGCTACCGGAGAGTACTTAGAGCGAAGTATCTCCTGGTTAGGCATTGTAAGACGTGAAGCTAGCAAGGCGCAGCTGAAAGGGATTTTTTATAAGGCGGATGGAGGATTGTTAGATGTTCCACTCGGCAGCCGCTTCTCACTCGAAATGCTGAATTATACGGCTGTGGAGAAGTTATCTCCTGGAGTGTATCGCTTGGAAAGTGAAACCGCTGGAGAAGAAGGAAATCGATATTTTGGCTCTTTACTGCCAGTGGATTATATCTCAGACCTAGCGCGCGGAGAAATAGCTTCTCTTCTGATCCCTGGGGAGGACATTGAAACGGATGATGCACTACGCCAGCGTTATTTGGATTCAGCCAGACGCCCAGCTACTAGCGGAAATAAATATCACTATATGGAGTGGGCACTACAAGTTCCGGGTGTGGGAGGCGCACGTGTTTTTCCATTATGGAAAGGTCCTAAAACTGTGAAGGTGATTATTGTGGACGCCGAAAAAAAACCAGCATCCGAGCTGTTGGCGGCTCAGGTGCAGCAATACATTGATCCGGTCTCAGGAGCGGGTGAGGGACAAGCACCGGTAGGGGCTGTGGTGACCGTGGCGCCGGCTGCGGGCAAAAACATCAGTATAAACGCCAAGGTAACCCTTGCTTCTGGCTATGCACTGCAAGCTGTAAACCAAGGCTTTCAAGTGATGCTTGAGAAATATCGCAAGGAGAAGGCTTTTTCAGCAACCTATATCAGTCAGTCTGTCATCGGGGCATTATTGCTTGCTACTGAAGGAGTTGCGGATTACACAGAGCTGAAGTTGAACAGTGGAGCGGGCAATGTGATGTTGAACGAAGAAGAAGTACCGTTGTTCGGTAACGTTCTACTGGAGGTGTAGCATGGGTTATCCAGAGCAAATTGATATTTTTCAAGAAAAACTTAATAAAAAAGCAAACGGTAGCAGCTACGTTATCGAAGAGAGATTACCGCTTGTAAATGGCGTTTACAGTGGTCTTCTAGCGCATGACAATATTAATAATCAGACCATTGCGGTGTACACGGGGTCACAGTATTCCGGGATCGAGCTACGCAATTTCACTGTGTCTTTTCCGGATGAGGCGCCCTGGCGGCGGTTGATTAAGGTTTTTGCCGATGTGCCTGAGGTATATGTGACTTACGAAACCCCCGGCGATACGGTTGAAGCAGAGGATATTAACGGTTTGCAGGTGAGTCTTACCGCTGTCCAAACTGAAATAGAGCGTTATAAGAGCAAAGGCCAGATTGACGGGGGATCATTTAGAAGAGAGGTGTAAAATGGCACAGACCATACAAATAAAGCGGGGTACAAAGGCTGAGCTAACGAGTTATGGCGTGTTAAAGGCAGGTGAGCTTGGTTTTTGCAGTGATACTAAGGAAGTTTATATTGGTGACGGCACGTCCAATTCCATGGTCGGCAGGGCGCTGTCAGGGCCAGAAGCTTCGCGTCCGGTTGCAGGATCCGTTGGTCATTTGTATTACGTGACTACGGGTTCGAATAGCGGATATTTATATTTTGATGATGGGGCAGCTTGGCGGCGGGTGAATGTGCAGAAGCTTACCGATCTGACAGGTACAATTGATGATATCGCTGATGGAGCAACCTATGCGAAGGTGCTTAAAGCGGATATTAGTGCGGGACATATCAATAAAGTATCGGATGGCACAAACGTAAAGACTGCCGCTGAGATCAAGACTCACATTGATGATGTGGCCAAGCACCGGACAATCAATGATACAGGGACTACGATTACAGACTTGTGGTCTGCACAGAAGATTAAAAATGAAATTGAGTTGGCCAAGCATAACATCGAACCGCAAGCATCGGTAAAAGACCAGAACCTGCTGGCTCCACCTGCCAGTCCGGTTGAGGGTGATCGATACATTATTCCAGCGGGAGCAACCGGGGCATGGGCGGGGAAAACGAATCAAATTGTTGAATACCAATCTGTCGCTTGGGTATTTTATGTTCCTGCCGTCGGTTGGACCGCTTACGTCGATGATGAGCAGAAGATTTATAGCTGGAACGGCAGCGCATGGGTACGCACGGGTGGTGCACTACAGACCATTACAGCTGGGAACGGGCTAATTGGTGGGGGTCAGGCCGATGCTGTGACACTCAATATTGGTGCAGGCAATGGAATCACGGTTACTGCAGACGCGATTGCGGTTACGGCAGGAAAAGGGATCACCGTAGATGGATCCGGTGTAGTTGTAAGTGTGGATGGAAGCAGCATCATTTATGATGCAGCGAATGGCAATAGACTTACCGTAGCCAGTATTGATGGCGGAACATTCTAGGGGGCGGGACAATGGCTCTAAAAACATTGATTCAAATACGCCGCGGCTTGGAAAGCGCCATTGGAGCGCTGGCTATTGGTGAGCTTGGGTATTGTACAGACAGTGGCAAGCTGTACATTGGTTCTGCCGCTGGTAATGTCTTGCTGGTAGCCGCGCAGAGTACCGGGGATATGCTGAAAAGCATTTACGATACGAATAACAATGGCAAGGTGGATTTTGCGCAACAAGCGGATAGTGTAGCTTGGGCGGGGGTAGCAGGTAAACCAGTGGTATTTCCTCCGGCGGCGCATACACATGATTATTTGCCCAAAGGCCCCCTAACCTGGAATCAACTGAAGGGGGTGTAGAGGATGAGTTACGGCAGCTCTTTATACAGCGAATTGCAATATTCCGCAGATAAAGATTCGAGCCATCCGGGTGAAGTCGAGGCGCCTGATCTAATGCAGTATTTGCCGGACTATTATAAGGATGTCCGCGAAATGGAGAAGCTTCAGGAGACCATCGGGCTAGAAATTGGTGGACTGAAGCTGGGCACTATAGACGTACTGGATCAGGCTTTTGTTGAAACGGCAACGGTGAGCCTTGGACGATGGGAAGCTGAGCTTGGACTAAATATCGATTCATCCAAGTCATATGCCACACGCCGAGAGATGATTAAGGCAAAGCTGCGTGGAAATGGGACGACCACACCGGAGATGATTCAGCGGACGGCGTCAGCTTTTTCAGGTGGAGTGGTTGAAGTAAAGGAAGTGCCTGAGGAGTACCGTTTTGAGATTCATTTTGTGAGTACACTGGGGATTCCTCCAAATATGGCAGGGTTGATTCAAATCATCGAAGAGATTAAACCTGCGCATTTAGCTTATGAATTTGTGTTCAGCTATACCTGGTGGGAATCTGTTAAGGCTTTGACTTGGGAGAGTGCTCACAGTAAAACATGGAACGAATTAAGAACTTATAGATAGGAGAGTGACATATGCAAACCACAGGAAATTTGGGCTTAAAGAAGCCAGAGGGAACAGATATCGTTGATATTGCCGATTTGAACGGGAATATGGACATTTTGGACAATGCAGTGAATGGCAAGGTCGATAAAGTAACAGGCAAACAGCTATCTACGAATGACTACACCGCAGCTGAGAAAACAAAGCTGGCGGGGATTGCGACGGGAGCGAATAATTATACTCACCCAGTTACCCACCCACCAGCTATTATTGCTCAAGACGCGAGTAATCGGTTTGTTACGGATGCTGAAAAGACGGCGTGGAATGCAAAAGCTGGTACAGCCGTAGCTACAACTTCTACAAATGGCTTGATGTCTGCTGTGGACAAGACACTACTGAATAACAACACTGGATTTGGTACTACGGCTGGTGCAGCTACCGCATATACTCTTACACTTAGCCCAGCACCTACGGCGCTGATAGCAGGACTGAAATTTAGTTTCAAAACACACATTGATAGCGGAGCTAATCCTACACTCAATCCTAATACATTAGGGGCCAAAGCAATCAAGAAACCCAATGGAAATGCGGCAACACTTGCCCTGAACGGAGTTTACACGGTTGTATATGATGGCACGGCTTTTATCTTACAGGGTGAAGGGGGTGAATATGGAACAGCAACAGCAGCCCAGGTGCTAGCGCCTTACACAGTAGGACAAGATAACGGACTAGTGACGGGGACGATACCCACAGCGGCAGCAGGGGCGGCACCTGCTAAAGTAGTGGGCTACAACGGAAATCTGGACGTTACTCCGGTTAAGGCATATAACGACGGAACTACTGTGATAAATATTAAAGACGCTAACTATAACACAGCTAACTGGTTACGAGGCAAGTCGATATTTGGCGTAGATGGAGCTATTCCCGACTTTTCTTCAGCCCCTGCGAGTGGCTATAAAGCCGCAAAAAGTGCGAAAGGTGATTGGTCTGGTAGTCTAGTACTAGAGCCTGAAACCGGATACTATAAAAGCGGATTAAATTCAGGTGGTTTTGGTGCTATTATTGCAAGTGACCCTAATTTTGTACCTTCTAACATTCTACAAGGCAAGACGATATTTGGCGTTGACGGTGCGATTGTGCAGCAACCGGCCAGCGCTTCATCAGTAAGTACGACATGGGACGGAATTAATTTATGGGTTCGCATTCCAAGAGGCGCGTATTTAAATAATGGGGGCACAGGAGTACCCGAAATAGTAGTGAATGCTGCACAGGCTAGGGCAGATAGTAATATAATTGCATCTAATATTCGAAACGGAACATGGGTGTATGGGGTGCAAGGCACGTTGCAACCGAAACAATTTGCTTCTGGCTCACTAGTTACGGGGGGGGTTGTTAATGTGAGTGGTTTAGGGTTCAGACCAACAGGGATCGCAATGAAACATAACCCTGATAGTGGTCTTGGTTGGAGTTCGATGTTTATCTATTATTTAGACCCTGTTATTGGAATGGGAATACAAGCGATGTATATTATGGGGCAAGACGTTCCGTTGATTATATCGTTTTATGAAGGTTCATTTTCGGTAGATAAACAGTATAATCCAAACACAATGCCTTATCAGGAATATGTATGGGCGGCGTGGAATTAAGAGGGAGGAAGGTAATACAATGCAAATTGGACGAAAAATATTTTATGAACTAACAACAGGTTATGTTGTTCAAGATACCGGAGAGAGATCCGGTGATGTTATTGAGACAACTATAGATCAGGATTTTGCTGCATATCGTGCGCTGAGTGAACGCGTACCTGAAACGGTTGGAATTCTTCAACTAGAGTATGAAGAATATAAGCAAGATTTTGCAGAATGCAACGGATACCGCGTAAACGTTAATACTAAGAAATTAGAGTTCAGTTATCCTGACCCTAACACCGAGCCTGAGCACCCACAAGAGCCTGTGTATCAAGAGCCTTTAACCGAAAGGTAAAAAAACTTGAATTAGAGAGTGCTGGCATAGGATTCGAACTAGCAACGACTCAATCTCGATTGGATCAAGCTGAGCAAGAACAGGCGAATCTACTTCTAAGCCTTGTGGAAGGAGATGTACTGTAAATGCACTGGTACGCACTGGTTAAGCGATACTTTGAAGCAGGATTGTATACTGCGGAGCAGGTACAGGTTTTTGTTACCTCTAAAAAGATAACGGTTGAACAAGCTGAAGAGATTACAGATAGCGCCGCATAGTAGGCGTTTTTATTTTGCCCTCGTATCTGCTACGAGGGCTGTTTTATTTATCACTTTAGAAGG
Organism: Paenibacillus sp. FSL H3-0310; assembly: GCF_038002785.1. NCBI lineage: Bacteria > Bacillati > Bacillota > Bacilli > Caryophanales > Paenibacillaceae > Paenibacillus > Paenibacillus sp. FSL H3-0310. The sequence continues at coordinate 86,869 of NZ_JBBODC010000001.1, forward strand.
GGGCTGTTATATGACCATTGTGGGAGTGAACTCAGGAGGAGGCGATGCTGAAGCAGCGCCCATTGAGCACCGTTTAGAAGATGTTGAAAATAGACTAGTAGTCATCCAAGACGAGATCTTTAGATTTGAAACAGAATATCTAAGTTTTAACAATGAGCTTGTATTATTAAAAGAAAAACAATCACGTCATGAGGAAGATGTGAAGCAAATTAAACAATCAACGATAGAAATGAAAATTCAATTCAACGAGATTATGCGGCGTTGGGATACTTTGGACTCACGTGTGTTCCAGCTATTGCAACAATCCCAGACGGACAGCAAGAGCGAACGAAAAGTGTTTATCGATTTACTTAAATACGTTCTGGCGGGAACTATCTTTGCTATTATTGCCTTTTTATTTAAAGGAGGGGTATAGATGCTCACTTTGTCCCAAATCAAAGAAAAATCAAGTAAACGCCTAACAGGCCTACATCCCGTAGTCCGTTCCGCTGCTACTGCTCTAATCGAACGCTGTTACAAACTCAACATCCCCATTCTCATTACGCAGGGACTTCGCACAATTGCCGAGCAGGATGCTCTATATGCACAAGGCCGCACCAAGCCCGGAGCGATTGTAACCAATGCGCGAGGCGGGTATAGCTATCACAATTTTGGATTGGCCGTAGATTTTGTTCTTTTGCTGCCGAATGGATCGAGTGTGTCATGGGATATGTGCCGGGACGGCAATAACAACCAGATCGCAGATTGGCAGGAGGTTGTGAAGGAGGCAAAAGGGCTGGGCTTCGAGTGGGGTGGCGACTGGACAAGCTTCAAGGATTACCCCCATTTTCAAATGGCGTTTGGGTTAACACTCACACAGTTACGAGCAGGGACAAAGCCCTCAACATCTGCGGTGGAGTCAGCGTATAAGGTCATCAATCGGAAGGAGGAGGAAGAATTGAAGAGTGATGTTATTGCTGTCGTAAAGGTTAACGGGGTTAAGGTTGCAGATGGAGTGCTTGAAAAAGGCATCACCTACGTCCCTGTACGTGTTATTGCAGAAGCGCTGGGTGCTCAGGTAGGTTATGATTCTGCGACTCGAACGGTTGAGATTATAAGTAGCCACTAAGGAGGGAAAAGGATGGAAACTGGAACAATTTTAGATGATGTTATGGCGTTCGCCTCTATATTAGCAGTATTCGTACTGGCACTGGTTCAGTTGGTCAAAAATAGTATCAACATCCCGCGTAATGCAGTACCGATTATCGGACTATTGATAGGTTTGTTCATCGGCGTAGTAGCGTATCCTTTTACTGAACTTGATTTAGTGCTTCGCCTTTGGGCTGGGGGTCTTGCAGGCTTATCTGCAACCGGGTTGTTTGAGCTAGCTTTTAAGGATCGCCCGGGCACGACGAAAGGGTAAGTGGATAATAGGTACGAATTATAAAAAGGGCTGTTCCAAAAAGTCTGAAAAAGACCTAAGGAAGAGCCCCATTGTTTTTCTCATGATATTACATAAATAAGTTTCAGAACGAAAGCGTGCTGCCGGGTTGTAAAGAATATAGTCCTGTGAAACCTTCTCCTTTTAATATAGAAGCTACTTGGTCGATATGTGGTTTGGGAGCATGGACGAGCACTGTCCGGTGGCTGGGAATCGTTTGGAGCATTTTGCGAATGTCCGGCAAACCTTGATGGACTTTATAGCGGATAAGTGAGACTGTACAGCGTACGCTGCTAGATTCTCCGATCATAGCTTGCTCAACAAGACGATGTCCAAAGCTTCCGGCCGCTAAATGTCCCGTAAAAATCACATGGTTGTCAGGAGAAACAGAGAGTTGCTGAAAGTATTCTTGTGCTTTTGCTGACTGCATCATCCCGTCATTGGTGAATACGATAGCTCCCTTAAGATTCAACATTGCCTTCGCGCGTTCGTCCGAATTAGATACAACACACAAGTTTTTTCTGTTAAAAAGCGCATTTACGCGCTGAATAGCGTCCTCTTTCAGCCATTCCACCTTGTCGCTTAATGCTCGTAAAGGAGCGACGAGTACTTCTTCAACGATCAATTGATGATCTGGAAAACATTCATTTGCCCATACGACCAATTCCTGGCTTCTGCCATGGATAGGCACAGGAAGGAGGACTGAGCCCCCTTTTTGCAAGGTGTTATGGATGGCTATCTCTAATTGCTGTAATTTTACAAGCTGCTCATCAGGATCAGCCCCATAAGCGGCATCGATAATGGACAGATCAGCCACATTTTTAGCTTCGGCTTCCATAATTGCTGGGGTGTCTGCCGTGAGCAGCTGCGACTCCTCTGTATAATCCCCCGAGAAATATATGAATTTTCCGTCCCATTGGATAACCAGCCAAACCGAACCTGCTAAATGCCCGCTACGTCCCCATTGAACTCGAAGGTTAGGCGCAAGCGTCAGCCAAGTTTGAGGGGAGACATGCTCCTCTAAATACTTGAATTGAATAGCTTCTTTATCCGTTTCCTCATAGGGGAGCGGGGCGGATTGAGCCGCCACATATTTATCCCAGGCCTCGAAATAATCAGGAAGCTGTAATGAGGTGGATCTAGTAGTCCATACCTTACCTCTGTATCCGTGTTTATAAAGTAAGGGCAGCGCTATGGAATGATCCTCATGAGCATGAGACAGAAATACTGCCTGCAAATGTGGAATAATATCCTTATCAAGTAGGGGGTATTCCCCTGGGCCTTCTTTTTTTACGCCACAATCGAGCAGGATGCCATTTCGTGAATCCTTGCCCTGCAAAAGATAGGAGGAACGGCCATGTTCTCCGGCCCCTCCCCAAATCGTTAGTCTGCTCATTGTTGTCTCCGCTTTCTATCTGGGCTTAAATATTCTAAGACTAATAGTAGTATGGTGGTGATACCTACTGAAATTACAGCCATGGCCATCCCCATCGCTACCGCACCTTGTTCAAACTGGGCAAAAATATAGGTTGCCGAGGTCTGCATTGAAGGCGGAAGAATGAGTAATGAGGCTACCAGTTCCCGATTGGAAATGGTGAAGGTCATCATCCAGCCAGCCACCATCCCCGGAAGGATGAGGGGAAGCAGGATACGGCGGAACACATACAGCTTACTACCTCCGAATACTTGTCCCGCTTGCATCAGAGAGGAATCGATTTGCCCATAGCTTGCTTTTACATACTGAACAGTATAAGGAAGGAAAAGTACGACATAAGTCAGTACAACCATCCAGTAGGTATTATAGAGCGGGATAGGCATCCAGCGGGCATTCCACAGCAGAATTAGCCCTACTACAATTACAATTCCAGGGACTGTATTTGGAAGCAAGCTGAATAAATCTGTAATTTTCTGCTTGAATGTAGCCCCTTTTCCTACCGTTAAGGCAAACCAAGTCCCCAGAATAACAGCGATACTGGAAGCAACGATAGCTAATGTGAAGCTATTTAATAAGGCCTCAAGTCCTTGCGAACCCGGGGATAACAGCTCTGCATAATGTTTTAAGGTTAGATTGCTCCAGGATACACCTTCTCCCCGAAGCTTCAATAATGAGGCTGTTATGATAGAGAAATAAGGAATGCCGATGGATGCCAGAAGCAATAGAAGAACATAACCCCAGCTAAGAAACCCTACGATGCCTGTACTCTTATAACGTTTAGTACGAGTTCCTTTTCCACCGATCAGACGGTAAGAGTAGCGGCTGCTAATTATAGTTTGGATGTACCACATGACAAGACAAACTCCGAGCAGCAAGGAGGCTAGTGAAGTAGCCTTACCAAAATCAATCGGCCAACTGGAGATATATTTATGGATCTCAGAGGTCAGCACGTAAAAGCCGATCCTGCGGCCAAAGGTCGCAGGGGTACCGAATTCAGCAATTGTTTTGACGAAGATGAGCAGTGCTCCAAGCCCATAGCTAGAGAGCAGTAAAGGAATAATCACTCTTTTAAATCTGTAAAAGAAGGGGGCGCCGTGAACCGAGGCTGCTTCCTCCAGATTGCCCCCGATCTGCAAAAGCGCATTGCGCAGCAGCAAATACAAGAAAGGGAACAGATGAAGGCTCATGATCAGCACCATACCCCCATAACTAAAGAAATACGGTGTCAACACGGAGGAGGAGGGCAGAAACTGCTCCATATACCCACCCGTCTGCATAAACAACATCCAGCCCATAGAACCAATGTAAGGCGGCGTCATAAATGGAATTAACAGCACGACATCCAGCCAGTTGTGGCGCCCTAAGTCGGTTTTTGCCATAATCCAGGCTAGAGGCAGCGCAAACAACGTAGTTAGCAGAATAACGCTTACCCCAAGCCCGATAGAATTCAGCAGCACCTCTACTAGGTCATTGCTCGCCATAATGGTTCGTAGTGGTGCGGCTATGTCGAGATGCCCCTCTGGATAAATACTGGTCCAGAAAATGAGCAGGAGTGGCAGCAGCACGAGCACGGTTAGTATAAATAAAGCCAGTCCACCGCTCACCCATTTAAATGAGCGCAAAGAGTTAGTATTCATTACGCTTATTTAAAAATTTGTGTGAAGGTCGAGGAAACTTCATCGCTGTGCTCATTCATCCATTCCCAATTCACATCAAATGTTTTGATTTCTTCAAGATTGGCACGATTTTCTGCCTTCACGTCAGTTCTGCCTGGCAGCAAATAGGCTTTGGCAACAAGGGCTTGCGCTTCATCGGAGAGAAGGTAGTCGATAAAAGCCTTAGCGTTATCTACATTTGGGCTTGTCTTAATGATCGCAGCTGGGCGGGGGCTGATCACTGTTCCTTCAGCAGGATAGACGATATCTACAGGTTCTCCGTCAGCTTTTGCTTTATAAGCCATGTAATCTACGCCAGCAGCAACGACGGATTTAGCACCGGTAATCACCGGATCAAGTGCCTCTTGATTGGCGCCTGCCATAGCTACTTCATTGCTTTTATATTGTTTAAAAAGATCCCAGCCACTGTCCCCCTTAGCACTTAAATACCCAGTCATGAAATCAAGAGCCGAGCCGGAAAGTGAAGGATCGGGGATATTGACTGCACCCTTCCATTCCGCTTTGCTGAGGTCATCCCAGGAGGTCGGCGGTGAGCTTACTTTTTTGGTATTGTAGACAATACCGAGTGCGGATGCACTGTAACTGAAATAGTTACCTTCATCTATATCTGACCAATCGCTAACCAGCTTGTCTGCATTAATCGCTTCTTTATATGGAAGTAATAATCCGTCGTTTTTCATTCCTTGCATGGACGGAAGAGAGGCGAGGACAACAACATCAACGACCGGGTTGGATTTTTCTGCTTCCATGCGGGCAAGTATTTTTCCTGTAGTGCCTTGGAACATTTCAACCTTAACGCCGGTTTTGGCTTCAAACCCGTCTTTGATTTTATTGGCTAAACCTTCAGGGCCTGCACTGTAAACGACAAGATTGCCGCTTAGTGTCTTTTCTGTTGGTTGTGGGGCTTCAGTTTGCGTCGCCGCCGCAGTATCGGTTTGGTTGTTGCTTGCGTTAGCCGCAGGGGTGTTCGAGGAGCCGCAGCCCACTAAAGTAATACCAAGTGAAGTTGTTAGAAGAAGTGAACTTAACCCTTTTGTCTTTTTCATTTGATTCAATGTTATTGCCTCCCTAATATTGTTGTGTGCATCTTGCTGCATGGAACAGCATCATATAGAGCCATTCCATGCAGTGGACGCTTAATTCAGATGATGGATTTGGTGCTCTGAAGCGTACAGCTGGATCTTTTCCCCTACAGGTAGGCGCCGCTCATGATAAGCGGTCCAAGTCCCATTGTGCTCCATGTCCAGAATGATCTCATAGCGATCCCCCATATAACTCACATGCTGAATAGTCCCTGTAAAAGGAAGAGAGGAAGCATTCTCCTGAGACCAGCGTAAATGTTCTGGACGCAGCATCTGTTTATCCGGAACGATCCAGTTGGATTTTCCAATAAAGTGGGCTACAAAAGGATGACTCGGTTTACGATAAATGTCCTCAGGAGATCCACTCTGTAAAATAGTGCCACCTTGCATTACAACTACTTCATCTGACATAGACATCGCCTCGGTTTGATCATGCGTCACATACAGGGCTGTAATGCCCATGTTTTTTACCAAGGAGATTAACTCCAGCCTCATTTCATCTCGCAGGACCGCATCCAGCGCACTTAATGGTTCATCGAATAATACAAGCTGAGGGCGCATGACTACGGCTCTGGCAAAAGCAACCCGCTGCTGTTGTCCACCGGACAGCTGATGTGGAAAACGCAGCTCCAGCCCCTCCAGCTTGACCGATCGAAGCGCCTCCTGTACCCGAACCCGTAAATTCTTTTTTTGTTTGGAAGCTCGAAGTCCGAAGGCTACATTCTCGAACACAGTCAGATGCGGCCAGAGGGCGAAATCTTGAAAAACCATGCCAAAGTTACGGCGATGAATGGGGTGGCTAATTCTTTTGCTGCCTGAAAAAATAAACTCATCATCGATCAGAATTTCTCCTGCATCCGGTGTTTCCAGCCCAGCAATCAGACGGAGTAGTGTCGTCTTTCCACAACCTGAAGGACCGAGTAATGTCGTAAAGCTTCCAGCGGGAATCTTCAGATCTGCAGCCTTCAAGGCATGCACATCTCCGAATTTCTTTTCCAATCTGTGGATTGTAATTTCCTTCATTCTATCTACCTGCCTGTTCTTAAGCTTGTTCTTAGTGTAAAGGTAAAGAATTCCCGCTATATTTGCTGAATGTAACTGTGATATTAACTTTTTTGCCGATTTATTTTAACATTCATAGAATTCTTCTATGTTACCGTTTAGGAAAAGGCGAGGGAGTGGAAGAGAATGAACCTTAATCTAATGAAGCTGGAAATTGTAGAACTGCTGAATAAACATAAAAAAATTACCACGGTAGCAGATAAACTCGGACTAAAGCAGCCCACCGTTACGTATCATTTGAAGAATTTAGAGCAGCAATTGGGGGAGAAGTTATTTGAATCCAGAATGGATAAAATGATTCTTACGGAGAGTGGCAAAGCTTTTCTTCATTATGCGATCAAAATCAATGCGCTTGCTGCGGAAGCGGAGCGGGTGGTAAAAGAGTTCAGTCAGGCAGGTCGGGGGACACTGAAAATTGGCGCCAGTTATGTTCCAGCTACTTATATTCTTCCACAAATATTGGGGCAGTTTGGCGAACAGCATCCGGGGATTACCATTTCTTTATCGGTTAAGCCTTCACCGGTGATCAAAGAAATGCTTGCCAGTCATGAGATTGATCTTGGTATTTTGTCTACGGAATCTTTTTATCTGCCTGATCTGCATACTCAAGCCTTATGTGAGGATGAGCTTGTCCTTGTTTTTGCACCTACACATGATTTTGCCGGATTTTCTAATTTAAACTCAGCGATGATTGCTTCAGCGAGCTTTATTTTACATGACAAGGAATCAAGCACACGCCAGTTGACGGATAAATGGTTTGAACGAGAGGGAAAAGAATCAAAACCGCATATTTTGCTCGATTCACTGGAGGCAATTAAGCAATCGCTCATGAGTGGACAACATGTTTCATTTATTTCACGCCTTGCTGTGGAGGACGAGGTAGCCAGAGGAAGATTGCTAATGCGAGCCATTCCGGATTATAATTTTGAAAGACATATTTATTATTCGTATAACCGTGATCGCCATTATTCTCCTTTAATTGGACTGTTCATTGATCAGCTCCGTACAATCCGAATATAAGCATACATAGAGAATATACGATAGAGCCATTATATATATGAAAGAATACATAAAATATAAGGACTGTATAAATTCAGAAATTGGTGTATAATCTTAGGTGCTGTGTCGCTTTACAGCACAAAAAAGTTGCAGATTTTCAAACGGTTTTATTGTATGATATGAGGAAGCTTTAATAGACGATATTTAGACAGACAAACTTAACACATTGATCCGGAAGAGAATGGGGGGAGCAGCATGACCGAACTTACGACTACCGTCAGCAAAAGCAACTCTAACAATCTGCTGCGACGGGACGTACGGTTCTTGGGGAACATTTTAGGAGAGGTCTTGGTTCACCAAGGCGGTAACGAACTGCTAGAGATCGTGGAGAAGATCCGCGAGACCAGTAAATCGCTACGCTCACTATTTTTACCTGAACTGCATAGTGAATTTAAGGAGTTAATCAATTCTTTGGATCCGGAGAACCGTCATCAGGTAATAAGAGCGTTCGCCATTTATTTTCAATTGGTGAATATTGCCGAACAGAACCACCGGATTCGCCGTAAACGTGACTATGAACGTTCAGCTGGGGAGACAGTACAACCCGGTTCTATAGAAAGCGCTATTCAAGAGCTTCGTGAACGTGATTTCTCTCATGAGGAAGTCAACGAGATTATTGAAGGATTGTCTCTGGAACTTGTAATGACGGCACATCCAACGGAAGCTATGCGCCGTGCGATTCTCGATATTCATAAACGGATATCCGATGATGTTATGGGTCTTGATAACCCTACTTTAACTTTCCGTGAACGTGAACAGCTTCGCGAGAAGTTATTGAATGAAGTGATTACGCTTTGGCAAACGGATGAGCTGCGTGACCGCAAGCCTACAGTACTCGATGAAGTGCGTAATGGAATGTACTATTTTCATGAGACGATTTTCCATGTATTGCCTGACGTGTATCAAGAGCTTGAACGCTGTCTGAGCAAATATTATCCAGGACAGAATTGGCATGTGCCAACCTACTTGCGTTTTGGATCATGGATTGGCGGAGACCGTGATGGTAACCCTTCGGTAACCTCAACAGTCACTGCGCAGACTTTACGCATGCAGCGTAAGCTGGCCATTCGTGAATATCAGCGTATTATGCGTGAACTCATGAAATATCTAAGCTTTAGCACAAGTATTGTTAAAGTGACGCCTGAGCTAGTAGAATCCATCGAAGCTGATCGTCAGATCATTAACCTAGGCAAGATGGAAGAATGGCGCAATGACAATGAACCTTACCGTATCAAGCTTAGCTACATGATCTCTAAGACACAAAATGTTTTAGATGATGAGAAAAAAGATACTCCTGAGCGTTATGCTACACCTGAGGAGTTCATAGATGATTTGAATGTCATTGACCGCAGTCTACGGCATCACTACGCCGACTATGTGGCCGATACTTATATTAAAAAGCTAATCCGCCAAGTGGAGCTGTTCGGATTCCATACGGCAACTCTTGACGTGCGTCAACACAGTCAAGAACATGAGAATGCCATGACAGAAATTTTGGCGAAGATGAACATTTCGCCGGACTACTCTAAGTTGACGGAGATCGAGAAGATTGATCTGCTGGAGAAATTGCTGAATGATCCACGTCCGTTGACCTCTTCTTACCAGACGTATACTGAAAGTACAGAGGAGTGTCTGGCGGTTTACCGGACGATCTTCGCATCGCAGGAAGAGTACGGCAAACAATGTATCACCAGTTATCTGATCAGTATGGCTGAAGCTGCGAGTGATATTCTGGAGGTTATGGTCTTCGCCAAAGAGGTAGGACTATTCCGCAAGGATAACGACGGTACAGTTGTATGTACCCTGCAAGCTGTGCCACTTTTTGAAACGATTGATGACTTGCATGAAGCACCGCAAATTATGAACACACTGCTCAATATGCCGATCTACCGTGATGCGGTAAGAGCAATGAATGATTTGCAGGAAATCATGCTTGGATATTCAGATAGTAATAAAGATGGCGGCGTGGTTACTGCTAACTGGGAACTGCGTGTTGCCCTAAAAGAAATTACAGCGACAGCGGATAAGTTCGGAATCAAGCTGAAGTTCTTCCATGGTCGTGGTGGAGCGCTCGGCCGCGGGGGTATGCCACTTAACCGCAGTATTCTTGCTCAGCCTGCTTCGACAATTGGCGGCGGGATTAAGATTACCGAGCAGGGAGAAGTAATCTCCTCCCGTTACTCCATGCAAGGAATTGCTTACCGCAGTCTGGAGCAAGCGACATCTGCGCTTGTAACAGCAGCAATTAGTGCGAGAGTGCCACAAGCGGATCTTTATGAAGAGAAATGGGAAGAGATTGTTGCCCGTATTTCTGAGGTCTCGCTGAACAAATATCAGGATTTGATCTTCCGTGATCCGGATTTCCTGACTTATTTCAAAGAATCAACACCTCTGCCTGAGGTTGGAGAGCTTAATATCGGTTCCCGTCCTTCCAAACGGAAGAACAGCGACCGTTTTGAAGATCTGCGTGCAATTCCTTGGGTATTTGCATGGACACAAAGCCGTTATTTGCTCCCAGCCTGGTACGCTGCTGGAACCGGACTGCAGAGTTTCTATGAGGGTAAGGAAGAGAATCTGAAGATAATGCAACATATGTATGAGAACTTCTCATTCTTTACTACACTGATAGATACGCTGCAAATGGCTATTTCAAAAGCGGACTTGATCATTGCTAAGGAATACGCCAGCATGGGCAAGAACGAGGAAGCACGTCAACGGATCTTTGGCCAGATTGAAGATGAATTTAATCTGACCTCTGAGCTGATCCTGAAGATTACAGGCCAGCAGGATATTCTGGATAACGTTCCTGTGATTCAAGAGTCGATCAGACTCCGCAATCCATACGTTGATCCGCTTAGCTACCTGCAGGTTCAATTGCTATCTGAGCTTAGAGCGCTCCGTGAAATTGATGGAGATGATAGCGAGCTGCTTCGCGAAGTATTGCTTACCATCAACGGCATTGCCGCCGGTCTTCGGAATACCGGCTGATATAGTCTTAACAACAAAAAGTCCGCCCTATTTGGGGCGGACTTTTTTTGCCTAATACAAGTGTTGTGATCATAAACTGTATATTGCTGCTGTGAACATTACTTGTTTCTAAATATTGGAGAGTCATACCCGATAGTTCTTTATTGCCCTACCCAAGTAACCGAGTTGTAAACGTAGGTAAATAACGTGGCACTTATTACTTCGGTGATGGAGCAGCGTAGAGAATATTTGGAACTGTAGGAGCGCCAGCGTTCGCCTTTATCCTCAGATTTCGACCGCTATATGCGGTTTCTAATCAGGAAATCAGAGGATAACAGCGACCGAAAGTCCAACATTCTTTGGAATGCTATCGTATTCACACCGTGTTTTATTCCTAAAAATTAACTCAGTTTACATAGAAGGTTACAATACAATCCTTGATTTTTACACAAACTTGAATTACGATTTAATTGCTTGTACCGTGGATATTTGCGAAGAAATACCAAGGGCGGCAAGTCTGGGGGAGTTAACAGGTGGAGAATTTGGAAGGCAGATTGACAAAGCTCGCCTTGAAGGGCGACCAAAGGGCATTTGCCGAGCTTGTGGAACTATATAAAGACAAAATATATCATTTAGCTTACAGGATGTTGAACAATCGCCATGAGGCGGAGGATATTGTTCAGGAGACCTTTTTGCGTGTGTATAGGAATTTGGATCGTTATGATGATAAACAGAAGTTCTCCACATGGATTTACCGGATTGGAACGAACCTCTGTATTGATAGATTGCGTAAACGAAAACCAACCTATTCACTGGATGCTGAAATGAACGATCAGGAGGGCCTTGATGGCTATTCGTTGATTCCGAGCGACAATGTGACACCTGAGACCGAACTATTGCTCTCTGAGACGCAGGGGCTAATCTATGAAGCGATTGACAGTCTGCCTGTGAAATACAGGTCGGTGATGATTCTGAGATACCTGCAGGATCTGTCCCTTCAGGAGATTAGTGATGTCCTGGATATGCCCGTGACCACGATTAAGACGCGTGTACATCGAGGCCGTGAATTTTTGCGTAAAAAATTAGGCCCAAAAATGTAAAAATAGATTTTATTTATGAAACATCTTTTCGAGAGCGACGTATGTAAGTTAAGCAAGTCTTATGTGTCCTGACCCTTTGTCTTAGGATAATTAAATAGCACTCATGAAAGGATTGGCTCCTATGGAATGCAAACTGGCCGTCTCTATGATGCATGACTACTTGGATGACGACTTGCCCGAACAGCAGCAGAGGGAATTGAAGGAGCATCTTCTATCCTGTCCAGATTGCCGTGCAAAGTTTAAAGAATTGGAACAGACAGATATGTTGATGTTCTCCCTAATGCATCAGAATCCTGTAGCTTCAGATGATCTTGTGAGCCGGATAATGAGTTCATTGCCAAAGACTAAGAAAGAAAAAGCCTTTATTACCTGGATCAAGAGACACCCTGCACTTACAGCGGCATCTCTATTCCTTGTCGTTATGCTGATGAGCACCGTAACTTTTTGGAGTCCAGACCGACAACTTGTAGTTAGAGGTGTTGATTTGGATCAAGTGGTCATCAAAGGGGATACTGTAATTGTACCTTCCGGCAAAATAATTACCGGGGACCTTACCATAGAGAACGGTAAAGCACAGGTATATGGAGAAGTGAACGGCAACGTGACAGTCATTGACGGATCTCTATATCAGGCTTCAACAGCTCATATTTCTGGGCAAGTCAAAAGCATAGACCAGGCAGTAAGCTGGTTCTGGTATAAAGTGACGAACATGTTCTCTGAAGTTGCCTACCGTTAATGCGGGCAGTGGTTACCTTGAGCAGGAATATTAATTAGCGCCTCTTTTTCCGGAAAGATGGCGCTTTTTTGTTTCCTTAAATTGGGTGGTTTCGGAAAGGATTGAGGGACTAAACTTGCAACTGAAGCCCGAACGTTATAACCTAGATATGATACAGAGCTAACAGACATTTTACATAAACCCAGCTAATTTGAAATGACGGGGGTTTTAGGCAATGAGTTATTTTACTGAGCTAACATGGAAAGATTCCATTAAAGATATAATTGATATCCTAATCGTCAGTTACATTATTTATAAAGTGCTTAATATGGTACGCGGGACGCGGGCGATTCAGCTTTTAAAAGGGATACTGGTTCTGGTCTTGATTTGGGCGGTAAGCACAATCTTGGACTTGTATACACTTAAATGGCTAATGAATCAAATGTTTACTTTCGGGGTCTTAGCTGTCTTTATCATTTTTCAGCCGGAACTACGAAGGGGACTGGAGCAGCTTGGACGGGGCAGATTTTTCGGACGGGCTGGAGAAAGTGACGAAGAGATCAGTAAGTTAATCGGCGAAGTGATTAAAGCCGTGAATTATTTATCTCGCAGAAAAATAGGGGCGTTAATCGTTTTTGAGCGGGAGACGGGGCTAAACGAATATACAGAGTCAGGTATACCCATGCGTTCCCTGGTAAGCTCCGAATTGCTTATTAACATCTTTATTCCCAATACACCTCTGCATGACGGAGCCCTTATTATGCAGGGAAATCAGATTGCTGCGGCTGCTTGTTACTTGCCTTTGTCCGAGAATCCTTTTATCAGCAAAGAACTGGGAACCCGGCATCGGGCTGCTATAGGAATAAGTGAGGTTGCAGACTCGGTGTCTGTCATTGTCTCGGAGGAGACAGGGCAGATTTCCCTTGCCATCAATGGCCAGATCGTTAGAGACATTAAGGAAGAATCCATGATATCGAAGCTCCATCAAGAGCTTAGTGTAAGTTCATCGCTGAAGGAGAAGGGTTCAACTTTCTGGAAACGGAAGGGGGACAAGAATCATGGATAAGTGGATGAACAATAACAATTTCAATAAGATTCTAGCCCTTGTGTTTGGGATCATTTTGTTTACGATGGTTCATGTCGATACTGCGCCTTCTGGACAGACAACAGTGGATATTAAAACAAAAACTATTGAGAATGTGAAGATTGAAGTGACCGGCCTTGACGAGGACAAATATGTCCTTGAACCCTTGGCTGTCGATAGTGTCAGTCTGGAGGTAGCGGGTAAAAATTCCGATATCTCCTTTCAGTTCTCGGATGACTATAAAGTGATGCTTGATCTGAGTAAGGTTGAACCTGGGGACACCACGTTGCCACTTTACTATAAACTACCCAAAGGTGTATCTCTGGTAAGAATGAATCCTAAAGAGGTTACTGTACATGTAGAACCGCGAAACACGAAGTCTTTTCCCATAACATTGGTTACAAAGGGAAAACCTGCAGCGGGTTATCAAATAGGCACGCCTGTCTTGCAGCCTACAGATACTGTAAAAGTGACACTTGCGGATAATGAACTAAGCAAGGTAGCCAAGATACAAGGGACTATTGAGCTTAACGGTGAGAACGAAACCTTTGTAGAAAAAAAGCTGAAGCTACACGCTTATGATAATAATGGAAATGAAATTAAAAATGCTGTAATTGAGCCTTCTACTGTATCAGTGGAATTGCCGATTACCTTACCTTTTAAGAGTGTGCCGCTGGAGATTGGCTTTACTGGGCAACTTCCAGATTCACTCGTATTATCCAAAGTGACCCCTGAGCAGGAAACGGTCGTAGTGTATGGACAAGCAGAGGCTTTAAAAGCTTTATCTGCTTATGAAGCTACAGTCGACCTTAGTGCAATAGATTCTGCGGGGACGAAACAAGTAAAGGTGGATCTGAAGGCTCCGGCTGGAACGGAGAAAGTTATGCCCGAAGCCGTAAACGTTTCATTAACCATCTCAGAAATTGCTGAGCGGACGATTGAGGCGGTACCTATCAAGCTTCAAGGCGTGGGGGATGAATTGGAAGGAAGTATCGTTAATCCTTCAAGCAAGGAAATTGCGCTTACCTTAAAGGGTGCACCTGCTTTACTTGATCAACTTGATAAGAAAAATATAGGGGTTGTGGCTGATGTTAGCGGACTTTCAGCTGGAACTCACGAGGTTTCTTTGCGGGTATCATTACCCAAGTTCATCGCACTAGCCAATGCAGGGGTGCCACTTACTGTGACCGTGCAACTGCTATCGCCTGCAGCACCAGTCCCTACGCCTCATCCAGATACGGGGAGTGTAACTACTCCTGAACCGAGTTCTGAACCTGTTATAGGCGATGTGGAACCTACGGAGAAGCCCACGCATAGTGGAGAGGCTGGTGGAGCAACACCAACGCCTGTCCCGACGGATAGCAATCCGGAGAATAACGGCACAGCTAACACAAGTACGAATTCCGAGAATCCTGTAGGTACAGGCGGGACGTAATCTTTTGAGCCCAGAGGTACACCAAAATAGTATGCAATTCATATGATAGTACATTAAGCTAACGTAGCGTATTCAAAGGAGAAAAATAATGGGGAAGTATTTTGGAACTGACGGTGTGCGGGGAGTAGCAAACCGTGAATTGACTGCAGAAATGGCTTATAGTATTGGCCGTTGTGGAGGATATGTACTAGCGGGTAACTTGGATAAACCGAAGGTTGTTATCGGAATGGATACACGTATTTCCGGTCCTTTATTGGAATCCGCGCTGATAGCGGGCTTATTGTCTATTGGAGCCGATGTAATCCGTATAGGCGTAGTGAGTACCCCTGCTGTTGCTTATATTACGAGATTGTTAAAAGCAGACGCAGGCGTCATGATTTCAGCTTCTCACAATCCTGTAGAGGATAACGGCATTAAGTTCTTTGGTGGGGACGGCTTCAAGCTTACAGATGAAACTGAACTGCGCATTGAAGAGCTTATGGATGCTGAGGTAGATGAATTGCCACGTCCTATCGGTTCGGGTTTAGGTATGGTTACCGTAGATAATGATGCTAAGTATCTTTATCTGGAGTATTTGAAAACCACCATTTCTCAGGACTTTAAAGGAATCAAGGTTGTACTGGACTGTGCGCATGGCGCAGCGTATGAGCTTGCTCCAAGACTGTTCAGAGAGCTTGGCGCTGAGGTTATTTCTATCGGGGCTGAGCCAGATGGATTGAATATTAATGATGGATTTGGTTCGACACATCCAGAGACTTTGCGTGAAGAAGTCTTGCGTCAAGGAGCCGATTTGGGACTTGCTTTTGACGGAGATGCTGACCGCCTGATCGCTATTGATAATAACGGTGATGAAGTCGATGGTGACTTTATCCTTTGTATTTGTGGTGATGCCATGAACCGTGCAGGTAAGCTGAAGGATAGCACGATTGTATCAACCGTTATGAGTAACATCGGATTCTATAAAGCTACCGAGAAATTATCCCTGAATACTGCTAAGACAGCTGTAGGGGATCGTTATGTTATGGAAGAAATGCGTCGTGGGGGCTTTAATCTAGGCGGAGAACAGTCTGGACATGTTATTTTCCTGGATTACAATACAACTGGTGATGGTATTCTTACAGCTATTCAGCTGGTAGACACGCTTAAGGCTACAGGCAAACAGCTTAGCGAAGTTAAGAGTATGATGACTAAATACCCGCAGGTGCTGGTTAATGTTCGTGTACAGGATAAGACTAACTACCCTAATAACCCGGCTATAGAAGCGGCTATCGCAGAAGTAGAAGGCAAACTAGGCGACAATGGCCGTGTGCTTGTACGTCCGTCAGGTACGGAATCTCTAATCCGCGTTATGGCAGAGGGACCGGATAAGGCAGATTTAGATCTTTATGTGAATCAAATTGTGGAAGTAGTTCAACGCGAATTGGTATAATCCATTACCTTAACTATAAGGCTGGTGCAGTGAGCGAGAGCGATTCGGACTCGTTGCACCAGTGTTATTTTATTTTAGGATTGGATCGTTTGAACTGGTTTTGTAAAATTTAGGTTGGTGCGCCATTGCCAAAGTACTACAAGGTGCATATAATAGATTAAGTGTCATTCTAGAAGGAAAGCGGGGATTGTGAGGTTAGCAATAGCAAGCGCCAGAGCTTGGTCTAGCGCGGGGGAGAAGGGAAAGCTGCTTACTTGTTATGTAGGCTATGGCTTGAACGGATCACGGCAGACGTAAGCTGACGAGGTGGAGGTGTTCGAAATGTTCGGCGGGGACCTCCCGGTGATGCACCAGAGCCGTAAATGGATACGGAAAATGAAAGGGCGACCTTTCACACAACGTTTTCATGGGTGCAACAAATTATATTATTCATGTGTGCGCGCATCAGAAGGAAACACGTTATTTCTGCCACGGCAGAGGAGAAGGCTGTGCATTTCATGAACATTAGAATGTAAGTGACAGTTTATTTTGTTGATCCTAAAATACAACAGAATATTTGCTTTTTCTCAAAAACATGCCGCACGGCACGTTTCTTTCCTTATGCCGCCACATTACGATAACTCGGACGGGGGAAATTATAATGTGTGGTATTGTAGGATATATTGGTAATCAGAATTCGCAGGGGATCTTGGTTGAGGGTTTGAAGAAATTGGAATATCGTGGATATGATTCCGCTGGTATTGCTGTATTCACCCAAGAAGGACTGCAAGTAGTGAAAGCTCAAGGCCGTTTGGCGAATCTGCAGTCGAAGCTCGAAGACAGCCCGCTGGCAGGTAGCGCAGGTATCGGACACACACGCTGGGCGACTCACGGTAAACCATCCGATGAGAATTCACATCCACATACGGATAACAGCATGAAGTTCTCGGTAGTTCATAACGGTATTGTCGAAAACTATCTGGATCTGAAAGAAGAGCTGATCGCTGGCGGATGCCACTTTGTCTCTGAAACCGATACAGAAGTTATTTCACATCTGATTGCTCGCGAATATGACGGAGATATCGTGAAGGCTGTACAAAAAGCGATTACGTTCATGCGCGGTGCGTTTGCATTAGGTGTCCTGACTGAATATGAGCCAGATAAACTGGTGGCTGTGCGTCAAGCTAGCCCGCTCATTATCGGTCTTGGCGAAGGAGAAAATTTTATCGGGTCAGATATTCCGGCACTGCTTGAATATACCCGTAACGTATATATTTTGAACGACGGCGAAATGGCTGTGCTGACAAGAGATGCTGTCGAATTGATGACGATTGAAGGCAATTTTATTTCTCGGGAAATGATTACTGTCGATTGGGATGCAGTTACCGCAGAAAAAGGCGGCTACGAGCATTTCATGCTGAAAGAAATACACGAGCAACCTAAGGCTTACCGCGACACCATGCGTGGTCGTATCAATGCCGAAGGTAACAAGGTTGTATTGCCTGAACTGAACATGACTGAAGAACAAATCAAGAACATTCGTAACATTCAAGTCGTTGCTTGCGGAACGGCATACAACGCTGGTGTGGTAGGACGTACTATGATCGAATCTTTGGTTCGTATTCCGGTTGAGAATGATATCGCTTCGGAATATCGTTACCGTTCACCAATCGTGACTCCAGAAACTTTGGTTATCGTAGTCAGCCAATCCGGTGAGACTGCAGATACTTTGGCAGCTCTGCGTGAAGCACAAGCTAACGGGGCACATGTATTGGCGATCACTAACGTTGTGGGCAGTTCTATCGCTCGCGAAGCAAATGATGTGTTGGTAACCTTGGCAGGTCCAGAAATTGCAGTAGCTTCGACCAAAGCTTACACTTCACAATTGATCGCATTTGGATTGTTTGCTCTTTACTTGGCTGAAGTTCGTGGTACACAAACCGAAGCACAAGTTACTAAGATTCTTGCAGCTATGCAATCTCTGCCAGAACAAGTCGAAGAGATCCTAGCTCAAAAAGAAGCGATCAAAGGTTATGCTGAACAAATTTCTGAGCACAAAAACTTGTTCTTCATCGGCCGCGGCGTAGACTACGCTGTTGCTCAAGAAGGATCCTTGAAGCTGAAAGAAATTTCTTATATTCACTCCGAAGCTTATGCTGCAGGGGAATTGAAACACGGTACATTGGCTCTGATCGAAGAAGGCGTTCCAGTTATTGCCCTGGCAACTCAGGAAGCTGTACTTGAGAAGACCGTCAGCAACATCAAAGAAGTGAAAGCTCGCGGCGCAGACGTGCTGGCAATCACTCACCAAGAGCATTTAACTGACCTGCTTAGATCAGTTGATCAAGTGTTCGTGATTCCTAAAACACTTCCAATGCTGACAGCAGCTTTGTCCGTAGTGCCTCTGCAATTATTGTCCTATTATGCTTCTCTTGCGCTGGGTCATGATGTGGATAAACCACGTAACTTGGCGAAGAGTGTTACTGTGGAGTAGGATTGGTGATATAAAAGTATAGATTGACTAATTACATTAATTTGTTGTTCTGAACATTAAAGTATTGTTTTGAGTAACAAAATTGCAATAAAGTTGTGTTTTGAAAAGCTTAAGACAAAAATGAGCGTGGAACAGCAACAATGACATCTAGAGCCGTCCTGAAAATACAGGGCGGCTTTATCTTTTTTTTATATGGGGGAAGATGATCTCACAAGGCCGACTTAGTGAAATTGAGCAGGGAAAGACTAAACCCTCTGCCGAAACTCTAAAAGAATTAAGGAAAGAATTTAATGTTGATTTAAACTGGTTATTCGACGAGGATATTTAATTTTGTTAATATGTTGATGGTGTGCTACCCGCGTACGTTCTTTAATAGGTAATTGGAAATGGAATATAATGAGGAGGACGCAGCCCAAGCGAAGGAGCGGGAGCGTTCTTTTTATTAAACTAACGGGCAGGATATCCCTCAATTCAATGTTTTAAGTACGGTAGCATAACGAAACAGTAGTTCATTAGCGTTCGAACCAAAACAGTGAGATACAGACAACTGAAGCACGGATGAGTCGGAACGAAACTATCATACGGACGAAGATCCTGTCGGGCAGCATATCTGACCTCCACCTCATGGACAGGTTGAATGAAGGAATGAGGAGATCCATAAGTGCAACCATACTTTTCCTAGGTAACCACTTTCTTCAGACTGTGGTTAAGGAGATGTTCATTTGCGCTTTTCCTCGTCCCAACATTTTCTTCGATTTCAACTTGATTCCACCATGAAGTCGTCTGCACTGAACGAATAAAATCAGAAACCTAAGATATTACGAGCATTCAAGAGAAAAGTGATTCCTCATAGAGGGAGAATAGTTTAACAAAGGACAGGATACCGAAGCACCTGCTCTTCAATAATTTTTTCAACTATCGTGACGATTACTTGAATAATTCGATTCTGAATCTGATCATCTTCTGTTTGGAAAATCTCCACGAAAAAAAGCGCCGGCTCATGATGTTATCGTGAAACCGGCGCTTTTTCGATCGATACCACATATACGTTTAAATGGAGTCTATATTAGGAAGCCTAATTAATTGATGATATGGATCTGGTATAACAACTGTTCCAAGAGTACCGCTTGTATTATACTGATTAACAACCCTGCCCCTGGGTCTACTCAGTCCTATTGGACGCCGCAGGACTCCGGCTGATTACTATTCAGGAAGCACGTATCAATTGCGATGAGCCGTTCGCTCTATGCCATCAGCGATTACTTTGTACAGTTGCCGCGGAATGTTGTGTCCAATACCGTCCACCAACATTAGCTCGGCTCCAGGGATAGCAGTAGCCGTGTTTTCGCCACACTCCGGTAGGATCAGGGGATCACAAGCTGCGGACGACGGTCGCCAGCGACAGTCATAGCAGCAATTTGTCGTCCGACACTGCTTGGGTCGGGTCGTAGTCTCGCTGGATTTCCTCCAGAATGAGCGCCCGATAAGAATCCTTTTCAAACGGATAGCCGGTGCCGGTGATGCGTTTGGCAAAAGAGAGCTTTTGTGCCAAAAATTCTGTTTCATCCTTGTCCAGTGACATTAAAGATGTGAAGTGTAGATTAAAGTTAGCGCTTCTCCAATTTATGAGTTCAAGTTATTTAGGGTGAAATTTCTTGATTTGTTTGCAGTAACTTTAATACAATGCCAAATACTAAACTATACATTTAGATTTTGGAATTTAATAACCAAGTTTTTAGGAATATAACCATCATTACTGTTCACCATACTTCGGCTACTCTTTGTAAGTGGATTGATCTGTGTCCATGTAGACTACACATTAAAAGACTTATTAGAACATAATATTACATAGAGGAGAATTGGAGATTATTGCGTAAGGAAATTAATATTATAGTAAACTGATGTTCACATGCACTTTAAAAGGTAGTATAATAAAATAAGGAAAATAATACATTTTATAGTTTAATATTTTCCTTTACGGACCTTATCCATTCGTTCAACATTTAAGTGAATATAATGTTTTAAAGTAGGAAATAATTTATTGGTATAGAAAGGGCGGGATAATATGTTTAAAAAAATATATTTAATAGCCTTTGCAGTGACTATTATTTCAGGAGTGGCATTAATATCAAATTCAAAAGCAGACACCTATCCAGAAATGGAAACCGTAAATAAGACAGTTGAAAATCCTGTTAACACTAATTTTTCAACAAATAACGTAAAATCCGTAGAATCCGTAGAATCAGTAAAAAACGTAGAATCCGTAGAATCAAAAATCGCAAAAGGGTATTATAGTCAACTATATACACCTCATGGCATGTTCTTGCGAGCAGATAAACAAAGTATCTTTAAGGAATCGGAGATAGCAAGAAATTTAGATCAAATCGGGCCTAATACGAATCAACTAATTTTTGAAGGCGAGTTTTTTTTAAAAGTAGATGAATCAACATTTCTTAAATCGTATCCCAATTCGTTGATCTTAAATGAAACCTTAAATGAAACAGATGAAAACCGATTAGACTGACGATGCTTCATTAAGCTAACTGGCAGGATAGTTTGAATATCCAATATACGGTATTATATTAATTATATCGATAGTAGTACTTTTTATATGCATCGGATACATTGAGTTACAAAGGATGGTTCAAAACAGTCAAACAAAATCATGAAGGTATAAGCCGCTGTAATGCGGCTTATACCTTATTTTGATGGAATTCACTATCAAGCTTATATATTTTGGCCTTCGGGTACATCATAAGATAATCGATTTACGGGTCGGATCAACAACTTTATCAAGGTGATTTTCCATTACAAGACGGATATTTTATCGGTTATAGGCCGGTGGAATAGTCGAAGAGGTAGGACCAGAAGTTTCAAAAGTGAAACAGGGGTTATCCCTTTCAATATTGTATCTGACTTCATACGCGCTAATATTTAACTACTGGCTACTCAGAAAATTGTAAGGTAATATCGCCGTTATTTGTATAAGCAGATAATTTTTTTGAACCATTCTCTTTATTGGCAGGCAAATTGCTATCTCCTTTCTTTACATTGCTTAAGATCGCGAAATCATCATATGACCCTAGAATTGAACCGCTAATATTTCCGTTTTTTGTTTCAAGGGTTATAGCCGTCCCTACATTCAATTTGTCCAATTGGATATTTCCGTTATTTATGTTTACTTCCACTGTCCCCAAAAACGCGATTGTTGGTAATACAATACTTTCATTCGATGTTTTTAAAGTCAAATTTTTTAAAGTTGCGTCAGGTATCCATACCTGAATAGTTCTGGTTACTTGCGAGCCTTTTCCTCCGATATAGTCATTCCATTCCTTATTACTGTCACTTACCATTGACAGTTCTTTATCATCAGATAGATCAATCTTGTAAAAATCTTTCTCACTTTCATAGTAAACAATATGAATTTGTTCATCTTTAGATTGGAGGATAGTTATTTTTTTGTCCTTTACATCAATTGTTAAGGTATCAATCTTTTGGGCAGGGATGATGTAATTTTTTTCTTCCATGGAAGTGGAGTGGGAGGAGCATCCTGCCAATGCTATCAATAGTGTCACCAATATGCCTATAGTAGTTAGTAATTTTTTTGCAGTACTTTTCATTATAAAATGCTCCTTTGTTAAATCATTTTTCTTTTTAATATAGCCAGTCCTACGAATACCAATCCTAAGCTGCTCTGCAAAAAAAATTGCTATATGCAACAAAGTATTAGAGTTGAACATAATGATCTTGAAAAAGTAATAAATCCATTTTTGTATTTCATTGCGTTTATCAGTCGCATATGTTTTAATCATCATAAACTTTTGTGTTACAAAAAGGTCAAGAGGGTAGATATGAACAACTATTTTACAATTAAGCAAGCAGCAGAGATCGTAGAGACGACCAGTGAGACCTTGCGGCACTATGATCGTATTGGATTAGTCAAGCCATGCCATAAAGATGAATTGTCGGGATATCGATACTATTCCGAGCAGGAGCTCGTAAAGCTGCAAACCATTGAACTGCTCAAAGCAATGGATCTTACTTTAATGGATATTAAAGATATATTGCAGCAGAATGATCTCTCTAAAGTAATTGAATTTCTAAAACAGGCAGAAAAAAGAGCAGACGATAAAATTGCTCGTCTGCAGTATGCAAAATCGAAAATTAAACGTGCCTATCTACATTATGAAAATAAGTTCCACAACGGTTATAGTCAAAGTGAAAATTACTTTGTTAGAAACATAGAGGAAAGGGTAATTATGCTTTCGAATAAAATGGAAAGCCCCACACTTAAGAATTTATGGGACTATCACAGACATTTCTATCAACAAATTGAGACTTCTCTGCATTCACAATTTCTGTTTGAAGATATGGCGGGAATGTTCACGACTGAAGGAATAACACGGTTATTTGCTGTTTGCTTGAAATATCCGTCTTTAGAGGGGTTAACTGTGCTACCAGAAGGGGACTATCTGTGTGCAAACTGTACCGAAGAGAATAAGAATGCTGTATTACAAAATTTACTTGAAAGGGCAAAGACGGAATACGATGTGTGTCCAGATTTTGTTCTTCATAACATTATTGTGACTGGAATATTGCAGTGGGATTATCAGATACAACTGTTCATTAAGAAACGCACATGTTAGATTAAATACAAAGGAAAGGGTTTAGGAAAAGAAAATTATTTGATTAAAAGTCGCTAATTTTAGCGGCTTTTTTTGATTAAGGAAGCACGTTTCTTGCCCCAGGCTGAGGACAAGAACGTTATACTTCGCCGATTAGCTAAATATTTAACTATAGTTCAATGTTATCTATTTAGCTAACTGGCAGATTAACGCTATAAGTCTTAGGAATAGTATGCTTAAGTGAAAAAAGTATTCGCATGAATTCTCTAATGTGAATAAATACAAATTCCACTGCAGTTAATCCATTTTCTATACATATTTTTAATAGTATATTGAGGTAAATAAAGTGATTATTCACTTTGATAAATCCGAAATTGCTTTGTCGGTATTATTTTATGGCTTCGTAAGGATTGCAAAACCATCGAAATATGGGAGTTTAAAACAGATGTGTGCCGTAGTTAGTTTTATGAAAGGAAGGTATAGGGGTGAGTATTTATTACGCTTCAAGCAAAGAGGATATCACTAAGGATGCACTCCAAGAGTTATTTCTTTCGGTAGAATGGGAGTCTGGCAAGTATCCAAACGAACTTTTACAAGCAATCGGAGGGTCTCATTCAATTGTTACCGCTTGGGAAGGAGGAAAGCTTGTCGGTTTAATAAATGCTTTGTCAGATGGTGTTTTAACGGTATATTTTCATTATATGCTTATTAATCCGAGTTTTCAGAGTATAGGTATAGGTAAGGAAATGATGAATATAATGCTTGATAGATATAAAGGGTGTAAAACAAAGGTATTAATTTCTTATCCTCATGCAGTGGACTTCTATAATAAATTTGCCTTTAATACAGAGGATGGAGCTACACCAATGTTTATCTCAGAGTTGATATGATTAAACTAACGGGACACGATAATTGAACAACAACAGCGGCAGTCTAATACTTATTTTTTATGAATCTGACGATTTCAGCCACGTGGGTAAATGAGTCCTACATGCGTCCGATTATCACTCGCTTGATGCCGTTCGTATTCCACCGCCAAGTAACCGCTGAACACAATCGTCCAAAATGAATACTCGCACCCGATTCGAGGAAACGAGAGATTCAACATCGCGCACGATGCAAAGACTAAGGTCTGCAAAAAGCGACACCAAGAAAAGGGAGTTTGTATTTAATAAACGGTAGACGACATCTTTGCCAGGAAGATCCGCACCACGCTGGGCTTTGAGACAGTCAAAACCAGTTATTCCCTCTGATATCTATGGTGCGAAATTTGAGTTATCACTCAAGTCTTGTTCAAGCTGCTGTGTGTCAGTTTCAATGTCCGGCTGCGGCGGTCGTAATGCATCTCTATCCCCAGTGATCTGCTTAGCGGGCCTAACGGAACCATCAATTTCCCATTCCTCAACTGCGGCTGAGTCCCGATAAGAGGCACCTTTCTGGAATTCACAGTCAACTCCATCAGCGGCTCAGTATCCTTCAGTTGTTCTATGGATAAAGTCGCGGTAAGGGTTTCGTCCCCTTCGTTAATCCGCGGTGCGTTCAGAGTCGTTCTGGAGCTTAAGCCCTCCCGGGTATTGAATTTCAATTTGATTCCGAGTGAATCGCTCGCATCCAGCAGCCTTTCATTATAGGAACCGTAGGGAAAAGCAATAGCTGAATCCGTATTGCCTAGCTCTTCCTTTAGCCTGCGTTCCGCCAGAGCCAGGTCCCCGGTTACCCTTCTGTAGTATTCTTCATTCAGCTCATTGCGGTTCTCATCATCAATGTACAGCAAGGCAATCGCCGACGGACGGGTACCTCCTTCTGCATCGACAACGCCATAATAATGCAGATTGTACGTATGATTATAGAAGCCCATTCCGGCACGTTTCATCTCCCTCATCTGCTCCCAGGTCAGTTTTGGTACCTTCCGCCCATCCGGGTTATCAACATCAGAAACAATGATGAAGTTAATTGCGGTGTAGCCATGCTTTTGCAGAATAGGAAACGCCAGCTTATAAAAGCTCTCATAACCATCATCAAAAGTCAGCAGAACTGCATTATCGGGAACCGGAGCATTCTCCAGCATAAACTGCCGGTATTGCTCCATCGTAATGACCTGAAAGCCCTCCTGCTTCAGCAGCCGCATTTGTTCATCAAACTGTTCTGCAGATAATACACCGGGATAAAGCGATAACGATTCTTCTGTGAGATGATGGTACATGAGTACCGCCACCTGATCTTTGTAGTAAATGCCCTCGGGAAGTGGATTCTGCTTCTCCCAGCCGATACGGGCATTAAGAACCTGCTCAGCTACGTCTTTAGCAAGCATAAATTCATGATCCGGATTCAGAACATAGGCATCTGTTGTGATCTTGTATCCGTCAACACTGGTGATTTCCAGCTTAGACATAGTTTTATACGTAAGAAGAGTAGACAAGCAGACCATTAGCGATAAAATAACGAGGATATAATATTTTTTTAGTTTCAGTTTGTTTAGTTTCAATGTTCAAGTCTCCCTGCATCCTGATTGCATTAATATATATATAACGCTTCAGACTGCAAAAAATGTGACAGGGTTTCTTGATCAGTTTTTCAGCCGATCAGAG
Source organism: Paenibacillus sp. FSL H3-0310 (assembly GCF_038002785.1). NCBI lineage: Bacteria > Bacillati > Bacillota > Bacilli > Caryophanales > Paenibacillaceae > Paenibacillus > Paenibacillus sp. FSL H3-0310. The sequence goes on from NZ_JBBODC010000001.1 coordinate 113,019, forward strand.
GGTCAGAGGATCAGCTGCCGTTTTTATTGAATTAAAAGGGCAGGATAACTAAGTAATTTCGCGAATACTCAACAGATGGAATTATCACGAAGTTCCCGAATAAGAGGTATAAGAAATCGGCGAGAAACTATAAGGAGCAGAAAACATGAAATGCCCTCACTGTAACAACGAATTAAGTGAACTTCCTTTATGTTACGGAAGTGAAGCGCCATATTATTTTTACACTGTACCAGAAGAGAAAAGAACAGAATTAATTAGAGATTTTTGTGTAATTGATGAACAGCATTTCTTTATTAGAGGACATATTGAAATACCAATAATTGATAGCAAAGAGAAATTTATATGGAGTGTGTGGGTTTCTCTTAGTCAAGAAAACTTTCTGAAGTCTAATGAATTATTGCACGTAGAAGGAAGGGAGACGGAAGAACCTTATTTTGGTTGGTTATCGACTGAACTTTCCATATATCCAATAACTACATTATCGTTAAAGACAATGGTGCATACACAAGAGGTTGGTGCTGTTCCGTTAATAGAATTAGAACAAACGAATCATCCACTTGCAGTTGAACAAAGAGAAGGAATTACAATGGAGAGAGTTAAAGAAATTGCTCATTTAATAAATCATAGTCAGTAAGAGAAGAATTTGAAAGTATAGTCGAAGAAGCTGCCGACAGCTTTTTAAATCATATCTACGCCAGCAGACAACCCTGCAAGGCTAAACTCGGTGCGTAATGTCGTTTAAGCTAACAGGAGACTTTTGTTCAATGAAACAGAGACAGTCTTAATATTTTATTTTCTGCTGACAATGACACTTTTTTATCCAAAAGGCAAAATTTAGGAGGGTATATTCTTGAGGCAGACTAAGCTAACTGAAGTTTTTTTTTTCATAAGTTGTCGCCCGTGAAACACACAACGTCACCCGTACTCCTATTAGGGAGTTAGCGGGTGGCGTTTTTTCATGCCCAATTCTACAGATGTAGTATCAACAAGGCGTGCCCTAAATCATTACACCTATAAAGATCACGGGTTAAATTGCAATCAATTTCAAGCTAATGGAAAGTTAGCTTTACATACACACTTCAATGTGTTATTCTTACGGAAAGTTAACTTTCCATAATTGCTTCAGGAGGTAAGATATTGAAAAACAGGCTTGAAGAGATTAGAAAAGAAAAGGGCATTAAACAAGAAGAACTAGCGGATAAATTGGAAGTATCCAGGCAAACGATTGGTTCACTTGAAAATGGCCGGTATAACCCATCCATCATTCTTGCATTTAAGATTGCGCGATTTTTTGAAATGAGTATTGAAGATATTTTCATTTACGAGGAGGAGCTGGGTAATGAAAACGGCAAGTAAATGGGTGCTCTTAACAATTGCAGGTGCTATTATGGTTTATATGGGTGGATTTATTTTAACTGACGAGAAGCTAAAAGGAATTTCCGGTTTGCTCATTGGTGTGGGTTCAGTCCTTGCAGTGCTTGGAGTAGGAAATATGGTGTATTCGTTATGGCTTAATAAGCCCCAGAACAAAATAAAGAATGATGAGAAAGTTAGAATGAGTAAAATTGAGGCTAATGATGAACGGAAAATAAGAATAAGAGAAAAAGCGGGTTGGAAAACTAATATTGTTAACTTTTACATCCTAATGGCTCTAACTGTTGTATTTAGTTTAATGGGAGTAGATCAAACTATAGTCACTGTGTTATGTGGTGTTTTTGTTTTTCAAATCTCCTTAGGAATCTTCCTGTTTAATTATTATGCTAAGAGAATGTAATTGGAATGACGTAACATCAATTAGAATATTCGAAAATATTTTGTTAGGAGAGAATGACATGGAAGTATTTGCAGAATATTTAGCGCAGATTGATAACCTGCAACATCGGGAAAGAATGGAAGAGGTTTTAGCTTGGGTAGCTGGAAAATTTACTGATTTAAAGCCAAAAGTTGCGTGGAATCAGCCTATGTTTACCGATCACGATACTTTTATTATTGGTTTTAGTGTATCCAAACATCATTTGGCGGTTGCCCCTGAAATTGCAGGAATTAATCGTTTTTCTGATGAAATTGTGCAGGCAGGTTATGATCACACCAAGCAGTTGTTACGCATCCGGTGGGAAAGTCCAGTTGATTTCTCATTACTTGAAAAAATGATCGAGTTTAATATTTTGGATAAGGCAGACTGTTCAACTTTTTGGAGGAAATAAAACATATTATTTAGCGTTCAATTCATTTTTAGCAAATTTATAAGTGGAAGCACCAGAGGACAAGTCACTTTTAATATGTGATTTGTCTTTTTTATTAGAATTCTCAGCACGAAATATTCAATATTTTGGAAGGTGGATGGAATGTTGAAAGCGAATTTATACACGTTAGTTCAACCTGTTATGCGGAGCAGGCAGACAATCCGAGGAGACTACGACCCGGTGCTGGAACGCCTTAAGCCACTAGTATTCCTGAACGCGGAAACGTTTAAGAGGTCAGGGTATTGCTGCGATTCTAGATGTCAGAAGAAAATGTATTACGCATTTGCAACTGCAAGTGTCGTAAACGCAACCTCAATCATATAGCATAGACTCTATTGTTTTTCTATAATTAAGGCAAGATATAGCAAAGGAGAGCAAGCAAATGTCTTTCAGTGAAAAATTGTTGCAACTTAGAAAAGAAAAAGGTTATTCCCAGGAAGTGCTGGCCGAAAAACTGTGCACAACCAGACAGGCAGTCAGCAAGTGGGAAAACGGACAGGGGTTCCCCGAAACCGAAAAATTGCTAATGATTGGAAACCTGTTCGAGGTGTCCATTGATTATTTGCTAAAGGAGGGCGAGGTAAAGGGCGGCGTTGAAGAGCGTGGGTATTATGTCAGCCAAGAGATGGCGGAAGGGTATTTGATTCATCAGCGAAAGTCATCCAATCGCATTGCGACAGGTGTGTGCCTTCTAATTATGTCTTTTTTGCCGTATTTGATGCTTCGGAAGGAACAAGTCATTTATTCTTTTCTTATTATCATTTTGTTGGCGGCAGCGGGTGTCGTTGTTCTTGTGTCCGCCATACTGAAAGACGAGGAAAGGTACCATGTGCTGGATAAAGAGGCTCTTATGCTGGATCAAGGTTATGTGAAGCAATTAACAGAACGTTTGAATAGATTGAAGAGTAGGTACGCAACTGTGATCATTGTGGGTGCTGGCATGTTGGCGGTAGGTGGAATGGGCTTTTTGCTAGAGAGAAAGGGGATCTCCAAAGGCGTGTTAATCCCTTATTATCCTATTTGCGTCATTTTGATTGCTATAGGCACATATGTAATTATTAGAACATCTACTTTGTTGTCCTCCTATAGTCTGCTGATCTACAATGAGAAGCATATTAATCGAAGGAATGACGGCTTTTGGAGTAAAATAAAAAAGAAGTTGGCAGAATAATAAGTTAGGCTCTTAAATCAATGTATAATATTTGACAGATGTCTATTGTTAACAATATGTAACGAATCCTGATTAAGAAAGCAAATAAGTTAAGGAATATTATGTAATGGGGAACTTTAGTTCAATGAAACAGCGACAGTTTAGGACTTTATTTTCTCGTCCATTGCTGTCGCTGTTTCAATTTCTAGGGTCAGTTTAAAACTTATTTTATGAAGTCAGACGGTATAATAATTAGAAGAGCAGCGTGGAATGGAGAGCCTATAAGACGCTAAAGAGTTTGATGATACTAAATTCATACAATAAGATTAATCTATGAGACTATTAAGGAGATAATAAACACTCCAAGGAGAGGAACCTATGAACAAATTAAGGGCAATCATAGTTCCGTTATTCTTAATCTTTTTATTGGGATGTAGTAAGGAGCAAATTAGCGATAATTCAAAAAAAGAATATAGCAAAGCTGAACAATTTATTACCGATATGGGCTATCTGATCATTAGTAATGAAGGAATTGTTTCTGAATATTTATTAGATAAAAAACTGCTGACGGAAATGCCATACATACAATATTGGAGTGTTCAAAGTGTTGATCCAATCAATTATATAGGCAAGGAAATAACTACAAGTAAGTTCATCGTTAAAAACCACCCCTTAGATAATGAGAAGGATAATACAAAAAAACAAACCCTGATTTTTCTGCTAGAAGCAGACGATGAAGTGATAGGAGGCTATAGTTTTCCTGATTTCGCTGAATTACATATGGGCTGGGTTTATACCATTGATGGGAATACACTCGAAGAATTGACCGGAGAAGCTTTCCCGAAATGGTCTAAGGAGTGGAATTTAAGATATAAATAATGGCTGGGGAGTATTTATAAAGGAGCAGATATGAAAAAACTAATCCTAGTACTTGTAGCTGTGGTTATTATTTCGAATGCGATATGGAGTTATTTATATTTCAATAAAGAGGTCGAAACAAATTTAAACACTGGTGTTCAAGTATATACGCTTAAGGGTACAGGGGATACATGGGATGTTTTAGATTACAAAGTAATAATTTCATCTAACAAAATTTTACGAGGACACGGGAAGTTAGTGTTCAAGGGAGACCCAAGCGCTTTAGTGAATAGTAGCTATTATAAGTATGAAGTCAATGAAAAAAACAATAATAATAAGGATGAAACAGTTCTTGTAAATGAAGCTAGGTCAACGGATGGACCCGTTTCAATATTAAGTAACACTGATATCGGGTCTATAACTGGTCCATATTTATATGACGAATTAAATAAAAATAGACAAAATTATGAAAATACCACTTTATCTATTACATGGAATGATAATGAAGGGGAGCTTCATTCCGAAACAATAAGTCTAGATATTGAGAGTGAAATTTCTCTTAAGGATGATCTTTAAGGGTGATAAATCCAAGAGACTAAGATTGAATCTCTACGGACTGAAGGAAGATCCTCTACGCCCCAAAAGCCTGCCGGTACTTCACAGGAGACATGCCTTCAAACCTTCTGAACACTTTAATGAAATAGCTGGACTGGGCAAAACCGGACTGAGTAGCAACCTGAGCAATGGAGAGTCCTGTGGACACCAGTAAAAGCTTGGCTTTAGCCAGCCGACAATCGGTTAAATAACGGTTAGGTGTTTTACCCATAACCACCCGGAACAGCCTTAGAAAATGATAGCTGCTGTACCCGGTCAATCTTGCCATCGATTCCAGAGACCAAGGGCTGGCACATTCGACATGGATGATATCTGCAGCACTGCGGATGGACTGCCTAACCTCGTGCGGTACTGAGCCGTGAAGCGGCTCGGAGTTCTGCAGCAATTTTACTAGAAGCTCATACAGCAGAGCAGATAGTCTTGGCTCGCTACGGGTCACGTAGGAAGCGCTTAGTATATACATTTCCTCGAATAGTTCGTCCAGCTTAGCATCCAAATCAAAAGTGAACAGGTATGCACGAGACTGGTCCACTTCTTCTAATAAGGGAAGGACAATTTCAGTGTTAAAATGAACCCAGCGGACATCCCAAGGCTCGCCTGGGTCAGAGCCGTATTGCTGATAAGCCCCTTTGGGGTACAGAAAACCTCGTCCTCTACTCATCGGAATACGTTCGCCCTCATGGAATACATAACCCTCCCCACCAAAGATCAAATGCAGGTTATAACTCCCCAGAAACCCTTCGCTTCTTCTCTCTGTATGTTGTGGAAAGTGAGTGTAATGTCCCAAAAATTCAGGATAACAGACATATTTTGAAAAAGCCGGTGTCGGCAAATACCATTGTTTCTTCATGTTTGGCAGCACCCATTTCTGTAGCGCAACAGAGCGCAAGTTGGATTAAGGCAATGAACGCAAGATTGTTATATGATAGCAATATTTTGTTATATAAGACCTCTTATCATTGATACTACAATAGAATTATATAATATTGAAAGCATATTTTTAATACTTTGGAGGTAATGATGAAGAAACCTGTCGCAACTGAAAAATTCGAGCTTGGCGTCTGTTATTATCCGGAGCACTGGCCAGAAAACATGTGGGAGGACGATTATCGCCGGATGCGTGAACTCGGCTTTACGATCATTCGGATGGGGGAGTTTGCTTGGTCTATTTTTGAACCGGCAGAAGGGCAGTTTCAGTTCGGGCTCTTTGATCGGGCGATTGATCTAGCACATAAATATGGTCTTCAGGTTGTACTTGGTACTCCGACGGCGACGCCTCCAGCTTGGTTGACTGATAAGTATCCCGAAGTTTTAAATGTAACCTACGAAGGTGTTACACTTCAGCATGGCATGCGCCGTCATTATAATTACAGCAGTCCTAAATACCGGGAACTGTGTGCACGTATTGCAGAACAAATGGCTGAACATTACGGCAATCATCCGGGTGTAGTTGGCTGGCAAATTGATAATGAGCTCAACTGTGAGATCAGTGAATTTTATTCGGAGAGTGACCATAAGGCTTTCCGGGAATGGCTACAGCAGAAATATGTTACACTTGAGCATTTGAACGAGGCTTGGGGAGCTGTTTTTTGGAATCAAAGCTATAGTGACTGGTCTCAGGTCTATCTTCCACGTCCGACTCCAGTACCGAAGCAACCCAATCCTCATCAGGCATTGGATGAAAAACGGTTTATTTCGGACAATACAATTTCTTTTGCCAAAAACCAAGCGGATATCATCCGTAAACTTGCCCCTAAGCAGTGGGTAACCACGAACGGTCTGTTCGGGCATCTCGATAGCCATGAAATGACGGATGAACTGTTGGATTTCTTCAGCTATGATTCCTATCCTCAGTTCTCTACTATTTTTTATGACCCGAATGAGCGGAATCCGCTGAATGATAGAGGCTGGGGACTGTCGTTATCTGTTGTTCGTTCGATATCCCCGAATTTCTGTATTATGGAGCAGCAGTCGGGCCCGGGTGGCTGGGTGAACCGGATGGATATGCCTTCTCCAAAGCCGGGTCAGATGCGGTTATGGACTTATCAGTCGATCGCTCATGGAGCAGATATGGTGTTATATTTCCGCTGGCGGACAGCTACGATGGGCAATGAAATTTATTGGCATGGAATCAATGACTATCATAATCAGCCTAACCGGAGAGTGCGGGAAGCGGGGCAGATCGGTCAGGAGCTGGCAGCAGCAGGTCATGCGTTTGTCGGTACTCGTAATCAGGCTAACATTGCTATTGTACGTGATTATGACAATGAGTGGGATGGAGAATACGATGTTTGGCATGGCCCGTTTATGTGGAAGAGCAATAAGGAGTGGTACAAGGCGCTTCAGCGGAAGCATATCCCGAATGACGTACTCTATTTACGCAAAAAAACAACGCTGGAGGAGCTTGCAAGGTACGACGTGCTTATCTATCCTCACCCAGCGATTATGACAGATGAGACAGCAGCACTGCTGGATGAATATGTTCAGCAAGGCGGCAAACTGATCTTCGGCTGTAGAACCGGCTATAAGGATGAGCGCGGTCAATGTTATATGCGTCCTTTCCCAGGTGCTGCTAAGGATCTATGCGGGATCACAGTTGAAGAATTCACAATGGTTAAGGGCAGTCGTCAGCCAACAACAATTAGCTGGTCGGGCGTGACCGAAGTCGTTACAGGAGCAGATGACTTTAATGATATTCTCAAAATAGAGGAAGCTTCGGTTGAAGTGATGGCGGTTTACGCCTCTGATTATTATGCGGGAAAACCGGCGGTAACTAAAAATCGTCGCGGCAAGGGTGAGGTTTGGTATTACGGAGCCGTATTTAATGAACAGGCAGCGGCTGAGATCATAAATTTAATTGATCTACAATCGCCAGCAGATTGGCTGGAGCTCCCAGAAGAGGTAGAGCTGCAAGTCCGTACCGGAGCTTCTTCCAGTTATGCTTTTTTGCTTAATTATAGTGAGACTCCTGTCACGATCCATCTTCGTGAGACCAAAACAGATTTACTGAGCGGCACAACATTGTCGGGCGAGGTGATTCTGGAAGGATTTGGGGTATTGGTGTTAAACTAACGTATACATTGATCTCACATTTGAGTAGATTTGGATAATTCTCTCTTTTCGGTTATACTTTGAAGTAGCAATTATATAGTCACGGGAGCTTGGTGGAACCAGGCTGAGAGGATAGTTATAACTATCGACCGTCAAACCTGATCTGGATAATGCCAGCGGAGGAAATGGAGCTCTATTTCTATTTGTCTACTCTAAGGCCGCATCTTATACAGATGTGGCCTTTTCTATGTGTGGGGAGTAGACCGTCTCCGCTTGATCAAATCACCTTATAGGAGGGATTGAGATGACAAGCGAATTGAACAACGATCCAATCAATCTATCAGCTTTTCCAGCAAGTCAAAAAGTGTATGTAAAGGGTTCACGGCCTGATATTCAGGTGCCTATGCGGGAGATCTCACTTAGTCCAACTGCGGGCATAGACGGCGAAGAGGAGAATGCCCCAATTCATGTCTATGACACAAGCGGGGCTTACACGGATGCTAATATTCATACTGATATTCGTCAGGGGTTAGAGCCCAATCGTCTAAGCTGGATTGAGGAACGAGGGGATGCAGAAGCGTACGAAGGAAGAACCGTGAAGCCTGAAGATAACGGGAATGCAACGGGAAAAGCTGTGGCGGAAGTGTTTCCAGCGCTCCATAGAAAACCTTTGCGAGCGAAAAAGGGGCGTAATGTCTCTCAAATGCATTATGCACGCAAAGGGATTATTACTTCGGAAATGGAATACGTTGCGATTCGTGAGAATGTGACACCGGAATTTGTAAGAGATGAAGTAGCCCGCGGCCGCGCCATCATTCCAGCGAATATCAATCATCCAGAGAGTGAACCAATGATTATTGGACGCAATTTTTTAGTGAAGATCAATGCCAATATAGGAAATTCCGCAGTATCCTCATCCATAGAAGAAGAGGTAGAGAAGATGAGATGGGCCACCCGCTGGGGTGCAGATAATATAATGGATCTCTCCACAGGTAAAAACATCCATACGACACGCGAGTGGATCATCCGTAATTCTCCTGTTCCTATTGGAACGGTGCCTATCTATCAAGCGTTGGAAAAAGTGAATGGGAAAGCGGAAGATTTAACATGGGAAGTGTACCGTGATACGCTCATTGAGCAAGCGGAGCAAGGGGTTGATTATTTTACCATTCATGCGGGGGTTCTGCTTCGTTATATCCCGTTGACGGTACAACGTATGACAGGCATTGTTTCAAGAGGTGGCTCCATCATGGCGGCATGGTGTCTTGCGCATCATCAAGAGAACTTTTTATATACACATTTTGAAGAGATATGTGAAGTCATGAAGCTGTACGATGTTTCTTTTTCCCTAGGCGATGGATTACGTCCGGGTTCGATTGCTGATGCGAATGATGAAGCACAATTTGCCGAGTTAGAGACGTTAGGTGAATTAACAGCTATAGCTTGGAGTCATGATGTACAGGTGATGGTAGAGGGTCCAGGACATGTGCCGATGCACTTGATTAAAGAGAATATGGATAAGCAAATTGAAACCTGTAACGAAGCCCCTTTTTATACATTAGGTCCACTGACTACAGATATTGCGCCTGGTTATGATCATATTACCTCTGCTATAGGTGCAGCGATGATTGGTTGGTTCGGTACAGCTATGTTATGTTACGTAACTCCGAAGGAACATCTTGGCCTGCCTAATAAGGAAGATGTACGTATAGGGGTCATTACTTATAAAATAGCGGCTCATGCCGCAGATTTGGCGAAAGGGCATAAAGGAGCACAAGACCGGGATAATGCTCTTTCGAAAGCCCGTTTTGAATTTCGTTGGCGTGATCAATTTCATTTATCGTTAGATCCTGAGCGAGCGCTCGAATATCATGATGAGACATTGCCTGCGGAAGGCGCTAAAACAGCTCATTTCTGTTCCATGTGCGGGCCGAAATTTTGCAGTATGAAGATCTCTCATAATATCCGGAATACGACGAGAATTGAATCAGGAATGCAAGAGAAGGCGCAAGAGTTTCTCCAAGGCGGGAGCCTCATTTATAGATAACTTTTTCTGCTAAAAAGAAATATCTAAAAGAAGTCGTCATTGGCGGCTTCTTCTTTTATACTTTGAATAGATAGGAGTTGATGAATTGGAAGCGATTCGTTCAGAGGAAGCCATTTTAGAGGATTTAAGTAATAGTTTCTATCATTTTTTTGGATTGAAAGTCCTTCATGCTACCCCAATAAAACGTGGCTGGTTAAATCTTAAATGGAAAATCATAACGGATTCAGGACCATTTCTACTTAAACAATACAACAAAAAAAGATATAAATTGTATAACCCAGAAGAGCTGAGCTTCGCCTTTTCTCAACAGAAAAGATTGTATCTACAGGGACTCCCATGTCCCGAATTGTTGGCTTATAACCATAAAGTTTTACTGGAATCAGATATGGGAGAGACGTTTATGGTTATGGAATATTGTGAAGGGCGTGTCATAGAGCCGGGCAAAATTAACATCCTTCAAATGTTTGATTTGGGTCGTGCCACAGGTAAAATGCATCGTTTATTAAATGATGGGACCCTTAGTTTGAAAAGAACCCCACAATTTATTCCCCAAAGCCCTGAGGAACGTTTAGAACATTGGAATGTACTCCTACAACAATCAAAGGAAATGGGCAAAACTTCACTCATCACTGACCTAGAGATACAACTGAGAGCGACTGAAGAAATAGATCCGGAAATATTCGAAGGACTTGTAGCTGGATGGGCACATCGTGATTTATGGGTTGATAATCTTTTATTTCAAGATAGCCAATTGTCTGCAATTCTAGATTTTGATCGGTTCAAATATGATTATCCGCAGCTTGATGTAGCGCGAGCAGTGATGTCATGTGCTTTAGATGAAGATTTAGATGGAGCACTAGCTTCAGCATTTATTGACGGATATCGTGAGGAACGAACGGTGGAGCAGGGGTATTTAACAAAATCATTGCAGTTGTTGTGGTATATGGAAAGCCCGTGGTGGATTAATGCCGCGATGGACAAACATAGTGTACCTCCAAAACGTTTTGCAAAAGAAATGAATTGGCTGGCTAAGAACCTGAACAATTTACCTGGTATCTTAGGGAACTTATAGTGAAAACGATTGAATTATAGCCTAAAAGATGCATTGACCAGCAAAAGTTTGGCGCCTATAATCTTAACAAGGAAAATCCATCAGATATAGAGCTTTTTGTAAACGCATACAATGAGTTTTTTCCTTATTAATCATTGAAGGAGGAGATCAAACCTATTAAGTATTTCTTTTTTTCTCATTTTTGCAAACGTTTGCACATCACGATGGGCTTAAAATCGTAAGCTGCACTTAAAATTATGAGGAGGTTATTTACTTGGTATCCAAACAATCCAGGCGTTATATTTCGTGGTTAATTATTTTTTCACTCATTTTTAGTTTATTTGGTTTATCGGGTGGAGCATCGGCCAGCAATACGGATCATACAGTCACCTATACCAATCCTACAGCGGCAGCTGTGACCTTACATTGGACTACGAATAACTGGGCTAATACTACGGACACGGTGATGACCAAAAATGGAACCACGTTCATCGCCAACCTCAACGTTCAGGAAGGTGCCACCCTAATTTATTGTTATCACATCACGGCTCCAACGGATAGTTGGGACAATAACGGCGGGAAGAACTGGACGGTTGTTATTCCGGTCGCCGGAAAATACGAAGCAGAGAGTGCATCCCTGTCTGGTGGTGCAAAAGTAAATACGAATCACACCGGATATTCGGGCACTGGTTTTGTTGATGGATATACAACTACAGGAGCAGCCACCACTTTTAACGTCCAGGCTTCCGCAGCAGGGTCCTATAATGCCACGCTTCACTATGCTAATGCATCCGGCAGTGCTAAAAAAGTGTCCATTTATGTCAATGGAATAAAGGTTACACAGACAACATTAGCCAACCTGACCAACTGGGATACATGGGCAGACCAAACAGAAACACTCTCTTTACAGGCAGGAAATAACACGCTTGCTTATAAATATGACTCGGATGATAGCGGGAATATTAATATCGACTATGTGACCCTTTCGGCCGGAGCTACACCAACACCAACGATAACTCCTACCCCAACAGTGACACCAACACCTACGGTAACTCCTACCCCAACAGTGACGCCAACACCTACGGTAACTCCTACACCAACAGTGACGCCAACACCTACGGTAACTCCTACACCAACAGTGACGCCAACACCTACCATAACACCCACACCAACGCCAACAGTGACGCCAACACCTACACCTACTTCAGCGGGGCTAACCGTTCACTTTAAGAAACCAGCAAGCTGGAATGCAGCGATCCGCATCCATTACTGGAATCTGAATCCGGCAACCGTTCCGACTAGTGGAGCATGGCCGGGGATACTGATGAAATCGGACGGGAACGATTGGTATAGCTATACTGTTCCAAATGCTACAGGGGCAAGCCTGATCTTTAATGACGGCAATGGCAAACAGACGGCTGACTTATCTCGCAGCGTAAAAGAGGGCTGGTATAACTCAGATAACGTATGGTATGACGCCAATCCAGACGTTCCTAAGGTTCCGGTGATATCCGTCTCTCCTGTGCCCAAAACCTATGATTCTGCCCAAACGGTGACCCTATCCAGTACAAATAGCGGCGATAAAATTTATTATACGACCGACGGATCAACACCTACGACAACCTCAACATTGTATACGACTCCAATCCAAGTACCTTCTTCTTTGACTATCAAAGCATTCGGCGTTAACTCTATAGGGCAAGCGGGTAATGTAGGCTCTTTTGCTTATGTGATTGATCTGAATGCCGATTTGCAAGCTCCGATTATCACTGCGAATCTGCCTGTTGGGAATTCGAGCTCAGCGGTTTCCGTATCTTTTAATATAAAAGACAACAAGGCGGCAACGACCACAGCATATTACACAGATAATGGTACGGAACCAACAACGAGTTCAAAAGTCTATATTTCAGGCAATGCACTGACATCTCTTACCGGACCGTCTATCTTGATTAACAAGACGACAACCTTAAAATTCCTTGTGATCGATGGTGCCGGAAATGAAACTAAACAGAGTTTTGTTTATAACATTGGTAATAAGGGCGATTTTCGTGAAGATACGATTTATTTTGTAATCACTTCCCGGTTTTATGACGGTGATCCGAGTAACAACGAACATGCATGGGAGGATGCCAAGGCAGGAAATCCGGACTCTGATCCAGCTTGGCGAGGGGATTTTAAAGGACTGATTCAAAAGCTCGATTACATTAAAGCACTAGGCTTCAGTGCCATCTGGATTACACCTGTGGTGCAGAATGCCAGCGGTTATGATTATCATGGGTACCATGCAATAAATTTTGCAAAAGTAGATCCAAGATATGAATCCGCAGGGGCATCTTATCAGGATTTGATCAATGCAGCACACGCTAGAGGGATAAAGGTTATTCAAGATATTGTCGTCAATCATACCGGTAATTTTGGAGAAGAAAATCTGTTCCCGATGTTCAAAAAAGATCCAACGGCGGCGGACACCGTGAGTAACATGCTCAAAATTACGGATAAGCTGCCAGCTAACTATGATTCCATGACCCCGGATCAGCAATATCAGGCAAGACTTGCCTTAATGAAGACTGCGGAGACTAACAATAATATTTACCATACGGAAAAAAGTCTTTCTTGGGAGTCTTACACCGTCCAGACAGGACAGATTGCGGGAGACTGTGTGGACTTAAACACAGAGAATCCTCTAGTGAATCAGTATCTAATCGACAGCTATAATCAATATATTGATATGGGTGTGGATGCTTTCCGGGTCGATACTGTAAAGCATGTAAGCCGGTATATTTTTAACAAATATTTTGTGCCGGCATGGAAAACAAGAGGGGGCTCAGACTTCTTTGTCTTTGGGGAAGTGGCTACTCGGTACAGAGATGTGTGGAACAGTGGAATTCCGGCGATATCAACACCATTTTATACTTGGAAAAGCTCAAAACCCTATCCAGGTGACGGTCAAAATGACTACGCTTCCAATAAGCTATCGGTGGAACAAGAGTGGGCAGATAACTCTACTACAGCAGGACAACCTACCTCGAACAATGCTTTTTTAACAGGAAATACTTATCATACGCCTGATTATTCGAAGAAATCGGGTATGGATGTTATTGATTTTCCAATGCACTGGGCCTTCAAGACTGCTCAGGAAGCATTTAGTATGAGAAGCGGTGATCAATTCTATAATGATGCTACCTGGAATGTAACTTATATTGACTCTCATGACTATGCACCTGACCAAGCACCAGAAAATCAAAGATTTGCCGGCACACAGGACACTTGGGCTGAGAATCTCGCGCTGATGTTCACCTTCCGAGGAATACCTGCGATCTATTATGGTTCTGAAATTGAGTTCAAAAAAGGATCAGTCATCGATGTAGGTCCAAATGCCCCGTTAAGTACAACAGGCCGTGCTTACTTTGGCGATCATATTGAGGGTAGTGTTACTGTTCAAGATTACGGTAAATATACCAATGCTACTGGCACACTTGCAGACTCGTTAAATTATCCTCTGGCGAAACATATCAGACAACTTAATTTAATTAGAAGAGCTGTTCCTGCTTTGCAAAAAGGCCAATATTCTACAGAAAATGTATCAGGTGATTTGGCATTTAAAAGAAGATACACTGATAGTAGCAAAGGAATCGATAGCTTTGCTTTGGTTACAATCTCAGGAAATGCAACATTCACTGGAATTCCTAACGGAACTTATGTGGATGCAGTGACTGGTGATACCAAAACCGTTACCAACGGTGTGATCACAATCAACTGCTCCGGTAAAGGAAATGCACGGGTGTATGTATTGAACGGTAGTGGTGGAATCGGAGAGTCAGGAACCTATTTGAAGTAGGACCTATATAAGTTAACAGAAATAGCCTCAGTTCGGGATGAACCCGTACTGAGGTTGTTTTTATATAGTACAGATTGAAACGTCAGTATTTTTACCCGTGTTTAATGCAAAGTTCTTGCCATTTCATAAGCCAACTATATTGTTCATCGCAGAATTCTTTGGATATACTTTGCAATCCTTGACACTGCACTATTCTTGAGATGATTTGAAAATGTCTGATCGCAATAAAATCGAAAAGAGCCTTAAACTCATTACTGCTTATTGTACGTGTTGTACTATAACCCGAATAGAAACGTTCGTACAAACGCATGGTTTGATCATACATCGATTCATTTGAGTGATTAAAATCGGTAGCATCACACATGTATGCAACATCCATACTCGGATAATCACCCGAAGCATCATCGAAGTCCAAAAGAATATATTCACCGCACTCATTTCTGAGCATATTTCCTGTGTGAAGGTCACCGTGACAAAAGCTTTTGGGAAGCCTTGTGATACGTTCCCATAATTCATTGCCGTAATGATTTAGTTCAAGGATTTTTCCTGGGTCAAATTGGAGATCTTGCATATTGGAGATATAACCATCGATGTAATCGAATTTTGTTCTACGGATAAGCTTCTCGGGGTATCGCTCCATTAAGTTATGGAGTTTCCCGATCTGTGTCCCGATGCTCTTCGCCTCGATTTTACCATCGGGTGTTGCTCCCTCGACATAATCGTATAGTATTCCAACGCAGCTGCCAGCCTGACTACTGAGTATAATGTGGCTATCATTCTGTACAGTTCTAATCACAGAAACTGCTGGATATGAGTTAGCTTATAAATAATCGAGGATGCGAACCGTCTGCAGAGCATCATCCGTTTTAAAGCTACGAAATATTTTGAACATATACTTTTTCTCTTGGTTCTGCAAAAAATACACCCTACCGATCATCTCACGATGAAGGCTGATATTCTCTATATTTATTTGATAGGAGTGTTTAATTTCATTGATAAGGCTATCATATTCCATATACAAAGATCTCCTTCTGATATATATCGAGCTATAAAAAAAGTATATTCTCTTTGTACTTTATAACTAATATATAAAGCTTACACATACCATATGTCACTAGAAAATATTTAAGACAACCAAATAATGCTTGTAAATCATGATTGGAGATATTTATGAATACTATAGACGTCGATTTAGTAGCAAGATTAATAAATGAACAATTTCCTGAATGGTCCGATTTAGAGATCAGACCTGTGAAATTCAGTGGGCATGATAATCGGACTTTTCATTTAGGTGAACAGATGAGTGTGCGATTACCAAGTGCAGTCGCTTATGTTCCTCAAGTGGAGAAAGAACAACAATGGTTACCTTTTTTAAAGAAAGGACTGACGTTACCTATTTCAACACCATTAGCGAAAGGGACACCTACCAAAGAATATCCCTGGCCTTGGTCTATTAATAATTGGCTAAAGGGAGAGACTTTATCCCATGAGAACATTAATGATCTCAATCAATTTGCGAGAGACTTGGGAAGCTTTTTAATTGAATTACAGTCTATTGATGCTAGTGGGGGACCTTTAGCCGGAGAGCATAATTTTTATAGATGTGGGTCCTTAGCTGTATATGATGAGGAATCTAGAAATGCGATTGAGCATAATAAAGATATTTTTAATGAAGGTCTATTGAAAAAGATCTGGGAACTGGCATTAGACTCTGAATGGGAGTCAGAACCAGTTTGGGTTCATGGTGATGTCGCACCTGGAAATATATTAGTCAAAGACGGACAGCTTTGTGCAGTCATTGATTTTGGCATATTAGGGGTGGGTGATCCTGCTTGTGATGCTGCAATGGCGTGGACTTTTTTTGATCAGGCTAGTAGAAGGATCTTTAAAAAGGTATTAAACATGGATGCACAAACGTGGAATAGAGCAAGAGGGTGGGCTTTATGGAAAGCACTGATCACCTATAATGGAAATCGATATTATTCTAACCCAACAGTAGCGGAAGAATCCTTGAATATTATCAATCTAATAGTAGAAGACATCGAATTGTAGAAATTGAACTACATAAAACATGTAAACTAAACCATAATAGTCAATAAGCACGAATGAGCATCAGTCAGATGATAAAGTGTTGTATTTAAATCCGAAAGAAAGGAATTTGTATGAACATTTAGCGACTGACAACGATTATCATATTAGAATTATTATAAATAACTTGACAGGCCTTAATTTGGTTAATTATAATAATTATAAATAGTATCCACTCTATTCATAAATTAAACCCAAAGGAGATTAAACAATATGTCATTAATCGGAACAGAAGTACTACCATTCAAAGCAAGCGCATTTCAAGATGGGAAATTTATCGATGTTACAGAAGAAAACTTCAAAGGTAAATGGAGTGTAGTTTGCTTTTACCCAGCTGACTTCACATTCGTATGCCCAACTGAACTAGAAGATTTGCAGAACCAATATGAAACCCTCAAACAACTAGGTGTTGAAGTATATTCCGTTTCTACTGACACACACTTTACACATAAAGCATGGCATGAAAGCTCCGCAGCAATTGGCAAGGTGAAATACATTATGATCGGCGATCCTTCCCATGTGGTTTCCCGCAACTTTGATGTATTGATCGAAGCTGACGGTCTTGCTGATCGTGGTACATTCATCATTGATCCAGACGGTGTTATTCAAACTGTTGAGATTAATGCTGGTGGTATCGGCCGTGATGCTAGCGCTCTTGTTAACAAAATTAAAGCAGCGCAATATGTACGCAATCATCCAGGTGAAGTTTGCCCAGCGAAATGGTCGGAAGGTGCAGAAACTCTTAAACCAAGTCTCGATCTTGTAGGTAAGATTTAAGGAGCGAAAGCTAAATGAAACTAGATCAAGAAATAAAAGCTCAACTAGCGCAATACCTAGAACTCTTGGAAGGCGATGTAGTACTGAAACTCAGTGCAGGCGCTGACGAGGCATCACAAGAGATGACCGAACTAGTTGATGAAATTGCCAAAATGTCACCTAGGATTACGGTGGAAAGAACCGAACTGTCTAGAACCCCAAGCTTTAGTGTAAATCGTGTGGGTGAAGATACAGGCGTAACCTTTGCCGGAACTCCGCTTGGACACGAATTTACTTCATTAGTATTGGCTCTGTTGCAGGTTAGCGGAAGAGCTCCTAAGGTTGAGCAAAGTGTAATTGATCAGATCAAAGGCATTAGTGGTGAATATAAGTTTGAAACTTATGTTAGCCTGAGCTGTCATAATTGCCCTGATGTTGTACAAGCACTGAATCTTATGAGTATCTTTAATCCGGGCATTACCCATACGATGATTGACGGTGGAGTATTCAAAGAAGAGGTAGAAAGCAAAGAAATTATGTCTGTTCCAAGCGTCTACCTTAATGGTGAATTTTTCGAAAGTGGTCGTATGACGGTTGAAGAAATTTTAGCTAAAATGGGCAGCAGTGTGGACGCATCTGAGTTTGACAATAAAGCTCCATATGATGTGCTTGTTGTCGGCAGCGGCCCAGCTGGTGCAAGTGCAGCCATTTATGCGGCACGTAAAGGTATTCGTACAGGTATTGTTGCTGAACGCTTTGGCGGACAGGTTAACGACACGCTTGGTATCGAGAACTTTATTAGTGTGAAGTACACTGAAGGTCCTCAACTCGTAGCTAAACTTGAAGAGCAAGTAAAAGAGTATGGCATTGATGTGATGAAATTGCAGCGTGTCAGACGTCTAGACAAAAATGACTTAATTGAAGTTGAACTTGAGAACGGTGCTGTTCTAAAGAGTAAGACGGTCATTCTGTCTACAGGTGCTCGTTGGCGGAATATGGGCGTGCCTGGTGAAGCTGAATTCAAGAACAAAGGTGTAGCCTACTGCCCACACTGTGATGGTCCTTTGTTTGCAGGCAAAGATGTTGCAGTTGTTGGCGGCGGTAACTCAGGTATTGAGGCAGCTATTGACCTTGCAGGTATAGTGAAGCATGTAACGGTTCTGGAATTTGCTCCAGAGCTCAAAGCTGATGCTGTACTGCAAGATCGTCTCTATAGCCTTCCTAACGTTACTGTTCTTAAAAACGTGCAAACTAAAGAGATTACCGGAACTGATAAGGTAAATGGTATTTCTTATGTTGATCGTGCGACAGAAGAGACTCACCATGTTGAATTGCAGGGTGTATTTGTACAGATTGGTCTGGTTCCAAATACAGAATGGCTAGGTGACACAGTTGAACGTACTCGCGTAGGTGAGATTGTTGTAGATAGCCATGGTGCTACTAGCTTACCAGGAGTATTTGCTGCTGGTGACTGCACTAATAGTGCTTATAAACAAATCATTATCTCGATGGGATCCGGTGCAACTGCAGCGCTAGGAGCATTTGATTATCTGATCCGTAACTAATCGATATTGTTAGTAACAGCAAGAGAACGAAAGCCCTCACTTTTCACAAAGTGGGGGCTTTTTTTATCTTTTGTGAGAGAGAAATGGGTGTTTGTAAACTTTTTTGGAGGATTTTATGAAGATTTTCGCGAATACATATCTAAAATATGAATTAAGCAAAATTAAGGGTTTAGATTAAATGCATGTATGTAAGGCATGATCTGGTTAGACTTGGTGCGCTATAAATAACGTTTTGCTGGAATGGAGACTATATTTCTGTGATTAACAACATTGAATCGTTAGACAAATTTATCTCACTTATACCAATTATAAAATTATCTATCCCCGCTGATTTATCAATAGCGATATGTGATTTGGAACGGTTCGTTGCTTATTTTCCTGGCGACACCATAAATTTAAACATTAACGAAGGACAACCTTTACACAAAGAAGAACCACTTTACTTAGCGATACAAGAGAATCGTACCTTGAAGTCCGATGTTCCAGCCCACTTTTATGGATTTGAGTTTACAGGTACAGCAACACCTCTTCACGATCAAACGGGACAAGTCATTGGCGGGATTGCAGTTCAGATTCGAAGACAAAGTGAATTAAAAGCCATTGTAGAACAAATCTCGGAATCATTATCCCAAGCCAATGAGCAAATTAATAATATTTCCTATGGCGTAAGTTCACTTTCCGATCACTCTCAGGAACTACTCATTCAATCTCAGCAGGCTGGAAAAGATGTGGAGAATACAACAGAAGTCCTATCCATTATAAACAGGGTTGCTGATCAAACGAATTTACTTGGGCTGAATGCTGCAATAGAAGCAGCGCATGCAGGTGAGAAAGGTAGAAGTTTTGAAGTCGTAGCCAAGGAAATCCGGAAATTTTCAAGGGAAACCGTCGCCTCGACGCAAAACATAAATAAAACCATGTTACAGATTAAGGGAATTACGAATCAAATGGCTAATTCGATAGAGAAGATAGCAGCTATCGGCCAAGAACAGGCGGCATCTGTTCAGCATACTTCTACATTTATTGAGGAAATAAAGATAATGTCCCAAAAACTTAACGAGTTTGCTAATAAATTATAAAAAGAGATTCAGTAGCAGTATTTTTGTCGCAATAAAAGAAAATTTTAAACGTATATTTAAAATCATGAATGGTATAGTAAGATAGTAATGAGTAATCAACATAGGAGGAATAAATTATGTCAACGCCGCACAATGCAGCACAAAATGGTGAAATCGCCAAAACAGTATTAATGCCAGGAGATCCTTTGAGAGCGAAGTATATTGCAGAAACCTATTTGGAGAACCCAACCCAATTTAATACGGTACGTAATATGTTTGGATATACAGGAACTTATAAAGGCAAAGAGGTTTCGGTAATGGGTTCGGGAATGGGAATGCCAAGTATCGGTATTTATTCTTATGAACTATACAAAAACTATGGTGTGGAAAACATCATTCGTATCGGTAGTGCTGGAGCATATACTGATAAATTGAATTTATTTGACGTGGTGTTGGCGGATAGCGCGTGGAGTGAATCTACATATGCCTATGTGCAAAGCGGTGTAGAAGGAGATATCCAGCTGCCAAGTAAAGAATTGAACGAAGTCATTGAAGCAGCGGCTACACGTATTAACAAGCCAGTTCTGACGGCGAGAATTCATTCCAGCGATGTATTCTATCATGAAGACAATGTGCCTGGAGTTAATGAATTTTACAATGAACATGGCTGTGTTTGTGTAGAAATGGAGAGTTATGCGTTGTTCCATAATGCGAAAGTGTTAGGTAAACAAGCTGCATGTATTCTTACCATTTCCGATTCGTTAGTTACTCATGCTGTAACCACGGCAGAAGAAAGACAAAATTCTTTCAACGGCATGATGGAAGTAGCTTTAGAAGCAGCGATTTCTATTTAATAAAAAAGATTAAGCAGCTTAAAAAGTTCTACGAGAAAAAGCTTGAAAGCCTATTAAATTCAGGATTAAGTCCTGATATTTAATAGGTTTTTTTCTCATTTGTAAGGTTGTGGAAATGGATAGGTGAAGCGTGTAAATTATTGTTGTTTTTAATCAAAATTTAATGTTAAATTCGTAATAATTCTCTCGGATTATACCGATATAAAAATCAAACCAAATGGCTACAAATCTTAGAAAAGACATCTAATCTCCATATGGTGGAAGTATTTATATTTTGGTGTAATGCCAAAGGGGGAAAATTGTGATTAAGCGGAGTGGCAATCTTTTATTAGCAATAAGTTTAGTATTCTCTATCGTCAGTTCTCTGTTTATGCCTGCAGTAATTTATGCAGCACCCAGCAATAGCAATAGCAATATCATAGATCAAAGCTCCACATCAGCTGGAAATTTGAGCAGTGTTGCTTTTGGTAACAATGTTTTTGTAGCGGTGGGCCAAGGAGGGATATCTACATCATCAAATGGCGTAGATTGGTCTATCTCAAAAAAGGCGGGGAACCCCAAACTAACTTCTATTGTGTTCGCTAATGGGCTGTTCTTAGCTATTGATGGTAGCGAAAAGGCAGTTTACAATTCACTCGATGGTGAAAATTGGACAAAAAAAACGTTAGCTATCACACCGGAAAGGTTGAAAGCGGTCAATGAAAAGTTCTTTGTATGGCAGTCAGTATATAAACCTGGCACCAATCCACCTTCTTATGATGTAACTCTACTACAATCCTCGGATGGCATTAACTGGACAGACACAGGAATCACTTCTACCAATGCAATATTCGGAATGCAAAGCTTAACGGATATTGCTTATGGCAACAACAAATATGTCGTCTCTGCTAACAATGCTGTCTATTATACCTCAACGAATCTGATCAATTGGACAACGGTCACCTTAACCGATCTTGTGATCAACCACTATAACTCTAGTTGGCCTTATGTTACGAATGTAATCTATTTAAATAATCGTTTCTTTAGTTATATCGTGACTCCGTATGCTAAAAAAGTATTCACCTCTACAGACGGTGCTAATTGGACCGTTGATGCCTCATGGGATAACAAGCAATTTTATGGGGGAGGTTCTTTAAATGGGAGCTATTTGTTGTTTGGGCAGGGTGTAATTTATAAATCTTCTGCGGCTCCGCTGGACAGCACCCAGTGGACATCTTCGGATACCCATACAACAATGATGATGAACAATATGGTTTACGGAATTGGAAAATATGTTGCTTCAGGGGGCAACGGCTTACTGGTTTCTTCTGACCTATCGGCGTGGAGTAATGTCAGCGGTAATCTGAAAAGTATTGCTAAGGATGGTAATGGCAATTATGTTGCCGTCTCATCCGGGGAATATGGCTCTATTTACAAATCTAATAGCTCCGCAGTATGGAACGATGTCACACCCTCCAAGCTGCCGGGAATGAATGCGGTCACTTATGGAGCAGGGAAGTTTATTGCGGTTACAGATAAAGAAAACTACAATCTTAACGCCAAAGTGGTGACCTCGACCAACGGTGATACTTGGACTATGACAGATACCGGAGTGCAGGACAATCTGACTGGCGTTGCTTTTGGCACAAATCAGTACGTTGCTGTTTCCGATTATGGCGGAATTTATTCTTCAGTTAACGGAACCTCATGGACAGAGAGATTTAAAAATGGGGATTTTGCATTTAATACAGTAGCTTACTTGAATAATCAATTTGTAGCTCTTGGGATGAAATACAATAGTACTACTTATGAGCAAGAGAGCGTTGTTATCGCAAAATCATCAGATGGAATACAGTGGAATGTGCCCTTAGAGATTGGGTTCCCCAATACTTCTTTAAAGGGAATTGCCTATGATGGTAGAGCTTATATTCTGGTTGGAGAAGATACACTTAGCCAGCAGGCAGTAATTCTAACCACAGAAGATTTGGTAACTTTTACGAAGGTTACAATATCAGCTAGCGCACTAAATAATATCAGCTTTGGTAATGGGAGTTTTCTGGCTGTTGGATTGAAGGGGGAGTTATTCTCTTCGGCAGACGGATCCACGTGGACTCAGGAAACATCTGATCTTACCTCTAATCTTAATGGCATTATTTACGATGGTACTAACTTTAAGGTCGTGGGGGATTATTTCACTAAAATGACCCTGAACCTAGGACCTACTCTTGCATATAGCATCACCGCTTCAGCGGCGACGTTGACACCTGTCGTAGGTGTAGATAATGGCATTACGCTGACTGTGAAGAACTCGCTGGGCGATACGGATGCAACGTTCACCGGAACGAAAGAAGTGACGGTAGCGGGTTATGATGTTGCGCCGGACGGAACGTACGGAAGCTTAGGAAGTACCGCTTTAGCGGCTTCAGCGAGCAAGATCAACGTTGATTTCGTTGCGGGTGTAGTACAGGTGAACCTGAAGCTGAACAAAGCTGGCGCGCAAGCGGTTGTGTTCAGCCAAGCAGGCATAGCCACGCCAGCGGCAACGGCGCTGAACATTGCACCTGTCGCAGGTAGCACAGCGACAATGAAGCTGACTACGGGCGTAAGTGCGCCGCAGGCTAACGGCGGCAGCTTCGCGCAGCAACCAGTAATTACTTTGCTGGATCAGTTTGGGAATGTAAACCTTGGCGACAACAGTACGGTTGTTACTGTGTCGAAGAAGGACACTGGAAGCTGGACGTTGACGGGGAATACGACGTTGACGGCAGTAGCGGGCTTTATTTCCTTTACGGATCTGGGAGCAACGAATGCCACTGGAATCACCGGAGCGCAACTGGCATTTGATGCGACAGGTCTTCCACAGATCACTAGCGCTACCGTGAATCTTCCACAGCCACAGGGAGCACAAAGCATCACCGCCTCAGCGGCGACGTTGACACCTGTCGTAGGTGTAGATAATGGGATTACGCTGACCGTGAAAAATTCGCTGGGCGATACGGATACAACGTTCACCGGATCAAAAGAAGTGACGGTAACGGGTTATGGTGTTGCGCCGGACGGAACGTACGGAAGCTTAGGAAGTACCGCTTTAGCGGCTTCAGCGAGCAAGATCAACGTTGATTTCGTTGCGGGTGTAGCTCAGGTGAACCTGAAGCTGAACAAAGCTGGCGCGCAAGCGGTTGTGTTCAGCCAAGCAGGCGTAGCCACGCCAGCAGCAACAGCGCTGAACATTACACCTGTCGCAGGCAGCACAGCGACAATGAAGCTGACCACGGGCGTAAGTGCCCCGCAAGCCAATGGCGGCAGCTTCGCGCAGCAGCCAGTAATTGCTTTACTGGATCAGTTTGGGAATGTAAACCTTGGCGACAACAGTACGATTGTTACTGTTTCGAAGAAGGATGCAGGAAGCTGGATGTTGACGGGGAATACGACGTTGACGGCAGTAGCGGGTGTCATTTCCTTTACGGATCTGGGAGCTACGAATGCAGCTGGAATCACCGGAGCCCAACTGGCATTTGATGCGACAGGACTTCCACAGATCACTAGTGTAGCGTTGAATCTTCCAGAGCCACAGGGAGCCCAAATCATCACCGCCTCAGCGGCGACGTTGACACCTGTCGTAGGTGTAGATAATGGCATTACGCTGACCGTGAAAAATTCGCTGGGCGATACGGATGCAACGTTCACCGGAACGAAAGAAGTGACGGTAGCGGGTTATGATGTTGCGCCGGACGGAACGTACGGAAGCTTAGGAATCAACGCTTTGGTAGCTTCACCGAGCAAGATCAACGTTGATTTCGTTGCGGGTGTAGCTCAGGTGAACCTGAAGCTGAACAAAGCTGGCGCGCAAGCGGTTGTGTTCAGCCAAGCAGGCGTAGCCACGCCAGCAGCAACAGCGCTGAACATTACACCTGTCGCAGGCAGCACAGCGACAATGAAGCTGACCACAGGCGTAAGTGCTCCGCAAGCTAATGGCGGCAGCTTCGCGCAGCAACCAGTAATTACTTTGCTGGATCAGTTTGGGAATGTAAACATTGGCGACAACAGTACGGTTGTTACTGTGTCGAAGAAGGACACAGGAAGCTGGACGTTGACGGGGAATACGACGTTGACGGCAGTAGCAGGTGTCATTTCCTTTACGGATCTAGGAGCTACGAATGCCACTGGAATCACCGGAGCCCAACTGGCATTTGATGCGACAGGACTTCCACAGATCACTAGTGTAGCGTTGAATCTTCCAGAGCCACAGGGAGCGCAAAGCATCACTGCCTCAGCGGCGACGTTGACACCTGTCGTAGGTGTAGATAATGGCATTACGCTGACTGTGAAAAATTCGCTGGGCGATACGGATGCAACGTTCACCGGAACGAAAGAAGTGACGGTAGCGGGTTATGATGTTGCGCCGGACGGAACGTACGGAAGCTTAGGAAGTACCGCTTTGGCAGCTTCACCGAGCAAGATCAACGTTGATTTCGTTGAGGGTGTAGCACAGGTGAACCTGAAGCTGAACAAAGCTGGCGCGCAAGCGGTTGTGTTCAGCCAAGCAGGCATAGCCACGCCAGCGGCAACGGCGCTGAACGTTACACCTGTCGCAGGTAGCACAGCGATAATGAAGCTGACCACGGGCGTAAGTGCCCCGCAAGCCAATGGCGGTAGCTTCGCGCAGCAGCCAGTAATTACTTTGCTGGATCAGTTTGGGAATGTAAACCTTGGCGACAACAGTACGGTTGTTACTGTGTCGAAGAAGGACACTGGAAGCTGGACGTTGACGGGGAATACGATGTTGATGGCAGTAGCGGGTGTCATTTCCTTTACGGATCTGGGAGCTACGAATGCAGCTGGAATCACCGGAGCGCAACTGGTATTTGATGCGACAGGTCTTACAGAGATCACTAGTGCAGTTATTGACCTTACCTGGCCTGAACTTGCTGCGCCAAGTATTGAGTCTGTAACAGCAGGAAACGGACATATTCGTATTACTTGGAGTCCCGTATATGGTACCGATAGTTACGCTGTATATCAGTCTACAGCTTCAGGTGTTTATGGAGCTGAGGTAGCTACTATAAGTGGCTCTGAGAACAGTTACGATGCTGTAGGATTAATTAATGGAACTGCTTATTATTTTATTGTTAAAGCTGTTAATCCTGATGGTATCAGTGCGGCTTCCAATGAAGTAACTAGAACGCCTCAGGTTCCAGCGCCGGGCGCGCCAATACTTCATTCACCTGTGGCAAGTAATGGCCTCATCGGCTTAACATGGGATCCGGTGAAGGGTGCGATTGGATACACTATATATCAAGGTATCACTTCTGGAATCTATGAGACCCAAGTGGCTACAGTAAGCGAATCTGTCTACAACTATGATGTGACAGGGTTAACTAATGGCCAATCTTATTATTTCGTAGTTAAGGCATCTAATCCGGGCGGGGAGAGTGCAGCTTCTAACGAAGTCAGCACGAAACCAAGAACATCACCATCTGCACCTACGGACTTAATAGCGGTAGCGGGAGATGGCGAGGTGACTGTGACATTTGCAGTTCCTGATTCGAACGGGGGAACTCCAATTACGAATTATGAGGTAACTGCTTCTCCGGGTAATATCGTAACGGTTGGGGCAACAAGTCCAATAAAGGTAACTGGTCTAGCGAATGGAACCACTTATTCGTTTACAGTTAAAGCGATTAATAGCGCTGGTAGTAGTGTAGCTTCTGAAGTTTCGAACTCCGTGACACCGAAGTCATCAACGGAGGTTGAGGTTACACCTACACCGCCAACACCAACGCCAACGCCAACAGAATCACCGACATCAACACCGACTGCACCACCTTCAACAACTGCACCAACTGCAACAGCAGGATCCACTGCTACAGCTACAGCTACACCATCTAGCAGCATGGTTGAGGTATTGGTGAACGGTAAGGTTGAAAATGCCGGAACAGCAACGATATCTGAGTATAACGGGCAGACGGTTACCACGATTGTTGTAGATCAGGCAAAAATAGAGCAACGTATCGAAAAGGAAGACCAGAATGCAATTATAACTATCCCTGTGACTGCGACTTCAGATGTGATTATTGGCGAGCTTAATGGCCAAATCATCAAAGATATGGAGCAGAAGCAGGCGCTGCTAATCATTCGTACTCCAAAAGGTACTTATACAATATCAGCAGCACAGATTGATATCAGTGCAATTTCAAAACAGTTTGGCACAGACATTGCTCTACAAGATGTGAAGGTGCAAATTTCAATTTCTGTTCCGACTGCGGATGCACTGAAAAGAATAGAAATGTTGGCAGCCAATGAAAAGCTAACGTTGGTAGCTCAGCCATTAGATTTCACGGTGAAGGTTACTTACGCTGGGAAAACTGTTGAACTCACTAAGTTTAATACCTATGTGGAAAGAACTATTCCTCTAGCAGATGGTGTAGACCTTAAGAAGATCACGACTGGGCTAGTGCTTGAAGCGGGGGGGACGTTCCGCCATGTACCCACACAGATTGTTGCCATTGATGGCAAACACTTTGCGAAAATACACAGTTTAACGAACAGTACGTATTTTGTAGTTCAAGATCCACAGAACTTCAAGGATGTCGCCACCCACTGGGCTAAGGACATTGTCAATGAGATGGCTTCCCGTAAGGTTATTAATGGAGTCGGCGACGATTTGTTTAACCCTAATCTGGAGATTACACGTGCAGAATTTGCGGCGATTATCGTACGTGGATTGGGATTGAAGTTGGAAAGCGGGACAACATCCTTTACGGATGTAAAGGTCTCAGATTGGTATAATGATGCTGTGCAGACAGCTTACTCCTATAAGCTAATCAACGGTTTTGAAGATGGAACGTTCCATCCAACAGACAAGATTACTCGGGAACAGGCGATGAGTATTATTGCTAAAGCTATGGTGATTACCGATTTGAAGACAAATCTTCCGGCCAAAGAAGCAAGCGAGCTGCTGAGCATTTACACGGATGCGAATGAAGCATCAGACTGGGCGAAGAGTGGCATCGCAGACAGCCTGCAAGCAGGAATCATCACGGGCAGAAGCGGAAATGTACTTGCCCCACAAGCCTTCATTACGAGAGCAGAAGTTGCGGCTATCATCCAAAGATTGCTGCAACAATCAGATTTGATTTAATACACGGTTCTGATTCGAGAGGATCCTTCATGCAGGAAGAGCTGCGGAGGGTCCTCTTTATTTTATTAGGTCAGAGACAATCATTTGTTGCTTTTTTATTGACAAGAAGAAAAATCCAGTTAATAATAACATATGAACACATGCTCATATGTTATTATTAACTGGAGCTTTTGAATGTAACTGCGCAGGGCTACGAATACTATCTAGCTGAAGGTAATAGGAGGTTAAGCATGATGAACAAGAAGAACAAACGCAATCATCAGGTCGAGAATGTACACGGGCAACAGTCCAATCACGATCACAGTAACCACGACCACGCTCATGAAGGACACAGTCACGCTCATGAAGGACACAGTCACTCCCATGGCTCTCACGGGCATCAACATTTTGATCCTAGTGGAAATAAAAAAGGGCTTTTGATTGCGTTGATCATTACGGTTGGAATTATGTTTTTGGAGTTTTTTGGTGGGTTGATTACTAACAGCTTAGCCCTGTTATCGGACAGTGGGCATATGCTAAACGATGCAAGCTCTCTAGCATTAAGCCTAGTAGCGGTCTGGTTTGCAACTAAACCTGCTTCTCCGAACAAAACGTATGGTTTTCATCGATTTGAAATTTTGGCGGCACTCTTAAACGGAGTTACTTTATTTGTAGTTGCTGGATTTATCATTGTAGAAGCTTATGGGCGGTTTTTTGAGCCGCCGACAGTTGCCAGCGGATCTATGATGCTGATCGCAAGTATTGGTCTTTTAGCCAATGTGGCTAGTGCATGGTCGCTTATGAGAAAAGGGGATGTGAAAAATAACATTAATCTCCGTAGTGCTTATCTCCATGTGCTTGGTGATGCTTTAGGTTCAGTAGGGGCAATTATTGCCGGTTTAATCATGATGATTTTTGGCTGGTATGTTGCTGATCCAATCATAAGCGTACTGGTTGCTCTATTGATTCTTAGAGGGGCATGGGGAATTATCAAACATACCGTTCACGTCCTTATGGAAGGCACCCCGATTACAATTAATCCAGCTGAAGTAAAGGAAATCCTCGAAAGCATTGAGGGGGTTAAAAATGTCCATGACCTGCATATCTGGACCATAACTTCGGGATTAGATTCACTCAGCTGTCATATCTTAATTGAAGAGGAAGCAGATGACCAACGCATTTTGCAGCAAGCGATTCGGTTAATTGCCGATCATTTCAAAATTCAACATACAACCATTCAGGTTGAAACTTCAGCTATAGTTCATGAAGAATTGAAAATCTAATCAATGATTTATTTTTTGAATAGAATAGGGGGGCTATAGTATAATAAAAATACGAGGAAAGGGGTGATCGGTGCATGGATAATCTGACTCACGAGCATGAATCATGCAGTACGGATGAGCGGAAAAGTCATCACTCAGATAAAACTAAAAAGAATTTGATTAGCCGGCTCAATAGAATTGAAGGTCAAGTTAGAGGGCTAAAAGGGTTAATTGAAAAAGACACCTATTGTGATGATGTGCTGCATCAAATCTCCTCGGTCCAATCTGCATTGAACGGCGTGGGCAAGCTTTTGCTGGAGCATCATATGAAAAGTTGTGTAGTGGAACGTATCCAGGAAGGTGAGAACGAGGTACTGGATGAACTATTAGTTACCATCAATAAATTAATTAGATAATTGATCAATCGGAAGGATTCCCCGGAATCCTTTTTTATTTGCTCAAATTGGGTATATATAGAGTAGGGGACTATCCTAATTAATGAATTGAGAGGAGAATGTGTTATGGCACATCAAAACTACAAAGAGTGTATCGATGAGTGTTTAAAATGTATGATAGCTTGCAATCACTGTTACTCAGCTTGTTTGGATGAGGATCATGTGGGGATGATGAAGGAGTGCATTCGCCTGGATCGTGAATGTGCAGATATATGCGAGTTTGCAGCTCATGCCATGTCGATGAACAGTAAATATGCAAAAGAGATTTGTTTAGCTTGTGCAGAAGCTTGTGAAGCCTGCGGCAACGAATGCCAAAAGCATGATCATGAACATTGCCAGCAATGTGCAGAAGCTTGCTTAGCTTGTGCAAAAGTTTGCCGTGAAATGGCGGCGTAATTTAAAGCTTGAAACTGAAAGGGCTGCTGCGGCAGCCCTTTATTCATGAATAGGAAGCCAAATCTAAGGGCAACTAGTGAGGTTTTGTAAAATTATTAAGCAATATAGGTAAATATAGTGTTAAAATTTATTGAAATAATACCTTTATAATCAAGAGATATAGATGCCATAGGGGATGGCTGAGAAAAATAAACAGTTATGAGAGGGATGTTAACGACGGTATGATCAATCTTAGTCCAGAACGACTCCAGCAAGTTAGCTATATAGGGATTACTGAGGCTGATTTAGAATTATTAAAAAGCAAGGAGAAAGAATTCAACTTAATCGTTAGCTCATTGGTTGAGGAGCTGTATAAACAGATGACGATGGAGCCAGAGCTGCTCCACATCATTGAGCAGCACAGTACACTGGATCGATTGAAAGAAACACAGCAGTGGTATTTTTTATCTATGGCCGCTGGTGTGATCGATGAAGCATTTATTGAAAGACGTTTGCTTATCGGGAAAATCCATTCCCGTATTGGATTAACAACGAATTGGTATTTGGGGACGTACATATTATATCTGGATTTGGCTACTGCTTATTTTGAACGGATATTACCAAACGAATGGAAGCCTGTTATCCATGCCTTAACCAAGATGTTTAATCTCGATTCACAGCTCGTTCTTGAAGCCTATGAAGTGGATGAAAAAGCAAAAATAGAAAACTTGCTGGAGAAGCAAAATCACCTGCTTACAGGAGTGAGTTCAGCCGTTCAGGAGCTGGTATCTTTGATGGTTCAATTAAAGGATAGCAGTGAATCGATAGAAAGTTTAGCTAGTAAAAATGCTGATTATCAAGAGAAAACGCATCAAACGGTATTATATTTGGACAAAGAGGTGGAGTCTATTCATCAAGTGGGTACGATGATTAGAGAAGTGGCTGATCATACGCATCTTTTAGGCCTGAATGCGGCTATTGAAGCAGCCAGAGCTGGGGAGTTTGGAAGAGGTTTTGAAGTTGTGGCTAATGAAGTTCGTAAGCTAGCCCGTCGCTCAAAGGATTCACTGGTAACCATTGACCAGAAACTCGACAATATCAATGCCACCCTTTCCAAGGTGAAAAAAGAATCGGAACATAACTCCATGTATTCCAAGGATCAGGTCAAAAGCTCTCAAGAGCTGGCTTCCTTCGTGAACTTAATTGAAAAAGTGACTGCTGAGTTAGAGAACTTGAAATGAAGCTGCCACGGATTGAAACACTCCTTCAGAAAATTCTGAGGAGTGTTTTTTGATTGAAGAAGTTATTAGCGGTATAGCTTAAACATCAGTTTTGGAGACACCGTTTAAGCTGGGCACATAATCAGCAGCCTTATCGATGTTCACCATCTGAGCGGCTTCATTGAAATTGTTGTTATTCTCCGCATTGTTTTTCTTACTTGGTTGATGTTTTCCTGGAGCTTCTTTGGGATTGGCACTATTTTTGGGCATGACATTCACCTCCATATTCTTCACCTAGTATGAGAAGGTAGTTTGAATTTTATGCCAGCAGTTGACAAGTGTATCATTAAAAGATATAGTTCATTTAATGATATATCTTTTAATGATACATATGAGGAGGTGATTAAGTGTCAAGAACGGACTCATTGGAAATGGGAGAGCTCACAGACACTGCATTTTATATTCTCTTGTCTTTAGTCGAAGCCAAACACGGATATCTGATTATGAAATCAATCGAAACGATGACGAACAATCAATTTTCAATTGGGCCTGCTTCCATGTATACAACCATTAAGAAGCTGTTAGCGGCTGAATTTATTGAGCTGTATAAAGAAGAAGAGGACGACAAACGAAAAACGTATATTGCAACGGAAAAAGGAATTGGATTGCTAAGAAAAGAAGTAGAGCGCCGAAAAGAAATGATTAGACATGCAGAACAAATTCTCAAATAAAAGGTGGGGAATAGGCATGAAGAATACAAAATATGTGACCAGCGGGGGCTTAGCTTTTACTGAAAAAGGAGATATGCAGAAATTGAGTAAGTATGCCAAAGGGGGCTGGCTCCTGGAGAGCTTTGCACCTTTGGGTTATAAGTTAAGAAAGGGAGATCCCCAGAATCTTGAGTACAGTGTAGATTATCACACAAATGTCGATGAGGAGTATTATTTGATTTTTGAAGATGCCGGATGGACTTATGTCTGTTCTGCCGGAAATGGGTTTCATATCTTTCGGGCAGCTGCAGGTACGGCGCCTATCTACTCGGACACAGGGACCCTCATTGACAAATATGAACGTGAAAAGAAAACGATGGGCAAAGTAGCCTTGCCATTGCTTATAGCTTTGATTGCTTTTATCTTCCTAGCGATCTTGGGCGTTAATGGATGGTTACCTGAGATCGTGAGGAATATCAGCCTGGTGTTAGTAGTGGTCACACTTTGTATGTTGGTCTTTCCGGGTCTTCCATACATTGCGTATCGATTCAAATTGAATAAATTACGAGAATAGCGAATGGATTTTTATCTAAAGGATGTTTGCACAGCCATGAATGAAGTTGGTTGTGGAACCATCCTTTTTTTAGTTGAGGAGTGAGAACAAATCTAAGTCTCAGGTATATAGTACTAATGATCTATTAATGGAATTGCTTATATATTAATTCCATATTCTGTATTACAATGATAGCGAATACGAATTAGCTTGCTGTTTTCTTTCAAATTTATTACCACAATTGAAGAGGAGGCAATGAATGATGAAGAAGGATGCAAAGCTTAGGTTGAGTTGGAAAAGCCTTATTGTCGTATGCTTGGTAATTAGTATTCTTCCTGCCGGTTCCGCGTTTGCAGCAGTGAACAAACCTTTTCCGCAACATTCCACCTACACGAGTGGATCTATCAAGCCAAACAATGTAACCCAGACCAGTATGGATAATTCAGTGAAGACCAAATGGGATGCGTGGAAAACGGCCTATCTCAAACCAGCTGGCACTGGCAAATATTACGTTAAGTATAATTCAGATGGAGAAACGGTATCTGAAGCACATGGTTACGGGATGTTGTTCACAGTTTTGATGGCTGGTTATGACAGCAATGCTCAGACTTATTTTGACGGCTTATATAATTATTACAAGGCTCACCCAAGTGCAATTAACCCTTATTTGATGTCCTGGAAGCAAAACAGCAGCTTTCAAAATATTGAAGGCGAGGACTCTGCTACAGATGGAGATATGGATATAGCGTTCTCATTGCTGCTTGCGGACAAGCAGTGGGGAAGTAGTGGTACGATCAATTATTTACAAGCTGCAAAAGATATCATTAATGCGATTATGGACAATGAGATTAACCAGACACAGTGGACGATCCGTCTAGGTGACTGGGCGAATAGCGGCTCGTATAATACGGCAACTAGACCTTCTGATTTCATGCTAAATCATTTAAAAGCATTCCAACAGGCTACAGGAGATACCCGCTGGACGAATGTTATCGATAAAACGTACACGATTATAAATAGCCTTTATACGGGTTATAGCTCTAGCACTGGGCTGTTGCCTGATTTCGTAGTTTACTCTGGGGGTGTGTATAAACCTGCTGCGGCGAATTTCCTTGAGGATGCCAATGACGGGAATTACAATTACAATTCTTGTCGTACCCCATGGCGGATCGCAACAGATTATTTGATTACTGGAGACAGCAGGGCGCTTACGCAGCTCAATAAGATGAATAGCTGGATTAAGACTAAAGTAAGCAGTACACCTGGTAGTATAAAAGATGGGTATAAGCTAAACGGAACCGTATTTGGAAGTTACAATAGCGGTGCCTTCTATGCTCCATTTGGAGTCAGTGCGATGACCTCATCAACTTACCAAAGCTGGTTGAATTCTCTCTGGAGCCACACAGCAAGCAGTGCTGCAGAAGATTACTATGAAGACAGCATCAAGCTGTTTTCGATGATCGTTATGTCTGGTAACTGGTGGACCTATTAAGATAACGTATAGTTAGAAAAAGGCTGTCCCCAAAACGTTCATGCCCAAAACCATAAAAGTCAAACAGAACAGCGATTCTCCTAATATTGGAGAATCGCTGTTTTGCATTTTTGGTCAACTACTGTTTGTTTCAGTAGATTAGGGGCAAAAGTAAAGCCACCTGATCTCTAATGTTACGGTGGAGCATCCTTTATTTGATAACCAATTGAATCAAGGGGCGTACCTATTGATGCTCCAAAGGATGCAATAAGTGAAGCACTTATACAGCAATTGGGGAATTTCTCCCTAAAATTCAGAGATTTCTGTTCATCAGACTTATAATTAGGGAAAACTTCCCTTAATTTTGGCCGATTCAGTAACTAATAAAGAAATCCCCCTGATTATTAGGGAGGAATTCCCTGATTCCGTCCTTTTAGAGCCAAAATCGGCTATTTTCAGGGAGTATTTCCCTAATTAGTTTACACTTACGCTGCACATCGCACATCGCACATCGCACATCGCACATCGCACATCGCTCACCATTTCACTATTTTTAGGACAACCTTACTGAAGACTTTGCGGCATACAGATAAGTAGTACCGCAAAAGAATTGTGGTTTTAACGAACGTTGTTTTCGGTGAAACGTCCTGCCTGGTTATATACAATTGGATTAAATAGGAAGATATAGTTCCTTATATCTAAAAAGGGTAGGTGATAATATTGCTCTCAGACAAGAAACAATCTCTTCTATTTATTATTATCGTATGGGCAATGGCGTTAGGGATGTTGCTGCTTCCGGAATCGGCGCAAGGTCTGTATGGATTTACTCCTTTTTTCACAGTATGTATCATGATGTTTCTGATTGTGAGAGATGGATACAGTGCTGAGGGATGGAGAAGGTTGGGCTTCAAATTTAGGGGAGGCAAAGAATACATATTGGCTTTAGTTATTCCCTTAGGTTCACTGGGAGCTGGATATGCTGTCTATTGGATGGGATGGAACTCAAGCTTAATTTCTCCAGATTCATGGATCAAGACTGCTATATATTTGCTCGTTTACATTGTTCTTGGTTCATTATCTGCTTTGGGGGAAGAGATCGGTTGGAGGGGTTGGCTGCTCCCGCGTTTTCAATGGATGGGAAGAGTAAGTTCTAGTGTAACAATGGGCTTAATCTGGGCTATATGGCATTATCCGGCGATTCTTGGGCCGCGTGCTTATCATTCCTCTGGAAGCCGCTGGCTCGTGGTGGTGCTCTTTACCTTATCTGTTATGTTTGCGGGCATCATTATAAATGAACTGCGTCTGATCTCCGGTAGTATTTGGCCGGCAGTGCTTTTACACGGAACTAATAATGCTGTAGATAGTGTTTTGCACAATATTACTGTCAGTTCTTCACCTATGTTGGAGTATGTAGGCGGGGAGAGTGGTTGGGTTCCAGTGATTTTATATGGCTGCGCAGCTATATGGATTCTGAATCGAAACCACAGAGTGAACCAGCAAAAAGCCAGGATAGAGCTATAATTCAATGCGGATATTTAGGGGAGAAGGAATATCATGCATAAAAGTATATAATTTCCTGTGTGATTCATATAAAATGGTAGGGGAATACCAAATAAGAATAGAGATATGTATAATTTTGTTCGTTCGGGGGATTTGAAATGACAGTAAAACTCCGCCAGTTATTCATATCAGGGTTACTTTGCCTTTTTGTTTTTCTTATTATTCATTTTGTGTGGGTCATTCACTCTAACATCTTGCTTGGCGTTGGTCTGGAGCAGAATGAAGAAGGGCAATATTATATTGCTGAGGCAGACGTTTCAAGCGAAGGGTATAAACAGAATCTAAGGGAAGGGGATATCTTATTACGGGTTAATGGGAAACCGATTGATAAAGTGGATGAAGCTGTGAGATATGGAAGCTTAACTCAGGTTCAATCCGTTGACCTTCTTCGTAACTCCAAAGGGGGGACTTCACTTGCTTTGCATTATGATATTGAGAATAAATCCTCCATCTATCATACGTTTACCCAGCTTGTAGTCCCTGGAGCGACATTTGTTTTTCTGGCAGTGTTAAGCCTTCTATTATACCGCAGGAGAAGTGGGGATCGCTCAGTAGAGCTGCTGATTTTATTCTTTTTATTAGTCGGAATAACTTACTTTGCGGGATATGCCTCAAGTAGATCTGATCTTATTGGTAGAATCGCGATGGGTTGCGTGTTGCCTTTAATTCCACTGGTTTTTATTCACTTTCTCCAAATATATCTGAAACGATTTGATGTATTAGTTCTATCTACTACTGTAATCAAAATATACTATGGCCTGGTCATTTTACTAAGCCTATTTTCCACCTCCAGTCTAATGGTTTACTCCTGGGATAGATCCTTGTATTCCTTTGTAAGGTTAATTATTATTGGGTTCTTTGTTTTCGGGATTTTTTACAGCATATTTAAGCTGCTATATTTATACATTACTTATCGAAGCACAGCGCTTAAATCGATGTTTAAAATTATGCTTACCGGACAAATCCTTGCATTTACACCGTTTGTTCTCTTCTCAGCTGCACCCATTGCTGTTGGGGTCAACCTGATTCCTTACGAAATTACTACGATCTTTTTGTTTTTGATGCCAGTTACTTATTTTTATCTGCTGACGGCTAGGCAACTATTTGATATTGATTTCGCTTTTAATCGGTTTAAATATTATTTATTAATTGCTTTTTTTCCCGCACTAATGATTGTAGCCGTACTTGCGATCATTCAGAGCAGGCAAGAGTATGATTGGATCAAATGGATTCAGATGTTTTTGGTTGTATATTTATCTATTACAATCTTTTTATTCTTTAAGGAGAAAATAGATTATTATTTCCGGCCTAAACTGTTCCGTGAGCTTTATCATTATCAAGGTAGTCTGGAGCGATTCTCGAAGCAAATCTCCAAGGTTATGAAGCGGGCTGATTTGGAGGCTGCAATTCACAAGGAAATCAATGAGATTTTACCGGTTAGTCGGTCTGCTTTTTTTGAGAGAGATGAGGATATGAGTAACCTCGAACAAATAGTCGACAATTCGGGCCAAGAGATCAACATAGAATTTGTATCGAAATCTCCAGTTTTTAAGGTAGGAGAAGTAGTTCAACTCAAACAGGGGATCTTACTCGTAATCGGACGTCACCAAAAAAAATTTCATCTCCTCTGGATTGATCATAAGAAGAACCATACAAAGCTTAATTCGGATGAGCTTAACTGGTTAAATACCCTCGCAAATTATGCGAGTATTGTCTATGAGAATTTATATCTTATTGAAGGCTTGATTGAAGACCTTGAAGCAGAGATGAAAAAAGAGCTACATGCAGCACCATGGGTTCTACGCCTGATCTTTAACTTATCAGAGAAAGAACGCAGAAAGCTGGCGGCGGATTTACATGATTCTGCTCTTCAGGATCAGCTTATTTGGCTTCGCAAGCTGGAAACACTGATCTCCGATCATGATATTGAGGCGGATATTTTGCCAGAGCTGCTTCAGATTAAAGAGGGACTTCTGGATGTGATATATCAGATTAGGGAGACCTGCAATGAACTGCGTCCACCGCTGCTAAGAGAGACCGGAATTGTGAAGGCACTGGAACTATTGTTTGAGTATGCCCAGCTGCAGTCCAACTACATTATCACTTTTACATCCAGTCCGATTGGTGAGCTAAGTGATGACCTGGTGATTGCGTTGTATCGAATAGTACAGGAGCTCCTGCGGAATGCCGGGAAACATGCCAAGGCGAATCAGATTGAAATTGAGCTGGACCAGCAAGAGCATCTCTATTTTCGATATAAGGATGATGGGATTGGCATGAATATAGTTGATATCAGGGAATCTTTTCAGCATATGGGCCTGTCCGGCATCAAAGAACGTGTTGCGAGCTTAGAGGGGCAATGCACTTTTAACTCGGAGAAAGGGAAGGGACTGGAGGTTATTATTTATTTACCGACAATGGCTTTTGTAGAAGAAAAGCACAGAGGAGGCGATGACGATGATACGTATCTTGTTGGTTGATGATCATCCTTCTGTCGGAGAAGGAACCAAAACTATGATTGAGCAGGACGCGGATATGGAGGTTACTTTTGTTTTGTCAGCGATGGAAGCTTTGGATAGGCTGGAGCAACAAGAATTTGATGTGATCTTATGCGACCTCAACATGCCTACGATCAGCGGACTTGAATTCGCCAAAAGAGCCGTTCAACGTGATCCTGAATCTAAAGTGGTGATTTATACCGGATATGAGATCAGTGCTCATTATAATCTTTTGATGGAGTCAGGGGTCATAGGATTTATCTCTAAAACAGCTTCCCGAGAACAGTTGTTAAATACCATTCGTTGTGCACTAAGGAATGAGGCGGTCATTCCGGTGTCTTTACTTAAACAGCTACGAAGAAATGATATCAAGATTTCTAATCACCGGGATAATCGGCTGTTTGAAGAAGTGTCCATTAATCAAAGAGAACAGGAAATACTCCAAGAAGTAGCTAGTGGAAAAAGCAATAAAGACATAGCCAGCAAGCTTTTAATGTCACAAAGGACTGTAGAGTATAACCTGACGAGAATCTTTGAGAAGCTTAGTGTACATTCCAGATCCGAAGCTATAGTGGAAGGGAAGCGACTAGGTCTTGTTAGGATGGAGACTTTCTAAGTTGAAGCCCATACAACCCAATACATAGTTTTGTTAGTTTTATTCATGGTGTTAAGCACCTCACTTTTGCATCTTGATCGTCATTACCTGTAATTCATAATTCTGAACCATTCAGGTATTTAGAGTATTATTCTGAAGAAATTAAGGAGGAACATCCATATGATTGACATGAACCAAATATTTTTGATTACAGATATCCCAGGTTACTCCCCGCAAATCAGCCGACTTTTATCCATGATGAACTATGCAAGATATACAACATTAGAAGCCGTTAAGGGTCTAACTGTGGAACAACTGGATTATTTATTGGATGCTCAGAGTAACTCTATTGGAGCGTTATTATTGCACTACGCTGCTGTAGAATATGCATATCAAGTGGCAACGTTTGAGCAAAGAGATTTGTCTGAAGAAGAGCTAACGAGATGGGGGCCAGCATTAAATTTAGGAGACGAAGGACGAGCCAATATTAAGGGGAATGACCTGAGCTATTATTTAGATCGCCTAAATGAAGTTAGACAAAAGACTTATGAATTATTCGCAACCGTCGATGATAATTGGTTATATACTGAAGAGGAATTCTGGCATAACAAACCTGCGAACTACTATTTTATGTGGTTTCACGTTTTTGAGGATGAAATCAATCATAGAGGCCAGATTAGGCTGATCCGAAAAAGAGCACTAGCTTAAGAAAGGAGGCGCGCGCGAATGGAGTACATAGAGAAAAATATAAAGCCTTTATTTAAGAAATATCCGCTGCTCTCGAAATTTATATTAACAGTGGTGATTATAGACATCGTTTATTACGCCGGAAAACAAGTTGGAGGATTAGCTTATCACCTCATGCACTAATTTCTTTTGAAAATAAGTCGAATAGAAAAGGCGAGTTCCACTCATTTTGAGTGTGAATTCGCCTTTTTATATTGCTTAACCTAAATATTTGCTGTAGCTCTGACTCTTCCATGTGGCTATCCAGTTCATTATCAGTTCACACAAATTTGTTAGGATATGAAACATCAAAAGAGATATAGAGCATGACCAGGAGAGGAAGAGAAACAAATGAAAATATTAGAAGTTAAACATGTAAAGAAATCATATACTTTGTATGGTAAAGAAAAGGTACCAGTACTCCATGATGTGAATCTAAGCTTTGAGACAGGTGAATTCGTCTCTATTCTAGGTGAGTCTGGCTGCGGAAAGTCCACACTGATGAACATCATTGGGGGAATGGACTCCGATTATGAGGGCGAGGTCCTTGTCCGCGGAAAGAATTTAAGCACGATGACCGAAAAGGAAATGGATGATTATCGTAAGAACAATATTGGTTTCGTTTTTCAAAATTTCAATCTGATCCCGCATCTATCAGTTTTGGAGAATGTTACAGTGGCGATGCAGATGACGGATACCAGTGAGAAGGACCGTAATAAACGTGCTATAGATATTTTGACTGAGGTAGGCTTGAAAGAGCACCTGAAAAAACGTCCCAATCAGCTGTCCGGTGGACAGAAGCAAAGAGTGTCCATCGCCCGCGCGCTAGCGAATAATCCTGATATTATTTTGGCAGATGAACCTACAGGGGCCTTGGACAAGGATACCGGCGATCAAATTTTAGCCTTATTGGACAGCATAGCCAAAAGAGGGATATTGGTCATTACCGTGACCCACTCACAGAAAGTAGCCGACTCTGGTACCCGTATCGTAAAGGTGGAAGAAGGACGGATTAAAGATGATATTCAGTTAAAGGACCGCTCTTTGATTAGTTACGATGGAGGAGAGGGGTCATCCCGGAATCTCAGTTTATTTGCATCTTTTAAAATGGCTCTGCAGAACATGAAACTCAACGCCAAACGTAATGTATTGGTAGCTTTGGGTGGGTCTATTGGTATTTTAAGCGTACTGTTGATGCTTTCCTTAGGGAATGGAATTACGAACTATATGAATGACGAAATTAATTCAAGTATGGATCCTTTACTCGTGGATATAACTAAACCCAGTGAAGAAGCTAAAGGCATGCAAGGTCCAGAGGCAATGATGTTGCCCGGCGAAACGTTTACGGCTGCCGATATTGAAACCATCCGAAATATTCCAAATGTTGATTATGTAGAAACCATCACTTCCATTTCGGGCAAATCTACTATGGTTTATGCAGATCAGACGGTTAGTCTTACACAATTAACAACCTTAACGGATGCTTTTGCTAAAGAGACGATTACCGCAGGGGCTTTTCCAGAGGGCAAAGAGATATTATTACCCGTGAAAACGGCAAGTAAATTAAGCGGAAATGACAGTCCAGAGTCTTTAGTAGGGAAATCGATTTATCTATATATTAATGAAATGGATGCTAAGCATAAACCGATCACATTGGAACAAGAAGTCACTATCTCTGGTATTTATGAAAGCACTGATCCAAGAGCGCAAATGCAACCCACGGGTTATCTTCCAGCGCAGACTTTGGAGCAAATGTATGTTGACAAGGGGATTACAATAGGTCCAATTCAAGTTAATGCTTTTGCAACCGATATGAAATATGTGAATGATATTAATGCAGCCGCTGTTGATGCTGGATTCTCAGGTTCTCAATCGGCAAAAATCATGGAGCGAATCACAACTTATGTGAATATGGCTACTATAGTTCTCTCTGGTATTGCCGGGATTTCACTTCTCGTATCAGGGATCATGATATTGGTTGTGCTATATATCAGTGTAGTGGAACGGACTAAGGAAATTGGGATTCTTCGGGCAATTGGCGCAAGGAAAAAAGATATCAAACGTATATTCTTTTCTGAATCAGCTTTATTAGGTGTATTCAGCGGTATCTTTGCGGTACTCTTTGCCATTGTCATTAGTTATGTGTTAAATATTCTCTTGGACAATGCTTTT
This sequence comes from Paenibacillus sp. FSL H3-0310, assembly GCF_038002785.1. Classification (NCBI taxonomy): domain Bacteria; kingdom Bacillati; phylum Bacillota; class Bacilli; order Caryophanales; family Paenibacillaceae; genus Paenibacillus; species Paenibacillus sp. FSL H3-0310. The sequence goes on from NZ_JBBODC010000001.1 coordinate 154,889, forward strand.
GGAGTGAAACTTATTAATCTATCCGGTTATTATGTGTTATTTGGGATCGTTGTGAGTACCCTGATTAGTATTATCGCCGGTTTGATGCCATCCTCTAAGGCTGCCAAACTGGATCCAATGGAATCTCTACGATATGAATAAATAGGTTAGCGGAGAGGAAAATTGAGAGATGAACACGATTCTAGTGGCGGATGATGATTCTCATATCCGTAGATTAATACGATTATATCTTGAAAAAAACCAATTTTACGTAGTGGAAGCAGCAGACGGTCAAGAGGCATTAGACATTCTAGCGCATACAAAGATCGATTTGGTGATTGTAGATGTGATGATGCCAAATGTAGATGGTATTGAATTGACCGAAGATATCCGATCTTATATCGATATTCCAATTCTGATGGTTACAGCTAGAGGAGAATCTAAGGACAAAGTCAGAGGATTTAATGCCGGATCAGATGATTATTTAGTCAAACCGTTTGATCCCATTGAATTGGTCCTGAGGGTAAAATCACTATTAAAAAGATATCATTTAACCTCCTCGAGTGTGATTCAACTAGGCGCAGTGATGATTGATCTGGGGAATTTGAACGTTGTTACGGCTCAGAGAACGGTGGAGTTGAAGAAAAAGGAATGTGAGTTGTTATTTGCTCTGGCGGGTTCGCCAGGGCAAATATTCACGCGTTCTCAGCTCATAGAAAATATTTGGGGTGTCGATTATGAAGGCGACGAGCGTACGGTAGATGTGCATATCAAACGTCTGAGAGAAAAACTTGAATCGATTCCCGAGCTAATTATTTCTACGGTAAGAGGACTTGGATACCGTCTGGAGTTGGCCTAAATGTTGAAAAAAAGCCTGCGTCTGCGTATTGTCATTACGTTCATTGGGATTGTGATCGTCAGCTTAATGATCTCTTTTTTGCTAAATGTACGGTTTTCCGAAAATAATGTGACCCCAAACCATATCTTCATTAGAGTAGCTGGAGACGTAGCCAAAGTGCTTACCCTAATCGATGATCCGGAAAAAGCACAGGCATTTACTAAACTGCTCAATAAATATGGGGTCGATATTGCGAAAGTGAGAGTGAATGAGTGGAGTGATGCTGTTTTTTCAGTGGATAAGGAGAAGGTTGCCGCTCTATTTAAGCCAGATTCCACAGACGCAGTGATGCTTAATGATAAGTCTGGTGTTGCTATTGTTGGCATTCCCATCGTAGATAAGGAGAAAGCTGCGCTCATCATTAAAATTGATTTTTCGTCGAGCTTGATCACATTCAGACGCAACGTGTTTTTTACACTTCTAACGGTTTTAGTCATTGGAAGTTTACTGATTCTCTTGATGTCCGGATTCATTGTTAAGCCTATCAAACGTCTGACGGAAGCAGCTAAAAAAATGGCATCAGGCGATTTATCTGTGCGCTTGACGCATAAAAATCAAGATGAGTTCGGGGAACTGATGGAAAGCTTTAATCATATGGCTAGTGAGCTGCAAAAGATAGACTCTGTTCGTGATGATTTTGTCAGCAATGTCTCTCATGAAATGCAGTCTCCGCTTACGTCCATTAGAGGGTTTACTAGAGCGCTGCAAGATGGTGTCGTTCCAGTAGAAGAGCAAAAAGAACATCTGGATATTATTTATCAGGAAACGCTGCGCTTATCCCGCCTAAGTGACAATCTGCTTAGATTAGCCTCGCTTGATTCAGAACATCATCCGGTTAATCTCACCACTTTTCAGCTGGATGAACAGTTAAGAAGAGCGATCGTTCTGGCGGAGCCACAATGGGCACAGAAAAACATTCAGATAGAATTAGATTTATTGCCCTGCGAAATTACGGTGGATAAAGATTTGTTTGATCAAGTCTGGCAAAACCTTATCAATAATGCTATAAAATATACAAGCCAAGAGGGTATCATTCATGTCGAAATCGAGCGTTCTATAGCGTTTGTGAAGGTTTCTATTAAAGATTCTGGTCAAGGCATACCAGAGGCAGCATTGCCCCGCATTTTTGATCGTTTTTATATGGTGGATAAAGCGCGGAGCAGCGTTCATAAAGGGAATGGACTTGGATTATCCATTGTTTTAAAAATTCTAAAAATGCATGATTGTAAAATAGAAGTGGAGAGCAAGGTTGGGGAAGGAACCCAGTTTATCGTCTGGATCCCTGTCTCTCAACCCTATGAATAGTTAACGGGCTGAAGCTTAAGGCAAACGCAGACCCTTTCATTTGTGAACCAAGCAATAGAAGACTCTCAAAAAGTTCCCAGAACTCGGTTCGCGCAAGCCATAGTTGCAGTAGGAACTGAACATTTGATCGGCATGATTGAATTAAATATTAGAAGCCATACGGACAGAAGCGGCGAAATCGGCTATATTGTCCATCCTGATGCCTGGGGACAGGGAGTCGCTACAGCAGCGGCCAGACGAATGTTGAAATTTGGCTTTGAAGAACTGCAACTACATCGAATATATGCGACCTGTGACCCTAGAAATAGCGGATCATCCAAGGTACTCACCAAGATAGGTATGACTTATGAGGGAAGATTAAGAGATGCTTTGCTTATTAAAGATGGATGGCGGGATTCTTTGATGTTCAGTATGTTGGAGCATGAGTGGACGGTAGCCCGCTAAAAATTAACTCTTGCTTCCGATTGGTAAGTTCACTAGAATATAAGTATTAGCTTATATACTTTCGAGAGGAGGAGAGAAGGAAATGCAGACACTAATGGAAATTGCTGAAGACTTGAAGCTGTTCGGAGATAAGACACGATTGGCAATGCTTTCTCTTCTGAAAGAGCGGGAATGGTGCGTGTGTGAATTCGTTGATATCTTTGACATTTCCCAGCCGGCGATTAGCCAGCATTTACGGAAATTGAAAAGTAGAGGAATCGTTAGGGAAAGCAAGCGGGGACAGTGGGTACATTATTCGTTAAATGTCGAGGATAAACCACATCTTAAAGCTGTTCTTCAACAGATGCCTAGTTCCAAATCGATATTGGCTGAACTGAATAAAGAGGCTAAAGAGCCATGCTGCGACTAAATTTCAGGTAAGGATTTTTTTGATTTATATATAATCATATAGTTATATAATGATGTTGGATTGAAGTCACATGCTTATATAGGAGTGTTGAAAAAGATGTGGATTTGCAGTAAAAGGAGGATGGCACTTTGGCTATTGTAGCTATCCTTATATTTTTAGTAACTTTAATCCTTGTAATCTGGCAGCCCCGTAATTTATCGATTGGATGGTCAGCCTGCGGTGGCGCGATCATAGCTTTGCTAGCTGGGGTAGTCAGCTTTAATGATGTTCTGGATGTAACGCAGATCGTGTGGAATGCTACTTTAGCGTTTGTGGCTATTATTCTGATTTCTTTAATTCTGGATCGAATCGGATTTTTTGAATGGGCTGCTTTACATATGGCGCGGGCTGCCCGCGGGAATGGCAGACGAATGTTTGTGTATGTCATCGTTCTTGGTGCGTTAGTGTCTGCATTTTTTGCGAATGATGGAGCGGCTCTGATTCTTACGCCTATTGTGCTTGCGATGGTAAGGGCATTGCATTTTGATGAGAAAAAAGTCTTTCCGTTTATTATCGCCAGCGGTTTTATTGCCGATACCACCTCACTGCCGCTCGTGGTCAGCAATCTGGTCAATATCGTATCAGCGGATTTTTTCGGAATTACGTTTATGGAGTATGCAGGCAAGATGATTATACCTACGTTGTTCTCCCTTGTTGCGAGCATCGTGGTGCTCTATTTCTTTTTTCGCAAAAGTATTCCCAAGCATTTTAACGATTCACAGCTAAAAGATCCGCATGAGGCGATTAAAGACAAAAAAATGTTCCAGCTGTCATGGATTGTATTGGCTGTTCTTTTGGTAGGGTATTTTGTCAGCGAATTTTTGGGTATTCCGGTATCTGTGGTTGCGGGGATCATAGCTATTTTGTTCCTGCTTCTCGCGAGAAGAAGCCCTTACGTCAAGGTGAAAGAAGTGATTACCGGAGCGCCTTGGGCGATTGTGTTCTTTTCTATCGGAATGTATGTCGTAGTATATGGACTTCGAAATGTTGGGCTGACGGATTTACTTGCTAAGATGATTGGGTCTATTGCTGATCAGGGCTTATTTGCCGCAACGATGGGTATGGGCTTCATAGCTGCATTGATCTCATCGCTGATGAATAATCTGCCTACCGTTCTGATTGACGCGCTTGCCATTGATGCGACGCATACCACTGGAATCATTAGAGAGGCTTTAATATATGCGAATGTTATAGGTTCGGACTTAGGACCGAAGATCACTCCAATTGGCTCACTCGCCACACTACTGTGGCTACATGTACTTTCGGCTAAAGGCGTGAAGATTTCTTGGGGAACGTATTTTAAGACAGGTATTATTTTAACCATTCCAACGTTATTTATTACGCTTTTAGGTCTTTATATGTGGTTGTTGATTAACTAATTTGGACAGGGGAAGATCAAGATGAACAAGAGAACGATATATTTTTTATGTACAGGGAATTCCTGCAGAAGTCAGATGGCTGAAGGCTGGGCTAAGCAATATCTAGGAGAAGAATGGAGTGTGTACAGTGCAGGTATTGAAGCTCACGGTCTAAATCCAAAAGCTGTACAAGCGATGAGCGAAGTAGGCATAGATATTTCCGGCCATACTTCGGATATTATTGATGCTAATCTGCTGAATAATGCGAATCTGGTCATTACCTTATGTGGAGATGCTGCGGATAAATGTCCAATGACCCCTCCGCAGGTCAAACGGGAACACTGGGGCTTCGATGATCCGGCAAAAGCGCAAGGGAGTGATGAAGAGAAGTGGGCAGTGTTCCAGCATGTGCGTGACCAGATTGGTGAAAGAATCAAACAATTTGCGGAGACTGGTGAATAAGCAAAGGGAGAAAGTAACCTATTCCTTTAACTTAGGGTATTTCACCACTGGCCATTTCACTTTCCGTAAGGCATTGATCACTTCGGGCCCAACGTTCAAATTACTTTGAACCAATTCATGGGGAGTGAGAGCCATCCATTGGTTCAGAGAGACGTCGGCAAAACGGTCACTTTTGAACATTTCGAGGAACCACAACGATTCTTCTCCTGTATTCTGAATATAATGTCCAAATGCAAAAGGAACATACCCAACATCGCCAGCCCTGTAATTAAAGGTACGTGCTGCACCGTTTCCGGCAAACACAGTCATCCGTCCTTTTCCGGTAAGATAATATTGCCACTCATCGTTGTTGGGGTGCCAGTGGAGTTCTCTCATTCCTCCAGGTTCAATCTCTACCAGTGCAGCAGCCACGGTCTTGGAGACCGGAAAGTTGCTGGAGTCAACGATTCTGACGCTCCCGCCAGGAGTCTTTAATGGAGGCTGTGCCAACAGCGAATGTTTGAAGCTCTGTGGAATTTCTCCATATGGCGATTGCACCTTTTGGCTTTGTAATGAGCCGGGAACTTGATCCTGATAAATGTAAACCTGTTCAGTGGGGATGGAGTCGAAGGCCTCGGCAGGTATTCCAAAGTTAGCTGAAAGTACCTCTTTGGGCGTATGGGCGAACCAATCGGAAATAGACAAGGTATTCAGATCAGAGAAGCTTCCGTCGTCGAAGACAAGGAGAAATTCGCAGCCTTCTTCAAGACCTTGTATAGAGTGAGGAATACCCGGCGGAAAATACCATAGATCACCAGGTCCTACATCTGCTATAAAGTTCCGTCCATTCTGATCCACAGCAGTAATCCGGGCGCGGCCTAACAGCATATAAGACCATTCCGCTTGCTGATGCCAGTGAAGCTCTCGTACTCCACCGGGGGTCAGGCTCATATTCACACCTGCCAGTGTAGTTGCGATAGGGAGTTCTCTGACGGTTACTTCTCTGGACCAGCCACCATGATTAAGCTGCATATGCGCGTCGGAGAAAGAAAATTTCAAATTGGGAACCAGGCCCGCATCAGTCACCGGAGGTACGAACATATCCGGATTCTCAAGATCCCGCATAACATCGCGGGGTCCTTTATCTAATCCCCCTGTGCCATCGCTTCGGATGGGCTGGGGGATGTTTGTTTTGTTTGCCGAATCCTGTCCAGCAGAAGTCATAAGATGTTCTCCTTTCTTGTTCCTTAAGAGTTCAATGAAAATATATGCGGAATGCTGTCTTTTATGATGGATAGCAGAAGTGGTACAAGTTGACATGTGTAGGGTCATCATTGATTATTACTAATAGAGGCTAAGGTTCTAGATGAACTGGAGAGGGGTTTGTGATGATTCACATCAAGGAGTCCTTACAACGATTAGGGAAAATAAAAGCTTACGTAATAGGTCTATTAGTGATTATGTTCGCCGCGGGATCTGCGGTTACACCTACATCGGTGTCGGCAGCTGTCCAGTTAGGGACACAGGTAATGCCACTGTCATACGGGGGATATTACGTGCTTTTTCCAGGTAAACTCGCCCCTTATTTCAAAGCAGGTAAATTAATGGTGCCGATTCGAGCCTTCTCCAATGCGATTGGCGCAGATTTGCTCTATGACGCTCTGAGCAAGAGTATTACTGTTTCACTGCTGGACCGATCGGTAGGAAATATTAAAGCAGGGCAGCTAGAGGCAGATTTTAATGGGGAGACCGTAGATTCATTAGGCGTTGCTCCAGAGATAAAGGATGGCACTCTGTTTGTTCCGGCGTCCCCCATTTTAGAAGGGCTTAAGTCTTTTCGCTGGGAATTGCAATTTAATAATGTGAATAAATTAACCCTTGGCATTGGAGCCAGAAAAGGGGAGGAATGGGTGAAGCCTGAGGCAGATCGTGCGCTTGCTCCTTATCCACTCGAAACGACAGCACATCCGTATCCGTTATATCCTACTATGCTAACGCAGGCTCAATCCGGGAAAGAATATAGATTGACCTTAGGCGTGCAAAATACCTCCGGATTCATCATCCCTAAAGGAAACGCGGAATTAGAGCTGGTGAGTGTGGACAGTAAAGGGAATTCTTTTTATCAAACGTTGAAAGGACCTGATTCCTCAACCTCCAAGGCGGCATTATTATCATTTTCCGTTACCATTCCAACAGAGGCTGAATACGTCATTTTCAGGTCACGCACATTGAGAGCGCAATAAGGCAATTGCTATAGATTATTCCAACAAGCTAGACAGAGAGCGGGTAAAGAAACAGATGACAGGTAACAAAGAGCAGCAATATCGCTTCAGCGAAGCACCGATTTGGGAATTGCAACGAACATATTATGAAGAGCAGGGATTAAAGGCTTGGAATAATGATCAGGTCCCGCAGTACATCACGAGTAACCCTATGATTGCGACAGCATACGCAGAGATGATCTTTGGATTTCTGCAAGACCGGGCTGGACAAGGGCATCTCTCAGAGACCGTTACGATTCTAGAACTTGGAGCGGGAGCAGGCCGGTTAGCCTTCCATGTGCTTAAAAAGTTATGTGAAATCGTAGACTACGCAGATATTCCTCTTCCTCCTTTTCGTTATGTGATGAGTGATTTGCCTTCCAAAAATATATCCAGCTGGCAGCAGCACCCGAGCCTACTTCCTTACGTAGAGCAGGGTATTTTGGACTTCGCTCGTTTTGATGCTGTGCAGGATGTAGAACTACATTTAGTACACGCTAAGCTCAGCATTCGGCCGGGTGATTTACAGCAGCCATTGGTGATTGTGGCAAATTACTTTTTTGACAGCATTCCGCAAGAATTAATTTATGTGGATGAAGGAAAAATATATGAATGTGAGGTTTCGATCCAGTATTCGGCGGAAGTTGATCCGGATAACCCCTCCGATGCGCTCGGCAAAATCATCCCGCAGTACCATTATCGGCGTGCGGCTAGTTATGAAGAGGAGACTTATCCCTATCATGACGTTATAACGCTTTATCAGCAGAAGCTGGAGGATTCACATATACTCTTTCCGGTGGTGGGGCTTACTTGTCTGGAGCGGCTTGCGCGGCTCTCTACAGAGGGATTCGTGCTGCTTACAGCGGATAAGGGTGACCATCGCTTAGAGAACTGGGAATTTGCAGAACCTCCATTGCTGATTCATCACGGAAGCTTCTCTTTGACCGCGAATTATCATGCGATAGAGCATGTGCTGAAACAAAAAGGGGCGCATTCAATATTCACCAGTCATCATTATAAAAACCTGAACATCGGCTGTATTCTTATGCTACCAACACCGCTGAGCTATACAAACACTCGGCTGGGTTACAAGCGGTTTATAGAACGTTTTGGCCCGGATGATTTCTTTAGTATGAAGGAATGGATGGATCAGCAATTAGATACGATGGGGCTGCAGCAAATTTTGGCCTTTTGGCGTTTGGGTGGGTATGATGCTGAATGGTTTATCCATAGCGCTGAACAAATTTCGGAGCTGCTGCCGGGTGCCAGTGATGAAGAAATGCTGGATCTACAGCGAGGTATACAGTTGATGTGGACGGGCTATTATCCGATGGAACAGAGTTATGATCTGTCGCTAGATGCGGGGTTGCTGCTGTATGAAATGGATAAATTCGCGGAAGCATTGGGTTACTTAGAACGCTCCATGCATGCGATCACGGAAGAACCATTGGCATCAGTGCTTTATAGCATGGCAATTTGTAACTACGAGCTAGGAGCTGAAGCTGCTGCATTGGAATACGCGCGTAGAGCTTTGGCTGCAGAGCCTGACAATGAAGTAGTATTGGAACTTCTAGCGGCGCTGAGCGGGGAATAAGCACATTTACATAGGGTTATCTTTTTGGTATCCTATACAAAATAATCAAACGCGATGACGAGAAGAGTACATGAAATCATTCCTTCACAGAGAGCCCTGGATGATGAGAACAGGGTAAGGGGGATTTTATCGAAACAAGCCTCTGAGCGGCATATCGGAACCGGATTAAGGGGATGGTATGACGGGAGCTCCTGTTATAGAGCTAGAGTATAAGCACTGCGTAAGATGTTTTGCCGTACTTGATGAGATTAATATGGCGACATATTAATGAACCTGGGGTGGTACCGCGAGAATTTCGTCCCCAAGACCATAAGTCTTGGAGGTGAGGTTCTTTTTATTTTGCAGATTAAGCAGGCGGATATCACTTATAAACAGGAGGTAACACCAATGAACGAGGAACCGGAAGTATTAGCAGAGAGTTACATCGACAGATTGATTCAAGAAGAGCTGGAAGCAGGGACTTACAGTAGAGATATTTGCACGAGATTCCCACCGGAGCCTAACGGGTATCTGCATATTGGCAGTGCGTATGCTATTCATACGAACTATACGACTGCGAAAAAGTATGGCGGGAAGTTCCATTTGCGCTTTGATGACACCAATCCTTTAAAAGAGGATCTGGAGTATGTAAATGCCATCATCGAAGATATTCAATGGATGGGCTATCCACCGGACTATATTTTTTATGGATCAGACTATTCTGAGAAAATATACAATAGCGCAGTTACGTTAATCCGAAAAGGAAAGGCGTATGTCTGTGATTTATCACCTGAAGAGGTGACAGCCTATAGAGGGACGCTTACGGAGCCGGGAAAAAACAGCCCGTTCCGGGAGCGTTCTGTGGAAGAGAATTTGCGGTTATTTACGGAGATGAAAGCTGGAGATTATCCAACGGGAGCCAGAGTGTTGCGGGCTAAAATAGATATGAGCTCACCTAATATCAACTTACGTGATCCGGTGATTTACAGAATCATTCATGCGGAGCATTATAGAACGGGTAACGAATGGTGTATCTATCCGATGTATGATTTTGCCCATCCTATACAAGATGCTATCGAAGGGATTACGTATTCCTTATGCTCGATTGAATTTAAGGATCATCGGCCGCTCTATGAGTGGGTATTGAAGGAGCTGGATATCCCTGAGGCTCCTAAGCAAAGAGAGTTTGGACGGGTGAACATCACCGGAGTTGTGACGAGTAAACGGTATATCAGACAACTGGTTACAGGCCATTATGTGGATGGCTGGGATGACCCGAGACTTCCTACGCTTCGCGGTTTACGCAGAAGAGGTTTTACGCCGGAGAGTATCCGGAATTTTGTGAAGGAAATTGGCTTTGTCAGAAATAGCACCATTGTGGATATTGCCATGTTAGAGCATGCGCTTAGACAAGATTTGAAGGCAAAGGTTCCAAGTGTGATGGCTGTTCTTAAGCCTTTAAAAGTGGTCATTACTAATTATCCTGAAGATCATAACGAAGGGCTGACGATTGAGAATAACAGTGAAGATAAGTCACTGGGAGAAAGAGAGGTTCCTTTTTCACGGATCCTTTATATTGAACAAGAAGATTTCATGGAGGAGCCGCCAAAAGGGTATCACAGGCTGACTATGGGGAACGAAGTAAGGCTGAAGGGTGCTTATTTCATAAAGTGCAATGAAGTAATCAAGGATGAAGTTACAGGAGAAATCCTAGAGCTTCGCTGCACCTATGATCCGAGAACGAAGAGCGGAAGCGGGTTTAATGAACGGAAGGTTAAGGCAACCATTCACTGGGTATCGGCAGACCAGGCTATCAAGGCTGATGTTCATCTATATGAGCGGCTGCTAAAAGATAACGATGGTCCTAAAGAAGACGGTGAGCGCTGGGACGCGTATCTTAATCCGGATTCCTTAACGGTCCTGAAGGATTGTTTGCTGGAGCCATCGATGGGCAACGCAAGACCAGAGGATAAGTTTCAATTGATCCGGCATGGATTTTTCTGCGTGGATAAGAAGTATACCACGGCAGATAAGCTGGTGCTGAACCGGATAGTACCGCTGAAGGACACATGGAAGAAAAATTCATAAGCAGCTTAAGCTGGGCGAAGATCGGGTAATTCCTGATCATCGTCCAGCTTTTTTTGTGCCTAGTCGTTGGTGAACAAGCAAATGAAAATTCCATATGAAACATGTTTACATTTTTCAGAAATAAGCATATACTTTAAATATAAGTTGCACAGGGGAAACTTTCGTGTATATAGACAACTTTTTCAGGGCAAGAGGAGGAATTGAAATGCTCGAACAAACTTTAGTAGAACAACCACATATAAAACAACATAAGAACTCGATTTCAGCACAAGCCGTACTTAACGGGGAGATCAAAGGGATTAAACGATTACTTCCTTTTCTAGGCCCAGCTTTTATCGCTGCTGTTGCTTATCTGGATCCAGGTAATTTTGCCACCAATATTACGGCGGGCTCCAAATATGGATATCTCTTATTGTGGGTGATCGTGGCCTCTAATCTAATGGCTGTGCTAATCCAAGCGTTATCCGCCAAGCTGGGGATTGCGACAGGCAAGAACTTGCCTGAGATCGCCCATGATCGTTTTCCGAAGAGTGTATCGATCTTCTTATGGATTCAAAGTGAGCTAGTGATTATAGCTACGGATCTGGCAGAGTTTATCGGGGCGGCATTAGGACTATATCTCTTATTTGATATTCCGATGCTGCCAGCAGCACTGATTACTGCGGTGGGCTCATTTGCTATCTTAGAGCTGCAACGCCGGGGATACCGCTCCTTAGAGGCAGGGATTGCCGCGATGATCCTTATAGTCGTATTAGCCTTCGCTTTTCAAGTTATTGTAGCTAAACCGGATATGGGAGCAGTTGCCGTAGGCATGTTTACACCTAAGTTTGAAGGGGTGGACAGCATCCTATTGGCCGCAGGAATTCTAGGTGCAACCGTGATGCCACATGCGATTTACCTGCATTCATCACTTACACAGAACCGTATCGTCGGGGTGAATGAATCGGAGAAAAAACAGATTTTCAAATTGGAATTTATAGATATTATTATTGCGATGATTATCGCAGGTGCAGTAAATCTGGCTATGGTTATTGTCTCCGCGGCATTGTTTTTCAAAAATGGTCTCGTGGTTGAGGATCTGGATGTCGCGTTTCAACAATTTGGTCACTTAGCTGGGCCAGTAACGGCGATCTCGTTTGGGTTGGGACTACTCATTGCGGGACTGTCGAGTTCCTCCGTAGGGACTATGGCTGGCGATGTGGTTATGCAAGGCTTCATCAACAAAAGAATTAACCTGTACTTGCGCCGTGCGATTACCATCATTCCGCCACTAGCGATCATTGGTTTTGGTGTGAATCCAACCAAAGCACTCGTGATCAGTCAGGTGATCCTGTCCTTTGGGATTGCGTTCGCGTTGATTCCGCTGGTTGTGTTTACAAGCAATCGCCAGATTATGGGCGGGTTAGTGAATCGCAAAATGACAGCCACTCTGGGCTGGATTATCTCTGGTCTGGTTGTATCGTTGAACTTGTTCTTGGTCTATCAAATGCTCGTATAAGGAAGCAGTCAAAAGAGCCCGACCCACAGATCTCCTCAGATCATACCTGAGAGATACATGGGTCGGGCTTTTTTTGGAGTGTTGTTCCAGCCAGTTATTTAAAATAATCCGCAACGCCTTCAGCGATGGCTTTAGCCGCTTTTTTCTGATAGGAGGCCTTGCGGACAATGGACTCGTCTGTAGGATTGGTAAGGAATCCAAGCTCAACCAAGGTAGCTGGAATCCGATTCTCCCTTAGGATGTGATAATCGCCAAAGGACAACCCGTTGCTTTTCAGACCGATGCCTTGCCCCAGCCGGGTTTCAATCGCCCGCGCCAGCTTCAAATCATCCGCTTCTGAATAAAAGAAGGTCAACGTTCCGGACACATTTTTAGGTGAAGAATTATAATGAACGCTTACAAAAGCATCAGCACGCAGGGCTTGGCTCATCTGAACACGACGAGCTAACGTCGGCTTCTGATCGTCTCGGGTGCGCGTCATCTCTACCCGTGCTCCTTTAGCAACAAGAGCATCGCGGACATAAAGTGCAGTATGCAGATTCAAATCTTTTTCCATGGTGTTATATGTAGTGCCAAGCATGCCCGGATCACTGCCGCCATGACCAGGATCGATGACGATCAGCTTTCCTCGTAGTCCGCCTTTATGCTGGACGGTGCTTATGCTGCTTGTACTGCTTGTACTGCTTGATGTGCTTCCACTTCGGATATACTGCTCTGCCACCCAACCAGTTTCACCGCTGACTGTGCGAATTCGAGCCCAGCCGTTCTGATGAAGAAGGAGAGTGACTGTATCCTTGGCTTTTAAAGAACCGAGCACCTTATAGTGAGTTCCTGGGCCACTTCGGATGCGCAGAGAATCAGCCGTGACTGTAGCCTTTGAAGTTCTACTAGAAGTATTGGCTGATGTTGACGAGGCAGTATTGGTTTTAGTAGCAATAGACGTTCCAGAAGCGCTGGATTGCAGGGAGTTGCTGTTCACCTTTTTTAGGTAATAACCCGCTACCCAGCCAGAGGTGCTCCCCGCCTTAACCATTAACCATCCGTGCTGCTCATCAGTCACAGTAACCCGAGCCCCATTCTTAATTGATCCTACAACAGTTGCATTCTTAGCCGGTTCATCGCGTACATTTAAAGAACTCGCATATACCTGTGCGGTATAACTTCCCGCTGCTGTCTTTGCTTCAGCAGACTGTGGCGCTGCTATACCCAAAAGGCAAGCTGTGAGCAGGGTGACACCTATCATTTTGTTCATAGTATCCTCGCTTTTTGAGAGTAGTCGTAATTCCTTACCCAATTTACGAGGTTTAGAATAATATTTTTTGAGAATATGGCCTCTTTTCTGGTGGTCTAAAGACTTGTATAATTATTACATATCGGGAAAGAGGATGAAGGAGCATTGCCGTGACTAAACCAAAGCTATTCATTGGATCTTCCAGGGAGTCTATACGTTATGCAAGAGCGATTCATGAGCAGCTGAAGAGGGATGCTGAAGTGCATCCTTGGTATGCCAACGCTTTTCGGGCGAATGAATACACTATGGAGGCGTTGGAGCGAAATTTGGATGAGAGCGATTTTGCCGTATTTGTGTTCTCGCCAGATGATGTCGCCAAAATCCGTGGTAAATATTATTATGTGACCCGCGATAATACGGGGTTTGAAATGGGTTTGTTTTGGGCTAGATTACGGCGCAGCCGTGTTTTTTGTCTAGTGCCTGATCAGGTAACTGCGCGTGATGATCTCATCCCTGGAGAAAATGTAGAAGAATATCATCTGCTATCTGATTTAGCGGGAATTACATCTTTAGAGTATGAAGTGCATCACGATAATCCTACGGCTGCTGTGGATGTGAGCTGTGGTAAGATTATTGATAGTATTCAAGAACGTGGAAGATTCCGTGACCCGCTTAAAGATTTAGAGCAGCTAAAGATGGATTTAAGGCGCAAGGAAAGTATCCTTCATTTTTTTTGGCAATATAATAGTAATGTGACCATCTCCGAGAATGGAGATAAATATCACGCACTTAGTGAGGCGATACGCAATTCCTTTTTACCTCCGAAGCATTGTCGTGTAATCGGTGCAGCCATCTGGCAGGCACAAGAGAAGGAACAACTTGTTCAGGTGGGGGGGAATGTCGGACGCGGTCACTCCTATCCCTTGTCTGTAACGAAAGGGAATGAGAAGCAGCCTAGTGTGGTAGATGCATTTTTATCGAGTAAATGGACTTTTTTTCAACGCACGGAAGTTGCAGAGGTATATATCCTATGCTATCCTCTAGGTAAGAAGTATGTTCTTTCCGTTCATTTCTCAGGAAGTGATGGATTATCTGCAGATGATCTTAAGGCGGTAGTTGGGAATAATCAGGATTTATTCCGTACCATCAATCATTTAGTAGGAGAGGATTCAGCATGAAGAGAATAAAAGGTATTAACAGCTTATCCGATGCTGTTCTCCGATCTGCGAGTGGTGGGAGCAGGAGTGCAGGCGGCGATGACAAAAGCACCAAAAGAAAAGCGGGCTCGAGTCATTCTGCTCAGCAGCCAGCTTCAGCTCAGATTTATACTGCACCTTCTTTGGACGGCGGAGACGACGAATATAAGAAGCTTATCAGCGGAAAAGTAGATAATAATAAACCATCCTTTGCGTGATTTTTTTTATAAAAAGGGGGCCTCAGCCGTTGGCTTGAGGGCCCCTTTTTGGTATTCCATTCTAACGGCTGTTCTTCTTGGCGATCTCACGCCGTACTACAGGTGCAACCTCTGTTGCCAAAAGTTCAATGGCTTTGGCTACCTGAGCGTAAGGAAGGCCGCCGATATCGAGCTGAGTCATAAAGCGGCTATGACCGAACAGCTCATGCTGATAGAGAATTTTTTCGATAATTTGCTGCGGGCTGCCCACAGCCATCGTGTTATCAGCAGATACATATCGCCCAAAGTCATCACGAGACACCTTGTACTCTTGACCCGGTTTTGGACTGATAGAGTTACGGTAACTATAGTAGTAAGGGTAATATTCATCCAAAGCCTGCTGTGAGGTTTCAGCAATGTAACCGTGGCTAGTGATCGCAATCTTTAGATCCTCAGGTGGATGTCCTGCTTGAATTCCGGCACGCCGATAGGTTGCGGCAAGCTCTTGAAAAGGCTCTGGACTGCCGCTTAGGATGGCGATAGCCATTCCGGTCCCGAGCATCCCGGCCTTCTCCGCGCTTTCTGGAGAACCGCCTACACCAATCCAGAGCGGAAGATTCTCCTGTAATGGACGTGGAGCAATCTCCGAATTCTTCAGCGATGAACGGAAGGCGCCCTCCCAGTTCATAACTTCATGTTTGTTAAGCTCCAAGAGTAAATTGATGTTCTCGGAAAATAGACGGTGATAATCTTCAAGCTCATACCCGAAGAGCGGAAAAGACTCCACAAAAGCACCACGCCCCGCAATAATCTCTGCACGTCCATTCGACAGCAAATCAAGTGTGGCGAAATCCTCGAACACCCGTACAGGATCAATGGTGCTTAATACGGTTGTTGCGCTCGTTAGTTTAATTCTGTTAGTAACCTGAGAAATGGCAGCCAGCACCACTGGCACCGAAGAAATTACAAAATCAAGACGATGATGCTCACCTACACCAAATACATCAAGTCCCGCCTCATCTGCCAGCTTAGCTGCAGCTACAACTTCGTCGAGACGTTGTTTTGGACTGATCTTCTTCCCTGTATGACAATCCGCTACGATGTCTCCTAAGGTATAGATACCAAATTCAAAATCGGATGCTGGTGCTGCGGTTGCTTCGTTACTCATGCTCACAAACCCCTTGTTATTCATATATTTGCTAAAGCCTGTCCGTGTATGGAGGAATGTGATTATTATAACACAATGACTTACAAAATGTAAGTTTGTGAGTAAATGTTTTGATTTCTTCTGTTGTTTTTGACAAAATGGAATAATAATCCATAAGGATTGTGTCCTGCTCGTCCAATATTATTATATTTGATTTTAACAAGCTATCCAAATGAGGCAGTTACTTATATGAGGAGGAGTTTGGTGGTGAGAGGAACAATATTGAAATCTTATCTTCGTACTGCAGTTATTGGTTTAGGGGTATTGCTTATGGTAAATCCGGTACAAGCAGCTGCGGTTGATCCACACACCTCTTTTATAGGCTCGAATGGTGATGATTACTATGCAAACCTGCCTGCTGCGAAGGTTGAATGGTCAACAACAATGGATTTGCCAGCTTTGAAAGATGTGCCGTCGGATTATATCATGGGTAAGGGTGTTGTTGCAGTCGGAGCGGGCAAAGCTTTTATCCTTCAAAAGGGTCAGCTTTTAGCGATTAACGTCCAGACTGGAAAAGTAATGTGGAAATACGGCTCCAAATTAACAACGCCGCTGCTCTATCAGGATGGCGTGGCTTACGTCACTTCGGAGGCAGGTACGATCTATGCAGTTAACGCGGCTACGGGCAAAAATAAATGGAGCTCATCGGCAACCAGTAAAGGTGTCAGTAAATTGTTAATTGATAAAGAGCAGCTATTCGCTGCTAATGGCGATATTCAAGCCTACAATCTGAAAGATGGCAAGTTGCAGTGGCGCGATAATTTCAGCGAAATGCTGTTTGAACCATTTATGGTTGAGGGGAATCTGGTGCTAGCTCAAAACTCAGAATCCGGAGCATATACTTATGACATTTTACATGCGTTTGATCGAACAACAGGTAAAGAGCTTTGGAATAGTGGTAATCATAGTCTTCCGATTGCAGCAGAGGGGACTACGCTTATCTCACAACGGGAAGCTACATTGGTAGACCCTCTTCCTTTGACGACACTCGATCATTTGGATGTGAAGACAGGTAAGCTTGTAAAGGCTGTAGAGTATAACCCCGCTCATATAGATCCTAATCATCCGAAACCAGAAGAAGAATATATGACTAGCGGAGGCAGAGCCTGGATCATTGGGGACAGGATATATATTGGGGGACAAAAAGGAGTCTATGGCTACCCAGTAAATGTTGATCCAGCTGCCGTAACACGAGATAATTATTCGTATGAATCCATCGGAGATAAGTTATCCTACGCGGCGGGTCCTTATGATGGAAGAATTCTTTTTAGTAACGAACAGAGCATCTATGGTGTTAAAATGTCTAATAAATCTGTGTTCCAGTACGGAGGAATCAGCAATCCGATTGCCCGCTTCGATCTGCTCGGACATGGCATGTATGTTGCCCAGACCGATGGGAAATTGGTTGCTATTGATCTAATTACCGCCAAACCTATCGTGCAGCTCAAAACATCAGGTAGAGTATTCGGCCCAACCTTGCTGGAGGATGGGATGATTATTGTGCAGAGTAAAGGGAAGTTAACTGCTTTCAAGGAGCCTCAGGCTCTGAAAATGAAATAATCGAATCTACAACGGCTCTCCGATAAACATCCGGCAGAGTCGTTTTTTAGTGGAATGATTCCACAATCCCAGTGCGAAAAATACAAATCTATTTTATGATAATAAGGTTATAGTATGAGTAGACTGTAAGTTAACGAAATTACATAGAAGGACCGAGGGATATTATGGAACAGCAAGCGGTTTGGGCGATAGGTATTTTTCTGCTTATTTATGGACTTATTATTTCCGAAAAGATTCACCGTACCATTCTGGCGATGTTAGGAGCTATCGTCATGATAGCGATGGGCATTGTGGATCAGGAGACGGCACTGCAGCACATCGATTTTAATACTATAGGATTGCTTGTAGGAATGATGATGATTGTAGGGATTACCGCTGAGACGGGGCTTTTTAAATACGCAGCTGTGAAATCAGCCAAGTTGGCGAAGGGGAAGCCGAAGAGAATACTGATTGCTTTGTTTGTGATTACCGCAGTGGCTTCAGCCTTTTTGGATAATGTGACGACAGTGCTGCTTATGGTGCCAGTCACCTTCAGTATTACAAGACAACTGCGCATACATCCGCTGCCTTTTTTGATGTCACAAATTATCGCATCTAATGTAGGCGGAACGGCAACCTTGATCGGAGACCCGCCTAATATCATGATTGGCAGTGCGGTTAAGGAGCTGACCTTCATGGCTTTTATTAGCAATCTGACACCCGTGATTATCATCATTGTTTTGGCGTATATCCCGCTGCTGTTATTGATGTTCGGTAAACAAATTAAAACTACACCTGAATTGCAGCAGAGCATCATGGACATGGATGAGAAGGTTATGATTACGGATCATAAGCTGCTGCGAAAATGTCTGATCGTACTGGCAATTACGATTGCCGGGTTCTTTTTACATCAGGCGTTACATTTGGAGTCCGCTACGGTTGCGCTGGCTGGTGCATTTTTACTGCTGCTGCTGACCGGAGGGGAGCATATGCTGGAAAAAGCTTTTCACAGCGTGGAATGGATTACGATCTTCTTTTTTATCGGACTGTTCGTGTTGGTGTCAGGGCTTGTAGAGACAGGTGTGATTGCAGAGCTGGCAGCAAAAGCGATTGAAATAACGAATGGTGATGTGCTGATGAGCTCAATGATGATTTTATGGGTCAGCGCCATTACCTCGGCATTTCTGGATAACATCCCTTTTGTAGCAACTATGATCCCGCTGATTCAGGAGATGGGCAATATGGGGATCAGCAATTTGGAGCCGTTATGGTGGAGTTTGGCCTTAGGCGCTTGTCTGGGTGGCAATGGCACATTGATTGGTGCGAGTGCTAATTTGATCGTAGCAGGTTTGGCAGGAAAAGAGGGGTACCCGATTACATTCATGAAGTATTTGAAGGTCGGATTTCCTTTAATGCTGTTATCCATTGTGATCTCCAGCGTGTATTTATATTTAAGATATCTGATGTAAGCAGCGTTGCTAAGAGCCGGGGGAGCGATATGCTTGAAGTGATATTTTGAAACGGTAGAAGTTGTGGAGGAAGTAGAAGGAGTAGGAGTAGTGGAAGTAGTGGAAGTAGAGGAAGTAGCGGAAGTAGTGGAAGTAGAGGGAGTAGTGGAAGTAGTGGCAGTAGCGGAAGTAGAGGAAGTAGAGGAAGTAGTGGGAGTAGAGGGAGTAGAGGAAGTAGTGGGAGTAGAGGAAGTAGCGGAAGTTGAGGAAGTAGTGGAAGTAGATGCAGAAGTATAAGTAACAAGTGGAGGCAAAATGCAGATTTTGAAGCGGTAGACATAGGTTGGAGTGACGGTGGGAGCATATAAGTGTATTTTGTACAGTTATAACTCATCGAATAAATCGCTAAGAAAAATAGTTGTATTCAGTACACTTATTTTCATGATTTCATCAGCTAAAGGTGGTTTTTCTGGATTTTAATTGTATAGAATACAGTTATATTCAGGACAACCCCTTTTTTATACGAAATAAGTGTACAGAATGCAACTAAATCAAAGATTGGGTTTAGATTCGGTAATTAAAATATACGGGGGGATCCGGAGGAGTTATTCCGAGGTTTACCCAAAGTCGACTTAACCCTACGCAATGCAGATAAACAAGCAGGCAGTGTTTCTCCAATATCTGGAGGCTCACTGCCTGCTTGTTTTTTACATTAGAAAGGGCTGCTTAAGGAGTATGGCTTCCAAAATACTGGTAAGTTCCTTTGGGATATTGATTCCACTCGCCCTCAAGTGAATACTGCTGTGATCCAGTGTATATACCAGATTTACGGACAATAGTTCCACCTGTGGAGAGGAATTGCTGAGTTGAGGTAGGGTCACCGAGAACATCTACGATTTGGCCGTTTTTCTTAAGTACTAATGCTGTAATATTATATGTTTTTGGATTATATAGACTCAGTTCATCATTGTAATAGGAGATATTCATTAAATCAAATGCGTCCCCAAAAGTAGAATCTATAAACATATACGGCATTGCTACAGGTACAGGAAATAATGGCCGGGAATAAACCTGTTTGGTTTGGGTGGCTTTCATAAATTGGTGGACTTCAAGGGTGTAACCTTCTGCTTTTCCTGCGGGATTACCATTTCCTTTATAGTACAGCTCAACTGCGATTCTGCCGTCACCGCCGTCCAGATACTCTGAGAAGAATAGCTCGGAGGTACCCTGTGAAGCCACACTTATAGATAATACAACCGCTTTGCCATCAGAACCTACTATCCATACCGTTCCTGGACTTGTAGGACCATTCCATATAGCTCCATTCAGAGTTGCAGGTCCGCTCAATGAACCTGTGCTGCTTTCTGTATACACTTTAAATTGACTCTGATTAGGAATCAGCTTGGAAATATCGAAGGAAATATTGGATACACCTTGCTTGGTGGTTATTGGCACAAAGCCGTTGTTTACAAGCTGGGCTGTAATCAAGGTGAAAGTTGAGGTAGCTGAACCTCCTTTATCATCCGTTGCTGTGAGGGTCACTAAACCACTAGCTGAACTATTAGCTGCCGGAGTTACCGTCAGAGTGTTGCCATTAAGGCTAAGTGTACCAGCATTTACGTTATCTATAGAAGCTGAGTAAGTAAGCATGTCATTGTCGGGATCTTGAAAAAGCTGGGCCAGATCAAATGTACGTGGTGCAGTGATACCTGGTGTTAAGAGTTGAGTAGTGATTCCAGATATCGCAATTGGTGGCTGATTAGACGTTACAGTGAATGCAAAAGTAGCAGTGTTAACGCCACCTTGGCCGTCCATTGCTGTTATTGTAATCATGGCTGTGCCTGAATCGACCGGCACAAGGTTGAGATGATTCCCATTTACAGATACAGTGGCAACGCTAGCGTCAGAGGATGCAGCTGCGAATGTAAGCGGGTCACCGTCCGGATCAATGAACACATTACTGATGTCGACGTTTTGGACACCACTTGTGATCAGAGCAGACATTGGATCAATATTATTTTGCACGACTGGTGCATGGTTCACCGGAGTCGGCGCCGGAGTAGGACTAGGAGTCACTGCGGGAGTAGGCTCAGGAGTCGCGACCGGAGTAGGCTCAGGAGTCAGCACCGGAGTAGGACTAGGAGTCACTACCGGAGTAGGCTCAGGAGTCGCCACCGGAGTAGGACTAGGAGTCGTCACCGGAGTAGGGCTAGGAGTCGCGACCGGAGTAGGACTAGGAGTCACTACGGGAGTAGGCTCAGGAGTCGTCGCCGGAGAAGGACTAGGAGTCGTCGCCGGAGAAGGACTAGGAGTCGCGACCGGAGAAGGACTAGGAGTCGTCACCGGAGTAGGACTAGGAGTCGCTACGGGAGTAGGGCTCGGAGTCGTCACCGGAGTAGGGCTAGGAGTCGCGACCGGAGAAGGACTAGGAGTCGCGACCGGAGAAGGACTAGGAGTCGCCACCGGAGTAGGACTAGGAGTCACTACGGGAGTAGGACTAGGAGTCAGCACCGGAGTAGGCTCAGGAGTCGCTACGGGAGTAGGCGTCGGAGTAGGACTCGGAGTCGGATCGCTCACGGAGTTAGCAGACGTGGACGAAGTATATGCAGGAGCAACGGCTCCTGATGCATTTTGAACCTTTTGGATATTATCTTGAATGGCTGTGTAATTTGTTATGAAATGTGAAGGCAGACTGTTGCCAGGCAACTGCAGATTTTGAATAGACAAGGAGGGATCGATGGTGATCCTAGCGCCGCCTTCGACTATTTTTAAGGTTTGCAGGGGACCGCTGCCATGAATAGTAACTGGAGTTATAGAGTCCACAATGATCTGCCCAATTTGGCCCTGAAAAGTTATACTCGAAACGCCATTTTTAATCTTTAGATCACCGGTAACATTACCTTTAATAACAACATCATTTCCAGAAATATTGAGCAAAGAACCGGAGGGAAAGCCGGAGGTATTTAGTTGAACCCCTTTTTGTACAATTTCAAGCTCTTGCAAACCATCTACATGACGATTCAAGGAATTGAACTTAAGGACAGCTCCTCTTAAAGCATCATGGTTGCTATCACCCATTAATTCTTTGAGTGTACCTTCAATGAGGTAAGGCGTGCCATTGATCGTTACGAAATCTCCATCTATATTGTCGATCGTTGCAGTTTGTTGTTCTTCTTTAAAAATATTCAGCAGAAAAGAAGCCATATCCTGCCGCTGAACAGTACCTTTGGGGCTGAACATATCTTCGGGAGAGTCTATAAGTTTAAGACGTAGTGCGACATCAGTATACTCTTTTGCCCAATTGCTGATTGTGGATTCGTCATTAACCTTGTTGGCTTGTCCGCCTTGTGCTCCAGTTCCGCGGATGGCACGTACAAATATAACTGCAAGCTCTTCTCTAGTTACAGGTCTGGATGGATTAAAATTACCTGTAAGATCACCCTCCATAAATCCTGCCTTTTTAACAGCCTCAATAGCGGAGACACTCCAACTGGAATCAGATACGTCTCTAAAGGAAGAAGCGGAATTCACTGAGGAATCTAGCTTTAAGGTCTTCGCTAAAATGGCTGCCAGCTCTTGGCGAGTCATAGTCGCAGTGGGTCTGAATTGTCCATTGGGATCGCCTTTAAGCAATCCTAGACGAGCAGCCTCGAGGATTGCGGCACTTTTCGTCTGTTGTATTTCGGTTAAATCGGAGAACGGTGGAGTGATTTCAGCTGCAGATGCATAGAGAGTACCACCGAACAAGGTGTTAAGGGCAACAAGTGTTGCTCCCCATTTTAATGATATGCTTTTCAAGCAAAAGCCCCTTCCTTAGAACCAATTTGTCATAAGCTTACTTCATTATATCGACGCAAAAGCAAAGTTTTTTAATACTTTCATCCTACTAAAAGTGATTAAATTCATTGCTTTTCAAACTTATGAACTAGAAATAACTCCACTTCTGTTCCATAAAAGGGCTTGTTTTTTGTTGACAGCTTATAAAATCGATGATATTTTAAATATTATAATTCCAATTGATTTACTTTGAATAATGATTGCCGACTGTTCCTACAGAGGTATTGCGAATGTAAAAACGCAATGCCTCTGTTTTTTTGTCCATACAGATTAAAGGAGGGGTCAAGGTGGGAGAAGCGTTGCTGTCTATTTCGAACCTAAATAAACGTTTTGAGTCTGCCGGTGGTCATGTTCAAGCACTCCATAATGTAGATCTCCATGTACAGGAGGGCGAATTTATTACAGTCATCGGCCCCAGCGGCTGTGGAAAAAGCACACTATTACGCATCGTAGCCGGTCTGGATAGCGGGTACACTGGCAGTGTCACCCTGGAAGGGGTGGAGATTGGGGGTCCTGGGATCGATAAGGGTTTTATTTTTCAGGAGCATCGCCTCTTTCCCTGGCTTACCGTTGAGAAGAATATTGCCTCTGATTTACCGCTAGGGAACAAGGAGGTTAGGCGGAAGGTCGATGAATTGATTGATCTGGTGAAGTTAAATGGATTTGAGAAATCTTATCCCCGCGAGTTGTCGGGAGGGATGGCCCAGCGGGTGGCAATAGCTCGTGCACTTCTGCGCAATCCGAAAATACTGCTGCTGGACGAACCGTTTGGTGCACTGGATGCATTCACTCGGGCTCATATGCAGACGGTATTGCTGGACATTTGGCGGGCTAACCAAACAACCATGATTTTTGTGACACATGATATTGATGAGGCTGTGTTCTTGGGGAATCGGGTAGTGATTCTAGAGCCGCGTCCCGGGAAAATACGTAAAATTGTACCGATAGATTTACCGTATCCACGAAAAAAAACAACGACATCCTTTCAAGAGCTGCGTTTGAAGGTGTTGAATTATTTTGAAAAGGTAGATGAGCTAGAGCTTACAGACGGAGCCGGAATATAAAATAGGTCGACCATACCCATGGAGACTTTCGAAGGCATTAACATTCGAGGGTCTCTTTCTGTTTAATTAAAGTGATTGTAAAGCTGAAAAAAGGTGGGTTCAAAGTATGACAAATCGGGCTGTAGTCATAAGAACTTCCGGAAGACCCGGAAAGGTGGCAACACTAGGACTTGGTCTTTTGCTGCCGGGCAGTGTGCTAATTCTGTGGCAGACGCTCGGGCATTATGGAATGATCTCGGAGATGCTGTTCCCTACGCCGTATACGATTGCGGAATCTTTTGTAACTTTAGCGGCTTCAGGCGATCTGTGGCCGAACTTTAGAATCAGCTTGGTCAGAGCCTTTTCTGGATTCCTGCTAGGTGGTGGACTGGGTCTGCTGTTAGGACTTCTCGTAGGCCTGTTCCGCAGATCGGAGAAGCTGTTAGATCCTTCCCTGCAAATGATCCGCATGATTCCCAGTCTGGCGGTAGTACCGCTGTTCATTTTATGGTTCGGGATCGGTGAGGAGTCGAAGGTGCTATTGATAGCTAAGGGAGCTTTTTTCCCGCTTTATATCAATACGTTCATGGGAATTCGCGGCGTGGATAACAAGCTGTTCGAAGTTTCCCGGGTACTTGGCTTCAGCCGATTGAAGCAGATTGGCAGGTTAGTACTTCCAGCAGCGCTGCCGAACATTATTCTTGGAGTGCGTCTCTCTCTAGGGCTTTCTTGGCTGGGGTTAGTAGTGGCAGAGCTTATTGCATCTACCTCAGGCATTGGATACATGATGTCCGACGCGCGTCAATTCGCGGACACACCAGTGGTGTTCGTGGGAATTATTATTTTTGCCGTAGCTGGATTGTTGAGTGATTCCATTGTTCGTTACATTGAACGACGGTTGTTGAGATGGCAAGACAGTTATCGCGGATAACCTTGAACGCTCATTAAACAAAAGGGGGATGCACCATGAGCGATGTAGTAGAAGCTATTATCAAAAATACTAAAAGAGCCAGAGAAACGCTGGATAGCAGCGGCACAGCTCCTTTATCCAAGAAGACACCGAAGAAACCTGCAATACAAGTTGCATGGAAACCCCTGCTCTCTGATTGGGGAATGGGTGCAATTATCCCGGTGGTGACGTTAGTCCTTTGGCAGCTGGCAGGGAGTACGGGGCTGGTCTCCGCAACCTTTTTGCCGACTCCGCTTTCGATTGCAAGAGCTTTTACCGACTTGTTGGTTACTGGAGAGTTAACTCATCATCTGGGTGTCAGCATGGGTAGGGCGGGCATCGGATTTCTTATTGGAGGTGTGTTGGGTCTTCTATTCGGCGTACTGACTGGCTTGTTTCGCAGTGTAGAATATGTGCTCGATCCTAGCGTACAAGTGCTTAGGCTTGTTCCCCATTTAGCTATAGCGCCGCTCATTATTCTCTGGTTCGGGTTTGGAGAGATGTCAAAAGTTGTGATCATTATGACAGGCTCATTTTTTCCGCTCTATATTAATACGTTTATGGGCATCCGCAATGTGGACAATAAATTGTTCGAAGTAGCTCGTGTATTGGGATTCAGTCCATATCAGAAGCTGCGCAGGCTTATACTCCCGGCGGCGCTGCCCGGAATTTTGTTAGGGCTAAGATTGTCGCTGGCTGTAGCTTGGATTGGTTTGGTTGTAGCAGAGCTTATTGGATCACAGTCAGGTATTGGTTTTCTTATCAATGAGGCGAAGCAGAACTCTAATACGGAGGTTGTATTCGTAGGCATTATTATTTTCGCAATTGTCGGTAAGCTGATCGATTCCTTGTTCCGGATTATTGAACGAAAGTTCCTGTTCTGGCGCGATAGTTACGAAGGCTAAACAAACTGAGGAGGTCTTGAACATATGAGTGGATCGGTGAAAAAAGGATCGGTGAATTTGGTGGCAGACGTGCTCGTTATCGGAGGAGGTCCGGCAGGAACGTGGGCAGCCCTTACTGCATCAGCGAAGGGGGCCAAAGTAATCCTTGCAGATAAAGGGTACTGCGGTTCAAGTGGGGCAACGGCACCGTCGGGAACGGGAGTCTGGTATGTGAAGCCGGATGAGAAGCTCCGGAAAGAGGCAAAAGCAAGTCGTTATGCGCTTGGCGGGCAGCTGGCTGAATCTCGCTGGATGGACCGGGTGTTGGATCAAACCTATGCCAATATGAACAAGCTGGGTGTTTCCGGTTATCCATTCCCTGTAGATGAGCAGGGCAATCAATTCCGAAGAAGTCTGCAAGGACCGGAATATATGAAATTAATGCGTAGGCTGGTGAAAAAGGCAGGCGTTAAAATTCTAGATCACAGCCCAGCCTTGGAACTCCTGGCAGATGAGCATGGCGTAGCTGGAGCGGCTGGAGTTCATACCCAGAGTGGAGAAACCTGGACTGTTCAGGCAGGAGCAGTCGTTATTGCTACCGGAGGCTGCGCCTTCCTAAGCAAGGCACTTGGCTGCAACGTGTTGACCGGAGATGGTTATCTCTTCGCTGCTGAGGCTGGGGCGAATCTGTCCGGCATGGAATTCTCCAATGCCTATGCGATCTGCCCTACGTTCTCTTCGGTGACCAAGACGGCGTATTACAGCTATGCCAGCTTTTATTATGAGGATGGAAGCATTGTGGAGGGAGCCGGTTCCAAGAAAGGCCGTTCTGTAATTGCCCGGAATCTGTTGGCAGGTAATCAGGTGTACGCCAAGCTGGATGGGGCACCAGAGGATTTAAGACCGCTGCTGCGGGTGGCGCAGACGAACTTTTTCCTTCCTTTTGACCGCCAGGGAATTGATCCGTTCAAGGATGCGTTTCCGGTTACTTTGCGGCTCGAAGGCACGGTTCGGGGGACGGGTGGCATCCATATTACAGATGAAAGCTGCGGCACAGGTGTTCCCGGACTTTACGCGGCAGGAGATGCTGCTACCCGCGAGCTGATTTGCGGAGGTTTTACTGGCGGTGGCAGCCATAATGCGGCGTGGGCGATGTCTTCAGGTTCTTTTGCTGGTGAAGGAGCTGCTGTCTATGCACAGAGTCTGGGGTCGCACGCTGCGCAGCGTAGTCCAGTCGGCTTATCATCATCACCACTGGTGCATCAGGAAGTGAAGCCGGGAGTGGCAGCCCAAACAGCAGAGTATGTGTCTGCTGTACAGGCTGAGGTGAAGCCGTATGATATCAATTTGTTCCGGACAGAACAAGGGCTGACGTCTGCACTAGATCGTCTGGATGGATTGTGGAAAGAGCAACGAAGCCGCGAAATTCAGCGTACGCCAGAAGGGGTCAAGGCACGGGAAGCCGAAGCCATGACCGCAACAGCCCGCTGGATGTACAATTCTGCACTTGCTCGTACAGAGACGAGAGGCATGCATAAGCGTGAGGATTTCAAGGCTACAGATCATGGCCAGCATCACCGCTTGATCAGTGGCGGATTAGATCAGGTATGGGTGAAGACGGAAGCCGTGGCTAAGGAGGGTGTTCTATCGTGATTGAGGTGATCAGCGCTGCCAGATGTGTAGAGTGCAACCAATGTGTATCTGTCTGCCCGACTAATGTTTTCGAACGGGTAGAGGATGGCATTCCTGTTATTGCCCGGCAGAGTGATTGCCAGACTTGCTTTATGTGTGAGCTGTATTGTCCTGTCGATGCTCTCTACGTTGCACCAGACTCTGAGAATATTATTGGTGTGACAGAAGCGGAACTTCAGGAGCAGAAACTACTTGGCGGTTATCGTGAAAAAGTAGGCTGGGGTAAGGGCAGGCAGCCGGTGGCAAGCCATGACTTTATGTATAAATTGGCGTCGAGGGCAGGGTTCTGAGCTGGATCAAGATTTAAATAAATAGCATAAACCTAGGGGGAGAAACAATGAAACAAGCGTACAGAGAGATTCAAGGGAAACGTTCTAGGAAGATTCGGTTTGCACTTTTAACTACAATTATGATGGCCATGCTGGTGCTTCAGGCTTGCGGAAATAATACGGGCGGCAATGGAGCATCTGCCTCCGGGGGATCAAATACGGAGAAGGCGGGAGAAGGGGCCACGAGCACGAGCAATGTTCCAGCGGTATTGAACTTTGGGTTTATCGGTTCCAACAAATTGAATGTGCCCGGCGGTGCAGAGGGTTGGGGCTTTTATAAAGGGATTATTCAAGAAGAGTTGAAGAAATACGGCATTACTGAAGTGAAGCTTACTGGCTTTCCAAACGGTCCGGATCAGACAGAATCCTTGATTAGTGGTCGGCTGGATATCGGCAGCCTTGGAGATACACCTGCTATTATTGCCTACGCTTCTGGAGCCAAGACCCGTCTGATTTCACAATCTTCCGCGAACACGATTGGTTATTTGATCGGCAAGAAGGATGGGCCCAAGACGGTGAAAGATCTGCAAGGTAAAACTATCGCGATTCAAAAAGGCTCCTTCATGCACCGTTATGTAGTTGGATTACTACAGGAAGAAGGCGTGACCGACTACAAACTCGTGCATATGCTCATTCCTGATGCTACTGCAGCTTTAGCCCGTGGAGATGTAGATGCTACAACAAATCTAGGTGTTCCTGCGCTGAAGCTGATTGACCAAGGTTACACTCACTTGGATGATGCCTCGAAGCACCCGAACCTGCTTGGTTCTAGCGCAACAGTTGTGTCTGAGGATTATCTGGCGAAATTCCCTGATTTTCCGAAGGTATGGAACGAAGCTAGAGAGAAAGCCTTGGCAGACTTGAAGCAGCATGAAGATGAGTATTATCAATTTCTGGCTGAAATCGGAGATACAACGCCTGAGCTGGCGAAGCAAGTGAATCCGATTAGTGATATCAAGGATACTGCGTTCACTGATGAAGGAACAAAGCTGCTGGACGGTACCAAAAACTTCCTCGTCGAAGAGAAGTTAGCGAAAAAAGACTTCAATATTAGCGATTGGCAGCTGAAATAAGTTGCTTAAAGGTTGCTTTAATTGAACTTAAGATTCTTCTGTAAAGGTAATTGAGTGACTGCGGTGAATGTTTGGACTTTCGGCCGCCTCTCCGCCACTCCTCCCTTTAGTGATTTTTAAGTTCAACTAACTCAGCTAATGGTGTAGGAGGAAAAAATATGTCGCAGCTTAAGAAGGAAATGACAGTGGATGTCCTCGTGCTTGGCGGAGGTCCTGCTGGGGCGTGGTCGGCATGGAGTGCAGCCTCGCAAGGTGCAAAGGTAGTCCTGGCGGATAAGGGCTACTTGGGCACTAGTGGCGCAACTGCACCGGGAGGAACAACGTTGCTAGTTATTCCTCCCATTGCCGAGCTGCGGGAGCAGGCAGTGCAGGCCAGACTTAAGGCCGGCGGATATTTATCGGAGAATGCTTGGATTCACCGGGTGCTGGATCAGGTAGAGCAGAACCTGGCTCAAGTGGAGCAGTGGGGGTATCCGTTTCCGAAGGATGAAGAAGGAAACTCACTGCGTACCCATCTCCATGGACCAGAATATATGCGGATTATGCGAAAAGTTGTGCGCAAAGCAGGGGTCACAATTCTTGATCAGTCACCAGCGCTGGAACTTCTTCACGATGAACACGGTGTTGGTGGAGCGCGTGGGATCAACCGCCTGACAGGAGAGTCCTGGGAAGTGAAGGCAAATGCCGTTGTGATGGCTACCGGCGGCTGTGCTTTTCTCAGCAAAGGTCTTGGTTGCAACGTGCTGACAGGGGAAGGATTGTTGATGTCCGCAGAGGTGGGAGCTGATCTTTCGGGTATGGAATTCAGCCGCCAATATGCGCCAAGCTTTGCGGACGGAACCGTAACACGTGGACGCATGCTGGCTTGGGCCACTCTCTATGACGCGGACGGTCATCCGTTGCATAGAGGGGATCGGACCTTTGGCAGCATTCCTGAGCTGATGCTGAAGGGTCCGGTTTACGCTTCGCTGGATCTGGCAGACACCGCGGAGAAACAGGATTTCCTGCGCAAAGCGCATCCGATTTTCTTTATGCCGCTGGAGCGGGCGGGAATTGATGCGTTTAAGCAGAAATTCCCGCTCACCCTGCGCTATGAGGGCACGATGCGCGGGACTGGGGGTCTGCGCTTGAGCGGTACGGATTGCCAGACGACCGTGCCCGGACTCTATGCGGCCGGTGATGCCGCATCTCGCGAGAAAGTGACCGGCGCCATCTCCGGCGGCGGGGCTTATAACGCTTCCTGGGCCATGTGCAGCGGAAGCTGGGCTGGACAGGGAGCCGCGCAGCATGCGCTGTCCTGCCGAGGACAGGCGAACAGCCGCAAGCTGACCGCAGCGGGACGCTACGGGCTGGCGGCTGGCGCCGATGCCTCGGAAACGCTGGAGGTGAAGCCGCTAATCGCGGCAATCCAGCGTGAAATCTTGCCGCTGCAGATCAATTATTTCCGCAGCGAGCCGGGCATTTCTTCAGCCTTGAAGCGGCTGAATGCCTTGATGCCCTATTTGAACGGGCAGGCTCCTGCCAGCGTTCAGGGCATCGTGCAATCACGTGAAGCCGCGGCTATGCTCGCGGTCGGCAGGTGGATGTACACCGCGGCACTCGCCCGGAAAGAGACCCGCGGACTGCAAAAGCTAGCGGAATATCCGGAGCTTGATCCGCGCCAGACTCACCGGCTGATCTTATCCGGTATTCAACATATAAGCGTCAGTACAGAGGCTGTGCCCCATGCTCATGAACTGAATGCGCTGAAGGAGGGGCAAGCGATATGATCGAATTAATCAGCTTGGAGCGTTGTGTTGGTTGTAAGCTGTGTACGAAAGTATGTCCGACGAACGTATTCGAAATGCAGGGGAAGATTCCGGTCATTGCCCGTCAGGAAGATTGCCAGACCTGTTTCATGTGTGAAGCTTATTGTCCTGTAGATGCTTTATACGTGGCACCACAGGCGGATCAGCTGATCGGTGTAAATGAGGAGGCGCTGATTCAGTCAGGTGTGTTGGGAAGCTGGCGTGCTGAAATCGGCTGGGGACCTGGTGCGAATGGTTCGATGGCGGAGAGGGACACGACTCCTTATTTTGAAGTATTTACCGAGCAGTACCGTACATGATTAAGCAGATGCTTAAACCCAAAAAATCCGCCCGAAAGCTGGGCGGATTTTTCATATATTAGAAACTTATAGCAGGGCTTCGATAGCTGGTTCAATATCCAGCGGGTCCACCGTAGATTCGAATCTAGTGACCACATTGCCTTCGCGATCAATCAGGAATTTAGTGAAGTTCCACTTGATTTCGTCATTGTTCAGAGCCTCTGGATCTTTGTCTTCAAGCATGCTTTGCAACAGCTTTCCTGAAGAATGGTTGATATCGAACCCTTCAAATCCAGCCTGTTCTGTCAGGTAGGTGAAAAGAGGGTGTTTAGCTTCGCCTTTTACGTCAACCTTTTCAAAGAGTGGGAAGGTTACCCCGTAATTGATTTGGCAAAATACATTAACCTCTTCATTGCTGCCGGGTTCTTGCTCTCCAAATTGATTGGAAGGAAAGCCGAGTATTTGGAGGCCGCGTTCCTCGTACCGCTCATAAAGCTTTTGCAGATCTGAATATTGGTGGGTAAATCCGCACTTACTTGCTGTATTCACTATCAGTAGCACTTTACCTTTGTATTGCTCTAGCTCGATATCTTTTCCCCGAATACTGCGTGCTGAATATTGATAAATGCTCATGGCTGCTACATCCCTTCAGTTATCTATGCTTTTTGAAAAAGAACAGGAAATATTTATAATAATTAAATTGTAAACAATTCAATTATCGCTGTCAAACAATTCAGCTTGAAGGAATTGGAACCGTAATTGCCAGGTTGGAATAGGATAGATAATGGGTATGGATCAGTCAAAAAAATTTATTGCGTTAAAGCTATTCTGCGTTCCATTATTATCTTGCATCGGGAACGTTTTTTGATTAAGATAGCAGAAACCAGCGCAAAAGCCGCGCTGACATAGATAAGGACTATGACGAAGAGAGTAAGCATTATAGCGGATCTTAACAGGGAAGGTGTGCCGGAGACTGAGAGCACCCTCATGAGACGATTAATGCCGAAGTTCACTTCCGAGTCGGCCCCTGAAGTAGTTTGTCACAGGTTGTGGCAGGTATGAGTAGGGAGGCCCGCGCCCCGCGTTACCGGGTGAAAGACAGAATTAATTCTTAGTCAGGGGAACATGAGATTCTATTCCTTTGTGCTAGTATTCGGGTTAATTCTAAATAAGGGTGGTACCACGGCTCCTCGTCCCTTGCGACGGGGGGCCTTTTTGCGTTCCAAATTATAACAAAAAGAGGGAGTGGAAGGGTAATGAGTAACGTGGAATTGGATGTTCTTAGAGGTCGTCTGGATGAAATTAATGGGCAATTGCTGGAGCTGATCTCCGAGCGGGCTAAGATTGTTCAGGAGATTGGAGGAGTTAAAGAAAAACAAGGTGTCCCTAAATTTGATCCAGAACGGGAAAAACAGATGCTGGATAAGCTCGTAGCGAGCAACAAAGGCCCTTTCACTAATGGGACGATCCGTAGCCTCTTCAAACAAATTTTCTCAGCTTCTCTGGACTTACAAACAGATGATCATAAAAAAACTTTACTGGTAGCCCGCAAGAGCCACAAAGAGGATACAGTGATTGTTCTGCCGGGAGATGTAACGGTTGGCGGTGCTTCTTCACTGATGGTAGCCGGTCCTTGCTCCGTGGAAAGTGAACTACAGACTCGCACCGTAGCTGCCGCCCTGCAAAAAGCCGGAGTACGTGTAATGCGTGGTGGTGCCTTCAAGCCTCGGACTTCACCTTATGATTTCCAAGGACTGGGAATGGACGGTTTAAGAATATTACGAGAAGCAGCAAATGAATATGGACTGCTGACCATCAGCGAAATTGTAGATCCAAGACATATTGAAGAGTCACTTGATTATGTGGATATCATCCAGATCGGTGCACGTAATATGCATAATTTCGAGCTGCTAAAAGCGGTCGGAGAAGTCGACAAGCCGGTGCTGCTGAAACGTGGATTGGCTGCCACACTCGATGAATTCATCCATGCAGCGGAATACATCATGTCTCGTGGAAACACACAGATCATGCTGATTGAACGTGGAATTCGTACCTATGAAAAAGCGACCCGCAATACGCTTGATATCTCAGCAGTGCCAATTCTCAAACAGGAATGTCATTTGCCAGTATTGGTTGATGTAACTCACTCGACAGGCCGCAAAGACATCCTTATTCCATGTGCGAAAGCCGCACTCGCAGCTGGAGCTGACGGCATAATGGTGGAAGTGCATCCTGATCCTGCAACCGCATTGTCTGATGCCGCTCAGCAGCTGAACATTGATGAATTCAACACCTTCTTTAATGAAGTGAAGGCTTCCGGATTGTACCGGTAATCTAGAAATATAGAATTTGCATGATATTTTAAGGATTCGCTAGAAAATGAGGTGTATAAGCGCTTACAAGTCTAACTAATCTTTTTGTGAAGGTGAAGGTGGGTCGAGTACAATAAGCAACATTAGCGTTGCACCGGCCCCGGGTCTTTTCTGACAAAAGATCCACACATTTTAATAGTCACAGGAGGAAAATAGATTTTGAAGCAGCTTACCTTAAATAATGGGTGGTTTTCTAACACTCGAACCGATATTTTATCGGGGATGACCGTAGCCGTTGCGCTGATTCCTGAAGCGATCGCTTTTTCGATCCTGGCGGGAGTAAGTCCGATGGTTGGTTTATATGCCTCTTTTTGCATTGCGATTGTAACGGCACTTGCCGGAGGCAGACCCGGAATGATCTCGGCGGCTACGGGAGCTATGGCTCTGTTAGTCGGAAGTCTCGTACTAGAACATGGAATAGAGTATCTGTTCGCGGCAACTGTACTGGCTGGCGTGTTTCAGATATTGATGGGGATGCTAAAGCTGGGGCGGTTTATCACGTTTTTGCCACAGCCGGTCATGACGGGTTTTGTCAACGCGCTGGCGATACTGATTTTTATGGCACAGCTTACCCATTTTAAAGGACAAGGCTGGGTGATGTACGGACTGGTAGCGCTGACCTTGCTTATTATCTACACGGTTCCTCGGTTTACCAAAGCCGTACCTTCAGCACTTGTAGCGATTGTTATTGTTTCTATTCTTAGCATCGCTCTTCATCTGGACGTAAGAACCGTAGGCGATATGGGGAATATTACAGCAACTTTGCCACTATTCCATCTCCCGCAAATCCCATTTACGCTGGATACGCTGCTTATTATTTTGCCATATTCACTTTCGCTGGCTGTAGTTGGGCTATTGGAATCCCTGATGACTGCCACCTTAATAGATGATATTACGGGCACAGGTAGTGATAAGAACAGAGAGGCGAAGGGACAGGGGCTTGCGAATGTAGTCACTGGTTTTTTCGGAGGGATGGCAGGCTGTGCGATGATTGGCCAATCGATGGTTAACATGAAGTCAGGAGGACGCACGCGTCTGTCCACGTTTGTATCAGGGATCTTTTTATTATTCTTAATTATCGTACTTGGCGATGTGGTGAAGCAGATCCCGATGGGT
This sequence comes from Paenibacillus sp. FSL H3-0310, assembly GCF_038002785.1. Classification (NCBI taxonomy): domain Bacteria; kingdom Bacillati; phylum Bacillota; class Bacilli; order Caryophanales; family Paenibacillaceae; genus Paenibacillus; species Paenibacillus sp. FSL H3-0310. The sequence continues at coordinate 189,381 of NZ_JBBODC010000001.1, forward strand.
GCGCTCGTCGGCGTAATGATAATGGTCTGTATCAGCACCTTTGAATGGGGCTCACTCAAAACTTTAACCCGTGTTCCGCTAAGCGATGCGCTGGTTATGATTGTGACGGTGGTCACTGTGGTGGTTACGGACAACCTTTCTATTGGGGTTTTGTTTGGAGTTCTGCTAAGTGCTTTAACGTTTGCTTGGAAAATAGCTTCGATCCGCCTAACTGTTCAGGAAGCAACCTCTTCCAAAACATATGCGGTATCCGGCCAGTTGTTCTTCGGCACGACAAGCCACTTCATTCATGAATTCGCCTACGATAGCGATCCGGATCATATTATTATCGATTTTTCACACTCCCATGTGTGGGACCAATCCGCTGTCCATGCCATAGCGAAGACGATGAGCAAATACGCCGAGCATGGCAAAAAAGTCACCATTACCGGACTTAATGACCAGAGCTCACAGCTGGTTCAGCGGGTGGGATTATCCATATGAAAAAAGATTGCGCTATATGCGCGATCTTTTTTTTATAGCAGATATTAACTGAAAGAAAGGCCAGCAAGGTTTTACTTTGGGTTTAAAATAATATAAAATATAAAGTGGATAATGTTTATCCGCTTTATACGCGGATGGTATTATCTACAGTTTGAATCAAACTATTTACGTAAATCGAGGTGCTGTACATGCATATGAAAACAGGGGTAGAGCAGTCGGTATATGCACTGGTTCTACTCAACATGCTGCCGGATAAGGCGGTGTTGTCTGGGGAAGCGATTAGCCAGCAGCTCGGAGCATCGGCGACCTATTTTCAGAAACTGTTAAGAAAGCTGGTAACCGCAGACATCATCACGTCTGTTCCCGGCATTAAAGGCGGTTTTAAATTAAAGAAAAGCCCTGAAGATATTCGTGTATATGACGTTTACCTCGCGGTGGAAGGCCAGCAGTCGCTGTATTCATCGAATGGTATTCTGGTAGATATGTTGGATTTAGAAAAAGAAGACAGCTGCTGCCTGTTATCGAATCTGATGGAAGAAGCTGAATCCTCTTGGAAAGCCGTATTAAAGCGGGAGACTATTGCTTCGTTGTCGGAGGAAATGCATGGTGAACGCTTTAAAGATAAGATTGCAGTCTTAGAGGAATGGGTCAGTAATAAAATGGTCATCTAACCAAAGAAGGGATGTATTCGCATGAGATTAAGCGTATTGGATCAGGCACCCGTGACAAGCGGCAACACTGCGGAAGGTGCCCTGAATAAAGCAGAAGAACTCGCTATTTTAGCAGATGAGCTGGGATATAGCAGAATGTGGATGGCAGAGCACCATGGCGGAAATACATTTGCTAGCTCAGCTCCGGAAGTAACGGCTGCCCGTTTAGCCGCCAAGACCAACCGTATTCGAATCGGCACCGGCGGTGTAATGATGATGCATTATTCTCCGCTTAAGCTGGCTGAAGTATTTAAAACGTTAAGTGCTTTTTCCCCGGGGAGAATTGATTTTGGTGTGGGACGAGCTCCTGGTGGCGATACAAGCGCCATGTACGCTTTATCTGAAGGCCGTGAGTTAATGCTGCATAATATGTATGACAAGCTTGGCATTACCATGCAGCTGCTTAGTGATCAGATTCCGGAAGATGAGCTATATGCCAAAAATCTCGCTGCTCCAACGAAGGTGGCGCTCCCTGAAGTATGGTTGTTAGGCTCGAGCGGCAATAGTGCGCGAAAAGCTGCACAAATGGGAGTCGGATACTCCTTCGCACAATTTTTTAATGGTGCGATGAGTAATGAGATCTTGGACCATTACCGGAATAACTACCAGCCTTCTATCTTTATGGACAAACCAGAGATCAGTGTATCCTATATGGTGACCACAGCAGAAACGAAGGAAGAAGCTGAGTATGAAGCATTACCGCAGGATATTTTTCGGTTGATGATGAGTAAGGGCCGGATTACTCAGGTGCTGACACCAAAAGAAGCTCAGAACATTTCGCTATCGGAAATTGACCGGATGTCAATCAAGGAAGGGCGCAAGATTCATTTAGTTGGTGCGGTTAAAGACATCGCCGTACGTTTGCAAGAAGAACAAGCACAATATGGATTCCAAGAAGCAATGATATGCAGCATCCCACATTCGCAGGAGAAACGGCTAGAGGTTTACCGGCTACTGGCGCGTGAACTGCTAGGCTCTTGATTCTGGATAGCTAACCTTAACCCGCATTTGATGCGGGTTTTTTGTATGCCAATTTAATTTTTTTGATCGAAGTAGGTCTTCAAAAGACAATAAATTAACCCTCCCGCCTCCTAAAAGTAACATTTGAATGCCTAACTTCATCTATGATTAGTGAAAGATTTATTTTTAAAAAGAGGTTAGGAAGTGATCAAGGATGTTTCCTTTACATAAATCCGTTACGCTGACAGCCTTGCTTCTAATGAATCTACTGGCAGGTTGCCAACATCAGGTGGACCCATCCCCCGCTCAATCGGCTAACGACTACCACACCTCAAGACCGAAGCCAACAAACACCGCTGCTAACCTCATTAAGCTGGAGTGGAACCTGGTGGATACAATGCCCATAGTCTCTCAACTAAGTGCTCCACCCACAGGCGCTACTTTGATTACAGAGAAGAAGCTGGAGGATTTTGGAGGAGTCAAAGTGAGTGTGTATACGATGGCTAGTGACGAAGACTATGTGTATGCCAGAACTTCTACTTCCAAAGGACAATACAGTCTAGGGGCGATAGGAACTTATAATTATCGTCAACCGGAGGATATGAAGGTAGAAGTAGTGCGGCTATTTAGCGAAAAGGTGTTGAAAATCACCGGGGGACTAGGAGCAAATAACTCGCTCAGTAACTATTATTTAATCGACGAGAGCGGTAACCCCTCGGGTTTGCTGCAAATTGATACCGGACATTCCAAAGAGCTGGATGTTGATCAGGATGGATCTTTTGAGGGTGTAGCCGCACATGGAAATCCGATGAGTGCCTATATTTACCGCTGGAATGTTGATCACGCTGAGATAACTTTTGTTAATGATGCTTTAAAGGCGGACTCCGTGGTGCTAACGGATGAAGGAATATATGAAGCTTCTAACATCGGGGACAAGCAGAGCAAGAAATTCCGGTTGACCGTAGAAGGACTGATCCCAGAGCGGTAACGCCATGACCACTGCTGTTGAAATATTTCCTGCGACCATTTACCCTAAACCTCCGTATAGACGGTTAAGCTTGAATGATTATCCATAATCTAGGAGGGGTATTGGATGAATATGCAAATGAATCCGAAATTGAAACAGCTGCATCCGGGAAAAATAGTCACCGGTATTGCAGCGGTGCTTATTGTATTGTTGATCGGCGCGAACTCTTTTGTATCTGTGGAATATGGGCATGTAGGTTTATACAAAACCTTTGGTAAATTAAATGACAATACATTGTCACCCGGCATTCATTTTAAAATTCCATTTATTCAGACGGTGATTCAGGTCAATACACAGGTAACGAAGGCGGAGACCGATACTTCAGCCTCTTCAAAAGATCTTCAGCCCGTGTCCACACATGTGGCGGTGAACTATTCCGTAAATAAGGCTTCCGCCTTTAATCTGATGAACAATATCGGAGGTAATTTTGATAGTGTAATTATCAATCCGGCCATTCAAGAAATCGTTAAAGAAGTGACAGCCAAATATCCAGCAGAGGATTTGATTACGCGTCGTGATGTAGTGTCTAGTGAGATTAGTGAGCACTTAACCGCTAGGCTGGCAAAATATGACCTGATCGTCAACGATATTAACATCGTTAACTTTAAATTCTCGGAGGCATTTAACCAGTCGATTGAAGCAAAGCAGGTCGCCCAGCAGCAGGCGCTGAAGGCCGAAAATGATCTCCGGCGGATTGAGATTGAAGCGAAGCAAAAAATCGCCCAGGCGCAAGCAGAGGCTGAATCTTTAAGACTTAAGAAGCAAGAGGTTACACCTGAGCTGGTGCAGCTGAAGCAAATTGAAGTTCAGGAGAAAGCGCTGGAAAAATGGAACGGCGTGTTGCCATCTGTAACAGGGGGAGCCACACCTTTTGTGGATGTTCAATCTCTGACTAAATAATCCATTATTGGGTTTCTGATTTATTTCCTCTGATGAAAAAGCCCTACTTCTATAGAAGTAGGGCTTTTTATGCTATTAATATTGATAAAGCATCGTAGGAATTTGCCAGCCAGCGCCAACTGACCAAAAGAAGACATAATCGCCACGTTTGATTCGTCCGTCCTCGACTCCGCGTTGAAAGGCGATAAAAGGACTGCTTGTGGCTGTGTAGCCGAACTCGTCGCCTACATAAATGAACTTTTCTGCGGTTAGCCCAAGTCCGATTTGGATGAGCTCGATATTTTTCAGTGAGAATTGTGAAAGGCAGAATGCAGAGATATCATCCGTAGTCAGACCGTTGCGTGAGAGAAGCTCCTTCATATCCGCTATAGCCGCATCCACACACACTGTACCGTCAAAAGGGGTCCACCGTATCCGAATCTGCTCTGGGGTCATACCCTCTTGATAAATATTCGACAGGCCGCAGGCCGGGAACATAATATTCTCGGAGCCTTCAGAATCGGTGTAATAAAGGGAATCTATGAAGCCTGCATGCTCACTGCTACGCTCTAGAATCACTGCTGCTGCGGCGTCCCCAAAGTTAGGGTAAGTAATTTCATCATCTGTATTGCAGTTCACTGAGCTGTAGTCGCTTCCTACAACAAGTGCGTACCTGATGCTGGGATTGGCTTGCATATAACGACTTGTCTGCTCCACGGCGGAGACCATTCCTGCGCAGTTAGCATTGGAATCCTGCGTAATGGTCCGGTGTTTACCTTGAAGCATACGGTGTAGGAGAAGTGCATTGGTAGGATAGGTGTACTCTGGCGTCTGTGAAGCGAACATGATCATGTCCATATCTTCACCTTGCAAATTCGCTTCGCTAAGCACTTTTTGGGCAGCCTTTAATCCCATCGTCAGAGCATTTTCACCCTGTTCTTTTACGATGTATCTCCGGTCGCGACCCATGACTTCTAGGAATCGTTTGATGTCCTTGCCCATACTCTGAAAATGCTTCAGATAATATTCGTTATCTACGATATGCTCTGGGTGGTAATAAGCAGCTTGGCGAATCGCTATATGTCCCAAGTGGCGCCTCCTATGCTTCAATAATTTCGTAATTTTCTAATTTCGTTGCCCGTGCCACTCGGCTTAACTGCATTTTTAGGACAGGGCTTTTGGCAATAATAAAGGTTACTTTTTTAAATCCGGATTGTTTGTACAGTATGTAGCATTGCTCAAGCATGGGAAGTGTGTCCTTTGAGGATACATTCAATGTCTTGCAATCTAGGATGATCTCATATTGTTTCGGGTCGAATGCACTTATGATTTGGTTGTACTCATTAATGAAACGTCCTGCATCTTCTGGCGACATAGTTCCTTCCACTTGTACATTCAGTTTTTGATCTGCAGCATTTGTGGCGAAATTGAAGTTTCCCATTTTTGATTAATCTCCTCCTAAGTTTTATCTAAGAAAAATTTTGATGAATAGGATAAAAAAACCTATTTATCTAAGACTATTATCGTATTTTTAATTGGGAAAGTTTAGGGGATTAAACCTTTATTTTTTTAAAAAGATAATTTAGGGAATGATAAACTACTTAAAATCCATAAAATCTGCACAAATTAAGGTTTGAGGTAGGCATGCCCACCCTGTTTGCTTTGCAAAGCACAGTTCTATTGGTATGATTACAGAGATGAAAAAACTACTATCCAAATCATGGAGGAATAATAAAAATGAGCGAAATTACACTATCGGGGATCATTGATCATACACTACTTAAAGCAGATGCACGGAAAGAAGACATTATTAAATTGGCGGAGGAAGCTAAAACTTATAAGTTTGCTTCTGTTTGCGTAAACCCTGCTTGGGTAGCTACTGCCCATGAAGTGCTGAAAGATACGCCTGAGGTTAAAGTATGTACAGTAATCGGCTTTCCGCTGGGGTCATCGACAACAGAGAGCAAAGCATTCGAGACTACCGATGCTATCGCTAAAGGTGCAGGCGAGGTGGATATGGTCATCAATATCGGAGCATTAAAAGATGGTAACGATGAGCTGGTTAAACGTGATATTGCAGCTGTTGTAGATGCAGCGCACGGCAAAGCCCTGACAAAAGTCATCATTGAGGCTTGTCTGTTAACGGAAGAAGAAAAAGTTCGTGCCTGCAAGCTATCTGTTGAGGCCGGAGCAGATTACGTAAAAACATCCACTGGATTCTCTACAGGCGGGGCAACGAAAGAAGATATCGCGCTTATGCGTGCTACAGTTGGACCTAATATCGGTGTAAAAGCTTCCGGTGGTGTACGTAGTGCAGAAGATGCACATGTAATGGTACAAGCAGGTGCAAGCCGTATTGGAACTAGTGGTGGTGTAGCGATTGCTAAAGGCGAAACAAGCCAAAGCAATTACTAAGCCGAAGGGCTGAATCGGAAGCGGCGAGTGAGGAGGACAAGCTCATTCGCCGCTGTCCTGATTCAAGCTATTAACCGATCAGCTTGATTAGCGATTGTGTTTTATACATAAGGTTGAGGTTTTTATTAATTTATATTGAAAGCGTTATCCAGTAGGTAGAGGACACTAGCAGAAGCATTTGACCAAAGTACAATAATTCACACCGGAATAATGAGATTTTTTTCTTTTCAAATGACGTGGTTTGTGAGAGAATGGGTACAATTCAAAGTTGTTAATCATTTCTATACTTAATTATAGGGGAGGAAATACCTATGTCAGAAGATCGCAAGCTGTCGTTTGAAACTTTGGCTGTCCATGCAGGCCAGGAAATTGATCCAACTACTTTCTCACGTGCTGTACCGCTTTATCAGACCACTTCCTACGGGTTCCGTGATGCTGATCATGCAGCGGATCTGTTCGCGCTTAAAGAATTCGGTAATATTTATACTCGGCTGATGAACCCAACTACGGATGTATTTGAACAGCGTGTGGCAGCACTTGAGGGCGGGGCAGGTGCGCTTGCTACAGCTTCCGGGGCAGCGGCTATTTCCTTTTCCATTCTAAATATTGCGGGCGCTGGGGATGAAATTGTATCTGCAGCAAGTCTATATGGCGGAACTTATAATCTATTCTCGACAACACTGCCTAAGCTTGGTATTAAGGTACATTTCGTAGATTCGGATAATCCTGAGAACTTCCGTGCTGCGATTACAGATAAGACCAAAGCCTTGTATGCAGAAACAATCGGCAACCCACAGGGAAATGTTCTGGATATTGCGGCAGTTGCAGCGATCGCCCATGAACATGGGATTCCTCTCATCGTAGACAATACGTTCCCAAGTCCATATTTATTGCGTCCGATTGAGCATGGCGCGGACATTGTTGTCCATTCGGCAACCAAATTCATCGGTGGACATGGTACATCCATTGGCGGGATTATTGTTGACGGCGGTAAATTTGATTGGAAGGCAAGCGGTAAATTCCCAGGTCTTACGGAGCCAGATCCAAGCTATCATGGAGTGGTTTATACGGAAGCGGTGGGCCCGATTGCTTATATTATTAAAGCCCGCGTTCAATTGCTTCGCGATTTAGGGGCGGCGATTTCACCGTTCAACTCTTGGATGCTGCTGCAAGGTCTGGAGACTCTTCATTTGCGGATGGAACGTCATAGCCAGAATGCGCTGAAGGTAGCGCAATATTTGGAGGCACATTCAGATGTGGAATGGGTAAGTTATTCGGGACTTCCTACGCATCCATCTCATGAATTAGCGCAAAAGTATTTGCCTAAAGGCCAAGGTGCGATCCTTACTTTTGGTATTAAAGGTGGAAGTGCTGCGGGACGTAAGCTGATTGAGAATGTGAAGCTGTTCTCTCATTTAGCGAATGTTGGGGATTCCAAGTCATTGATCATCCACCCAGCGAGCACAACTCATGCACAGCTGTCGGATGAGGAGCAAATCACAGCCGGAGTAACGCCGGAATTGCTGCGTTTGTCGATCGGGACGGAGTCCATTGATGATATTATCTATGATCTGGAGCAAGCTATCGCTGCCAGTCAACAATAGAAGTTTATATTTCGAAAAGCATTACTGCTCTGCGGTAATGCTTTTTTTGTTGCCTAAAAAAGTTGGAATATTCATCGGATTTGGCAACGCTTGCATATTTCAGGTGTGGCTCCCGTATTTATAAGTGAGGTAGGTAAATGAAATGTCGGTCGCTTATGTTATATAGCTTGGCATACCGGCAGCAATCCAAAGATAAAGGGTGGGTGCGAGGATGAAGGGTGAACGTCAGCAGGATGGTTTGCGGAGTAGTGAAGAGCGCCCGTTCAAGTTCATGTATAAGGCTGGTGATCGGACTGTGGGAATGGAAATGAGCCAAGCTGGATCCGTAGCCTCCGCTGCCGCAGAATTTATCGCTGGAGTAGAGCAGAGGGATGTCATTGAGCCTTTGAAGCGGTCTTATTTTAAGCGGCCGGGGGAACCATCGACATTCCTAGTGCTGCGTGAAGGAAGAGAAGAACGTCTTGCTGGACGGGAAGGAACAAGGACTGTTCAAGCGGGCCCGTGTTTGATACGGAGTGAGGAATGGCTGCTGGAACCAGAGCTGTTCTGTCTTTATGAGAACTGGTTATCTAGCGAGGATGAACTCCAAACAGCGCGTATTCTGCAGCGAATCTCTTATCGTCTGCGTGCAGCTGTTGCCGAGCTGCTCGAATCGCCGGATGGCGAATGGGCAGCGGTCACCCTGCTGCATCCAGAGTCGCTTGCGGTGGCGCAGCCCGCCAAGCTTGCCGCGCTTCAGGACGCGCAGCTCGAAGCGCTGTTCGCTGCGGTGGCGGAGAGCCAGCGGCAAGGCGGCGATTGCCGCCTTGACCTGCTGGTCGCCTACACCGCAAGTGCAGCCGAATTCGCTGCAAAGCGCGAATTCATCGAAGACGTGGCCGATCAGACACTCGGCCACGCTTATGCGGCGGCATGCCGCATCGGGGCGCTGATCGCGCCCGATGTGGAGCCTGCCGCCGCTGCGGAAATCGCGCGTATCGCCGATTTCCTAGTGCTGGACGGCGCGGCGGGCGAGCACGCGCCGGAAGAGACCGCCGCGGAGGAATTCGCCCTGGCGGCGGGGAAGATCTTTGCCGCCGTGACGAGCGTGAAGCCGGCGGCGGTGGTGCTCGCCGCGGGGACACCGGCGGCGTCGGCTTTGGCCGATCTGTATCAGATCGGGCTCAGCGGGATCTTTTGCAGCGCCGGTCAGCGGACCGAAGCGCTGCTGAGAGCGGCCTGCCTGATCTGGATCGCCAGGCAGCGAGAAACGCTGGATACTGCCGCCGGGGGAAGGCAGTAAGCTTTTTCTGATGAACGATACGGTGCAGTTCATATAAGAATCGAAAAAAGACTTCAGAGCAGCGATTATCCGGTTATCGGAGAATCGTTGCTTTGTTTTTTTGGTCGTTAGCTGCCTGCTTCAACAGCGTACATATATCCCTTTACTCAATCACTATACTCAACCTCCGTGCTCAATACTGTACTCAACCTCCGCCCCCTGATGCTTAAGGACCCAGATGACGCTATTTGCTTGATTTTAGCTTTTTAAGCATGGTTTCGGACACCAGAGACACTATTCGTTAGGAAGAGGTACATATTTGGTGCTTTTCAGGTCAATAGCTGCAATGGAGTCCGTTAGAATACCAAATGTGTTTAAAATCAGCGATTAGGGTCAGCTGAGTCCGATAATAGCAACATACGCGAGCAACTTGCATCATACGCTCATCAATCGTGTCGTACTCATACTTTGAACTCAACCTCCGTACTCAACCTCTGCACTCAACCTCCGTACTCCCACCCTGTGCCCAACCTCCGTTCTTAAACTAATCTGGCACTCATGCTTTTGGATGCAACCTCCGCACTCCCACCCTGTGCCCAACCACCGCACTTAAACTAATTTGCACTCATGCTTTGCATTCAAACTCTGAACTCAACCTCCGCACTCCTCCGCCCCCCGATGCTTAAGGACCCAGATGACGCTATTTGCCTGATTTTAGCTTTTTAAGCATGGTTTCGGACACCAGAGACACTATTCGTTAGGAAGAGGTACATATTTAGTTCTTTTCAGGTCAATAGCTGCAATGGAGTCCGTTAGAATACCAAATGTGTTTAAAATCAGCGATTAGGGTCAGCTGAGTCCGATAGTAGCAACATACGCGAGCAACTTGCATCATACGTTCATCACTCGTGTCGTATTCATACTTTGCGCTCAACCTCCGTACTCAACCCCGCACTCAAACTAATCTGCACCGATCCTCTGTACTATCACCAATAGCTACAGACAACATTAGTTTTGGAACCTCCGCATTTGTTTCCAGCTTCTCCTTACATTTTACATAAACAGGATAATGAGAGTGGAGGCTCGAATTTTATTAGCATCTTGCTGAATAGGGGTGCTGTAGATGTCTACAAATTTTAGAGTTGGCCTGCAAAAGGTCGTAGATCATTCTTACGATATTGAGATTGGGGAAGGTCTTTTTGGCGCTCTGATCGAGGATTTGAAACATGGAATTGTCGAGAATGTAAGCAAATTCGCGATTATTACAGATTCAAAAGTTGAAGCCCTGTATGGACAAGCCTTGCTGGAACAACTGCATCAGAATGATTTTCAAGCGGAGTTATTTTCTTTCCCTGCTGGAGAGAAGTCTAAAACCCGAGAAACGAAGGCACAGCTGGAGGACCGGCTATTAAGCCGTTCTTACGGACGAGATTGCTGTATCCTTGCCATCGGAGGTGGAGCGGTAACGGATTTGGCAGGTTTTTTGGCTGGAACATTTGGTCGGGGAGTGCCAAGTTTGAACTATGCAACTACCCTTTTAGCAGCAGCGGATGCTTCTATTGGTGGTAAAACGGGCGTGAATACACCGGTTGCAACCAATCTAATTGGTGTTTTTCATCAGCCTAAAAAGGTCTACATCGACCTAGCCACTTGGAAAACGCTTCCGGTACGTGAGCTTCGTAGTGGTTTGGCTGAAACAATCAAACATGCCTGCATCGCGGATGCTGACTTTTTTGAGTTTCTTGAACAGAATATGGAGCGAGTGGTCTCCTCAGATGGCGAACTTGTATTAGATCGAGAGGTTTGCGAACGGATTGCTTTTCATAATTGTGAGATCAAGTATAGCGTGGTGGAAAAGGATGAACTGGAGAGCAACCTGCGCCAAATTCTAAATCTGGGGCATACTGCTGGCCGGGCGTTAGAGGCTTTAAGTGGTTATGAATTATTACATGGTGAGGCTATTGCGATTGGACTCGCGGTTCAGGTGCAGCTGGCAGAGCAGTTGGGGTATGTAACGGCTGACCAAACTCAGCGTGTGATTGCTTTGTTGAAGAAGGCGGGACTTCCGACTGAAATACCAGCAACCATTACAAATAGAATGCTGATTGATAAGATGTATACGGATAAAAAGGTTCGCAAAGGGCGTATACGGTTTGTGTTCCAAGCTGGAATTGGAGCGATGAAGTCTTTTGAAGGTGGAGCTTATTCGACGACAGTTGAAGAGCAAGTCCTATCCGAGCTTTTAAATAAAATACGCAGCTAAGATAGGAAAAAGTTATTCTAAATTTATGACGAATAGCCCAGAAGGTAGGGTTTACTTTTTCGTTCAAGGTGGTATTATTAAAATATAAGTTGCACTAAGGAAATATAGTTGTACTGTTGCAACAATGATTATCATTCTCACTACTCATAGTTATCATTCATGCTGTCCCGGCTAAGCCGGGGCAGCATGTGTCATTTTAGGGGTCTTAAGAATGGCTCTCATTATCATTTAGACAAAACAAAACGTATGCTCCCGAAGCAAGTCAATGAAGTAATCCTACACAAAACTTTCAGGATGGTGATTATTATGCAAGCAACATCAAAACATTTACCCCAGCAAACCTCAATCTCCGGCAGCATGAAGAAACCAGGCGCTCCAAAACGCCGGTTCGATCTGAGAGCCATGCTCAGCAACTCCGAGATGCAGGCTGCGCTTGGCAGCGGAGTGCTTATGCTTTTTGCTTGGGTTATGGGCAGCTGGTCAGAAGTTTTCTCTATAGTACTTTATGTTATTTCGTATACCATTGGTGGCTGGAACAAAGCCAAAGAAGGCGTTGAGACGCTCGTCAAAGAACGTGATCTCGATGTGAACCTGCTGATGATTGCGGCCGCACTAGGCGCAGCTACCATTGGGTACTGGAATGAAGGTGCTATGCTCATCTTTATTTTTGCGCTTAGTGGAGCACTAGAGAGCTATACGATGGAACGGAGTAAGAAGGATATTTCCTCACTTATGGCCTTGAAACCTGCCACAGCCATGCGGATTGAAAAAGGAAGCATGAACGAGGTAGCTATCGATCAGTTAGTAATTGGAGATCTGTTGCTTGTACGTCCAGGGGATCTTATTCCTGCAGATGGTAAGGTGTACAGAGGAGAATCGGCAGTAGATCAGGCTTCCATTACAGGAGAGTCAGTGCCTGTTGAAAAATGTGCTGGCAGCGAGGTATTCGCAGGTACGGTCAATGGAGAAGGCCCACTTTATATTGAAGTAACGAAATCAGCAGAGAACACACTTTTTTCCAAGATCATTAAGATGGTAGAAGAAGCAGAGACGGATGTTCCAAACTCACAGCGATTCATTAAAAGACTGGAAGCCATCTATGCACGGGTAGTCGTTGCCTCGACTGTGGCTCTTATTTTCCTTCCACCCTTTTTGCTGGACTGGAGCTGGAGCGCAACCTTTTATAAAGCGATGGTTTTTCTTGTAGTAGCCTCGCCTTGTGCGTTGGTCTCATCGATTATGCCTGCGATGCTGTCGGCCATTTCCAAAAGTGCGCGAAAAGGGATTTTATTTAAAGGTGGGGTCCACCTCGAAAATATGGCCCGGACCTCTGTTGTAGCTTTTGATAAGACAGGGACCCTTACAGAGGGAACTCCGCAGGTGACAGACTTTATTGCAGCTGAAGGCTACAACCGGGAAGAATTACTGGCGATTAGCGCATCCATTGAGCATATGTCACGCCATCCATTGGCGGAAGCCATTGTGCGTAAAGCTGAGGAAGAATATCTGGAGCTGCGGGGAGTGCAGGAAAGTAAAACCATCACTGGCTGGGGAATTGAAGGTCAAGTTGACGGGCATCTCTGGAAAATTGGAAAGTCCAATTTACTGGATGAGCTGATTTCATCTGCGATGAACTCTGAGCTTGCATTCTGGAGAACTAAACGGCAGCAGTTGGCGGAAGAGGGGAAGACTGTCTCCATTATTTTGGACGGTGAGCATATTGCAGGTATGATTGCATTGCAGGATACAGTTCGCCCACAAGCAGAAGCCGCAGTGCGGAAGCTGCAGGAGCTGGGGATTAAAGTGGCTATGCTTACGGGTGACCGGGAAGCTACAGCAAAAGTTATTGCGGCTTCAACCGGAGTAGATTTAGTATTTGCCGACCTTTTACCAGAGGATAAAGTAAAGCATATTAAGGCGCTTCGTGAAGAGCACGGTAATGTTGTGATGGTGGGTGACGGTGTGAATGATGCGCCTGCTCTGGCTACAGCGACTGTTGGTATGGGAATGGGCATGAAAGGCAGTGGTGCAGCGCTTGAGATCGCCGATGTAGTGCTTATGAATGATAATATTGAAGAGATCGCCTCGACCATTTCATTGGCACGGCGCTCACAGCGTATTGTGAAGCAAAATATGATTTTTGCTGTAACAGTAATCGCGGTTCTGATGATCAGTAACTTTGTGCAGGGCATCGCCCTTCCTTTTGGCGTGATCGGTCATGAAGGCAGTACGATATTGGTTATTCTTAATGGGCTGCGATTGTTGCGGTAAGAGGTCAGTGATGTTAGTGTGTATTATTTATTGCCAAAAATTAAATTGTTCACAAATGATTTTTCCCTGAGGGAGTCTGGCTTATTGACATTTTTGCTTTCAGTTAGCATAATTAAGACTACATTATAATTATTTTAAATAAGAAGTGACGTCACTGCCGTCTAACTCAAGGAGGATATAGATATGTATAAATCAATAATTGTTGGAACCGGACCGGCGGGGTTGACTGCTGCTATCTACTTGGCTCGTGCCAATTTGAACCCACTAGTAATCGAAGGGCCTCAGCCTGGCGGACAATTGACCACCACTACAGAAGTGGAGAATTTCCCGGGATTTCCTGATGGAATTATGGGTCCAGACTTAATGGATAATATGCGTAAACAAGCTGAACGTTTTGGTGCGGAATTCCGTACGGGTTGGGTGAACAGTGTAGAACTTGGAGAGCGTCCTTTTAAGCTTAATGTTGAAGGATTGGGTGTTCTTACGACGGATACCCTGATCATTTCGACTGGCGCTACGGCAAAATACCTCGGTATCCCAGGCGAGCAGGATAATGTGGGACGCGGTGTGAGCACCTGTGCTACCTGTGATGGATTTTTCTTCCGTAATAAAGAGATCGTGGTTGTTGGCGGTGGAGATTCTGCGCTTGAGGAAGCGGGTTTCTTGACTCGTTTTGCCTCCAAAGTAACGCTGGTACACCGTCGTGAAGAGCTACGTGCTTCCAAGATCATGCAGGATCGCGTTCGCGATAATGTTAAAGTAGCTTGGAGCCTGAATCGTACTCCTCTGGAAGTAACTTCTGGAGACAAAGGCGTGAGTGGACTAAAAGTGCTGAACAATGAGACCGGACAAGAAGAAATCATTGAAGCAAGCGGAGTGTTTGTGGCGATTGGCCACCATCCTAACACTGCATTTTTGGGTGGACAAATCACAACTAATACTGAAGGTTATATCATGACTAACCCAGGTACTTCTGAAACTAATATCCCAGGCGTATTCGCTTGTGGTGATGTGCAGGATACCCGTTATAGACAAGCAATTACAGCAGCAGGCAGTGGATGTATGGCAGCTATGGATGCTGAGAAATACATTGAAAGTCTGGAACATAGCGCGGTTATTCTGTAACATAACTGTAATCTTCCATAGGAGGTCTAATGATGGAAAATGTAATTGTATATACATCAACAAATTGTCCACATTGCCGTCAGGTGAAGAGCTTTTTGAGTGAAAAAGGCGTAGCCTATGAAGAGCGTAATATTGAGCAGAATGATGATTACGCGCAGCAGGTTTGGGATATGGGAATGAGAGCTGTTCCTGTAACTGTAATTGGTGAGCACAAAATCGTGGGGATGAATAAAACTCAGTTCGACAAAGCATTGGCGACTGTTTAATTAAATATATTTCTGTGAGGAAATTGCAAAAGGTCGCTTCCATTTTGGAGGTGATCTTTTTGTGGTCTAAGTATACAAAAATAGCCTGACGCTAATATGCGGAGGCTATTTTTTATGATGTAAATCGCAAAGTTCAATTTAAGCTTGAGTGAAAGAGGTAATGATCTGAAATAGGACGTATACAGCAACACCGCTGCCGATCAGAATGAACCCTGATTTCTTTTTGGCTTGAAAAAAACGGAGCACACCGAGACTGATCAAAGGGGCAATAATGAGCAGAAAAAGCAACACAGTGATGAACATCTGTGCCGAGATATCAGACGTATCAACATAGGTCATGGACTCGCTCTCCATTTCAAAAAAGGGGTTGTAGTGATAAATGTCACACTAACTTATCCTTTATTATATAGGATTTAAGTTGCTTTTACTGCACTTTTGATCCACCTAAATGCGGCAATTTTACGTCAATTCTATCCGCTCTTGAATTTCACCCGTGAAACTGTCCCGCAAAACGTTGTCCATTAGACTACATTAAACGGTCACCCGAATATCGCCTAGAAAATGCATAACTGCAGAGAACCCCGCGCCTATCATCGTGCCTCGGCTGCCCAGCTTGGAGAAGGTAATCTCGAGCTGCTGCTTATGATAAGGAAGTGTACGCTCGGCTACAACCCGGCGAAGGGGCTCCCCTAACCAGGCTTCTGCTTCGGATAAGGCTCCACCGATGACAATCAGCTCTGGATTAAAGCTATTGATTAGATTCGTTACTCCGATGCCGAGATATTCACCTATAGATGAGAAGTGGTGCAAGGCGTCTTCTTGTCCAGCGGCTGCATAACGGACCAGTTCTTGTGTGGTATGAGCAGGGAGGGAGAACTCGGAATGGTCATAGGTTTTCTCCGAGGCATATAGCTCCCAACAGCCACGGCTCCCACAACTGCACGGCTTGCCTTGTGCTTCAATCGTCATATGTCCGGTCTCGCCGGCATATCCTCTTGCACCTTTGTACAGCTCTCCGCCAATAATAATACCGGATCCGATCCCTGAACCCGCACTGATATAGAGCAGATGTCTAACATCTTTTGCCGCCCCAAAGTTCAGTTCACCTTGTGCACCTGCGTTAGCTTCGTTATCAATAGTGACTGGAACCGCGAATTCCGCCTCCAAAATACCCCGCAGGTCGACCATTTCCCAGCCAAGGTTGGGAGCAAAAAGAACAACCCCGTTCTCATCCACCATCCCGGGGACACCTACTCCGATGCCGACGATACCGTATGGGGATTCAGGTGCTTTATCAATCAAGTCTGAAATTGTTTTTTTCATCCGTTCCAGTACATAAGGCAGAGCATGATTGTCCAGGGAGAAATCGCTTTCGAAAAGAATGCCACCACTTAAATCACATAAGACGGCTGTCAGTTGCTTCACCCGTAGCTCTATACCGATTACACTGCCGGCCATGCTGTTAAAATGCAGCATTAGCGGCTTTCGTCCGCCACTGGATTGACCTGGTCCAACTTCAGTCACTAATTCTTGAGCGCATAGCTCAGCCACCAGATTGGATACGGTAGCTTTATTCAGTCCGGTCATCTCTGAAACCTTGGCGCGCGAGAGCGGAGAGTTCCTTCGAATAGTATGTAGTACGATCGATTTATTGATTTTTTTGACCAGCGCCTGATCTCCGGTAACCTTCACGAATCACACATCCTTTTTAGCATAGTTCCCTTTTGTTGTATGCCACTTAGTCTAGAGTGATGTGCTGGAAATTGCAATACATCGGCAGAAAAGAGGAAATCTATGTTTGTTGGATTTTTTGAATATTAAACGGATAGGCAAGGGAGACTTAAAGAGGCGGAAATTTTATAAAAAAACTTTGTTTAACCAATATACAAAGTCAAAAAGATGTGTTAAGATGATGCTGTAAACGCTTGCTAGCGTAGCACAATATGAGGAGGATTACACAATGGCTTATTTTGAGACAGTGAACAAAATCTCTTACGAGGGAAGCCGTTCCACCAACCCTTATGCATTTAAATTCTACAATCCTAAAGAAGTCGTAGCCGGCAAAACTATGGAGGAACATCTGAAATTTGCAATGGCTTATTGGCATACATTAACTGCTGGCGGTTCTGATCCGTTTGGCGCTGAAACTGCAATTCGCAGCTGGGACAAATTGAGTGGTCTTGATAAAGCTAAAGCTCGCGCTGAAGCAGCATTCGAATTTATGGACAAGATGGATCTGCCTTACTTCTGCTTCCATGATGTAGATATCGCACCAGAAGGCGCATCTTTGCGTGAGTTCTACAGCAACATCGACACTATTGTTGATATCCTTGAACAAGGTATGAAGACTTCCGGCAAGAAATTGCTGTGGAATACAGCTAATATGTTCACTAACCCGCGTTATATGCACGGTGCAGGTTCTACACCTAACGCTGATGTTTTCGCACATGCAGCAGCACAAGTGAAGAAAGGTCTGGAAGTTGGTAAACGTCTGGGCGCAAGCAACTATGTATTCTGGGGCGGCCGTGAAGGTTACGAAGAATTGCTGAATACAGATATGGGTCTTGAACAAGATAACATTGCACGTCTGTTCAGCATGGCTGTAGATTACGCTAAGGAAATTGGTTTTGATGGTCAATTCCTGATCGAACCTAAACCAAAAGAGCCTACTAAACATCAATATGATTTCGATGCAGCAACAACAATTTCGTTCTTACAAAAATACAACCTCGACAAGCACTTCAAGCTGAACCTTGAAGCTAACCACGCTACGCTTGCAGGTCATACTTTTGAACATGAACTTCGTGTAGCTCGTATTAATGGCATGCTTGGATCACTTGACGCTAACCAAGGGGATACACTGCTTGGTTGGGATACTGATGAATTCCCAGTAAACATCTACGATGCAACACTTACTCTTTATGAAGTATTGAAGAATGACGGTCTTGGCAAAGGCGGAATTAACTTCGACGCTAAAGTACGTCGTCCTTCCTTCGAGCCACAAGATCTGTTCTTGGCACACATCGCTGGTATGGATACTTACGCAAAAGGCTTGAAAGTTGCTGCTAAATTGATCGAAGATCGCGTATTCGAAGATTTCATTGACAAACGCTACAGCAGCTTCACAGAAGGCGTTGGTGCAGACATCGTTTCCGGTAAAGCAACATTGGCTTCTTTGGCTGAATATGCTTTGAACAATGAGAACCCACGTCCTAACCAATCCGGACGTCAAGAATACCTGAGAGCTACCCTTAACCAATACATCTTGGCTGAGTAGTCCTTATAGGGAGCTTGAAGCTTAGGCTTTGAGTCGAGTTTGAACAAATGCAACGGGGGTTGCTGAAGAGAGCATTCTTCGGCAGCCCCCTTTTTGTAGTAAAAACTAAGCAAGATGCTTACGAAGTAAGTTTTGCTCGAAGTAATTCAATGAAGTCTATGCTAACAAAACTTTTAGGAGGTCAAAAATGAAATACGTTATAGGTGTTGATTTGGGGACTAGTGCAGTGAAGACTGTTCTAGTGGACCCGCAGGGGAAGGTGGCTTTTGAGCATTCCGAGTCCTACCCGCTAAGCAGACCCCAACCGAACTGGAGTGAGCAAAATCCTGAAGATTGGGTAAAGGGCACGCTGGTCAGCCTGCGCCGTCTGATTGAAGTATCAGGCATAGACCCGTCTCAAGTAGACGGTCTAAGTTTCTCCGGACAAATGCACGGATTGGTACTAGTAGATAAAGAAGGGCAAGTGCTGCGTCCAGCTATTCTTTGGAATGATACCCGTACTACTGCACAATGCCGTAAGATTGAGAAGACGCTTGGAACGAAGTTGATCGATATCGCCAGAAACAAAGCATTGGAAGGTTTTACACTGCCTAAGATTCTGTGGGTTCAAGAGAATGAACCAGAAGTATTATCACAGGCGCATCAGTTCCTGCTGCCAAAAGATTATGTTCGTTATCGGTTGACGGGTGATTATGCAATGGATTACTCCGATGCTGCCGGAACGTTGCTATTGGATGTAGGTTCTAAAGAATGGAGTGCAGAAATCGCAGAGGCTTTTGAACTTCCGCTTTCTCTTTGTCCTAGATTGGTAGAATCCTTTGAACAGACTGGAACTTTATTGCCGGACATTGCTGAAGCGTCAGGTCTTTTATCTTCAACAAAGGTATTTGCTGGTGGTGCAGATAATGCTTGTGGCGCGCTCGGAGCGGGTGTATTGGGAGAAGGCCGGACCATGTGCAGTATTGGTACATCTGGTGTAGTTCTTTCTTATGAAAGCAATAAAGATTTGAATCTCGAAGGCAAAGTCCATTTCTTTAACCATGGTGAAAAAGATGCCTACTATATTATGGGGGTTACACTAGCTGCTGGTCATAGCCTTACGTGGTTCAAAGAAACCTTTGCGGCGGACAAAAGCTTTGATGAGCTGTTAAGCGGAGTTTCCTCTATTCCAGCTGGCAGCGGCGGCCTGTTATTCACACCTTATATTGTAGGAGAACGTACACCACATCCAGATGCGAATATTCGCGGAAGCTTTATTGGTATGGATTCAGGGCATACGTTGACGCATTTTACACGTGCAGTATTAGAAGGCATTACCTTCTCACTGCGTGAATCCATTGAGATTGTACGTGAGTCAGGCAAAGAGATTACAGAGATCATTGCAATTGGTGGTGGAGCTAAAAATGAGGCTTGGCTGCAAATGCAGGCTGATATTTTCAATGCATCCATCGTGAAGCTGGAAAGTGAACAGGGTCCGGCAATGGGAGCAGCTATGCTGGCGGCTTATGGAAGCGGATGGTTCACATCCCTTGCGGAATGTGCAGAAGCGTTTATCCGTCCTGCTGATGTATATAAACCAGATCCGAAACAAACGGCAATCTATGATGGTCTATTCAACCTCTATCAGGAAGTTTACGGCCAGACCCGCGAATTGAATAACAAGCTGGCTGCATATCGCCAATAAAATGCCATTTATCAATCTGTCTGATATAAAAAAGGTCTTTCGCATCTGGCGGAAGGCCTTTTTAAAGACCATCTTCTTTATAGAGGTGATGAACGGCAATATTCAAAAATGTTGCCGTTTTCATTTTTCTTCTGTAAAGTATGGAATATCTCCATGGTAGTGGCAGCCTGTACATGAGATAGTGAAGGTTTCGGGGGGCGAAAGGCCATGTTTCAATGGTTTGTTAAGGTGCTGAATGACATCAAAATCCGCAATAAGCTGCTGCTTGCTTTTTTACTGACTACACTTTTACCGGTATTACTGGTAGGTGGTTATCTTACGATTGAGATGAGGACCATGGCGTTTGAGAACGCACTGGAGCAAGCTTCAATTAACGTAGATCGGGTAAAAAAAAGAACAGAAGAAGTCATCGGTGTATCGCAAGATATAGCGTATCGATTGTCCAATGATGCCCGGCTGAAAAAACTCGCCATACGCCAGTATGTAAGCACTTATGATGTGGTTGAGGCTTATCGGGATTACACTGATATGCGTGAATACCTAAGATTATATAAAGACATATCCAACATACGTTTATACACTGATAATGCTACGCTGCTTAACAACTGGGAGCTGATCAATCCTTCGTCTGCCATTAAGGAGAGCCAGTGGTATCAGAGAGCACAGCGGTACGATAGCCTCGTCGGTTGGGAATATATAGAGGATGAGCGTGATCAGCGGAATTATTTAAGTCTTGTCCGCAAAATCGAGCTGGAGGGCTCCAGTAAGATTGGCGTGCTCGTTATTAATGTAAACAGTCACCAGCTAACCTCAATTCTGAGCCAGGAATCATTTGATACCATGATCGTGGATGATCAGGATAATATCATTGCTGCGAACCGGAGCGATCGGACAGGAAAGAAACTGGCAGATGTTTCTTTTGATACAAAGCTTTTGGGGCAAGGAAGCGGGAGCTATGAGGCAGAAGTAGATGGTGAAGCCTCCAAAATAGTGATAGAAGAACTTAAACCACAAGCCAGCCGTAACGCCCTGCGAATTATTTCTGTTTTTTCTATTGATAGTATAGTCAAAGAACCTAATCGGGTGATTAAGCTTTCGATTACCGTGATTGCCGTAAGCGTTTTATTGGCCTTTTTAATCATATATAGTTTCTCTTCGTTATTTTCACGTCGATTATTGCAGTTAAGCAGACATATTAACCGCGTTAGTACGGGTGATTTTGACACTTCATTAAAAATTGATGGTAAAGATGAAATTGCTCTGTTAGCTCGTCAATTCAATTCTATGGTGCGGAGTATTAACGATTTGATGTACGAGGTACAGGAATCTAATGACCAGAACAGTCTGCTGGAACAGAAACAGAATGATATCCGTTTTAAAATGCTGGCAAGCCAGATCAATCCTCATTTCTTGTTCAATGCGCTGGAATCTATTCGTATGGAGGCCCATATGAAAGGGCAAGTGGAGATTGCACGGGTAGTGCGTCTTCTTGGCAAAATGATGCGCAGTAATCTGGAGGTAGGCCGAAGTAAAATTTTGCTTAGCCAGGAGCTTGAAGTGGTTCGTTGTTATTTGGATATTCAGCAATTCCGTTATGAGGATCGTTTGAAATATCAATTTATTGTAGACCCTGCCGTCGAATCACTCTACATCCCGCCGCTGATTGTGCAGCCGCTTGTGGAAAATGCGGTGATTCATGGGTTAGACAACACGATGGATGGAGCAATGGTTACGGTGAATATCAAGCGTGAGCAGAATCATGCGGTCTTTACCATTACCGATAATGGAGCCGGGATCACTCCGGACAAGCTGGAGCAGATCCGTTATACCCTTGAGGTTCGTGATGAGCAGGAAGAGGCACGGATCGGGCTGCGCAATGTACACGACCGTTTGAAGTTATCCTACGGTGTTGAATATGGACTGAATATCGAAAGCCGGATGAATGAAGGAACATCTATTACGTTTCGTATTCCAATGGAGGACATAAATCTATGATCAAAGTATTGATTGTTGATGATGAGCCAAAGCTGCGGGAAGGCCTTCGGGCTCTAATCCCTTGGGAAGAGCTAGGGTATACGGTGGTGGCTACGGCCGCCAACGGCTTGCAAGCTCAGGAGAAATATCATATTTTTTATCCGGAACTGATTGTGGTGGATATCCGCATGCCTGGTATGGACGGGCTGGAGTTAATCGGTGAGCTGCGCGAGGAAGGCTCGACCAGCCATGTGCTAATTTTAAGTGGTCATGCGGATTTTGAGTATGCTAAACGAGCCATTTCTTACCGCATTGACGGCTATTTACTGAAGCCGGTGGATGAGGAAGAGCTAATCAACTATTTGGAGGAACTCAGAGTCACGATCGCTCAGGAAGATCGCTTTAGCCGCTGGAATGAAGAGGAGCCTGCCCGTAATCGCGAAAGCCTGCTGCGTACATTGCTGCAGCCTTCAACAGCGGAGGAGGGGGAGAATGATCCTGCTAAGCAGGCGGCAGCACTGGGTCTTAAATCAGACCATGTCGAAGTGATCCTACTCGAATTACTCGCGCCTGCGGGCGGCAGTGAGGAAGGGGAGCGGGCCGTTAAGGCCGCGGTAGAACAGTATTTTGGCAGCAGTGAAGAGCGGATGTTTTTCACGATGCCGCCATATATTGGATTCCTGCTGCAAGAGCCGCTGCCAGGAAAGCAGGAACAGGAGCGGCTGATGGAAGAGCTTGCTTCCTTAATTTGCCGCGAGGGATACAACTTCAGCGCAGCAACGGGAGGCCCTGTAGCTGGACCAGAAGAGGCGGCACAGTCTTTTCAAGTGGCGCGTGAACTGCTGCGCCGGGCATTCTTTTACCGCAAAGGGATTCTGATCAGCGCCGATCTCTCCGGTATGTTGTTTCCTGGAGTGGCGGAGGCGTACACCGAAGAAGGGCAGGATGCGGAGAGCCGCCTAATGCTTGCTGTTGAAACCGGAAGCCGCGCGGCCATTGAACCGCTGGTGGATACGATCTGTGCGGAGCTACTGGCTGCGGGCAGTGAGGAGCAGCAGATCAAAGATACATTTGTGCGGATTCTCAGTACGGTGTTGGCCCGTCTCGAACCGGTCTATCCAGAGATTCGCAGCAATGCCGCTAAGCATTCCCCGCCGATCGGTGAGCTCTACCATAGTCATTACCTGGCAGACCTGCAAGAGCAGGCCGTCAATTTCATGGCGGAGATCGCCGATCAAATGTCCAGTGGCAGCAAAGGGAATGAGATCAAAAAAATTACGGAGCTAATCAACCGCCGTTACAATGAGAACCTTAAGCTTGAGACCTTATCTGAGTTATTTAATTACAACAGCGCATATCTAGGTAAAATGTTCAAGAACACTACCGGGGAATACTTCAATACGTATGTGGACAAAGTGCGGATTGAGAAGGCGAAGCAATTCCTCGCGCAAGGCATGAAAGTATATGAGGTGGCCGAGAAAGTTGGGTACATGAACCCCGATTACTTCAACGCCAAGTTCCGTAAATATGTAGGACTCTCCCCAAGTTCTTTTCGCAAAAACATCTAAAATAGAAGCCCAAAAAGCCACAGTTGCAGTTCAGGTATAACCTGAGCTTTAGCTGTGGCTTTTTTTCTTACATTAAAGCTACTTCACTAATAATAAATCTAATCTTTGTTGCAATTCTTGATTTGCAGGGTCCTTTAGAAGGGCAAGAAGTAACTCTTGAATTTGATCCATCTCTTTATAAGGTTCATTTTGTACATATTTGTCATGTATTCTGGTTTCCAAGGTATATCCATAATCGAACCCTAATGTTGAATACGTCGAAAGGGCAGCAACTTTACTCGCTTGCTCTACAGCAAGAATGCTTGGTGTTGAGGATCGTTCTAATTCCACTCTTAGACCGTCGAGTTCTGATGTCAGATTCAGGTCCAGTCTATCCATTAATCTGTTATGACTTACGTTGTTATTGAATTGAAATAAATTTAGTGTCAATAATACTGCAGCAATAATCAATAATAATATCTTGATGTTTTTGTTTTTCATTGCTCTCCTATTACCCTCCTTTAGGAAAAGAAATTGCAGGTACAACAGATAATGTCGACTCGGCATGTGCGTATAAGGAATATGTATCTGAAATAGTTGAAGTACTGATGTATCAGGTAATATTTTCTAGCTAAGATGATATTAAAGTAATTAATTTTAATTGAACCATACGGAGGTTTTCGTTGAGGAGCAGGGCAGGGGTTACGGGTATACTTGTTACGCCTCATCTGAGAGCATATTATAGTTTTCATTCGCGGGTATGACGGACTCCAGAGTCGTTATTTGGGCTATTTCGAGTCCAATTTCGATTTATCGGACTCCATGTACGTTATTAGCTGCAAATGTTCTCCAAAAGGTGGTTTTTTAAGTGAATAAGGTCTTTATAGTCCGCCTAACCCAATAAGATGTGCAATTTGCTTAAATAGGGTCATTTCAGTCCGCGCCTTCGCTTCCGGCCACGTTCACTTATAGAACGTTAGCTCGGGGCGTTTTTTAATTATTGGATGAAGTATTAATTGTGTGAAATAGACAGGGGATTAAGTATCGTATCGATTTATGAAATCAAATAATTTCACTTGATTATATTTTCAGTAAATTCATGTTTGTTTTCAGTGTTTTCAACGATGTATCCGCTTTATTTGGGCTCTAAATCTCTAATTTTCACCTGATTTTAGGTCGAATTTATAGGGTACTGCAATCGCTTACAGAGATTTAGAATATAGACATAGAGAGGAGGGGCTTTATGAAAGCGGACACAGTAACTTCTCAAATCCCGCCGGATACCCGAACACGCAACAAAAAGCCTGCTTCAGGAGGACGGTTTTGGAGAAGCTTTAAGAATCAAAAGTACTTATGGATGATGTCGATACCTTTTGTGATCTGGGCATTCGTCTTCAGTTATCTCCCGTTATGGGGCTGGACGATGGCTTTTCAAAAGTACAAGCCCGCACGTGGCTTTTTTGAACAAGAATGGGTAGGTTTTGAACACTTTAAGACACTGTTCAGTGACTCGCAATTCCTTCTGGCGCTGCGTAATACGCTGGCGATGAGTGGAATGGGCTTAGTCGCAGGATTTATCTTTCCAATAACGTTTGCAATATTGCTCAATGAAGTGCGTCTTGGCTTCTTTAAAAGATTTGCTCAAACAGTCTCGTATTTGCCCCACTTTGTATCATGGGTGGTTGCAGCGGGGATTGTAACTAAAATGTTATCTGGTGAAAATGGTCTTGTAAACGATATCTTGTTAGGAATAGGATTCATAGACGCACCTATCCAGTTTATGGCCCAGGGCCATCTCTTCTGGGGAATCGTTACCTTATCGGATGTCTGGAAAGAGACCGGATGGAACGCCATCATCTACCTTGCAGCTATCGCAGGTATTGGGCCTGAATTGTACGAAGCGGCCCGGGTAGACGGTGCCAGCAGGCTTCGTCAGGTATGGCATATTACACTTCCGGGTATTCGCCCAACAATTACTGTACTACTCATTATGTCGGTGGGTAATTTGCTCAATATCGGCTTTGAGAAGCAATTCTTGCTCGGAAACAACCTCGTTACCGACTATTCTCAAGTGCTAGACTTGTATTCACTGAAATACGGACTGGGCATGGCGAGATATTCCTACGGTACTGCGATCAATATATTCAACTCAGTGATCAGTGTAATTCTACTGTTTACGATTAATGGAATCTTCAAACGTACAACAAAAGAGAGCCTTCTGTAGCACAGAAGGCCCTTCTACCCAATCGTGGCAGTAAATTGCCCTTTTCATGAAAGGAGAGCGTTACAGTGGGAAATTCAGCTATCACCGGAAAGTCATGGTCAGACCGGATCTTTGATTTCTTTGTATATTTTGTAGTACTGTTCGTGGTTGTAATCACGATTTATCCGTTTTTGAACGTGCTTGCCATCTCTCTGAATGATTCAGTGGACAGTGTGCGCGGTGGAGTGACCATCTATCCCCGGGATTTTACCTGGGACAATTACCTAAAGATCTTCACTTTCTCCGGATTAATCACCGGGTTTAAAATATCCGCTTTGCGGACAATTATCGGTACTTTGTTCGGACTGATCAGTGCCTCGATGCTGGCGTTTACGATCAGCCGCCCTGACTTTGCAGGTCGCAAGTTTGTCTCCACATTCTTGGCAATGACCATGTATATCTCAGGAGGAATGATTCCAATCTATATGCTGATCAAGGATCTGCATATGATGAACAGCTTTGCAGTCTATGTATTGCCTGGACTGGTTAGTGCCTTTAACGTCTTCGTTATCCGTTCCTTCATCGACGGCCTGCCGTATGCGCTGCAGGAATCGGCGAAGCTGGATGGAGCCAATGACTTTACTATCTACTTCCGCGTTATTCTGCCATTGATGAAGCCAGCGCTAGCAACGATCGCGCTGTTCCTAGCAGTAGGTCAATGGAATGCTTGGTTTGATACTTATCTGTACAATGGTTCAAGCCCTAACTTGACCACATTGCAATATGAATTGATGAAGGTTCTACAGACCACAACCAGTGGTAACGGAGGCGACTACCGCTCCAACATTGCTTCGCTGGCTTCCAATCAGGTCTCGCCGGAGTCGCTCAAAATGGCGATTACGATTGTCGTAACCGTACCGATCCTGTTGGTTTATCCGTTCATTCAGAAGTATTTTGTTAAAGGTATGACACTTGGTGCTGTGAAGAGCTAATCACAGTTTAACGGGGGAGCTTAGTCTCCCCTATGCTTAAAACCTATTGTGTATCCGTTTTCTTTTGGCAAGCTGGGTAAAGTATTAACAGGTCTTCACCTGTGATACGATAGATAAACAATTTTAAGGAGGGTTTATTTAATGGGAAGTAATAGAAAGATAAAAGCCAAAGCTACGGCATTAACGCTCACTTCTATTATGCTGCTCGGTGTGCTTGCAGGCTGCGGCGGTAACAATGGCAACAATGGTAATGCTGCAGCTGGAAATACAGGCGGCAACGCAACTAATGCTGGAAATGCGACCAATGCGGCTGAGGATATTTCCCCGCTCACGATGACCTTCTTCAGTGCAGACCCTAACCCGAACTGGACAGGTATGCAAGATGAAGTTGGTAAAGTGATTACGGAAAAAACGGGAGTAACCCTAAATGCTGAATATGCAGTTGGTGATCCTCAACAAAAAGTAGCCTTGATCGCAGCGAGCGGCGAATATCCGGATTTGATCAGTGCTAAGACTGATGTCAGCAAGCTGGTAGATGCAGGCGCAATGCTTGATCTAACAGACCTGATTGAAAAATATGCTCCGAATATCAAAAAAGTATTGGGCGAAGAAGGCATGAAACGTTCACGTTACAGTGACGATGATCATGCGATTTATGCCATCCCTACCTATGCAGGTGTGGACAACAAATATTTTGATGCTGGTGGCGGATTTGAACTACAGCACCGTGCTGTTAAAGAAGCTGGATATCCTGCAATCAAAACTGTTCAAGATTATGAGAACGTAATCAAGGCTTACCTGGAAAAACATCCTACGGATGAAAATGGTAATAAAAACATCGGCCTGACTCTGAATGCAGATGATTGGTACATGTACATTACAGTAACTAACCCAGCATTTATTACTACTGGTTCTCCTGACGATGGTGAATATGCGATTGATATCGACACCCAAGAAGTAACTTATCACTTCCGTCGTCCGGCTGAAAAAGAATATTTCCGCTGGCTCAACCACATGAACGATATCGGATTGCTTGATCCAGAAAGTTTCGTTCAAAAGTATGATCAGTACAAAGCTAAAATCGCTACCGGCCGCGTTATTGGTTTGATTGACCAAGACTGGGGTTATGGCGATGGAGAAAGAGCATTGAAAGCTGAAGGCAAGCTGGATCAAGGCTATGGACACTATCCTGTAACCTTGTCTGAGGAGTACAAAGAAACCTCCTTCTGGCCTACAGGCTTCATGGGTGGTAACGGAATTGGGATCAGCGTAGATGCTAAAGATCCAGTTCGTGCGATTAAATTCCTGGACTACCTAGCTTCCGACGAAGGTCAAGTATTGGTTAACTGGGGGATTGAAGGCAAACACTACAATGTTGTTGATGGCAAACGTGTCATTCCTGAAGATGTGAACGACCGTAAATATAATGACACTACCAACTTCCAAAAAGAAACTGGTTTGGGTAATGTCGGATCAAACTATGCATTGCTGAGCGCTCACTATGGCGACGGTGTATTGGATCCATCTGGTAACTACTACACAACTCGTTTCCCTGAGCAAGTAACCGTAGGTTACAATGCGGTTGAAAAAGAAACACTTGCTGCTTACAAAGCAACAACTTGGAAAGACCTCTTCCCAAGTGAAGATGAGTTCAAAGTTAAACCTTGGGGCGCGGCATGGAATATCACGATTCCTGGGGATAGCGAAATTGTCGTTCTTGACAACAAGCTGAAGGATATCAGTTGGAAACGGATCCCAGAAGCAATCTTGTCTAAACCAGCTGATTTCGATAAAGTTTGGGATGCTTACATGGCTGAGCTTGATAAAGCTGGTGTAACGAAAGCTGAAGATTTGCGTGAAGAGCTGGTTAAACAACGCGTGAAACTTTGGAATGATTAATTATTAAATTTCGTCTAATCTAATAAAAGCATGAAGATGGCGGGAAGTCCGAACGAAAGTCCGGGCCTCCCGCTGATTGCTTTTCACCGGTAATAACAGGACAGGAGGAATATACATGGGAGAGAGCAAGAACTCCGGACGGCATGAGTTATGGTACAAGCAGCCGGCGGCTGGATGGGAAGAAGCGCTGCCCGTAGGTAACGGGAGGCTGGGCGGCATGGTCTTTGGTGGAATCGAAGAAGAACGGATTCAATTAAATGAAGACACTCTATGGTCAGGTTTCCCGCGGGATAAAGCCAACTATGAGGCACTGCGGCATTTGGCTCCAGCTAAACAGCTAGTTGTAGAGGGGAAATACAAGGAAGCAGAAGCACTGGTGGACGCCAAAATGTTAGGCAGCCGGACGGAATCCTATCAACCGCTTGGAGATTTGCGATTGAAGTTTAATTTTGCAGGTCCTGTAGAGGATTACCGGAGAGAGCTTGATCTGGATCAGGCGTTGGCTACGGTAACCTATACTGCTGGTGGTGTAAGGATCGTACGTGAAGTATTGGCCAGCAGACCGGATGACATTATAGCTCTTCATATCCGTGCTGAGGGGGGGGAGGGCCAAGCTACTCTGCCAGATTTCTGGGCGGATCTGGCATCACCACATCCTTTCAACTCGGAGATTACTCCGGATGGCATGCTGATTATGACTGGCCGTGCCCCGTCGCATGTGGCTGATAACTACGTAGGGGATCACCCGCGTGCCGTATTATATGAAGAGGGGCTTGGCATAAGTTTTGCTGCGGTTATGGAGATCCAGACGGAAGGTGGGACTTGTGTAGCGGAGAACGGCTCGCTGTTGATTTCTGGCGCGCACTCCATTACCCTTCGTCTGGCTGCGGCAACCGATTATGCCGGGTATGACCGGATGCCGGGAAGCGGTGGCAAGCTGCCAGCGGAGTTGTGCCTAGTGCAGTTAGCTTCAGCCTCTAAAGGATACGCAGAGCTTAAGCAGCGCCACTTAGAGGATCATCAATCCTTGTTCCACCGTGTGGAGTTGACGCTTGCATCTGCTGCTTCCCGAGGAGAGCTTCCGACTGATGAGCGCCTGGTACAATACCGCGAAGGACAGGCAGATCCTGAACTGGAAGCGTTGCTGTTCCAGTATGGCCGCTACCTGATGATTGCTGGCTCACGGCCGGGGACGCAAGCCCTGAATCTGCAGGGCATTTGGAATCCCTATATTCAGCCACCATGGAACAGCAATTATACGACAAATATCAACACCGAAATGAATTATTGGCCAGCCGAGTTATGCGGATTGGGCGAATGCCATGAACCTTTGATAGATTTTATCACGGAGCTTAGCGTGGCTGGCAGCCGTACAGCGAATATTCATTATGCCGCACGTGGCTGGACAGTACACCATAATACCGATTTGTGGCGGATGACTTCTCCATCAGACGGTAAGGCGATGTGGGCTTTTTGGCCGATGGGCGGGGTATGGCTCTCTCGCCATCTATGGGAGCGTTACGCTTTTCGTCCAGATGAGGACTATTTGCGCACAGCTTATCCCATACTAAAGGGAGCCGCATTGTTTTGTCTGGATTGGCTAGTAGAGCTGCCTGATGGAAGATGGACGACAGGTTTGTCTACCTCGCCAGAGAATGTATTTCTGACTGCTGACGGCACACCATGCAGTGTCTCGGCTGGCTCAGCTATGGATTTATCGCTTATCGCTGAGTTGTTCAAGCACTGCATTCAGGCTGCTGATATTTTAAATACCGATGTAGAGCTGCGTCAGGAGCTTATGCAGAAACAGAAACAGCTTGCCCACCAAGGGATCGCACCGGACGGAACTGTCCGCGAATGGAATGAGGATTTTGCTGAACAAGAGCCTGGGCATCGTCATGTTTCTCATTTGTATGACCTGTACCCTGGGAACGTAATTAGCCCTTCCTCCACACCAGAGCTAGCGGAGGCGGCAGCCTTAACACTGAAGAAACGTATAGAACATGGAGGTGGCCATACAGGCTGGAGCGCAGCATGGTTGCTTAATCTTTATGCGCGTCTGAAGGATGGCGAGAGTGCGGTTAGCTGTCTACGTCGCATTTTGCAAGATTCCAGTTTGCCGAACCTGTTCGGAAATCATCCTCCGTTTCAGATTGATGGAAACTTCGGCACTACAGCCGGAATAGCAGAAATGCTTTTGCAGAGTCATCAGGAGGGTCTGGAACTATTACCTGCTCTTCCAGAGGAATGGTCTGAAGGCAGCGTGAAAGGGTTGGTGGCACGTGGTGGCTTTGTCATGACTATAGAATGGAGCGGGGGCTGTTTAACTAGGGCAGAGGTTACCTCGACTCATGGCCGATCCTGCAGAATTGTTCAACACCAGCCTTTGCTCATTCAAAAACCGGATGGTACACAGATTGAAGGAGCGGGGCTGGAATTTGAAACAGTAATAGGAGAGACCTATATCATTACACCCCTAAAGAAATAATTCATATTGATCTGGCTTAGAGGCTGTTCTCAGAGTAGAATTATTCTACAGAGAACAGTCTTTTTTTGCCCAAGTCTTCATTATCTATTAAATGGAGGGTTTTGAATAAGTCTGTAGGAGCCGGAGGATCAGAATAATTATGTGGAAAAAACGCTTCACGTTGGCAAAAGTCATTCTTGGAGGAGTGATTATTTGCGCAGCCATTCCCCCGACATTGTATTGGACCTGGGGGCATGCTTATGCGGCCACGACTTCACCGACCGTTCGTTCTGTGAGTGAAATTGCCCAGAAGCTAACCGGTGCGATGAATAATCGTAGAGAGACTATCACTTTTACTTATGAGGGGAAAACCTCGAATTTAAAAACACAGATACAAACGGGTCTAGATCAAGCGATGAATAGCGATCCCTATTTGTATTACATCATAGACAGCTACGGATACACTTATCGAGGGAGCAAAAGTTCTGTAAAGGTTACGGTAGAAGTGAAATACTTGGAAACGCTGGAGCAGACCGCTTTTGTGAACAAAGAAGTAAAGGCAACGCTCAAGAAGATCATTACACCGGGTATGAATAATCATCAGAAGGTTAAGGCTATCCACGACTGGGTGGTGCTGCGTCTGAAGTATGATACCTCTTATCGTAAATATACGGCTTATGAAGGCCTGAAGAGTGGCAGTGCCGTTTGCCAAGGGTATTCGCTGTTGACCTATAAGCTGCTCAAGGAAGCGGGATTCAGTAATAAAATCGTCGAGGGCACTGCAAAACAGCCGGGAGGACGCAGCCAGTCTCATGCTTGGAATCTAGTGCTGCTCGAAGGGAGATGGTATCATCTCGACACAACTTGGGATGACCCGACACCTGATAAAGCCGGCGTGGTAAGCACCGCGTATTACTTGAAGACGGATGCACAAATGCGTCAGGACCATAGCTGGACGAAGTCTTATCCGGCAGCTTCGGTGGCCTATTATAAGACCTTGTCAGCACTTGTAGAGCGTGGAGGACAGAACGCCGGGGTGTATAAGCAGCTTCAGAAGGACCTTAATTATGAGCTGTATGCCGAGGAACGGATTGTACGTTCAGCAGCAGATTTAATTCAGCTGGCGAATAAGGCTGTCGCTTCAGGAGAGGGATCTTTATTATTCCGTTATCACGGTAGTGGAACCCAGCTGAAGAATGATCTACAGGAGTTATATAAACTTGGACTAGAGGAAGTGTCTTATTCTAGCACTTCTTTTGATAATACGGGTGATCTAAAAGTGTATGTGACTTGGGAATAGGCAAAGGGCTAAGTAAAATCAGGAGTTGAATATACTAGATTGATTTATATAAAAAGGGATATCCCGCAGCCTTTCAGGCTTCTGGATATCCCTTTTTGAGGAGTCTATTTATTCTGGGTGAGTACTAAGATCGCATTTATCCAAAGGAATAATATTACTCTTGCGGAAGAAGCGATAGCCGGCCCAAATCAAGACGAATAATGGCAGGCTGATATAGGAAACGGCAATACCGTACCAGTCGATGTTTCCACCTGAGAAGGCACCCATATTCTGGCCAAGGATGGCTACCGTACAAAGTACTAAGGCAAATATAGGCCCAAACGGGAACCATCTAGCCCGGTAAGGCAGCTCATCAAGGGAATGACCTTGAGCTATAAAGGCGCGTCTGAAACGATAATGGCAGACAGCGATGCCGAGCCAGTTAATAAATCCACACATACCGGAAGCATTAAGCAACCAGTTGTATACAGCACCGTCACCAAAGAATGATGCTAAAAAGGCTAACATACCAACGGCTGTGGTCACGAGCAAAGCGCCAACAGGAACACCGCGGCGATTAAGCTTGCCTAGAGCACGTGGAGCCATTCCATCCTTAGCCATAGCGTACAGGACGCGGGTGGAGGCGTACATTCCCGAGTTCCCGGCTGACAATACGGAGCTGAGAATGACAGCATTCATGACGGATGCGGCAATAGCAAGTCCTGCTTTATTAAATACGATCGTAAACGGACTGACTCCGATATCATCAATACCACCGCGCAGCAGATCTGGATTCGTGTAAGGAATCAGCATTCCGATTACTAGTATAGCGAGGATATAAAAGATTAATATACGCCAGAAGACTTGGCGAATAGCAATAGGTACGTTACGGCGAGGGTTCTCACTCTCACCTGCTGCAACACCGATTAGCTCGGTGCCTTGGAAGGAGAATCCCGCAGCCATAAAGACACCGACGAAAGCGAAGAAGCCACCGTGGAACGAGCTGCCCCCGATCTGGAAATTGCTGAAGCCTACGGCTTTTCCGCCCATGATTCCGAAAATCATCAAAACTCCGACAATAAGGAAGGCGATAACAGTAATAATTTTGATAATGGCAAACCAATATTCTGATTCTCCGTATCCACGAGCAGATAGGAAATTAAGACCGAACATCAGCAGCAGGAACACGAGACTCCAGAGAAAGGAGGGACTGTCCGGGAACCAATATTTAATAATGACGGTGGCGGCAGACAATTCTGCTGCAATCGTAACCGCCCAGTTATACCAGAAGTTCCAGCCGATGGCGAACCCAAAAGCGGGGCTGACGAAACGCGTGCCGTAAGTGCTGAATGAGCCCGAATCCGGCAAATAGGTAGCGAGCTCTCCCAGACTGGTCATGAGGAAATAAACCATAACACCAACAGCCGTATAGGCTAGAAGTGCTCCACCGGGTCCGGCTGAAGCGATAGCGCCACCACTGGCCAGGAAGAGTCCAGTACCAATAGATCCTCCAAGCGCAATCATGGTCAAATGCCTTGCTTTAAATGATTTTTTTAGCTCAGGCGGGTTACCTACGTTGCCTTGTGCTAGATTTTGCTGCTTGCCCTGCATGATTTGACACTCCTTATGATCTAATCTTTCAATTCATGAACGGGGAGTGCTGAGCTGCTTCCTCCCGCAGAGCGGGAGAGTGTATTTGGTGGTCTCCATAAGGTTATGGACAAACACTAAATATACAAATTCTGTAAACGCAAAGAAACCGCAGACTATATCTGCGGTTTCCATCTATACAGCTCCGCATCATACTCCCTGTGAAGATAGCGCAACACATTATGACCTGCTGCTATGCAGGTTATACAATGTGACAGTTC
Organism: Paenibacillus sp. FSL H3-0310; assembly: GCF_038002785.1. Classification (NCBI taxonomy): domain Bacteria; kingdom Bacillati; phylum Bacillota; class Bacilli; order Caryophanales; family Paenibacillaceae; genus Paenibacillus; species Paenibacillus sp. FSL H3-0310. The sequence goes on from NZ_JBBODC010000001.1 coordinate 223,838, forward strand.
CGTGCCTTTCGGCAACGGCCCCAGCCTGCACCGCTGTAAGAGCGACAGTGCAGACTTCGGCAGATATTCCTTTCGACGCGATTCATAGACGGCTCTAACGTCTCCACGCGCGTACTCTTTATATCCGCGACCTCTACCTCATCTTAGTATGACGAGGCTATCTTTACTTCATTCATTTATAAACAACAGGAATTAGTATAAAGCAAGTTCGCAAGTCAAGCAATGACAAAATCCGGTAGGGAATGTTAGCTGCGACGACGCTCTGACATTTGCTGCCAAACGGTACCCGCCGCTGCTTCACCGGAAGCGATACGTTCCAAAGCCATTTTGGCCTGAAGTCCAACCTCGAATTCCGGATCTTCCGCCGCAACCGACAGCGCTTCTTGGGCATCGGATGTGCCCACCTCATAGAGGAAACGAGCTGCGCGCCAGCGGACAAGCTTGCTCTTATCTGTCAGTGCTGCCGTCATCACTGGCGTGGCGGCAGGATCGCCGATGTCGGACAGCGTATCGCCTGCCGTACGTCTCACGGCTGGCGCGCTGTCTGCCATCGCCTCATAGAGCAGCTCCATCGCTTCAGGCGTGCGAAGGTCGCCTAGATACACGACCGCAAGCCTGCGAATATGCAGCTTGGGATCGTGCAGCGCCGCCTTAAGCTCCGGCAGGAGCTCCGCCGTCGGCGTAAGATCCTCCAGCGCGGCGTAGCGCACGCGCCAATCCTCATGCTTCAGGTCTCGCAGCAGCTCATCCTGACTGCGGGTTCGTCTCTGCTCGACGAACTCGCCTTCGGCGCCGTGCGCAATGGCTTGCTGCACGAGAGAGTCGAGGCGTTCCTGCGGATACGCCGCTTCGACCTCTTGCTCCACCTCGCGTGCAATCTCCGCGGGCTCGCCATAACGCACGCCGTAATCAGTGAGCTTACGCTCTTTAATCATCACGGCGCTAGCCACATCCATAACCGCCTTCGTGAAGCGGTTTGCTAAGGAGATGCGCTCTTCATTCGCGCCGGTCTTAACGCGGATTTGCAGCGGAATTCCGCGGAACATCTGGACGAAGACTTGAGCTTCGCCGAAATGAGCGCCAGCGTTCTCATCGGCAAGATTCCAATCGTCATTTAAGCCTTCGCTGTTGCCGAAGCGGTTCTGGACTTCTCTTAGAATCGCTGCCCAATCCGCATTGCCCTTGCGTTCGAGCGCTGCAAAGTCAGCAGCGTGATAGATGCTAATAACGCCCGGTATCGTTAACATTTCGCGTGCCCAGGCCGGTGCGGAACGTTCACTTTCTGGTGTATAGGTTCTGCGAATTCCAGGTTCCAGACTTTCGTCCAAATGAAGCTTCATCGTATTTGGACTTGGAGTCGGTTCAATAAAAGTAATCTTCATACGTAGCTCCCCCTTGAACGGTATATGCACCGCCATACTTTATACACATATTATCTCATTTCTGGCGTGAAACACAAAAGGGTACTTAGATATTTTGCGGAAAAAGGGCGCACCATTACCAAGTAACTTGTATATTTTGCAAAATACTCTGCCGTTCAATATAGTTGTATTATATTCGCTAAAGTAAAGCATGCTCTGCAAACTTCTAAAGATGAGGTGCTCTATGGCTAAATTTCGCTACAATAACCTCGACAATGTGAGTACCGATAAAACACTTAAAGAGTTTCGTAAGTGGCGGGAGGAACGTCGACGGAAGAAAAAAGATTATTCATATGTAGTGCCAAGTACGCCGCCGAGGTTAGCTTATCTGGCGGAGAATCGCCTGGAGACCACCATTACGTGGATTGGGCATTCAACGTTTTTCCTTCAATATGAAGGGATGAATATCATTACTGATCCAATCTGGGCGAGAAGACTAGGCTTTGAGAAAAGATTGGGGCAACCCGGGATTCCGCTCAGCGAAGTGCCTCCCATTGACCTGATTCTGATCTCGCACTCTCATTATGACCACTTGCATATGGCTTCTATCCGTAAATTATATAGAGCAGGGACAACCCTTGTTGTTCCTATAGGCTTGAAACGAAAGATGCTCCGCAAAGGATTTCATAACTGCATAGAAATGGAATGGTGGCAGGAAAATACGCTAGGTAAAATTAAGCTTACCTTCGTGCCGACTCAGCACTGGACGCGGAGAACGCCTTGGGACACGAATACTTCTCATTGGGGAGGATACATTCTGCAGCCGATCGAATCGGATAGCGACAAGCTGCCTCCTAACCTGTATTTCGCAGGAGATAGCGGTTATTTTCCGGGTTTTAAGGAGATTGGGAGCCGCTATAAGCTTCATGTTGCACTCATGCCGATTGGAGCTTATGAACCGGAGTGGTTCATGACCTCGCAGCATGTAACCCCTGAAGAGGCTATACAAGCATTTGTAGATGTTGGAGCGGAGACCATGATTCCGATGCATTACGGCACCTATAGACTTGCTGATGATACGGCCCGGGAAGCGCTGGATCGGATGGAAAGTGCCCGGCTTAAACAGGGTATTTCTGAAGAACGAATCCGTACGCTCAGCTATGGCGAAACGCTTATTATACAACCCAAGAATCGCATAACTGGACAATAATTGAAAAAATTCCTCCTAACTGGCGACCTCTGTACAGCAGCTGGAATAACTTTAGTATTGGAGAGAACAGCTGAAAAGGCTATTTTACGGGCTTTTTGCTCTCTATTTATGCTATAATGAGCCGAAACCCTAAGTGAAAAGGATGGTAATGCGTAATGATTAGCACAAGCGGCGTAACACTCCGCTACGGAAAACGCGCTCTCTTTGAAGATGTAAACATAAAATTCACCCCTGGTAACTGCTACGGTTTGATTGGTGCCAATGGTGCCGGTAAATCAACCTTTCTGAAAATTCTGTCTGGTGAGATCGAAGCAAATACCGGTGAGGTACATGTTACACCGGGCGAACGTCTCGCAGTACTCAAACAGAACCATTTTGAGTATGATGAATTCCCAGTACTTGAGACCGTAATTATGGGTCATACACGTCTTTATGAAATTATGAAAGAAAAGGATGCGCTTTATGCGAAGTCCGATTTCACAGAAGCGGATGGCCTGCGTGCAGGGGAGCTTGAAGGTGAGTTCGCTGAGCTTAACGGCTGGGATGCTGAGCCAGATGCAGCTGCCATGCTGATTGGTCTCGGAATTATGCGTGAACTGCATGACAAAAAAATGGCCGAACTGAGCGGCAATGAAAAGGTACGGGTACTCTTGGCGCAAGCCTTGTTTGGCCGTCCAAATAACCTGCTGCTAGATGAGCCTACCAACCACTTGGATCTCGAATCTATTGGCTGGTTAGAGAACTTCCTCATGGACTATGAAGGTACTGTTATCGTCGTATCCCATGACCGTCACTTCCTGAATAAAGTATGTACGCATATTGCGGATATTGATTTTGGCAAAATCCAGATGTACGTCGGCAACTACGACTTCTGGTATGAGTCCAGTCAGCTTGCGCAAGCTTTGCAGCGTGATTCGAACAAGAAAAAGGAAGATAAAATCAAGGAATTGCAGGCATTTATCCAGCGTTTCTCGGCCAATGCTTCCAAGTCTAAACAAGCGACATCACGTAAGAAGCAACTTGAGAAAATTACACTGGACGACATTCGTCCGTCCAACCGTAAATATCCGTTCCTTAACTTCAAACCAGAACGTGAAGCGGGTAAACAATTGCTGACAGTCAGCGGATTGTCCAAAGCGGTTGAAGGTGAAAAGCTTCTTGATGAAATTAGCTTTGTAGTAAATAAAGGGGATAAGATTGCGTTTGTAGGCCCTTACTCCCAGCCTAAATCACTGCTGTTTGATGTGATCATGGGTGAGCAAGAAGCGGATGCGGGCGAATATACATGGGGAGTAACTACAACTCAAGCGTATTTCCCGAAAGACAACTCCAGCTATTTCGATGGTGTGGAAATGAATCTTGTAGAATGGCTACGCCAGTATTCTAAAGATCAGGACGAAACTTTCCTGCGTGGATTCTTGGGCCGTATGTTGTTCGCCGGAGAAGAAGCACTGAAGAAAGCAAGTGTGCTGTCCGGGGGCGAGAAGGTTCGCTGTATGCTGGCCAAAATGATGCTCAACGGCGCGAACGTGCTTGTGTTCGATGAACCAACCAATCACTTGGATCTGGAATCCATCACGGCACTGAATAACGGGCTGATCGATTTCGATGGCACGATTCTATTCACTTCCCATGACCATCAGTTCATCCAAACCATTGCTAACCGCATCATCGAGATTACACCTACAGGTGTAATTGATCGCTCCATGAGCTACGATGAATATTTGGAGAATCCAGAAATTAAGGAAATGCGCCAGCGCATGTATCCTGTAGAAGTATAATATTTAATTTCCGCTATCTGGAAGGAATCCATGAAGCAGCTACACTAATCCTTTTAGGATCAGGGTAGCTGTCTTTATAATTTCAATTTTGAAAAGTTATTAACAAGTAGAATGCTACGGGGTGTATGCGGGGTTTCCAAGACAGGAGTCTTTAGCCCTTGAGGTTTCCCAAAGCGCATGTTTTCAGCTGGCTAATCGTACATTAAAGAGAAGCAATTATGAATTTGAAGAGTTCTAATCCATCCTATCAGGCAGGACGAACGTATAAACGGCTGCGTTTCCCCGAGGGATTCGCAGCCGTTTATGTTTAAGTATAAGTAAATACTAAGATCCGCCAGTACGACGGCGTTGGTTGTTAGGCTTTTTGTTATTTTGGCTTTTTAGCGGTTTGGCGGAACCGGCCTGAAATGTGGATCCAGGCTTGGAGGAAGATTGTTGCTTCTTCTGTTCCAGTTTTTTACGGATAGCTTCCGCTAAGTTGATTTTTCCTTTATCGTTGCTTTCGCTCATTATGATAACCTCCTTCGAAGCAAGTCCTTACACTTTATTCTAATTGTTTTTAAATGCTGCCACAAGGGCAAGAATAATTGAAAGAATTCTTTTCCGTATTTTAAATAATCGGGGAAAAGAGGGGGAGCCAAGAATGACTGATATTTACGAAGATATACGTAAAGGTGAACGAGGAGCTTGGGTGAGCATAGCGGCTTACCTCATCCTATCATCATTCAAGCTGGTTTGTGGTTATTTATTTGCATCTAGCGCACTCGTTGCGGACGGGGTCAACAATTTAACAGATATCGTAGCATCCATAGCTGTACTGGTGGGGTTACGGATTTCGCGGAAGCCACCTGACTCTGACCACGCTTATGGGCACTTCCGGGCAGAGACCGTAGCGGCGTTGTTGGCTTCTTTTATCATGGCGGTAGTGGGCCTTCAAGTGATTGTGGAGGCGGTGCGTTCCTTTTTCGATCGTACAAAAGAAACGCCGCAGCTCTGGTCGGCAGGGGTGGCTATTGTATGTGCAGTAGCTATGATGGGGGTATACATATATAACAAAAGACTGGCCAAACAAATTAACAGTGGGGCACTTATGGCAGCGGCTAAGGATAATTTTTCTGATGCAATGGTCAGTGTTGGAGCCGCAGTTGGGATTGTGGGTGCACAGTTTGGTTTGCCATGGATTGATTCCGCAGCAGCTGTTCTTGTCGGACTCATTATCTCCAAGACCGCTTGGGATATTTTTCGTGATTCGACCTATCGGCTTACCGATGGCTTTGATCAAGATAAATTGATGGATCTACGCAGTACGATTGCTCGAACGCCGGGAGTAGAAGAGATTAAAGATGTGAAGGCACGGGTTCATGGTAATCATGTGCATGTGGATGTTGTAGTGGAAGTGGATGCGAATATTTCTGTGACGGAAGGTCATGAAATAAGTGATTCCATCGAAGAAAGAATGAGCAAAATGCATAATATTATGAATGTGCAGGTGCACGTGGAACCTAAAAAATAAATCGCGAAATGCTATATTAAGGAAAAATAACACATATTCAAGGAGAAATCGAGACTTTAGACCTGTGTGTTACCATAAAGTGGCATGATTATATGTGAAATTTGGAGCATGTTCCAAATCCCGGGCAAGCCTATAATGAGGGCATAAAGGAATAATGTAGTACAATCCTTTATTGAAATCTCATCATGGAATTTGGGGGAACGTATGATCAAATCACATAAGCAAATTACAGCATCTTTGTTAGTATCTGCTGCAATTGTTGCAGGTTTAGGAGTATCTGCTCCTGGACAAGCAGCGGCAGCCTCAAGTTCATCTAATTCAGTTACAGCAGCTTCAGCCGTTCAAACAGGTGTGATCGAGGCTAGTGTTCGCCTTCGCAGCACCCCTTCTACTGACGGAGAAATAGTGAAGTACTTGCAAAAGGGAGATCAAGTGCAGATCCTTTCGCAGCCTAACAGCTATTGGTATCAAGTAAAAACGGCTGATGGTTCAGTGGGTTATACAAGTGCAGGAGATAAATATATCAGTGTATCCTCTGCTTCAGTAACGACACCATCGGCACAAACTGGCACCATTAAGTATGGTGTGAATCTTCGAGTTTCACCTTCAACAAGCGGGAAAATAATGAAGCTTTTGAATAAGGGAGAAAAAGTAGAAGTTCTGGCGCAGCCTAACAGTTACTGGTATCAAGTTAAAGCGGCGGATGGTAGCATCGGATATATAAGTTCAAGTGAACAATATAGTACACTTTCAGGAAACGGTGGGGGATCTGGAACGGTAACACCAACACCAACACCAACACCAACACCAACACCAACACCAACACCAACACCAACACCAACACCAACACCAACGCCTACACCCAATCCACCTGTAACCACACCGGGGGCTTCAGCCCAAATCGAACGGGTGATTGCTGCAGGTATGGGATATCTAGGAACGCCTTATGAGTATGGCTCCAGCAGAAATGATACAAGCACCTTTGATTGCTCGGACTTCATCCGGCAAATTTTTATGGATGCAGCCAATCTCAAACTGCCGGCGGATTCCCGTCAACAGGGAGATTGGGTGAAGTCGAATAGTACGGTGGTTACGTCTATTTCCAATTTGAAGCGCGGCGACTTAATGTTCTTTATGGATTATAAGGGGAATTCTGCTTCTGCTTATGAGGGAATCGACAAATCTACAGCTAGAATATCGCATGTTGCAATGTATCTAGGAGATGGACAAGTTCTACAAACTTATTCCGTAGCTTCAGGCGGGGTAAGAGTAGATAAACTAAGCGCTTCTTGGATGAATCGTTTTCTCTACGGAGGTTCGGTCATTCGCTAAATATATGAAAATGCAGGAAGCGACAGCATCGCATGTTTGTGACGGGTGAACGATGGCGGGCGTACGCGCAAGAGGGCTATCCTTTTAGTAGAATTCTCTACTGAAGGGGTAGCTCTTCCTGTTTATCTGTTCAGAATATGTACTCTCCACATAAAAAAAGGGCAGTACCATCGGCCATTTTCTTGGCTCTTGGGACACCCCTTCTTCGCTTATTGATTAATTATGGCAAAATCACATTGGCTGATACAGGAACCTTAACCCATGCTTTTCCTAGCCAAGTGTAAATTTCTCTCCATTCATTACCCCAAGTATCCGAAATGACTTCACCTGTTGTATCAAGAGTCTGAACGCCAAGCCAGCCTGCTGGAATTATACCTCCGACTGAAAAGTAGAAAGGTGTTTTCTCAGTCAGCACTATTTGCGGTGTAGCTGGACTCATATCCGCTGGAGTAATAATGGTTTCAAAAGAATTGCTGTAAGTGCTTCCAGTTACGGTTGCAGGAGCCGTAGTAGTTCCTGTTACTTCAGCTGCTGAAGCTGTAGCTGCAATGGAAGCCATAAGTCCTAAGGCTACTGTAAGGCTGGCGATTTTTTTCATGTTTGGTTCCTCCTGTGGGGGTTGGATGTATTTTTTTCCAAAAGCGCTGTTTGTTAATAAGCTAGTAAACGTAATTGATGCGTGATGAACCACCCATTCAACATTTCTTATTTTCTCAAGTGACATCTGTGCAGGAATGACCTATACTTTCTGCATGATGAATAAGATATATGGATAGATATGGGAGGGATACAACAGTCACACCATTAATAAGAGGGGCTACATAGATCTGCCTCTGCGTCCCGTGAAGAGAGAAATTACAAACAGAACCAGGAAGACGAAGAACAGGATCTTAGCAAGACCAGCAGCGGCAGCTACTAGGTTGAAGAAACCAAAGATACCGGCGATTACTGCGACTACAAGTAGTATTGCGGACCATTTTAACATTACATATCACCTATCCTTTTTTGATTAATGTAGTCATTGTATAAACGGGGACTTTGATTTTGAAACAAAAGGGAAGAGGGACTCTTGACAACGCTCGACAAGATGTTTCGGCTTATGGGACCAGGGGTAACTATGCAGTATACAAGGCTGATTAGCCGATATTTATGAGATATGGAAGGGGTTATAAATATGATCATTGAACTTAGTGTAGCACTCGTCGCAATTGCATTCGCAGTACTTGTTTTCTTTTTAATTAAAACTTTAAAGTCGGCAAAGGATTCACTCGACAAAGTCAGCCAAACCTTGGTGGAAGTACAGAAGACGATGGATGAGCTTACTTATGAAGTGAAAACGACGGTCAGACACGCAAATGAAATCACTGCCGATGTACAGCATAAGATTCAGAAGATTGACCCAGTCATCGATTCTGTCAAGAATCTGGGTGATGTTATGAATGAGCTAACCTTAACAGTCAAACAAGTGTCAGTCACAGTGATCGAGAAATATCGTAAATCGCGTGAGCTGAAGGAGAAAAGTAAGGAAGTCTCTATAAAAGAAGCTCCGCTAACTCCTGCTGAAGAACGTACTGTTAACTCCTATGATGCCATTTATGCTGAGAAGTCACCGGGAAAAATAGCTACAGTGCTAAAAGGTGTAGACGTAGCTGCAACTCTTTGGAAGAAATTTCGTCATTAAGCATAAGATAGTAAGGCTTCTGTAATCGGTGGCTGCAGATAAGAAAGGTGGGACACAACATGAACATGATGATCCTTTTATTTGGTCTTCTTTTCCCATACTTTGATGCGTCTCCACAGTTGGTGCCTATCTCTACTTTTATTGAACAACCTAAGTCGGTTCTCGCATTTGAACATGCTTCAGAATCCAGCCCATATATAAATCGCTTTGATTCTCTGCAAGGTGTCGCTTTATACACCACAAAGGAAGAACTGCTTCTGACCAAAGGCAATCCGCTTGCGGTGACAAATGATCCATTGCTAGAGACAGTGGAGTACCATTACGCAGATGTGACAGTGGGTGTGGGCGAGGGTGTTGTACTTTATGTACATGTTGCACCTCCGCAAGCACAGCAGTTCGGTTTACATGTAGATGGCGTAGAAATCGATCCTTTAACAGATAATCTGCAAGATACTCTGGGCAAACCGTATTTTATAGCCGAAGATGGGGATGTATACCTGAGAGGGAATAACGCACTCAAAATATATCGAAATTTGGCGGGTGAATTTGAAGGAATTGATTTATTTGATAGTATTTCTTCCTAATCTGTTTCATATTTGAGCAAATTGGTTAATAAACATAGGCTGTCTTTAGAATAGAGTAACCTCCAGCCCCACTAGGTATAGTGGGGCTGGAGGTTACTTTGCTGAATACGTAAATTGATCCTATGACTATATTTACATATTATGAAAATAGAAATAACACTGTGAAATAGCGTATGATATAGTTAGTAGGTTTGCAGAATTTTACGGTCGTAATACTAATCGTGTGAGGTGAAGATGATGAGAATCTTAATCGTGGATGACAATCCGACTAATGTTATCATTATCCGTGAAATCCTGAAAAAAGAAGATTACCGAAATTTCGTAACCGCATCCTCTGCCAAAGAGATGCTGGAACGGCTTGGAATCGGTTCGGGGAGTGAAGATGGACGTCCCCGGATGTCAGATATTGATCTGATTTTACTGGATATGATGATGCCAGAAATGGATGGGATCGAAGCATGTCGTGTTGTGCAGCAATACGAACATCTTAAGGATATTCCAATAATAATGGTTACAGCTGTAGGCGATTCTAAGAAATTGGCCGAAGCGCTGGATGCAGGTGCAGTAGATTATGTTACGAAACCTATTAATAAAGTGGAGCTAATGGCCCGGATTCGGCTTGCTCTGCGGTTAAAACGTGAGAAAGATTGGCATAAGGAACGGGATCAGCGGATTCAGGAGGAATTGAGACTGGCTGCACTCGTGCAGAATGCTGTACTCAGCCTACCCCTGCAGGAAGAGAATTTCGAGGTGCATGCTATCTATCAGCCTTCCTCTGAATTGGCGGGTGATTTATATGCCTGGTATCCCCTTGGAGATGGCCGATATGGCGTAATCCTCCTGGACATTATGGGACACGGTATATCGTCCTCTCTTTTTTGCATGTTCCTTGCGTCAGTATTAAAGGATACGGTAACTACCTATGTAGAGCCGGAAAAGGTAATTCAGGAACTCAATCGAAGGTTTAACCAACTTTATATTGAGAAAAAGCTGATTCAATATTATTTTACGACGATTTATCTTGTGATCGACACTCGTATAAAGCGTATTGACTACGTTAACGCCGGGCATCCACCTGCGCTATTTTTTGAGGGCGCAGCTAAGACTCCGGTCTTGCTGGAAAGTAATTGTCACCCTGTAGGCCTGTTTGAACGGATTGATATTCAGCCTCAGAGCTTGACCTACGAAGATGAAGGGCATTTGGTTCTCTATACAGATGGTCTGCTGGAGCTGGTTGAGGGTGAACAGGAAGAGCAGCTGAAGTTTATGATTAAGCATTTAAATGTTGAACATGAATGGAAGGAAGAAACTATACGGGCTGCTTTTTTCAATGCTGATGTTCCTAAAGAGCGTGACGATGACAAATGTATAGTGTGGATCTCACTGAAGAAGGGAACAGAATGAGGATGAAAATAAAGGCTAAACTCTTAATTGGTTTTAGTGCGATGTTGGCGATTATGCTGGCACTTACTATGATTGGATACGATCGTTTGGATTATATGAATGGTCAGCTTGAGGGTTACCAGGATAGATATATGAAGGGGCGCTCTTCTTCAGGTATGCGTGGAGAAGTGAATGATATGGCGCGCATATTAACGACGACCATGTTAAGCGCGGATACATCAACGGTAGAATCACAAAAAAAAGAGATTGATAAAAAAATAGCTAAGGCGAATGAGCACTACGACAAAATAAAAGAATCAATGACTAGCGCTGAAGAGATGCAGATCGTTAATCAAATTGATGATTCTTATACGATCTATCTAAATTATCAGGAAAAAATATTGAAGCTGCTATCAGCTGGTTATTTCCAGAATGCCAGCACGTATTCTAACACAGAGGGACAAGCGATTCAGAATGCCGTGTTAAATGCTCTGAACAGTCTTTCTGATTATAATGCCTTTATTATGAATGAAGAGAGCGCAAAAGCTAAAGATGCCTATCAAAGCTCTACTCAGATGGTCATCTTGATGATGATTGTGGGCCTGCTACTTGGACTTGGAGTTGTTTTATGGATCATTCCAAGCATTACGCGGGGGCTTAATGTCGTTTCGATGATGATTACCAGCTTTGGCAACGGCAGAATTCGGGCCATAAGGCGCATAAAGGTTACTTCGAAAGATGAGATTGGTGAGGTTGCCCTTGTCTTTAAGAAAATGGCGTTAGATCTTGAAGAGAAACAGCAAATGGAACAGGCTTATGCACAGGCACAGAATGATCAATCCTGGCTGAATGCAAATGTTGCTCAGGTGACAGAACTTCTCCGGGGGGTTAGCTCATTGGATCAGGTCTCACAGACCTTTATCAACGAGTTCACCCCTGTGCTCGGAGCCCAGTTTGGAGCTGTGTATTTGAAGGATGCTAATCGTCCCGATTTTTTACGAAGCAGTGGTTATTATGCAGTAGATAACGATAAGAAACCAAAGGAAGGTTTTTTGATTGGAGAAGGGCTTGTAGGACAAAGTGCGCTTGATATGCACCCAATCAGATTGGAGCGGGCTCCTGAAGATTATATCTCCGTGAAATCCGGCTTTGTGGATTCACAGCCAGGATATATTTCCATTCATCCGCTTATTTTTGAAGACGAGCTGCTCGGTGTAGTAGAATTCGCTTCATTCCAGCCATTTAGCAGTCTGAAAAATGATTTGCTGCAACAACTTGCGAATAATTTAAGCATTATTTTCAATAATATTAGTCGTCGTCTGATTGTAGAGAAATTACTGCGTGAGTCACAAGCACTTACGGAAGAACTGCAATGTCAGTCAGAGGAGCTGCAGACTCAGCAAGAAGAACTGCGTCGTTCTAATGAGAACTTGGAAGAGCAGACAGATGCGCTTAAACGTTCAGAAGAACTGCTGCAACGTCAGCAGGAGGAACTGGAGCATTACAATACGGAACTCGTCGCCAAGACTCGTGCACTAGAGGAGCAAGTGCAGGAGGTTGAGGAGAAAAAAGATGAAATTGAGCATGCTAAGGTTCAGCTAGAGAAACAGGCTATGCAATTATCCGTGACTAGTAAATATAAATCGGAATTTATGGCGAACATGTCCCATGAATTGCGGACGCCGCTCAACAGTCTGCTGATCTTGTCTCAGCTGCTTACTGAGAACAAGGATGGTAATCTAACGGAGAAACAGGTTGAATTTGCCCATACGATTTACATGTCAGGTGCTGACCTGCTTAAAATGATTGATGAAATTCTCGATCTATCCAAGGTTGATGCAGGAAAAATGGAACTGAATCATGAAGAAATTAAACTGACTGAGCTGAAAAGCTTTGTGAAGCAGAATTTTGCTCCGCAGGCGATCAAAAAAGGACTCTCCTTACGGATAGCCTTTAACGAGCCGCTGCCTGATAGCGTAATTGCCGATAGTCACCGGTTGAAGCAGGTTTTAAGAAACCTGCTTTCCAATGCCTTTAAATTTACAACCGAAGGTTTTATCGAGTTTTCAGTTAGCCCGGCAGATAATAATCTCTTGCCACTAAATCTGCCGAGTGATAATGAATATATTGCTATTGCTGTGAAGGACAGTGGCATTGGTATTCCGGCTGACAAAACAGATATTGTATTCGAAGCCTTCCAGCAGGTAGACGGAACAACCAGCCGTAAATATGGAGGCACGGGGTTGGGATTGTCGATCAGCCGTGAATTGGTTCGTATAATGGGTGGCGCTATCGTGCTCGAATCCCGTGAGGGACAAGGCAGTACCTTCACTTTATATTTGCCGGTGAAGGCAAATTACAGTAAACAACGTGCAGAAATAGAAGCTGCGGTGTCCAAAGAGGATTCCACATATGATGAATATATTGGAGACATGCTTCCAACCTTAGTGCCAGCAGCCGTTAACGTACCCCTTCCACAACTGACAATTGAGGATGACCGTGACAATTTGACGGCGAATGACAAAGTCCTGCTTATTATTGAAGATGATGAAAGCTTTGCGAAAATCTTGTTAGACATGGCTCGTGGGCGCAGATTTAAAGGTTTAGTAGCGCTTCAAGGCGATATAGGACTGCAGATGGCAAAAACTTATTTGCCAGATGCGATCATTCTCGATATACAGCTGCCTGTAATGGACGGCTGGACCATTCTTAGAGAGCTGAAAAGTGCATCTCAGACCCGTCACATTCCTGTTCATGTTATCTCAGTGAACGATGAAGTGAAGCAAGGATTAATGATGGGAGCTATGGCGTATCTTAGAAAACCATCTTCAAGAGAAGCATTGGAGCGGGCTTTCTCACAAATTGAGAACTATACGTCCAGCACAGTGAAGTACCTTCTGATTGTTGAAGATGATGAGATTCAACGTCGTTCCATTATGGAATTGATTGGTCACGATGATGTAGCTATCACCGCGGTATCAACCGGCAATGAGGCACTGATGGAGCTGCGCAAGCAGAGATATGATTGTATGGTTCTGGATCTTATGCTTGGGGATATGAACGGCTTTGAATTGCTGGATCAGATTCGTGATGATGAAGAATTAAATGATCTTCCTATTATTATTTATACAGGTAAGGATTTAGATAGCAAAGAAGAGACACAGCTCCGCAAGTATGCTGAATCCATAATTATTAAGGATGTTCGTTCTCCGGAACGACTACTGGATGAGACAACGTTGTTCTTGCACCGGGTAGAAGCCAATCTTCCGGAAGATAAACGTAAAATTTTGCAGAAGCTGCATAACAAAGAAGAGTTATTCGAAGGGAAGAAAATACTGCTCGTCGATGATGATATTCGTAATGTTTTTGCACTCTCTAGTGTACTGGAAGAATACCACATGGAAGTGAAGTTTGCGGAGAATGGACGTGAAGCGCTGGAAATGCTGGTAGAGCAAGAAGATTTTGATCTCGTGCTTATGGATATGATGATGCCGGAAATGGACGGATATGAAGCTATGCGCCGAATCCGTGAAATGCCGCAATATCAGAAACTGCCTATTATTGCGCTTACCGCCAAAGCAATGAAAGAGGATCGCGCCAAATGTATTGAAGCGGGAGCTTCTGATTATATGAAGAAACCGATCGCAACAGGTCAACTTCTTTCGTTAATGCGTGTCTGGTTGTATTCGTAAACTCAAATTTGGGGTAATACCTTTTTAAGAACTAACATGACTAGAATTACGGTGTGTTAATAAGGGAGTCGGGATAACAATGAAAGCGATAGAACACGGATATGAGGAGCAGCCCGTTATGGTAGGAAGTGACGAGTTGGAGCAAATTGAGATCGAGCTGCTCCTTGATGGAGTACACCGTTTATATGGATATGATTTCCGGAATTATGCGTTGCCTTCTTTGAAGCGACGTATCTGGCATCATGTGCATGCGGAGAATGTACACAGCATATCCGCGCTGCAAGAAAAGGTGCTGCATGATCGTGCCTGTTTTGAACGATTTGTCTATAGTCTCTCCATTCCGGTTACCGAAATGTTTAGGGACCCGGGGTTATTTTTAACGTTTCGCCAGAAGGTAGTTCCGTTGTTGAGGACTTATCCCTATATTCGTATCTGGCATGCTGGATGCTCCACTGGTGAAGAAGTATACTCTATGGCCATCCTGCTTCATGAAGAAGGGCTTTACGATAAGGCTCGGATTTATGCCACAGATATGAATGAGCGTTCTTTACAGCAGGCTAAGGAAGGCGTCTATGATATTAGCAGAATGAAGCAATACACTAAGAATTATTTGGAGGCGGGAGGTACCCGGGCATTCTCTGAATACTATACAGCGAAGTATAACTCGGTTATTTTACAGCCATATTTACGCAAAAACATTATATTCGCTGAGCATAACTTGGCTACAGATACTTCTTTTAATGAGTTTAATGTTATTTTCTGCCGCAATGTGATGATCTATTTCAATGATGAGCTGCGGGATCATGTTCACGGCTTGTTTCATGAAAGTTTAAGTCGTTTTGGAATACTTGTTCTAGGCTCTAAAGAATCCATTCACTTTACGAAGTACAGCGATTGTTATGAGTCTTTGGACAGAGTAGAAAAAATATACCGTAACATAAAATAACGCATGAAGGAGGGTGGTCCTATGGGGTTTCAAGAACCAATTCATATACTACTAGTAGATGACCGTCCTGAAAATCTGCTGGCGCTGGAGGCGGTACTTGAAAGCCAGCATTATGAGCTAGTCAAAGCCACCTCCGGCGAAGAAGCGCTGCGGTGTTTGTTAAGGTATGATTTTGCTGTCATCGTACTGGACGTGCAGATGCCAGGTATGGATGGGATCGAGACCGCAAAGTTGATTAAAGCCAGAGAAAAAACAAAGGAAATTCCGATTATCTTTATCTCTGCGAATAGTAAGGAAGCGGAGCATTTATTCGCGGGCTATTCTGCAGGGGCTATTGATTATATGGTCAAGCCCTTCATTCCACAAATTCTGAAGTCTAAGATACAAGGTTTTGTCGAGATGTATATTACGAGCAAGAAGCATCAGACTCAGACCATGCTGCTGCAGCAAAAGACGAAAGAACTGGAAATCATAAATAGTGAGCTCGTAAAGGCTAAGGAAGAGGCGGAGATCGCCTCCAAAGCGAAGTCGGAATTTCTGGCTATGATGAGTCATGAGATTCGTACACCAATGAATGGCGTAGTGGGTATGATTGATTTATTAATGGAGACTGACCTTGCTCCTGAGCAGAAGGAGTATTCCGAGATCATTCGGAAAAGTGCAGACACGTTGATTACGGTGATAAACGATATTCTTGATTTCACCAAAATGGAATCCGGCAAAATGGAAATCGAAGAGCAGCTGTTCGAACTTCGCACATGTATTCAAGAGGTGTTCAGCCTCTTTTCGGTGGAAGCGGGAAAAAAGAACCTGGAGCTTGCTTATTTTATCGATCAGAAGTTGCCTAGACTTTTATATGGAGATATGGCCCGTTTACGCCAAGTATTAATTAATCTGATTGCTAACGCAGTTAAATTTACGAATCAAGGCGGTGTCTATTTAGTCGCTTCCATCAAAGAAACATCTGGGAACAAGGTAGAAGTCGAGTTCACGATCATGGATACAGGGATTGGTATTTCTCCAGAGAAATGCGACCGATTGTTCCAACCGTTCTCACAGCTGGATTCTTCAATGACACGGAAATACGGGGGAACAGGGCTTGGTTTAGCCATATGTAAATCCCTTGTAGGCATGATGGGCGGAGAAATACGGGTAGAATCCATGGAGCAAAAAGGAGCTACCTTTATTTTTACGATACAAGCATCCGTACCTGGAGAAGATTTGACAGGAGGTTATCAAGAAGAGGAATCGCCTCATCTTCTTCTTAATCAGGAGAGCAGAAGCCGAATCCTTGTTGTAGATGACCATCCTATCAATCAGCGTCTGATGGTTAGCATGCTAGATAAGCTCGGCTATGAAGCTGATATGGCTGAGGACGGGAAACAGGCTGTGCAAATGGCGCTTAAGCAGCCCTATGATTTTATCTTTATGGATCTCCAAATGCCAGTAATGGATGGCCTGGAGGCAACCGCTCAAATCCGTCGAGAAGGCGGTCCGGCGGCTGAGAAGACTATTATTATTGCAATGACTGCGAATGTCATGGATGGCATCCAGAATCGCTGTAAAGCCTCAGGAATGGATGACTATATCAGCAAGCCACTTAAGATGAGTAGTATTAAGCAGATTATCTCTCGGTATTCTAGCAGCGATAATCGGATGGTTGAAACAGATACATCTATTTTTCAGGCGTAACCCAAGATTTACTAGTTTATATTTTAATGTTATTTGTTTCAAAGGTAGGACTATGAGGTTATTAATATAGAAAATATTTATCAGGAGAGATCGTCTATGAACACGCATAAAAGTAATAAGTTTCACGCTAAGACAGAGACAAAAGAAAGTGTATGTACGGTTTTCCTGAATGGTGAACTTGATCTATCCGTGGCTTCCGATTTCCGTTTGGTAATGGAGCCGCTTGTAGGTGATACGAAGCATGATTTAGTAATAAATCTTAAAGAATTAAAATACATCGATAGCACGGGTATTGGTATTCTACTTTCGATCCTGAAATCAAGACAAGGTATGGACGTTAAGTTTATGGTTGAGGATGTTCCTCCCCAAATTCAGAAGCTGTTTGACATGACTGGTATTACCAAGTTTTTTGCCTCCCAAGAGAATTCCCACTAGGAAAGGATAGAACAAAGAATGAGTGATGATGTGCAAAAAGTAATTCTTCAGCTGCCGGCTAGCGCAGAGTATGTGGATATTGTTAGGTTGAATTTATATGGTATTGCTTCAAAAATGGGCTTCACCTACGAAGATATTGAAGATATGAAGGTAGCTGTATCAGAGGCGTGTAACAACTCAGTATTGTACGCCTATGGACAACAAGACGGAATGGTTGATGTAATCTTTGAGGTGGGTGAAAGTGCCCTATCCATTACAGTCAAAGACGAGGGGGAGAGCTTTGACGGTTTGGAAGACTCGTCCAGTGAGCGTATGACACTGCATGATAAAGAGTTAAGTGACGTTCAGGTCGGCGGTTTAGGGTTCTACTTAATGCAAGCGTTGATGGATGACGTGAGCGTCGTAAGTGAGGCCGGAAGAGGGACGGTAGTAACTTTGAAGAAGCACCTTAACTTTAGCGAGGAAAAGGTATGAGTGATAAGGTGACTCCCCCCGAGTCCATGAATGAAGCAGTCACCCAAATTTGGGAATATCAGCAGACTAAGGATAATGAACGCGCAACAGTGCTGATTAAGAAATATGAGCCTATGGTAAAAATGGCTGCTGGAAAAATTTCTCGCAACCGCCCCGACTTGTATGAGGATTTATATCAGGTCGGGCAAATGGCGCTCATCCGGTTATTACAGCAATATGATATTAGCCTTGGAATCCCTTTTGAGCCCTATGCGATGAAAAGCATGATTGGACATATGAAGAATTTCCTACGTGATAAATCTTGGTACATACAGGTACCTAGACGGATTAAAGAAAAGGGAGCACTTGTTCAACACGCGATTGACGAACTAACAGTGAAGCTGGAACGTTCGCCTGCGGTGGATGAGATTGCTCATTATCTTGATTTGTCTGTTGAAGAAACTGTAGAAGTACTGGCGGGCAGAGAATGTTATCATTACGTCTCCCTAGACTCGCCCCTTTCTCAAGAGGAGACAGGAGCCACACTAGGCGAGCTGATCAGCTCTGACGCAAATGATTACGAGACCGTAGAGAAACGTATGGATTTGCAACAAGCACTAGGTCAATTGAAGGAACAGGAGCAGCAGGTGCTGCTGTTAGCGTTCCAAGATGGACAATCCCAGCGGGCGATCGCCCAGAAGCTGGGGGTATCACAGATGAGCGTTTCACGCATACAGAAGCGGGCCACTGAGAAGTTAAAGCAGATTATGGCCAACTCTTCCTATTGAGTTCCTGTATGGGTAATATACATTTTCGACGATAAGGACATGCCTCTCTCCGCTGACTGGAGACCCGCATGTCCTTTATTTGTATACTGTTGTAGACTTATTCCCCCGCTTGTCCGTCCAACCTAGAGGATTAGACGGACAAGCGGGGGAAGCGGTCGATAGTTGGGGAATAGATTGATAGTCTTGCGGTTAGCTATTAGCATCAATGTATTTTTTAATTTCGCCAAGATACTCTCCGATTACTGGAACATTAAGAAAAAGACTAAGAATGTAGCCTAATAAACCAAGGACTACAAATGTTCCGAGAGATAGTCCAAGTCCCCGAGATATACCGGCCATCAGGTTTGTGATGATTCTTTTTTTCGGATCTGAATAGTTGTCGAGAATGTCTTTGAATTCTGATTTTTCCAGTGAGTGAGCGATCTTATCAAGACGACTGTTTAAGCGTTTCACTTCATGTCGCAACTCGAAAGGATGTTCATCAATTTCATAAGGTTTTGTTTGGTTATTTGAATCTGCCATGCGCCATCCCTGCTTTCTATAGCCCGAACGGGCATTAATTAAATGTCTAGTTGTATCTGCTGATGTGAATAAAGGTGTAACTAAACAACAGCCAGCTGCGGTCAGCTGGCTGTTGTTTGTTAAAGTGATAGCTGTATGATGCCGCAGATTAGTAATTGGATTTATAGGAGGATTTTACATCCTCTTTCGCATCCTTAGCCTGATTGGCAACCTCTTTAGAGGATGCTTTAGCTTCATCAGCTACGTCTTTAGAGGCGTCTTTAACATCCGAGCTTACATTGCTTGAGGCTTCACTTACAGTGTCACCAATTTTACTTCCAGCCTCTTGAAGAGTGGCGGCAATTTGTTGTTTGCTGTCACTGACAGTGGTATAGATATCAGAAGCTTTATCTGACACCGTACTAGCCAAATCGGTTGCTTTTTCGCCAACGGTTGTCGCAATAGCTTTGGTTTTGTCAGTTACGGCACCAGCAACTTCTTTGGTCTTGTCTGTAGCTTGAGAAAGTTTATCTGACAGATCACTGCGCATTTCACGACCAGGCTTTGGTGCAAATAGCAGGGCTGCTGCGGCACCAATTAAGCTACCAATAAAGATACCTTTTAATAAGCTGCTTCCGTTCTCTACTTCATGTTCTACGTTACTCATCACCAATCACTCCTTATAATTTATCTTACTTCGTATATAAACTTTGGCGTATGGGCTGAAACAGTTGAAGAGCAAGGGAGAGATTACGGGAGTTTAAGGGAGGATACGGTAATCTAGAGGGCTTTAGGTCATATAAACCGCGTTTTTAAGGCTTTATCAACATTTGTTTATGCGCAAAAAGAAGGCGAAGACAGGCTGTGATATGCAGCATATGTCTCCATCCTTCCACGATTGAATTTATAATGTTACGGATTAATCATTAACGGCTTGGAGTACCGCATAGCCGAATTCAGGCAGATTCAGATGCAGCTGGGATGTGGAGGTTTCAGTCCGCTTCTGCGTCTTTAGGTTTACCCATATCGTGTCTGCTCCGGTTACAGGAATGATGACTTCGGCCATAACATCTTCATTGTTCAATACGATTATGAACCGGCTTTGTTTGTCCCACCGCTCATATACAAGCAACTTTGGATAACCCGGAATCTCCAGCGCTTTAAATCCACTGCTCCGGAATGCGGGATGAGATTTACGAAGGCTGATCGTCCAGCGATAGTATTCGAACAATTCTTGATTCTGTTTCTGGGAGTCCCACTCCATACATTTTCGGTTGTCCGGATCGTATCCGCCATCCATGCCGATTTCATCGCCATAATAAACACAGGGTGCTCCTTGAAAGGTCATCTGGAACAAAACGGCCAGCTTTAACTTCCTGATGTCACCGCCACAAAGTGTCAGGAAACGAACTGTATCATGGCTGTCTAGCAGATTAAAGGCGGCTTCCGTAATTTGCTGCGGATAATTCGCTAGCATAGTAGCAACCGACTGAGAGAATTGTGCAGCATTGATCTGTCCGTGAGCGAAAAAATTAATTTGAATATTCGTTAGCGGGTAATTCATAACGGCGTCAAATTGATCGCCAAGCAGCCACGGCAAGGAATCATGCATGATTTCTCCTACGAGATAGGCTTCTGGATTAATGCTTTTGATCGTACTGCAGAATTGCCGCCAGAACGAATGGGAGACTTCATTTGCGACATCAAGCCGCCAGCCGTCTATACCGATTTCCTCGATCCAATAGCGGCCTGCATTCAGTAGATATTCTATGACTTCAGGATTCTCAGTGTTGAACTTAGGCATGATAGGCTCAAATGCAAAGGTGTCATAGGTGGGAATTCCGTCGATGACCTGTGGCGGCCACTCGCGTACATGGAACCAATCCGCATAACGTGAAGATTGCCCGTTCGCGAGCAGATCAACAAATGGCGGGAAGGTATGACCGCAATGATTAAAGACACCGTCCAGGATGACACGGATGCCTTTGGAATGACAGGAGTCCACAAGCTCTTTCAGCAATGTATTAGTGCCAAAATTAGGATCGACCAAGTAATAATCTTTTGTATCGTATTTATGATTGGTGGTTGCCGCAAATAAAGGATTAAAATATATAGCATTGATGCCCAATTCACAGAGATAATCCAAATGATCTAGTACACCCTGTAAGTCCCCTCCGAAGAAATTCCGAGGACTCGGCGTGCCGCCCCATTCCAATACAGCTGTCGGATCGTTGGTGGGATCCCCATTCGCGAAACGCTCCGGGAATATTTGATAAAATACTGCATCTTTCACCCACGATGGAGGGGAGTGCACATCTTCACGATTCAAAAATGGAAAGTCGAACAAGCCTTCATATACCACAGCAGGTGGCTCTGGATAAAAACCTTTTTCCAAAAAATAAAGAACTTCGTCTTTGTCATAAAGCGCAAAGTAATACGCGAGTCTGCGGTAAACGGGACGGACGGAGGCTTGCCAGTAATCGAACAAGCCGTCAGAAGCGAGGCGCTGCATTGGAATGACCTCATGCGTTTTGTCCCAGCCAAATTTATCTCCACAGAAAAGATCGATCTGTGATACGTTGTCCCGCTTAGTTCTTATGCGAATATGAAGTGTAGACTCATCGTAGGCATATGACCAATTTTGTCCCATACGGTGATAAACGGCTTCCGGTTGAATCATACTCATTTTCCATCCCTTCGGGCATGTAAACGCAAAAAAGGGCCAACCTCATGATTTTCAGAGGTTGAACCCTTGGCGGTTTCATTGCCTTTAAATTTGTCTGCATCTTACCATAACCCTCAAGAGCAAAGCAAGAGGTTATTTCACAAGAATTTACAATATGGAATTTTTAGTATGTGGTAGGGATAAAGAGAAAATAAAAGAAAAGAAAAGATAAACTTTGTTAAACCGTCTTTTTTGGACTTATACTCTGATTGCAATCAAAATTATGGATATTATAGAATGAGGGCGAACGAACTTGATTTTTCATAACACGCATTCAAATTAAAGGCACTGTTACCTGGAAAGGTACAACCTCGGCACTTTGTGCAAATGAGGTTGTACCTTTTTTATATGCTTTTTTTCAATGCGGGTTAGGTTTAATCACTCATGAACGAAGGGGAGATGAGCAAATGAAGAAGAGTAAACGTTCCAAAATGCAAGCGGTAACATTTAGTTTAGTCCTATGCCTGCTGTTAACTTTGACGGTCACCGCATGCGGTTCAGGCAATGGGAACTCCGCATCAAAGCCGAATTCGAGTCCGAATTCCGCAGTGAACGAGCCGGGGGGAACCACAAATGAGACAAATACTTCCGGAGAGAATACCACCGATGAGGAAATGAAACCAGAAGCAGGGGCCAAACTGATGGTCTGGGAAGCCAAGGAGCAGCTTGAGTACATGAAGCAGGTTGCTGCTGATTTCGAAAAAGAATATGGTGTTCCCGTCACAGTTGAGGAAATGGCAGGTGGTGATCAAGGCGCAAGACTGGCGACGGATGGTCCGTCTAAACTTGCTGCAGATGTGTTGACTCTGCCCCATGACCAGATCGGGCAAGCCGTAAAAGCAGGGCTGCTTTTGCCAAATGATGTTTTTGAGGAAGAAACCAAATCAACGATGGTGGCTACAGCCGTTCAGGCATCGTCTTATGATGGCATTCTTTACGGTTATCCTAAATCGGTAGAAACCTATGCGCTGTTCTACAACAAGGACCTGATTCCTGACGCTCCTAAAACGTGGGATGATGTGATTGCTTTTGCAGATACGTACAACAATCCGAAGGAAAACAAATTCGCAATCATGTGGGAATTCGTCGGATATTACAGCTATCCGTTTATTGGCAGCTTCGGCGGATATATTTACGGAGACAACAATACGAATTTCAAGGATATTGGATTGAACAATGAAGGCACTATCAAAGGGTTTACGTTTCTGCAGAGCCTCAAAAAAATTCTGCCTTTGAATGCAGGAGATATCACTTATGACGTGAAAACACAGTTGTTCCAAGAAGGTAAGCTGGCGATGAATATCGACGGGCCGTGGTCCATAGCGGCGTTTAAGGAAAATGTTAACCTGGGTGTGGCGCCTCTTCCAAAGGGACCTGACGGTCAAGACAGTCTTTCTTTCTCCGGGGTCAAATCGTATTATGTCAACTCATATACGGAATATCCGGTCGCAGGCCGTTTGTTCGCACATTTTGCAAGCAATAAGGAGAATCAGCTTAAGAATTTTGAGATGACGGGAGCGATTCCTGCGAGTATAGAGGCTGGAGAAGCGCCGGAAATCAAAGATGACCCTATTATTGGCGGATTCTTCGAGCAATTCCAAAATTCCGTTCCAATGCCTTCCGTTTCAGAAATTAAATCGGTCTGGGAACCCCTAAAAGCAGCGTTTGTGTCCCTGTGGAACGACTCAAATCTTGATGTTAAACAGACGCTGGATCAGACTGTAACCACGATTCAGGCCGATCTGGAGTCGAAGTAAAGGGCAGGTGATTTAACCATGAGGAAGAAAACAGGCGCAGCGCTACTCTCGGCTATTATTCCGGGACTGGGCCAGTTCTACAACCGGCAGTGGCTGAAAGGATTGGTATTCCTGCTGGTGGGGTCTGCTGGAATCTACTATATTGCTCATGATCTGATGGGACATTTGCATGGCTTAATTACGCTTGGTGAATTTCCAAGCCGTATGGTCAAGGTAGGCAAATTAACCCGGATGGTGGAAGGCGACCACTCCATTTTTATGATGATCAATGGTCTAATGGCATTGCTGGCGCTGCTCTTTTATACAGCTTTTCATTTACTGAACATCAGAGATGCATTCCTAGTTGGAGCTGCACGGGACCGGAAAGAGCCCATTCATTCATTCGCTGAATCGCTCAGAGCTATGGGGCGGAGGAATTTTGCCTATCTTGTCCTCGCGATTCCCTTTGTGGCCGTGGTTTTTCTGACGATATTACCACTTGTTTTTTCGGTGCTACTGGCGTTTACGAACTATGCCGACCCGATTTTACCGCCAGCACATCTGGTAGACTGGGTGGGTTTCGGTAATTTTAATAAAATGCTTAGTCTGGATGTCTGGAGTTCCACCTTTGGTGGAGTGCTGACTTGGACCTTGATCTGGGCGGTTATTGCTACTGCGACGACTTACATTGGAGGTGTGCTTATTGCAGTACTTATTCACCAGCCCCGTGTCCGCTGCAAAAAGCTTTGGCGCACACTTCTGATCGTTCCTTTCGCTATTCCCAATATGATTTCTCTGCTCGTCATGCGCAATATGTTCAATAATCAATTCGGACCGATCAATAGTTATTTAAGAGCCTTGGGACTGGAGGGTGTGGCCTGGCTAACCAATCCTTTCTGGGCTAAGGTCACTGTAATCCTGGCTAATATGTGGATCGGCATTCCGGTGACCATGATTCTGGCCTTTGGGGTGCTGACAACAATTCCGAAGGATATGTATGAAGCGGCAGAAGTAGACGGTGCTGGGTCATTTTATAAATTCCGCATGATTACGCTGCCCATGGTATTGTTCGCAACCGCACCTATCCTGATTATGCAGTTTGCCGGCAACATTAACAGCTTTAATGTCATTTATCTAATGACTAACGGAGAACCGGTTAATCCTAACTACCAGTACGCGGGCCACACTGACCTGCTGGTGACTTGGCTTTATAAACTGGCGCTGAACCAGTCACAGTACAGCTTTGCTTCTGTCATCGGGATTGTCATCTTCCTGATGGTCGCGACATTCTCCATCTGGAGCTACCGGCGGACGCGATCCTTTAAAGAGGAGGATATGATTGCATGAAGCTAAGACTGACGGAAGCGTTAAAAACGTTTGGAAGCCATTTATTGCTGATTGTGCTCAGTTTTATTAGTCTTTTCCCAGCTTTCTGGATTATTATGTCTTCTTTCAAAACAGGAAACAGTTTGTTCAGTGACTCATTGATTCCTAAGAATTTCACCTTTGTTCATTACAAGGAACTGTTTGAGCAAACTAAATATTTGCTATGGTTCATGAATACGCTAAAGATTGCGGCGTTGTCTACGCTGCTCGGCACCTTTTTGCTGCTGCTGACTTCGTACGCCATTTCTCGTTATCGATTTACGGGCAGAAAAACTACACTAACCACGCTCCTAGTTCTGCAGATGTTTCCGGGATTTATGGCTATGATTGCAGTTTACGTGCTGCTGAACACACTTGGGCTACTGAATTCTCATTGGGCACTTGTGCTCGTGTACAGCAGCGGTGCTATTATCACGAATGTTTTTGTGGCTAAAGGTTTTTTTGATACGATTCCTAAAAGCTTGGAAGATGCTGCGCGAATGGATGGGGCGAGTCATATGAAAGTATTTCTTTCTATCATGATCCCGTTATCTAAGCCGATGCTCACCTATGCCAGCCTTATGATTTTCAACGGCTGCTTTGTGGATTTTATATTCGCCGACCTTGTATTGCGCACGGAGGATACAAGAACGCTCGCCGTTGGGCTTTACCGGATGGTGAACCAAAGTAACTCAACCGAGTTTACGTTGTTCGCTGCCGGAGCGGTATTGGTCGCTCTCCCAGTCACGCTGCTGTTCATTTTCCTACAGCGTTTCTTGGTGGATGGCCTGACCGCAGGTGCAAGCAAAGGATAAGACGAACTGCGCTACCCTTGTGAGGCTACGCTGAATTCCATAAAAACCGCTTTCTACTCAGAGATCAAGATTCTGAGAAGGAAGCGGTTTTTTATATTTTATCCGGTTTCTAAAATCTTCTTGGTGGGGACAGGATTGAAGAATAATGAAAATAGGAGTAGAATTCCTCATGGAACCAACACTTAAGGGAGTTTGTAGAGTACTCAAAAATCCCGGAGCACGGGGTTATTTTCTAGCATTTATTAAATGTGAATACTAATAAGTCCTTGTGAGTTATAGAGCATCTAGTTAAAAGAGGAGAGAAATCATGGAAACCGTATTAGTACGAGAGTATCGGGCGGATTTGCTGGAATGTGTCCATAGTGGGCATATTGCCATCGTAGGAGAGAACGGAAATTTAAAGGGGTATGCAGGTGATCCGGAATTTGTATCGTTCACCCGTTCAGCTGCTAAACCCCTTCAGGCTATTCCAGGTGTACGTGGGGGGATTGTGGAGCATTACGGCTTTACACCCGCAGAGGTTGCCCTGATGACCGCCTCTCATCGGGGAGAGAGCTACCATGTAGCTGCGCTAGAGAGCATATCCTCCAAGATTGGCATCGATGAGCAACAAATGATCTGTGCAACGAGTTACCCGCTGGATTATTCCAGCAGGGAGAACGCCATTCGTGGCGCGGGCAAAAGAAAGTTCTATCATAACTGTGCGGGCAAGCACATGGGCATCTTATCTTACAGTAAGCTCAAAGGTTTGCCGCTTGAAGAATACTCACAGCCGGAGCAAACGGTGCAGCGTGAGATTATCGACACCATTGCTTATATGGCTGGTGTGGCCCCAGACAGTATCGGTTTAGGTACGGACGGATGCGGGCTGCCGGTATTTGCTCTGCCTCTGACCGCCTTGGCGACGGCCTATTTGAAATTAGCCAATCCCGATTTGATTGCAGATGAAGCTACTCGCAAAGCGGTTACTACTATTACAACGGCAATGAATGCTTATCCGGAGATGGTTTCTGGATCTGGTCGCCTTGATTCTATTCTTTTGGAAGATGATAATATTATTGCTAAGGGTGGATTTAAGGGTGTCTATTGCTTCGGCTTACGCCATGAGCGACTGGGGATTGCTTTCAAGATTCTGGATGGGTCGGAAGAAGAGTGGGGACTTATTGTACAGGGAATTTTAAATCAAATTGGTTATAGTCAGAAAAATACTATGGAAAAGCTGCGCAATGCATTTTCAGGCGTGATTTACAATGACGGGGGTACACGAGTAGGCCATGCGGATACCGAGTTCAAGCTTAATTTCATAAAGTAGGATCATATAAAAAAAGCCCTTCGACTACGAATCCATCTTCTGGATACGCAGCAAAGGGCTTTTTTCTACGAGAAGCGGTAGTCATCTTTAAAGGACGGCAACATCGGTTCTTCTTGTAATAGGGAGACCTATTATTTATGACGTAGACGGCCGAGTTCGGAGACGAGTGCTTCCACCTGAGAAATACTCAGTCTGTCGCTGCCCATGGCTACCTCATATACATCATAGATATCTTCATAATGATCTACTGAAAAAGCGGAGGCTTGCATCGCCGCGGCACTGGCCATTTTTAATTTGTTCTTGATAGCCTCGATCATATACTCAACATTTTCCTGACTAGGCTTTGTTAAATCCATTAGGTTAAAACATCCTCTCTGTATACTGATTCATGTATTTTACCATGTTTGGCAGCTTGACCACCATTTTTTTGTCGGGTTCACTGAAATCATGTTAAATTAAAGGCATGAGATCAAAAATATCATCGAAGGGAGGAAATGTATTGGCAATCAGAGAACAGGGAAGCGGAAAACGCATTAAAATGGACGATGCTGGATTAGTGTCCTTTTTCATGGAAATAGCTGCTCTGCATTCCTCCGAGGAAGTCACGTTCCTGTGCATTGGAACAGATCGATCTACAGGAGATGCACTCGGTCCGCTGACGGGCAGCAAACTTGTGGAACATGGCTTCCGACATGTAATCGGTACGTTGCCGTCTCCTTGCGATGCAGATAACTTGGTGGCCAGAGTGGCTGAGATTCCCTCCGGGCATATTGTAGTTGCGGTAGATGCTTGTCTGGGTCCTCCGATCGCGCTTGGATATTACTTCGTTTCGAGTGAGCCACTGCAGCCTGCACAATCGGTGGGGGCAAATCTTCCAGCCGTAGGTCACTATAGTTTGGCGGCCGTTGTAGATATGAATGGCCCGAAACCCTATAGAACGTTGCAGACCACTCCACTGCATAGAGTGATGGTTATGGCAGAACATATCGCTATAGCGGCAGCAAAAGGATTCGGACTCCAGTAGTACCCATTGGGCACTTAAAAATAAGTTGTCCGTTTCAAGGCGGGCTGTTTTGCTTAATAATAGATATTAGACATTATCTTAGTATTCTAGAAAGAGGGAAGCAGCCATGGAAAGAGTTCGTTGTGACGGAAGCAATATATGCTACAGTGATCAGGGGAAAGGCGAAGTTATTGTATTGCTGCATGGCTTTTGTGGAAGCGCTGAATATTGGGAACAAGTCATTCCTGTCTTAAGCAGCGGCTACCGAGTGATTGCTCCCGATTTACGTGGTCACGGAGCTTCGGAAGCTCCATTAGGACCTTATAGTATTGAACAAATGGCAGATGATGTTCTGGGTCTGTTAGATTCGCTGGAGATTGCTGAATGCATCATGCTTGGTCATTCGCTTGGCGGATATATTACGCTATCGTTTGCTCAGCGTTATGCTTCTCGATTGAAAGGCTTTGGATTAATTCATTCTACTGCTTATCCAGATAGTGAAGAAGCTAAGGAAAAACGACTGAAGAGTGTCAGCGCGATTCAAAATGAAGGGATTACTCCTTTCGTAGACAGCTTCGTACCAGGATTGTTTGCTGAAGCAACCGCTTCTGCATCTCCACAGCTGCTGGAGCGCGCTAAAGAAATCGGCTACAAAACGCCTCCACAAGGAGCGGCAGGAGCTGCACTGGCGATGCGTGAGCGTCCAGATCGACGGGATGTAATTACGGCCACTACGTTGCCGGTATTGCTTGTTGCTGGCGAGCAGGATGGATTGATTCCTGCTGAACGAACCTTTACTGCGGATAAACCGAATATAACGCAAGCAACGATATCGGGTGCAGGCCACATGAGTCTTTTTGAAGCTCCTGAACGATTAGCCGAGATCATAAAGGATTTTGTTCAGGCTTCCGTTTTAGACAATAGCCGCGTATAAAAAATCATCTACAAAGAGGCAGCACGGCGCCATTATGGCGTGTGCTGCCTCTTTTTTTAAGGGCTATCTAATGATCTGGTATTCTCCTTAACTGGCATAGAATTCGGCAATGGTTTAAGATAAATCAATAGAATAACTTAAGTGGTCTGAGTCCTGAATTTTTTGCTACCACAGTACGGAAAAGGAGGAATTGCATGTTTCGAAGAGACTATATTGTCCGGATGATCGAAGATATGACGGCGATGGTTGCCAAGGTATTTTCTCTGAAGCAGGAACGGAAGACGACAGAAGCTTTATGGGAAATCGATGAGCTGTTGAACCGGCATTTTCCGCTGAATTCACGTCTTTTAAATTCACTATCTGTAGAAGATATCATAGATATGTTTCGTTTTGGCGGTGTGGTTGAGTCCGATAAGCTTCAAGGTCTGGCCAAACTGCTGAAGGAAGAAGGCAGCATTTATGCGGCAAATGGCGATAAGGATGCAGCATTATTTAGAAGTATGAGAGCTTTACACTTATATTTGTACGCGGATCTTCATGGAGCAGACAGGGAGCTGCTGCATATGACTCAGGAAATTGATGAACTCTTGCAGGATGTGCAGGCCTATCGTCTCCCGTCTAAAACGGAGCGGCTACTGTTGGAGTATATGGAGTCGGTAGGACGATATAGTAAAGCGGAGGACAGCCTCTACCGGCTGTGGGAGCAAGGAGAAGATGTTGTAATAGAAGGGGATAAGCTGTACAATCGGCTGCTGCTCAAATCATCTGCAGAATTGGAACAAGGTGCCCTTCCTCTGGAGGAAGTAGAGCAGGGGTTAAAAGAGTGGGGCAGGGTAACAGCGATACGAAAGGAAGCAGGAACCTGATGAATACGATGAATATCCCTTTATATATTATAGATGCTTTTGCAGAACAGGCTTATTCAGGCAATCCTGCGGCGGTATGTTTACTGGAGCATCCCGTCGATGAAGGTTATATGCAGAAGACAGCAGCGGAAATGAACTTGTCAGAGACAGCTTTTCTCTGGCCAGAGGAAGATGGATATCGCTTGCGATGGTTTACACCTAAAGTTGAGGTCAAGCTGTGTGGGCATGGGACTCTAGCAAGTGCGCATGTACTATGGGAGAGCGGATTGCTAGCGCCTGACATGGAAGCTAGGTTCTATACACGCAGTGGGTTGCTTAGAGCTTCTCGTTCAGGAGATTTGATCTCTCTGTACTTCCCGCCTTATCAGCTTCAACCCTCTCCTCTAATTTCAGGTCTCGCAGCAGCGCTTGGTATTGCAGAAGCGAATGTGGTGGAAACTATGCGATATGCTGACAATGTGCTTGTACGACTGGATCAAGAAGCCCGGGTTCGCGAACTTAGCCCTGACTTCGGAGCTTTATCCGGGCTTGAAGGGAGAGGCTTCGCGGTTACCGCAGAAAGCTCTATCGAAGGTATTGATTGTGTATCACGTTTTTTTGCGCCGAAGGTAGGAGTGAATGAGGATCCGGTAACAGGCTCAGCGCATACTGCATTGGCACCTTTTTGGGCGGATAGACTCAATCGTACGCAGTTGACCGCTTATCAAGCTTCGAAACGTGGAGGTTTGCTTCAGTTAGAGGTAAGTAAAGACGAGATTAAGTTGTCTGGGCGAGCATTAACTATAGTTAGTGGTGAGCTGCATGTTAAGCCCTGCTAGAACAAGGAACGCCCCTTGTTAACACGTGATATAATGAACGATGATGGTTAGGAGACATAGATTCTCCATTTTTAATCCCGAAAGTGAGATGTGCGTTGTGGAATCTTTAACAGCTCTAATTGAACAACTAATTAATGACCGTACTTTGATTACGGCTACCCTAAGTCAAGTACGTTATAAAGGCGAAAATTGTACCAAAGTGCAGGTTAAACCTGTTGAACTAAAGGGGAAGCTGCATTATCAGTTTGCGTCCTATATTGGTACAAAGGTAGAACATCGCAACGTACCCGCAGAGTTAGCGGCGGAAGAAATATCTCTTTTATTTAGAGAAACGTATCGGCAAGGTTTGTTGTGTACAGTAGAAGCCGATTATCAGGTGCTTATTAGTAAGAAATTCAAAGTATCAATCCTAACCAAGTCTCCAAGTAAAAAGGAAGAGCCGGATCTAGCTCACAACCGTCGCAAACGTTATGTGCTGGAGGATGGAGAGCCTGTGCCATTTCTGGTGGAGCTTGGAATCATGAATAAAGAAGGTAAAGTGCTGGCCAAAAGATATGATAAGTTTCGGCAGATCAATCGTTTTCTGGAGATGGTAGAGGACGTGCTTGCCGATCTGCCAACAGGCCGACCGTTGACGATTGTGGATTTTGGCTGTGGAAAATCATATTTGACCTTTGCGCTGTATCACTATCTGACCGTTCGCAAGAAGCGGGAGCTTAATATCATTGGGTTAGATTTAAAAGCAGATGTGATTGAGCATTGTAACGAACTTGCTGCCAAAATCGGTTATGATCACTTGAAGTTCTTCGTGGGTGACATTGCCGAGTATAATGAGCTGGAGCAAGTGGACATGGTGATCACACTTCATGCTTGCGACACAGCTACCGATGCTGCCCTTGAAAAAGCAGTACGTTGGGGAGCGTCTGTTATTTTGTCCGTGCCTTGCTGCCAGCATGAATTATTCGCACAAATCGAAAATGAAGTAATGAGCCCTATGCTTTCGCATGGCATATTGAAAGAGCGTTTTTCCGCCTTGGCTACAGACGCCATTCGCGCCAAATTGCTCGATATGATGGGCTATAGCAGCCAGCTGCTGGAATTCATCGATCTGGAGAATACACCGAAGAACATTTTGATTCGTGCCGTTAAGAGCTCAGCCGGGGACAACTCCGTCAAATGGCGCGAATACACCGCATTCCGCGATTTTCTGGGAGCAAAACCCTACCTCGAACGCGTATGCGCCGATCTGCTTCCTACTGAGAGTTCGGTAGAAGGGTAGAGGATATTAAGGTAGAAAGCGTAGGATGTTGCAGTGAGTGCGATCTAATGGCGAGTTGGTTTAGTTGTACTTTGTGCAATTAAATATGCTCTGAAGCTGCGTTTTAGTGATTTAGTTGCACTTTGTACACTTAAAAACGAACAATACTCCGCATATGGCGGGATTCTTGAAAAACAGTTGCACAAAGTACAATTAAAGTGGAAGTAAGCGGCGAGAGCACGGGATTAGCTGCACTTTTTACAACTATATAGCTTTTTTGATGAGAATTCGGATAGTGCAGCTAGTGTGATCCAATGATGAGGACGGTACGGCTAGTGCGATCTAATGGTGAGTTGGTTTAGTTGTACTTTGTGCAACTAAATATGCTCTGAAGCTGCGTTTTAGTAATTTAGTTGCACTTTGTACACTTAAAAACGAACAATACCCCGCATATGGCGGGATTCTTGAAAAACAGTTGCAGAAAGTACAATTAAAGTGGAAGTAAGCAGCGAGAGCACGGGAATAGCTGCACTTTTTACAACTATATAGTTTTTTTGGATGGGAATTCGGATTTTACAGCTAGTGAGATCAAATGGTTAGGGCGGTACGGCTCCTTTGTGGAGAGGTATCGTCTTTTTGCGTTCTAGTCTTGTATAAGGGAAATGTGGAAAGGATAGAGATAAATTAACGAATACAGGGGTATCTAAATGTGGCGTTTTAAAAAAGACCGGAGTCTGGAATCATCAATCGCATATATGTGTGGAGCCTTAGTGATAACGGCTGGGGTGGGTGCTTGTTTGTTGCGGGGATTGTTTTTTACTGAGGAGATGTATCCCTTTCTAACTTTATGGTTTGTGTTGTGTTGTACGTGCTCGCTTTATTATCTTGTTGGGGTTGGCGCATGGAGAAAAAGTGGGGGAGGTGCAGTAAGTGGTATTACGGGAGTCAATGGAGTTAGTGAAGGTAGTGAAGGTAGTGAAGTTAGCGGAGAAAATAAAGCGTTAAGAATATTATTAAGCGTCCCTTTAATTATTCTATCGCTTTATGTGATTCATTGGTTGCGCGGGCCGCTTTCCTCCCAGGGAACTATGAATGAAATGCTGCGGTGGGGCTTGTATGCTAGCTTTGCATTATTGGTTTGTTTTTGTGCGGTGAACCGGGTGGGGCGGCGGATTGTAAATGTAACTTGGTCTATGGCGGGTATGTTTTTGAGCATGAGCGCTTTGTTGGCTGTTTGTGGAGTGGTAAAGTTGCCTTTCGCTGTCGCCTACAGCAATTCATCGGAAGTGAGCGCCACAGGGGTTAGGTTAGCAGGATTGATGGAATATCCGAATGCTTTTGGTGCTGTGATGGCTGTTTTTCTGCTGGAACGGCTATTTGCTGTTGCTGTTTATTACGGGGAGCCAAAAAAGAGCGTGAATATGTTGGGAGCAAGAAGTGTTGGGCTGGGGATGGAGTGCGCAGAAGCAGAACGGAGGAGCAAAGGGGCAGGAGGCGTGGAAGCGGAGCAGGGAAAAGCGGGAAGCACGACCGCCGCGCTGCTGCGCTTGCTGCCGCTGTTCCCGTACACCGCCGCGCTGCTCCTCAGCGAGTCGCGCGGCGCATGGCTGACGGCGGCTTGCGCCTGCGCCGCCGTCTTGCTCTGGAAGCGGCAGCTAATCGCGCCGCTTCTTGCTGCTGGCGCCGCGCCCGTGGCCGCCGCGGCGCTACTCTACCGCCAACTGGCCCGTGCCGGGTTGGCGGTAGAGCCTGTGCCCGGCCTGCTGTTGCTGGCCGGGCTTTGGGCCGGCGCGCTGCTAGCCGGCCTGTGGCTGTGCCGCCGCCAGCGCAGCGCGGCGGGCACTGCCCGAGCCGCTATGCTGGCATTGGCGGCGGCGGGTTGGACGGCGGCGGGGATCGCCGTCCTCCTGCACGTGCGCGAGCGGATTACCGGACCGTCATCGACGGTATCCGCGCGCGGGCTGTTCTACCGCGACGCCTGGCGGCTAGCGGCAGAGGCACCTTGGCTGGGACGTGGGGGTGAGACTTGGCGGCATGCCTACCTTGCCGCCCAATCTCGCCCTTATGTAGGCAGCCAGGTGCATAATGGATACCTTGACATCCTGTTGAACTTAGGATTCGTTGGTCTTGCAGCCATACTCCTTATGCTGTTGGCAACAGGCTGGCTGCTGGCTACTAAATCGCCGCGGTTGCTGCCGCCGTTTATGGTCATCGTCTTACACAGCGTCGTCGATTTTGACTGGAGCTACGGATTATTTTGGCTGCTGCTATTCTGGCTGCCAGCGCTTGCTCTGGCTGAGGATAAGCAGAAACATCAATCTGCGCCAACCCACCCTCAGTCTGAGACCAAGCTGCCAATTCAATCCACATCTACGAACCCGCTCACCAATGTCTCTACACAAGCGAATCCACTAATTGCTCAATCCACATCTACGAACCCGCTCACCAATGTCACTACACCTACGAATCCGCTAATCGCTTACCCCACACCCAAGAAATCGCCCCAAATCCGCCTTCGCCAACTAATCGGAACTACGGTATGTTGTTTTTCGCTTCTGCTGGGGGTGCTATCTTTTCACGCCGCTCAAGGAGAGAAGTTCTATCGACAAGCGATTATGTCGGTGGATCCTTCGGTGAAGGTAGAGTTGCTACAGCAATCGCTGGGTTGGAATCCCCGGTCACCTCGAACGGTTATAGCATTATCTAGGCTGCTCTCGGGTGAACAGAGCGTGAGTCTGCTTCGGCAGAGTTTGTTGTATTCTCCCGAGAATGCCAGCTTAAGCTGGGAGCTGGCTGAACGATGGATGAGCAGTGACCATCCGGGGGCAGCGTTATATTGGATAGACCAGAGCTTTAGGCTGGATAAGTACAACAATGCCAAGTGGGTGAAGGCGATTGAAGGGATGCTTCTTATGGGGCAAAAAAAGCTTGCAGAAGGAAATCGAAAGGAAGGCCTAGTCTGCGTCGCCTCTGGGAATGAACTTCTTCTGGAATATAGAAGGTTGGCAGAAGAGGAGGCTAATAAAGGAGGGCAACATAATGATCGTGAGTTCCAAATGACAGAACAAGCCGACGACTTGAGTCGACGGCTTAGTATGTTGGCTTTACGATTTTAGCGGACGTGAAATCATCCAGGAGTAGAGAATGGGCACGATAATTGCAAGTACGAGTGCCGTAATAATAAGAAGCTGAGACAAGGCTCCGCTCAAAAAGGCTCCTGCAAAAATAAGTAGGCCACCGATCATCCACATTATCCCGGATAGACGATGTGTTTTTCGCCATACCTCGGGGTTGGCGAGCGTCCAGGCTGTACGAACCCCAAACAAGTAATTATCTTTTACCTGTGGCATGTAGTTGCCAAGAGCAATAAACATTATTCCAACAGCGCCTATGGCGATCTTCCCAACATTTATATCTTTACCTAGACCGTAAGCAATCGACAGCACCAGCATTAGATTAAAAAGCATCCCAATAGCAAGTCTGCTCATGGCATAGGCATTTTCGAATTTTTTGTAATTGTCCCGCTTAGGGTCGATGCTGCGTGTGAACTGCATGATCAGCGGGAGCACAATGCCTAAGATTCCGAACACAAAAATAGCTATATTTTTGTCCCAGTATCTGTTGACCTTACCCGTAATTCCAAATTGTGCCGGTAACTCCTGCGGAAGCTTGCTGTAATTGATCAGAGCGTAGGCTAATGTAGCTAAACCTAATATTACGATGAGGGTATCCTGCCATCTCCATTTGAAATCTTTCATCATTAATCCGCCTCCTTTTTGGAATCGATATCCTGATGTTGCTGCTTTCCGTCCAGTGATTTACTCTCCGTCTCCGTTTGCTTACCTGTCCCAGTGAGCTCCAATAACCAACCGAGAACCTCTTCGAGGACTGTTGTGTTTAGCGAGTACATAATAAATTGTCCTTTTCGCTCATCCTGTACAAGATCGGCATGCTTCAGCGCATTCAGATGGTGAGAAATGCTTGGCTTAGACATGTTGAAAAAATCTGCGATTTCACCTGCGGTTCGATCTTTCTCCCTTAGTAACCGAATGATTTGGCGACGGGTAGGGTCAGCTAGTGCTTTAAAGGATTCATTCATATTCCACCCTGCCTTTCGATATTTAAATAATTATCTAAATATATAATAGCTCTTTGCTTTGATAGCTGTCAATGCAGTATTCACTCAGCAATAGCGTGTGTAAAAGTGTCACCGAATCTTTAAAATTAAGGACCGTCCAAAGCCTACTCGTGTTAATACTAACGATGGGCATGCATTCTTTGATGCACCGAACATACGACGCAGAGGAGCGGATATATGATACTAACCAATAAAGTCGCAGTTGTTACGGGTGCAGGATCGGGGATTGGAGAAGCGATTGCTCTGCTTTTTGCCCGACAGGGTGCTAAAGTGATTGCTGCGGACATCCATCTGGCGAATGTAGAAGCGGTAGCCAAAAAGGCGGAAAAGGGTGAGGGACACGGAGTCGTCTACCCCGTAAAGGCTGATGTCTCGAAGGAAGAGGACACACAGCGAATGATTGATGCCGCAACCACACAGTTCGGAGGCCTTCATATCCTTGTTAATAATGCCGGAATTATGGATAAAATGACGCCAGCGCACGAGATCACTGATGACTTGTGGGAACAGGTGCTTGCGGTCAACGTAACCGGTCCGATGAGAGCCATTCGTAAGGTTTTGCCGATTTTTATGGCGCAGGAAAGCGGATGTATCATCAATGTAGCCTCTATTGGCGGCTTAGCGGGCTCGCGGGCGGGAGTGGCTTATACTTCCTCTAAGCATGCTGTAATCGGGATGACCAAAAATATAGGATTTCAATACGCTAAGCTTGGAATTCGCTGTAATGCCATAGCGCCGGGCGGGGTAAAGACAAATATTGATCTGTCTGATCCAAGTCCTTTTGGGAGTCAAAAAGCGGGCGAAGGTATGGCGTCGATGCCACGGACAGGAGAGAGCAGTGAGATTGCTTCAGTAGCTTTATTTTTAGCTTCAGATGCTGCAAGCTTTTTGAATGGATCGGTGATAACGGCGGATGCCGGCTGGATGGCTTATTGATTGAGCGCAGATAAAAAGGTGTTCATTTTCCCTTTATTGGTGGAATTTGTTCACCTTTTTTGTTTATGCCTATTACTCAAACTCTTTTTAAGTATGGATTGGAAGATGGAAGCTGCTTGCCGCGTAAGTAGAAGTGATAAGGTTGCTTGTGCTAGAATAGGCTAAGAGAAACTGGAAAATATAGCAGAGCGGCAAAGCTTTTAAAAATATAAGAAAGTATAAGATTAGTATCTATGCTTTTATGTTCTTATATTTCACTCGCTTAAACGCTTAGTGTCTTATAAAGATGCCAAAGGCGATTAGCTTGATACATGTAGCCATATTCTGCGGAAAAGGGAGGAGGAGCACGTTTGCATTTTATTTCTGATCTGATCTCGACATTATTTGAATGGATTCAGAGTCTTGGTTATTTTGGGATTATGATCGGACTGATGATTGAAGTTATTCCTAGTGAAATTGTATTGGCTTTCGGTGGTTTCTTGGTATGGAGTGGAGATATTAATTTTTTCGGCGCAGTATTGTTTGGTACGATAGGCGGAGTGATTGCCCAGATCTTTGTATATTGGATTGGCCGTTATGGGGGCAGGCCTGTACTGGAGAAATACGGGAAATATATTCTTATCCAAAAAAAGCATATTGATCATTCGGAAGAGTGGTTCAATAAATATGGGACAGGCGTAATCTTTACGGCACGCTTTATTCCCGTTGTTCGCCATGCCATTTCCGTTCCAGCGGGGATTTCTCGTATGCCTTTAGGTAAGTTCACTTTATTGACTACACTTGCTGTTATTCCATGGAGTGCTTTGTTCGTATATCTCGGTATGACATTGGGGAATAAGTGGGAAGATATTGACGAGGTAGCAGCTAAGTATACCAACGAAATTATTCTCGTAGCGTTAGCACTAATCATCATTTATTTTGTGTATAAGTGGTTTAAATCCAAGAAGAGGGGGACTGCAAAATGAAACCGAATGTAGCTCATAAATTTGGAAAAGGTCTTACACCGCGCCAATTTGTAGAAAGCATGACGAAGAACCAGCAGGCTTTTGAATCCTGGTATGAGAAGTTTTCTTGGGAAGATGAGAGTGACAAGGAATTTTTTGAAAGCCTGAACCATCGTGATGATTTGCGAGTACTTATCCTTGCCGCTGATTGGTGTGGAGATGTAGTTCGTAATGTCCCTGCGGTATTCCGTATTTTGGAGACTGCCGGAATGAAGACAGAGGTATTCATTTTGGAGGAGAACCAGGAGCTTATGGATGAATTCTTGACCATGGGCGGAAGATCTGTTCCGATTGTGATCTTTGCAGATACCGGCGGATATGTGCTTGGACATTGGGGTCCTCGTCCAGAGCATGTGCAGAGCCTAATGAGAGAGTTCAAACGTGAGAATCCTGATCGCGAGGCCGCTGATTACGACAGCAAAATCGCAGAAGTACGTAAGGCTATGGGGCAAGCTTATGGGGAAGGAACGGAATCACAAGCAGTTATCGCAAAAGAGCTGCGTAGTCTGATTTCCGGATTCTAGACCAATGCTAAATATACGTTCGTTTAATTTAGGTCCTCTTCAGACCAATGCCTACTTGCTGACAGGTGCAGATCCAACGAAGGGTATCATTATTGATCCCGGTATGAATCCTGCGGCATTAGTGCGGAGTATTGAAGGGATGGAGATCGAGGCTATTTTGCTGACGCATGCGCACTTTGACCATATGGGCGGCGTAGACGAAATTCGTAAAGCTAAGAAATGCCCTGTTTATTTACATCCACTAGAGAGTGAATGGCTCAGCAGCCCTAAGCTAAATGGTTCATTGATGTGGCCTGATGTTTCATCTCCTTTAACTACAGATCCTGCAGAATATGATCTGGCAGAAGGACAAGTTCTGCAATTCATCGGACATACCTTCCACGTGTACCATACACCTGGGCACTCTCCGGGCAGTGTCAGCTTCCTATGCGGGAATGATTTATTCTCTGGAGATGTGCTGTTTAAGATGGGAGTTGGGCGCACCGATTTGCCTGGTGGCAGGGAACGTGATTTGTTCGATTCTATTCGTGGCAAGCTGTACAAAATGGATGATGAAGTGAAGGTTTATCCAGGTCATGGCTCCCGAACAACCATCGGTTTTGAAAAAGTTCGTAACCCTTATATCCCTCAATAAACAATCATTCTAGTAGAACTGACAAGAATCGAGGAATTTTTGATAGACAAAGGGATACAAAAGGACTACAATATTGTTAATTAAATGTAACATTAACCTCGCGAAGCACGCAGACTGCGGAATTAATCCCGGTTTGCGTTCTTTTTTTGTCTACATATAGGTTTAAAAGCATGGGGGGAAATAGATTGGAGAAGAATATATATTACCCGTTGGATTACGGATGGTATGACTCCAAGGAGAAATGGACTAGTTTTTGCAGCAGTAAATGCCGATGTTTTTCAGAATGTTCTGGAAAGGGCGGTTTTTGTACTTCCATAGAACGCAGGGACATACAATCTGAGAATAAGGATGGGAGAATACCAGTGAATTCAGGAGGCGAGCCTAGAAGAACGCCTCTTTTTTGGCATTTCCCTGCTGAAGCAGGATTGCTTCAGCCATGGCGGCGTAAGCTCTGGGAGCTCAAAAAATAAAATTAAAGCGCATTGAACGAATCACTATACATAATCGTATTACAAATAAGAACGAAATCCTGAATGGAGGGGCAGATGAGCGATCAGGCGCTGGAGAAAATCAGACGGGCACAGCAGGGAGATACTTCAGCACTGTCTTCACTGCTGCGAGAACATTATACTTTTCTGTTCAAATATCTACTCAAAGTGACTATGGATCCGTTGCTGGCAGAGGATCTTGTACAGGACACGATGGTCAGATGTATGGAAAAAATCAATACCTATAACGGTTCTTCTTCGTTCTCCTCTTGGTTAATTACGATAGCCACCAGAATATTTATCGATCGAAAGCGGCGCTGGAAACGTGAGGCAGAATGGAAGAAACGGGAACAGCAGGCGCAGGGCACCCGTTCGATTCGTTGGCGGTTTGAGAGCAGGGGGGAAGAATGGAGTGAAGTACTTGATTCCATTTCCAAGCTACCCTCTGCTCAGAGGGTAGCTGTGCTGCTGAAGCATTATTATGGCTATAGCTATGAAGAAATCGGTGTGATCATGCAAATTCCTTCTGGCACGGTCAAATCGCGTGTGTCCCTTGGTCTTAACCAATTGCGAAAGGAGCTGAATGAGGATGGAGAAGGATAAGGAGCCAGAACTGTATTTGCACAAGCTTACTGAAGAGCTTGAACGTTTGGATGCGCAATATGATGACCTCACCCCACCTTCGTTACAGGAACTGGAGTGGTTAATGGCTGATGCAGCTGTGCAGAGAAAGAGAAGGGAACGCAAAGAACTACTGTTATTCTGGGGGGTCTCATTGATCCTGATCTGCGCATTTTTATCCATTCTCACTTCTGCACCCATGATCTATTGGATTATTCAGGCGATCATTCCTATTGTAGGACTGGGTGGCTTAGGGATCGCCAGGATCAGAAGAAATAGAGAAGGTGTACAAGAATGAATGAGCTGCAGGATGTGCCTCTTTGGTTGTGGTTTGGCATAGCAGTAGCGTTAATGCTGCAGGGGACCTTACTGTTCCGGGATGCAAGACGGCGCGGGAAAAAAGCTTGGTTCTGGGGATTGTGGGCGATTACTACAGTTCCGTCACCCGCATTAGTCTACTTACTTGTTGTTATTCTTCCTGAGCGACGTAGACGGAATAAGCAGTTGTGAAGCTTTAGTAAGAAGCTCGTTCCTTTCATCCTATTACAAGGAGTGGTACTTCATGGAAGAGGTAAAATGGGGTTTAATCATGCCGTTAATTATTCTGCAGGCTTTGCTTGCTATTATTGGTCTGATATCTCTGGCCAAAGCGGATAACGTTCGTGGTCCAAAATGGATGTGGATTATTATCATTATTTGCGGAAATATATTAGGCAGCGTAGCTTATTTCACAATAGGAAGGAAAGATGTCTGATGTCACTCCTTCAAGTTAAGAATTTGCGCAAAAGCTATGGGGCGCATATTTCCGTAAATGATATAAGCTTTGAAATTGAGAAAGAACGGTGCGTCGCTTTACTGGGGCCTAACGGTGCTGGGAAAACGACCACACTTCGTATGCTGGCAGGGCTGCTAGAACCCACCTCTGGAATGATTTCATTTGAGGGGAGCCGTCCTGGAGCCGAATATCGCAGAGGATTAGGATATGTGCCACAGTCCCCAGCTTTTTATGGGTGGATGACTGGACATGAATATGTTGTTTTCGCTGCAAAGCTTAGTGGAATGGGAACTAAAGACGCAACCAGCAGGGCATTGGAATCGCTTGAGCGTGTAGGGCTTAAAGGTGATGCTCGTCGCCGGATTGGTGGATACTCCGGTGGGATGAAGCAGCGGCTGGGTCTGGCTCAGGCGCTTGTGCACCGGCCTCGTCTGCTGTTGCTTGATGAGCCTGTATCTGCACTTGATCCGATTGGCCGCAGAGAAGTAATGGGACTGCTGCGGGAGATACGTGAAGAGACAACTGTAGTTTTTTCTACACATGTGCTGCATGATGCA
This sequence comes from Paenibacillus sp. FSL H3-0310, assembly GCF_038002785.1. Classification (NCBI taxonomy): domain Bacteria; kingdom Bacillati; phylum Bacillota; class Bacilli; order Caryophanales; family Paenibacillaceae; genus Paenibacillus; species Paenibacillus sp. FSL H3-0310. The sequence continues at coordinate 265,699 of NZ_JBBODC010000001.1, forward strand.
GAAGAAATTTGCGATGATATTATTTTAATGAATCAGGGCTTGATTGCTGAGAAGGGGTCTTTATCACAGCTGCGTACACAATACAGCCTTCCTGTTATTCGTTTACGTACAGAGAAGCAAGAAAAAGCTATTCAGTGGCTGGAGTCTCTTGCTGCCAAACCGTTTGTACTAGAGACTCAGTTGTTCGGAGATCAGGCAATTTTTAATGTGAACGATGTAGACATGGCCCGATGGACGATTCTGCAAGAAGCGGCGCAGCTCGAAATTCCATTACTGCAATTTGAAGCGGGTTCTTCCACGTTAGAGGATTTATTTATGAAGGTGGTGGGAGTATGAGAAGCGCCTGGGTCCTTTATCGCAAAGAAATGCTCGAAATGGCTCGCAGTTATAAGTTAATCTGGATACCTGTCGTTTTTATCCTATTAGGTATTATGCAGCCGTTAACTACTTATTATTTGCCGGAAATATTAAAAGCTTCAGGTGATGTTCCCCCAGGTCTGCTAGAGGGGTATGAAATACCGAGTGCCGCAGCTGTGATGGCGCAATCTCTGGGACAGTACGGAACGATCGGAATGTTAGTATTGGCGCTTGGCGCGATGAATGTTTTAGCCGGTGAGCGCTATAGCGGAACTATGGAATTAATTCTGGTAAGGCCGGTTTCTCCAGCCGCAATAGTGTTCGCTAAATGGGCAGCGCAGCTGACCCTGTTGATCGTTGCTCTAGGATTAGGTGCAGCGGGGGCGGCTTACTACACGGAGCAGTTGATTGGTTCACTATCTTGGGGAGATGTCATCGCAGCTTCTGGAGTATATGGATTGTGGCTGTTATGTGCTGTCTCAGCTACGTTGTTGTTTAGTGGATTTTTAAAATCTCCAGTTGCCGCCTTTTTAGCATTGGCGCTAATGGCAGGATTATCATTAGGCCAAAGCTTATTGCCTTCATGGTTTGAATGGGCACCTGCGGGTCTTTCCGGGTTATCGGCTGGAATTCTTATGGCTGGAGAAGGCTTCAGGGTTGGACCCTATCTTTCAGCAGCTATTTTGATCTTGATTTGTTTAGTGGGTGCTGCACTTTTGACAAGGAAGAATAACTTACCCGCTTGAACCATAAGTTATATTTTTATTAAATATAGTATATTTTCATAGAATTTGTAGGATCGGCCAGCCTTCAACTAGACAGTTCTATCTTTTTTTAGTAGACTGTTGAAACAAGCAAAATCTTGAAAGATTTTGGGGTTAGGAGGTAGGGCGATGCTGCGTTTAGGAGAGAAGATTGTCATTGTTGCGGACGCTTTCGAGCAGAGTCTTCCTATCGGGGAATACGGCTACCTAATTGCTTACGACCGCAATCCCGATAATGCGTTTGACTATGTTATTCGTGTACCAGAGGCTAATAGGAACTTTTATGTTCCGGCTGAGGACATTGAGGCGGAAGAACATTTATTAGTAGCTGAGGCTGAGAGAGCAACGCATGAAGCGTTGATTGATTATGCTTTGTCCACGTACAATGAGAAGCTGTTCCATCATTTGATGAACGGTGAAGATATGGATATAGAAGAGACGGAATCAACGTCAAGCGAAAGCATGTCCCAAGCGGATTTCATCAAACAAGTGAATCTTCGAGCTTGGATTTAAGGAAGGCCGGCGCAAGCCGGCTTTTTTGTTTTGTCATACCGCTGCTAAATGCTGTGAAATCACTGACTGTCAAAACCCTTCTCTATGAATATACTAACGATACGCTCCTTTAAAATGTGTAGGAATCCCCTTCACTTTGATAAAGGAGCGTTTGTTTTACAGCCCATCATTGAATTGTCCAAGCTTCTACAATATAATTAAAAACGTTATCCGGGCGCTTTAGCCCTTTAAACAGGAGGGATTTTTCTTATGAGCATTACCGTTAAAGATGTGCAGCATGTGGCCAAACTGGCTCGTCTGCAGCTGAGCCCGGAAGAAGAGGCAACCTTTACAGAACAAATGAATGCTATTTTACAATATGCCGAGAAATTAAATGAGCTAGATACGGAGAATGTAAAGCCGACCACGCATGTGCTGCAAGTCAGCAATGTAATGCGGGAGGATGTTGTGAAGGATAGCCTTACGCAAGAGGAAGCACTTCTTAACGCTCCAGATGATGAAGACGGACATTTCAAGGTTCCAGCTGTTTTGGAATAACTACATAATTAGAAAGGGGGAAGAATCTTGAGCCTGTTTCAAAATCGATTGCCTGAAGTACACCGCATGTTAACTGCTAAAGAGGTATCGGTCAGTGAACTGACTGAAGAATCGCTGGCGATTATAGCTGAGCGGGATAAGAACGTAAATGCATTTTTGACCTTGAATGAGGAGGGCGCTCGTAGCACTGCACGCGCTTTGGACGACAAACTGGCATCCGGAGCAGCACGTGGGTTGCTGTTTGGTCTTCCTGCTGGAATCAAGGATAATATTGTAACTAAAGGCCTGCGCACAACTTGTGCCAGCCAATTTTTGAGCGACTTCCAGCCGATTTATAACGCTACTGTAGCTTCTAAACTGCAGCAAGCAGATGCCGTAACGATCGGTAAATTAAATATGGATGAATTCGCAATGGGCGGATCTAATGAGAACTCAAGCTTTGGTCCTGTACGCAATCCTTGGGATTTAGAGCGTGTGCCCGGCGGTTCCAGTGGCGGATCTGCAGCAGCAGTAGCTGCGGGCGAAGTGTTCTTCTCACTAGGTTCGGATACTGGGGGTTCCATCCGCCAGCCAGCTTCCTATTGTGGTGTTGTAGGTCTCAAACCTACTTACGGTCTTGTATCACGTTACGGGCTGGTAGCCTTTGCCTCCTCACTAGATCAGATTGGACCATTAACACGTAATGTAGAGGATTCTGCCTATGTGCTTCAAGCAATTGCTGGTTATGATGCCCAAGACTCTACTTCGGCTAAAGTAGAAATTCCTGATTATTTGAGTTCACTTACTGGTGATGTTTCCGGACTTCGCATTGCTGTTCCTAAGGAATACCTGGGAGCAGGTGTCGATGCTTCTGTGCGTGAGACAGTTTTGTCTGCACTTAAAGTGCTGGAAGGAATGGGTGCTGTCTGGGAGGAAGTTTCATTACCACATACGGAATACGCAGTAGCAGCTTATTATTTGCTGTCCTCTTCGGAAGCTTCATCTAACCTCGCGCGTTTTGACGGTGTGCGTTATGGCGCACGTGTAGATGAAGGCGGAGGATTGCTTGATCTATATCTTAATTCCCGCAGCCGCGGCTTTGGCCCTGAGGTTAAACGTCGTATTATGTTGGGTACTTATGCACTCAGCTCCGGGTATTACGATGCTTACTATTTAAAAGCACAAAAGGTGCGTACTTTGATTAAACAGGACTTTGATGACATCTTTAAAAAATATGATGTGGTCATCGGCCCAACAGCACCAACGACAGCATTCAAATTGGGTTCACAGACTGAAGATCCGCTGACCATGTATCTGAACGATATTCTCACGATTCCTGTAAGTTTGGCGGGTATTCCGGCCGTGAGTGTTCCTTGTGGTTTTGCGGAAGGCATGCCTGTAGGTCTGCAAATTATCGGTAAGGAATTTGACGAGAGCACGATTTTGCGTGTCGCTCATGCTTTTGAACAAAATACAGATCATCACAAGCAGCGTCCACAGCTGTAGTAAAGGAGGGAATGGGATTACTTATGTCTAAATACGAAACGGTCATCGGCTTGGAAGTTCACGTAGAGCTTCATACCAACTCCAAAATCTTTTGCGGATGCTCCACTGAATTTGGAGCCCCACCTAACACTCATACCTGTCCTGTCTGCTTGGGTCACCCCGGCGTAGTGCCAGTGCTCAACAAACAGGCGGTAGAATACGCTATGAAAGCAGCGATGGCGCTGAATTGCACCATTGGTGATGTTAGCAAATTCGACCGCAAGAACTATTTTTACCCGGATTCACCAAAAGCTTATCAGATTTCACAATTTGATCAGCCTATCGGCCTGAACGGTTGGATCGACATTGAAGTTAACGGAGAGACCAAACGGATCGGCATTACTCGTCTTCATTTGGAAGAGGATGCAGGTAAGCTTACGCACGTAGATGGCGGTTTTGCCTCGCTAGTCGATTTTAACCGGGTGGGAACACCGCTTATCGAAATCGTATCCGAACCTGATCTGCGCTCCCCTGAGGAAGCTCGTGCTTATCTGGAGAAAATCCGTGCGATTATGCAGTATTGTGACGTATCCGATGTCAAGATGGAAGAAGGATCGATGCGCTGTGACGCGAACATCAGTCTACGCCCAGAAGGACAAGAGGAATTCGGCATTAGAGCAGAGCTTAAGAACATGAACTCCTTCCGCGGTGTATTGCGTGGACTGGAGTATGAACAATATCGTCAGGCTGAGATCCTGGATGATGGTGGAGTTGTTGTGCAGGAGACTCGCCGCTGGGATGAAGCACAAGGGAAAACATTATCGATGCGCGGGAAAGAAGAAGCGCATGATTATCGTTACTTCCCGGACCCGGACTTGATCGTTCTGCATATTGATGATGCTTGGAAAGAATCCATTCGTTCAACGATTCCAGAACTTCCGGATGCTCGGAAAGCACGTTATAGCGAGGAACTGGGCCTGACAGCTTATGATGCAGGCGTCATTACATCCTCTAAATTGTTAGCGGACTTTTTCGAAGGGTGTCTTGCCTATACGCAGGATGCCAAGGCTGTAGCTAACTGGATTATGGGTGACTTGCTTGCCTATTTGAATGGTAATAATCTGGAGTTGTCGCAGGTACAAATTACACCACAAGGGCTAGGCGAGATGATCGGGCTGATTGCAGCCGGAACCATCAGCAGCAAAATCGCTAAAACAGTATTTAAAGAAATGCTAGAGAGCGGTAAACTGCCAGCTGTTATCGTTGAGGAAAAAGGTCTAGTGCAGATCAGCGATGAAGGTGCCATTAAAGGGATAGTGGAAGCAGTCGTAGCCGCCAATCCGCAATCAGTGGAAGATTATAAAGCGGGTAAACAGAAAGCAATCGGCTTCCTGGTCGGACAAGTCATGAAAGAAAGTAAAGGTAAGGCGAATCCGGGTCTTGCTAATAAACTTCTCATCGAGGTATTGAGCAGCTAAACGCTTGTCGTCTGTAAAAGGACGCCAGCGGCGTTTATAATTGGGGTAATATACTTATGTAATAAGCTAAGGGCTTGTCGGCAACGGCAGGCCCTTAGCGGCATATAAGGGGACTGGTTAGGATGAATACAATTAACAAGCTAAATCTGCAGGATGAAAGCACCGTTAATGAATTATGGAGTCTTCAGCATAAGGCCTATAGACTGGAAGCTGAACTTATAGGCTTTCGTGAAATACCACCTCTGATGGAGACGAGAGAAATGCTCAGCAGCTCAAAAGAGGGTTTTTATGGCTGCTTCGATAAAGATGAGGAACTAATGGGTGCTGTTGCTGTAGAGGAAGAATCTCCTGGAAAATTGACGATTACACGAATGATGGTGGGGCCGGACTTTTTTCGTAGAGGTATCGCTAGCCATCTTTTGGAATATGTATTTGAGCATTTTGCAGGGATGGAGCAATTCATTGTGTCGACAGGCAAAAAGAATACACCTGCCGTTTCGTTGTACAGTAAACATGGTTTTCTGCCTACCGGTGTGGAGGAAGTCGCTCCAGGAGTTGAATTGATTGAATTTCATCGGAGTGGTTCTCTTTGAAAAAAGATATTCATAGACAACTATTTACGAAAGGAGGAGTCCAAAATGAAACATGACTCTGCAATGCTCCCAGAGCAGGAAGAACTGCAAGGTTCTGTTGATATAGAGACTAAGGAAAATGAGATACAGAAGAGGATTATTCCTCCGCGTCCGAAGCGGCGCCACCGCAAACGTAAATTTATTGCTGGACTGCTGGCAGCACTCATCCCTGGGACGGGGCATTTGTATTTTGGACTTCTCCGAAAAGGGATCACCTTCATCTTTCTAATTCTTTTGGATATCTCAGCTTTATTGTATTTCTCATCCATCGGGATGCAGATCAATGTTCCACTGCTTATTTTACTTGCGCTCATTATTCCAGTGATCTATTTTTATAACGTGTATGACGTATTGCAATCAGCGGACAGGCTTCTTCGCTTCCCAGAGGATCATGATCTTGCTATTTCTGTGACCAAAGCAAACGAGGCTCCTAAACGTCGTAGTATCGTCAGCGAGCCTGGGATATCCTTTGGACTCTTATTGCTCTTAGGGGGCGCCCTGCTTATTCTGTTCCGGCAGAAACCAACATGGCTCCAGTTCTTTATTGAACATTATGCCGAAATGGCCGTGTCTGTCATTTTAGTATGCGGTGGCTTATTTATAGGAGCTAGAGAAATTGCCAGAGCAGTTGTGCAGCGTAAAGACAATGAACCTCGCAAGCGGCGCGTGGGAAGATATACGGCTTCTGTATTACTGATAGCTATTTCTGTTCCTTTGTTTTTGGATTGGAGAGAGGGAACTGACTATATGCTTCTGCTCTTGAAGTGGTGGCCAGTCATCCCGGTGTTATGGGGGATTGAGTTCCTGCTGATGTTTATCTTCTCTAACCGTTCAGCCAAGGGAACCAGAATCAGATTGGATTTACGTGGGCTTTTATCTGCTATATTGCTAGCTGCGAGTGTATTTATTGTTGCAGAGCAAGAACATTATTTATATCTATGGAAAAATGTCAGTCTAAACCTGACGGCAGCAGCAGTGGACTATGGTGAGGCTAAAGGCAGCAAATATCAGAAAGCCCCGCTAATTGTTCCGGTGGAATTAAATACAGCAAAAATATCTATTGATAGTATTAATGGTGATATTTTATTACACCGTGCTCCGGTGGATGATATTCAAATTACAACGACAGTTTGGGTAGATCAGTTGGATGGGCCGATGGCTGAAGCTATATCAGAACAGTCCTTTGTGGACGTTGTTGAAGGGCCCAACATAAAAATCACCTCGAATAGCAAGGCCTATGGAGAATCCGGTAAACGCCAGCCACGCATGGATTTAGATATTTACTTGCCGGAGGATCGCCGCTTTAATCTCGATGTTCGCACTATGAATGGCGGGATCACGTTGCAGAATGTAGAAGCCATCGAAGACATTTCTCTGGAAACGGGGAATGGAGAGCTGATCCTTCATCGTATCTTTGGTAATGTTAAGGGAAAAACACTGAATGGAGCTGTCCGTGCCAGATCTGTTCAAGGCAGCGTTGATTTAACAACGAGCGGAGGCAATATGAATGCTTGGGATGTTACCGGTGCTTTGAAATTATCGACGGCTGTCGGCAATATTAGTGCGATCGGAAATAGCAATGATATCGATATTACTACCAAAAACGGTAATTTAGAGGTGGATGGAGCCAGATCCAAGCTACATGCCGAATCTCTAAATGGTACCATTGATGTTCGCTCTTCTGATGTCGCTGGAGATTGGGACATTTATAGCGCAGTTGGTGACATTCAATTGTATTTACCGATGTTAAGCAACTATACAGTGAATGGATCCAGTGGATATGGTGATATTACTTCAGATTTGCCTGAACTTACAATTGATAAGAAAAAAGTATCAGGTGAAGTGGGGACCGGCGAGTTCAAGCTTCATGTTGAAGGAAATAGCAATCTAAATGTTAGGAAATATTGAAAAAAGTAATTTTTCTTATATAATAATAAATATAATGTATAGACTTCGTTGACAATATTGAAAAATCGGTCTTACAATCTTAAGAAGTATTTCTTTTATTTTTAAATTCAAAAGGCGGTGACAGTAATGGGGAGTGGAGTACAACATGCACTGGAACAATTAAAGACAACAGGTGTCCGTATAACGCCCCAGCGTCATGCGATTCTTACGTATTTGATGGAAGCAATGAATCATCCTACAGCTGACGATATATACCGGGCGCTAGAGCCGAAATTTCCGAGCATGAGCGTAGCAACTGTATATAATAATCTCAAGATGTTTATGGAAGCCGGCATGGTTCGCGAGTTGACCTACGGGGATAGTTCCAGTCGTTTTGATGCCAATGTATCTGATCATTATCATGTCATCTGTCAGCTATGCGGTAAGATTGAAGATTTTAGTTATCCTTCGCTTCATGATGTAGAGATACATGCAGAGCAGGAAACGGGCTTCAAAATTACGGGTTTGCGTATGGAATTGCATGGAGTTTGCAAATGTTGCAGAGAGAAGCAACAATAAGACAGAATACTACTGTACTTAAGGGCGTATAGCCAAGCTACACAATAAACGTGTGAAATCCGAAAGCGGAGGACTCACGTTTTTATTTTTTTTCAAAATAACAAAATATAGTGAAAATGACTAACTTATACTGGTTATCCGGAACCAAGTGGATGTTATAATCGTATTGTTAGACTTAACTTAAAATCATCTAATATTTGGAGGATATATTTTGGACAGAAGATATAGACAGAAACGCGTCAAAAAGCGCGGAGGTCTTTTCCGACGCTTTTTTGGACTTTTGCTCATTGCGGCAGCAGCTTATTGGGTTGTGTTTTTTGTATTGCCAAATCGCCAGCACATCGATCCAGACTGGAAAGGCCTAGAACATCCTATCTTCGTAAAAGGAGAGCTAACAGGATATTCCGCCTCAGGGACCGGTGATAGCATGCTTTTACCTCTACCATTACTGCAGGAACATGTGGACTCATCTATTCGTTATGAAGAAAAGACTAAATCGGTCATCCTATCAACGGAAAGTGAACTTCTATATATGCAAGAGGATAAAACCGATGCTAGTCTGAACAATCGTCCGCTGCAGCTGCGGCTGGCACCTGAAGTTAAGGAAAAGATAACTTATCTTCCTGCGGATGTTTTAGAAGACCTGTATGGGTTTGAGATTCAAGAGGATACGACTACCGGGGCTGTGCTGTTAATGACAGCAGGGGAGACTGTACCGCTGGGGAAAGTGAAAGGTGAAGCAGGTGATAAGACAGTCGCTCTTCGCAGCGAAGCGTCGATTCACGCACCCATCGTGGCCGATATGTCCCCAGGCGCCATCGTGAGTATTTGGAATAAGGAAAATGAGGACTGGCTGTATGTGCAGTTAAGCAGCGGTTATGAGGGTTATGCCAAGGCCAGTGATATTATCTCAGACGGTCAAAAGACAGTGGAACCCAAAAGCACCACTCCCTCACGGGCAGAACGAAGCTGGAAAGGGAAGTCAGTGAATTTGTATTGGGAAGCTGTTTATCAACGCAAACCTGACCCAAGTACATTCGGTGAGCTTCCGGGCGTTAACGTGGCTAGCCCGACTTGGTTCAGTATCATAGATGGTGACGGGAATGTGCGCAGTCAGGCTGATAGTGCGTATGTGCAGTGGGCCCATGAGCGCGGTTTGGAAGTATGGGGGCTGCTCAGCAATAGCTTTGAACCAGACATAACCACTGAGGCATTGTCGAGCTATGAGAAGCGGATGAACGCGATCGTACAGATCCTCGAGTATTCAGATTTATACAAGCTGGATGGAATTAATATTGACTTTGAGAATGTATATACGAAAGACGGGGAGAATGTTACACAATTTATGCGAGAGCTAAAACCTATGGCTCAAGCCAAAAACTTAATCGTCTCCATAGACGTAACCCCTAAATCCAACAGTGAGATGTGGTCAGCATTCCTTGATCGTAGAGCTCTTAATTCAGTAGTTGATTATCTTATTGTTATGGCTTATGACGAGCATTGGGCTGCTAGTCCTGTAGCGGGCTCTGTTGCGTCTCTGCCGTGGGTAGAAAGCTCGTTAAGCCGGATCATAGAGGAAGACGATGTGCCGCCTGAGAAGCTGATTCTAGGGATTCCACTGTATACTAGAATCTGGACTGAGGCCCAGGTGGATGGCAAGACCAAAGTAAGCTCTAAATCGGTTAGTATGAATGCCGTTGAAAAAATTATTAAAGAGAAGAAGCTGACCCCAACCTTTGATAAGGCAGCAGGGCAGAATTACGTTGAGTATAAGGAGGATGGCGCTCTTAAAAAAATATGGATCGAAGACAAAGTTTCTTTAAAAGCTAGAGTTGAGCTTGCTAAGTCTTTAGGGCTTGGTGGCATCGGTTCATGGAATCGCAGCTTTAGTAATCCGTCTGCGTGGGAGGCATTACAAGGGATTCATAAGTAATTATTATTTCATTCATATTAAACAAAGGGGCTCCCAATATAGGGGCCCCTTTGTTGTATTTAGCAAATGTTTGATTGCATTATAAATCGCTAGTAATAAGCTTCTGTAAGATGTGTTTTATTGATTAAGCTGCTGACTCTTAAGTTGTTCCGCAGTAATATTGGCCTCAGCTGGATCCATAGTAAGGATGGTATGGCAGAACATACAGCGGTCTGTTTTGCCCAGCATTTTGGTCAGCTTGTGACATTCAGGGCATTCCAGTTGGACTGCGCTAGTTGACAGCATCCCAGCCCAGAAATAGATTGCAAGACTTGCCATCATTGAGATTAAACCGATTACAAGACCGATTCCAGCGAATACTTTTCCAGTTGAGCCCCAAAACACGATGCCCGCTGTACCCAAAACCATAAGTCCCATTCCGAGCATTGTGAGCAGTAATCCCCATGTGCGAAAAGCGTTGATCTTAGCCGTTTTAAACTTCATGAGTGTTTGCTCCTAACTAAATATAGTTGGGTTGTCCAGAAGGAACTGTCTTTCATATGTAGAATAATAATTATAACTGAATTATAACTGACTGGACGCAAAATCGCCAAATTTAATGGAGGGAAGCATGGAATTGTCCAATGTAACTTTGTTGAGTGGAGAAACGTTTGATGAGAATGTTTTAGGAGCGGTCGTTTTGCGGCAGAATGGGGATATTCCGTTTCAAAGCGCACTTCTTCAAGATTTTGATATGGTAGTGTTAGTATTGCATGAAGAACAGGATAGAGAGCATATTGTTCGCCATACCATTGCCGGTGACCAACGGACCCAGTCAGTCCATATCGGCCTTTTTGCTTTGGAGCAGGCTGTTATGGCAGGGGATAATAACGAACTTCTTATCAGTTTGATGAGGGGGGAAGTGATCTGGGACCCCAAGGGAATACTCGAGGAAATGCGCCGCGAGATATTACAATTTGAAGGACCGATTAAGGAACGGGTCGCATTTATGGAGTTTGCTCGCTTTTTGCATATGTATGTGAAATCCAAGCGCTATATAGAGGCTGGATTTATTATGGATGCTTACAACTGTGTATTGATAGCTTTATATCATTGGGCAAGAATAGAAGTGAGTGAAGTGGGTGCTTTCCCCGAGCCAGCTATTTGGGAGCAGGTTAAAAGCATGAATACCTCCGTTCATAAACTTTATGAGGAGTTAACGGTCAGTACTGAGACCTTAGAGCAACGTGTTGAGCTTGTGCTTCTTGCATGTGAATTTGGGATTATGTCCAAAATGACGGATTGTTGTCTATTGCTCTTTAATATTTTGAATAGCCGTAAGGAAGCATGGAGCATTAAAGAATTACTGCAGCATTCAGGTCTGAGTCAATTAGAGTCTGAACTACCCCTTGTTTTACGAAAGCTGGTTTCTCGTTCGCTAATCCGAGAGATTACATCTTGGGCTGATGTTCACGAGGGAGAAGGGCATGCGATCCGCTATACATTATAGAGATGAATTAGATACAGCAGAAGATGTTTAATTATAGAGAGATGAGCAAGGATAGGGAGAGGCTGAGCACTCTCTTTTTGTTTGTTTACTAATATGAAACGCTCATATTTATTCAGAAAAATTAATGGTTGACTCTTTCCTTGTTCATGTGTTAAATTATAACTCGTCCCTCTGACACAGAGATGTGCTTTCGAAAACATTCGAAAGACAACCGAAAAAAGAAATTAAAAAAAAGGTTGACTAAAACGAGGACGCTGTGATATATTATAAAGGTCGCTGCTGAACAACACATCGACGAAATAAACAGCTTGATCTTTGAAAACTGAACAACGAGTGAGTAGGAAATCACGCAAGTGAAATCCAAAATTAGAGAATTAATTTTCTCGTCAGATGTTTCAAAATGAGCATATCGCTCTTTTCAATACTAATTGGAGAGTTTGATCCTGGCTCAGGACGAACGCTGGCGGCGTGCCTAATACATGCAAGTCGAGCGGAGTTATTTTGAAAGCTTGCTTTCAAAATAACTTAGCGGCGGACGGGTGAGTAACACGTAGGCAACCTGCCCTTCAGACTGGGATAACTACCGGAAACGGTAGCTAATACCGGATAATTTCTTTTTTCTCCTGAGAGAAGAATGAAAGACGGAGCAATCTGTCACTGAGGGATGGGCCTGCGGCGCATTAGCTAGTTGGTGGGGTAACGGCCCACCAAGGCGACGATGCGTAGCCGACCTGAGAGGGTGAACGGCCACACTGGGACTGAGACACGGCCCAGACTCCTACGGGAGGCAGCAGTAGGGAATCTTCCGCAATGGGCGAAAGCCTGACGGAGCAACGCCGCGTGAGTGATGAAGGTTTTCGGATCGTAAAGCTCTGTTGCCAGGGAAGAACGTCCGGTAGAGTAACTGCTACCGGAGTGACGGTACCTGAGAAGAAAGCCCCGGCTAACTACGTGCCAGCAGCCGCGGTAATACGTAGGGGGCAAGCGTTGTCCGGAATTATTGGGCGTAAAGCGCGCGCAGGCGGCTATTTAAGTCTGGTGTTTAAACCTTGGGCTCAACCTGAGGTCGCACTGGAAACTGGGTGGCTTGAGTACAGAAGAGGAAAGTGGAATTCCACGTGTAGCGGTGAAATGCGTAGATATGTGGAGGAACACCAGTGGCGAAGGCGACTTTCTGGGCTGTAACTGACGCTGAGGCGCGAAAGCGTGGGGAGCAAACAGGATTAGATACCCTGGTAGTCCACGCCGTAAACGATGAGTGCTAGGTGTTAGGGGTTTCGATACCCTTGGTGCCGAAGTTAACACAGTAAGCACTCCGCCTGGGGAGTACGGTCGCAAGACTGAAACTCAAAGGAATTGACGGGGACCCGCACAAGCAGTGGAGTATGTGGTTTAATTCGAAGCAACGCGAAGAACCTTACCAGGTCTTGACATCCCTCTGAATCTGCTAGAGATAGCAGCGGCCTTCGGGACAGAGGAGACAGGTGGTGCATGGTTGTCGTCAGCTCGTGTCGTGAGATGTTGGGTTAAGTCCCGCAACGAGCGCAACCCTTAACTTTAGTTGCCAGCAAGTAATGTTGGGCACTCTAGAGTGACTGCCGGTGACAAACCGGAGGAAGGTGGGGATGACGTCAAATCATCATGCCCCTTATGACCTGGGCTACACACGTACTACAATGGCCGGTACAACGGGAAGCGAAGCCGCGAGGTGGAGCCAATCCCATCAAAGCCGGTCTCAGTTCGGATTGCAGGCTGCAACTCGCCTGCATGAAGTCGGAATTGCTAGTAATCGCGGATCAGCATGCCGCGGTGAATACGTTCCCGGGTCTTGTACACACCGCCCGTCACACCACGAGAGTTTACAACACCCGAAGTCGGTGGGGTAACCCGCAAGGGAGCCAGCCGCCGAAGGTGGGGTAGATGATTGGGGTGAAGTCGTAACAAGGTAGCCGTATCGGAAGGTGCGGCTGGATCACCTCCTTTCTATGGAGAATCGTTCTCTGCAATGAGAACATTCAAATCGGAAGCTAAGCTTCCAAAACTCAGGTTTAGGCCTGTTACTCACTCGTTGCTCAGTTTTGAGAGTTTAAGCTCTCAAGTAAGACTTGATCCTTGAAAACTGGATACCGAAACGAATTTGCGTTTTAGAACATCTTTTAGCAACTTGTGCAAACAAGTAAATGTTATTAGTGAGATGATTCCAAAGAGAATGTCATCGTATGATATTTTCCTGCGGAAGAATCAAGGTTAAGCTAATAAGAGCACACGGAGGATGCCTAGGCGCCAGGAGCCGACGAAGGACGTGGCGAACAACGAAACTGCCTCGGGGAGCTGTAAGCAAGCTTTGATCCGGGGGTGTCCGAATGGGGAAACCCAGCTGTGGTAATTCGCAGTTACTCATTTCTGAATACATAGGAAATGTAGAGGCAGACCAGGGGAACTGAAACATCTAAGTACCCTGAGGAAGAGAAAACAATAGTGATTCCGTCAGTAGCGGCGAGCGAACGCGGAACAGCCTAAACCTAAGAGCTTGCTCTTAGGGGTTGTGGGACGTCTCACATGGAGTTACAAAGGAATATGGTAGGTGAAGAGGTCTGGAAAGGCCCGCGATAGAGGTAAAAGCCCTGTAACCTAAACTGTATTCTCTCCGAGACGGATCCCGAGTAGTGCGGGGCACGTGAAACCCCGTATGAATCCAGCAGGACCATCTGCTAAGGCTAAATACTACCTGGCGACCGATAGTGAAACAGTACCGTGAGGGAAAGGTGAAAAGCACCCCGGAAGGGGAGTGAAATAGAACCTGAAACCGTGTGCTTACAAAAAGTCAGAGCCCTATTAATGGGTGATGGCGTGCCTTTTGTAGAATGAACCGGCGAGTTACGTTTAACATGCAAGGTTAAGCCGAGAAGGTGGAGCCGCAGCGAAAGCGAGTCTGAATAGGGCGAATTAGTATGTGGACGTAGACCCGAAACCGTGTGATCTACCCCTGTCCAGGGTGAAGGTGCGGTAACACGCACTGGAGGCCCGAACCCACGTACGTTGAAAAGTGCGGGGATGAGGTGGGGGTAGCGGAGAAATTCCAATCGAACTCGGAGATAGCTGGTTCTCCCCGAAATAGCTTTAGGGCTAGCCTCGGTATAAGAGTAGTGGAGGTAGAGCACTGATTGGGTGCGGGGTCCGCAAGGATTACCAAGCTCAGTCAAACTCCGAATGCCATATACTTATTGCCGGGAGTCAGACAGTGAGTGCTAAGATCCATTGTCAAAAGGGAAACAGCCCAGACCATCAGCTAAGGTCCCCAAGTGTGTGTTAAGTGGGAAAGGATGTGGAGTTGCACAGACAACCAGGATGTTGGCTTAGAAGCAGCCACCATTGAAAGAGTGCGTAATAGCTCACTGGTCGAGTGACTCTGCGCCGAAAATGTAACGGGGCTAAACACACCACCGAAGCTATGGCTAGATACGTATGTATCTGGGGTAGGGGAGCGTTGTGTAGGGGTTGAAGGTGTACTGAAAAGAGCGCTGGACACTACACAAGTGAGAATGCCGGTATGAGTAACGAAAAGATCAGTGAGAATCTGATCCGCCGAAAGCCCAAGGTTTCCTGAGGAAGGCTCGTCCGCTCAGGGTAAGTCGGGACCTAAGGCGAGGCCGAAAGGCGTAGTCGAAGGACAACAGTTTGAAATTACTGTACCACCGTAATCCGCTATGAGCGATGGGGTGACGCAGGAGGGTAGTGACGCGGACTGATGGATGTCCGTCTAAGCAGTGAGGCTGATGTGTAGGCAAATCCGCACATCATTAAGGCTGGGCTGTGATGGGGAGCGAAAATTATAGTAGCGAAGGTCATGATCTCACACTGCCAAGAAAAGCCTCTAGCCAGGAGAAGGTGCCCGTACCGCAAACCGACACAGGTAGGCGAGAAGAGAATTCTAAGGCGCGCGGAAGAACTCTCGTTAAGGAACTCGGCAAAATGACCCCGTAACTTCGGGAGAAGGGGTGCCCCGGTAGTGTGAATAGCACGAGGGGGCCGCAGTGAAAAGGCCCAAGCGACTGTTTAGCAAAAACACAGGTCTGTGCGAAGCCGCAAGGCGAAGTATACGGGCTGACGCCTGCCCGGTGCTGGAAGGTTAAGGGGAGTGGTTAGGGGTAACCCGAAGCTATGAACCGAAGCCCCAGTAAACGGCGGCCGTAACTATAACGGTCCTAAGGTAGCGAAATTCCTTGTCAGGTAAATTCTGACCCGCACGAATGGCGTAACGACTTGGGCGCTGTCTCAACGAGAGATCCGGTGAAATTTTAATACCTGTGAAGATGCAGGTTACCCGCGACAAGACGGAAAGACCCCATGGAGCTTTACTGCAGCTTGATATTGAATTTGGGTACGATCTGTACAGGATAGGTGGGAGCCGTAGAAATCGGAGCGCAAGCTTCGGTGGAGGCGCCGTTGGGATACCACCCTGATCGTATCTAGGTTCTAACCTAGTGCCCTAATCGGGTACGGGGACCGTGTCAGGCGGGCAGTTTGACTGGGGCGGTCGCCTCCTAAAGAGTAACGGAGGCGTTCCAAGGTTCCCTCAGAATGGTTGGAAATCATTCGCAGAGTGCAAAGGCATAAGGGAGCTTGACTGCGAGACCTACAAGTCGAGCAGGGACGAAAGTCGGACTTAGTGATCCGGTGGTACCGCATGGAAGGGCCATCGCTCAACGGATAAAAGCTACCCTGGGGATAACAGGCTTATCTCCCCCAAGAGTCCACATCGACGGGGAGGTTTGGCACCTCGATGTCGGCTCATCGCATCCTGGGGCTGAAGTAGGTCCCAAGGGTTGGGCTGTTCGCCCATTAAAGCGGTACGCGAGCTGGGTTCAGAACGTCGTGAGACAGTTCGGTCCCTATCTGTCGTGGGCGCAGGAAATTTGAGAGGAGCTGTCCTTAGTACGAGAGGACCGGGATGGACGTACCGCTGGTGCACCAGTTGTTCCGCCAGGAGCATGGCTGGGTAGCTACGTACGGACGGGATAAGCGCTGAAAGCATCTAAGCGTGAAGCCCCCCTCAAGATGAGATTTCCCAATTAGTAAGACCCCTTGAAGACGACGAGGTAGATAGGTTGGAGGTGGAAGTGCAGCAATGCATGGAGCTGACCAATACTAATCGGTCGAGGGCTTATCCTATACGTAGAATGCAGATTCGTTTCGGATTCAGTTTTCAGGCATCAAGCCTGGTATGAATATTCCCTGATAGCTCAGTTGGTAGAGCACTCGACTGTTAATCGAGTTGTCACAGGTTCGAGTCCTGTTCGGGGAGCCATATGGAGAGGTGTCCGAGTTTGGCCGAAGGAGCACGATTGGAAATCGTGTAGGCGCCACAAGCGTCTCGAGGGTTCGAATCCCTCTCTCTCCGCCACAAATTTTTAATTAGTATGGCCCGTTGGTCAAGGGGTTAAGACACCTCCCTTTCACGGAGGTAACATGGGTTCGAATCCCATACGGGTCACCAAATTTTCACTTGATTTATCCTAGTGGACTTTGGTACAATAACAATTGTTGTTTATGGAGGCTTAGCTCAGCTGGGAGAGCATCTGCCTTACAAGCAGAGGGTCGGGGGTTCGATCCCCTCAGCCTCCACCATAACACTTTCTTACTGACGCGGGGTGGAGCAGCCCGGTAGCTCGTCGGGCTCATAACCCGAAGGCCGCAGGTTCAAATCCTGCCCCCGCAACCAATTAACTTAAGCAATTATATCTTTTGGAACCGTGGTGTAGTTGGCCTAACATGCCTGCCTGTCACGCAGGAGATCGCGGGTTCGAATCCCGTCGGTTCCGCCATTTTCATCATGGCTCGGTAGCTCAGTCGGTAGAGCAGAGGACTGAAAATCCTCGTGTCGGCGGTTCGATTCCGTCCCGAGCCACCATTTATCATCACAAAAGAATGAGTGCCATGCCGGTGTAGCTCAATTGGTAGAGCAACTGACTTGTAATCAGTAGGTTGGGGGTTCAAGTCCTCTCGCCGGCACCATCCTTGGAGGATTAGCGAAGTGGCCAAACGCATCAGACTGTAAATCTGCTCACGTGAGTGTTCGGTGGTTCGAATCCATCATCCTCCACCAGTTTTTAGGGGCATAGTTTAAAGGTAGAACAACGGTCTCCAAAACCGTTGGTGTGGGTTCAATTCCTGCTGCCCCTGCCAAGTTCTTTCTAAAGTTTAATATGGCGGCCGTGGCGAAGGGGTTAACGCACCGGATTGTGGTTCCGGCATTCGTGGGTTCGAGACCCATCGGCCGCCCCATTTACTTTAAAATGAATAATGGCAACAATATCAACTTAATATGGCGACTGTGGCGAAGGGGTTAACGCACCGGATTGTGGTTCCGGCATTCGTGGGTTCGAGACCCATCAGTCGCCCCATTTTACTTTAAAATGTTATTGGGGATTAGCCAAGCGGTAAGGCAACGGACTTTGACTCCGTCACTCATAGGTTCGAATCCTATATCCCCAGCCATTTTATGCGGACGTGGCTCAGCGGTAGAGCATCGCCTTGCCAAGGCGAGGGTCGCGGGTTCGATTCCCGTCGTCCGCTCCAAGTTTTCATGGCGCCATAGCCAAGTGGTAAGGCAAAGCTCTGCAAAAGCTTTATCCCCAGTTCAAATCTGGGTGGCGCCTCCATTTAGTTCATATGTGCCGGCGTGGCGGAATGGCAGACGCGCTCGACTCAAAATCGAGTGGGAAACCGTGGAGGTTCGAGTCCTCTCGCCGGTATCTTAAAAAGGTTTGTAAGACTGCTTATAAAAGCATTCTTACAAACCTTTTTTCTTTATGTCCTTGGGTTTACAGCAGTAAGCCGTTGAATAGAGAGTTTCTCTATTTCAACGGCTTTTTTTAATCTGATTAGTGATTAACCTGATTGATTATTAATGCGGAATGCTCGCGGAGTAAGACCTATTTCTCGTTTAAACATATTGCAGAATTGGGCATCGTTCACAAAACCTGCAGCAGCGGATACTTCAGAGATTTGCATCTGAGTATGACGTAATAGAGACTTTGCATAATCCAGGCGTTTTAACAGCAAATACCGCAGGGGTGAAGACCCGAAACGTTCTTTAAATAGATGGCGAAAACGATCGTAACTATATCCGGACATTTCTGATAGTGTTTCGACGGACAATTTATGGCGATAATGCTCATTCATATAATTAAGGACATATTGTACTCGATCTTCTGTTGGGGATTGATATCCAGAGGCACTAAGAAGCCTCATAAGATGGACGGTAATCTCGCTCATTTGTAGGTTTAGAAGCTCAGAGAATCCGTCTTGCTTGCGTGTAAACTCTGCTTTCATTCGCAGCAGGATTTGAAGAACGGTCTGATCTTTATCATCTTCATATATGCCGAGCAGATTACTCATATTAGGGTGTTCCGAGTGGAAGCCTACAAATAATACATTTGCATCCTCACGGTGGTGCTCGTCATGTTTATGATTGGGTGGCACAAGCGCGAAAGAAGAGGAGCGAAAATGGTAACTTCGTGGGCCAACATTGGTTGTCCCTACCCCCTGTAAATAATAGACTAGTTCGTAGCATTCATGCTGGTGTGGAGGGATATAAGTATTTAGCTCATGTGTGGCACTTACAATATATAGAACACGATCCATGATGATCCTCCAATACTTATGTTTTAGCCGAATCGTACAAAACTATGACCGAAATCATATAATTATTTTTAATAATATTTGTTATGATCGTATCAATAAATCCGAAAGTTCGCAACCTGACTGGCCATCTCGTTCGGAAATAAAGCGGATTATTAATAATAATGGTATTTTTATTGCTATTTTTGAGCCTAAACGTTAAATTTATTACTTTTAATGATACTTTATTTGGAAAAAAGAGAATTTCCATTTGAACCGTGAATTATACAATGGGTGAAGATGGGATTCTGCGGATTACTAACCAACTAAAATTAGGGGTGGAATAGAGTAATGAATAAAAAAGTTCTTTCTTTGTTGTTATTAATGGTGATGGTTCTGGTCACAGCATGTGGGAATAACACGTCCAATAACGGTTCTTCTGCGAATACTGGATCAAACGCTGCTGAGGGTGGAGAAACAGGTGCAGGGGATAAACTCAAGGTTGTATTGCTGATTCCGGGGACACTTGGGGATAAATCATTTTTTGATTCCGCTAATAACGGCTTGCAAAAGGTTAAGGATGAACTTGGTGCAGTAACAAAGGTTGTTGAAATGGGCGTTGATAAAACGAAATGGGAGCCTACATTTAACGATATCGCTTCCGAGGATTGGGATGTAATTATTTCTGGCGGTTCTGAAATTACAGAGATGTTTAATGCAACGGCAGAATTGTATCCAGACAAAAAATTCATTAATTATGATACTGACATCGATGAAGCACCAGATAACATGTACAACATGTCTTATGCGACAAATGAAGTATCTTTCTTGGCAGGTGCCGTAGCAGCATTAGCTACACAATCGGATATGCCGAATGCTACCCCTGAGAATGTGATTGGGTTTGTCGGCGGTATGGATATTCCGGGGATTAATGCTTTCTTGGTCGGTTACATTCAAGGTGCTCAGTACGTTGATCCTGATGTAAAAGTTGCTGTGTCGTACGCTGGTGATTTTGTTAACCCGGCAAAAGGTAAGGAGCTGTCTCTAATTCAATATAACTCCGGTGTGGATGTTATTTTTAACGTGGCTGGGGGTACAGGTCTTGGGATCTTTGACGCAGCTAAAGAGAAGAAAAAATATGCAATTGGTGTAGACTCCGATCAGGCAATGTTGATTAACGATACGGATAGTGAAAAAGCAAATCTAATCGTTACTTCATCTATTAAAAAGATTGATACGGCTATTCTAGGTGCAGTGAAGAGATTGCAAGAGGGTACGCTAGAAATGGGCAAACGTGATGTATTGAGCTTTGTAGATGATGGTGTAGGTATTGCTGAGAATGATATTTATAAAAATGTATTCCCGGCTGATCTTCAGGCCAAGGTTGAAGAAGTGAAGCAAAAGCTGATCAATAAAGAAATTAAAGTGGATAATGCGATGGGGATGGAAACCGCAGAGGTAGAAGCTATTCGTAACGCAGTTAAGCCTTAAGCTTTAAATCTTAAGATCAGTTCTATAGAGATAAACCTACAGTTGGAGATTCTTCTAGTCAGGGGAATTCCAGCTGTATATTTTTGCAGACCTCCAAGTTGAAAGGCGTTGAGACCTATGTACACAGCTCTGCTGGAAATGCGGGGAATTACCAAGGTATATCCCAATGGCGTCGTTGCAAATAAAGACGTGCATTTTTCTTTACGTGAGGGAGAAATACATGCGATTGCAGGTGAGAACGGTGCAGGTAAATCGACTTTAATGAAGATTATGTTCGGCATGGAAGAGCCAAGTGAAGGCGAGATCTATATCAAGGGTGAAAAAGTAAAGCTGCAATCCGCTCAGGACGCCATTGATAGAGGCATCGGCATGGTCCACCAGCATTTCATGTTGGTACCTTCTTTTACGGTGGCAGAGAATATGGTGCTGGGTATGGAGCCGCGCAGAGGAGTTGGCATTAATTATGCCGAGGCTGTGCGCATGACGGAAGAGACCGCAAGGAAATACAATCTGGCCGTGGATCCAAAGGCAAAAGTAGAGGATCTTACAGTTGGGATGAAGCAAAAGGTTGAGATTCTTAAGGCGCTGCTGCGTGGTGCGAAAATTCTGGTGCTTGATGAGCCAACTGCGGTGTTGACTCCACAGGAAACAGAGGAATTGTTCCGCGAACTTAAGCAATTAAGGGAACAGGGCCATACGATAGTTTTTATTTCGCACAAATTAAAGGAAGTCAAAGCGATTTGCGACAGAATTACGATTATGCGCAGCGGCCGTAGTGAAGGTGTTTTTCAAACACAGGATGTGACAGAACAGGAAATCTCGCGGTTAATGGTCGGCAGAGATGTCGTGCTGAAATATGACAAAGAGATTCTGGCTGTTAGTGAGCCAGTACTAACGGTGCAGGGACTCGGTGTGAATGATGCAGATGGCAAAGCATTATTGTCGGATATCAATTTTGCGGTACGTGGTGGGCAGATCGTTGGAATTGCTGGTGTAGAAGGCAACGGGCAGACACAGCTCATTGAAGCTCTTACAGGTAGCTTGAGAGGTGTCTCAAGTCAGGGTTCTGTACTAGTGAAGGGAAAGGATATCCGTGAATCGGATATTTTGGATATTCGTAAGCTAGGCGTTTCCTATATACCGGAGGATCGGATGCGGCAAGGGATCGCTAGTGAAGCAAGCATAGCTGATAATCTGCTATCTACTCAGTATCGTACAAAAGCAATGAATAAAGGTCTTTTTTTGAATGGCTCACGAATTGCCAAGCTAGCAGTATCCCTTGTAGAGGAATTTAAAGTCCGCTGTTCAGGACCTTCTCAGCCCATAGGAATGTTGTCAGGTGGTAACATGCAGAAGGTAGTCGTAGCTAGAGAGTGTTCGACTGAACCGCAGCTGCTTATTGCAGAACAGCCGACACGGGGTGTGGATATAGGCGCAGCCCAGTTCATACATCAAAAGTTGTTGGAATTACGTTCAGACGATTGCGCGATTTTGCTAGTGTCGGCAGATTTGAATGAGATCTTGGAGATCAGCGATAGTCTGTTAGTAATGTACGAGGGTAAGATTGTTGCCTTTTTCGAGGAGCCATCTAAGGTTAGTGAGGAAGAATTAGGTCTTTATATGCTGGGGATTCATCGACAGGACGAGGAGCACATCGGGAGGGCCGTAAATCATGTTTAAAGTTAAATATTTTGAGTACATTCGGACATCGGCGGTAATCGTTATTGCACTCGCTATTGCCTTTCTGATCATCTCTTTGGTCAGTAATCAGCCTGTGAAGACGATTGGTATATTCCTATTAGAGCCGTTATCCAGTAAAGGTCATATTGGTAATGTGATTGAGATGGCGATTCCGCTCATGTTCACTGGGTTGGCAGTATCCTTGTTGTTTCGAGCCAATATGTTCAACCTGGGAGCTGAAGGGATTTTCTATTTCTCCGGTGTTGTAACTTCCGTATTGGCTATTCATTTAACGCTGGACGGCTGGCTGCATCCGATGGTAGCTATTGCTGCAGGTTCAATTGTAGGAGCGTTGCTCTCGGCAATACCTGGTATTCTGAAGGCAAAATGGAATGCTAATGAGTTGGTTACATCCTTAATGTTCAATAATATTTTGTTCGGAGTAGGGCTATACCTACTGAACTATCATCTGCGTGATGCTAAAGCTTTTGCCAATGTATCCTACAAATTCGAGAAAACGGCACTGCTGAGTAAAATGGTCTCGGGCACCCGTATTCATACCGGTCTTATTATCGTTATCGTGCTTATTACTGCAGCTCATCTATTCCTATACAAAACGAAATGGGGATATGAGCTGCGCATGACAGGCATCAACCGGGACTTTGCCCGTTATTCCGGTATGAAGACAGCCAAGGTTATTATTCTCGTCCACTTGATTGCAGGTTTTATCGCAGGTATGGGGGGCTCCGTAGAAGTGCTGGGGATGTATAACCGTTTCCAATGGACGTCACTGCCTGGTTATGGTTTGGATGGTGCCCTTGTAGCGATGTTAGCCAAAAATAATCCGCTGTCCGTAATCGGCTCTGCATTATTCCTAGCGTACATTCGAATTGGGGCTGACATGATGGCGCGTCTGTCTGATGTACCTTCAGAGATGATCTCAATTATACAGGCAATTATCATTCTTCTGATTTCGGCTGAGCAATTTCTGAAGTTCTGGAAAAATCGGATGCTCTTGAAGGAGGCGAAGGAAGCGTGAATAGTTTGTTTGATGTGATTTTTACAACTGACTTTGCGTTCTCTGTCCTTCGCGTGACGACTCCGATTCTGTTTGCCGCGCTCGGCGCACTCATCTCCAACCGTGCAGGGATCATTAACATTGGGATGGAGGGCATCATGCTTGTTGCCGCTTTAGCGGGTGTCATCATAAGCAGCTATACACATAGCGCATGGGTAGGTCTGCTTGGGGCGGTGCTGTCTGGAACATTGATCGCTGGAATATTAGCTTTTTTCACCCTGAAATTCAAAACACATATCATTCTCGGGGGTGTGGCCATTAATATGTTCGCTTCGGGAGGCACTGTGTTTATCCTCTATCTGCTTAGTGGCGACAAGGGTTCTTCCACTTCGCTGGCGAGTAAAGTTCTACCTAGTGTCCAGATTCCTTTGTTGAAGGATATCCCGGTGCTTGGACCTATTTTATCGGGGCATCACATTCTGACGTATGTTTCTATATTGGCTGTGTTTGTTGTCTACTATCTATTAAACCGTACACCGCTTGGACTGCGCATTCGTTCAGTGGGTGAAAATCCACATGCGGCTCAATCCGTGGGTGTAAGTGTTGTAAAAATACAGTATATGGCTTTGCTGCTTAGCGGATTTTTTGCCGGTTTAGGCGGTGCTTATATGTCGATGGGGTATTTGTCACTGTTTACCCGCGATATGATCGCTGGCCGGGGCTGGATTGCCATTGCCGCTGAGTCGATGGGAAGAAGTACGACCGTAGGCACGGCGCTGACCTCTTTATTATTTGGTACTGCAGATGCATTGTCGAATGCGCTACAGGTGTTGAAGATTCCTGCGGAGCTAATCGCCACTCTTCCTTATGTAGCCACAGTAATTGGACTTGTGATCTACGCAGTATCTGAGACACGAAAAAAGAATAAAAAACTTAAAAGCCCGCTAGTTAAATAGCGATTGAAATGATTGATACACAGACAAGGAGTGAGTACCTATGCCAACACCTATTATTATTGACTGCGATCCAGGGCATGATGACGCAATAGCGATACTGCTTGCCATAGCAAATTCGGAGAAGTTAGATCTGCGCGGGATTACAACGGTTGGTGGAAACCAAATTTTAGATAAAATCACGGAAAACGCCCTGAAGGTGATCAGCTTCGTGAATGCTGACATTCCTGTAGCTAAAGGGGCTGCTGGCCCACTGTTCGGCAAGCTTGTTACAGGTGAGGAAGCGCATGGTGAATCGGGTATGGATGGGCCACTTTTGCCTCCAAGTAAATTCCGCCCTGTAGAGCAGGGTGCTGTGGAGTTTATGCTGAATATCATCCGTTCTTCAGAGGAGAAGATTACGCTCGTGCCGATGGCTCCTTTAACAAATATCGCACTGCTAATCACGGCTTATCCAGAGATTAAAGACAGAATTGAAAAAATCTCACTGATGGGGGGAGGTATCTCTTACGGGAATGTCACCTCTACTGCGGAGTTTAATATCTATGTAGATCCTGAAGCAGCCCGTATTGTGTTTGAGTCGGGGATTCCGATCACAATGAGTGGTCTGGATGTGACCGATAAGGCTGCTATTTTTGAAGATGAGATCCTAGCATTGAAAGAGCGGGGACCAGTGTCTACAATGGTCGGAGAATTGCTGGATTTCTATTCGATTTACGGCAAAAAAATGGGCTATGTCGGCAGTGCGCTGCATGATCCATGTGCTGTTGCCTGGCTGCTGCATCCGGAACTATTTGAATCTGAGCATCTATATGTAACGGTGGAGACAGAAGGCAAGCTGACGCGGGGAATGACAGTTGCAGACAGACGGAAGAAGACGGATCGTCCAGCGAATGTGCAAGTATTGGTGGGCGTTGACCGGGAAGCATTTATGAAGCTGATCTTTGATTCACTGGAAAAGCTTGATCAAGAGCTGCTGCTAGCGGCTGAAGGGAAGTAGCCTATGGCAGGATGGGAGAGACTTCAAGAGACCGTGCAGTTTGAAATTGCTCAGCGTGGAGAAGAAGGTTGTCTGATTGAGGGTTTTGCGGATAAGCTAGCGGCTGCTGGTGACGATGAGCTCAAGCTGATGCAGGTATACAATGAGCTAATGGAGCTTACGATCAGTGAGGATTTTCCGTATCAAGAGCCATCCTCTCTGGAGGAGATTCGTCATCTACGTCCAGAAGGCCCACGTAAGCTTGAGGCGGACTGGAGCGAGGCGGAATGGAGAGATAAGTTCTATGGAGCCTGGCTCGGTAGAAGTGTCGGCTGCGCACTCGGGAAACCGCTGGAGTATTGGGACTATCTCTATGGGAAAGATGGCCGTCCGGGCTGGGAGAATATTGAGCTATGGTTTCAGGGTGCGGACGCCTGGCCAATTACTGGCTATACGCCTGGGCATTCACGGGCAGAGGCTGAATATGGTCTTGGCTTAAGTGAATGGACACATGCGAGTACCCGCGAGACGATCAAGTATATGGAAAGCGATGACGATATTCGCTACACTGTCCTGGGTCTTATGCTGCTGGAGCAGAAGGGTCTGAACTGGGATTCTTGGGATATCGGAAAGCTGTGGCATACACATTTAACATATAGTCAGGTGTGCACGGCGGAGACACAGTCATATATGAATTTTGCGCAGGAGACCTCTCATCTGCATGGCGAGAAGCCTGCGGATTGGCTGGTGCGGCAGGAAAGAGTGCGGATGCACTTAAACCCTTACCGCGAGTGGATTGGTGCCGCTATACGCGCAGATGGACTGGCTTATGGCGCAGCAGGTTATCCTGAGCTTGCGGCAGAACTAGGCTGGCGCGACGCTTCATTTTCACATGTGAAAAATGGCATCTACGGTGAGATGTTGAATGCGGCGATGATATCGGCAGCTTTTGCAGAGAAGGATAATGAACGGATCCTAGAGATTGGCCTTAGCGAGATTCCGCGTACCAGTCGTCTGGCCAGTGATGTTTTGCGGGGGATAGATATTGCGCAGAAGGCCAAAAGTGAGCGGGAGTTGGTTCGTAACATTTGGGATACTTTTAGTCACTATGATGCGGTCCATACAAATAATAATGCTGCTCTTGTAGCTGCGTCGCTTGTTTATGGCGGGAATGATTTTGAAAAAACAGTCGTTACTTCCGTATACGGTGGGATGGATACAGACTGTAACGGGGCTACTGTGGGCTCAATTATGGGAGCGAAGCTTGGAGCAAGTAAGTTGCCGGCTTCATGGATCGAACCGCTTCACGATACGTTATATGCCGATCTGCCCGGATTTCATCCGATAGCGATTTCGGAATGTGCGGAACGCAGCTACCAAGTGTTCTTGAAGATTCGCAGAGAGCTTGGCGAAAAGGCATAAAAGATTTAGCGAGTATGGGACTCGATAGATCAGGGATTCAGGGATTACTATATGAATTATGGGATGTCTTAAGCTATTGGCTTAGACATCCTTTTTTGCGTAACAGCAGGTCTTTAATCACACTCCAAGCAACCAAATGTAGCTTTAACTGCATTTCATACACTTAAAAAAACCAAATATGGCTATATTAACAGTGGAGCGTTTAGTGGTGGGGCAATAGGAGAATCATGATTTCAAGAGGGCAGGATTATCTTTGCTACCCTTTTTTATTTTATTAATAAATGTGTAAAAAGAGCCCGGTATAAAGGGTTTTTAGGTTTTCATCAATCTTCCTGGTATATCATTTAAAGAAAAATGATGACACAGCAGAAGAAATGTCTTATTATTTAAGGAGATTTTTAATAAAACAGATTTTAGAAAATTGTAATACAATGTCTCACTTGATGGAGGTTCATTATATAAGGGAAAGGAAGGGGGAGCTTCTAATACTGTCGCTGAGTCGGGTAAGTAAAGGGTTCAAGCTGAAGGAAGGCATCTATCAGGCTGTAGATGAGGTATCGCTGGAGGTAAAGCAGGGATCCATTCATGGGATCATTGGTGAGAGTGGTGCGGGGAAATCTACGCTGCTGCGACTGATGAATCTTCTGGAACAGCCGGATGAGGGAACGGTTACCGTAGATGGCCACAACCTGACCGAAATGCCTAGTAAAGCACTGCGTAATGCAAGGCAAAAGATTGGAATGATCTTTCAACAATTTAATCTTGTTTATAACGTCACTGTAGAGCGGAATGTTTCGATCCCGCTGGAGCTGGCAGATGTCCCAAAGCATGAACGAATGAAGCGTGTGAAGGAGTGTCTGGATTTTGTTGGACTGGCAGATAGGGCAAAACAATATCCGGCACAGCTCAGCGGAGGACAACGTCAGCGTGTTGCGATTGCCCGCGCACTAGCGAACAGTCCGGGAATATTACTGTGTGACGAGCCAACGTCCTCCCTGGACCCAGGAACCACTACAGATATCTTGAACGTGCTGAAGCATGTGAATTCAAGTCTTGGAGTAACGGTTGTCATTGTTACGCATGAGATGGATGTTGTTAAAAGCATATGTACTCATGTATCGGTGATGGAAAAAGGGCGCATTGTAGATTCGTTCTCTCGTGAAGACGGTGAATTCCGTCCAGCGGCAGCCAGTACCGGGACATACCGCGATCAGATTCTTGGTAAAGCGGGGGAAGATCATGTTTGATAGTGTACTTCAATATCAGGCACAGATGTGGGATTCGATTGGTGAAACCTTTGTGATGGTTGGTATTTCTGTTGGAGCGGCCGTGCTACTGGGGCTTCCACTGGGTACCTTGTTGTTTTTTTTCCGAAAAGGGCAGCTTTATGAGAATACAACGTTGTCTCTGGTGCTCAACAGTATCGTTAATATTATCCGCTCTTTTCCGTTCCTGCTGCTGGTCGTTGCGCTAATTCCAGTCACTCGTTTCCTGGTCGGGACCGCCATTGGTACGATTGCAGCAGCGGTTCCATTATCTATAATCGCTATTGCCTATTATGCTCGGTTAGTGGAGCAGTCGTTGCTGGAGGTTCCTAAAGGGGTCATTGAAGCAGCATTATCGATGGGAGCCTCGAAGCTGGGCTTGATCTTTAAATTTCTGTATGTGGAAGCTCGTTCGGGTCTAGTCCTTGGACTTACTACTTCTACAATTAGCTTTATCTCCTTCTCGACCGTGATGGGAGTTGTTGGTGGGGGAGGGGTTGGTGATTTCGCTATCCGTTATGGTTATCAGCGTTTTGAGACGGAAGTGATGATCTATGCCATTCTAGTGATGATTGTATTAGTCCAATTGGTTCAGTTCACCGGGGGGACTATCGCAAGGCTGTTGGATAAGCGGTAATACAAAATAGTTCAATATATAAACTGGGGGTTAGTAGTACTAATGAAAAAATCAATGATACTTGTGCTTACATTAATGGTATTGGTCGTAGCGGGTTGTGGCTCTAATAAAGCAGCCGAGAACAATGCTGCAAAAGGTAGTAATGATGAGTTAACCAAATTAAAGATCGCTACACTGATCCCACCTATGACAGAAATTCTGGATATTGTGAAGCCGCTCCTGAAGGAAGATGGCATTGATCTGGAGATCGTTGTTCTCTCTGATAATGTGCAGCCTAATGAGGCGTTGGCTAATAAAGAAGTAGACGCTAACTTTTTCCAGCACGTTCCTTATATGAAGCAATATAATGAAAGCAAAGGTTCTAATCTGGTAGAGGTACAGCCTGTTTATGACGCTATTTATGGCGGATACTCCAAACGTTACAAGACTATAGCTGATCTTCCTGAAGGGGCTACGCTTGTAATGGCTAATGATCCATCTAACATCGGCCGTTCATTGCAAATGTTCGCTGCAGCTGATCTTATTAAGCTAAAAGAAGGCGTAGGCATTCAAGCCACACAAGCAGACATTACTGAAAATCCAAAGAAATTCAAGTTTGAAGAAGTCGATCTCCTAATGCTGGCCCGTATGCTTGATGATGGCGATCTGGTAGCCATGACTCCGGCTTATGCGAGCCCACTAGGATTGACACCGAAGAAAGATGCACTGATTACGGAAGGCGAAGATTCCGAATTCACAATTACTTTGGTGGCACGTGAAGATAACAAGGACTCTGACGCCATTCAAAAGCTGGCTAAACGGATCAGCGGTCCTGAAGTGAAGAAGTTCCTTGAGGATAATTACGCGGATATTGCGTTGCCTGCGTTTAAATAAGCTGAATATGGATCTATAAAAAAGGGCAGCCCGGCGATATTTACCGGGCTGCCCTTTTTGTAATAGGAGTATTTAGGTGTGTCTTACATTACTCGGCTTCTCTCAGCCGTTCCACAATGGATGCTTGGGATAACGTTTTATAGGCTCTCAGTGTCACTGTGTAAGCGAGAATTAACAAAATAGGAACGGTGAGGATAAACGGCAGCCAACTCATCTGAAATACCATAAAGGCCATATTATCCGTGATGCTTTTGGAAAGGTTATAGGTCAGCAATACACCTAATGTTGAGGTTATGAGGACGGTTAGCAAAACGGTGTAGAATCCTTCAAGGATCAGCATACGTTTTAGCTGCTTTTTAGTCATGCCAATACTCTCCAGCATGGCAAGTTCATTCCGGCGGGAGACTACCCCGGTGAGTACAGTGTTGATATAATTCAGCACCCCGATTAGAGCAATGACCAGGCTAAGCCCATACCCGACGGTTTGAAAAATGCGAATGAATCCACCGAGCTCATCCTTGTAATCCTCCCTTGATTTTAAAGTTAATTCATCAGTTGAATCTGTTAAAGCTTTGACCACTTGTTCTACCTGGTCCAGCTTAGTCGGATCGACATGTAGTGTGGCTGAAACGATATTGGCTGGATCTGTACCCTTCGGCATTTCCTTCTGCAGCTCCGAAGCAGGGAGGAAGATGTTGTAACCTAACATAGAGTAAGATTTTGTTGTGGCAGCATATACTGCATCATGTTTTACTACTGCCATCACTTCATAAGATTTACCCGACTTCTCGAAAGTGACTGTATCTCCAGGATGATAATAGGTGCGGTAGCTATCTTCTTCTATAAACATGGCCTCAGATATGACCGCATATTTTCCTGAAGCAAACTTCTGCCTGTTAAACTCCCCTTCAATAATATCCTTGTCCACAAGATCATACCAGCCCGGATCTAATCCATATAAATGATTGTAGACCATCCCCACCTTTTCTAAAGTGGAGAGAAGATAAGGATGTGGGTCAGCAGCTGCCATTGGCTCCAAAATAGCCCGGACAGCATCATCGACAGGAGATGGAACATATCTGTGGTAAACCTTATCAACAGTTTCTACACCGTCAATTTTACTTAGATTGTTGGCGAATTCCTCTGAAAGCTTATATGGATCACCGTCTCGAGGCCCTGTAATACTGACTAGCACTTCATTCTGAACCACAAAATCACCGGAGATAAAGGCACGCAGATATTTATTCACATCCAGTGAGGAAATTACTGTAAAAATGGTACTGAACAAGATGATACTCAAGGAGAGTGAAGAGAGCATCAGGATCAGCTTCTTTTTGCTTCTGAACAGGTTGGAGAACGCCATGTTGTGAAGTTTTGCGCCATGTTTTGATTTTTTGGCATTCCGTTTTCCACCGCTGCTGACTCCGGCAAATTTTACAGCCTCTACCGGCGAGGTTCGCGAAGCCATTCGGCCCGGTTTGCTTGCGGCGATCCATACTGTCATAAACGAGAATGCTGCTGCACCAATAAATATCCACGGGCTAGCAGAATAGACATTATCAGTAGAACCGTTTAAAAATGAGGAGGCCATAGGGAGAATCAGCAGACCTAGCAGATACCCGAACCCCAATCCAAAAGGCAATGCGACGAGATAAAGTGACCGGGCCTGAATGGAGATGATCTTTTTCAGTTGTCGGGGTGTGGTACCGATGGTCTTTAGCAGCCCGTAAAATTTGACATCCCGCACGACGGAAATAAAAAAGATATTGTAGATTAGTAAATAGCCGCTCAGCATGGTGATAAGAATGACAACTGCATAAGGAATGATATTCAGTAGATTATCGGAGAGAGAAACACTTGTATAAGCCGGATTGACACCATAAGGTACATCCAGGCCGGTGTCCGTCAAAATCTTTTGTACCTTCTGTTCAATATTATAAGAATTATTAAACATCACCCCTAGACCTGCGGTGTTCACATAAGAACCCGTTGCTTCAGAGATGTCCGGGTCAATATGGGAAATGTTCTTCTGTGTAAATGCTTCGGATACAAAAGCCAATCCTGACATCGCCAAATTTTGATCGGTTTCGTAATATCCGGAGAGCTTAAAGTCTTGGCTTATGACTTTTTCACCAATGTCTATATCCAGCTTCACAGTCTGGCCTAACTCATGTTTTGCTCCTAGCAAGTCAAGCGCCCAAGTATTTAGGACGATTTCATTCTCTTGGGAGGGCAGTCCGCCGGCTATAAAGTTGATAAAACCGTGTTTGGCATAATTCTCGTCAATTCGAAGGACCTCTACCCGGTGATTCTTGAACAGACTGGTGCTTATATCGCCAACCTTAAGGAAGACGCCATACTCTTTGATGGATGGTTGATTCTTCAGCTTCTCCAACTCGGCAGGATTCAGATATTTGAAGCTTCCATGATAATCGCTGCCGGTAGTCTGCATTTGTGCGCGTTGCATCGATTTGTTAATACTGAGCGCCAAGGTAAACACGCTGGTGATCAAAAGCGTAGTCAGTACGATGGCACAGATGATAGTGAAATTGCGAGCACGGTTGGCTTTGAGGCTTTTTTTGGCTAAAGTAGCAATGGTCTTATGGTTATTCGTGCTGATCATGGCTGGCTCACTCCGGAGCTACGGAGTTGTCCAGTGAAAATGACGCCATCTTCAATACGGATAATACGGTCAGCAGTTTGAGCAATTTGTTCATTGTGTGTGATCATCACAATGGTTTGGTTGAATTTTTCACTCATCTGTTTAAGTAAAATCAGCACTTCTTGGCTTGTTTTGCTGTCCAGATTACCTGTAGGTTCATCTGCTAAGATGATTGAAGGTTTGGTCGCCAATGCTCTGGCTATTGCCACCCGTTGCTGCTGTCCGCCAGACAGATTAGAAGGTAGAGTATTCATCTTTTCCTGCAAGCCTAAAGTGCGGATGATTAGATCAAGATAAGTTTCGTCAATTTTGCCACCGTCCAGTTCAATGGGCAGCACAATATTCTCCCGCACATTTAGTATGGGTACCAAATTGTAGTTCTGAAAAACAAACCCCACCGATCTGCGCCGAAAAATGGTCAGCTTCTCATCACTCATCGCAAAAATATCATTCCCGTCCACGTAAACCTTGCCCTCTGTTGCCCGATCTAATCCACCAAGCATATGAAGAAGGGTGCTTTTGCCGCTGCCGCTAGTGCCGACAATGGCGACAAACTCCCCTTTATCCACTGACAGTGATATACCGTCCAAAGCCTTAACGCTTGCGCCAACCTTTCCATAGTGTTTTTTTAAATTTTCAGTCTGTAGAATCGGCATAACTCTTCCCCTCCAATGAGATCTGTTTGTCCATGATTTAAGGGTAGCAAATCAATCTGACAGGAGAGTGTCTGAATTCTGACCATAATGACACATTCTATTTCAGCGCTGGGGCAGGTAAACAGAGAAGGTTGTACCTTTTCCAGTTTCAGAAATGACGTTGATATGGCCGCCTTGCGCCGTGATAATCTCTCTGGACAAAAACAACCCGATGCCGACCCCCTCGAATTCACGCGCTTGCTTTCCTCGGTAAAACCGCTTAAAGATGTGAGGGATTTCTTCGCTGGGGATTCCAAGTCCAGTATCGGTAAGGTGGAGACAGGTGAACATCTCGTTGCTTTCAGCAAGAACGGAAATTTGTCCGTTATGTGGTGTGTACTTCACAGCATTCTCGAGCAGGTTGAATAGTGCTTCACTTGTCCATTTGACATCGTGGCAGGCTAAGATGTGTATCCCGCAGTCAATATTGATCGTAATTTGTTTGTTTTCCGCTTGTGCATAAATCTGGGATAAAGCCTGCGTCAGAGTTTGTATGAGCGGTTTCGCCTCAATCTGCTGTAGGGAGATCATTCCTGTTTCCAAACGTGATAATTTGATTAGAGACTGGATCAGCCAATCCAACTTATCTGACTGCGCTTTAATATGCTGTATGTAGTGCCGGACATTCTCATTTAGTCCGGGCATCTCTTCGAGCAACTGACTGAATACCATGATATTAGAGAGGGGGGTCTTGGTTTGATGGGAGATATCCGAGATCAGCTCTTTTATTTTGTTTTTCTCTGTTTGAATATTTCGTTCATTCGCCTTAGCCATCCCTATATACCGCTTTAGTTTATGTTCCATCGAAGACAGAGCGGTTTCTTCATAGTTAGTGAGTGGCGGCAGGTCATGTATAGCCCGTTCAATCGCAGTATCCAAGGTCTGTATATAGATTGCGATCTGGCGGTTCCATAACCAGACCCATACGGCTCCTGTAGCTAATATACAGA
Organism: Paenibacillus sp. FSL H3-0310; assembly: GCF_038002785.1. Classification (NCBI taxonomy): domain Bacteria; kingdom Bacillati; phylum Bacillota; class Bacilli; order Caryophanales; family Paenibacillaceae; genus Paenibacillus; species Paenibacillus sp. FSL H3-0310. The sequence goes on from NZ_JBBODC010000001.1 coordinate 299,580, forward strand.
TGATAAATAGAGAAGTCAGTTGGAGCAGAGTGGGGTCGAACCCGTACAGAAACATTATACTGCCGATAAAACAGGCCACTAGTATAAGGATGATCAGTAAAAAGAGCCTATGAATTTGCTTGAAATTAGCAGGTGGGCTATTGGTTTTCATGGTTTTTGCCCTTCAGTCCACATGTATCCAAGTCCGTAAATGGTCTTGATATATTTGGGTGCTGCCGGGTCATCCTCAAGTTTAGCACGCAGCCGTTTGATGGCTACTGTCAATGCGTTTTCATCCACAAATTCGGCATCCTTGCTCCAGATCTTGTCTATCAGCTGTTCTCGGGTCAAAATATTGCCCGTATTCGTCACCAGCAGCCGCAGCAGTTTTTGCTCAGTTTTGCTCAGCTGGAGCGATTGTTTATTTTTGCTGTACTCCAGTTTCTCAAAATCGAGTTCTAAGGGACCCAATGTTATTTTTCCAGTCCCTAGTGATTCCGTTCTTCTGAGCACTGCCATTACTCTGGCGCGAAGCACCATTAGGCTGAATGGTTTAGTGATATAGTCATCGCCCCCCAATGCAAAACCGGTGATAATGTCGGACTCCATATCATTGGCGGTTAGGAAAATAATGGGTACGCGTGAGGTCTTGCGAAGTTGCTCGCAATAGTCCAGCCCACTTCCGTCTGGCAGATTGATGTCCAGAATGATGAGATCAATAGGGTTAACTGCGAAAATATGCTCCGCCGCGGCAATATCGTAGGCTTGATGGATCATGACATTGTTTTGAGAAAGAGTGAGAGCGATCCCTTTATTTAAACTACGGTCGTCCTCAACGATCAGTATGTTCATAGTAATTCTCCTTTGTTTCTTATTTGATCATTATACATTCTCGGGATTTATTCGAAAGCGAGATTTTTATTTAGTAGACAGTTGAAAGTGGACTTTTCTTTATAATCTTTAAAAATGTTTTATTGTATATTAAATGTAATTTTCTAGAACAAATAGTTAGTATAGTCCTCAAAAAAAACATTGTAAACGAATTTTTTTATATAAAATAGTAAATTTTTGGAATAACATGGAATATAGAAGGGGCACCAAAAAATCTCTATTTTAATAATGCAATTAAAATTTACAACGAAACTGAAGAAAAAAATGAATATTTCAAGAGATCTATGTAGAGGAGAGAAGGACTTTGGAACAAAAAGATGTAATAAGCTTTTCCCCCAATACAAAGTTTTTATTTAATAATGATCTAGCTATTGTTTTTAATAGACTTAATCGGAAGTGGGTTAAGATTCCAAGAGTCTGTCAAGAAACTCTGAATGAGTGTGATCAACGCAAATATAGTTTTGGGGAATTAATGGACGCAATGGCGGATGATGAGGATCGTGAGTATATGTCCGAAGTAGTTCAGTCTCTAAGCAGAATAGAAGTGTTTGACTCTCAAACGCCAAAGACAAGACTGCATGATGTCAGCTTTGCTATTTCAAATCGATGTAATCTCCACTGCAAGCATTGTATGGTCAATGTTGATAGCTGTGCTACAAATGAGAAATTTACAACGAAAGAGATAATCTCTGCTCTGGACAAAATAATTGCTGCTAACCCCGAGGCGATAACGATAACAGGTGGAGAAGCGCTGGTTCGAACAGATTTTAAAGAAATCATTACTTACTTAAGAGTTAACTTTGATGGTCATATTTCTCTAATGACTAATGGGACATTAATAAACGAAAATAACGTCAAATATATTATAAATTCGATTAATAGTATAGATATTAGTTTGGATGGAGTGGACGAAGAAACCTGTTCAGTGGTCAGAGGTAAAGGGGTTTTTAAAAGAGCAGTGTCAGCCATTCATTTATTACAAGAAAATGGATTTCATAAAATAACAACTTCTATGATATTAAGCGCTACCAACCAAAATTATGTTGATGAATTTTTTGAGCTTAATAAAAGGTTGGGTTGTAAAGGGATCCTACGAGCGTTAAGTTTTGTTGGACAAGCAGAGCAGAATAAAGAGTTGCTTACAACCACAGTCTCTAAAAAGACCAGTGTGGATATATCGTTGAAAGATAAATGGGAAAAAGAAGATCAGAAATTCTATACATGTTCCTGTGCAGCAGGGTGTAAAACACTCACGATTGAGAGTGATGGCGGAATATATCCATGCAATTTGTTCATAGAACCCGAACATAAACTTGGGGATATCATGGACATAGCATCGTTGGAAGAGTGTTTAGTCTTAAGTGACAAACAGTTTTTAAGTGACAGCTTGCAACAATATGAACCGGAACAAATGGAAAAATGTAAAACTTGTAACGTTAACTACTTCTGTTGGAGTTGTATACACGAGATTGTAGATTTGAAGTCTCCAGATGATTTTGAACAACGTTGTATGGGAATGAAGAGTTTTTTAGAGTCAGTATGGGCGTAAAGATGAATTTATGAGGAGCTGATCCCAATCAATGTAACTATTTTTTTTACAAGAGACTGTAATCTGCAATGTAGTTATTGTTATGAAGGAGAAAAATTTTCAAAAGAAATTACTGGAGAAATAATTAATGAGATACCAGGCTTTTTACTAGAACACATGAGGAAGATAAATGATCAGAAAATAAATATTGTGACACACGGAGGAGAACCCTTGTTGGTTTTTCCAAAAATAAAATCATTTATAAATAAAACCAAAAAAACAATACCAAAAGCAAAGTTTTCGATTACAACCAATGGAACAATTATAAATGATGAAATTTTAGAACTTTTATCTAATGAATACGAAAATGTCTCAATCAGTATTGATGGTACCAAGGAGGCACACGACCAAAATCGAGTTTATAAAAATTACTCCGGTTCATTTGATTTAGTTAAAAAGAATGCATCGCGTTTGCTAGAACGAAGACCAGATGCAGTAGCCAGAATGACTGTGACCAGCTCAAATGTATCACAGCTAAATCAGGGTGTTATTGAGTTAATTCGGTTGGGATTTCAAAATATAATGCCAGTACCGGATGAAAATGATAGGGAATGGGATGAACAATCACTTGAAGTACTTTTGGAACAGTGCAAGCTTATTACATCTTATTTGCACAATAACCAAGAAATAAGCACAACACTTGATGTTGGATTTATAAATGATGCGCCTAACAAAACCAAAAATTCAGTTTGTGATGGTGGAATTGGCTCATTGACTATAGATACAGATGGGAAACTTTATCCTTGTATTATTGCAAACGGGGTAGAAGAGTTTTGTATTGGAAACATTTTTGAAGGAATAGATGAAGAAAAATTAGTAGAAATTCATTCCGAGGATAATCGAGTCATAGCAGAGTGTGATGGTTGTGAACGATATCACTATTGTACAACCACCAGATGCAAAATTATTAATCGGATAAAAACAGGTGATTTTAATAAAGCATCTGGAACAAGGTGTTGTCTAGAGCACATTTTTATTGAATCGGCAATTTATACTGAAGAACTAGTCAAAATTATTTAATTGCGTTAGTAGAATAAATCCCACCCCATTAAAAAATAAATTAGAAAGGAGGACTGAGCGTATGAAGGTCACTAAAATCACAAGAAAAACCACCCTTTCTTCCAATGTAGAAGCTCAAGGATGTAAAGATGACTGCAAAGTTAAAGTATGGGCTGGAAAAAAAGAAGCCGATGGTAGCGCAGCGGGTTGTTGGTCCACTTATCAATATACTCCACGTTGGAATCCACTTGGCTAAGTTTAAATAAAATTTTAAAAAAACGAGAGGAGAAATAATCGAATGTTAAATGTGCAAAAAATTAAAAATCCAATAACAATCAACCAATCTAATGTTCAGGGACAAGGATGTGATGATGATTGTACTGAACATAATAAATTCGTTGGTAAATCTAATGGGAACACAAAGGGTTGTGTAAAATATGACACGATATATACACCTAAAAATAATTGGTTTGCATAATATATAACTTTCTGTAAACTGTGGGATTTATTTTATTATATAAAACCACTGCCGGGTTTCGTTACTTGGAACTCAGTAGTGGTTTAAAAATATTGTTTTAACAGGAGCACATTATGGAGCCCATAGTAGTGATTATTGATTCTGGTATAAGGGCCACGCTCATTGGTGAGCGATTAATAGACTCAATTTCATTTCAAAAAGAAGAGCAGGAAGTGGATCGTTCAGGGCATGGGACTGCATGCGCTATAGTAATCAAGTCTATATGTCCAGACTCAAAATTCATTTCAATCTCTATTTTGGATGCCGAAGGCTTTACTAGTTCACAAATATTAAGAGAAGCACTGGAATATTGCCTTACTATAGACTGCCATATCATAAACTTAAGTCTATCTTTACTGGATGAGGATAACTATGAAATAAAAGAAATATGCGATGAATTGCTAAAACAAAATAAAGTTGTAGTTTCCGCTGTAAGAAATCGATATAAGTTAAGCGAACCAGCCATTTTCGATTCAGTTTTAGGGGTAAGAGGAAGTCTTTTTCCTTCACCAAATGAATTTTGGTTCAATTCACATAAAACAATACAACTAATAACAGATATGACCCCTGTTTTTACTAACCCGGAACTCGGAAAGTATTTTGTGTTCTCAGGCAATAGCAAGGCAACAGCTGTGGGGTCCGGTTTAGTTGCTAGAACAATCATGTTAGAAAATTATGCAGATATAAAAGATATTTATCGAAATTTATCTAATAAATGTATAAAGAGTCAGTGGATAGAACGTGAATTGCAAGCAGCGATATCTTCACATCGTTATAAAAGAAGAAATGCTAAATTTGCAGAAAGCAACGTCGTTTATGCAAAAATCGAACAATTGATTAGACAAGTCTCTACAACTGCGGGTGAGAACATAATAGATGAAACTCTGAAAGCTAATGACAGTCTTTTTGAAATGGGGATTATGGTACCTGAAACTGTCGTCCCGTTAATACAGGCATTGGAAGAGGAATTTAGGGTAAGACTTGATTTGAAAAATATAACCCCTTTTATGCTGGAGACAATCAGTTGTATTAGTGACACACTGAGAGGTGTTAAAAATAAGACAGACAAAAATGATATTACAAATATGGAAATACACAAAGGGATCACGTAAATTTTATTTTCCAATCGGGCTATGTCTTTTATTTAGCACCATAGAATCTCTTCTAACACCGTATCTTATTTCACAAATTATTGATCAATCTATATCCAACAAAGATCTGTCGTCTTTATTGGAGTATATATCTATTATTCTAGTTGTCAGTATTATTGGGTATATTAGCATGATTGTTTCGCAGAATTTAACTGTAAAGCTAGAAAGGGAAATCACCTTAAAAATAAGAGAAGAATGCCTGGATTGTATTTGTAAGCAGTCTGGAGAATTTTATACCTATGCAGATAGTAGCGATTTGCTTACTCTAGTTCTTCAGGATGTCGAGAGTATAGCAGATATTTTAGCGAGACAGTTACTAACAATGGCATATAACTTCATAAAGATCATCGGTGTGTTATTTCTCATCTTCAAATTACAAAATAACATGTCGATCGTCATGATTGGCCTTATTCTGCTGATGATTTTTCTACAAATATCGTCAAACAAAAAAATAGAAAAAGCTACCTTAGATAGTAGGCATTCGATTATAAAGTTGCAAAGTTCCTTGCAGGAATTAATTATGAATTTGATGAATTTTGTCCAAAACGGACTGATAATATTTCAAAATAAAAAGATTAAAAGAAATGAAGATGATTTCACAAGAGCTAAAATCAATACAACTTTAGCAATGGCTAAATATAATTCACTTATGAATTTTATTAGCTCGATTATTACAGTCACAATCGTTGGATGGGGAGGATTTAATGTCATCACACAACTGATGACGATTGGGGATCTTTTTAGTTTTCAGGTATATACTCAAAGATTGATTTCTCCGGTCATGAGTATGTTAAATATTAGTGCTGATCTGGCATCAAGTTATGTATCGTGGGATAGACTGAACACTCTTCTAACTAGAGAATCGACCATTAAAGATAGCGGGAAATTAAGTTGTGAAATTAATGGACAAATACAGTTCTCAGATGTGAGCTTTGGCTACAATCAAACAGAAATATTATCCAAGGCTTCATTCACCGTTAACGAGGGAACCATTCACGCTATCGTTGGGCCAAGCGGAGCAGGAAAAACTACTATTATCCAACTCATATTTCGTCTTTGGGAGCCCCTTGCCGGAACAATAACATTAGATGGGCGAAGGATTTCTGAATATACATTAGATTGTCTAAGAAGACAGATTAGTATTGTCAGTCAGAATATTTTTCTTCTTAACGATACTATCTATAATAATATCGTTTTAAACAAAGAGAGTGTCACTGATCAAGAAGTCGAAAGAGCATTAAAAGGAGCGAACATATACGATCTGGTGCATGGCTTAAAGGATGGATGGCATACAGTTATAGGAGAGAATGGAATCCGTTTATCCGGTGGGGAAAAGCAACGTTTAGCTATCGCGCGAGCCATTTTTAAAGATGCACCTATTATGGTTTTCGATGAAGCTACTTCAATGCTGGATAACAATACAGAGCATGAAATAACAGACCAGATTCTATCACTATTTAAGGGAAAGACAATTATTATCATAGCTCACCGCTTATCTACAATTCGAGGTGCAGATATAATTTCTGTTTTGAAAGAAGGTCAAATTATAGAGAGAGGAACACATCATCAATTAATGCAGGAAGAGGAATTTTACTATCGTTTGTATACCACATCATAAAAGACTGTAGGGCATATGGGGAATAATCACATTTATTATCATCAGATATTCTAAAGAAATAGAGGGGTTGTGCATGAGTATATTAAAAGCTAACGACTTGAGAAAGTATTACGGTAGTGAACCAAACCCTGTCAAAGCGTTGGATGGCATAACAATGAGTGTGGAGCAAGGTGAATTTGTGGCTATCGTTGGGACTTCCGGCAGCGGTAAGTCTACGCTACTGCATATGCTCGGGGGCCTTGATAATCCTACCTCTGGCACCGTAGAAGTGAATGGGAAAGAACTGTCAAAGATGAACAGTGATCAGCTTACGATTTTTAGACGTAAAAATATCGGGTTCATTTTTCAAAATTATAATCTAATGCCGATACTTAATGTCTACGAGAATATCGTTCTGCCGATTGAACTTGATGGAAACAAGGTGGATAAGGAGTATGTGAACATCATTGTAAGGATGTTAGGACTGAAGGAGAAGCTGAATAATTTACCCAACAATTTGTCTGGGGGCCAACAACAGCGTGTAGCAATTGCAAGGGCTTTAGCGATGAAGCCCGCTATTATCCTTGCCGATGAGCCCACTGGAAATTTGGATAGTCAAACAAGTGAAGAGGTAATCAAGCTGCTGGAAATGACTAGTCACCAACTAAATCAAACAATCATTATGATTACACATAACAACGAAATTTCCTTGCGTGCTGATCGGATTCTCCGTATGGAGGATGGGAAAATCGTGGATTAGAGAGGGAAAAAATGTATAGAAATCATTCTTCATCCGTCATCCGAAAATTATTTCAGAGATACTATAAGGCAAACAAAACCAGAAATATTATATTGGCATGCGCCATCATTCTTACGACCATTCTGATTACAGCAGCTTGCAGCACATTTTACAGTTACTTGAAATTATCTAAACATCAAGAAATGAAAGAAACCGGGACAAGTGCTAATGTTATTTTGAGTCGTCCAACACAGAATCAATTAGATTTATTAAGTAAATTTGATATTTTAAAGCCTGAAATGAATATTCAAACCAAAATGGGATCACTTGTCAATAATAAGGGACAGGCTGGGATTGATATACAGATGATCAGTTCTACAAATTGGGAGGAATATAGCGGATCACTTGTAGATAATATGCAGGGTACCTATCCTGCTAAAGGCAATGAAATCATGATGTCAACATGGCTGTTGAATAGGTTGGGATACTCAAAGCCGCAGACTGGAATGGAGGTTTCATTGTCTGTTGCTATCAGTGATATTTCAAAAAACGGCGACGCAGAGGTTCAGAGCCTTCCCTTTACTCTGTCTGGATTCTATGAGGACACGGCAAATATCAATTCTGAAAACAATCGAATTGTCTTTTTTTCAGAAACATTTTTAAGAGAACATCCGCAGGAAGTGCCGAATCTTGTAGGGTTATTATTTAAAGATACCAGACATTATCACGATAAAATCGAGCAGATTCGAGCCTCCATTGATTTGGATGGAAATCAGCAGTTGATTCCTTCATATGACGGTAAATTGAATATGAATGTCAAGGATTCACTGGTTGCAGTAATAATGGTTTTGTTTTTTATGTTTGATGGATACCTTATTATTTTCAACGTTGCGTATATCTCTATTACTCGAGACGTACGATTTTATGGGCTGCTGAAAATGCTGGGAATGACTAGTGCGCAAATCAAGCAAATTGTCTATTACAGTGTTGCTAAAGTAGCCTTTTTTGCCCTGCCTGTGGGGATGCTGTTGGGATGGGGGCTTTCATTTTACGTAGTGCCGCTTGCCTTATCTTCGTATGAGGGTTTCTCATCCATAGATAGGCAAGTCAACTTATGGGTGTTGCTCTTGGCCCTATTTTTCTCAGCGTTAACTCTATTTTTAAGCTATAGAGCACCTGCAAAGAAGGCAGGGAGAATTTCTCCGATTGAAGCGTCGAAACATACTGATACACAATCCGGAAAACAAAAATCAAGAGGTAGACATGGCGCGAAAATACCGTATATGTCGTTAAAAAATATACTCCGTAGTAAAAAAAGATTGCTTTTTGTTGTGTTAACGCTCTTCTTAGGCAGCACTGCACTTGTGGTGCTTTCCACATTTCTAAAATCCTTCAGTGCGGAGGAATACATCAATGCAGAGGTTAAATACGACATTGCTATGTATAACCAAATGACCAGAGCCAGTTTTAATCCAATAGAGGAGCAGCACTTTACTCCTGAGTTGTTGTCGCAAATTTCCGCAGTAAACGGGATCCGTGAACTCGAACGAACGACGGTAGTATCTATTTTCCAGCATTATTCAGATAGTACTCATGGTGAGTGGCTGCGAAATTACAATGAATTTCGTGCAGGTGTGAATGAGGAACTCAGAGATAAAAAACATTATGAGGAAGATCCTAAAACTAACTTTTGGGGTTTATTGATCGGCATTGATGATAAAAAACTGGAGGAGTATAACCGTACTGCTAAGAACCCGATTAATTTAAGCGACTTTTCCAAAGGGAAGATAGCATTGGTAACTGATATTAATGGGAATGGCATTCCAATAGGTGTACAGATACCCTTTACGGTAATTGACAACAACAAGAGCTATAAGGTGAAAATTGGCGGTCAAATGACGTTTGAACGTGATGCTATGAATAGTGGTGCTGCTCCATGGCTAATTGTGTCAAATAATGTTATCAACAAATATCATTCTGATGCTGTGATTTACTCTATTAAGATTAATGCGCAAAAAGGAAAAGAACAGGATGTGTTGAATGAGGTCAAACTCCTTACAAGCGGAGACAGCAGCATTTCACGCACCTCAAAAATTGAACAGGCAAAAGCGTTTGCTGACTTAAAGCAGTCTTTTTCCAATCTTTCTATTGTTATCATTATCATTTTAAGCAGCATCGGTGTTTTGAATTTTATTAACACTATATTAGTAAGCATTGTATCCAGAAAACAGGAGTTTGCTGTTCTAGCATCTATTGGCGCGACGAAGAAGCAGATTAAATGGCTGATCACCTTTGAAGGAATCTGGTTTGCTCTAATTGCTTTTGTTCTTACATTAATAGTGGGTAGTGGCATTAGTTATCTGGTCTTTAATATATTGCATGAATATATAGGCTATGGAGTGTTTAGATATCCGGTCACCTCTTTAATCATATATTCGGGGGTTGTTTTGTTGATCTGTTCAATAATTCCTGGTTTGTTGTACAAATCTATTTCCCGTTCAAGTGTTATTGAACAGCTAAGACAAGCAGAATAATAATGCAAGGGAGGTGGGAACTTTGAAACACAATAGTGGAAAAACTATGAAAAAGTTGGCAAAGCGCTCTCTTAAATCTAGCAAAAATTATTTTGCTATTCTGGCAATAGCCTTGGCTGCGATTATGTTCACCAGTGTATTTACTATTGCAGGGAGTTTGTTAGAGTCAATGAAAGACAACAAGATGAGAATCGCGGGGAGCAATGCTCATGGTGGATTTCATCAAATGTCTATGCCTGAGTATAAAAGAGTCTCTTCAGATTTAATGATTAAGGACATCTCCTATTCGGTTCTTATCGGTGATGCACAGGGGGCTGCCTTTTCTAAGCTACCTACAGAAGTGAGGTATGGTGAGGAAAAGTATGCAAAATGGGCGTATAGCTTACCACAGCTTGGAAACATGCCACAGCAAAAGAAAGACATAAGTGTAAGCACCTTGGTATTGGATGCGCTGGGTCTTCCCCATACATTAGGTCAATCTATTTCGTTAACCTTCAAAACAGATGAAAAAACAATAACAGATACCTTTACCGTTTGTGGAATTTGGGATGGAAATCCGCTCTCTTGGCGTCAAAATATTTGGCTTTCTCGTGAATATGCAGATTTAATAGCTCCTGTGGCAACTGAACCATGGAACAACCGTCCCAATGTGTACTCAGGCTATATCAACAGTCAATTTTGGTTTTCGAATACGTGGGATATTGAAACGAAATCTGAACAACTTGCCAGCAGAAGTGATTTTGATGGTCAAATAACTGTTAACGCTTCTTATGATATTCTAGGATCTGAACCTCAAAATATACTTCTAGGTTTCCTTGTAATCACAGTGATTTTCTTAGCTGGATATTTGTTAATCTACAATATATTCTATATTTCAATTGCACAAGAAATTAAATCTTATGGTTTATTAAAAGTCATTGGGACAACCTCAAAACAAATCAAAAGAATGGTTCGTTATAAGGCAATATATCTTGCTTGTATCGGTATTCCTTTTGGACTAGTGATAGGTTGGACGATCGGTCGTTTTCTTGTTCCGGCTATTATCGATATTTTTGGTGAAGATATGCGCGTCGTAACAAGTGTACACCCGCTTATTTTTGCTATTGCCGCTATATTCAGCCTCTGCACAGTGTTATTAAGTTGCTTAGGGCCAGCAAAGGTTGCATCAAGGGTTTCTCCAATAGAAGCTCTAAGTTATGTTGAAGGAAAACAGGCGGGAGAACTAAGAAGAAAAAAGAAAAAAGCTCAACCAATAACATCCGTTCGTCTAGCAATGGCTAATTTAAAGAGGAACCCCCGAAAAGTGATCATCGTCACGCTTTCTTTTACACTTAGTTTGGTTATTCTTAATAGTACTTATGGTCTTGTGCATTCTTTTGATTTTAATAAGTTCATTGAGTTTCAGTCTGTTTCGGACTTTACGGTTGCTGATACTTCTATCATAAATAATTCGCCTCCATTTGATACTTCCGGTGTAAGCAATGAGTTCATAAAACAAGTAGAGTCATTGGACGGGCTTGAAAATAGCGGTAATGTTTATGTACTCCCTTTAACACAAAATTTAAGTGATCAGGCAATGTCTGCGCTGAAAAGAGAAGTCGGATTGATGAATGAAAAGGACCAAGAGGAATTTCTGAGTTCTCAGGAAATGGTGAAACGGAGATCAATAGTGAATACATTTGGTTTCAGTGAGTGGCCGGCACAGATGATTCAAGTAAAGGTAGGAGCTTTGGATCAAAAACGCTGGGAGAACGGAGAGGGAATCTATGTTACTAACTGTAAGAAATTCCTAGATGGTACAAGCAGCATTTATCATCCGGGAGATAAAGTTAAAGTGAGTTTTGGAAACGGAAAGGAAAAGGAATATGAAGTGCTTGCCATTGTTGATTTTCCGGGAGCTATTCACTCAGTGGCATATTATGATATAGGATTAGAGTATTTGTTGCCTTCGGATGAACTGCTTGCCCATGCAGATTCTATGCTGCCAATGTATACAATCTTTAACGTAGATGATGAACATTTAACTCAGACAGAAAAATGGCTGGAGGACTATTGCTTACATACGGATACCGGATTGGATTTCTATTCGAAGAATACTTCTAGAGAAACCTTTCGTAGTTTAATCTTTATGTATGAGGTGGTAGGAGGTGCATTTTGTATTCTGCTAGGTGTTATTGGGATTCTGAATTTCATAAATTCCATGCAAACTTCTATTTTAACCAGAAAACGAGAAATTGCCATGCTGCAATCAATAGCCATGACGGATAAGCAGGTAAAAGAAATGCTTATCTTTGAGGGAGGCGGGTATGCCTTCCTAGGGCTGATGTTTTCGATTGTGCTAGGAAGCTTGGCAAATACTACCCTAGTACCCGCAATGGGAGCAGAACTTGATTATTTTACTTGGACTTTTACATTAACCCCTATTTTACTTAGTATAATCCCCTTTATGCTGATCTCTATTGTAGTACCCGTTTTGTGTTACCACAGCATATCTAAGAAGACTATTATTGAAAGATTACGGAGCGAGGTTTTTTGATAAAGAGCCGCATAGTTAACCCTAAAGGAAAGTTCAAAAGGGCATCACCTATATAGGGTGGTGTCCTTTTAATTTTTGATGGGTGCATTCCCATTTATATGTGCAAAGGTTGGTTATGACCTACAACTAGCCCAACAGTGGTCTGTAGTCGTACAGCTACCTCGACTAAGGTCCAGTACGAAAAACCGTCGTTGGTCTGTTTTGAAAGTCTGCGATTTACCCTAGAATAAGGCTATAAGGTTAAGGACAACGAAAGGCGGTGAGAAAAAATGCAAAGAAGACAAGGAAACGGATTAGCGGTTGTACTGATTGTGATTGGTGCGGTTATGCTGCTCGGCATTGCGCTTCCTCTGATCCACGGAATGTTCAGATTACTTTTCCCGGTATTGCTGGTTGTTCTCGGGTACTACGGGATTAAGAGCGGACGCAAGATTATCGGTTGGGTGCTGATGTTCATTGGTGTGATGTCCCTGATCGCGAAGCTTTCCTGGATCATTGGACCACTTCTAGGAGTGGCGTTGATCGTCTGGGGCGTATCAGCATTAAAGGGCAGAAGTAACAAGGGTACTTATTAAGAAGCAATGTACTTAAACAAGAAGCAGGGAGGGAGCAGGAGATCATGAGTGTTTTTCGTCGCATGAGGGATATTACTGTAGCTAATCTAAACGAACGTCTGGAGCAAAGCCAAGATCCCGTGAAACTAATTGATCAATTTCTACATTCAACCCGTGAGGAAATCAGTGAAGCTGAAAGGCTGTACCAGCAATATGCTTCCCACACGAAGCAATTGCAGCAGCAAGTGAACCAAGCAACTGCCATGAGAAACAAACGTGAAGAGCAGGCGTTGTTGGCACTTAAAGCAGGCGAGGATCATCTCGCGAAGCTGGCTTTACAAGAAAAGATCATTCACGAGGAAAAACTGGAGCAATATAGCGGGCTGCTAGAACAGAGCAAGCAATCCTTGTTTGAACTTGAAGCACAGCTGAATGAGCTGAAAATAGAGTATCAAACGGTGTACAGCAAACGTCAGTATTATTCGGCACGAATGGAGTCGCTGCGATTGCAGCAACGGATGAATCAAAGAGCCAATGCTTATGGCAATGGTGGTGATGTTCCCAAAATGTTCGGACGTCTGGAAGATCAGATGTCGGATTGGGAATTAGAAGCAAAGAGCTTGCGTGATTTGCGGCGCATGGGACAGGAATATGCGGTGCAAGCGGGTGAGACCGTAGCGACCGTACTCGAAAGAGAAATGGCTCGCCTAAAGGAGAAACTGAACAATGGTGGAAAGGAGTAGCGCTATGAGTCGATTGTATCGTTCAACAAGAGATAAAGTGATGACGGGTCTTGCAGGTGGATTATCTGAGACACTCGGTATTGATTCCACGTTATTCCGGATTCTATTACTGGTCAGCATTCCGTTTACAGGTGGTGCGGTGATTCCGGTATACTTCATTGCAGCAATGGTCATTCCTAAGGAACCGACGCATTATAATCCATTTGGACCAGGGCCTGGGGCACCGGGTGGCCCATTCGGCGGACCCTACTCAGGCAGACCGGAACATGGACACGGACCACAAGCTACTGGCGGATATGGACCTTATGGACGCCAGCCAAATTACAATCCTAATTTTGAGAAGAACAACGCTTATTCCGCACCGGACTCCGGTTTGGATGCGATGATGAAGGATATTGAGAAGAAGGCTTTGCAAAAAGAAGTAGAAGAACTCAAACAAAAACTGTCTAAATATGAGAAAGGGGAATTGTAAATCATGGGAGTATTTCAAAGAATTAAAGATATGACAAAAGCGTCGGTAAATGACTTGTTGGATAAGGTAGAGGACCCAATCGTAATGCTTAACCAATATCTGCGCGATATGGAGGCTGAAATTCACGAAGCAGAAGTAACAGTTGCTAAACAAATGGCTAACGAACGCCGTATGAAGCAACGTGTGGAAGAAGCAGCAAAAATGTCTGCACAACGTGGATCACAAGCTGAACTGGCACTGAAAAATGGCCAAGAAGAAGTAACTCGCAAGCTGTTGGAAGAAAAAATCTACTTTGACCAAAAGCAAGTGGAGTACAGTGATCTTCACGCACAAGCTGAAGTACACGCTAAGGAATTAGTGCAACAACTGCATGACATGAAGGATGAGTTCTACAAGCTGCGCAACAAACGTAACGAGCTTGTATCCCGTGCTCAAATGGCTAAAGCTAAAAAACAAATGTCGCAAATCAGCAGCGTACATTCCATTGAAAGTGGCAGTGCATCACTCGGATTCCACCGGATGGAAGAGAAAATTATGCAGCTTGAGGCTGAAGCAGATGTAATGCGTGCACCTTACAGCCCATCCGCTGCTTATAGCAAACCCGTTGATGTTGAGAAGCAACTGAAAGTGGATGAGCAATTGGCACTACTGAAAAACAAGCTGAATGATACACCCGCGGCTCCTTCTCTAAACAAAAAAGAACAATAAATCCTGTTCCTAAAACTTGGACGGATATGATATGCTGGACAAGAAGAAGCCATACGGTATGGATCTCCATACCGATATGGCTTTTATAGCGGCTAGCTATAATATTTAACGGTGATAATATTCCTCATCATAGTGACGGATATCTAACCGATAGTATAAAATGAGTTTTGCTTCGCAAAACTTTTAGGAGGTGCGAAATGGATAAACGAAACCGTTTGATTGCCATCGGACTGATTGCTGTTGGCTGCATGATGATTTTTGGTAGATGGCTCGGCTTTTTCTCCATTGTCGCGCTTCTGTTCCTGCTGCTGGGAGTCTACCGTACGACATCAGGCAAAGTAAAGCAGGGCTATAAACTGCTCGGGATAGGTGCTGTATTGCTTTTGCTGGACCATTTGGTGCTCGTGCTGGGGATTTGTTTAATCTCACTTGGGATGTTTTTTACCAAATCCAAAAGAGTACAGCGTAAGGAAGGGTTTATGCAGAAGCAGAACTTTTCATCCAGATTTGACTGGGACCGCTCACCTTGGGTGATGCACAGCCTTAGCTCTTGGCATGTACTGGGTGAGGCCGATGTGGATCTTTCATTAGCTATGGCGGATCATAAGGAAACGGTCATGCTGTTTCAAGGGATTTTTGGCGATATGGACATTAACCTGTCCGATGATTACGGCGTGGAAATTGAAGCTTTTGTGCTCTTTGGGTCCATTGAATTCGGCAACCAGCGAGATACAGGGATGTTGAACCGTCTGAATTGGAAATCAGCTAATTATGACAGCAGTGAATACAAAGTGAAATTTAGTGTTTCTTATTTAATGGGAGATCTAGATGTACGATTATCCTGAAAAGCTTGATAGAGAAGGGAGAGTCCCCCGCATGGAAAAAAAGAACAAAAACATGATATCACGTAGCATGGGTGAGGGGGCTCTGTTCTCTTTGGTCATGCTGCTTGTGATAATGTATGTCATGTATACATATGGCTATTTGAAGCCTTTTGAAAGCTGGAAGTTTGGCGTGCGGACAGCCGTCACCCTAATTCTTCTGCCAATGGGCTTTGGGATTGGTTATGGCTTTTATCAGAGCTTTCGTGTGAAGCGGCAGTTGGAACGTCTTAGGCAGACCCTCGTATTATGGGAAAAGGGAAATTTGACGCTGTCCATGCCGGATCTAGGTGATGATGAGCTGGGAAGGCTCGGAGAACAGCTTGGCCGGATTAGCGGCAAATGGGAGAATCAAGTGACGACGCTGCAGCGGTTATCCACGAATAACGCGAAGCTTGCGGAGCAGGCGCGGGTATCTGCTATTATGGAGGAACGGCAGCGGCTTGCGCGTGAACTGCACGACGCTGTTTCCCAGCAGCTATTTGCAATCTCCATGACTGCCACGGCGGTAGGCCGGACATTGGAGAAGGATTTCGATAAAGCCCAGCGGCAAATTGCGCTTATAGAAGAAATGTCTGCCGTAGCCCAATCGGAGATGAGGGCATTGCTGCTGCATTTGAGACCTGTTTATTTGGAAGGAAAGGGCCTCGAACAAGGTCTGCAGGAATTGATCAAGGAGCTTAAGATCAAGGTTCCAATCGAAATTGTATTTGAAATGGACCCTGATGTGCAGCTGTTAAAAGGGGTAGAGAATCACTTGTTCCGTATCGTCCAAGAGGCGATTTCTAATACACTTCGTCATGCGAAAGCAGAAAAAATGGAAATCCGGCTGCATAGACGGGGAGATACAGTTCGCTTGACGTTGCGTGATGATGGGATCGGCTTTGAGATGGACGACACCAAACAAGCTTCCTATGGTTTGTCGAACATGCAGGAGCGGATTAATGAAATCGGAGGCTCCATTCAGTTCATTACCGCTCCGGGTAAAGGGATGCGTATTGAGATTACCGTTCCGTTAGTCAATGAATAATAGGAGGAAAGAGTAACCATGGAGATGGAGGAAGCAATTAAAGTACTACTCGTAGATGATCATGAAATGGTACGGATCGGACTAGCAGCTGTTTTAGGTACCGAGGATGGAATTGAGGTCGTAGGTGAAGCTGGAAGTGGAGAAGAAGGCATTCGGCTGGCTCAGGAGTACAATCCCGATGTGGTCTTAATGGATCTCGTAATGGATGGGATGGATGGCATAGAAACGACTAAACAGCTGATGAAGCAGTACCCAGAGATCAAAGTTATTGTTCTTACAAGCTATTTGGACGATGAAAAGATGTATCCTGTTATTGAAGCGGGCGCCTTTAGTTACCTGCTGAAGACTTCGCGGGCTAGTGAAGTGGCGGATGCGATCCGCGCTGCGGCAAGAGGACAGTCCGTGCTTGAGTCACAGGTGGCCTCTAAAATGATGAACCGTTTTAGAAACAATGCAAAAGGAGAATCACCTGCTTATAAAGAGCTTACGGAGCGCGAGATGGAAGTATTACGTCTGTTGGCGCAAGGTAAATCCAATCAGGATATTGCCGATCAACTAATTATTGGAATCAAAACTGTGAAATTTCATGTGACGAATATTCTCGCGAAGCTGGGCGTGGAAGACCGGACCCAAGCAGCAATTTATGCATATAAAAATGGACTAGCTGAATAACAATAAAGGACTGAAGCCTCTGCTTCAGTCCTTTTTATTGTACAAGAAAGTGTGTTTTGGGGCTCCCGCAAAGTACTTGAGTACGCATCGAAGTATAAACCCTCACTTGGTGGGGATATTTCAGGTATAGAATCTCCTAATTCGAACATACTGTCTAGTAGATTGCTAGAGAGGTTCGAAGGGAGAATGACATATGCGGAAGATGAAGCTGAACAACGGAACAAAAAAAGGGACTTTTTTTATAATGATAATCGTGTGCTGTGCTGCGGCTCTGCAAGTTAATCTGCAAAGTGTTAAAGCGAATTCAACCGTTCTTGATGAGGGCGTTAACCAAGCTTCAACAGGAGCCGAACTGAATCATGCTCTTGTGAGTTTAATAGATCTCGGAAAAGAAACAACCGTTTCTGATTCACCGCTGCGTTTAGTGTTAAAGTGGCAGGGAGAAAGCAGCAATTACGCGGATCTGTCTGCCGAAGTTGCTAAGTTAAGCACAAGTCTCGGATTGAATGTACCGTCAGGTACTGAGGAAGATGGACATATGACGTATCGTACAGAAGCTGTAAAACCATATGAATCGCGGCTCTCCTTATTTTGGAGTGAGCTTAGCGAAGGTAACAGTTATGTGATTGTAACGTTAGAAGCGGCTGATCTGCAAAATGAAGCCAGCTTTCAAGCGGCTGCTCGTGAAGTAAGTATGATTCTTGAACAGAATAAAATTAAGGTGGAATGGAATGTATCCCTTCAAGGAAGCGCGCAAGAACAGGGAGCACCTGAAAAAGTTCTAGCACAGACGGAGTCATTGATGCATGACCGGTTTGAAGCTGTGACCGGAGGAGAAAGCTACAAGGATATCTCAACGGTTAGCCGTACGTATTCGATTCCTAATTTGAATCGTTCTGTGATGAGTGGAAATCAGTCAGTTTCTGCCCAAATCGCAGTGCATCATGAAGATCAGAAGGGGACAAACCGCGTAACTATAGGCTTTCCTTTAATAACCATCGAATATTGACAATTTTCTCTTATATAAGCGCAGATATAGTTAATAATAAGAAATATTAATTGAAATTTGCGAAATCCCGAGAGTATTTGTCAGGAATGTGATAGCATCCTTTTTAGGAATATGCTAAAATGACATAACGTCGTTATTCACCTTATGTTAGTACCGACGCTGAGCATGTCAATAAACTATATTACATACAGAAAGATGAGGAGCCATGGCTGAAAATCAAACCCTTGATGCACTGCACACACCCGGTGCTGTCTTTTTTATCTTTGGGGCAACCGGAGACTTAGCCCGGCGTAAGCTTTTCCCGGCGATTTACAGCTTGTACCGTGAAGGTAAGCTGGCACAAGATTTTGCGGTAATTGGCGTGGCGCGGCGCCCGCGTACTCAGGAAGAATTTAGAAGTGATGTGAAGGAATCCATCCTTGAATTCTGCCGTTACAAAGCGGGAGAAGAAAGCGAATGGAATGAGTTTGTTCAGCATTTCGAATACAAATCTCTGGACATTAACAATATTGATGGTTTCCGCGAGTTAAGAGCACAAACTGAAGTTCTTGAAGAGAAATTCAGTATTCCGGGCAATCGGATGTTCTATCTTGCGCTGGCGCCTGAATTGTTCGGCAGTGTCTCCTTCAATCTTAAAGCTGGCGGGATGCTGGATAGTACGGGTTGGAATCGCCTCGTAATTGAGAAGCCTTTTGGTTATAATCTGGAGTCGGCTGAACAGCTGAACGAACAGATTCGTCAGGTCTTCAAAGAAGAGGAAATTTACCGGATTGACCACTATCTTGGTAAAGAAATGGTACAGAATATCGAAGTGATTCGTTTTGCTAATGCTTTTTTCGAACCGCTCTGGAATAATAAACATATTGCCAATATTCAAATTACACTTGGCGAAACCGTAGGTGTAGAAGAACGCGGTGGTTACTATGACCATGCGGGAGCCTTACGGGACATGGGCCAGAATCATATACTGCAACTGCTGACTATGATTGCTATGGAACCACCAAGCCGTCTGCTCGCAGAAGATATTCGTGATGAGAAAGTGAAGGTACTTCGTTCCCTTCGTCCTTATGCGACATCTGATGAGGTGCGTGAGAATGTCGTAAGAGCACAATATATTCAAGGCTTACACCAAGGCAAAACCCTTCCTGCTTACCGTCAGGAAGATAAGGTTGACCCTGAGTCGAATACAGAGACGTATTTTGCTGCCCGTGTATTTGTAGATAACTTCCGCTGGGCTGGAGTTCCTTTCTACATCCGTACAGGTAAACGTCTCCCAGTGAAGACGACGGAAGTGGTAGTTGAGTTCAAAGGTATGCCAACCAACGTTTATTTGGGACAAAAGCATAAACTTGAGCCTAACCTCCTTGTAATCCGTGTGAACCCAATGGAAGGCATTTATGTAAAGATTAATGCCAAGAAACCGGGTTCAGAGTCTGAGATTCAACCGCTGGCTATGGACTTCTGTCAGAGCTGCCTGGTTGGAATCAATTCTCCTGAAGCATATGAGCGCTTGCTACATGATGCCGCACGCGGCGATTCCACTTATTTCACTCGTTGGGATGAGGTATCCTCGGCATGGTCATTCGTGGATCGTATTGCGAAAGCATGGAGCGAAGAGTCTAGCGACTTATCTTCTTATCCTGCCGGCTCTTGGGGTCCAGTGGAAGCAGATGAACTGCTTGCTAAAGAAGGTTTCCATTGGTGGCCTGTAAACGGCCAAGATGAAGATAATGTGGTTTGGCTGAAGAATAACTAAACCTTGAGTTAATGCTATCTCCCTGCAGAGGATGCAGGGAGATTTTTTGTAATGCTAAGATCTAAAAGATTGGACTTCAGACGGTGTTCGGGGGATCTGGGCACTGTTCTAATAACTGCACTTTGTACAATTAAAATCGCTTATCTCGTTGTGATTAGTCTTTTAGATGTATTTTCTGCAACTATAATCACCGGATAAGGCGGAAAAGCGTGCACAACTTATTTTTAATTGCATCAAATGCAACTAAAGGCTAATGAAAATGCTAATACTTCAAGTAAGTGTAGGAAATACATCTATTTTCTTGAGCGATGATATGTGGGGATCATAATCCAGACCATTTGGGAGATATTTTGCGGCACGCGCTTTTTAGTAGATAATGTCTGCCGGATTTTGATATACTTTAGAGGATGCTTTCACTTGAAGCGGACTGGAGCTAGACCTAAGAGCTATTCATTCAGAAATGAAGGGGTATGAACAATGAGCAGAGCACCGATTTGATGAACCCCAGTGTAATTGAAGCAGAAGCAGGAATTTTATATATGAAGGGATATGTGTAATGAACAAAGCAATAGATCAGAAGCTGCAAAAGGAAGTGGATAGACGCAGAACCTTTGCGATCATTTCCCACCCGGATGCGGGTAAAACAACTTTAACGGAGAAACTGCTGTTATTCGGTGGCGCGATCCGTCTGGCGGGAACGGTTAAGGCCCGTAAAGCGAATAAGCATGCGACGAGTGACTGGATGGAAATTGAGAAGCAGCGGGGGATTTCTGTAACGTCTTCCGTGATGCAGTTTGATTATTTGAATCATCGCGTGAACATTTTGGATACACCGGGTCACCAAGACTTCAGTGAGGACACCTACCGTACCCTAACTGCAGCGGATAGTGCGGTCATGCTTATTGACGTGGCAAAAGGTGTGGAAGCCCAAACCACCAAACTGTTTCAGGTATGTGCTAAACGGGGTATTCCGATCTTTACCTTTATTAACAAGCTGGACCGTGAAGGACGTAGCCCGTTTGATCTGATGGAAGAGCTGGAGCAGGTTCTTGGTATTCGTTCTGTGCCAATGAACTGGCCGATCGGTAGTGGACGTGAGCTATGCGGCGTATATGACCGGATGAAAAATCAGGTAGAGCTATTCCAAGGTGACGATCACTCCGTAATCAAGGTTCAAAAGGTTGACGGATACCGTGATCCAATCATTCGTGAAATGGCTGGAGAGTATCTGCATGATCAACTGTGTCAGGATCTGGAGCTGCTGGATGTAGCAGGCGATGCTTTTGACTATGAAAAAGTATTAAGTGGTGAACTAACACCTGTGTTCTTTGGCAGTGCGATCAACAATTTTGGCGTACAGACTTTCCTCGATAATTTCTTGGATCTGGCACCGAAGCCTGAACCACGCCGCAGTACTATAGGGGTAGTAGAACCAACGAATGAGAAATTCACTGGTTATGTGTTCAAAATTCAAGCGAACATGAACCCGGCTCACCGTGACCGGATTGCTTTCCTGCGTATTGTGTCCGGGAAATTCGAACGGGGTATGAGCGTGAAGCATGTACGTGCCGGTAAAGATATCAAGCTGGCGCAACCACAGCAATTTTTGGCGCAGGACCGCGATATCGTAGAGGAAGCTTATCCGGGAGATATCATCGGTCTGTTTGATCCAGGTATTTTTAGAATTGGTGATACCTTGAGCCAAGCAGGAGATATGGAATTCGATGAGCTGCCAACGTTCTCACCAGAGATTTTTGCTAAAGTGAGTATTAAAAATGCATTGAAATCGAAGCAGTTCCAGAAGGGTGTCGATCAGCTGACTGAAGAGGGCATGATCCAGGTGTTCCGCACGGTCAACTTTGACGATATTTTGCTTGGCGTAGTTGGACAACTGCAGTTTGAAGTGTTTGAGTACCGCATGAAGGGTGAATATGGTGTGGATGTTCAGTTGCAGAGAATGCCGTACCAGTTTGCACGTTGGATCGTAGATGAAACTAAGCCGGATGCGAGCAAATTCAGAATCAACTCAACGTTGGTGACGGATAAGAAGGGCAATTTTGTCGTGTTGTTCGAGAACGAATATGCTATGCGGACAGCGATGGATAAGAACCCGACAGCTAAATTCCTGGAAATGGCTCCAAAAGCATTACTATAATTAGGACGCTATAACTTTCTGAATGTAATAATAAAACCTCCGCCTCCATAGGTGAAGTTACACCATGGTGAGCGGAGGTTTTTGACTAGTTGCGGTCAGTTTACGATGTGATATCCCCAGGGGTAATAGTCTCCAGGTGATCATGTAGCATGGTAACCAACCTATCTTGCTTAGCGGGATCTAAATCCTTCCAGATCATTTCGAACACGGCGCCAAGTCCCGGGAGTGCTGCCTCCGGACCGTCCACAGAGCCTTCAATCATATGACGTAAATCCTCTTCAGATTGACCGTGCACTTTATGAATAATCGCCTGGCGCAAGTCAATGGTAACGGGCATAATGTACCTCCTTTTTTGAAAATATAGTGATATTGACCTCGTTATAATGTGCCCTGCAAAGGTGCTGGAAATTCAAGTTTTTGTCCAAATATAAGATAGTATAAGTTTGACACATATATATCATCCTTATATTCCTACGAGAAACGGTTGTCATCCATAAGGACGGCAATGACGTTTCTTCTTGGCTTATGCTATACTGTTTGAGATATAGAATGCTACGGGAGGTACATAGACATGGCCAAAAAACAATATGCCGTCATCGGTATGGGGCGTTTCGGATCTAGTGTTGCTAAGGCGCTCAGCGGCATGGGGTTTGATGTACTTGCGATTGATGCTGACGAGCAGCGAACACAGGAAATTTCAAGTATTGTAACTCATGCCGTATCTGCAGATTCCACGGATGAGGAGGCGCTGCGTGCCCTTGGTATTCGCAATTTTGATGTGGTGGTTGTAGCCATTGGCGAGGACATACAAGCTAGCATCCTGACAACACTTATCCTAAAAGACCTGGGTGTGCCTGCAATTCTGGCAAAAGCCAAAGGTGAACTGCACGGCAAAGTATTAAGCAAAATTGGTGCGGACAAGGTGATTTATCCTGAACGGGATATGGGAATGCGGGTTGCGCATCATCTTGCTTCGCCTAATATATTGGATTATATTGAGCTGTCGCCGGACTACAGTATTCTGGATATGAAGGTATCCGGACCGATGCTCGGAAAAAATCTACAGGAGCTCGACATCCGCGCAAGATTTGGCTGCAACGTAATGGCCATCCGCCAAGGTGAAGAAATGAACATCTCTCCCCGTGCAGAGGATCGCCTGATCGATGGCGATATCCTTGTTATTGTTGGGCATAAGGATAATTTGACGAAGCTGGAGATGGCGTATCAGTAGGAACAAAGAATAAATGGCAAGGCAGAAGAAAGGAAGACTTTATGGAAATCATGTCTCCGCAAAATACGCGGGTTAAAGAGTGGGCCGGGTTACAGGAGAAAAAGCATCGTGACAAGGCTCGTAAATATATCGTAGAGGGCGTTCATCTGGTTCAAGAAGCACTGCTGGCTGAAGCAGATGTGGAATGCCTTGCTTATGACCTCGACAAAGGAATGCCTGCTGAACTTAAGGGGCTGCTTCAGGCCGTTCAGGGAATGGAAGTGATTGGCGTTTCGGCGGCGATCATCTCAAAATGCAGCAGCACCAATACGCCGCAGCCGGTGTTCGCCATCGTGCGGAAGGAACAGCAGGCAGTAGAAGCTATCCTAGCGAAGAAGGATAGCCTTGTGGTTGTGCTGGACGGCGTGCAGGATCCGGGTAATGTCGGCACCATCATCCGCAGTGCGGATGCAGCGGGAGCAGACGGAGTGATCCTCGGACAAGGCTGTGCCGACCTCTATAATCCGAAGACCATCCGGTCCACGATGGGCTCGATGTTCCATCTTCCGGTGGTGGAGGGAGATTTAAGTGAGATTTTGCCACAGGCCCGGGAAAATGGGGCGCTGCTGGTGAGCACTTCGCTGCAGGGCGAAGAATCGTGCTATGAGCACAATTTCCACGGCAGCCAGTGGCTGCTGATTGGCAGCGAAGGAAAAGGCATCTCGCCGGAAACGGCGCGACTCGTGGACAAGAGTATCATCATCCCGATGGCAGGCTGCGCGGAATCGCTGAACGCCGCAATGGCGGCGACGATTTTGCTGTTTGAGGGCATGAGACAGCGGGGATAAATTGTCACCGTTTGTAACGTTGTGAGTTGTAATTCACTTAAGCACCGACTTTGAACGTAGTTTTCTCACACTAAATCCAGTCCTGATGATCAAGATAATCTTGATCATCAGGACTTTTTTATAATCCTGCAACAGTATTGGCTGCACATAAGCCTGGCCATTTCCATTCTCAATACTTATACATTCTTTAGAAATTACTGTTTTCCGAATATTCATGTGTCATTCTTTTTTACGACAAATATATACGAATGTTGGAGGGAAAGTGTAAGGCACAAATTCAATTTTCTCAATAAGTAGTTGTTTAGCCCATCTTTTTTTCATGTGCAGCGAGTGCTGATATGCAACTAAAATTCCGCCTGGTTTAAGTGACTTAACAATCTGATGTAGGATTTTGTCACGCATTTCAATTGAAAAATTAAAAAATGGTAATCCGCAAATTATGCAATCTAACTCACGGATGCCTTCTTGATTCAATTTCTTGAGTAAGTAGCTGGCGTTGGAATGGAAAATGCATTCCGGATAAATTGCTTTTAAGTGTTCTCTCATTTTTTTATTCCGCTCAAACAAAAGCACTTTTGTAGAATTCGTTAATTGTGATGTCATGAGATGTGTAATAGCACCTGTACCAGCTCCAAGTTCTGCAACGGCATTTACATTATGCCATTGTACAGACTGGACTATTTTATTGGCTAATAATTGCGAACTGGGTAGAATATTTCCTACCCGCTTTGGATCTTTGAGGAATCCTTGTAAGAAAAGTAAGTATTCAGACATAATCAATTAGCAATCCTCTCCGAAAGGCAATCTCAGTTGGAATGTGAAGACGTCATGAGTGTGTTTAAGCGTTAAAGTACCCTTGTGCAACTCAGCAATATTCCTAGCTATCGAAAGACCAAGTCCTGCCCCGGTTTGAATTCCCTGGCTTTTTCTTGAGTGGTCAACCTTATAAAATCGGTCAAATAGACGGTTTTCTTGATCCTGTGAGAGGGGAGTTCCTTTATTTTCAATCTCAATGGTACAGTGTTCAGAATCGGTTGTAATTCGTATGCTAATGCTTCCCGGGCTGATGGAATATTTTAAGGCGTTCATAAGTAGATTATCTATGGCTCTGGCTATTTTCTCACTGTCGATTAAGGTGATGATTGGACTCTTATCTATATCTTTTATAAGGTGGACATTGTTTTCTTGAGCGATCGGTTCGAATTCGAATAACAATTGATTCAAAAGCTGCGACAAATCGATTCTCTCCAGATTTAAACGGGAGTCCACCGAATTAAGTCGGGTATATTCAAACAAATCATCGAGGAGTTTCTTCAAATGAAGCGCCTTGTTATAGGTGTTTTGAATAAAACGTGTGTATTCTTTTTTATCTTGGTACGATTCTGTACGTAAAAGCTCAATATACCCGATAATACTTGTAAGAGGGGTACGTAAGTCGTGTGAAATCCCCGTGATCATCTCCATCTTGGATTTTTCTATTTCGCGTTCCTTGATGATCTGTTGCTCTAAGCGCTCTGCCATCCGGTTGATGTTCAAAGCCACCAGTCCTAGTTCATCTTGGCGCACAACATTTACCCGATAACTCAAATTACCTTCGGATATAATCTGAAGTCCTTGTTCCAGCGCAATTAAATCTTTGACGATTCGCCGGGTCAATGTAAAAAATGTAATAACGAAAATAATGAAAAACATCGGAGTAAGAAGGTAGGCAAGAAAATTGAACACCCAATCCAATTTTGTTGCATTTCCAAAATGAAAGAACAAGATGCTAAGTGAGGTATTTATCGCAATGGTAATTATGAAACTCAACACCATCCTGATTAAGATATTGGATTGAATGCGTTTATTTATTTGTAGATTTCGTATGATTTTAATCAACTTTGTAACCAACTCCCCAGACTGTCTTAATATACAGAGGTTCTCTTGGATTTTCTTCTAATTTTTCTCTTAAGTTACGAATATGAACCATTACGGTATTGTCAGAATATCCGTAAGGCTCTTTCCATACACTCTCGTAAATTTGCTCCGAACTATAAACTTGCCCAGGCCGGCTTGCAAGCAGGGTTAAAATCGCAAACTCTAGTGGAGTTAATGAAACTTCCATTCCATTTAACTTTACGGAATGTTTATTTTTATCTATGATCAGGTTTTTAATTATAAGCAGAGAGTTGAATTCTTCCTTTCCAATTAAGGACTGACGCCGTAACTGAGCTTTTACACGGGCCAGTAGTTCCAGTGGATTAAACGGTTTGATCATGTAATCATCTGCCCCGGTAGTTAGACCTGTGATTTTATCAATGTCCTCTTGCTTGGCTGAGAGCATAATAATTGGGATGTTTGATATTTCCCTAATTTTGAGACAGGCTGTGATACCGTCCATTTGAGGCATCATGACATCCAGGATAACTAATTGAATGGAAGTTGTTTGTATTGTACTCAATGCCTCTTGACCATCTGCAGCATCAAGCACTTGGTAACCTTCATTTCTTAAATAAACATGAATCACATCTCGAATTTCAGAATCATCATCTGCAACAAGAATTGTATTCAATGGACGCTGCCCCTCTTCTATATTTATTTTATTATGTTTCCCTTTTACGACAGACGTAGACGAAAGCGGGAGGGAAATTAAATGGCACATATTTTATTGTATCAATATTAAAATATTCGGAGAGTTGCTTCTTCATTTGAAGTGAATACTGAAAGGCAATAAATAATCCCTCAGGTTTAAGGGATTGGTAGATCTGTTCAACCAATGTATTTCTTAATTCGGGCTCAAAATTGAAAAAGGGCAGCCCACTAAAAATACAATCCAACTGATGAATATGTGAACTTTTAATTGTTTCTACTAAACTAGCAGCATTATGATAACAGGAAAAGTCCGGATAGCTTGTCTTCAGGTTATGCCTCATGGTTTTATCCATCTCAAATAGTAACACTTTCGTTGTACTAGTTACCTTAGTATTGATTACACGGGTGATTGCACCTGTACCTGATCCAAGTTCAGCGACTGCTTTAACTTCATGCCAAGGGGCTTGGTTAACCATGCTGTGTGCCAGAAACCGGGAACTCGGGGTAACACTGCCTACCTGTTTTGGATCATGAATAAAACTTCTTAAAAATAAGAGTTTTTCATTGAAGCTCATTCGGAATTCCTCCATAATTTTAGAATTGATTTAGATGTTTATTAATTTTGATAGGATGTGATCTCCAAAGTACGTTCCTACAAAAAAGAACAGTAAGGTCCAACTTAAAGCACTGGGATATGAAATAAGGGCAAATCGTTTATAGCTTGTACCGCTGAGCCCGATCAACATGGGAATGATGTAACGTACAACTGGAATAAACATGCCGATATACATAGCTGTACGCCCACGTTTTTTTAGAATCTGCTCTGCTTTTTTAAAATGTCTGTTAGCTTCAAATTTGCACTTCAGCTTTTGCCCAAAGAATTTACCTGCAAAGTAGGCAACCGTAAAGGCCGTTAATAGCCCTGATAAAATGCAGAAATAAGTCATCCAGGAATTGATAATCCCCATGTGGCTTAGGGTAGCTCCAGTGAGGATTGTAATTTCATTAGGGATTGGAATTCCAAAAGGGCCTAACGTGAAAGCAAGATAAAAAATCAGATATCCATACTGATTGATTAGCTCTAAGACGGTATTACTGGCCAATATGCCACCTCCTTCGCTTACTTCAATACAGAAATCTTAACTAAAAAAACTGAGGAATTAGGTGGGGGAATTCTAAAGAAATCCTGAAGAGACTTAAAATTCGATAGGATTGGCCAAGTCTCTTATCCATAGGGGGCTAAATTATGATAGAAGAGGGGATCCGTTTCTGCCCTGCAATTTGAAATGTCGTTGATATCAAGGAATTAGTCCCACAGTCACAATAAAAAAGTCCTGAGGATCAAGAAACTCTTGATCCATCAGGACTTTTTACATAATGACCTACCCTTTCATCATCAAACGAAGCGAAACGATGATGAGAAAAACGGCTAATAGCTTTAAAAGCAGCTTGGCAGGAAGGCGTTTTGCCAGGCGTGCGCCAATTTGACCGCCGATAATTGCGCCAGGTGCTAGGGCTAACACCATAAACCATTCAACATTCAATAAAAAGGCATGTGTTGTGGTGCTTACGATAGCTGACAGGAAAATTTGAAGCATAGAAGTTGCAACAGCGATATGGGGGGCAAAGCCGAGAAGTAAGGTCATTGTCGGAACCATAAGACTCCCGCCGCCAATCCCAAATAGGCTTGCTACAAAGCCAACGAGAAAACTGATGATTATGCCGGTAGGCATATGATAAGCATATTCGAAATGAGCCCCGCTATTATCGGAAAAGCTTCGCTTCACGGTTGGTTTGAAAGGCCAATGGATGGGTTTGTTCGGCTTGAACAAGAGCAATAAAGCGACAAGGATTAAGAAAATACCGAAGCTTACGAAAAACATTCTCCCGCCCATTTGCTTGGTAAAGAGTGCACCTATTACTGAACCCGGAATCGAAACGGCGGCGAAGGTGAGCGCTGCTTGATAATCGATTCTCTTCTGCTTTGCGTACACATAAGTACTTGAGATGGAGTTGAAAAGCAGCATCGCCATTGATGTTCCAGCCAGATGTGAAGGCTCCATATCAGGAAAAAGGAAAGCCAACGCAGGCACAACGATGAACCCGCCGCCAAGTCCGACCAATGAACCGGAAATGCCAGCTGCTAGCCCGATGACTAAGAGCAGTAAGTAAGTTAGCACAACAGCATGTTCCTTCCTCTACGTGAATTTTACAATCATTTATCTTACCAGAAAAAACGTCCCGCAAATAAATTGTTTTTTAGCCAATTGCGCTGTTCTGCTGCTAAACGGGGATCATTGTCCATTTGGGACAGGATATCTTTTTTTACAAGTTTGCAGACGGATTGAACAATAGTTTGATCCTGGCTAGCATCTAACCAGAGAATTTCCGCAGACCGGGGATTAGGGGTGTATCGTTGCCAAGCAGGTTGTCCCTCAGCATTAGGATTACCGGTATATAGGAAATGCCGTAAATAGTCCCTCATTAGGGAAGAGAGCATGTTACGCCCAGGCTCGTTATGCTCGGAAATTACATCCGCAGGAAATCTTTCCTGGACACTGGAAAAGTCACCTGTATAGAAGGGGATGTCTGCACCATGCGGGGCACCCATAAGAAAACGGATATAAGGATCGATCACTCCGTCTCTTAACCCCCAGGCGAAGCGGTAAGCATAGATGGGCATCTCCGGAATCGCACTTAATAATATCTCTGTAGTCTGCTCTACATTAAATTCTGCATACAGATCGCTCCCATATTGGACTGCAGCTTCATAGAGCTTCTTTTCTTCCAGATTTCCAGCTAACTCTTCCTTTTGCACTAGGGAGAAGAAATGAGTATCCCATAAAGTGAACTCGGAGAATTCGCTGGCAGTGCTGCCAAGGATGATCGGCAGGGAAGGGTGATCGCGGTTATTTAGATTGTCGAAGCCACCAATAGGAATGACCGTGCCATCTTCGATCAAATGGGGAAAAGCAGCCATCTGAAGCCCCGTCTCACGAATGATTTCGACAAAGTGAAAGGCATTCTGACGATATAGGAAGGCGGAAATCTTATCCGCAGATTGTGTGGAAATCCATTCTCTTGCCTCATCTTGAGTGCTGACCATTCCTGTTTTTAATAATAACTCTGTTAAAATGTCATCTGCTTTTTCTTCACTTTGCTCCGTAACAGCCGTTGTTAAACCTCCGCTCATAATAAAAAGCTTATGAAAGAGCCCTCTGCCCAGCGGTGAAAGGTAAGCAGCTAATGCATTTCTTGCACCTGCAGACTGGCCCCCTAATGTTATGTTCCCTGGATTTCCCCCAAAGCAAATAATGTTATTGTGCAGCCACTTTAGCGCATGAAGAACATCGAGGAGACCGTAATTTCCTGAGTCATCCAAGGGGTCCCCGGTTCGGAGTGAGGGATGCCGGAAAAATCCCATTGCTCCTAAACGGTAATTCACTGTAACCACTATACTATTTGTCTTATACGCCAATTCTCCACCTTGAAAATCCCGTCCCGAACCCCCAATATTTCCGCCGCCGTGGAGGAAGACGAATACGGGTAAGCCTGCCTCGGCATGATCCGGTCGCCAAATATTCAAAAAGAGGCAATCTTCACTGCCGCCAGGTTCCCCTTGAATGAATTGGACACTGCTATTATTAAAATGGCATGCAGGCAATACACCTGTCCAAGGTTCTATCTCACGCGGTGCTTTCCATCTGAGCTTATCTATGGGAGGTTCCGCATAAGGAATCCCTAACCATGCGATCGCCCCAAGTTCTGGCAGACGTATGCCCTTAAGCTGACCACTGGAGACTGTAATAATTTCTTCCATGGGTTCTCGTGTGCTCATTTATAGTTCCCCTTTCTCCTGCAGATTCTTATGTATTTTTAATTCTCTTTATTATAGTGTTCTGCTATGATGATGAAAAATATATTATTATATATAAAATACATAACTCTAAGGTTATAGAAGAGGTGGTTTCGTTGGATTTACTTTCGCTTCGGTACTTTCAAACGGTTGCAAAGCTTGAGAATATGACCCTGGCAGCCGAAATACTCCAAATCTCACAGCCTGCTATTAGTAAAATGATCAAAAATCTTGAGGGCGAATTAAACGTCAAATTGTTTGATCGCACAGGAAAATACATTCGATTAAATGAATATGGAAAGCGGTTTCTTGTGAAAGTTGATTTAGCCCTACAAACGTTAGAGGAGGGGAAAACAGAGCTATTGGACTTGTCTGAGCGACCGACAGGAACTGTAGTGATTTTTATCCAAGCGGGTTCCTATTTGCTTCCGGATATGATCACATTATTTCGTCAGAAGTACCCGGAAGCTCAATTCAAGCTATTGCAGCAGGATCAGGAGATCTCACGTTATCCGGCTTTTGATTTGTGTATTTCTTCTACTCCGCTCAAGATTCCAGGAACAGTGTCCACACCGGTATTAACGGAAGAAATCCTGCTGGCGGTTCCTAATGAGCACAGGCTCGCAATCCGTAAAAGTGTACGTCTGAATGAACTCGCGGAAGACGGTTTTATCAGTTTGAAAATAGGCAAGCAGCTGCGCGAAACGACGGATTCTCTCTGTCACGCCGCCGGATTTGCTCCGCGTATCATTTATGAATGCGATGAGCCTTCGATGGTACGCAGTCTAGTCCGTTCGGGACTAGGGGTTTCTTTTATCCCCGCTGTAACTTGGGGGGGTTCTCAAGGATCCTCTGTTGTGCTTCTTCCCATTGAAGAACCCATAAGTACCCGCACCATTGAAATCTCATGGTATACCAACCGGTACATGACTAATGTCGCTAAAAAGTTCAAGGCCTTTGTTGAGGATTATTACAAGCAGTTAAAAGAAGACAATTTAAAAAAAGAGCCAATAAACCCTAAGGCTTAATTGACTCATTGTCAGCAACGCTAATCATTTAATCCCTTACCCTCAAGGATTTGCGGGATGAATTTTTCAATTCGGGATACGCGGGTTTTGGATTGTTTCGCTTGAGAAAAATGATAAATATATGCGTTTTGCCGTCCAGGCGTTAAGGCTTCAAAAGCAGTTTTCAAGCCAGGAAGTTCAGCGAATTTGGTCTGAAGCTCTTCAGGAATGAGGTAATCCTCTTTCTTTTTTAATTCGACTTCCAAACCCGCTTTTTCAACTTCTATGGCATTTTGAATGTAGGCTTTCAGAACAGCTTCCATTTCAACGATTTGTTGCACATTCGTAAACCGAATTTGGCGCGCTGCCTGCACATTTTCTGTTTGTTGAATTAGAATCCCATTGGGATCCTGTAACAAGGCACCTTTGTGAAAGAGAAGCGCACAATATTCTTTAAATCCATGAATTAATACTATGTTTTTATCATCAAATGTGTAACATGGATGCATCCACTTATAATCTTCGGTCAGCCCGCAATCAAGCACGATCGTTCTCAACTGCTCATATTCTTCCCGCCATTGTTTCGCTTTACTTAAGAATTTATCAACCCTAGGATTCAATACATTATTTGTCATAAAAAACACCTATCTTCATCAAAATTTTCAATACAATTTTACTGTTTTTTTATGGAATGTACAGTCGGAATCTTCTGAGAATGGGCAACCTATGTTGTCTCCCGTTCGATCAGTTGGAACGATAGGGGCTGCAGCTCCATATCCAGTCCAAGCAGGGTTGGAGCCAGCAGAAGAAAGGCGTTCTCCGCCTGTCCCGCAATCGGATTCCGAACAGTGGTAATTCCGAGCGTCTGCGACAGCTCCGAATTATCAAAACCAACGATGGCTAGATCACGGGGCACATCCAGCTGCTGTCTACGTGCTTCGCTCAGAACGCCCACCGCCACCAAATCATTGGAGCACAGAATAGCATCCGGCTGATCGGGTTGTCCAATTAGGGTTCGCACCAATTGCTCTCCGTCACGGATTCCATAAATCGTGGAGTAATACCATTTCTCAACGATGGGAAGATTATATTTGGTCATGATTTGCTCATAAGCTAGTCGTCTACTCTGGGTATTTATGCTGCTTGGGCGGCCAAAAGCATTAGCGATACGCGTATAACCCCGCTCTATCAAATGCTCTAGAGCGAGTGCATATCCATCATATTGGTTCATGGCAACTGACGGTATTTCAGGATGGTCCATGCGTTGCCAAGACACAATCGGGCCGTATTTGCAGTAGGAAGTTATGACATTTTTATCGTTAACAGCGGTCAGAATAAGCAGAGCGTCGACTCTTTTTTGTTTGAGATCCTCGAAGGCCTGAAGTTCCTTTTGTTTATCACCGCCGGTGGTATAAATAATCGTCTGATACCCGTAACGGCCGGAAATTTCGACGAAGCTGTTCATGAAGCACAAAATAAGCTCGTTGAGGTCTAAGGTAATCATGCCGATTTGCTGGGTTTGGCCTTTGGATAAAGATATGGCATTCCGATTGGGAACATAGTCCGTCTCTTTCATAATGGCGAGAATTTTCTCCCTAGTTTCCTTGCTGACATGGGGAGAATCGTTCAGGACTCGGGATACCGTAGCTTTGGAAAAGCCCGACAGCTTAGCAATTTCGTCAAGTGTGGACATCGGCTTATCTCCTTTGCAAGATTAATCCTTGACATGTAACGCGTTCCAAGGTTTAGGATTCGGATTAGAGCAGTAAACCTATACTATCACAATAGCAAAGGCGGGAAGAAATATGAACTTACAATTTCCAGAAGGATTCCTATGGGGTGGGGCTGTAGCCGCTAACCAGCTTGAAGGGGCATATCAGGATGATGGCAAAGGCTGGTCTACCCAAGATGTCATGCCGCATGGCATTAAGTCTGCGCCTACAGAAGTTCCTACCGACGATAACATGAAGTTGATTGGTATCGATTTCTATCACCGATATAAAGAAGATATTAAGCTGTTTGCGGAAATGGGCTTTAAAGTATTCCGGACGTCTATTGCCTGGTCCCGGATTTTCCCGAAAGGGGACGAGCTGGAGCCGAATGAACAGGGCTTGCAGTTCTACGAGGACCTGTTCGACGAGTGTCATAAATACGGCATCGAACCGCTAGTTACGATCTCCCATTATGAGACCCCGCTGCATTTGGCACGAGAGTATGATGGATGGGTTAACCGTAAGATGGTGGAATTTTACGAGCGTTATGTGAGAACGATCTTTAATCGTTACAAGAACAAGGTCAAATACTGGCTGACCTTTAATGAGATCAATTCTATCCTAGAGTTCCCATTTATGAGTGGCGGAATCAATACTCCATTGGAAAAATTGAGTAAGCAGGATCTGTATCAGGCCATTCACCATGAGTTCATTGCAAGTGCTTTGGCGGTAAAAATCGGTCATGAGATCAATCCTGATTTCAAAATAGGCTGCATGGTGCTGAGCATGCCAATTTATCCGCTCACTCCGCATCCGGACGACTTGATCAAGGCGATGCAAAGTGATCACAAAAATATGTTTTTTGCGGATGTTCATAGCAGAGGTTATTATCCAGGCTATATGAAACGGTTCTTTAAGGAAAATGGAATTCACATTCATTTCGAGCCAGGGGACGAGGAAATTCTAAAGCATACCGTGGATTTCATATCGTTCAGTTACTATATGAGCACATGTGAAACGGCTGATCCGGAGAAACAGATCAGAGGAGAAGGAAACCTGCTGGGCGGGGTACCGAATCCGTATCTGGAAGCGAGCGAATGGGGTTGGCAGATCGATCCGCAGGGCTTGCGTTATGTGATGAATATGTTCTATGACCGATACCAAAAACCGCTGTTTATCGTGGAAAATGGCCTTGGCGCCGTCGATCAGCTGGTTGTAGACGGGAACGGTGAGAAGATCGTAAACGACGATTACCGGATCAATTATTTGCAAGATCATTTGGTTCAAGTAGCGGAAGCTATTGCTGATGGCGTGGAAGTTATGGGATACACAAGCTGGGGCTGCATCGACTTGGTTAGCGCAACAAGCGCCGAGCTGAAGAAACGTTATGGTTTCATTTATGTAGATCGTCATGATGATGGTTCAGGTACACTGGAGAGATACCGTAAGAAGTCCTTCCACTGGTACAAAGAAGTAATTGAATCCAACGGACAAAGCCTGTTCTAAAAAAAAGTCCTGATAATCAAGATATTCTTGATCTATCAGGGCTTTTTTTGTTATCCAATATTATACAGACCGTGGTTTATTGTTGACATCATTAATTGAACATGTTAATTTGTAAATAATAAATTAATCGGATATCAGGATTGCTACTGCATAGCAGGCAAAACCTAAGTTTCATTTATGATTACGGGGATATTCTCTCTCGTACATAGATGTGATTTAGGTTTTTTTGTGTTCCCTGATAACCGTGATTAATTGATCTGTTACAAAGGGGTGTATAAAAATGAGTTATGAACAGCTAAGTAAAGACATTATTCAATCTGTCGGTGGGGAGAAAAATATTAACAATGTGATTCATTGTGCCACGCGACTAAGATTCACACTTAACGATGAGCAAAAAGCTGATAAAGAAAATTTGGAAAAAATGAAAGGGATTATTGGGGTAGTTAGCAAAGGGGGACAGTTTCAAGTTATAGTGGGTACCCATGTTGCTGATGTGTATAAAGAAATTGCCAAATCCATATCCCCTAACAGTGACTCTGGCGAGAACAAGGTAAAGAAACCTATAGGGACTCTGATTTTTGATGTTATTTCTAGAAGCTTTTCGCCTCTGATTGGTGCTTTAGCAGGTGCGGGTATGTTGAAAGCGCTATTAACCGTACTTGCATCGTTACATGTTCTAAGTGCGGATAGTGAAACTTACAAAGTATTAGCCGGCGCTAGTAATGCTGTGTTTTATTTTCTACCCATTTTCTTAGGAATTACGTTATCGATTAGGCTGGGTGTTAATGCTTATGTGGGTGGTAGTATCGGTGCGGCTTTACTTGAACCTAATATTACGGGATTAGCAAGTGTTGAATCTCCACATTTTTTAGGTATTCCTTTAGTAATTTCGGACTATTCATCAAGCGTGTTTCCGATTTTTATCGCCATCTGTATATACGCTTTATTGGATAAGCAGCTAAGAAAGTTTATACACAAGGATTTGCAGATGTTCTTGGTCCCTATGCTATGTTTGATTGTGATTGTTCCGTTAACTATTTTGGCTTTCGGACCGTTTGGCGTGAATGTAGGGAATTTAATTGGAGACGCTATTTTGTTCCTCAGTACGAAAAGCGGTATTGTTACAGGGGCAATTGTGGGAATAGCTTGGACGTATTTGACTGTACTCGGATTGCACTGGGGACTTGTGCCAATTATTCTTGAGAACATTGCTAAGGGTGGAGATCCGATATATGCAATGGCCGGCATGGCCATCTTCGCGCAGCTGGGTGTGGCGTTGGGTATCTTCCTGAAAACAAAGGACAAACAGTTGAAAACATTGGCCGGCAGTACATTTATACCAGGCGCGCTTTCAGGTGTAACAGAACCTATTATTTACGGTTTGCTGACTCGTTACAAACGGACTTTCATTTATGTAACCATTGCCGGCGGTGTAGGTGGAGCACTTAGTGGTCTTTTCAAAGTGAAGATGGAAGTCTTCGCATTTGTGAGCGTATTAAGTCTTCCCGCATTCTCTCCGCTGGTCGTTCAAGCGATTATAGCAGGTGTGACCATTGTATTGGCTATGGTAATTACCATGGTATTTGGTTATGAAGATAAAAAGAAAGTGAATATTGTAGAAGAAAAAACGAATACTGAAAAAAGCGAGGTTATCCTCCCTCACGCCGTTAAAAGTTCAACCGTTGTAAGCCCTCTGGCTGGTAACGTAATCCCGTTAACCTCAGTAGATGATGCTGCCTTTGCTTCTGAAGCAATGGGCAAGGGGATTGCAATTGAACCCACAGAAGGTAAGCTTTATTCACCGGTAAGTGGAGTTGTATCCACTATTTTCAGAACAGGTCATTGTATTGCGGTAGTATCGGATGAGGGTGTTGAGGTCTTGATTCATATCGGTATAGAAACCGTGAAGCTAAAAGGTAAATACTTTGATGTGAAGGTGCAAGAAGGAGCAACCGTTAAACAGGGTGATCTATTGATTGAGTTTGATTTTGAACAAATAAAAAATGAAGGTTATCAATGCACAACACCGATAATTATTACCAATACGGCTAATTATAGTGATGTGATTGGTACCAATAAAACAGTTATTACACCGGGCGAAGATTTGCTGACTGTTGTAGTGTGATCTATTGAAGAGTCATAAGGTATGAATGGAATCGATCTCTTAGTACTGCTACTTAGAGATCGATTTTTTATTATAGAATACTATAAAAAAGTGCTAGCTTCGTAAGATGAAAAGGTAAGGAGCTGTAATATGCGGATCGAAAAAGTGTTAAACAACAATGTTGTTACTGTCATAGATGACCAAAATTTTGAACTAGTAGTTATGGGAAGAGGACTGGCCTTTAAGAAAAAACGTGGAGACTTTTTAGAAGAAGATAAAATTGAAAAGATATTCACTTTAAGTAATCAAAAACTTTCAGATAAGCTAAAAACGCTGCTTTCCGAGATTCCAATCGAGCACATGGAGCTCTCAGAAGAGATTATTAACTTCGCCAAACTGCAGCTCGGTAAAATGCTGGATGACAGTATTTATGTTAGTCTGACAGATCATATCAGTTTTGCGCTGGAGAGATTCTCAAAAGGGATGAAGATTAAAAACGCCATGCTTTGGGAAATCAAAAAATTCTATAAAGAAGAATATGAGGTTGGGAAAGCTGCGCTTCAAATTATACATTCCAAGCTCGGAGTCAGACTTCCCGAAGATGAGGCCGGACATATTGCGCTCCATCTGGTGAATGCAGAACTAAATGAAGAGATGCCTAACATGGTGAATATCACCAAGATCATGAACGACATCCTAAATATCGTGAAGCGCCATTTCAGGCTAGAGTACGACGAGGAGTCCCTTGCTTATTACCGTTTTATCACTCATTTGAAATTTTTTGCACAACGTCTCATCAACGGTACTCCACCTCCTGATAATGAGAATGGCTTATTTATTTTGGTAAAGCAGCAGTATAAGGAAGCTTTCGCAAGCGTCGAGAAAATTAAAATCTATATTGATAAAACATATAATCGGGAGTTAACAAATGATGAAATGCTGTATCTGACCATACACATTGAAAGAATTACAAACCAGATCATGGAGTAGGGACGGTTAAGCATTAAATTTTAACTTTGACTTTCGGGAGAATCGCGTATAAGATTACTAATATGTTTTCTGTGATAATCATTATCAATAGATTGATAACTGTTATCATAGAATAAACTTCGAACGTTGAATCCAGGGGGATAAAGTAAATGCACAAAAGGTTAATTAGTTTATTTATGGTTGTTGCTATCATATTGGTCGTATCAGGCTGTGGTACTAACCAAAAGAATAATTCAACATCGAACGCGGGAGCAACTGACAAACCAGCTGCTGAAAACGCGGGCAGTGAATCTACAAGCGGTCCTATTGTTTTAAAGGATTCTAAAGGTGAGATTACGCTGGACAAACCTGCGCAAAGAGTTGTGGTATTGGAATGGACCTTTACGGAGGATGTTATTGCACTGGGAGTGCAGCCAGTAGGTAACGCAGATAACGAAAACTATAAGCTGTATGTGACTTCTGAAGCACCACTTGATGCAAACGTGACTGATGTTGGTTCCCGTGACGAGCCAGATCTGGAGACAATTGCTTCATTAAAGCCTGATCTGATTATTGCCAATACGGGTGGGCATGAAGGAATTTATGATCAACTTAAAAGTATCGCTCCAACATTGATTTTCGGCTTGTATCCGAATGAAGGAGAAGGTAATCAGTACACACTGATGGAAGATACTTTCAAAACAATTGCAGCGGCAGTAGGTAAAACAGCAGAAGCCGATAAGGTTCTTGCTGATTTGGATGCACATTATGCAGATGCAAAAGCAAAGCTGGCTGATGCAGGCAAAGAAGGCTTGAACTATGTACTGACACAAGCATACAGCTACCAGAATGCAGCAACGATGCGTCTTTTTACAGATAATTCACTTGCGGTACAAACTTTGGATCGGATCGGTCTGAAAAACGACTGGAAACCCGAAAATTTCGAAGTTTACGGATTCAGTACCTCTACAGTTGAGGCATTGCCTGCGGTTCAGGATACAAATCTAATCTATATCGTCCAAGAGGATGATAATATTTTCACGAAAGAACTGAAGGATAATTCCGTTTGGAATGGCCTTAACTTTGTAAAAGAGAATCGCACCTTCGGATTGAGCAGTACTACTTGGGTGTTCGGCGGTCCGATCTCCTCCAAAGTTATCGTGGATGAAGTTGTAAATACATTAACGAAATGAGTGCGGTTATGAACGAAAAGAGTAGCAAAGAAGCCTCTATCGGCATGAACTGGCGGATCATTGGAATATTTGGGGGCGGCTTTGCCGTCCTCTTCATTCTGTTCGTTTTAAGTTTGGGCTTTGGGGAAGCCAAGATTCCTGCAGCTACTGTAATAGATGGTTTGCTGAATCGCCAAGATATAATGGAACATAATCTGCTCTGGGATATCCGCATGCCACGTACAGTTATTGGTCTGCTGGCCGGGGCTGCTCTGGCTGTGGCTGGGGCATTATTGCAAACTATAACGAAGAACCCGCTTGCTTCCTCAGATACACTTGGGATTAATGCCGGGGCATACTTTATGGTCGTGCTTGGTATGGTAGCTTTTCCTGCTTTGCAGCATGAGTTTCCATTTTTGCTCGCAGTTGCAGGGGGACTGCTTGCTGCTTTAGCCGCTTATTTATTGAGTGG
Source organism: Paenibacillus sp. FSL H3-0310 (assembly GCF_038002785.1). Taxonomy (NCBI): domain Bacteria; kingdom Bacillati; phylum Bacillota; class Bacilli; order Caryophanales; family Paenibacillaceae; genus Paenibacillus; species Paenibacillus sp. FSL H3-0310. The sequence goes on from NZ_JBBODC010000001.1 coordinate 339,518, forward strand.
AGGCAAGGCAGCCACACCTGTTCGGCTGGCTTTGTCAGGTATGATCGTCTCCATGGTGCTCGGAGCGTTTACATCGGCCATACATATTTTTAAAAGAACAGAAACACAAAATCTGTTTTTATGGGGTTCAGGTTCCCTAATCCAGTTGGATTGGGACGGTGTTATATATGCCTGGCCTTTTGTCGTAGTGCTGCTATTGGCAGCGATATTTGCCGGCAGACAATTTGATGCGCTGGAGCTCGATGAGTCAACCGCTCGTTCACTTGGACAGCGAGTAGGGTTAATTCGGGCGACAGGACTTGGCCTATCGGTATTAATGGCTGCGGTTGTAGTCAGCGTGGTTGGACCGATTGGCTTCGTCGGCTTAGTGGCTCCCCATCTCGTCAGACTTAGTGGGATTCGCAAGCATCGCCTGCTCATTCCTGCAAGCGCGTTGTGGGGAGCCTTGCTCATCACGGCAGCGGATACGCTAGCGCGTGTAGTGCGAAGCAGTGTGGGTGAAATGCCTGTTGGTGCAGTTATGGCGATTATTGGAGCCCCGTGGCTCATTTGGCTGGTACTCACCAAGATGAAAAATATATCGGGCTCAGGCGCTGGCCAATCATCGATGAGTATCGGTGGGGCGGGACTGCGTCTGCGCTTTGTGCCGACGGTTATAGTTATGACCGTGCTGCTCATTGTTATTATCCTCGTAAGCTTATCGTTTGGGGGAACAAAAATACCGATCAGTGAATTGCTAAGTAGTCTGTTCCATAGGGGGGATCAATCCTATTCCGTCCTGCTGAATTTACGGCTTCCCCGTACACTCGTAGCGGCTGCAGGAGGGATCGCACTTGCAATCAGTGGTGTATTGATTCAAAGTGCTGTTCGAAATCCATTGGCAGATGCTTCTATTATTGGTGTGACCTCAGGGGCTGGCTTTGGTGCTTTGGCCGTAATGACCGTTTGGCCAGCATTGACGGTATTTGCAGTTCCGCTTGCCGCAATCGTGGGTGGGGCACTGGCTGCTGCTTTTGTCTTTTTTATGGCCTGGCGCAGGTCCTTGAATCCATCGGTTCTGATCTTGCTTGGAATCGCAGTCTCTGCTATTGCCTCTGCGGGAATCCAGGTCATGATCGTCAAAGGAAGTTTATGGAGCAGTAGCTCCTTAATTTGGTTAACGGGTTCGACTTATGGACGAAGCTGGAATCAATTTTACATCCTATTTGCATTCCTGCTTGTACTTGTTCCGATTGCATACTATTTGGGCCGAAAATGCGATTTGTTGGCATTTGGTGACGAGAGTTCAACAGGATTGGGCTTGCCGGTTCGAGGAACGCGGCTTTGGGCTATGATTATCGGCGTTTTGCTTGCAGCGGGAGCCGTTGCAAGTGTGGGAACAATTGGCTTTCTCGGACTCATGGCGCCGCATGCGGTGCGGATGATGATTGGTCATCATACGAGACGCTCGATTGTTTTGTCAGGATTACTTGGCGGCTTGATGCTCGTCATTGCCGATACGCTCGGAAGAACCATAATGGCGCCGAAAGAAATCCCTTCAGGCCTTATTATTATGCTGATTGGGGCTCCGTATTTCTTGTTTCTAATGTACCGGTCACAGGTTAGAAAAGTGTAGATTTTGTTATAAGAAAAAATCAGGGGGTGCCCCAGCAGCCGTAAAATGGCTGCTGGGGCACCCCCTGATTAATTAGAGCTTACTCCATCTAGAACGCCTCAAACATCGTTTCATTCGTTTAAGATTTCCCTCCCTTACGCTACAGCTATCGGACACAGATGACCTTAAACGCAGTTTTATTTCGCATTTGAAGTGACAACGGACCGCATAGTCGCTATTGGCATGAAAAGCACCCGATTTGCCCTTCTTCCTATGAAATAACGTCATTGGAGTCCGAAACCAAGCTCCAAAGGCTAAAAATCCGCATATAACGTCATCTGAGTCCTTAAGCCTCAGCGAATGTTGAGAATTTATTGGTGCAGGCCACCAACGCCCATAAACAAAAAGCAGCGATTCTCCCATACCGGGGAAAGCTGCTTTTTTAATTGGATATTATCGATTTGTGAACAATTATTTAACTATTATTCTTAATTTTGTATATTTCCGTTTGCTAGTTTATACTTTAATCTTATGTTGTAGAATTTTGGAAATAAGGAGTGGGATTATGTGAGGCTCTTCGACAGAAAAGGTGTACAAGACGGCAGCAAAACTATTAACAACTCTGGCGAATTAAGAATCAATATTTTTTTCTTTAGCACTTTTATTATTTTTTGTGTGATTATCCTACGCCTTGCGGTCTTGCAATTTGTCGAAGGACCCACGTTATCTGAAGCTGAGGCTAATCGGGATACGAAAATAGTGGCATTATCGGCATTGAGAGGGAATATCCTCGCTGCTGATGGTGAGAAATTGGCATACTCAACGCCCGTTCAATCTTTGTACCTTACTTTGGATAAGGAATATACCGCAACAAAAACAGATAAAACTACGAAAAAAGTTACCTTAACTGCTGAGGCAAATAATAAATCAAAGGCACTCGCCAGCAAGTTAGCAGAAGCCTTCGAAACTTATGGTGATCCTAATGAAAAAAAACTAACCACAGAAGAGATCCTTGAGTCTATGGATTTATATTCAAAAAAACTCTCTGGTTATGTAGCACGAAGAATTAAATCAGGTTTAACTAAGAAAGAAATCGCTTATTTTTTAGAACACAAAAACGAATATCCAAACCTAGAAGTGATAGAGGAAAGCAGCAGGCATTATGATACCGATACGGTGGCTGTACAAGCTGTTGGTTACGTGAAATTTTTTAAATCCTCTACTAGTTTAGATCTTTATAAGGATGTACTTCAGGCGATGAAAAATAATCAGAACCCTGGACTTAACTATAAAGAGGATGAGCTAGTAGGCTTTGATGGCTTAGAGCTGCAATACCAGAAAGAGCTTCGGGGCCAGAATGGTTATAAGGAAGTTTCCGTAGATCCGCAGAATATGGCAGAAAAAATTGTAAGTATTGAACCCCCGGTCAAAGGAAGCACTATCTGGACTACCCTTAATAAAAAAATTCAGCTGAAGACCGAAGAAGCCATTAAAGATCAGATTCAGTGGTTACATTCACACACCGTTCAGGGAGAAACACATCCTGATGCTTTAACAGGTTACGCTGTAGCCATGGAAGTGGATACAGGTAATATTATTGCTATGGCAAGTATGCCTGACTATGATACCAACAGCTGGGCTACGGGTTCGATCTCTCCAGAGGTGTATAAAAAAATTGAAAAGCATTACCAAAATGGAACGATAACTCCATACTCATCAGGAAGATCAGGGCATAATTTTGAATCCACCGTGCTGCTTGGTTCGACCATAAAACCATTGAGTGTGTTAATTGGCTTAAAAGAGGGCTTTATAAGTACTTCTTCTACTTATCAAGATAAAGGGATCACCTCATTTGGTAGGGAAGGACATGAGACTAATGTAAGGAACTCATCCAATCATGTATACGGCTCTTTGTATCCTTATACAGCCATTGAAAAATCTTCAAACGTATATATGGTTGATATGATCGGAAAAAAATTGTACGAAAAATACAAGTCTAAGGGCATCGGGGTATGGGACACATATATGAAAGAATTCGGTCTAGGTGTGCCAACAGGGATAGGTTTACCAAGGGAATACTTGGGTGATTTGAATTATAAAGCTGAAGCTAAAGCGGGTTCAGTTCAGTCGGCACTTGTTTATGCTTCTTTTGGGCAGCAGGGACGTTATACCGTTCTTCAGTTGGCGCAATATGCGGCTACACTAGCCAATGAAGGGCAACGAATCAAACCACAGCTAGTAAGCAAGATCACGGACTCCAAAGGTAAAGTTATCAAAGAATTCAAACGGGAAGTGCTTGATGAAGTGACTACTTTCGATAAATCCTATTGGCGGGAGATAAAGAAAGGGATGAACAGTGACGTTAAAAGTGCCTTCGGTGATTTCCCCTATGATTTTGCGCGTAAAACAGGAACTTCACAACAGACGGATAGTAAAAACATAAACCGTGATAACGGAGTGTTTATAGCTTTTGCACCACGTGAAAATCCAAAACTTGCTGTAGCTGTAGTTATTCCTGAAGGCGGATTTGGATCTAGTAGTGCAGCACCTGTAGCGAGAAAAATTTTTGATGCTTATGATTGGGAGTACGGATTGGATGGAATTCCGAAGAAAAATGTGGATAAAAGTATCAGCGAATAACACAAAGGAGAGAGCGCACACTGCGCTTTCTTTTTCTTTTTACAGAGCGGTTTATGGCAGATCGAAGGAACGGGTTCAAGATTAAAATATTGTAACCATAATGCGTGAAACTTTTATCCTAGTAGGAGCGTCAAAAGGTTAGGAAAAAAATGTATTCGTCATTCCAGGAGGGTGAATCTGTGAAGAAGTTATGGATTTCTATTTTAGTGGGCTTATTAGTTTTGCCGATGATGTTTCAATCTTCAGTGAAAGCTGCTACTGCGCCCATCAGTATTTTTATTGATGGGGTTCGATTGTCCACAGATCAAGCACCGGTGATGGTAAATGGACGGACGATGGTACCCCTACGGGCAATCTTTGAAGCCTTTAATGCCACCATCAAGTGGAATCAGAAAACACAAACTGTAACTGCAACTAAAGATGATACAACGATTATGTTAAAGATTGGCTCAAAGACAGCCACGATTAACAATAAAGCTGTAACTCTAGATGTGCCGGGTCAGAATTTGAAAGGAAGAACGATGGTTCCTACACGGTTTGTAAGTGAGTCATTGGGTCATGATGTGGGTTGGAATCCAAGTACCAAAGTGGTGACCATAACGACTTCCGGCGGTAAAACTGGAACTGTAAATCCGGCATCGAATGTACAGTTAAAGGATGTAAGTGATAACGGTGACGGCCGTGATCTCCAGGTCAGCTTCACCCAATCTTCTAATGAAGCTCTTGTGGATCATTACCGGGTAATGATTGTAAAGGCTTGGAGCACTTTTAATATCTCATCTGCACAAAAGGTTACATCCGCCAATTATTCTACTGTTTTAGCTACAGGCACTAATCCTACGATTAGAATGACCGCAAATTCAAGGGATGTGGATGGTGACCTCATTAAAGGTAATCAAACCTATGTAGCTTATGTTTTCGCAGTGGGCAAAGGCAATAATACCAGCGCTCTCTCGTATAGTTCTTCGACTATATCGCTTAATACTAATACTGTAGTCGTTGCTCCAAGTAATGTACAAGTAAGTGATGTGAGCGATTATAGTGATGGCCGCGATTTAGCCGTAAGTTTTAATAAGGTATCGGATGAATCCAAGGTGAGTTCTTACCGGATATTTGTAGTCAAAGCTACTAATTATTCTTCTTTTAATTTGGCGGCAGCAAATGCTGTTAGCAGTTCAAATTACACACAGGTCAACAAAACAGGCTCCAATATCACTCAGATCCTATCGTCAGGAGCGAGGGATGTGGATGGAGCCCTCATTAAGACGGGAGTTGGTTACCGTGTGTTTGTTATGGGTGTAGATAGTGGCAGTAATACAGCCAATAATTTATTGTCTGCTGCTTCATCTGCGATTACGCTGTCCTCGGTCAATGTCTCTAATTTAAGTGTAAGCGACGTTAGTGACTTTGGAGATGGCCGTGATTTAAAAGTATCCTTTAACCACGCCACAGATGAAACGTATATTAGCCAGTACCGAATTCTAGTTGTGCCTACAGCTTATTCCAACAACTTTAGTTTATCTGAGGCGAATAATGTCTCCAGCTCTTACTACACAACGGTGAGCACAACAGGATCTAGCACCAGTCAAGTGTTAGCCTCGTCAGCAAGAGACGTGCGTGGTAATTTGATTAAGAATGGAACACCTTACAGAGTGTATGTGTTAACGATTGGAAGCGGGAAGAATTTGGGCACCAACATTCTCTCAACGGAGTCAACATTAATTACGTTGGCTGTTGACTACAATGTGAGTGCTGTCTACAATTTGGATGTAAGCGACGTAAATGACTATGATGATGGCCGTGATTTAAGAGTATCCTTTGACCACGCTACGAATGAAACGTATATTAGCCAGTATCGCATCCTGGTTGTACCTACTTCCTATTACAGCAGCTTCAGTTTATCTGACGCCAATAATGTGTACAGTTCTAACTACACAGCAGTGAGCACAACAGGATCCAGCACCAATCAAGTGTTAACCTCGTCATCAAGGGACGTGCGCGGTAACCTGATAAAGAGTGGAATCAATTACAGAGTATATGTATTAACCGTCGGAAGCGGGAATTACTCAGGCAGCAATGTTCTTTCTTCTGGTTCACCTTTAATTACGTTGAATGTAGATTACAAATTGGCTCCTATTTCGAGCTTGGATGTAAGGGACGTTAATGATTACGAAGACGGCAGGGATTTAAAAGTATCCTTTAACCATGCCACGGATGAAACGTACATTAGCCAGTATCGAATCCTGATTGTACCTACTTCCTATTACAGCAGCTTTAGTTTAACCCAGGCAAATGCGGTTTCTAGCTCCAATTACACAGCGGTAGGCACTTCAGGAAATAATACCAGTCAAGTCTTGGATTCTTCAGCCAGAGACGTAAACGGAAATTTAATAAAGAGTGGAATCAGTTACAGAGTGTATGTGTTAACGATTGGCAGCGGCAAGTACTCAGGCACTAATGTGTTGTCCTCAGAGTCGAATGCCATAACTTTATCCACTAAGCTGCCGGTAACCTCTGTCACCAATGTAACGTACAGTGTGGATGAGGGTAAAATACTAGTAAGTTTCAACCGTTCCTCTAACGAGTCTAACATTTCGGAATATCGAATTCTGGTGGTTCCGTCCAAACAAGGTTTTGGTTCAGCGGAAGCAATTGAGGTGAAATCCTCGTATTATACGTCGATAACGCCTAACGGAACGAATCCTACAATTGTAGCCTCGAGAAGAGATGTTAATGGTGCATTAATTGTTAAGGGTGTTAAATATAAAGTATATGTTCTTGCGGTAGCCAATAATAATGGCGTGCAGAGTGGTGGTCTTTCGGATTCAACGGAAGAGATTGAAATATAAGGATAGGGAATAAAATCATATATAATATAAGGCAAAAAACCTTCATTGAGCACTGGGCTTGATGAAGCGCTTTTTGCCTTGTTTTTTTGTTTTCTATTTTTTATAAAAATAGGGTTGCGATTATACACATTTAAAACATTTGGTTTAACCTATTGGAAGCGCTATAATTGAAAATAATTACATGCTTAAGGAGTCTATCATGAAAAGAGGCAGGATATTCTACAAGATTTTTGTTCCTATTCTGGTGCTGGGAATTGGCCTGGTTATTAGCTTCGGTGGCTATATTTATCTGACGACGATTAATTCGGTAAATGAAAGAGTAGCGGATGATAAACAGAGTTTAATTACTCAAATTAAAAACACCCTGGAACAGAAAATTCAGACCATCGAATACGCTTTTAATACTTACAGTACCACCAGTTCCTTCAGGGAGGTCGTGCAAAATCCGATCACCGAGCAGGATTTTGAGAAGTATCGCGAGATTAATTCCCAGCTTAACTACATTGCCAGCATGGGGATGGATTTTGTTAATTATTCTCTAATCAGTTTGGAGCAGAAATGGCAGATTTCCAATGGTAAGCTTTCACATTTAACGGAAGAAGAGAGCAGGACACTTTATGAGAGCTATATTAATAACCGTAGCCGGGGGTTGTTTTGGGTTAAGACGGATAAGGGTATCCGCTTTGTAAATACCCTGCCGGTATTCTCACAGACCAAACAGGCGATTGCCTTATCTGATATATCCCTTCAGACCTTGCAGAGCACCCTTCAGACCGAAGGAAACACACCGGTGTTTATTCTTAACCGGGAGGGTGAGCTTTTATATGAGTCGGAAACTGGAAAGTCCCTGCTGACTAATAATCAACTTAGCCATATCACTAATGTTGCCGGAGGCGGGGGGCAATTGGGGACGATTGCCATGGAGCGGGCTGATCACCAATCGATAAAAGCTATTTATGCTAAATCTTCTTATAATAATTGGATCTACGTAACTATTTTGGATAAATCAGAAATTTCTGATGCACTAAAGACAACCCGATTTGGGATTGTGATGATGGTACTGCTTATTACGTTGTTGATTGCGGTAGTCGCTTATGTGATCTCTTTGTATTTCACCAAGCCATTCCGGCAGATTCAGCGCCGATTATTGCCTGCCAATGCGGAGCTAGAGCCTAAGAATGAGGTAGACTGGATTATTAATTCGATTGATACCATCTTATCGGAGAAAGAAAGCCTAGAGGGTCTGATTGAGTCTGAGATGCCTAAGTTGGAAACTCAGTTTATTCTAAATCTGTTTCGTAGCCGGATATCCCAAGAAGAGCTTAATCTGGGTTTGCCTCGTTTCGGTTATGAGCTGTCACAGAATTCGGTGTATGCAACGCTGCTAATACAGCTGGATAACTATGGGGAACGGCAGGCTAGCGATAAGGATCTTCTGCTTGTAGCGGTTAACAAACTGGTGGAAGAGCTAATTCCGCAGGAGAAGCGGATGATTCCTATCCTATTAAATGACCGTACACAAGCAACCATCCTGATCTTTGAGGGAGCGAATGAACAGGAGAACCGGAGAATAGCACTGGACTATGCCAAGACAATTATTCGAACAGCTAGAGAGATCCTGAAACTATCCATTAGCGTTGGAATCAGCAATTTTTATGATAATTTATTGTTTAGTAGGGAAGCTTGCGAGATGAGTAAGCAGGCGCTGCATCATCGTTTAAATCTGGGCAAAGAGTCTATCATCTTCTATGAGGATATATCGAAGGTGATCTCGGGTCCAGTTCTACTGCATTATCCGTCTGAGTTTGAGTCCCAGTTATTTGACGCGATTCGGATTGGAGATGAAGAACAAGTCTCCTGTTCTCTGTATCCATTACTCGGGGAAATGATGAAGCACAGTAAGAACCCTTTGAATTTCGAAGTCACATTAATACGTTTCGTCAACAATCTGATTCAGCTGGAGCAGCTGCTGGGTGTAGAGGTTCTGCTGACAGAGGACAATTCTACGTTGTATCACCGATTGTTAGACATCCGTAATCCGGAAGAGATCGAACGCATTTTGGTCAAAGAAGTTATCCATCCGATGGTGACCAGCGTTAAGGAGAAGACAGACCGTCAGTTCCGCCTCTTATCCGATAAAATTGCGGTGATTGTCCGCTCGGAATTTGATCAGGACTTAACGCTAGAATTAATTGGTGATCGTCTCCATTACAGTCCGAACTATTTAAGCAGTATTTTCAAAAAAGAGTACGGGATGACGTTTAGCGAGTATCTGATGAACTATCGTCTGGAAATGGCTAAGAAGTGGCTGGTGGAAACGGATATGACCATTAAAGAGATTGCTGAAAGGCTGCAGTACCATAATCCACAGAACTTTATTCGATCCTTCCGTAAAAAAGAACATGTAACACCAGGTGCATACCGAACCCAGAAACAGGAGAAGTAAGGCGCTGAACACAAACAGCCAGCCCCGGGAGACCGGGGCTGGCTGTTTGTGCAGCTGCAATGTTTTAGCCTTTTACAGAACCCAGCAGGGCTCCTTTGGTGAAGTGTTTTTGTACGAAAGGATAGGCGAGCAGCATTGGAACGGTTGCGACTACGATAACCGCCATTTTGATGGTTTGAGCAGGTGGGATAATATCAACAGAAGCATTATCTCCCTGCATCCCGCTGGCGACGATAACAATTTGGCGCAGCAGGACTTGAATAGGCCACTTAGTGGAGTCTGTCATATATAAAATTGCACTCATATAAGTGTTCCAGTAAGCTACCCCGTAGAACAAGGAGAGGGTCGCGATAGATGGCATCGCCAGCGGAAGCATGATTTTGAAAAATACACCAAAATCATTAGAGCCGTCAATCTTGGCTGATTCCTCTAGCCCTTCCGGCAGCGCCTGGAAGAAGTTACGCATAATGATCAGGTTAAAAGCATTGATCGCAACAGGCATGATCATGGACCAGTAGGAATCGATTAATCCGAAATATTTAACTACCAGGAAAGTAGGGATCATTCCCCCGCTGAAGAGCATGGAGAACACGATTACGAAATTGATGAAATCTCTTCCGTATAGATATTTTCTAGATAATCCATAAGCCATTAAAGAGGTAAGAACCATACTGACAACTGTACCCACTAAGGTTACACCGATGGATACGCCAAGCCCTTTAAAAATAGTAGGCGTTGACAGTATATAACGGTAAGCATCCAAAGAGAATGTCGTCGGGAACAGGATGAAGCTTTTTTCTACTACCTCCTGTGTTGAAGCAAAGGAACTGGCAAACACATTGACAAAGGGTAAAAGACAGGCTAGGGCAATGAGTGTAAGCAGTGTGGTATTTACAATAGTAAACAGCCGGCTACCCATATTTTCTTTTTTAAAAGATGATTGCGACATGCAGATATCCTCCTTGTAATCGTTTCATTGAAACTTTAACAGGGGTCTGTTATTCCGTATATAATCATTAGCTTGGGCTTTGTTTTGGGAGGAAAAAGCGTGATAAGGCATAGATGATCTTTATGTATTGTAGTAATCACTATAAGATGCACGGGCCTGGAAAACCTTATAGCTGTAGGGTTCTCGGAGTATCAGTATCTGATGATTATATACGTAATGGACGAATGATCGTAATCTGGGAATCGTAAAGAAACGCGATCAAGGAGGCCGATCAGGTGAAAGAGGCAAACGTCACCATGCTGAACACGAAAGTTAATCCAGTAAGAAAAAAGCGAACGGGGCCTAGCTGGCTGAGTTTAAAAAGAAACAAGTTATTGTATCTAATGATACTCCCGGGATTTTTGTATTTTGTTATTTTTAAGTACCTGCCTATGGGCGGTCTTATCATTGCATTTCAGGACTATCAGCCGTTTCTGGGTATAGCGGATAGCCCGTGGGTAGGGTTTAAGCATTTCGTCCGATTGTTTACAGAACCTACCTTCTTTATGCTATTGAGTAATACACTTATCCTGTTTGCATTAAACATTTTTATTTTCTTCCCGCTACCTATTATAGTGGCGCTGATGCTTAACGAAGTTCAGCACAAGTTATTTAAGAGCACCATTCAAACGATTATTTATATCCCCCATTTCATGTCATGGGTTATCATCGTCTCCATTTCCTATGTATTTATGAATGTGGATGGAGGGGTGCTGAATGAGATGTTGGCGGCCCTTGGGATGCAGAAGATCAGCTTTTTGACTTCTCCTGAGTGGTTGCGTACCGTGTATATCGGACAGATCATTTGGAAAGAAATTGGTTGGTCAACCATTATTTATTTGGCAGCCATTACCGTAGTGGATACGCAGTTATATGAAGCAGCTGAGATGGATGGAGCGGCAAGATTACGCAAAACATGGCATATCACCTTGCCGGCGATTCGCCCAATCATTATTACCTTGCTTATTCTGAAGATTGGCCACACGCTGGATCTGGGCTTTGAGCATATGTACTTGCTGATCAATTCCTTGAACCGCGAAGTTGGAGAAATTTTCGATACCTATATCTATACAGCTGGTTTAAAGAACGGACAATTGAGTTTCAGTACCACAGTAGGTCTGTTCAAGGGTGTGGTCGGCTTGATTCTCGTTATGCTGTCGAACAAGTTAGCCAAAAAAATCGGCGAAGATGGTGTTTACTAGGCTTCATAGTATGCTGAATTCTTACCTCTGCCTTAAGGGCAGAGGTGGAAGATACAACACAAATACATTAGTAAAAGGGGTAATGTTGATGAATCGCAATTACAAAAAAATTGCAGCCTTAATGTTGTGTAGCGGGTTAGTACTCACTGCATGCGGAGGAGGCAATAACGCGAAGGAGTCAAATTCTTCAAATGGGGGAACGGATTCAACGGCTAAAACAACTGCTGCACCTGCAGATGTGCTAGATGCTAAAGCAAAGATTAGCTGGCTGAACATTTTACAAACGTCTACAACACCAACGGGTCCTATTTTGGACAAAATTGAAGAATTGACGAATACAGAGATTGAATTCTCATGGATTCCGGATCCTTCCAAAGAAGAACGTATTAATACTTCATTAGCATCGAATTCCCTAGCAGACATCGTTACCCTGACTATTCTTGATAACTCTTCTGTACGTAATGCACTGAAGGCCGGTATGTTCTGGGAAGTAAGTCCTTATCTTGATGAGTTCCCGAATTTGGCTAAAATTTCACAGGATACACGTACATCGGCATCGATTGCAGGTAAGCTGTACGGGGTTCCTTTCCAGAAGTCCTTGGCTAGAAACGGCGTTGTTCTCCGTAAAGATTGGCTGGATAAGCTTGGACTGCAGGTTCCAAAAACAACAGATGAGTTGATGGAAGTTGCGAAAGCGTTTACCGAAAAAGACCCTGATGGTAATGGCAAAAAGGATACCACAGGCTTCATGGACCGCAGCGATCTTGTATATGGAGCATTTAAGACATTGGGCTCATACTTTGGAACACCGAACTATTGGAGTGTAGATGATGCGGGTAAAATGACACCGGAGTTCGATACAGAGGCTTATGTCAAGACCATGGATTATATGAAGACTCTTTATGATGGTGGTTATATTAATCAGGATTTCGCTGTGACGGCTAAAACAGATCAGCAGCAGAATTTTGCGCAAGGAAAGGCTGGAATTTATGTGGGTGCCTTGTTTGACAGCAAGAACCTGCTGAATCTGTCTAAAGGCATACAGGATGGTATGGATTTGGTTATGGTTAACGATATCACTTCCACCGGTAATGAAGCGGATCGCGCCATCTGGGCTGGTAATAACGGAATTGGGGGACTGTTGTCTTTCCCGAAATCCGAAGTCAAGGATGAAAATGAGTTAAGACGGATCTTGAAATTTGTTAATGATCTTATGAATGAAGATGTCTATGGCTTGATGACTTATGGTATTAAGGATGTCCACTATACAATCGATGGAGAACAAGCGGTTACGATTAAGGATACAGATCTCTGGAAGCAAGAAGTTCAGCCATTTTCGGCATCTCGTCCATTAGAGAATGGATTCATTATCCATGATGCTGATCCACTCAAAGTTGAAGCTGATAAGCTGATCGTTGAGAATGCTAAATATGCTGTACTGAATCCTGCTTACTCTCTGGAATCTGAGACCTATTCTACTCAAGGATCTGAGTTGCAGAAGATTATGACAGATGCCACTTATAAATATATCCTAGGCAAAATTGATTTGGACGGATTTAAAGCTGAGGTTGAAAAGTGGAAGAAATCCGGCGGCAGCAAAATCATTACTGAATATGAAGCTGCTTATAAAGCTGTAAATCCTTAAGAAGTACTACAGACTATATTCTAAGAAAATAGTAGAGGGGTCCTAAATGGGGAGGCTGCGTTTAGGACCATATCTATTCAAACAGGAGGAAAAAATGAAAGACAACAATGCACTTAGGAGTATGGGCTGGGGTGTTCGAATGGCAGATTCGATTATGGAGCGAACGCCAAGATTATATGAGGATAACGGATATCATGGAAAATGGTCTTATGATTATGGAGTCATCTTGAAGGGTTTTGAGCTGCTGTGGAGACAGACCGGGCAGGTTAAATATTATCAATTCATCAAAGATAATATGGATTATTTTATTGAGGAAGACGGCTCTGTGAAGGGATATCGCCTGAGCGAACATAATATTGATCACTTAAATAACGGAAAGATCCTATTTGTGCTCCATAAAGAAACTGGGTTAGCGAAATATAAAATGGCTGCAGATTTATTAAGAAAGCAGATAACAACGCATCCTCGAACCTCAGAAGGTGCGTTTTGGCATAAGAATGTATATCCTTATCAGATTTGGCTGGATGGCTTGTATATGGGCTCTCCTTTCTATCTGGAGTATTTACTTGAGTATGAAGGCGGCAAGGGTTTGGACGATGTGACCCGGCAATTTATTCTGTGCGAGCGTCATACCAAGGATGCTGAGACGGGTCTCCTGTTTCACGCATGGGATGAAAAGCGGGTACAGCCGTGGTGCGATCCTGAAACGGGGTTGTCTCCGAACTTTTGGGGGCGTTCGCTGGGGTGGTATGTGATGGCGCTAGTGGATGTACTCGGCATGCTCCCTAAGGAACACGCGGATTATGAGATCGTGGCACGTATACTGACAGATACGCTGACAGCGCTTCGTCAGGTTCAGGATGCGGATGCTGGAGTATGGTATCAGGTTGTAAACATGGGCGGCCGTAAAGGCAATTATTTGGAGGCTTCCGCCTCTAGCATGATCACCTATGCAATGGCTAAGGGCATTCGGATTGGTGTACTCGATGATAGTTGGTTCGAGACTCTTGACCGTGCTTATCAAGGTCTTATTGCTGAATTTGTGCTGGAAACCAAAAATGGCTGGGTTAACCTGAATAAAAACTGCCAGGTCGCTGGACTCGGTGGTGAGGACCGGAGAGATGGTACTTACGCCTATTATATCAGTGAACCGATCGTAACCAATGATCAGAAGGGGCTTGGCGCATTTCTCCTGGCTTGTGGAGAATATGAATATTTGCAGCGTCCCGTCGTGACGAAAGGAAGCGAGTGAAGCACATGTCTATCTACAATATAAATGACTACGGAGCGCATCCTAATAGTGCAGAGCCTTCAACGGAAGCGATAGCCAGTGCCATTCATGCGGCAAGCGAGGCAGGGGGAGGAACAGTTTATGTTCCTTCCGGGCACTATCAGACGGGTGCTATCTTCATGAAAAGCAATATTGAGCTGAAGCTCAGTCCTGGAGCTGTGCTTAGCTTCAGCTCTGATCCTAACGATTATCCGGTGGTGGATTCCCGTTGGGAGGGTGTGAAGCAGAACGTCCATGCTTCATGTATTTTTGGAATAAATCTAGAGAATGTATCGGTTACAGGTGCAGGCAAGCTGGATGGAAGGGGCGCACCTTGGTGGGATAAACATCGGAATTCTCCTGATTCACTGCTGTATCCCCGCCCGAAGCTTATCAGCTTCGACAACTGCCGTAGAGTCACGCTCAGAGATCTGACACTCGTGAACTCCCCAAGCTGGACTGTGAATCCTATCTGTTGCCATGATGTTACGATTGATAATCTGTCGATCTATAATCCGGCGGATTCGCCTAATACAGACGGTATTGACCCAGAATCCTGTGTGAATGTCCGCATCAGCAACTGCAATATCGATGTGGGTGATGACTGCATCGCCATTAAAGCAGGGACGGAGGATACGAAGGAGCGGGTTGCCTGCGAGAATATCACGATAACTAACTGCACGATGATTCATGGTCATGGCGGTGTGGTGCTGGGAAGCGAAATGAGCGGAGATATCCGTAATATCGTGATCAGCAATTGCGTGTTCAAGCAGACGGACCGCGGCATTCGGCTGAAGTCCAGACGCGGGCGCGGAGGTGTTGTCGAAGATATTCGTGTCAGCAATATCGTGATGGAGGACGTGATCTGTCCGTTTATTCTTAATCTTTATTATTTCTGCGGACCACGTGGTAAGGACAAATATGTATGGGATAAGAATCCTTATCCGGTGACGGAGGAGACCCCCTGCTTCCGACGGATTCATTTTGCTAATATTACTGCTCGGAATGTTCACGCGGCTGCAGGTTTTCTTTACGGCCTTGCGGAGCAATACATTTCAGAAATTACCTTTTCCGATATTGATATTTCCATGGCAGAGAATGCAATCCCTGGTCGTCCAGCCATGATGTCAGGAATCCAGGATATGAACAACCGTGGGTTTTATCTGGGCAACGTAAGAGATATCCGCTTCCGCCAAGTGACGATCGAGAATCATGAAGGACCGGCTTTTTATATTGAAAATGGAGAAACGGTAGATATCACCGGCTGCCAATCGAGAAACACCCGTAAAGTGGAAGAATTAGTGCAGCAGGTAACCGTTATCCCGTCACAGGAAGATCTAAGTGAGCAGACAGACTGATAATTGACAGGATAGACCGCAGATTTGCTTAGGGTGAAGGGTGCGGATGTATGGAAATAGGAAGGAGTATGAAGATGATTACAGATAATATTCAGACTGGAGTTATTCACAATCCCATATTAAAAGGCTTCAATCCTGACCCTTGTATTGTAAGAGAGGGGGAGATGTACTATATTGCTGTTTCTTCTTTTGAATGGCTGCCCGGTGTGAGGGTGTATCAATCAGCGGACTTAGCAGACTGGGAGCATTGCACAGATATTCTGACTCATCAGGTAGATCTGCGGGGAAATCCGAAAAATTGCAGTATCTGGGCTCCACAGCTTAGTTATTATGACGGTTTGTTTTATCTGATTTATACCGATGTTAAGAGCACCAAACGGCCTTTTAAAGACTGTCATAACTATCTGATCACTGCGGAGGGTATTGAGGGACCTTGGTCTGAACCGGTATACCTAAACAGCAGCGGGTTCGATCCATCTCTGTACCATGATGAGGATGGGCGCAAATGGCTGCTGAATGAGCTGTGGGATTACCGGATTACGGAAGGCAATAAGTCCTGCGGGATTGTAATTCAGGAGTACGATCCAGAGCAGTGCCAATTAATAGGTGAACCTGTGAAAATCTTTGATTGCACGCCGCTGAAGAAGACGGAAGCGCCGCATATTTACAAGCGGGGAGGTTATTACTACTTAATTACAGCGGAAGGCGGTACTGGATCAGGGCATGCGGTAACCGTAGCGCGCTCCAAGGCGCTGCTTGGCCCGTATGAGGTGGATCCGCTCAATCCGATGTTGACCTCACGGGATAATCCCGAGCTGCCGCTTCAATGTGCCGGCCATGGAAGTCTGGTAGAGACACCAGAAGGTGAATGGTATATGGCCCATTTGTGTACGCGACCCCTGGAAGGCGAATACGCCATACTGGGGAGAGAGACTGCCGTTCAGCAGGTGCACTGGAATGAGGAGGGCTGGTTAAGACTAACCTCAGGCGGAAATACACCACAGCTCAAGGTACCAGCACCTAAAGGAACACAGTTCCTGAACCAAGTGCGGACGCTTGAATTCGAGGATGATTTTAATGGTCCGGAATTGAAAAAGAACTGGAATACACTGCGGATTCCTAGGAATGAAAGCTGGTGTTCCCTTGCTGAAAGACCGGGCTGGTTAAGAATCAGGGCCGGGGAGTCCGTGCAGAGTCTGTTTGAGCATCATATTCTGGCTATTCGCCAGACGGATATAAGCTTCCGCGCCGAAACAGCGCTTGAATATGAACCGAATACTTATCTGCAGATGGCAGGACTACTGTTATACCTGAATGAGGATAACTATCTTTATGCGTATATCAGCCATGAAGAAGGACGTGGCAAGGTGCTGCGGTTAATGCGCTGTCAGCGCGATGAATTCACTGCGGAGCCTGTAATGATTGAACTAAATGCAGGGGAGACAGTGCGGATCGCGGTTGAGGTGCAGGAAGTGACTGGGCAATTTGTTTATCTTAAGGGTGACGATACGGAGTGGAAGCCACTTGGCGATCCGCAGAATATCAGCTTTTTGTCGGGAGGCTTCACTGGGAACTTTGTTGGCATTGCGGCGCATGATATGCAGCAGTTCGGTGGCAGCAGTGCTGATTTCGCATATTTCCGTTATCAGGGCAAGGAATAATACACACGGCTTTACTAAGGAAGGGGTTGCTCTGAGGACAGGGCCCCCTTCTTATTCCAATAGATATTAGGAGGTCTTGTATGAAGAGAAAATGGTTATCCGGGGCGCTGGTTGCGAGTCTTCTTGCAACATGTATGCCATTTGGTGGTGTCGAGGCCGCTTCTTTGGAAGCGCTTCCTGCTTTTCCGGGCGCGGAAGGCGGCGGCAAATATGTAACCGGCGGAAGAGCTCAACCTGTGTATGAAGTAACGACGTTGGCTGATTATGGTATCAAGGAAACTCCGATCCCCGGCTCCTTCCGCGATGCGGTAAGCCAAAGTAATCGGACCATTGTTTTTCGAGTGGGGGGAACCATCCATCTGAAGGAATCCCTCAAGATTACCGGCTCAAATCTGACGATTGCCGGGCAAACGGCTCCAGGTGACGGAATTACAATTGCCGACTACACAACCTCTGTTGAAGCTGACAATATTATTATGCGCTATATGCGTTTCCGGTTAGGCGACCGGGTAGCTAGTGAAGATGATGCTTTTGGATCAAGGTACCATAAGGATCTCATTATCGATCATAGCTCATTCAGCTGGTCGGTGGATGAAGTGGTCAGTCTGTATGATAACGAGAATACTACTGTGCAATGGTCGATATCCGCTGAAAGTATGCTGATGACGACACACCAAAAGGGACGTCACGGCTACGGAGGAATCTGGGGTGGCAAAAATGCCAGTTTCCTTCACAATCTGATTGCTCATAGCACCAGCCGCAACCCCCGTTTGCCGACGGTGACCAAATTGGTGGACCTGACGGAAATGTCTAATAACGTTATCTATAACTGGGGATTCGCTTCGACCTATGGTGGGGGAGCAGAAGATTATCGATATAATATCACTAACAATTATTATAAAAATGGTCCAAACACCTACACCAGTGTAAAAAATCAATTGTTTGGGGAAGTATCTCCAGAAACCCGGTTGTTTATAGATGGGAACATCATGGATGGTAATCCGAAGGTTACTGAAGACAACTGGAAGGGTGTGCAAAAGTATTCGGATATCTCTAAGCTTACGGAGCCGGCAAAGATGCCTAACCCATATACGGCAGTGTCGGCGGAAGAAGCCTACGCAAATGTAATGGCGGATGCTGGTGCCACTTTGCCAAGGCGTGATGCTTACGATGCGCGGGTCATTAATGATGTGAAGAATCGCACTGGACAGCATATTAATTCACCTATTGAAATAGGCGGTTACCCAGACTATACAGAGACAGCTTCCAATGTAATCGACATGGATCATGACGGTATGAATGACAGCTGGGAGATTGCTAATGGACTAGACCCTACCGATTCTGAGGATGGTAAGAAGACGACGTTATCTGCGGAGGGCTATACGAATCTAGAAGTGTATCTGAATGATCTGATTGTGTTGGGAAAAGCAGGGAATGAGCATACAGACAATCCTGTAACCGCTATCAATTATCCTGTGAATAACCAAATCATAGAGTCAGGCAACAATGTGAATGTTACAGCCTCTGCCAGTGATAGCGATGGTATTGCTAAGGTGGAATTTATCGTTAATGGTGTGAAGCAAGCCGAAGCTACCACAGCACCTTATAGTTTCGATTGGAACAATGTGCAGGATGGTACCTATTATCTCGTTGTTCAGGCTATAGACAATAAGGGTCTCAAGACACAATCTGATAACGTGGCTATTCATGTCAACACGTCTGGATCCGTTCTTCCTTGGACTTCGGTGGATATTGGCCATCCAGGGATAGCGGGAGTGACTACACTTCATCCGGATAGCGGGAAGATTACGCTCAAATCGGCTGGACTTATCGGAGCAACATCAGAGAGCGAAACGGCTGTTGATAATTTTCAGTTTGCTTATCAAACCCTGACAGGCAATGGTGAAATTATTGCTAGAATCGACTCCGTAACGGGAACTGACGATTATGCCAAAGCAGGTGTCATGATTCGTGATAATCTCAATGAGAACTCTAAAATGACAATGCTGGCAATCCCTTATGTCAAATATGGCAAGAAGGGAGTTATGATTACCCGCTCCACCACAGGAGCCAAGGTGGTAAAAACAGAACCGGACAGCTTCATCAATACACCTTATTGGGTGAAACTGGTTCGTCTTGGTAATGAAGTGACAGGTCTGGTATCGCCGGATAAAGTAACATGGAGCAAGGTAGGCACGGTGAAGCTTGACCTGAATGATACGGTTTATTTTGGTCTTGCAGCCGATGCCGCTAAGGTAGATAACGAGGTTAATCGTTATAATGCATCTGTCTTCAGTGAGGTGGAGCTGAAACCGCTTAGTGATCAGTTTCCTACTGCGCCCCGTGGTCTTACAGCGACAGCAGGTGAGGAAAAAGTGAAGCTGAATTGGGAGGATGTTGGTTCTGCCAAGTCGTATAGTGTTAAACGTAGTGAGGTTTCAGGCGGTCCATACAAGACGATCAATACTGAAATTAAAGATAGCCTGTATACTGATTCCGGACTCAGCTCCGGAAAAACTTATTACTACGTGGTCAGTGCAGTGAATGAACTTGGTGAAAGCTTTGATTCCGATGAGGCCAGCGCTACGGCTGAAGGTGAAGCAGGTAATGTGTATTATGTGGATGAAGACTTCGAGCAGGTTGCTGTGGGTGTGACACCAGAGTATTATGATGTGACTCCAAATCCACAGACTGAAATTCAAAAGGTTATTGTATCTCCCACACCGTCTGACAGTAAGGGGAATACGTCAGATCAAGTGTTGAATGTGTTCGATGGTGCGAACGGCAGCGTGCAGTTTATCCGCAAATTCGCGCCAATTACGGGTGCACTCGTTATTGACACTGACTTTATGTTTGCGACAGAATCGGGAACCTCGGTGTTCCTGCAGGCCCAGAGTACAGATGGAAGCAAAACGGCATTCTCCATTGAGAGCAGAAAGCCAACGCTTCCTGAAGCTACAGGTAAATATACGCTAACCATGAGTAGGGGAAGCAGTCAGTATCATCAACTGATGAACTCTTATTCCCTAAAACAATGGTATAACCTGAAGCTAAAGGTGGATGTGAACAACGATAAAGTGGTTGTATATATCGATGATCAGCCTGCGGGCTCTTTTCCGTTCACAACTACGAATTTCGCCAGCTATGGCATTGGGCGTATTTTGTCCAAGACACCGGGCGGCGGCTCAGGAAATTATTACTTAGATAATTTAAAGATCTATGTTGAGCCGATTGAAACACCGCTTGGACTGACTGGACTTCCAGGAAACCAAGCAGCCCAGCTATCCTGGCCTGCTCTTGAAGGGGCAACTTCCTACAATATTAAGAGAAGTCTTAAGAGCGGGGGGCCTTATGAGACTATTGCCAACGCTATTACAGAGACCTCATATATTGATACTGAAGTTACCAACGAAACTACCTATTATTACGTTATCTCGGCGACGGCGCCCACTGGTGAATCGGGAAATTCCAATGAAATTAGTATTACCCCATCCGCTTTGGCGGTGAAATTGCCTGCGCCAGAATCGTTCGCGGCTATAAGCCGGAATGCTCAGCTGGATCTCAGCTGGAATGCTGTGGAGAATGCAGCCAGCTACAGCATCAAGAAGTGGAATGAGACTTCAGGCAGCTATGAACTCGTGGCAAAAGAAATCGCCGGCACAACTTACCGCGTCGGAGGTCTGGCCAACGGGCAAACCTACCGTTACGTCGTATCTGCAACAAATGTGGCCGGAGAGGGAAAAGAATCAGCGCCTGTTGAAGCTACTCCGCAATCTCCTTTGGGAACGCCTGTGGTTTCCATTGAAGCTGGTGACAGTGTAATGAAACTCAGCTGGCCAGCGATTGAGGAAGCGAGCCAGTATATTGTCAAACGTGCCTCATCGGCGAAGGGTTCTTATGAAGTGCTCGGGTCTGATTTATCAGGCACAAGCTTTACTGATAGTGGGCTCGTAAACGGAACACCGTATTATTACAAAGTCCAAGCAATAAACGGTACCCGTAGTAGTCTAGATTCAGCTGCTGCCTTAGCAATTCCATACAAGAATTCCGGCCAGCCGCAGGCTCCACAAGGAGTTAGTGCTGAGTCTGGCAACACTGATATCCATCTGACTTGGAATGTAGCTGATGGAGCTAGCAGCTATCAAATTCTACGCTCGGAGAGCGGTGGCAGCTATGCGGTCGTGGCCGAAGGCATCGAAGCAACCGATTATACCGATAAAGGCTTGATCAACGGAACTGCCTATCAATATGCGGTAATCGCCATCGGTGATAAGGGTGCCAGTCTTCCATCCGAGGTGGTCAAGGGAATTCCAGCTCCTGTCATTATTGTTGCTCAGAATGGGACAGGAGATTATAAAACGATTAATGACGCTATTCAAGCAGCACCTGATAATAGTGCCCTAACCACGATTATTAAAGTGAAGAACGGCACGTATAAGGAGAAGGTGCTTGTACCTTCTAGTAAGATGAATATTAGTATCATCGGTGAAAGCCGGGAAGGTACCGTACTTATTAACGGTGACTCCGCGAAAACCATTGGCTCAGATGGTAAAGAAATGGGCACCAGCGGCAGTTATACACTAAAGGCTGCTGCAACTGATTTCACACTGGAGAACATGACGGTTGAGAACAGTGCTGGGCGGGATGCCGGTCAGGCAGTCGCTTTATATGCTGAAGGAGACCGGGGAGTGTACAGAAATGTTAAGCTTCTAGGATATCAGGATACCCTGTTCGCAGATAAGGGAAGAGCTTATTTCGTTGACAGCCATATTGAAGGTACAGTGGACTTTATCTTCGGTAATTCCGCTGCTGTATTCGAGAATAATGTGATTCAAAGTGCGGGTGCTGGCTATGTTACTGCGCCTTCCACGGCAGCGGGTAAGCCTGGTTATGTGTTCATCAATAATCGACTAACTGCCAGTGAGGACGTTGCTGCTGGAACCGTTGATTTGGGCCGGCCATGGAGAGAATACGGCAGCTCTACCTTCATTAATACGGAGATGGGAGCTCATATTCGTGCTACTGGCTGGCATGAATGGTATGAAGGTCGTTCCAAAACTGCACGGTTCTCTGAGTTTTTAAGTTACGGAGAGGGTGCTAATGCAGCTTCACGTTACAGCTGGTCCAAACAATTAACAGCAGAAGAGGCGGCTGCCTATACGATTGAAGCTGTGCTTGGTGGAAGTGATGGCTGGAATCCACAGCAATCCAAGATTTTAGTGGGACAAGAGCAGATACTTGCGGTACATGTCTCTTCAATTACTTTAGCGGGTAAAGATGGAATTAGCAGCATTGAGTCGAAGGGCAGTGCCTTGCAGCTGCAAGCCTCTGTGCTTCCAGAGAATGCGACGAATCCTAAAGTTATCTGGACGGTAACTGAAGCAGATGGGGTAACCTCAACGGATAAAGCGGTTATTGATGAGAAGGGCTTGCTTACAGCTAGAAAGAACGGTAGCGTACAAGTAACGGCGCGAGCTATAGATGGAAGTGGAGTATCCGGAAGCCTAGAGATTAACATCAGCGGACAAGATGAGATTGCCCGTAATCTGCCCGCTGCAACGCTGAACGGACCGGTAACAGTGGTGGCAGGACAGGATTTCACTTACCGTGTAGGGCTTACAAATGTTACTACCTCCGTCTACAAGGAAGTGTATGCTGTAGACTTTACCATGGCTTATGACGTATCTGGTGTGGAATTCGTATCCGCTCAGACCTTGCCAGACGGATTCAGCATCACTCATATTAATGAGGACAGTCCAGGTCTAATAACAGTTAGTGTAGCTGGAACGGAGGCAGGTAATATCCTGACCGATGATGCGGAATTCTTAGAAATGATCTTCAAAGCGAAGAAGACAACCCGTGAAATCGCCGTGCCGCTTGGATTTATTTCTTTCCGGGGATCCAACACAGATGTTGGATTTGACATCCTGCATGAGGCACAGTCGGTTGTTCATGTCATGCCTATATCCGTCATGGAGATAAAAGTCTCCTCCAAAGATAATGTGAGCGAAATCAAGTCAGGGCAAACCCTGCAAATGGCAGCTGTAGTCCTGCCGGACCATGCATCCGATCCAGCAGTGAGCTGGTCAGTGGTGAATGAGGATGGATCAGCTACTGAGCGAGCATCTATTACGGATACCGGCTTGCTCACTGCAATTGCAGCAGGCAAGGTAATCGTGAAAGCGACAGCTAAAGATGGCTCTGGTGTTGTAGGCACGATGTCCATTGAGATTATGGCAGAATCGCAGGTTTCAGAATCGGGCGGTACTTCATCTTCAACGACAGTCAAACCAGTGAAACAACCGGAACCTACTGTGAATGCAAATGGAGTTACTCTTTCCGTGACAGCGGATGTGAATGGTAAAGCTATTGCAGAGGTATCCTCAGCGATTCTGCAACAAGCAATTGGCTCAATGCAGAATGGAGTATTGAGAATCACAGTGAAGCCATCCTCTGCCAGCTCGGTGGTTGAACTAACCTTGCCAGCTCGTGAGTTGGCTGGAGCGGGAGCAAAAGCAATTCAACTTTTGGAAATAGACATGGGATTGTCTACGTTCCGAATAAATGCTGACCTGCTTCTTGCGATGGCAGGATCTGACGCCGTAAGCGTTAAGCTTGTAGTTGGCAAAGTTGACGCGAAGACACTGTCGCTTCAGACAGATGTCGGGGATATTTATGAGTTTAAGTTCTTTGTTGATGGCAAACAGTTTGACAGCTTTGGGCGTGGACTGAAGGTTGAACGGGATTACAAACCAAAGACAACTTCAGGTGTAGAACAAATAGTAGTCTACCAAATCCGTGAAGACGGGACTGTGGAGGTGGTTAGAAACTCTCAGTTTAATCTGACAACTGGCAAGATCATCTTTAGACCAGACAATTCCAGCAGATTCGCAGTAGCATATGCGGAAAATTCCTTTAAGGATATCGCTGGACTAGGCTGGGCACAAAATAGCATTCAAGCCCTCGCCGCCAGAGACATCCTGAATGGCACCGGAGATCATAATTTCGGGCCACAGCTGAATGTAACTCGGGCACAGTTCTTGAAGATGCTGATGCTTGCATTAGAGCTAGAGGAAGGTAATGCGGCAAGTACATTTAAGGATGTTTCACTGGATGCTTGGTACTACAGCTCCGTTGCTGCTGCTCAGCAGCTAGGAATTATTCAGGGCAGATCTGATGGAACCTTCGGTGCTAATGAAACGATTAGCCGTGAGGAAATGGCGTTGATGGCTTATCGTGCAGCACAGCTCGCTAAGCTTACGGTCGTGGGAGTGGACCAGCCAGTGAATTTCAATGATGCCGCTGACGTTTCAGCCTACGCTCGTGAGGCTGTACAATTCATGAGCGGAGCAAAGATTATTCAAGGTGTAGGCAAAGATAACTTTGCACCTAAAGCCAATACAACTCGTGCTCAGGCAGCTGTTATTGTCTATCGATTGTTCCAGCTAAATCCTTAAATTTCAAGTTGACACCCTGTGTGATTTATCATATTATGATTGGAGTTGTTATAAGTAAATAAACCAAACTCTATCCAGTGGATGGAGTGGCGGAACTTTGTCAAAGATGTATTCTTTGGTTTCAATCGCCCCTTGTCATTTCGATGACAAGGGGCTTTATTATGTTAATGAGCTTGCTCAAGAGAAAGGGAAGAGGTTTACGATGAATATGAAGTTATTCAAATATGCTTTACTAGTTTTTTTAGGCGCTTGTAGTTATGGCTCACTCTCTACGATCGTCAAGCTTGGAATGAACGATGGCTTTAGAATGAAACAATTGGTAGGATCACAATACTTTTTTGGATGGTGTATGCTGCTCTTGCTGGTCTTATTATTTTCTCGAAAGAAATTAGGGTTAAAAACAGGCGGGAAATTATTAGCCGCTGGGATCACCATCAGTTTAACTGGCATATTTTATGGCTTCGCCGTTGAACAATTACCTGCTTCGATTGCGATTGTACTGTTATTCCAATTTACTTGGATCGGTGTAATTCTGGAGGCGGTTGTAGATCGAAAACTTCCTAGTCGGGAAAAAGTGATTTCGATGGTTATCCTTCTAATTGGTACAGTATTAGCGGGGGGCATCCTTGAGCCGAGTATAGGTGGAATTACGACCACTGGTGTAATTTTTGGCTTAATGTCAGCCGTGTCGTTTGCTTTCTATATTTTTGTGAGTGGAAGAGTAGCTACGCAGGTGCCTGCCGTTAATAAAAGCTTGTATATGACCACTAGTGCAATGGTTATTATTATGACTGTTTTTTCGCCTTCGTTTTTATATGACGGTGCGATTACCGATGGGCTTTGGAAATACGGCCTACCTCTAGGTTTGTTGGGCATCGTAATTCCAGTTCTGTTCTTTTCGATCGGGGTTCCGAAGCTGGGTTCAGGTCTAGGCGCGATTTTAGGGGCAGCGGAGTTACCGGCAGCTGTAGTAGCCTCCGTGTTAGTTCTGCAAGAAGAGGTATCATTACTTCGCTGGATCGGGATTATCGTAGTTCTGATCGGGATCGCAGCTCCACAAATCCTACCGATGGGGACAGGGAAAAAGTCATCCAAACCATCACCAAAACAATCACTCCGTAAGGTAGAACTTTAATCGGCAAACTGGCATCGATGGTATGATCTGATCCTGCGAGGATTAGATTATCTATCGGTGTTTTTTTTTTGTGGAAAAAAAAGATTGGTGTTAATTTTTCTGGTATCGATAATGGATGTCTATTATATAGTGGTTCTATTCTTAACTAAATGGAGATGACCACTTATGAACACTAAAAACTATGACTATTTTAAAACGCTGCATGATCAAAAAAATCCACTGATCCTGTACAACTGCTGGGATGTAGCCTCGGCTAAAGCAATAGAGCAAGCTGGATCAAAGGCGGTAGCAACCAGCAGCTATTCCATGGCGGAAGCGTGGGGATATTCGGACGGTGAACAGCTTACATTTGAGCTTATGCTTTGGATGATTTCAAAGATTGCCGAACGGGTAGCGGTTCCATTGACCGTAGACATCGAAGGTGGATATGCTATAGATGAGGATATTTTAGCGCATAACATGGAGCAGTTATTTCAATTAGACATCTGTGGTATCAATTTTGAAGATCAGATCGTAAATCATCCAAACAATGAACTATGGGAGACCAGCGAACAAAGCCGGAGGATCAAAACCATACAACAAGTAGCCTCCGAACTGCAAAAGCGGGTGTTTATTAACGCTAGAACGGATATCTTTTTCAAGGCTAAGGAACATTCGATGGATCTAGTCAATCAAGCTATACAACGTACCTATGCTTATGCAGACGCTGGAGCGGATGGGATTTTTATACCGGGGCTCGCTGATCCAAGCTTGATTGAACAATTTGTTGAAAAATCGCCACTGCCTGTGAATATCATGGTTATGGACAGTATGCTTTCAAATCATGAATTGCAAAATATTGGCGTGAAACGGATTAGCTATGGACCGCGTAGTTTCTTTCAGGCACAACATAACCTCCAAGAAAATGCCCGGCAAATGCTTGATGCCTCAGGACTTTATTTAGAAATGAGCTAACCACACTATGATAACTAATGAGCAGGATATCGATAAATATTATAAGATGCTGGTCGAGAAAAACTCGAATTATGAGGGCGTATTTTTTGTAGGAGTGAAAACAACGGGCATCATGTGTAGGCCAACTTGTCCCGCTAAAAAGCCATTAAAAGAAAATTGTGAGTTTTTTGCTACAGCCAAGGAAGCCTTATTAGCTTCATATAGACCTTGTAAAAGGTGT
The DNA here is from genome assembly GCF_038002785.1 of Paenibacillus sp. FSL H3-0310. NCBI lineage: Bacteria > Bacillati > Bacillota > Bacilli > Caryophanales > Paenibacillaceae > Paenibacillus > Paenibacillus sp. FSL H3-0310. Next base: position 366,937 of record NZ_JBBODC010000001.1, read on the forward strand.
CAGCCGCTATCCAATCCAACAAAAATGTCTCCTGAAGTAAAGCTGCTAGTAGAAGCTATTGAGAGCAATCCGGAACGAAAATGGACAGATAAAGATTTTGATGAGCTGTCTATTAGTGCAAACACGGCACGCCGCCAATTTAAGAAACAATTTGGAATGACCTTTATCGAATATGCACGTTCTAGACGTTTAGGACTGGCAATCAAACATATTAGGAATGGGGATTCAATCATTAACGCACAACTGGAAAGCGGGTACGATTCGAGCAATGGGTTTAGGGATGCTTTTTCACGAACGATGGGGACTGTCCCGAATCATTCCAAGCAGATTAAAGTGCTGTACTGTACTTGGATAGAAACGATATTGGGTTCTATGCTGGCCATCTCCGATGAAGAGAGTCTTTTACTGCTGGAATTTGTGGATCGCAAGGGACTTGAAAATGAAATCAAGAGATTACGCACTCGCTTAAATGCAACTATATTACCTGAAAAGGTAGCCGTCCTTCACCAAATTGAGGAGGAATTGAAGCTGTATTTCACCGGTGAACTTACGGAATTTACAACGCCGGTTCGTTATCTGGGCTCAGACTTTCAGCAAAAGGTGTGGAATGAACTCCGGAAAATACCTCTGGGACAGACAGCTTCTTATAAGGAGCTTGCAGAGAAAATCAACAATCCTTCTGCTTGCCGCGCTGTAGCAAGGGCGAATGGCACCAATCAACTCTCAATCTTGGTTCCATGTCATCGAGTGATAAATAGCAATGGTGAATTGGGGGGCTATGGAGGCGGGCTTGCCAGAAAAGAATGGTTAATCAAACATGAGTCTAACCGCTCCTTAAAGGAGAATAATTTCATTTAACTACTTCTCTCTATTACGGAGAAAGTGATGGGTCCCCTTACTTCAAGGCAGGAGATTCATCACTTTCTGTACTTAAATACTGAACTAACATGTCCACAAATCGGTTAGCAATTTGAATATCCTGAAGTTCGTTGTTGAAATCGTCTTTGGAAATCAGGCTCATTTTCTGCAATAAACCCATCATAGACGTGAAGATGAAATGAGCAGTGGATAAGGGTTCTGTATCAAATTTTAATGATCCATCTTTAACTCCGGCCTCTAGAGCATCCATTAAGAAATGTCGTTCTTTACCCCGCATCACAAAATTTCTGTAATTTTCTTTGAGTTCTTTACTGTAATCATAGGCTTCAAAATGCAAATCGAATAGAAGAATGAATTTGATGTAACCTGGGTGTTGCCGGGCATAATCAATCCAAGCATTAAGCATCGAAGCAAGCATTTGCTTACCATTCATTTCAATTGAAGAAGGTGCGCTTCTAACAAATTGCGTCATGCTCTCCAGAATTTCCATCTGGACCTCAAAAATCAGTTCGTTCATGGACTGGAAATGCTTATAAAAGGTAACCCGGCTTACACCAGCCACGTCGCAGACATCCTTAATATTAACTTTGAGAAAGCTTTGCTTCATAAAAAGATCCTTCGCCGCAGCAATCAATTCTTCCCGGTTTCTGTTTTTTAAATTCTGGTGCCAGTTCTTAGTGATGGGTTACACTCCTTTCTTGTTCTTTTTTTGGTTTTTGTAAGGTGATGAAAAAGGCAGATGCCAGGATAATTGCCCCAAAAATATAGGGGATATCCATGTGTTTGTCAAACATCAATCCCGCTAAAATGGGTCCAAGTATGTTTCCTATGCTGGTATACGTTGTATTTAATCCGGCAGCATATCCTTGCCGATCACCAGCTGAGTTGGCAATCAATGTACTTACTGTGGGTCGTAAAAAAGCATTAAAAGCAAAAAATAAACCGGATACAACTAATAAATAACCTAAATTGATCTTGAATATCATCAACAATAAGGTTATAGCGGTCATCACCAATGATATACGTATAAGCTTTATCTCGCCAAGTCTCTTAATCAGATGATCAAGCAGCCAGATCTGCACAATAATGCCTATAATAGCACCCACCGTAATAATGATTGAGATTTTCGTTGCATCAAAACCGTATTTTTGTTCCACAAAAAGGGCGTACACCGTTTCATAATTCATCAAACCAAATGTCATAATCAGAATGAGCAGCAGATAGCGGAAATAGGACGTCCGGAATGAATTTACGATTTGATTACGAATGGCTTCCCGAGGGGCCCATTTGTTAACGGATTTCCGTTTTTCCTTTGGGAGTGTCTCTGGCATATAAAAACAAAGTATCGTAGCGATAAGCCCAAGTCCACCCGCAAAAAAATAAGGCATCCGTATGCCAAACCCAGCGATAATGCCGCCTAACCCTGGACCAAGTACCATACCCAAATTCATGGAAGCCCCCAAGTACCCCATACCTTTAGCGCGGGTTTCATGGGTGGTGATATCAGCGACGTAGGCCATATTGGAAGGAACCATGATTCCGATACCTATACCCCCAATAAATCTTGCGATATAGAGTAGGGGTAATGTCGTAGAGACAGCAAATATCAGATCTGAAAGCACGGTTAAAAACATTCCGGAAATGATCATTGATTTTCTTCCCCATTTATCCGAAAGCTGTCCCCCTATAGGTGAAAAAATAAACTGTGCTGCTCCAAAAGCTGCAATAAGATATCCGGCAGCAGCTCCTGACGCATTAAACAGCTTCAGATACTCAGGTAGAATGGGAATAACCATACCTTGCCCTAATAAAGCGATAAATAGATTCAACATCAGAATGAAAAGTGGAAATCTAGCAGACTTAGATAAGCTGCTCATATCTTTGCCCTCCAATATGGTTTACACTATGTAATTCTTTACTCAATGTAAACCATGATAATGGAATGATGGGTCCTTGTAAAGGTGTATCTGAAATATAGGATACGTCGTTTTTTGTGCGTTTTTTCAAGTAAAAAAAGTACTGTTTTAAACAAAAGAAGGAAAATTTATGAATTCACATCATTATCCAAGTATGATAGCATGATCTATATATTTTGGTGTAAAGCGCGGGCTTATCTTAATAAGATTGGAGCGAACATCATGCTTAAGGTTCTGATCGTGGACGATGAACCCTGGGTTCTTGAGGGGCTAAGGACGATGATCGACTGGGAAAAATTCGGTTATGAAGTTTGTGGTGAAGCTCAAAACGGCACGGATGCGATGAGGCTTATCCAGGAGAATAAACCGGAACTGGTTCTTACGGATATTAATATGCCTGTAATTAACGGACTTGAGCTTATTACAAAGTTGAATGAGGTCATGGAGAAACCTCCTAAATTTGTGATTCTGTCTGGATATGATGACTTCAAGTATGCACGTACGGCATTGCGCCAGCGGGTAAATGAATATTTATTAAAACCCATTGATGATGAAGAAATAGAGGCTTTATTAAGCAGGATCACTCCAATAATCCAAAATGAAATCGCTTCCAATGAGGAGTTTGATAAAAAGCAATTTTTTATCGTAAATAATATCATCAACCGCCTGATCCAAGGGGAGTATAACGAAAATTTAGAGCTTCTAACCCGAAACACCTTGAAGCTTCAAGCGGATGCAGAGTTAATGTGTATTCTTATCGAACCGGCCTCCTCTATGAATCCATTCCAACCGCAGATAAGTGATTATTTTTCCGAGGAACACTTCTGCTTCTTTCAAGACGGATCGGGAAGAGCGGGGATCATTCTTCAGTCTGCTTCTATCGGCAATGAGAGCCTGGAGACTATCGTCAACCAGATGCATTCAGATCTCACTGAACAATCACAGGAGCTGGTCTTTTTAGCACTTAGCAGCAGAATGGTCGGGGTGAGCTCGATTCGAGAGATTTATAGGCAGGCACTTGAGGTATGGAAACGAAAAACGCATCAGCAGAAAAGAGGGGTCTTTTATTATAGTGAGCTTAGGAACCTGAAAAAGGAAGAACCTCATGAGGACCATTTCAGACAGCTGCTGCATAAGGTCCAAACGAATGATACGGAACAGATCCAGCCTTGTGTAAAAGAAGCGTTCACTGCTTTCGTTGAGAATCTGTTGACCCTTGAAGTTGTAAAAGCAAAAGTGGCCCATTTAGAGCTTACGATCTGTAGAATTATAGCTCAAATGAATGGAGACCCGGATACGATTATGATTAAGCTTCAGCAAGAATACGGAAATCTAGGTGAGCTTAGTGATTATTTTATATTAAGCCGTTATGTACAAAGTCTGTGTGAACGGGCTGCCGTCTATCTGTCTGAACTAGAGCAGCAGAATGAACAAAATACGATTTACAAGGTTATTCAGTATGTGGATCGGGAATTTCGGAATAAATTAAAGCTTCAGGATTTGGCACAACAATTTCATATTAATTCTACCTATTTGGGACAACTGTTCAGAAAGCAAACGGGTCAGGGTTTTAGTGAATACCTAAATGCCAAACGGATTGAAGAGGCAAAAAGTCTGCTGAAGCGAACACAGTTAAAGATATCGGATATAGCGGTGCAGGTGGGATTCTCTAACACTGATTATTTTATAGATAAGTTTAAGCTGCTTGTAGGGGTAGTACCATCCGTGTATAAAAATGAGAATAAGAACCAACAGCTCTAGGGGAAGCAAGGTGTTTCATATGGAGAGAAAAAAATTCAGATTTAGAAAAGTAGTGAATGATATTCCCTTAAATTATAAATTTTCCCTTATTTATATCATAGGTGTTCTTCTCCCTATCATTATTATTAACCTTGTTTTTTTGGATCGGATTTCCGATCTGATCAAATCGAGAGAGCAGCAGAATCTAGAGATATCCTTAGAAAGAGCCCGAAAGGATATTCATGACTTCATTGAAGGTGGGGTAGCTGTCAGCTATACGCTTTCTGCTGATAAGAACCTGTATGAATTGCTTGAGCGGACGTATGGGAACTCTATTGAATTCTATGACACTTTTGATGAACAGCTAAGAGGCCGCATGAATAGCTATATGCCGGTGAACAATCAGATTGAACGGATTACTGTATTCACGAACAATGATTCCATTGTTTCTGGCAGCAACTATCAGGTCATCAATGAAAAGGTTATGAATAGTGAATGGTATAAGCAGTCGAAGGCTGCGAATAAACATCTGTTTCTTGCCGCTTATCATATGAGTGACATCTCTAGTGTGATTTCTACAGCGCCTTATTTGAGTGTTATTGAGCGAATGGACGCTTACAGCTCATACAATAAATTTGAAAAGCTGCTTAGAATTGATTTGGATCTCAGTAAAATATATGACGTGATTATCAGAGAAAAAGATTACTTGAGTCTTTATCTGGTTAACGAGCAGGACGAGATTATTATGTCTGCCCAAAGCGGGTATCAAAGAGGCACCACGGAACCTTATCCCGTGTTCAAGCTGCAGGATGATGAGCGCAAGGAGGATGTGCATATTGTACCCGTCGGCGGAGCTAGTTATATAAAAGGCTGGCGGATAATAGGAATTACACAAGGTGAGCGTATTGCCCAAGCGATAATGGAGATTCGGATTTATGCAGGGATTCTGGCGTCTATTGTCACGCTAATCACAACCGCTTTTTTATATGTGATGTTAAGATCCTATAATTATCGGGTGAAACGGTTGTCCAGACATATGCAGAAAGTATCCAATGAGAAATTTGAGCTGATTCGGATTGATGAAGGTCAGGATGAGATCGGGGGCTTGATCCGTAATTTTAACAGGATGACCACTACCATTAATTCCTTGATCAATGATGTATATAAACTGGAGATTCAAAAAAATAATCTGGAGATGGAAAGAGTAAGAGCTGAACTGAATTTCCTGCAAAGCCAGATGAATCCGCATTTTCTGTTTAATACGTTAAATGCCATTTTGGTGGTCTGTACTAAAAATAATTACTCGGATGTTACGGATATCATTAAGAGTTTATCGAAATTACTTAGACGGCTGCTGAGCTGGAAAGAGGATCTCGTTACCTTGGAAGAAGAAATGACTTTCATCGAGATGTATTTGAAAATTGAAAAATTCCGGTTCAGGGATAAATTCGACTATCAATTTGAGATCGATGAGCAGTCGCTTCAATATAAGATTCCCAAGCTAAGCATGCAGCCGCTCGTTGAGAATTCCTGCAAACATGGTCTACAGGCCATAGAGGGACTAGGTGTGATAAAAGTGAAGACGTTAGTGGAGGAGGGACGATTAAAAGTTACCGTCTCTGATAACGGTAAAGGGATAGAGCCAGAGAAGCTGCAAGAATTATTAGGTAATGTTCAAAATGAAGCGTCTTCGGGAACGAATATCGGAATCCGCAACGTGTACCGCCGATTAGAATTGTACTATGAAGATCAGGTCCGTTTTGATATCAGCAGCGTTCCGGATGAAGGGACCATTGTCACTTTTGACATTCCACTAAAACTCCTGGAACGGAAGAATAGCTAGAAAGTGAGGGACCCCCAATGAAATACAAAGTATTATTGATCGATGATGAGCCTAGTGCGCTTGAAGCGATGCAGCTGTGGATTGATTGGCAGGAGCTTGGCTTTGAGGTATGCGGAACCTCCAGCAATGGCAAAGAGGGGCTGGAGCTAATGAAACAGCTAGAGCCAGATCTTGTAATTACGGATGTTAATATGCCGCTAATGAATGGGTTGGAGATGGTCGCAGCTTGGCAACAAGCTGAGATTAAGGAGATCAAATTTGCCATACTAAGTGGTTATAGTGAGTTTGAATATGCCAAGACAGCTATACACTATGGAATTAATCATTATCTGATGAAGCCAGTGTTTCCGGAAGAGGCGGCAGAAGAATTGCTGGAGATATATCAGGAGCTGGAGCAGGAAGCTCAGAAGCGCAGTTTAAATCAAATAGCCTCCGCGGAGGAGGCTGTTTCTCTCCTGAAAGGAATGCTGCATGAGAAAGCTGAGCAGTCGAATCAGGAGGTACTTAACCGACTATCGAAAGGTAAAAGCGTTTGGAATATTTGTTTGATACAGACAGAGCCGGTTTTATATACGGAGATCAGAGAGCAAGCCTCAGCCCTCCTAACCGATAAAGATTCGATGTTTCTGATGGATCTGGAGAGTCATTGTTTTGGAATCGTATATGGATACAATTCATTGTCCACTGAGGGAGCTGTGATCGATCAGATTGCAACTCCTTTGCTGAATGAACACCCCAAACAAGCTTTATATATTGCAACAGGTGCTGGTGTAGGCTCCTTGCTTCAGATCGGGAACAGTTTCCGAATGGCGAAAGAAGCATTAATGTATTATTTTTATTATTCTGAAAATGTAGAGATCCTGACTTATCAGGAGATTAAGGATAGTCCCTTTAGTTATCATTATGATCAAATTCAACTGATGGATGACTTGATAAGACCGATTAACACCCTGGACTCCGCAGGCTTTAGCCAAGCTGTGAACTCGGCAGCCCGCAGTTTCCGGGAACAGCGCATCGCTCCAGAGGTTGTGAAGAAAATTGTTATTCATATGATGTATAAGATTATTGAGTTTACCTCGGAAGCCAGTGAAGTTCATGAGTCCTCCTTATCTAATCAAATTAGAATCCCCGCGATGTTAGACTCAATGATCACCTTGACGGACTTAATGCGTAATTTGCTATTCTGCGGCGAGGCCAGTATCGATATCCTTCTTAAGGAACAAAACCTAAAATCACAGGGGATTGTTCAGGAGATTAACAATTATATTGAAGAGCATTTTCGCGAATGTCTTACCATTAAGAGACTATCAGAGGTTTTTTTCCTGCACCCGGTATATCTGGGTCAATTATTGATCAAGAAGAACGGTATTAATTTCAATGAACAGCTGCATAACCTCCGAATAAAAGAGGCAGTACATTTACTTCAACAAAATAAATTAAAAAATAGTGAAATCGCTGAAAAAGTGGGCTATGGCAATTATAGTCAGTTCCTCAAGCAATTTGAAAAAAAACTGCATATGAGCCCTAACGAATTTAAAAACACTAATACCTAAACTTTTTGGGGGTACATCTTTAATTCTGGCGTATTTTCAGAAGATTATCACCTCTATAATTTAACTTGTAAGGGCTTACAACATTGTTACACCAACAAATATATGGAGGTGCTTTATGGGGGGCAAGTTAATATCCAAATGGAAACTTAGTCTGATTGCTGTGTTATCCCTAAGCTTTACCTTAGCAGGGTGCGGAGGAAATAACAGCAACAATACGACGGCTAAAGGGGAAGACAAACCAGCAGAAACAGCCACTTCAACTGCTGCAGGAACAGATTCTGATAAGATTGAACCTTTTGAAATTAGTATCTTTCTTGGAGAAGCAGGCCAGCAACCAACACCAGATAATAAAATTTACAAAATGATTAAAGAAAAAACAGGCGCATCCTTCAATTTCGAATTCTTAGCTGGGGATCTTAACCAGAAGCTAGGCGTAATGATTGCCGGTCAGGATTATCCGGATTTGATGACTGCCAATACTAAGCTGACAGGAGCGGAAGCTTTTATCCCGCTTGAAGATTTGATTGAACAATATGCTCCAAACTTGAAAGCGCATTACGCAGATTACTGGAACATGATGAAAGACCCGAATGATGGACATATTTATACGCTTCCGAATTATGGTGCGTATAACGGTAAAGTGAATACAACCTATTATGCAGGTCCTGCTTTCTGGATTCAGAAGGACATCCTGAAAGATGCTGGTTATCCAAAGGTGAAGACCTTGGACGAGTATTTTGACCTCATTGTGAAATATAAAGAAAAAAATCCAACTATCGATGGAACGCCAACCATCGGATTCGAAATTCTTAACAACGACTGGAGAAACTGGGGATTGTTTAACGCTCCTCAGCATCTGATCGGGCACCCGAATGATGGCGGAGTGGTTGTTAATGATAACGTTGCAGAAATCTTCGCAGATAAAGACTATGCTAAGCAATACTATCAAAAGCTTAATGAAATGAACCAATTGGGCGTTATCGACCAAGAAACATTTGTGCAAAACTACGATCAATATTTGGCAAAACTGTCCAGTGGAGCCGTTCTGGGAATGTTTGATCAGCACTGGAACTTTGGTTCAGCAGAAGATTCACTCCGGACACAAGGTAAAGATGAAAGAACTTATGTAGGACTTCCACTTGTGTTTGATACCAGCACTAAAGATTATTATCTGGATCGCCCAGCGCTGAACTTGAATAATGGCTTCGGGATCAGTATCAATGCCAAAAATCCTGAAAGAATTATTAAACTAATGGATACATTGATTCAAGAAGATTGGCAAAAAATCTTCACTTGGGGTATCGAAGGTGAAGATTATCAAGTGGAAAATGGCCGCTTTATAAGAAATGAAGAACAACGGAAGAACGCAGTTGATGCTACATGGAAGCTCAGCAACAAAGCAGATGCTTGGTATGCTACAGCTCCGAAATTGCAAGGATTCTTTGAGGATGGAAACTCAACAGATGCTGCGGCTCAACCAGAAGAATACCGGGCTGCACTCAAGCCGTATGACAAGGAAATCCTTGATGCTTATGGCTTCAACAGTTATGTGGATTTCTTCAGCGAGCCTGAGCCGAACCCAGTAGCTTATCCAGCTTGGTCCATAGATCTTGTTGAAGGCTCAGATGCCAAAATTGCCGAAACGAAGCTGAATGAATTGCGAACCAAGTACCTGCCAAAAGCAATCTTGGCCAGTCCATCAGAATTCGATAAGGTTTGGAATGACTTTGTTGGAGAAATTGGTAAAGCGAATGTCAAAGCCTATGAAGACAAAATCAATGAACAGCTTAAATGGAGATTTGATACTTGGAGTGTTAAATAGTTAGAGCTTGCTTAAAAATCAGAAAGTGGTGGCTTATTAGGCCAACCACTTTCTGAAATATATGGATGATGTGGGGAGAAAACATATATGGATGAGATATTAACGGGGAAAAAAGTTAACCGGCATCCTAAAAGAAAAAAGAAGCAACCGATTACTATGACCTTGATTAAGAATCAGAAACAGCTGATTTGGATGTCGGTTCCATTAATGCTTTATATTATACTATTTGCTTATGTTCCCATCTGGGGATGGACGATGGCTTTCCAAGATTATAAACCAGCTAGAGCATTTAGTGAACAAACATGGGTGGGTTTAAAACACTTCAAGTTTCTTTTTACGGACGATAGCTTTTTGAGAGTACTGCGCAATACGTTGGCCATGGGCCTAATTAATCTAGTTCTAGGATTTGTGACTGCGATAATACTGGCATTGCTGCTTAATGAGATCAAAAATGTATTTTGGAAAAGAACCGTTCAGACCATATCCTACTTGCCTCACTTCCTCTCTTGGATTATTGTAACAGGCATTGTAGCTACTTCTCTTTCGGTTAATGACGGGATTATCAACATCGTGCTCATGAAATTGCATCTCATTGATTCACCGATCCTTTGGTTGAGTGAAGGGAAGTATTTCTGGGGTATTGTAGGTGCTTCACACGTCTGGAAAGAAGTCGGATGGAGTACTATCATCTACTTGGCGGCTATCGCCTCTATTGATCCGGCTTTATATGAAGCTGCTGAGATTGATGGAGCAAACCGGTATAAGAAAATGCGTCATGTAACTTTGCCGGGCATGAAAGCAACCATTGTAATCCTGTTAATAATGTCCGTAGGACATGTACTGGAAGCTGGATTTGAGGTTCAGTACTTGTTAGGAAACGGGCTTGTCGTAGATTGGTCGGAAACGATTGATATATTTGTATTGAAATATGGTATAGCGCAAGGGAATTATTCCTTAGCTACCGCGGGTGGTATTTTCAAAACAGTCGTAAGTGTAACGTTGCTGCTATTAGCTAACTGGACTGCGAAGCGGCTAGGGGAAGAGAGGCTGTTATAATCATGGAAAAAACTCAATTGATTCCTCAAAAATCTCCAAAAAGTAATGCTGGAAACCGGATGAAAAATCTGAGGTTCGAACCCGTAGTGTTCAGCACCTTCAATACTATATTTATGGTTTGTCTAGTTATTGTTACCTTGTATCCATTCCTGAATACTATAGCAGTCTCCTTTAATGCGGGGAATGATACCATCCGCGGCGGCATTTATTTATGGCCTAGAGAGTGGACCATACAGAACTACAAAGCGGTTTTTGCCTCAGGTACAATTTATAATGCTTTTTGGATTTCGGTAGCACGAACAGTGATATCTACGATCCTGAATCTATTTTTAACTACGATGCTTGCGTATACATTAAGCCGGAAAGAATATGTTTTCCGCAAACATATTACCTTTATATTCGTCCTTACCATGTATTTTAGTGCGGGTCTGATTCCAAACTATTTCCTTATGAAGGATCTTCATTTGCTCAATTCGTTCTGGGTATATGTAATCCCGTCCATGGTAAGTGCATTTAATATGATCGTTATCCGTACTTATATTGGTACCTTACATGAGAGTCTTATGGAATCTGCAAGAATCGACGGTGCCGGGGAATTCAAGATCTTCATGAAAGTAGTCTTCCCTTTGTGTAAACCTGTTCTTGCTACCATCGCCCTTTTTGTTGCAGTAGGTGCGTGGAACCAATGGTTTGATGCGTTTATCTACACCTCTTCCCGCCAGAACTTGAGTACATTGCAATATGAATTAATGAAGCTGCTATCCTCTACTATGAACTCGAACAGTAACCCTAGTGTAAATAATGGGACAGGGATGACTCAGGAGTCGGTACATGCCATGGTTACACCAATCTCCATACGGGCAGCCGTTACGATCGTTGCTTCGGTTCCAATTTTGCTAGTTTATCCATTCATGCAGAAATATTTTGTGGTCGGTCTAAATGTAGGAAGCGTGAAGGAATAAGGAGCTTGCAATCACTATTAAGTAATAGGAAGGTTGTCTGTTAAATTATGACCCCATCTTCAATCACATACACGAATCCGATACTTCCAGGCTTCTATCCGGATCCAAGTATCACTCGGGCAGGGGATGACTACTATTTAGTTTGCAGCTCCTTTGAGTATTTCCCTGGCGTACCTATTTTTCATAGTCAGGATTTGATTCACTGGACACAAATAGGTCATGTGCTCAATCGTGTAAGTCAGCTGGATACTCGTAAAAGCAAGAGCTCTGGGGGGATATTTGCCCCAACGATCCGGTATCATGAAGGAACGTTTTACATGATAACGACCGAAGTACACGGGAAAGGAAATTTCTATGTTACGGCTACGGATCCTGCGGGTCCGTGGTCAGATCCGATTAGTATTCCTTATGGAGGAATTGATCCTTCCCTAATGTTTGATGAGGATGGAAAGGTATATGTAACCACCCAGCAGGGGGCAGATTATGACTCCCATGCCATCCAATATGAGATAGATATTGCTACGGGAGCAGCGTTAACAGAACCTGTTGTTATCTGGACTGGGGATGGCGGACCTTGGACGGAAGGACCCCATTTGTACAAAATAAATGGAATGTATTATATCATGACGGCTTCAGGAGGAACGGCTAAGGAACATCGGGAGATCATTGGCCGCAGCTCCTCTCCATATGGACCGTTTGAAGGATTGCCGTATCCAATATTGACGCACAGCGGTACTGACAATCCCATTCAGTATTTAGGGCATGCCGATTTGATTGAGGATCGTAACGGGGATTGGTGGGCCGTATTCCTTGGGGTAAGACTAGTAGATGCAAAATTTACTGTGCTTGGAAGAGAGACTTTCCTTGCTCCCGTAAGCTGGACTGAAGACGGATGGCCGATGATCGATAATAATGAAGACACAGTTGGACTGGAAATGAAGGTTTCACGTGTACCTGGTCAATCGCCAAAACCTGAGACTAGTGGAAGATATGATTTTGATGATCAAGTATTGCCGCTGGGATTAGCCTTTCTGCGGAATCCGGCTGAGGGAAGCTGGTCCTTAAACGAAAGACAGGGATGGTTATCTCTTCGAGGACAATCTGCAGGTCTCAGTGAAGTAGGCCAAGTGGCTTTTGTAGGCAGAAGACAGCAGCATACTTCGGCAGAATGGAGCACGCTGCTTGAAATGCCTTCATCTATTGCTGATGTGGAAGCTGGACTTTGCGCCAGATTAGATGAGAATGCTCATTATGAAATTGGACTTGTTCAAAAAAAGGGGCAAAAAGTGATTACAGCTCATGTGACTATGGATGGAATAACCCGTACAGTGGCAGAGGTTCCAACTACTGCCGAGCGAATTTATTTGAAAGTTAAGGCTGAGCTTACCGAATACAGCTTCCTTTATTCTTTGGATGGGCAGGAGTGGAATAAGCTATCAACAGCAGCAGCGTATCCATTATCCCCTCAAGCTGTAAAAGGAAATGGATTTACGGGTGTTCTTATTGGATTATATGCAACAGGTCATGGCAAGGTGGCTGAGGTGCCTGCCTACTTCGATTGGTTCGATTATCAGTCTTAATTATTCGAATACTGATATAAATGCGTTTGTCAGGAGGGAACTTGTTGAGACAAGCTAGTGATTACACAGAACCTGCACTAAAAACAATATTTGCTGAGGATTTCAAAATTGGCGCAGCCGTTAACCCGTTGACGATACAATCACAGGAGCATTTGCTCGCCTATCATTTCAATAGCATTACCGCTGAGAATGAGATGAAGTTTGAAAGTCTGCATCCGCTTGAAGACATTTATAACTTTAAACTAGCAGATCAGTTGGTTGCGTTCGCCCGAAAACATCATATGGCTATGCGTGGGCATACTTTAGTCTGGCATAATCAGACTACGGACTGGTTGTTTGAGGATAAGATGGGCGGACGTGTAAGCAAAGAGACATTGCTTGCACGGCTCAAATCACATATTCAGACCGTGGTTGGGCGTTACAAGGAAGATATCTATGCTTGGGATGTTGTAAATGAAGTTATTGCAGATGAAGGAGAAGAACTTCTTCGCCAGTCAAAGTGGCTGGATATTGTAGGACCGGAGTTTATCGGCAAAGCGTTTGAATTCGCTCATGAAGCCGATCCAAAGGCTTTATTATTCTACAACGACTATAACGAGTCTAATCCCCTTAAGCGCGACAAAATCTATAAAACGGTGAAGTCGCTGCTGGAACAGGAAGTACCGATCCATGGCGTCGGATTGCAAGCGCACTGGAATCTATACGATCCGGACTTAGATGAAATACGTGCTGCTATTGAGAAGTATGCATCTTTAGGGCTTCAGCTCCAATTGACAGAGCTGGATGTGTCCATGTTCCGTTTCGATGACAAACGAATGGATTTAAAGGTTGCACCTGCCGAACTGCTCGAGCTGCAGGCAGAGCGGTATGAAGCGATGTTTGCTCTGTTGAAAGAATACCGCGACGTGATTAGCTCAGTCACTTTCTGGGGAGCAGCGGATGACTATACATGGCTGGACGGCTTCCCTGTTCGGGGACGGAAAAATTGGCCATTTCTATTCGATGAGCGGCATAATCCTAAGCCGGCTTATCACCAATTGCTTAACGCTGTCACCAAATCATAGAGCGGGTAACCTGCTCAAGCTTGCGAATTATGAACCCGTCCTTTTCAATCCAGGGCGGGTTATTTATACGGGAGGAATAAACATGACAAATACCGCTTATGAGGCTTGGCTCAACTATGACCAGCTGAAATCAGGATCTCTATACAATCAATATATAGATTGGTGTGTTGAGTTGGTAGTAACGGAGGACAACGAGACGATTCAGGCGGCAGCCGCGGAATTCATACAGGGGATGACCTCTATGCTGGGCAAAGCGCCACTGCTCACAGCGAAACCTGAAGGACCGTGTATCGTTATAGGAACCTTCCAAGGGGGGAATCCATTAATTAGTAGAGTATTCGCAGGAGAACGAACCGATTCACTGGGTCCTGAAGGTTTCCTTATACGTACAAATGCTACTGAGCAATGTATCGCTGTCGGTGCTTCAACGCCTGTTGGAATATTGTATGGCGTATTCCATCTGTTACGGCTGATAGGAACAGAAAGCGAGATAGACGCTCTGAATTTGTCTATGAATCCGGTGAACGGCCTGCGAATGATTAATCACTGGGATAATTTTGATGGCAGTATTGAACGTGGCTATGCTGGACGGTCCTTTTTTTACGAGTCCAATCAATTTCTTAACGATACAAAGCGGCTGCGTGATTATGCCAGATTGATGTCCTCTGTGGGGATCAACGCGATTTCGATTAACAATGTGAATGTTCATGAGCTTGAATCTCTATTTATAACGGAGCAATATTTGCCTGATATCGCGTTAATTGCAGGAATATTCCGCGTATACGGAATTAAGCTATTCCTCAGTGCTAACTTCGCCAGCCCGATACAGATCGGAGCATTGGAGACAGCTGATCCACTGGACCCAGCGGTGCGGCAATGGTGGAAAGATAAGGCTGGTGAGGTTTATCGAGTGATCCCTGATTTTGGCGGGTTTGTGGTCAAAGCAGATTCAGAAAATCGACCAGGGCCATTCACTTACGGGCGTGACCATGCCGATGGCGCTAATATGCTGGGAGAAGCACTGGAGCCGTTTGGCGGAATCGTGATTTGGCGTTGTTTCGTATATAACTGCAAGCAGGATTGGCGTGACCGTAAGACCGATCGGGCCAGAGCAGCGTATGATCATTTCAAACCATTGGATGGCCGTTTTAATGATAATGTAGTGCTGCAAATCAAGAATGGACCGATGGATTTTCAAGTCAGAGAACCGGTATCTCCGTTGTTTGGCGCACTGGAACATACCAATCATCTGATGGAGTTTCAGATTGCTCAAGAATATACGGGGCAGCAGCGGCATCTCTGTTATCTCGTTCCACAGTGGAAAGAAGTCCTTGATTTCAATACTTATGCCAAAGGGCAAACTACGCTTGTGAAACATATTGTGGACGGATCGGTGTGGGGAAATAAATATAATGGTGTGGCTGCTGTAACAAATGTTGGGGATGACATGAACTGGACGGGGCATGGGTTAGCTCAAGCCAATCTGTATGGATATGGGAGATTAATTTGGAATCCGGAGCTGACGGCAAAAGAAATAGCTGAGGAATGGATTAGCCTTACCTTTGGCACTGATGAAGGTCTAGTGGCTGCTATTCGCGGGATGTTAATGGACTCATGGAGGATTTACGAATCTTACACAGCTCCATTAGGTGTGGGCTGGATGGTTAATCCGGATCATCATTATGGGCCGAATGTGGATGGATATGAATACGCCAAGTGGGGAACGTACCATTATGCGGATCATAAGGGCATTGGTGTGGATCGTTCAGTCAAATCGGGAACGGGGTATAGCGGACAGTATATGGGTCTTAATGCATCAAATTATGAGAATCTAGCGTCTTGTCCAGAAGAGCTGCTGCTGTTCTTCCATCATGTTCCATACACGCATGTTCTGCAATCGGGGCAAACGGTTATACAACATATCTACGATACTCATTTCGAGGGGGCAGAGCAGGCTGCACAGCTTCTAGCAACATGGAAATCACTTGAAGGCAGCATGGATAGTGGATTGTATGTGCAAGTGAAGCAACGTCTTGAAGAGCAAGCAGAGCATGCGCAGGAATGGAGAGATCGGATCAATACGTATTTTTATCGTAAGAGCGGAATTGAGGATCTTAAAGGCAGAAAGATTTATTAGATTTCGATTCGAGGGATGATGATAGTGAGTCTCACGATTAGAGCGATTTTGAAAGATTTAATGGGAACTGTGGAACAGGTAGAAGGGACTGTGGATATTCTGAACCCAGGGGAACCGGAAACTGAAGTCACAGGGATTATTACGGCCTTCTCTGCCACACAAAATATTGTGGAGCAAGCTATAGCGTTAGGAGCCAATTTGCTGATCACGCATGAAGGTGTATTTTATAGCCATCATGCAGCGAGCGAGTGGTTAGAAGGTGATCCGGTTTATCATGCGAAAAAAAGTCTGATCGAACATTCCCCAATAGCTATTTTTCGTTATCATGATTATTGGCATCGGCAAGAGCCGGATGGGATTATGATGGGCTTGCTGCGAGAGCTGGATTGGTCAGACTATGTGGAAGAGCAGCAAGCGGCTGCTACGATTCTCACTATTCCTGCTATGACTGTAATGGAAGCTGCTCAGTATATTAAAAGTAATCTAGGCATCTCTTATGTACGCGCTGCTGGTGACCTGTCTCTGTCCTGCAAACGCGTAGGGATATTAGTAGGTTACAGAGGAGGCGGGATGATGGCTATTCCGCTTTTTAATGATCACAATCTTGATTTAATTATCGCTGGAGAGGGACCAGAGTGGGAGACTCCGGAATATGTGCGGGATGCAGGGCACCAAGGCAGATCTAAAGCGCTCATCATGTTAGGTCATGCGGAGAGTGAAGCGCCGGGGATGAAATATTTAGCTGAAATCTTAGCAGACAAATATCCCATGCTTCCTACCCGGTTCATTGCTGAACAACCCATCTATCAGATGGTTTAATCTGGGGAAATTAAGAGTACGGAATAAATAAACATATTATGGAGAAAATGAAGGGAAACAGGTCACTGAGAAAGGAGTGTTTCAATGGAAATTCCTTTGGAGGCTGATGAAGTATTAAGTCGGATCAAAAAGCTGCAAAGCGACGGAAGCTCAATCAGTAAAAAACAAGTAAAGCAAAGCGACCCAGAGCTTATGAGAAGTGCGCTGTTCTTTTTTCCAAGCTGGGAGCATGCATTGAAAAACGCCGATCTTTTGTAGCCATAGTATTGTAAAAGGAAGCTAAGTGGACAGGGGGAGATCTCTGATTCTGCTTAGCTTTTTTCTTTTTTATGAAATCATTCGTGCTGTTCATGTGAAATAATATTAACAAGCTTGCCAAACGGATCGGGGACATAGAAACGACGAACACCCCAAGGTACAGAAACTGGCCCAATATTGGTATTGAAGATTGTCGTTTCTTATTAAATAGGAAAGTACTGGTGAATCACCCCCTTTTTCGCTTGCTTCAGAGCTGTTTTTCTAAAGAAAACGAGTAAACAAGAGCAAAAGAAAGAGAAAATGAAGAGTATGCTTAATATGAAATGAAAAGCATTGCTTTCAACATTATTTTGACCAGAGCCCTCCTTTACAAGAAAACCTTACAAGAGTATGATTCATCTCAGAACTGAGAATTATCTTAAATTTACAATTACATAAGCAATCCGCTTAATTTCCGTTTCTGGAAAGCGGGGGAACCAACAACTGGCAGCCGATGTGAGAGTCGGCACTGGTTATGGGGTGAATCCTGTTCCGGGTGCATAATATGCATCCCTGCAGGTAGGGCAACTCTCACTGCCCGAATCCGACAGCTAACCTCGTAAGCGTATGGAGAGAGGATGAATGGCGTGTTTAGTGATGAATAGCCACAGAGAATCCCTCTGTGGTTTTTTGCTGCGTTTTTAAGCAGATATAGTCGTAGAATTTATTATGAAAGAGGTGTTACCTTTGCCTATCGCTAAACTGAACGGAACTTCGCTCTATTATGAAATCAATGGAACTGGCACTCCGGTTGTGTTTATCCATGGACATGGATTAACACACAGTATGTTCAAACCACAGCTGGAGTATTTTTCCGATAAATATAAAGTGATTTTGTGCGATTTACGGGGGAATGGCAAGTCTGGTAAACTGCTGGAGGCCCCACATGAGATTATTGAGACGCAATGTCTGGATCTGATTATGCTGTTGAATGACCTAGGTATCCGTGAAGCAGTTTTTGTAGGAATCGCCTATGGTGGCTTAGTCGTTCAGCATATTGCCAAACAATATCCTGAGCGTGTAAAAGCAATTGTGGTCGCGGATAGCTTTTGTAGGACTCACGGATCAACAATAGTAGGGAAAATACAAACTATGGCAGCATATTGTAGTTTACTAATGTATTATCTCCCAAGCGAGCTGGTGTTGCCTTCGATTCGGATGATGTACCGAGAGCGCTGGAGTCTGGCCTACAATGAGATTAGAAGAGGGCTGCTGGACAAACGCCCCCGGGAGTTATATCGGCAAAGGCTGGCTACGAGCCATGTTGATTACACCAGATGTTTAAAGGCTTTTAAACGTCCCGCTTTATGTATTGTAGGGGACTTTAATGAATTTGGAGTGAATTGTATGAAGGAAATGGTGTCTCAGCTGCCGCAGGCGCAGTTGGCGATTATTCCGAACGCATTAGATCCAAGTAATCTGTGCCAGCCGGAGCAATTCAATGCGATTCTTCAGCGTTTCTTAGAGAAGCAGCAGGGTACTCAGCAGATTAGCTGATCTATAGGGAGACCTTCACAAGCGAGCGTTTAAGTGAGAAAATAGGCGTCCCATAGCCAGGGCGGAATGAGCTGGCTATGGGACGTCTTTCTGGGAAGAACTTTAGGGGAATTCTCCCTAAAATGAAGGAGATTATGGCTCCTAGAACGTAGATTAGGGAAATCCTCCCTAATAATAGGATGTTTTTAGCCATAAATGGGTATTTGCATGAATTTTTAGGGAGGAATTCCCTAAAAACCTCATTTTAAAGCGATTATCGATGAACATTAGGGAGGATTTCCCTAATATAATGGACATCCAACTAAAGGCTGGCTTATCCGTAGTGAAATCTACGAATGAGCCAGCCTTTGGTTATTTTACTAACCGATGGATGTTGAACATTTACAAGCATATTGTACCTAGAACGCCACTTAATGTCCCACCCTACCACAGCATCAAATATAGCTCACCCGACGTGGGAAAGAACGGTAGACCTAAGTAGTGATGGTAAGTGTATAGAGGAAGGCGTAACAAGCAGCACATCTGCTACTCTTGCATTTTGTACAATGCGATCTACTCGTGTAAGATTAAGATAATTCATACTAAAGGAGCTGAGTCATGATGTCTCAAGCTGAAACTATAAAACTGACTTCATTATCTTCAAAAGGGGGCTGCGGCTGCAAAATCGGTCCCGCTGATCTCATGCAGGTTATTCGCAGTCTGCCACCAACTGTTCCTAACCCGGATCTACTTGTAGGTCTGGACACTAGTGATGATGCAGGGGTGTACCGTTTAAGTGATGAATTAGCGTTAGTGCAAACTGTTGATTTTTTCACGCCGATCGTGGATGATCCCTATTCATTTGGTCAAATTGCAGCAGCCAATGCATTAAGTGATATTTATGCGATGGGTGGAAAGCCGCTTACGGTGCTTAATATTGTGGCCTTCCCTATTTCTGTTTTAGATAAAAGTATTCTCGGTGACATTTTGCGCGGTGCAGCGGATAAAGTACAGGAAGCAGGAGCTACTCTTGTGGGCGGACATTCCATCGACGATAAAGAGCCCAAATTCGGATTGGCCGTTACGGGCCTTGTGCATCCTGACAAAGTAAGAACGAATGCGAGCGCCAAGGTGGGAGACAAGCTGATTCTAACGAAGCCTATCGGTGTGGGGATCTTAACAACTTCCATTAAAAAGGATCAGCTATCTCCTGAAGAAACCACACGCCTTACGACAGTAATGTCTACTTTGAATAAAAAAGCGGCTGAAATCATGGAGCCTTATGATGTACATGCTTGTACAGATGTTACCGGATTTGGGCTACTGGGACATGCCTCGGAAATGGCTAAAGGGAGCGGCACGGGCCTGATCATTCGTCAAGGCGATGTACCGATGCTGCCAAGAGTAAGAGAGCTTGCGGAACAGGGATTTGTTCCAGGAGGCACTAAGAATAACTTTGCCCATCTGGAAGGCAGCATTCTTTATCCGGAAGAGATGGACCAACTAAGCCGCTATATTCTATGTGACGCTGTGACTTCTGGCGGATTGCTGATCTCTGTGGCCCCTGAACAAAGCGAAGATTTGCTAAAAGAGTTAGTAGATGCAGGGGTAGAAGCGGCATTGATCGGAGAGGTAACGGAAGAGCATCCGGGTCAGATTACGGTTATAGCTGCTGTGGAATAACTGTTGTATATCAGCTTAGAGCAAATTATGAAGGTTAGCCACCAGAGGAGAGAGCATATTGTTTCAGGACATTACACTGGAAGAACTTAGAGTGTTAAAAAACAAGAAGCAGATCACCATTATTGATGTTAGATCTCCTTCTGAATATAAAGATGCAACGCTGCCGGATAGTTTGAATATTCCCTTTTTTGATGATCAGGAACGGGCTGAAGTAGGGACGTTGTATAAACAGACAAGTGTGCAGGCCGCGAAAGAACGTGGTTTGGAGATTGCTGCGGCAAAACTGCCTTCTTTTGTCAAAGAATTTGCAGCGATTCAAGGAGACAAAGCTGTATTCTGCTGGAGGGGAGGTATGCGCAGCCGTACAACTGCGACCGTACTCTCTTTAATGGATATTCATGCTTACCGGCTGATAGGCGGCTATAAGGCTTATCGTAAATGGGTGCTCGACGAATTGGAGTCCTATGAATGTAAGACTAAGTCTTATGTGATTCACGGAAATACAGGCACAGGTAAAACCAATCTGTTACACCGCCTGAAGACACAGGGGTATCCTGTTCTGGATTTGGAAGGGATGGCAGGTCACCGTGGTTCTATTTTTGGTGAGATTGGTCTTCGTGCGAACAATCAAAAAACGTTCGATAGTCTTCTTTTAGAGGAGTTAATTAAGATCGGGGATTCTCCTTATGTACTATTTGAAGCGGAGAGCAAAAAGATTGGTAAGGTAGTGATGCCCCCGTTTATGGCCGAGCAAAAAGAGATCGGAACACAGATCTGGATTGAGATGCCTTTGCAAGCCAGAGTGCAGCAAATCCTTGAGGATTATCGGCCAGAAGAGTACAAGGAGCAGTGTATTTCTGCATTTCGGAGTATTAAATCCCGAATTCATATCCCTGTTGCAGCAGAAATCGAACGATGCTTGCAGGCGGATTTGTTCGGCGAAGCTGTGGCGCTGCTGTTAGAGTATTACTACGACCCTAGATACGATTATACGTCTACTCAGTATGAAGGCATTGAGAGAGTTACTTTTAAAGTGAATAATCTGGATGAAGCTGAGACTGCTGTGCGTTCTTTTTTAAAACGTCAGGAAGTATAAGTTTCGCGTTATGGTTAAAGGGGGCTTTACTAATATGATCTATTTAGATTACAACGCTACAACACCAGTAGATAAGGAAGTAGCAGAGGTTATGATCCCTTATCTTTACGGTCATTTTGGGAATCCCTCAAGCAGTCATTCTTTGGGGCGTGAAGCTAAACTCGGAATAGAGCAGGCAAGAACACAGGTGGCTGATTTCCTGAATTGTGCGCCGGGTGAGGTGCTTTTTACCAGTGGGGGTAGTGAGTCTAATAATACTGTCATTAAAGGAGTAGCCCAAACGTATCGCCATAAAGGTAATCACATTATCCTGTCTGCTATCGAGCATCCGGCGGTAATTAAACCTTGTCAGTTTCTGGAGCAGATGGGCTACACCCTCACTTATGTACCTGTTGACTCGTATGGAATGGTGCAGGTTGAGGATGTGAAAAAGCAGCTTACGGACCAAACCATTCTGGTCTCCATCATGCACTCTAATAACGAAACGGGCACGATCCAGCCGATCAAGGAAATAGCTGAGGTCTGCCACGAACGGGGTGTTCTTATTCATACAGATGCTTCACAGTCTGCGGGAAAAGTAGACCTCGATGTAGCGGATTTAGGAGTGGATTTTCTAACGCTTGCAGGCCATAAATTATATGCGCCCAAAGGCATTGGAGCATTGTACATTCGGGACGGCATTCACATTGAGCCTTTGATACACGGTGCGGGCCATGAACAGGGGCGAAGAGCGGGGACAGAAAATACACCTTACATCATTGGCTTAGGAAAAGCCTGCGAGCTTGCTGCTGACTCTGATTCTAGAGAAAGAGTTAAGCAAGTTACGGAGTATTTCTATGGAAGACTGCAGGAGTCTTTTGGCGAAAAAATTCATTTGAATGGTCATAAACACAAGCGCTTGCCTAACACCCTTAACGTTAGTTTTCTTGGAGCAGTGGGTCATGAAATTATCGATTCCCTGGAAGCTGTGGCTGCTTCAACTGGCTCGGCGTGCCATTCCGGTGAAACGTTGATTTCGCCTGTTTTAAAGGCTATGCATGTGTCGGAGAACATTGGACGGGGGGCGGTTCGTTTTAGTGTGGGACGATATACGACTACAGCGGAAATCGATGAGGTCATCGATAAGCTGAAGGTGTATTTGTTATAAGCTGAAATCGTATTAGTTGTGAGGTTCGTTTTTGCAAACAGTGACAAAGTGTGAATCCTAGTGAACGGACTATACGAATCTCACTAAATGGACTATGGTTCCCAGTGAACGGACTATGACTCCCAGTGAATGGACTATGGCTCCCAGTAAACGGAGTACGAATCTCACTAAACGGGCTATGGCTCTCAGTGAACGGAGTACGAATCTCACTAAACGGGCTATGAATCTCAGTGAATGGACTATGGTTCCCAGTGAACGGAGTAGCTATCGGACTCAGGCGCTCTTATTTGCAATATTTTCCTATTTTTGAGTTGCTATAGGACTCCATAGGCGTTATTAGTACAAAATAGACACTACTGAGCACCATTTCTGCCCAATAGCGCCTCTCAGGTCCGATAATCTCTCTAAACAGTGATAAATTAACGAATAGCGGCATCTGAGTCCGAAAGATCAAGAGTTGAATCCGCATATTACAAAAAAGCATCTGCCACCTCCTTCAAAAGGAATCGCAGATGCTTTTTTTAACTTTTTTTAGTGATTATACAATCGTAAAGCCAGCACTTGCATAACCAGTGACTGTATTTACAAGGGTAAGACCTGTAGCGGTGGCTGAGAATACCATAAGCAAACGTGTCTGTGGTGTTACAGTAAAATTGATACCATTCGTAATTCCGCTGACAAAAGTTCCAAGATTAATAGTACCGGTGATAGGTGGAAGTGGGACTGTTGCGCCTGGAATAGGAGTAAATGTGTTATTTGGTGTGGCAGATTGGTACAATTGCGCTGTTACATTTATCGTAGTACCAAGCAGCGATAAAGCTATGGTATTACTGAAGTAAGCGGCAATGGAAGTTATTACTCCTGCTCGAGGAGTTGAGAATGCAAAATTGATAAGCGGTCCAAGGAGAGTACCTGTCAAATCAATATTACCGCCAACAAGCGAAATACCTGTGGCTGAACTTCCGAAGCCTACAAGGCTTGTTGTTCCAACCAAACCACCTAAAACCGTGGTCATAATAATAGGTCCTCCGGATGCCAGTGGAATAATTGCACCGTTACCGGTTGCACCAGTGACTCCGGTAATGCCAGTAGCTCCGACCGCGCCGGGATCACCGGTGGCACCCGTAGCTCCGGCAACGCCGACCGCCCCCGGATCACCCGTCGCCCCTGTGGCACCCGTAGCTCCGGCAACGCCGACCGCCCCCGGATCACCCGTCACGCCCGTTGCCCCCGTAGCTCCGGCAACGCCGACCGCCCCCGGATCACCCGTCACGCCCGTTGCCCCCGTAGCTCCGGCAACGCCGACCGCGCCCGGGTCGCCCGTCGCGCCCGTTGTACCAGCAGGGCCCGCCAAGCCGGCAGCACCAGTCGAGCCCGTCGCTCCAGTTGCTCCTACGCCTGGACCCGCTGGTCCTTGCGCACCTGTTGGTCCTTGAATCCCTTGCACACCCTGTGGTCCTTGAGGTCCCATCGCACCACCAGCGATTAACAAGTAATCTGGTGAACTGCCAGGTATTCCAGTAGGTCCAGAAACAGTAGCAATATAGGTGCTGCCATTGAAGGTTACTACTTGACCTGCTGGATAAGTAGGACTTTGTGCAGGATTAAAGATTACAATTCCTTGCAGCCCTACCCCTTGCGGACCCTGAGGTCCTTGAAGTCCAGGCGTTCCTTGAGGGCCTTGAGGGCCTTGTGGTCCTTGCGGTCCTTGGGGGCCTGTGGAGCCACCAGCAATTAATAAATAGTCTGGTGAACTTCCAGGTGTTCCCGTTGGTCCAGCAACAATAGCAATATAGGTACTGCCATTAAAGGTTACTACTTGACCTGCTGGATAAGTAGGGCTTAGTGCAGGATTAAAAGCAACAATTCCTTGCAGCCCTACCCCTGTGGTTCCCTTTGCGCCCGGAACCCCTTGCGCTCCTTGCGGACCCTGAGGTCCCTGTGGCCCTTGAGGTCCAGTCGCACCTTTAATAGGCAATCCGATTGCTTGTGTAATAGAAGCTTGAATATGTCTGATCTGAATAATCAACTGATCTTTACAATTAGAGTCAATCTTCGTGGCGAGAATAAAAGATAATAACTCAGCTAACAACAGTTGAAGATTGGTGCCCACGCTTACGACAGAGAAGGGACTGACTTCGGTCGATACAATGGTTATCTCTACTACAGAAAGTAGCTCAGTTCTAAAAGGACTGCATAACTTAGAGGTATGCAAGAATTCCAATAATTCTCTTAACACTCTTTGTAGATTGGCAATATGAAGTGTTGTGGGATTCGTAAGTACGGGGGGTACCACTGCAGAGAGATCAGTGACTATTTTTAATAGTGCGTTACACTCCCTCTTTCTAATAGGACTGCTGATCCTTCCATGCTTGTTTAGGATAGCATCGCCTTTAAATGGTCTGTAATCAGGCATATTTCTATATCTCCTCCTTGAACTTCTCCTGTTCATTCCTTTGAAAAATGGGAACCTGCCCAATCAGCATATTCTGAGAAGCGGAAGTTGTTACAAAAATCGCCCTAAAAGCCGTTATTCCTGAAAGTCGTTATTAATGAAGCAATACAAAAAAGGCAGGCCACCGCTAATTACGGTAGTCTACCTTTTTAATAGATACGTTAAGTAGTCTCTCCTTTAATGAGAGTTACGTCTACAGTAGTGTTGTTGATTAGCTCTCCGTCAGCACTTTCGATCATTTGCAGGAGAGTATTGGTCAGCATGACCCCGATCCGATCACTAGGTTGCATAATGGTAGTCAATTTAGGACTCTGAAGCATGCGGGTAAAGCTGTGGTAATCATAACCGATGATTTTCAGTTGCTCGGGCACTCGAATGCCTTGCTGTTCAGCATAAATGTATAAAGCATAAGCCACAATATCATTACTGCAAAATACTCCATCATATTCTCGAAGTTGGGCCGGAGAGATATTTTCGGTGACAAAGGACCAAAAATAATCAAAGGTAAGCTTGTTGTGCGCGCCTTCGATAATATCGTAAGTTACACCATGTTTCATACTTGTGATGACAAAAGCATCCCGACGACGATTCGCTAGAATATCCAGATCTAGCGGGCCGGAGATATGTAGCAACCGTTTACAGCCCAGCTGTATCAAATGTTCGGTAGCTAGCTCACCACCGCGGTAATTATCCGATCCCACACAAGGGATATTGGAGGAAATAAAACGGTCAAAAGAGACAATAGGGAAAGGGACCTTTTTATAGCTTTCAATATTCATGGTGTGGCTGCACATGATAATGCCATCTACTTGATTCTGGCGAAGCATGCTAATATAGTTGGCTTCCTTCTCAGGATCGTCAAGAGAATTGCATATTAGCAATTTATAGTTTTTTTCATTAGCACTCATTTCAACATACTTGATGAGATCGGAAAAGAAAGGGTGGTTCGAATCTGGAACAATAATCCCAATAAAAAAGGATTGATTCTTCTGTAAGGCTCTGGCGATTTGATTAGGATGATAATCTAAGGCGTCCATCGCTTTTTCAACTTTTTTACGCGTCTCTTTGCTGATATATCCCCGGTTGTTCATTACTCTGGACACGGTAGCTACAGCAACGCCCGCCTCCTTGGCAACATCTTTAATACTTGCCATACCCTCATCCCCGTTTCATAAAATGCTCTAATCTATATTCTACAACTTTCTTGGATTGTTGACACTAATCGAGACTAACAATTGTAAAAGCATAGATAGTTTCTGATAGTTATAATAGATATGTTATACGTTACCACAAATATTTGGATATAATATTAAAAATCAATCATTATACCTATATTTTATTGATTTAATTATATGAAAACGTTTGACATATTATTTGCGCATCTATAAAATTGGTTTTGAATAAACCTTCATCTAGGGAGGAACAAGATTGTTAGGATAACGCTTTCATAAATTACATTAGTTTGATGATTTCTCAGACCTTATGAAGCAAGAGTGTATAAATTGAAATAGAAGGAGAACTCCAATATGCTGATTAAAAATGAAGTTATGCTTATCACTTATGCAGATAGCATGGGAAATAATTTAAAAGAACTAAACGAAGTACTGCATACACACTTGCAAGGAGTCGTGGGTGGGGTTCATTTATTGCCGTTTTACCCCTCTTCGGGCGACCGGGGATTTGCCCCGATGGATTATACCAAGGTTGATTCGGCTTTTGGCGACTGGGCGGAAATCGAAGAGATGAGCGAGAAGTTCTACATGATGTATGATTTCATGATCAATCACATTTCACAGCAGTCTCCATACTTTCAAGATTTCCTTGAGAAGAAGGATGCATCGCAATACAAGGATTTATTTATTCGTTACAAGGATTTCTGGCCTAACGGTGAACCAACTGAGGTTGATGTGGATTTAATTTATAAACGTAAACCGCGGGCGCCATACGTAGAGGTTACTTTTAAAGATGGGACGAAAGAAAAGGTTTGGTGTACGTTTGATGAGCAGCAGATCGATCTGGACGTGACTACCGAAACCACGAAGAAATTCGTGAAAGACAATCTGACCTTCCTTGCTGATAAAGGAGCATCGATTATCCGGCTGGACGCTTTTGCCTATGCCAACAAAAAGATGGGTACCAACTGTTTTTTCGTAGAACCGGATATTTGGGAAATGTTGAATTTGTCTAAAGAAGTAGTGGAGCCTTATGGCGTAACTGTTCTTCCGGAAATCCATGAGCATTACAGCATTCAATTGAAGATTGCAGACAAGGATTATTATGTCTATGATTTCGCCCTGCCAATGTTGGTATTACATGCTCTATATAGTGGAAAAGTAAATCGGCTTGCGCATTGGCTGGAAATCTGTCCGAGAAAACAATTCACTACCCTGGATACACATGACGGCATTGGCGTAGTGGATGTTAAGGATCTGATGACCGACGGAGAAGCTGAAATGACCAGAGAAAGCCTATATAGTCAAGGAGCAAATGTTAAGAAAAAATATAGCTCCGCCGCTTATAATAATCTGGATATTTATCAAATTAACTGCACTTATTATTCTGCACTTGGCAATGATGATCAGGCGTATCTTTTGGCCAGAGCTATTCAGTGCTTCGCCCCTGGTATTCCACAGATTTATTATGTTGGTCTATTCGCTGGCGAGAATGATATTGAGCTGCTCGAAAGCACAAAAGAAGGACGCAATATTAACCGCCATTATTATTCTAAAGATGAAATTGCTGCTGAGGTACAACGTCCTGTTGTTCAAAAGCTGTTCGCATTGTTGAAATTCAGAAATAGCTGTCCAGCTTTTAATGGTGAGATCAAGATTGTACAAGGTAGTGAGAATGAGCTGAACATCACTTGGAAAAATGAAAACAGTGTGGCGAAGCTTGAAGCTAATCTGTTGACCAAAGAATATACCATTCTTGCAGGTGAGAATGAAGCAAATATTGCGAAGGTATTTTAATATTTAACATGATATCGAAGGGTGTTCCAAAGGCCAATGTAATGGCTGCTGGAGCACCCTTCGTTTTGGAGTATAGGTGATTCATGTTATGAACTGTTTTTGGTCCGTCTGAATTCTATTGGTGTAAGGCTGAAGTTGCGTTTGAACATCCGGTGGAGATAAGAACTGCTGGTGAAGCCAGTTACTTCAGCGATATCCGATACCGATAAATCACTCTCTACAAGCAGGCGGCATACTTCCTTCATCCGTACCTCCATAATGACATCCACAATAGTGGTTAGGGTCTGCTGCTTATAAAGTCTGCTGACATAGATTGGAGACATATTAAGTTCATCGGCAATTTGGTTCAGACTCAAGCAAGGGTCCGTGTAAGATTGCTGAATGGTTTGGTTGATTTGCCGGATTAGATCGCTTTGCTTGGAGCTGCGCTTATCCGCTTGGAATTCCTGAATATGCTCGAAAAGCTGGTAAAAAGCCGCTTCAAATTCTTCTATCGTTTCATAATGTTCAAGCGAAGGCATCACCATCATCCCTTCGGTGGAGGTAGGACTAAGCTTCTTGATGTTATCGACGATTCGTTTAATCGTTAGCGTCACCCTTGAAACAGTAAGTTCCAGCACATGATAGGGATATTGCTCCATTTCACGTACCATTTCGGAGAAGTGACTGCGGGCTTCGTCTGTTCTGCCACTTGTGAGCGCATCGACCAGCTTTTTTTCGCTGTCAGCCGGGTAGGAGTAAAGATTGTTCTGAAGCTCGCTAATGCGCTCAGCATTGATCAGGCTGCCATGACCATAAAACAGTCTATGTTTGGAAGCTTCTCTGGCCTGACTGTACAGCCGGTTTAGTACATCTGGATTATCACTGATGGGGCTGTACACTAACGACAGTCCGATTTTTAGATAATCACAACAGGCCACGCGGATCTGCCGCAGCAGCACTTCAATTAGCTCGGTATCCAGATGTTCAGTGGAGGTCATGCTGCTAAGCAACATGACTACACTATCGTCATTCATATCTACAGTTTCCACCTGATAAGTCTGTCCACAGATCTCTGAGGCAATATTCATGATGGCAAACTTGTACGGAAGGAGATAAGAGCCTCGTTCCTTTCGCAGAGCTTCGTACTCATCAATGCGTAGTAATACTAGCCGGTAGCCCTCGTTTAAATTAAAAGAAATACCCAGCTGTTGAACATCATTTTGCCGGCTGTTATGAAGAGATTTAATGCCAAGCACCAGATTGCGTAATGAATTCTGCCTGATCGTGAACATGCTGTTGCGTTTATCTGCCTCAAGGGTGTTCATTCGGCTTACGATCGAATCAATCGGCAGATAAAGCCGTTTGGACAGTACCCTAGAAATAACAAGACCGAACAATAAAATAATTAAAGAAATCAGAAGCGTAGTATTGCGGATATGATTGGTCTGTTCAGTAATTACCTCATAAGGAGTAATGCGCACATATTGCCAGCCAAGCGAATCGGGCGAAGTATAGGACACCAGTGATTTATTCCCTCTAAAAGGGGCAGTAAAATAGCCGGCAGAACGTGCTTTTACTTGATGCTCCAGCCAACTGTTTTCATCCCCGGAGAGCTTCTCCAATGTCAGCTTATTCCCCGACAGAAAACGGCCTTGGTCATCCAAAATGTAGGTACTGCCACTACCGGGTGTATTGCCGCTAGCCAGTTCTTTATTGATCCAAGCCGCGGATATGTTAACAATAACCGCAGAGTTAATAGAGCGGTCCCAATTGATCGCATCATAGCAAAGGTAAGTATAGACTGAGATGGTTTTTTTCTCAGGTTCATCTATGGAATAGGTTCGCGGAATCGGCGTAAATGTTTTGTAATCCTGATAATGATTCAGCATCTGAATAATTTCAGTGTCCACCAGTTCGCGGGTGGTGAATACGCCATTCTGGCCCTGTGCTGCCGAAATATAAACCGTGTCATTATTCGGATTATATACATAGATGGATTCAATATAAGGCATGGAATTTAAGTAGTTTCCGAGATCGGACATCGCCGCGGTTACCTCATAAATAGAGGGCTTGTTGTAGAACAACAGATGAGAAATCGTGCTGGTTCGATACAGTTGAAATGAAAGCGTTTGCGCGACTTCAGCCATGTTGACCACTTTTTTGCCAGTCTGGGTCAGATCCCTTAGATCGGAGCGAAAGGTTTGCGTCTTCTCGACGCCGATGTAGTACGTATAGTAAACAAAAGTAGAGATAAGAAGGGTTAACGATATGCACAGGGTTATGGTGGTGAGCAGCTTGCCATACAGTAGTCTTTTTCTCCGTAGATCATTATTCTTCATACCGTCCCCCCTGATCATCATATGACTTACTCGGACAAGACTCTGGATGAATTCATATTATGAAGTTCCTTTATTATAAGTCCCCAAGAGTGAACAGAACAGTGGAGCAACCTTAGAATCCTGCATTTTTCCAATCTGAAGGGAGTGAACAAATTAAATATTCGTGTACAAAACAGTCTTTTCTACAAGGATTATAAGGAGTTAGCGAAGCTTGAGAAGCTCAGTGGGTCTCCGAAGACTTTTACATAAACATCCTGATTGTTCAGTTCCTGTTTCGCCAGTTTGTGCAGTAAGGCTTGTAAGCTTCACTTCTGTGTTCAGAAGAATCCCCCTATAGTGGAATTATGCAGTTTCTATATTAAGGGGAGTGAGAGATCTTGAGCCAAACCTCATCCAAAGGAATTTCAAACGTCGAACTTGGCATCCAGGCTGATGGTAGAGCACGCTTACGAACGACAAGAAAGAAGAAAGGATTGTTGTATGAGCTGGTGCACAATCGGGTAATGTTTCTGATGCTGCTGCCCACCTTGATCTTTTTTCTGGTGAATTCCTATTTTCCAATGGTAGGCATCTATTATGCGTTCACTCAATTCGACTTCAACAGCAGCATGTTCAACTCCAAGTTTGTGGGATTACAGAATTTCGAGTTCCTCTGGAGATCCGGTACGCTGGTGAAGCTCACGATGAACACGATAGGATACAATATTGCTTTTATTGTACTGGGAAATGTGCTGGCAATTGTCTGTGCGATCCTGCTGAGTGAGCTCAATGGAAAATGGTTTAAAAAGATTAGCCAATCAGTAATGTTTTTGCCTTACTTCGTATCTTTTGTAATTCTCAGCGTAATTGTCTACAACTTGTTTAATTATGACAGCGGTTTCTTAAATACAATGCTTACCCAATTTGGCCTTGATCCGGTCGACGTTTACAGTAAACCTTGGGCATGGATCTTTCTGATCATTATCTTTTATCTATGGAAAAATCTTGGCTACAGCATGGTGATTTATCTGGCGGCGATTACGGGGATTAGTGACGAATATTATGAAGCGGCCAAAATTGATGGTGCTAATATTTTCCAGCGGATTTGGTATATAACGGTGCCGATGCTGAAATCAACCTTTGTGGTGCTGCTGCTCTTTGCGCTCGGGAGTATTATGAAGGGCCAATTCGATCTTTTCTATCAATTAATAGGCAATAACGGGCTGCTCTACAATACGACGGATATCCTTGATACCTATGTATACCGTTCGCTTAAAGTAACCTTTGATGTGGGCATGGCAACGGCTGCCGGGGTCTATCAATCCTTGTTCGGCTTCGTCCTCATTATGACGGTCAACTACATTATCCGCAAAATAAACGATGACTACGCCCTGTTCTAGGAGGATAAGAAATGAAAATTCAAAAGGATAAATATACGCGAATGCTTCATTGGATTGCCTATGTGGTCATTATTGGCTTATCGATCGCTTGCCTGCTGCCCTTTTTGCTAATTATCTCTGCATCTTTGACCAGCAATGAGTCCATTATTCGCGATGGCTATCATCTGATTCCGGCACAGTTCTCACTGGAGGGCTACAAGACGGTATTCATCTTCCCGGATGAGGTGCTGCGGGCATATGCGGTCACAGTCAGCACAACTGCGATTGGAACGGTAATGGGACTTTTTTTCATGACTATGGCGGGTTATGTACTGGCGCGTAAAGATTTCAAATATCGAAATAGCTTTTCCTTCTATATATACTTTACGACTTTGTTTGGGGGAGGACTTGTCCCTTGGTACATCATGATTACGAAATACCTCGGTTTGTTGGATTCCTATGCGGTACTGGTGCTTCCAGGTCTGATGACGCCATTTTTGATCATTTTAATGAAAAACTTCATCAAATCAGCAGTTCCTGAGGAATTGTTCGATTCTGGAAAAATAGACGGGGCTGGTGATTTCCGGATTTACTGGCAGATTGTACTCAAGCTTTCCATGCCGGGCATCGCTACAGTCGGTTTGTTTCTGGCTTTGTATTACTGGAATGACTGGTTCACCTCTTCACTGTTCATCAATGATACGCATAAATATCAGCTGCAGTTCTATCTGTACAATGTTATCAATTCAGCACAGTTTATCGCACAGATGGGGGCGGGAACCGGGGTGTCACTGGCTACGGAGGTCCCTGCTGAGTCTACCAAAATGGCGATGGCAATTGTCGTGACGGGACCTATTCTTTTTCTGTACCCGTTCGTTCAGCGTTATTTTGTCAAAGGCCTAACCATCGGCGCTGTAAAAGGTTAGAACCGCAACCTGCCCACTACCGGGTAAAGGTACAGTCGGCTAACATAGAAGCATAGTGAAAAGGGAGGATTCAGATGAATAAACAACGGGGCAAACGCATGTCTATTCTGCTTACGTCAGTACTGGGCATGACGCTACTGGCAGGCTGCGGGGGGAATTCTAATTCTGCAAACGGAGACCATGCGGCGGTAAAAGAGAGCAATAGCGGAGGAAACACAGCACAAAGTACGAACGCAGGGTCTGAGGAGAAGACCGGACTGGACACTTCCAAAAAGGTCGAGCTGCAATTCTATATGCTAGGCGATGCGCCGAAGGACCTCTCAAGCATTGAAGCGGAAATTAACAAAATGGCTGAAGAGGATCTGAATGCAACCGTTAAATTCAACTATACAACCTGGACAGATTGGGATCAGAAATATAAGCTGCTGCTGTCGTCGGGTCAATCAATCGATCTGATCTTCACTGCGGACTGGACACAATATCAGGCTTATGCGAAAAAGGGAGCTTTTTTAGCTATTGATGATCTGCTGCCTAAAGCTGCCCCGGAACTCCAGCAATTCGTACCACAGGAAATGTGGGATGCTGTGAAGATTGATGGCAAGATTTACACCGTTCCAGCGACTTATAAGGAGTATGTAACGAACGGCTTCGTATGGCGTGAGGATCTGCGCAAGAAATACAATCTGCCTCAGCCGACAGATCTGGCTAGCTATGAAGCATACATGGAAGGAATCAAGAAAAATGAACCTCAGATGTCGCCTGCTTCTTTTAACAGTGATGTAAGAGGTAACATTCATGATGTATATTCAACACTTACCGCACAGGTCGGCAGTCCCCTGCCTTATGGTATTGGTATTAAGTACGATGATCCTTCAAAAGCTTATCTGTATTGGGGCTCGGAGGAACATAAAGAAGAGCTGCTGACGATGAGACGCTGGCAGGAAAACGGATTGATTTCCAAAAACGTCCTGAACTTGAAGGATACCATCCAGGCTCCGATTATCGCGGGCAAGGCAGCAAGCATCTTCGGAGATAATCCGACTCGCTTCAACGATACGTTGATGAAGGTGAAAGCAGCACATCCGGATTGGGATCTAGGTTACTATCCTTATGGCAATACCATTGGTTATGCAACACCAGTTCATCCTATTCATAATGGTTTCGCCATTCCGAAGAGCAGCAAGAACCCTGAACGTGCACTGGCCTTCTATGAAAAAATGGTCATGGATAAACGTTATAATCAGCTGACACAATACGGTGTGGAAGGAAAGAACTATAAAATTGATGCGAACGGTTACTATGAACTTATTGGAGATGCTTCAACGAACGGTTTTACACGCGAGGGAATGAATGGCTGGGCCTGGCGGAATCCGGAGTTCATGCTATTTGATAAATCCTATGATGGTGTGAAGGAAATTTTCGCTGAGCTCGACAAAATTCAGAAGCCGGATATTTTCACAGGTTTTGCTGAGGATTATACCTCCTATCAGGCGGAAAAAGCAGCACTAGAGCAGGTGGAAAAGCAATACCTGTATCCATTGCAAGCTGGATTAGTAGAGGATGTTGATGCGGGTTTAGCCACCTTTATGGAAAAGGCTAAGCAAGCCGGCCTTGAGAAAATCCAGACCGAATATATCAAGCAATGGGATGCTTATGTGCAGGAGAAGGGTTTGAAATAAAACAGCAAGGGATGTTCCCTAAGCCAAATGGCAGGGAGCATCCCTTTTTTTGTGTTCTTTAACGTACTCAGATTTACGAGAAACGTTGACGGAATTCCCGTGGAGTGGTTCCTTCTATTCGAATAAAGCTGGAGCTGAAGTAAGGGGCCTGATTGAAGCCGACTTCCTCGGCTATACGGGCAATCGTGTAGCTAGTCTGCATCAGCAAAAGTTTACTTTGCTGAATCCGATAATGCAGCAGATATTCCATCGGCGCACAGCCGTATTCCTTCTTCATGCAACGAGCGATATATACAGGGTGAAAGCTTAGACTTTCCCCGAGCTGCTGCGCAGTGATATGCTCACGAAAATGGCTGCGTAAATAGGAGGCCGCTTGCTCTGCACATATTTTGGAGGGCGAGGGGCGCTCATGGCTGAGGGAGGCGGATAACTGCTGAATAACCTCCTGAAACAACAGCTGCTGCTGAAATGGAGTATCGCTTAAATGGGAATTAGGCACAAGCTGATTCAGCTGCGAGAGCAGCTCTTCCATCTTGGACGGCTGTAGCAGAGTTGTATATTGAGGCAAGCGTAAGCTAAACGGCCGGATATCAAATTCGTCAGATTGCAGGGAGTTCTCTATTTTGACGTTATCTTTCTCAAGCGCAGCAGCCGTATCCTCGGTCATATTCCAGTCGCCCACCGTTTGAAAATGCAGCCAATAATAAGAGGTGGATTCCTTGCAGCTATCCGTACTGAAATGATGGCTGTCTGGACGAAGCAAGAGCGCCTGACCCGCTTTTACTTGAAAAGGGAGACCGCCTTCACTCATATATAAACAGCCTTGTTTAACTACAAGCATATCGAACACCCGGGTATTATGGCGGCTCATATGATAATGGCCGGGGGAGAAAGTATGGAATCCGCTCACAATGTAGTACAGCAACGGAGGAACGGTGAAGTTCAAGATGTTCATGTCAGAAGCTCCTTTTAGTGAGGTTGGAATAATGTAATAATTGGTTTGAAATCTGTACCATCATCCAAAGTATATCATCTATAATTTAGTCTGACCTAATGAATAAAGATGTTATTTTTTAGGCTAAGTCTATAGGTATGGTTTACGAGGAGGGTTTGTATAGTGAAAAAAGAAAGACAGGGTTTTGGACTCTGGGTATTGGCTTGGCCTATATTTATAGAGGTATTTCTACAGACTCTGCTGGGTACGGTAGATACATTAATGGTCAGCCGTATCTCTGATGATGCAGTCGCCGTAGTCGGCATTTCCAATCAATTGTTCGGTGCATTGACCACACTTTTTACAACATTTGCGGGTGGAGCGGGGATTCTGATCGCACAGAGAATGGGCTCCAAACGTTTTGGTGAAGCGCGCACGATTGCTATTATGGGAGTATCGGTTAGCCTCGTGTTGGGGATTGTCGTGAGTATTGTGTTGTTTTTCTATGCGGGCCCTATTGGTGGGGTTCTAAATATAGCACCGGAACTATTATCACTTTCGAATGTCTATATCTCCTATGTCGGCGGTGGACTTTTTATGGTCGGGATGATCGCTTCCCTCGGTACCGCTATCCGGAACACAGGGAATACCAAAGGGCCGATGTACACAGGGATTATAATCAATGTCATCCATATAATTCTGAACTATATTTTTATATTTGGTGTATTCGGTCTGCCACAGCTAGGCCTTGCGGGCATCGCGATCTCCAGTATTGTCAGTAGACTGGTCGGAGTGATTATTCTCTATTCCTTATTCCGGCGTTCTTTCGAAATCAAGGTTAGACTTAGAGATTTCCGTATATTCAATGGGAAGCTGTTCAAGCAAATTCTGAAGATTGCCTGGCCGCTGGGGATCAATTCTTCCTGTTGGGTATTCTCCCAGCTTATTGTGTATTCCTTTCTGGCTGCACTTGGAGCCGAAGCGTTAGCAGCACGCACGTATCTTAACACCTTGGAGTCCTTTTGCTTCACGCTTGGTTATGCTTTTGCGCTGGCGGGGCAGATACAGATTGCTCATTTATTCGGAGCAGGCAAACTGAAAGAAGCTTACCGCAGTGCATATCGTACACTCTTCATTGGTTTGAGTATTGTGTCAGCTAACATGTTGTTATTATTCTTGTTCGGAAAACAGCTGCTCGGTTATTTCACATCTGATCCGAAAATTATTGCGATCGGGGTTTCTTTGTTAGCTCTAAATCTATTGCTCCAGCCCTCCAAAATGCTGAATATGGCCCTCGGCAACGCGCTGAATGCCATCGGGGATACGCGTTATACGATGTATACTTCCATCGTGTCTATGTCCCTCATTGGCGTGGGCTGCTCCTATTGGTTAGGAATCAGCGTCGGCTGGGGACTCATAGGTATCTATTGTTGTATGATAGCCGACGAATTGGTGAGAGGTTTGCTTGTTTTGGCGCGCTGGAGGGGGCGAAAGGTTCTCCGCCAAGCGGACACCGGCTTGAGTGAAGAGAATGCTTCACTACATGGAGCGGGGAAAAGAAGCGCCTCTTTAACCACATAAGCGGGACTCTATAAGCCCAGCTTGATGGGCAATGGAGTGGTTTTAGAGTAGGACGTTGTTTGTGGAGTAGTGTTTTTGTTTCGGCAGTAGGGTGGTAGTAGTGCTGCAGTAGTGCTGCAGTAGTGCGATAGTAGGGAGGCTGTGGGAGGGCGGTAGTGGGGTGGTTGCGGGCAGGCGGTAGGTAGGGCGGTTGCGGGAGGGATGACGTTGTGCTTTCGGACTCAGATGCCGCTATTTGCTAATTTAGAGCCTTTTCCGGTTAGTTTCGGACTGGAGGGGCGCTATTCCTTGTAAAATGGCTCATAATGGGGTCGTTTTGCACCAATAATGACTCTGGAGTCCGAAAGCGACTTTGAAAGCCCAAGTAACACCGTGCACCCAAGCGACAACGAGCACTTCAAGTAACATTAAGCATCCCGAGTAGCGTCGAGCACTTCAAGTAACATAGAGCAACTCTGTGGCTTTAAAAATTGATTAGTTTAGGGGCAGTAGGGCGGTTGCGGGAGGGCGTTGTGCTTTCGGACTCAGATGCCGCTATTTGCTAATTTAGAGCCTTTTCCGGATAGTTTCGGACTGGAGAGGCGCTATTCCTCGTAAAATGGCTCATAATGGGGTCGTTTTGCACCAATAGTGACTCTGGAGTCCGATAGCCCATGAAAAGAGGAGTTTGTGCGGAAATAACGGCTCTGGAGTCCGAAAGCGACTTTGAAAGTCCAAGTAACACCGTGCACCCAAGCGACAACGAGCACTTCAAGTAACATAGAGCAACTCTGTGACTTAAAAATTGATTAGTTTAGGGGCGGTAGGGCGGTTGCGGGAGGGAGGGCGTTGTGCTTTCGGACTCAGATGCCGCTATTTGCTAATTTAGAGCCTTTTCCGGATAGTTTCGGACTGGAGAGGCGCTATTCCTCGTAAAATGGCTCATAATGGGGTGATTTTGCGTCAATAGTGACACTGGTGAAGCTAGAATAAAAAGTGGACAGTAGTTAACAGACTGGCGATAATGAGTCCACGGAGGTGTGTTCACATGGGAGAACATCGACAACGGTATAACGAAGAATTTAAAAAACAGACAGTGCAGTTCATTCAAGAGCAAACAAAGACAGTGGGCGACTTGGCGGAAGAGCTCAACATCCCAAAAAGTACCCTGCATCAATGGATGAGCCAGTATCGAGAATTAAAGAATGAACCGGCAGCTAGCGTGGATCGAGTACGAGAACTCGAGGCACAGTTGAAAGAAATGAGCCGTCAACTTCAAGAAAAAGATAACAAGATTGCCGATGTGGAAGAGGAATTAGCGATCGTAAAAAAAGCAGTGCACATCTTCAGCAAACCAAGGAACTGAGATTCCAGTTTATTGAAAAACATCGCTCCGAGTTTCTCTTGGAGAAGATGTGCATGACCCTACATGTGTCACGGAGCGGGTACTACAAGTGGCGGACAGAAAAAAACAGTACGCATATGCTTCGTAAGGCTGCGATAATGAAGCGAATTCAGTATCATTTTACAGACCATCAAAAGCGGTATGGGAGTCCGAAGATCACCCGCCTGTTACATCAAGAAGGTTATACCGTTACCGAACGCACGGTGAGTGTGTACATGCGACATATGAAGCTTCGCTCCATTGTCTCCAAAACGTATCGGGTACAGACCACTGACTCCAATCATGACCATCCGATTGCCCCGAATACGCTGAACCAGCAATTTAAAATACTCAAACCCAATTCAGTATGGGTTACCGACATTACGTACATTCCTTGCCGGGGAGGGCGCTTGTACCTGGCTAGTGTGATGGACCTTTGCACGCGCGAAATCGTGGGGTGGCGTTTGGAGAACCATATGGAAACTAGCTTGATTTCGGGCGCTTTACAAGATGCCTACGAAGCTAAACAACCGGAAAAGGGTCTATTACATCACTCCGATAGAGGTTCTCAATATACTTCTCATGAATACACGAAGCAGTTGAAAGCGTATGGCATGGAGTCCAGCATGAGCCGCAGAGGTAACTGTTATGATAACGCCTGTATCGAGTCGTGGCACAGCATTTTGAAAAAGGAGCTCATTTATTGTAATCCACGATTCAAAACTAAGGAGCAAGCCTACCAGACACTTTTTCAATATATTGAGTTTTACTATAACCGCAAGCGAATGCATGGCGCGCTGGGGTATCTTTCTCCAGTTCGTTTTGCTGAGCAATTGACTAGAATGTCTGTTGCGTGACTGTCCACTTTCTTGACAGAGGTCCATCCAGTCCGATAGCTTATGAAAAGAGACGTTTGTGCGGAAATAACGGCTCTGGAGTCCGAAAGCGACTTTGAAAGTCCAAGTAACACCGTGCACCCAAGCGACAACGAGCACTCCAAGTAACATCAAATTTGCTGATGCTTTTTTGAAAGAGGTTACCTCATGAGTAATTACTTCTGTGAGGGCCTCTTTTTTATGCGCGTATAAAGTTTAAGTTTGACGGTCCTCAAATTTGATTATTCATTCATATAGAGTTTGATTCTATGATATAAATGAGGTAGCCTTTATAGAATGGGTAGCCGTTATATAAATACATGTCAGTGAAGGGTTTGAGGGAAATGTTGTTGTCAAAATGGAGAGGGTTTTCGTTACTAGGGCTGCTCTTAATGCTTGTACTATTATCAGGCTGTTCTAAAGGAACAGCGCATGTCACAGTGAATAAGAATGGAAGCGTAGATTTTGCAGTGAATATGAAAGTGAATTCGCGGGCAGAAGCGTTGATTAGCGGAAAAATGGAAGATGCTCTGGTAAACAAACTTAAAGATCAGGGGATTGAGCTAGAGAAAAGCCAAGATGGAAAATCTACAGTCTATGAATTCATGAAATCTTATGCCTCTTTTGAGGAAATGAAAGCACTCTCTGGTGACTTGGATATTGTGGACCTGAAATTAGATACCAAAGATTATTGGTTTTATACCAAATATGATGTTGAGGCGAAGCCCAAATTAAATAGTTACATAGACACCATAATGGATAATATGGGATCGCTCAGCTTATCGAAGCCGATTATTCGGGCGTTTTTGCAAAACATGGCTTTCGACTTTAAATTAACGTTACCTGTGGATTTATATGGAGACAATAATGCAAATGTGGAGGACGGCAGAACCCTTACTTGGAATGTTACACTAGCGGATACAGAGCCAATTCAAATGCAGGTTTATGTGCCTAATGTATGGAATATCGTGATTGTGCTTATCATTTTAGTGGTGGTTATTGTAACTGCGATTATATTGTTTGTCAGAAAAAGAAAGCAGCGTAATAGAAAACGTTTCTAAGTGGGTTCGTAAGGTTTAGGAAGTGCCGGGAAGCTAAGATGCTTTACCGGCCTTCTTTACTTTTTAGCAGGCACAGAGTTATAATTAGTACCAAGTACTAATATCAGATACTAAATGAAGAGGTGATTGGAATGACAGGTGCAAAAATTACCGCTATCGGAACCTATGTCCCAGCCAAAAGACTGACTAATGCCGATCTGGAGCAGATCGTAGATACAAATAATGAATGGATTGTACAACGGACCGGAATCCGTGAGCGCCGAATTAGTAGGCAGGATGAGTATACAAGTGATTTATGTGCAGCAGCTGTGCAGGATCTTATGACTCGTTATGGAAAAAGCGTTCAGGATGTCGATATGGTCCTGGTAGCTACGAGCACACCTGACTTTTCCTTTCCCTCAGTAGCTTCTTTGATTCAAAATCGTTTTAACATTCCACAGACTGCGGGTGCTATGGATTTGAGCGCAGCATGCGCGGGTTTTGTCTATGCACTGCATACTGCTCACAGTTATGTGGCTTCAGGAATGCATCGTAAGGTCCTGGTTATTGGTGCGGATACGATCTCCAAGATTACGGATTATACTGACCGCAGTACATGTATTCTTTTTGGGGACGGAGCGGGAGCTGTACTTGTGGAAAGTGATGAGCAGTCGACGGGATTTTTGGGCTTCCAGCTGGCAAGATGGCGGTGGGGCACATCATGTGTACCGTACGGGGCTTGCCCATACTGTAAACAATATTGAGCTGGTAGATACACAAATGCTGGTACAGAACGGACGTGAAGTGTTTCGCTGGGCGGTCAGAACGGTTCCTTTAGGTGTGCAACAGCTGCTTGAAAAAGCGGAGGTAACTCTGGAGGAAGTAGACTGGTTTATTCCACACAGCGCTAATATGCGCATGATTGAGCCAATTTGTGAGCGATTAAATTATCCGCTGGAGCAGGTGCTGCACAGTCTTATGAATTTCGGCAATACTTCTGCTGCCACGATTCCTTTAGGACTCGATTTGGGCATCCGCGAGGGTAAAGTACAAAATGGACAAAAGATCCTGATGTATGGTTTTGGTGCCGGATTGACCCAGGCGGGGCAATTGATTGAGTTGAATTTGGATCATCAGGTAGGGATACCTACTCCATATTAAGAGGTGGAATTTGGCGAGTTGATGTCCAATGAATGTTTATAACGAAACGTTTCGGTTAATCAAAAAAAGACAACGCCGTTTGCGGAAACCCGCTTACCTTGGCTGTTGTCTTTTTTTTGATTACTGAGTATTTAATTGACTGCCACAGGATTCACGTACAATAAGCACAGGCTCCACTACAAACGATCCACCGCCAGACTGATTGTTAATCAAGTCATAGAGCATATGAGCAGCGAGGATGCCAAGCCGTTCTTTGTTCTGGCGGATGGTCGACAGTTTTGGACTGGTATATTTACAGGCTTCAATGTCGTCACAACCGATAATTGCAATATCTTCAGGAACGCTGAGGCCGTGTTCTTTCAAAGCCCGGATGGCTCCCAGAGCCAGCAAGTCAGAAGCCGCAAAAATGGCTTTTGGTAAATTTCCGGCTTGAATTAATTGCTGCATAGCCGTATAACCGCTGGGCTCAAAGAAATCGTCGCCATGAACAAACCACTGACGGTTCAAAGTGAGGCCGAAGCTTTCAATAGCTTTGACATATCCAGATTCCCGCAAGTTAGAAATATCTGAATCCGCTGCACTTCCGATAAATCCAAGCTCTCTATAGCCAAGTAGATAAAAATGCTCCACGACCTTGGAAGAAACCTGAAAGTTATCTGACATCACAAAGCCAGATTTTTTGCCCTTTAGCTCAAGGTCGACCCCGATACAAGGAATACTGCTCATATCCAGATCGCGGATGGTAGGCTCCATCTTTTGCCCGGAAATAATGACACATCCATCCACATTAAAATGAACAGATCGAGCGAAATAATCGCCGCTGCTGATGAATTTCTCGTTGGAAAAGAAAATGAGATCGTAGCCCAGAACGCCCATCTGCTTTTTAAAGGAATTTAGCACTTCTACGAAAAAGGGATGGGTAAATTCGACATTAAGCTCGCCAGCAAAAATAACCCCGATCAGATTCGACTTCTTAGTTGCGAGTGTCTTGGCGGAGTTGGAAGGTGAATATCCGGTTTGTTCGATGATCTCCAAAACTCTTTGCTTGGTTTTTTCGGAAACATCGCTGTAATTGTTCATAATTTTCGAAACAGTCGAGACAGAAACGCCGGCCATTTCGGCAATCATTTTGATATTCATAGTTAATAAAGCCACCCTCCGCTAAATAGTTGAAATTTGAGAAAAAGACTGTTCTAGAGCGGTTATTTGCGAGTTATTATGAATAGGGTGAATGAAAATTCAATTATTTTCAGTCTATTATTATTGCCGAAACAAGTCAAATATATATTTCACTATGCAGATTTATTCAAAATAATCTATGTAAAAAAATTCAAAATTATATCTTTACAAAAATAGAAAACTAAGCAACAATAGCATTGTCGAAACCGATTTCGATTTTTCGCTTGAATTACGAATATTACGAAATTCGAGGAGTGATGTTTAGGATGAAAAGGAATTTCACAGCAGCGCTTGCTGCTATGCTCCTTGTCACCGGGCTGCTATCACCGGTTGGGAGCATGAATGCTTCAGCGGCAACGAAAGTGGAAAATGAACCAATCAATGGATTGAAAGCGTTTACCGATGTATCTCCAAGTCATTGGGCCGCAGGCCATTACAGCGTTGGAGCGCAAATGGGATCATAAGCGGATATGACGACGGGTCGTTTCGTCCGGGTAAGGAAGTCACGAAGGCAGAATTCGCAGCTATTATGAATCGTATATTTAATTATCAGGAGCAATCGGATAAGGTTCCCGCTGATGTCCAGGCTACAGACTGGTATAAAAATGATATAGCCAAAGGGATTGCAGCTGGATATTTAAGCAGTGATCAGAAGAACAATATTTATCCTTCAAAAGCACTTTCGCGCGCGGAGGCGGCGTTAGCATTGGAGAAAGTGTTTCGTTTCAATGCAGACAAAAGCAGTACAGCAGCATTCACCGATCTGAACGGAGTCAGCGATGAAACCGCAAAAGCAATAGCTGTTCTATCGAGTGCAGGTTTTGTAAAAGGATATCCTGGAGGTTTGTTTAAGCCAGATGGTGGGATCACCCGTGCAGAGTTAGCTCAGTTGGCTGATCGAATGGTTTCGGGACTCCTCCTGAAATCAGGAGAGACTTCACTAGGAACAGTTAAGGGCAATGTAGTCATTAATCGGGCTGATGTGATTCTTAAAGACACGGTCATCCAAGGTAATCTTTATCTAACCGAGGGGATAGCTGACGGGAATGCAAAGCTTGAAGGTGTAAAGGTAACAGGGACTACTTTTGTACGGGGAGGCGGCGAGCAAAGTATCGGCTTATACCATACTTCTCTTGGACTGCTTCAAGTAGCCAAGCCTAATGGTAAGGTTCGGATTTATGCCAGCGGGTCGACAGCTGTGGGTACAGTGCAGCTGCTATCTGGGGCAATCTTAGAAGAAAGCAGCGATCTTACCGGGGCAGGGTTTGGGGATGTTGAGATGAATGT
Source organism: Paenibacillus sp. FSL H3-0310 (assembly GCF_038002785.1). NCBI lineage: Bacteria > Bacillati > Bacillota > Bacilli > Caryophanales > Paenibacillaceae > Paenibacillus > Paenibacillus sp. FSL H3-0310. The sequence goes on from NZ_JBBODC010000001.1 coordinate 411,135, forward strand.
CGTTCCTCACAATATTTCGCTTCGCGGAACATTTGCAGCGGTTCGTTCGGCAGACTCAGCAGTCAGCGGTTCTTTGTTAAGAATCCTTGGAACTGTCGGCAGCCTTACACTGGGAAGTCCGACCCAATTAACATTGGAGAACAATTCACAAGTGGCGGCACTAATCCTATCTGCGAGCGCTGGAGGTACAGCAATTCAAGGCAGCGGTAGCGTAACCACAATAGATAACAAAGCCGATGGAGTAACGATTGGCGGTGTAGCATTAAAAAAAGGAAACACTGGCAAAACAACATTGCCAATAGCAAGCTCAGCGCCAAGCAGTTCGGGGAATGTAGGTCCAATATCGACACCAAACTCCACACCTGAAGCAACGGCGGCACCTACGGCAACTGCTACGCCAACCGAAACACCAACAGCAACGCCAACACCAACCGAAACACTGACACCAACACCAACACCAACACCAACACCAACACCAACACCAACAGCCACACCGACACCGACACCAACAGCCACACCGACACCAACATCAACACCGACACTAACACCGACACCAACAGCCACACCGACACCAACAGCCACACCGACACCAACACCAACACCAACACCAACACCAACACCAACGCTAACACCAACACCAACACCAACACCAACACCAACACCAACACCAACACCAACACCAACACCAACACCAACACCAACGCCAACACCCACAGCCACGCCAACACCAACCACTGATCCGTGGACACTGGTTTGGGGGGATGAGTTTGATGATGGAGACATTGATGCCACAAAGTGGACCTATGACCTTGGAGATGGATCGCAATACAACAATCCAGGTTGGGGAAACAATGAGAAGCAGTGGTATACCAACGATGAGAAGAATGTAAAGGAACAGGACGGTAACCTGATTATTACGGCCCACAAAGAAGAAAAAGCTGGCAAACAATATACTTCTACACGGATTAAGACTAAAGGGTTGTTTAGTAAGAAATATGGGAAATTTGAAATTCGGGCCAAAGCACCTACTGGAAAAGGGTACTGGCCGGCGATCTGGATGCTGCCGGAGAACGATGTGTACGGGACTTGGGCTGCTTCCGGTGAGCTTGATATTATGGAAGGCTGGGGCAGTCGTCCAGACACGGTAGCGGGGACGATTCATTACGGCGGTATGGCGCCGAACAATGTATACTCCGGCAAAGAATATGTATTTCCGGATAACGCTACGATTGAGCAGTTCCATACGTACTCTATTGAGTGGGAGCCGGGCGAAATTCGCTGGTATGTGGATGGTGATTTATATTCGACCAAAAATGACTGGTACAGCATCAGCAATGGGCAGCCTGCCAATAATGTGTATCCAGCGCCGTTTAATCAGAAGTTCCATTTGCTGATGAATCTGGCCGTAGGCGGTAACTTTGATGGTGATCCGACTAGCGAAACCGTATTTCCAAAATCGATGGAGATTGATTACGTTAGAGTCTACGAGCTGACAGGTCGTGAGTACCGCGAGCCTATTCCAGTTACACTGGAGAAGGAAGCCTATCCAGAAGGCTCCAAGCTTGCACTGGCAGACGGCAACATGGTCTATAACAACAATTATTCGGAGCAGGTGCCGGGGGATGGCGGTATGGGAATCCCAAATACCGCACATTGGGCACTTTATAAAGAAGCAGGGGCTGAAGCTACGGTTTCTACCGTTCCTATTGGGGAGCGCAATTATGTGAAGGTAGATATCAGCAGTGGGGGCGGGAATTTTTATTCGATTCAACCCCAAGCTATCGTATCTATAGCTAAAGGCAGGTTCTATAAACTCAGCTTCGATGCCAAAACCGATATGTCCCGCAGTATGAGCGTCCGGTTAACAGGTGGAGAATCTCGTGGATTTGCAGCGTATTCTCCATCGCTTAAGGTAGATCTAACTTCAGCGATGACGCATTACGAAACGATGTTTCAAATGAAGGAGAACTCAGATATTGCTGCACGCGTCGAGTTCAACGTGGGTACCAATACTTCACCGGTATGGTTTGGTAATGTCAGATTAGAAGAGATTGAGAATATTCAATTCCCGCATGATAGTGCGAAGGAACCGCTGGCCAACGGTAATCATCTGTACAATGGTACTTTCGATATTGGGGAACCCAATCGGATGAGTTATTGGCATACGGAAGCAGCTGGTGGTGCCACGGTAGAATCAAGCGTTAATGACGCTGGCCAGTTAAAGCTGCAGATTGGCGGCAGTGAAAATGGTGAGGTTCGGTTACTTCAGAAGGGAATTCAGCTCATTCAAGGGCAGGACTACGAGGTTACCTTCAATGCTTCAGTCTCCTCTGCACGCACAGGAACGGTCCAACTACTAGGAAAAGACGGCAGTGTACAGGCAGAACAACCGGTTAACTTAAGCGAAGGTGAGCAAAAAATTAAAGCCACCTTTATCAATCTTAGAGGTGCAACCGATCATGAAGGACAATTCGTATTATTGTTAAACGGGGCAGCGGATACAGTCGTTCTGGATAACTTCCAGATGATACGTACTAGCTTCTATTTTGATCCATCGCTAATATATTACCCGCTCCTGAATGGTGAATTTAACTTTGGGTTTAGCGCCTGGGACCGCCTGTTGACAGAGCAGGGTGGTCAGAGCAGCGCTACGGTTGCAGATGGAGCAGCGAAATTTAGCATTACGAATACTGGCAGTCAGGCTTATTCTGTAATGTTGTTTCAGAACAACTTGAAAGCTGCTGCTGGAATGGATTATGTGGTTGAATTTGATGCCAGTTCAACCGTAATCCGCAAAATCGGGGTGAACGTAGAAAATGGTACGTATCAGGCCTCGTTCAGCAATATTCTGGAGGTAACGCCGGAGACGAATCATTACAGATTCGAATTCCGGCAAGGCAGCAAGGATACATTGTCTCTTAAATTCCTGCTTGGGAAGGTTGAGGGGATTAGTATTCCTCAAAACCATGATATTATCATTGACAATGTGAAATTTGAGATCAAAAATGCACCGGCCAAACCGCAGGAGCTGCTGAGCGACAGCAGTAATAACAGAGTTTCGCAGCCGATTGAGCTTACTTTTATCGACAATGCAAATTGGCGGAATCAAATCATGGCGGTAAAGGTTAACGGTACAACACTTAATGCAGAGCAGTACACTATTGAACCGGGAAAAATCACAATTGAAGCAGCAGTATTTCCGGCAGAAGGAAGTTATACCATTACTGTTGAGGCTGAACATTATGTTACTGCAACTGTCGCGCAGACTATTCTAGCTAATGATAACAATCTAGTCATCAATGGTTCGTTTGGCAGCGATAAGACGGGCTGGACTACATGGTCCGGAGAAGGTGGCGTCTCCGCGTTTAATGTGAAGGATGGCGTAGCTGAAATCCTGATTACGTCGGCCGGATGGGAAGCGTGGCATACACAATTTTTCCAAGAGGGTATTCCACTGGAGGGCGGAAAAACATATGAGGTGAGCTTCAAAGCAAAATCAACGGTTCCGCGCCAAATTGTGTTAGAATACTCCAATACTTCAGCTGCTTCCGCGCAAGCTAAGTTTGATATTCATGCGGATTGGGCTACTTATACAGCACAATTTACGGTGTCGAACAGCAACCCGCTGAAGCTTAATTATCTGATCGGCAAAACGCTGGGCGCTGATCCTGCGGCTAACAGTACACCGCATACGATTTCTTTTGACGATATTGTGGTCAGGGAGGTACAAGGGGGTCCACCAGTAACACCGCCAAGCGGTACCCTGGATAATGGAACCTTCGATGTAGATGCAACGGGCTGGAGCCAGTATTTTGACGGAATCGGAACTGCTTCTGTTCAAGAGGGGGAATTTGCTATCAACTTAACAGGTACCGGGCAAGCCCCTTATAGCGCACAGGTGGATTACGAAAATCTCAAGCTCGTTCAGGGAAAGACGTACACCTTGAAGTTTAAAGCTCGTTCTACAGTAAACCGCAATATTCAGGTAGCTGTGGAGCATAAGGGCGGGGACTACACCAAATATATGGAAGCTGAGCTTGTAGCCTTGACCCAGAATATGGACGAATACAGCTACACTTTTACCATGAATGGGGCAACAGACGCTGGTGTTCATCTGGTGTTTTTGCTAGGGCTTATAGATGGGAATAGTACGGAGACGAATAGTGAAATTAGCGCGGGCAGTACAATTTATTTAGATGATGTAAGCTTGATCGAAGGGTAAACGAGAAAAAACGGCAGTGTTTTCCTTTTTACAGGAGCACTGTCGTTTTTTTGTGTGTTTTTTGTGGGTTTGACTTAAGTTTCTTTAGGGATAAATTCAAAAATTTTGCCACTCTCAAAAGATTCTATTAGTTTCAGCAACCAGCGGTAGTAGTTAATGGATTCAGTTATTTTTTCTTCATCTGTATTTAAGAGCTGCATAAGTTTACTATCGTCACTATACTCTTTTTTCATATCGTTAATTTCTGCAAGTGATTTCGCTAGTGAGATCATATTACCTTCGACGGCTTTTCTCCATTTAATAGAGAAGTAATCACTGAAGTTCTGATGCCAGTCAGGCACAGTGGTGAACAAGTCTTTGCGCGTCCCTCTCCCCCATACTTTGTCGATCATTTTCAGATCTAGAAGGGTACGGACTCCCGTACTCATGGACGTTTTACTCATTCCCATTGTTTTACTGAGTTCATCCAGTGTCACTGGACCTTGATTGAAGTACATATAACCGTATAAATGTCCAATAGACAAGGTAATGCCATACAGATCCATGTTTTTGCCGATAGAATCGATCACACGTTCACGGGCTTTACTAATCTTCTCTATTTGTTCGGGCGTAAGCCCTTCTAAATCGTTCATGATGTCCCTCCTGAGGAATAGGTCGATAGACTGCAACCTTATACAATGTATTGTAATCAAATCCCCCTCCATAAGTAAAGAATTCATGAAGAAAGGAATTTGGCGTAAAACAGAGTATTCCATACATAAAGTTCATAAAGTTAAAACTGTACACTAAATTTTATCCGTATATGGTGTTTGCATGAATTTTCAATAGTCCGGTAAACTACTATAAGTGAACTAAACCCGGATAACATTTCGGGAGAAGGAGGACGGCATGGCTATTATAGAGGTGAAACAACTAACCAAAGTATTCGGTCATGATGCGGGACGCGCGATTCCTTTATTAGAGCAAGGGATGTCGAAGGAAAAAATTGCTCAGGAATTGAAGTTGACAGTCGGAGTCAACAAAGCCGAATTCAGCATTGAAGAAGGAGAAATATTCGTCATTATGGGTTTGTCCGGCAGCGGTAAGTCGACGCTGGTTCGTTTGTTGAACCGCTTGATTGAGCCTACAGGGGGGCAAGTTCTTTTTAAAGGGAAAGATGTTGTGAAAATGAATCCGGAGCAGCTGCGCCAATTCAGACGGAAGAACATCGGCATGGTGTTTCAGAAGTTCGCATTATTTCCACATCGAAGCGTACTGGAGAATGCAGCATACGGGCTTGAAGTTCAGGGCGTAGATAAAAAGAAAAGAACTGAACTGGCAACAGAAGCCTTGCATCTGGTAGGTCTGAAAGGTTGGGAGAATCATCGTCCTGATCAACTCAGTGGAGGGATGCAGCAGCGTGTTGGACTGGCACGGGGCCTTGCTAACGACCCGGATATCCTGCTTATGGATGAGGCATTTAGTGCACTGGATCCGCTTATTCGTAAAGACATGCAGCAAGAGCTGCTGGAATTACAGGCCAGAGTGAAGAAGACCATCGTGTTTATCACTCATGATCTAGACGAAGCTTTGCGGATTGGAGATCGGATCGCACTGATGAAGGACGGAGTCATTGTGCAAATTGGTACACCGGAAGAAATCCTCATCCAACCTGCCAATAAATATGTAGAGCGATTCGTGGAGGATGTGGACTTGTCCAAGGTGTTGACTGCAGCTCATGTAATGCGTCAGCCGGAAACAGTCAGACCTGAACGCGGGCCTCGGGTAGCGCTTCAATTAATGCGTGACAGTGGTATATTCAGTCTGTATGTAGTGGACAAGGAAAATAAGCTTCTGGGTGTTATTACAGCTGAGGATGCCCTTAAGGCACTGAATGATAATAAATCTATTCTGGAAGTAACGCGGAGAGAAATCCCACGTGTTCAACCGGAAACGCTACTCAATGATTTCTTTGAATTAATATCTGAGACACATTTGCCTGTAGCCGTCGTAGATGAAGCGGATAAATTGAAGGGTATTGTGATTAAAGGAGCCGTTCTTTCCGCACTCGCCGGCAACGCGGTACCGGAAGGAGGATTATAATGGACATTCCTAAACTGCCTTTGGGAAAGGCACTCGAGTGGTTGGAAAATTGGCTGACGACTTATTGTGGGCCCCTGTTTGACTTCATCCATTCGATTATCGGTGGTATGGTGGCTGGCATTGAAAATGCACTTACCTTCCTGCCAGCATTAGTACTTATCGTGCTTATTGCAGCTTTGTCTTATTGGATCGGTAAATGGCGCATGGCACTATTTGCGGTCATTGGGCTGCTTCTGATTGATAATCTTGGATTATGGGGACCTTCTATGCAGTCCTTGGCCCTTGTTCTAACCGCCTCGATATTGGCTGTAGTAATTGGTGTGCCGATTGGTATTTTATGTGCGCAGAGAAATACCGTTAGAAATATAGTTACGCCTATTTTGGACTTTATGCAGACGATGCCGGCTTTTGTATATTTATTGCCAGCAGTATCCTTTTTCTCATTGGGCGTAGTTCCAGGGGTTATTGCTTCGATTATTTTTGCAATTCCGCCAACGATTCGCTTGACCAATCTCGGAATTCGTCAGGTTTCGGAGGAACTGGTGGAGGCAGCAGATGCTTTCGGATCGACACCTACTCAGAAATTAGTTAAATTGCAGCTTCCAATCGCTTTACCAACAATTATGGCAGGTGTGAACCAGACCATTATGTTGTCACTGTCAATGGTTGTTATCTCATCGATGATTGGTGCACAGGGCGTGGGTGCCTATGTATACCGTGCGGTATCACAGGCTAAGACAGGAGACGGATTCGAAGCAGGGATTGCGATCGTTATTATCGCCATTCTGCTGGACCGTTTGACACAGAACGCACTAAAACCAAAACAAAGATAGGAGTTTTAAATAAATGAAGAAGAAAAATATAGGGGTATTCCTGTTAGTTATTATGATGATTGCTGTTATTGCTGGATGTTCTTCATCAAGTAAAGAGAAGGTAAAATTAGCATATGTAGCATGGGATTCGGAAATTGCGAGTACTTATGTAGTAAAGGAAGTACTTGAAACTAAGCTTGGAGCTACCGTTGAAATGCTGCAGGTAGATGCTGGTCCAATGTGGGCTGGGGTTGCAGACGGTAGTGCGGATGGAATGGTTGCAGCTTGGCTGCCAAGCACCCATGCGGCTTATTTAGAGAAGTACGGTGCAAAAATTGAAGATTTGGGTGCAAATCTAAATGGAACTAAGGTTGGCTTGGCTGTTCCGGCCTATATGGATATTAACTCTATTGAAGACTTGAAGAACAGTGATATGGCAGCAAAGCTGAACAATCGCATTATCGGCATTGAGCCAGGTGCCGGCATTATGACAACCACAGAAAAGGCTATCGCGGAATATGATCTTAGCGATTACACACTTCTTGAAAGCTCATCCGCAGCGATGGCTCAGGAACTGCAAAAGGCTTATGACAACAACGAGCCAATCGTTGTTACAGGCTGGACACCGCACTGGATGTTCGCCAATATGGATCTGAAATATCTGGAAGATCCAAAAGGGGTTTACGGTGCGGATGAACAGATCCACACGATGGTTCGCCAAGGTCTGAAAGATGACATGCCCAATGTCTACAAATTCCTGGATCAATTCGAATGGACAGCAGAAGATATGGCCAAAGTAATGATCGAGGTTCAGGGTGGGAAGTCCCCAGAAGAAGCCGCTAAAACTTGGGTGGAAAGCAATCCGGATAAAGTGAATGCTTGGGTTGCAGGTATAGAATTGTAAGTAGATTAAAAACTGTGTTATGATGTGAAGAATAAATGGAAACAAAAATGTAACTTGTACGCTAACTACTGTTCTTTACACATTACACTTCATAAGCAAGCTCATTCAATAAAACACCCCGTAAGGGGTGTTTTTCTTGGGAATATAAGCAAAGTATTACAAGCTCTTAGTGTACCCTGCTTATATTTCAATAAGAATGGATACCTAGTTTACACACTTAGACTTATGCTTTGTCAAAGTAAATCAGGAGGCAGCTGCTGCAAGGAGTCAAGAGAGGAGACTGCTTCATGACAGAGACCATAAATACCTGGATTGATTGGCTGCTGCAAACGCTGGGCCTTAGCGGGCCATCTATTTTATTCGTGACCATCCCGCTCGCACTTTTGCAGAGTATATTAGGATTTTTTCCATTCGTAATTTTGATCGTGCTGCATGTCTCTGTTTTTAACGTAATTGGAGGCATGCTGATCAGTTGGCTGGCCTGCAATCTGGGCGGAATACTGATGTATTTTCTCATTCGGCGATATCTGTATAACTGGTTTGACCGAAAATGGAGAAGCAAACTGAAGCGCTATGATAAATGGCAACGTTACTTGGATCGATATGGGATTTGGACACTGGTGCTATTGCGTACGATCCCGATTATTCCGAATAATGTAATCAATTTCATGTCTGCTGTTTCACCGATTAAAGCCTCATCTTTTATATGGGGAACCGTACTTGGTAATTTGTCTTATATATGGTTATTCGGTACGATCGGATCCACCCTAATTGTTCCGCGTGAAGAATGGAATGGTTATCTTACCTGGTATGCGGTGTTTATAGCTATTCTCATTGGCATCTTTATTCGGCGTCATTGGGACCATTTGCAGGAGGATAAGCGGAGCAGAATGCACTAATATCATCTTCCCAGTTCATGATCTAAAGGATGAAGAACGTTACTTCAGGCGCAGTTTGCCGGAGGGAACGTTCTTCTTTTTTGTCCTCTTAGCGAATACCTTAAATTAAGTGGAGGTGGCTTGACCTCTGCGTAAGGCGGGAGGGACTGTTGCAATGGGCAGATTGAAAAAATGGGGAAACCGAAGGCTGAGAATACCTGATCTAGGCCATTTTCGGCTGCCAAAAATAAATGGGGACACGAATCGGAGATTCTCAGCGAGAAGCTCCGCATTCAAGTCAAAACCCAGCCGGGCAGCGGTTAGGCCGCAGCGTACGCGCTTTGAAGCCAAACGTAGCAAAGGCCGCTTTAGATTATCCAGCCGGCCAGAGAGTAAGGTAACGGTTGCAGGCGGAAGAACACATAAGCCAAGAAGCCGACGTAAATTTTGGCTGATAGCATCCTTAGTAATACTTGTGCTGGTGCTGCAATCCTTGCGCTATGTGGAGCTGCATATGAAACCGCCCATCCTGCATTTAGCACAAATACGTGTGAAGCAAATCGCTACGGAATCGATTAATAAGGCGATTACCTCACAGGTTGCGAATGGAGGGAATGCGGAAGAGCTAATTGATTGGAAGACGGATAAGAACGGGAAAATATCAGGGTTCATGCTCAACTACGCGGAGCATATGCGTATTACTTCGCAAGCGGCACAGGTCATTCAGTCTACGCTGCAGGAATTGCATAATCGAACAGAATATATTCCGCTGGGGCAAGCGCTGGGCAGTCCCCTTATTGCTTCTTATGGACCCGATATTCCGATCAAGATTGAACCACAAGGTGCGGTTAAGGTTGAACTCAGCACCCGCCAGCAAAACGCTGGGATCAATATGATTCTGGTCGAGGTATACATTCATATTGTGACAGAGGTTGCAGTCGTCATTCCTTTTGATATGGAGCCGCAGGTAGTGGATACAGAAATTCCTGTGTCTTATCTGATGGTTGTTGGAGATGTACCTATGTATTATTACGATAATCAAGGTCAACCTGTGGGGGCGAACGGCAGCAGTGCTCCGGGAATTGCCATTCCTGCTCCAGCTGTAGGCGGGGATAAGAGTGGAGTAGTGGATCAGGGCAAGGATACCACCAGTAACAGTCAGAAAGATAACAGCTCGTCTCCAGCGGCAACCGATCCCGCGAGTACGGGTGCAGAGCATACGGAAGAAGACAAAGGCGCGGGCGGAGGAAATTAAGGGGATATCACGCTTCAGCGCTCATAGACTATAGGTAGAACAGCTTTAATAAATGGAGCGTGAATCCTAATGTCGCAAGAATCTCTGAATGTGGAACGCTTGGCGGGAAGGTATGGGTTCTTGGAGCGCACGGGACTACTTCCACTGCCGAGTAAAGATGGACTTACCCTTGTAGTTGAGCTAAGCCGCCTGGAATGTGCCGCAGCTTGCTTACCCTTGCTGCTGCTCCATTCTGGAGAGTCTGTGCGCATTATTGCTGTGGCGATGACTCCTGATTTTCCTATGGAAACTTTAGCGGAACAGTTCTCACCGGAGCAGTCGATTCTCTTTCTTCCTTATGAAAAGGAGGAGTACATGCCTAACCAGGCTTTGGCACAGATCGAAACCAGTTTCGCGGTTTTGCTTGAAGATTCGATCATGGTATCGCCTGGCTGGCTAAGTGAGCTATTGTGGGTTCCTTTTGATGACGCTTCAGTTAAGGTGGTGGCCCCTCGCTCTTCAACCGAAAGAGGGGAAGGGAAGAAACGTCTTCACTTCGGCACCTATGATGAGTTTGCTGCTCATGTAAGCTACAATCTTGGCCGGCATCAAGGAGAATGGCGAGAGATGGATGTACTAACGGGTTCTTGCCTCCTGTTCTCTAAAGAGCTGCTTCAGCGTATCGGAGGGTTGGACACCTCGCTTCAAGTGCGGTCTCTTATGATTGCCGATTGGTGTCTTCGAGCGCGGCAGTCTGGAGCCAAGCTGGCGCTAAGTGATGCTGTGTATGTTCATGCTATACATTCACTTGATAGGGGCCAGAGAAGGATGAACGGACCAACACTTGCGGATGGCTGGCAGGCGTATAGTACAAAATGGGCACTGGAAGATGTCTTAGAAGCCGAAGAACATCTTGTACCGCAGAATGGATTCTTACAATCAACACAACCTGTTATTCCACTCGGTAAGGCAACCTTGCAAACGCCATTAGTGACGGCGATTGTTTATTGTGAAGAGGATGGGAATGGGGACCATCTTCCGCAGGAATGGGCAGCTACACAGGAGCAGCAGAGCTACAAGAATATTCGCTGGATCTGGATCAAGGACAGATGGATGAACACAGCTTCCGGCTTGCCAGTAAATGAACAGGATGTAGTGATTGCAGTTCGTGGTCAAGAGGCTTGGCTGCGGGCTTTGAAGAATGCATCTGCATTATTTGAGAGTGAGATAACTGTGTATTTATCAGACTCTATCAGGTATGAGAAATATTACGTTGAACGGGTAGTGAAGGCGATCACCCAAGGTTCCGCGGATCTGATCGTTAGTTTATCTACGGATATGGACGAAGAGGTGGGGCGGTTGCTTAGGGGGGACCCTTCGGGAATTGTTTTTCCATTAGAGCGAGTTGCTCATAAAGGCGGGAATGTGCCTGGAGTGATTACCTGTAAGGCGTCTACTTCGCACCAATTGCAGCTTCACCCTGAAGCTTCACTAACTATAGGTTATGTGGGGGATTTGTCCGAACCGCAGGGGAAGAAGGCAGATAGGAGCAGGGGCAAGGAGGCGCAGTCATGAAATATTTAATTCTGAGCAGAGGCTCCTGGGAGGAATACGAATATAAAAGACTGTTGGATCTTCTGCCCGAGCGGGAAGAGGTCTGTTTTGCCGGAAGAATGACTCTTGAGCAGCAGACTAACAGCCAGATCAAGCCGGTAATGATCGCGGATATTCATACTCTCAAGGCGAGGGAGTACACATTTCTGGTCTCTTCTCCCTATTGGCTACCAGAGGTTCTTTCTTTGCAAGCGGGATATATAGTGGCTTTATTTGAGCGCTGTCCGGAAGAAGAAAATAAGGTCTTATGGGATAAATACAGCGGCTTGCTTGGAGCAAAGGCCGATCTAGTAGGAACCCGGTCAGAACGGATCTATTTGGAGCAGAGCTTGTGCAGGGAGAATATTATTTATCTCGACGGGGATCAGCAGGAATCGTATGGAGTTGTATGTCAGCGCGAGCGGATTTATTTTCTGACAGATTATGAGATGTTGTGGAGTAAGGCGATTGAGAACTTATGGCAGGAGGAGCCCCTCCTTGCTACGGACTGGTTTAGGATTCAACTCCAGCTTAGGGCGGATTATTATACCTCGATGTGCGCCAAGCTGCCCAGCCAGCCTGTTGTACATTATTTGGCAGCATCTTATTTGTATTTGCTTGGGGACTCCACAGCGAATCGATATCTGGCGCAATCCTTTGAGTTAATGGTGCTGTATGAATATTTGGATTGCCTTATTTCACACTTCCGGTTTTTTTCTGCAATAGAAGCCAAGACAGGGAATTTGGAAACGGCGGTCCGCCAATTTGCGATTACAGCATTTACCGCAGAGGAGAAGCAAGCAGTAGAAAGGATGGAGGGCTGGCTCCATTCCGGGCAGGATGAACTGGTTCGCGCGGAGTTGTTCCACCTGAATGAGGATGAGGCAGCGGCAGTAAGAATTTTAAGTCCGCTAACTTCTCCCGAGGCAAAAGCGTTGCTGGTGCAAAATTATGTGCGGACTTTTCAATGGGAAAAGGCAATAGTGCTGCAACATGAGCAGGAAGAAAATGTGGATGAAGCCATGGAAGGCACCATACACTTGCTGTATGGCAGGCGGCACGAGGCCATTCGCAGCTTTTTAAATGCAGGAGGGCAAGACAATCAGGCATGGCCACTTTTGTCAGAGATGGCAGATCTCGAAGAGGCTGTAAGACGATTGAGAAGGAGAGTGGAGGATGAGTAGTCATAGAGGGCCACTCCGCAAAACATCAGGCAACCGTCTGACCGCTATTATGCAGGTTAGGAACGAAGCCGGAAGGTATTTAGAGCAGGTGCTGGAGGAATTAAGTGAGTTCGTGGATGATATTGTGATCGTGGATGATGGAAGTACAGATCATACGGCTCAGTTATGTCTCTCTTTTGCCAAAGTTAAGAAGCTCGTAACCCTGCAAAGCTCTTTGTTTAACCGTGAATGGGAGCTACGGCAAACATTGTGGGAGCTGGCGGTATCTACGAATCCGGATTGGCTGCTGTCTGTGGACGCCGATGAGTTCTATGAAGAGTCTGCTAAACGGGAGATGAGGCGACTCATCGATCAGGATGTGTATGACTGGGTATCCTTCCGATTATTTGATTTTTGGGGCGGCACCACACATTACCGTGAAGATGAGCATTGGAATATCCACACGAAGCATACCCGTACACTAGTCCGCTATTTGCCGAACTTTCATTATTTTTTTCCGAAAATGGATCATCATGTGCCAAGACTTCCGCTCTCTTATTCGGTATTGCCGGGGTTTCTTACCGAGCTGCGTGTGAAACATTATGGTTGGGCGATATCCCCTGAGGAGCTTCGGCGAAAATACTCGCGTTACCTGGAGCTTGATCCAGAGGGGCGCTGGGGTAGTCTGGAGCAGTACGAATCTATCCTTGATGAGCAGCCCCATCTGGTGGAATGGCAAGAGGAGCTTTGAAATCCGCATCTGATCTGCCAACCGGCTAAGTCCGGCTGGCAGATCTCAGAAGCAGCGCAGAAGGGATATGAGCTGATGGTATCCCTTGCGGATATACTTCTGCTGCGAGCTGCAGCTTGTAATAAGCGAGGCTCACGGCTGCGGTAGCCCCCCCGACTCTACGCAAAGCGGCTTCATCCTCTACATGAAGGATGGGCATCTCTCCACAGGAGTAGGCTATCGCAGCGTATAATTGCCACTCGGTACAGTCCGCAGGTGTATGATATTGAGGGTGCTTGCTGACATAAATAGAGCACCATTGTTTTTTTATGGAGGTGGGGGCTTCAAGTAATCCGTAGAGTAAGGGCTGCGGCAGACTGGACCAGTGTAAGGAAGATCCTTGCGAATGGCGATAAAGTGCTAATAAACTATTCCAAGCACCAGTCTGAAGCAGCAATTGTGCTGCATAGCTTAGATCCGAAAGATCAGCTTTAAGGCTATAATTCCCTGCTAAAATATGATGGATCGATAAAATCCCCGGTCTGTAAGGCAATAGACAGACAAGCCAGCGCATGGCAGACTCTGTATCTCCAATACGGCAAGAGAAAGCCCACAGATAGCCAAGTACAAAGGATCGGTTGGAAAGATGGGAAGGATCATGAAGCAGCTGTTCAAGCGGTGCGAGTGTCTGAAGATGTTCCGGTTGATTGTTTATTTCCAGAATCGCCTGCAATGCAGTCTGAACAGATGAGGGTAACTGGCTGGCTGTAGAAAGCTCAGCTTGCCATTCCGGATCGCGGGCATTGAGCGCTGCGGGCAGAAGATAAGTCAAAGTATCAGGAGATAAAGAGTGCAGATGGTTGTGGGTCAATGCTCGTAGTTGTGCCTTCTCTCCAGATAGAAGGCTTAGTGGGATGAGTTCTTTCCACGCCTCGCTATAATCAGGCTTATGTTGTATGGCAGCCTCGTAATGTCTCCACGCATCCGGATATTGGTATAACTTCTCACAGACTCTTCCGGCTAGTAGTTCTGTCCGATACGTTCCACTGCCTGAGGAAGAAGGGTATTTATGTGCTGTATTTCCGCTCTGAAGTGCGTTCTCCAAGAAATGCTTGGCTGAGCTGAGCTTCCCTTGTTCCAGTAACAGGAGGGCATAGCTTTCTAATAAATCAGTGAAATCGGGAAAAAGACCGCTCCCCGTACGAAAAACTTCCTCGGCTTCCTGCTTTCGGCCACATAGTTGTAAGGCGTACGCCGTCTTAAGGTAAATATCTGAGACATAACCGGAAGGGGCTGGAGCATCGGTGAGCAGCGGAAGGAGGATCTCTGCCGCTTCTTTATATTGACCCTGCTGATAATACTCTGCCCCTAACGCGTAACGAAGAAAAAGATGGTTCGGTTGAAGCCGCAGACCCCTGTTGATGAGTGCTAAATTGCGGTTATATTTATTTTTACGCAGCAGTTCATCTTCTAAATATCCGTAGTGGAAAATACGCAAATCTGCATAAGTGATCTCCCCAGCTGGAAGCTCCCAAATGCTGCTGGCAATCTCCTCATGAATACTTCCACGAAAAATAATTCTTTTATCATTTTTGAATAATCGACAGACATGATCTGTAACAAAATCCGCTTCAGGTATTTCACCGACATAGTGGATAATGGGCAGCCAATACCCATGAATATACTCGGCACCAAGCAAGGGCTGGAGCAGCTCCTCACTCCAATGATCCACAGCCTCATCAGCATCCAGTACCAGAACCCAAGCGGAAGTTGCATACTCTAGGCTTATATTCCGCGCTTTGGAAAAATCATTTTCCCAAGGAATGTCGATAATCTTTGCACCGAACCTCTGAGCGATTTCTTTACTGTTATCCTCTGAGCCTGTATCCGCAATGATAATCTCAGACACTAGCCCGCGCACAGAGGATAAGCATTTCTCCAGATGGTTTGCCTCGTTCTTAATAATCATGCAAAGTGTGATATCCGGTGTGGTCATAGGAATACGTCCTTCCTAATCTGAAACTCTGGGCAGTGGAAGTGCGAGTCGCACTCTTTTAGCCGCTGGAGAATAGGGGGTTGAAGAAGTGAGGGAGGCAAGCAGACGATCCGCCAACAAAAGCTCCGAACGCCCTGGGTGATAGGCTGGGTTGAATAACGAGTCATTAGATGAGGACTGCCCTGTGGTCTTCATCAGCTGTTTTGCTGCCTCTTCACATCCCTCAATCCGCAATAAATCTAAGAGAAGTCCGCTTTTAGCGGCTGTGTATTCGGGTAGATGAGCGTGAAGCCAGCCCAAAATTTCATTTTCGCGCTCAGCACATTTTAAGGCTCGGATCAGTCGGGTTATAATGGGCGTTGGCTCGGGATGAAGCTGAGCAGCTTTGGTATAACAGACACAGGCCTCGGTCTCATCGCCTATTTCTTCGCATAACTGTCCCAGCAAATAAAATGTCAAATAAGATCCGAATCCGGACTCGGTATGGTAACCGGAAGGAGCTTCTCCAATGACTAAGGCTTGCAGCAATGCTGTTTTGGCCTCAACTAGGGCCCCCATTTGAAACAGCAGCACACCTTTGATATGAGCCAAGTCAGGATAATCTGGATGTAAGGTTATCCCTGAGTCGCAAGCTTCCAGCGCCGCGTTGAAATCTTTTAATTCTGCCAGGCAGCGGATTTGATATTTGTGCAGCAGATGAACATAACTTGTGTCGGGTGGAGCTTCGTTAAGTGATCTTTTGATATGCTCTAGAGCCGGTTGATATTCACCAAGCCGCATATATTCAACAGCCATATTGAAATGGTGGAAGGGGTCATTGGGATTTAACTTTAGCTGTTCCTTGAGCAGCTCAACATTTCGTTTGATCTTATCTTTTTTTGCTACTACGCCGTCTGCATAACCGTAATGATGGATGACTACGTTGCTTAAATGCATTGCTGCTTTGGGTGTAGCTTTTACGATCGTTTCTGCAATCTGTTCGTGGATGATGCCGCTGAAACGGTACTGCGGGCGGTTACGGAATAGCCGGATAATCGGATTAACAGTAATGGTCTGTGAAGCTGCGGTTAAACCTTTATGATTATGAATGCGCAGAAAAAAAGCTTCATACTCCAAATGCTCCGCACACAGCAACAGCTCCCCCTTACTTTTCGCATCCAGTTCCTCGTCTCCATCCAGAATGAGAATCCATTGTCCGTGGGCTTGCTGAAGACCCGCGTTGCGGGCAGCGGCAAAATCGCCATTCCAAGTATGGTGAACAACTTTAGCTCCAAAGCTTAGAGCAATTTGTAGCGTGGAGTCAGTAGAGCCAGTATCGACTACAATAATCTCATCGGCGATACCACGTACACTTTTTAAACATTGGTTTAGGTTATCTGCTTCGTTCTTAACGATCATGCATAGAGAAATCAGAGGTTTTTGGCTGGGCATGCTCATTTGGCTGTCCTCCCCTCACTCTGGCGGAAGCTCCACTGTGTATGCCACGGTGTACGATTTAGTAAAAAGATGGATTTATGGATGGCACCAATATCCGTTTGCAGTGGACCATGAACGTTAGCTGCATCCAAGCTGTTTAGTGCCTCCTCCATGCTATGCTTCGCTTGCTGAAGGTAACAGAGTGCTAAACCCACTCGGGCAGCCTCATGCTCAGGCATCTGCTCCAGCGCTTGTTGAAACCATTCACTGGCTTCCGTGTAATGCCCTTTGTCAAAGACCATCTCACCTATATAAAAAAGAACCTTCGCATCAGCGGCTTGATCGCTAACTAACCTGATAAAATGCTCACCTGCCGCATTCCTATTGCCTTCTTTATATAATGCTGCGGCTAATTCAGACCGAAAGGTAGGGAACAGCTTTACCAAAGCGTCGCTTAACTCGGGCTGGTGTAGTTTTACTGATTGTTCGATCAAATCTGAAATGAATGAGGAATGTAATGGTAATGAATCTACCTCTGCTTCAGCGGGATCTACCTTTTGTTGCTGGTGGCACTTCTGAATGTATTGCAGTCCGAAACGAAGTTCGTCTGGTACATAGGTTAGCAGGTCATTGTGGAATTCTCCAAAAAGCGACCAAGAGCAAATAGCCCAGAGGGTAGGCCACTTTTTCAGATATTCTAAATCATGGTTATCTTGCGTAGCTAAGGAGGTCATTTGTCTTATGGTTGTATAGGCGTCCTCTAGCTTGCCGGTGATCAGGAGTGAAGAGATCATCCAATTTGCCGTCTCTAATTCCAAGGGAAAAGTGTCTCGGGATAAGTTAGTGATGGTCTCATTAGCATTTATCGCAAATAAGCTGTCAATGATCGCAGCTCGTTGGGCAGCATTAGTTGGGGGGACGATTTGTATCAGCAAGCCGGCAATCTCCTCATCGGGTACAGCTAAGCGTTGAAAAGCAGAAGCTATTCCCTGCAAGGCAGGCCTATATAAAGAGTGGTGTTGAAGCGCACGGTGGTAGAATCTCGCAGCGTCCTCCTGAAGCTCAAGCCGCTCTGAGATTAAGCCTAGTCGATAAAGTGGGCGGAAGGTGTTCATCCCTTGCTCAGATACATATTTTTGACTAACCTGATCTCCAGAAATGGATGCTGCACGCTGATAAGCTTGAAAAGCACGTTCTAACAAGCCTTGACTCTCCAAAGATTGGCCTAATAAAAAATGCAGGTCAGGGTAATCCTCATAACGCTCCAATTCAGGCAACAGCAAGGGATCTATGATATTCGTTTTTCCTTGAGTCAGATAAATTTTACAGAGATCTCTAATCATCGTAGGACGGTAGGAAGCTTCAAGTGGCACATGGTGAAGGGTCTGGCGAAGTAATGTCTCTGCTTCCAGAAGACGACCGTCCTGACAGCAGGTGACTGCTAAATTATACGAGTGAAAAGGATCTTCCGGTTGTTCGGCTAAAGCGAGTCGCAGCAGCTGCTCATTGCGTTTGATTTTATTTTTTCGTGCCATGATTTCCGGCAAATATCCGAAGTGTTCAATCTCAATATCACTATGCTCAATCGCCGAGATGTTATGTGATTTAAGGATTGCAGCGTCAATTCCTTCATGAATTCTTCCGCTATATCGATAACCCTGTCCATTTCGGAATAAACGAACCGCACTGTGCTTTACCTTATCCTCAGGCCGAACGCCAAGCCAATTATCAATGTGTACTGTAAAAGCCTGAGCTTGCGTGTTTTGCAGGAGGCTGCGGAGTTCCGGAA
Organism: Paenibacillus sp. FSL H3-0310; assembly: GCF_038002785.1. NCBI lineage: Bacteria > Bacillati > Bacillota > Bacilli > Caryophanales > Paenibacillaceae > Paenibacillus > Paenibacillus sp. FSL H3-0310. The sequence continues at coordinate 429,954 of NZ_JBBODC010000001.1, forward strand.
GTGGAGTTTGCAGGCGTTCATCGGCATCAAGGACTAGAATCCAATCGGTATCCGCCTGATCGAGACCTTCGTTACGTGCTGCAGCAAAGTTTTCTGTCCATTCCCGTTGGAATACTCTAGCCCCGTGCGCTTGGGAAATAGCTATGGATTCGTCAGTAGAGCCTGTATCTATGACCACAATCTCGTCAACACCTGCTACGCTTGTGAGACAGTGGGGCAGAAGATCAGCTTCATTGTTAACGATGAGGTGGACGCCAAGCGTAATATTGTTCACGTTGTTTCCTCCTTGTTACATATGTAGAAGTAGAAATCAGCTTTTGCTATCAAAAGAAAAAGCACATGGATATCCATGCACTCTTTCTTACAACATATGATGGGCATCTGCATTACGTTCCCTGTGCGTTGAAACTTACATTGATTGTTGAGGCGGCCCCTGCATTCGTTGATTGATAGGATAAGCGTGTATATTTCAGGAATCTGGCTGGAACTATGACATCGATAGAACCTGCTGCTAAAGGATTATCTCCTGTGGTATCGACGAAATAGTTCGTTCCGTCAGCACTGATTTCTACTCGTGTGTTGACCGGGTTAGCTCCAGTGTTATTGATGAAAAAGGAATAGGTCCCCAATACGCTCGTAGTCACTGCTGGCAGTGGAGTATAGGCATTAGCAGTTGCAATACCCGTCGTTGTCTGTTCGATAAAGCTGCGTTGTGAAATAGAGGTCACACTACTGAGCGTACCAGCCGTAATGGTGGCTCCGAGCACGCTGGTAATGGTCCCGTTTAAGAGATTGGTGACCGTACCTGCTGAGGACAGAGTACCCGCAGTGATCGTGGCTCCGAGCACGCTGGTAATGGTCCCGTTTAAGAGATTGGTTACTGTACCTGCGGAGGACAAAGTACCCGCAGTGATCGTAGCTCCAAGTACGCTGGTAATGGTCCCGTTTAGGAGGTTGGTGACCGTACCTGCTGAGGACAGAGTACCCGCAGTGATCGTGGCTCCGAGCACGCTGGTAATGGTCCCGTTTAAGAGATTGGTAACTGTACCAGCCGAAGACAGAGTACCCGCAGTGATCGTGGCTCCGAGCACGCTGGTAATGGTCCCGTTTAAGAGATTGGTTACTGTACCTGCTGAGGACAAAGTACCCGCAGTGATCGTAGCTCCAAGTACGTTAGTAATCGTGCCTTCGAGAATGTTAGTAATGGTACCTGCTGAGGATAGGGTACCAGCTGTGATCGTAGCTCCTAGCACACTAGTAATGGTCCCGTTAAGGATATTGGTGACCGTACCTGCTGAGGACAAAGTACCCGCGGTAATAGTTGCGCCTAGTACACTAGTAATGGTACCAGCCGTAATCGTAGCTCCGAGTACGCTAGTAATCGTCCCGTTAAGAATGTTGGTAACCGTACCTGCGGAGGACAAAGTACCAGCTGTGATCGTGGCTCCAAGTACGCTAGAAATGGTCCCGTTAAGAATGTTGGTAACCGTACCTGCGGAGGACAAAGTACCCGCAGTGATGGTAGCTCCGAGTACGCTAGTGATCGTCCCGTTAAGAATGTTGGTAACTGTTCCTGCTGAGGACAAAGTCCCCGCAGTGATGGTAGCTCCGAGTACGCTAGTGATCGTCCCGTTAAGAATGTTGGTAACTGTTCCTGCTGAGGACAAAGTACCCGCAGTGATGGTAGCTCCGAGTATATTGGAAATCGTACCATCTAGGATAATTGTCGTTAGATTTCCGCCTGGATCTGTAGTGAGCGGATGATCAATCAGCGAGGCATCCCGGCCAAAAATAAGCGTTCGTAGATTATCGGGATTAGCTTGAAAAGAGCTGTAGTTAGGCAAAGTTCCTCGTCCCTCTCTTATAAAATTGTTAACTCATACCTATAGACTGGGCTTGGACGTATACATCAATTTTGCCTAAACCCGTTGACTGTTGCGTGGAGGCGGATATCCGAGTCCACTTTAAAAATCTGCTTGGCACTAGCACCTTCATTTCTTTTGCAGCCACGATCTCTTCTGAATCTATAAAAGAATCAAAACTGTTCGGACTAATCTCCAAGCGGACGCTAACAGGGTGGTCTCCTTGGTTCATAACTGCGTAAGAGATCATCGTTTTAGTTCCGCTTTTTTGCCAAGGCAGAGGTGAAATGGAGCTGGACACGGGGAATCCGATAAATTGATGCTCGGAAAATAAAGGACTGATCGTCACCTTACGGCGGTTTCTTCGACCCTTTGGAGGTGGAAATGATTGCGGATTTCTAGAACAATTCCCCTGTTTTTTTGAGTGTTTTATTTTGCTGCGCTTTTTTAGTTCCAGACCGTTATGGATTTCATTCACCTCCTACGGGTTTTCTGGAACCCTATCCATAAAAGGACCCTAACCGTCGTTTGAGCCCTGAGCATCAATAAACCGCAGTTCAATAAGCCGCGAACCGTTAGGGACAATCCTTAGCCATTCGAATGGTGATAATAATATATGGTGAAAAATAAGAGGTGATTGGGCTGGAAAAGCAAAAATACGCACATTCCCAAACAACCTGTTACTTAGAGCGGCATAAAATAAGATAAGCTCAAGTACGGGGAGGATAGCGCATGCCAAACGATTCAGTCTTTAATCAGAGTAGCCAGCCACTCTTTACAGAACAAGTCAACACGTATGTTGCACCTGGTATAGATTCAGCTCCGGAGGGAGGAGCGGCTAAGGCGGGGCTATTGTTTGGAATCCCTTTTACTTCTACGGTAACGACTGCTGCACCGTTAGTTGTTCAGATTAGTAATCCGGCAGGCAGCGGACGTACATTGTATGTATCCCGGGTTGCAGCTAGCTCGGCAACAGCTGCTGTTACTTTATCTCTGCTTCGGAACGCTACGGTCACCGGGACTACCGTTACACCGATAAATTTTAATTTTGGAAGTGCGTTAACCAGTGTGATGACGGCCAGAACCTCGACTGCTGCCCCTACGGGAGGTCCGGCCACTCTAGTATCTTTATTACTGGCAGCGGGGCCCGTCATTGTTGATTTTACTGGACAAATCGTTGTTCCTCCCGGAAATTCTATAACCACGTCCATCACGATTGCATCGGGAACTTCAGCAGCGACAACATCTATTAGTTGGTGGGAATATTAGAAATGGGAGGGGATAATCATGCCTAATCAATATGTGTTTAACGACAATGATCAACCTCTTTTTGTGGATATGGTCAATACCTTCCAATCTCCGGATATCAGCGCGCCACCTGAAATAAGTGCTTCGAAGGCTGCGGTCTTGTATTCTACCAACACATCCGCGTCTAGTTTGGTCGTACTTAGTCTTATTTCTGCAATTACTTCTATTCGGATTAGTAATGCTGCTGGTAGCGGGAAAACCGTATATATCTCTCGTATTAGCGGCAGTATCGGCGGATCTTCTCTGCTATCGGCTATGTCTGGAAGCTTTACAATTGTAAAAGGAGGGACGTTAACCTCTCCTGCAACCTTGACACCAACCAATAATAATCTCGGAAGCGCGGCTACAAGTGCGATGACCGTTCAATCTTCAACAGCGGCAATTAGCGGGGGGACGACGCTTTACAATTATCAATTAGCTCCAGGCGCTTTCTCACAGAACTTTACGGGCAGCATCATCGTTCCGCCGGGGACTGCTATTTGTGCTAACGTAACTTCATCTAGCTCGGCTGTAGGCTTAACGATTACTTCTGCACTTGGTCTTCTTTGGTGGGAGCAATAGAGTTTATATTTTTTTTTGAACCTATAACGGTGGTAAACCTTGACATCATTTGGTTAAGGTTTTACATAGAAGGTTGGAATGAATAGAAAATAAAGGGGATTGGCATTATACAATAAAGTTGGAATTCAGTATGGAATGTGAAAAGAGGGACAATTATGGAAAGTTGTTTATTTATTCATGGCTTTACCGGAGGTGAGCATGAAATCTCTCCCTTGTCCCAGTTTATGGAGCAGCATAATTATCGTTCCAGAACATTTACCCTGAAGGGGCACGGGGGCAGCAGGAATGATCTACTGCATTCGGATCGACATGATTGGCAGCAAAGTGCTGAGGATGAATTAACAGAGCTGTTAAAGACAAATGACGGCGTTCATCTGATCGGTTTTTCAACCGGTGCTCTTATTGCTTCACATCTTTCCGTGCGCTATAAACCTTGGATTAAATCTCTCACTTTGTTGTCTACCCCTGTGTTTCCGCTGAATCCTGTAGAAATTATTAAGACCCTTGGGAGCTTTTCCATGCTAAAAACTTATATTAGTAAATTCAGTTCAACGCCTCCAAAAGCAACTCGAGAGTTCCAGCGATTGGTTCGTGAGAGCTTTTCTGTCTATCCGCATATTGAGACTCCAACCCTGATCGTGCAAGGAAAAAGAGATCATCTAGTGAAGACTAGAAGCGCCGATTACCTACGACATCATATGATCAAGGCGACCCAAAAACAGGTGCTGATGGTCGACAACAGTGGTCATATGGTGTGCCATTGTGAAGAGAAGGACCGAATTATGAATGAGGTCTTGCAGTTTATTCAGACGGCGGGACGCTGAACTCAAACAGTAAATATTCAACCCCAAGAGCTTCCTAAATAGGAGCTCTTTTTTTGTTGTGCATTTCAATTTTAAGGCTTGACAATGCGTCTTGTGTCATGGTAATTTTTAGTAGGGAAACCGGTTTCCCTAAAATTCGTTTGTTTCTATGCCAAAAACATCGCTGGAAAGGTCGTTTTTAATCCAAGAAGTAGGTTTTAGTGTGTTATGAATACGCTTTAATAAGAGAGGGAGATGCGCGCGATGAAACGTAAGTTATGGTACGTGCCCGTTCTGATTACATCTATTCTTCTTTCTACTGTGATTAATTTATTCGTCTTAGCGCCACAACAGGCAGATGCAGCCAGCATCGGTACGATTAACGAGAATGATACCATTTATCAGATTATGGTTGACCGGTTTAATGACGGGGACTCTTCCAACAATGCTACGGGAGCGGCAATTCGCTATGGCGAGAACTCTGAAGAAGATTTCCGTTATATGAAAGGCGGAGATTGGCAAGGAGTGATCGACAAGCTGTCTTATATTAAAAATATGGGCTACACCGCGATCTGGATTTCCCCAGTGGCGGAGCCGCAAATGACGAATCGGGAGAACAATGGCAGTGGTAAAAACACGGCGTATCACGGGTACAACGTTAAGGACCCTAACGCAGCCAATCCCTACTTCGGTACAAAGGAGAAGCTGAAGGAGTTAGTGGATTCCGCACATGCGGTTGGCATCAAGGTGGTTATAGACGTTGTGCCAAACCATATCGGGGATTATATGCTGGGTACCCAAGCCTACTATGATATCCCTAGTCTGCAGCCAGCAGCTCCTTTCAATAACCCGGCTTGGTATCACCATAACGGAGATATCAACTGGTCTTTGGCAGACGGAAGATACGATCAATGGGCACAGGATTACTTAGAAAATCATGATTTAGGCGGACTGGATGACATTGACTTCGATGTCCCTGCTGCTAAAAAGGCCATATTTGATTCGATTAAAGGCTGGTTTGACTATACAGGGGCAGATGGTGCGCGTGTAGACGCAGCCAAGCTGATGAAGCCGACTGATATTGGTGAATTGCAAAATTATCTGGGGGTTAATACCTTTGGCGAGAATTTTGACGGCAATGCTGAATTTGTCTCGCGCTGGGTCGGCAACAACAAGGAGTGGGGCATGCTTGATTTCCCAATGTTCTTCTCCGTTCTAAATAGCTTCGCATATGGGCAGTCTTTTGACTCCAATATTAAAAGCACCTTGGCACAGGATTCCTACTATAACGGAAATGCCAATCACATGGTTACCTTTATCGACAATCATGACCGCAATCGTTTTCTCACAGAAGCTGGAGGAAGCGTAGATAAGCTGCAGAACGCTTTGAGTTTTATTTTTACAGTGCGTGGAACACCCGTTGTCTTCCAAGGTACGGAACAGAACAAAGGCAATGGTAATGGGCAGATTATGACGGGAGGCATCGCCGATACCTGGAACCGCTGGTCAATGGTGAAACGGGATGCAAACGGCAATGTAATAGAGAATTATTTTAATGAGAATGCCAGCACCTACAAGCACGTAGCCAAACTTAATGAGATTCGGAAAAATAATCCGGCACTCCGTACAGGCACTCAACGTGAAATGTGGTCTGCACAGAACTTATATGCTTTTTCACGTCGTATTGACACTGGAACTAATCTGGGGCAGGAAGTTATCTCCGTATTCAGTAATAAATCCAGCGGCTCGCAGACCGTTACCATTCCACTGCGTGCAGAGAGCAGCTTGGCAGTCGGGACGGTTCTTTATAACCAGTTGAACACTTCGGATACGGTAACCGTACAATCGGGTGGAGCAACTGGCAAGCAGATCACTGTAACCGTGGGTGCAAATGCAGCCAAAATCTATGCCAAACAACAGCTTCCTACAGATACAGTTGCTCCAACTGTACCCACTAACGTGACCGCAACCGTTCAAAATGCATCCAGTGCTTTAGTAAGCTGGACCGCTTCCACCGACAATGTAGGTGTGACCGGATATGAAATTTATCGCAACGGCGTAAAAGTGGGTACATCCGCAACTACTTCATATACGGATAACGGATTATCTGCCAGTACTACGTATGACTATACGGTAAAAGCAATGGATGCAGCAGGCAATCTATCCCTCCTTAGCGCGATTGCTTCAGTGACAACACCAGCGGGGAACAGTGTCACTATTTACTATAAGCAGGGCTATACCTCGCCTTATATTCATTATCGTCCTGCAGGAGGAACTTGGACGACATCACCGGGTGTGGCGATACCTGTCTCTGATGTAGCAGGCTACAACAAAATAACGATTAATATTGGCTCAGCCAGCCAGCTTGAAGCTTGCTTTAACAATGGCAGCGGCACTTGGGACAGTAACGGGGGCAGCAACTATTTATTTAGTGCCGGCACCTGGACCTATACACCAACTGGCAATATTCAATCGGGTGGACCCGTGACGCCGACACCAACGGTAACGCCGACACCGACACCGACGGTAACACCAACGCCAACTCCGACGGTAACGCCGACACCGACACCAACCGTAACGCCAACACCGACGCCAACGGTAACGCCGACACCGACACCAACCGTAACGCCAACACCAACACCAACGGCAACACCTGTCGGCAGCACGGCAACGATCTATTATAAGAATGCGGCTTATAGCAGCTCTTATATCCATTATAAGCTCGATGGTTCAACGGTCTGGACGACGTCTCCAGGCGAGCAGCTTCAAGCTTCTGCTTTTACAGGATATAAGGCGGTTACGATTCAGTTGGACACGGCAGCTGGGCTGACCGCAGCCTTTAATAATGGCAGTGGCACATGGGATAACAATGGAGGCAATAACTATCATTTTGCTGCGGGCACCTGGAGTATGGTGAATGGTAACATCACCGCAGGAGAGCCACAAGCGGATAGTGTTACATTCCGAGCAACTGTTCCTGCGTCTACTCCTGTGAGTGATCCCGTTTATCTCTCCGGTTCCTTCAATAGCTGGAATGCGGCAGATCCGAACTACCAACTGACGAAGGGTAGTGATGGTATTTACTCCATCACACTAAGTCTACCGGCGGGAACAGCAATTCAATACAAAGTTACACGAGGTGCTTGGACTAATGTGGAGGTGAATTCGAATGGATCGGATCTTTCCAATCGAACCCTTACGCCATCAGGCGGTGCACAAACCGTAAATCTGACGGTTCAGCGCTGGAAGGATCTATAAGCTTCATAATATCTACAGCTTAAACACACCAAGGAGCGGCTCCCGTATGGGGCCGCTCCTTGGTAAGCAGTATGAAGCTTTTTAATTGCATAAAGTACAATTAAACTTTCTGTTTGAAGCTGGTAGAAAGATTTAACTGTATTTTGTGCAGTAGAATTCAGGAAAAAGGCTGTTTTTTGCCGATTTCACGAGTTTTGACTGCACAAAGTGCAATTAAATCGAATGTTACCCATCCTATAAGGATATCTATTGCACAAAATGCAATTAAATCCGATGTAGCCATTTTGGCTACTCAAATTCTATCAAGCTAAAGCAGTTACTCCAGACAATCAAGCCGAATCAGCACGCAGCGCAATAAAGTTCAGTCAGCTACACAAGCTCAATCAAGCTCAGTTAGTTACTCAAACAATCAAACCGAAACAGCACGCAGCGCAATAAAGTTCAGTCAGCTACACAAGCTCAATCAAGCTCAGTTAGTTACTCAAGATAATCAAACCGAAACAGCACTCAGCGCAACCAAGCTTCCTGCCTCTTCACTAAGTTCCCGCCGGGAACTGGGATCTCATAGTTGACTCACGAGGAATGAGTTCTGGCTCGAGAAGCAAATGCCTAGAGGGTATGTTGTTGTTACGAATGCGTTGCATCAGCAGCTCGCCTGAAGATACCCCCAGCTGGAAGGTGTCGATATTTAGCGAGGTTAGAGGAGGCGTAGTGTAACGGGACAGAGGATATTCATCAAATGCGGCAATGCCGAGCTGTGAGGGAACATGAATATCCAGTGATTTTGCAGCTTGAAGCACCCCGAAGGCAACATAGCTGTTCATGCATACTACGGAGTCTGGTCGATCTTCGCTCTGTAGAAGCTCAAGTGCAGCAAGATAGCTCTCATGTTCATCAGCCTTACAATTGATAATCCATTGCTGCTGATCGGCAAGATCTGCTTGCTGCAATGCTTGCAAATATCCACTCAGACGATGAGTATAAATCTTTTCCTGCTGCTGCCCGCCTATGAAGGCTATTTTGGAGTACCCCTGCTTTATTAAATGTGAGGTCAGCATGCTGCCGCCTGCTTCATTATCGAAATCAACCCAGCTTCCGGGAGTCATAATTTCGCCGATGGAGATGTAGGGAAACTCCAAGCGGTTCAGTTCTTCGCAAAGCTCTTCCGTTAGTACGGAGTTATTCGCTATGATTCCGTCGACACGTTTGCTGAATACAAGTCTATTTAGAAAATGTCCTTCCGGACTACTATGCTGCACATTGGAAATAGTCAGCTCGTATTTTAAAGGTGCAATTACACTTTCTATTCCACCGATGATGTTGTAGAAAAACTGGTTTAGAAATTCACTTTCCTTGGACATATCGACCAGAAGACCAATATTACAGCTGCTTTGTCTGGCTAATCCGGTAGCGATACTACTTGGTGTATAGTTCATTTGCTTCATAATTTCGCGAACTTTGTGTTTCGTTTCCTGTGATATTTTTGGGGAATCGTTTAATACTTTGGATACGGTAGATTTAGCCACATTGGCTGCTTTGGCAATATCAGAAATGGTTACTTTCATTGTCTTCCCCTCATAATCCGGAACGGTATTTGTAACCATAATAACACAAATTTAGCAGTCTCTCTAATCACAATAAGTCTCATAGATTTAACGATAAAAGTATAAAAAGGAGTTTAGAAGTTATGCCTCATACATGGTTTTTATATCATACAAGTGAAGATCCGTTTGCCTATCCTATGGGTACGGGCATCTTGAAGCTCAGACTGTTCACGCAAGCTGGACAACAATTATCCTGTACCGTCATCTACTCAGACCGTTATGATTCTCCGGGGCATGAAGTTCCTTTGCAGATGGAGCGGATTGGGTCGGCAGGTGTTTATGAGATACATGAAGCGGTCATTGAGACCCCTACTAAAAAATGCAGATATCTATTCCATGTAACTAATCCTGCTGGTGAATATGTCTGGTATGGAGAGAGAGGGGCGTCGGAGAACCGGGAACGCGCGGGTTCTTTTCAATATGCATATCTCCATCATTCTGAGGCGTTGAAGTTACCTTCATGGAGCATGGATGCAGTAACCTATCAAATCTATCCCAGCAGTTATAACGAAGGGACCTTACAAGGCATCTCTGACAAAATGCCCTACCTGCAACAGTTAGGAGTAAACGTTGTTTATATGACGCCTGTATTTGAGTCTCCTTCAGAACATAAATATAATACCTCCGATTACTATAAGGTTGATCCAGTATTTGGGGATACGGAAGGATTGAAGGCACTGGTCAGCCAGGCGCACAGGCATGGAATCAAAGTGATTTTAGATGCTGTGTTTAATCATTCGGGAGATCGCTTTTTCGCGTTTAAGGATGTGTTGGCAAAAGGAGAGCAATCTCCGTATAAAGATTGGTTCTTCATTCATTCCTTTCCGGTTACGCAGACTCCTGTACCCAATTATGAAACGTTTGCCAAAGCTGAAGCGCATATGCCAAAGCTGAACATGGATAATCCGGATACGGCGAATTACATGATTGAGGTTGCGAAGTATTGGGTGCGCGAGACAGGGATTGACGGCTGGCGTCTGGATGTGGCCAATGAAGTTAATCCGCGTTTTTGGTCCCGGTTTCGGCAAGAACTCAAATCTGAATATCCTGAAATCCTGCTGATCGGTGAGATTATGCATGCTTCTGGGCCATGGCTTAGAGGGGATCAGTTCGATGGAGGAATGAATTATGTGCTTCGTGATGCAGTATTAGAATTTTTTGCGGAACAATCGACGGGGCCAGTTCGCTTTATGGAGCAATTGCTCCATCAGGAGGCGTTGTATAATGACCAGGCGAATTCGGCTATGTTTCAGTTGCTTGGCAGCCATGATACCCTGCGGTTTCTTACGGCATGTAAAGAAGGTGGGCGTGGTTGGGACCGCTTGGGTACCGCTGTTGAACGTATGATGCTGGCTGTTTTTTTCCAGATGACCTATATCGGCATTCCAATGATCTATTACGGGGATGAGGTTGGGATGGAAGGGGCGACGGACCCCCACTGTAGAAAAGCTATGATATGGCAAGAACAAGCTCAGAATGCAGTGCTGCATAAGTGGTATCAACAGTTGATTTCTCTGAGAAAAAGTCATGAGGTTCTGCGCAAAGGCTCCTTCCGTCCTTGGTTTACTGATGAAGTTCGTAATGTGCTTGGTTACATACGAGGTGTGGAGCACGAAAAGATAGGGCTGATTATCAATAATTCTCCAAACCCTTACCAACTAGAGCTTAGCCCATATCGAGCTGATAAGAACGAATTAACTGATTTATTGTCTGGAGTAATTTTTAAAAATAATAATAAGCTTACGGTCAGCATTGAACCATTCGGCTGTTTGATGTTGTATTAAAAAAGAAAAGGCCCCTCTCTAAGGAAAGGGACCTTATTCTAATTTACGGCACTTTTTTTGCTTCTTTTGTTCTTTAAGTCTCTATATTCCTGATTCTCCCATTGTTTCAGCAACGGAAACGGATCAAAAGCCCATTCGGTAATTCCGCGATCGCGGTAAATGCCAAAATGTAGATGCGGAGGAAATTTCCCTTGAGTTCCGGGATTGCCGTAACCCGAGCTGCCTACCCAGCCAATAATCTCACCGGGGGTGACTATATCTCCGCGAGAAATGGTTTTGTTATATCCAGATAGATGAGCGTAATAATGGTAACGGTTCTCAATATCGCGAATCCCGATTCTCCAGCCGCCGTATCGGTTCCAGCCTTTTGTCTCCACTAAGCCAAAGCAGGTGCTTCGGACGGGCACTCCTTGAGGTGCAAATAAATCTGTTCCTTCATGGATACGTGCTCCACCCCAGCTTCTTCCAGTGCCCCAAGTGCTACGATAAGAATAAAGGTTACTTAAGGGAAGCGGGAAGGCATTGCCGGATAGGTCCAGCCGTCCAAAATGTTCATATAACTTCGCGAACTGGGTAATGCGCTGCGAGGCGCGGCCATTGTGATAATACTCCCAGACCCCGATACTGAAATCACTAGCGGATTGTCCATACTTCAATAAGTGTCTAGCCATGCTATAGAGAACGTCCGCATCATTCTCTGGATCAGCAATGCCGTCTCCTGAGCCATCACTGCCAAAACCATCAAAGAAGCTAATGGAGTTCGGGGAAGTATCCCCTTGATCCGGATTGAGTGGACCAGCCCATACCGGTGCCGGGATCTTTATGGCTGTAAGGCGCGTGGAGACAGGCTGCCCTGAGGCTCCCTTTTTGGCGAGCGTGCGTTCATATTGATCAATGGCTGCGAACCTAAACCACGGGATACCAGTAGCTGCGCTCATTTGCTCATAAATCTGTCTACGGCCAGACCATTGCGCTTCTTTGCTAGCACTAGCGGGATCCCCGCTGCTCATCACCGGTTGGATTGTAGGCCGCGCTACAGCTGCTGAAACGGGAAGGTTTAAACCACCCCAGAGGATAGCGGCCGCGGACAGGCATAACAGGGTTCTCCGGTCTTTAATATTCTTAAATAGGGCCAGCAAGATAACAGCCTCCTTTTGTCCGGGCATTAAATTGAATGTAGTCACTTCGGATGAAGCTTTTTTATAGATTGGTGCAAAATGCTACTTTTTATCCGTTCTTGTCTAAAGGTACCAGAAAAATCTCGCTGGAAACTCCAGATGATACACCCTGCATATTTCACAAAAACAGGCAATTGTAAATCGCACATGTTATAATATGAGGCAGCAACTTTCATCTGCAGCATCACATTCAGGAGGAAGCGGGGTTTATCATTTTGTCTAATAAAACAGCAAAGCAACCTAAACCGGATTGGATTAAGATTAAGCTAACTACCGGTGACAACTATCAGGAAATCAAAAGCATGATGCGTTCCAAAACTTTACATACCGTATGTGAAGAAGCTAGGTGTCCGAATATTTATGAATGCTGGGCAAACCGTACGGCTACCTTCATGATTTTAGGTGATATTTGTACACGCGCATGCCGTTTTTGTGCAGTGAATACAGGGATGCCTACAGAACTGGACCTGCAGGAGCCTGAACGTGTAGCTGAAGCTGCAGAGAAAATGAATCTTCGTCACTGTGTGGTGACTAGTGTGGCCCGCGATGATCTTGCGGATGGTGGCGCTCAGATTTTTGCTGAGACGGTAGCGGCGATTCGTAAACGCCTTCCGTTATGTAGTGTTGAAGTGCTTATTCCAGACTTTTTAGGAGACCGGAATAGTCTTGAGATTGTCATGAACAGTAATCCAGACATTCTTAATCATAATATTGAGACCGTGGAACGGATGTCAGATCGTGTACGGGCTAAAGCGAAGTACCCTCGTTCCTTGGAATTGCTGCGCAGAGCCAAGGAAATGAAACCCAATATTCCAACCAAATCGAGCATCATGCTTGGTGTCGGTGAAGAGTGGAATGAGATTTTACAAGCAATGGATGATTTGCGAGCCGTAAATTGTGATATATTGACTTTAGGACAATATTTGCAACCCACTCCAAAACACTTAAATGTGGAGAAATATTATCCACCGGAGGAATTTGCACTGTTGAAGGAAGAGGGAATGAAGCGTGGCTTCAGCCACGTGGAATCAGGCCCGCTAGTTCGCAGCTCTTATCATGCGCATGAGCAGGTGAAGTCTGCAGCTCAAGCTCGCGAGGAGCGTGCGGTTTCTTCTAGCTAATTATTGCTTTTCTGTGGTTTAATTCACGGAGAATGTTAGTAAGAGGAGGAAGAAGCGACAGCGTTCTGATATCTCTGCTCTTAGGTTACCCATAAAAATCGTTGATTTGCGTCATCGGAGGGGAATATTGGTGCTGTAGGAGCGGTTCTAGAACAGCGACCGAAAGCCCAATATTCCACATAGATGGCGGCATAATCAACGCCACGATACCCAAAGAAAGGCAGGCGACAAAAGGTTTGATCGTAATAGGCGGAAAAGGCTATGAACTTATGTTGGATCATAAGGATGGTTGGAATCCGGAGGCGTTTCGCGGGAGATATAGCGAGGTGCTGGAAAGATACGACTATATTATCGGTGACTGGGGTTACAGTCAGTTGCGTTTGAAAGGTTTTTACCGGGACAACCATCCTAAGGTGAATCGGGATACAGCGATTTCGGGTATGGTTGATTATATTAATGAATATTGCAATTTTGGCTGCGCTTATTTTGTGCTGCATAAATTGAAAGAGGTACCACAGGAAGGCATGTTCAAGGATATTTTAATCAAAGAAATACCAGAGCCGAGTGATGAAGAGGCCTTGGAGCAAGAAGGGGAAGCTAGTGATGAAGCGGCTGCAGATAAAGAGTTCTCTGTTAAAGAAACATCCTCTAAGCAAGGCTCGAATCACTCATTGGCATTTAAAGAGATGACTTCTTCTAAGGACAATATGGCGAAGGATAGACCTGTGAGAGAACATCAGAGCCGAAATCACCGGGGCAAGGATTCACAGGGCAAGAAATCCAAAAAGGATTTCCAAGGCAGACCGCCACAAGGTCAGTCTCAGAAGCCCCAAAACACACCAAAACCTCAAAGCGCTCAAAACAACCAAAACAACCAAAACATAGAAAATTCACAACCTTAATGATGAAAGCTGAACCATAAGTAGAGTCCTTCTACGAATGAGCCAGCTTTTTTTCTTATAAAAAATAGCAGAGCAGCGTTTCTCCCGGTACTTGGAGATCGCTGCTCTGCTGTTGCTGTGCCGCTCGGTGTTGCTGTGCCGCTCGGTGTTGCTGTGCCGCTCGGTGTTGCTGTGCCGCTCGGTGTTGCTGTGCTGCTGTGTGTTGCTCTGCTGCTCTTTGCTGTTAGTCGTTGGCTGCTTGACCCAGCAGTTTCATCATCCCCTAAGGCTTAAGGACCCAGATGCCGTTATTTGCGAATTTTCAGCCTTTTGAGCGGGGTTTCGGACTCCAATGATGCTATTCGTTAGAAAGAGGCGTAATTATGGTGTTTTTCATACCAATAGCGACTATGGGGTCCGATAGCATAACAAATATGGATTAATATTGCGTTTAGGGTCATCCATGTCCGATAGGTGCTACAGATGTTTCGTAGGTGCAAATATTATCAAACTAAACAAAGAACAGAAGTTGTCTCAACGGCCATTTCATGGCTTATGTGACAACTCCTGTTTTTACTCATTGGTGCTTGATTCAGCAGCTTAATGATTAGTGAGATTAAGGATCTATTTTACAGATAATTTCAATTGTTTCTGTGTTGCATTGTAACTCCATACAAGCGCAGGGAACTTCTTCTTAAAGGCATTTAATTCAATGAAGGTCTCGCCGTTCTGAGAAAGCGCCTCTTTGGAGGACAATGTAAAGCCGGTCGCTTTACCTGCCCCGTTCGTTACGATGACTTTTTTGTTCTTGGCATCCCATGTGATGTCGCCTTCGATCAGTGCACCTAATACGAGCGAAGAAGCATAAGTCTTATCTCCTTGCTTTATTAGACCCACATTACCAGCAAAGGCAACCCCGTTGACGTTCAAGATATGATGATCACCGGAAACCTCAATGCTTTTCATTCCTGCAATCTGAAGAGCGGTAATCAGCTGTGCAGTTTTGCCTTTAACCTCAATATCCGGTGCAAGGCCGATGTGATTAAAGTCTTCTTTATTTGGAGTTAGGTATTTCTGCGTAGTCAGCTTCAGCATGTCTCCATTAGACATTGGAAGCAGGCTCTGAATACGTGCTTTGCCGAAAGAACGAGTGCCTACGACGGTAGCGAGCTTATTGTCACGTAATGCGCCAGTAAGCGCCTCAGAAGCGCTGGCAGTGTACTCATTCGTTAGAATAACGACGGGTACACCTATTTTGCTGCCGCTGGTAATCGTTACTGGAGTAAGTGCTCCGGTTTGATCGGAGGTATACATCATGATGCCTTTATCCATAAAATTGGAGGTAATGTTGTATGCCGAATCCATATAGCCGCCTAAGTTGTCACGCAAATCAAGCACCATCGATTTCATACCTGCTGCGCGCATCTTTTTCAGCATGGCAGCGAATTCTTCATCGGAATTCTGTGTGAAACCGCTCAGTGTGATGTAGGCTATTTTCTGTCCAACAATGGTTCCGGTAACGGAAGTTGAGCTGATTTCATTCCGGGTTACACGAAATGATTTAGACACTCCATTCCGGAGCACCTGCAGAGTGACCTTGGTGCCTGCGGCTCCGCTTAACTCGTCACCTTCAGTCTCTTCAACGGGGATTCCGTTAATTTTGACTATCGTATCGCCGCGTTTCAGACCTGCTTGTTCTGCAGGCGAACCGGGTGTTATGTCTTCGATGTAGAGTTCTGTTGCGGTATATTGCAATCTAACACCAATACCAACGTATTCCAGATCAACATCATGTTCAAATTGTGCCGCTTCCTCGGTATTGAAGTATTGGCTATAGGGATCATCCAGGGTGTTCACCATGCCGTCAATGGCTCCACGAATCAAGGTATCCTTATCTACACCGGAGAGGTTATAGTTCTCCAGAATATTCATGACTTCATTGATAAGATCACGGTTATCTGTAGATGCCTGAGCGGCATCGGCAGCAGACACCACTGGAGCAAAAGTTAGGGATAAAGCCAGACAGCTGCCTAGAAGTGCACTTATTACTTTATTGGATTTCATGGAATCATACGCCCTTTTTATATAATTTATAAGATAAGAAAGTATACACTGCACGAATTAACTTTCTGTGACGTATGGTTGTTAGGATTTCACAAGTTTATAGTAAACGCTGTAGGTGTTATCAGTAGTCCATACCCCGTTATCCGACTTGGATAAAATGAAGATCGTGCCTTGCTCAAAAGTTTCCTCTTCACTGGCATCCTTCTCTTTGCTTTCTACATAAATAGCTGCTTCTTTGGCGCTAAAATAGTAGATACTCGAAACGCTTGGAGTATAAATGACGTCATATGAAGTAAAGAAATCTTCCAGATCTTCCTTAAGGGAAGTATCATATTCTTCTCCGTATGAAGTCATGGTGGAAAGAACAGCGGCCGAATTTTGTTCATTCATAGCTTGATAATATTTGGTGATATTACCTTTGATGGCATCCGCATCATTTTGAGGAATGTTAGCTGCTGTTTTTAGAGCTTGTTCACGAGTCAGCAGTATCACGGAGCTTTGGGATTCCACAGATGATATTTTCCAGCTTCCATTCTTGCGGATAAGTGTATACATGTATTCGTCCTCTGTATCTGGCGTATAGGCCCCACCTGTCCGGCGAGAGCTTTCCAGTGTATAGACAGTAGCGTCATTGCCTGAAATATCAATGATTTCCAAACTCTCAATAGTATTTTTTATGTCAAAAATCTCAAAGGATGCATTAAGATCCGCCACCGAGTCCGCATTAGAGGATTCTGAATCCATAAGGGAATAGAAGCTAATTGCTTTTTCTTCATTGAAATATTTATTAGACAAACGGATTAATGCTGTAATCGCTGCTTCGTCCTTATCTTTGGATACTGGGGTGGTGATTTGCACGCTTCTGCTGGTTGAATTCCAGACGGCTGTGCCTCCGGTTGCCTCTGCGATAAAACGTAAAGGAATGTATGTAGTGCCAGCTGAGGAGACTGGTGCGGTGGTCAGTTTTTTCACGGTTCCGTTAACGGTTGCGCGGTTGCTGCCAATTTTCAGGCTGATCGCCAGATTTGAACTTTTACCTGTTACTGTTCCAGTCTTGGCATCCCAAAGCACCTGAAGTCCAAGCTTTTCGAAGATGACCCGGAAAGGGACAAGTACAGAATTGTTCGCTAAGTATGGGGTTCCTGCGGTAAAGGAAACCTTACTGCCGTTGATATAAACATCAATCGGTTTTGAAGCAGCAAAAGCCGGGACCGCCAGTATCAGGGCCAGAAGACTTATGCTCAAGAGGGATAATAATTTTTTCAACAGTACTCTCTCCTTTTATGTAACTCTTTGTAAAATAGCCTCATTATACCATTTGATTTCTCTCTATGTCTATCAATTGGTGTTAGTTTTGTCACACCAAAAATAGCCGGAGATATTGAAATCTCCAGCTTTTTGATCCCCTGATCTCAGACTAAGAAAGCTTCACGGACACGGTTCCAGAACGGAAACGGACGATACCTTGCAAAGCTGACTTTTTTGTCTGAAACTTGACAGCGTACTGAAATCAGGTCATCAACAGGAATGTTGTTATGATCTACGGTGAGCAGCAAACGCTGGTCTTTACATGAAAAAATGTCACAATGATGATGCTTCGGCAGTAGTAGCGGAGAGCCCATTGTCCGGAATACACGGTTGTTAATAGACGCGATTTCGGCAATCTGCAGCGCTTCTATTGAAGGGTGAACCATAGCGCCCCCAAGGCTTTTGTTATAAGCGGTGCTGCCAGAGGGAGTTGAAATACAAAGTCCATCGCCCCGGAACATTTCGAAGGTGACATCATTGATGTCGATTTGGATCATTATAGTTCCATCCACCCCTTTAAGGGTAAATTCGTTGAGGGCAATGTGAGACGAAGATCCCGATTTTTTGTGAATCTCCAGCTCTATTAATGGATATTTCACAATGCGCGGTATTTGCGGCTCAGTATCACCGGTTCCGCACATATAATCGATTAAGGTGGGCAGCTCTTCTGCTTGCCAGTCCGCATAGAAGCCGAGGTGTCCTGTGTGCACACCTACAAAGGCTAAGTTGGGAATCTGATCGATAAAGGTATGAAAAGCGTGCAGCATTGTGCCGTCTCCACCTATCGAGATGACGATTTCCGGAGACTCGGCATCCAGTTGCAAATCCCGCTCCGCCGCCAGCTTGTGAAATTGCTCGGCAAGTTTGATTGACAGCTCATCACCGCGGTCCAGAACATAATATCTCAAGATGTACAAGCTCCTTTATATAATTCCGTCATACACCGATCATAATCAATCTTGCCCCGGAACACAATATGTAATCAACTTCGGCGCATCAATCGGAGCATTGCCATAAAGACAGGAATAAGCAGTGACACTAGAAGAGCAGCGGCCAGTATAAGACTCAGTAGAGCTAGGTTGGCAGTGACACCTGAGGCTGAAGGTGTAAAGGCGGTGGAGGCTGGCAGAGAGACCCAGGCAGAAGACAATCCTGATCCCATCACAGGCTTCCATAGCAGCACCACGAGACCTGCTGCGAGTACGGCATGTATTAGTCTCGCAGTTAAGAAAGGCAGATAACGCAGCCCGGTACCGTTCAAAATACTGGCGACTTGGGCATGTACAGATAATCCGCCCCAAGAGAGAATAAAGGCAGCTGCTGCGACCTTGAATTGAAGCGGGATGGAAGAAGCGGCTTCACCAGCAGAACGGGCACCTATGGTGACCTCGAATAATCCGCTGATCAAGGCCTGAGCTAATTCGGGAGGCCCTCCAACAAGGGAGACGAGAGATCCGGCCAGGCTAAATAGTGAGGGCAGGATTCCGGCACGGGCAAGCAGCTCCATTAGCACGTTGAAGAATACAACCAGACCCCCTACGACAATAATAAGCTGTAGCGAGGATTGGATCGCTCCTTTTAACAGCTCTCCGAAGCTACGTCCATCCTTGCGCCGGGCTTCGGACATCGCAAGGAGTGCGGCATGTATTCTGCCGAATCCTTGTTTTGCTGGAGCAGAGGGGACGTCAGAACTACTTTTTGTTGGGTCTTGGGTGGGGGTCTTTTGTTCCTTACGTCCATGAAATGACATTAGGAGACCAACCATTAAGCCACTTCCGTAGTGGGCTAGTGCCAATATTAGCCCCAAAGAAGCATCGCGAAAGAACCCAACGGATACCGCCCCTAATAGAAAAATAGGATCGGAGGAGGTTGTAAATGCTACAAGGCGTTCACCTTCGATTCTGCTGATCAGCTTCTGCTCCCGCAGCTTAGCGGTTAATTTGGCTCCAACGGGATATCCTGATACATATCCCATGGCCGCGACAAAACCACCGCTGCCTGGTATACCGAAGAGGGGACGCATCAGTGGATCAAGTAAAGCGCCGAAGAGATGGACAATGCCTAAGCCTAGCATGATTTCAGAAATGACGAAGAAGGGAAACAGTGAAGGGAAGAGCACGTCCCACCAGATGGCCAGGCCACGTAAGGCTGCGGCAAGAGATGCTTCAGGATGAAGTAACATAAGCAGCATACAACCTGCCAATATGAATCCCAGCAGCGGGCCGCCAATCTTTTTAAAAGTCATAATTAACGCCTCCTGGTCTATGGTTAGATGTATGCAAAAAGAGGGACAAACAGCACAAAAAAATGGAGAAAGCGGTTACAATTATCTGTGCTTTTTCGCAGGAATTATGATATTATGTAATAAATAAATGCACCCTCTGTTACACGATTAAATGGGATGGAGTGATGGCGATGAGCGTTATAGCCGGAGTTCTCGTTTGTGCTTTTGTATATGTAATCCGGGTCTCTCTCGTCCCTCCTGGTGATGAGGAATTTAGGACCTACTAACCTTACTCTTCAGGCGCTGAACTATAGTTTAGCGCCTTTTTTCTGTAGTTTAGAGAGCACTTTCGACGGATATCCGTGTTATGCTTATCTTTGGTATAATAAAATAAGTAACGTTTCATTAATATGGAAGAAGGCTGGTAACCTCAATGAATCCAAATGAGAGTATATATGACAATCTAGGGGGGGCTGAAGCACTACATCGGTTGGTGGAAGTGTTCTATGCCAAGGTACAGCTTCATCCGCAGCTGGGACCCTTGTTCCCTGAAGATATTACTCCAGTTCTGGAGAAGCAATATCAATTCCTGACACAGTTTTTTGGCGGGGGTCCACTTTATTCGGAATTACATGGACATCCCATGATGAGAGCAAGGCATATGCATATTCCTATTACTCCAGAACGTGCTGAGGAGTGGTTACAATGTATGAAAGAGGCACTGGTGGAGACTGGAGTCGAAGAACCACTGCGTTCATTCGTGCTTAGCCGCCTTGCAGGTCCTGCACATCATTTTGTTAACATGCCCCAGGAATAACAAGGGACAGGTTGATCCTGAAAGGAATGAGAGTACTTGACAGAGTTAATACCCCTATATTCTATTAAGGTCAAGTGTTGCAACTGTGAAAATGAATTTTCAACCTCGCGGGTACGTCCTAGTCTAAAAAAGGCTATTCGACGTGATGCTGATTTCTGCGCGTATTATAAAAATGAGAATCCGGATTATTATGTTGTACGGGTCTGCCCCAATTGCGGGTTTGCCTCCACAGAAAATTCGGCTGACAAGCTGACGGAACGCCAGCGCAAGGCATTTAATGAACAGGTAGGGAAACGCTGGAAGAGCCGGGACTTTGGAGAGAAACGAGACTGGGAAACTGCGCTCGAGACCTATAAGCTGGCGCTTTTATGTGCTCAAAGTATTAACGATAAAGATCGGATTATCGCAAGTCTGCTGCATCATATTGCTTGGCTCTATCGCTATCAAGGGGAGACTGAGCAGGAGAAGCGTTTTTTACGCTATTCTTTGGACGAGTATGTTAAGGTCTATGAAATAGATGGCATTGCCGGCAATGATGCCCGGCTCATGTACCTGATCGGCGAACTTAATCGGCGGATCGGAGAATACTCAGTGGCTGTAATGTGGTTCTCCCGTCTGATCAATGATCAGAAGATCATGGATGCGGCGATGATTCGAGCGGCACGTGAGCAGTGGGTTATTTTACGGGAGCAAATGCGTGCTGAGGCTCTAGATGTTGAAGTTGATATCGAAGGCTTGTCTTCAAGTTCATAATGTTTGCGAACAACAAAAAGCGCAGAAGAGAATTAAATTCTCCTCTGCGCTTTGTAGAAAGAAAATGTTAGGATTTGCTTATCTGACAGCTCGATCGAACAAAAGGTAATCGCCGTCATTATCTATAACTGTAGGACTGGCGCTGCAGCAGGGGAAGACGAGCAGTTTTTTCTTGCCGTCACGAACGATTTGTAATTCTTTTGGCTTCATAGGCAGAAGCACATTCTCTGAGTTGCAGAATGGACAGTATTGCACATACATATCGCCTAGAATGATGTCATAAGGCCAGGTATGACTAAATGGAATCATTGTGAGTCCTTCCCAGAAGGAGTCTCTTCATTTTCTCCCTCAGTTTGTGGGGGATTTTCTTTTTTGGATAGCTCCGCTATTTTTTGTAGTAAAATATGTTGGGGCATATGCATCAAGTGTTCCAAAGGAACGCCTAGTTGCTTGGATAACGTAATGGCTGTTTCCGGTGAAATTTGTAGTGGCTTCATATGGATGCCCTCCTAAAGTTTATCGGCTATAAATGTTCAGATATCGTTATTCACTTTACCATGGTGTTAAGACAATTACAAAGAAAGTCAAATGAAAGCAAAGGAATGGTGAGTACACATGAAACAACCGTTATCACTGACTTGGGAACTTGATACTATTTTTCCGGGGGGTTCTTCGTCTGCAGAGTTAGAAGGGTTCTTGAGCAAGCTTGAAAAAGATATTTTATCCTTGCAAGGCTTTGTGAAGGATGCTGTGGCACCAACGGATGTTGCGTCTACAAAAGCATTGGATGAGGTTATAGCATTGCTTCAGAGCTGTTCAGGAAGACTTGTGGAGGTCACTTCCTTCGCAGACTGTCTAGGCGCTCAGAATCAGATGGACAAGGGTGCGGTAAGGCTGGCGGCCAAAGTGACAAGCATGCGCGCTGGATTCGAAGGGATCAGCTCGCAATTTAGCAATGTCCTTCGTCAGACTACGGACAAGGTATGGGCTGAGTGGATGGCTCGTCCAGAGATTGCTCCTTTAACGTTCGTACTGAGCGAGAGCCGTGATTTGGCCCGTGAGAAGATGAGCCCTGAGCTGGAAAGCTTAGCGTTGGAATTAGCTGTTGACGGATATCATGGATGGAGCGGGCACTATGATACGATTGTGAGCTCGATCAAGATCCCATTTGAGGATGAAGAAGGAACAAAGCTGCTATCTGCTGGTCAAGCTTTTAATAAGTTGGATGATCCAGATCCAAAAGTGCGTCAAACGATGTTCCATAAATGGGAAGAGGCTTGGACTGAAGCGGCAGATAATTGCGCGGATACCTTAAATCACTTAGCAGGCTTCCGCCTGAAGCTCTATAAGGGCAGAGGCTGGGACGATGTTCTGAAAGATCCGCTCAGCATCAATCGTATGACACAGGACACCTTAAATACAATGTGGGACGTGATTACGAATAGCAAACCTGTACTTGTGTCCTACCTTCAGCGTAAAGCCAAGCTGCTGGGGCTGGATTCTCTCTCATGGGTCGATGTCGAAGCTCCTGTAGGCAAATCCTCCGGCAAGATCCCTTATGATCAAGCTGCGAAGGATATCGTCACACAGTTCCGTAAATTTAGTCCTAAGATGGCTGAGTTTGCAGAGCGTGCCTTTGATAATAACTGGATCGAGGTTGAGGATCGTAATGGCAAACGCCCTGGTGGATTCTGTACTTCCTTCCCTGAGAGTAAAGAATCACGGATATTCATGACTTACAGCGGCACACCTTCCAATGTTTCAACATTGGCCCATGAGCTGGGACATGCTTATCATTCCTACCTGCTTGATGATCAACCTGTATTTAATCAGAATTATGCAATGAACGTTGCAGAGACCGCTTCAACCTTTGCAGAAGTGATTGTATCTGATGCTCAGGTTAAAGCTGCGGGCAATGCAGAGGAGAAGCTGGCTCTGCTTGAAACGAAGATACAGAACAGTGTGGCATTCTTTATGAACATTCACGCTCGATTCTTGTTCGAGACTCGCTTTTATGAGAAACGTAAGGAAGGTCTTGTAAATGCTGAGGAACTGTCCGCTCTGATGGTGGAAGCACAGAAAGAAGCTTTCTGTGGTGTGCTTTCTGAATACCATCCTCACTTCTGGGCGTCGAAGCTGCATTTCTATATCACAGATGTACCTTTCTATAATTTCCCGTACACCGTTGGTTATATGTTCAGTACAGGCTTATATCGTCTGGCATTACAAGAGGGAGCTTCCTTTGCAGACAAATACGATAGCTTGTTGCAGGATACCGGCGTGATGACATTGGAGGATTTGGTGCTCAAACATTTGGGTGTGGATCTGACAAAACCGGATTTCTGGCAAGGAGCTACAGATCTGATTGTGGCTGATATCAACGAGTTCTTGGAGATGACAGAGCATTTAGCATGAAATGTCTAAAATAAGACAAATTTCAGTGCGCAAAAAATAACGGAATTTCAGTGTGAACACGCAAAGACCCCGGTTAAGGGGTCTTTTTTTAATGCTTAAATGTCGAAAACCCCCGGTTTATAAAAATTAATATACGAATGATCCATGAATTTTGCGCATTACTAGGGATAATAACCCAATTTTGTAGAATAATGTTGTTTGACGTATTTAAGGGGTCTATAATGAGCCTTGAGCCTTATAAAAGGCTTGCATGGAAGACAAATGAGCTCAGCTCAAAAAGCTTAAGTAAGCGCTTACTAAGCCGATTTGTACGAAGTAAACTCGAAGTAGCTAAGCTCACAAAACGATATAAATCGAACCAGAAACTTGGGAAAAGGGGAAGGAGTGGCGGAGGGGAATTTTGGAACTGTAAGAGCGAGAGCGACTGCCTTTGTCTCCGAATTTCACCCGCTATACGCGTAAGAATTCAAGAAATTTGGAGACAACAGCGGCTGGAAGTCCAAACATTCCCCGCAGTGGCGACGGACTCTTAGCCCAAATATTTAGGGTTCGATTTATAAGACGAAGAAAACTCGAAGAAGCTAAGCTCACAAAACTTTTAGGAGGAAAGATATGCTTAAGACAGAACAGCTATCATTAGCAAGACAGATGGATTTGGTGTTTAGGGAACTGCAAGAGGAATTATCAGGACTATCTTCCGGTACCGTATTTGTGCAAATACGAAATAATACCATTGGCAAATTCGGCATACGTCATCACCCTTTAGCCGGTCGGGGGGGTGGATTCACAGAAGTGAAGGAAGGAATAACGGAGAGCCAGCAGTCTTCTTTTCGTTTAATGGCACTGGAGAGTCTGAAATACAAACGCCGTTGGACTCATGGTGAGATCAGCTATGAATTCGCTATAAGACAGGGCAAGCTAATCGTAGATGCTACGCTGGAGTCTAATTATAATATGGCGAATCTGATGATTCGATCTCCCCGTAATGCTTACGCCGAGAGTGCTGATCAATTTTTAAGTTAAACGTTTTACATAAAAATTGTTTGCAGCTGGGACTATAGGCTATAAATTAGAAAAACCCCCCACAGCTTCTAGAAGAAGTGTGAGAGGTTTGAAAGCTAGTCGGCAATAGGCTTTTTAAGACCTCTGCCGGATAAAACACTTAAGATAACGATGTTACTGACGACCGGACAGTTGTTGTTCTGCCAGTTGTACTAGACGTTTAGTGATGTAACCTCCCAAAGAACCAGTTTCGCGGGAAGTGTAGTTCCCGTAATAACCGTCAGCTGGGATCGTTACTCCAAGCTCTTGTGCTGCTTCATATTTCAATTGTTGCAACGCTGCATTTGCTTGAGGAACTACAAGGTTATTGGAACGGCTGCTACGACCTTGACCTGCTTGACCCATGTGTGTCACCTCCTTCGCCCGTTGTGAAGATAGTATGAGCGCTAAGAGGCTAATTCATGCATGCTATCGAAAGGTTTTAAGGATGGTAATTATTAGTCGATTAAAAGTAAGGGTAGAAAGCCCAAATAACTAAGCTCGCACAAAAAAATCGGCCTTCTCTTACGTAAACGCAAGGGAAGACCGATATAATGTATATCTGCTTTAATTCTCGGGATAGATCATTTCCAGCATAGTGGACAGCTCAAGACTTTGACCTGGTTCTACCTTCAGCAAGCCCGTGAAGGAAGGGTCATCGGAAACGTTAGGAGCATCCGGGAGCCAGGTGTAAGGTTCGATGCACAGAAATTGATCGGCCGGCCCTTTGGTATACAGGACCCAGTGACGGAAATGATTCTCGTCAGCTGTATAACGAAGACCATAACCATCATCGCGTAATAGCAAGGCTTCTACGGGCTGCTTGTCACCAATACGTAGAGCAGTATCAAAATTAGTTCCCTGGAGGTTGATTCCAGAGTTTAGTGAATCTAGATCACCAAGTGGAATTAGATTGCCGCTAGGGAGCAATTCATCGTTTAGTTCATAAATGCTGTTTACGGGCAGCTTGAGATTCCAGCGTTCAGGTTCTCCATCGATCATAAACCAGGTGTGATAGCCGATCCCAAAGGGAATACGATGATCGCCGAGATTTGTAACCTTTAAAGTCTGGCTGAGCCGGGCATCCTGAAGCCTGAATGTCATTTCGAATTTGAGTGGAATGGGAAATTGCTCCATCCAGTGCGGATCATCTTCAGTAAGGAATTCAGTAGTGACTGCACAACCGTCCTCGTCTTCTTCAATATCGCTGACACACCAGGATTGAGTCCGGTGTAGACCATGGATATGATTGTCACCAGCGGTATTCTGGCCAAATTGATAACTTGTACCCTCGAATTGAAATTTTCCTTTACGAATTCTTCCGGGTGGAATTAAGAGCGGGATGCCAAAATGGTAAGGTTTTTGCATAAAGAAAGCTTGATCGCTTTCATCAGGCCGCCGCAGAATTTCCCGTTGTTCTTTTACATCAAACAATGAAATCACGTTGTTTCCTAGTCGCGGCAAAAGCGTGACTTCCAGTTCGCGGCTGTGCAAAATATAAGTATCATAACCGCCCCACTGCCCTTTGGTCACCTGTTTCATGAGATATGCTCCTTTATCGTAACTGTAATCGAATAGAACATGGATAACCTTATCATAACAGATTTATGCGGAAGTGGTTAAGTGATTTGACAACTTCTCTTTATGGTTCTATGATGAAGGCATTAAATTATGATGAGAATGTGATGACGGGGACAAGTAGACAGGAAATGCACCTTCAGAAAGCCGGTGGTTGATGCGAACCGGTAGGACACTCCTGATGAATGGACCCCTGAGCGCCGCGCTTGAACGGGAGCAAGATGCCCTAGTAGACCGGCCGGATCTTCCCCGTTAACGGAAGACTAAGGCTGTTTCCCTTTGACTATACAAAGGTTAAGCAGCGAATAAGGGTGGCACCACGGTCTCACGTCCCTTGCGGATGAGGCTTTTTTTGCGTTCTCGGAAATCGGAAATTACATCTAACGGAGGTCTATATTATGTTGAAAAAAGTAATGTCAGGCATACAACCGAGCGGTTCTCTAACTTTGGGTAACTATATCGGAGCGCTGAAAAATTTTGTGAAGCTGCAAGACGATCATCAATGTTTCTTTATGGTTGTCGATATGCATGCGATCACCGTTGCTCAAGATCCTGCGGCACTGCGTGAGCAGTCTGAAGCTGTAGCTGCACTCTTTATCGCGGCAGGAATTGATCCTGTGCGTTCGAATGTATATATGCAGTCTCATGTGCCTCAGCATGCGGAATTGGGCTGGATCATGACTACGCTGACGGCAATGGGCGAGCTTGAGCGTATGACACAGTTCAAAGATAAATCATCAGGTAAGGATTCAGTTGGCGCGGGCCTATTCGTATATCCTTCTTTAATGGCAGCAGATATTCTTGTTTATAATGCGGATCTTGTGCCAGTAGGTGAAGATCAGAAGCAGCACTTGGAGTTGACCCGTGATTTAGCTGGCCGATTCAATAACCGTTTTGGCGAATTCTTTACGATTCCTGAACCGTATATCCCTGAAGTGGGCGCACGCATTATGTCTCTGGATGATGGCACTAAAAAAATGAGCAAGAGCAGCCCGAATGCAGGCAGCTATATTGCCCTGTTGGATTCACCGGATGTGATCCGTAAAAAAATCAGCCGCGCAACGACTGATTCTGGACGTGAAGTGATCTTTGATCCGGCTAACAAGCCAGAGATTAGTAACTTGATGAGTATTTACTCGGAATGTTCTGGAATGTCCCTTCAGCAAATTGCCGATCGTTATGAGGGACAAATGTATGGTGGCTTTAAGAAGGATCTTGGGGAAGTGGTTGTATCCACACTTGAGCCTTTGCAACAAAGATATCATGAAATTCGCAGTTCAGGTGCGATCACTGATATTCTTGCCGAAGGTGCTGAACGCGCACGTATTGTTGCAGCTGAGACGTTGAATGGCGTAAAAGAGCGGATGGGCTTTCTGCCAGCTCGTTAATTTTAGTCAGAGCTTAAGCTTTCCTGTTTGCGTCTAATTCTGGCTTTGAGGATAAATCCCCAGCCAATATTCATTACGCAAAGAAAACCAAGCAGAAGTGCCAGCCAGAAGCTATAGCTGATCGCGATTGAAGCGGCAGTGAGAATAAGAATAGAAGAACAAGCGAACCAAAGTGAGAGTCCTTTACCCATTAAGAGCCTTCCTTTCCGTGTCTGCTAAAATGAATCCCGGAGTATTATAAAATACTCCGGGATTTTTTGTGATTATAGAATAGATCTCTCAGTAAGTCTACAGTTTCATCGTAAAGAACCAGGGTCGATGGAAAATCGTTTGTCGAGCTTATCACTGCTAAGCCAGCCTACATAAGTATTTAAAGGTTTATATTGGTTATCCATAACTAATACAGCCACAAAAGGGTATTGTTTGCGGTGTAAATAACGAACGTCTCCCCAGCGCACCATATATCCTGAAGGAAGCTCCTCCACTTCGGCAACCGCATAAGAGGTGAAATATAGAAAGGACTGAATATCTGGATGCGACTTGGATATTTCCACAGCGGGATGATTCGAGCAGACCGCATGTTTGAACCATTCCAGGCGGTTGTTCAGTAGCTGTCCAACGTCATAGCTGCCGTCTTTTTTCACTTTAACTACGTTCCAGCGTTTAAGTGAAATTGTAGGGATTACAATATAACGTTCACCAGCATTATGGTGTATATCTTTAAGCTTGATGTTTCGTGTAAGGCGGGCATGAACAACCGTTCTCCAAATATAATAAAGAATGGTACAGGCATAAAGCGTAATAAATAAAGGTTTGGGCGGCACAATCCCAGTGATCCAGAGTAGAATAGCTGCGATATGGCTGCCAAAAATAAATGGATCGAAAATGTGGATGATATTCCAGGCAATCCATTTCTCAGTAAATGGACGGGCGGCCTGGGTTCCATAGGTGTTAAACAGATCAGAGAAGACGTGCACGCCTACGCCTATGAAACCCCAGAGTGCAACATGGCTTAAAGCTGCCAAATCAGTAAATCCAAACAGAGGCCCTAAGACTAGGGCAATCAGAGCGGGCCACAAAATTAGAAAAGGCAAGGAGTGTGTGATTCCCCGGTGATTACGAATATATATTGCATTGTCCTTTAGTCTTAATGCGGTATCGGCATCAGGAGCTTGTGAGCCTAAAATCGTAGCCAGCATAACGGCCCCGGCCAGTTTAGGGTCAGAAGCAACGACAGGATCTACGAATGAAAGTCCGGCTAACCCTATGCCCATAACTAAATGTGTAGCGGTGTCCATTGGTCAGTTCTCCTTTGTTGTTCGGAAGTACATTATTAATAATTACCCAAATACAGCTTAGGTTATTAACGGGCTGGAAATAAATATTGTCACGTAATTGTCAAATTCATGAACATACTGTGCCATGACTGTCAAAGTCTCCTCGGGTTTGATATGATAAAGTTAACAGCGAAGTCTATTTAGTGCTTCGGCTAGAACGTTAGAAGTTCGTTTAGAAGGAGGATCATTTGGTGTGGATAATCATATAACATTTCAAGCTTCTTCCGATTCTGCAGCTATGTCTGCAAAATCTCCACCGGAAGGTGCAAGTTGGCGTGATTTCATTACCGTAACAAAACCCGGTATTATCCGATCTAACCTCATCGCTGCCTTTGCAGGATATTGGCTGGCTTCAGGTTGGGATGTTCAATACGGCAGATTAGTTCTGACTCTGCTCGGTACAATGCTGGTTATGGCTTCGGCCTGTGTTTTTAATAACTATTTCGACCGTGACCTGGACATGAAGATGGAAAGAACGCGCGATCGGGGGCTTCCTACAGGACGACTGAAACCCAAAACCGTATTGCTGTATGCTATTGGGCTAGGGATTGCGGGCTTGATTGTACTATTTGCTTTTTCCGGAGTTTTAGCCGGTCTGTTCGGGATTGTAGGGATGTTCGTTTACGTTGTAGTATACACCCTTTGGTTGAAACGGACATCAACATGGAGCACTTCAGTAGGTGCGATCTCTGGAGCTATGCCACCGGTAATTGGCTACGTTGCAGTTACGGGAACAGTTGATCTAGGGGCTTGGCTGATGTTTGCGATGTTGTTTCTGTGGCAACCTCCCCATTTCTGGGCACTCGGGATTAGACGTAAAGAAGAATATAGAGCCGCTGGATTTCCGCTGCTGCCTGTAGTCAAAGGAACACGTCGTACGAAGTTTCAAATGATTCCTTATGTAGCACTGTTGCTGCCTATTCCAGTGTTAATGTACGCCTACGATTATGCAGGCATTTTTTATCTGGTAATTTCAACAGCGCTGTCCCTGGCTTGGTTAATCATAACCTTGATGGGCTTTGCAGCAAAAGATGACGAAGTCTGGGCGAAGAAGAACTTCCTCTTCTCCATTAACTACCTAACGGTAAGTTTGATCGTACTTGTATTGAATACGATTCACGGTTAAGAAGAGGGAGGGTATTATTGTCCGTGCAGACCTTTAAGCGTTATAAATGGACCTGGATTCTACTATTGCTTGCTTTGGTAATGGCTGGTTATCTGGCAGTTAATTCTTTGAATTTAGGAAAAGAAAAACTGCCGGTAATCGGAGAAGTGCAGGACTTTTCACTTGAAAATGTGGATGGAGACCAGATTACTCTGGCTGATACACAAGGTAAAGCGCGGCTGGTATACTTTTTTTTCACACAATGTCCGGATGTATGTCCTATAACTACGTTTCTGTTATCTCAGACGCAGAAAATTCTGGTCGACGATGGCAGCTTTGGAAAAGATACGGCGTTCGTCTCCATTTCTTTTGATCCAGAGAATGATACGCGTGAAGCCATTAAAAGCTTTGCGGACCGTTTCCAGGCAGATTATAAGGGTTGGTAC
The DNA here is from genome assembly GCF_038002785.1 of Paenibacillus sp. FSL H3-0310. NCBI lineage: Bacteria > Bacillati > Bacillota > Bacilli > Caryophanales > Paenibacillaceae > Paenibacillus > Paenibacillus sp. FSL H3-0310. Next base: position 460,790 of record NZ_JBBODC010000001.1, read on the forward strand.
TTCTTACGGGGGGATCAGGAAGTCATTCGTAAGCTGGCAACTGATTCTTTTAAAGTACTAATTGCAGGGAATAGTAAAGAAAATTTCGTACATGCCAATCGCATAGCATTGGTTGATCGAGACAATCGTCTCCGTGCATTGTATGACGCAGGGGATACGGATAACATAACGCCTGAATTTCTTGCCGATAGGCTGAATGAATTGGCTCGTGAATAGAACCTAACCGCATAACAGAAACGCCTTTTTCGAATCCCATTTATTGAAGGATAACGAAAAAGGCGTTTTTAATTTCTTAGGCAATATATCGCGAATCAAAAAGGAATGGATTCAGGGTAAATGATGAACTCTTCCAGACCCGCTTTTTCAAGCTGATTAATATTGTATTCATCTGGAGTGCCTTCCACTCCGGCATAACCCCGGCGTGTATAGATGTGACCAGCATCGGGAAAGGCATCGCGGAGAATCCCGCGTATTTTTTTGCCTGAACTGTCGTTATCCATATAAAGATATACTTCTCCATCTCCTACTTTTTGTCGCAGGGACTCGAGTTTGAGCGTATTTAATGTACCAAAGGTACAGAGGATTTCGACTTCCGGTACCAGCACGCGTCGTAATCTGCTGCGATCGTTTTTGCCTTCGACAATAATCGTAATGGACATTTGCTGACAATCACCTCCGGAAATGAAGTCTGAACTTACAGACTCATTATAGTTTACCGAAGGAGGAGCAGTTTTAACAACTGTTTCTACAGGAAAATCTTCATTCCCCGGGAAATGTCGTAAAACAATAAATCATGCGGCCCGCCCATTCCATTTGGAAGAGTAGGTAGACAGCTTGGTTGAATTTTTTGGCGGAAGCAGTAATAGTGCAACCATCAGCAATAGAAAGGCAATGAAATAAGGTGAAACAACGGCTCTTAATTGTCCTGCGGCCACAGGGCCTGCGAATGCGCCTAGTGACATGGCTATCGACTGCATGGAGAAGGTGCGTCCCATACGTCCTGGTCCACCTAGACTAATAAAGAGCGATGCCATTGCAGGAAATAATATTCCTTTGGCTGCACCCAGCATAAAGAGAATAACGGAAGCGGGAATGCTGTGAAGTGAGGCGAGCGCAAAAAAACAAAGGGCCATACCTAGCAAGGCCACGGCTATTCTTCCTCCTGGGGAAAAGCGGTTCAGGAAGAACAAACTGAGTGTTACCAAAGCCCCTAAGCTAAGGAGCGATAAAAGAATGCCTGTGGAAACAATGCTATTACTTCCGGTCTGAGATAGAGGAAGTTCAAAAAACAGAACCCCTTGTGAACAAGAAACGAAAAAAGGCAGCAGATAATAACGTTTGGAAACTGGATTGGCATCGGATATAGGGACCGAAGGAAGATCCTGTTTTTTTAAAGGAGGTGCTGCAGAGTTTACAGGGCGTACTAAACGCCGGGCAGGTGCCGGTACACTGAAAAAAGCCATGATGCCTGTAGCGATAAGCAGCCATCCCAATGTGGTGAAGGTGCCGGAATAGCCAGCTTTAGCTACGATAAAGGCCCCCGCTGCCGGGGATACCACTGAAGCTAAGGTATGAACGATACCATGTCCGGACATATATTTCCCCTGCTCAGTAGCATCAGATGATAATGAAGCCAGCAAGGTCATGCACGCTGGAGAGAGGAAGGCGAGCGCGAACCCGCTTGCTGCTCGTAGCATCAGCAAATGCCACGGAAGCTGAGCATGAGCCTGCAGCAGTAGAATGGCTCCCGCAGTAACAAGGCTAAAGACGATGTAGCGGCGGCTGCCATTACGATCGACGAGTACGCCTGCGAGCAAATTGCCAGGAAGATGGGTTAACGAATACATACCCATCATCCAGCCAATAAAGGCGGGTCCCGCACCAAGAGAGATGGCAAAGGGCGTTAGAATAGGATACTGTGCATGTAAATCAAAAAACGCCAGAAAAAGAAACAGGTACAGCCACAGCGCAGTTTTCACAGGGAAACACCTCCGAGAGCCACCTACAATAAAGATTAATGCAGGAAGGCGGATTTTAAGAAGATCAAATTTAAGCAACTACTTGTACTTTACGTGGGACAGAGAGGGCTTATACCGCTTTTTTAATTCCTATAAGCAGGTATACCTTTCTCTGGCTGTGGAACCATGAATTATGATGGGCATTCATGTATAATAATTAATATTGGCGTCATGTCTATAGAGGAGATAATCCTTAGGACGAAACTAGGTGATAGGGGTGTTGTGAGGTTGATGGATCCAGAGGTGTGGTCACAGTTTATTAGAGAGAATTGGTTAGTTATTGTTATTGCGCTCATCCTGTTGTTCGCGGTTGTTAATTTGGTCAAAACGATGTTGAAATGGGCGATTGTCATTATTATCGTTGTAGGTCTATTCATCTATAGTGGTGTGACAATGGACCAAATTGGTAACGCTGTGAATAAGGTGGCAGATGGAACGGTAAGTACGGTGAAGAAGGAAGCACAAGAGGTTATGCTTAAAGAGGCGCAGGATGCGAAGTACACTTCAAATGGTGACGGAACATTTACGATCACAACTCCGAATATTGAAGTGAAAGGTACTACTGGCGAAGATAAGGTAGAGGTTACTTTCCGCGGAGTTAGTCTTGGGAAGTGGAGTATTACTGATACCACACAAACATTTATCGAGGAAGCTCGGAAACATCAATAAACGGCCTCAGTTTAAATCATTATCAAAAACAAGCAAGCGGGCGACTGAAAGGGGAGATTGGATATGATAAACGGTTGGTTGACTAGTCTGAGTGATGCAAATATCATCTCCATCGCCCTCCTGCTGGTAGTAGTCTTTTCACTATTGCAAGGCTGGAGCAGAGGGTTCTCAAGTGCTACCGGAAGATTATTCGGTCTGCTGGGAACAGGACTGTATACAATAGCTTCTTTGGTGCTGGCCATTCCTGCTGCGGCTTATCTCAATCCTCATGTACAGACTTGGGCAGCAGGAATAAGTCTGCCTGATAAACAGCTGACCCAGTGGCAGCAAATTTATTATACGGCTGTGTCTGTGCTGGCGGAATCGCCGCTGGTGCGGTTTCTATTGTTGTTATTGCTCTCTTATATCTTAATTCGCATGCTTCTGGGATTGTTGTCTATGCTGCTCCCATTCCATCAGCTACGGCGCACCAAGACATTTAAGGACAGAAAGATTACGCAAGTAAGCCGTATGGGCGGAGCTATCATAGGATTAATTATAGGCTTGACTCGTGGTTTAATTATTGTGCTTGCTCTCTTCATTTGTGTTGGCCTAAATCCAGAAAGTCAATTTAGCCGTTATGTGGAATCTTCTCCGATCTACAGTCAAAGCGCTGCCGCTGTATTTGAGCCCTTTGTTGGGGAGACAGTGCAGAAAAAGCTGCCTATTCTGACGAAGACCGTTGCAGCTGAGATGAATGATATCCTGCGCAGAAAATATGAAGTTATTGATCATGACATTCCACAAGATATTGTGGGTGCGGCTGAAGATATTATTGGACAAGCGCAAGGAGACGAGAAGAAAGCCAGACTACTGTATGATTGGGTAGGAACACGAGTAACTTATGATTACGCCAAAGCGGAAAATTATGAAAAAAATAGAATTTGGCATGAACAGACCCCGCAGGATACCTTCGACACACGCATAGGGGTATGTATTGATTATGCACGTCTTTACGCTGTAATGGCCCGCTCCCAAGGATTGCAGGTGCGCGTTGTAACGGGTCAAGGCTATGATGGTCGAGGCGGGTATGGCGCACATGCCTGGAATGAAGTTTATATAAGTGACCGGCAAGCTTGGATTCCATTGGATCCCACTTGGGCGAGCAGTGGGGATTGGTTTAATCCGAAGGATTTTGACGATACGCATATTAGGGAGAACGCACTCTGAGTGAGGGCGCCGCACTCCTTCCGTGTGGTACAATAAACTCATACCAACCGCTCTAACACAAATGCGAGTGCAATGCTCACAATCAGCTTCTTAGAAATCACCTTCATTATAAGAGCAATGTCGCTGGCTAAGGCAATTCAGACATTATTTTTATATAGAAGGGAAGAAAGCTGGTGAGCTTTGGGAAGCAGCTCCCGCCTGCGGACGGGAAATCTTCGAAACATTCTGTAGGTCTGAGATTGAATCTGTTTTTCTTTGGCACTTTTTTTATTTTTTGTATCATTATTGTGCGTCTTGCAGGTTTGCAGTTTACTGAGGGAGCTTTGCTGACAGAAGAAGAGATCAAACGGGATACGAAGTTTGTTCCGCTGGCAGCCATGCGAGGGATTATTTTTGCTGCCGGGGGTGAGCAGATAGCCTATTCTACACCTGTTGAGTCGCTCTATCTTACCCTAAATAAGGAATATACAGCTAAAACCACCGATAAAGTAACGGGTGAAACCTCACTAACGGAAAAAGCGAAAAATAAGTCTAATGACCTTGCAGCAAGATTAGTAGCGGAGTTTGAGAAATATGGAAGTGCAGATGCCCCTAAGTTAACGCAGCAGGACGTGCTGGATTTACTTGATCTGGACTTTAAAAAGTATCTGGGTTATGTACCGCGTCGTATAAAAGCAGGGCTAACTTCAGAAGAAATAGCTTATTTCATGGAACATAAGGATGAATATCCAGGTATTACCATTGTGGAAGAAAGTGTACGCCACTACGATAAAGATACGGTAGCTGTGCAGACGGTGGGTTTTGGTAAACCTTTTAAATCAACCGAAGACATAGCGATGTACAAAAATATTCGTAGTGCAATGAAAGACAATTCTTCACCGGGACTTATGTATAAAACGGAAGAATATGTAGGATTTGATGGTCTGGAAATGCAGTATCAACGCGAACTGCGCGGAGAAAATGGTTATCAGGTCATTTCGGTCACTCCTCAAAATATGGCGGAGAAGGTAGAACAGACCGTTCCCCCTGTAAAAGGCAATAACATTTGGATGACCATTAATAAGAATGTTCAGATGAAGACTGAACAGGCCATATTGGATCAGATTAAATGGCTGCATACCAATGCTGTTCAAGGCGAAACTCATCCTGATGCTTTAACAGGTTATGCAGTAGCAATGGAAGTAGAGACTGGGAATATTGTCGCTATGGCGAGTATGCCTGATTACGATTCGAATGTATGGACAAAGGACTCGCTGCCTACATCTGTCTGGAATAAAATTATGAATAATCATCTGAATGGTACAATTACCTCGAATTCTTCCGGGAGATCGGGTCATGATTTTAGCTCACTTGTATTCTTGGGATCGACCATTAAACCGTTAAGTGTATTAATTGGTTTAAATGAAGGATTTTTTAACACCTCGAGCACCTATCCCGATGTGGGGATTACCTATTTCGGTAAGGATGATAAATCATCGGTTAGAAATTCATCAGGTCACGTCTATGGAAAATTGTATCCGGCTGATGCTATCAAGCAATCCTCTAACGTATTTATGGTAGATATGGTCGGAAAGCAACTATACAAGAAATACCTGGGGGATAAAGGTGTAGAGGTCTGGGACGAATATATGAAAAAGTTCGGACTGGGTGTGTCAACACAAAGTGGTCTTCCCGGTGAATCACCAGGTCAGATTAACTATACAGATTTCAAGGCTGCAGGGAGCTCACAGGCCGCGCTCATCTACGCATCTTTTGGCCAGCAAGGCAGTTATACTACATTACAGCTTGCCCAGTATGCTACTACACTTGCAAATGAAGGTGTGCGAATTAAACCGCAGCTTGTAAGTAAGATTACTGATGCGCAAGGTAAGGTGGTTAAGGAATTTAAAAAAGAAGTGCTTAATAGCGTAACCTTTGATAAATCGTTCTGGAGAGAAATCAAACAGGGAATGAGCAGTAAAGTTAGTGCTTTTGACGATTTTCCTTATGATTTTGCCCGTAAGACAGGAACCTCTGAAAAAACGGATAGAAAAAATATAAACCGTGATAACGGGGTCTTTATTGCCTTTGCTCCACGTGAGAATCCAAAGCTGGCTGTAGCGGTTGTGATTCCGGAAGGCGGCTTTGGCTCCAATAGTGCAGCTCCGGTTGCCCGTAAGATTTTTGATGCTTATGATTGGGAATATGGGCTGGATGGGGTTCCGAAGAAGAATATTCCACCTGTGGCAGATCCCGTTCAAGAACAATAAGCTTAAATTAGAGAAAAAGGAGAGAAAAACTGTGAGTTTTTTCCGTAAGCAGGCCTCACCTCCTGACGAGACCAGCAGCAAAAGTTCCATTGGCCTGCGACTCAACGTGTTTTTCTTTAGCACGTTCGTTATATTTTGCGTAATCATCATCCGACTAGCTGTTCTGCAGTTTGTGGAAGGTCCAACTTTAACTGAGGTAGAGACGAGTAGAGATACTAAAAATGTACCGTTAGCTTCCATGAGAGGGGTTATATACGCTGCAGGTGGTGAGAAGCTAGCTTATTCCACACCTGTTCAATCGCTGTATATCACACTCAATAAAGAGTATACGGCTAAGGAAACAGATAAAGTCACCGGTAAAACAACGCTGACCCCAGAGGCTAAGGCCAAGTCTGATGCATTGGCAGCCAAGCTGGTAGCTGATTTCAATAAATATGGGGATCCAAATGCAGAGAAGATGACGGAGAAAGATGTAATTGATGTGTTGGATTTATATTTTCGTAAATCACTTGGCTTTATGGCACGGCGAATTAAGGCTGATCTGACTACTGAAGAAGTTGCTTATTTCATGGAACATAAAGGAGAATATCCGGGGCTTGAGATTGTCGAGGAGAGCATTCGTCATTACGATAAAGATACGGTTGCTGTACAGACGATTGGTTATATCAAACCCTTCAAATCCGCGAACAGTCTTAATATTTATAAAAACATTCTAAGTGCTATGAAAAACAATCCGGAGCCAGGGCTAACGTATAAGGATGATGAATTTGTTGGATTCGATGGGCTGGAGCTGAAATATCAGCGTGAGCTTCGCGGGCAAAACGGCTATCAGGAAATTTCCGTCAATCCACAGAATATGGCGGAGAAAATTGAGCGTGTCGTTCCGCCTGTCAAAGGAAATGACATCTGGACAACGATTAATAAGAACGTTCAGATGAAGACAGAACAGGCGATAACAGATCAGCTCAAATGGTTGCACTCTAATACCGTACAAGGCAGAACGCATCCGAATGCTTTAACGGGATATGCAGTAGCGATGGAAGTAGATACTGGCAATATTGTTGCTATGGCGAGTATGCCTGACTATGATACGAATGTTTGGACAACGGGTTCTTTATCTGCAGATGTCTGGAACAGTATTATGGATAACTATCAGAACGGCACGATAACTCCTATTTCTTCAGGAACCTCAGGGAATGGACTAAGATCTGTATTGCTTCTAGGTTCAACGATTAAACCTTTGAGTGTACTCGTGGGCCTGAATGAAGGGTTGTTTTCAACTTCATCGTATTATCAGGATAAAGGTTTTGCGACTTTTGGTAAGTCTGGGCATGAAACGAAGGTAAGAAACTCTTCTAACCACGTATATGGTTCTTTGGATCCTGCTAGAGCCATTGAGAAATCCTCGAATGCATTTATGGTCGATATGGTCGGTAAAAGATTGTATGACAAATATAAAAGCAAGGGGATAGACATCTGGGATGTCTATATGAAAGAGTTCGGCCTTGGTGTATCTACGGGAATTGACCTGCCAAATGAATTCTTGGGTCAAAGAAACTATACCAATATAGAAGCTGCTGGTAGTGCGCAGTCCGCACTGGTCTATGCCTCTTTCGGACAACAAGGAAGTTATACAGTAATGCAGCTTGCGCAGTATGTTACAACACTTGCTAATGAAGGACAGCGGATTAAACCTCAATTGGTTAGCAAGATTACTGATGCAGATGGAAATATAGTCAAAGAGTTTAAACGTGAGGTGCTCGATGAAGTAACAAACTTCGATAAGTCCTACTGGAATGAAATTAAGCAGGGGATGCGAAGTGAAGTTAGTGCTTTTTCTGATTTCCCTTATGACTTTGCCCGTAAGACGGGAACCTCTCAGCAAGTAGCTAAGGGTGAAATTCGCGATAATGGGGTATTTATTGCATATGCTCCACGTAATAATCCTAAGTTGGCTGTGGCGGTTGTAATCCCTGAAGGTGGTTTTGGTTCACAAAGTGCGGCACCAGTCGCACGTAAAATATTTGATGCCTATGATTGGGAATATGGCCTTGATGGAGTTCCAAAGAAAAGTCTCCAGTCTGGCAATAATACTAATGATAATGCGAAGGAGGGAGAGACTACAGGTACCGAGTAACTCTGACCCTATGGCTAAGATTTAAAAAATAAACAGCTTCTCAATAGAGAGCATACAAGAATGGAGGGGTGGCAAATGATTGCCAAATACCGCCTGCTTGCATTGGATATGGATGGAACCCTACTGAATGATGAACAGATAATTACACCCACAACGGTGGAATGGATTCAAAAGGCGGTCAACGCAGGCGTTCATGTCTGTCTGTCGACAGGCCGGGCATTTGTAAGTGCCTTACCCTATGCAGAGCAGCTAGGTTTAGAGACACCGATGATCACTGTGAACGGCAGTGAGGTGTGGAGAGCGCCACATGAAGTATACCGGAGATCGCTAATGGATCCCAAGCTGGTACAAGAAATGTATGATCTTGCAAAAGCAGATGACATCTGGTTCTGGGCTTATTCTCTGGACGAAGTTCTTAAACAGGATAACTGGGATGGGGATGTAACGGGTAGAGAATGGCTTAAATTCGGTTATCACACTGAAGATGATGAGCTTCGTCATAAGCTGTTGCTTCGTCTTCAGGATATGGGTGGACTGGAGATTACGAACTCTTCTCCACACAATCTGGAGATTAATCCTCTAGGCGTGAATAAGGCAGCAGGAATAAAGGAAGTCTGCAAGCTGCTGGGAATAGAAATGTCGCAAGTTGTAGCTGTGGGCGACAGCCTTAACGATCTGGCGGCGATCCAGCAGGCTGGGCTTGGGGTTGCCATGGGCAACGCGCAAAAGACGGTTAAACAAGAGGCTGATGTTGTGGTGGCGACCAATAATCAAGACGGGATTGCCGAGGTCATCCAAAAGTATATCTTTACCGAAGCTGCAGCCTCTGTAGGCAGCAAATAATAAAAGCAGTACTGCGAAGTGAATCCATGGAGCATTATGCTAGTAGGAGGTTAAGGAATTGACGATCCTGGGTTGGATTCTTATTATTGTTTTGTTTGCTGTAGGATTGGCAGGGGCTGTGTATCCCATACTGCCGGGTGCGTTAGCGATCTATCTTGCCTTTTTTGTATACGGCTGGTTCTTTTCTTTTGAGCCCTTTGGGGTTTGGTTCTGGATTATTCAAACACTGATCGTTGTAGTTCTTTTTGTTGCTGATTATGTTGTAGGAGCGTGGGGTGTCAAAAAATTTGGCGGTTCACGTTCATCGATTATCGGGAGCACGATCGGGCTGATCTTGGGACCTTTTGTTATTCCAGCTTTTGGTCTTATCATTGGACCATTTCTAGGGGCTTTTATTGGAGAACTGATCGTGGGATCTTCCCCGTCTAAAGCTGCTAAGGTAAGTGTTGGCTCCATACTCGGCTTATTTAGCAGCACCTTGGTCAAAATCGTGTTGCAGGTAATTATGGTCGTCCTCTTTTTTATATGGGTCGCCCGGTTTTAATTTAACAGTGAAGAAGGGGAAAGAGTTTGTCCAAGAAAGAGTCTTTTGTTAAAGGCACGCTTATCCTTGCTGCTGCAGCTTTGGTGGCAAGGGTACTCGGGCTTGTCCAGCGGGTGCCGCTGGAGCATTTATTTAATGATGTTGGTAATGCTTCATTTACACAGGCAAACACAGTTTATTTAATGTTATTACCGCTGGCTACAGCAGGGATTCCAAGTACATTAAGTAAAATGGTATCTGAGCGTTATGCACTGAATAGACCAAATGAAGCTCAGCAGGTGTATCGGGCGGCATTAATCTTTGGTGTTGTAGTTGGCGTAATTATGAGCGCATTGTTATACATAGGTGCTCCTTATTATGCAGAATATGCAAAAGTTCCTGAAAGTACTTTGGCGATCCGGGCCATAGCTCCGGCACTCCTACTCTTCCCTTCTATTGCAATGATGCGTGGTTACTTTCAAGGGCGGAATAATATGATGGCTGGTGGCATCTCTCAAATTGTGGAGCAGATCGCGAGGGTATCTACAGCTGTTCTTCTGGCATTTGTATTGTTACAAAAAGGGTACGACAACACTTGGATGGCTGCTGGAGCATCATTCGGTAGTGTATTTGGTAGTGTTGGTGCTTTTGGTGTAATGCTCTATTACGCTATGAAATTACGGCGTAGTGAGGGGCAAACTGCGTTATACGAAACGAATGAAGCGAAGCTTCCTCTATTTGGAATTTATAAGGATATATTTAAATTATCCATTCCTATCGTTCTATCTTCAGTTACGGTTCCAGTAGTGAACTTTATTGATACATCTTTAATTGTACCGTTACTGAGTGGACAAGTTGGTGTAGCTGATGCCACACGTGCTTTGGGTATTTTCGGGAGTCGGGCACAGAGTGTCGCCGGGATTCCGCCGGTTCTTTCTATAGCACTGAGCACTTCACTAATACCAATTATTTCAGCTGCATATGCCCGTCGGGATGAAAAACATCTAAAAGGGCAAGTGACGTTAGCGCTTCGTATCTCTATTTTAACAGGAGCACCGATTGTTCTATCACTCGTAGTTGCTGCATATTCAGTTAATGGCCTCTTATTCAGTAGTTTAGATGGCAGTGGTATCGTAGCCATGCTTACTTTAGGAACGATCTTTCAGATTACGATGATGACAACGAACTCTATTTTGTTAGGTATGGGCAAATCGCGAATTTCCATGTATTATGTGTTAGCGGGTATTATTGTAAAATTAGTGGCAAGCTTATTACTTAGTAAGGTATTTGGCATCTACGGAATTATCGGTGCAACAGCACTTTGTTTCGTGGTCATTACTTTGCTTAACTTACGGATGCTGAAATCGATTGTGCCATTTGAAATTATGGGCAAACGTTGGGGCGGTTTCGCGATTGCGGTACTTGTGTCCGGCGGGATTGGTTATGGCTTGAATGAAGCTGGGATTCTGTTAACGGATCTGATGCCTGCACGTTTGGCGTTTCTGATCACTTGTCTTGTTGTAGGGGCAGCCGTTGTTGTTATTTATCTAGTACTGCTTATTGTGCTGGGTGTGCTGACTAAACAGGAAATCTCCAGTTATCCGCGGGCGTTGCAAAAATTATTGAATCCGCTGATGAAGTTACAGCCTGCACGTGTTCGTATGAGAGAATAGGTTTGACTTCTACACTGCATTTTGCTTCACTTAAAGAGTAGAAAATAGACAGATATTGAAGAAGGGACTGAGTAAATCATGGACAAAATTAGTTCTCCTGCTGAATTTCAGGTAGCCATTCAATCACCTCGATTAACAGTGGCCATCTTCAAGGCTGACTGGTGCTCGGATTGTAAATTTATCGATCCTTTTATCCCAGAGGTAGAGCAGGCTTATGCAGACCGCCTTACACTGGTTGAGGTAGATGTTGATGCCGTGGGCGATGTTAGCCAAGAACAAAATATTATGGGTATTCCAAGCTTCGTCGCATATTCGGATGGACGGGAATTGGTTAGATTCGTTAATAAATTGCGCAAATCCCGTGAAGAGATTGAGAATTTCCTTGATAAAGCGGTCCAAGTGCATCAAAGCCTTCAAAAGTAATTCCTAAGGAACCACCGCTTTCGCCTGTTTGTGCAAAAGCGGTGGTTTTTTGAAATATAAGTCTGGCTGCTTCTCCATTACTAAAAACTGCGGGTGATATTTTTGACGACAAATCAGTTGAAATGGCTTAGTTATCTTACTTGCCTTATCATGTTCCTCGCTGTACTCGGAGGAGCGGTAGTGACGAAGACTGGATCGGGCTTGGAATGCGGAAATGAATGGCCGCTCTGTCATGGAAAATTAATTCCGGCTTATACTATAGGCTCGATGATTGAATACACCCATCGCTTGTTTAGCGGTTTGGCAGGGTTATTCTCACTTGCCTCGATGTTTGCTTTTTGGCGTTATGCCCGTACTCGGCGCGATTTGCTGGGATATGCATTTATGACCTTAGTATTCGTCATCGTTCAAGGTGGTATGGGAGCGCTTGCAGTAATTAAATCCCAATCCGCTGCTGTAATGGCGTTGCATATGGGTTTTTCTTTGATCGCCTTTTCGAGCGCTATGATGTTGGCTCTTGGAACCAAGAGATGGCATGAAGCACGTGAATATGATCATAAGCTGGAGGCTCAAAAGAAGCCCGTAAGTAAGGCTTTTCGCAATTTAACCTGTTTTACTGCCATCTATTCTTATATTGTCGTGTATATTGGAGCCTTTGTAAGTCATACGGATTCACAAGGCGGGTGTTCGGGTTGGCCGCTTTGTAATGGAGAATGGGTTCCGGAGCTTTCCGGAGGTGTAGGTGTTGTTTTTACGCATCGGATTGCGGCTTTAATCTTATTCATGCTTACTGCGCTGCTTGGGCATTTAGCATTTTGGAAACATAAGGATTATCCAGAGCTTAGAGCGCTGGGTGTAGCTGCAGTGCTGTTATGCTTGATGCAGGTATTTAGTGGGGCGGCTGTGGTTTACACTCTAGATAATGAAAGGCTGTACATATTTGCCACTTTGGCTCATATTTTACTGATTGCCAGTTTGTTTGGTGTCTTATGTTATATGAGTGTAAGAGTCTGGCAGCTAAATCGCGCGAGTAGTGTCGTGTCTGGAAAAAATGTAACGAGCCCAATGATTCCACCGCCTTGGTAGAACATTCCCTCCGTGGATAGAGGTGCTTCACCCGCGGAATAATAAAGTGGAAATCGGTATATCGTGGAGCTGATTGGCCGATGCTTACGTCGCGAGTTTTGTACGAAGCAGTCCATGGAAGCAGACGCTGAACAAAACTTTAGGAGGACTGGGATATGCTGCGGGTATTACTTGGAGAGCCGCCTCGAAAGAACAGCGGTGTGTTGGCTGATGCGATGGAGAATATGGCCACTTTTGCAGCATTGCTGCGCAAGGAAATGAGTGCCCATGAGGATAATGACCATGAATACCGCAAGCTGGAGATTTGGACACGTGGGCTGATTTCCTCTCTGGATGAACTGGAGCAAAGTTGGTTCGCGGCCGCTTTTTACCGGAAATTAGTGATTGCGGGTTATATGGATGATATGACACCGGTGGAACAGGGCGATTATGCACGTTATGTTTATTTTTATAAAGATGGCTTTATCCGGGTTTTCTCTCTTCTGGACAAGCTTGGGACGGTACTGAATCATTTTTATGATCTCAAAACATCCAAATTAAAAACGCACTTTTCTTATTTTACAGTGCTGCGTCAGCTTCAATTATTGAATGTGCATCCTGCATTAGCGGATCAACTGGAAGAGATTAAGAACTCCTACCGCGATCCATTGGAGAATTTACGCAAGCGCAGAAATGCTGAAATTCATTATATGAATTCCGAAATGCAGGATGATTTGTGGCAGCGGCACCAAGGTCTGCATGACAAAATTCAGCTCGAGGATCTGGATAGCCATCTTGAGGATTTAAAACAATCGCTCGAAATGAACTGTAAGACATTAATCGCGGCATTCAGCTACAGCAATGAACAGCTGCTTAAGGAAATAAGCAAGGCAAAGAGCATAAAATCGTAATCGTTCAATATATTTCCTTTTGACAAAAATAGATAAACTCACTATACTTATGCTTGCATTAAAGTATGTACGATTTCAGAAAAAATATAATTTCATAACTTTATCTTATCGAGAGCGGCGGAGGGATAGGCCCGATGAAGCCCGGCAACCGATTTGTATCCAGCGCGGGAAGCGTTGTACAAATGTCATGGTGCTAATTCCTACAATGGCGCAGGTTGCGGTCGTTGGCAGATGAGAAGGCATTGTCTTAATAAACCCACAGAGCCTCTTGCGATCTGCATCGATCGTTGGAGGTTTTTTTGTATAGAATAAGTGAAGTATAAAGGGGGGGCGACGAGAGTTGATTAATCTAAAAGGGATAACAAAGGTTTATGGAAAAGGGAGTAATGCGGCAACAGCACTTTCTGGATTGAATCTGTCCATCGAGAAAGGTGAAATATTCGGAGTCATCGGCCACTCTGGAGCCGGGAAAAGTACATTGATCCGTTGCATTAATCTGTTGGAACGTCCGACAGAAGGAGAGGTCTGGGTAGACGGTGTTGAGCTAACCAGTCTTAACCAAGGTCAGCTGCAGGAACAGCGGCGCAAGATTGGGATGATTTTTCAACATTTCAATTTGCTGTCTTCGGCGACCGTATACGATAATATTGCCTTTCCACTGCGCCTTGCAGGTACATCTAGAACAGCTATTGATACAAAAGTCAAAGACCTGCTCGCTCTAGTTGGGCTTGAAGAACATAAAGATAAGTTTCCTTCTCAGTTATCTGGAGGACAAAAGCAGCGGGTCGGCATCGCCCGGGCACTAGCCAGTGACCCTGATGTGCTGCTGTGTGACGAGGCCACTTCTGCGCTTGATCCCCAGACAACGGATTCCATTCTTAAGCTGCTGCTCGATATTAATAAAAGATTCCATTTGACCATTGTGCTGATCACACATGAAATGCATGTAATCCAGAGCATCTGCGACCGTGTCGCGGTCATTCATGGTGGTGGGATTGTTGAGCAAGGCAAAGTTACAGAGGTATTTCTCAAGCCGCAGCATGAGGTTACACGCGATTTCATTCGCAGTGAGACACAGAATGAAGGACCTCTTCGAGTGGCGCTTGATGCTGCTGCCGGGGATAACTCTAAAGCTGTCAAAATTACTTTTTTCGGAGAAAAAACTTACGGCTCGGCACTATCCGATGTCGTGCGTGATACGGGTGTAAGCTTTGCAATCTTACATGGTACCATCTCAACGATTAAAGATGTGCCTTATGGACAGATGATTGTGCGGTTCGAAGGGCCAGCTGAGGCGATTGCTGTAACGATCTCCAGACTAATTGCTCAAGGCCTTGATGTGGAGGTGATTTCGTAATGAATTTTGCAGATCTAAATTGGCAAGAAATGATGGATGCTACGGTTGCTACTATAAAAATGATATTTTTTTCCGGATTGTTCACAATTATTCTTGGTTTACCACTCGGAATTCTATTGTATTTATGGGGAAAATCGAATAGTATAGTAATCAGAGTAACTTACTCGGTCTTATCATTACTTGTAAATATCCTACGTTCCGTACCCTTTATCATTTTGATGGTGGCTCTAATTCCTTTCAGCAAAGCTGTTGTTGGAACCTCCATTGGTGTACTCGGTACGATTCCACCTCTGGTGATTGGTGCAGCTCCATTTTTTGCCCGCTTGGTAGAGACGTCGTTAAGAGAGGTAGACCGCGGAGTCATCGAAGCCGCACAAGGTATGGGAGCATCGACGAACCAAATCGTTATGCGTGTTCTTTTGCCAGAAGCTCGTCCAGGTCTGCTCGCTGGAGTTACGATCACACTGGTTACACTGGTCTCCTATACAGCAATGGCTGGTATGGTTGGGGGCGGCGGATTAGGTGACTTGGCGATTCGTTACGGCTACCACCGCTATGAGACGGAGATTATGATTGTTTCTATAGTATTTATTGTCGTACTGGTGCAATTGCTACAAATGGCCGGTGACCGACTCGTAAAACATTACACACGGAAATAAGGTACATCCATATATATCCTTATTCAATACAAAATATAGATTAGAGGGGGATTTACAATGAAAAAAGTACTACTTACATTTTTTAGCCTGACACTGGTTGCGGTGCTTGCGGCTTGCGGTAACAACAATGCATCTAATAATGCTGGGAGCTCGGCTGCTACAACAGCACCAAACGCAGAAGCAACAAGTGAACCTACTAAAGATCCAGTGAAATTGGTTATTGGTGCCTCACCTGTTCCTCATGCTGAAATTTTGAAGGCTATTGCTCCATTGCTTGAAAAAGATGGAATTACACTTGAAATCAAAGAATTCACTGACTATATTCAACCTAACGTGCAGCTTGATGAGAAGGAGTTAGATGCTAACTTTTTCCAACACCAACCGTATCTGGATGACCAAAACAAAAATAATAAAACCGACCTGGTCTCTGTTACATCCGTTCACGTTGAACCTTTTGGAGCTTATTCCAAAAAAATCAAATCGATCGATGAGTTGGCTGATGGTGCAAAAGTTGCCATTCCGAACGATGCTACTAACGGTGGCCGTGCACTAATCCTACTTGCAAAAAATGGTCTGATTACCTTGAAAGATGATACAAACATTGCTGCAACAAAAGCAGATATCACTGAAAACAAGAAAAATCTCGACATCATTGAGTTGGAAGCTGCTATGCTCCCACGTCAACTGGATGAGGTAGACCTTGCTTTGATCAACACGAACTTTGCACTAGACGCTGGTCTTGTGCCAACTAAAGATGCATTGTTCATCGAGGGTGTAGATTCCCCTTATGCTAACATTTTGGTAACCCGTCAAGACAATAAAGATTCCGAAGCCATCAAAAAGCTGGTTGCTGCCCTGAATTCTCCAGAAGCTAAAGCTTTCATTGAAGAAAAGTACGAAGGTGCGATCATTCCAGCGTTTTAAGGAATGAAGCTAAATTCGTCTATAGTCATAACAAGAACCCGCAGCCAAGTTGGCTTGCGGGTTTTATGTTCTAAGGTTGTGAGAGAATGTTAAATCCTCTATAATAAGAAAATCCCGATCTCCTATACAGGAGAATCGGGAGGGTTATTGAACGGGATTTAGAATACTTGAACTACTTCTTCAACGCCTTCTACTTCTTCAAGGAGGGCGCGTTCAATCCCGGCTTTCAAGGTGATCGTGGAGCTTGGGCAGCTGCCGCAGGCACCCATAAGTTTCAACTTAACGATGCCGTCTTCCACATCGACCAGTTCTACGTCACCGCCATCGCGCTGCAGGAACGGACGAAGCTTATCCAGCACTTCTAGTACTTCATCATACATTTCGGTGCTTTGTGCATTCTCACTCATTTCTCAATCACTCCTTTCGTAAGTTCATTATAGTACAAAAAGTTAAAAAATAAAATGGTTAGGCGGAATAGGGAGATCATCATGAGACCAATTATTGAATTTTGTTCCAGCAACATGGGTCACGGAACAGACAAGCTAATGCATAAGCTGGAGGAAAATCCAGATTATGATGTCATTGAATACGGATGTCTGAACAATTGTGGAGAGTGTTATTTAATGCCTTTCGCCATGGTTGAAGGTGACATTATTGCAGCAGAAACTGTTGCAGAGCTAGAAGAGAAAATTGAGGCCAAGATCAAAGAGCTTGAGGCTTGGTTTAATATAGATCTTGACTAAATTTCTCGAGAAAAAAAGAGGGAGCACTCCATAATCTAAATTATGGAGTGCTCCCTCTTTTTGGAACCTTACTTGAACAAAATCCACCAATTTGATCGATTAGGCAACATATTGGAGAGTGCAGGGGCTACCGTGAAGGTGCCACCGGACTCAGGCGACCTTATATTGAGTGTTTTCCTACATTTGGATTGCTATCGGACCCCATAGTCACTATTCACCTGAAAAACAGCATAAATGAACCTCATTATAAGCAATAACTTCACTGGAGTCCGAAACTCTCCTTCAAAGGCTGAAAATTTGCAAATAAGGTCATCTGAGTCCGAAGGGTATACGCACCAATAACGTAAGGAAGCTACTCTCGTGTTTATCTGAGAGTAGCTTCCTTTAATACTTATGAACCAATCATAGGCTTATCCTAAAGTGCGTTTCGACATCCAGAGCACTCCGCTCTTGAGGATGCGGGGAACCCGTCCTTTGACGGAGCGTTGTCCCATAAGTCCGAATCCTGCTTTTTTTCCTAGTGACCCTAAAGTACCCTTCAGGCGAATAGGATGAAGCTTAGGAGTCTCACCGCGCCAGGTCGCTTGGATAACCTGAGCTACCTGCTCACCCTGTGCTCCAGCGGCTTGTGCGCTTGGTGCGAATGGCAGACTGGCACAGTCACCAATCACATATACCTCCGGATAATCCGGTATACGATAATACTCATCCAGCATAATCCGTCCACCGCGGTCCTTCGACACATTCAAATCTTGAACTACTTTTACAGGTTGAATCCCTGCGGTCCATACTGTCACATCTGAAAGGATTTCCTCGGTACCGTTAAAAATCGAATCCTTCTCTACATGAGATACAGAGATTCGTCCCAGCGTTTGCACCTGATGGTGATGAAACCATTCCTCTACGTACTGTGACAGCTTTGCCGGAAAGGCAGACAAAACACGTTCACCGCGATCCAGAATAGCGATGTTAAGGTCTGGACGGCTTTCCCGAAGCTCTGCGGCTAATTCAACACCGCTCAATCCTCCACCTACAATGTTTATCGTTCCGTAAGGCTTCACATCATTTAAACGGCGGTAGGTTTCCCGAGTACCAGCAAAGGTCTGGATGCTGCAGGTATATTGATCAGCACCAGGGATGTTGTGGTAATTGTCGGTACAGCCAAGAGCAATGGCTAGGAGATCATAAGATACAATCTCACCGGACTCCATACTGACTATTTTGCTCTCCAAATCAATGGAACTCACTTCACCGTACCGGACAGTAAGCCGGGGGTGAACCGGAAAATGAATGCGCAGGTGATAATCAGTTACGGTACCTGCGGCGAGCGCATAATATTCCGTTTTGATTCCTTGATAAGGCATTCGGTCAATTAAGATAATTTCAACATCATGAGGAAGATGATTATTGAGTAATTCTTGAATTAAGGCTAGGCCGCCGTAGCCACCGCCAAGAACGAGTATTGTTCTCATGCTGACCGAACTTCCTTTCCAATATGGGATAACAAATCTCAGGTAGTCTTCTTATTCGTATACCTTAACTTCATTATAGAAAGTGTCACGTTCGACAGGAATTCGTCCAGCACCTTTCACTAGCCAGATCAATTCGTCGCGAGTCAGACCTTCCGGTGTTAAGGCGCCAGCCGCGTGGCTGATACGTTCTTTTAGAATTGTGCCATGCACATCTGATGCACCGAAGTTCAGCGCAACTTGAGTAAGCTGGGGGCCAATGTTAATGAAGTACGCTTTGATGTGATCGAAATTGTCCAACATCAATCTGCTGATCGCAATGGTCTTCAGATCCTCATAAGCAGAGTTGCGGCGCATGATGCCAGCGTTTTTATTCTTAGGCTGCATGGACAATGGAATGAATACCATAAAGCCATTGGTTTCGTCCTGCAAATCACGGATTTGCATCATATGGCGGATACGGTCTTCATGAGATTCAATGGAGCCGTACAGCATAGTGGTATGGGTCTTCATCCCAAGCTGATGTGCTGTCCGATGGACTTCCAGATATTCTTCCACATTAGCTTTGTCTACACGCATTTTTTTACGATATTGGTCGGATAATATTTCTGCACCACCACCGGTGAGTGTTTTCAGTCCAGCAGCACGCAATTGTTCCAGTACCTCACGAATACTCAAACCGCTAATACGGGTGAAAAAATCAATTTCAGCGGCAGTGTAGGCTTTTAAGGTAACCTCAGGGAAACGTTCGTTCAAAGCTTTTAAAGAATCCACATAATATTGGAAGGGAACCTTGTCGTTATGGCCACCAACAATATGGAATTCGCGTACGCCTGGGTGGATATGCTGTTCGACATATTGCACCATTTCCTGACCGGAAAGGGTATAGGCTCCCTCTTCTCCATCATCTTTGCGGAAATTGCAGAATGCACAGTGCGATTCGCAAACATTGGTGAAATATAGACTCATGTTTTCGATAAAATATACCCGATTGTGATTCTTGGCGATATTGACTTCATTCGCTAGCTGGCCAATGGTAAGTAAATCGTTGCTTTGATATAAATAAACGCCATCTTCCAAATTCAATCTTTCGCCGCTGCGAACCTTATCAATAATGTTCGCCATTCGGGCATCCGTGTGGGGGGTAAAAAGAGTAGACATATTATGATTTCCTCCTGAAAGTTTACGAGCAGATTGCTCGAAGATAAATTCCAGACGTACCCAAGTGGTAGCTGTTCATTCTAGAAAAGAAAGAGGCGAGCTTGCCTCCGTGACAAATTTCCGAATTTTTACTTAGAGTGCCTTCCCTATTATAAACCTACTCTCCTAAGGGTATCAACAGCTTGATATTGATGGTGTTTTTTGCTGTGAAGGGTCATGCCGAAGGCAGTTGTGACTTGAGGGTAACGGAATAGTCGGTTATACTGAATTTATCAAGCATAAACGTCATTGGCATCCTTATAAAGTTGATAAGCGTTTAAGCGAGAAATATAAGACATAAAGAATAGGTGCAACACTTATACTTTCTTATATTTTTAAGAAATAACTTTTGGCCGGAAGGTCCCTTAAACATAAGTTTCCGCTTATGAAGGGAGACGAATTTGTAGGAGGATGAGATCATGATTAATATTAGTGAAAAGGCAGCAGAACAATTAAAGGCGATGCTTGCTGAACAAGAAGTACCGAACATGTTCCTCCGTATTGGAGTAACGCCCGGCGGTTGCAGTGGATTCTCGTACGCTATGGGCTTTGATGATAATGAAACCGATCAGGACGTATATATGGACATTCAAGCCATGAAAGTGGTTGTGGAGAAGGAGAACCTTCGTTACCTGGACGGTCTCGAAATCGACTTTGAAGAATCCGGCATGACGGGTGGTTTCACCATCAACAACCCTAACGCTACTGCAACTTGCGGCTGCGGTTCAAGCTTCCGTACAGCTACGGATGCAGGGAAACCTAACGAAGAGCCTTGCTAATTACAGCAATCACGGCTCCAAGCCCCGTGTTGGATTCTAACAACACAGGCTTGGAGTTTTTTTTTTTTTTTTTTTTTTTTTTTTTATTCTCAATGACAAAAATCATCACAAGGAGTTCGGAAATGGAAATGGAAATCAGAAAATTAAAAGCTGGTGAACAGCCTCCATTAGAATTACTTCTATTAGCAGATCCTTCGGAGAGCTTGGTTAACGGATATTTACAAAGAGGGTTATGTTGTGTAGCTGAGGTGGATAACAGCATCATCGGAGTCTACGTTGTGCTGCAGACAAGACCGGAGACTGTAGAGATCGTAAATATCGCCGTCGACGAAAATAAACACGGGCAAGGTATAGGAAAACAGCTGCTGAACCATGCGATTCAGAATGCCAAGCTGCTTGGAGCAAAAACCATTGAAATTGGCACAGGAAATTCGAGCGTTGGACAATTGGCACTTTATCAGAAATGTGGATTCAGAATCACCGGCATTGACAGAGATTTTTTTATTAGGCATTACAGTGAAGAAATCTTTGAAAATGGGATTCAAGTCATAGATATGATACGCCTGTCGCTGGATTTATGAGTAATAGGGGAGTTTCTCAGAAGCCATTTAATGGGCGCTGGGGTAGCTCTTTATTCTTTTACATAGGAAGCAAACGATAAATCGCTAACCATGTATCACGAACGATATATCGCTAACCATGTATCGCAAGCCATGTATCGGACACAGATGACCCTAAACGCCGCATTTTCCCATATTTGTGGTGCCAACGGACCGCATTGCCGCTATTGCTATGAAAATCAGTAAATATGAAACTCTTTCTAAGCGATAGTGTCACTGGAGTCCGAAAACACGCCTCAAAGGTTGAAAATCTGCAAATAACGTCATCTGGGTCCGAAATGCTCATGGGTTAACGACACTGTTGAAGCAGATAGCTATTGTTTAAAAACACAGAGCAGCGATTCTCCACATAACTGGAGAATCGCTGCTCTGTGTTTTTTTTGCGAGGGTCGGACCGTTTGTGCATAGAAGTAAGCTGTTTATAGGCAGTCCCCTGCGTACATTAGGCTGGAATAATAAACTTGTAATTAATCATAAATACGATGAGCGCTGCAGCTCCAAGGGAGAAGGCGATACAGCCCGTACCCAGTGCTCTGCGTTTGTCTTTAATAAATTTAAAGCCAATGGCGCAGATCAGTATAGTCGTTCCAGCCAATACAATGGACATCCCAAGCATAGCCACCCAATATAAAACCTCAAAAAACTGTGCCATTCTGAGCCCTCCCCGCGCTGTGCTTTTTAGTGATTCTGTTAGTACTCACTATAATAGTAGAAATTGAAAATGTAACCGCTATTAATAATACAACGATTTTGAAGATTATTCTAGTTATAGTGAACTCATCCATTAAGATAATGATGTCGAATTTCTTGAGAACTGAATCTACAAAATCCGCGGTTGTACCCTGTCGCTGTCGACTGATGCTGTGCTAAACACTAAGCCCTTTTTGCTAAGAGCGGCATCTTACACGGACAATCATACAAGAGGGCGAGACCTTCTCTGAGTAATGTATAGGGTAGGCTGGATTGTGAAGGGAGGGAAAGGACGATGGCAGGAAGACAATTGGCCAGTAAGTGGCTGAAGACAGAGGCGTTGCTGACCGACGCTCGGGTTGCACCCTATATCCCAATGACGAGGGGGTACAGGGCAGAAACGCTCCTGGCAATGCTTCGTAGATATGGAAATGTTGTCATTAAACCTATTGTGGGTGGCGGAGGTTACGGTGTAATCAAAGTTTTTCGGGATAGTCGCGGTTATGGATTCACCTATATGGACAGAACTCGAATTTACAAGGATTTTGGATCCATGAGACGTGCGCTTAATACTGTGAAGGCAAAACGCAGATATTTGATTCAACAAGGGATTTCCCTGGCGAGAATCGGCGGGCGGCCTATTGATTATCGGGTCAAAGTAGTTAAGAATGGTGAGGTTTGGGAATTTCGCTCCATGGTAGGGAGATTGGCTCGGCCAGGTCTGTTCGTAACCAATCTTTGTAAAGGGGGAACGATGCTATCATGTCGTGAAGGACTTCGTAGATCGTTGCCGCGGATTAAAGCTTCAGCGAAGAAAGCAGAAATGCGGAGACTAACCCATGTATGTATCGGAATTATGGAACGGCATTTTCCGGGAATAGGTGAGCTGGGCTTTGATTATGCTGTAGATTATTCGGGGAAAATATGGATTTTGGAGGTTAATACAAGACCTCAATAAATTAACAATTATTTTAAGAATTGACGATAATAGAGTAGTAAGATAAAATTGCGTTTAGTTGCGTTCTTTTGGGGTAAATAACATTGTAATTTATTTACAATAAAAATATATTTTTTGCTTTATACAAGTGGTTCAATCCTGTGTATAACTATTATCCCCATAGTCCACTGTGTAGCTAGTACCTTTATAACGCTTACACACATTTTATACACAGGATTTCCACATGTACTTGTGGATAACGCGAACGCTTGTTCGAAAAATGATAGTTTGATATGATAGATTCAGATCCAAATAAAGGAAAGGTAGATGAAGTTTATGGTTGAATTGTCGGATGAGATGCTGCTTGACTCTTACCATAGAGCAATAGAGCTGCAACTAGAGCATGATTTCATCGCTCTTCTACTCGTTGAAATTCGCAAACGAAACTTACACTCTCCAGTACATGCGGTTCTTCATTAAAAAAGCGCAAAGGATAACTTTGTAGCAGGCTACATATATAAAACCGCGAGGCACAAACAAACATAAAAGGGTATCCTCACAGGCTGTTATCAACAGGCCTGTAAGAATACCCTTTTTTATTGTGTTAATAGATTTAGAGTTTCATATTACTGCTGTGACCCGGTGATAGCTTCGCTTCTGGATCAATGTACACCTTAGCATTATTCACAGCCGTTGGAGCTTCGCCAAATCCTACAGCAATCAGCTTCAGCTTACCAGGGTAAGTTGTGATATCGCCGGCAGCAAATATGCCTGGAATGCTTGTTTCCATACGCGAGTCAACAACAATGGAGTTCCCCTCAATATCAATACCCCATTCGGCAATAGGACCTAGGGAAGAGATGAATCCGAAGTTCACAATAACGCTGTCCACTTCAATTTCTTGAGTTTCTTTGGTCTTGATATTTGACAATGTAACCTTGGTAATGAACTCATCACCATGCAGCTCTGTAATTTCAGTAGGAGTAACTACGTTAACCTTGGAAGCCATCAGGTTCTCAACGCTATGTTCATGCGCACGGAATTTATCCCGGCGGTGAATCAGGGTTACCTGTTCAGCGATGGGTTCCAGCATGAGCGCCCAGTCAACTGCAGAGTCACCGCCACCGCTGATCAGAACTTTTTTATCTTTAAAGGCATTTAGATCATTTACAAAATAATGGAGGTTTGCTTTTTCAAAACGTCCAGCGTTGGGTAATTCCAAACGACGAGGTTCAAATGCACCTACACCAGCTGTAATGATGATCGCCTTACTGTGGTATTCGGCTACATCGGTTGTAACCACAAAATGACGTTCGTCCCGTTTTTGAACAGAAATCACTTTCTCCTCCAGCCGGATATTGGATTGGAACATATCCATTTGCCGAGACAGGTTGTCGACCAATTCTTGTGCTGTTACTTTTGGAAAACCTGCCACATCATAAATGTATTTTTCTGGATAAAGGGCAGCAAGTTGTCCCCCCAATTGGGGCATACTTTCAATAAGGGTTACTGATGCCTGACGCATTCCGCCGTAAAATGCGGCAAACATGCCAGCTGGCCCGCCACCTATGATTAAAAGGTCGCTCATAGGAACGCTGGATTGCTCTTGGGTCACGGGATATTACACCTCCGAGTTGATATATTCATTTTGCCATACTTGTGTACCTACTTATTATAATCATTGTGACACATACCTGCAAAGAAAGACTTTAGAAGTCAATAAAAGTGTGACGTTTTTTAGTATTTTAATGTTTGATTAATGCTACACTAAGGTTTACAATGGATATGGTCAATTTAGAAATGCTTCAAGTTTGATTGGAATTTCTTCTAAATATAAGTGTATAAATTCACAAAAAGGACCGTACATTGTTTCAATAAAAAATACAAAGACAGATTTACCTCTTGGAAGGAGCCGGAACATGAGTAGTATTCCCAAAATCGTTATCTTAGGCGCGGGCTATGGGGGTATTTTGACCGCACAGCGCTTGCAGAAGGCTTTGAATTATAATGAAGCGGATGTCACGCTTGTAAACCGTCACGAGTACCACTATTTTACTACCCATCTACATATGCCTGCGGCGGGTACGGACAGTATTGAACACACTCGGGTGTCCATTTCGAAACTAATCGATGAATTCAAGATCGACCTCGTGAAGTCATCTGTTCAGGAAATTCGTACTCAGCAGAAAAAGATTATTTTGGAGGATGGTACCCTATCGTACGATTATCTTGTCATTGCTTTAGGTGGAGAGCCTGAAACATTTGGTATTCCTGGACTTGATAAATACGCACTGACAATCCGGAGCATCAATTCCGTTCGTTTAATTCGCGAGCATATTGAATATCAATTCGCTAAGTACAAGAACGAGAACAATGCTCAGGAGCATATTAATTTTGTTGTCGGTGGTGCCGGCTTTAGCGGTATCGAATTTGTAGCTGAATTAGCTGACCGTATCCCTGGACTGTGTAAAGAATATGACGTTGATCCAAGTATGGTTAATATATATAACGTAGAGGCTGCTCCGACAGCACTGCCTGGTTTCGCTCCTGAGCTTGTTGAGTATGCGATGGACTTGCTCACCAAAAAGGGAGTTACCTTCAAGATGGGTGTTGCGATCAAGGAGTGTCTGCCAAACGGGGTAATTCTGGCATCAGGCGAAGAAATCAAAGCCTCCACAATTATTTGGACAGGCGGAATCCGTGGCAATCGTCTTATTGAGGCTGCCGGATTTGAAGCTATGCGTGGGCGCGTGAAGGTAGATGAATATCTACGTGCACCGGGCCAAGAGAATATCTTCATTATTGGTGATGGCTCCCTTATGATTAATCCGGAAGGACGCCCTTACCCGCCAACCGCTCAAATTGCTATGCAGCAGGGTGAATGCTGTGCGCATAATTTGGTGGCGGCAATCCGCAATCAACAGCCGAAGAAATTCGCATTCAGCAATAAAGGAACCGTAGCTTCCCTAGGCAAAGGCCAAGGAATCGCTGTAGTAGGCAGCAAAACTTACAAGGGCTGGACTGCAGCTCAGTTGAAAAAAGTTGTAGATATGCGCTACTTGTTCATTATCGGCGGAATTCCGCTGGTTCTGAAAAAAGGAAGATTCTTATAAGATGCGCCATTGCAGCGTACAGGTACGCGGACTGCTGACTCGGGAAGAATTGGACCGTTATAACGGACTGATAGAGGTTGGATCTTATCTGGAGGATCAGAACCAGTATGATCTGGCTTATATCGTTCAGAAGGAAATTGATCTGCTCATTCTCCCTGGTATCGAACGCCTGAAGGATAAAGGGCGCGCTCGGGATCGGGCCACGGCTGAATATCTGGAAAGTTTACGTGAAGATGATGAGGATAACGAAGATGAGGATTCAGGAACTTCGGTGTCTTAATCTAATAATATGGCAGTTAAAAAGGGTGTGTCTCCATGCGAACTGGAGACACACCCTTTTTTTGTTGTTACAGCTTGAGCATTTCTTCAAAAGATTCTTCTGTCAGCAGATTGCCGACATAAAAAGGTCCGAATTCGCCGTAGCGGGCACTTACTTCGTCAAAACGCATTTCGTATACCAGCTTTTTGAATTGCAGTGCATCTTCAGCGAACAGAGTCACGCCCCATTCCCAGTCATCAAAACCGACGGAGCCGGTAATAATTTGCTTCACTTTACCTGCATATGAACGTCCAATTAACCCGTGTGAAGCCATGAGCTCCCGGCGTTTGTCCATATCAAGCATGTACCAGTTATCGGCAAGCTCGCGTTTTTTGTTCATAGGATAGAAACAAATGTGTTTCGCTTGCGGTAAAATAGGCTTTAAACGTGCGGCAACATGCGGATTCTGCATAGGGTCGCTGCCGTCGCTGCCACTGCCACCAGCAGCGTAGTTGCTTAATTCAACAATACTTACATATGAATAAGCTTTGGTTGTATATTGAGCAAAAGCGATTTTGTTAAAGGCAGTCTCAAGCTGGTTCAAAGCTTCTAGGCTTTCGCGCAAAAACATCATTACAAAATCAGCCTTTTGGCCCACTATGGAGTATACTGCGGTGCTGCCTTCTTTAGCTTCCTCAACAGGGCTCCATTCCTGCATAAAAGCATGTAGTTCTTCCAGGGCAACGGCACGTTCTTCATCATCTGCTGCCGTCCAAGCGGTCCAGTTCAGAGAGCGGAAGTCATGCAGTGCATACCAGCCTTCCAGTGTCAAAGCGGCTTCGATCATGATCTCACTCCTTAAAAGTTTTACGAAGCATAAGCCTCGTTGAAATAACATCGCGTAAAACTTGCTTCGAAAGCATACGCTTAGTTTTACGAAGCATAAGCCTCGCCCAAAATAACATCGCGTAAAACTCGCAATTGAAGCATAAACTTAGTCTTACGAAGCATCTGCTTCATAGGCTATGTATGATCAGATTAATCTACTTGCATTGTATCGCAATCAAGCCGCCAAGAGCAAACGGAGGCATCCTCTAAGCGTGCGAATTAGTGCGTGAATTTGAATAAAGTTCATTGCTTCGTGACATTTTTTCTAGTAAACTTACTACTAGCTTGTAAAAGATGTGCGCTTCTTTATAGAAAGGGGTGGAGACGGTAAGATGGGATTTATTCCAGTGTTTATCCTAGCCGTTTTATTCTTTGTGATGATGTTTGGTATCGGCTTTATTCTTAACATGTTAATGAAGACAACCTGGTTTCCCGCTTATCTATTCGTACTTATTATTCTACCCGTCGTAATCTATTCTATTTGGGATAGAAATGCGATGTCGCTCTGGGAGCATCTCTCCAGTTTCCACTTTGTTGATTATCTTACAGGTGTCGCTGGTCTTGCAGGTGCTATACTTAGTGGATGGACCATTCAAAAGCTGCGCTTTGGCGGTTACAAGATGTTTTAAAGATTTGAAAGAGCCTATGTTATGAATCAGTCTTATATTTCTGCGAGAAACGGGATACCTTCCTCTTTAGAGGACGGCGAAGCCGTTTCTTCTTGTTTAATAGAGGTAGATATTCGTAAGAAGAAGTTGATTATATTGCGAAAAGAGTCGAAATTGGGATTTTATTTACATTTTCGCTATGTTAATTTGTGATAGAATAGAATCCTGTATGAATTCGTGTAAACAAGGGGGTATCCGTAGATGCGGATGAGTAACTTACATCATTTCACCGAACATCATCGGTACTGCGTTTCCCGCGAATTTGGTCTTAGTGTTATAGATGGACGTATGCTTAGCTCTGTATATCAACCTATGGTAGGAGCCTTTGCAATCAGTTTCTATCGCTTGCTGGTTGAACATGTGCCAGCAGATAGCATTGGCTATTCTGGAGTGGAGCAACAGCGCAGGCTATTTATGACTTTGGGTGTTGAACCCAATGAGAAAGGCCGCAAATATTTAATTGATCAGGCTTCCCGGTTAGAAGCAGTGGGTCTGTTGCAGACCTGTCGAATCTATGTGCCGGAAACAGATGATTATTTATATGAATATGAGCTAATGCCGCCGCTATCGCCAGCCGACTTTTTTGCCACTCAGCATTTAACCTTGCTGTTACGTGATAAGATTGGCAAATTTGCTGTGCTGTCCTTACGGGAACAGTTCTGGAATCGCGAGCCGGAAGAGTGGAGCCGCAGATCTATAGGCAAAGAGAATATTTCCGTGCCTTTTTATGATATTTTTCAACTTAATACACATGTCATTGATTATGAGCTGGAGCAAGCTTTGGCAGAGGTAGCCTCTGTTCGACAGCCCGGCACGCTTGAATCCGGAGAGCAGGCAATTGGATACAGTGACATTATTTTGCGTTTTCCACGGGAGTCTGTGAATCGGGCTCATGTAGAAAAACTGCGCTTTGACCATACTCAAATGGGTGTAATTAACTATGTTGCTCATAAATACGAACTGAGTCCGCAGGATTTATGTCGTTTGCTGGATGAGGATGGAGTGTTCTCACCGGAGGGCGAGGTCATGCTGGATGCGTTGCAATATAAAGCGAGCCAACATTTCAGGCAAGATATGAAACGACAGGAAAAACGTGAAATTGCAGCTGCGAAAGTTGTTTCTATCCGGTCCAGTGCGACCGAAGAGAATGATGATTCTATAGCACCACCAGAGCAATCTGTTGAGATGGAGTATTATGTAGAAGTACCGCCACAATTTTTGTCCAAATGTGACATTCACCAATATAATATGATGCTGCGGAACGAACCTTATACGAGACTGCTACAAACCTTTTTCCCGGGTGCAGTGCCCAGCCATCTGATGGATATGTTCGAGAAAATAGATCTGAACTATAAGCTGAGCGGTGAAGTAATTAATGTACTCATTCATTATTTAATGACTATGGTAGCCTCGGGTGGAGAACAGCGGATGAACCGCAATTTTGTAGAGGCTATCGCCTCCAATATGCTGGTTAAACAAGTGAACACCTACGAGAAGGCTGTAAGATATATTAGAGATCAGTCCAAAGTGAAGGGCAAGGGGACAACGGCTAATGCTGCTGGAGGAACACGATCACGTTCTTATGCCAAAAATACAGGCCGCTCCAATAAACCGGAAATTCCGATTGTGCTGGATGATGGAAGTGCTGGAACAGTATCGGAAGAGGAATTCGCGGCGATGATGAAGAAAGCAGCAGAAATTAAGGCTAGTAAGAAAAAAGGCGTATCGCAAACGCCTTAATGAAAGAGAGGTGGAACAATGGAGTCTATGGGCGATGTACTTCGTTCGATCAACAATCCAACTCTACGGCAGCGTCAACGCGATCTTGAACAGGGGTTATTCAATCATCCACTTGTGAAGGCATTACAGTCCGAACATCCTGAACTGGACGAATCACGACTGCGGCTTCATATGAGTCGCCTGTATCAATATGTAGAGGAAAGCCGAAACTGTGCGAACTGCCCAGGACTAGAGAAGTGTCCAAATGATTTTCCTGGCCATTATAGTAAACTAACGGTAGAAACTGTGAATGGTTCAGTGGATCTATATGAACGCAAGACGGCATGCCGGCTTAAAGTGGCACAAGATAATCAGGATAACATCCGCAAACGTATTCGTAGCTTTTATGTGGACGAGCGTGTACTTAACGGCGGTTATGATGAGATAGATATTATGGGCAAAGACCCGCGCCGGGTCTCGGCTGTGAATAAAATATTTGATTATATCACGAATGTTAAAGAGGAAGGCCTGACTTCACGCGGCATTTATTTACATGGCTCTTTCGGAACAGGCAAAACTTTTTTGATGTGTTATTTACTGCATGAGCTTGCTGTTGCTGGATATACCGGAGTGATCGTATACATGCCAGACTTTATAGAGGACTTGAAATCGATCATGATGGATGGCCAGAAGATGAAGGAAACTGTTGATACGATGAAAAACTGCGATTTACTTATTTTTGATGACATTGGTGCGGAAAATTTGAATCCTTGGGCTCGTGATCATGTACTTGGGGCGATCTTGAATTATCGGATGAACCGCAAACCAACCTTCTACACCTCGAATTATCCGTTGGATGGCTTGGAGAAACATCTTAGCTTTACGAGCAAAGATGGTGAAGAGGTCTATAAAGGCCAACGACTAATGGATCGCATTGCTCCTTTTGTGGATGTTCTTCCACTGCATGGGGAAAATCAAAGAGGGGCCAATAGATAAGCCTGGAATATTCATAATGCAAATTCAAAAGAGCAGTGATTCCCCTTTTATTGGAGGATCGCTGCTCTTCGTTTTTTTAGTTATTCGAACTCAAACGCCGCTTTCTCTCTGCTACGAAGCAGGATCGCCTTAAGTCCTGATTGTTTTTCACTTGTCCAAACACACTTTCCGTTTGCAACATCTGGCAGGCATACTGAATCTGATCGATAATTAGGGAATATCTCCCTAAAAATGAACTGATTCGTCAGCGAAAACAGATATTCTCCCGATTATTAGGGAGAAATTCCCTGATTCCGTTCATTTATAGCAATTATCGGCTATAATCAGGGAGGTTTTCCCCCCATTATTCTCAAAAAAAGAAGCCGCCCCATAAGTAGCATTCACTACTTTTGAGACAGCTTCTTTTTATTGTGCGATGATTCCTTTACTCCGAGAGAATGAACTTAAGGATGACCATTCCGAAAAAGACAACCGTCATAAACGTGGTCATTCCGAAAAATCCGGTCATTAAATCCCCAAGATCATTGCGGGGTTCTTCGTTGATATGTTCTCGTGGGTCCCGTACTTGCGCGTTAACATCCATAGTTTCTGCCTCCTTACAGGGACAAGCCCTGTATTATTAGATGCAAATTGACATTTGTTTATGAAATAAGTCATTGACAATTAATGCGCTTTCTTTAAGTATACCGAAATGCTGGGGAGGTTGTAAAGAAAAGAGTACGCAAAAAAAATACATTGAAGGCAATATAATTGCGAGTGATATTTCACATATCCCATAAAGATATGTTATACTTGTAATGTGTCGGTAAGTGGTAATTTGGTTATCATATTACATGAAACAATTTATTAACTCATATTTCGGAGCAGCTTCCATGAACTAAGCTTTGGCTTAAGATGTGCGTAATGCTTCGCAAAACTTAAAGGAGGAACAATATCATGGCTATCGTGAACGTGTCTGACCAATCCTTCAGTAACGAAGTGGAAGGTCAAGGTACTGTAGTAGTAGACTTCTGGGCTCCTTGGTGTGGTCCTTGTAAAATGCTCGCTCCAATCTTGGATGAATTGTCCACAGAGCTGGGAGACGACGTGAAAATTGCAAAATTGAATGTGGATGAGAATCCGGAAACGGCTTCCCGTTTTGGTGTTATGAGTATCCCAACTCTGATCTTCTTCAAAGATGGTCAACCGGTAGATAAAGTTGTGGGACTGAACTCCAAAGAATCCCTGAAAAATATCGTAGCAAAACATCAATAATTGATAGATGCTACTGTTCGGGCCTCGGCCCTGCCACTCAGCGCCTTCGGTTCATTCCGGAGGCGTTTTGTGTGCTGAATGCCAACTAATCATGGGTCCAATTTAGCTGGAGGGGATCATTTTGGACAATATCCGCAATAAACTGGCACTACTACCCGATCTGCCTGGCTGCTATCTGATGAAAAATCAGGAAGGCACTATTATTTATGTGGGCAAAGCGAAGGTACTTAAGAATCGGGTACGCTCTTATTTTACAGGCAGTCATAATGGTAAAACGCAGCGGCTTGTCGCTAATATTGCTGATTTTGAATATATCGTTACGTCCAGTAACATGGAAGCGCTCATTCTAGAGTGTAATCTGATTAAGAAACATATGCCGCGTTATAATGTGCTTCTAAAAGACGACAAGACGTTTCCTTATATAAAAATAACGAATGAAACTCACCCGCGCCTTGAGGTTACACGCCGGGTGATTAAAGATAAAGCAAAATATTTTGGCCCTTATCCTAATGCTTATGCTGCTCAGCAGACAAAAAAGCTCCTAGATCGTATGTACCCGCTTCGTAAATGCGGCGTGATGCCAAAGGAGGTCTGTCTTTACTATCACATGGGCCAGTGTTTGGCACCGTGTGAGAAGGAGGTTCAGAAATCCGAGTATGAGCAGATTACGCAGGACATCGCTGCTTTTCTAGGCGGAGGTCATGAGGCGGTCAAAAAGGATTTACAGCAAAAAATGCAGGAAGCTGCTGAGGAATTATATTTTGAGCGGGCGAAGGAACTGCGGGATCAGATTATCCATATCGATGCATTAATGGAGAAGCAGAAGATCAACACTACAGATACTAAGGACCGGGACGTATTTGGTTATGCTGTAGACAAGGGATGGATGTGTGTACAGATTCTGTACATGAGACAAGGGAAGATGATTCAGCGCCATTCCTCCGTGTTCCCGTTCTATGGTGAAGCCTACAGTGACTTTATGTCTTATGTGACGCAGTATTATAGTGATAATCCCGCTTTGCCGCAGGAGATCCTGCTGCCGGATGTGCTCGATGAGGAATCTCTGGCTAATAAAGAGACTAAACCCGAGATCGCCATAGCTGCTCCAGCAGAAGCGGATTTACAACAGGGTGAAGATACCCCTGAATCGGCTGAAGAGGCTGAGGCACGTGCGACGGCGGCGGAGGAAGCTGCGGCAGCTGGGATCGTGGATGCCGCTGGCGGCGCCTCCATTCTGCAGGAGTGGCTGGGCATTAAGGTGCTTGTGCCACAACGCGGTCTTAAGAAGCAGATGGTTGGCATGGCTTGCCAAAATGCAAGAGTGGCTATCGACGAGAAATTCCGGCTGATTGAACGGGATGAAGAGCGTACCTCTGGAGCAGCGATCAGCTTAGGCGAGAGCTTGGGGCTTGAACGCTTGAGCCGTATTGAGGCGTTCGATAACTCGAACATTCAGGGGACTAATCCGGTCTCAGCGATGGTTGTCTTCATTGATGGTAAGCCTGCACGAAAAGAGTACCGTAAATATAAGGTTCGTACGGTGGTGGGTGCGGATGATTATGGAACGATGCGCGAGGTCATTCGGCGGCGATATGAGCGGGTATTGAAGGAGAATCTTCCGATACCGGATCTTATCGTGGTCGATGGAGGGAAAGGGCAAATCTCCTCTGCTATTGATATTCTGGAGAATGAGCTGGGATTATTCATTCCGGTCTGCGGCCTTGTTAAGGATGATAAGCATAAGACGGCTCAGCTTTTGGTTGGAGATCCGCCAGAGCCTGTCGCGCTAGCCCGGGACAGTCAGGAATTTTACCTTTTGCAGCGGATTCAGGATGAGGTCCATAGGTTCGCGATCACCTTCCACCGTGAACAGCGCGGGAAGTCCATGGTTACCTCCAAGCTGGACTCTATACCTGGTATAGGTGAGAAGCGCCGTAAAGCGCTGCTAAAGCATTTCGGATCGCTTAAGAAAATTAAAGAAGCCTCCGTGGATGATTTCCGTACACTTTCTATTGGAGAAAAGCTGGCAAAACAAATTCTTGATGCGCTCAAGGATGAAGAGCCAACCTCATAGTAATGGTGACAAAAGAAAAAGGGTATCAAAGCAGCGACTAAAGCGGCTTTGATGCCCTTTTTTAATTTCATTACGTCTTCACATTAGTTTAAATCAAAGAAGAAGGCTCCACCGGCTTAGGCTTCTGTGGTGGATTAAATCGATAGACGATGTAAGCGACTATGAACGGCATAATAATCGCGAAGATACCCGCGCCTACATTTACGCTCTCCTTCATAAAGATCAGCGTAGCGCCCATCAGGATGCTGTCAAACACGACGTGGCTGAACATGACAGCAATAAACCCGTAACGAAGGAAAATATAGCTGAACAGTAGCCCGATTACAGTCAGCTCAATGGGACGGGAGCTGATGGGATAGATCGGATATAACGTATGGCCAAACGCCCAAACCAGCGTGGTGATCAAGCAAGCGATAAAAGTGTTCCGGAACACCTTTTTCAGCATAGGAATTCCGAAAAAGCGATAAATGGCTTCCTCAGATAAACCAGCGAGCCATGCGACGATAGGCAGAAGCCAAGCATATCTCATGTTATAAGGAGATTGGGTGGCGTCTGTAGTAGACCAATTGTGCAAGGTAAACGATAATATGATGAACATAACCGTCTGCACCCCTAGCAGAACGAAAGCCCAGATGTATCCAGCCCGGATACTGTCCAACACATATTGTCCATAGCCGGGCTCTTTGGCGCGGGGCCAAGGGTTCATGCCTTCCTCTTTTCGCCATAGGCCATTACCGCCCACTAAAGAGAAGTAGAGCAAGGAGGACATCAGCAGGCTGTACAAAGCATAAATGATAAACATAATGACAGAGGTAATCTGTGCTTCTAGCCCTTCGCCCGTTGATTCAGGCAGCATATTATAGGTGCTGATCATCATGATTACAAAATAGGCTGAGCTTAGGAATACTCCACGTTTAAAGGAAGTATGCTCTCTTCTAAGAATACTGTAGACGAGTGCCAGAATTCCTAAAATCAGTGTGGGTATACCGTAACCGAATAATGTTAGCTTTTCCGCTAAAGAGGTCTGTCCTTGTACGTAGGAGGTATGCCAAGCTGGTGCAGTGAATCCGGCATTAAAGCTGGATACCTGCTCTCCACTGAAATCAAAATAATAGTGCAATAAGGATTCGCCGACCTGAACAGTACTATCCGTATACACTAGCCCATGGCTTCCTGTATTCGATTCAATTTGTAGCTTGGCAGGATTTACTTCCCATTCCTGAAGCCAAGGACGAGCAAGATTCTCCTTCTGCGCTAGAGTGAGGTCAGCTCCCTTGTCCTCTTTTGCACCAACGGAAGCGATGCCTGACCCCTCTTCGGAGGTAACTTTTGCAGCCTTTGAGAAAGCGACAATCTTACCGTTATACATATTGAGGTCAACGATGATTTGCGGCTCTTGCTCCGCTGAAGGAGTAAGCGTTGCACGAAAGACATCAAAAGGATATTTTTGATCCAATTTTTTCTTGGTGTAGTCCTCCACAAGCTTCTCGCGAGACATATAACCATAAAAGGAAGAGTCCGTCTGGTAAAGTACATTCCATTGATCGTTTGGTGCTTCGGTGTAGTTGAGCTTTTGTTCTGCGAATAATATGGCTTGATCACGGGCTTCTGCCTTGCTAATGACGGTGGTATCTTCACCTGTAGGACTACTAAGCAGTGAAGGGGAAATCTGAAACATAATAAATAGAATAAGACCGATAATGCCCGAGATGATGAGCCTCTTGGAGAGGGCACGTTGCTGTAAGGGCTGGCCGACGGGATTCATGTAACGCCTCCTTGTTATGTACTGTGACAATGTTATGTTCCATTATAGTATTAGTGCCTGGTTGGTTACAAAAAACATTATATGTTCTTTTTATGGGTAATAGAGATAGTATAGAATAGTCATGTGAATTTATACCATGAATTTTATCGTGTTCATTTCTGCACGAATGATGAGAATCGGTGTAATTGCAGGGAAAACACGGAAAAGTGATGAGAAAAGGCACTCCTTTTGATGCAGTCTCTTTAAACCGCATTTTTTCATGTGAATGAGCATTAATTGTGTCTTTGTGAATTCACTAAATAACGTATATAATTTGTATGCAATTGTATAGTAGCCGAATTTCTGGTGAAAACGGGGGAACCATAAGAAGTGATGAAAAGTGGAGTGTACACGATAAATGGCACTTTCATCAGGGGTGAATTTCGTTCTGGGAACGAATAGGGCAGCCTGCACAGTCCGAATCCGACAGCTAACCTCGTAGGCTAATTTACTGCAGGAACCAAGTCAGCATTGGTTTTCCAGTGCTTTTTTTGTTGGAATTTTTGATAAGAAGGTGAGCAAAGTGGCTTCACAGTTTCGCAGGATTTCTGAATTTAAGTTTCTGAAGCTCTCGCCACCGCAGATACTGGTGCTTGGTTTTGCATCGATCATTCTGATAGGGGCCCTGCTGCTTATGCTGCCCATCTCAAGCACAAGCGGGAATTCCGTGGAATTTATTGATGCATTATTTACTTCAACGTCGGCAACCTGTGTTACAGGGCTTGTTGTGCTGGATACCGGAACTTCGTTCACGATTTTTGGGAAAACCGTAATTATGATCCTGATCCAGATCGGCGGCTTAGGTTTTATGACCATGGCCACTCTATTTTCACTGGTGTTAAAGCGTAAAATATCTTTGCGGGACAGGCTAATCCTACAGGAAGCCATGAATCAAGGCTCTATGGAAGGAATTGTGCGACTGATCCGGAGAGTCCTCATATATTCTCTTGTCATAGAAGGCTGTGCCGCTGTGCTGCTGTCTATTCGCTGGGCTTTTGATATGCCGTTGGGAAAAGCGATTTATTATGGCATATTTCATGCGGTGTCTATGTTTAATAATGCGGGGTTCGATATTTTTGGGGATTTTCGCAGTTTAACTGATTATGTATATGATCCGCTTGTGAATATTATTGTGATGTTTCTGATTGTCTCCGGCGGGATTGGTTTTATTGTAATGTCAGATCTGGTGGAGTTTCGGGTAACCCGCAGGCTGTCTCTACATAGTAAAGTTGTCCTGTCCACCAGTACAGGGCTGATTCTGATCGGAGCTTTGGTTATTTTTATATTTGAGTTTACTAACACTCGTACCCTGGGTTCACTGAATTTCGGCGGTAAAATATTATCGGCCTTCTTTCAATCCGTGTCTCCCCGTACGGCTGGCGCGAACACAGTAGATATTGCTGGACTTCGGCAGGCTACACAATTTTTTATAGTGATTCTTATGTTTATTGGTGCTTCTCCGGGCTCAACGGGCGGGGGGATTAAGACAACAACCTTTACGATGATGATTGGTGCTGTAATTGCTATGCTGCGTGGACGGGAAGATGTTGTGTTGTTCCGTTATCGGCTGGCTCAAGAGCGCATCTACAAGGCATTAACGATCACGCTGCTGGCTTTGTTGTTAATCGCCTCTGTGTCGATGATACTCTCCACAACTGAAGACAGTAATTTCTTGGCAATCTTGTTTGAGACGACCTCCGCCTTTGCTACGGTAGGACTGACTATGGGGCTAACTCCGGAACTGTCAGCGATCGGTAAGATTCTACTCTGTCTGACGATGTTTGCAGGTCGGCTAGGTCCACTAACCTTAGCGTATGCACTCGGTCCCAAACAGGGTAAACCACTGTATAAGTATCCGGAAGGTAAAATAATTATTGGATAGGAGTTAATTAGAAATGAAAGCACAGCAATTTGTAGTAATCGGCTTAGGTCGCTTCGGTTCAAGCCTGGCGCTTGAGCTGATGGAAATGGGCTACGAGGTGCTC
The DNA here is from genome assembly GCF_038002785.1 of Paenibacillus sp. FSL H3-0310. NCBI lineage: Bacteria > Bacillati > Bacillota > Bacilli > Caryophanales > Paenibacillaceae > Paenibacillus > Paenibacillus sp. FSL H3-0310. Next base: position 498,648 of record NZ_JBBODC010000001.1, read on the forward strand.
GGCATTGACCACCATGAAGAACGCGTGGAGGAAATGAGCGATCAGCTGACGCATACGGTAGTAGCAGATGCTACAGATGAGGGAATTATGCGCTCGCTTGGTGTACGGAACTTTGATTGTGGGATTGTTGCGATTGGTGACAATATGGAGAGAAGCATTCTGGCGGCCATTTTGTTGAAGGAGATTGGAGTCAAGCAAGTGGTGGCTAAGGCAATCTCTATCCTTCATGGCCGCGCACTGTCGCGGCTGGGGGTTGATCGGGTTATTTTTCCGGAGCGGGATATGGGGATTCGTGTGGCACATCAGCTGGTGACGCCCAATTTGCTGGATTATATTGAACTGTCCAAGGATTATAAAATTGTCGAGCTGACCGTACCGTCCTGCATGAACGGCAGAAGCTTGTCTGATTTAAATACAAGAGCTAAATATGGCTGCAGTATTGTTGCCCTAAATAGGGAAAGCGGAATAATCGTCGCTCCAACTGCCCATGATTATTTAAGTGAAGGCGATGTTATGGTACTCATTGGTCCTAATGAAAGTATTGACCGTTTTGAGAGTGAAGTTGTGAACCAAGAATCATAGGAAAAGAAGCTGACTCAAAAGTAGTGAATTCTACTTGGGGGCAGCTTCTTTTTTATGGAGTAAAGAGTAGAAAACGTATTGGATTTTACTATGCCTATATGACTATAGACCATGCGTAGTGTTCTAAGATATTGCTTTGGCGGAGGCGAGTTGCTAGGTGTGATATTCGTACGGCTGTAGTAGATGATTTGTGGTATCTGTGACGGTACATTATGGGCGATATGCGTTCTTTGTTTTGTTTGTACGATGCACAGAGTGGGTGTGAACTAATTAGGGAAAACCTCCCTAAAAATAGCCACTATTCGCTCTAAATGAACGACATTAGGGAATTCCTCCCTAATAAACAGAGGGATTCCTTTATTAGTTAGTTACTGAATCGGCCGAAAATAGGGGAGTTTTCCCTAATTTTAAGTCTGCTGAACAGAAATCTCTGAACTTCAGGGAGAAATCCCCTAATTCGTCGATAAGTGCTTCACTTATTGCCTCATTTGGAGATCACTAGGTGCGCCCCTTGATTCATTTGGTCCGGCTTTACTGCTCACGTTCTGTCAGAAACATCTCTTCGGTAACTTGCACCAGACTGCGAGCCGCCGTGCTCATGCTTCCATCGTCACGGTAGATCAGGCAGGTGGTCCGTTGAGTCTGCTCCAGCTCCTTGATATGTAAGGACACCAGCCCGCCGCCGTTCAGCAGCTCTGGACGCAGATAAGACTTTGGCAGCAACGCAGCCGCTTTGACAGTCGGAAGCAGCCGTACGATGGCTTCGAAGGAGTCAATCTCCATGCGCACATCGGGATCAATCCCGCAGCGCTGGAATAGATCGTCCGTCAGACGCCGGTACCAGGTCCCCTTTGAGAAGAGAATCATAGGCAGCCGGGATAGATTATCCATGGTTAGCTTGGAAGATAAATTTAAAGGATGCTGCTCTGAGACGACTAGTCGCAGTTGATCCTCAAATAGAGAAATGCAGCGCAACCCAGGTTCTTGAATAGAGGAAGCGATCAGACCTACATCTGATTTTCCCTCACTAACTGAGGATACGATCTCATGCGTTCGGCCTGTGATCAGCTTCAGCTCTGCGGTCGGATATTTGTCCATATAAGCGTTTACCAGCGGCGGAAGCGTGGTCTGCAGTGAGGTAAGACTAGCCCCCAAGGTGACAAGCCTTGGCTCCCCCTCTTTAAATTTGGAAAGGGCTTCCAGAAACTTGGAACGCTGCTGCCGTTGTTCAAGCGCATAGGAATAAGTGAGACGCCCAACCTCGGTTAATTCCAGTCGTTTGCCATAACGATTAAATAGTGCGACCCCCAGACGTTCCTCGAGTTTAGAAATTTTGCGAGACAAGGCGGGCTGGGATAGATTGAGCTGGCGTGAGGCCCGGTTTAAGCTGGAATGTTCCACAACTGCTGCAAAAACATCTAAATCGTCAAACATAATTGAGTTCCTCTCCTAATGCGATGTACGATCAGTAGTGATGAAATTCATAGCCGTAAGAGTAACTGTTCTTATTACATAAGGAAAATCAGGTTATGTCGGAAAATGTTGTTTTGCTAAATGAGAATTATTATCATATAAAATCTATTCTTATGCGTTTATTGTATAACGTTTAATAATTAGATTGCAATTCCCTTATAAGCGAAAAAAGAGTAACATGAAAAGTGACACAAGATATTCACATTTTGTGAAAAATAAAACTAAGTCCGGTAAACTCTAGGATAACGGTAAATTAAGGAATTATGTCATTGGATTGTCAACGTTATCCTGTGTCAAATGTAGTTCCGGCGGTGAATACCCATTAATGAAAACGCTGTTTTAATCGGAAAGGGGTTACTTTGTATGAAAGGATTTTATTCCAGAAAGATTCATTCCTTGCTAGGCGTTATCCCACTTGGAGCCTTCTTCATTGAGCACATGATGACGAATTTTGCGGCTGTAGAGGGTGGCGCTTCCGGTTTCACTGACAGCGTGTTATGGCTGAACAGCCTGCCGCTCGTCTTCTTCCTGGAATTGTTCGGTATATGGCTTCCTCTGCTGTACCATGGGGTATACGGACTTTATATTGCGTATCAATCCAAGCCGAACTTGAACCGTTTCAACATTGAAAGAAACTGGCGTTATACCCTGCAACGGATTACAGGTATTGTTACCTTCATCTTTATCGTCTGGCACTTGTTCCAAACACGGGTTCAGGTGGCGGTGGGTAATGTGGAGCACGAAGAATTAGGCGGTCTGATGCATGATATCGTGACTCAGCCACTTCTGCTGACACTGTATATTATCGGTATCGTTGCTGCATGCTTCCACTTCTCAAACGGTCTCTGGTCTTTCTTGATCAGCTGGGGAATTACCGTAGGTCCACGTGCACAGCGGGTATCTTCTTACCTCTGTCTTGGCATATTTGTATTAGTAACTTTCATGTTCCTGATTTCGCTGGTTACTTTCCGTGACAGTGAATTTCAAACCGCAGCAACCATTGCCCAGTCCATAAAGACCTTCATTTAATTTAAGAATCCTTTCTGATATTTTCGATAAAAGGAGTGAACTATCATGGCAACATCCGATATCATTATCGTGGGCGGCGGCCTGGCCGGCCTGATGGCTACCATCAAGGCAGCGGAAGCCGGTGCGCATGTCCATTTATTCTCATTAGTTCCTGTAAAAAGATCACACTCCGTATGTGCGCAAGGCGGCATCAATGGCGCTGTAAATACCAAAGGTGAGGGCGACTCCCCTTGGGAGCATTTTGACGACACCGTCTATGGCGGTGACTTTTTGGCGAATCAGCCGCCGGTTAAGGCGATGTGTGAAGCTGCGCCAGGTATTATTCACCTTATGGACCGGATGGGCGTTATGTTCAACCGCACACCGGAAGGCCTGCTCGACTTCCGTCGTTTCGGCGGAACGAAGCGGCACCGTACAGCTTTTGCCGGCGCGACTACAGGCCAACAGCTGCTGTACGCGTTGGATGAGCAGGTGCGCCGCTGGGAAGCTGAAGGTCTCGTAACTAAACGCGAGAACTGGGAGTTCCTTTCAGCTATCATCGACGACGAAGGTGTATGCCGCGGCATCAGTGCCCAGAATCTTAAGACGATGGAGATTGAGACTTTTCCTGCGGATGCTGTTATTTTGGCAAGCGGCGGGCCGGGTATTATTTTTGGCAAAACAACGAACTCCGTAATTAATACAGGGACAGCCGCAAGTGCGGTATACCAACAGGGCGTACATTATGCCAACGGAGAATTTATCCAGATTCACCCAACGGCTATTCCGGGAGATGACAAGCTCCGCCTGATGTCGGAATCGGCACGTGGCGAGGGCGGCCGTATCTGGACTTATAAAGACGGGAAACCGTGGTATTTCCTCGAAGAAAAATATCCGTCCTACGGTAACTTGGTGCCGCGCGATATTGCTACACGTGAAATTTTTAATGTGTGTGTGGATCAAGGGCTGGGCATTAATGGCGAGAACATGGTGTATTTGGACCTCTCTCACAAGGATCCGAAAGAGCTGGACGTGAAGCTTGGCGGGATTATTGAAATTTACGAAAAATTCATGGGGGATGATCCCCGTAAAATACCAATGAAGATCTTCCCTGCTGTGCACTATTCTATGGGCGGCATGTGGGTTGATTACAATCAAATGACGAACGTTCCTGGTCTTTTTGCAGCCGGAGAATGTGAATATCAATATCACGGAGCGAACCGTCTAGGCGCCAACTCTCTGGTATCTGCTATTTACGGCGGTATGGTCGCAGGACCAAAGGCTGTTGAATACATTAAAGGCCTGAAGAAATCATCGCAGGATATCTCTTCTTCCGTATTCGATAGCTTCCACAAAAAGCAAACGGACAAATATGAGTCTCTATTGGCAATGTCAGGGACAGAGAATGCTTATGTGATTCACAAGGAACTGGGCGAATGGATGACTGCCAATATGACCGTGGTGCGGCACAATCCGAAGCTGGAAGCGACCATTGGCAAAATCAAAGAGCTTAAGGAGCGTTATCGCAAGATCAATATGAATGATGCATCGCGCTGGAATAACCAAGGTGTGGCCTTCACTCGCCAGCTCTGGAATATGCTGGAGCTGTCCGAAGCGATGACACTTGGAGCGCTTATGCGCAATGAGAGCCGTGGTGCACATTACAAACCGGAATTCCCGAATCGTAATGATGAGGAGTTCTTGAAGACCACAAAAGCAGCCTGGACTGCAGAGGGTCCACAAATCTCCTACGACGAAGTGGATGTCTCGCTGATTCCTCCACGGGTACGCGATTATTCGAAGGATTAATGCTTTCCAGTAACAGAATAGCTTGCGAGGCAAGCTTCATGAAATAAAATCAGGCAATTTTAGGAGGGAACCATTATGGCGGAAACAGCTGCAGCTCCCAAAAACGTAAAGTTTATCATCACCCGCCAGGACGATCCACAAAGTTCATCGTATGTCGAGGAATTTGAACTTCCTTATCGTCCAGGTATGAATGTGATCAGTGCTTTGATGGAAATTCAGCGTAACCCTGTGAATGCCAAAGGTGACAGCACAGTTCCCGTATGCTGGGATTCCAACTGTTTAGAAGAAGTGTGCGGAGCTTGCTCCATGGTGATTAATGGCAAACCCCGCCAAGCCTGCGCTGCACTTATAGACAATCTGGAGCAGCCTGTACGAATTGAGCCTATGAAGACATTTCCGGTGGTGCGTGACTTAGTCATTGACCGTACCCGGATGTTCAATGCACTAAAAAGGGTGAAAGCATGGATTCCGATTGACGGTACGTACGATCTTGGACCGGGACCGCGGATGCCGGAGAAAAAACGGCAGTGGGCCTATGAATTATCCAAATGTATGACCTGTGGCGTATGTTTGGAGGCTTGTCCGAATGTCAACGAAAAGACGGATTTCATCGGACCGGCAGCCATTTCTCAAGTACGTCTGTTCAATGCTCACCCTACAGGTGAAATGAACGCTGACGAAAGATTGGACGCTCTGATGGAGGATGGCGGGATCGATGGCTGTGGTAACTCACAGAACTGTGTACGTGCTTGTCCAAAGGGGATTCCTCTTACGACATCCATTGCAGAAATTAACAAGCAAACAACGAAGCATATGTTCAAACGTTGGTTAGGTGTGTAATTAATAGTACCGCCAAATGTTTATCTATTGAGCTATCCTCAAAGTGGATTCCATTCGCTGGGGGTAGCTTTTTTTATGTTGTTAAGACTCTCTTATCTGCTTGAGGCGGGAAAGTCTTGCAGGGCTGGAGCAGGTTCAGAATATTGACCAATTTATGCTATAATATCCATTGTTAACGTAATGTTAGCTGTGGAACAAGGAGGAATAATCGTGATTTGTCGGGAGCAAGATGGAGCAATTGTAATGGTTAAGCAGCATGATCACGGGAAACTTGCCGGAGAGCTGGCCATTGGGTTCAAAGAGCAGCATGTGCCAACTGAAGGACGCCGGGAAGAGGTACTGTGGGCAGTAGCCCAGCATGATAGGGGTTGGATTGATCTCGATGAGACCCCTTTCTGGAATGATGCGGAGCAAGCACCCTACACCTTTATTGATTTTCCTGTAGTGCCTAAGTTGACCTTTTATAAGCGTGGATTAGATGAGATCGAGGAACACACACCGTACGGAGCGTTGCTGTGCAGCTTGCATTTTGAGCGGCTTATTAAGATTGCGGGACTCGATTATCCAGAACTTACATTGTATCAAGAACATGAAGAGGAACGCAGAGCACGTATCCATCGGGAACTTGAAGCTTCCAAGCCTATTGGGGAAGATGAGCTGTATTATGATGCCCGCCTTTTAGAATTCTGCGATGATCTGTCCTTGTATTTGGCCTTAAATGAGCCGGGGTGTCCGAAATCAGAGGAGCATCCATGGTGGCGTGAAGGGTTCTCAGGTACTGAAGATTTCAGTTTTACGTCAGGTCGTGTTATCACAGCGGAGTGGCAGGATAAGTCAACGTTAATGCTTGAACCGTTTCCTTTTGAAAAAACGCTGGAAGTAGCATTTATGCTGAGACGAGTTGAAAAATCAGAAATCGCAAAAAAAGGGATTGCACGCGCTTACAGCGAAACTCCGGAGAAAGAATGCCGGATTGTTCTAACTGCCCGAGATAATATATAAGTTATTATTTGGACCATCTGTTTTTCGGGGAAAAGGTAAAGAAAGGAGAATCTCCCTATGAAGATACAATCGTCTGGGGCTTCTCCCAATAAGAATGGCGATAAGATCCACAAGGACACCTCTAAGGGGCGTTCTGGTGGCGAGTCAACAATTACCCGCCGGCAGTTCCTGACTCGGAGTGCGGCTGCTGTAATCGGCGCAGGATTGCTTACAAGCGGATATGCATGGCAGGGGGAGCCGAACTGGATTGAGGTCACTAAGCTGGACTTGCGCTTTAAGGAGCTTCCTTCCGCTTTTTCAGGGATGAAGCTTGTTCATTTCAGTGATACGCATCTCGGATTTAATAAGGATGCCAGGGATCTGGCCCGGCTCGCTAAACATATAAGCAAAGCTGAACCGGATCTTATTTGCTTCACGGGTGACATTGTGGACAGCGATCCTGAGGATCTTGTTGAAGCCGTACCGGTGCTGGCAGCGTTAAGTGCGCCATTGGGTAAATTTGCGATATTAGGCAATCATGATTACAAGAATACCCAGCTGGTTACCGAGCTGCTGGAGTCTGCGGGCTTCCGGGTGCTAAGGAATAAATCCTACCTTCTAAAAAGAGGCGGGGCAGTCATGGCGGTTACGGGTCTGGATGATCTGTTACACGGTAAACCCGACCCAGCGAAAGCCATTACTGGTGTTCCTGAAGGAACCTTTAACGTCCTTTTGATGCATGAGCCGGATTATGCGGATACCGCACAGGCCTATTCATTTGATCTACAGCTTTCCGGGCACAGTCATGGCGGACAAATTCGCCTGCCCTTTATAGGTGCGCCATTTACACCTTATGGATCTCTTAAATACATAAATGGATTGTATTATACAGAAGACAAAGCCATGCCTGTGTATGTGAATAGAGGGTTTGGAGAGACATACATGCCTTTTCGGTTATTGTGTAGGCCAGAATTAACGGTTCTGACGCTGCATCGGTCCATGAGCTGATTAGGCTGGAATTTTAGCTGCACGGAAGGGGAGAGAAGATGAGCACCTATGGAGCAGTGTTGTTAGAGACACAACATGGTTTAGCGGTAGATCTGAGGCTGATCATGCCTGAGGATGTTTTAGCTTTGCGGCAGCTGCTCTCCCATCCAGATGTGCAGCGCCATATTCTAGTACGCTCCGGCCCTGGATCAGTATCTGCCCAGGTAGAGAAGCTGGTAAACCGGATGTTATTTGCCTTCGATCCTTGTGCGCTGCATGCCGGGATCTATTTAAAGGGGCAGCAGCGGTTGATCGGTATAGTGGCTTTGCAGAATTGGAACCGCCGTGAGGGCACAGCTACCTTAGGATATATGCTGGACCCGGCATGGTGGGGATGCGGGCTGGCGACGGAGGCCGTGGGTTTGTTTTTGAACTATAGTGTTCATACCCTTGGGATAACAAGGATCGAAGGACGCTGCACAGGAGATAATATTAGATCGGAACGTGTGATGCTCAAGAACGGTATGAAGCTGGAGCGGGTGATGCCCAAAGTCGGCTCCTTGGACGATGTAATGAAAGTATTCACATTGTTACACAAATGAAATAATGCCGTTATCAAACTCTAACAGTGTGCGGTTAAACTAAGTACATGACCCCCTTTTAAAAATATACTGCTTTGGGACCCGATGATTCGGGTCCATTTTTTTTGTTTGAAAAGAGTAGCGTAAGTGATTGGCAGTACCGAATCCGATCGTTTATGATTAACATACTATGGAGTGGAATGACCAAGGAGGCGTAACATTTTGAATGAAGTGGTACAAACATTAAAAAATCATCGTTCTTTCCGGCAATATTCAGACCAGCCTGTGGAGCCAGAGAAGCTACAATCAATGATTGAATCGGCTCAAGCCGCACCGTCATGGGTTCATGGACAGCAGGTATCGATAATCGCCATCAAAGATCCTGCGCGTAAGCAGCAGCTTTCAGTTTTGTGCGGAAATCAGAAGCATGTAGCGGCAGCACCGGTTTTTTTGGTGTTTTGCATGGATTTTTATAGAGCTAAAGTAGCTAGTGAGCTGGAAGGCAAGTCTTTTGAAGCCGTAAAAGATGTGGATGCGCTTTTGGTTGGAGCTACAGATGTGGGAATCTCATTGTCTAACGCGATTGCAGCGGCGGAATCCATGGGACTGGGCATCATTCCTATTGGGGGTGTGCGCCGCAACACAGCGGGTGTGATTGAACTGCTGAAGCTGCCGGAGTACGTATTCCCTGTCGTCGGTCTCTGCGTGGGATACCCAGCGGAGGAGGTTTCTCAGAAGCCGCGGCTGCCGCTGGAAGCTATATTTCATGAGGAGCAATACAATCCGGATGTACAAGGCCTCCTGGAGGCATATAATCAAACCCACCGTGAATACTTGCAGCAGCAGGGGATGACGGAGAGAGACTGGACCAGTACGATTGCTCATTTTTATGAGATCAACCCGGAATATGGAGATGCGAAACGTACGCTGAAACAACAAGGTTTTAGCTGTGATAATCTGTAAATAAACAAAATAATGCACCAAGCTGAGATTGGTTTAACGGAGGGTGAACCCTGCCCCTAAACCAATAACGCTTGGTGCATTATTTAATTTCTCGCTTTAACGCTTACCGTCCTTATAGGGACGTTGAAGGCGTTTAGGCTTGATTACAGAGAAACTTTGACTTTTTGGCGCTGCTTGTAATAAACCCAGTGTGTAAAGCCTATTGCTTTGAGCTGTGCAGCTACCGCATCACGATCCTCAGCGACCCGGGACGGCTTATGTGCATCCGAACCGAAACTAACCTCTACGCCAAAATGTAGTGCCCGCTCCAGAATATCTTCAGAGGGATACCAGCCGCCGACCAGCTTAGTTCCGCCTGAGGTATTGATTTCGATGGCCACGTCACATTCACTAATTACACGCAGACAATCGTCAATCGGCTGAGGTGCAGGAATTTCGGAAAAAGCAGGATAATTCCCCTTCATCGCATCAATATGCCCGAGTATTTGGAACATACCACTGCGTGCGGAATCAGCAATCAACCGGTAATATTCAGACTTCACGCGGATCTTCTCATTTTTGCTAAGGTTTTTCCAGCGCCCTTTGTTAAAAATGCTGACTCCACCAACACTATGTACCGATCCAATCACATAATCAAAAGGGTAGGCGGATAATGTCTTGCTGTATATCTCAGCATGTTCGGGGAAGTAATCTGATTCGATGCCTAACAGGACGTCGATAACGCCTTCGTACTCTTTTTTGAGGGAGAGAACATCATCTACATAATTAGCAAATTCGGATTTAGCCATTGCGATTTTGGGAAAAGCCTGATCGGATGGATCTCCGAAATAGGGAGTATGATCGGAAATACCTATAACGCCCAATCCAGCGGCAATCCCAGCTTCGATATAATCTCTAATCGTTCCGTCAGCATGGCCACAGCGGAAATGATGGGTGTGTAAATCAAATTTCATCAAGAACATCTCCTTTAAACAAGGTTATGCAATCAGCCCAGAAGTAATCGGTTCCACTTTGTGGGTGGGATTTATTCAGACCCGATAAATTGGGTTTCTGGCATGCCTTTAAGATCGCTTAGGAACTGCCTCATAGCAGAGTTTACGTATTTTCCTGATTTCGTGATCACACCAACAGGATGCGTGACCTCCAGCTCAATAATTGGCACAATTTTGAGAGTGCCGGCTCGAACCTCAGCGGTAACTGACTGCTTGGAAATAATGGCGGCGCCCAAATCGAGCTCGACCATCCGTTTCACTTCCTCGCTGCTGGTCAGCTCCATAATGACCTGAGGTTGAATGCCATGTTTGTTCAGAACCTCATCCGCAAATTTACGGCCCACTGTGTCTGGTGAGAGCAGAATCAGCGGGGTTTTGCTTAAGGCTTCTATCCCAGCGGTCTTCACTTGAGCGAGAGGGTGTCTGGGAGAGACCACCAGTTCGAAGGTATCATAATACAAAATGGAAGTAGACATGCCCGGGCTACGTCCAATTAAATAACCGATGCCGACATCAACAATGCCGTTTTCGACATGCTGATAAATTTGTGATGAGGACATAGAGGAAATTGATGTTTTGATATGGGGGAACTGGTCTTTAAAATAAGATAGAATACGCGGTAAAATTTGAATAGCGATTGAGGTAGTTGTGCCTAAAACTATATGACCTTGGGGATTTTCATCAAGATCTGCAAGCCGTTCCTTAAGTTCCTCGACAATCCTCACTATTTGTTCCGCATGCTCCAGAAAGACAGTCCCTCTATCCGTTAATGTAACAGGCTGGTTTCGGTCAACCAGCTGAGTCTTGAACTCTTCTTCAAGGCTCTTAATCTGTGCTGAAACCGCTGGTTGGGTCAGATTAAGCAGTTCTCCGGCCTTGCGAAAGCTCATCGTTTTGGAAATTGTTATTAGTGTCTCCAGCTGGCTGATGTTCATGGAATACCTCCTTTGGACCATCGAATTGGATGTGTAATTGCGTTAATATCTTACGTTCCACGTTGGCATTTGTTTAAATTATAGGAGATAATACCCGGCAGAGCAATGTTGCTGCGTAAACTATCTTGGGTTTGAATTCGACATATGCATTAATTTTTGCTGAATTGTGCCGATATATAAAGTATAATATATCCATATTGCTTGGGACTTTTGGTATATGACCAAAGCACGATAAAGGGGGAGACTAGACATTCATGAAAGCAGAAGTAATTAATCCGTTTCTAGAGTCTGCACGGACTGTTATAGAACAAGTAATTCAGGTCTCGCCTTCTACGGGGAGTTTAGGCATTAAAGAAATTGAACTGATCGATAATCATATATGGATTCAAGTAGGGATGACAGGCCAACTGAGCGGAAATATTATATTTGGTATCGCGGAGCAGGTAGCCTTGCGAATGGTATCGATTATGATGGGTGGCTTTGTGATCACCGAGATGGATGAGATGGGTCAAAGTGCAATTTCAGAGCTGAGCAATATGATCAGTGGGAATGCCAGTACCATTCTATATAATCAAGGTGTTTCGGTGGATATAAGTCCTCCTCAGATTATGAAGATGGAAAGCATGTCTTTTATGCCTCGTAAAGCGCTTAGTATTCCGTTGTTGATGGATGGGGTTGGAGAGATGGATATTCAGGTGATGATCTCTTAGGCAAGAGTTAGGAGCTGAAATACTATTCATGGTACTCAAAGATAAGGTTGTTGTGATTACAGGAGCGTCCAGCGGCATTGGTGCATTAACGGCACAGATGCTTAGTAAAAAGGGGGCAATCCCTGTCCTGGTAGCACGTTCCGAAGCGAAGCTGAAAGAAACAGCGGCCGGTATCCCGGGCGTTTTTGGACTGTACACCTGTGACGTAACAGATGCTGAGGGTGTTCAGAAGACCTTCGCACAAATTTTGGAGGCATATGGCAGAATTGATATTTTGCTAAATAACGCAGGGTACGGCAAATTTGCTGCTTTTACAGAGATGGAGCCTCATGAATTTGACGATATGATGGATGTTAACTACATGGGGATTGTCCGGTGCACGAAGGCTGTTGTTCCACATATGCTGGAGCGGGGAAGCGGGCAGATTGTAAATGTGGCTTCCATGGCAGGGAAGATAGGCACAGCCAAATCCGTAGCCTACACAGCTACCAAACATGCTGTACTCGGATTCACAAATGCGCTCCGTCAGGAGTTGCGGAAGAGTGGAATTATCGTCTCTGCTGTGAACCCGGGGCCGATTGCCACCGATTTTTTCAAAACGGCTGACCCGTCTGGCAATTATGAGAAGAGTGTAGCCCGGATGATGATGACCCCAGAGCATGTATCTTCTAAGATCGTTAAGGTTATGGAGACCGGCAAAGAAGAGCTCGATCTTCCGGGTCTGGCAGGGTTTGGCATACGGCTTTACGGGCTGTTTCCTCGCCTGGCGGACAAGCTTACTTATAATGCGATGAACAGAAAATAGACCCTGTTGTCAGCTTTATTGGCCTTCCATTTGGTGGAGAGGCCTTTTTGGCATATAATGAAGATATTATCTCAAGCGAAAAGGATGAATTACACTTATGAATAAAGCTTCTTTTGCGGCTATCGGCATTCAGGAAGACCTCATTGCCCGGTTGTCGGAATTCGGCATTAACGCTCCATCCCCGGTACAAGAGCAGACAATACCGCTTCTACTAGAGGGAAGAGATGTTATTGCAGCTTCCCAGACTGGAACGGGTAAGACGCTGGCCTATCTATTGCCGCTGCTTCAAACGATTAATCCGGAGCAGAAGGTGGTCCAAAAGCTGGTGCTCGCCCCTACACAGGAGCTGGCGATGCAAATCTTACGCGAGGCGGAACGTTATGGTGAACAGCGCGGAATCCGAGTTATGGGTCTTATTGGCGGGGCCGCAATCAAACGCCAGATTGACAAGCTGCGTGAGCATCCACAGCTAGTTGTGGGAACACCTGGGCGGATCCGTGAGCTGATTGGACTTCGTAAATTGAAGATGCATGAAGTCAGTACTATTGTTCTGGATGAGGCGGACCAAATGTTCCAGCTTAGCGGAGCCGGCGAAGTCACAAAGATTGTCAGCAGTGCGCTGCGTTCACGCCAGCTTGTTATGCTGTCGGCAACGATCGGACCAGAGACGAAAGCGCTGGCTAATCGTGAAATGAAGAATCCGGCAGAGGTTGGGATTGCTCCAGGTGTAATGACTGCTGAAAGTTTGGAGCATCATTATGTTGTTGCTGAAGAGCGTAACAAAATGGACATGCTGCGCCGGGTGATTCGCCATTACAATCCCGATAAAGCGATTGTGTTCGTGAATGCTACAGATGATATTGCCGAGGTTGAGGCTAAGCTGAATCATCTTGGGCTTACTGCGGCAGCACTTTACGGAGATGCCGATAAGGTAACGCGCAGCAATGTATTAAAAGGTTTCCGGGAAGGCAAATTTCGTGTGCTTGTTGCCAGTGACGTAGCTGCCAGAGGACTGGATATTGAGAATCTTTCTTTGGTAGTTAGCTACGATCCGGCTTTTGATTCTGAACATTATGTACACCGTGCAGGCCGTACCGGACGGATGGGACGCCGCGGCTTATCTGTAACAATTGTTACAGAGCAACAGACCTTTATCATGCGGAAATTCGCCCGCGAATTGGATATTGCGCTTGAGGAGCGGGAGATGGTCGGTGGTAAGGTGCTTGCAGCAGATGAAGCACGCAGCGCTTTGCACAATGGACGGGGACGGAGTAATGAAGGCAGTGGGCAACGCCGTGATGGATCCGCTCCACGCAGCGGCAAGCCGCCTGTTAGCACATCTGGAGCCTCCAATGTTCAGTCGCCATCCGTTGGAGCAGGTACACCGCCTGCCAAAAGAATGGCTACGATTAACACAAGTGAAACAACAAGCGGAGAACTACAACGCGATTCACAGCGCAGCGCGAATCCTTCTGCGGGAGCACGCGGAGATGCGACTCCTGCACGGAGCAAACGCACCAGCAATGCGGAACGTGAGAAGAACCGTAAAAATAAAGGAGCTCCAAAGTGGTTGAAAGACAAAACTCCGAGAGGTGACGGTCAATGAATAATGCTCCCGTATTGCAAATTACGGGTCTCAGTGGTGGGTACAGCCTGAATAAGCCAGTGCTGCATGATATTGCACTTCAGGTGCAGCCTGGTGAAATGGTTGGATTGATTGGTTTAAACGGAGCAGGAAAAAGTACGACGATGAAGCATATTCTAGGATTGATGTCGCCCCATAAGGGCGATATCACCGTACAGGGCAAGACGCGTGCTGAAGATCCCGTTGGATACAATAATGCGTTGTCTTTTGTACCGGAATCGCCGCTACTGTATGACGAAATGACGGTTCGTGAGCATGTTGAATTTACTGCCAGAGCTTATGGGGTAGATCAAAAGGATTATGAATCCCGCACCTCGCATCTTGCCAAGCTGTTCCATATGGAGGATAAGATGGACACCCTGTCGACCCATCTATCCAAAGGGATGAAACAGAAGGTTATGATCATGTGCGCTTTCGTTGCACGACCTGCGTTATATGTCATCGATGAGCCTTTTTTAGGATTGGATCCGCTAGGGATCCGTTCCTTGCTTGATTTCATGATGGATCTGAAGAACTCTGGATCGTCGATTCTGTTAAGCTCTCATATTCTTTCCACAATAGAGAATTATTGCGACCGTTTTATTGTATTGCATAAAGGTAAGGTGATTGCACAGGGCACGCTGGCGGAAATAGCGGCAACTGCCGGGCATCAGGGGCTGACTTTGGAGCAGCTGTTCTACGAGCTGGTTCAGGGAGGGAAATAATATGGATTTGAAAGAGCTGCGGCGCACGCGGCGCGGTAGATTCATGGGAAGTATGCTTCCTTATGTGGGATATATCATTCAAAGCGGCGTAGCCATGGTCTTCCTGTTCGTGTTGATTGTCTTCTCTGCTTGGTATACATCGCTGCTACAAAATGTACCTGAAGGCATTCCCATTCGCTGGATTATGTTAGCATTACTGTTGCCTGCGACAGTGCATAGCGGCTTCCGAACCTATTTGCAGACCCCGGATACGATCTTTCTGCTGCCTCAGGGTCACCGCATGAAGGAATATTTTGCAACATCCTGGGTCAGTGGAAACGTGTGGAAGATCATTCGCTTGTTATTTGTACTGATCACCCTTTGGCCGTTGTACATACGTACAGATGATTCTCCCAAGCGACTTTTATTTACAGTGTTGATCCTGATTGCTGTGAAGCTGATCGCGAGTTATGGATTATGGAAAGAGATAGCTATGCTGTCACGTCCGATGGCAGGTGTGTATGCTTTCTTGCGCTGGGCAGTTGGAGGTTTGATTATTGCCGCTTGGTTGTGGCAGCCTGCCGGTCCGAGCCTGATATTTATGGTGTTATTGGCAGCAGCCTATCTTGCTGCACTGTCTGTGCCCGGACGTCACGCTGTGCCATGGGAAAGACTGATCGCCATGGAAAACAATCAAGGTGCACGTGCGCTGATGGTTCTGGGCTGGTTCGTGGATGTACCGGGCCGTGAGCAACGGGTGTATTCCCGCCGTTATCTTTCCAAATGGGGCGCTAAGCTGCCTTGGCGCAAGGATACTGCTTATCGGTATCTGCTAACGAAAAGCTTTGCCCGGGGCGATATCTTTGGAATCATTATGCGGATATCGGTGCTGGCTCTGCTGCTGAATTGGTGGAACCGTGATAGTTACTTTGGCACCGGAATTTATTTGTTCTTCCTGTTCATCATTGGTGTTCAATTGTCGGCACTCCGCAAATTGCATAGCGAGTCTTTTTGGCTGACAGTGTATCCTTTTCCTGAAGGCAGTAAGGCGGACAACACGACACAATTTGTATTCCGTGCGCATCTGGTTGTGGCATTGATTCTTGGATTACCTTTCTTAGCTTCCATAGGTGACCGTCTGATGCCAGTGATCTTTACCTTAGCGGCAGGTGTTGTGGTAGTCTTTCTGTTTAAAGGATACTTGTCCCGCAAAGCAGCACGATTGGATGACGACGATCTGTAAGGCAATTTCATATTCACAATAAAAAGGCTGTCTCACAGTAGAGAAATTCTACGAATGAGAGAGCCTTTTTTTTGCTGGAAGCATAATTTGAGCCGGGCAAGTCCTTAAATTTGCAAAAACGGAACAGAGTATTTAAAAAATGCTGTATGTCTTTTACCAGATAGCTCCAGCATAATAAGCCTGTATCTTACATCATGTATACGCTTCCAATCATGGGCGTAGTCATCCGTACCAACAAAACAGTATTGGGGGAGGATTCAGGCGTGAAAAGAAGATTATCAATATTCATAGTGGCGCTTTTACTATCATCCTTATTCTTGAATGTGCTTGAGGCGGGTATACCACGGGCCGCAGCGGATGCCGCAGGAGTTCCAGTGTACTATGATCCCACAAAAAGTGTGGAGGAGCGCACTGCGGATCTATTATCCCGAATGACGCTGGAAGAGAAGATTGGGCAGATGGTTCAAGCAGAAAGAGCTGCCGTCACTCCTGAGGAGGTACAGAAATATGCTCTTGGCTCTGTACTCAGCGGGGGAGGCTCATTCCCTAACGGAAAAGAAAGTGACAGCACTCGCGATAACTGGAGAAGTTTGATTGATAGCTATCAGGATGGTGCATTGTCTACCAGATTAGGCATTCCGCTGCTCTATGGGGTGGATGCGGTGCATGGACATAACAATGTCAAAGGCGCGACGCTTTTTCCGCATAATATTGGCCTAGGGGCTGCTAATGATCCGGCATTGACTGAGCTTATTGGTGCAGCTGCTGCTAAGGAAGTAGCCGCAACAGGAGCGAACTGGACATTTGCCCCAACGATAGCCTCCCCTCATAATGCAAGATGGGGTAGAACCTATGAAGGTTTTAGTGATAATCAGGATATTTCAGCAGAAGTAGGTGCGGCTTATGTGTTTGGTCTGCAAGGACGGACTGCTGCTGCATTGGCAGGGACAGATACAATCACGGCAACTGCAAAACATTATCTAGGTGAAGGTTATACGGATAATGGTGTAAATCAAGGCAACATCACTAAATATACCGAGCAAGAGATCATGGATAAGGATTTGAAAATTTATAAAGCAGCTGTAGACGCAGGGGTGCAGACGGTTATGGCCTCCTATCACAGCATCCAAGGTCTTAAAATGCATGCCCATAAACATTTGCTGACCGATGTTTTGAAGGGTGACAAGAAAAATGGCGGACTTGGCTTTACCGGTTTCGTTATCTCAGATTATAACGCTGTGCAGCAAATCACAGTGGATAGCGAAGGAAAAGCAGTTAGCGGGTTGAAGAACCAGCTGAATGTGTCCGTAAACGCCGGAGTCGATATGTTCATGATGCCGACCGTTTGGAAGGATACGATTAAGTACATCACAGAACTTGTAGGCGAAGGTAAAATCACTACGGAGCGCATAGATGATGCGGCAGAACGTATCCTGCATGTCAAAATCGCTTCAGGATTGTTCGAGCATCCCAAAAGCGATCCGGAGCTGTTGAGTGCTTTTGGCTCAGCAGAAAGCCGCAAATTAGCCCGCCAAGCTGTGGCGGAGTCGCTTGTTCTTTTGAAGAATGATGAGGTAAATGGAAGTCCAATTCTATCACAATTAAGCGGGATGGATAAAATATTCGTAGCGGGTAAAAACGCTAATAATATCGGTAACCAAGCCGGCGGCTGGTCGATCACTTGGCAAGGGAAGTCGGGCAATATAACTGAAGGCACGACGATCCTCGAAGGGATAAAGGAGGCTGTTCCTGCTTCTACAACGGTCACATATAACCTTAATGGGCGCGGGGCTGCGGGTTATGATGCGGCGATCGCTGTTATCGGTGAGACACCTTACGCCGAGACCGATGGCGACCGGACCAGCTTGAATCTGGATGAGCAGGATCTGGCGACACTTGCGAATATACGTGCTGCTGATCCTAATATTCCGCTTATCGTTGTACTGGTGTCTGGACGTCCAATGACGATAGCCAGCCAATTGGAAGATTGGGATGGGCTTGTGGCAGCTTGGCTACCAGGCACAGAGGGTGCTGGAGTAGCTGATGTGTTATTTGGTACTAAGGATTTTGTAGGCAAAAATCCGATTCGTTGGCCATTCACTTTGAACAATTATCCGGCAGACAATAACAGTACAAATGTGTTGTTCAAAACGGGATATGGATTGACCAAAAATGAGAAAACACCAAAGCTTCCAACCGCTCCTGTCGATCCGGAAGCTCCAGAGATTCCTTCTCTGCCGATTCCCGGCAAAATTGAAGCAGAGGGTTTTTTGAACAAAAGCGCAGGACTGCAAACTGAAAATACGCAGGATATAGGTGGCGGTCTCAATGTCGGCTATACCTCGGCTGGCCAGTGGCTCGAATATAACGTGAATGTGGCGCAAGCAGGTACGTATCAAGCCGATTTCCGCTATTCCGTTAATAGTGGCACTACAGGCGTCAACATCAAATCAGCAGAGGGAACTAAGCTAGGAACATTAAGCGTGACCTCAACAGGTGGCTGGCAGAATTGGCAGACGAAAGCTGTAGAAAATGTTGTGTTTAAGAAGGCAGGGTTGCAAAAGATCCGTCTGGAATTTACCGGTGGAGATATCAACCTGAACTGGGTAAGCTTCACTCGAACAGGTGATGTGCCTGTAGATCCATCGAATCCCGGAGATGGCGGGGAAAGCACTAAACATGTTATTAAGTCAGATGTAGTTAGCTCTTGGGTATCGAGTGAGCGAGATCCTTCCGATCGGAAGTGGTATTATGCTGACCGTTATCAAGAGGGTGATTTGAAGCTGGAAGAGCAGGCGAAGCTGGATATTGTGGTTCCCGACGTGAAGGCAGGTACAGAGCTCCATATTGATCCTGACCGGAAATATCAATCTATTCTAGGGATCGGTACCTCCATGGAGGAATCGACGGTCAATAATCTGGCGAAGATGTCTGCGGCGAAGCAGGAGGAATTGCTGCGGAAAATGATTGATCCTGTATCGGGGATCGGAATGAGTATGCTCCGGTTGACGATTGGGACGGCTGACTTTACAGATAAACAATTTTATACCTACGATGATATGCCTCCAGGACAAACCGACATTAATTTGGAGAATTTCTCCATCCAAAAGGACATTGACTACCATATCATCAGCACGGTTAAAAAAATTCAAAACATCAATCCGGATATTAAGTTTTTTGCCTCACCTTGGAGCCCGCCCGGTTGGATGAAGACTACAGACAGTATGATCAAAGGCCAAGTGAAGGATGAATATCTGCCTGTACTGGCCAAATATTATCTTAAATTCGTACAGGAGTACGAGAAGCTGGGAATTACCTTTGAAGGTCTGACCTTGCAGAATGAACCTTTGCTGGAAATTGAATATCCAAGCACCAAAATGCCGTGGGAGCAAGAAGCCCAGCTGGCTAAACTGCTGCGGAAGGAATTAGATGAACATGGTTTCAAAGACGTGAAGCTGTGGACATTTGATCATAATCCTGGTGACACGATGGCCTATCCAGCACAAATCCTAGGCAATCCTGAATTAGGTGCCTACGATGCGGTGGACGGAACTGCTTTTCATGATTATGGCGGTGACCTTGGTCTGATGACCCAACTCCATAATCTCTATCCTGACAAAAATGTATATTTGACCGAACGCGCAGTCTGGGGTACCTCAGGCGCAGACCGCATTGCTCAATATTTCCGTAATTGGGCCCGCAGCTATAACTCCTGGGTAGCGATGCTGGACAGTGATATTGCCTCCCATCAGTGGACCGGAACGCCAGACCCAACCCCGATTGTGCAGGATTCGGGAGACCGTAACCATTACTGGCTGCTGCCAGAATATTATCTGATGGGCCAATATACAAAATTCGTTAAACCGGGGTACGTGCGGATTGATAGTGACTACGGCTCAAGCAGTACTGTAACGAACGTAGCTTTTGCTAGTCCGGATGGAAAAGAGATTGTGACGGTAGTAATCAACCAGACGTCGGATCCACAGCCGTTTAAATTGCTAGTGGACGGTGCGCAAATTAGTGCTGTGCTGCCGGCGAAATCAGTGGGCACTTATAGCTGGGAACGTCTGAATGGTATACAGGCGGTGCCGGGTGTAGTGAATGCTGTTGATTTTGAAGAAGCGCAAGGGGTTTACACTGTGAATGAGCAGGGTTATATTGGCGGGTTCTCGCCAGACGCATCGTCCACCTTCGACTATGTGATTGATGTTAAAGAGAGCGGTGAATATTCACTTCAATTTAAGCATGCCGCTCAATTCAGCGATGGCGCCGGAAAATCGGTGGAGATTAGTGAAGATGGTAAGGTCATTGCTACGCTTCCAATTGTGCAGCAGACGGAGAGTCTGACCGATTTTGCAGATTATCAATCCTTGATCTCTCTGAACAAGGGCATTCACAAGCTCACCTTGAAGACGAACGGGAACGGTTATAATATCCGTTCATTAGCTTTACGCCAAGCGCCTTCCGGATCACATGAGCTTCCTGCTGTGCTTCAAGGGCAAGACTACACGACAGCTTCAGGTGTATTAGTAACGGGTGGTGCAGTGGGTTATACTGACCCCGGCGATTGGGTGAAGTACAAGATTAATGTACCTGCCAGCGGTACCTACCCACTCCTGATCTCCTATGCTACTAATCAGGATGATGCAGAGCTGGAACTGCTGACGGGAGAGGATGGAGTAACGGTAACGGCAGCTACTTATGCTTTGACGAAGACGGGGGGATGGTCCAATTGGCAAATAGCTAATGGAACGGTAACCTTGCCTGCCGGGGAGCAGACGCTGACCATGAAAGTAAATGGAGCAGGATTTCATCTGCAGTCGCTTACGATCGGCCCCGCGCTTCAATCGGAGACTGCTCTGGTAGAAGGAAATGAGGAGGGTGCAGAAGTTATCGTCAAGCTAGTAAATGACAAATATGCACCTGAACTGGACACCGCTTATTGGTCTATTGAAGGTTACGAAGGTACAGTTGTCAATAGCGTATACCGGGTGGATGATTATACAGCGAAGGTCGTATTAGCGGGTACGCGAATTATTGATTTCGACACGGATCGTATTCTTACGGTTACCGCTGATGTGTATCAGACAGAATCAAATCAGTCTTTTGACAGCGTACATGTTCTGAAATTGCCTCTTATAGTTACAGCAATCAACGACGAAGAGAGCATTAGTCTTTCTCCGAGCACGCTTCCTTATCAAGTGAACGGGAATGAATTGGTAGTCAGCCTTTCAGGAGGGACATTTAATCCTGATGCCATTCAGAGCATTTCTGTCTCGGGCCCAGGTAAGGATCAGGGGCATGTAAGTATTGGGGCAGCTGCCTTACTTGACCCTACCCATGTGAAGCTGACGCTGGCCTGGAATGATCATACCCCGTATTATAGTGATTTGCAGCTTACCGTAAATGTGCCAGCAAATGCTTATGCCGATTCAAGTGGTGGCGGCGTGCTGCGTGCGGAGGTTAAGCTCTTAGGAACAACTAGTGCTACAGCACCTATAGAAGTCACAAGCTTGAACGCACTGGATCAATTCTACCAGCTGCAAGGGATCACAGTCAGCGGTCAAGGCAGCGAAGCGAAGCTGACCGGCATTGATGCTGGAGACAGCATCGATTACTGGGTAAATGTGCCGCAGGATGGAAACTATGCTTTTACGCTTACCGCGACTTCCGCGAATGGTGCTCCTAAGGGCATTATTTATAAAACGGAGGATGGGAAGACATTAAGAACCGTTGATGTGCCGAATCTTTACTCGCAAACCGTTGGCGTACGCACCGTTCTTCAATTGAAGGCGGGTGAACAGAAGCTGCGCCTGCAAGCTGGATCAGCAGGATACGAGCTCAGTGGTATTCAAATAGAACCTTATACTGAAGAAATCATGGATGGCGCTGGTTCTTTAAAGGTGGAAGCCGAGAATTATTACGATGCTACACCCAATGGAATTCAGAGTACCATGACTGGCGGTGTGCTGGATTTTAGAAATGTCGGGTTTACCGTTGCAGGGGGTTCCATGGATTATGTCCTTGATATTACTGAAGCCGGACTTTATAAAATCGTATATCGGTATGCTACAGCACAAGGCGGAGTAAGCACTACGATATCTGTAAAGGGTACAAAACTCTCAACAGTGCCTATGCCTACTACAGGTGGATGGTCGAATTACACGCTGGCGAGTGGTGTCGTACAACTTGCGCAAGGAAAACAGGTAGTACGGATGAGCTTCAATAATGACGGTGCCAATCTAGATTGGTTTACGCTGGAACGGACGGAAGAAGGAGAGCAGCCGATTCATTCAAAGACTTCCTTACCTGTTTCTTCTTTGAAACCGGGAGCTTACAGCGGATTACAGACGATCAGCCTTACTACAGCGACATCAGGAGCAGAGATTCATTACACAACCGATGGGTCATTGCCTACAGCAGACAGTCCACTTTATACCGGAACTATTGACGCAGTAGGAGTCACAGTTCTTCGTACGATAGCGGTAAAAGAGGGCATGGAAAACAGTTTTGTAGCTCCATTCACGTATGTGATCAGCGGAGTGGTTGATATGAAAACGGTGTCTGCACCGCAGGCTGATCCTGCCGGGGGAACTTATTCAGGGCAGGTTGCCGTGAAGTTAACTACAGCTACAGCTGGAGCGTCTATTCATTATACGTTGGATGGCACTGTACCTACAGCAGCCAGCGAACTTTATAGTGGAGTGATTTATGTAGGTAAGAGCAAGACGATTAAGGCGATTGCTGTAAAAGAGGGCTGGAAGCCAAGTGATATTTCCAGTTTTGAATATATTGTTTCTGCGGATAAACCTGATCCAACACCTACACCAACAACGCCTGAACCAACCCCAAGTCCAACCATTGAACCGACTACTCGGCCAACGACAGCACCAACTTCCGGAAGCGGGGGTACCACAGGTGGTGGCAACAGCGGAACAACAGGGGGGGATTCAAGCGGAAATGCTGGCAGTGTAACCGGCAGCACCATCCTTACAGCAACACCAGTGCTGAACAGTAATACCGGTGCGGCGAGAGCAAGTGTAGACCTGGAGAGCTTGAAAAAGGCTGCTACAGCAGGCTTAAGTGGAGCAACTTCAGCGGTTACTGTTGATATACCGGCAGTAGCTACAGCTAAGGGTTATGAGCTGCAATTGCCAAACGGTATAATCTTTGCAGATGATAAGACTTCATTGGTTGTTCATACTGAATTTGGTGTGCTGGAGCTGCCAGGTAGTCTGCTGAAACAAGCGGCAAAAGAGGCAGGAACCCCTTGGGTAATTACGATAACCAAGGTGGATTCAGATTCTCGTCCAGAATTTAAACTGAGCGTAACTATCAATGGCAAGGAAGCCGTATGGAACAGTCCTGACATGCGGGTTAAGGTGTCCCTACCGTATATTCCACGATCAGAAGAACGTGGTAAAGAAGGACATATAACGATTCATAGTCTGAATCCGTTGGGGATTCTAACGGTTGTTCCAAGTGGCAGATATATCGCTGCTACAGGGATGGTTTCTTTTACAGGAATTCTCTCTGGTACGTACAGTATCACCTTTACGGAGAAGACATTCCGGGATATCGGCAAATTTGATTGGGCCCGCAATGCGATTGAGGTGCTTGGCTCCAAAGGCATCATCAACGGAATGACAGAGGATCAATTTGTGCCTCAGTCGGAAGTGAAGCGGGGAGATTTTGTGCTCCTGCTTATAAAAGCGCTTGGCTTGGAAGGCGTTAGTGCAGAAAGCTTCACAGATGTGCAGCCTGGCGATTACAGATATGAAGCGTTGGCTATAGCGAAGCAGTTGGGGATCGCCACTGGTCGTCCAGATGGAAGCTTTGATCCTAACGCTTCTGTTACGCGGCAGGAAATGATGACATTGGCTGCAAAAGCGATTGCAGCAGCCGGCAGACAGCTTCCAGCCGGCAACGGAGCTTCAATGACCCGTTTCACGGATAGCCAGCAAGTATCAGCGTTTGCACGTGACAGTGTGGCAGCACTAATACGTGCTGGCCTGATCAAGGGAGACGGCTTGCGGATTCATCCACAAGGTGTTACCACCCGTGCAGAGGCAGCGGTTTTGATCTACAACTTGTACAATCTGTAATACATCAGTTGTAAAGATACTTTTAGCTTTTGGGCTGTCGCATCCGTAGATTTTCTACGTTTGCGACAGCCTTTTTTAGGTGTGGTTGTTGGATCTACATTAAGCCTGCACCTCCGCCGCCGATCATAATTATCCCCTGAGGCTTACGGACCCAGTTGACGCTATTTGCAAATCTACAACCTTTATCGGGGAAGTTCGGACACCAGTGGCGTTATTCCCTATGAAGAGGTTCATATTTGGGGTTTGGCATGCCAATAACGGCTTTGGTGGACCTCTGTCAAGAAAGTGGACAGTCACGCAACAGACATTCTAGTCAATTGCTCAGCAAAACGAACTGGAGAAAGATACCCCAGCGCGCCATGCATTCGCTTGCGGTTATAGTAAAACTCAATATATTGAAAAAGTGTCTGGTAGGCTTGCTCCTTAGTTTTGAATCGTGGATTACAATAAATGAGCTCCTTTTTCAAAATGCTGTGCCACGACTCGATACAGGCGTTATCATAACAGTTACCTCTGCGGCTCATGCTGGACTCCATGCCATACGCTTTCAACTGCTTCGTGTATTCATGAGAAGTATATTGAGAACCTCTATCGGAGTGATGTAATAGACCCTTTTCCGGTTGTTTAGCTTCGTAGGCATCTTGTAAAGCGCCCGAAATCAAGCTAGTTTCCATATGGTTCTCCAAACGCCACCCCACGATTTCGCGCGTGCAAAGGTCCATCACACTAGCCAGGTACAAGCGCCCTCCCCGGCAAGGAATGTACGTAATGTCGGTAACCCATACTGAATTGGGTTTGAGTATTTTAAATTGCTGGTTCAGCGTATTCGGGGCAATCGGATGGTCATGATTGGAGTCAGTGGTCTGTACCCGATACGTTTTGGAGACAATGGAGCGAAGCTTCATATGTCGCATGTACACACTCACCGTGCGTTCGGTAACGGTATAACCTTCTTGATGTAACAGGCGGGTGATCTTCGGACTCCCATACCGCTTTTGATGGTCTGTAAAATGATACTGAATTCGCTTCATTATCGCAGCCTTACGAAGCATATGCGTACTGTTTTTTTCTGTCCGCCACTTGTAGTACCCGCTCCGTGACACATGTAGGGTCATGCACATCTTCTCCAAGAGAAACTCGGAGCGATGTTTTTCAATAAACTGGAATCTCAGTTCCTTGGTTTGCTGAAGATGTGCACTGCTTTTTTTACGATCGCTAATTCCTCTTCCACATCGGCAATCTTGTTATCTTTTTCTTGAAGTTGACGGCTCATTTCTTTCAACTGTGCCTCGAGTTCTCGTACTCGATCCACGCTAGCTGCCGGTTCATTCTTTAATTCTCGATACTGGCTCATCCATTGATGCAGGGTACTTTTTGGGATGTTGAGCTCTTCCGCCAAGTCGCCCACTGTCTTTGTTTGCTCTTGAATGAACTGCACTGTCTGTTTTTTAAATTCTTCGTTATACCGTTGTCGATGTTCTCCCATGTGAACACACCTCCGTGGACTCATTATCGCCAGTCTGTTAACTACTGTCCACTTTTTATTCTAGCTTCATGGGGTCCGTAAGGAAACCAAATATGGGATTATACTGCCTTTAGGGTCTGCGGTGTCCGATAGCTGCTTTTGTGCGGCAAATGTGATCTGAGGTAACTAAGGTTGGTGCGGTTGGTGCGGTTGGTGCTAAGAACAAGGTGGAATTTTTAAAAAAAGACGCAGACGTCACAGCAGCCATTATCATGACCTACTGGACACCCACGTCTATTGTAAAAAAAGGGATTGAAAATAGGAAAGAGCTTAAAGCTCTCTCCCGAGACTGTCATTAATGGTTAGACAAAAAGTGAACGGCTGATGATAACCAGCAAGATAAAGAGAACCAGGATGGCGCCAGTGCTAGTGAATGGGCCACCTCCACAACATCCATATCCGCCTCTAACTTCTTCGCTCATGTTCATTCCCCTTTCGGTGTGTGTGTTGTACTTGAGTACATCGTATTGTATGTGCGGAGAGAGGGGCGTGTATAGGCCAATGTCGGATTCGTGTACAAAAAAAATCAGCTCCATGAAAACGGAGCTGATTGTAAGCTATATAAAGTTCAGTTAGGCTTTTTCTAAATCGCGAACACCTGCGTATACAAGATCGAAAAGATCTTCGAGCTGTTCCTCTTCGATACATGAGAAAGCAATACGTAGGTCAGTTTCACCCAAAGCAATAGTGCCTAGTCCGTAATTATGAATCAGGTGAAGCCGGAGATCTTCAGCCGCAACTGTGTGCAGCTTCAGACACATAAAGTAACCGGAGTTAAAAGGATAATACGTCCACACATCCTCGCCGTATTTGCCGCTATCCAGCAGTGCTTTTACTTTATTCGCACGGCCTTTCATGATCTGGAACTTCTCTTCCTTCTGTGCTTCGAATTCCGGAGATTTCAAGGCGTCTAGTACGAAGGTCTGCGAAGGATGCGCACCGCTGGAAATGGTGGCACGGATGATGCCTAGTGTTTTTTGCTCCAATGCTGCCAGCAGGTCTTTGTCCTCCGAGGCATAAGTGATGAAACCCACACGGAAGCCCCAGACAAATTCTTCTTTGGTCGCACCGTCAATCTTGATTGGAAGCACACGAGGATGCAGATGAGCCAGTTTGCCAAACAGCGATTCTTTAAGTGAATCCTCAAAGAATAACCCGAAGTATGCATCATCACTTACAACAACAACGTTGATGCCTTCCTCAGCCGCACGAAGGATAGCTGCAACGATCTCATCGCCTTCCTTAATCCCTGGAGTATATCCGGTAGGATTGTTAGGGAAGTTCAGCAGCACAATCGCTTTGCCGCGTTCTTTTTGAGCAAGCAGCGCGTCTTCCAGACCTGCACTGTTAAACGTCATTTCTTCTGTGAACAGCGGATAGTTAACGGTCTCCCCATGGCGGCGGATTCCGAAGGTTAATTCGTAGTTCTCCCAGTTCTTGTCCGGGTAGATAATCGCGTCACCTGGCTCTGCGAAGAGGTCAGCGACAATGCTAAGCCCGTGAGTCAGGGCATTGGTTACAACGGGATTGCTGATGGTTTTACCTTCTAGCGATGGATTTTCGCGCAGCATCTTTTCACGCCATACAGTACGCAGCTCTGGTTTACCTGCCGGAGGGGCGTAACTATAAAGATCCTTAGGACTGTAAGCGGAGAGTTTATCCTGAATGACGCCGAGGTGCATAGGTACGCCACCTTCAGTAGCAATACCGATGGTTGCGTTGTATTTCTTGGCGTGAGCTCCTGCTTCAGCGGATTGGCTCAGGATGCCCTCTTTTGGGAAGTAAATCTCTTTGCCAAGCGTAGAGAGCATATCATACACATGTTCATTTCCTGCTTTGATACTTTCGTTTAATTGTCCAGCTAGTGGATTCATCAGTTTCATCCTTCCAGGGTTCTTTGGGGATAACATACTGTTAACATTGCCTAACATTATATCACCGCCAATTGCAACCGTCACTTGGAAAGATACGATTTTTAAAAAATATCATTCGGCGTGGAAAGGGCAGTATTTTTTCATCATTTCTATCGTTTCTTCATCACGCGGATTATTTCTTTCAGACAGGCCGGAAATGATGCCGGAGCGCTCTTCTTCTTTTAGGTTTTGCCCAAACTTAAACTTCGCAGTGATCTCCTCGGGGGTAATGCGCACAACGGCAACACCCTTTAGACGGGGACGATATTTAGGGTCCTCTGCATCGATGGAATCATAACCCCCCTCGGGCTGGAGCTTTTTCATAAATAAGGAGAGTACACTGGCTTTTTCACTAATGTCTTCAACAGGTTCGGCTGTGCCGTAGGCGGTCACACTTTTAAAATAGGCGGTTGCTGGGCAGGCCAGCTCGGGATCGCTAAAATAAGACGGGATAAGGGCATACTCATCCGCTACCGTAAAGCAGACCTTCTGCTGATTGCGGATCGACTTCATTTTGCCACCAGCATGACTGCCATGGAAATAGAAACAACCATCTGTATATACAAAATTCAGCGGTGTCACCCGCGGTTGCCCCTGTTCATCGCTTGTACCGAGAAAACCAAAACTCATTCCGTTAAGAAAAGAGACCAATTCTTCCTCCCGATCTACTTTGAATTCTTTTCTGCGCATAGGGATCACGTCCTCTTTCTTTTTTAGTCTAGAGCGTCTGCTCCAATGTAAATGTTCTTTAAAGAATAGTAGAGTGGTTGACAATTAAAAAGGACCAATTAAGATAGTTTTTAATGGACCACTTGCTGGTCAAGGAGGATAACGATGAATATCACGCTGGCATACGATCAATATCTGGCGATACACCGTTACAAATATTTAGCGTTATATCACGCGCTCCGTGCAGGAATACTGGAAGGAACACTTCCGGGAGGCACTCCGCTGCCGTCTACACGAAGTCTTGCTAAGCACTATGAGCTGTCGCGCGGATCGGTCTCGCAGGTGTATGAAATGTTGCTCGCTGATGGTTATGTAAGGACTGAAACGGGGCGGGGGACATTCGTATCGGAAGATAGCTTTGCTTCAGCTGCCAGTCGCAGTGACGGTGAGAACCGGGCTTTGGGTGAAGACGCAGATGCTGCTGGAGGAGATTGTGCAAGCGAGACTACGATTCCAATCTCGGCATGGGGAAAGCGGCTGCTTGCGCGCCCGATACCCTTCTATGGAAAGAGTAACAAGAAAGTAGTGAGCTTCCAGAGTAGTGGTATGCGGATGGAACATTTTCCATACTCCGAATGGCGCAGTGCGCTCTCTTATGCCGGAGGGAAGGAAGGTGGATTGCTGCAAAGCACTTGTCCACCTCAAGGCGATGAAGGACTTCGGAAAGCTATCGCTGCACATCTGCGGATTACCCGCGGGATTCGCGCGGATGCAGAGCATATCGTATTGTTCAGCGGCTCGATGCAAGGCATCGTTATTTTGACGCAGCTGCTGCTGGATGCAGGAGGCTCAGCGGTCGTTGAGGACCCGGGCTTTCACGGGATTCGCCGAGCCGTAGAGATCACTGGAGGCCGATTGCTGGCAGGGAAGCTGGATGGCAATGGTCTTATTCCGGAGGATTGGGATGCCCGGCTGTTGTTTGTTACGCCGAGCCGTCAATTTCCTACGGGTGTGGTACTGCCTTTGGAACGACGCCGAACCTTGTTGGAATGGGCGCAGCGGCATCATGCAGTAATTATTGAAGATGATTATGACAGTGAGTTCCGTTGGGCTGGGCGGCCCATCGAGCCCTTAAAAGCACTGGATCGTGAAGAGCGGGTCGTATATGTGGGCTCCTTTTCAAACACGATGTTTTCAGGCCTGCGGCTCGGCTTTGTAGTGCTTCCGCCCTCTTTAGTAAAGCCGACTATCGCCGCCAAGGCGCTATATGAGCCCTTGCCGGTAGGGCTGCTGGAGCAGCGAGCCTTGGCGCGGTTCATGAATACAGGCGGCTATGGCCGTCATCTTCGCCGGATGACACGCATCTATGGTGAACGCGGACGCATCCTCAGGACGCTGCTGTCGGAACGGCTTAAGGAGCTCTTCGAGCTGCTGCCTGGTGATGCAGGCTTGCATGTATATGCCCGCTGGCTGCGCAGCAGCGAAGAGTTTGTAGCTTTCCGAGCGGCAGCGCTTAGGCGCGGCACGGATTTTAGAGATGCCGCGTTATATCAGCTATCACCGGGAGCGCCGGCCGCTTGTTTTTCTTTTGCCCATCTGAATGCCGCGGAGCTGGAGGAAGGGATAACAAGCCTGCATCTGGCGTGGGAAGATGTACAAAATGCAACATGACAAGGTATGATAAAGAAGATGAAATGCAAAACTAAGCGAATGCTTACGAATTTTGACGAAGAAACTCGGAGTAGATTAAGCTAAACAAAACTATATAGACACTGCGAAGTCAGAAAGAGCAGATTTGCTGAGAATACTAAGCGGATGCTTACGAGACAAGTTTTGCTAACAAAACAAAGCGGATGCTTACGAAGCAAGTTTTGCGAAGAGGTTTAAAGTAGGTTATGCTAACAAAACTTTTAGGAGGGAACGTTATGCTGCATGCATCGCCGTCCTCTTTTGTTATTTTGCCGGCTCTGGCTAAGATTGTATGCGAGCCGGGCTGGAAATGGCAAAAAAGAGAGAAGTCGCTGCAAAATTATGATTTATTTTATGTATGGAGCGGGGAAGGGACGGTTGTGCGTAACGATGAACCCTTTCAAGTAGGCAAGGGAAGCTGCTTCCTTTTTCGTCCGGGTGACCATACAAGTGCTACACATAATCCGCAAAAGCCACTTGTACTTACATATATTCATTTTGATGTCTCCGAAGAGGTGACGGATATTCCGCTGCCCTATCGTGAGCTTACAGAAACCGTTGAATTTGAACATCTGCTTGCTCGGTACGTTCGACTATTTCTGGTGGATACTTACGCCGCTGAGGAAGAAGGGCAGCTTGTACTGAAGCAGCTGATGATTCATCTGCTGAGGGAGGACCGTGTGAAGCCAGTAGAACGTTATGTTAGCAATCATTTGACAGAAATCATTCACGAAATAGCGAACTATGTGAGCCAGCATCCGGGGATTGCACATCGTGTAGAGGATCTTGCTGCTCGTGCGGGGCTTTCACCGCGGTATTTTTCAATTAAGTTCAAGGAGCTTACGGGTTCTTCTGTGCAGTCTTATGTCATCCGAGCCCGGATTGAGCGTGCTCAGCATTTACTGCTGTACGCGGGAATGAATGTTACTGAGGTAGCAGATGCGCTTGGGTATCGTGACATTTTCTTTTTCAGCCGCCAGTTCAAGCAATATACCGGAAAAAGTCCATCTGAGATCCGCTGATTCACTTTTGTTGTTTCAGTTTGTTCAACCAAGGGTAAATACTTTGCAGTTTAGTTTACAGAGAATTTACATAACTTCTTGGAAGGAGACTCTTGGCATGATCATCAGACGCAGAATTTGCAACACGGATTGTAAGAGTGGAGGCGGAGGTATTTTTAGAAACCGCTTAAAACGGTTAAAGCAGGCGAATGCTTTTGTCGTGGATAGCTGGTTCTAATTGAACAAGCAAGCATAGAATCGCATGATATGACTAAAAATATAAATAGCCGGGGCCGTGAGGCATCCGGTTTTTTTGTGTTGTTAGAAAATGATATATATAATGAACTTAAGTCGAAGATTAGAGTAACTGATGCGCATTTCATCGTGCCTCACGTTGTATTTTGTACAATAGATTGACTCTAATAGCAGTACAATTTGAATTCTGTGACACATCTTACATTCAAATTCAGCAGAAACAGCCTTTCTAGAGATTATCACGATAATCTATTGCACGAAGTACAATGTAATGTATCTTCAAGTGAAAGTTAAGATTTTCTGTTGCACATTCTGCAATGAAGCATACGCTCATTTACCGCAATATCCACACACCATTCACGCTCCATGCACGCCTCATTCACGTACCTTTGAGGATGTTTAATTGGTCTAACTATGAGGTAGCGGTAGATATTTATTTCTACGATTGGGTTATTACTAAGGTGAGAGCTTTCTGCGATACGTTTCGCATAATGTTGTTCGTCGGTAGAATATATAAGGTTCATAGTTGGAAGGAGAGAGAGAAAATGTACGAAATCGTACTTATACGTCATGGTGAGAGCCAGTACAATGTACAGAATTTGTTCACAGGCTGGAGTGACCCGGATTTAACTGAGAAGGGTATCCAAGAGGCAAAGACTGCTGGTAAGCTGTTGAAGGACGCTGGGTATACATTTGATCTGGCTTTTGCTTCGGTACTCAGGCGCTCGATTAAAACTCTTAACTATGTACTGGATGAGATGGATTTGCTGTGGATTCCCGTGCAAAAGTCTTGGAAATTGAATGAACGCCATTACGGGGCATTGCAGGGATTAAGTAAAAGCGAGACAGCACTAAAATATGGAGATGAGCAGCTGCATATCTGGCGGCGGAGTTTATCGGTGAGACCCCCGTTGCTGGAGCTTGATGATCCTAGGTATGCCAGAAACGATATTCGCTACAGCAGTGTTCGTCCGGGAGATATCCCGCGTGGAGAGAGCCTGGAGGACACTGTACATCGTGTAGGCGATTTCTGGGAAAACCGGATCGTACCTCTTTTGCGTAAAAAAGAACGGGTGCTTATCTCAGCCCACGGCAATACGCTGCGTGCATTGATTAAATTTATGGAGGATATTGATGAAGCGGCATTACTGGAGCTCAATATCCCTACCGGAGTACCACTCGTGTACAAACTGGATGAGGACATGAATCCTATCAGTCGCTTTTATCTAGGCGATCCGGAACAGGTAGCGGCCAAGGCGCTTGATGTTGCTAAGCAGGGACATGTGTAATTGGCGTGTAATAAGCGTATAGGCGTAGCAGGTGTATTGAGTATAACGGGTGTACAGTAATAAGCAAAACGGGGCGTAAAGGTTAAATAAGCGCAACAGGTGTAATAGGTTATATAAGCGTAACAGGCGTATTAGGTGTAATAAGCATAACAGGTGTATTAGGTTAAATAGGCGCAACAGGCGTAATAGGTGGGTTACATGAAAAGATAAAAGGACAGCCTTGGGGCTGTCCTTTTTGTTATTAGTGTGTTTGTGACCAATTAAATGTGCGAAAATGGCGCGTTTAAGGTCAGTTGGGTCCGATGGCGTTGAATGCTAACCTTCCACCAATTCTCCGTTGATTCTCGACCAACACTCTACCAGCCCTCCACTAACGCTCGACTAGTCCTTAACTAACTTTCGACCAACCTCCACCAACGCTCTGCAAATGCTTACGGACTCAGCAGCCGCTATTTGCCCATTTATCGCCATTTGAGCGGAGTTTCGGACTCCAGCGTCGCTATTTCCCATGAATCGACTCTAATATGGCGTTTTTCATGCCAATAGCTGCGGTGGAGTCCGATAGAATTGCAAATGTGTGAAAAAGCCGCGTATAAGGTCATCTGGGTCCGATAGCGCTGAGGCTAACCTTTCACCAACTTTCCGTTGATTCTCGACCAACTCTCGACCAGCCCTCAACTAACGCTCGACCACCTTCCACCAGCTCTCGACTAGCCCTCAACTAACGCTCGACCAACCTCCACCAACGCTCTGCAAATGCTTACGGACTCAGCAGCCGCTATCTGCCCATTTATCGCTATTGGAGCGGAGTTTCGGACTCCAGCGTCGCTATTGCCCAAGAATCGACTCTAATATGGCGTTTTTCATGCCAATAGCTGCGGTGGAGTCCGATAGAATCGCAAATGTGTGAAAAAACCGCGTATAAGGTCATCTGGGTCCGATAGCGGCGAGCACACACCTTCCACCAGCTCTCGACCAGCTCTCGACCAGCTCTTGACCAGCCTCAACCAGCCCTCAACTAACACTCGACTAGCCCTCAACTAACGCTCGAGCAACCTCCCCCAACGCTCTGCAAATGCTTACGGACTCAGCAGCCGCTATCTGCCCATTTATCGCCATTTGGGCGGAGTTTCGGACTCCAGCGCCGCTATTGCCTAAGATCTAGCGCAAATAGGGTGTTTTTCATGCCAATAGCTGCGGTGGAGTCCGATAGAATTGCAAATGTGCGAAAAAGCCGCGTATAAGGTCAGCTGGGTCCGATAGCTAGCGATAGGTGTACGTTGGCTAGCGATAGGTGTACGATGGCTAGACGATATGTATACGTTGGCTAGCGATAGGTAGGTGATAGCTGGACGATAGCTAGAGCGTTCGCGTCCGCAACTGTGCTCCACACGAAGTCCCCAAAATTAGAGGGCACCCCAGCAGCCATTTCATGGCTTTTGAGGCACCCTCTAATTTTTCTGGGAATTCGCCTAAATCTCCCTACAAAGGTCGATGCAACGTTCCCAGTAGTTCGCCCATTTTTACCTTTGAGTTGACCTCAAGCTTGGGTCTCGGGGTAAAGGTACCGCTTTCCGTGAGCAGCACTACGGTGGAGCCAAACTCAAAATAAGCCAGATCATCGCCTATTTGCCACTCGGCAGCCGTATCATCCGTATAACGGATACTGCTGACGTTCATTGCGCCTACCTTTACTACCGCGGTTTCCCCGTGACTCCCGGCAATATACGTAATGAGACGTTCGTTGCGGTTCAGGACACCCTTCATATGTCGCATTCCGAAATCGTTGACAGGATAGGCCCGTCCGCGAATATAATCGCTCTCCACCTTTTGTCCGGTAAGGGGAGAGTGAATCCGGTGATAATCGGTAGGACTCAAATAAAGAACGAAGAAAAAACCCTTCTTGTACAGCTCCAGATGCGGGGAGTGATTAAGGAGATCCTCGATCTTATAATCCTGCCCTTTTACATTCATAATCGTACCTGCGTTAATGTCACCCATAGCAGTAATCGTTGCGTCTACGGGACTAACCAAAGCGTCAGCGTCGGTTGCAATAGGCCGCATGCCCGGCTTCAGCCGGCGGCTGAAAAACTCATTAAGAGTGAGATATTCTCCAGGATTTTTCTCCGCTTGAGCGGAGGGGATTTGATAAGTCTTAATAAATGCCGGGATAAGAAAACGGCTGATTCTACTATGAGAAAAAGATCCCATTAACCGTGAAAGCCACCGGTGTGAGGATAGCTCGGTCATCAGCCGTAGCAATTGTTTTACCATGCCCATCTCCCTTCCATAATGCAGCAGTACGGTTGTATACGGGTCGTCTCTGCTCTGCATTATATTGACATAGAATAGGAGACAAATCAATAACTGTTATATACCGTACTGTTCGTTTCTATTAAAAAACGCGCGTATCCCATAGGTCTGCGATAGCTGTCTTTCCAAATTTCCGTAAGGCCGGCTTTATGAAATCCGTAGCGTTGGTCACGACCGTTACACTCTATGAAGAAGAGTCGTCCGTCCTTAGTAATGCCTATATCCAGTCCGATATCGGCCAGTCCGGGAAGGTCTTGCTCCAGACACCGTGCGATTGCAAGGCTAAGTATTTCGACAGACATACGGATGTGGGCCGCTGTGGATCTTGAAAAGGCCTTTTCGAGCGCGAGGGAGGAGCTTAACGCTTCTCCTCCGCGGGCTATATTGGAGACAAAGCCCCCTGGGGCAGCCAGTTTGGCGAAGAGCCCAGTGACCTGCCAATCTCCTCCCCAGCCGCGCTGAACGGTGACGCGTAGATCAAAGGGACGTCCTCCAATCTCAGCAAGGGGAATACGTTCTTGTACAAGATAAGGCACGGAGGTTAGGCGTGCGCGGAGCGCTTGTGGCAACGCCGCCTGATTGACGGGAATACTTCTCCAGCGCTGCATCGAAGGGGAGAGGTAGCTCAAGGTCCAACGCTGAGCTCCCTTGCGGACCAGCCGCATGACCCCATTCCCTATACTTCCCCGGCAAGGTTTAAGAATGAGATCGGGATAAAGATTCATCATTTCTTTTAGGCCTGAGACTCTCGTTGTTACGGGTAAATATTCGCGAAGCTCCGTATTTTTTTCAAGCAGCTGATGGATCTCATCTTTGCCGTATCGATTACATGTATTGAAAATCAGGGGATAGTGCTTCAGCAGACGCTGCATTCCAGGGCTGTTTTTGCTGTATATTGCCCGGTTATGGATAACAGCAGGCGTAGGAACAACTACGCTTTTATATCCATTAGCTCCCTTTATATAGGCGGCACTAAAGCCTGTGTCCGTATCGATGTCCGCGAGCTTCAGGAAGCAAGGGACTAAACCGTATGCCGCCGCGGCCTCTTCATAGTTGGATAGAGACTCCTGTCCTGTTTTTAGCCGGGGAACGCCCCGGTGCATATCGGCATTTAGTAATATTCCAACGAGCTTATGCCCCATGTTTGTTCCTCCTGTTTCATCGGTTACATGATCCCTGCTTTTTCTACTCTTGTCATAGTATGTTTGTACCCGCGTGTCAGGGTGGACGAATGCGCGAAGGCAGATGCCTTTTTTTATACATAATCTTATGAAGGCCTCATCGCAAAAGGGTGTCATAAGCCCATACCGCTGCATATGATGCCTAGGAGAAACATTAGATGGAAGGAGGAGACTGCTTGTGAGGGGTTCCAAAAAAAAGCAGCCGCGCAGTCCACAGAAACGACTCTATTTTGTAGATAATCCCAATAAAGAGGAACTGAGTATGCTGGATACCAAAAGCAGCTCTAGAAGCTCGGGGAATAACAGTGACGGAGTCAGTGAAGCAGAGATCGCGGAAGTTCAGGTAAGTGGGGGAGCAATAGCTGAAGTCGTTCTAGAGGAGCCAACTTCTGCTCCAGTTCTACAATTGGAGCCGGAGCTTATAGAGGAAGCGCAGCTTCAGAAACAGGCGGATAATCTTCCTGAAACCGTATGGTTCGCTCCTCCAGAGAAAGAACGTTTTCAGCCCGTTTATACAGATGATCTTTCGGATGCAGCGGTGACCGGAGCCAAAATCGCTCCACGTACCATTGACGGTTCTAAGCTAAAGTTCGGCATTATTGGTACACCTTGGCTGCAAGATTACGCTGTACAGAGTATCAATATCGCGGACAAGGCAGTCACTTCTGCAAAAATCGCACCAGAATCGATAGTGGGCGAGCATTTAGCAGAAGGAAGCGTTAGTGGCGGTAAGCTGCTGGATCATTCGATCAGTGGAGAGAAGCTGAAAAATGGCAGTATTAGTCCAGAGAAGCTGGCTGATCGGATTATAGGCGGCGGTCAAATTGCAGATAAAGCTATTGAGAGCCGCCATTTAAGCGATTTGATTATTACTGCGGATTTACTGGAAGATGGAGCCGTTACTAGTGACAAAATAGGAAGCAGCAGCATCACAAGCCGCCACCTGGCAAACGGCAGTGTTGACCGTTCCAAGCTGGCCGATGCAGCGGTATCTGGCGATAAAATAGCTGATGGTGAAATCAGCAGCTCAAAGCTAGCGGATGCTGTCATTGAAGGCCGCCATCTTAGCGACGCTTTGATAACCGCCAGACATCTGGCCCCGGGAGCGATTGGTTCTGATCAGCTTGCCAGCAAATTGATCGGTAAGGAACAGCTGCAGTCGGGTATTATCGAAGGCGGGCATTTAGCTGATGGAGCTATAGGTTCTAAGCAACTTGGTGCAGATGTCGTAAGAAGCGTACATTTAAGCCCAGAAAGTGTGAATGGTAATCATATCGGTGATGGCGAAATATCAAGTCGGCATTTGGCTGACCGCAGCATCTCTTTTTTAAAGCTGGCTGAGGGTGCAGTAGGGACTGCGCAGTTAGTGGAGCAAGCGGTAACCTCGTCCAAAATTGCTGACCAAAGCATTCTCCCACATAAGCTGGCAGACGAAGCAGTGACCACAAGACATATTGCTAAATCCGCCATTCGCGGACCGCAAATTGCTATGCAAGCCATAACTTCTATTCATCTGGAACGCGAAGCAGTGAATCATTCGCATATAGCTGCGGAAGCGGTCGGCTCGGAGCAGCTCAAGGAAGAAGCTATTCAGACTCAACATTTATCTTCCGGTGCTGTGACTGGAGAACAGCTGGCTTCAGAATCTGTGGGTGGGGAGCATCTTCGTGCACAGAGCGTTACTTCAGCCAAGTTGGCAGATGGAAGTGTAAATGCAGCTAAGCTGGCAGCGGGTGCAGTGATTGGCAGCACGATTGCGCGTGAAGTAGTCAGTGGCGAACATATCGCTTTTTGTACAGTGGAGGAAAAACATCTGGCGGATGCCAGTGTGAGCGGCCGTGTATTGCAGGATGCTGTGGTAAATAAGGATCATTTGGCCACGGGAGCCGTGGAACGAAGACATCTTGGTGAAAATAGTGTGACTTCCGCTGCGATTCAATCGGGCTCAGTTTCAGGAGATAAGCTGGCTTCCGCTGCGGTGAGAGAAATTCACCTGGCAGCAGGAGCCGTGCAGCCTCATCATCTGGCCGATCATGCAGTGACCTCGTTGAAGCTTTCACCGGAAAGTGTCTCAACGGATAAAATCAGTGATTTAGCAGTCACTTCGGCTAAGCTTGCAGACGGCAGCATAGAATCGAGTAAACTGGCGGCGTCAGCAGTTCAAGCTGAGCATTTGTCGGTAAATGCTGTAAGTTCGAAAACCATAAGCGAAAGTGCTGTTCAAAGTAGACATTTGAATCCTGGCAGTGTCAGCGGGGCGCATATCCGGCCGTTGTCTATCGGGAATGGTCATATCCTTCCGAATTCTATTTCTGCGGTTCAAATCCAAGAGGGCAGTATTAATAGCTCTAAGCTGGTAAAAGGTGCCGTGGATTCTCAGCATCTTTCACCTGGTAGTGTAGACGGCAGCCATCTGTGTATCGATACGATTGAAGGCCGTCATATCCTACCGGGTGAGATCACGCTGGCTCATCTGGCGGAAGAGGTACGTAGCTCTGAATTGCTGCCAGACGGCTGCATAACTGGGGAGAAGCTGGCAGAAGGATCGGTAGATTCCAATCATCTCCTGCCTGGAAGTGTGAACGGAAGCCATTTGAACTCGGGTTCTGTAGAAGGTCGACATATCCTACCGGGTGAGGTCACGCTTGCTCATCTGGCTGCAGATGCATATACCTCCGACTTGCTGCCTGAAGGCAGTATTACCGGGAAGAAGCTGGCGGGAGCATCCGTAGATTCTATTCATTTAGTGTTTGGAAGTGTGGAAGGCGGACATCTGAGTTCAGGTTCCGTCGAAGGACGTCATATTGGAAAAGGTGAGATTACCTTAGCTCATCTTGCCGATGAAACCCGAAGCGCTGATCTGCTGCCAGACGGTAGCATTACTAGAGAGAAGCTGGCGGAAGAATCCGTAAGTTCTATACATCTAGTGCCTGGCAGTGTGGATGGCAGCCATTTAGGCCCAGACACAGTTGAAGGACGTCATATCCGATACGGTGAGATCACGCTGGCTCATTTGGCAAAAGAAACACGCAGCTCCAAATTGCTGCCAGACGGTAGTATTTCTGGAGTAAAGCTGGCACATGCTTCCGTAAATTCAAATCATCTAGTACCTGGCAGTGTGGAAGGCGTTCATCTAAGCTCAGGTTCTGTCGAAGGACGCCATATTGGAAAAGGTGAGATTACGTTAGCTCATCTGGCCGAAGAAACACGTAGCGCTGACTTGCTGCCAGACGGTAGCATCACTCGGGAGAAGTTGGCGGAAGAATCCGTAAATTCTAATCATCTGGTGCCTGGAAGCGTAGATGGCAGTCATTTGAGTCCAGACACAATAGAAGGACGTCATATCCGATATGGTGAGATCACGCTGGCTCATTTGGCCGAAGAAACACGCAGCTCCAATTTGCTGCCAGACGGTAGCATTACTGGGGAGAAACTGGCGGAAGCATCCATAAATTCAAATCACATTGTACCTGAAAGCGTGGAGGGAACTCATCTGAGTCCGTCTGCAATAGAAGGACGCCATATTGGAAAAGGTGAGATCAAGCTAGCGCATCTGGCGGATGAGGTACGCAGCTCCGAGCTGCTGCCAGACGGAAGCATTACTGGGGAGAAGCTGGCGGAAGCCTCCGTAGAAGCAATTCATCTAGTGCCTGGAAGTGTGGATAGAACTCATCTGAGTCCGTCTGCAGTAGAAGGTCTCCATATTGGAAAAGGTGAGATCAAGCTAGCACATCTAGCGGATGAGGTACGCAGCACCGAGTTACTGCCGGATGGCAGCATTACCGGTAAAAAGTTGGAGGGTGGATCTATTACTGCCTACCACTTGGCTCCTGGCAGTGTCTATGGGGGACACTTAGGGGGGAATGCGGTAGATAGCCGCCATATCCGTGCTGGAAGCATTACTCTGAATCATTTGGCAGAAGAAGTGCGCAGTGCTGATTTATTACCGGAAGGCAGTATTACAGGCGAGAAGATTGAAGTCGCGACGATTCAGTCTTTCCATTTAGCCCAAGGCAGCGTCTCTGGAGGTCATTTGGCCGGGGATGCGGTGGATGGCCGCCATATTCGATCGGACAGCATCACCCTGAATCATTTGGCAGAAGAGGTACGCAGTGCGGATTTGTTGCCGGATGGCAGCATTACGGAAGAAAAACTCGCTGAAGGCTCCGTGAGTTCTTCACATTTACAACCATGGAGTGTTTACGGAGAGCATCTTGCTGACAAGATCGTGGCAGATCGGCATTTGCAGCCTGGCATCATCAAATTAGAGCATCTTGCGGATGAAACACGCAGCTCAGCCCTGCTCCCGGATGGCAGTATCAACGGAGCTAAGCTGAAGGAAGGCAGCATCGAGTCCGCTCATCTGACAGAAGGTGCAGTAGGGACAACAGAGCTTCAGGATGAAGCAGTAGTAGCATCCAAAATCTCTTCGTTTGCGATTCAAGCCCGCCATCTGGAAGAAGAAAGTGTTCAGGAATATCATATTTCCCCAGGTGCAGTAAACGGGACTCATCTGGCACCGAACTCTGTAAATACAGATCATCTGTCCTTCAGTCCGATTCAGACAGCTGGGAAGCGAGAAGCACTACAGCAGTTTGGAATGACAGCATTTATGTTCAATGGGGATGCAGAGAGTGTAGAGGTGACCGTATCGTTTGATGAGAGCTTTGGGCATACGGGTTATGTGCTTGTTGCCATGACCAATCAG
This sequence comes from Paenibacillus sp. FSL H3-0310, assembly GCF_038002785.1. Taxonomy (NCBI): domain Bacteria; kingdom Bacillati; phylum Bacillota; class Bacilli; order Caryophanales; family Paenibacillaceae; genus Paenibacillus; species Paenibacillus sp. FSL H3-0310. Next base: position 539,533 of record NZ_JBBODC010000001.1, read on the forward strand.
CCTTACTTCTATGCTTCCTTAAAGAGCAGAGCCAATGGAGAAGCAGTGATTCAAGTGGTGCGGTTGCGCGAAACTCCGCATTTCTATGGGGTCATCTCTTGGATTGCTATAGGCGCTCCTTTAGCTAAACCGGCAGCGGATGATCGCGTATTTGATTGAACCTTAAGCAATTCCTCTTAAAAACAGCAGAGCAGCGAATCTCCTTATTGGAGATCGCTGCTCTGTTTTTTTGGTGGGGAACGGTACTTGTCAGCATCGCCGGGTTCTAATTATTCGCTGTGGCTGCGGATCTGTCCGATAGCCTGGTAGTCTAACATCCGCTGCCACTACGGACCCAGATGGCGTTATTTGCAGATTTATCGTTTTTTGAGGCTGGTTTCGGACTCTAGTGACGCTATTGTATAGAAAAAGAGCCTTATTGGGTTCTTTTCATGCCAATAGCTGCTATGGAGTCCGTTAATAACCTAAAAGTGTGATAATGCGGCGAATAGGAGCAACTGTGTCCGATAGCGCTGAAGTATAATCATCCGCTGTGGATTCGGTTGTGTCCGATAGTGCAAAAGTATAATCATCCGTTGTGGATTCGGTTGTGTCCGATAGCGCTAAAGTACAATTACCTGATGCGGATTCGGCTGTGTCCGATAGCGTCCTAACCTAATCCCCCTGCTGCGTTACTGCGTTCGTTACCGCCGCAGGTTGTGTCCGCGGCAGCTGGCTATGCGCAATGTATCTAAGCCGAAGTTTGGTGGGGAGTACATTTGTCCTGTTTTCAGAACGACAGGAGACAATTGCCGTTACCCTGTGCGTTATAGTACATAAACTGTGATGTAACCCTCAGCCTGAAGAATTGGCTCTGTAAGGAAGGTGGATGAGCATGAAGCCCAAACGAACTTCTGCCCGCCGCACAGGGCGGCGGGTCTCTCGGATGAAGCGGCGGACTTCACGCCCAGTGCGGCAAGTCGCTGTAGTCCCTATAGTTAACCATCCTAATCCCTATGTTTCGGTTATTATTCCAGCCATGAATGAAGCTCAGACCATTGCGGGAGTGATATCTGGAGCCAGAGGGGTCCATCCGCGCTGCGAGGTAATTGTGGTCGTGAATGGATCCACTGATCAAACGGCAGGGATTGCACAATCGCTAGGTGCGCGTGTTATTTCCTATGAGTTGCCGCTTGGACACGACGCTGGCCGTAGTGTGGGAGCTGAGGCAGCCAAGGGAGAAATCCTATTGTTTACAGATGGAGATTTGGTGATACCTGCTTCGGGGCTGCGTCCTTACGTCACTGCTGTTAGTGGTGGAGTGGACATAGCGCTTAATGATTATTCCGGTCCGGTCCGGAAGCTGTCCCCCCATCCGGTGGTGCTGTCTAAACATGCACTGAATATTCTGCTTGGCCGTCCAGATCTGAAGGGATGTTCGATGACGGCAGTTCCGCACGCAATCAGCCGCAGAGCACTTGATATTTTAGGGAGCGATTCATTATCACGTCCTCCACTGGCGCATGCCCAGGCAATTCTTAGTGGACTGCAAGTGGTAGCCGCTCACAAAGTACCTGTAGGGAAGTTAAATGCGGTGAGACGCAAGGAAGACGGCATAGATCCATTGCAGCAGTTGATTACAGCGGATCATATGGAGGCTGTATCCCTCTTGCTGGAACATCGGGGGAACAGAGCGGGCTTTGGCGACGGAGCCCGGCGCAGAGAGATGGTGAGATGATGGTTGCAACTTTACGAGGCACAGCAGCTCGAACGGCAAAGAAACGCCCAATCCGTCACAGGTCAGCCAATCGCTCTGTAAAAGCCAACGCTGCTGCTCGCCCGCTTCTGTCTCGGCAATCGAAGGCAGGCAAGGAGACTCTGAAATTACCGAAGTTACGTGGGACTTTGTCAGTCATTATCTCCGCGCGTAATGAGGAGCAGACCTTGTCCCGTCTGCTGCATCAGGTTGCACGGCTTGAACCTGCAGAAATTATCGTCGTACTTAATGGCTGCAGTGATAACTCTTTTCCTATTTCTAGACAACATCGTCAAGCCATTGTAGTACACTGCCCAGAGTCTGTCGGACATGATGTGGGCCGGGCTATCGGTGCAAAGCTGAGTCGCGGGGATATATTGCTTTTTCTGGATGGAGATATGGTCATTCCGGCCTCTCAGCTCGTTTCATTCACGGCGGCTGTAGATCGCGGAATTGATGTAGCTCTTAATGATTTAGACTCACTGATGCCTTCCTTTGGATTATGTGATGATGTCACCCGCAGCAAACTGTTTCTGAATTATGCTCTGGATAGGTACGATCTCGGGGTTAGCTCTATGACAGCTGTTCCTCATGCGCTTTCGCGGCATGCGCTTGAGACCATAGGCTACCGTGAATTAATGGTTCCACCTAAAGCCCAAGCTCGCTCTGTATTAGAAAAGTTACGGGTGGAGAAGGTAGGAACGGTAAATGTTATTAAACATAATCGGCTGCGCAAGGCAAATACAGGGGTTGGAAATGCTGTGGAAAAACTGATCATAGGAGATCATGCTGAGGCTCTACATGAGGTTCTTTCCCGGCGAAAAGCTGGTGGTCTGCTAAGTAGTGAAACACAGCGTGAGTACCGCAGACAGGTAGCCGCTTGGAGGAATCGGATATGACGCTGACGAGTATTATTATTCCAACCTACAATGCGCTGCCCTTGCTGCGGGCCTGTGTGGAATCTATTCGTGCCTACACTCCGCCGCCTTATGAGATTATCGTAGTGGACAATGCTTCAACGGACGGAACAGACACCTATTGCCGTGCGAATCATATAACGTTTATTTCATTGCCAGACAATCGCGGCTTTCCAACTGCATGCAATTTGGGGCTACAGCTAGCGTCAGGTGATGAAGTCCTGCTGCTGAATAACGATGTAGTGGTGTCTCAAGGATGGTTAACTAATCTGAAGAGGGCTCTATATAGTGCTCCTGATGTAGGTATTGTTGGACCAGTCACAAACTATGCCAGTGGACGTCAACAGGTGAAGACCGATTATGAAGGTCTGATAGGTTTTCATCAGGCTGCTGAGAGGGCGAACCTTCCAAATCCCCAGAAATGGCTGGAGACGAGACGGCTGGTAGGATTATGTTTTTTATTCAAAAGAGAGCTGCTAACTTCCGTAGGTCTACTGGATGAGAGATTCTCACCTGGACATTACGAAGATGATGATTATTGTTATCGCGCCAGGATAAAGGGATATCGGCTGCTTATCGCCGGGGATTGCTTGGTGCACCATGAAGGAAGTGCAAGTTTCAAGCAAGTTTACAATACCGGACTGCAAGAACTGGTGGAACGAAATCGCAAGATCTTTATAGATAAATGGAATGTAGATCCTATTAATTTTATATGAAGTGCAGATCCGAAGGCAAAGGACGTAGATAAAGAGGAGGAAAGTAAGTGAAAGGAGTCATACTGGCGGGCGGAACAGGATCTAGACTTCAACCGCTGACCCGGCTTATGAACAAACATTTGCTTCCGGTCGGCAAATATCCTATGGTCTGTTACGGCATAGACCGGCTTCGCCGGGGAGGAATTACCGACATTCTTCTGGTCATAAGCAAGCAGTCTGCTGGCCTGTACACGGATTTTTTAGGCAGCGGTGCTGCATTTGGTGTATCTCTGACCTATAAAATTCAGGAAGCTGCCGGAGGCATTGCCGAGGCGCTTGATTTAGCAGAAGGGTTCATTTTCCCAGGGGAACGATTTGTTGTATTGCTCGGGGATAATCTTTTTATGGATGATCTGAAGCCTTATGTGGAGAGTTATCTTCGTCAGCCAGCGGGCACTGCAAAGGTGTTGCTGAAGCCGGTGGAGGACGCGCGCAGATACGGTGTACCTGTGTTTGATAGTCAAGATGCGGCATGGATTGCTTATATCGAAGAAAAGCCTGAGCATCCGAAGACCAATTATTGTGTAACTGGTATTTATATGTACGATGAAGCTGTATTTGATATCATCCGGCGGGTATCGCCTTCCAAGAGGGGGGAGCTGGAGATTACCGATGTAAATAATATATACGCCGCTGATCGCAGACTTAGTTATGATGTGCTTAAGGATTGGTGGAGTGATGCGGGAACGTTTCAGTCTTTACACGAGGCGGGGGAAAAGTTAAAAGATGCACTGCCATAAGGCAGTGCATCTTTTTGTTGTAATCCTACTATAGATAGCTGCAAGGGCTTTGAAATCACACGTTACTCAGAGAGCTCGAGGGTTAGAAATCCTCCACCAGATTAAATCCTCAGTTTCTTTGTATCTCTCAGAGCCTAGACGCTCCAATACTTTGTGGGAGGCTGTATTATCTTTTTCAGTGTCAGCGATTACATAGACAGCTTGGGGATGGGAGAAAATCCATGCATTAATTGTGTGTAGTGCCTCTGTTGCATACCCTTTTCTTCTATATTTCTCATCAATCCCATACCCTAGAATAACCTCGCCTTTCTCATTCGGGTAACCTTTAAGGATAATGAATCCTATAATACATTGATCTTCCCGATGGATGATGGCCCAGTTCGTTAACCATAGGTAATGGTCGGGGTCCTGCTGCACCTTTTTTAGCCTGATCTGCATAGCATATTGCATTTCATCATCAAGCGCCGCACTGATGGCAGCTAAGCCTAATTGCTGCTGTAGCTCCGAATAGTTATTTATTGCTAGCGTGAGCTCTGGGGCAGTTAAAGGTATTAGATCGATACGCTTGCTTTCAAGCTTCATATATTCCCCACCAACCTTTGGTAAACTCAGGATTGTGCATTTCACATTTTAATCCTTTTAAATGTACTTAGCAATAACGTGATTTTTATGTCATTCCAGTCACGAATAGAGCCTTAACTTGTCGAGGATCCCGGCACCGTCCCGGCTCCTGCCGCATATGCTGTAGCAGGGCGTTTGAGCAAAGGAGACATGAAGGTGCAGAGTAAAATAACTAAAGTCCTGCAGCACATGGCCCATACGCACGAACAGATGGCGCGGATTCTAGATGCTGAGCGCCATGTGGCTGTCCGTATGTCGCAAATTGTCCACGATCTGCCAGATGCCGAGCCTGATTTTGATGGGATCAGCGGGATGATCGAAAGCTCAACTCAGGTAAACAAGAACATTATTGCTTACTTGAATGCACTTGCAGATCTGGAAGAAGCGATGGCTGATGGGGTAGGCAGAGTGATTAAGGAATTGAACGGTCAAGAAGAAGAGTAACGCTATAGGAGCAGGAGGCGGAAGATGAGCAGAGAAAAGGCTTATCTGCAAATGCTGGAGTCCACCGCCGCCATCCAGTGGAACGTTGCGTTGATTCTGGAAGCTAAGGCGGTTGAAGCTGAAAAGGTAAAGCAGTGGGCACAGCATCATATCCACGCTAGAGCCTTTGATTCCCACAGTGAGCAACTGAAGGAGTCCCTCTCTATACACGAGGTCATCGTGGAGATGGTCGAAGGGCTGACCAAACTGGAGAACGGACTCTACAGCAATTTAAAAGCAGTGCTGGGCAGTGGTGAAGACGATGGTGGCGGGGAAGGTTTTGGAGACATGTCAGGTGATGGCTTTAGTTTTGGAGAAGACAGCAAATGAGCGGGGACCGTCTCTCTGAACATGCCGTCAAGCTGGAGATGATTCGCTCCATTTCGCGCAGTCAGGCTGCTTTGGCGGCCATCTTGGAGAGCATCGCCGAATTGACGGAGCAATCTGAGTTGACGGCCCGCAAATTGAGCGACAATATCAGGATTTTAAGTGGGTATCAGAGTGCGATGTGCCGGATGATGTCCGGGATTTCACTACATCGTCCTAAACGGGGAATTCCTGCTGCGCCATGGCTGAGCAAGGCATACGCCGTAGGAACCTCCAGAGAACATGGAGCACAGGAGGAGTAGAAGCATGAAGAAAAAAAGCCGCAGAACGCTACGTTCAGGCAGAACCCGTAGACGCACATTGCTGCTCTCGCGGAAAGCAAAAGTTCGTAAAGGGCTAGCCCGTAAATCCCGCAGAGTTCTTGCCCGGAAAACTGCTCGTTATGGGAAGTCAAAGAAAGGCCTATTGCTACGCAAGAAAAGAAGACTTCGTCGCAAGCTTGTTCGTAAAGTAAGGGTTGCGCAACCACCGGTGATTGTGGTACCCGTGAGCGAGGCTCCGCCTGCTCCACAGGTAATTCCGCTCCCCCCGGAGCTGGGCGTTTCGCCGGAAACGCCTCCGGCAGACGCCTTTCAACAGGGCTACACCGAAGCATACAACGTGGGGTTCGACGCCGGTTTCGCCAAGGGCTTCGAGGACGGGCATAAGCTGGAATTCAGCTAGGAGACACAGATGACAAGATCCGCTCCGTCCGTGAGCGGGTCTTGGGGTTTTCGTGCGGACTGGTTTGCTGCGCTGCCGATGTGATAAACTTCATAATGAAAGTGAAAATAATATGAGGTTAAGATGAAGGCAGGGATGATTCATGGGTACTGAGATTCGCAGAGCACGCAAAGATGAGATTGATGAAATTATGGAGCTGATTGCCAAATGCGTACAGGTGATGCAAGCAGGTGGCAGCGATCAGTGGGACGAGCATTATCCGAACCGGGAGATCATCTCCCTTGATATTGAACGTGGCAATCTATGGGTATGTGAGGAGAACAATGCGGTGGCCGGCATTCTAGTGTTGGACGAGCACCAATCTGAGCAGTATGGGAAGATTGACTGGACTGAAACGCAAGGGCCTCATTTAATTATGCATAGATTGGCTGTGCATCCCGAAGTGCAAGGGAAGGGAGTTGCGCGGCGTCTTAGCACTTATGCAGAAGAATATGCTCGCCAGAATGGTTATTCCAGTATCCGTCTGGATACATATGCTAAGAACACTGGGGCACTCGCCCTATATCCCAAGTTAGGTTATGATCGCAGGGGTGAAGTAACTTTTCCGGGGCGCACCGCTAATTTTCCGGTGTTCGAGAAGGTTCTAGAAAAGCATGGAAACTCGGAAGCTTAACATAGCGAGAGAACCAGAGGATATCTCATGAGCCATCAAATGGCTGCTGGGATATCCTCTTTTTTCGTGAAAATAACACCTTTCTCTAAACAAAAACTTTGTTTGATTAGGTAGCATTTGCGCATTTGCGCTTACGAAAAACCTGCTCAAAAGGTGATAAGTGTGCAAATAGCGTCAGCTGGGTCCGAAAGCATCAGTGGCAGTGTATGACTCGACACTATCGGACCCAGATGACCTTAAACGTGGAATTTTCCCACATTTGGGATGATATCGGACTCCAGCGCAGCTATTACTATAAAACACACTGCATATGGACCTGTTTCGAGGGAATAGCGTCACAGGAGTCCGAAACCCTGCTCAAAAGGCGATAAATGTGCAAATAGCGTCAGCTGGGTCCGAAACCTGATCAATAAGCGAAAATATGCAAATAGCGTCATCTGGGTCCATAAGCATCAGCAGTTGAGTATGACTCGATAGTAACGGACCCAGATGACCTTAAACGTGGAATTTTCCCACATTTGGGATGCTATCGGACTCCAGCGCAGCTATTACTATAAAACACACTGCATATGGACCTGTTTCGAGGGAATAGCGTCACAGGAGTCCGAAACCCTGCTCCAAAGGCGATAAATGTGCAAATAGCGTCATTGGAGTCCGAAACCCTGATTAATAAGCGAAAATGTGCAAATAGTGTCATCTGGGTCCGAAAGCATCAGTGGCTGAGTGTGACTCGACAGTAACGGACCCAGATGACCTTAAACGTGGGATTTTCCCACATTTGGGATGCTATCGGACTCCAGCGCAGCTATTGGTAGAAAATACATTGCATATGGACCTGTTTCGAGAGAATAGCGTCACTGGAGTCCGAAACCCTTCTCAAAAGGCGGAAAATGTGCAAATAGCGTCATCTGGGTCCTTAAGCATCAATGGCTGAGTATGACTCACCTGTGGTGTGGACGTAGCGACAGCAGTAGAAGCAGAAGTAGATGTAGCAGTGGAGTAGGCGCAAGGGGAACGTAGAAGTGCAGAAATAAGAGTAGTGTAGGGGCAGTAGTAGAAGCAGAAGCAGTAGACGTAGCAGTGTAATAGGCGCAAGGAGAAAGTAGAAGTGCAGAAATAAGAGTAGTGTAGGAGCTGGAGTTGTTGTAGCAGAAGCAGTAGACGTAGCAGTGTAATAGGCGCAAGGGGAACGTAGAAGTGCAGAAATAAGAGTAGTGTAGGGGCAGTAGTAGAAGCAGAAGCAGTAGACGTAGCAGTGTAATAGGCGCAAGGAGAAAGTAGAAGTGCAGAAATAAGAGTAGTGTAGGAGCTGGAGTTGTTGTAGCAGAAGCAGTAGACGTAGCAGTGTAATAGGCGCAAGGGGAACGTAGAAGTGCAGAAATAAGAGTAGTGTAGGGGCAGTAGTAGAAGCAGAAGCAGTAGACGTAGCAGTGTAATAGGCGCAAGGAGAAAGTAGAAGTTCAGAAATAAGAGTAGTGTAGGAGCTGGAGTTGTAGTTGTTGTAGCAGAAGCAGTAGAAGTAGCAGTGGAGTAGGCGCAGGGAGAAAGTAGAAGTACAGAAGTAGGAGTAGTGTAGAAGTAGAAGCAGAAGCAGTATCAGTATCAGTAGAAGTAGCAGTGGAGTAGGCGCAAGGAGAAAGTAGAAGTGCAGAAATAAGAGTAGCGTAGGGGCAGTAGTAGAAGCAGAAGCAGTAGACGTAGCAGTGTAATAGGCACAAGGGAAACGTAGAAGTGCAGAAATAAGAGTAGTGTAGGGGCAGTAGTAGAAGCAGAAGCAGTAGACGTAGCAGTGTAATAGGCGCAAGGAGAAAGTGGAAGTGCAGAAGTAGGAGTAGTGTAGTAGTAGCAGAAGTAGACGTAGCAGTGTAATAGGCGCAAGGGGAACGTAGAAGTGCGTGCAGAAGTAGAAGTAGTAGAAGTAGTGTAGGGACAGTAGTAGCAGAAGCAGTAGACGTAGCAGTGTAATAGGCGCAAGGGGAAAGTGGTGGTGCAGAAGTAGGAGTAGTGTAGGAGCTGTAGTTGTAGTAGTAGCAGAAGTAGAAGCGCAGAAGTAGCAGTTGAGTAGCAGTAGGGCCGGCATAGGTCAGTTAGATGAATAGAGCTAGGCGTGCACTAGCGGGCTCTGACCAGTTTATCATATTGCGCTATATGCAGGCAGTGGTTTAGCACAACGCGTTAGAGTAAGCAGAGATACTGTCCGAAATGGTCGACCTAATCGTGCGAAATGGCCGACTAATCGAACGAAACGGCTGTCTCTTAAGCCATGAAATAGCTCTCGGATAGCTTTTTTTTTATGTTTTCCTGACAGTAAATCTGACGCAAAGTACAGGGTATCGTGATCGAAATTTTCTTCAAACAGAATAATCGTGATCATAAATCGAATTATGTTATTTAACATAACATAAAATACTAAATTCCTTTAATTAAACGGTATTAATAAAACGAAATCAATTTTATGTGTCATGTATATTGACATATAACCTGTCTTTAGCTTATTATTGGACTATTCAAATTACAAATGAATAGCCTTTTTTCGTATATCCTTAATAATTGGTTTAAGGGTCTCTACCGGAAACCGTAAATTTCTGGCTACGAAAATATGCTCAGGCATATTTTTGTGGCCTTTTTGTGCTACATGCGTGAGGTTGTACTGGAATTAACTCAATGAGGGGGAGAAGGGCTATGGGAAATATTTTGATCAAAAATGCCGAAATCATTACGATGAACAAGCAAGAGGAAATAATACACGGGGATGTCCGGATTAAGGATGATCTCATTGTTGAAATCGGCACTGGCCTGATCCCGCAGGGCGACGAACAGATCATTGATGCTACGAACCGTACATTAATTCCGGGTTTTATCCAGACTCATATTCATTTATGCCAGACGTTATTCCGTGGTAAAGGGGACGATCTGGAGCTGATGGATTGGCTGCGCAAACGAATCTGGCCATTAGAGGCCGCGCATGATGAAGAATCCCTTTATTATTCGGCTATGCTTGGCATCGGCGAACTGATCACCAGCGGCACGACGACGATTGTGGATATGGAGACTGTCCATCATACGGATTTTGCGTTTCAGGCTATAGCTAAAAGTGGAATCCGGGCCTTGTCCGGCAAGGTGATGATGGATCAAAAAGGGGGAGATGTGCCTGAGGCGCTGCAGGAGGATACCGCATCTTCTTTGCAGGAAAGTGTCGATCTACTGGAAAAATGGAATGGTTATGGAAACGGCCGGATTCAGTATGCATTTTCTCCACGTTTTGTGATTTCCTGTACAGAGCCTTTATTAACCGAGGTGCGAGATCTGTCCGCAAGATACGATGTGAAGGTGCATACTCATGCGTCTGAGAATTTAGGGGAAATTGAGATTGTGCAGGCCATGACTGGCATGCGTAACATCGTCTATCTGGATCATCTAGGATTAGCCAATGAACGGCTTATACTGGCGCATTGCGTGTGGCTGGATGCTGAGGAGCGGCGGATTTTGCGGGATCGAGGGGTGCATGTAAGTCATTGCCCGGGTTCCAATCTGAAATTGGCCTCCGGAATTGCGGACACACCAGGGATGCTTCATGAGCATGTTTCTCTTAGTCTGGGAGCGGATGGCGCTCCATGCAATAACAATCTGGATATGTTTAATGAGATGCGATTGGCGGCGATTATTCAAAAGCCTCATCACGGACCCACAACCATGGATGCCCGCAGTGTATTCCGTATGGCTACTATTGGTGGGGCGAAGGCCGTAGGGATGGAGGATAAGATCGGGAGTATCGAGGTAGGCAAAAAAGCAGATCTAGTGCTCCTGAATCTCTACAATTTTCATACCTTCCCCTCTTACGACGTAGATCCCATCTCTAGAATTGTATATTCCGCTACGCGGGCAGATGTGGAGACAACGATAATCGACGGGGAGATCGTGATGGAAAGAGGTTTGCTAAAGACTGTGGATAAAGAAATTGTACTAAATGAAGCTAACCGTTCTATTAAAAGATTACTCACGCATACCTCGATCGTTTGAGGGGAAAGGTCGATTCGGATTCGGATATCTTATCATTCGCAGGGGATCATCACTGGACCCCCTGTTTTTTTATGAGAAAATATGAACATAAGGGAACTAAAGTGCCTTTTATGAGGTCGTATTAAGTGAGGTGAAGCTAATTGGAACTGGAAGGTCTTCAGCATAGCGAGACGATGAATGAACAGCAACTAAGAGAAATCATGAGCCGTTACGGAGAGGATATATGGAATTATATCTATTATCTTACCAAAAATTCTGAACAAGCCGATGATCTGGCTCAAGAAGTATTTATTAAATGTTATTACCGGATTGGAACGTACCGGGGGAATTCTTCATTTAAAGCATGGTTGCTTACGATTGCCAGGAATACTGTTTTTTCGCACCGGAAATCGCGCTTTTTTCGTTCGGGCTTATGGGGTGGTGTACAGCCATTGTCCACGGTTGATGTGGAGCAGCGGGGAAAAACTATCGAACCTATTGGCGTAGCCCGATCTGCGGAGATGGAGTATTTGGGTAATCAGTCCATTGGTGAGATATGGGATCTAATTATGGCATTGTCTCCAAAGCTGCGCGAAATATTGGTCCTGGATTTGAAATATGAGCTCTCTATAAAAGAAATAGCTGAACTGATGAACTTGAGTCACGGAACGGTAAAATCAAGATTGCACCGAGCGCGGCAAAAAATTCAGAACAAATTAAAGGGGGTAGAATGATGGAGGATCATAAACCGGAATGGTATGCTCAGGCCCGAAAAGGACCTTTTGGAAATGAAAAGTTTACTATGAGGCATGCAGACAACGTCATTCGCCGAATTCAAGAAGATCAACAGGGAGCGAAATCTTACTCAGGAAAAAGACTGCCTGTGCAATTGTTGGCTGTGGCGAGTTTTATTGTATTGTTGGGCTTAGGTGTATTCTTTCTGAACGGAAGGTTCCTCGGTAATGATTCAAGCAACCCTGCGCAAACTGAGGTTTCGTCGCATTTCACGGAGGCTGAGCTACAGCGGAACGCAGATCAGGTGATGCAGAGTTTACTTGGAAAGACTTATCCGCTAGATCACCGGGAATGGCTTAAGGAGCAACAGCAGATATTTTACTCTTACCAGAAAGGTGAGGACTCCGCATATATCTGGATCAATTATGAGACAGGAGAACTGGTGCAAACGAAGATGAGTAGGATTCTGACAGCTGCGGAGATCGACGCTGAAATGAATACCCGTGCGGAAGAGATCAAGGGCAAACTGGGTTATGCGAATGATTCAGCTTATGAAGTGCTCAGATACGTTGAATATGATGTTACACAACATTCTGGCGTGAAAATTGAGAATAACTTTAGGGCGGAGAAATGGCGTATCGGATTTGTAAATGGTGAATTCGATTACGCATCAGCCACGCTTGAGGCCTCGACGGTTTCAGAAGAGATGCGTCAAGCTGGGGAAGAGGCATTGAAGGTGTTGAGAGGTAACGGAGGTGATGAAGAGCTTAGTTTAGTATTTCGGGCTATGGACAAGGATCAGGATACGCTTACGCTGCAATACGGATCAAAGGTTTCGGTTACGTTCGATACTGTTACTAGAAGGGTTGAGCAGATTAGTGATACAAATCCTCGTGCTAGTGATAAAACAGATCCCAAACAACTAACGGTATTAGACCGGGAGTTATCTCTAATTGATGGGGATCGCCTACGTGAGAAGGCAGCACCTCTGCTGACTAAGATATTTAGCGTTGCTGATGTGGGCGAATATAGCTTGCTTAAAAGAGATCAGGAGCCCGGGAATCTCACCTTTCATAAGCTTGGCAGTCCTGAGATTACTGTATATTATGATAGTGATTTAACGATCTGGAAGGTAAAAGAGGATTTGCCAGCAAGCCAGTCTTAGATTGAAAGGCATAACATAATAGGCTTAAATAGGGAGGTTCCACAGCCGAAAAGGTGCGGGATTTCCCTGTTTGTAGTGGGAGCGAATGGTGCACATTTTTGATAAAAAAAGTAAGTATTGTTATACTAGAACAATCTGATATTTTACAGAAAAGATGAATAGAGTTCATAATCAGAACAAATGAAAAGGTAAGAGGGGATTAAAACGTGAAAAAGCACGGGCCGAATCGAGCTCAGTTCTATATTGTTGTCCTGCTGCTATGGTTGAAGCTGCTCCTGCTGAGAGTGCTGTTCTTTGATAGAATTGCTTGGGAATGGATTGCAGCAGATGTTGCTCCAGTCCTCTTCATCATGGGGATACTGGCGGTCATTACTCCTTCGCGGGTGAGAACAGCTGTCTATTGGACATTTAACGGGATATTATCGCTGCTGCTGTTCGCAGCCAGTGTATATTTCAATCACTTTGGTTCTGTTCCTACGTATCTGGCTTTATATGAACTGAATCAGGTGTTTCAAGTGAAGGCAAGCGTAGAATCAACGATACAGACTATTGATTATTTATTTTTCGCTGATTTTGTGATCATGGCAATCTATGTCTTGATCCGCAGATGGAAGCATGGAAAAGCCTATCCGCGTGGGCGTGAGCGATTCAGCTCCCGGAACACACGATTGGCACATATGATGGTGATTCTGGTGGCTATTCTTGGAGGTTTTGCTTTATCGGCCAATTCTGTCAATTCTGCGCGGGGAATTACAAATGAGCTTGTGCAGGCAGAAAGTGCCGGATTCCTGAATTATGAGGTCGTTGCCGCAATTAAGGTCAAGGAAGATAACAATCTCATTGGAACCGGAGATATTAAGGATACCATCGCGAAGATTGATGAGCTACAAGCTTCCTATCCTTATAGTAGTAAGGCCGCGGGCACAGCACCTGAGTATTTCGGCTCGCAAAAGGGCAAAAATGTAATTGTCATCCAAATGGAAGCTTTCCAAAACTTCCCGCTGCATCAATCCCTGAAGGGTCAAGAGCTGACTCCAGTGTTGAACAAGTTGGCAGATGAGGGATTTTACTTCCCCCATGTCTACCAGCAGATTGGTCCGGGCAATACTTCTGACGCTGAATTTATGAGCAACACGTCGATTTATCCAATCGGGACCTTGGCAATGTCCACTGGATTCGGGGACAGAGAACTGCCGAGCCTACCACGTCTGCTGAGAGATAAAGGATATGAGGCGTACACCTTTCACGTGAATCAAGTGGGCTTTTGGAATCGGAATGAGCTATATCCTGCACTTGGATTTAACGGCTATTATGATAAAGATTATTTTACCAATGATCATTTTAATGCGTTTGGTGCTTCCGATGAACAGCTTTATATTACGGGTGTCGAGAAATTGGCAGAGCTGCAGAAGAAAGGAACTCCTTTCTACGCACAAATGGTGACGGCGTCCAGCCATCATCCCTTCCAAATTCCGGACTCTTTTAAGAAGATATCAGTGCCTGATGAGTTAAAAAACACGATGCTTGGCGATTATTTGACTGCTATTAACTATACTGATTATGCCATTGGAACTTTAATAGAGGGTTTGAAGAAAAATGGAATGTGGGATAACACTGTGCTGGTGATGTATGGCGATCATTTTGGCTTGCAGCCGCAGGATGTGCCACCGGAGCAAGTGGAAAGTGCACTGGGGATTCCATACGATTCCCGAATCAGTCGCTTTAATATTCCATTGATTGTACATGTACCAGGAATGGAGCAAGGGAAGGTAGTAGAGAGAACCGGTGGACAGTTGGATATTCTTCCAATAATAGCTAACCTATTGGGGGTTTCTTTAAAAGAAGAAGGTTATACAGCATTTGGTCATGATCTCTTGAACATTGATCGTAATGTGTTAGGGATGCGGTATTATTTGCCTTCTGGTTCTTTCTTTAATGATGATATTCTCTATGTGCCTGGTAAAGATTTTGCTGATGGTAAAGCTGTGTCGTTGGATACGCTTAAGCCAGTATCGGATTTCACAAAATATCAGACTGATTATGAGTATATTTTGAAGCTAATGAATTTGTCCGACGAATATGTGAAGCTGTTACCACAGAGATAGGGGGAATCATGAAAAAGTTCTGGAAACCGGAGTATCTCGTAGGCCTTGCCGGCTGCGGTATCATTATTTATTTGCTATTCGTAGGGCCTTTTATTGGTGTTGCCGATAACGGAGATTTTTTGCGTATGATGAATACCATCGGTCTGAACTACTATGACACTGGAGCATCGTATGCCGACCAGTTTTTCAATTTTAGTCATTCCAGTTTTGCGTATGAAAATTTATTTAGAGGTTTTTATCCTTCCTCACAGATTTTTATAGTACTTGTGCCGAGATTGATCGGCGGGCTCATCCATGGCAGCTTTTTTGATGTTCGTTTGCTGGGTGCAGTTTATGGGCTTCTTTTACTGGCGGCAACTTGGCTGCTGGTGAAGTATAATGCTCGTGGCTCTTATGTTACAGGGCTGCTGTTGGGAGCAGCTATCTTATTTGTGTTTTACGATATCGGGTATGTGGCCTATTTCAACTCCTTGTTTGGAGAACCAGTGTCGATGGTGTTTATGCTGCTGACATTTGCATTAGGATTAAGATTAACCAGCCAAGAGAAGCCAACCACTAAAGGATTAACTTTGTTTTTTATCGCAATTCTGTTTCTGGTCACCTCCAAAATCCAGAATGCACCCATTGGGATTGCCTTTGCTCTGATTTTCTTGCGGTTTATGATGCTTGACGGAGAGGGCAAATGGAGGAAGCTGGCGTTACGTTTTTCGATTGCCATCTTTCTTGTATCCATCGTTTTGTATGTGGCAGCGCCAAAAGATCTGAAGCATATTAATCTGTATCAAACGGTGTTTTTTGGGATTTTAAACGAATCGCCGGATGTGAAGGGAGACTTGCAGGATCTCGGATTGCCGGAGCGGCTGGAGGTACTGGCGGGTACAAATTATTTTCAGACCGATACAGTGATTAAGCAGAATGATCCTTCGCTGGTTCCAGACTTCTATGACCGTGTATCTCATAAAGATGTATTGTTCTTCTATCTGAAGCATCCGGACCGGTTGATAGATAATATGAAATATGCTGCCAGTAACAGCATGGCGATTCGCCCGTATTATCTAGGAAACTACGAGAAAAGCGAGAATAAACCAGCAGGTGCATTATCCTATACTTACAGTGCATGGAGCCAATTCAAAAATAAACATATTCCGCACACGCTCGGATTTCTCTCCATATTCTATCTGGTGTATTTTGCGGGAGCTTTGTTCCAGTATTTCCGCAGCAGAGATATTCGTGGCAAAGTTGCCGGCGAGCTGCTGATGCTGCTAGGGCTAATAGGGATTTTCTCCTTCTTGGTTCCGATTCTTGGGGACGGAAGGGCTGACATCGGTAAGCATTTATTCTTGTTTAATGTGTGCTTCGATATGATGGTTGTAGTCATGTTTGGATGGATTATACACAAGCTGACGGGGATTGCGAGACGCTAATTTCAAGCACCTATCAAACACAAAATAACACAAAGCAAACAGCAAGTTTCCGATTTGGAGACCTGCTGTTTTTTAAAAAATATGGCTATGTTAAACTTTGTTGTTGATATTCATAATTAAGAACAAGTGTTCTATAATAAGGGCGATATAACTGTTCGGAGATGATTTGCCCATGGATTTAAAGGAACTGAAAAAGCTGCTGATACGTTGGACGATAATGGTAAGCGAGAACTTATCTACTTTTTGCAGTCCCGAACCAAGGGAGTGGCACTTCCAGTTCGAGCGATTGATGAAATTCAAGAGCAGAAGCATAAAGATGGACTTGTTTGCCCGCATTGCAAAAACCATTCTGTTGTTCGATTTGGAAAGTAGGCTGTAAGAACACGCACTGGAGAGGTTAAACGTCAACGTTACCGTTGTAAGTCCTGTCGCCAAACATTCAATGACCTTACGAACACCCCTCTGCAACGAATGAGGCGACCTCATATGTGGGTTCGTTATATCGAATGCATGATTGAGGGCTTTTCTCTGAGAAAATGTGCAGAGCAGTTAAACGATGAAGTCACGCATGTCAACTTGTTTTACTAGCGGCATAAGATTCTTTCCGCTCTGAAGCAGATTCCAACCGAAGCATTTCAAGATATTGGTGAAATGGACGAGACCTACTTTCTTTACTCGGAAAAGGGCAAGCGGAATATTACCGAACGCAAGCCACGTAAACGTGGCGGCAAAGCGAAATATCGTGGTATAAGCCACGATCAAGTGTGCGTGCTGGTTGCCCGTGACCGTCAGAAAATGACTTACTCTGGCGTACTTGGGCGTGGACGTATTCGGATTACAAAATTAGACGAAGCGATTGGTGGTCATCTATCTGACTCAAACGTGTTATGCACTGATTCATGGAGGGCATTTAGCTCCTATGCGA
This sequence comes from Paenibacillus sp. FSL H3-0310, assembly GCF_038002785.1. Lineage (NCBI taxonomy): Bacteria > Bacillati > Bacillota > Bacilli > Caryophanales > Paenibacillaceae > Paenibacillus > Paenibacillus sp. FSL H3-0310. The sequence goes on from NZ_JBBODC010000001.1 coordinate 556,860, forward strand.
ATTCAAAAGGCATGACTCATTGCCGATTCAAGTCCGACGGAAAACAACGTGTGAAAGGCGTGTACCATATCCAAAACGTAAACAGCTACCACAGCCGCTTGAAGAAATGGATGGATCGCTTCACTTTTAGGGAATGTAAACATCTAAATAACGTAAGGAACGAGGAGGCAGACAATTCATGGGAGGAACGAATGTATGGGATGCGGAGTGGGAGGTTAACGAAGAGCAGGCGCGGACGCTGATCGGCAGACAATTCCCTCAGCTGTCATCGAAGCAAGTGAAGCGATTGGGCTGGGGCTGGGACAATACGGTTTTTCTCATCGGTGACGAGTACGTGTTTCGGTTTCCAAGAAGAACGATTGCAGTTGGCTCGATTCGTATGGAAGGGAAGCTGCTGCCAAAGCTGGAGGCATATATAACCATCCCCTATCCGAAACCGTTGTTTTATGGCGAAGCAAGTGACGAATACCCGGCACCATTTCTTGGCTATGCCTACGTGCTAGGAGATTTCCCAATCGGTTTGACGGAAGAACGCCGGGCTTTATCGGCAGAGACGCTGGCGAAATTTTTGCGGAGATTGCATGAGTTTCCGGTGCAGGCGGCGCTGAAGTGCGGAGTTCAGCAAGATCATCGAAACTTGACGGACATAGCATCGCGCAAAGTGAAATTGGAGGGCTTTCTATCGAAGGTGGTTGAACACTTGTCGCCGGAGGAGTCCGGTGTGATTGAAGCGTATATTAGCAGGCTGCAAAAGGACCGTGTCGAGGCGGTGAATGCACTGCTACATGGCGATCTTCATTTCAAAAATATGCTTGTGAATGAGAACGGGATCGTTTCCGGCATCATTGATTGGGGCGATCTGAGCATAGGCCATCCGGCTTGCGATTTGAGCGTTGCTTATAGCTTTTTACCACCTTACGCTCGCGGCGTGTTTTTCGAAACGTACGGAGGAGCGGACGAGGAAACGAAGCTGCTGGCGCGGCTAATCGCGGTATACATCCCCATACTGATCTTAATGCAAGCGGTCGATGACGGGAATGAAGCAATTGCGGCAGAGGCGAAATCCAACATCATGCGGGCACTGTCGGATTAGGCTTATTATTTCGTTGCGGCTATGGGGCTATGGCTATCGGCACCATTTTGTCGTTTAAAGGCCGCGATAAGGTACGATCCGCCTTCTCTGATGCCGCTTTATGTTGAGGAACACGAAATTCAACAGAGTAAGTCGTTGCGCTAACGGGACACGATAGCAATAAACCGCCTTTTCAACGAAGGCGGTTTTCTTATGGTCAAATATCAACATTAGAATTTAACATAGCCTATAATATAAGAATTTATATGTTCCATGTTGTAAATTATCCTTATATTTCTCGCTTAAACGCTTACCGTCCTTAAAGGGACGTCGAAGTCGTGTATGCTTATTCATCTTCAAATAACTCACGCAACATCCCTTGACGATCGTTCATAAACGCTTTGGTCACGGTATAATGTTCGGTTTCCTCCAAGGCGACGGACCGTATTCCCTCCCCCTCCAAGAGAAAAATTTCAGCACCGGGATAGGACATCAGAATGGGGGAATGAGTTGCGATAATGAACTGTGAATCCTGTCCGACCAGCTCATGCATACGCACCAGCAGAGACATTTGACGTAAGGGGGAAAGCGCTGCTTCAGGCTCGTCGAGGATATAAAGGCCGCGGCCGTCGAAACGGTGAACGAATGTAGCTAAAAAAGACTCTCCGTGGGACTGCTCATGCAGAGATTTGCCTCCGTAGGAGTCTTTGATCGGTGGGCCACCGGGTTGTTCATCCAACTCATCAATATAAGAAGCCACATTATAGTAACTCTCCGCACGCAGAAAAAAGCCGTCCTTCGGCCGTCTAACCCCTCTAGCAATTCTAAAATACTCATAAAGATTCGAATGCGAGGAACGAGTGTTAAAAGAAAAGTTTAGCGTTCCACCCTCAGGGTTAAAGCCCCAAGCAGCAGCAATTCCCTCTAACAAGGTTGATTTGCCTGTGCCGTTCTCTCCAACAAGAAAGGTCACTGGTTTTTGAAAAGTCAGGCGATCCAGCGTTCGAACAGCAGGCAGATGAAATGGATAGGTTTGAAAGGATGGCACCAGATCACGCAGCAGCTCCGCGTGTCGCAAATACAACGTGGTGTTATTCATAGTTCCCCCCTTGTGAATTTCAAAAAGTAATCATCTTCGGACAGATTGGACAGAGATGACAAGTTTAGTGCCTCTAGCTAGACCTTTATAGTATAACAGCATCCAGCGAGTGGATGAAATCTGGTGGGGTTCGGGCAAGCCGGGCAAAAGACAGGGTACATCTGCCAATTTAGTTCTAGTAATGACAGATGTCCATGAGGCGAGTGCTGACTCCGCATATAGTTATACTGTCTTGAGAATACAACGGGGCAGGGTGAAGGCCGTGAAAGCGAAAAGGAGAAAACACAAGCGTCCGCGAGATTATCGCGACGGTTATCACGAAGGATATCGTCTTGGCATGTGTGAGGCTGTGCAGCGTCGGAGTACTGTAGAGGTCGAAGCCTGTCGGCCATTTAAGCTAATGTATGTTCCTCAAGGGTTCCATGCAATCGATACTGGGGTAATTGAGGCGCTTCAGCAGCTTGTAAGTGAGCTTGTGATAAGCACTCCAGAAACTATGCTGGAGACCGCAGCTCGGGAGATGCCCGGGGCAGTGCTGGTTATGAATGGACTGCATGTTTTTCCGGAAAATCATTTAGAACAGATTACAGAAATCAGAAAGCTGGGCATTCGGACTGCGATCTGGTTTGTGGATGATCCTTATTTTACAGAGGATACTTCAGTGATTTGCCGGCATTATGATCACGTCTTTACGCATGAGCTCGGTTGTGTGGAGTTTTATCAATCCTTTGGAGTTCCATCCGTTCATTATTTACCGCTTTGCGTCAATCCAAAGATGTTCTATCCGCGCCGTACGGCACCGCAGTATAAGTACGACATTGTGTTTATTGGCAATGCATTTCATAATCGGACAGCGCTGTTTGATGAACTTGCCCCCTATTTAAAGGATAAGAAGGTGCTGATCGCTGGCGGCTTCTGGGAACGGCTTGCGACTTATGACCAGCTTGCCCCTTTTATTAGCAATGGCTTTATCCCACCTGAGGAAACTGCGAACTATTACAGTGGTGCAAAGCTAGTCATTAATATTCACCGTCCGTGGGAGGAGGGGCAGGATAACCGGAATAGCTTCCGTTTACCATCACGCTCTATCAACCCACGTACTTATGAGATCAGTGCCTGCGGTACTATGCAGCTTACGGATGTTCGTGAGGATCTGGGCAATTATTATCGGCCAGGTTATGACTTGGATACTTTTGGCTCTGCTAAGGAATTGCAGGAGAAGATTGAGTACTATCTGAAGCATGAAAAAGAGCGCCGAATTTACGCTTTACGGGGACTACAGACAACCATGCGGAACCATACATTCACTGCGCGTTTGCCTCATTTGCTGAATGTGATTGCTTCAAGTGTATGAAATCTATAACGGGATAAAGGAGCGAGGATGATGATGAACAACAATGAATTTATTATGCCTGCACCACCGCTACCACTGACACCTCCAGAGGAAGAAAAGCTTCGTGGTCGTCTGAGTGGTTTTAAGGGCGGATATGATGAGGGATATTTACGGGGACGGCTTGCGATTTTAGATGGTCGGCCAGAAGAAGTATTTCCTGTACGGAATATTCATGTAATGTATGTGGCTTCTGGTAAAGGATATCCCTACTCTCCATTAGACGATGCAGTCCTCTACGCGCTGCAAAAATTAACCACACAAGTCACGATAACAGATGTGCGTCAAAACTTAGTGGAGTTAGCCGCCGCTCAAAGACCGGATCTGGTACTTGTGCTGGATGGTATGGATTTACCGCTTGAGCAGATCTCCGTTCTTCGGGCTAGCGGAATTAAGACAGCCATTTGGCTTACAGATGATCCTTATTACACTGATTTTACAGTTAAAATTGTGGCGCATTACGATTTTGTGTTCACGCTTGAGCGTAATTGTATTGATTTTTATAAGGGACTTGGCTGCCCTGAAGTTCATTATCTTCCTTTTGCCGCTCACCGCGAGCATTACCGTCCAACTACAACACGTTCACCATTGAATCGCGAAGTTAGTTTTATTGGCTCTGCCTATTGGAACCGGGTTAATTTCTTCCGTGAGATTCTTCCGGATTTGATGAACTATAACACGGTGATTAACGGCATCTGGTGGGACCGTCTGCCTGAGGCGGCACTCTATGGAGATCGAATTGAGATTGGCAAGTGGATGTCACCACAGGAAACAGCGGTAGCTTACAGCGGATCCAAAATCGTCATTAACCTCCACCGCTCGCACATTGATGAAGTAGTGAACAACAATACGCTTTCGATTCCGGCGGTATCTCCTAATCCGCGTACTTTTGAAATCGCGGCTACGGGTACGCTGCAATTAGTGGATGCCAGAGATGATATGGGATCTTTCTACAAACCTGGTGAAGAAATTGAGACTTTTGCAAGCCCTCAAGAAATGATGGATAAAATCCGTTATTACCTGACTCATGAGGAAGAACGCCGTGCGATTGCCCTGCGCGCTTTTGAACGGACGCTTAAGGATCACACCTACACCAAACGTATACACCAGCTGTTAACAGTAATTTATGGCTAGGTCATATGCCCGGAAATGGAACGGAAATGTGCGCTTACCAGGGGACAGGTGTCGTGCCGGCATCTGTTTTTCCTCGATATACTGTAGAACCGAACCTCAGCTTATGCCTGTGGCCTGATGAAAAGAAGCAACGTCTGGAGCGGGCTTGTATAGCGGAGCGGAAGCGACTGGCTAGATTCGAGAGCAGAGTGGAAGTGAAGGGGCGAAGCTCGGGAGCGAATTGAAATTGACTGACGAGATTCTAGAGCGAAGCGGAAGCGATGTTGCGAGTCACAGGAGCGACCATTTTCAAAGAGAGTTTTACTGCGAAGGATAGAAATTAGCGCAAAGTTTGTAAATTTTTTAAGGAGGTGAATGGCTGCTCCAGGCCCCTCGTTAGGGAGCGCCGAAACGCCATGGCTGACAAAGCTACAATCGTCCTCTTTTCACATGTATCCAATACACGCAGTATTACGGGAGCGGAGAAGCTATTGTTGTTTTTCGCTCAGGAGCTTTCTCCGTACTTTAATTGTATTCTCGTTGCGCCTCAGGACGGCAAGCTGACTTCTCAGGCTCGAAGCTGTGGAATAAGTGTACAGTTGCTTTCGATTCCTCTTTTATATGGAATGTACACTCCTTATGCAGGGTTGGAGGCAGATGCTCAGAAATTCCAGGAAAGCAGGGAGTATCACGAATTAACAGACTGGCTGAATTCCCTGCGCCCGGCGTTTGTTATTACAAGTACCTGTGTGCATGCTCTGCCAGCAATGGCTGCAAAGTCACTGGGCATTCCGGTGATATGGAAAATATCAGAGACGATAACAGACAATGAATATACACCTATTAGTGTAGGGCTGATTCATCGGAATAGTGATGAGATACTAGCTATTTCACAAACAGCTGCAGCTTGCTTTCCAGAGGACGTGAGAGCGGAAAAAGTGATCCAGCTGCCTCCCTCTTGGAATGATAAAGAGATGATGATTGAGGCTTGGAGCAAGCTTCGGAGCGAACGGCGGCGGGAATTGCGGGTTAAACCGCATGAACAGCTGATCGGTTATATTTCTTCTTTTATCAACAAAGAAAAAGGTCTAGAACATTTTGTGAAAATGGCTGTGCTTGTGCACGCGGTTCATCCAAGCTCGAAATTTGTTGTCATTGGGTCAGCTGGCGATAAAAGCTATTATGAGCGTTGTGTCCGCAAGGTAAAGCTTGAGGGACTGTACACCCGGTTTAAATTTGTTGGTTATGCTGAATGTCTTCCATCTGCCTATTGCGCCATGGATGTGCTAGTGGTTCCTAGTCTGATCCGCGAAGGCTTCGGTATGACTGCTTTGGAAGGAATGGCTTTTGGAAAGCCCGTGATCGCTTACGACTCTGGGGGCTTGCGGGAAATTCTGCACGCAGCGGGCTGCGGCGAAAATCTCGTGCCAGCATCGGACATTTCCGCGCTGGCAGAAAGAGTCAACGTCATGCTGGCGCAGCCGGGATTGGCGTTAACTCTAGGCAGTCAAGCGCGGGAGCGCGTCGACGCCGTATATGGTCCGGCGGCTTATCGGAGCCGCCTGCAGGGTCTTGCGGAGATGTGGAACCTCCGCTATTGCAGCGCACCTGCGGTGCGCGAGGCTGACAGCGTGGTGGTGGTGGAACCACCCGCTGTCCAGCCTGATTTACCCGCAGCGTCGCCGGCTTTGCCGCCGCGAAGCAAGGGCCTGCCAAGCCGCGTCGCCCGCAAGCGGCGCGGCAAAGCCCGGGCGCGCCGGCGAAGCGGGCGCCCGTTGGTTTTGCGCCGCGTTGCTCGCAAGCGGCGTAAAGGTTCTGCCCGGCGGCGCAGCACCGCCGGGGGCAAGCGCCGCCGGGCCCGCCGCGGTGGGCGGCGGCGCGCGGCGTAAATGCCTCGATTGCAGCGAAGCGGCAAGCTGAGCGCAAAGAGAGGCATATATGCCCTCGAATGCGTCGAATTCGGCTAGCCGAGCGCAAAGAGAGGCATATTTGCCCTAGATTTCGTCGAATTCAGCTAGCTGAGTGCAAAGAGGGGCAAAAATGCCCTTCATTGATCTCAATCCAGCAACCGGAGCCCAATGAGCGGTATAAATCCCGCTAAATGAGCTCATTCCAGCAACCGGAGCCCAATGAGCGGTATAATTCCCGCTTATTGATCTCAATCCAGCAACCAGAGCCCAATGAGCGGTATAAATCCCGCAAAAAGAGCTCATTCCAGCAACCGGAGCCCAATGAGCGGTATAAATCCCGCTAAATGAGCTCATTCCAGCAACCGGAGCCCAATGAACGGTATAAATCCCGCTAAATGAGCTCAATCCAGCAACTTGAGCCAAATGAACGGTATAAATCCCGCTAAATGAGCTCAATCCAGCAACCTGGGCCCAATGAACAGTACATTTCCCGCAAAAAGAGCTCATTCCAGCAACCTGAGCCCAATGAGCGGTATAAATCCCGCTAAATGATCTCATTCCAGCAACTTGAGCCAAATGAACGGTACATTTCCCGCTCAATGATCTCAATCCAGCAACCAGAGCACAGTCCGCTGACTGAGCCAAGTCAGACCATAATTAAACAGGCAGGGGAGTGAACTCATGAAGATCATGACGATTTTAGGCACGAGGCCTGAAATCATTCGCCTCAGTGTAATCATTCCGCTTCTCGACGAACATGCTGAGCGGCACATCCTGGTGCATACAGGCCAGAACTTCACCGCCAGTCTCAGCGGCATTTTCTTTGCTGAGCTGGGACTGCGGGCACCGGATTATGTGCTGCAGGATAAACAAGCAGGACTAGGCGGCCAGCTTGCCGCCATGTTCGGAGGGTTAGAAAGCATTTTACTAAAAGAACAGCCAGATCGCGTCTTGCTTCTGGGCGATACGAACAGCGCGTTATGCGCGATTTTGGCTGAACGTATGGGAATTCCGGTGGTGCATATGGAAGCGGGCAACCGCTGTTATGACCTCCAAGTACCAGAAGAAAAAAACCGCCGTGTCATCGACGCCGTTTCGACCATTAATATGCCTTATACGCAGCAGAGCAAAAGACATCTAATCAGCGAAGGTTTCCCCAGCAGGCGTATCGTGTTAACAGGAAATCCGATCCATGAGGTCATGACCCACTTTGAGCACAAAATCCAGACCAGTGACATTCTGGAACAGCTGAAGCTTACCTCAGGACAGTATTTCCTAGTCACGGCCCACCGTGCTGAGAATGTAGATGATCCAGAGTCCCTTGTACAAATTATGTCGGGTCTTAACGCAGTGGCTGAGCATTTTGGAATTCGTTTAATATGCAGCATTCATCCTCGCACTCGCTCCAAACTTACCGAGCAATTTTCCCTTCCAATGAACCCACTAGTTGAATTTCATGAACCTTTCGGATTTTTTGATTTTGTCTATTTGGAACAGCACGCCTTATGTGCCATCACCGACAGCGGGACTGTACAGGAGGAATGCTGCTTGATGAAAGTGCCAACAGTTACGATTCGCAGAACGACGGAACGTCCAGAAACAGTGGATTGTGGCAGCAATGTAGTCTCAGGTGTAGATCAGAAAAGTATTCTGCGCAGCGTCAAGCTGATGACGGCGCTCAATCGGGATTGGGAGGCTCCGGAAGGATACATGACTCCGGATGTTTCGGTCAAGGTAGTTAAATTCTTGCTTGGAGGGAACCTGCATGTTCAATAATAAAAGGATTGTGGTCACAGGCGGAACTGGTTCCTGGGGGCATGAGCTGATTAGGCAACTTCTGCCACAAAATCCTAAGGAAATCATCGTATTCTCCCGCAGTGAATCCGCTCAAGTGGCGATGAGCCGGGAGTTTGAAGATCAACGTCTCAGCTTTATCATTGGCGATATCCGTGACAAGGATGCGCTGATTGCAGCCTGCCGTGGCGTTGATTATATCTTTCATCTGGCGGCGCTCAAACATGTTCCAGTCTGTGAAGATCAGCCTTATGAAGCACTCAAAACCAATGTAGTGGGAACTCAAAATGTGATCGAAGCTGCCATTGTAAATGGCGTTGAGAAAGCAATTTACATCTCTACCGATAAGGCTGCGAACCCATCCAACTTCTATGGAATGACCAAAGCGATCGGGGAAAAATTGTTCGTTTATGCCAATCTGATTGGCTCAAACACCCGGTTCGTTACTGTACGCGGAGGTAATGTGCTCGGAACGAACGGCAGCGTAGTGCATTTGTTCATGAAGCAGATTAAGGATAAGGGTCAGGTACGCATTACGGATATGAAAATGACCCGCTTCTTTTTTACCCTACGCGATGCTATTACGTTATTATTTAAAGCTTCTGAGGTTAGCTTGGGTGGAGAAATCTTCGTCATGACTATGCCTACCTGCCGAATTATCGATCTTGCTGAGGTGCTGATTGAAGCTTCCGGAGAGTCCAATGTGAGTATTGTCGAGACCGGGATTCGTCCGGGGGAGAAAATCCACGAGATTTTGATGAGCGATTTCGAAAGCTTAACTACCGTTGTCTACGATGAACAGTATCTAGTAATTCTCCCTACGCTGAACATGCCGGAATTAAAGGCACATTATAGCGCTTATCCTCATGTCTCTTTCAATAGCTTCAGTTCAGAGACGAATCTGATGGATCGGGAAGAGATCAAAAGCATCTTGATCCGGGGAGGGTTCCTGCAATGAAGCTGCTTATCCTAGGTGGAAACGGTATGGCGGGGCATATGCTGGCGGATTATTTTCGCCGCCAGGGCAAGCATCACGTCTTCCATACAACCCGGGATAAGAGCGATCTTGGCGGGCTGTATGTAGATGCGAACGATATAGCCGGAGTTGAGAAGCTGGTCGATATCGTTTCCCCTCATTGCATTATCAATGCAATGGGGGTTCTCAATCAATTCGCGGAGCGTGACAAAATTGGGGCTTACCACGTGAATGGCTTTCTCCCTCATCACTTGTGGCGAAAGGCGGAGGATGTTCAGGCAAGGCTCATCCATATCAGTACCGACTGCGTGTTCGAAGGAACACGCGGAGGGTACACCGAAGAGGATGCTCCTGATGGAACCTCTGTATATGCAATTTCGAAAAGTCTCGGTGAGGTGCAAAAACCCGGGCATCTTACGATTCGCACTTCCATTATTGGTCCCGAAATCCGCTCAGGCGGTATTGGTCTGATGGATTGGTTCCTGGCGCAGAGTGGTAAAGTTTCAGGATACCGGCGGGTGATGTGGAACGGGGTCACAACGCTCCAATTAGCCAAAGCAGTGGATGTAATGCTGGATTCCCCTGTATCGGGGCTGATCCATTTAGCGCATCCAGAGCCGGTAAGTAAATATGAGCTGCTTCAGTATATTCAGGCGGCTTTTCATAAAGAAAATGTGGAGATCATCCCTGAGGATGAACATATTCAGGATCGTACACTAGTGAATACAAGAGCGGATGTCCTCTTGCCGCTGCCTTCATATCCTTTAATGCTGCAGGAACTGGCTGACTGGATGAAACAGTCAGAGATGTATTTATGACAGGTCAAAGACTTCTGATTACCGGAGCCGGTGGATTTACCGGGCAACATGCGGTTCGATTATTTTCGGCAGGAGGGGCTGAGGTTATCGCTGTATTGCGGCCGCAATCGACAGCTGCCTCCACTCTTTTTCCAGAAGGAGTAAAGATTTATGTTTGTGATTTAAGTGACCGGAAAGCAGTAGCTGAGATGATCAAGCAAACTGCACCGGACGCTGTCCTTCATTTGGCTGGGAAGAACTCCGTACCCGAGTCATGGCTTAATCCCTTGCTTTATATGGAGACCAATGTGATGGCCACCTTATATTTACTGGAGGCCATGCGAAGCCTGCCGAGCAGTCGGATTCTAGTGGCAGGCTCCAGACTTAAGTTCAAACCGGGTGTGGTGGCTGGGCCACCACACCCGTACAGTCTTAGCAAAACAATAGAAGAGCTGGTGTCCCTCGCTTGGGGCACCTTATTTAAACAGCCGGTTCTGCTGGCTGAGCCCTGTAATCTGATTGGTCCCGGTCCTTCCACCGGCTTCTGCTCTTTATTAGCACAGCACATTGTCCGAAGTGAAGGCCAGCCAGAAGAGGAAATACCTCCATTTAAGCTCTCTTCTCGTTATGCGCTGCGTGATTTTTTAGATGTAAGAGATGCCGTTAGAGCTTATGATTACATTTTGCGTAAAGGTACAAATGGAACCATCTATCGCATCGATTCGGGGAAGCAGCGGGAACTCGGGGAGATCGCGGAGCAGCTGCTCAGTCATTCTGTAGGTCCAGTGCCAATGGACTGGGGACCTGCAGATGCTGAACGGGCTATTTCAGAGATCGCAGCCACAGCGGATAAGCAGGTTCATTCAGAAGCATCAACCCCTGAGGCTGATGTGACTTCACTGGGCTGGCTTCCGGAAATTGGGCTTAACCAATCGTTAATGGATATTTTGAATTATTACCGAGTTAGCGGGGAGGGGAGGTTGTTATGAGACCGAAGGTTTCGGTAGTGATTCCTTTTTATAATTGTCCTTATATTGAGCACGCCCTGCAAAGTGCGTTCTCCCAGTCTTGGGAACCTTACGAAATCATTGTTGTTGATGACGGCTCGCATGCCCATAGCAATCTAATTACACCGTATCTTTCCCGAATTCATTATTTGGGCAAAGGCAATGGGGGAACCGCCTCCGCACTGAATCACGGCATATTGAATGCAACGGGGGACTATGTGGTCTGGCTTAGCTCGGATGATTTATTTTATCGGGATAAGATCAACAATCAGGTTCTGTTCATGGAGCAGAACCACTTGTTAATCTCCTATACCAACTTTAATTATATTAACGCTCAATCGCAGCTGGTTCAGCTGAATGCTGCGCCATTGTTTCCTAGTCACCTGGATTACTTACGTTGTTTTTTACACGGTAATCCCATTAATGGCTGTACGGTGATGTTTAAACGAGAGGTGTTTGGAGCCATCGGACTTTTTGATGAATCACTTCCTTACACCCATGATTATGACTTATGGTTCCGCGCCATTCTGAACGGATATCCACCGGTGATGTTGAATCAATCCCTCACAGCTTACCGGACGCATGAGGGCATGGGAACGATCAAATATTTTGATGTAATTATGGCAGAGGCAGCTGCGACCAATGCCCGCTACAAGAATTCGCTGCAGCACTTGATTTCTTCTATGGGGGGCTGAAGGTAATGTACCGGGAAATTGAAGTGAATGACTTTCTGCCAGTCTTACTGGAACAGTTGAAATTCTGCCAGAGTATTCTGGATATCGGCAGCGGCACCGGTACCCTGCTTGAACGATATGAAGCCGCAGTAGTGCTTGGATTAGAAATTCACAGGCCGTACCTGCTGCATCGTCAATATAAGTCACCTCATATTATTCCGGTACATGCAGATGCCAGTCATATGGATAAATTGTTCCTCCCCAAAACATTTTCAGCGGTTACCTTTATTGATTCTATAGAGCACTTTAATAAAAATGAAGCGAAGACTCTGCTAGGGATGGCCGAAAGAATCGCCAATAACCGAGTAGTTGTATTTACCCCTCGGGGCTTTTTTCCACAGGAGGGTATGGATCATTATCATTTGCAGGGAGAGCATTATCAAAAGCATCGGAGCGGGTGGGAGCCGGAGGATTTTATTGCACTCGGGTATGAGGTAACGGTACTTAAAGGTTTCCATCATGCCCAAAACCCATCGTTTCGTGAAGCATTCGGGGAGAGCCATGCACCAGTAGATGCCCTGCTTGCTTGTAAAACAGTATAAAAGTTGAGCTCCGGGTGAAGGAGGTGAGCGCGTATGAGTGAAGAACCTAAAGTATCGGTGATCATCCCATTTTATAACTGTTCGTATGTGGATCTCGCCATCCAAAGTGTCTTGGATCAAAGCTATCCGAATATAGAACTTATTGTAGTCGATGACGGTTCTACCCTATGGCTGGAGAAGTTGGCCCCCTTCCGTGACAGAATCATTTATATACAAAAGAGTAATGGAGGGACGGCTTCTGCTTTGAACAAAGGGATAGAAGTGGCTACCGGAACGTATTTTGCCTGGCTCAGTGCAGATGATCAATTTCACCCGGATAAAATCAAAAACCAAATAGAAAAGCTCAAAAGTACGGGTACTTTGTTTAACTATACAGCCTATTATTATATAAATGAGCAGGGAGAACGGATCTCAGATACGGTAAGTATGCTTTTTAGCAGCAGAGCCCATTTTATTGAGACTATGATGTTGGGTTGTCCGGTGAATGGGAGTACAGTTCTTCTTCATATGGATATATTTCGTGCTGTAGGAACGTTCGATGAAATGTTGTTATATACTCAAGACTATGATTTATGGCTGCGTATTTTACCGCATTTTAGCTGGTCTTATATTGAGCATCCGCAGCTTGATTATCGAGTGCATCAAGAGATGGGTTCAGTGATTCATAGTGAGGCGCAGAAAAGAGAGATAGAACTGGTACAAGCAAAACATCACGGGGTTCTATCGCATCTGCTGCTAAAGGAGAGAGGGGAATGAAATTAATATTTCCTGTTCTAACTCTATCTAGGGGCGGAGCACAACGGATGCTGGCAGAACTGGCTAATCGTCTGTCAGAGATCGGTCATGAAATTACGATCCTCTTGCCCAGCGATGGTGTCGTTGAATACGAGATAAATTGTGAATTGCGTTATGCGGCAGATGGTGATTTGTCGGCCAGCGATTTTCCAGTGGGGGACGTGATTGTCTCCAACTTTTATACCACAGTCGAGGTATCGCAGCAGGCAAGTAATGAGGGAAAAGGGATTCATATTCGTTTAGCGCTTTGCTACGAGCCCACTTTTTTACCTGACAATAGCCGTTCTTTTGCATCCTATAGTTTAACCAGCAATCTGCTTGTACTATCCCGTTGGCAGCAAGAAATCGTCCAGATGAATCATGGGATTAAGGGGACAATCGTGCCCATTGGTGTGAATCCTGTTTTTAGAAATTTGAACATTCGTGAACCTGAAAATAAGCTTGTAGTTTCCGCGGTTATGCGAAAGCCAGAGGGTGGATTCTCAGGCCATCGTGAACAAGACTATTTGCTTGAACAGTTAAATCGGGTCAGAAGACTTCATCCAGAAGTTGAACTTTATTTGATCATTCCTCCTGGTGAATTTGCTGAGTCGACTACCCTGCAAACTTTATTAGCGGACGAACGATATCATATAAGGACTCCTGCAAATGATACTGAGCTTTGTTACCATTATAGTGAGAGCGATATTTTTGTAAGCTCAAGTACGTATGATACGGGATCGCTACCAGGCATCGAGGCTATGCGTTGTGGAGCAGCGCTCGTTACTGTTTACTCCGGTGGGAATATGGAATATGGCAGGCATGGCCATAACTGCTTAATGTCCTACCGGTTTGAGAATCGGCTCGCGGATGATATCATAACCTTAATTAAAGACCCGGATTTACGCCAGCGGCTGGCTCGTAAGGGGGAGCAGGATTCACAGCATTTCACTTGGGAAAAAAGCACACAATTGTTTCAGAATGCACTGTTTGAGATCGTAGCGAGGAACTCTTAATAATATGTCCTTAAAATATAAAAAACCTTCAATACCACGTGAGAAGTGGCTTGAAGGTTTTTTTGCATGATATCGGTTAGAAGATGGCATAGGAATTCATCATTTCACGAAAAGATTGCGCATACTTCTCGGTTCCGAAGCGTGAGACCATATATCCTCTTCCTTGCTGGCGGAGACCCTCTCGCAGAGGAATATTGTTCATAAGCTCCAGTCCTTCGTTGACGGCAGTTGGAATATTGCCAAGCGGGTAAAATTTACCCGTGACATTATGAACAATAAAGGATCTGACACCATCGGAATCTGTACTAAGTACTGGACAAGTGCAGCAAATCGCTTCGGCAACAGCATATCCAAATCCTTCTGTAATGGAGGTAGCTAACAGGAATCCACCCGAATTAGCGATCGAGGAATAATAAATGGGCATTACATGATTAGGAATATTGGTAAAAGTACTTAGACGATCATTCAGCCCTAGAGCGTGTAGCTCCTCCTGAAAGGATTGTTTCTGATCCTCTGCGGCTAAATTAGGATCATGGAACATCCACAAATGAATATCTGGTTTATAAAGGCGAATTTCATGGGCGATTCTCAAATATTCCCGCCAATTTTTATTGCTCTCTAGCCGGCCTACCCAAGCGATAACCGGATTAGCGGGAGGTTCAGCAGGGATATGCTGAAAGGACTGGACATCAACAATATTCGGAATTACATAACGATGCAGCCAGGGACAGATTTCAATAAACAGCTCCAATAAATGATCGGTTGGCGGGATTAGTACCGCATTACAATAAGAACGTAAATAAGGGACGGCATCTCTGATCAGAGTTTCCGCATGACTGCGTTTTCCAAGGCCTTGAGATTCGTATATCATAATACCGCGGTAACCGAGTTCACGCAGACGTTTCAGTAATAAATAATCAGATGTAACAATAATGGCATCGTAATTATGGGTCTCCAGCAAATTTTTAATTTCTTCATCTGAAGATGAGACAAATACCGGAAAATTGGTCGTATTCTGGCCTGAACCCGGCATTAGATATAAAACATGGCATTCGATCCCACTTCGCTGGAGACTTTCACATCGCAGCTTATTTAATGTCTCCACCCCGCCACTCGGTACATAAAACGTAAATAGAACTTTCATGCACAAGCCTCCTGACTTTTGCGGAGTAATACCGACTTGTTGAGATATGGCTTACTGTTTATAAGATACGCCGATCTGCACTCGCGGGTGACGGTCAAAGCGGCATAGTTCCAAATCCTTTCAGGATAGCTTGTTCTTCAGAAGGTCATCCTAACGATCGTACACTGCACACATACAACATTAGAGATGGAGGATGAATTCATGTTGCGATCCAAGATCAGTATGTCAGTCTCAGCTGCATTGCTTCTCGGCTTGGTGAGTATTACGGGGTGTGGAACCAATACGGCAGAAAAATCGAATGTGCAAACCAATAGTGTCCGGGGAGTAAATGATGGGCGTATTGGTGTGAATTCCGTACGCGGTGGCACACATAACATCACTAAGATGGAAGTTAGTCAGGAGCTTGCAGACCGGATTGCTGCAATGCCTGAAGTCCGCTCAGCGAATGTAATGCTTGCAGGAAAAAGCGCGTATGTAGCAGTAACTTTAAATGATGCAACTGCTGGCCTGCGTGCCAAAGGGACTCCATCTTATCGGGCAAAATCCTCAACCACTCCTCACAATTATGGACCGACTGGCGTAATGTCTGGTACAGGAAGAGTGAAAATTGGCCGTGATGGAATGAATGATACTGGAGCCGTAACCAATGGTATGAACGGAGCCTTAAAAGGTACTGTAAATACAGTTCCTGGTACAACAAGTACTGGACCGGCAACCAGAAATGGAATCAATGGCATGGGTAATTTGGGAGCGGATATGTTGGGAACAGGTACAGGTACTATGGGAACAGGTACGACAAGAAACCATACTTATAATAATGGTCCTCTGCTGAACAGCAATGGCTCGAAACATGATGTAGATATGGGGATGGGAAAAGGTATGGGAACTGGAATGGGAATGGGCATGCGCAGTACCACTCCTAGTACCCATGATACGAATTACAGAAGTAATTCGACGCATATGTACAACACCAATAGCACGAATAACACAAATAACACCATAAATACAAGAGAAACAGAAACAGTTACCAAAGCAATTAAAGATAAAATTGCTGCGGAAGTTAAAAAACATGATGCGAGAATTAAGGATGTATACGTATCAGCAAATCCTGACTTCGTGGAACGCGCCAATGTTTATGCTGAAGAGGCTCGTGCCGGTCATCCGATAAAAGGATTTGTGGATGAATTCCGCACCATGGTTGAACGAATTTTCCCAACTCGTAATTATTAATGATTTTTGTGATCTAAATAAAAAAGCAACAATCTCACCATCTGGAGAGAATTGTTGCTTTTTTGTTTGGAGCTAATTTTATTAAGTGGTGATTGGACGTCCGCCGATCCATACGCCGCGAATATTAAATTCAGCATCAAGGCGTAGGATATCGCCGCGTTTTCCAGCCTCCAAGGAGCCAATGCTTCGTTCCATTCCAATGGACGCCGCTGGCGTAAGGCTTGCAGCGCGGGAGGCCTCTTCCAAGGTGAGTCCTACCTCTTGGATCAGATAACGGAAGCCGCGAATCATCGTTAGTGTGCTTCCAGCTAGAGCAGCGGGATTATCTTTAAGGGTAGCGATGCCATCTTGAACGAGTACAGGTAAATCACCGATTGTATATTCACCATCACTAAGTCCAGTTGCAGACATGGCATCAGTAATCAGTAATAAATTGTTCTCTTTCTTGAGACGGGTCAATATAGAAATGGCTGCGGGATGAACATGAATCCCGTCGGCTATAATCTCTGCGCGAATGCGCTTATCGAACAAAATAGCTCCAGCCGCTCCAGGCTTACGGTGATGTAGGGGTGTCATCGCATTGAACATATGCACGGCTTGGTTAAGTCCAGCATCTGCTGCGGCAATAACCTCTTCAAAGGAGGCATCCGTATGCCCGAGAGCTGCAGTTATACCGTGCTTGCGCAGCCAGAGAATAGCTTCGAGGGCACCTTCACGTTCCGGAGCAAGCGTGACTTGCCGGATCATTCCTGGATAATCGTTCTCCCATTGTGCTAGCCACTCAATATTGGCAGGAACAATATGCTCTGGATTTTGTGCGCCGGACCATTTCGGGCTGATGAAGGGTCCTTCCAAATGCATGCCTGCGATTTGTGTGTAAGGCATTTCAGCAGCGCGATAAGCGCTGACTTCGGAGAATACTTGGTCAATAGCAGACTTGGAAGCGGTCATGGTTGTAGCCAGCATTGTTGTTGTTCCTTGGGAACTATGGAACTTAGTGATGGCATTCAGCGATTCAGTATCACTGTACATAAAGTCGTGGCCAGCTCCACCATGAACATGTACATCTACAAATCCGGGGATCAGAAGATCCGTTGCTTGACCACTGGCAGGCCAATGCGCGTAACGCTCTGGAAGCCAAGCCGCATCGCCAGCATAGTGGATCTGCTCTCCAGATACGGCAATCACACCGTGCTCAATTAAACCTTGGGGAGTCAGTACCTTACCGAACAGCAACTGTTCTAGTTCTTTATTTATTTCAGCCATTTGCCTGCTCCTTCATCTACGAGAACGATTACATTTGGATGGCTCTGCAGCAAAGATGCAGGGCATTGGGTTGTAATCGGGCCTTCAACAGCATTGCGAATGGCTTCAGCTTTGCCGGCACCACGAACTAATAAGAGGATTTGGCGTGCTTTTAGGATGCCTCCAATGCCCATTGTGATCGCTTGCCGAGGGACCTCATCCAAACTGTCAAAGAATCTAGCATTTGCTTCCCGGGTATCTTCAAGCAGGTCGACGACATGGGTTTTGCTGCTGAGGTTAGCATCGGGTTCGTTGAATCCAATGTGGCCGTTGCTGCCAATACCGAGAATCTGCAAGTCAACGGGTCCGTTTTCTTCCAGCATTTTATCGTATGCAAGGCATTCTGCTTCCATATCCGCTGCGTTTCCGTTAGGGATATGTGTCTGTCCTGAATCAATATCTATATGGTTAAATAATTGCTCGTTCATGAAACTGCGATAGCTCTGTGGATGGTCGACAGGCAAGCCGATATACTCATCCAGATTAAAGGAAGTTGCTTTAGAGAAACTCACAAGTCCTTTTTGGTGCATTTCAACCAATTTGGCATAAACCCCAACTGGGGAGCTTCCGGTCGCAAGACCGAGCACGGCTTTAGGATTGCTTTGCAGCAGGCTGGCAATAAGATTCGCACCCGTTTGTACGAAATCTTCATCACTATGGAACTTTAGAATATTCATTAGGATTGTCCTCCTCGTTTGTTTCGGTATTGTTGGACATTGAGATAAGATTGCTCCAGTCTAGGAATAAAATCCCCAAAACGGGTGCTGACCATTCCAGTGAACAAAATATCAATGATGTGAAGCTGAGCTATGCGTGAGGCCATGTCTCCCCGGCGCATGCCTTTCTCCAAAGATGAGGAGAATAGGGGGATATCCGCCAGAGTAGCCAAGGTGCTGCTGCCATAAGAGGTTAGTGCGATAGTGCTTGCTCCGCTAGCCTTCGCACACATCAAGGCATCAATGGTCTCGGGAGTCTCTCCCGAATAGGATACTGCAAATACGACATCACCTTCGGAGAGTGATGAAGCAGAGGTAATCTGCATATGGGAATCAGCAAAAGCAGTACAATTTACGCCTATGCGGATCAGCTTCTGATAGAAATCCTGAGCGACAATGGAAGAGGTCGCCATCCCGTATAGATCAACGCGGCGTGCTTGGCACAATAAATGAACTGCTGCCTGCAATCGCTCCAGATCTAACAGTGAGGTAGTATCCCGGATGGAGGTCAGATGGTTCGTCTGCATCGCTTCCACAATCACGGAGAGTGGGTTGCCGGCTACAATATCTTGATAAGAAGAGCCACCATCCTGCGGCGCGGCATCACTATGAGCAATTTCTGCTGCCAGCTTCACCTTGAAATCCGGAAAGCCTTTAAAATGAAGCACCTTACAGAAACGTGTGATCGTTGCCGGGCTTATTCCGCATTGTTCTGCTAATTCTGTAATGCCCATATGAACGATTTCGCCTGGTGAGGAGAGAATTCGTTCAGCCAGCTTTCGTTCCATTTGAGAGAGCTTGGCCTTCTCATGCTCGAGTGCATGCAGTATTGGGGACATCCATTCATCCACCTCGTTTCAATGGGGTATTGAAATTATTTTTATGATTATTAACTAAATGCAGAAAATTATTTTCATATTTAGGATAAAACAAATTCCATTCGGAAGCAAGGGATAAAAATGAATACTAAAGGGGAATATGCAAAAATAAAAAACGGTCTACTCGCAGAAGGCTGCAAAGTGGACCGTTAAAATGATGTAATTACGGAGATATAAGATGAAAAGGATACTATACTATACTGTATTGCGTTCTATAATACGGTACTCAAGCTTGCGGTGAACGGGTTGTCCATCATTTCGCTGGATCTGATCATAGATAATCCGAAAAGCGGATATGCCCATTTCAGTTAACTGATTATCTACAGTGGTCAGACCTAACGTTCGGCCGATAGGCTGATCATCAAATCCAATGACGGCCAAATCCTCAGGAATGCGGATACCCTTTTTCCAAGCTTCGATGATTAAACCAGCCGCTATATGATCGCCTGCTGAAATAATCAGGGCATCAGGACGATTCTTCATCTGCAGCAGTTGGTGAAGTACGCGGGCACCGTCCTCTTCGGTCAGACAGTTATAGATCATCCATTCATCATTGTAAGGCTGATCTGTAGCTTCTAGAAAGTCTCTAAAGGCAATTTGGCGGATAGAGCTGCTGCTGCCGTGTGGTCTTCCTTCACAGTAGCCAATATGGCGGTAACCTTTATCATTCAAATATTGAAGGCCACTGCGAAAAGCAGAATAATGCTCAATATATACAGAAGAAAATTGGCGTTCTCCCCTATCCTGACATACCACAATAGGACCATAAGCTGTATATTCTTCAATAGCTTCTGAGCTCATTGTTGAAGAGACCATAACTACACCGTCAATTTCTTTGTTCCGCAGCATCTCAAGCACCTTAATTTCTTCTTCCGTACGATAATCGGTTTGGCAGAGAACGAGCCGGTATTGAGCCAGCAGTGCTTCTTGAGCCAAGCCTGCAATAATGACTGAGAAATAAAATAAGTTGGTATACGGAATAATAACAGCTATAGCTTGAGTCCGCCCAGTGATCAGATGCACGGCGTTCATATTACGCGTGTAGTTTAATTTTTCAATAGTATTTAGGACTGCGGTTCGTTTGACTTCACTTACATAAGGGTGATTATTGAGCACCCGCGAGACTGTTGTCACAGAAACACCAGCCATACGGGCAATTTCTTTAATATTAGCCATTAGAGTACAACAGCCTCCCTTTTGTGCTTGTGTATAGTCATTTTATTTTATCATATTGTCCGCAAATTACCTCCCAAATAAAAAGCTTGCTATGGAATCCATTTCATAAATTAGACTGTAAATGCAAGAGATTACCGGACTAAACCGGCGTAACCACAAGGGCGTGACGGACCGGTATATCTATTGTATTAATAAAACTAAGCTGTTCGTGAAGCCTTTGGCGATCTGTTCCGAAACAGCTCCCACACAATAAACAACAGGACAAGCAGCTGTGGAAGCAAGGTTTCCCAAGTGGGATACATGCCAAGCCAGTTAATTGAAGGCAAGCCCTCTTGTACATGTGCAGGAAGTTTGCCGGCAACCTGAAGCGAGTGAATGCTCTCCCCAAGAAAGCGGAATACTAGGTAATAAATCAGAATTGTAGCTGTACGGAAGAAGGCGGCAATCGGTAATTTTGCACTCAAGGCAATAATTGCATAACCTACAATAACAAGAATAATCAGAGCACATCCAATCCCAAGCAGTAATTGAGACAGCTTGATGGATGGAGCCATGCCCACATAAAAAATTGTAGTTTCTGCACCTTCACGTAAAATAGCAAGCGCTGCAACGGAGGACAGTGACCAAAGGTTTCCTTTGGCCAGCGCGCCATCAACTTGCCTACCCACGTAGTTGTTCCAATTTGCAGTGTTTGATTTGCTATGTAACCAGCGTCCGATTGTGAGCATCATAACTACTGCGACAAGACCAGTAATTCCTTCAATCATCTCCCGTGCTCCCCCGGAAGCTGCCCGAGAAATGGTATAAGTGAGCACAACAGCCAATCCGATACTTGCGATGAGGCCGACAGCTGCACCGGACCAGATCCATTTTTGCGCTTTGGCGTTCCCATCACGTTTCAGGTAAGCAAGAAGAGCTGACAAGACGAGAATAGCCTCAAGCCCTTCGCGCAAGAGAATCAAAGCGGCATCCCAAGCATTATAAGTGGTTTCACCAGCCAAAGGCGTTAGTTCGCTAAGCATATTGTTCATGATGGTTAAAGCTTGATCCAGTTTAGGCGGATTTGAGAGCAGGTAACCTGTGACAGCCGCACTCTCATTTTCGATATTGTTGTAGACTGTTGGTGAGGCGATCTGGACTTGCCCTTCGGCAGAAGGCCAGGCTACGATGAATTGCTCCATGATGTTAGCGGCTTCTGTGCTGTTATTGTCTTTGGCAGCGGAGGATGCTTTGTTCAGGTAGCTGATTAGTCCCTCTATAGAAGCTGGTTCACTGGAAGTATCCCCAGCGTCAATGGTTTTGCCTTCACTGTAATCAGCCAGCAGTTGATACAGAGCTTCTGCTTCCGATTTCGCCGATGCCTCGCGAAGCGGTTCAGCCTGCAGCGCAATCCGCAGCAGGCTTATTCGCGTCTCCAGCAGGCTGTAAACGGCGGAATCATCCGCCCGGATGTTGCGCTCCGCCGGCTTCCATCCGCTGACGATGTCGCGGTACGCTGCCGCTGCCGCGCTCCAGTCGGCGCTGCGCGCCGCATCCCGCGTGCGTTCCGCCGCGGGCAAAAGCTTCGCCGCCGTCTCGCGTCCGGCGGCTCCGGTGTCACCACCGACCGTGCCGGAGGCGGCGGTGACGTACGCGTCCACGCTTCTCGCGAGCGTGGACAGTGCGGTTTTGGCGGGCTCGCCGCCGCCCGCCGCAAGGGCTTTCGCCGCGTCTGCAAGCGCGGCGTCAACGGCAGCAGCCGGACCGGCGAGTGCCGGGTCCGGCGTGCCTGTGTTCGCGGTGCGCCACAGCGCAGCGAACACTTCTACATCGGCCGCGGCCGCGTCCCAGCGGCTCTGGCCGGCTTCGACGAGTGCGCTGCCGACCGGCGGCAGGAGCTCGTCGACCGTGCCATCGCCCTCCGCCCCCGCGGGGCTGGAGAGCAAAAGCATACACAAAAAGCCAAACAGAATCAGCAAGGCAACCTTTGGCATTTGCCGTTTAGGATGCGTAAGAGATAACATCGGGATAATCCCCCTTCAATAATGGACAGCCATAAATTTAGCTTAGTAGTGTTTCCCCGATAAAGCCGCCACTGCGGACACCGGGGAAGCAGGCAAATACAGCGCTGCCGGTGTGAGTCATATATTCGTTCAAAAGATCAGTCTTAGAGAGGCGCTGCTGAATGGCAACGAATTGTTTCATTAAATCACGTTGAAAGCTAATGAATAACAAACCTGCATCAAGCTGGCCCGTGGTGACGTCCAAACCGCTGGAAAAAGAGTAGGAGCGGCGCAGCATTTTGACTGTACCGTCACCATGCGCCAATGCGGAATGTGAATTCACCGGAATGACAGGTTTCCCGGAAGCGTCCGCAGCTGAAAGATCCAGATCATCGAATTCATCCTTAGCTCCGAGTGGAGCTCCGGTGTGACGATAACGCCCGAAGGTAGCCTCCTGATCACTTAGCGACGACCGATCCCAGACTTCAATACGCAGACGTACCCGGCGTACCGCCATATAAGTGCCGCCGCTCATCCAAGAAGGACCGTCACTGCTGCTGTTCCAGACCACTTTGTTCATTTCAGCGTTATCGGTTGTATCGGGATTGCCCGTGCCGTCTTTGAAACCCAAAAGATTGCGTGGTGTAGCCCCCTTGGGATCCGCTGCTCCAGTGCGTTGAAAACCTTCCTGTGTCCAGCGCAGTACAGCAGTCCCTCGGGCGATACGCGCCAGATTGCGGATCGCATGGAATGCGACCTGCAGATCATCCGCACAGGCTTGCACACAAATATCCCCGCCACACCATTTCGGATCAAGATTGTCACCCGCAAATGCCGGAAGATCGGCCAATAGGGCTGGGCGTTTCGAAGCTAAGCCGAATCTTTCATCAAAAAAGGAAGGACCAACACCAAAGGTCAGCGTACACCGTGCAGGGTTTAGCCCGTCCGCTTCCCCGGTGTCTGAGGGTGGAAGATTGGGGTTGTCATTTACGTCACCAATAAGCTCGCCAGTAGTAAGAGCGGCAGCGGCAGTGGTCCATGCTTGCATTAGTTTTTTCACATCGGCCAGTTTGGTTGTGGTGAAATCAAAGGCAGCAAAATAAATAAAGTTCTGTGCAGGTGTCAAAATCCCCGCCTGATGGCTCCCATAAAAAGGAATGGAACTGGAATCACCTTCTGCGGCCTTCGTTGGCTCAGCTACAGCATTACGCGCAGCCATAATTCCACCGACACCTCCGCCCCCTAACAAAAGACCAAGGCCAGTGGCGCCAGTAAGCCGCAGCATATCGCGGCGGCTTAATTTTTTACCAAATATAGGCTCATTCTTCGATTGATCATTAAGAAGGGGACTTTCAGGATTACCTGGTACTCCAGTGAACTTGTTATGTTTATTCATGAGGGTCACACTCCTAGAATAGTTCCCATATTGGACAATGGCTCAGCCAAGGCGTCCAAATTCTGACTCAGTTTACGTACTTCATCTTCTTTCAGCTCTTCATAGGAAACATATCCATCTCCGGATTTGAAAGGGGCAAGCTCAGCTTGCAAGGCAGCGAATCGTTCACCAATGTTTTTTTCAAGATCGGCATCTTTTTTAGCTAGTTCTGGTTTTAACAGCTCGTATATCTTTTGCGCACCCTCAACGTTTGCGACGAAATCATACAGGTCTGTGTGCGAGTAACGTTCTTCCTCTCCGGTTACTTTGGAGGAGGAGACCTCGTTTAAAAGCTCAACAGCACCAGTTACGAGCAGATTCGCGTCGATCTCAACGGTCTCAACTTTCGCACGCAGCAGTTGTGCATCCTTCAGCAATTGGTCAGCAACTTCTGTCATGTCTTTAGTTGTATTGTCCTGCCAGAGTGCTTTCTCAAGCTTGTGGAAACCGCGCCATTCTGCCGCATCTACATCATTTTCCCGGGCATCGATATTTGGGTCCAAGTCACCAAGTGCTTCTGCAATAGGCTCAATCCGTTCGTAGTACATGCGGGCAGGAGCGTAGAGCGCCTTAGCCTCATCAATCTTGTCCTCTTTTACAGCGTTGGTGAAACTCTCTGTTTGCTTCACAAATTCATCACATTGCTGGATGACATATGTGCGATATTGATCTATAGCTGACGTGAAGTCAGCGGTGGCAGTCTCCGGTGTGTTAGTAGCTGCAGCAGTCGTCGGTGCGTTGGTGGCTGTAGTGCTATTGGCAGCAGTATTTGTAGAGTTGTTGTTATTGGCACATCCAGTGAACAGTATGGAGGCCGCAAGTAGACTTGCAGGCACAGCATAAGTAAATTTCATTAAAAAAACACCCCTTTTTTTATATCTAAATGATAATCGTTATCAATTATGTTGGACTTATCATAAGTCCGTATACAATTACTGTCAATATAAAAATGTGATGTATCTCATTGTAATAATGGCACGACAAAAAACTCCCAGGGTCGGGAGTGTGTTTTGTAGTAATGTATCCGATTACAATTGAAAAAGCAGAATAGTAACCGCGCCAGCAAACTTTTGCGCATAAGCAGTAACTAAAGGACCCAGATGACACTAAATGCAGCATTATTCGATATTTGAGCCGCTATCGGACCGCATAGTCGCTATTGGCTTGAAAAGTACCGAATATGAGCCTGTTTCTAAGGAATAGCGTCACTGGAGTCCGAAACTTCGCTCAAAAGGCGATAAATTTGTTAATAACGCCATCTGGGTCCGAAAGCCTCAGTTGGCGCCGATGAATACACTATTGGAGCGGGCAGTCGACCCGGCGACCCGGCGAACCATTGCGCGACGCAGCAGTAACGGCCCCAGCAAACTTTTGCGCATAAGCAGTAACTAAAGGACCCAGATGACACTAAATGCAGCATTATTCGATATTTGAGCCGCTATCGGACCGCATAGTCGCTATTGGCTTAGAAAGTACCCTATATGAGCCTGTTTCTAAGGAATAGCGTCACTGGAGTCCGAAACTTCGCTCAAAAGGCGATAAATTTGTTAATAACGCCATCTGGGTCCGAAAG
The DNA here is from genome assembly GCF_038002785.1 of Paenibacillus sp. FSL H3-0310. Classification (NCBI taxonomy): domain Bacteria; kingdom Bacillati; phylum Bacillota; class Bacilli; order Caryophanales; family Paenibacillaceae; genus Paenibacillus; species Paenibacillus sp. FSL H3-0310. The sequence goes on from NZ_JBBODC010000001.1 coordinate 582,523, forward strand.
CCTCAGTTGGGGCTGGTGAATACACTATTGGAGTGGGCAGCCAACAGCCTACAACATAAAGCAGCGATTCCCATTAATGGCGAATCGCTGTTCTAAGTCGTTTACGATGTTTAAATGAAGGGAACCGTCTCATTTATAGTTAATTAAGCTGTTAAAGTGACAGTTCCATTCTTTGAAGGTTTGATCTGCTTAAGAATAAGATCAAGGCGTCATCCGCTTTTTATCGTTCATTATGGGATTCATGATCTGCAGAGGGTTGGTTTTCGAACACTTCTGCAGCTTCCTCTGCAGAAAATTCGGGTTCGAATTTACCTACGAGTGGTAATTTGTTTAATTTCGTTGTTTGTACTTCTGCTTTGGTAGGTTGATTGTTTTTTGAATGGCTCATACATACACCTCCTTTAATAAGGAACAACAAACCGTAGTTTGCCCTGAAAAAAGATGTTCTTATTCATGAAAATTTCAGGATTTTGCATTTGAATGAACTAAGCCCATTTTATAATTGTGACAGCACCATTAACATCAACACTACATAATATGTTTTGACTGTATCCCTTTACCTTGTTATACCAAACAAACCCAGGGCAAGGAGGGGTGACACCATTGAAGGGGAACGAACACCACAGCAAATTTCTGTTGACTCATCGTGAGCGCGAAGTTTTTGAGCTTCTCGTGCAGGACAAAACGACTCGTGATATCGCTGGCTTATTATTTATCAGCGAAAAAACAGTTCGAAACCACATTTCCAATGTAATGCAAAAACTAAACGTTAAAGGCCGTTCACAAGCGGTTGTCGAGCTGATCAAGCTTGGGGAGCTGAAAATATAGCTGGCCATGTCTTCGGAAGTGACGCGTTTAAGCCTTCTTTTGCCCTTCGGGGCAAAGGGAGGTTTTTTGTTTACTCACCAAAACAACTGAACAGTGAGTTAGATCACCGTATGATTTTTATGACATGATAAATTAGAGCTATTAAGGTAGTTCAGGAGGATCTGTTATGACCAGATATGAACAACAAAGAAATTTTCTGAAATCCAATTTTCATGAATTCAAACATATCAAAACAGATAAGATCAAGGGAATTGCACAACCGCCAATTGTTAAGCCATTTGATTCAGATTCACTAATTATTGATTTGCCCAAGGTCAGCAAAGACGTTGTGAGTAAAGAAAATATTTTTGATTGTATAGATCAAAGAAGAAGTACACGGTTCTATTCTGAGGATACTGTTAGTCTGGAGGAGTTATCCTATTTATTATGGGCTACCCAAGGGATTAGCGGTATGAATAAGAACGGACTTACGCTGCGGACTGTACCCTGCAGTGGGGCGACGCACACCTTTGAAACCTATTTAATGATTATGCGTGTAGAGGGCATTGGGCAAGGGATCTACAGATATCTGCCTGTGGAACATAAGCTCTTATTTATGTTTGAATTAGATCAACTTGAACAAAAGATTGATGCTATTACTTTGGATCAGCCCTTTGTCCCTAACTTTGCCAAAAAGGCTTCTGTATTGTTTGCCTGGAGTACCACACCCTACCGCTCCGAATGGAAGTATGATATTTCTGCTCACAAAAAAATCCTCATCGATGTTGGACATGTCTGCCAGAACCTTTATTTAGCCAGCGAATCCATCGGTGCAGGTGCTTGCGCAATTGGAATCTATGATCAAAAGTTGATAGATGAGATTTTAGAATTAGACGGCGATGAAGAGTTTGTTATCTATCTTGGGGCAGTTGGGAAGAAACGAGAGTAGCTATGAAGGCTAGATACGGCTTCGGAAGTGAGACATATAAGCCTTTTTCACCCTTCGGGGTGGGAAAGTTTTTTTTGATTATAATCCAGTGTATTTGCCCAACTGCTCAGTCTGAACGAAGAGGAAATCGTAATGTTTAATTGATAATCATTCTCATTGCATATATAATTAACCCAAAGTAAGAGGAAGCAGGGATGTGCATGGAGCGAAGCAATGGACTGAAAGAAGCAGAAACGATTGATGCCCATAAGACGCTTACATGTGAAGGGGTGGATTATAATTATCGTTTTGATGGGGCTCATTTTGAGATTAAACCTCCAGTCGAAATAGGGGAAGGCAGTTGCCGCAGCCTGCTTAGCCATGGGTATATCCAGATGACAGATTTTAATCTCTGTTTTAATCGGGATATCGAAGCGAAGGGCAATTTTAGCACTCCGCGTACAGAGCTGGCATTCTGCATGGGGCATGGCATTGAGTGGGGGACCTCGCTGAAATCGGACTATTTTGTTATAGATACAGGAGAAATTGCGCTGTTTCATGGCGGAGTAAGAAGTGAAAACTGCACATACCTGAGTGGAGCGGGGTACCGATTCATCAGCATAGATATGAGCCCTGCACAATTTGAGCGGATGACCAGTGGTCTGACTGAGGATACACGGCTTCGCATCGGAGCTGGTGCGGGTTTGTTTTTTGGAAAAAATAACATCACACCATCCATCCGCTTCATTCTATCGCAGATTGCGGATTGTTCCTATAGCCATGGCATGCGTGAACTTTATCTGGAGGGCAAAATGCTGGAGCTTATGGCGGTCTATCTCAATGAATCTTTATATGAAGCAGACCGGATTCCACGCTCGGTCAAGCTGTCCAGAGAGGATATGGAGAGCCTGCGGCTCGCTAAGGAGATTTTGCAGCGTGATTATTTGCACCCGCCGACGCTTGCAGGCCTTTCTCGCATTATATGCCTCAATGAGTTCAAGCTGAAAAAGGGCTTTAAGGAAATGTTTGGTTATACCGTGCATGCCTACGTTATCGAACAACGGATGCAGAGAGCGCAGCAGCTGCTGGAACAAGGGAGTATGACTGTAAGTGAAGCAGCCTCCAGAGTTGGATACGGTAATGTGAGTCATTTCTCGGCAGCCTTCCGCAAAAAGTTCGGTGTGCGTCCAGGAGAATATCTGATCAGCGGCAGGCAGCGCCTCTTCGGTATTAAGATGTAAGTCCGTATCCTGCACAGATGCTCCTGATTTGGTTAATTATAATCCCTTAAACGGTAGCAATCGTGAACAACGTTCCTATACACTAGTGCACAGAGAATCATTCTCAGTGCACTTTTTTTGCGTGTAATTACCAAGAGTGGGGGAACAGCTGTGAGTAAAACCAAAACCGGCATGCCAAGGCTGCTGGAGATCGCCGGAGAGAAGCGAGGTTTGCTGCTCTTGTCCGGAATATTGTCATCTGTCAGCGCTGTATTAATGCTGATTCCGTTTTTGTCTGTTTATTTCATTTTGGCAGAGCTGCTGCGCCATGCTTCATTGCCTGGACAGGTCGACGGTGCGTATATGATCCGCTGGGGGTGGATTGCACTTGGAGGGTTAATCGGAGGGCTGGTGACTTCGTATTGTGGTATTATGTGCTCGCATATTGCGGCTTTTCGTATTCAATATAATTTGCGTGTGCAAATGACCGAGCATTTGGGCAGATTGCCGCTCGGTTTCCTGAACGGGACTTCAACAGGCGTGGTCAAGAAGACGCTAGAGCAGAATGTCGACAAGGTGGAAAATTTCGTAGCGCATCAGCTTCCCGATTTAGTCAGCGTGCTGGCTTCTACGGTGCTGATGATCGTGGCGATGTTTTGGCTTAGTCCGCCGTTAGCGGTAGCTTGCCTGCTGCCGATAATTATAGGATTAGGTGTGCAGTCAGCGCTTATGATGAGCAGCAGAGGCAAGGCCAGTGTGAAGCAGTATCATGATTCGTTGGAGCAGATCAATACTTCGGCGGTGCAGTATGTACGGGGGATGCCCGCGGTTAAGGTGTTCGGGCAGACAGTGCATTCTTTCAGAAAGTTCTACAGTGATATGACCAGCTACCGCGATTATTGTCTGGAGTATACGGACCGTTATCAAACAGGTTATATCTTATTCAAAACATTGCTGGCATCACCATTTACCTTTATTTTGCCGGTGGGCGTCTTCATGCTAAGCGGTCGGCCGGATTCCATGTCCTTTGCGCTTGTGCTGTTGTTCTTTCTGATTATGGCACCCGGCGTTTCATCTCCGCTCTACAAGCTACTTCTGCTGGCTTCAAGCACTCGGGATATTGGCGAAGGCGTGGAGCGGATGGACCGTCTCTTGGCACAGCAGCCTGTACCGGAAATAGCAGAACCGCTATCTCCGCATACTTTTGACGTTGAATTTGTGGATGTAACCTTCTCCTACAGTGAAGATGCAGGGACTGCAGCGGCGCTCAGCGAAGTCTCATTCCGTGCGGAACAAGGGAAGGTTACAGCACTGGTAGGCCCGTCAGGTTCGGGAAAATCGACGGTGGCCAGCTTGGTGCCGCGGTTCTGGGACCCGCAAGTGGGTGCAATCCGCATCGGTGGAGTCGATATTCGCCATATGGCAATCCATGAATTAATGAATACAGTTGCTTTTGTATTTCAGGAAACCTTCCTGTTCTATGACACTTTGTATGAGAATATTGCTGTCGGCAAACCGGGAGCGACTTTTGAGGAAGTCCAGGCTGCAGCCAGAGCGGCACAATGCGACGAGTTCATTACTCGGCTCCCGCAGGGATACGATACGTTAATTGGTGAGGGCGGTGTCTATCTCTCGGGTGGTGAGGAGCAGCGCATTGCAGTAGCTCGGGCTATTCTCAAAAATGCACCATTGCTCGTGCTCGACGAAGCGACTGCTTTTGCCGACCCGGAAAATGAGTTTCATATGCAGTTAGCACTTACGGAGCTTATGCGCGGCAAGACGGTTATTGTCATTGCTCACCGACTCTCCTCTATACGTGAAGCTGCACAAATTCTGGTGCTGCGGGATGGAGAAATCGTGGAACGTGGAGAGCACGCAGGTTTGATTGAGGCGAAGGGGCTTTACGCAAAAATGTGGCATGCCTACAGTGACGCCGGAGATTGGCATATGGAAAAAGGAGGGGATCAGCTATGAAGGTATTGCATAATATTACTGCCGGTAAACCGCAGCAGTTGCTGAAGCCTGTACTTTTTTCTTTGCTGGCTAATCTAGTTAGTGTGCTGCCGTTCGCGCTTGTAATTGAGGCGGTGCGGTTGATTTTTGCTCCTTATATTACTGTAGGCGCAGAACTTCAGACAGAACGCCTTTGGTGGATCTGCGCAGGGCTTGTCGCCGTCATGGTGCTGATGTTCCTGAGTGAGATTCCCGCCTATCGCACCGCTTACCGCGGGGCATACAATGTTGCTGCACAGGGACGTGCAGAATTAGCAGAACATCTGCGGAAGCTTCCGCTGGGTTACCTGACTCGCCGGGACCCAGGTGATTTAGCCAATATGATGATGGGCGATTTCACGCTCGTTGAGACGGGCATTTCACATCTGCTGCCACAGCTTGCGGGAGCTTTTGTCCTGCCGATATTTGCACTTGCTGGTTTACTGTTTCTGGACTGGCGGATGGCGCTTTCTATGTTCGTAGCGCTGCCGGTTGCTCTCCTGATCATGTATATATCGGGCAAGCTGCGGCGGAGACTCGGAGCGGATCATATGAAGGCCAAGCTGAACGCTGCGAACCGCTTGCAAGAATACTTGAACGGTATACGGGTAATGAAGGCCTATAACCTGACGGGAGAACGATTTGTCCGTCTGGATAACTCTTTTAAAACTTTGATGAAGGAAAGTGTGAAGCTGGAAGGGATGTTCGGTCCGGTTATTCTAACCGCTATGGCTCTTCTTCGTGCGGGACTGACCTTAATGGTATACGTAGGTGTTCATCTATTATTAGGGGGGGAGCTCGGTATTTTGCAGTTGGCAGTATTCCTTATTGTCGGCACACGTATCTATGATCCATTGACCACGGCGCTAGCCAATTATGCCGAATTCCGCTACAACGAACAAGCGGGTGAACGTATAGTAGACCTGCTACGCCAGCCGGTAATGACAGGTAATACGAGTCCTCTTCCTAAAAGCAGCACCATTCGGTTTGACAATGTAACCTTCAGCTATGGAGGAGAGCCTGTTCTCAAAAATTTAAGTCTGGAAATGCCGCAAGGTTCACTGACTGCAATTGTGGGCCCGTCAGGCAGCGGCAAGAGTACAGTGCTGCGCCTGATCTCACGTTTCTATGATCCTGAAGAAGGGAGCGTTCTGCTAGGTGGGCGCAACATCAAGGATATTGATCCAGAACATCTGCTAGGATCTGTATCGGTGGTGTTTCAGGATGTGTACCTATTCCAAGATACCATCGGGAACAACATTGCTTTTGGGCGGCCGGGGGCGTCGCAGCGGGATATTCAGCAGGCAGCGCAAATGGCTCACTGTCATGATTTCATCATGAAATTACCGCTTGGTTATGATACGCCGGTAGGCGAAGGCGGCAGTACGCTCTCCGGAGGGGAGAAGCAGCGAATTTCCATTGCCCGTGCGATTCTCAAGAATGCTCCAATTGTGCTGTTGGATGAAGCTACTGCATCGCTTGACCCGCAGAATGAGGCCGAAATCCAGAAAGGAATTGATGCGTTGATTACGGGCAGAACCGTCATTGTTATCGCCCACCGGCTGAAAACCATACGCGGTGCGGACAACATTATCGTACTGGAAGACGGTCGGCTGGTCGAGCAGGGACGACATGAAGCCTTACTGTTGCGCGGCGGACTGTACGACCGGCTCTGGAAGCTGCAACAGCAATCCGTTGGATTCCGCATCACATCTTAGGCAATGCTCGGCACATTTTAGGAGGGAAACGTATGGCTATAACAAAGGATGAATCCGCTTGGCCGATCATAAGCCTTAGTTTGGGGGAGGCGTTTGATCAGGAGACAGTAGAAGAATATATCGCTTATTGGGAAGAACTGCTCGCGCGCCGATCTGCCTTCGGCCTGCTGATGGTGCATTCTGCTGAGAAAAACACACGTCCAGAGCGTGCGGTCACACAGCTGTATATGAACTGGTGCAAGATGAACAAGCGGGAAATCGCCCAATATTGTTCAGGCATCGCGGTCGTAATGCAGAATGCAAAGTTGCTTGCTGTCTACAAGCCAGTTACAGCGTTGTCCACTAAAAGAACCTACGGCTGCCCCGGAGGCGCCTTCTCTGGAGAGGCTGAGGCGATAAGGTGGCTGGAGGAGCAATTGACTAAGACACCCTCAGGTACGAAAACCTAATATAGCTGCCCATATTTTGGGGATACACATTTAAGCTTTCTTCACCCTTTTGGGTGGGAAGGCTTTTTTTTGTCTAGAAAGATAAGAATCCGCCAAACGCTCACAACCAACGTGTCAGAGTAAGCTTTTTGAAATATAAATGGGGTGTGTTGGATGAAGATAAATAATAATTATTTGAAAGAACAATTAAACCAAGAAGTTCGTAGAGGAATTAGGTTTTTAAACATTAGAGGACGATCTCTAGCCAATGGTTATTTCAAGTGGTCGAAGAGATGATGGAATTCTTTATTATTGACTTGCTGAAGTTACCTGATGACCAACCAATCCTAATAGATTTAGGAATAATGCCTGAATTTATATTACCGTTTATCCCGGAAGAGAGAATGCACTAGGCTGGGCATCAAAACCATAGAAAGAACAGCAAACATGAGCGTAGAAGAACAATTTAGGTTAGTTCGTGAACATTTTAAAATGTAGGGATGACCGAAAGGTATACCTACTCAAAGAAACCATTCCTTTGTCAGGGATGGTTTCTTCATAACTAGAAAAGTACACAGGTGTGCCCGTATAATAAATAGGAGCAAGTAATTGGCAGTAGACTGATGATGAGGGGAGAGAAGACATGTTTTTCTTTAAGAAAAATAAAGGCATCACAAAAGAGGAACTGCAGGCCCTGGTTGAAGGCTTGGAGCAGGCTTATATGGATAAGGATGAAGAAGGTTTGAGCAAAAGATTTCATCCAGATAAGAGGGGAATGTCCTTTTTAAATCATTTTCAATTAATGATGACATTTCAAATCTATAATATAAAATCTGAAATTCTCGAATTTGAATTGCTGTCAATGGATGCCACTAAAGCAGTCTTTACATACACTCGGAAGCACATTCATACCTGTATCAACCCCGCCGATGAACGTGAGGAAAAAAGAAATCAAATTATCAGTTATTACGTTGAGGCTGTGAAGGAAAATGGTTCAATTTGGATTACGAGGTACAGCCCGTATAGCACGATTTATGTAGATAAGAAGGGTGATTTCCTTAGTGGTGTGGATGCGGTCATTCCTCCTGGAGAAGAGATCAATTCAGGCATTGCGCGATTCATCCCGTATTTTCAACTTGATAGCTATGTACCTGCAACATTCCATGTCTACAGTAACAGTCAATTTATCGGATATTATCCGCTGGGAGAATACCATCGGTACGAACCTTCGCATACGTTCACGATTAATTATTTTGATAAGATAGAGGCATCTTCTGTAGAGAAGCATACAGCGGATTATATCTCCCAAGAGACCTTGTTGACCGCTCAAGTACTGCATCAGACTGTTAATAGCTCTATAGTGGAGACGCAGTTGATGAACAATAATGTATTAGAACATGAACTTGTTACCAGCCTGCTTACGAAGGATGGGTTCTATATGATTAGATTTCTGTATGACAAAGGGGAGCCGATCCCGCCAGAGGAGCGAGAAAAGTGGAAGCGTGAGATGGTCACTTTAATAGAAAAAGAGCACAGCAGTTAACACAGAAACTTGCCGTTACAGACAACACGCGAACCGTATCCTAAGTAACGATAAGTTTTTTTGGTAATAATGAGAGAAAAGGAGAGATGAAAATGTCCTATATCGTTGATTTTAAAAATGTGTCTACGGTTGGGTTAGAATCTTCACCTGTAGTAGATGCACTTGCTGGTCTGCGTGCTAATGAGGCCCGTTACTTTATGAACAAATACAAACATGAGTTTACGGTTGTACGAGCCAGCGAAAGTCAGGAGACCCTTGATTATGTGAACCGAATTTTAAAAGAAGAACGCGATATTGAGTTTGCGGCCAAACCTTTAGAAACATCGCGTTTTCAAGTGGAAGATATTAAATTCGCTTATGTCTTTTATGAGGATGGTCTTGCGGTGAACGTTATGTATACGGTGGATGACCCTAAGAAGCGGGCTGTTGGTTTTAAGCTTTCTGAGGGGATGGAGATCCCAAAGGAGCTAGAAGAGAAGTTTAAGTTTGCTAGGCAGAAGTCCAAGCTAGCCGGAACAATTCGGGGTTCGTTTTTTGTAATTAAAGGAGAGTATTAAGGTTAGCAAAATTGCAACTTAATCAATGAGAGGGCCATCCTGTAAAAGGATGGCCCTAAATCTTGCCGATATAGATAATTTGCGTAGGTTATCTATGGGAATGGACTCTCATTCAAGAGGCCGAATTTATTATATAGGGCAACGAAAACTGGAGTTGCGAGCGTACTTCATAATTATTTTGCATGAATAGCTGGGACGGTAGAATGTACGGTATAAATCCCGTAGATAAGAGCTGGAGTAGCTGAAACGGTGGAATGTACGGTATAAATCCCGTTGATAAGAGCTGAGGTGGCTGAAACGGTAGAATGTACGGTATAAATCCCGTAGAAAAGAGCTGAAGTGGCTGGGACGGTGAAATGTGCGGTATAAATCCCGTAGATAAGAGCTGGAGTAGCTGAAACGGTGAAATGTACGGTATAAATCCCGTAGATAAGAGCTGGAGTAGCTGAAACGGTGGAATGTACGGTTCAACTGGTGGATATTCGCCAACATGTGATACGTAGACAGAGTAAACAGCAACATATACTCCATTGATGCAGGGTACTTTTTGGGATGTTAAGCTCTTCCGCCAAGTCGCCCACTGTCTTTGTTTGCTCTTGAATGAACTGCACTGTCTGTTTTTAAATTCTTCGTTATACCGTTGTCGATGTTCTCCCATGTGAACACACCTCCGTGGACTCATTATCGCCAGTCTGTTAACTACTGTCCACTTTTTATTCTAGCTTCAGTGACTACGTTATTGTCCTTACCGTAAAGGACAAAGAACCGCCTAAGTTGCCAGCGACATGGAAGATGTTGGATGCGGTCAAAAACAATCGAATGATTGAGATTGATATGGAAAAATATTTTGCAGCAGATTCATACTCCTCCTTATTACAAGCCGAAGATATTGCCGACAAATTATCGAAGCTGGCTTCATCAAAATAACCTTATTGGATTGAACCTACCTGAAGCCATCTAAATATAAAGACGAAGCCTATTATGGCTTCGTCTTTTGTAGTTTTGCATACCCTTTTACAAATGAACTATTGGACCGAAAGTACAGTCTCCAGCTCAGGGATATATTCCTTGACCATATTGTTGTCTTCCCACAGTCCTTTAGTCCCAGCTGGGGCTTGACCTTCGGAAACGACTAAGTACGGTTTGATGGTTACGGTATTCGGTATAGTCTTGAAGGGTTCAAAACGAACATTATAAGATTCGCTTAAGGGGTGAGCACCGATGGGCTTCAGTCGAACGCCACGTTCATCGACAATGTCAAATTGAAGAGCGATGACGCCCCCGTTAGCACCCTTATATTTCGAAGGGATAGAAGCGAGCATTTCTTCTACGCTCTGGCCCGGTTTGGTTTTGTACTCAATGGATACCTGCGTTGTGATTGGGGTGATTTCTACCTTACTGATCTGCAAGTTAATGTTATCGTGATGCTTGGTCTCCTCTGAAGTTAGTGCGGTAACAGGCGTTGATTTGGTAACAGGCAGAACGAATTCGAACGGGACATCGTAACCCTTTAACGTTACATTTACAGTCAAGTCAAACTGATCAGGGAACTGGACAGTCTGTGTTGTTGTGCTCGGATCATAATAAGTGTTCAAAACCTGAACCATTATGCTGGAAGCAGTCTCACCATCCATGTGTTCGTAACTCCAGAGCAGAGGTTGACCTTTATAGAGAACCTCAAACTTATCCACCGCGCCTTTATTGGCATCTGAAGGCGGCGAATTGGGCTCCGAAGCCAAACGGTTTCCAGGAGTGGTTAGGTTCATAAGAATTCGGGTTCCGTCAAATAACAACGTTGGGATATTCATGGTCACCTCGCTATGGGTCACGCTTTGGTTTACGTTTGTGATGAAATCCCCGGCTTGTTGAACACCGGGATCTAAGTTTTTTTCGCCCCATAATGAATAGATTTGTCCCAAAACCGGAATTTGCTTGAGTGCACCAGCCATTGCGGGCGATACAAAGCCGGAAGCAAGGACTGTAACTCCAAGAATTGCAGCGGCTGCAGTGGAAATCAACCACTTATTAAAAGTTCTTGATGCATCCATCTTTCTCTGAATGGGGGAAGTGGAATTATCGGTCTCCCTGATGATTTGGTAAGTCTCATTCAGTTTGGAGCGGGCAATATCCGATAACTGAGCGGGAAGTAGGCTTTGGCAGTTCTTTAACTGTTCTTCTAACTTAGTGTTTACCATGTCGCAACTCCATTTCTTGATTGAATTGAGATGAATGCTTTAGCTTTTTGCGGGCGCGATGCAGCCGGGTCTTCACAGCAACCGTAGAAATTTCGAGAATGTCGGAAATTTGACGGATCGGCATGTCCTGTAGGTAATGAAGGTGAATGACAATCCGGAGGTTCTCCTCAAGATGTTGAACGGCATCCCATAATTCGATTTTCTCATAATCCTTGGAAGTGGAAGGGATTTCGGGAAGCTCTCCATAAGGGAGGGATCTTGAGTTGTTTTTGAGCATTTTATTGCATTCATTAATCAGAATCCGGAAGATCCACGTTTTGAAAAAAGCGGGCTCTCTGAGTGTATGGATGTTCTTAAAGGCTTTAAGCATCGTCTCCTGCAGGGCATCTGCACAATCTTCTTCTTTGTTGACGATGGACCTTGCAGTTCTGTATAAAGGTAACTCTATCTCCTGCATCAACTGCACGAATGCTTCAGGGTCTCCAGCTTTGGCTTTGACGACAATAGGATCTATATGCAAAGATTTACCTGCTTTCTTGACTAGAAGTCTTAGGATGTTCGTAACGTTACTTAAATATTAGATCGGGTAGGTAGCTAGAAGGTTACCACAAACATGATTCCATTCTCCGCATCTCGCAATGCTAGCAAGGGGAGAAATTGGTTTTTTTTCACAAAAAAATCGCCGTTCAAATTCCCTGTCAGGAATCGGACGACGATTTTCAAAAGCTAGTCAGTCAGTTAGTCAATCAATCAGTCAATCAATCAATGATATAAATGACCCATTCCCCTTGATCGTTTGGCCGAATAGCGTATAGCATTTTTACATTTTCAACGGTCTTTGCGGCCATATCCAAGCGTTGTCCGGTCACCGTTATATTTACCTGATGTTCGTTGGGTAACATGGAATCGATGCTTTCGATGTCTGTGAATTTGTACTGATATTGTTCGTCATAATAAGGTTCCATAGCATCTGCTAGTTTTTTGTTTACGAACCCGGATTGGAAAAGTGTGTGGTCATGCTCAACCAAAGCAGTTAGGTTTTTTTCCAGCACTTCAAGTGCGGGGAGATCATACTCTGTCAATTGATCTGAATATGATTTCAGATTTATCGACAATTCTGCTTTAAAGCTGGTTTCATTTGGCTGCTTGGGTTCTGTGTTTTGCGGCTTCTGCGTATTCATCGCTGGACTTTGGGTTGGCGTATTTGCTCCTGTGTTCGGCTCCTCGATGGGTTTAACATCCCCTGCACATGCTGCCAGAAAGATTAAAGACATCAACATGAGCATTCTTGCAATAGTTTTTAACATCTAACCCCACCTTTTTAAAGATATGTTAGTTAGTCGCGAGAAAATATGGAGAAGTTTCAAGGGCTGAATGAAGCCCGAAAAAGTGGATTAAATCGCTAGCTTTTGTGGATCATCTACAGAGTAACGTCCGCTTACCGCAAGCATGATTGTAGAAATAATGACGAGTATGAAACAGAGTACAAATGAATACCGGTACCCAACAACACTAGCTAATAACCCGCCAACAAGACTGCCAATCAGTCTGCCGATCGTGGATGAATTAGAGTAGAGTGTGGATGCATACCCAGGCATGTTTGGAAGCAGATCCTGAATGTAGCTAATGCCAATCGCTGAAATAACGGCAACAAAAAAGGCAAGCAAAATTTGGGCTGCAAGCATTTGCCACATCGCGCCTGAAGTAATGACAACGAGATAATAAGCTCCTCCGAAAATGGCTCCGCACATCATCAGGATTCGGTTACTGTATTTCGCACTAAGTAGTCCCAGCATGATCATAAAAGGAATTTCCAGCGCAGCACAAATACTGCTGACTAAACCAACATCGCTTGTTGTTCCCCCTAGATTGTTGGTAATAAAAAGGGCAGTATTGATGCTACTCGTCCAGTGGGCTACATACATTAGTATCATAATCAGAAAAGGAAGCAGAACATTACGGTTCTGACCCAACCGGAAACTTTTTACTTTTACTTCTGCAGTACTGCTTTTCACTTCTGTATTTGATTTCAGGAATAGCGAGATAAGTAAGGCAACCAGCAGGAATACTCCGATGGTGCCCGAGAAAATCCCCTTAAACCCAACAGCAGCAATTAGCAGAGTACCGATTAAAGGACCTGTAATAAAGCCGAGAGAGAAAGCAGAACGCAAGGTAGAATTTGCAAATGCAGTATCCGTAAAATCGCTCTTATTCACTGCTTCTCTAGCTATGGCGAACAATTGAGGCATCCCTGGTGCACCGAGGGCGGTGAACACAATCATGTAGATGAATAAGATCGTAAAATCCCCAATGAGCAAGTATCCGCTATAAGCCAGAGCATTACAGAGCGTGGAGACAAGGTAAATGTTTCTTCGATTTAAGCCGAGGTCAGAGCGTCTTCCGATTAGTGTACTGATCCATATCCCGGCAATTAACGTGGTGGCCAGAAAAACACCAAACAGCCCGACAGATACTCCAAGCTGCTCCGTAAAATAAATGGATAAAAAGGGTGCGCTGAGTGAAATCCCCATCCCCTGCAGTAACATACATAAAAAGAGTAAGCCATAAGAGGGAATCGAAAATAGTGCAGTTAGTCGTTTGAACATGTTGTGAAAGTACTCCTCTATATTTGTTTAGATATTTCATAAAAAAAAGCCGTTGAAATGAATTCCAACGGCTTTTTGTATGCTTGTTTTTTTCAAGACCTTATTCAACATCATAATTGATCAGAAAGAATAAGTCTATACTTTCGGCTGGATTTTATTTACTATTGTGAAGCCGGCAAAACCTAATAAATGGAGTGTTGTTAATGGACGTTACTTGTCATCTCGATAAGGCTGACTTACAGGATTATATTAGTAGGGTTTTTGGCAGCAGTTATTTCGTTGCTCGTGTTTCGCGCATGCATGGCGGCGCACAAAAGGTGGTCTACAAGATTGAGTGCAGTAATGGATTTTCCTGCGTTTTGTATGTGTGGGATCTTTCTATGAATTATTTTAAAGAAGAAAAAGAAAATGAAGATATAAACGAACAATCCTATGGAAGTCATTTATTCGAATTAAATAACAGGTACTTAACACAACATGGAATTCAGACCCCTGCTCTTTATGATCTGAATAAGGTAAGAGATCGTTACTCTTTCGATTATGCTCTGGTTGAATATATAGATGGAAGAATGGCAGAAATCTATTTTCATCATCCCGAGTTACGTGTTCAAGATAAAGTTTTTCAGCGTGTGGGGGAGATGCTTACTGCTATGCATACCCACGAGAGGCATGTTTTTGGGAAAGCAAATGCTAACGAGAGCAGCATGGGGCAATGTCATTTATTACAAATGGAAAATGCGAAAGTACAGCTAGCCTATGCCTCCCAACATATTGAGAAGATCAGGTCTAATCAAAGCAAACTGCTCGATAAGTTGTACGAGCTTGAATCAAAAATTCAACCCAGACAGCAATATGGGTTTATTCACGGGGAACTGGGTCCTGACCATGTTATGGTTAACGATAAACTGGAACCTTTCTTGATCGATATCGAAGGAGCAATGTTTTATGATATTGAGCATGAGCATAGTTTTTTGCAGATGAGATTTGGGGATTTCTACCGGTACTTAAAGAACGATGCTCTGGATCATGATAGGCTGTTATTTTATCAATTCCACCATCATGTCTCCTTAACTTCAGGTGGATTAAAGCTGCTGCATAGAGGATTTCCTGATCAACAATTCGCCCAAGGCCTAGCTGATTATCAATCGGAACGCGCGCTGAGGTTTATCGAAGGATGAACTAAACAAGGCCTTTGAATTGATAACCTACTGCCATGTCCTTGAAAGTAACCTATTAGCCTTCTTCACCCTTTAGGGTGGAGGAGGTTTTTTCGGTATACAACTACAAGGCATAATAAAAGACCGCATCCACTGAAATTGCTTCCAGAACTGGCGGTCTGATGTCTTCGTTATGAATCAATCTTTATCTGAAGGGTTAGTTAATGAAATTTAACGGTCTTGATGCGAGCCTCTTCTTCATAGCTAAGTGGTTTCGGAGATTGCGGAGTGTGCAGATGGCGCTCCACGGAGTACTCCATTTTCCGGTAGTCCTCATTACCTGTATTCAATGTTGGATTCCAGTTTTCTGTCACCCAATTTTTAAGTTCCTTAAGTCCTGCTAGCATTTCCTCCAGCCTCCTTTGGCGAAGAAACAAAATAGATTTTGTTGTTCTTTGTTTACGCTTTCATTATAATCCTAAACTCCATTTTTTAAAAGGTGTGTCCGTCTGAAAAACACAGATTATTCAGTGAACATTGTGTGTTATTTAGGTTTTGTGCTTCATCTGGAGAGAAGTGTCTCCCTGTAGGAGACATTTTTAACGAAGCTGAAAGGATACTCATTAGTACCACCTTTTTAAATTATTTTACATCCGTATATCCAACAAATACTGCCCTGAAGAAATAAATTTAGGGTGGAGAATTTACAGGATTATTTTCTAATGAATATGGAAAAATAAATGATTATTAGCTGCGAGTTGCACTGAAAACCATTATTTTGCTAATCATAAATAAGATTGGTGGAAATAAATTTTATTTTTCTAAAAATAGAGAAAATAATTTACAAAAGCAAAATATAATGATATTTTGTTTATGTAGAAAAGAAACCGCTCACAACTTAAGGGGGATTAACAATGACACTCACAAAGTTCCACGGAATTATACCTGCCTTTTATGCCTGCTATGACGATCAAGGAAATATTTCGGAATCCCGGACGCATGCTTTATGTGATTACTTATTTGAAAAAGGAGTTCAAGGTGTATATGTGGGAGGCAGCTCAGGAGAATGTATTTACCAGAGTCTCGACGAACGCAAAGCGGTACTAAGCTACGTAGCTAGTAACCTGAAAGGTAAAATGACACTGATTGCCCACGTGGGTGCCCCTTCCACTAGAGATAGTATTGAGTTAGCGAAACATGCTGCAACCTTAGGATACGATGCATTATCCGCAATCCCGCCTATATATTTCAAGTTACCTGATAGTGCAGTCTATAAATATTGGAGCGAGATTATGGAGGCAACCCCTCTAAGCTTCATCATCTACAACATTCCTCAGACTACTGGATATACACTGACTCCGTCCCTATTTGAGAAGCTGCTTGCGAACAAAAAGGTGATTGGTGTGAAGAACTCCTCCATGCCGACTATGGATATTGAAAGATTCAAAAGAGTGGGTGGAAAAGATGTAGTGGTATTTAATGGACCGGATGAACAATATGTTGCGGGAAGAATCATGGGAGCGGATGCGGGAATCGGTGGAACCTATGCGGTTATGCCTGAGCTGTTCCTGCAAGCTAATGAATTTGTTAAGGCTGGTAAGTTCGAAGAAGCTGGACAAATTCAAAGCGATATCAACGATATTATCATCGCCCTTTGTTCGCTGAAAGGTGCCATGTATGCCGGAATAAAAGAGATTCTAAAATTAAGAGGCGTAAACATTGGTAGCGTAAGAGCACCGCTTGAGGCAGTAGCCGCTGAAGATGCTGGTCCGATCGCAGACATTATGAAATTGATTGATCAAGCTATTGAAAGATATTGCGGTTAAGACAATGAAGAAATCCATCGTATGCTTTGGCGATTCTAATACTTGGGGCTACGACGCAGAGACAGACCGCAGATTTAAGGATGATATTCGTTGGACGGGAATTCTTCATACAGAATTGGGTGACGCCTACCGAATGATCGAAGAAGGGCTTCCCGGCAGAACAAGTGTCAGTGAGGACCCTCTATTTGAAGGACTTTCTGGAATTTCCTATATCTATCCCTGCCTGATGTCACATTCGCCATTAGACTTGGTTGTGATCATGCTTGGAACCAATGATACCAAAGAAAGGTTTGGATTAACTTCTTATAACATCGCACAAGGTATTGTTAGGCTGGCTCTTAAAGCTAAAGGTAGCGGTGCAGGACCTGAGGGGAAGGCTCCAGAGGTTCTAGTAATCGCGCCCCCTCCGATTGGAGCAGAGTATATTCATACCCCTATTGGCAAACCAATGGGTAGCGGATGTAGTGAGAAGTCTATGGAGCTCGCTGAGCATCTTGCAGCTTTGCTAACGGGAACTGGTATCCACTTTGTAGATTCCAGAGACCATGTATCGATGAATGAAATTGATTATATGCATCTTGATCCGCAAGGACATCGCAGCATGGCCGATTTAGTGCAATACCATGCCAAACGGATTTTAAATTAAAGGTTCTATGCTTTCGAGCGAGTTTTGTACGAAGAGATTCAGAGAAGATAATGCTCACAAAACTTTAAGCGTATGCTTTCGATGCGAGTTTTGTACGTAGCGATTCAGAGAAGGTAATGCTCACAAAACTTTTAGGGAGGTTTATAAATGAAGAAAAAACGTTTACTCTCGGCAATGCTTGCGCTAATGGTGATTATTTCTTTAATTTCAGGTTGCTCAGGTAACAATGCTGCGAGCTCTAATACATCCGATAATTCTTCTGCGTCTGGGAAGGAAAAAGTGGCGATCAGAGTATGGCTGACTCCACAGTGGAAGGGTGTTGTGGATGCCACGGAGGCAGGCGCGGACTATGATAGCTTCCTAAAGCATGCCGCTGAGAAATTCAAAGCACAATATGATAAATACGATGCAGATATTCAAATAGAGGTCATTGCTGGAGATCAGCGCGATCAATTGCTTAACGTTAACTT
Source organism: Paenibacillus sp. FSL H3-0310 (assembly GCF_038002785.1). Classification (NCBI taxonomy): domain Bacteria; kingdom Bacillati; phylum Bacillota; class Bacilli; order Caryophanales; family Paenibacillaceae; genus Paenibacillus; species Paenibacillus sp. FSL H3-0310. Next base: position 600,616 of record NZ_JBBODC010000001.1, read on the forward strand.
AAGCGGAGGAACACCTCCAGATGTGTTCTTTGAGAGTGTATTCCCGATGGGGGATTACGTTCACCGGGGAGCATTGGTTCCTTTGACCGACATCATTGATGAAGACGCGAAAAGCGATATTGCTCAAAACTACTGGGACGCTGTAACGTTCGGAGAAGATATTTATTTCTATCCATTCCAGCACAACCCAGGCACCTTGGTTTACAACGCGGACATGTTTAAAGCAGCAGGCTTAGAAAAGTTTGTGGGTGAAGAATCCGAAATCAAAACTTGGAACTTGGATGAATATCAACAAATTCTTGAGGGTCTGAAAAACAATCTGCCGAAGGATAAGTATTCCAATGCATATCCAATGGCATTATTCGCTGTAAATAATCAGGGCGATACATGGAACCTTGCCTATATGAGAATGTTCGGCAATAAGTTCTTTGATGATCAAGGCAACATTGTCCTGAATGATGAGAACGGAGTTAAAGCTGCAACTTGGCTGAAAAACCTATATGACGGCGGATATACAAATCCAGGCGCAGAATCTGTTTCTTCTAATGATGCCAATGCTATGTTCCAAAATCAGCAATTAGCAATCAGTTTCACTAACCCGATTCTATTTAATGGTACGAAAGCAAATATGGCGGACGGTACGGCAGCGAAATTCGATATGAGACTTGCTAATATTCCGTCGGAAAGCGGAGATCCTCTATCCTTTACTTATGTAGTAGGCGCTAGTGTATTCAAGTCCAAAGATGCTAAGAAGACTGAAGTAGCTAAGGATTTCGTGAAGTTCTTCTCAAGCGATCCTGAGTTAGTTAAATCCTCTAAGAATGGTATTCCTGTAAGAAGTTCTGTAGCCGAAGCACTTAAAGCAGAAAATCCACTGTTTGCAGCTTACGATGCCAACTCTAAATATTTGTTCAACTTCACAGGCAACGTTCCAGGATACAGCCAATTAAGAGAGGTTTTATATCCAGAGCTACAAGCACTTTACATGGGAGCTAAGACACCGGAACAATTTGTGCAAGATTATCAGGCAAGTGGTAACAAGGTGATTGAGACCAATAAAGCTGGCTCTGTAATTTTCCAATAATCTAAGACCAGATAAACAATACACGATTGACAGCCTTTAGGGTCTGAAGAGACTCTGGGGCTGTTAATTAGAAAGGTAAACGATATGAAACTACGTAGTAATTACCTAAAAGAGAATATTACAGGTTATCTGTTTATTTTACCTCAGATGATAGTATTCTTAGCCTTTCTTGTCTATCCGATCTTAGAAGGGATGCGGCTGAGTCTATACCAGATTAATTATGACAGCGAGAAGTTTGTGGGTTTTGCCAATTACACCACATTGTTTAATGATCCGGTATTTTTTAAGGCTACCATCAACACCGTTGTGTTCGTAATATTTATCGTTCTACTTACAGTGGGGTTTGCATTGTTCGTAGCCTCTGCGGTATTTGATAAGAATGCTAAGTACGTTTCCTTTATTAGAGGAAGTTATTATATCCCGGTAATGGTGTCCATGGTGGTTATGAGTATGGTCTGGAGCTTTTTGCTGAATCCGGCTAACGGACTTATCTCTTATCTATATAAAGACATGGGACTAGGGACGATTAATCTGCTGGGAAATCCAAAGACGGTTCTGCCAGTCGTGATATTTGTAACCTTCGCAACTAACGTGGGCCAGGCAATTATTCTGTATATAGCTGCGATGATTGGTGTCTCGAAAGAGCTTTTTGAAGCAGCAGAAATCGATGGTGCTAGCAGATGGCAAGTGATTACAAAGATCCTGATTCCTTCGGTAGGACCTACAACAACTTATATTACGATTATCAATATTATTGCCGTATTAAAAATCTTTGTAGTTATTCAGTTATTGACCGGTGGCGGACCGAACAATTCCTCCGTAACGCTGATGTACTACCTTTATAATAATGCCTTTAAATATAACCAACTCGGTGTAGCTTCTGCGGTAGGGGTTATCATGTTCGTGATTACATTGATATTGTCTGTGCCACAGCTACGAAGCATGATTAAGGTGAAGTGAGGGGGAATACAACATGTCGAAGATTAAAAACAAGAAAAAGAGAGAGAAGTTTGATGTGATATCGAATGTGATCATTATCCTCTTCGCACTCCTTAATCTTTTTCCACTATATTGGTTATTCACAAGTTCACTTAAAAACAGCTCGGATGTTGTGAAGATGCCTCCAGACTGGTGGCCCAAATCGATTACATTCTCCAACTATGTGGATGTATTTCAGAACCAGCCGGCTTTAAGATGGACGTTTAATAGTATTTATGTATCTGGTATTTCTACTATTTTGGTTATTGTTGTAGGCTCTATGGCCGCCTATGCGTTCTCAAAGATTAATTTTAAAGGTAAAAATATAATCTTCATTATCTTTATATCAAGTTTGATGATTCCTAAAGAAATTATGATAGTACCCTTATTCCGGATCACCCAACAATTTGGAATGGTAAATAGTTATAACGGTATGATTTGGCCGAACGTGGCGGGTGCATTTGGAGTGTTCCTATTAAAGGGATTCTTCGATTTAACCCCTAATGCCTTAAGAGAAGCCGGGAGAATAGATGGTGCAAATGAATGGAGAATCTTCACGCGCATCATGTTACCTATTGTCAAACCTGGTATTGGAGCCTTATTTATTCTAAATTTCGTGCAAGTCTGGAATGATTACTTGTGGCAGCTGGTTATAGGCCAAGAGAACAAAATGAAAACATTAATGGTTGGTACTGCGACCTTAATGCAGGATTTGAATCCTAATTTCGCTTATAAAATGGCCGGAGCTACCATCGCTGCAATTCCGATGTTGCTAGTGTTCATGTTATTCCAACGGTTCTTCACCAATGGGATTACGGCAGGAGCAGTTAAAGAATAAATAAAAATGTGGAGTGGGTTACTGATGAATACTGAAAATAATGTACTTAAAAAAATAAAACATAAACTAGTCGTCTCCAGTCAAGCCTTACCAGAAGAACCGCTGCATAGCCCGTTTATTATGGGGAGAATGGCTTATGCTGCTTACTTAGGCGGGGCTTCTGGAATTCGGGCAAACAGCGTAGCGGATATTCAAGAAATCAAAAAGCAAGTGAATCTGCCGATCATTGGGATAATCAAAAAGGTGTATGAAGGCTCTGAAGTCTTTATTACACCCACTCAAAAGGAAGTCGATGAGCTGTACCGCGAAGGGGTAGATATCATTGCTATGGATGCTACAGACCGTATTCGCCCGGACGGATCTACTATTTCTGAACTTTTTCCATTTTTAAAAGAGACCTATAAAGATCAACTGTTTATGGCGGATTGTTCTACATTTGCGGAAGCTGCGAAGGCTGTTGAGCTGGGATTTGATCTGATAGGAACTACCTTGAGCGGTTATACCGAGGCCACTAAAGGCCGCAACTTGCCAGATTTTGAATTGGTTCAGCAAATCGTCAACAACTTCTCTGTTCCCGTTATAGCTGAAGGTGGGGTTTCCACTCCTGAAGAATTAAAGACCATGTTTGATTTAGGTGTGTATTCAGCAGTGGTTGGCTCTGCGATCACGAGACCGATGGAGATTACGAAACGGTTTGTGAACGCTATTCAGTAGAACACCAGAGAGGGTAGATGGGAATGAGAATTGTAGCCGTAGATATTGGCGGTACCAATACCAAGATGTGTATATGCGATAAACAGGGGAATGTACATGACTTCAAGGAGTATACAACAGAAAGCTACTTGGGGGGACCCCATGTAATCTCGAGAATGCTGGAAAAGATTGCAGAATACGATCATTTTGATGCCATTGCCATAAGCACCGCGGGCCAAGTTAATGCAGAAGAAGGATTTATTGTCTATGCTAACGAAAATATACCTAGATATACTGGAATGAAAATTAAGGATATTGTCACCCATCATTTTCATAAACCTGTTATGGTAGAGAACGATGTGAATTCAGCAGCATTAGGCGAAGCTTATTATGGAGCTGCTCAGAGCTTTAACAATTTCTTATGTCTAACCTTTGGCACAGGCATTGGCGGTGCGATCGTCATTAATCGCCAAATCTATAAAGGGGCTAATGGGGTAGCGGCTGAATTTGGCCATATCTTTACTCACCCATTGTCGGCCACATCCGGAGTAGAAGGACTGCCGTATTATGAGAAATACGCTTCAACTACAGCTTTAGTGAAGATGGCTCAGCTGGCAGATCCCGAATGCACGGACGGAAAAGCTTTATTTGATAAAATACAGAGCGGAAATGAGCAGCTTGAACGTATTTTAGATCTATGGATTACTGAAGTGGCTGTGGGTTTAGCCTCTATCACACATATCTTCAATCCATCCGCGATTATTATTGGTGGCGGCGTAATGGAACAAGAAGATTTGGTTCGAAGGGTAGAAGAGCGCACGAAGTCTTTGATTATGGAAAGCTTTGCGGGAGTGAGAATTGTTAAAGCCTCATTAGGGAATAAGGCAGGTCTGCTGGGAGCTTCCTCCTTATTCGTACATTAATTTATTGAAAAGGAGGGGCTTTTTTGCGGACAATCAGTATTTTTTCTTCAATTCATTCTAAATACAATAATTTGACGAATACGGAGAAGAAGGTAGCGGACTACGTACTGGAGAATACGAGAAGTGTAGTCTACATGTCGATTACTGATCTTGCAGATGCATGTGATGTTGGGGAATCAAGTATATTTCGATTTTGCAAATCTTTAAGTTATAAAGGGTATCAAGAGTTCAAGATCGCATTGGCACATAGCATCACTGTGGAGAATGAGATCCCGCAGCTTACCGATCAGATTCTGATGGATGATACGATTGAAGCTGTTGCTTCTAAAGTGCTGACCACGAATGTAAGTGCACTCAACGAGACCTATAATTTAATTGATATACAGAAGATCAGTGAGGCCATTGAGTATTTGATTAATGCAGAACGTGTATTGTTTTTCGGTGTGGGCTCTTCTCTAGTCACAGCTATGGAAGCCAAGATTAAATTTATGCGCATTACGAACAAAACGGAATGTTTAATGGATTCACATCTGCAGATGATGTCGGCAGCGTTGATGTCTAACCGGGATGTCGCTGTTGTGATTTCTTATTCCGGCTCGACCAAGGATAGCATTGAGGTTGCAAGAAAAGCAAAGGAACGAGGAGCCAAAGTAATATCCATTACCAGGTTTGAAAAGTCACCGTTAACCTCGTACTCCGATCTGACCCTGCTATGTGGTGCTAATGAAGGACCGCTGCAAGGGGGTTCATTATCTGCAAAGATATCGCAGCTCTATCTGCTTGATATTTTATATGTAGAATATTTCAAGAAGACTAGTGAGCAATCCATAATCAATAAAGAAACTACAGCTTCAGCAGTCAGTGAGAAACTGGTTTAGTACATTAAGATGTGAGGGGAATGGGAAGTTATGATCTTAGGTTCTTTGTCATCTTGGGAAGAGCATATCAAGTATGAGAATCCTGTCATTGTTGAGGCTATTGAGGAATTGAAAGTAATCTTACAACATGATCCTGATCTTGGGCGAATCGAAATCCGCGGGAACGAAATGTATGCTTCGATTATGGCTTTGGAGGCAAAATCGCTGGAGGAACAAGCCGCAGAGAAGCATGAGACTTATATTGATGTGCATTATCTGATCGAAGGTGAAGAAACGATTGGCTGGGCACCCCTGCAAGAAGGGATCGAGCCCATTAAGCCTTACGATGCCGAAGGAGAATATGCGCTTTATCCCCCATCAGCAGATGAAATATTGTTATCTTTGAAGCCTGGAATGTTCGCGGTCTTTTTCCCTCATGATGTTCACAGACCGGGTATGGGTCAACCGGGGCAGCAGATTAAAAAAGCTGTCATTAAAATCCACACAAATCTACTAACTCCATAACATAGAGATTGAGGCTGGTAGTGGAACCATTCCGCTGTCAGCTTTTTTGCGTCGCTTCTATTTACTTATATCTAAATTTATAAATATACAAAATATAAAGATTGGTGGTAAACTTAACATGCCTAAAGCTTTTTTTGTAGAGCTTAAGGATTTTTTTGCATGCACATTTATGAGTGAGCAAAGAATATTACAGAGAATTACACTATAGAAAGAATAATGGAGGCAGGAGAGTTAAATGAAGAATAAAGGTCTAAAGAGAATGTTGTTGTTATCTATGATGGTTGTTGTCATCGCTGCACTTGCAGTCGGTTGTGGTTCGAAAAATAATACAAATACAGAATCGTCAGAGGGAGCTGCTCCAGAGGCTGCAAAAGAAGTTACCTCATTGTCGCTCGGTTTATTACCCTCGATTGATGCTATTCCTTTTATCATCGCACATGAACAAGGTTTCGATAAAAACCACGGTGTGGATCTGGACATCCAGACGTTTAAAAGCGCCAAAGATCGGGATGTAGCTTTTCAAGCAGGCAAGCTGGATGGTCTAAGTGCTGACCTGGTTGCGATCTCCATTTACAATGAGGCTGGACTGGATGTGAAGATCACCAGTATAACTTTTGGGGAATTTGATTTACTGACTGGAAATGAATCGATCCAGGATGTGAAGGATTTGAAGGGGAAAACCGTGATTTTGTCCAAAAATACCTCCACACAATATACAGTGGCAATGATGCTGAAACAAGCAGGTCTGACCGAAGCTGATATTACAGTGACAGAGGTTCCACAGATTCCGACCCGTTTAGAATTGCTTAAGAATAATAAGGCGGATGCGGCAATTTTGCCAGAACCTTTTGTAACGATGGGCAAAACCTCAGGCCTGCGTGTACTGAGCTCAACGCTAACTGCGGGAGTAAATCCGTTCGTATTAGCTTTCCCGCAAACTGCAATTGATGCCAAAGCAGAAGCTATCCGCAGTATGTATGCTGCATATGATGAAGCAGTAGCTTATATGAAATCCCATGAGCAATCTGAATATATCGATCTTGTAATCAAAGAAGTAGGATATCCAGAGACATTAAAAGATGAGATCAAAGTACCGGATTATGTACCAGCTTATCAAGTGGATGTGAAGGAAGTAGAGGCTGCATTTGCTTGGGCACGGGAAAAAGGTTTGCTCAGCAAAAATATCTCGGCTGAAGATGTGATTTCTGATGTCCAATTCAAGAAATAAAGGACTCGCCATAAAGGATCTGAAAGTAGAATATAAGAGCGGACAATTAGCCTTAGGTCAGGTGGATTTATCTTTGCCGGAACATGGGATCTACACCATTATCGGACCCTCCGGCAGCGGGAAATCTACTTTATTACGGGCGATTGCGGGCTTGCTGCCTAGTTATCAGGGACAAATTCTTTTTAATGAGAAATCTGTACATGAGAAAGAAACGTTAATTGGACTGGTGCCGCAGAACTATGGGCTTCTTCCTTGGAAGACTGTACATGATAATATTCAAATCGCAATGAAGATTACGCATACGGCAAGTTCATCCAAGCAAGAACGGGAGACGCAGATTAAGCAGTGGCTTTCGTCGATGGGGATCTCTGATTTAGCAGAACGTTATCCCTTATCCCTCAGTGGAGGCCAGCAGCAAAGAGTAGCGATTGCCAGAGCTTTTGCCATTTTGCCTACTATTCTGTTGCTGGACGAGCCATTCTCTGCACTCGATGCGATAACAAGGGAAACACTGCAGGTCCTCTTTTTAGAGAACTGGATGGCTAACCCGACGACTACATTATTTGTCACTCATGATGTGGAAGAAGCGATTCTGCTGGGGCAAAAGATTATCGTCATGCCGTCCAACAAAGAAACTACACCTGAAATTATTGATAATCATTTGGTGTTTCATATGAAGCATGAGGATAAGCGGGACAGTGTGGATTTCTTTGAGCAGACTAAGCGGATTAGAAAGGTAATGCAGGAGATATGGTAAACAAACGTCGACTTCATCATCTAGTAAGGCTGCTATTTGTATTTGTCTGTATGAATGTAGTCTGGTATATCGCATTTTTACTTATGAACCATTCGATTCTGCCAAGTCCCTTTGCTGTATATAAGGCGATGTTTCAGTTAGGGGCGCAGGATATTGCTATAAATGTAGGGTATAGCTTGTTCAGAATTTTTGCAGGTGTGGTACTGGCGTTAATTATTGGACTGCTTATAGGTCTTCTAATGGGACGTTCATTGACCTGGAACAAACTGCTGGACCCTGTGGTTTACTTGACGTATCCTGTTCCCAAAATTGCCCTGCTTCCAGTAGTGATGCTGTTCTTCGGGCTTGGGGAGACGTCCAAAATCCTAATGATCATGCTGATTTTATTGTTTCAGATCATCATTTCGGTAAGGGATGGGGTTAAGGCTATTCCGGACAATACCTATGATGTCTTAACTAGTATAGGTGCCAGCGCTGTGCAGAAGTTCTGGCATGTGACACTGCCGGGTGCATTGTCAGTAATTCTGAGTACGATTCGTATTTCGCTTGGAACGGCGATATCTGTACTGTTTTTTACGGAGATCTATGGAACAGAGCATGGTATGGGCTTTTTCATCATGGATGCGTGGTTAAGATTAGATTATCCGGAGATGTATGCTGGAATTATGTTGTTCAGCTTGGTCGGTTTTATTCTCTTCTTGCTTGTTGATTTTCTTGATTACAAGTTTATGAAGTGGCGGAACTAAATTTAGTTGGAGATTGAACTATAGCTTTCCTTTGCCTGAGTTTAGGCAAGGGGGAGCTTTTTTTATATGATTTTTTGGGGGCAATACAATTAATTTTAGTTTCATTATTATTTGAATGGAAAAATAAAACAGTAAAATAAATGAAGAAAAAAATGAAAATTAAACTTACTTAGGGCTGTAAACCCCCGTTTATTTTAGAAAAATATAAAGATGGTGAGATGAAAAGAGGGAATTTGTTTTAAAAAAACTAATAAATCTCTTAATTTCTTGCAAAACTATTGGAAATTATATTCATAAAAGTATAAAAAGGTTTAGTTTAATTTATTTACAACCCGATTTTAGTATGGTATTTTATCAATGGAAACGGATTCATTTAGGTTTTGTGAAATGATTTTAAGTTATTACGAATGGAAGGATCTGTTCACTTCATAAAAATGAAAACGCTAATAAAAAGTTGGAGGGAATTATCTTTGAATAAATATGGACGGAAGCTATGGCTTACGGTGCTGATTTTCGTGATTGTGATTGGCGGGCTGACGTATTATTGGGCTTCTAAGGGCGAAAACCCAGCAACACTGTCTCAGGAGTCTGCCAAAGAAGCAACGGGTGAAGCGGGAAAGGAAACTCTTCCAACGGCGACAGCAGCTAACACAAGTAGTGGAACCGCATATACGTTGACTGTGGATACGGGGAATCCGGGAGCTAAGATCAGCCCGATGTTGTACGGAGCCTTTTTCGAAGAGATTAATCATGCGGGAGATGGAGGGCTATATGCAGAGCTGATTTCCAATCGTTCCTTTGAGGATAGTTCGGTCACACTGTTCAATTGGTGGATTGATGAAAAAGGAGGGAGTAAAGGGAAGCTTGCTCTGACCAGCAGTAAGCTTTTGAACGATGCTCAGACCCAGGCAATGGCTTTAACAGTATCATCAGCTGCCGAGGGTGGTTCGGTATCTGCTGTGAATAATGGTTACTGGGGGATTGCTTTGACGAAGGATGCCAGTTACAAGTTGTCTTTCTATGCGCGGCCAGAGCCAGGGGACAATATGCCACTGCGTATAACGTTAGAGAGCCCAGATGGCAAAGAGCTATATGCAGAACAGACCGTTGATAAGTTAAAAGAAGGATGGCATCCATATACATACACACTGACTTCTACAGGTACTGTAGCAAACGCACGAATTGTAATCTCTGCTGCCAATGTAGGGACTGTTTATCTCGATATGGTGTCTTTGTTTCCTGAGACTTGGAACAACAGGGAGAATGGGCTTCGCATCGATTTGGCTGAAAAGGTAGCTGCGATGAAACCCGCATTCGTTCGTTTTCCGGGGGGATGTTTTGTGGAAGGGAAAACGCCAACTGATGCTTATCAATGGAAGAACACCATTGGTCCGATTGAAACGCGTCCCGGTCATAAGGGATATTGGGATTACCGCTCCTCAGATGGGCTGGGCTTTCACGAATATCTGCAATGGGCCGAAGATCTGAAAGCGGAACCATTATATGTAGCTTATATCGGGATTTCACATAACGGAGATCCTATAGCCAAGCAGAATACCGTTCCAGTCAGTGAAATTCAGCCATGGATACAAGATGCGCTGGACGCCATTGAATATGCAAACGGACCGGTTACTAGCAAATGGGGGGCACAAAGAGCCGCCAATGGTCATCCGGAGCCTTTTAATATGAAATATGTAGAGATTGGTAACGAAAACAATTTCCAGATGAGTGAATATATTAAGCGTTATGGCTTGTTTTATAAAGCAATTAAAGAGAAGTATCCAGAGATTCATCTCATTGCCAATGCGGCAGTTGAAGGTGAGCCTATCGAGATGGTTGATGAGCATTACTATGAAACCTCTGAATGGTTCCTCAGCAACTCGAACAGATACGATACTTATGACCGGAGTGGTCCTGAGATTTATGTTGGTGAGTATGCGGTAACCAAGGGTGCCGGAGAAGGCAATCTGAACGCTGCAATCGGCGAGGCCGCTTTTATGATGGGCATGGAACGGAATTCTGATATCGTAAAAATGTCCTCTTATGCCCCGTTGTTTGTGAATACGAAGGATCGTACTTGGAACCCGGACGCTATTGTGTTTGATTCATCGACTAGCTACGGAACACCTTCTTATCATGTGCAGCAGATGTTCGGAAGCAATAAGGGGGATGTAGTTCTTCCAACCTCACTTGTGGCTCTAAGTCAAGAAGAAACCTCCGGTAAGCAATCCATTCAAGGTGGAATTGGTTTGGGGACTTGGGCCACCCAGGTAGAGTACAGCGATGTACGAGTAGCGAAAGGTGATGACGTTCTTTTTGAAGATCATTTCAAGAAGGATTCCGGAGCCTGGACTCTAAACAATGGGGACTGGGAACAATCCAAGGGTACTTTTAAGCAGACTTCTAATGATATTGATATTCGTGCAGTTGCCGGTGAGACTTCATGGAGTGATTATACACTTTCTCTTAAGGCGAAAAAGACTGGCGGAGCAGAAGGCATGCTCATTATGTTCGGCTCTAAAGATGAAGGTAACTTCTATTGGTGGAATCTTGGCGGCTGGGGAAATACGCAGAGCGCGATTGAAAAATCAGTAGGTGGAACAAGAGCAGTCATCGGAAGAACGGTTCCTGTAAGGATTGAGACTGGGAAATTGTACGATATCCGCATTGAATTATCAGGTGCTAATATCCGGCTCTATCTCGACGATGAGCTTATACAAGAGGTGAACGATGAAAGTCCAGCAGGGCCGCTGTTCCAAACTGCGAGCCGTGATCTTGCCACAGGTGAGTTGATCGTTAAAGTCGTTAATGCGGGTGACACTGCTCAGCGCACGGATGTTTCTTTTGCCGGACTTGCCACATCAAGTCTGGAAGGAACAGCTACCGTACTTCAGTCAGACGATTTAAATGCTGAGAATAGCTTCGCTGAACCTGACAAGGTGGCACCTGTAACTCAAAAGGTAAGTGTAGACAAAGGTAGTCTGGAGTTTGAATTCCCGAAATATTCCGTGACCGTGTTAAGACTAAAGGAAGGGGGGAAATAGCCGGTCACGGAGGGAGGTTCACTCCTTCACTATAAACAAGCATTTATTTGTTCAATTTAAGAGGGAGGTTAGGTTATGATTTCGCAAAGAAAAACGAGCAGTTTAGTCGTATGTATGGTAATGGTTTTTGTGCTTATTCTGTCAGCCTGTAGCAGCGCTGGAAGCTCAACGACGAATCAAAATGCAGCTAACAACGGTAAAACGAACAATGAAAAAACTAATAATGCTAATGAGCCAACCAATGCAACAGCTACTGAGGGCACGGAAGCAGCAGATCCTGCCAACGACCTGCCAAGCAAAGATATTCAAGGTGAGGTTACCGTTTGGGCCTTTAATGAAAAAGTGTTCGAGGAAGTCGGCGCTGCATTTATGGCTGAATATCCTGGAATCAAGCTGAAGACGGTAGTTATGCCCTTTGGCGACCTGCATGACAAGCTGCAAACGACAATCGCCGCAGGTAGCGGGGCACCGGACGTAGCAGAAGTCGAAATGTACCAGTTGAATCGTTATATGGCGGGCAATGTGCTGGAGAATCTTTTGGAAGAGCCTTATAACGCTGGAAAATATAAAGATCTGGTTGCTCCATATAACTGGGAACGTTGGATGACACCGGACAGCTCACAGCTGCTTGGTATGCCTTGGGATATGACACCGGGGGTTTATTACTACCGTGCAGACATTTTTGAAGAGCTTGGATTGCCAAGTGATCCTGCTGAGCTTGGTGAATACATGCAAGATGAAGAGAATCTCTTGAACCTGGCTCAAATTTTGAAAGCTAACGGTAAATATTTCATGGAGTGGAGCGATGGCCCGATCGTATGGGCAGGAGATGAAGTCGGCTACTTTGATAAGGATATGAACTGGACACGTAATACGGACAAAATGGTGAAAGTTCTTGATATTACAAAACGTGGACAACAGCTGGGCTGGGCACCTCATATCGGTTATGGCTCAGACGAAGGTAAACAGCTAGTTCTGAAAGGTGATTTAGTTGGTGTCGTATCGGGTTCATTTGGAGCGCGCGGACTTCAGGAAACATTCCCTGAGCTTGCCGGAAAATGGAAGGTAACCCGTTTGCCAATAGGAATTAACGTGGGAATGGGCGGCTCAAGCTTTGTTATTCCTTCGCAAAGCAAAAATAAAGAAGCGGCATGGGCTTACATTCAGTGGAGCATGAGAAGTGAAAATGCTTGGAAAATTTGGACAAAACATTCCATTCAGCCGGGTTACAAGGATATTTCCAGTCTTGATTGGTACGCAAACACTAAAAATGAATATCTGGGTGGGCAAGAGGAATTTAAACTATATGAGCAATTAAGCAACGATATTCCAGTCAAACACCTTACACCAGTAGATAACAAGGGCTGGGAAATCTTTATAGCGGCGATCGGTGATGCACTGGCTAAGAACACAGATTCCAAGACGGCTATTCAAAAAATTGGTGATGATGTCTTGAAGCAAGCTTCCAAAGAAATTGCTGCCTTTAAAAAGGCAATGGGAATGCAGCCGTAAGGAAATCTAATAACAGGAGGGGCAGCCTGCAATTGCCAGAGCTGCCCTGCTTGTATTCACTTAAGTCCGAGAGGCCCGTAAAGATGGGAGGAGACCGATGCGTGTTACGCATACTGCGAAAATATAAGATTAGTTTGTTGTTACTGGTACTTTTAGGAGTCTCCCTAGTGTGGTGGAATCAATCACGAGGGTTTGATAATTCAGCGATGGAGGGCATCCCCGTTTATGCGGATGTTGATGAAAGCTCTATTTTAGAAAGCGATAGTGTGAATTCAAAACTCGAAGCCTCTTACTTAAGCTATTACGAGGAAAAACAGCAGGATGGAGCAAAGGACTCATCGGATTTTACGCTTGCTATTCCTTCGGCGGATTATACGGCCATTAGTGCTGAAGGTACAGAGGTAATGACGGATCTTGGTGGAAAACCCGGCAAGGTACTAGCGCTTAAAGCAGAGGATAGCTGGGTGGAATATACATTTACGGTTCCGGCAGATGGGTTATATCAGATGGGGATGGAGTATTATGCCCTTCCTGGTAAACGATCCTCGATCATTCGAAGCGTAAAGATTGATGGGGAGTATTTATTCTCTCAAGTAAAAAAAATGGAATTCCAGCGGATGTGGAAGGAAAGTGCAGAGCCATGGCTGGACAATCAAGGGAATGAATTTAATCCCAAGCGGGAAGAGGTAACAGGCTGGCAATATCGGGAGTTTCGAGATGCCGAGGCCAGAACTGCGGATCCCTTTCGCTTTTATCTAACCAAAGGGGAGCATACGGTGAAGCTGGAAGCCATCCGGGAACCGGCTGCACTTAGTGAACTGAGAATATTTTCTCCAGAACCGCTCCCGACTTATGCGGAAGTGAAGCAGGAGTATGAGAATAAGGGTTACAAGCCTGTTCAGAATCAAGTGATCAAAATTCAGGCAGAAGAATCCTCCCTTCGTTCAGATCCAACGCTGAAGCGGATCGAGGACCGGGAGCCACTCACCGAACCTTTTAACAAAGATGCTATTGTGCTTAATAGTTTTGGGGGTGTCGGGTGGCGTACGGGTGGACAATGGGCGGAATGGGATTTCGAGATTCCTGAGTCAGGGCTCTACAATATCGCAATTCGTTACGGCCAGTGGTTCCTAAACGGGATACCGGTGGAACGCCGGATTATGATTGATGGCGAGGTACCGTTCCAAGAGCTGAATGCCTTGAAATTCCCTTACAAAGCGGAATGGCAAGTAAACAAGCTGGGAAATGAGGACGGAGAATACTTCTTTTATCTCGAACAAGGCAAGCATACGTTGCGGATGGAAGTTCAAGTATCGGGTGTAGGCGGAATGATTGAAGCTGTGCTGAACACTACACATAAAATGTCTCTTTTGGGACGTGAAATCACGCAGGTAACGGGAACGAACCCTGATCCAAACGGGGATTGGCAGCTGGAGCAGAACATTCCTAATCTTGTGCCACGTTTACATTTGATGGCGCGGACGTTGGATGATGCTGTGCAGGATATGTATGCTTTTGGCGTTGCTGATGGAAGCTCTGAGCTGAGTACGCTTTATGAAGCACGTGATCGGTTCCTGGAAATGGCGAAGGATACCTCAAGTATTCCAGGTCGTCTTCAGCAATTTACGGATCTGCAGTCATCGCTTGGCTTATGGGTCAACGGATTAATGAAGCAGAGTATTGTAATGGACTATATTGAAGTGAAGTCGGAAGATCAGCCATGGCCTAAAGACGCGGCTCCTTGGTATACCCGTGTAGGGACGATGACGTATGACTTCTTTAGTTCTTTTACAAAGGATTACAGCGGCATAGGGAATACGTACAAAAATGAAAAGGTGCTGGATGTCTGGATCTCTCGTGGACGTGATTGGGCGGAGATCATTAAGCAAATGGTGGATGAGGACTTTACACCAAACACGGGCATCAAGGTGAACGTCAATATTATTCCTACGCTTGCAGCGGATCAGAAGCAGATTCTGTTATTAGCCAATACTGCCGGACTTGCTCCCGATGTGGCACTGGGGGTTGAGGGTGAAGTGCCGATTGACTTCGCGGTGCGGAATTCACTCGTGAATCTGAATGAATTCTCAGATTATCAAGAGGTTGCTGAACGTTTCAGAGCGGGTGCACTGATTCCTTATAAGTATGATAACGGAGACTTCGCATTGCCGGAGAATCAGAACTTCACGATGCTCTTTTACCGGAAAGATATTATGGCACAGCTGGGCATTAGCGAGAAGGATATTCCGAATACGTGGCAAGAGGTTATGGAACTGATTCCTGTGCTGCAACAAAACGGGATGGACTTCTATTATCCACATGCCCCGAACAATCCGAGTCTAGCCATTAATGAGTTTGCGCCGTTCTTATTCCAGTATGGCGGGGATTTCTATAAGAATAATGGGATGTTGTCTGATCTGGATTCACCAGAAGCACTGACAGCTATGAAAATGTGGACGGGACTCTTTACGAACTACAAGCTGCAGAAACAAGCGGATTTCTATAACCGTTTCCGTTCTGGAGAGATGCCAATCGGCGTTGCTGATTATTCCACATACATTCTGTTATCTACTGCCGCACCTGAATTGACAGGCTGGTGGGGCATGAAACCAATGCCGGGTATTGAACAAGCAGATGGACAGATTAACCGTTCTACAGGCGGGCTTGCACAGACAGGAATTATTTTTAAGGATACGGATATGAAAGAAGAGTCTTGGGAGTTCTTGAAATGGTGGACCAGTGCGGATGCACAGGAGAACTTCGGCTCAGAGCTTGAGTCTTTGCTGGGTGTTGAAGCTCGTTGGAATACAGCCAATGTTGAAGCACTCAAACGTCTGCCGTGGCAGCAAGATGATATCGACGCCATTATGGAACAGTGGGAGTGGTTTAAAGAGCGCGAAGTGGTGCTTGGAGGATATTACACGACCCGGCATATCGCCAACATCTGGAATGAAATTGTGCTCAACGGTAAATTCCCGCGGGAGGCGATGGAGCAAGGTGTGCGTGAAATCAATAAAGAGCTCAGTAAGAAACGCGAAGAGTTCGGAATTGAAACTTCCCAGACTTCAAGCGCCAAAGAGGAAGGAGGTCAGAAATGAGTAGTGAAATAATTACACCGGCACAGAACGAAGCCGTACAGATGCAGCCGACGAAAACTCCCGGGAAATGGACTCAGCTTTGGTTAGATATCAAGAAAAATAAAGTTTCCTATTATTTCTTGGCCCCTTTCCTGATTCTATTCACCGTTTTTACTATTGTTCCTATTATCATGTCCGTCGTTCTAAGCTTCAGCTATTACAACATTATTGAGACACCGAGATTCATTGGCTTCTCTAACTATAAGCTGTTGTTTGTAGACGATGATATCTTTCTTAAAGCTGTTGGGATTACGCTGAAATTTGCCATTATTACAGGTCCGATAGGTTATATTATGGCCTTCTTGCTGGCCTGGCTGATTAGCCAGATTCCGCAGAAGTTCCGCTTTTTCTATACCCTATGCTACTATGTGCCATCGATTACAAGTGCAGTAGCAATGTCCGTGGTTTGGTTGTATTTGTTCGCCGGAGACCGCAAGGGGTTGCTCAATCACTGGCTCATTCAGCTGGGGATTATCAATGAACCTTATTTATTTCTACAAAATGTAGATTCGATCGTACCGGTGATCATCATAGTTTCCTTATGGATGAGTATGGGGGTAGGTTTCCTTGCTTTTCTGGCCGGACTTCAAAATGTACCGACAGATTTATATGAAGCTGGCTCAATTGATGGGGTCAAGTACCGCTGGCAGGAGCTATGGTACATTACGATTCCATGCGTCAAACCGCAGCTATTATTCGGTGCGGTGATGCAGGTGGTCGGTTCGCTTACCGTATTTGACGTCAGTATGCGGCTTGTTGGATTTCCGAGTCCCCTTTATGCAGGCCATACGATTATGGCGCATCTGTTCGACTACGCATTTATCCGCTTTGAGATGGGATATGCGTCAGCGATTGCTGTATTACTGTTCGCTTTGATGCTTGGGCTCAACCGTCTCATCTTCAAAGTGCTGGGGAGGGATTAGGATGCACAAAATAAATTTACGGCGTATTGACTATGGCGGCATCTTTTTATATCTGTTCTTAACGGTGTTTGGCCTAATTATGCTGCTGCCACTTGTCTATATGGCAGTGACTGCTTTAAAACCAACAAGCGAACTATTCCTGTTCCCACCGCGGTTTTTCGTAGTGAATCCGACGTTGGTGAACTTTCGTGATTTGCTGTTAATTACCGGAACTTCGGCGGTGCCGTTCTCACGGTTTATTTTCAATAGCGTGGTCGTTACATCGGGGATTGTGGTCGGGGGTGTCTTAATTTCAGCAATGGCGGCTTATCCGCTTGCCAAGCACAATATGCCATTTAAAAGCGCTATCTTTAGTATGATTGTGGCGGCGCTGATGTTCTCACCTTTAGTATTGCAAATTCCGCAATATCTGCTGATTAGCCGCAGCGGATTAATGAATTCGTATTTTGCAATGATCTTACCTTATCTGGCTGCACCGATGGGAATGTTTCTTATGACCCAGTTCCTGCGGCAGCTTCCAGATGTTTTATTAGAGGCGGCCCGCATAGACGGGGCTTCAGAATGGAAGGTATTCTGGGTGGTTGTGATGCCAATGCTTAAGCCGGCGATTTCGACTTTTGCTTTATTTAGCTTTATTTCTGCTTGGAATGATCCGTATCCTTCAATGGTGTATACGACTGTTCAGGAAATGAAGACATTGCCGCTTGCCATCCAAACCATCAGTGGTGGAGCCGGAGTCGTTGCTAGGGTAGGTACTTTGGCAGCAGCAAGCTTCTTGATGATTCTCCCGACTATTCTTGTCTTTATATTAACGCAGCGGATGGTGCTTCAGACAATGGCCCATTCGGGGCTGAAGGAATAGGGGGAGTAATGATGATAGGACGCAATATGAAAAAAATGCTGCTAACAGGGCTACTGGTGACGCTGACACTGCCAGTGCTGCTGCTTCCAGGGCAGGCACTAGCTGGCGAAGCCCCGTATGAGGGGTATACGTGGAATCAGTCCGGCAATGAGGTCCGCTCGATTAATGGTTATCTCTACGATTCTTCTATCGATCCAACAGGAACAGATACGGGGTCCTTCAAAAATCCGGAATCTCTCTTTATTAGTGATGACGATTCACTCTACGTAGTAGACACGGGCAATAGCCGTATTGTTCATATGGATAAGGACGGTCGTCTGCTAAATCTGATCGGCGATACGGAAGGCAGCGGCAAGCTGCAGGAGCCGAAGGGTGTATTCGTGAAAGAGGATGGAACGGTATATGTAGCAGATACAAAAAACGCGCGTATTGCTATTTTTGATAAAAATGGAAAGTTCGTAAAAGAGTTTCTAAAACCGGATAGCCCATTACTGGGTGCTAATTTCTCTTATTCTCCTTCTAAATTAGTTGTAGATAAGCGTGATTATATGTATGTGGTGAGCGATGGTAACACGCAGGGGTTGCTGCAAATTGACTCGGGCGGTAAGTTCAAGGGGTTCTATGGAGCGAACCATGTAGGCTTCTCCTGGACACGACTCTTAATTAAGCTGGTGGCCACCAAAGAGCAGCAGAACCAGCTGGCGACGGTTAAACCTTCTGAGTTCTCCAACGTGGATCTGGATGAAGAAGGATTTATCTACAGCACAACCCTGGGCGAAGAGTATAACCAGATCAAACGGTTATCTCCGGTAGGCGTAGATACGCTGAACATTGGTAAACGCTGGTACGGCGATTATTACTCCGAGGGTCCATTCAGTATGGCTTCCTTTATGGGAATCAGTATTGATAAGAACGGGTTTATAACCGCGCTGGATTTGCAGTCCAGTAAAGTCTTTCAATATGACAAGCTGGGGAATTTGTTATTCAGCTTCGGCGGGATCGGGGATCAGAATGGACTCTTCGTGACTCCTTCCGCCGTAGATCAAACCGCTGATGGTCTCATCTATGTAGTGGATAAAGGACGGGGCAGAATCGATCGCTTCCGGACCACGCCGTTTGCGGATTTGGTTCATCAGGCATCTTTGCTATATGTAGATGGCAGCTATGACGAAGCGCAATCCTTATGGCAAGAGGTGCTGCGATTAAACGCCAATTATGATATGGCTTATCAGGCTATCGGCAAAGCGCTTTATAAAGCAGAGCAATATAAGGAATCTATGAGCTATTTCAAGCTTTCAAATTCCAAAGCTGACTATTCATCCGCTTTCCGCGAATATCGTAAATTGTATATCCGGGAGCACTTTACTTATTTCTTCGCCGGCGGAATTGGACTGTTCTTAGTACTGTTCTGGAGTGCGCCGAGATTATACCGGAGATTCCATGCCTGGCTGTATAGAGGAAACAAGGCAGTATTGGACCCGGCAAAGGGGGAGATTGGATGAACACTTTGCGAATGATTCATCAGGTTGTAGTTCATCCTTATCAGTTCTATAACGATATTCAGGGTAAGCAGCGTATCCGCTGGATACAGGGGATTGCCATCGTTCTACTGACCTTTGTGGCACGAATGATCTCGATTCTGATTACAGGGTATGCTTTTCAAACTAGAGAGCCGCATGAAATCTCTATGTTTCATGAGTTTATTTGGCTTATCGTTCCTTGGTTGACCTGGTGTATCTCGAACTGGGGTGTCAGTACGATTATGGATGGTGAGGGGAAATTTAAAGAGATTTTTGTGGGCAGTGCCTTTGCGCTTGTTCCATACATGCTCTTTATCATCCCAGTCACACTGCTAACGTTGATCCTTTCGCTGGATGAGGCTTCAACCTTCAATCTGCTGCACAAGTTTGTGATTCTTTGGGTGGCTTGGTTGATTTTAATGAAGGTGAAGATCCTGCATGATTTTGAGATTCGAAAGGTTATTTTTATCACCATAATCAGTGTAATAGGGATCGCCATTATCTGGTTTGTAGGCATTTTGCTGTTTGGTATTTCCAATCAATTTGTTTCATTTATTGTCGATCTGCTCAAAGAGTTGAGATTGCGCGCGTAAGGAGGGAAAGGTAACACGATGAGAAAAAAAGTTAAAGTGCGGGGCATTCTCTGTATTGTTGTGATGATGCTGTTCGCAGTGATAAATGTTCAACCCCTACACAGTTCCGCCGATCCGTCCACCGCTGCGCAGTCTGTTCAGGCTGAAGAAAGCAAAGAGGTTGGGCAAGAGCAAACATCGGTGGTGACTGAACCAGCTGAAGGGCAGGCCACTTCTGTGCAAGAAAAGGAGACCACGGCTCCCGTAGAAGAGCAGGCTCCAGCCGCTGTAGCAGCACCTGTACAGAAGGTTGAGCTACAGCCGGTCACGCCTGGAACAAAAGCATTGGAGAACGAACGCTATATTTTATATGTAGATGAGAAATCGGGAAATCTTCGCATCACAGACAAAATCACAAACAAGGAGTGGCTTGGATCTCCACAGCTGGAGCGAACAGCCATGCCAAATATTAAGAAATATACGACCGCGCCAATTTATGCCAGATACACACAGGGGGCTGACATTACACAGGTCTACCCACTTAAAGATGAAGACTCCACGGTTACCGTAACGATTGAGCAAGATGTCGTCCGCGCGGAGTTTGCTTTTATTAGCCTGAAGCTTTCTTTTGCTCTGGAGTACAGACTGACTGCTAATGGATTTGAGGCTTCCATTCCACAGGAGTATTTGAAGGAAGAGGGGAATGCGAAATTCACGAGTCTGGAGGTGCTGCCATTTTTTCATGCGGCTAGAGAAGATGCAGAGGGGGCAATGATGCTTCCAGATGGTTCAGGGGCATTGCTGGAGTTTCGGAAAGATCATCCCGCTTATTTGAAAGGTTATTCTGAATACATTTACGGCGGGGACGAAACCTTTGTGAAACAAAATCATGAAATTACGGATAACTCTTGGCAAAAGGCGGCACCTCTTAAAAAAGCTATCGCCTTGCCAGTGTTTGGGATCTATCAGGGAGACACAGGATATTTAGCAATTGTTACTAAGGGAGATACCGACGCTAAAATCAACGGTGTTCCATCAGGCATTCGCGCTATTTCGCTTTATAGAGCATCAAGTGAATTTACCCTGCGCAAGGATGATGTTATTTTTGTCGGCAATTCCGGCCAAATTCCTTATTATCAGGGTGAGATGATCAAAACCGATCGTAGCGTACGTTATGTTCTGCTTCAAGGCGAGGAAGCTAACTACGTTGGGATGGCGAAGGAATACCGTAATTACTTAATGGAAGAGAAAAAGGTCAAGGAAGTAGTTCTTGAGAACACGCCATTGTATCTTCAAGTGCTCGGTGGGATTTCACGTGATGAAGTCATCGGTTCAACTTTTATAGAAGCAGCTACGTTTAAACAAATCAAGGACATGATTGATCAATATCAGGCAGAGGGTGTTACTCAGCTAGAGATTACGATCGAGGGATGGTCCAAAAATGGTTTATACGGAAACCAGCCAGAACAATTCCCTGTTGAGAAGAAGCTGGGAGGCAAAAAGGGACTTAAAGAGCTTCAGGAATATGCCGCAGGCAAGGGCGTAAATCTTTATTTGAAAGCTAACTACGTGAAACCTTTCCAAGATAGCAACGGCGTGAAGACAAGCAGAGATGCTGTCCGCGGTATTAATCGTGAAGTCTTGAAGCAGTATGTCTATTATCTCTCTACCCGGTGGAATACGGATGATTATTTCTATTTAATGAAACCTAGTGTTATCGCAAAACGCAGTAATGCTGAGTTAAGCAAGTTTCAGGATCTGGGTGTGAAGGGTGTACAGTTTGAACACTTTGGAAGCTTGCTATACTCCGATGAGGATAATAAATCCAATACGGACCGCCAGCTTACAGAAGATACTTATGTTAATGCATTGGATAACTTCCGTAAGGGTGAGCTTAACACGGCAGTAGATTATGGTTTTGCCTATACATTAGGACATGTGAACCGGATTGATCAAGTTCCGCTCGACTCCAGTCAATTTGTCTATACAGATCGGGCGATTCCTTTTTATCAACTAGTGTTACACGGCTTAGTGCCTTATACAGCAAGCCCGGTTAATCTGTACGATGATTCCCGTAACCAAACCTTACGGGCGCTGGAATATGGAGCCCTTCCAAGTTATGAATTAACTTATGCTCCGACTAGCGATCTTCAGAGAACCATGGCAGACCGGCTGTTCAGCTCTAGTCTTGAGAACTGGCTGGCACCTTCTGTGCAGAATTATCTCGCATTGAAAGAGGTCTATGACAGCATTAGCAACCAGCAAATGACGAATCATGAGCAGCTGCAAAGTAAAGTCTTTCGGACGACTTATGCAAACGGTGTGAGCATTATAGTCAACTATAATGAGCAGTCTGTTGACGTGTCTGGTCAGACCGTCGAGGCATTCAGCTATGCGGTAACAGGAGGATGATGAAGTGAAAAAATCAAAGCTATCGATGCGAGCGCGTTATTTCGTTGAAGGATATTCCTTCATCGGCCTGTGGCTGGTCGGATTTCTGGTGTTTATGGCTGTTCCGCTGGGCCGTTCCTTGTATTATTCCTTTCAGGATCTCCAAGTGAGCAAAGGCGGCTTACTGGCCACTTTTGTTGGGATGGAGCATTATCGCGCCGCTTTTACTACAGATGTTAATTTCTTGCCTCTGCTCAAATCGACGATGGTGTCGACGGTGACTCAGGTTCCGTTAATTCTTATCTTTTCGCTCTTTTGTGCGATTCTGCTAAATCGCGGACTCGTAGGAAAAACCTTTTTTCGTGGCGTGTTCTTTTTGCCGGTCATCATTGCTTCAGGGGCGATCCTGGGCAAATTGATGGATCAGGGTGCCGCAAATTTACCGATTTTTTATAACCAGGATTTATATGATAAGCTCCATAACTTTATCCCCGGCGACATTTTGAAGTCGTTGCTGAAATATGCAGAATCTTTAACGCTGGTGATGTGGGATTCTGGCGTGCAAATTCTGATTTTTCTAGCGGGGTTACAGACGATTTCTGTTTCACTGTATGAAGCGGCCAAATGTGATGGAGCAACCGCGTGGGAAAGCTTTTGGAAAATCACCTTCCCGATGATTATGCCGATGATGCTCGTAAACACATTGTTTAGTATCGTCAGCTCATTCACGAAGGCAGATAATCAAATCATGAGTCATATTTTGAATGTCGTCTTTAAGAATAATGATTTTGGATATGGCTCAGCGATGGGCTGGATTTATTTTGTGTTTATTTTCTTGGTTCTGGGTTTGGTCTTCCTGTTATTCAGCAAGTCGCTCGGTGCCACCGAAGGGAGGAAGTAGAAGATGTTGAAGGAATCCGTAAAGCAGGTTCGGACAACGAACATGGAACATCTGACAACTCGTCTAAAAGCAAGCGGCAGGCTGGACAGGGTCGTGAAACGTTCGCTTCAGGTGCTGAATATCGCTTTTTATTACTTGGTTATTCTCAGCTTAACGTTCGTATTCCTATATCCCTTGTTATACATGGTATCCAAATCCATGATGCAAGTAACAGACGTGGCCGATGCCACAGTGCAATGGCTTCCGAAAAAGATAAGTTTTGGCAACTATTTTCTGGCATGGGATTCGCTTAAATTCTGGGCCGGGTTCGCAAATAGTGCGATTATTTCCTTCGGGAGTGCAGTTCTGCAAATCTTAAGCTGTTCCTTAATCGGTTATGGTTTTGCCAGATACCGTTTTCCAGGCTACGCAGTGTGTTTCGTTCTGCTGCTGTTTACTTTTCTAGTTCCACCGCAGACGATTGTTGTGCCACTGTATTTGTTCTTTAGTGACTTGGGGTGGATTAATACACATTTGCCGTTTGTGGTTCCTTCTATGTTTGGGCACGGGTTGAAGGGGGCATTATTCGTACTGATCTTTATTCAGTTCTATCGCGGCATGCCTAAAGTGTTGGAGGAAGCAGCACGTATCGACGGTGCAGGCGCATTCAGAACGTACTGGAAAATCATGTTTCCTATCGCCAAGCCGGCAATGCTGATCGTATTCTTGTTCTCTGTGGTATGGCACTGGAATGACAGCTTTGAACCGAATACGTATTTAACAACACCGGATTTCTATAATCTGTCGCAGCGATTAGCGATGTTTTATGGTTCCAATAATCAGGCAGCGGAGACGATGTCGCAAATGACTTCGGGTTCTATTGGGATGGCCCCAACTGGACTGAATCAGGTTATGGCGGCGTGTATTCTAACCATTCTGCCAATTCTGATTCTGTATTTGTTCGTACAGCGTCATTTTGTAGAAAGTGTGGAACGCTCCGGTATTGCCGGGGAATAACTTTATTTACTAAAAACCAGCAAGCTCTCTGTGTGGAGGCTTGCTGGTTTTATTTTTAGGTAAAGGGTCTTCAAATTAGTATATCAATTCGGTTAAGATGGATAAGTATCCGATAAACTGTATTAGAAATACACATCCAAACCAAGGGAGTCAGACGATGAATAAACGCACATCGGGATTTGAGCACAGTACAGTATCCATTGCTGAGAAGAAAGTTACTTGGCTGGAGCTATTTTATGATCTGCTTTTTGTAGCAGCAGTTTCAAAAGCGAGCCATGTCCTATTGCATGTAGAGGCGGGTACAATTCCACTTGAATACTTATCCAAATTTATCTTAATATTTATTCCGATCTGGTGGGCTTGGGTAGGGCAATCGCTTTTTGTGAATCGGTTTGGGCAAGATATCTTTTCACATCGGATATTCTTGATTCTACAATTATTTTTTGTATTAATAATGACGGCGAGCTTATCGGTTAACTTTGATCAATATTATATGCCATTCTTAATAGGTTATGTTGGTTTAAGAGCTATGACAGCCATTCAATATCTTACGATAAATAAGAATGAAGCGGCTGATAGAAAGAGCACTGCCCGGTATTTGGGAAGCAGATTTTGGATTGGATTAATGATCTCTTCTTTATCACTTTTCTTTGACTCTTGGATGCGTTATGTAGTTTTGTATGCGGGAATTACTGTAGACATTCTGCTTCCATTAGTAGGCCGGAAATACTTGGTGAAAAGTCCGATCAATACTCATCATTTATTGGAACGCTTCTCGTTGTTTACGCTTATTCTGCTTGGGGAATCAGTGGTCAGTATCCTTGCGGTTTTACAGTCTAGCCACTGGACGTGGCAATCTATTGTATTTGCATTATTAACTTTTCTATTAATTATAGCTATGTGGTGGCAATATTTTGATAATGTTGAAAAGAAAGTGGATAAGACTATAGAGACTGCCGGGCAAACCATAATTTACGGGCATTTATTTATTTATGTATCCTTGAGTATGATTGCAGCTTCGATCCAACTGCTATTTTTAGATCAATTAAATTATACATTTATGGTGTGTTTTATTTTTGGATCGGTCCTGCTCTACTTCTTCTCTACCTCACTGGTCTTCCATAAATATAGACGTATACAGCAACGGTTAGGGATATTCCATTTGACGTTATTATTAGGTTTACTTGGTGTTTTTTTCGTAGTAGATTTGTTGTTCCTTATACCTAATTACCTGATCATTGGTGAAATGATGTTATTTTTTGTGGTATATGCAAAATTAACGACGTAAGCTTGTTGTGCCGAAGCTGAATACGAAAATAAGAAGGAAGCTGATCCGTGTGATCGGCTTCCTTCTTGTTTTAGATCCCATGAAATATAATCTATCTAGTTACGATCGAACGGGGAGGCTTATTTCATAATATGTATAAGATTGTATTTTTTGATGTGGACGGTACTCTAGTGAGTGAAATTGATAGAAGTATCCCACTTAGCACGCTAGAAGCAATTGAGAAGTTGATAGAGAGAGGAATTAAAGTCGTAGTTGCAACAGGGAGACCGCATAACTTATGTGAAGAGTTCAAGTCTATGGGCATTGATACCTTTATTTCTGCTAACGGTGCGCTTATCAAATGTAAGGATAACGTTATCTATAAATCAACGCTTTCAACAGAAACCGTGCGGGAACTCTTGGCTTTTGCTGAGTTGAACGGACATGGCATGTCCTATTTCACCGAACTTTTAATCATGAACGGAATGGGTTCCGAGGATGAGCGCGTTATGAAGGCATTAAAGGAGACTTTGAGTCTTACACAATATCCCGAAAAAATGAGCGCTCTGCCAGAGGAGGTTTACTGTATATGCTTGTATGCGGACGAAAATGAAGCGCAAAAATTCCAAGATAGATTTCCTGAATTATGGTTCGAACGTTTTCACGGATACGTTATGAATGTGCTTGAAGAAACAAAAGTTTCTAAATCAACGGCGATTAAACAGGTGCTGGATTATCTGAATATTTGCAAGTCAGAGGCTATCGCGTTTGGTGACGGTGGGAATGATATCGACATGTTGGAGTATGTGGGATTGGGCATTGCGATGGGAAACGGTGCGGAACAGTTAAAACAAAAAGCCGATTTTGTTACAAAAAAAGCAAGTGAAGGCGGGATAGCCTACGCATTAAAGAAATTTGGTGTCATTTAAGCTTGCAGCAAACGAGTTGAAGAAAAATTAATTGCGATCATTTGTACAAATCTAACAGCGACAGCCCAAGACTTTATCAGTCTATGGCTGCGGCTGCTTTATGGATTGTGTGGTATCCACACATAGAACTGCATGTGATTCCTGGTTCTTACTGCCCTAGAAGAGCCGGCACAATAAATCGGCCGAAAACATTTGCAGGAGAGCCTTTTTTGTACTTATCCGCGGTGATAACGGCAACCAGCTCGTAAGCAGGAACTACAATGATATGCTGCCCTTTAAAGCCGAGTGCAAAATAATAAGGGATCTCGTTCGGCTGTTGCTCTGAACCTGCATTGAATTGGGATACCCACCAATGCCAGCCGTAGAATCCTTTTTGCGGATGATTGGCTTCAACGTAAGGGCGAGTAGATTGCTGAATTGTATCTGAAAAAAGGATCTGCTGATCCTTCCAGCGTCCCTCTTGCAAATAAAGTAAGCCGAATTTCAGCATATCCTCCGGCTTCAGATGAAGTCCGAACCCACCGGTATGTATGCCTTGCGGATCACTCTCCCAGTGATAGCTTTGAATGCCAAGTGGTTGAAACAGCTGATCTTCGGCAAATTCTGCAACCGCCTGTCCAGCACAATCACGCAGGATTGCGGACAAGAGCTGAGAGGAGCCTGAGTTATAAGTCATCACGGTTCCTGGTGTATGAGCTAATGGCTGTGCAAGCACAAATTTTATCCAGTCTGCGGTTTTAGTCATGGCCGGAAAAGAATTCTGCCCACCAAACTCTGTCCAGTTAAAGCCTCCGGTCATCGTTAATAAGTGTTCGATAGTGATCTCACTTTTACGTGGGTCACGATCTTCTTTTAATGAAGGAAAAAATAAAGAAATAGGTGTGTCTGGAGGTGGAATCATTTGTTTATCTATGGCTATGCAAACTAAGGCGGAGAGTACGCTTTTGGTACACGAGTTGATTTTGCCAAGCTCTTCAGCGATTTGTGGATCGCGGTAATGCTCCAGTATGGGTTCTCCATTTTGAACGATTAGACAACTGCGAATGTCTAGGTTAGTAATACCGTCAATAAGCGGCTGAAGGTTCCAGTCAGTAATGTCGGTGACCCCCTTTCTAGATGAATTATAGCTGCAACTGTTTACCATTATAGCTCACATCACAAAAATGTCGTAATTTCCTGTCGTTAAATAATTATGGAAAATACAAGAAAATATCTGTATAATAATATGAATCACGTGTTAGAGGAGGATGAATTCTTTTGAAAAGCAATAGTACTCTTTTTGTTCATCAAACAGCTAAAACGGTATTAATCACTTCCGTTGCACTCGCGTTACTCTTACCCCCTGGCTTAGCCGCAGCCGATTCTATATCTGTTAGCAGCAACACTTCCGTAACGCAGGTTAGTACGCAATCAGCGGCTCCAGCTACGACTACGAAATCTGAGGCTGATCCTGCAAAAGTGAAATTCACGCAGGAGCAAGCCATTGCAAAGTTAAAAGAACTATTCCCATCTCTAAAAGATGCAACTGTAAACAATGTTCAACTGGGATCTAACCAAAGCTACCCAGCTCCAGCAAATCAAATGATCTGGCATATTCAGTGGCAGGTTCAAGAAGGGAATATAGGATATGGTTTTAGCAGTGAGGTAGACGCCATTAATGGTGATATCATCAACACCTATCTCTCATTCTCCCAGGAGAAGAACGAATCCTATTATCCACCGAAAGTATCGCAGACTCAGGCATTGGAGATCGCCAAGACTTTTGTGGCTAAGGCAGCCTCATCGGTTAAGAGCAGTGAGCTGCAATTAAATGAGAATGTTGGTTATAGTTATTTTTCGGAATCATTATTCGGTCCTGTTCAATATGGATATAACTTCAGTATTCTGAAAAATGGTATTCCTTCTGGATCGGACAGCATTAACATAGTTGTGGATGGTAACGGAACTGTAACGCAATTCTCTAAGTCTTCTCAAGGGCTTGAGTACCCGTCTGCACAGCCCAAGATTACCTTGGAGCAAGCACAGAAGCAATTTGCGGAACAGTTTGATGTGGGCCTATTTTACATTCCTATTTATAAGAACGGAAAACCTAACAACTGGATCCTAGGCTGGCGTCCAATAGATCAGTCTCTATATCCTATCGATGCATTAACGGGCAAGCGGATAGATTATGAAGGAAAAGAATCCGTATCCACCTCAGTCGTGTATTCAGAAGTAGCGAAGAGCAAGGATGTTTTTCAGGCAAGAAGTTCTAGTACAGAGCTTTCTGCAAAAGAAGCAGCACAGCTTGTAGAGAAGGTTGCTTATATCCCGGCAGATCGTAAATTGATCTCGCAAACCTTGAGAAATGACTATCAGGATTCAGATCGAAAAATCTGGCAGCTATACTGGGGCAGTAATGGAAATGATCGTTACATTGGTGCTGGCTTTCCAGAACAATCCTCTGCTGAGATCGATGCAAAGACCGGTGAAGTATTGCAGTACCAGGTTCAAGCTTATGGTGCTATTCAGGATAAGAAGAAGGAAGAGCCGGCACCTGCTGGAGGTAAGAAGCTTAGTGAGGCTGAAGCGAAGGTGAAAGCGCTTAGTATAATTAATAGTCTATATCCTCAGGCGAGCCAGAAGCTAAAGCTGGTAGAATACGGGGATAATTCGAGTTTGACTTCAGACGGATCAGGATATGGATACCAGTTTATTAGATATCATCAAGGAATTCCTGTGAGTGACAGCACCATTACGGTAAGTTTGGATCTTTACGGCAGACTGACTTCTTACATGGGGAATCGGATAAGCGGTATCGATGGAATCACATTATCGCCTGATGCAACAATTTCCAAGAAAGAAGCGCTCGAAAGTTATAAGCCTAAATATCAGACTAAGCTGAAATATACTCAGGTTGGTGGATACAATACTTATAGTAACTATGTCGCACCGAAGGTGAAGCTGGTATATGATACAACCTTTGATGAATCTAACGGATTGAATCAGGTTTTGGATGCAGCCACTGGAAAATGGGTTGCGGTGTATGATTACCTCGGTCAGCAGGATGCTCAACTATCTGCAACGGATATCAAAGGTCATGCAGCAGAGCGGGAATTATCAGAATTGGTAAACCACCATGTGATTACACCGGATGCCGATGGCAAAGTGAACCCGGATCAAGAAATAACTGTCGGTGATTGGTTATCCTATCTTGCCAAAGCTTCTAGTCCGAATTTCACCAATTATTATAATAATAATGAACGAAAAACTGTGGCAGGCGTGAAGCCAGAGAATTCATATTATGATGCAGTTATTTTTGCAGCAGATCGTAAATGGATCAATAAGGATGAAAGCCTGCAAGTAGAGAGTAAGTTAACCCGGGAACAGCTTGCTGTTCATCTGGCTAATTTCTTGAAATACAATAAACTCACAGCTTATCTTGATAAAGATGTGACTGTAAGTCAGTTTAGTGATAGCTCAGCTATAAACAATAAGGGGGCCGTGGCTCTTGTTGTGAAATTGGGACTCTTAAAGGATGACAACGGCAAGTTTAATCCGCAGCAGAATGTAACAAAAGCGCTGGCGGCTTCGGTGATCATGAAGCTAGTGGAGCTGCAAGGAAAGACCGATCAGATCATAGGTCAATAAGTGTTAATAAGACAGCCAGGCAGCGATTCTCCGACGATTGGAGAATCACTGCCTGGTTTTTTAGTTTGCAGCGCGGCGGATTGACTAAAGCATCTCTATCTGGCAGATGCAGTTTCCAGTATTCTCTCAGCATTTTTTGTGCGCCGATTCTTGCTGGAATCCGCAAAATAACTGCATTCTATACAGCTATTTCTTATGCAAAAGGTGAATGTGTATCTTTAATTGCATTCTCTGCAACTAAAAACTAGAGAATTCACCTATTGGCGAGAAAAGCAAGAATATAAGTGTACGGAATACACTTATATCCTTTGGCCGAGTGATTTGATGCATTATAAGTGTACTAAATACAATTAAACGCGTAATGCCGCGTAATTCAATGCTTAATTCAACGCTTAATTTATCCTCAGCGCAATCCTCAGCGTAATCCTTAGCGTAATCCTCCGCGCAATCCTCAGCGCAATCCTCCGCGCAATCCTCCGCGTAATCCTCAGTCCAATCCGCCTACACTATGCAACCGCCGGCTCACTATATAGGTAATCTTGATGGCTAAGATTCTTAAGGGATAGCATAAGGATCCGCCTCTTTTTTGTGTAATTAATTACCAATACATAGACACTTACAAACTCACAGTATTATGATAATCAGAGTGACCCTAAAGCGGAGCTTTGTTAGGCGAACATGAATAGGTAAAGAAAAGATACCGAATGTAAACGGTTCACACTCGCTGTGTTAACGCTTTCTTCTTACAATTAGGATATAGAAAATAAGGGAGGTTCAATAGATGAAAAGAAAGATTAAAGGCTTGCCTTTAATGGCATCGGCCATTGTTTTATCATTAGTTTTCAGTGGTTGCTCCAGCAATAATAGTGGAAACAGTAGTGGAAACAGTAGTAGTACCGCAGAGGGAAACACTAGTGCGCAAACGGAAATGGAAGGCGGCCCTTTAACCAAATATGATCCGCCGATCAAACTTCGCTCCACGATGAACGAAACAGGCAAAGAGACGTTGGCGCAGGGCGATACACATTCCAATAACATCTGGACCAGAGGATACGAGGAAGAGCTTGGGATTAAAGTGTCCTATGACTGGATTGTGGCTGATGCTAACTATAACGATAAAATGAATGTTACCTTGGCGAGCGGGGATTTACCTGATTTGTTAAAGGTGTCCACGGTGCAATTCGAGCAGCTTTATGAAGCTGGCATGTTGGAGGATTTGACCGGGGTATTTGATAAATATGCTTCGGATCTTGTCAAAGAATATTACGCTGAAGAGGACGGAGCAGGGCTTAAGCCGGTTACGAAAGATGGAAAACTGATGGCGATGGTAAGCTTCCCGGGTTCGCTGGATTCCTCTGATATGATATGGATTCGAAAAGACTGGATGGACAAGCTGAATTTGGCAGAGCCAACATCCATGCAGGATATTATTAAGATTGCAGAAGACTTTACATTTAAAGATCCAGACGGAAATGGCAAACAGGATACTTACGGCATTTCGTTGAACAAGGACTTGCCAATCAATGCGTTTCTACTCGGGTACCATGCTTACCTGGAAACTTGGATCAAAAACGCCGATGGCGAGGTTGTGAATGGTACGATTCAACCGGAGGTAAAGGCTGGACTTGCGGAGCTGCAAAGATTGTATAAAGAAGGAGTCATTGATCCAGAGTTTGGAGTGAAAGACTTTGCCAAAGCGATGGAGGATGTGAATGCTGGTAAATCCGGTATGTTATTTTTGCCGCAATGGGCCCCTTTCCAAGTAAAGGACATGATTAAAAAGGATCAAAATGTTAACTGGGTGCCTTATCCAGTACAATCTATTGATGACCAACCTGCCAAAACCCAAAACCATCTTACAATTGGTGGCGTATTCGCGGTCCGTAAGGGCTACGAACATCCGGAGGCATTGATCAAGCTGCTTAACTTCCAAGCAGAGAAAATGTTTGGAGAGTCCGCTAAAACGGAACGGGCAAAATATTTGAACGGGGACACAGGTTTGGGCTTCCAAAATGCGGTTGTATCCAACCTGCCACCGAACAAAAATGTAAAGGCACAGGATGAAGTGGAAAAAGCCCTTGAATCGGGAGATACCTCAAACATGGGCCTTGAAGCTAAATTATTCTATGATGATATTCAAAGCTACCGCGGTGGAGATCTTGATAAATGGCATATGGAACGGATCTTTGGGCCGCTTAGCTCACAATCGGTTATCAAACACTACCGCGACAATGACTTGGTGTTGATGAATGAGTTCATTTATGCCCCAACTAAAACGATGAACAGCAAAGCGGCTACCTTGGATAAACTGCGTGCAGAGACCTTTGTCAAAATCATTTACGGAAGTCTTCCTATCGATGAATTCGACAAATTCGTAGCCAACTGGAAAAAGCTCGGTGGAGATCAAATAACGAAAGAAGTAAATGATATCGTAAAAGCAAACTAGTAAAAACGACGCAGAAGAGGACTGCCCCTAGTCATGATAATGACAAACGGGCAGTTCTTTTTTTGGCTGAACAGCTATTCGGTTCGATAACCAGGTCAACAAAAGATACTTAAAGTCAATACGCTACACTATTAAGGCAATTTGGGGCTGCTCTATAATTGAGATACAAGGAGGAGAAAGCATATGCACTTTAATACTAAGCAATTTCTACGTAATATTCCGCTCCATTTAATGATTTTACCTGCCTTAATAGTGATCATTATTTTTAGTTATATTCCGATGGCTGGCCTTGTAATTGCCTTCCAGAATTTTTCCCCGATCTCAGGGTTTAAGAATATGAACTGGACAGGGCTCGAAAACTTTCGTTATTTGTTTGAGCTTCCCGGTTTTGGTCAGGTCGTATGGAATACTGTATTTATCTCCGTCATGAAAATTATTGCTGGCCTGACCGTGCCAGTTATAGCGGCTTTATTGCTTAATGAGGTTCGTGTAAACGGCTTCAAACGTTCGATTCAGACGATTATTTATATGCCGCACTTTTTCTCATGGGTTATCTTGGGCGGGATTATCGTAGATGTACTGTCTCCGAGCAGCGGGATTGTCAACATGCTTTTAAAAGCACTAGGCATGCAGCCTATTCAATTTCTAGCGGACAATAGCTGGTTCCCATACGTACTAGTGATCACAGATCAATGGAAGGAGTTTGGATTCGGGACGATCATTTATTTGGCGGCTTTAACCAGCATTGACTCCTCCCTTTATGAAGCTGCTGTAATCGATGGTGCCGGAAGATGGAAGCAGACCTGGCATATTACGCTTCCGGGCATTCGCCCGATTATGATCCTGATGCTTACACTCAGCCTTGGCAACGTCCTGAATGGGGGATTTGACCAAGTGTTCAACCTGTACAATCCGCTAGTGTATGAATCAGGTGATATTTTGGACACGATGATTTACCGAATTGGTCTACAGGATGCTCAGTACTCTGTATCGACCGCACTAGGATTGATAAAATCGGTAGTTTCCTTCGTATTTATCGGGCTGGGTTATTATCTGGCGTATCGTTTTGCTAAATATCGGATTTTTTAGAGAGAAAGGAGTGGACTAAATGCACCATACTTCAACTGCTTATCGTTGGTTTCTCCGCTGCAATTATGTATTTCTGACTTTGCTCGCAGTGCTTTGTCTTTTTCCGATCGTGAACATTCTGGCGATCTCCTTTAGCTCCAGCGCAGCTGTTAACGCGGGTAGCGTAACCTTCTGGCCTGTGGATTTCACTCTTTCTTCCTATAAATATATCCTTCAGAACAACCAGTTCATTCACTCCTTTGGAACTAGCCTGCTCCGGGTAGTGCTTGGCGTATCCGTTAACCTGTTGTTTACGATTCTAGTAGCTTATCCGCTGTCTAAAGAGGCAAAGTCCTTCCGCTCACGGACCGTGTATGCCTGGGTTTTTGTGTTCACGATGCTCTTTAGTGGGGGTCTGATTCCTGGTTATTTAATTGTAAAAGAAATGGGGCTGCTGGATAGCATCTGGTCGCTTGTTATACCGGGCGCGGTGCCGATCTTTAATGTTCTGCTTATGCTCAATTTCTTCAGAGGTTTGCCCAAAGAATTGGAGGAAGCCGCATGGATGGATGGCGCGGGACACTTACGCACGTTATGGAGTGTGTATCTGCCGGTATCTATGCCAAGTATTGCGACCATTACGTTGTTCGCTTTGGTGGGTCACTGGAATGCATGGTTCGATGGTATGATTTATATGAGAAGCCCGGAACATTATCCGCTGGCCACCTATTTACAATCCATACTTCAGCAGGTGTCGATCCAGACCGAAAATATTACTTTTGAACAAGCTGCGTTATTAAACCAAATCTCAGACCGTACAACGCAAGCCTCCCAGATCTTCTTGTCTATCATTCCTATCCTGGCGATTTATCCGTTCCTGCAAAGATATTTTGTGCATGGACTAGTCGTGGGTAGTGTAAAGGGTTAAACTGGACTGGACCTAAAAATAAGAAGGAGCCTGAACATGGCTCCTTCTTTATTATTATTCGATAGAAGAGGGAGAAAATTCCAATGAAATCATTCTCCATCGGGTGGAACCCCGATTCCATTGTGATCAAGCTGATCGGAGCTTTCCTATTGGTCATGCTTCCACTCTGCGCGCTGAGTATATCTATTACCTACTATAGCTCCAACCAAATGCAAGCTGAAGTGGAGAGGGCGAACGAATCGAAGGTTCATTTTTACTACAGCCATCTTGAATTTGAGCTGCAACGGATAACGGGCTTAGTCACGGAGTACTCTCAGGATGAAACGCTGGCTACCTTCAGTACCCGTATTCCAATTATGAGCCGGTACGAAGTGGATTCTAATCTGAACAATATATACACCAAGCTAAAACAAATCAAAGAAACCAGTCCTTATATTAGTGATGTTGTGTATTATGTCCCGGAAATTAATAAGCGGGTTAGCGCTGCGGTGGGGGTTAGGGATGTCACCAACGAGGAATGGCAAAATCTGCTGGCCACTATGGGTAATCTGAAGGGTGCTTTATCTAAATACGAAGACGACTTATATTTACTGCGTAGTAATCCTTATAACCTGGATCGCAATCTTTCACCTAATTTTTTGCTGGGAGTGAAGCTTTCCTCACCTGAGCTTGAGTTGCGTTTGAAAGAATTTGCGGTATCAGGGGGGAGCGATATTACGTTAGCCTTCGGCAATAACGATTATGTGATATCAACTTCTGACCAGAAGCCTAGGTTGTTTCCCATAGAGAAACCTCTAAATAG
This sequence comes from Paenibacillus sp. FSL H3-0310, assembly GCF_038002785.1. Classification (NCBI taxonomy): domain Bacteria; kingdom Bacillati; phylum Bacillota; class Bacilli; order Caryophanales; family Paenibacillaceae; genus Paenibacillus; species Paenibacillus sp. FSL H3-0310. The sequence goes on from NZ_JBBODC010000001.1 coordinate 636,173, forward strand.
TGAAGAGACCGTAAGTGTGCAGCGGTATCGTTTTGATAATTCTTTTTACTATTCGCTCTACGATCACAGCAATAACTTTAGGCTGACCGCAAATATTCCCAACACGGTGCTCATGAAGCCGATTCAAGTCTACTCATTGCTGCTGTGGCTGTTGTTCGTTGTCTCGATAGTGATCATTATCTTGTTCTCTTTATGGACGTACAGGATGATTCATCGCCCGATGTCTATTCTTATCAGAGGGTTTAAGAAAGCGGAGCAGGGGCAGACGGGGATCTTTATTACTCACTCCCGCAGGGATGAGTTTGGGTATCTATATTCTCGTTTCAATGAGATGCTTAAGCATCTGAATACGTTAATCGATGAGAACTACGTGCAGCGTATCCGGACAGGGGAAGCGGAGCTTAAACATTTACAATCGCAGATCACCCCTCATTTTCTCTACAACAGTCTATTTAGCATAAAACAGATGGCTGAGGTGGAAAATGTAGAGCTGATCAAGGAGTTCTCTGATTATTTAGGGCAATATTTTCGGTACATGACCCGGGATTCCGCCCAGGAGGTTACTTTGCAGCAAGAGCAGGAGCATGCTTTGGTCTATCTGGCTATACAGCGGATTCGTTTTGGAGCGAGAATTAGAGCTGAAGTGGATGAGATTGCAGCGGATTGCCGGGACATCAAAGTCCCACGGGTTCTCCTGCAGCCCATCATTGAAAATGTATTCGAGCATGGGCTTAAGCAAAAAAGCAGCAATGGCCTATTAAAAATGAGTTATGAAAAAGTTGAGCATACGCTGACTATTATAATAGAAGATAACGGTGACTCACTTAGTGAGGACAAGTTAAATCTCTTGCAGCGCCAGTTCTCCGAGCAGAATGCCATTCAGGGGGAGATCACGGGTTTATTAAATGTAAATCAGAGATTGAGGATCAAATTTGGTTCCCCTTATGGCTTGATGGCAGAGAGAAGCAGTTTGGGCGGACTTTGTGTAAGAGTCAATTTACCGCTTAAAGGGGACGTGCAGGATGCAACGAATGATGATAGTTGATGATGAGCCTAATATTTTGGATGGGCTGTACGAATTTTTTGTAAAGGCAGATTTTAAAGATTTGGAGATCATAAAGGTTCATTCAGCGGATCATGCCATAGACTGGCTTAATACCGTAAAAATAGATATTGTGCTTAGTGACATCTGTATGCCAGGTATGGATGGGATGGCGTTAATTCAGGAAATTGTCGACCGCTGGCCACGTTGTAAAGTAATTCTGCTGACAGGACATAATGAATTCGATTTTGCCCATCAGGCGATCCGAAATCCATGTGTAGTTGACTATTTATTGAAGACAGAGGGGATGGATAAAATTCGTGCCGCTGTGGAGCTGACTTTGGAGAAAATATCTTCAGAAGAGGATTATTTCTATAAAAGCCAGTGGCTTCGCGACAAGCTCCCGCGCGCGCTGCCCCAGTTACAGCAGCAGTTATTACACGATATTCTAAGACGCACCGAACGGATAGACCGGCAGAGCTTGCAGGTTGAATTCGATGCCATTCAGCTCCCGTTCAAAGCGGATGGATCCGTCCTGCCTATTATTCTGCGGATGGAGGCTTGGCGAAATTATGAAACGGCTTCAGACCGGAGTTTAATTCGTTATGCGGTAGCCAATATTGCGGAGGAGCTGCTCAGCGACAAGGTTGAAGTTAAGGCTGTGGATCTGGATCCGGGGACGATAGCTTGTTTTGTTCAGCCTAAAAGTGAAAGTGTATCCTCAATCAAGGAAGAAGAGCTCTGGTTAAAAACGCTGCGCTTCGTCCACGGAACAATGGAATCCGTTCAGCAAGCCTGTGGCAAATGTCTGCAACTATCTGTGTCTATCATCGCCAGTGATCAGGAAGTGCATTGGCATGAGCTGAACTATGCCTTGAACCGTTTACGATTAGCTATTTTTGATAGCCCCGGACTTGGGATGGAAAAGCTGCTGAGGATAAATACCAAGGAAGTGAGCCCAAGTCCAGGTTCTATGCATAATCGAAATGCAACAGCGGAATTACTGCTCGACTATTTAAAACAACGGCTGCTTGAAGGTGATCTCGATTGGGGCACATCTTTTCGCAAATGGGTGGAGCTCTCGGGGGAAGGTGGGCCGGAGGATCCTTTTTTGAGATTAAGATTAATGTCTGGGATCAGTAACACCCTGCTGCAGACTTTACAAGAGTTAGGTTTAACGGAAAAAGCACATAGCGGTATGAATTTATCACGCATGTTATATTTTAATATCAATACACACTGGTCGGATGTCATCTCTTTTTATCACACGTTTTTTGAATGGATTATCTCGAACAGAAGCGCTACCTATAAACATGATGAATCGAATATCCTGTCCATGATCCACCAATATATTAAATCCCATCTGGCTGATGATTTGTCCTTAACCCGGATTGCGCAGGAAGTCTCACTTAATCCGTCCTATCTGTCACGCTGGTATAAAAGAACGACAGGGAAGGGGATTTCTGATTATATTCTGGAGAAAAAAGTGGAGCTGAGTAAGGAGCTGCTGCTTGGAACTGCTCTAAAAATGCACGAGATCTCCGGCCAGCTCGGGTTTAGTGATCAGCACTATTTTTTTCGATTCTTCAAAAAAACCGTTGGCTGTACGCCGCAGGAATATCGAGAGCAAAAACGAGGATAAATAACCATACCCCGAAAGACGGGCACCTGTTCAGAAGGTGCATCTTTCGGGGTATTGTTTGTGGCTGTATTTTAACGATTATTTACCGAGTTGTTTGTCTACTTCTCGAACCGGATTCTCGCCAACATTCTCTTCAACCTTGTGGCTACTCATAAACCAGCCGATTACAGCGATGAGTACGAGCACAACGTAGAAGGTGGCTTTCCACCAGGTACTATGAGCGAAATCTTCGGACAGAACACCAAGTGAAGGGTGCGCCAATGTAATGACTGACAGCTTAACACCCACCCAACCTACGATAAAGAAGGCTGCAATTTCAAGTCCTGGACGGGAATGCAGCAGCTTAACGAAGAAGGAAGCTGCGAAACGCATAATGACCAGACCGATAAATCCACCGGCAAAGATGACGAGGAATTGTCCGCCATCAAGGCCTCCGATTTTTGGAAGACCACTTGCAGGAAGAGCAACCGCGAGTGCAACTGCGGCTAGGATGGAATCGACCGCGAAGGCGATGTCAGCAACTTCTACCTTCAGAACAGTAAACCAAAAGCTGGATTTCTTTTTATTGACCGCACCGTCAGTGCCGCTTTCAGCAGCTTCATCTGTGACGGGCTTCTTAAACAACAGTTTTCGGAAAATATGATTACCCGCGATAAATAATAAATAAATCGCGCCGATGGCTTGTACTTGCCAGATATCGACCAGATAGGAGATGACAAATAGCGAACCGAATCGGAACACGAAGGCCCCCGCTAATCCGTAAAACAACGCTTTTTTTCTTTCCTCATCAGGAAGGTGCTTAACCATAATTGCCAATACCAATGCGTTATCTGCGGCGAGTAGTCCCTCTAGTGCTACCAGAACAAGCAATACCCAACCGTACTCTAATAATAATCCCCAATCCATTACTGTTGTCCTCCCTTTTTGAATGCGAATATCTACCAAAAGATATCTACCCTACCATTTTAACCAAATTTATATAAAAAAGACCTTTACCAAACAGATTAGCCTTTGGAATAAAGGTCTAACCTGATTGGTAAAGGTCTCGCTAACAATGTGAATTGCCAATAAAGCCGGAGAATATCCTCATATTCTCGTATTGACGACTTTATTTAACAGCTACTCCCCTTTACGGGATATATTAAATTTTTAAGATTATTCAATGTGTTCTTGCCTAAAGAGATCATATACGAGATGAAAGTCATTGTCAATAAAAGTTGCAGAAATAAATGGATTCTATCTTTTAAGAATCCTTAAAATGGCCAGAAACATGACATGATGACGGAGAATCAACAGAGATCGAATAAAATGGAAACGGAAACATGATAGATATAGGTTATATAAACTAACATTTAATATGACGAAACTGCAAACATAAGGAAAAACAAGACTTAAAAAGGGAAAAATCGATTGACGATGTAAGTTGATGAAAATATGATGAAACTAATCAAAGCAATCAAGCGAGAACTATGTTAACTAAAATTACATCAGTTGTTCTATCAGAGTTAGTTTTACTGCGAAGAAGTACTAGTAGTTCATGGTGCATAAAATTTTTAGGAGGTGGGGAAATGCCGCAGGCGTCATCGAGGTTATCCATTGAAGCAGAGGAGGAGCTCAGCCGCCATCCCTGCTACAGTGAGGAAGCTCATCGTTTTTTTGCTAGGATGCACATCCCGGTTGCTCCCGCCTGTAACATCCAATGTAATTACTGCAACCGGAAATTCGATTGTGTGAATGAAAGCAGGCCTGGTGTAGTTAGTGAAGTGCTAACTCCAGAGCAAGCTGAACGCAAAGTGAAAGGTGTAGCCGCACAGCTGATGCAACTGTCGGTAGTTGGGATTGCAGGTCCGGGTGATCCGCTGGCTAATCCAGAACGAACATTTGACACGTTCGAACGAGTCAAGCGGCAGGTCCCTGATGTTACCCTTTGCCTGAGTACTAATGGATTGACCCTTTACAGGCATGTAGACGCCATACTAGCGCTAGGTATCCGTCATGTCACGATCACCATCAATGCCATTGATCCCAATGTGGGCCGTGAAATTTATCCATGGGTTATTGACGAAGGGATCCGGTACGAAGGACAAGAAGCAGCGGAGCTGCTGATCAGCCGCCAGCTTCAAGGTTTGGAGCTGCTGGCACAGCAAGGCGTTCTTGTTAAAGTTAATTCCGTTATGATTCCAGGGGTCAATGATCATCATCTCCCTGAAGTATCGCGAACAGTTAAAGCGCTCGGGGCAACTCTGCATAATGTGACGCCTTTAATTATCGCACCGGGAAGTCAGTATGAACGGGATGGGCGCAAGGCGCCGCGCCCTAAAGAACTGCACAACCTGCAGGAAGTGCTTGGGCGCGAAGGGATGAAGGTCATGCGCCATTGTCGGCAATGCCGTGCTGATGCCATTGGGCTGCTAGGTCAGGATCGTAATCAGGATTTTATATTAGAAAAGATGGATGCAAATCCAGTTATTAATGAGCAAGCTAGAGCGCTCTTTCAACGTGAACTCGATGCCAAAATCCGTCAGCGTGTCAAAGCCAAAGAGCTAAGGCAGAACTCTATCCAGCAAGGGCAGCACACCACTAAAGTCGCTGTTGCTACACGTGGTGGGGATAAGGTCAATCAACATTTTGGCCACGCGACAGAGTTCATGGTTTATGAAACGGATGGAATAAGCGTGAAACTGCTAGGTATCAGAAAGATTCAGGCCTATTGCCACGGTAAAGCGGATTGTAATGGGGATAAGAATGCCACGTTACAAGAAATTATTTCTATATTACAGGACTGTCAAATATTGCTCTGTTCTGGTATTGGCGATGTCCCTCGCGCCAGCTTAAATAAAGCCGGAGTATTGCCTCTGGTGCGTAAAGGTGAAATACAGGATGCGATTCTCGAAAGTGTGAAGATCAGCTCTTATTTTGAAAATATATCGATTTCGAAGGGATGATGAATGATGAGACAAATAGCTTTTTACGGTAAGGGCGGTATCGGTAAATCCACAACTTCGCAGAACACTTTGGCGCAGCTCGCCACTAAATTTGGTCAAAAAACAATGATTGTAGGCTGTGATCCTAAAGCGGACTCCACACGGCTGATTTTGAACACTAAAGCTCAGAATTCAGTGCTCCAATTGGCTGCAGAAAGAGGAACGGTTGAGGATTTGGAGCTCGAGGATGTAGTTCAGTTGGGATATGGCGACATTCTTAATGTGGAGTGTGGTGGACCTGAACCGGGTGTGGGTTGTGCCGGCCGCGGGATTATTACAGCTATTAATTTTTTGGAGCAGCAAGGGGCTTATGAAGGATTGGATTTTGTATCCTATGACGTACTTGGTGACGTGGTATGTGGTGGATTTGCAATGCCGATCCGTGAGAATAAAGCACAGGAAATTTATATCGTATGCTCCGGGGAAATGATGGCTATGTATGCGGCCAATAACATTGCGCGCGGAATTCTAAAGTATGCCAACAGCGGTGGCGTAAGATTGGGCGGTCTGATCTGCAACAGTCGTAATACGGACCGTGAGGATGAGCTCATTATGGAGCTGGCACGCCGTTTGAATACGCAAATGATCCATTTTGTCCCGCGGAATAATGTGGTTCAGCATGCAGAGCTGAGAAGAATGACCGTGGCCCAATATAATCCTCATCATCAGCAAGCGAGAGAATATGAGATTTTGGCAGAAAAGATCCTGAATAACAATATGATGACAATCCCGACCCCGATTTCTATGGAAGAGCTGGAGGATTTACTCATGGAATTTGGTGTGATTGAGGATGAAGAGACGGCGCTGAAAAAGCTGAAGGCATCTGGCCAATAATTAGGTTCGTCCGGTGAACAGGAGTGGAGAGACGGCTGTTCACCGGATCACTCTGAGGGATGAGGAGGGTTCAGAATGGGGCTTAATATCGAAGATAACCAAAAGATGCTCGAAGAGATTCTTGAGGCTTACCCGGAAAAGGCACGGAAGGATCGTCAGAAGCATTTTGAAATCAATAATGAAGAGTTAATAAACTGTGGCAAATGCGCCATCAAATCGAATATGAAGTCCCGTCCGGGGGTTATGACCCAAAGAGGATGTGCTTATGCCGGTTCGAAGGGCGTGGTCTGGGGCCCGATCAAGGATATGGTGCATATCAGCCATGGTCCTGTAGGTTGTGGGCAATATAGCTGGGGAACAAGACGGAATTATGCCAACGGAACACTGGGCATTGATAACTTTACGGCTATGCAGGTGACGAGTGATTTTCAGGAGACAGATATTGTATTTGGCGGTGACAAGAAGCTTGAAGTCATTTGCCGTGAAATTAAAGAAATGTTCCCACTGGCTAAAGGAATTTCGATCCAATCAGAGTGTCCTGTGGGGCTAATCGGAGACGATATTGAAGCGGTGTCCAAAAAAATGTCTATCGAGCTAGGTATCCCGATCATTCCCGTTCGTTGTGAAGGGTTCCGTGGGGTTAGCCAATCCTTGGGTCATCATATTGCTAACGATGCGATCCGTGATTTTCTGATGGGGAAGAAGGAGCTTGCGGAATGTGGTCCTTACGATATTAATATTATCGGAGATTATAACATCGGTGGGGACGCTTGGGCTTCACGCATTTTACTGGAGGAAATGGGTCTGCGTGTAATTGCGCAGTGGTCTGGGGATGGAACCATCAATGAATTGGCGATCGCGCATAAGGCGAAGCTTAATCTGATTCACTGTCATCGCTCCATGAACTATATGGTAACGACGATGGAGAAAGCATATGGGATTCCTTGGCTGGAATACAACTTTTTCGGGCCGACCAAAACCGCTGAAAGCCTTCGAGCCATCGCCGCAAGGTTTGATGAATATATTCAGGAAAACTGCGAGAAAGTCATCGCTAAGTACACGCCACAAATGGAGGCGATAATCTCTAAATTTAAACCCCGGCTGGAAGGTAAAAAGGTCATGCTGCTGGTAGGCGGATTACGTGCCCGCCATACACTGGGGGCTTATGAGGATCTGGGGATGGAGGTAGTGGGCACAGGTTATGAGTTCGCTCACAAGGATGATTACGAGAAGACATTTCCTGAACTTCCGGAAGGCACTATTATTTACGATGATCCAACCGCTTACGAGCTGGAAGAGCTTGCGCAAAGACTTGATATTGATCTGATGGGCTCGGGTGTGAAGGAGAAATATGTGTATCACAAGATGGGTATTCCTTTCCGGCAAATGCACTCTTGGGATTATAGTGGTCCTTACCATGGCTATGATGGGTTTAAGATTTTTGCTAAGGACATGGACATGACCATTAACAGCCCAGTGTGGAGCTTGATCAATTCAGGGAAAACAGGATCACTCCCTAAAAAGGAGGCGGGCGTATGAAGGACAAACTGGAGATCCCAGATTACAATACATTATTTCAAACTGAACCCTATGTGAAGCAACGTGAAGGGAAAAAAGCATTCGAGGCACCCTGCAGTGAGCAAGAGACAGCAGAAGCATTAGCCTACTCGAAGTCGTCTGAATATAAAGATAAGAATTTTGCCCGCACCTCACTGGTAGTTAATCCTCATAAAGCATGCCAGCCCCTAGGAGCCTTGATGGCTGCGCTGGGATTCGAAAAAACTCTGCCGTTTATACATGGCTCTCAAGGCTGCACTGCGTATTTTCGTAGTCATTTAAGCCGTCATTTCAAGGAGCCGACCCCCGCAGTTTCTTCCTCTATGACAGAAGATGGTGCGGTGTTTGGAGGGATGAACAATCTTATTGATGGTCTTGAAAATAGTGTGGCGCTCTATAAGCCAGAGATGATAGCTGTATCCACTACATGTATGGCTGAGGTTATAGGGGATGATCTGCAGGCGTTTATATCCAATGCCCGCCAGAAGGGTGCAATTTCGAACGAAATTCCAGTGCCCTACGCCAACACGCCAAGCTTTTCCGGATCACATATTACAGGTTACGATTCCATGTTAAAGTCTATCCTCAGTACCTTGTTCATCCGCTCTGGGATTGAAGCTACCCCTGGCAGTGGAGAGGGAACTGGAGAGAAGCTGAATGTCATTTTAGGGTTTGAGCCTTATACGGGGAATTTTGCGGAAATTCGAAAAATCCTTGCCGCGTTTGATACAGGCTACACCTTCCTTGGTGATCACAGCGGCAATTTTGATTCCCCGGCTACAGGTGAATATTCCTATTATTATGGGGGAACGAAGCTGGCGGATGTGCCGAAGGCAGCTAATGCGTTGGGTACTCTTTCACTTCAGAAATATTCTGTCAAAAAAACGTTGGAATACATCAGCGGCACATGGAAACAACAGACCGTTGCGATGTCGACTCCGCTGGGCATTCATGCGACAGATCGGCTAATAGAGTCTATCAGTGAATTAACGGGATTGCCCATTCCGCCTGAGCTTGTGGAAGAACGTGGCCGGGTAGTGGATGCTTTACTCGATAGCCACCCTTATCTGCATGGCAAACGAGTGGCTTTAGTTGGCGATCCGGATTTGCTGATCGGCCTGATTGAATTCTGTCTGGAAGTCGGTATAGAGCCTATTCATATTGTGTGCTCTAATGGGGAAAACGGATTTAAAGAAGAAGCGAAAGCTCTGCTTGCTGCCAGCCCCTACGGAGCAGAAACAACGGTTCATATCGGAAATGATTTGTGGCATATGCGCTCTCTGCTGATTGATGATCCTGTGGATCTGGCCATTGGAAGCTCTCATCTTAAATTTGCTGCCAAAGATGCCGACGTTCCTTTGATCCGTGTAGGCTTCCCTGTCTTTGACCGCCATCATCTGCATCGTTATCCGATTATCGGTTATCAAGGTGCCTTGAACCTGTTAACTACTATAGTAAATACAATTCTGCAGGGGTTGGATGAGGATTCATCTGGCTTCAACCACGATCTTGTTCGTTAGTAGGAGAACGTTAAGCCGAATCGTATACTTCCGATTCATTCCCTCGTCCTCATACGGAGCCGAGCGTTGGGGAGCGGCCGGAAGTGCAATATTTATCGTAGTGACACTGAATAATTGAGCATTTTAAGCGTAAGGAGTATTCAGTTACGGGAGGTGGTACGATGGAGTCCATCAGAAACGATGTATCCGACGCGCAAGCTTGCGGGAGCTTAACTCCGAAATCGAAACCATGTCCACGCCCCAAGCCGGGCGAAGCGGCTGGGGGCTGCTCCTTTGACGGAGCCCAAATCACGCTGCTGCCGATCATGGATGCTGCGCATCTTGTCCATGGGCCGGCTGCTTGTGCCGGGAATAGCTGGGAAAGTAGAGGGGCTTTGTCAAGCGGGCCATCACTTTCACAATACGGTTTCACTACAGATCTCAACGATAACGATATTATTTTTGGCGGAGAAAAGAAACTCAAAGATAGCATTGACTATATTGCCGGGCGCTTTATGCCTCCGGCAATATTTGTATATGCGACCTGTGTGACAGCATTGATTGGCGAGGATTTGGATGCGGTATGCAAGGAAGCGGCAGGCAGATTGGGACTTCCTGTGATCCCCGTGAACAGCCCCGGATTCGTAGGCAGTAAGAATCTCGGAAATCGGCTGGCTGGAGAAGCGCTGCTACAATATGTCATTGGCACAGGTGAACCAGAAATGGAGACTCCTTTAGGTGTGAATTTGATTGGGGAGTACAATATCGCGGGTGAAATCTGGGATATCGAGAAATTAATGAAGAGTGTTGGAATTACGCTAATGTCCAGAATTACAGGGGATGCAAGATATAAGGAAATTACATGGGCACATCATGCAAAAGTGAATATGGTTGTGTGCAGCCGTGCATTGTTAGGTCTGGCAAAAGAAATGGAGGCAAGATACCACATTCCTTATTTCGAAGGCTCCTTCTATGGGGCCAAGGAGACAACTTATTCCTTACGTCAAATGGCTTATTTGCTGAATGACCGTGAGATGGAGCGGCGTGTGGATCGGTTGACGGAACGAGAGGAAAGCAGACTGATTCAGGAGCTGCGGCCCTACCGCAAGCTGCTTAAAGGAAAGAAAGCAGTTCTCTATACGGGTGGAGTAAAAAGCTGGTCGATTATTTCCGCACTGAAGGAGTTAGGCGTTCAGGTGGTAGGTGTAGGCACGAACAAAAGCACGGAAGATGATATACGGCGTATAGCGGATCGTGTTGGTGATGACACCGAATATATCCCGGAGGGCGGGGCAAGCCGAATTATCAAAACCGTCCGGGATCGTAAGGCAGATATTATGATTGCTGGCGGACGGAATATGTATGTGGCAATGAAAGAGCAGATTCCGTTTATCGATATTAATCAAGAAAGACACAAAGCCTATGCTGGTTACGAAGGTTTACTAAGGCTGGCTAAGGAGCTGACGTATTCTCTTGCTAATCCAATCTGGAAGCTGGCTGCCAGTGCCGCTCCCTGGGATAAGGAGGAACCTTCCTATGACCGTTAACAAAAGGAGTAAACCTACTTCAGTTAATCCAATCAAAATCGGTCAATCCCTTGGTTCCGTACTGGCATTTCAGGGCTGCTACAAGGCATTGCCTATTGTGCATGGTGCGCAAGGTTGTTCCGCATTTCCGAAGGCGCTGCTTACCCGGCATTTTCGCGAGCCTATAGCCGTACAGACCTCTGTTTTACAGGAGATGGATGTAATCTTTGATGCGAATCGTAATTTAGAGGAAGCTCTAAATACCATACTCAGTAAACACCGACCAGACATTATAGGCATTATTGGGACTGAGCTGACGGATGTGGCTGGAGTGGATTATCAATCCATGCTCAAGACCTATAAAAGGGAGCGGAACATGCGGGGTGGGCTTGCCTTTTCCGTCACCTTACCTGACTTTCGCGGTTCATTGGAATCGGGGTTCAGTTCTACCGTGGAGGCGATGCTTGATGAGATGATTCAGCAGGTAGGCCATCGGGGTTCAAGGAGTGTGAATTCACGTCAGATTACCCTCTTGCCGGGATCGTTTCTGACGCCGGGTGATGTGATGGAGCTGAAAGAAATGATATCCTCCTTCGGTTTTGAGGTAATCGCTGTACCTGATATATCGACCTCTTTGTCTGGGCATCTGCTGACAGGATTTTCACCGCTAACAAGAGGTGGGGTGCCTCTAGATTCGATGCTGCAAAGCTTGCATTCGGGTCTAACCCTTGCCATCGGCGGAAGTATGGAGCGTCCAGCTAGAAGACTGCATAATGCGCTGGGAACTCCCTACAAAGTATTCGAGAGTGCTATGGGGCTTAAAGCAACGGATGATATTTTGCAATTTCTGCATCAAATTAGCGGGGAGCCGGTACAGCTTCGTTATTGCTGGCAACGAGAGAATTTATTGGATAGCATGCTGGATGCTCATTTTCAATTTGCGGGAATGTCTGCACTTGTTGCGCTGGAGCCAGACCATTTGTATACCGTATCTTCTTGGCTCGAAGAGCTGGGGGTGGAGCAAAAGGCCCTGGTCACTTCCTATGAAACTCCTTTGGTGGTTGAGATGGAACGAGAGGTATGGGTCGGTGATCTGGATGATGTTGAGTTTTTGGGTAAAGGTGCAGATTTATGGATCGGTAACTCACATGGGATAAATGGAGCGGCGCGGTTAGATGCAGCATTTATGGCGGCTGGATTTCCCGTTTGGAATGAGCTTGGTGCTTATATGGCCACTTCTGTAGGGTATCGGGGAGCGATGGAGTGGGCGAATAAAGCGGCGAATCTGTTAATGCGAAGGGAGGAGGAACATCGTGAAAGTAGCATTCGCTACAGAGGATGGAATTAGAGTGAATGCCCATTTTGGGCAGAGTCCGATGTTCGCAATTTATAAAGTTACCAAAAGTGGCGGGGAGCTTATAGATCTTCGTAAACTGCCAACGATTCTCAATCAGGATGAAGCAGGCAAAATAGAGAGTCGTCTGGAGGTGGTAGAGGATTGCACACTAATATTCATCATGCAGATTGGAGCCTCAGCAGCGGCAAGAGTCACACGTCGTAAAATTATGCCGGTAAAGGTTCCACCAGGCAGTCCTATTGATGAGCAAGTGAAGCGGATTGTTGAAATGCTACAGGGCAAACCACCGATGTGGCTAGCCAAGGTATTACATGCTGAAAATGAAGCGGAAGGGGCGAGTGTAGATGGATCCCATAGCTAATGAGAGTGCTGCATTAATGGGCCGGGTTGCTCCGGAAGCGGCAGTATTAAACCGCCGTAGTCGAACCACGGAGAAAGAGCTGGATAAAGATATAGCAAAGATGTTCATACGGCGGTTGTGTCAATTGCTTGATACAGAAGACTTTTTTGGAAGACATGCTTCTCTTTCACCACAGAAGAAGATCGAACGATTGTTTCTCGCTTCCCCTGAAGACAAGAACAAATCTGATTTTAACTGCGCGGTTTCTCCAAAAGTCCGTTTGCAGGTTCCTCTCTTGTTTCAGGCGGTGGCGGGCGTGATCGAGGAGAAGAGTGGGGTTCTGGTTCAGAGTTCATCTGAAATAAACGGGGAAGGATTTGGGCGTGCTCTTTTATATAGTGATCGGATTATTCTTGTGTTAAAAAGCTTGAGAGCAGGTTTTCCGTTTCCTTTTACCTCTGAGGAGAAAGTAATTCGCTACGGCGTTGCTTGTGTAGAAGAAGGGTTAGCCTTTATGGATAAATTTAATGAAATGACAGCTCTTTATGGAACGGATGGTCTGGAGGGTTAGATTCCAATGATGCAGCTCAGCCACAGGGAGGGAGAAAATGGAGCAGCTTGTAGGCGGCACCGAACTGGAACGATACGCTCGCCAATTGAAGCTGCTTGGAGAAGGTGGGCAGAAAGCGCTAAAAGAAGCTACAGTGATGATTGCTGGAATTGGAGGGCTTGGAGGCACTGCCGCACTTTATTTAGCTGCTGCCGGAATCGGCAAGCTGATCTTGGCGCATGAAGGAAACATTGTGCCTCCAGATTTAAATCGACAGATATTGATGGACAGTGATCATTTGGGTATGGAAAGGATGAGCACAGCCATTCAGCAGCTAAAACGTCTGAATCCAAATGTTGAAATGGAAGGATTTAATTCGAAGATTGAATACAATATGGCAAAACCTTGGGTAGAACAAGCCGATATAGTGATTGATGCACGGTATGATTTTCCGGAAAGATATACGTTGAACCGCCTATGTGTAGAAACCGGCACGCCAATGGTAGAGGCGGCGATGTATGGATTTGAGATTTCACTAACAACGGTTATACCTGGTGAAACCCCTTGCTTAGAGTGTCTTTATCCGGATGTGAATCCAGAATGGGAACCGTTTGGCTTTCCAGTATTGGGAGCAACCTCCGGAATTGCGGGTTGTCTGGCTGCGTTGGAAGCCGTAAAATGGGTTACAAGGGTAGGGACGACTTATGCGGGCGTAATGCATCGCTTCAATTCACTCGACTTCGCCTGTTACAGCGTCCATATTACCCGTAATCCGAATTGCACTTGCTGCGGAGAGGAAGGTAAACCGTGAAAAGTCTCAGGCTATGTGACACGACACTTAGGGATGGTGAACAGGCGGCTGGAGTTTCATTCACGAGGGAAGAAAAGCTGGAAATCGCAAGGTTGCTGTCGGAATGCGGAGTGGAGCAAGCAGAGGTAGGAATTCCTGCCATGGGCAAGCAAGAGCAAGAAGATATTGCGGCCATCGCTGATTTAGGTCTACCTATGAAGATGATGACTTGGAATCGGGCTTTGGAAAGTGATATCGACAAAGCTTGGGCGACGGGTGTGAACTGGAGTCATGTATCGATCCCTGTCTCGGAAATTCAATTACAAGGTAAGCTAGGTTTAACACCTGCCAAAGGTCTGACAAGATTACTGCATGCGACGGAATATGGCCAACGGCTAGGAATGACTGTGTCGGTGGGGATGGAGGACTCTTCAAGGGCAAGTATGGAGTACCTGGTTGAACTGGTAAATACATTATATAAAGAAGGCATTCGTTGGTTCCGTTATGCAGATACGGTATCTGCTCATCATCCGGGTCAAATGGCAGAGCGGGTAAGCACATTACTTAGTGCTGTTCCTGTAGATGTAGAGCTTGAGGTACACTGCCACAATGATTTTGGTCTTGCGGCTGCAAACACACTTAGCGGTATTGCCGCGGGTGCGGTCTGGGCAAGCACTACGGTAGCAGGGATTGGTGAACGTACCGGGAATGCAGCAATGGAAGAAGTAGTGATGGCTTGGCGTTATCTTTATGGCGGAGAGAGCAGCGTACGTCCGGAGTGTTTGAAGGGGCTGGCGGATAGGGTGATCACAGCCTCGGGCCGAAGTGTCGGCGATGCCAAACCAATCGTCGGATCACTCGCCTTCACACATGAATCTGGGATACATGTTGACGGTTTGTTGAAAGAAACAGCCACCTACCAGACCTTTGATCCCACAGAGGTGGGGAGAGCACATCATTTTGTGTTAGGTAAACATTCCGGAAGTGGTGGAATCATACATGTACTGAACGCACATGGTTTAGAGGTTAGTGCTGGAACCGCGGGACGTTTGCTTGAACGGGTGAGAGACTATGCCGAAGTTAATAAAGTGAATGTGCCAGAGCTCCTCTTGGTTGAATGGCTGAGGGAGGATTGGCAACGACCGTAAGAGATATTAGTAAGAATGAATAAAGGCTGACAAGACGGGTACGAAACCTGTCTTGTCAGCCTTTTAATGTTGTTAGGATTAAGTTTATTGTGTTACCCCTTAACCGCTCCAGCGGTAATTCCCTTGGTCATCTGTTCTGTGAAGAGCAGGTAGATCAGGATGGTTGGGATAGCGATGATCGTCATAACAGCGAACTGTGCACCATAGTTGGATGAATACTCACCAGTGAATTTCATAATGGAGAAGGGAATCGTCTTAAGATCTTCCGAGGTGAGGAAGGTGTTCGCCATAATGAATTCATTCCACGTGCTGATGAAGTTGAGCACACAGATGGTTGCCAGCGCCGGTTTGGTGATGGGCAGGATGATACGGAAGATTAACCCGTAAATGCCACTGCCATCAATAACGGCGGACTCTTCAATAGCCCGTGGGATGGTCTCCAGGAACCCGGTCATAATCAGGACACTCATGGGGATGACAATGGCTGAGTAAGGCAAAATCAATGTGTACATATTGTTCAGCATCCCAAGCTTGTTAAACAGAATGAAGTTTGGCAGCAATGTAGCGTGAATCGGGATGATCATGCCTAACATGATTAGAGACAGGACAATGCCACTTAGCTTCCATTTCATCCGGGTAAACGCATATCCCATCATCAGGGACACCAGCGCAGAGAGCATAACAGTTATCACTGTAATGATAAGACTGTTGGCAAAATAACGTGGCACACGCCCGTAGGTAAAAGCGTTTCGATAGTTCTCCCACTGGGGTGGAGAGGGCCATTTCAGAAATGAGCTTCCGAAGAACTCACCGCTCTTGAGCAGGGAATAATCGATCAACCAAATAAGCGGAAATAACTGAATCAACGCGATGATACACAGGAACACCATCATTAGAATTTTGCCCGTTGTAGGCTTTCTGCGTTCTTGTTTGTGAAGGTTTAGCTTAGGGGGTGAAGCGGCAGGCGATAAGGAATTATTCATAGGATATCCTCCGGTTACAGGGTTTCTTTAAAATTCTCCGATATCTTTCTTTAAAATCTTGTTGAGGATAACGGTTAGGATCAGGCAGAACACAATAAACAGAATCGAAATGGCATTACCATAGCCGTATAGCGATGATGAGAAGGCGGTTTTGTACAGATAGTTCCCTAGGAACTGTGTGCTATTTGCAGGGCCACCGTTGGTCATTAAGAATACGGTTTCCATTTGCTTAAGACAGGTGGTGACGGCAATGATGATGGCAACCCGCATCATCGGCGAAAGCAGCGGAATGATGATACGCGTGTAGAGGGTAAAGTTGTTGGCGCCATCGATTCTTGCGGCTTCGCTTAAATCTTCCGGAATGCCTTGCAGACCTGAATAATACAGCAGCAGTGCATACCCAAAGCCTTGCCACATAACAACAATGATGATGCACCAGATGGCTGTCTTCGGATCACCGAGCCAATCATGCGTAAGTGCGTCCAATCCAACTCCGCTTAGCAGCTTGTTGAGCAGTCCGTAGTTCGGATGGAAAATTCCGGTCCACAGCTTGGCTGTAACGACGACGGAAATTACAGCGGGGATAAAAAAGATCGTCCGGAATATTTTTTCGTATTTGCCGGAGTTGGTTAGGAATATCCCCATGAGAATGGCAAAGGGATGTTGTAAAAATACTGTGGCGGCGGTCAGGAGCAGGGCGTTGACCAGCGATCTCCAGAACACTTTGTCATGAAATAGAATTTCGCGGTAGTTATCAAAGCCGATGAAATTGTATTTGCCGATCCCGCCCCAATCCGTAGAACCGTAATAAGCGCTCATGAAGATAGGGATGCAGATCATAAAAGCAAATAGGAACAGTCCAGGTGCGATGAGTAAGAAAATCGCTTTTTTGTCGCTTAACACTCTGTGCATGGAAATCTCCGTCCTTTTAAAGAGTAATCTATCTATTACCATCGTAACGGGAAGCCAGGCACCGGAACATGCCGTAAATTTCAGATCGGTGTATACATTTTTTCGAAAACAAAACCCCGGCCTCTGGGGGAAGCCGGGGTTTGCGCACTGCCATCTATAAGCTTACTTCAGGAGCGCTAAGGTTCATGTTTTTTGTAGTTCTCTGGTTTATTTACCAGCGAATTTATCGGATGCAGTATCCAGTGCTTTGGCGAATTCTTCAGGGGTAATCGCATCAGATAGCAGGCTTTGATGCGCCTCCATTACCTTTTGCTTGAACTCATCGTCACCCACATCCTGCAGTGGAGTACCGCTGGAAGAGGTCATGGAGCTGAACACTTCAATCAATTCTTTTTGCAGCTGGGTTTCGTTACCCGTTAGGAATTGATCGAATTGCTGCGCAGGTGTACCCGCGCCAGCTTGCCATAGCATTTTAGACCAATGCTCTGGAGCGAAGAAATATTTCAAGAAATCAACAGCGGCTTCAGCATGTTTGGAGTTTTTGCTGACTGCATATCCACCACCATACCAAGCGGCATCATCGGTTGCTTTACCTTTAGCTGAAGCTGGGAATGCGAAAGCACCTACGTTATTGCGGAATTCTTCAGAGAAGTTCTCGTCTGTTGCCAGACCCGACTCCCAAGCGCCCATAAAGAACATGGCAGCTTGCCCTTGTCCGAACAAGTTGCGTGCAGCACCGTAATCGGCAGTCAGCCAGCCATCGGCAAAACCTTTAGCATCGGCGAATTGCTGCATTTCAGTTGCAGCTGCAACCAGACTAGGATCTGTAAAGGATATTTTACGTGCAACAGCTTCATCCATTGTATTGAAATCGCCAGTCTGACGTTGGGCTACAAATTCATACCAGATAGGCAGTGTCCAAGCGTCCATACCATTCATAGCGATCGGGTTAATTTTCTTGGCACGAAGTGTTTTGACGGCGGCAAGCAAATCATCTGTTGTTTTTGGAACCTCGATGCCGTTGTCAGCAAATATTTTTTTGTTATAGTACATCACCATGTAGTCGGCACCACGCGGCAAGCCGTAAAGCTTACCGTCTTTACTGAAGCCGTCCATGGATCCGGACACAAACTGATTACCTTCGAAGTCAGCACTGTTCAGTTCAAGCAGTAGATCGTTATCCAGCAGCGGACTCAGGAAGGAGGGCTGACCCCAGGCTTGAATGATATCAGGCAGCTGATTGCTGGAGGCATATACTTTGATTTTTGATTTGTAAGGCTCATCTTGAAGCGCTTCCACTTCAATCTTGACGTTAGGGTTCTCTTTCATGTAAGCATCGATAATGTCTTGCTCTACCTTACCTGAACCATTGGCCCGATCCGCGAGCGCGGTGAAGAACTTCAGTGTGATTTTTTCGGCGGGTGTGTTTTCCCCTGCACTAGCTGTTGCTTCGGCAGTAGCTTCGGCCTTGTCATTTGTAGGTGCATTGGTAGCTTTCGCATTGTTATTTCCGCCACCGCAGCCTGCCAGCAGAGCTGGTAGCATTAGACTCATAAGTGCTAGCTTTATTCCTTTACCTTTCATCAAAAACCCACCTTTTTTATGAGATATATTTCCACGAGAACGGCTGTCATCAAACGAGGACGACAATGTCGTTTCATCTTGCATCCCCATCTTAAGAGTTTATGACCGATAGAAACATGGTCCATATTTAAGAACTATGTAGGCATTTTTCAGTGATTGTAAAAAGCTGGTTCAGGGTTTAATGATTTCAGTTATACTTGGTTTACACATTTATTGATTATACATGAAGGTGGTTCTCATGAATCGAAACATCCGCTTATTAAGCCGTTATCGCCATCTTCCGCTCCAGTTTAAGCTGTTATTATGGTTTGTGCCGCTGCTTCTCGTGACTATATTTGCTATGGGGTGGAACTCCTATCAGATCTCTTCGCAGCAGGTGGTGGAGAAAATGAAACAGTCACAGGATCACCTGACCCGAAAAACAGCAGAGCAGATTGATGAGATGGTGAGGGGAATGATTTCTTTTTCCAATACACTCTTTCTGGATGAAAGTGTGCAGCGGCTCTTAGTGTCGTCAGAAGCACAAAAAGAACGTAATTCCGTATTTAAAACGGTCACCAACCTGATGGTCGCTGGCAATTCGATTCAATCCCTGATTCTATACTCTTTGGAAGACCAGAATAACGGGGCGGAGCCTTTTGCTGCGAACCAAGCCGGATTGACGACTGGCATGAAGTTCTCTAACTTTGTCCAAACCTCGTACTACAAGGAAGCCGTTGAAGCCGCAGGCAGTCCAACCTTTGGATTGTCCAGACCCACGGATGGCATATTTGTTGGTGATCATTATCATAAGATTGTACTTTCCAGAATTATCAAGAATGTATATACTTTAAAACCGGCAGGGCTAGCGGTGATCGGGGTCGATGCTGGTAAGATTGGAAGCCAATATCTAGACAACTCTGAAGATGATGTAGATATGTTTGTGGTAGATCGAGACGGGCTCATCATTACGGCTTCTAACCGGAGCTGGATCGGCAAAAGAGATCTTGATCTTCCGTATTTTGCGGACAGCGATCCTAAGTTGAACCTAGAGCAGAGACTGGAGTCTACAGCGGATCACAAACAGTGGATTGTCTCGCATCTGCAGTCAGAAACGACGGGTTGGTATGTGGTGGTTGTGCATTCCAAACGGCAGCTTGTCAAAGAGCTGGGACAGATTTCACAGGTCACGGTGACGATCGCTTTTCTGTGCTTAGCAGTTAGCTTAATGGTTACCTGGCTCGCCGCCGCCTCAATAACGAAACCGCTGAAAAAGCTTTCCCGCTCCATGCGCAGATTCCAGACAGGGGATTTCACACAGCGCGTATTTTTTGAAGGAAATGATGAGATTGGTCTCTTGGGCCATGGTTATAATCTAATGGTGCAGCGGATCAAATCGCTCATCAATGATGTATATGCCTCCAAACTGAAGCAGCAGGAAGCAGAATTGAAAACGCTTCAGGCGCAGATCAGGCCGCACTTTTTATATAACACGCTGAATACGATTTGTTGGGAAGCTGAGAAGAAGGGCGACAAAGAAATAGCGGATATGGTCTATTCGCTTTCTCAAGTATTCCGGCTGAGCTTAAATGATGGGCGGGATACGTTTACATTGGAACAGGAAGTAGAGCTTGTGACGAATTATTTGTTCCTGCAAAAAAATCGGTTTAGAGAACGTTTTGAGTTCGAAATTGCCTTGGATGAGAGTATCAAGGATTTCACAGTTCCGAAGCTGCTGCTCCAGCCACTGGCGGAAAATGCAGTGATTCATGGGATCGAGCCACTGGCAGGAAGCGGACTAATCTCGATTCGCGCCTTCCGCAAAGATAGGACTATTGTGCTCGAAGTTCAAGATAACGGGGTGGGAATCACGCCGGAAAGACTTCAGGAGCTACATCAGCGTTTAGCGAGAGGAAGCTCTATTTCGGAGGAAGAGGAGAATGCTGGACGTTCGGGGTTTGCGCTCTCGAATGTACAGGAACGTTTAGCTTTGTTTTTTGCCGGAGCCTCATTGCAAGTAGAGAGTGTAGAAGGAGCAGGCACACGTATTATCATTCATATCACTGTGGAGGGTCCCTAAATGATGAAGCTGAAGCTGCTGATTGCTGAAGACGAAGACACCATCCGTGAGGGTATCGTCAATATGATTGACTGGAATTCGCATCAGATTGAGGTAATGGGCGAAGCGGGGAACGGAAGTGAAGCGCTGGCTCTGATGGAGTCTGAACAGCCGGATTTATTGTTAACGGATATCCGCATGCCGCAGATGAATGGTCTGGAGCTAATCGAAGCTGGACGGCGTCGCGGTTACGACTTTCGCTCGATTATTTTATCTGGCTACAATGAGTTCTCTTATGCGAAACAAGCGATTGCGCTGGGGGTTGTCGATTATGTGCTGAAGCCGTGCCGGCCGGAGGAAATTCTGAAGACGGTACTCAAGGCTAAGGAGCTAATTGAAAGGCAGCGTTGTCAGGAGAATGAACAGCTAAAAAGAGATCGTTCCTGGCATAAAAATGCACCGCTTGTCAAAAGCCAAGTGCTGTCCCAATGGATTCATCATCCTCCGGTTCCGCTGGAGCGGCGGCAGGAGCTGATCGGTGAGTTAGCTATGGCTATTAGTCACGAAGGTCCGCAGATTGGGCTGGTCAGCTTTGATTTTGATCCTCCCTCTGCCGGTGGGTCTGGACAGGATTTTGTACTTTTACGTTACGCGGCCCTAAATATTATTAGTGAGACCTTGTCTCCTATCTATAAAGGAAAAATCGAGACCTTCCATGATGGCAATCTCCTGCTCTGGATCGGCAGTGGTTTAGCTGGAACGGATTCTCGCAAGTCTTACCGAACCCCCATCTATTTAAAAGAGCAGATTGGGATGCTGCAAAGCAATCTGGAGAAATACCTCAAGCTGTCAATCAGTATTGCTGTAGGCTCCTGTCGTGCGGATATTTCGGAAGCTCACCTGTCTTATAAAGAAGCGCTTCAGGCCATGGAATCCCGCTTTCTGAACGGGAAAGGCGGCGTTTATTTTTTTACAGAAGGTTCAGGAGTTATTGGGGGTGGCGCACAGGAGATCGGGATTTTAGATGATCCTGAATTAAATGTGCTGGAGGATGAGATGCTTGTGGCAGTCGGTGCAGGAAGTAATGAGCTTGCCCTCGATCTGCTGGAGCAGTGGCTGGAACGTTTTCGCGGAAACCCCGGATGCCTCAAGCAGGAGGTGAATATTCGGGCAACAGCTTTTGTCGTTCGCCTTAAGAGGCTTGCGCAGGAAAAACAAGTAGCTGGATTTGAATGGAAGCAGCATTTGGTCAATTGGATGGAGCAGGCACCACAGATCGAGACGCTGGAGGAATTATCTACGATCCTGAATAAGATCATGCAGAATGTGGTGGAGGCTTTTTCTAAACATCGCCCTCTGCATCGAACAGTAGTTACAGCGCTTGAGATCATCCGTAACAAATATAATACCAATCTGTCTCTGGAGTATGTTGCGAAGGAAGCTTATGTATCTAATACTTATTTAAGTTCACTGTTCCGCCAGGAGCTGGGTGTGAATTTTCTCGATTACTTGCATCAATACCGGGTAGAAGAGGCAAAAAAGCTGCTCCGCCAAAACTTAAAAATGTACGCCGTTGCAAAGTTAGTGGGCTATGGGGAAGAACGCCACTTCAGTGCTACTTTTAAGAAATGGACCGGACTTACGCCCTCACAATATCAAAAGGGACTAGGGAAGTAGGAGTAAATTGTTATCTACTAGGCTTTGTGTGGTTAAACTCTACATATAGCTAAATAGGAGGTAACCGAGAAATGAACCCGAAATGGTGGAAAGAGAGTGTCGTGTACCAAATTTATCCGATTAGCTTCATGGATAGTAACGGAGATGGGATTGGAGACTTGCAAGGAATCATATCCAGACTGGATTATCTGCAGGATTTAGGTGTAGACGTGATTTGGGTCTGCCCTATTTATAAATCACCAAACCATGATAACGGTTATGATATCAGTGATTACTGTGACATTATGAAGGAATTTGGCACGATGGATGATTTTGACCATTTGCTGAGGGAGATGCACGCACGTGGGATGAAGCTGATGATGGATTTGGTTCTGAACCATACGTCACATGAGCACCCATGGTTTGTTGAATCCAGATCGTCGAAGGATAATCCGAAACGGGACTACTATATTTGGCGAAAAGGAAAAAATGGAGGTCCCCCGAATAACTGGGAGTCTTATTTCAGTGGCTCGGTGTGGGAGCTTGATCCGCGGACCGATGAATATTACCTTCACCTCTATTCCAAATATCAGCCTGATCTGAACTGGGAGAATCCGGTGGTCATTGATAAGCTGCATGAGATGGTGGAATGGTGGCTGAAGAAGGGTGTGGACGGATTCCGCTTTGATGCCATTGCACATATCGTGAAGACGAAAGGTTACCCGGATGCGGATAATCCAGGTGGAACACCTACCGTAAGGGCTTATGGAATGTTCTCCAATCTGGCAGATGTGCATACCCTGCTACAGAATTTATATGATAAAGTGCTTTATTTCTACGATATTATGACGGTAGGAGAGACCTCAGGACTTGGACCGGAGCAGGCGCTAGATTATGTAGGGGACGGGCGTAGAGAGCTGAATATGACTTTTCAGTTTGAGCATATGTTTCTGGATGCCGCTTCGGCAGGTAGTGGAAAATGGGATGTCGTCCCATGGAGTCTACTGGAGCTGAAAAAGATTATGAGTAATTGGCAGACGGTTCTGCATGACAAAGGCTGGAATGCGAATTATCTCTGCAACCATGACCAGCCGCGCGCAGTGTCCCGGTTTGGGAACGACCTTTTTTACCGGATTCCTTCGGCTAAAATGCTGGCGACCTTCATTCACATGCTGGAAGGCACACCTTATATTTATCAAGGCGAAGAAATTGGTATGACGAATGTCTGTTTCGAATCCATTGATGAGTACCGGGATGTAGAGACGCTTAATTATTATGAAGAAAAGCGAAAAAACGGCGTTCCAGAAGAGCAGATTATGTCTGCCATTCATCATAAAAGCCGGGATAATGCCCGCACCCCGATGCAGTGGGACGATGGTCACGCAGGTGGTTTTACGACGGGGACTCCTTGGATTGAAGTAAATTCCAACTATATGGAGATCAACGCTGGCAATGCGATTAAAGATCCCGATTCCATCTACAACTACTATAAACAGCTGATTGCCCTGAGAAAAAAACACAAAGTCATCGTTTATGGAGCCTACGGGCTGCTGCTCGCAGAGCATACAGAGATATATGCGTATACTCGGACATTAGAAGATCAGCGGCTGCTGGTTATTCTGAATTTTTATGATGGAGAGCCTGTATTCGAATGGCCAGCGGAGTTCCAACCAGACAATATTGAGCTGTTAATTTCTAATTATTCCGTAGAAAAAGATGAGCAGATCCAACCGCTTAAACTTCGTCCTTATGAAGCGCGAGTATATTTGCAGCAGCTTGTGTAAGGGAAGCTACAGGAATGAGTTGTCATGAAGGGGCTGAGCGCTCCACTGTGACAACTCTTCTTTGAGTTTGTGAGTAAAAGACTGTACAATGGCGATACATTAACATACATAGAGTGGAGTTACAGGAAGACGCCTGTGGGAGGAGAGACAACATGACTGAATGGTATGAAAAGAGCTTCGGAGAGGATTATCTGGTCGTATACAAACATCGAGACTTTGGTGGAGCTCGTAAAGAAGTTGAACGAATGATCTCGTGGCTGGGACTACCGCCAGGCTCCAAAGTGCTGGATTTATGTTGTGGGATGGGACGTCATTCACTGGCGCTTGCGGAAGCAGGGTACGAGGTAACTGGAGTAGATTTATCAGAGGTATTACTGCGTGAGGCAAGATCTCAAAAAGGAGCGGAGCAGGTAACTTGGCTGCGTTCTGACATGCGGGACCTACCGTTAATAGGAGGTTTCGATGCTGTGGTTAATCTGTTCACTTCCTTTGGTTATTTTGAAGAGGATGAGGAGCAGGTAAAGGTTTTGCGTGAAATCTATCGGATGTTGAAGCCGGGTGGCAAGTTTGTTATTGATTATCTGAACCCTGCGTATGTGATTCGTCATCTGGTGCCGCATTCTACCCGCGAGGATGGAAAGAATCTGATTGATGAGTCGCGGCGGATCGAGGATGGGTATGTGAAGAAGGACATCATTTTAACCTCTAAAAATGATTCTACATCTCGTCAATATCATGAACGTGTGAAGCTGTATTCATTGGAGAAATTCAGCGGAATGATCGAGGAAGCGGGTTTACAGCTCGAAGCTGTGCATGGCAGCTATGAAGATGAGGTTTATAATGCAGAAAGCTCCACGCGGATGATTTTTAGTGGAATTCGATCGTAATGGTATCAGGAAAAAGATTCAAAGGCGGTGATCGCACCATGTCTAAGGCGGATATCACTTCATGGGACAAGAACATTCTTCAGGTCTCGGTGCCCATGGACTCGCCGCTTCGTCAAGTGAACAGCTATATTCTGCCTGATGAGGATGGCAGAATTACTATTATCGATCCGGGTCCGCGTAGCCCGGAGACAGAAAAATGCTGGCATGCGATCCTGCAGGAGCTGGGATTGTCGTGGAAGGACGTGCGGGATATCGTCGTAACGCATCATCATCCCGATCATTATGGATTGGCGGGATGGTTGCAGTCGCAGACCGGATGTAAAGTATGGATGACTGAACGTGCTCATGCCGAGGCGATGTTGATGTGGGGCGGTAACACGGATATCAATGAAGTTTTGCCGTTATATTTCATCAGACACGGAATGTCGGAGGAATGGTCGAGTGGAATTAAAGCGCATTTGGAGAGCTTTGACGCTCAAGTAGAGCCACAGCCGGTTGTAACTTATCTGAATGAGGTAGAGCCTTTCGGGATGGGTGGCCGTGAATGGAAATTGATTGTAACTGGCGGACATGCACCGGGACATGTGAGTTTCTATCATGCGGGCAGCGGGCAAATGATCTGCGGCGATGCTGTGCTGCCGCAGATTTCGCCCAATGTCAGCCTGCTTCCAGGCAGCGATCCACAGCCGCTGCAGACGTTTCTTCAGGGGCTGCGGGAGCTGGGGAGCTACCCGGTCAGCATGGCGTTCCCGGGTCATCGGGAACCGTTCACGGGCTTCGCGCACCGGGTCAGCAGTCTGCTCGCTCATCATGAGGAGCGGCTGGATACCACGGCAGCCTTGCTCGCAAACGGCCCGCTGAGCGGCTTCGCCGTCTGCGAAATTCTGTTTCGCAGCCGGGTAACCACCGTTCACCAGATGCGCTTTGCGATGAGTGAGACACTGGCGCATCTGGCGGAGCTGATGCGCCGGGAGCGGGCAGTGATGATAGAGGCGGACGGTGCTATCTTGTTTGCAGCATCTGAAAGTGCTGGTGACCATGTTAGTTAGAGTTTCTAGCGCGATCGAAGAGTGATGAATGATGAAATGAATTGAGATATGAATGTTATGATCGAGTAGAGGTACAGAGCAGTCTTGTGTTATTGGGACTGCTCTTTTTTGGGTTTTGGTTTTAGTGACTAGGTAGAGAGTATATTTCGGTGCTATTTATATGAATATTGAGCTCCTTAGTCCGACCACATACCAAACTAACATTTGATACATACTCATGCGTCACGCTGATCATTTGGATTAACATTTGATTACTTTACTCATGCGTCATGCTGATCATTTAGATTAACATTTGATTACTTTACTCATACGTCATGCTGATCATTAGGACACAGATTTGATTACTTAACGCATGCGTCATGCTGATCATTCGGACTAACATTTGATTACTTTGCTTATGCGTTATGCAGGTCATTCGGACTAATATTTGATTACTTTACTCATGCGTCACACAGATCATTCGGACTCAGATGCAGCTATTCGTGGATTTTGAGACTTTTGAGGTGAGTATCGGACCGGAGAGGCGTTATTGCTAGTGCAGAGGGTTGTTATTGGTCATTTTTGAGTGAATAGCGACTATGGAGTCCGAAAGTGTCCAAATCAATGGGGATATGTGAGTATAGTGTCACCTGAGTCCGATCGCATTACCAAACTAACATTTGATTACTTTTCTCATGCGTCATGCTGATCATTCGGGCTCAGATTTGATTACTTACTCATGTGTCACACAGATCATTCAGACTCAGATTTGATTACTTAACTCATGCGTCACACAGATCATTCGGACTCAGATTTGATTACTTAACTCATGCGTCACACAGATCATTCGGACTCAGACGCCGCTATTCGTGGATTTTGAGACTTTTGAGGTTAGTATCGGACCGGAGAGGCGTTATTGCTAGAGTGATGGGTTGTTATTGGTCATTTTTGAGTGAATAGCGACTCTGGAGTCCGAAAGTGACTAAATCAAGGGTGATTTATGGAAATAGGGTCACCTGAGTCCGATCGCATTACCAAACTAACATTTGATTACTTTACTCATGCGTCATGCTGATCATTCGGGCTCAGATTTGATTACTTACTCATGCGTTACACAGATCATTCGGACTCAGACGCCGCTATTCGTGGGTTTTGGGACTTTTGAGGTGAGTATCGGACCGGAGAGGCGTTATTGCTAGTGCAGAGGGTAGTTATTGGTCATTTTTGAGTGAATAGCGACTCTGGAGTCCGAAAGTCACTAAATCAAGGGTGTTTTATGGAAATAGGGTCACCTGAGTCCGATCGCATTACCAACTACCATTTGATTACTTTACTCATGCATCATGCTGATCATTTGGACTCAGATGCAGCTATTCGTGGGTAAAAACACATCTTGCCGAGTAGCTAAGTGTTGGTATTGACTAATTGGGGAATTTCTCCCTAATAATCTACGAATGTAGCTATAAATTAAGGTTTTCGTAGAGTTATTAGGGAAGAATTCCCTAATAACTTAGGTTTTGAACGATTTTCGGTATTTTTTAGGGAGTTTTCCCCTAAAACTGTCCCAACCCAACCTTAAAAAAAGCGATTGTCTCATAACCCGCAAGGGTTACGAAACAATCGCTTTTTAATTCTCAGAGTGTACCCAAAACACCGGTTACTCCGGTTGTTTTTCATGTTCTGCAAGTTTCCTTGCAGCTTCTTCGCGATCCTCAGGTGAATGCGGAAGTTCGAGGTCTATCTCACGCTCAGCTTGCTTACGGTGTGCGATTCGGCTACTAGCTGCAGCGGCTACCGCGCCGACGATATCGTCGAGGAAGGTGTGGATCTGCCCGGTGTTTTTGTCGTTCAACCGTTCAAGAACGCCTGGCTTAAGCTTGTCCACATAACCATAGTTGGTGAAGCCAATGCTGCCATATACATTTACGATGGAGAAAGCCAGAATCTCATCCACTCCGTATAATCCCTCATCATTTTCGATCATATCCTGAAGCGGCGGAAACAACTTCCCCTCCTCCGCGAGCATGTCCAATTGAATGCCCGTAAGTACCGCATTTTGCACTTCTCGTTTGCTGAGTACCATCTCAACGTTATGGACACATTCTTCCATCGTTAAGTTTGGATAATATTTTTTTTGCAGAAACATAACGAGCTCTGCGATTTCCTGCAGGTTCACTCCACGCTTATTCAACCACATTTTGGTCGCATCTGCGACTGCCTTGCTGTTCAGACTGTAAGGTATTTTTGCGATTGGTTCATCAGCCATGATTAGTCACCTCGTAAGTTAAGTCTTTGCATTACAACGTTCGTTAGCATGATGTTAAGCGCTGGTGTTATCTCAGATTGTACGTTTAGAAAAAGTATTTGTCCAGAAAACGGAGTCTATATGAATTAAAATCTAGATCCAACCTAACCTGAAAATAAAGCGCACAGGCTTTTCCAACAATTTAGGATAAGCAGTTGTTATTTTTTGGACAAAGGTCTCGTATACATAGCAGTACAAATGCTATCTAACCTTGAAAGGGGTAATAAATGATGAAAACAATGCAACAAATCCGCGGGATTTCCGCAGTCTGCCTACTCGCAGTTCCACTGGCACTGTCCGGTTGCGGCTTGTTCGGTTCGGAATCAGCATCGATTGATGCTCCGCCACCTGAGGTTGAAGCGCAGATGTTACAGACAGAGGGAAATAATACTTTGGATTCAGGTGTATTTGGTCCAGTGGCTCAGGATGATGCACAAGCAGTTGTGAAGGACAGCACCAAAACCGCTAAAGCAACGGATAAAGCAACGGCTTCCGGTGACCGGACGACCGTATATTTGGAAGATGGAAATGGCTTACTCGCTCCAGTGTCGCTAAATCTGCCAAAAAGCAAAGATTCCAGCACGCTCAAGAACTCTTTAATGGCATTAGTGAATAAGGGAGAATATGCGTCCTCATTGCCAGAAGGCTTCCAAGGCATTCTACCAGCTGGAACTGAGGTGCAAAGCATTACGGTAGACAAGTCGAATTTGGCAGTTGTTGAGTTCACTTCGGAATTTAACAACTATGATGCTGCGGATGAACGCAAAATCCTTGAAGCGATCACTTGGACACTTACCGGTCAAGATGACATTAAAGGTGTACAGTTCTGGGTAGATGGTAAAAAGCTTACGGAAATGCCGCTTCAAGGTACTCCGCTGGATCGCCCGCTGTCCCGTACAATGGGCATTAACCTGCCTAAACAAGGTCCATCTTTGATGAACTCTAGTGCGGTTACTGTTTATTTTTCCACAACATCTCCTGACGGTATCCAATATTATGTTCCGGTTACGCGCTTTGTACCCGCAGGGCAAGAGCAGCTGACTGCTGCTATCAATGAGCTGATTGCGGGACCTGAATCCGGAGACGGTCTGGAAATGGTTATGACACAGGGCACATCACTTGATTCGGTTGAAGCCGGACAAAACGGTGTTGTTACTGTATCCTTGACTGACGATATGTTCGCAGATGGGAAGGAAGTTCCTGCCGAATTACTGGAATCGGTTGTTCTGACTGTTGCGCAAAATACGGAAGATGCTCTGGTTCAAATTCGTTTGAACGGCAAACAATCGATTACTGACACTGACAATGTGGATTATAGCAAACCTGTTTCTGCACCTGAATTTTTGAACGAGCTCCCGTTATAGAATGACCTTCTAAGGTTTAAAAGATGCTTTTGTGCCTCCTCTTTGGTAGAATAAAAGTTGCTCAAAAAGACGTAACGTCCCGAACGGTGAACTGCCGCAATGAACAACAGGGAAACGGGACTCACACTAAACTATTAGCTATACGATGTAGGAGGCAGAAAAGATGAGATCAAACGGGCGAACTGACGACCAATTACGGCCGCTGACAATAACGACCCAAACGAATAAATATGCTGAGGGCTCCGTGATCATTGAGATGGGAGACACCAAAGTTATTTGTACGGCTACTGTAGAGGAAAAAGTGCCTCCGTTTCTTAAAGGACAAGGAAAAGGCTGGGTAACTGCCGAATATTCGATGCTTCCTCGGGCCACCCAGTCCCGTAATCAACGTGAAGCTGCACGCGGTAAACTTACCGGACGTACAATGGAGATCCAGCGGCTGATCGGCCGTGCGCTTCGCTCCGTGGTGAATTTACAAGCGTTAGGTGAACGCAGTATTACGCTGGATTGTGATGTGATTCAGGCGGATGGGGGAACTCGGACGGCTTCGATAACAGGCGCTTTTGTTGCCATGGCATTTGCTATTAATAAAATTGCACTACAGCACAAGCTGGCTGTTTTTCCTATAACAGACTTTTTGGGAGCAATTAGTGTAGGTGTTGTAGGGGATAAAACATTGCTCGATCTGAATTATGAAGAGGATTCCAAAGCCAAAGTGGATATGAATGTAGTCATGACCGGCGGCGGTGCTTTTGTTGAGGTACAAGGGACTGGCGAAGAAAGACCATTCTCGCGTCAAGAGCTGGACCTATTATTAGGTCTAGGTGAGAAGGGAATTTATGAACTGATTGCGGCGCAAAAAGAAGCGCTCGGAGCGATTGCTCTGAAAATCCCTTCCGGCCAACCGGGCCAAGAGGTGTAACATGAATTCCACGGGCAATATTCTCATTGTCGCAACGAAGAATAAGGGGAAGGTGCGCGAGTTCGAGCACGCTTTTGCCCCGCTGGGCCTGACAGTTAAGAGTATGTATGACTATCCGCATCTGCCCGATGTGGTGGAAGACGGGGCTACTTTTGCAGAAAACGCATTTAAAAAATCCAAAGCCGTAGGTGATGCACTTGGAATTCCGGTACTCGCTGATGATTCGGGTCTTTGTGTAGATGCTTTGGATGGCAGACCGGGTGTGTACTCTGCACGTTTTGCCGGTGAAGACGCTACGGATGGGGAAAATAACCTGAAGCTGCTTAGCGAGCTAGAGAGATTGAAACAGGGGGAAGACACAGATCAGCCTTTGCTGAGCACGGCTAGGTTCGTCTGTACTTTATCGCTGTACGATCCAGTTTCCAAGCAGGAGCTAACCGCAGAAGGTGCGGTCGAAGGCTGGATTACTTCAGAACCATCAGGTGCTGGCGGTTTCGGTTACGACCCGCTATTTTATCTGTCGGAACATGAAAAAACTATGGCCGAGCTTACGCTGGAAGAGAAGCAGCAGATTAGCCATCGAGGAACTGCACTGCGACTGCTGACGGCAAAGCTGGAGAAAAAACTGGCAGCCGAAGGCGGCCTATCGCAGGAATAGATTTTTATATAAAAATGGGGGTGTCCAAAAGCCGCGAAATGGCTGCTGGGCACCCCCGTTTTTTATTCCTTCCCCTTAAACAAAGCATCAAACTTCGTTCGATTCTAGCACATTCACCCGTATGAAGCGGCTACCCGGACACAGCTGACCTTAAACGCAGCTTTATCCGATTTGAGATTCGAACGGACCCCAAAGTCGCTATGGGCACGAAAAACACCCCGAAAGAAGCATTTCATAAGGAATAGCAGCACTGGAGTCCGATACACAGCTCCAAAGGCTTGAAATTTGTAAATAACGTCAACTGGGTCCGTAACGTAAGCCCCAAAGGATGAAAATGCCTCTGCACTAATAATGGGATGTTCTCCTTGTTGGAATCAAGGAGAGTACCGGATTACATCAGCTTCCAAAGAGCAGGTGTGGAAGCTGGCTCCCACCCCTGAAGTGAAGTGTGAGGCTGCAAGCAGGAATACGTTTTTCCACTGTAGGCGACGACATCACCTACTTTATAAGCAACTCCTGTTACCCAGCTAGACCCTCCCGAAGTAGGAGTAGCAGTCGGTAATGGAGTTTGCGTCGGTGTTACGGTTGCGGTGGGCGTCGGTGCCACCGTAGGCGCTGGAGTAACGGTTGCAGTAGGCGTCGGTGCCACCGTAGGTGTCAAAGTCGGTGTCAAAGTCGGTGTTACTGTTGGAGCTACAGTTGCCGTTGGTGTAGACGTTGCTGTTCCACACACGCTGATGTATTTCCAGACACCGTCCGGTCCGCTAAGATCGGGACGGTCTCCTTGTGTCCACCACTTGGCTTCATAGAGTGAGCCGCTGTAGGAAACGCGTTGTCCGCCAGTATATGCGGTTGCCGCATTCCAGGTCGCTGCCGAGCATTGTCCCGGCGTAGGAGTAGGTGTTGGCGCTACAGTTGGCGTAGGCGTCACGGTTGCCGTCGGAGTCGGTGTTGCCGTTGGAGTAGACGTTGGTGTTGGTGTTGGCGTAATGCCTCCGTACAGTTTATCGTATTCCTGTTGGGACGAGTTTCCGTTCAGGGTGATTCGCTGTGGACCGCCTGAAAAGTTCAGCTTCATCATACCCGGAATTTCAAGTGAAGCTCCATTCGCAATAGTTTGAGTAGCTGTACCTGTAATACGGTAGCGGTTGAAATCCCAGGCCGTGGAGATTTGCTCAACGCTACCGGCTCCCCATGCCGAGGTTAGGGTTGTAGTTGTTGGCAGGTCGAACTCCAGCTTCCAGCCACCGGAAATATCTGTGCCGGTATTGTTCGTTATTTTTAATGAATAGGTATAGTTCGGATGATCATAGGCGCCGCTGAAGCTGAGGTTGAAGTTTTTAGGTTCAGGCAACTGCGGCTTAGGAGCTCCGCCCGGCGGCGAGGCTGTCTTCAGCTGATCATAGGCAAAATCGGTCAGAGAATTGCCATACGTATAAGTGCCATCGCTCTGCTCAGAGTAATCGCCCGTTAGTTCCCAGAACATCATACCTCCCAAGCCTTTTTGCTTGATGTAATCCAGCTTGTAGCCAAGAGATTCCTTATCTTCATACGTAAGAAAAATCTTCTTGTCTGCATTGAATAAGTACGGTGTTTTGGTAACAGGATCGAAGTAACGCTTATTCGCTGGATCTTTGAGCAGATTTAGCACATGCCAGATCGGATTTGCACCAGCAGGCTGCTCTGGTGCGGGATCATTCCAGATCCCGTATTGGCCATCTGCTCCCCCACCGGTTGTCGGAGCTGTGCCGTAAAGGCCGGTATTGTTGATGCCTCCATTCACATTTTTCCAGCCTCGTGAATAATAAGGAACTCCGATCACGATTTTTTCCGGAGGAAGCGTTCCAAGATAGTATCGGACCGCCCAGTCGGTATTCAGAACCGGAGTGCCCAGCGCAGCAGTTTCAGTATCGCGGGAATCCGGGTACAATGCAGAATGCGGCCCTACATATCCATTCCAAGCCCCATGGAAATCATAGGTCATAAGGTTCGCCCAGTCTAAATACTGATTGGCTTCCCCAAGCTTCATGCCCCCAAGAATCCAGGAAGAGGCAGTGGCCGCAATGGTCAGGTCATATTTCTGATTGTCTTGTGAACCTGCCAGATCGAGCTTTTCGCGAAGTTTTTTCATAAGAAGAACGTAGTTGTTGTAATTAACTGTACGCAGCGGTTCTGCCACGGCAAAATCGTTAGGATTACCGGACTGCCCAGTGCCAGAAGGGTACTCCCAATCGATGTCTACTCCGTTGAACTGATAGGTACGCAGAAAATCCACAACACTATTGGCAAAAGCTTCTCGCCCGGCTTCTGAATTCGCCATGTTGAAGAACCCTCCGGAACCCGACCAGCCGCCAACAGAAATCAGGGTGCGGACATCAGGATAGAGCTGTTTGTACTTAACCAGTTGGTTAAAATGCCCCTTAAAAGGCAGGGTGGTCAGCTGACCGGGATAGTCTTTTTCGATTGCAGCTGTACGGTCCATGAGATCAATCTTGTTCGTTTGAGGATTTACCTTGGCGAAGGCGTAGTTAATATGGGTAATTTTATCCCACGGAATCTTGTCTACGGTGTAAAATCCTTTGTTCTCCTGATCGCCCCACTCTGGGAAGTAAGCAACGATTTTGCGAGGATGATCAGCTGCTGGAGCGGGAGCGGAAGGTGTTGTTTCCGCGGCATGGGCCACTGGTAAGGATGCACCTGTCCCGGTGTAAAGTGGAACCAGAACGATTAGGCTCATTAGCGCAGCAAGGTAACTTATGGATATTTTGCGCTTAGCACGTGCTTTTGCAATCATATTTAATATACCTCCAAAGGGGGATAATGTTATTTCAGGAACGATGCTTCCTGCAAGTCTTTAATTGAGCTTCCATAGCGCAGGTGTGGTGGCTGGCTCCCAGCCCTGAAGTGAAGTGTGGGGCTGCAAGCAGGTATATGTTTTTCCGTTGTAAGCGACGACATCACCTGTTTTGTACGCAACGCCTGTTCCCCAGCTAGACCCTTCCGAAGTAGGCGTAGCGGTAGGTAAAGGAGTTTGTGTAGGTGCAACGGTTGCAGTTGGCGTTGGCGCTAAAGTAGGCGTAGGTGCAACGGTTGCGGTAGGCGTTGGTGCTACCGTAGGTGTTAAAGTTGGGGCCACAGTTGCAGTTGGTGTCGCTGTTCCGCATACGCTGATGAATTTCCAGACCCCATCAGTTCCGCTAAGATCAGGACGATCCCCTTGCGTCCACCATTTGGCTTCATAGACTGAGCCATTGTAGGAGACACGCTGTCCGCCAGTGTATACGGTTGTTGCACCCCAGGTCGCTGCAGAACATTGTCCCGGTGTAGGCGTTGGGGTTGGCGTCACGGTTGCAGTTGGCGTTGGTGTTGCAGTTGGAGTTGCAGTAGGTGTAGCGGTTGCAGTTGGTGTTGGTGATGTGGATGGTGTCGGTGTCGGCTGCACCACTCCGCCACCAAGATCGGCGTTTAGTTTATTGGTTAGTGTTTTGTTCCGGTCACCACTTGTTTCCCAGAACATAGCACCTGCAAGACCCTTGGACTTCAGGTAGCTGATCTTGTGGCCAAAGGATTCTACGTCGTCATAGCTGATAAAGGTTTGATTTGTTGGATTATAGAGATAAGGCACTTTGGATGTATCATTCCAATAGCGGATATAACCGTTTTTGTTGATATAATTGGCTTCGAGATCATAGAAATCATAGCTGCCTTTTTCCCATGTACCCGTTGGTGAGATGCCAGCGGACACCTGATATTGGCCGTTTCCTGAAGCAGGAGCTCCGCCCCAACCACGACCGTAAAAAGCCATGCCAAGTACAAGCTTGTTCGCAGGTACACCATTCGCAAGATAGGAGGTTACCGCTTTATCGATGTTAAAATTGTGCGGTTCGGTTAAGCCCGAAGCGGAAGCTGCGGGATCATAGTACAACGGAGCATTGTGTCCGGTGGTGGTGTTCCAGCTCCCATTAAAGTCATAGGTCATAATATTGATCCAGTCGACAACGGAAGCAATGCCGGCCAGATTATTATTGTTGATATACGTTGGGCCTGCCCCGGAAGCAATGGTCAGCAGATAGGTTTTTCCATCCGCCGCGCCGGCTGTATTCAGCTTTTCGCGAACTTTTTGCAGCAGCAGTACATAGTTTTCTTTATCTTCAGAACGGTAGCTATTGCCTGCGAGTCCACCACTTACTGGATATTCCCAGTCGAGATCCACGCCGTCCATCTTGTATTTTCGAATAAAATCAACCGCGGAATTGGCAAAAACCTCACGGGTCGCAGCTGTCGCAGCTACATCCGAGAAACGGTTCGACCAGGTCCAGCCCCCAACGGAGATTAGGGTCTTCAGGTTCGGGTTCTTTTCCTTAAGCTTCCATAGCTGCTTCAGGTTACCTTTGATGGGATCATCCCATTTGTCATCCCCGAAGCTTTTTCCAGTGTCAATCCAAGGGTCACCAAGAACAATCGTACCGTTCGGAACGCTGATGGCTTGGCCTTGCTCATTCTGGCAAGACCAGGTCACCGGATTAGGTCCGGTGGGGTCGGGATTGCCATGGATGCCATTCCAACAAATATCCGCAAAAGCGTAGTTAATGACATTCATTTTGGTAGGATCGATATCAGTTACATTGTAAGCACGCCCGTAAGCGGCCCATGAAGCGTAATAACCAACCAGTTTGTAATCCTGTGCGGCGTTGGCTGTTTTGGGACTGCCGCCCAGGGTGGAAAAGAGTGTCAGAACAAGCGCGGCGATCATCGTAATTGCAAAGGTTTTGCGTGAAGCTTTTTTCGTGAAGATCATTGAATTTCTACCTCCTAGATTCAAAGTGTAGTTCGAAATTCTTTTCGGCAAGATGTCCTGACCTTCACCTCCCGTCGGTTCTAGTGCACCATCACCCTTGGCGTTTCTATCATTCTATTGAAGATCAATTCGTAGATTCAGCAGCAAAAAAGCAGCGGTCCAAATCAAGCCTTACCCAATCAGTAAGCGCTTTCTTTTATGCTTTTTATGTGCTGCTGTTTCATGGATTTTTAAAGATGTAACATGCTGTGTATGGTTTGAATGAATAGAGGAGGATGTTTGGAAGTTGGATAATTAGGATGAATTAGATATAAATGGGTGATGGTAACTCTTATTCTCAAGCATAGCTTGCAATTGCGCTAGGGATAAAATCAGGTGATATAGGGGGAGAATTTTCTAATTTATAGTGACTCTTCAAAAAGTGAACCCTTTTGGATTTGTATACTCGCCTTTTATCAAGAAACTCATGAAGAAACACATAACCACCGATGTAATGAATATAAATCATATACATGCCTGAAATATTTTTTTATGGAACTATGCAACGCATCGATGTTTCTTTTCGTTATAGTAGTATCATACGGAAGGTGGTGGGCTCACCGATGGTTGTGTGGGTGTTTTGGCTGATCGCAGCCGGTGTCCTGTTTGTTGTTGAGATGATGACGCTTACTTTTTATTTATTGTGGCTTAGTATTGGTGCTTTGGCCGCAGGTTTGGTGTCGCTGATTGTTCCCGAAGCCATTTTGTTTCAGGTGGTCCTTGGATCACTGGTCGCACTTGGTCTGACTATATTCTCGAAACCACTGGTTTCTAGATTTCGCCATTCACGTGGGTTCAAGGATACAGGTACAGAAATCATCGGTAGGCAAGGAGTAGTTGTTGAGCCGATAGAGCAGGGACGTTACGGGCAAGTGAAGGTAGGCGGAGATACGTGGAGCGCGAGCTCTGATCAGAATCTGGGCAAGGATGAGGTTGTAAGAGTAGTGAAAAGAGGCACGACGATTATCGAAGTAGAACGATGGGGGGAAATGAACTAATGCAATGGGCAATTATCGCAATTATTATTGTAGTGGTCGT
The DNA here is from genome assembly GCF_038002785.1 of Paenibacillus sp. FSL H3-0310. NCBI lineage: Bacteria > Bacillati > Bacillota > Bacilli > Caryophanales > Paenibacillaceae > Paenibacillus > Paenibacillus sp. FSL H3-0310. The sequence continues at coordinate 673,438 of NZ_JBBODC010000001.1, forward strand.
AGTTTTTGTGGCATTAACAGTCAAAATCGTACCACAGCAACGGGTAGGCGTAGTGGAAAGGCTCGGTAAATTTAATCGTCTGCTGACACCGGGGTTGAACATTCTGATTCCTGTAATTGATCAGGTGCGCACGTACCATGATTTACGGATTCAACAAGCGAATGTACCTCCACAAACGGTAATTACAAAGGATAACGTGCAGGTGCAGATTGATACGATTATTTTCTACCAGGTGGTTGGACCAGAGGAAGCTACTTATGGTATTTCTGATTATGTGTATGGGGTAAGAAACATTTCGACGGCAACAATGCGGCAAATCATCGGTAAGCTGGAATTGGATGAGACCTTGTCTGGACGGGAAAAGATTTCGACGGATATTCGTCTTGCTCTCGATGAAGCTACTGAGAAGTGGGGCGTGCGGATCGAGCGTGTGGAAGTTATCGATATCAAACCGCCGTTGGATATTCAGGAAGCGATGGATAAGCAGATGAAAGCAGAGCGGAGCAAACGTGCCATTGTTTTGGAGGCGGAAGCTGCCAAGCAGGATATGATCCTACGCGCTGAAGGGGATAAACAAAGTAAGATTCTAAAAGCAGAAGGCGATAAAGAAGCGCGTATCCGTCAAGCAGAGGGTTCTCGCCAGGCGCAAGAGCTGGAAGCACACGGTGAGGCTAAAGCGATTCAAGCCGTGGCAGAAGCAGAAAAATCACGCATTGAGCTAATTCGTTCGGCAGGTCTGGATGAGCATGTTCTGGCTTATCGTTCCTTCGAGGCTCTGGCTGAGATTGCCAAAGGTCCTGCTAATAAAGTGTTCTTGCCAACAAGCGCTGTTGAAACGCTGGGAAGTCTTGGAGCGATTGCAGAAGTCTTCAAAGCGAGCAAGGACAGTAAATAGATTTTACAATTCGAGCTTATTCCGTTAAAGTAAAAAGCAAAAACAACCTTATGCATACGAAGCTATTGTTGTTCATGCTAACTTTGAAGGAGAGAAGCTACTGTGACGCAAAAAGAAATTTCACCGCTAGTTGAACTGCTTGGATTACAGCCTCACGTTGAGGGTGGTTGGTACAAAAGACTTTGGAATTCGGAATTTGAAATTTCGCAGGAAGTGTTAGGCGATAGCTATTCTGGATCACGTCATTCGGCATCTTCAATTTATTTTTTACTTCACGAAGGCGAACAATCTGATTGGCATACTGTATTGTCCGATGAAGTTTGGTTGTGGCATTCCGGTAGTCCAATCGTGCTAAGTCTCGGAGGTAATGGAGATAAGCCTGAGGATGTGCAGGAAGTTATTCTGGGTCTCGATATTGCTGCAGGCCAGCAGCCACAAGTGGTTGTTCCAGCGGGAGTATGGCAGGCCGCGCGCTCGTTAGGCAAAGAGCCAACGCTGGTATCCTGTATTGTTTCTCCTGAATTCCATTTTGATGATTTCAAACTAATTGAGAAATAAAGAAGAGCGGGGGCGCTTACGCCTCCGTTTTTTTATAAGGATTTGGGGAATGATGAAGCCAGCTGCTATACTTTTTATGGTAGCGTTTGCTTCTTAAGTGGATAAATAGGTTAAGTATGTTTAACGAAATAACAATAAGCTTGGAGGGTTAAGCGATGAGTGAATTGAATGCACCGTTCTCGGGTGGTCCTACTTTAAATGACGGGGTGACCATGCCGTGGCTGGGTCTTGGCGTGTATAAGACTAAAGATGGCGAAGAGGTTATTCATGCGGTCAAAACCGCAGTGGAATTAGGATATCGCAGTATTGATACGGCAGCCGGATACAATAACGAAGAAGGCGTAGGACAAGCTATTCGTGATTGTGGAGTGGCCCGGGATGAGTTGTTTATTACAACGAAAGTACGGAATCCTGATCAAGGTTATGAATCTACGCTAAAAGCGTTCGAGGATAGCCGGCGCAAGCTGGGTCTGGACTATCTAGATCTGTATCTCATACACTGGCCGGTGGCAGGAAAATATCGTGAGACATGGAAGGCCTTAATTCATCTGCAAAAAGAGGGCCTCATCAAATCTATCGGCGTGAGTAATTTTCAGGTTCATCATCTGAAAGATATCATCGAGGATACCGGAGTGGTGCCTGTGGTGAATCAGGTGGAATTCCATCCGCTGTTGACTCAGCGCGAGCTGCTGAAATATGCCAATGAACAGGGTATTCAGCTTGAAGCATGGAGTCCATTAATGCAGGGGAATCTTGATCTACCGCTCTTAAAAGAGTTGGCTGAGAAGTATGGCAAGACCCCTGCTCAAATTGTACTTCGCTGGGATTTGCAGCAAGGTGTCATTACGATTCCTAAATCCGTACATGCGGATCGAATCAAGGAGAATGCCGGATTCTTTGACTTTACGCTTAGTGACGAGGATGTCAAAGCTATCGAGGGCTTGAACAAAGACCATCGATTTGGCCCGGACCCGGACAACTTTAACTTTTAAAGATCGTTCAGATAAGATCGTAGAGTAATCATTGCAAATACAAGCCAAACAGCAAGCCACCGGATACGGGGACTTGCTGTTTGGCTTGTCGATTACCTCAGTTCTCTACGCGCTTATTGGATGGAGACGTTATATTTACGCAGCCAGTGATCCACTTGGGCGAGGTAAGCAAACAGCTGAGGACCGGACATGAGCTGGCCGAACCAAGGCAGATTGGTTGAGGATTCTGGGGAAGCGGCGATCTCACGGATTTTGGCAGCATCAATTAGCGGAAGTAGGGGTGAAGTGGAGTCATCCAGAATGTTTAATACCTGAGTTCGTACCGCATTTAAATAGGCAGGATTATGAGTTTTGGGGTAAGGGCTTTTTTTGCGGTAGAGCACATCGTCTGGAAGAATGCCTTCAAGAGATTTACGTAAAATCCCTTTTTCACGGCCCCCCAGATTCTTGATTTCCCACGGAATATTAAATACATATTGAACGAGTCGGTGATCACAATAAGGAACACGTACCTCTAGCCCTGCGCCCATGCTCATTCGGTCTTTACGGTCTAGCAGAGTAGGCATGAAGCGGGTGATATTCAGATAGGACATTACGCGCATTTGTGCTTGTTTTCCTGTTTCTCCATCCAACTTCGGAATTTCAGCCACCGCATCACTATATCTGTCACCCAAATATTCCAGTGGACGGATCCACTCGTTAATTTCTGGGGAAAGTAGACTTGCACGCATTTTCGGAGCAACTGACCAAGGAAAAGTGCCTGAGGAGAGCATTTCCTCACGGTGGAACCAAGGGTATCCGCCAAAAATCTCATCCGCCGCTTCACCGGAAATAGCTACTGTCGCGTTCTTTTTAATCTCCCGGCAAAATAAGTACAAAGAAGAGTCCACATCGGTCATCCCTGGTAAATCCCTAGTGTACAATGCATTATCCAGCGCTTCTACAAGCTCCGGGGTATCGAACGAGATGTAGTGGTGGTTTGTATTCAATTCATCGACCATTCGTTTAATCCACGGCCCATCTGCTCCCGGCTGGAAAGTATGACTTTTGAAATGTTTGTCGTTATCTACATAGTCTACGGAATAAGTATCCACTTGTCCCTGACCATTCCGGTTGTAGTAATCCACTGCAAGTGCCGTCAGCGCACTGGAATCCAGCCCTCCCGACAAAAGAGAGCAAACAGGGACGTCTGAGACCAGTTGGCGTTCGAGTGTATCTTGGAGCAGTTCACGCACCTTAGCGGCTGTCTCTGCTTCATTGTCAGTATGCTTTGCGCTCTCCAGCTTCCAATAGGCATAACTGCGCAGACCTTCACGGCTATAGATCATAGCATGACCTGGACGAAGCTCTTGCATATCCTTATAAACACCATGACCCGGTGTACGCGCTGGACCGATGATGAAGATTTCTGCGAGACCTTCAGGACCGACGATTGGTTGTACCTTGGGATGCTGTAGTAACGCTTTAGGCTCTGAGCCAAAAACCAGGACATCATCAACCTTGCTGTAGAACAGGGGTTTCACACCTAAACGGTCACGTGCAAAAAAGACTTGGTCCCGAAGACCGTCCCATACTGCAAAAGCAAAGATTCCATTGAGCTTCTCTGCGCAATCCGGCCCCCATTCGATATAGGAATGCAGAAGCACTTCTGTATCGCACTGGGTGCGGAATTGATGCCCTCGCTGCTTAAGTTCCTGTTTGAGTTCGAGGGCGTTATATAATTCGCCGTTGTAAACAATCGCGTATACCTGTTCCTCATGGCGGGTGATCATGGGCTGGGCACCGTTCTCCGGATCGATAACGCTAAGTCTGCGGTGACCGAAAGCACAGGGGCCTGAGATCCAGGTTCCGGCTGCATCGGGGCCGCGGTTTGCTAAAGTTTCAGTCATTTTGACCAGCAGCTGCGAGTGCTGAGTGAGATCTCCGCGCCACTGGATAAATCCGGTTATTCCGCACATGATGGTTCATCCTCTCTTTTGTGCGATTGTTGTCCTTACTTTTTTGCCAAGTAATACAGATATATGCCGAAGGAAGGCATAAAATGTATGTCCTTATCCGAACACTAGGGGAGAGGGGAATTTGCCAGGAGGGAAGGATGACAGGTGTATTATATTAAAGACGCCAAAATTCGCAGAATGATGGAGTACGATGGTGCGCCTTGTGCAGAAGTGGGTGTTTTGCCGGGTGCTGTTAGTGATCCTGCGCTTTTGGTGTATATCGTTGAGGATCGGCGTGAAGAAGGATATGAGATTGTCCGTATTCTGACTAATGATGCTGATACCTCTACCGATTGGTTTGATAACAATATGCATGACGCTTTTCAAGATGTGACCTCGAGTGCATTTACAGGCAGTAACTTCATGTCGCCAGAAGATGAGCATTCCAAATTTCAACGAGAATTACTCACTTTTGGGGATTTAAAAAAGCAGCTGGAGAAGCGTTTTCGAAAGCTGGAGTAAATATCGAAGGTTTGTAAAACGCACACTGGAATGGCTGAAAAGGACGGCAGAAATGCCGTTTTTTTCATTTCCTGTGGTTACGCTGATGTGTGAAAAAGCTGCACCGGAAACATTTTTATTATTTTTCTAAGTTGTTTTGACTTGAAAAATCCGCTGAATAAGGTATAATAAATATCGTTGCGTCAATACATAGTATTTATTTCTTATATGTCCCGGTAGCTCAGCTGGATAGAGCATGCGCCTTCTAAGCGCACGGTCAGGGGTTCGAATCCCTTCCGGGACGTCAATTAACAGCCTTCCTTCGGGAAGGCTGTTTTTGCGTGCGCGAGTTTTAGTTCGAGGTCACACACGGGGTGCTTTGTCTTCCTTCTTGATCTAAACGTCGAAATTCGATTCACCGTTGAACATTAAACTTCGAACGACTAGATCACATTTGCACATACGCAGCAGCTATCGGACCCAGAGGATCTTAAATGCTGAGAAATGCGGAATTTGCGATGTTATCGGACTCCATCGTCACTATTGATGCCAAACGTGCCCCAAAAGAGCTACTTTCTCAGCAATAGCTGCACTGGAGTCCGAAACGTTGCTCAAAAGGCGATAAAAGAGTAAATAACGTCATCTGAGTCCGCGAGCCTCCTCGGTCTGAGTAATGCTGGTTACTTGGTATTGTGCATCTATTGGTGTTGACTGCATGGCATGTTTGGCGTTGGAGAATTACGGTTTGAGCATTTATTGGTGTGAACGCTTGGGCGTGCTTAGCTACTAATCATCGTTGAGATCAAGCTTCCAGCATCTAGCCCACATTTGCACATACGCAGCAGCTATCGGACCCAGAGGACCTTAAATGCTGAAAAGTGCGGGATTTGCGATGTTATCGGACTCCATCGTCACTAGTGATGCCAAACGTGCCCCAAAAGAGCTACTTTCTCAGCAATAGCTGCACTGGAGTCCGAAACGTTGCTCAAAAGGCGATAAAAGAGTAAATAACGTCATCTGAGTCCGCGAGCCTCCTCGGTCTGAGTAATGCTGGTTACTTGGTGTGTTGAGCTGCTAACCATCATTGAACATCAAACTTCGAGCGACTAGATCACATTTGCACATATGCAGCAGCTATCGGACCCAGAGGACCTTAAATGCTGAAAAGTGCCACATTTGCGATGTCATCGGACTCCATCGTCGCTATTGATGCCAAACGTGCCCCAAATGAGCTACTTTCTCAGGAATAGCTGCACTGGAGTCCGAAACGTTGCTCAAAAGGCGATAAAAGAGTAAATAACGTTATCTGAGTCCGCGTGCCTCCTCAGCCTCAGAAAGTAATGGTTACTTGGTGTGATGAGTTACTTATTTTGTACATACGCAGCAGCTATCGGACCCAGATGACCTTAAATGCTGAAAAGCGCCACATTTGCGATGTCATCGGACTCCATCGTCGCTATTGATGCCAAACGTGCCCCAAAAGAGCTACTTTCTCAGGAATAGCTGCACTGGAGTCCGAAACGTTGCTCGTAAGGCGATAAAAGAGTAAATAACGTCATCTGAGTCCGCAAGCCTCCTCAGTCTAAGTAATGCTGGTTACTTGGTGTTGTGCATCTATTGGTGTTGACTGCATGGCGTGTTTGGCGTTGGGGACATACGGTTTGAGCATTTATTGGTGTGAACGCTTGGGCGTGTTTAGTTACTTATCATCTGTTGAGTTACTTATATTGTACATACGCAGCAGCTATCGGACACAGAGGACCTTAAATGCTGAAAAGTGCGGGATTTGCGATGTCATCGGACTCCATCGTCGCTATAGATGCAAATGTGCCCCAAAAGAGCTACTTTCTCAGCAATAGCTGCAGTGGAGTCCGAAACGTTGCTCAAAAGGCGATAAAAGAGTAAATAACGTCATCTGAGTCCGCAAGCCTCCTCAGCCTCAAACAGCGCTGGTTACTTGGCGGTGTTAAGTACTAATCGCGGAAGAATGTAAATTACCCATTATGCGCACGCTAACCTCAAGCCATAAAAAAAGACCGCTCCTAAAGAAGCGGCCAGATTTCCTCCCAGACGGTATCCAGGATTCCCTGCATGTTATCTTCCATGCTGTTAATTGCAATGACTGCTTGAGCGTCCGGCACCACAAGACAGAATTGTCCATGAGCGCCATCGGCACGGTAAGCGTCGTGGGAGCAGAGCCAGAATTGGCAGCCGTATCCTTCTCCCCAGTCGCCATTTCCATCATTGTCGATCTGTTTTTGTGTAACAAAATTGATCCATGCTGCGGGAATTAGTTGCTGGCCCTGCCACTTTCCTTGCTGTAAAAGCAGCTGTCCAAACCGGCTTAACTCTTCCGTGCTAATCTGAAGTCCGGCACAGCCAAGGGTTACCCCTTGAGGTGTTGTTTCCCAATCGACATTGTTTATGCCCAGAGGTGCAAACAAACGAGGTAACAGATAATCCTTTACGGTTTGCCCGACGCGGGCTTGCACCATTGCAGAGATCATAATGGTATCTCCACTGCTGTATGTAAATTTCTCGCCGGGAGCTCTGTCTAAAGTCAGAGACAAATAATGCTGCACCCAATTTTTATCCTTCAAGGCTACTCTCTCTTCAGCCCAAAATGGAGGGGAGTCGTGCCCTGTACTCATTCGCAGCAAATCGAACAAAGTTATATCTCCGGGCTGCATGGAAGGAGGTGTTTGTTTAAGAGGAGAGGCATACTCCGGAAAAACATCTCTAAGCGTTGTTTCCAGTGTCAGCTTCCCTTCATCAATGGCAAAACCTACTGCCATACAAGTAAAAGACTTGCTGACGGAATGCTGCAAGCGCCGAATATCCTCCGTGAGATCCAGTTTTCCCACAAGGTTTCCGTTTTGAAGCACACGAACATTGAAGATATTCAGGTTTCGTTCACGAGCCTTAGCTGCGAATGGAGCCATGTTCAACATAAAAAGAGTCCTTCTTTCTCTTGATATTCCTAGCTAGGATAGCGAAGCGACAAAAAGAAAAACTAGAAAAATAAGTGGAAACGTTTTCTGTTATTGCGATGAAAATCACTAAATTGATGGTATTCCATTCTTATTTTAAAGTCAATAAAGCAAGTGGAACTATTATTTGATATATAAATTACAATTATTTCTAATTCATTGACTTAGTAACTATAGACTTATTGTAATTTTAACCAAATAAAAAGTGATGAATCACAATTTTTTTTGTGTTTTTAGTTGACTTATAAAAATTACCTGTTCATAATGGACGAAGTAAGCGGAAAAAACGCGCTAAGGACTCAAAATGATGTCGTGGGAAACGTTTCCCATCATTTCATGCGTTTCCACAACCTGATTTTCATCGGGTGAAGGGGGGACTCATCATAGGAGTGGAGCAAGGTAAATATGAATATCAAAGATATTGCAAGGCTATCAGGCGTGGGTATCGCCACAGTCTCCAGAGTAATCAATAATAGCGGTGTTGTAAGCGATACAACTAGAGCTAAAGTGATGGCGGTTGTTAGAGAACATAACTATATTCCAAACGGTAATGCGAGCAACTTGAAAAAAACGCGATCTAATACCATAGCGCTAATGGTAAAAGGGATCTCAAACCCGTTTTTTGCCGACATGATCAAAGAAGTTGAACGCCAGGTGAACCTGCGGGGATGTCCGCTAATGATCCAGCATGTAGAAGATGGAGTAGACGAGATCGATATCGCTCTACAGCTTGTAAAAGAAAAAAATCTATATGGCGTAATTTTTATGGGCGGAACGTATGATCATTCCGAAGATAAATTCAAACAATTAAAAATTCCATTTGTTCTGACTACCATCACGACTACAAAAGAAGTCGATCCTGCTGTTTTTTCAAGCGTGATCATTGATGATCTTCAGGAATCTTATAAGGCTGTCAGCTATTTAATCTCATTAGGACATCGCAATATCTGTTTTTTGGCCAGATTTCCTCTGGTGCAAAATACAACAGGTAACCGGCGGCTTATGGGTTATATCAAGGCGCTTGAGGAGCATGGAATTGAGTACGACCCTTCAATGGTAGAGGACTGTGAATATAGTCCAAGCTCAGGCTTTACAGCTACCAAACGTCTGCTCAATAAGAAAAAAGATATCACTGCTGTTTTTGCTGCATCAGATACGATTGCCATTGGGGCGGCTAAGGCGTTATTGTCCTTGGGCTTATCAATTCCAAATGATGTTTCGATCATCGGATTCGACGGGATTGAAATGGCAGAATATTATCATCCATCTCTGGATACGATCAGCCAACCCGGAGTGGATATGGCGAAGGCCAGTGTTGAAATTTTGTTTGACCTGATCACAGGTGATTCGCAAAACAAACATATGGTATTCGAATCCGTACTGGTTAAGCGGGGATCTTGCAAGAAAATAAACAAATGAATAAGAACGAAAAGGAGATAACTCATGGCATTATTAACAGTTGAGACAGGCTCTCCTACCTTGAGAATGACAACGACCATCAGTATTATCTCCCCCGTCGATTCAGGCAACATGTCTGGAGGAACGCTCTACCTGCTGCATGGTGCTGGTGATAACGCCAGTACTTGGCACAGGATGACTACTATTGAGCAGTATGCAAGTCAATATGGTTGTACAGTCATAATGCCCCAAGTAAACAGGAGCTACTATACAGACATGGAGTACGGACTGGATTACTTCCACTATGTGACCCATGAGCTTCCCGAGCTTTGTGGCCGAATGATGAGGTTGGATGATAATCCGCAGAAGACGTATATCGCTGGTTTATCGATGGGCGGGTATGGCGCTCTGAAATGTGGACTTACCTATCCCGAGCGTTACAGCAAAGTGGTTTCGTTATCAGGAGTTACCGATCTCCAGAAACGATTAAACGATCCGCAAATGTCCAAGGACATGGCGAGGGAGATGGCGGGTACTTTTGGAAAACGCTTACAAATTAAGCCGGATCAGGATCTGTACGCTTTAGCCGCTAAATTGGTCGACGATAAACGTAACCTGCCTTCGATTCTGACTTGCTGTGGTTCGGAAGATCCGTTTGTGGAGATGAATCGGGAATTCGCAGCTTACCTAGAGACGACCCCTTATGAATTTCAGTATGTTGAGACCCCTGGAACTCATGAATGGCGATTCTGGGAGGAGCATCTGAAGACAACCTTTGATTTCTTGTACAACTAAAAGACATAAGCAGAGTGAGGAGATGCAAATTGAAATCCGAAGTTGCAATACCGGCTAAAAAAATGAACGACAGCAGATTCCAACTGTTCCTAAGAGAAGTCTGGAAGAACAGAATGGTCTATACTCTGGTGCTTCCTGGACTAGTGTGGCTTTTCCTATTCGCTTATCTGCCGATGGGTGGTCTATCTCTGGCTTTTAAAGATTTTAAAGCGAACTTAGGAATTTGGGGCAGCCCATGGAGCGGATTCGAGAATTTCACCTATGTGTTCCGTGACCCAGCTTTTATTGACGCCGTATGGAGAACGTTAACCATTAACATCGGTAAGCTGATTATTCAGTTCCCTTTTCCAATCATATTGGCATTGCTGCTGAATGAACTGCGCATGAATCGTTACAAAAAAGCTTTACAGACGGTGTTTACATTTCCGAACTTCCTGTCATGGATCGTAGTATCCGGGGTTGTTATCAATGTACTTTCCTATGATGGTCTGGTTAACAGCCTCATTCAAATGTTTGGCGGGACAGGCATTAACTTCCTAGGTTCTGAAAAAATGTTCGTTCCGATGTTGTATCTTACGGATATCTGGAAATCAGCAGGTTGGGGAGCCATTATCTTTATGGCCGCTATCTCTGGTATTGATACAGACCAATATGAATCCGCACAGATTGATGGTGCTACACGCTTGCAGCAAATGTTCCGCATTACTCTGCCTAACATTCTTCCGACGATTACGATTATGTTTATCCTTTCTGTCGGTGGCCTGATGTCATCTGGATTTGACCAAATCTTTAACTTGAGCAACGCTGCAACGAAAAACGTCTCGGAAGTACTAGATGTGTATATCTACCGAATCACGTTCCAGTCTTCAACAGACTTTTCATTCTCCACTGCAGTCAGTTTGTTCCGTTCACTTGTTAATATGATTCTGCTGATTCTGGCAGACAGAGCTGCCAAACTTATGGGCGGAGACGGTTTATTCCGGTAAGAAAGGAGTGCAAATGTATGAGTAAAAAGAAGCTGACAATTATGCAAGACCATAAAAAAATGACCGCTATGGATTATGTGATTTTCGTAATTCTGAGTGTAGGCGCTTTGGCCATTCTTATTCCATTCTGGAATGTCATTATGATTTCTTTTTCTACGCAAAAAGAATACGCTGATAACCCTATGATGTTATTTCCGAAGAACCCAACACTGGAATCCTATCGGGCACTCTTTGCTGATGGGCGGATCGGGACAGGGTATTGGAATACCTTTAAGATCTTAATCTTAGGACTCCCGCTTAGCTTGTTCTTGACGACAAGTATGGCTTACGGCCTTAGCCGCAATAAATTCCCGGGTAAAAAGCTGATTTTTATGCTTGTCCTGTTCACAATGATTTTTAATGGCGGGATTGTACCTTTGTACCTGGTGATGAAGGATCTGCATCTGACAGGCAACCTTTGGTCAGTTATTCTGGCTGGAAGCTTCAGTGCGTTTAACCTGATTCTGATGTCGAACTATTTTAGCAGTCTGCCTGAGTCCCTGATGGAATCTGCGCGACTTGATGGTGCTGGGGAATGGAGAATCCTATTCTCTGTAGTCCTGCCATTATCTGCTCCAATCGTAGCTACCATCACACTGTTCTACGGAGTAGCCTTCTGGAATGGATGGTATGACGCCATGATCTTCCTGCGGAAAGCGGATCAGATGCCACTGCAGAACGTGTTGCGATCTATCATTATGGAAGCCCAAGTGAATGCATCGAATGCCACAAGTGTTGACGCAGTGGGTAAACAATCATTCTCCATGGGTATGAAAATGGCGGCAGTATTCGTTACCATGGTTCCTATTATGTGTTTCTTCCCAATGCTCCAAAAGCACTTTGCCAAAGGGGTACTTACAGGGGCTATCAAGACCTAGTGGTTTATGATTTATCCATATAAAAGAGGGTCAGTCACACAATTTAAGGAGGACAAAATGAATATTTTAAAAAGAAAATCTGTAAAGTCAATCCTTGCCGGTGTTTTATGTCTTACTCCAATCATGTTGGCAGCATGCTCAAGCTCAGACAACAATGCTAATAGCGGAAATTCAGGCAATCCAACAGATGGATATAAAGATGAGTTGAAGATTTCGTTAGCCAGTACCATTAAGACAACAGAATCTGATTTTGATAACGTGTATCATAAATATTTTACGGATAAGTTCAATATTAAATGGGATTACAACTATATTGAATGGGATTCATGGGCTGAGAAGCTTCGCCTATGGATTAACTCTGGTGATCTTCCTGACGTAGCAAGCTGGAACTATGTTCACGGTGATGCGCTTAATTACATTGATCAAGGGCTGCTGTACAAGCTGCCAGATGACTGGAAAGAACGCTGGCCGAATGTGGCAGCCGCTTATAAGCTGACAGGACTTGGCGATGAATTGGAGAAAGCGGTAGGTGGCACTTATGTTCTGCCAAGACCGGTATACTTTGAGAACAAGCCGGCAGATCCGCTCATTAACCAAATCGGAGTAATTGCTCTGCGTTCTGACTGGGCTAAAGCCGTTGGTTTTGAATTGAAGGATGCCTACACTACTACAGAACTGATGGAATTTGCTAGATTGCTTAAAGAGAAAGACCCTGGCAAGGTAGGAGATAAACTCATTCCTATTTCTTATGACATCAACGATGCTTTGACTAATATTGTAATGGCTAATAGCGTGCATTCCAGAGTAGAGTCAGCATTCTATAAAGATGCAGATGGCAAATACCAATGGGGTCCAGCCAACGATGAAACGTTAGCGGCACTGAAAGAACTTCAAACTACTTATAAAGAAGGATTACTGCACCCTGAGTTTTATACTTGGAAAAATGGTGAATCTGGCCAAAAGTTCACAGTTAACGGTGTTTCCGGTATTACGAGTCTAGGTGGTTTGGCTTCTTACAGAAAAGACATGGACGTTAAAATGAAAGATAACCTAGGTGTAAATAGTGATGACCTAGTACACACAGCTATTGTACTTGGCGATGACGGTAAATATCGTAACCTCGATCAAGTTAACTTCTGGTCTGCTGTAATCTTCTCGCCAGATATTAGCAAAGAGAAATTTGAACGGATTATGGACTTCATGGAATATACAACAAGTAAAGAAGGTCAATTGACCGTTAACTTGGGCTTTGAAGGAACAGACTGGAAAAAAGGCGAAAATGGCGAATTAATCAGCCTACTCCCTGAAGGAACAACATTGGATAAGAAATATCCGAACCGTTTTGAAGGACTGTATGTCTTGGCGGATGACTTTAGTGTCGTGAACCCTGCGATCAAAAAAGAATATCGCGATCGTTCTGTAGAACTGTTCAAGGAAAAAGCTGAGCTTGCGTTAAAAGACAAAGCAACGGCTGAATATGACTGGGACTACCAGTTGTATGATTCCAAGGCTAAAAATCAGGCTTCCTTTGACTATGCTACAGAATACACTAACCTGATTTTGAAACCAGGCGATCTAGAGGCGAACTGGAAAGAATGGGTTAAGAGCAAACAATCCCTCGTTCAGCCGGTTCTAGATGAACTAAACAATCTAAAAAAATAGCTTTCGCCCTATGCATGTAGGAATGAACCTACAGGACCCGCGTGCAATTCTTGCACACGGGTTTTTCCATTCATAGGCATCGGCAGAATTGAACAATGGAGGATTTGAAATGAATGAGCAGCAACTGACTACCTTGTTGAACCAGATGACGCTTGAAGAAAAGATTGCACAATTGCAGCAGCTAGCCGCTAATTTCTATGAAGGGGCAGAGGATGGAGGACAAATCACTGGCCCTATGGCATCCATGGGAATTACGGACCACATGATCGAGAGCAGCGGCTCTGTACTTGGTCTATCAGGTGCAGCGCAAGTCATTGCGGTTCAGGAAGCCCATTTACGCAAAAATAGATTGGGCATTCCCTTGCTGATGATGGCGGATATTGTGCATGGCTTCAAGACGATTTTTCCGGTCCCGCTGGCAATTGGCTGCTCTTGGGATATGGATCGCGCAGAGCTGAGCGCCGAGATTGCGGCTAAAGAAGCGGCAGTCTCCGGTGTGCACGTTACTTATGCGCCAATGGCGGATCTTGTACGGGACCCACGTTGGGGAAGAGTAATGGAATCTACAGGAGAAGATCCATATTTGAATGGTAGGTTTGCCCGTGCGTTTGTGCGCGGATTTCAAGGAAGCGACTTGACTGGTGATGTAGATCGTCTGGCGGCTTGTATTAAGCACTTTGCTGCCTATGGTCTATCCGAAGGCGGTCGTGATTATAATACGGTGGATTTATCGGAACGGCAGCTGCGTGAATATTATCTGCCGGCCTATCGTGCAGCACTGGATGAAGGTGCAGAAATGGTCATGACTTCATTTAATACGATTGATGGGATTCCGATAAGCGGCAACGTCAAGCTGCTTCGCCAGCTGCTTCGTGAGGAATGGGGATTTGATGGCGTATTGATTTCGGATTGGGGTGCAGTGAAGGAACTGATCCCACATGGTGTCGCCGAGGATGAGGCTGAGGCAGCACTTAAAGCCATCAAAGCTGGTGTAGACATCGAGATGATGACGGCTTGTTACGTTCATCAGCTTCCGGCGCTTGTTGCAGATGGACAAGTAGATGAAAAGATTATTGATGAAGCTGTGCTTCGTATTTTGAAATTGAAGCAAAGATTGGGCTTGTTCGAGCATCCGTTCCGCGGAGCTGACGTCGAGAAAGAGCGTGAGGTAATCTTCTGTGAAGATCATCGAAATGCGGCGCGTGAGTTGGCGGCTAAATCCTGCGTACTGCTCAAGAATGATCAGGTTCTGCCGCTTGCTGCAGAGCAACGGATTGCGCTAATTGGACCGTTTGCTACTAGCGGTGATATTCTTGGACCGTGGTCGTGGTTGGGTTCAACGGAAGAGGCAAGCCGTCTTGCACCAGCACTTCAAGCTCGCGCAGGTGCGGGTAAGATTACTGTTGCAGAAGGTTCTGGAGTCGATAGCTTTACAGAGGAACAGTGGCTGGAGGCGGAAGCGGCTGCTAAGCAAGCTGATGTGATTGTACTGGCGCTTGGTGAACATTCAGAGATGAGTGGAGAAGCGGGCAGCCGTTCAGATATCCGTTTGCCGGAAGCGCAGCTTGAGCTTTTACAACGTCTGAAACAGCTGAATAAGCCTATCGTGGTGGTGTTGTTTAATGGACGTCCACTAGACTTGGCCGGTGTGTACGAGCATGCAGATGCTATTCTGGAAGCTTGGTTCCCGGGCAGTGAAGGCGGAGCGGCAATTGCCAGTCTACTTTATGGAGATGAGAATCCTTCAGGAAGATTAACGATGTCTTTCCCGGTATCCGTTGGGCAGATTCCAGTCTATTACAATCATTTCAACACTGGACGCCCACTTCATGCTCCGGGTGCCGACAAACGTTATGTCTCGCAATATCTGGACATTCCTAATGAACCGCTTTTGCCATTTGGTTTTGGACTGAGCTATACGACATTTAGCTATAGTGAACCAATTCTGTCCGGTGATATCATGACTGAAAATCAGCCTATTGAAATAAAAGTTACGGTGACCAATACTGGAGAAGTGGATGGGGAAGAGGTAGTGCAGCTGTATATCCGAGACATTTCCGGAGAGGTCGTCAGACCAATGAAGGAACTGAAGGATTTTGCCAAAATCAACCTCTCACCAGGGGAAAGTCGTGAAGTGACCTTTACACTTACCGAACAGCAGCTTCGTTACTATCATAGCGATCTAAGCTTTAGCAGCGATCCGGGACGATTTAAATTATTCGTCGGTTCGAACAGCAATGAGGTTAAAGAACGGGATTTTTGCTTAACATTAGCATAAGTAGAATATATACGGCAGTAACGCCGTAATGGAGGAAGTGTATAATATGACTACTAATTTGAATACTAACATCCGTTTAAACGCCGGGGATCTATCCTTCACTTTTACAAACAGCGGGGACTTGTTCCAAGTCCTCTACGAACGGACAATGATCAATCAATTGCTGCCAAGCATTGTGGATGGTTCATTATCCAATCTATATTTGCGAGTGCACAATGATGGAAACATTCAAGCCATTCCTTTGCTGGGCATTCATTCTTCAAGCACTGTACGTAAGGCTGGAAACCGTTTGGTTTGGGAAGGTACTGCGGAAAATATTGAATATCAAGTTATTTTCACCCCTACTGCAGGAGGAGCTTGGTTCTGGGATGTGAAGCTTACTGGACAAAATGCAGAGGTAGATCTTGTGTACGGACAGGATGTAGGGATTGCTGATATCGCCGCTGTCCGCAGTAATGAAGCTTACCTGTCACAGTATATCGATCATGCGGTATTTGAGGATCAATCCAACGGGTACGTTGTTTGCTCTAGACAGAATCAGCCGCAGGGCGGGAAATTCCCATATCTGCAACAGGGTTCACTTACCAAGGCAACAAGCTTCTCAACAGACGGTTTTCAATTCTTTGGACTGTCCTATAAAGAAACCAACCAACCAGAGAGCTTGGGTCGTGAGCAATTAAGTAATGAGATCTATCAATATGAATTTGCATATACTGCGCTGCAATCGGAACGGGTGAAGCTGAGCGGGGAAACACGGTTTGTGTTCTACGGATTGTTTAAGCAAGATCATCCAGAAGCGATCACTGCGCTAGAATTTGCTAATGATATTGCTGCGGCTTGGGATGCTGTTAAAGATTTACCTTTAGAAGCTGAAGCAGCACTTGAACGTTCTTTCTTCTCGAAGGAGCTGGGAGCACCGCTGGCTGCAGATTCGCTGACAGAGAAAGAGATCGGGGTCTTGTTTCCGGTTCGTTATCAGGAGGAGAGAGAAGGAGACACACTACTTTCCTTTTTCACGGAGAATTATGAGCACGTAGTATTAAAAGAGAAAGAAATGCGCGTAGAACGGCCACACGGCCATATCCTGATGAGTGGGGATAACGCTCGACTTAATGATAAGGTCATCACAACAACTTCTTATATGTACGGGATCTTTAACTCCCAAGTGGTAATTGGAAATACCAATTTCAACAAGCTAATGTCCAATCCAAGAAATGCGCTTAACATTCCAAAAGCTTCAGGACAACGCATTTATGTAGAGTGGAACGGTGAATATCGTTTGCTGACCATGCCTTCTCTATTTGAGGTTGGTTTCAACTATGCTCGTTGGTATTACAGAACAGATGGTGAATGCTTCATTATTACGAACTACACCACCGAAGATTCGCCGGAGATATTCCTGAATGTGCGTTCGGAAAGCGGACGAGCTTATCGTTATTTAGTCACTAATCAAATCACCATGAACGTTAATGAATACGAGCTTCCATATCAATCTAAGCAAGAAGGTGGAGCAGTAATCTTCTCGGCTGACAGAAGCGCACTAAGTGCTGGTGAATATCCCGACTTACAGTATAAATTACAGGTACAGGGTGCGGTGTTAACTCTGCAGGATGAAGGTAGACTTGTCTCTCCTGTTCAACCAACTGAAGCACCGTTAGCAGTACTGGAGCTGTCTGCCAGCAGTGAATGGACCTTGAATATTCAAGGCCTTCTGGATGGTAAGTCACTTGCTCCAAGAAATCGTTCAGCTGAGGAAGAGATTTCTGCTTATCGCGCGTTTTATGCTGGTGTGATGAATGGCTTCCGCCTGACGCTTGGGGACGGAACAGAAGGTGAACTGTTTAAGGTTAACGCTCTGACTTGGTGGTACACACATAACATGCTGGTTCACTATTCGGTTCCACATGGTTTAGAGCAATATGGTGGCGCTGCTTGGGGAACCCGGGATGTATGTCAGGGACCTGTGGAATATTTCATGGCTACGCAAAAATACGAACAGGTTCGTGAAATTTTGCTGACGCTGTATAGTCATCAATATGAAGATGATGGCAACTGGCCACAGTGGTTCATGTTTGATAAATACACGAAGATACAACAAGAAGAAAGTCATGGAGATATTATTGTATGGCCGCTTAAGGTGCTTGGAGACTACTTGGCAGTAACTCAGGATTACAGCATCTTGGGAGCAACAGTACCGTATACCCGTAAGCACAGCTTTGACTTTACAGAAGAAAAAGCGACGTTGCTGGATCACGCACGGAAGGAAATTGCTTATATTAAGGATCATTTCCTGCATGACACACATCTGTCTTCTTACGGTGATGGAGACTGGGATGATACGCTCCAGCCTGCAAATCCACAGCTGAAGCAGTATATGGTTAGCAGCTGGACAGTGGCGCTTACCTATCAGACACTTAATCAGTTCTCAGAGGTACTTCGTTCAGTTGATCAAGCTGAGGCAGAGGAACTGAAGGCGATGGTGGAAGGAATCCGTAAGGATTTCCATACTCATATGCTTCAATCCGAAGTGATTCCTGGCTTCCTGTATATGGAGGACCCTGAGCAAATTAAACTTATGGTGCACCCAAGTGACACAGAAACAGGTATTCAGTACCGTCTGCTGCCTATGACGCGCAGTATGATCAGTGAGCTGCTTACTCCGGAACAGGCCGAAGCACACTATGATGTCATTCAGGATAAACTATTCTGCCCTGACGGTGTGCGTCTGATGAATCGTCCAGCTCAATATGTTGGCGGGGTCAGCACTCATTTCAAACGTGCGGAGCAAGCGGCTAACTTTGGCCGGGAAATTGGACTTCAGTATGTGCATGCACATATCCGTTATGTAGAGGCTATGGCCAAGCTCGGTAAAACCGATCAGGTCTGGAAGGGTCTGGCAGCGATTAATCCGATCGGAATCCGCGATGTGGTGCCAAACGCTGAACTACGTCAAGCTAACTCCTATTTCAGTAGCTCGGATGGTAAATTTAACACCCGTTATGAGGCACAGGAGAATTTCGATAAACTGCGCAATGGTGACGTAGCTGTTAAAGGTGGCTGGAGAATCTATTCCAGCGGTCCTGGGATCTATATGAACCAGTTAATCTCGAATGCACTGGGGATCCGTACGGAAGGTGGAGACTTAATTGTTGACCCTATTCTGCCGGAATCGCTGGATGGAATGCACTTTAGCTTTGAATATGCAGGCACTAAGGTAGACTTTATCTATCACCTTACAGGTCGTGAGATTAGTCAAATTACTATCAACGGTACGGAAGTGCAAACAGAAGGTACACCTAACCGCTATCGTAGTGGTGGTGTTCGCATCAAACGTGCGGACTTTGATCGTCTCAGCACGGAAGCTGGAAATGTGATAGAGATTTATAAGTAACATTATATATAGAAGGGCAATCTCCGCGTTAAGCGCGGAAATTGCCCTTTTTTTGTGTTTTTTACATTCGGCTCGGTGTCGGTAACCCAAGCACTTCGAGCACATCTCCCAAGATGTCCTTGAATCTTGAAGTGAGCCAGAGGCGGAATTCGATCGTAGCTGGATCTCCTTTTAGAATCGGACATCCAGAATAGAAGTTGTTGAACAGTGTAGCTAAGGTATGTGCGTAAGTGCAGAGCGTATTTGGCGTTAACTCTATACTTGCTGAATGTAATATCTCCGGCCAGAGGCTTAGCTGTCTTAGCAGGGCAAGCTCTGCTTTTTCCAATTCGGAAGGGAACTGAAGCTGTGCGGCAGCTGTAAGGATTGGGATCGTAGCTTTACTCAAAACGCTTGTCGCACGCGCAAAAGTATACATCAGATAAACTCCGGTATTGCCGGATATTTCGGTAGCCTGTTTGAAATCAAACACGATTTCCGTTCCTAAATTAAACCGTAGCAGATAGTAGCGAATCGCAGCAGTGGCAATCAATCGGCTGGAGAGGCCGTCTTTATCGGAACGTGAGTGCTCAATGTTCTGTTCCATAAGCTCCACCAGATCGCTTACCTTAATCCCGATTCCCTGACGTCCGGACATAGCATAAGAAGATTTGCCTTCTGAAATATCTATACCCAGCTCGGCCGCCGAAGCGGGACTAAGAGATACAACACCATAGCTCACATGATGGAGTTTGTCTGCTTGCTCGTTATAACCTAGTGCCCCTAAGGCTTGCTTAACCATCTGTTGTGGATATTCCTGTCTGTAATCGATCACATTGATGACTCTGTCCGCCTGCCCATAAGATTCTTGGGTTCCAGTTAATCCAGTTGTCCATAAACCGGACGAGAATTCGCTAAAGGAGAAATCTTTGGTCAAAAGACCAAATTTCCAGAGATGATAGGCAATATCTTTGGCTGTATACGTTAAAATCCCATTCGAACGCACCAGCACCTTATCGAGCTGATGCTCCTCTGAATCCGCTCCAATGTTAGCCTCTGTTCCTTGCTTCAGCACCCAGCAGCCTGCGAGTTTACCTTCAGTCTCTTGTACAAAAACGGCTGTCTGCTTCAGTAGCTCAGCTGCGGCTGCCCAAAATCCCTCTTTTAAAATACTGCTTGAAGCTAGAATAAAAAGTGGACAGTAGTTAACAGACTGGCGATAATGAGTCCACGGAGGTGTGTTCACATGGGAGAACATCGACAACGGTATAACGAAGAATTTAAAAAACAGACAGTGCAGTTCATTCAAGAGCAAACAAAGACAGTGGGCGACTTGGCGGAAGAGCTCAACATCCCAAAAAGTACCCTGCATCAATGGATGAGCCAGTATCGAGAATTAAAGAATGAACCGGCAGCTAGCGTGGATCGAGTACGAGAACTCGAGGCACAGTTGAAAGAAATGAGCCGTCAACTTCAAGAAAAAGATAACAAGATTGCCGATGTGGAAGAGGAATTAGCGATCGTAAAAAAAGCAGTGCACATCTTCAGCAAACCAAGGAACTGAGATTCCAGTTTATTGAAAAACATCGCTCCGAGTTTCTCTTGGAGAAGATGTGCATGACCCTACATGTGTCACGGAGCGGGTACTACAAGTGGCGGACAGAAAAAAACAGTACGCATATGCTTCGTAAGGCTGCGATAATGAAGCGAATTCAGTATCATTTTACAGACCATCAAAAGCGGTATGGGAGTCCGAAGATCACCCGCCTGTTACATCAAGAAGGTTATACCGTTACCGAACGCACGGTGAGTGTGTACATGCGACATATGAAGCTTCGCTCCATTGTCTCCAAAACGTATCGGGTACAGACCACTGACTCCAATCATGACCATCCGATTGCCCCGAATACGCTGAACCAGCAATTTAAAATACTCAAACCCAATTCAGTATGGGTTACCGACATTACGTACATTCCTTGCCGGGGAGGGCGCTTGTACCTGGCTAGTGTGATGGACCTTTGCACGCGCGAAATCGTGGGGTGGCGTTTGGAGAACCATATGGAAACTAGCTTGATTTCGGGCGCTTTACAAGATGCCTACGAAGCTAAACAACCGGAAAAGGGTCTATTACATCACTCCGATAGAGGTTCTCAATATACTTCTCATGAATACACGAAGCAGTTGAAAGCGTATGGCATGGAGTCCAGCATGAGCCGCAGAGGTAACTGTTATGATAACGCCTGTATCGAGTCGTGGCACAGCATTTTGAAAAAGGAGCTCATTTATTGTAATCCACGATTCAAAACTAAGGAGCAAGCCTACCAGACACTTTTTCAATATATTGAGTTTTACTATAACCGCAAGCGAATGCATGGCGCGCTGGGGTATCTTTCTCCAGTTCGTTTTGCTGAGCAATTGACTAGAATGTCTGTTGCGTGACTGTCCACTTTCTTGACAGAGGTCCAGCTCTCCCATACCAGCAAATCATAATAAATTCCAAAATGTTTCATTTCCTCTACATGCTCTCTAACGATGCGTTCAGCTACAAGGTTGCCCAGCCAGGCTTCGTTACCGCCCCCTTGTTCAAGGGAGTGCAGTATATCTGTGCGCTTATGTGTCATCTCAGGGTTCAGCGCATATTCTTTGTTCACTTTGGCATAAAGATCCCAGCAAAAATCACCGAAACGTTGGTGTTCCCCTTCTAAAGATATATTTAATAATCCAACAACTGTATCCGCCAGCTGATTGCCGAGATCATCAATGTAGTTATGGACCTCTACGTTATACCCAGTTCTTTTCATAATTCTGACTAGAGTATCGCCGATACAGGCGTTTCTTAGATGACCTACGTGAGCGGCTTTGTTGGGGTTGATAGAAGTGTGCTCGATGATGACTTTTTCCCCAGTGCTGGCAGGCAGTTCAAAGGAATGTTCAGCCCAGCTTTGCCAATTCATATACAAATTGATAAATCCGGGAGCAGCGACTTCAACTTTTTGTAAAAGACCGGCGAGGCGCCCTTGGAATTGAAGTTCTGCTTTCACTAATTCTGCTATGACCATTGGGGATTTTCGTAAAGTTTTGGCTAGCTGCATAGCGATATTGCATGAATAATCACCATGTTCTAGATTTGCTGGCTGTTCGATCAGAATGGCAATGTCCTCTGGATAGTCAGCTCCTAAGGTATTGAATACACGTTGTACACTGTGCTCGATTCCGTCTTTGATGATTTGATTTAACATGGTATACCCTCCTTTGAAAATACAAAAAAGCCCTCGTCTCAAAAGAGACGAGGGCTTTAGCGCTCGCGGTACCACTCTCGTTGCTGAACAAGTTGTTCAGCCACCTTACGGGATAACGGCCTTCAGCCGGGACTTCCTACTAAGGTTCAGAAGTCCATCTCACGGGTGCGCTTCATTAAAGGGATCTGTACCGGCTTACACTCTCCCGGCTCGCTGAGGACTAGATCTCGTTAATTACTCTCCCGCTCATCGATGCTTAATTAATTTTTACCAGTATACCTAATATTTCATAAAAAGCAATAGTGGTTAGCTTCTTAACAATCTTGGTTGCTCTTTGTTGTTAGATTATCAGTTTAGTAGATTATAAATTTGGAAAAAGAAGGATGTCTTGTTATAGGACTAGCTGTTCCTTTGCACAACAGTCCACACGCTAACTCAAGCCAAGGAATATTACTATATGGAGCCACTAATCTTTCAATTTGTAGTGGAAGGGAGGAGTGAATAAAACATGGCTATTTTTTCTACTGGACCTATAGATAACAGCCCGATCCTAGGGGTCAGACCGTCGCAACTGGTAACCGTAAAAGTAGTTAATCGGGATTCTCTTAATCCTTATAATCTAGTTATTCAAGGTTTCCTTCTTAACGGATCAAGAACGATGTATGTGAATGAAACAGTAAATCTAGCACCTAATCAAGTTTTAACTAAGAACTATTTTGCCGACTTGGACGCATTTGAATTTGTGTTTACAACAGTAGAAGCAGTTGAAGCAGAGGTTGGGATTTCAGTCTGGGGAAAACAGAACTCGGGGGCATTGGTAGATCCTCATCGCATAGTTGCGTGGGAGAAGCAGGCAGTATTAATTTAATAATTATTTTTGTGACACAGTTAACGTTAAAGGAGTGATGAGAAATTGAGTTATTTATCTACCGGACCGATAGACAATAGTATGGTAGGGGGTGTAAGACCTACTCAGCATGTTACTGTCAAAATTGATAACCGAAGTGACATTGATTCATCAATGGCTCTTGTTCAAGGATACTATATGGATGGGACAAGAACTTTATATGTAAGCGAGCTGATAAATGTAGCACCTAATGAAGTTATAACACGTGATTATTATGGCGATTTTGATGCGTTCGAATTTATTTTTACAACTACAAGTCTGGTAGATGATCCGATTCAAATCTCAGTATGGGGAAAAAATAGCGTTGGCCAGATTGTGACTGCCCATCGACTTGTACATGCAGAATTGCTTGGTGTAACGCAAGGAATAACTGGCGCGACCGGCGCGACCGGGGCGACTGGTGCAACGGGAGCGGATGGAGCAACAGGAGCAACGGGAGCGACCGGCGCAGGAGAGACTGGAGCTACTGGTGCAGATGGAGTGACTGGGGCGACTGGTGCAACGGGAGCGGATGGAGCAACTGGAGCGACTGGAGCGACTGGAGCAGGAGAGACTGGGGCAACAGGTGCCGATGGAGCTACAGGTGCAACTGGTGCAACCGGAGCGGATGGAGTAACTGGAGCGACCGGAGCAGGAGAGACTGGAGCTACAGGAGCAGACGGAGTAACTGGGGCGACTGGTGCAACGGGAGCAGACGGAGCAACTGGAGCGACCGGAGCAGGAGAGACAGGTGCAACAGGTGCAGATGGAGTGACTGGTGCAACGGGAGCGGATGGAGCAACGGGTGCAACGGGAGCAGACGGAGCAACCGGGGCGACCGGAGCAGGAGAGACTGGAGCTACAGGAGCAAACGGAGTAACTGGGGCGACTGGTGCAACGGGAGCAGACGGAGCAACTGGAGCGACCGGAGCAGGAGAGACAGGGGCAACAGGTGCAACAGGTGCAGATGGAGTGACTGGTGCAACCGGAGCGGATGGAGCAACGGGTGCAACGGGAGCAGACGGAGCAACGGGGGCGACCGGAGCAGGAGAGACTGGGGCAACAGGAGCAGATGGAGCTACAGGTGCAACAGGAGCAACGGGAGCAGACGGAGCAACGGGAGCGACTGGAGCAGGAGAGACTGGGGCGACTGGAGTCGATGGAGCAACTGGGGCGACTGGTGCAACGGGAGCTGACGGAGCAACGGGAGCGACCGGAGCAGGAGAGACTGGAGCTACAGGAGCAAACGGAGTAACTGGTGCAACGGGGGCGACTGGTGCAACCGGAGCGGATGGAGCAACGGGTGCAACGGGAGCAGACGGAGCAACCGGGGCGACCGGAGCAGGAGAGACTGGGGCAACAGGAGCAGATGGAGCTACAGGTGCAACAGGAGCAACGGGAGCAGACGGAGCAACGGGAGCGACAGGAGCAACGGGTGCTACCGGAGCGACCGGAGCAGGAGAAACTGGGGCGACTGGAGTCGATGGAGCAACTGGGGCGACTGGTGCAACGGGAGCTGACGGAGCAACGGGAGCGACCGGAGCAGGAGAGACTGGAGCTACAGGAGCAAACGGAGTAACTGGTGCAACGGGGGCGACTGGTGCAACCGGAGCGGATGGAGCAACAGGAGCAACGGGAGCGACCGGAGCAACGGGAGTAGCTGGGGCAACCGGAGCAACGGGTGAAGCTGGAGCGACTGGAGCAACGGGAGTAGCTGGGGCAACCGGAGCAACAGGAGTAGCTGGTGTAACCGGAGCAACGGGTGAAACAGGAGTAACCGGAGCGACTGGAGTAGCAGGAGCAACTGGAGCAACAGGAGTAGCTGGTGTAACCGGAGCAACGGGAGTAGCTGGTGTAACCGGAGCAACGGGTGAAACAGGAGTGACCGGAGCGACTGGAGTAGCAGGAGCAACGGGAGCAACAGGAGTAGCTGGTGTAACCGGAGCAACGGGTGAAGCTGGAGTGACCGGAGCGACTGGAGTAGCAGGAGCAACGGGGGCAACAGGAGTAGCTGGAGTAACGGGAACAACGGGAGTAACAGGAGCGACTGGAATAGCTGGTGTAACCGGAGCAACAGGAGTAGCTGGTGTAACTGGAGCAACAGGAGTTGGAGTGGCCGGAGCTACCGGAGCTACCGGAGCAACTGGGCTCACTGGTGCAACAGGTGCAACCGGAGTAACTGGAGCTACAGGTCCGAACATTCAACAAGAAGGGTTTTCTGCTTTCAAGCCCTCATTGGCAATTTCCACATCTACACAATTAACTGGCTGGACTGTGACAACACCTTTTTATGATAGCCCGTCTTTCGACGAAGTTGGCGGAAATTATACCATTCCGACAACTGGTAGATATTCGATTGAAGCGACTATCAATTATTCTACAACTGCCTCACTTTCTATCAGTCTTGGTGCTGGAGTTAATCCGGCTTTCGTAGTTCAGAGAACTTCTCCTACTGCAACAAATCTGGTAAGTGGGTTGTTCCCAGTACTTGATGTGAATGTTGCACTTATATTAGATTTGAGAGCAATTTTGGGAAGTGGTACTGTGACGCTGGCTGGAGAATTTGCATTAACCGCAGGTGATGTGATTGGCTTGTTCTATGTGGCAAATGGTTTGACGGTTCCTTTGAATTTGGGTGGAGCGAACTCAGCAGGTATCGTCTGGTCTGTTCATGAATTAACTTAAGCTTATTTATCTTCAAGTTCAGTGTTTATAACAGGGGTAATTCGGTAGCCGTTAGTGTGGCTCTCGGGTTACCCCCTGTTTTGTTGGCATATGTTATAAGTCGACTGGAATGTTGCTTATTAGATTCTTATTCTATTAAACCAGTACGGATTTTCAGCTTATTTTAATAAATCAAATATGTGTAATAGTAGTTTTTAAATGGATGTCCACACCTTAATTCAAAACAAGAATAATACTATAAAGAGCCAAAAAATATGAACTAATTTTCTAGGCTCATAGATTATCAACTTAGAGTAGGTGGGAGGAATGATTATAGATAAAAACACATTTTATACAAAGCTATTGAGGAGAATCTTGTTCGATTGATTTGATTTTTGAAATTCAAATAATACGAGTATTTTAAAATCTATACAAAATGAGGTGTTGAAAATTGAGTCAACTATCTACTGGTCCCATAGAAAATAATCTGGTAGGGGGTGTAAGACCTACTCAGCTTGTTACTCTTAAAATTGTCAATCAGAGCGATGACACTCCGTCAACAGTTCAAGTCGAAGGTTATTATATGAATGGGACAAGAACTTTATATGTAAGTGAGCTGGTTAATGTAGCTCCTAATCAAGTAATTACTAATGATTATTATGCAAACTTTGATTCATTTGAATTTTTATTCACAACACCAATTATGATTGATGATCCCATTCAAATTTCAGTTTGGGGGAAAAGCAGCACAGGTCAATTAGTGACTGCTCACCGCCTTGTCTACTCTGAATTATATGGAGAAAATATAGGAATTACAGGTGCTACTGGAGCTACTGGAGCTACAGGAAGCGTTGGTGCAACGGGAGCGACAGGTGCTGGCGTAACCGGAGCCACAGGTGCTGGAGTAACGGGAGCGACAGGAAGTGCAGGGGCAACGGGAGCGACAGGAACTGCTGGAGCAACGGGAGCAACAGGAAGCACTGGAGCAACGGGAGCAACAGGAAGCACTGGAGCAACGGGAGCGACAGGTGCTGGCGTAACCGGAGCAACAGGAACTGCTGGAGCAACGGGAGCAACAGGAACTGCTGGAGCAACGGGAGCGACAGGAACTGCTGGTGTAACGGGAGCGACAGGAAGTGCTGGTGTAACGGGAGCAACGGGAACTGCTGGAGCAACGGGAGCGACAGGTGCTGGCGTAACCGGAGCAACAGGAACTGCTGGAGCAACGGGAGCGACAGGAACTGCTGGAGTAACGGGAGCGACAGGAACTGCTGGCGTAACGGGAGCAACGGGAACTGCTGGAGCAACGGGAGCGACAGGAACTGCTGGAGCCACGGGAGCGACAGGAACTGCTGGCGTAACGGGAGCGACAGGAACTGCTGGCGTAACGGGAGCGACAGGAAGTGCTGGAGCCACGGGAGCGACAGGAACTGCTGGCGTAACGGGAGCGACAGGAACTGCTGGTGTAACTGGAGCGACAGGAACTGCAGGAGCCACGGGAGCAACAGGAACTGCAGGAGCAACGGGAGCGACAGGAACTGCTGGTGTAACTGGAGCGACAGGTGCTGGCGTAACTGGAGCAACAGGAACTGCTGGTGTAACTGGAGCAACAGGTGCTACTGGTTCAGGTGCAATTATTCCATATTCTTCTGGTCTTCCAGTAGCAATGACCACTGTATTAGGGGGCTTTTGAATACTTCAAGTGCAGTTGGTTTTGGTAGCAGTGCAACCAATATCAGTATTACAGGCGGTACTATAGATCTCACCGGAGCGGCTGGAACCTTGCTGAACTTTGCGTTCTCGGTTCCAGAACTGGAACGCTTACGTCTATGGCAGCCTATTTTAGTGCGACAGCTTCCGTTAGTTTAGTGGGGTCTACGGTAACAATCACGGCTCAATTATACAGATCTACTACACCTAACAATACCTTCACAGCAGTACCTGGGGCTTTAGTTACGTTAAGTCCTCCGCTTACAGGATTAATTGCTCTTGGAACTATTAGCAGTGGTAATACCACAGGTTTGAGCATCCCTGTAACTGTGGGAGAACGCTTGTTGTTGGTCTTCACTTCGACGGTCACGGCTGGCATTGACGTTGCAACAACTGTTGC
Organism: Paenibacillus sp. FSL H3-0310; assembly: GCF_038002785.1. Taxonomy (NCBI): domain Bacteria; kingdom Bacillati; phylum Bacillota; class Bacilli; order Caryophanales; family Paenibacillaceae; genus Paenibacillus; species Paenibacillus sp. FSL H3-0310. Next base: position 701,616 of record NZ_JBBODC010000001.1, read on the forward strand.
TGGCTATGCTAGTGCAGGAGTTACAATCGCATAATCTGAAGAAAAAGGGATATCCCGATAGCCCTATGGGCTGCAGGATATCCTGATTTTTTCTCCAATATTGTTATTTAGATCATCAGAATCTCCCGGATATCTTGCTCTGTAAGGGTAGACAGGCTTTCTTGACCTGGCTGGATGACCTCATCAATCAAGTTCTTTTTCTTCTGCTGCAGCTCATACATCTTGTCCTCTACGGTGCCTTGGGTGACGAGACGAATTACTTGCACTACATTTTTCTGCCCAATCCGGTGAGCCCGATCCGCAGCTTGCTGCTCGACGGCAGGGTTCCACCAAAGATCGTAAAGGATTACAGTGTCTGCCCCAGTTAGGTTGAGCCCAGTCCCGCCGGCCTTTAAGGAGATTAAGAAAATATCACGCTCTCCTTCATTAAATTTATTACATAAATCTACTCGTTGAGAAACAGGCGTTTGACCATCTAAATAAAAGTATGGAATGCCCTGATATCCTAGTTCACGTCCAATCAGGCCGAGCATCTCTGTGAATTGTGAGAATACTAACATACGTTTACCCGAACTGCGACATTCTTCTATAATTTCGAGCAGCTGCTCGAATTTAGCAGAGCTTCCTTCATATCCATCGACAAAAAGAGCAGGGTGGCAGCACAACTGGCGCAGACGAGTTAGTCCCGCCAGAACTTTGATCCGATTATTATTGCCGAAGCTATCTTGGGTCAAATGCTTAAGCGCCTCTTTTTTCAAACGGGCGAGATAAGCTACATATAACTTTTTTTGCTCCGGCAGCAGTTCACATGCTTGTACGGATTCGATTTTGTCCGGAAGTTCCTTTAACACATCACTCTTTAAGCGCCGCAGCAAAAAGGGACGCGCCCGCTTCGCAACCGTTTCTCTTGGTAAATCATGAAAAGCTTTTTTGCCTGGAAACAACCCAGGGAACACGGTGCCGAAAATGGACCATAAATCTTCCAACGCATTCTCCACGGGAGTACCCGTAAGTGCAAAACGGTGCCGGGCTTGAAGCGCCATTACAGCTTGGGATGTCTGTGTAGTATGGTTTTTTATAGTTTGTGCTTCATCGAGAATCAGGGTATGAAAAGACTTTTTAGCATACAGCTGAACATCTCTGCGAAGCAACGGATAAGAAGTGATGATTACATCAGCTTTTGCTGTATTTTTTAAAATCCGCCCGCGCTCAATTAGATTACCGTCTGCAATGACAGCTTTGATCTCTGGCGTGAATTTTTTAAGCTCATTAAGCCAGTTATAAGTGAGAGACGCAGGAGCGACAATTAGGGCAGGCAGTCCATTCTGGCGGATCTCTGGAAGTTCTGACAGGAGAAAAGCGATACTTTGCAGCGTTTTGCCTAACCCCATATCATCCGCCAAAATACCACCAAAACGGTAATGGGCCAACGTCTTCAACCACTGAAATCCATATTGTTGATAATCCCTTAGCACAGGAACCAGACTGTCAGGTATAGGAAAATCAAGATTCTCAGGATTCCGCATGTTCGCAAGTAACCTTTTAAAGGATCTGCCCAGCTTAATGGAGTCACTCTTAGCATCCGTGGAGGTCAAATGTAGCCCGCGAACAACGGGCAGAGAAAATTCCACCCCTTTGATCTCACCTTCCCGGATGCCTATATCATTCATAAAGGTAATGATTTCTTGAAGCTCCTCGCTCTCCAGTGGTAGCAGGGCCCCATCAGGCAAGCGGTAGTATCTGCGTTTTTCCTGCAGGGATTTCAGAACCATAACAATCTCAGCTTCTGGAATCCCCCCATATCGAATTTAAAATCAAGCCAGTCCGTCTTTTCATTCCAACTAATGCTCACCTTAGGGGGTGTAGTGCTCGTAAACAGTCTTGCTTTGACTGCGGAGGTCGCATAGACCGAAAGCAGCGGTTCCAGCAGCGGAATGGTATGGTACAAAAAATCGTACTCGCCCTCTTCGTCTGTCATAATGTATCCGCCCTCGGTTTTAGCGAAGGATTCGTGCTCCATCAGCTCCAGAATGCGGGCTTCTCCCTCCCCGTCTCGCAAAAGAATCAAATTCGTCCCGCGAACATGGGCTTTTTCATCTAAGGGATTGATCACAATGTCACCATATTGGAACTCTAGTCCGGCGAGCAGCCGATCTCTCACACGATCCAGATAAAGTCTCGCGATAAGCCTATGTTGGACAATCCGATCCGCGATGGAATCGGCGATATGGACGTTGCCTAGCTTTTTCAGACCAGGAATAACCTTGTCCATAAAAGACTCCATTTGCTCGGGGGCAATATCGATACCATTTCGGCGGGAGGAATCCAGCATTTTTTTCATTTCAGCAAGGCGTATGCATTCTTGAGGGGATAGCTTCAGCAACTTACCTTCCGATAGTACTATCCCGTAATCTTCTAAGACCGAAATCTGCTCAAGTCCTTGAATATCCAGATGATATCCATCCTCTTCTGCCTGTTCAAATTCAAAGCTGAGTGGAGGCGCCTCATTAGACACAAGGATGCCTTCGTACAGCACCTCTTCTTGTTGCAAAAATACCGAAGAGACCTCTGAAAGCGCAGGCTGAAGCGACTCCCAGAAAAAAGGAGGGACGGCCAGCAAACGATCTCCCCCAATACTTCCCCCATAAGGTGAGTAAGGAGTTACGTTATCGCGGTACATTTTTTCATTTAATACAATATCAATCAGCTTCTGTAGAACAACATTGTCTTCCTTCCGAAAGCTGTAAATGGCAGGATCATAGATAAAATGTTTCGAGAACTCAAAGGATTCTCCGCGGTGTAAGCTTTCTAGAAATCCCCTTATTTTCTGAACAATATATAGACGTTTTGGTCCGACTTTCATTTCTATACCCAGCATGGTGTGGCTGTAACTATAAGTGAACGGCTTGCATGTAAACTCTATATTTAGAGGAAGTCTGTTATCTACAAAAGCCCCCGTACCGCTAGGACGCGGTGTATGGTTGCTGAACATCCCCAGTAGGCTGCTCACGAGCTGTTGATCTCTGGACTTTCCCCCGTTGTCTTGCGCAGTATCTGTAAAAATACGTGGGGTTAGAATCTCAGTATCTTCTATAGAGGACAGGTGCGAAGCTCCGGTAGGCTCTGAACGATCTCGGCCAGTTTTAAGGGCGTCAACGTTGATCAGCACAGCCGCGATATGTTTACAGAATGGCCCCCCATGGGAGTAGGCTGGACAATTACACTCTGCCTGGACATCCCCATCAATATCAATGACCACCATAACTTCATAGTCGATCGCCCCCTGAACAATGGCTTCATATCGAGAGCGGGGCAAATCTGGAATGGAGTCATTGTATTCTTCAACTTCAATTATATCGACACTTTCAGTTTGGTAATAAGCTAATCCTTTTTCAAAAATAGACTTGCCGCACAGCAGTTTGATTACCCGTTCTGATACACTAAAGCCCATAACATAATTCCTTCCTCATAACTTGATCTAGAAAAGCCCGAATTTAATATAGTACTTATGATAACAGAACGGGCGTGCGCATCAAATAGGGGGTGTTGCTTTACTTATTCCATGCATGATAAAAGCGATCGTCAGGTTGATTTCTTCCTCGTCGTTCCAGTCCTTATCTGGCTGCAGCAGCAAGCGATTCATCAAATAACCTACGACAGACGAGAGTGTGAAGCGTATAAGTGTGGGTGTAGGCACCTCGATGATTTCACCCTTTTCCTTAAAATGTTCAACAATATCAATCACGCGCTCCAGTATTTTGCTAAGAATATTCTCTACAAACTGCGCTCTAACTGTTGGCTGAAAAGGAATCTCCTGAATAAGAATCTTAAGAATTTTAAAATTCTTGCGGGCGAAATCCAGCCGATTGATCATAAATGCCCGCAGGAACTCCTCAAAGCTGTCGTAGGGCATATCAAGCACGCCGTTGAAATTCCGCAGCACAAAAGGCGCAAGCATGCGACTCATGGTAGGACCTACTATGGCAAGCAGCAGATCATTTTTAGTCTTGTAATAGCGAAAAATCGTTCCCTCCGCCACGCCCGCCTTCTGAGAAATTTCACTCGTGGATGTCGCAGAGTATCCTTTTTCGGAAAACACCTCAATCGCCGCTTGTAGAATAGAAATCTGCTTCGGTGTCAGTTTCTCGTCTTTGCCAAGGGTCAGCAACTCTTCTATCCACTGCTCTTCTATATTTTGTTCCGTAGAAACTTCCTCTTTCATTACAATAATCCTCCATGCTTAATTCATTTTGTTTCAATGATAATAGCTTTTGTGAAGTTACATTTTGCGATGCTTGCGCAGTGCCAATACATTCAGCAGCATAAATAGCAGCGAAAATCCTATAAGTACATAGACATCCATTGCAATTGCGCTCCATCCTTTGCCACGGACCATAATGTTCATCAGAGCTTCTGATCCGTAATAGATCGGTGTAGCGAGGCCAACGCGCTGGAGCCACAGTGGAAGGGTATCAAGCGGGAATAATCCACTGAGGAAGATTTGTGGCACTATAATGAGTGGAATGAACTGAATCATCTGCAACTCATTGGCTGCAAAAGCCGACAGCAGTGTGCCCAACGTCAGCGCTGTCATCGATAGGAGTAATGTGATCAGCAACACGTAACCAAAGCTGCCTGTCATCATAATGCCAAGAATCTGTATGGAATACCATGAGATCAATAGCGCCTGAAAAACGGTAAATATGCCGAAACCACATACATACCCGAGCACAATCTCCCATCTTTTTAATGGAGTCGAAAGTAGGCGTTCAAGCGTGCCTGTGGTTCGTTCCCTTAAGAAGGATACACCTGCAATCAAGAATACGAAAAAGAAAACAAATACGCCAATCATAATGGGACCGAAACGGTCGATCGTCTTCATATTCTCAGAACCGTAAAGATAGCTGATCTGCGGCTGTAATTGTTCCTTTGTACTTGGAAGAAGTTTTTGGGAGATTTGTTGCAGCGTCATGATTACTGCCTTATTGGCTGTAGGGTTGCTACCTTCTAACAGCACTTGAGGCGTAACTTGCGAATCTCCGGCGGTTCCGTTCAAAGTGATCAAAGCGTCAATTTTTCCTTCTACTAAAGCGCCTTTTCCCAGCTCTGCGCTGGCATATTCTTTGATGGTGGCATTTTGTTCTTTTAACGCAGCTGACATATTTAGAGGTACACCGGACACACCGATTTTGGGTTCATAGGCGTCACCGTTGAAGACCAAGCTCATTAAGCTTAGAACGAGGAGTGGTGCAATGAACATTAATGCCATTGTTCTTTTATCATGAATGAATTGTCGCAAAATCCTTAAGGTGATCGCTCGGATTCTCATGAACGCACACCTCCATAATATAAAAAGGCTTCTTCAATAGAAGCTGAACCGGTGGCTTGCAGCAGTCCGGCAGGCGTGTCGGCAGCAAGCAGCTTGCCATCACGGATCATTCCGAGCCGGTCACATTTTTCAGCTTCATCCATGACATGCGTGGTCAGCACAATAGTGGTGCCTTTCTGGTTCAGCGCTTTTAGTTCCTTCCAGATGGATAGCCGCAATACCGGATCTATGCCAACTGTAGGCTCATCAAGAATAAGCAACGGCGGTTCATGCAGCAGCGCGATCGCCAATGATAAGCGGCGTTTCATCCCGCCGGAGTATTGGTCTACTCTTTTTCTTAAATGATCTTGTAAATTAACGATCTCCATTACGGCTGTGATGCGTTTGGAGCGTTGCTCCCCAGTCCATATAGCGCTGCAAAAAACTCCAGATTCTCCTTCGCGCTAAGCTCCGTGTACAAGGCATCAGACTGGGCCATATACCCAATCTGTTGCAGCATAGTCAGCTTCGGCATCGTCACGCCAAGTATTTTCACCTCGCCGGAGGTTACCTCATCGATACCTGTAAGCAGCTTCACTAATGTTGTTTTTCCTGAGCCCGATGGCCCTAATATGCCAAAGGTTTCCGCACGTTCCACTTGAAGCGAAATATCCTCGAGCACCTGTTTCTCTCCAAACGCTTTCCCGACATGGCTCACTGAAATAACTGGAGCCTCTGAACCCATGTTTATCTCCTCGATTCTGAATGTTCTGGGATACTTGCTTGAGTTGAAGATGGTGGTGATAAGGTGGTGATGGTGGTGATAGATGGTGTAGATGGTGTAGATGGTGTAGATGGTGTAGATGGTGTGGATGGTGATGGTGATGGTGTAGGTGGTGGTGATGGTGATGGTGATGGTGATGGTGATGGTGATGGTGATGGTGATGGTGATGGTGATGGTGATGGTGATGGTGATGGTGATGGTGATGGTGATGGTGATGGTGATGGTGATGGTGATGGTGATGGTGATGGTGATGGTGATGGTGATGGTGATGGTGATGGTGTTGAACTGCATTGCGTTAAACACTCTAAGTACATAATGAGTGAGTACTCACTCATTACTCTGCATCAAAAGTTAGGAATTGTAAACCATATATTTTATACAAATGTATCCCACAGTATAAGCTTAATCCCGATTGAGGTTTGTTAATTCAACTTGTCCTTTTACTATGTATATAGAGATGATTTGAATGAAAGGCAAAAGTGCCACTAAATAGTGTCAGTCCGCCTAAACTAGGTAATAGAAAGACATAAATGCCCTTAAATGGCGTCGATCCACTTAAATCAGCTAAAAGAAAGGCATAATTGCCTCAAAATAGCACGGGTTTACCTAAACCAGACAAAAGAAGGGCATAAATGCCACTAAATAGGCATGATTTAGATAAATCAAGCTAAAGAACGGTATAAATCCCGCACAATGAGCTCAATCCGACTGAAGTCAGAAAAAGAACGGTATAAATCCCGCACAATGAGCCCGATCCTACTAAAGTCAGTAAAAGAACGGTATAAATCCCGCACAATGAGCCCGATCCTACTAAAGTCAGTAAAAGAACGGTATAAATCCCGTACAATGTACCCAATCCCGCTAAAGTTAGCAAAAGAACGGTATAAATCCCGCACAATGAGCCCAATCCCGCTAAAGTTAGCAAAAGAACGGTATAAATCCCGTACAATCAGCCGAATCTCCTACGATGCCCCTTACGCAGAAAGCGCCCCAACAGACCAGTTAGTTTTTAAATCGTAAGCAGCAGCCACATAATTGATAGCAGACTCTCGCCAGTAACAAGCTTCCCTCACGCCTACAATCTCAAATTAGTCCCTACGTCTCACCAAATCCCAAACAATTCTCCAACTAAATAAGCTAGCCACACCAAGCACCTTTTTACGAAAAGAGGCTGTTTTTGCTCTTTAGTTCATTTGGTTTAGAGCAAGAAAATTGTTAAATGAGCTAATATACCTGATTTTTTTAAAAAAAGAATACTAGTTAATATTTCCATTACACTCCTCTGCAACAGAATTGACAATTGTAGACGAAAATGACATTAGCAGTTACCTATACGAAAAGGGTGAATCTAATTGAAAAACAGTAAATGGATTAGCGCAACGTTGGCTTCAGCACTTCTTGCAACAGTAGGCGTTGGAAGTGTATCTGCAGCTAGCACCGGCAGTAATGTAAAATCTGTAGCTACCAATCAAGTCGCTGCTGTTACAGCAGTTAAAGAAGGTACAACTACTTGGAATGTAAACGGAACGCCGATTGTGTTTAACACCATTAACAGCAGTGGTTACAAGCTTTACTCGCTGACTCAGGTAGCTGGTGAAATTGGGGCTAAGGTAGTACTGGGAACAAGCGGGTTTGAACTTAACGACAGCAAAGGACTACATAATGTGCAACTCAAAACAGGCTCAAAGAGCTATCAAGTAGATGGTAATTCCGAATCGTTCACAGTGGCTCCAGTGTTTTATAACGGTAAAACCTATGTAGAGCTGACTAAGTTAGTTATTGCATTAGGTGGAGAGCTGGATGCTGATGCTAGCACGATTTTGAGCTTTGCACGTCCGGAAGGATTGTTTGATACTTTGCACTGGACGGCAGCTGGTAACCTGATTGCGAACAAAAGTGATGCTGAAACTACTCAGCTTATCAAATTCAGTACAGAACCAGGTAACTATGAAGTGTTTTCGTCAAATGACAGTGCGGTGGACTTTGCAGTATCGCCGGATCAACAGTGGGGAGCTTTTAATGATGAGAAAGGTTTGCTGAATCTGATTAACTTGTCTAGCGGAGCTGTTAAAACACTAGGCACCGACAATAGCGTGAAGACAGATCTGGTTTGGTCCAAAGATGGGAAAAGCATTTATTTCATCCAAGGAGACAAGCAAGAAAAAATCGCTAAAATCTCAGTAGAGACTGGTGATGTTAAATCCGTTTTGGCTGACAAGGTTGAGAATAAATCTGAACTGCGCATTTCTGCTGACGAAAAAAGCGCCGTTTATATCGTTAATTTGACGGGTGTTGCTAAAAATGATGCAGACAGCACAGAAGATTCTCTTACGGTAGACTTTAGCTCGGCAGGAGAGCAGCTTTACAAGCTTGATCTGGCTACAAAAGATGCTAAACCAGCTGCATTAACAACCACAGCGGATAACAAGCTTTACCCAGAGATTTTGGCTGATGGAAATGTGGCATACCTGAGCGCAGATGCAGACGGCAATGCGAAGAATACCCTGAAGCTTGTAAAAGCGGACGCAACCAGCACTAATATTGCACTTGATATCGAAGTGAATTGGTCCACTGGCGTTAGCAATGGTTTGGCAGTGGCAGGTACTACGGCAGACGGAAGCACAGTGATCTATTCTATCGATGGTAGTGGTGCAAAGACCGAACTGTTCCGTACGACTGAAGATGTATCTGAAGTATCTGTATCTAAAGACGGAAGCAAGCTTGCGATTGTGAGCGGCGACAGCGTATGGGTTATCCAAGGCGGTAAAGGGCTGCAACTGACTAAATAATGATTATCCCAAACATATTTTAACGGCCTAGAGCCGAGAGGAGAAAATAGTACAATGAAAATCTTCAAGAAATTAACAGTAACGGCTTTAACAGCCGTAATCGCGGTAACCGCATCTTTTGCAGGGATTGCAGCAGCAGCAGATTCACTTAGTGGCAAAATCACCGTTAACGGTTCAACCGCACTTCTTCCATTGACCTTGCAAGCGGCAAAAGAATTCCAAAAGCTGCACCCTAAAGTGAAAATCGCAGCATCTGGTAAAGGTTCTGTAACTGGACCACAAGCTGTGAAAAAAGGCATCGCTGATATCGGCGCTTGCGACTGGGATGCTAGCATCGACGTACCAGGCTTCAAAGCTTTTGACGGACAGGTAGCGAACAAAGTAGCTGTCATTCCTTTTGCAACGATTGTAAACAAAAATGTGGGTGTAGATAACCTCACAACAGAACAACTTAAAGGTATTTTCGCTGGCAAAATCACCAACTGGAAAGAAGTAGGCGGCGCAGATGCAGATATCGTTGTCATCACTCGCTCTTTCGGTTCTGGTACCCGCGTTAACTATCAAGCTAAAGCCTTGGATGGCGGAGATATCGTTAAAAAAGCTAAGAACTACAAAGAAACAGGTTCATCCGGCGACATGAAAACAGCAGTAGGAACTACTCCTAACTCCATCGGTTATATCGACCTTGTTTATGTAAGTGGCGACGTAAAAGCAGTGAAACACAACGGTATCGCAGCTACTACAGACAACGTAATTAACGGTTCTTATAAGATTTGGGCTTATGGTTACTACATGACTAAAGGTCAACCTACTGGCGCAACTAAAGAATTTATCGAATACGTACAAAGCAAAAAGTTCCAACAAGGTTCTCTGAAAAAGCTTAAATTCATTCCGATCGCAGCAATGAAGGGTTAATAACATCTGAAGATCATATTGAACGGTAACAGCGGCCAGCCCCGATTTTGATACGGGGTTGGCCGCTTACAGGAGGGAAAGTATGGGGGCACCAGTCCACAACCTGGCAACTAAGGTTAAGGAGGGCGTTACAGAAGTTAGCGCCAACTCCAAACGTCACAGTAGACATATGTTTAGCAATCGATTATTCCGCTTTTATTTCTTATTCAGCATTCTTGCACTTTGCTTCGTGCTTGGACTTGTAATTCTATTTATCGGCAAAACGGCGCTGCTTCTGTTTGGTCATCTCTCGCCTGCGGACTTTTTCTTTTCTTTTAACTGGACGCCTGAAGAGGACTCCTTTGGGGCTGCTGCCTTCATTGTAAATACACTTTCACTGACGGCTTTGACCCTGCTGATCGCAGTACCTATTTCTGTGGGTATGGCCGTGCTCTGTGCGGAGATTGCTCCAAAGTGGATGAAGACCTTCATTCGCCCGGTGCTCGATTTGCTCGTTGGTATTCCTTCTATAGTATATGGTTATTTAGGCTTAACGGTATTACTTCCTTTTCTGCGTAGAGTTAGTGGGGAAAGCTTGGGCGATGGATTACTGGCTGCGGCCCTCGTGCTCGCATTAATGGTCCTGCCAACAATTTGCCGAATCAGTGATGATGCAATTGTCGCTGTTCCACGCAAATATCGGGATGCTGCGTACGCTCTTGGATCTACCCGTCTGCAAGTTATTATGCGTGTTGTTTTGCCTGCGGCTAGCAGAGGAATTATCTCCGCGGTCATTCTCGGGATGACTCGTGCTGTGGGGGAGACAATGGCTGTAGTTATGGTTATCGGAAACACACCACAGTTGGCGAAAACCTTATTTACACCTGCTTCGGTCTTGACTAGTAACATCGTTATGCAAATCTCGAATGTAGAGTTTGAATCAACCTGGAATTATGCCCTACATATGATGGCTTTTCTTCTGCTGGTGATTTCCTTTGTACTGATTCTGATCATCCGCGTGCTGGGTAGAAAAAGGAGGGATGCAGCGTGAACGGATTCGCAAGTACAAAGCATACAGCGCGTGCTCAGAGACGCAATAAGCTCGCGACTATTGGGTTTTATACGCTTGGGGCTTTAGTCATGCTGCTAATCTTCTGGCTGCTCTTCACGATTCTTAGTAAAGGTCTGCCAGCGCTGCGGCCTGACTTCCTGATTAAACAGCCTGAAGAGATTGACGTAGGTGGCGGGATCGGTCCTGTACTTTTCAACTCTTTTTATATTTTGTTCATCTCGCTGCTTATTTCCGTCCCTATCGGTTTAGGTGCGGGGATTTATATGGCGGAGTATGCTCCGGATAATGCTTTTACAGGCGGCCTGCGTATATGTGTAGAAGCTCTCTCTTCGGTTCCTTCAATTGTATTTGGTATGCTTGGACTTGCGATATTTGCTGAATATTTTGGAATCGGCCTGACGATTCTTGGCGGTGGGGTAAGCTTGGCGCTTTTGAATCTGCCTATGCTTGCACGTGTGACGGAGGAAGCGGTTCGTGCTGTTCCTGGGGAGATGCGTGAAGCTGGATATGCACTGGGCATGACTAAATTCCATGTGATCCGCACAGTAGTTCTACCCGTTGCAATGTCAGCCATTGTTACTGGGATTTGTCTCGTTGCTGGGCGCGCCTTCGGGGAGTCTGCGGTTATTATCCTTACCGCAGGCCTCAGTACCTCGGGCGAAATGTGGGACTTTAATCTGTTCTCGCCGGGAGAAACCCTAGCAGTGCATCTATGGTATGTACAATCTGAAGCAATTGTAGAAGATGCGCGGCAAATCGCTGACAAATCAGCAGCCGTACTCGTATTTGTAGTTCTGTTTATTAACTTTGCCTTCCGTTTTCCGCTCTGGCTCGGAAATCGTCGCAAAGGGCGCTGATTCCGCTAATATAGGAAGACATGCATAAAAAACTGTCTCTCGGCGAGAAATCGCCGTGAACAGTTTTTTTATTCCCGATTAAATAAGCAAAGGTACTCTCATCCTTCGATAAAATTGCTAATGCGCGTGTCTTTTGAGTAATTGGATTGGCCACGCTTATAGAAAGCTAAAAAAGTTCCCATATTTAAAAATCAGAAATGGGAATTTGAAGATTAATAGTCGATGAGTAATGAGTGGTTTTTAATTGCACTTTATGCATTTATTTTTGATGGGGATAGGTTTGTTTGGGTTTAATTGCACTTTGTGCAGTTAAAAATGGTGAAAAGGCCATTCTAGGAGTAAATCTGAGAATATAAGTGTATGAAATGCAATTAAAGCGAGTTTTGGAGGTAAAAGGGTACTTTTAGTTGCAGAAAATGCAATTAGATAGCATGTAGCGGCGTTTCTCCGGAAAAGCAGCCGTGATGTTCTAATGCGGCGGGGTATGATGTGGTATTGACTCATAAAAACTGATCATCGATTGCTAAGTTTCACAGAACCCTGAGCCCCAATGAGTTCTAAGTGTGACCAAGTCCGAGCGAGCATCAAAAGTTAAGCACCATCGACTCATAGCCCGACGAGGCTAAGTTTTCATCAGGCTCTGAGCTTCGAATCCGAACTCCATGAACCCCTGAGACTCGGCTAATCTAGAGCCGCGAATCTTTAAGCTCAGTCGTTCAGTCGTCTATTCGTCCCAGTGACTCCCTGAGCTCCGCCTATTCCTTCTCCTGAGCTCCGCCCAACCTCTCCCCTGAACACAGAAACAGCCTTCCCGAAGGAAGGCTGTTTCTATATGACGTCCCGGAAGGGATTCGAACCCCCGACCGTGCGCTTAGAAGGCGCATGCTCTATCCAGCTGAGCTACCGGGACATGGTTGCTGGCAGAAAAGCAAGCAGGAATTATCATATCATATGGGGTGTTTTTTTTCAAGCTGTTTTTTAAAAAGAGTACGGGGTATGCTATAATCTACAATTATTAAGTTTCGGAAGAAGCTTAAGGTATTAATAACTTTTATAATGGTTAGGATTCCATTCACATAAGTAGACATAAGGAGGTGCCCTCATTAAACATTCGGATTCCCCCGCCACCAAAGAGAATATCGTCCTGTTCCCCAAGACACTGGACTATTATCAAATCCAGCTGACGGTGATGCTGGAAAGTGAACGCTACGGGGAAGCGATGGAGCTGCTTCGTTTTTTGCTGCAGTGTCAAGGACAGGAAGAGCGAAATTACGAGGAATGGCGGTCCCTGCTGGAATGGCTCGAAACGGCATTTCCTTACGCGTCCCAGAATGGAGATGCGGAGGGAGCTGTTCACCCCGAAGACGAAGATTTAAGGGAAGAGGATATGGCCCGCTTTTTGGCCAAATCTAAAATGAACGAGGATACGGGGTATCCCAAAAAGCTGCTGCAGCGGGTGATGAACGAGCCTCTGTCTGAGGCGACAATACTTGCACTTGAGCAGCTATCCTATCTGGAAGGTGGCGGCGTTGACGAGGAGCTGACCACTTGGCTACAGGGGGATAATGTTCATCCACTGCTGCAATTTCGGACCTTGCAGACGCTTAAGCGGCGTGGGATGCAGGGAACAGTGAAGCTGATTCGCGGACATGAAAAGGTACTTGTAGAGATCGAGAGCGTGCCACTGCAGACGGAGGATTTTCCTCCGCAGGTGAGTCATGTGCTGGAGCGGGTAGCCGGGCAGGCTGAGGTGCATGAGCCTACGCTGTATTATTTTGCACAAGAGCTCTGGGGCCAGTTCATCATGTCGATTTATGGGTCGGATGAATATCGGAAATTGCTGGAAGGCGAAGACGTTTTGCTGGATATTTGGGCAGGAGCGTTGCACCAATTTGTTTCTGAGAGTTTAAACGGCTCCCGACAAGAGGAAGAGACACGTGGAATGTATGGCATCACAGACGGCATGCGCTTTCAATTTGAGGGAGCTTATCGTGCTCTCAAGGGTTTTATAAAGACTTCTCTACTTGATAAATAAAGTAATGTTGTATATAATATAATGGTTATTCTGTGCGTGGATTGTATCATTATTTGAAGTAAACTTGTGAACCTATATTTTGGAGGGAAAAGTATAATATGAAAGCAACATGGGAAAAAATAGAGAAGAACCTTGGAGTTCTTGAAGTAGAAGTAGACGCAGAACGCGTAACAGCAGCACTTGATAAAGCTTTTAACAAAGTCGTTAAAAAAGCTAACGTACCAGGCTTCCGTAAAGGTAAAGTACCTCGGCCGATCTTTGAATCCCGTTTTGGTGTAGAAAGCTTGTACCAAGATGCAATCGACATTCTTCTTCCTGAAGCTTACGGTGAAGCAGTTGAACAAACTGACATCTTCCCTGTAGACCGTCCTGAAGTTGATATTGAGCAATTTGCTAAAGGTCAATCCTTTATCTTCAAAGCGAAGATCACGGTTAAACCTGAAGTGAAGCTCGGCGATTACAAAGGTCTGGAAGTTCCAGTACAAAAAGCTGAAGTGACTGAAGAAGAGTTGAGTGCTGAACTTGCTCGTCTGCAAGAACGTCATGCTGAGCTTGTAGTAGTTGAAGAAGAAGCAGCAGCTAACGGCGACATCGCTGTAATCGATTTTGACGGATATGTTGATGATGTACCGTTTGAAGGCGGAAAAGCTGAACGTCACTCTCTTGAGCTTGGCAGCAACTCCTTCATTCCAGGATTCGAAGAGCAAGTGGTAGGAATGGCTACTGGAGATTTCAAAGATGTTGAAGTTACTTTCCCTGATGAATACCATGCAGAGAACCTTGCGGGTAAAAAAGCAGTATTCAAAGTGAAGCTGCACGAAATCAAACGCAAACAACTTCCTGCATTGGATGATGAATTCGCTAAAGATGTAAGTGAATTCGAAACTTTGGATGAGTACAAAGCAGATCTGAAAGCTCAGCTCGAATCCCGTAAAGAGGAAGAACTGAAAGGCCTTCGTGAGAATGCAGTTGTTGATAAAGCAGCAGCTAACGCTGAAGTTGAAATCCCTGAAGCTATGATCAACAGTGAAGTTGAGAATATGGTTCGCGACTTCGACACTCGTCTTCGTCAACAAGGCATGAACATGGATATGTTCCTTAGCTTCTCCGGCCAAACTCGTGAAGACTTGCAGAACCAAATGAAAGGCGATGCTGAAAAACGCGTTCGCAACAACCTGGTATTGGAAGTTATCGCAAAACAAGAGAACATTGAAGTTTCCGAAGAAGAAGTTAACGAAGAGTTGGCTACTATGGCTGAAGCTTACAAACGTACTCCAGAAGAAATCCGCAGCATCTTGGCAGCTAACGGTTCACTGGGCAGCTTGAGCGAAGAGCTTTCGTTGCGTAAAACCATTGATTTCCTTGTTAGCAATAGTGTAGAAGTTGAAGCAGTAGAAGAAGCACCAGCTGCTGAAGACACTAAAGCTGAGTAGGATATTTTAAAATTATAAGAAGGTATAAGTTTCACTTTATACTTTATTCTTATAATTCTCGCATAAACGCTTACCGTCCTTAAAAGGACGCCGAAGGCGTTTTAGCTTGACACTACCTAGAACGGCCAGTTACACGGCCTCCATACAGATATGATAAGGCACGTAAGTTTCGTTACGTGCCTTATTTTTATCCTCGGCCGCAAATATATGTGACTACATAGGTATCCGTATGAACGTATGGCAATAAGGTAATAGGGGCGGTAACGTCACAATTCACAAGCAGCGGACTGTCCACTGTAGTGAAAAAATGACATCGCGCCGTGAACGTGTTAAAATATTTCTGAAACGATAAGACTAATCTGTACAGAGAAAAGAGGTTGGTGGCATGAGTCTGGTACCAATGGTTGTGGAATCAACAAGTCGTGGAGAACGTTCGTACGATATCTATTCCAGATTGCTCAAGGATCGCATCATTTTCTTAAGCAGTGCGATTGACGATGATGTCGCCAATCTGGTTATTGCTCAATTGCTGTTTTTGGCAGCAGATGATCCCGAGAAGGACATTCACTTGTACCTCAACTCACCCGGTGGTTCAGTAACAGCCGGCATGGGTATATACGATACGATGCAATATATCAAACCGGATGTTTCAACCATTTGTGTAGGGATGGCAGCAAGCATGGGATCGCTCCTTCTAACAGCTGGGGCTCCGGGCAAAAGATATGCGCTGACCAACAGCGAAGTTATGATTCATCAACCGCTCGGCGGTGTTCAAGGTCAAGCGTCTGATATTTGGATTCACACTGACTGGATCCTCAAGACGAGACAGAAGCTGAATCAAATTTATGTAGATCGCACAGGTCAGCCCCTTGAAAAAATCGAACGGGACACAGACCGCGATAACTTCATGAGCGCGGAAGAAGCCAAGGAATATGGGCTTATTGACCAGGTTCTTTCTTCACCGATGAAATCTTAAAGGGGTGGTTAGATGTTTAAATTTAATGATGAAAAAGGGCAATTGAAATGTTCTTTTTGCGGTAAATCACAAGAGCAGGTTCGTAAGCTTGTAGCAGGACCGGGCGTTTATATATGTGACGAATGTATCGAGCTTTGCACGGAAATTGTGGAAGAAGAGCTCGGTCATGAGGAAGAGCTTGATCTGAAGGATATTCCAAAACCAAAGGAAATTCGTGATATTTTGGATCAATATGTAATCGGTCAAGAGCAAGCGAAGAAATCTCTTTCTGTAGCGGTTTATAACCACTACAAGCGCGTGAACAGCCAAAGCAAGATCGAAGATGTTGAGCTGACGAAGAGTAATATCCTTTTGCTCGGTCCAACAGGTTCTGGTAAAACCTTGTTAGCACAAACGATGGCGAAGATTATCAACGTTCCTTTTGCTATTGCAGACGCTACTTCCTTAACGGAAGCTGGTTATGTTGGCGAGGATGTTGAGAACATTCTGCTCAAACTCATTCAAGCTGCAGATTACGATGTGGAGAAAGCCGAACGCGGCATTATCTATATTGATGAAATTGATAAAGTAGCACGTAAATCCGAGAATCCGTCCATTACTCGTGACGTTTCCGGCGAAGGTGTACAGCAAGCGCTTCTGAAGATTCTGGAAGGAACTGTTGCTTCTGTGCCTCCGCAGGGCGGACGTAAGCATCCTCACCAGGAGTTTATTCAGATCGACACGACGAACATCCTGTTCATCGTTGGCGGTGCCTTTGACGGTCTGGAGCAAATGATTAAACGCCGTATCGGTAAAAAAATCATTGGCTTCAACGCAGCAGTTGAAGGACAAAAGGATCTTAAGCCTGGCGAATATTTGTCGATGGTATTGCCTGAAGATTTGCTCAAATTCGGTCTTATTCCTGAATTTGTAGGCCGTCTGCCAGTCATCTCGACTTTGGAGCCGCTTGATGAGAATACGCTTGTACGTATCCTTTCCGAGCCTAAAAATGCACTCACTAAACAATATATCAAGCTGCTGGAAATGGACAACGTAGCGTTGAAGTTCGAACCATTGGCACTCGAAGCAATTGCCAAGGAAGCGATCAAACGTAATACGGGAGCCCGTGGACTGCGCGCGATTATTGAGAGCATCATGCTCGATGTGATGTATGAAGTTCCTTCACGCGATGATATTAAGGATTGTGTGATCACGGAACAGGTCGTTCAGGAGAAAGCTTTGCCTGAGCTCAACCTTAAGAAAGACAAGAAGAAAGAGGAAAGCGCGTAAGCCGCTTTTCCTTAACAATACATGTCACAGTCTCCACCTTTCTTCCGCTTATCCCGCTTCACATTAGCGGGAGCGAAGGGGTGGAGCTTTGGCGTTATGGGGGAGAAAAATCATGTTCTTGAGACACCAAACCCGTCCTGTCAATGTTGGCGGGCTCATTATTGGGGGAAACAACGAGGTTGCGATTCAAAGCATGTGTACAACCAAAACCGCTGATGTGGAGGCTACTGTAGCTGAAATATTGCGGCTTGAGGAAGCAGGCTGCCAGCTAGTACGCGTAACTGTCAACAATGAAGAGGCGGCTGCCGCAATCAAGGAGATCAAGAAACAGATTCATATCCCACTCGTAGCGGATATTCATTTCAACTATAAGCTAGCGTTGATGGCTATTGAGAACGGCATCGATAAGGTACGGATTAATCCGGGGAACATTGGTCGTCGCGAAAAGGTAGAAGCGGTAGTTAAAGCATGTAAAGAAAAAGGAATTCCGATTCGGATTGGTGTAAACGCCGGTTCTTTGGAGAATCACCTTTTGGAGAAATACGGATACCCAACCCCAGAAGCTATGGTAGAAAGTGCGTTATACCATATTGGTATTCTGGAGGAACTGGATTTCCACGACATTATCGTTTCTCTAAAAGCATCCGATGTGCCAATGGCCATCGAAGCTTACCGTCAGGCTGCGGAAGTCATCCCTTATCCACTGCACTTGGGGATTACAGAATCTGGCACATTGTTTGCTGGTACAGTGAAGAGCTCCGCAGGTATTGGTGCACTGCTCTCTATGGGCATCGGCAGCACACTGCGTATCTCGCTTAGTGCCGATCCGGTTGAAGAGGTTAAGGTGGCGCGTGAGCTGCTGAAGACGTTTGGTCTGATCTCTAACGCGGCGACGCTGATCTCTTGTCCGACTTGCGGACGGCTGGATATCGATCTTTTCTCCATCGCTAATGAGGTGGAAGAATACATTTCGAAGCTTAAGGTGCCTATTAAAGTTTCTGTCCTTGGCTGTGCTGTTAACGGTCCTGGTGAAGCACGTGAAGCAGATATCGGTATTGCTGGCGCTCGTGGGGAAGGTTTGCTTTTCCGCTACGGACAAATGATCCGTAAAGTGCCTGAAGCTGAACTCGTGAACGAGCTGAAGAAGGAAATTGATGCGATCGTGGTGGCTTACGAGGCAACGGGCGAAATCCCAGGCCGCGCCCACGCTAACCTTGCACCTCCGGTGCAGTCGAAGTAACTTGGTCTGAATGGTATTTATAAAGAAATTTTCAATCTCATAATATTATAAACACTTCTTAGCATCGTATAGTAATTTATTGCGACGTTAGGTAAGTAGTGATCTAAGTGGCGAAGAACGTCCTGTGCAGTTCCGGTATATCCGGGGCTCATGGGGCGTTTTTTTTGCGTTTATTTCCTATTTTGGAGGAAGGAATGAGTAAACATGAACTATGAACAAGCCCATGAAAAATTTATTGCGCATCATCTTGCAAGCAGAACGGGCGAACGGCGGGGAAGGCTGGAGAGAGGTCATGGCCACGCCGAGAAATTATTTTTGCAGAATGTCTGGTGGCCGCTTCGTGGTGATTTCAATAATCTTCATCCGGAGTATGAGGTGCTGGATTTACAAAGACGAGCTTATTTTGCTGATTTTGCTTTTTTGCCGGGGCCGATCAAGCTTTTGTTTGAGATCAAAGGGTATGCAGCTCATGTAAGAGACATGGATAGGCTGAAGTATTGTAATGAGCTAAATCGTGAAACTTTTCTGTACGGAATGGGTTATCAAGTAATTTCATTTGCCTATGATGATGTTGAACAGCGCCCTGAGTTATGTGTTACACTGCTGCGTTTGGCGCTAAGCCGCTACCAAATTGTAGATGCACCGCGTGGCAGACTGCTAATCGCTGAGAAGGAAATCATGCGTTTAGTGGTGCGTCAAGCTGGGGTGATACGCCCTAAAGATGTCGCTGATTATTTCACGCTAGATCCCAAAACAGTACGCATGATGCTAAAGAATCTCTGTGAAAAAGGCTGGCTTACTCCTGTGAAGAGGGGAATCGGCGTCAAAAATGTTGAGTATAAGCTGGCTCGTGATGTTCTTTATTACTGGGATTGATATTTGTAAAGGCTGATGGCTGGTGGAGGCTATATTATTGAAGTAGTTTATGTAGGAGTAATGGAACAGTTTAGCCTATGTAATTGAGGTATCTGGTGGAACTTATGGAGTTGGTGGTGCTATTGTAGCTGGTGTAGCTGAGGTAGCTGATGTAACTGGTGTAGATGACGTAGCTAATGTTTTGAAGTGGATAAAGTTGTAAAAGTGGCTGATGGAGCAGGTGTAGCAGAAGTGGTTTGATGGAGCTGATCATATAGGCGTAACAATGTTGGCCATGGCTTTTGCTGAAGGTGGAAATTTGAAAAGAAGGTATGTGAAGGAGCTTGATGTGAAGTTCATTATGAAGTAAAACGCAACAATTAGGGAAATTCTCCCTGAAATAAGACGATTATGGCTCAAAATCAAGCTTTTTAGGGAAAAACTCCCTAATAAAAGGAACATTTTTCCTATTTATGTGTGATTCGTCCAATAATCAGGGAGGATTTCCCTAATTGGCAGCTTTGAGGTCGTGAATCACTGATAAATAGGGAGGATTTCCCTAATTATTTGGCTGGGTACCAATGATACTTAGATTTTTGTACTGAATAGGATGTTTCTAAGAACATAGGAGATACAAACGGATATGTTCAGCAAATTAAGTTAACTCTGCATCTTAGAGGTAAACTGACGTAACTTCTAGAAGTAACCCACCGTCCCTAGCTAACTCAACTTCTAAAAGAAGCTCACCGTGCCCAGCTGACTTAGCCTCTAGAAGTAGCTCACCGTCCCCAGCTAACTCAGCTTCTAAAAGTACCTCCTCGAACTCAACAAACTAAACGTCTACAGGAAACTCCCGACGCCCTTACCCTTAGCGGTACGCACAACTAGGTTCCTTACCCCCAGGTAGCACCGATCACGATACTCAGTTACTAAGTATGACGATTCCCCTTAACACCACAGTTGCTCAAATTCCCTTTCCACTAATCTCTCCCTCATTTCTCCGCATTCCTCCTTCATTCCTCTTCATCTCTTCATCCCTCCTTTACTTCCGCACTCCTCCGCATTCCTTCCTCTCCAACCTCCTCAACAATCTCCCTTTTTTAAAATTATCTAAGCTACATTCGTACTCCCTATACTCATTAATGCCCTTATAGTTAATTATCAGAGTCTATCCTACTGCAACAATTCAACAAATCCGCAAATTCGCGTTTACTAATTACCGAAACGGCTATACTACCTAATAGTAGCCAAGGGTGGAAAGGTAGACTGAACGAAACAGGAGGATGACCTATGGAATTAAGTATAGTTGTGATGATCGTGCAGCTCTTTTTCGCGCTGGTTATCGGCGTATACTTTTGGAATCTGCTGCGGGGTCAGAAGACAAATAAGACAGCGGTAGAACGAGAGTCGCGCAAGGAACTGGACAAGTTACGGAAAATGCGGATGATTACATTAACTAAACCATTGTCGGAGAAAACACGTCCGGCTTCTATTGGAGATATTGTCGGGCAAAAAGATGGGCTGCGCGCCCTGAAAGCCGCACTTTGCAGCGCTAATCCGCAGCATGTGATTATTTATGGTCCGCCGGGAGTGGGCAAGACTGCGGCAGCGCGTGTTGTCATGGAAGAGGCGAAAAAGAATGTGCTTTCTCCTTTTAAAAGTGACGCCAAATTCACAGAGATTGACGCCACTACCGCTCGTTTTGATGAGCGTGGTATTGCTGACCCGTTGATCGGCTCTGTGCATGATCCTATTTATCAAGGTGCAGGGGCCATGGGTGTGGCGGGTGTGCCACAGCCGAAACCGGGCGCGGTCACTAAGGCGCATGGCGGGATTCTTTTTCTGGATGAGATAGGAGAGCTTCACCCTATTCAGATGAATAAGCTGCTTAAAGTGCTTGAAGACCGGAAGGTCCTGCTAGAGAGCGCTTATTATAATTCGGAGGATAATAATACTCCGGCTTATATTCATGATATTTTTCAAAATGGATTGCCTGCTGATTTCCGGCTAGTTGGCGCTACTACGCGCTCTCCGGATGAGATTTCACCTGCGCTGCGTTCGCGCTGCATGGAGATTTATTTCCGCCCGCTGCTGCCGGATGAGATTGCCGTCATCGCGCGTGACGCGATACAGAAAATTGGGCTTAAACCAAGTCCGGAAGCAGTCATTGTGGTGCAACAGTATGCAACCAACGGCCGGGAGGCAGTTAATATGATTCAGTTGGCTGCCGGATTAGCTTTAACTGAGCAGAGAGATACACTAAATGCTGCTGATGTGGAATGGGTGGCAGGCAGTAGCCAGCTTCCACTGCGTACGGAACGCAAGATTCCTTCTGCACCGCAGATTGGATTAGTTAACGGTCTTGCCGTGTATGGGCCAGGGATGGGGACTCTGCTCGAAATCGAAGTTTCCGCAGCACCTGCTGTGAACGGCCAAGGCAGATTGAACGTGACAGGTGTGGTGGATGAAGAAGAGATCGGTGGAGGCTCCCGCACGATTCGGCGAAAAAGTATGGCAAAGGGCTCAGTTGAGAATGTATTGACCGTACTGCGTACGATGAATCTGGAGCCCGATCGTTATGATCTACATGTGAATTTCCCAGGTGGAACACCGATTGACGGGCCTTCGGCAGGGGTGGCGATGGCAGTAGCAATCGTCTCTGCTATTCGTGGGCTTCCGGTGGATAACACGGTAGCAATCACAGGTGAGATAGGCATCCATGGTCGAGTTAAGCCAGTGGGCGGTGTAATTGCCAAAGTAGAAGCTGCTTTTCAAGCTGGTGCCACTACAGTGCTTATTCCAAAAGAAAACTGGCAGTCTCTCTTCGCTGACCTCGCGCCATTACGCGTTATTCCAATGGAAACAGTAGAAGAGGTGTTCCGTCATCTGTTTGGTGCCGATACAGCAGATGTAAGGTTGCCTGCAGTTGCTGGAGAGCTGTTCTCCGCTGCACCTTCACTCCTGAAGGCCGATGCCGCTGGTGAATCTGCAAAGGGTTAAACTAAATTGATCCCTAATTCGAAGAGTAAGGTGAGATTTGTCGCTGTAAAATAAAGGAGGCTGCAGGCAATTCTGCTGCTTCCTTTTTAAATGCTAAAAGAAACGTTGTCTCTATTTAAGGAAAAGCAAGTCGGTTCTTCTTGAAATCTAAGGACTCTGTTGGTGTTTTGGGGCTGCTTTTGTTAGAATGAATGCATATGAGATTAATTGAGAGCCATGGGAGGTGCGAAAGCGATGATGACAAATAAAACAAAAGGTCGTCGTTTTCCTTTATTGCCGCTAAGAGGGCTTCTTGTGTACCCAAGCATGGTTCTTCACTTGGATGTGGGCCGTGAGAAGTCAGTTCGGGCGCTAGAGAAAGCTATGGTTGAAGATAATTTGATTCTTCTTTGTTCCCAGTCGGAAGTGAATATTGAAGAGCCAGGTCAGGACGATATTTTTCGGGTCGGTACTGTCGCCAATGTGCGGCAAATGCTGAAGCTTCCAAACGGTACGATACGTGTACTGGTTGAAGGTGTAGAACGGGCCGAAATTATTAATTATATCGATAATGATGAGTACTATGAGGTTATGGCGCGTGAGCTGCCGGAAGATGAAGATAGCGATCAAGAATGTGACGCGCTGATGCGTACAGTACTCAATCAGTTCGAACACTATATTACGTTATCCAAAAAAGTGACCCCAGAGACCCTCGCTGCTGTATCCGATATAGAAGAGCCTGGTCGACTTGCGGATGTCATTACGAGTCATTTATCGCTAAAGATTAAGGATAAGCAAGAAATTCTCGAGACGATTGATGTCAGTAAACGGCTGGAGAAGCTTCTTGATATTCTTAATAATGAGCGTGAAGTGCTGGAGCTTGAACGTAAGATCAATCAACGTGTCAAAAAGCAGATGGAAAAGACGCAGAAGGAATATTATTTGCGTGAGCAAATGAAAGCGATCCAGAAAGAACTCGGCGAGAAGGAAGGCCGGGTAGGAGAAGCGGAAGAGCTGCGGACGCTAATGGAAGAGAAAAATGTTCCAGAACGTGTGAAAGAAAAGATGGAGAAAGAAATCGATCGGCTGGAAAAAATGCCAGTCAGCTCTGCGGAAGGCGGCGTTATTCGCAACTATGTAGATTGGCTGCTCAGTCTCCCTTGGAGTGAACAGACAGAGGATGATCTTGACATCAAAAAGGCCGAGCAGGTACTTGATGAGGATCACTACGGTTTGGAAAAACCGAAGGAACGGGTATTGGAATATTTGGCCGTTCAGCAGTTGGTTAAGAAGCTTAAGGGTCCGATTTTATGTCTTGTAGGTCCTCCAGGGGTGGGGAAAACCTCACTAGCTCGTTCCATCGCCCGTTCGCTCAATCGCAAGTTCGTCCGTATCTCGTTAGGCGGTGTACGTGATGAGGCGGAGATTCGAGGTCATCGACGGACTTATGTAGGTGCGATGCCGGGCCGGATTATCCAAGGCATGAAGACGGCGGGTACGATTAATCCGGTTATCCTATTGGATGAAATCGATAAGATGGCTGCGGATTTCCGTGGAGATCCATCTTCAGCGCTGCTTGAGGTGTTGGATCCAGAACAAAACAACACGTTTAGTGATCATTTTGTAGAGCTGCCGTTCGACTTGTCGAACGTAATGTTTGTAACAACAGCGAACGTAGTGCATAATATTCCGCGTCCTTTGCTGGATCGGATGGAAATGCTGTTCATTCCAGGTTATACGGAACTGGAGAAACTGCAAATCGGCAGCCGTTATCTATTGCCTAAGCAGAAGAAAAACCACGGTCTTGCAGAAGATCAACTGATTATCGAAGACGATAGCTTATTACGCATTGTCCGCGAATATACCCGTGAATCCGGTGTGCGTAATTTAGAGCAGCAGATTGCAGCATTATGCCGCAAAGCTGCGAAACAAATCGTGTCTGAGGAAAAAGAGAAAGTGGTCATTCTTCCTGACGACATCAAGGATTATCTTGGGGCTTCTAAATATCGTTACGGTATGGCCGAGCTTGAAGATCAGATCGGTACGGTCACTGGGCTGGCTTGGACTGAGGTTGGCGGCGATACATTGCTGATCGAAGTTACGGTTGTGCAGGGAACAGGTAAACTAACCCTCACCGGACAGCTTGGCGATGTAATGAAGGAGTCGGCACAGGCCGCATTCAGCTATACTCGTTCGAAGGCGGAGGAGCTGGGGCTCCAGCCCGATTTTTATGAGAAGATTGATATTCATATCCATATTCCGGAAGGTGCAATTCCGAAGGATGGTCCGTCTGCAGGGATTACGATTGCAACCGCATTGATCTCCGCGCTCACGAAACGTTATGTTTCGAAGGATGTGGCGATGACAGGTGAAATCACCTTGCGGGGACGTGTACTGCCCATTGGTGGATTGAAAGAGAAATCTCTTGCGGCTCACCGAGCTGGATATAAAAAGATCCTTCTTCCCAAAGACAATGAACGGGATTTGAAAGATATTCCTGAGAGTGTACGTAATGATGTTGAGTTCGTACCGGTATCTAATATGGATCAGGTCTTGCATCATGCGTTAGTTGAGCATCATAATGAAATTAGCAGTGAGCCACCGAGTAGTGTGCATTAGAAAGGAAGTCCTATGAAAGTTAATATTGCCGAATTTATTATCAGTGCCGTTGGCCCTGATCAGTACCCTGATGATTCCTTGCCAGAGGTTGCTCTGGCAGGGCGTTCCAATGTGGGGAAGTCTTCCCTCATTAACCGAATGATTAACCGTAAGAATCTGGCTCGGACAAGCTCCACGCCTGGTAAGACACAACACATGAACTATTACCGTATCAATGAAGACAGCATGTATTTTGTTGACTTTCCAGGTTACGGGTATGCCAAGGTTTCCAAGACGCAACGCGCGGTATGGGGTAAAATGGTTGAAAAATACCTCTCTGAGCGCGATACGTTGAAGCTTGTTCTGCTTATTGTGGACCTGCGGCATTCGCCTACCAGCAATGATAAGATGATGTTCGACTGGTTGAAGCATTATGATCTTCCTATGTGTGTTGTAGCGACCAAAGCGGATAAAATTCCTAAGACACGCTGGCAAAAGCATATCAAGACCATGAAGCAGGAGCTGGGCGTGCTGCCAGGGGATAATTTTATTCCATTCTCCTCGGAAATTGGTCTCGGCAAGGACGAGCTTTGGGGCTTAATCGATGGGTATATTCGCCCTTCTGAGAATGAATCTCCGGATTCAGAGGATGCTGAAATGATAGCAAATGAATCTCAGCAAGAGGAGTCAACCGAAGCGTAAGATATGAACTCATTTACAATCAAGCAACCATTCCTGGTGGGAATGGTTGTATTTTTTTGTTGATAAAACTAAAATTTCTATGGAAAAGGACCGATAGATAACATATGATAGATATTCATTGCCACATCTTACCCTTTTTGGATGACGGAGCCTCTGATTGGGAAGCTGCTCTTGCCATGGCGCAAGACGCCCACAGAGAAGGGATTACTTCAGTCATCGCCACGCCACATCATGCCAACGGTCAATATATGAATAATGCCCCCAAGATTAAAGAAGCTGTGGAGATGATGAATGAGAGACTTCGTCAGGCTGGTAATCCACTGCTTGTTCTTCCAGGTCAAGAGATCCGTATCTACGGTGAACTTCTGAATGATCTGGAGCGGGGGGAACTGCTGAGTCTTGCAGATTCGCGGTATATTTTACTGGAAATGCCTTCTTCACGAGTACCACGTAACATGGAAGAAATCTGCCACGAGCTGATCATTCAAGGGTTCGTTCCGGTCATCGCCCATCCGGAGCGCAATGCTGAAATAGCTGCTGATCCTTCTAAACTAGAGAGACTGATAGAGCTAGGATCACTTGGGCAGGTAACCGCACAGAGTCTTGCAGGCGTTTTCGGGAATAAGCTACAGAAATTGTCGCTGGAGCTATGCCGTAGAAATGCAGTACATGTGTTGGCCTCTGATGCACATGACAGTGTTCATCGTCCTTTCGGATTAAACGCTGCTTATGTGGTTATGGAGAAAGAATTAGGCCCTGAGATGCGTGAATATGTTCGCGGCAATGCTCAGCAAATTATGACCAATGGCGAGGTTATTCATGGAAAACACGTACAAACAAGGGGAAACCGACAAAAATTGTTTGGATTTTTTTTCCGAAAGGGCTGACTAATCTACCTAATAGTGGTAGAATGGGTTTTATTGGGTGATTTAATGCTATACGTAATAGCGTAGCATTTGGGCGAATTGTTCTAGGTCTATGGTAGTACAGTATTTTAATACATAAGAAGAGGTGGATATTTAGTGACTTTGAAAAAGAAACTAGTAGTATCAACATTAGCAGCAAGTATGGTAGCAGCATCCGTTGCGGGTCTTCCGTTGGGAAGCCTTGGAGCAGTAGGCACAGCATCTGCGGCTACAGTTAGTAGCAGTGCAGCAGTTAAGGATAAGGTTCTTGCTGTTTACAAACAATTGACCGCAACAGATGCAGTTTATCTCTACAATTTGAAGACTGAGGTTGCAGCACTGAGTGAGAAAGAATTTACAGAAATTTTTGCTCCAGTACTGAACAAGCTTTCACTGGATGGAGAAGAAACAAAAACATCACTTAAATTGTTCCAAAGCGTTACTAGTGTAGTCTACGATGTCTATGGAAATGACTTCTCTGGAATCCAAGTGATCCGTAACGATGACAAAAACATTGCTTTGGTAAGCAAAATTGCAGCTAAAGCGGGTGTGTCTGGACTTACTGTTGATAGTGTTGCTGAATTCTTGAGCAGTATTGAAACAGAACTTCGTGATCTGGTAGGTAACAAGTCATCAGCAGATTTGTTGGCAATTCTTACATCTGAATCTGGTTACGAGACTTTGTTGGATGAAGCCATTGCGAAAGTGATGAACCACACTACAGGTGCAGGAGCTCTTACAGTAAGTCAGGCTTTGAACAAGCTTGGAGTTACTGCTAATGATGTTAAGCAAACATTGAAAAACCTGAACAATAATATTAAATCCGCAAAACCTGCGGCAAAATCACTTGCTGTTGCTTACGTTAAAGCTTATGGATTTAGTACTGGCGGCGGAGTCGGTCCTGGTAGCGGTGGCAGTGGGAGTGGAAGTGTTACAACGCCTGTAGCTCCTGTTCAAACTCCAGGAATCTATGACGTATCTAAGCTCGTAAGCATTGTTGACGGTAAAGCAACCTTGAAATTGGTTGATGCTGATGTAATTAAAGAATTTGATAAACTGGTTGCAGCGAACCCTGGCAAAACTGGTCTTACTTTGACCCTGAATCTGGGAACAGTAAACGCTACTACAGTTGAAGTTCCACTTTCCCAAGCCATTATTGAAGCTGCAAAAGCTAAAGGTATTGCGAATATCGCCGTTACTTTCAACGGTGTAACTGTAACGATTCCTGTAAGCCAATTCAGCACAGCGATTTCATTGACAGTAACTACAGCTAAACCAGAAGTTGTAACTTCCGTTACCAAGCTGAAATTGGCTTCGGATGTGTACGAATTCACACTTAGTGTGAACGGTGTAGTACAAAGCACATTTAAACAACCAATTACTATCAAATTGCCACTTAAGAATACTGATGGTCTTGATAAAGAATTGCTTTCCGTTGGTAAGCTTGTATACGGCGACCTGCAATTCCAAGGTGGAGTTCTTGATGGAGATTTCATCGTAGAACCACGTGATACATTCTCTTCTTATGCAGTACTTGAGAATAAAGTCTCCTTTAATGATATTTCTGCTGTACAAGCATGGGCTGGTAGACAAATTCAAGTCGTAGCTGCTAAAGGTGCGATTGAAGGAGTCGGAGCAGGTAAATTTGCACCGAAGAGCAACGTAACTCGTGCTGAGTTCTCCAAAATGTTGATTCGTGCGCTTAACCTGGAAAACAACTCTGCTGTACAAAGCTTTAGCGATGTAAGTTCAACTGCTTGGTATGCACCATATGTAGCAGTTGCATCAGAAAAAGGGATTATCACTGGACGCAGTGCGGCCAAATTTGATCCTAATGCAACTATTACACGTGCAGAAATGGCAACAATGATCTCCCGTGCGTTGAAATCTATCAATCCTGATGCAAAAACAGATTCTACTGCAATCAGCAAATTCTCTGATGCTGCTAAGATCAGCGCATCCCTAAGAGATGGCGTAGCGTTTGCAGCAAGCCACAACCTGGTTATCGGAAATGCTGGCAAGTTCAACCCGAACGATACAGCTACCCGTGCTGAAGCAGCAGTAATTATCTACCGTACTATTAACTTCAAGTAAATAAAACTTATAGTATACAGCCTCCTCTCATGTAGGTGAGAGGAGGCGATTTTTTTGCAAATAGGGAAGATTTGAACAGGCATCGAAATATTTCAGAAATAGCTTGGGGGTAATTTCACTTGTCATCACAAGAATTGGATCTTCGCGATTATTTTCAGATCGTCAGGAAGAGACTATGGCTCATTTTCAGCATAGTTGTATTGGTGTGCGGTATTGCTGGTGTATATAGTCTGTATATTAAAAACCCGGTATATGAGGCATCCACGAAGATTATCGTTAACCAAACACCGACGCAGTCAGCGGTGGGGCAGCTTGATTTAAACCAGATTAATACCAATATTCAATTAATTAATACGTATAAGGAAATTATTAAGACTCCGGCCATCCTTGATATTGTTACAAAGGATTATCCGCAATTCAATATTACTGCGGAAGAGCTATTAAAAAAGGTTAATGTGAGTTCCGTAAATAATACGCAGGTGATGACACTTGTCGTTCGAGATAATTCTTATCAGCGGGCTGCTGAAATCGTGAATGCCATTTCACTTGTGTTCAAGGAAGAAATTCCAAGTCTATTTAATGTGGAAAATGTATCGATTCTGAATGAAGCTAAAGTGAATCCAACTGTTGAGCCACGGCCGGTAGAACCGAATGTTTTACTGAACATGGCTATTGCTTTTATCGTCTCTTTGATGATTGGCTTAGGGATTGCCTTCCTGCTGGAATATATGGATGACACCCTGAAGACAGAAGCTGATATTGAGAAGTATCTTGGTTTGCCTACCATAGCTATGATTACAAGATTGGGTCAAGATGAAAGCAAGCAAGGTGCCGCACAAACACAGAAACAATCATCCAGAAAGGCGGGGGACCTCGAACATGTCACAGCTTCCAAATAAACAACGCCATCTGATCACCGTTACGAACCCACGCTCTCCTGTCTCTGAAGCGTTTCGCGCATTGCGCACGAATATTGATTTTTCTTCTGTAGATCAGACTATTCAAGTGATTATGGTCACTTCCTCCGGGCCGGAAGAAGGTAAATCTACGGTATCTGCTAACCTGGCGGCAGCTTACGCACAAGCAGATAAAAGAGTATTGTTGATTGACGCCGATTTGCGGAAGCCGACGGCACATAAGACTTTTACACTAAGCAACCGTTTTGGTTTATCCTCCCTACTGTCTCAACAGGCAGTTCTTGAGGACACTGTCCAAGAGTCTGGCGTTAATAATCTTTCAATTATGACCTCTGGACCAATCCCGCCCAACCCGGCGGAAATGATGGCATCTAATCGGATGAGCACTCTTTTACAGGATTTGCGTCAGCGGTATGATGTCATTCTTATTGATACTCCACCATTATTAGCGGTTACGGATGCACAAATTGTGGCCTCGAAGAGTGATGGCGTTATTATGGTTGTCAGCTATGGTAAGGTAAAACGCGATATCGCAGTGAAAGCTAAAGCTAATCTGGATCGCGTGGGTGCAAAAATGCTCGGCGTCGTTCTCAATAATGTAAAACGTAAAGCTAGTGAAGGGTACTATTACTACTACTATGGAAATTGATTTATTCATAATTAAAAATGTTATTTTTGGAGGCACTGAAAATGACAGCGAAATCTAGAGTGATTCTTTTATTCTTCATTGATCTTGCGATCATTTGGTTCAGTATTGTGACATCTTATTTGTTTCGGTACCCTAACCATGCTCTTCAGGAATATGTTGTA
Organism: Paenibacillus sp. FSL H3-0310; assembly: GCF_038002785.1. Taxonomy (NCBI): domain Bacteria; kingdom Bacillati; phylum Bacillota; class Bacilli; order Caryophanales; family Paenibacillaceae; genus Paenibacillus; species Paenibacillus sp. FSL H3-0310. Next base: position 732,133 of record NZ_JBBODC010000001.1, read on the forward strand.
CAGATGCTGCAATTTGGTTTGATTGCAACATTTGCATTTGGTGGAAGCCTTATATACTTCGGTCTTTACCGAAGAATGTGGCAATATGCCAGTATCGGTGAAATTATATCGGTTTCTAAAGCTATTGTAGTAGGGTCTTTATTTTCATTTGCACTGGCGTATCTAATTTTGCCGGATAGAGTACCTCTTGCCATAGAAGTTCGGTCCATGGAGACTATTCTTTTATTAGTAGGTGGAGTCCGATTTTTATGGAGAGTACTTCATAATGACCGAATCAATTACAAAGACACTAAGACCCATACACTAATTGTAGGTGCTGGTGATTGTGGGTTATTAATTGCTCGGGAAATGATGGGACCCTCTTTTGCACATACCAAATTAGTCGGTTTCATTGATGATAATGCGAATAAATACCATATGTATATATTGGGTGTTCCTGTATTAGGTAATCGATATGCTATCCCAGCTATTGTGAAAGAAAGAGAAATTCATGAGATTATTATTGCCATGCCCTCTGTTTCACGTACTGAGATTTCTGAGATTATTAATCTTGCCAAAAAGACTGGAGCAAAGCTGAAGATTATACCGGCTCTTAATGATCTGATCGCTGGAAAAATATCAGTTAAGAAACTTCGGGATGTTAGCGTAGAAGATTTATTAGGTCGTGAGCCGATCGTAGCTGATTTAAACAGTATTTTAGGTTATGTACATCATAAGACGGTGTTAGTTACGGGGGCTGGCGGATCTATTGGTTCAGAGTTATGCCGGCAGATTGCTCCTTTTGGTCCGGACAAGCTAATGTTACTTGGACACGGTGAGAACAGTATTTACACGATTGAAATGGAGCTTCGTAAGAGTTTTCCGGAGTTGAACATTGTAACCGTGATAGCAGATGTACAGGATCGCAGTCGGATAATGGATGTATTCAGTGGCCATAGACCGCATGTGGTCTTTCACGCAGCAGCACATAAACACGTTCCTTTAATGGAGCGTAATCCTTCGGAAGCCATTAAAAATAATGTTTTTGGCACCAAAAATGTTGCGGATTGTGCAGATAAATATGGTGCCGAGAGATTCGTAATGATCTCTTCGGATAAGGCGGTTAACCCAACCAGTGTAATGGGTGCCACTAAACGGATTGCGGAAATGTATGTGCAGAGCCTGCACACCACAAGTCAAACAAAGTTCTCTGCTGTGCGTTTTGGGAATGTTCTTGGCAGTCGTGGTAGTGTGATTCCAGCCTTTAAGCAGCAGATCGCTGCCGGGGGGCCAGTGACTGTGACTCATCCAGAAATGGTGCGTTATTTCATGACGATTCCGGAAGCTGTTCAGCTTGTCATCCAATCTGGTTCTTTCGCCAAAGGCGGAGAAGTGTTCATTCTGGATATGGGAGAGCCGGTTAAGATTCTAACGTTGGCGGAAGACTTAATTACGCTCTCTGGATATGAACCCTATAAGGACATTGATATTCATTTCTCCGGTATTCGTGAGGGTGAGAAGTTATATGAAGAGTTGCTTACAGATGAAGAAAATCTAGGTTCTACTGATCATGGAAGAATCTTTATCGGTAAACCTAATGTCATAAGTCTGAACCAGTTAGAACTGGAGTTTAAACGTTTGGAACGTGTTCTCGCTGAGGAACCAGAAGTCATCCGCGAAATAATCAATCAGATTGTACCGATGCAGCCCGTTGCCCAAGTTGCTATTAGCTAAGTAATTCATAAAGGAGGATATAAAGTGTTCAACAAACGATGGAAAAAGATCCTTTTATGGACGCTGTCAGTTATTGTAGTACTGGGTGTTGGCGGCTTGTTCGCCGCGAATTATGCTGTCGATAAGCTGATGAATTCAATGGCAGATGGTTTTGATCTGGAATCTGAGGATAATGTTGGTGGTCAAGATCAAGGAACGGCACCGACTGATACAGTTGATGATAGTAATGTCGAACCTGTAGAGTCTGCGGTACCTTCTACTCCACCAGTAAATGATGAGGGAAGTAGTAATCAAAGTAGTGAAAATAACGATAAACCTAGTGGAGAAACAACAGCTTCTACTACTAGTGAACCGACCAAAGCTCCATCATCAGAACAAAAAGATGGCTCTTCAGATGGTTACACAGCACAGGTCTCCACAGATAAAGCTAAGCAAATTCAAGAAAATGTAACGATTAAGGATAAAGCAGATGTTGCTTCTATTGTTCTTGGTCAACTTAGCGTATCCGATATTAATCGTCTTAAAGATTTGGCAAAGGGTGGCTTAACGACTGAGGAGAAGCGTGAGGCGCGCAGTATCATCCTAGGTAAAGTATCCACAGAGCAGTACAATGAGCTTTCTCAGATTGCTAAAAAGTACGGAGTCAGTCAAGGGAAAACGCATGACCAAATCATTGCTGAAGAAGAACAATTAAAAGCGAAAGAAAAGGGAAGTGAATAAGCATGTCTAAAGCAACATTATCAATCGTGGCTTTATCGTTAATTGCTTCAATTGGTTTAGCACCCTTAACAGCATCCGCACCTATATCAGTATCAGCAGCGGCAGTACCAAGTGCAACGCCTAAGACTGCAAATAATACGATTAAAGTGCAAAGTATGAACGTGAATTTGATTTTTGACGGTGTGAGTATTCAGCCACCCGCAGGCCAGTATGTATTCATGTACAACAATACAACTTATGTTCCATTGCGCTTTATGTCATATGCTTTACAGAAGAGTGTAGCTTGGGATGCTAAAAACGTTAAAGTTACCGTAGCAGAGCCTAGTAGCTCAGAGCTAGTTGTGATTAAAGAATATCTAATGAATGCAAAGAACGGGAATAGTACCTCAGCAGCAGCGAACAATATTGTCCTCAATCAAGTTAAGGCAAGTTATGTATTTAACGATGCAACCAAGGCTTTGCCTACAGGTCAATCTAGCTTCATCCTGAATGGTTCATTATATGTGCCTCTACGTTTTTTATCGGAATCTGTAGGTCATAACATTAGCTGGGATCAGAAGACGAAGACCATTACTGCAGCTTCCAAGGCTTATCAGGAACAAGCCCCTAATGGGTCGACAAACAATGACAATGGCAAGGGCCCATCTCCAGTAGCGACACCAGCGCCAACGGATACAACAGCTGCACCAGGTGGTGCAGGTGCAACAGGGGGTGGTTCTGCAGGAACTGGAAAGGTTTCATATGAAACTATCACTAGTGACACAGAAGCTAAGCTTACGGCGCTTAAAAATCAAAGTCAATCGACATTAATGAGTATTGGGTTTGAGTATCTTGGAGCGACAGATGAAGCGAGTAAAAAAAGTATTAAAGAAAAAGGGTTGCAACAGCTGGCCTCATTTACTGCTAGCTTCAATAGTATAGTTGCTGACACTGAACAAAAACTGAACAGCAATGGCTATAGTACAGAAATTATTAGTCAATATAAAAGTGAATTTGAATCACAGCTTCAGGCGGGTAAAGATATAGCTGAGAAGATGGCGAATTAAGAGAGTAGTAAGAACATCATCTCTATGCTCATTTGGCATAGAGATGATCTACATATATGAAGAGATAGTAACTTAAAGGATCAGGTGAACTTATGAAACCTTATGTTTACGTGAAACAAACCATAGATTTTCTATTAGCATTAATCGGGATGCTAGTATTATGGCCAGTTTTTTTGATTATTGCGATCGCAATTAAGAAGACCTCCAAAGGGCCTATATTATTTAAACAAAAACGATTAGGTAAAAATAAGTCAAAATTTTATATTCTGAAATTTAGAACGATGCGAACAGATACTCCACAAGACATGCCAACGCATCTACTGGAAGATCCTGATTTCTTTATTACTAAAGTAGGCAAGTTTCTAAGAAAAACAAGCTTGGATGAATTACCTCAGATTATCAATATCCTAAAAGGTGAAATGAGTATCGTGGGACCTCGTCCTGCATTATGGAATCAATATGATTTAATTGCTGAACGTGATAAATATGGAGCTAATGATATCAAACCTGGGTTGACTGGATGGGCTCAGATTAATGGTAGAGATGAGTTACCTATTGAGAAGAAGGCGAGTCTGGATGGGGAGTATGTTAATAAAATGACTATGGGGTTGGATGTGAAATGCTTTTTTTTTACAATAATTAAGGTCCTGAAGAGTGATGGGGTAGTAGAGGGAGGATCTAGAGATTTAATGAAAGTGAAAACAGGATTTTCATCTATCGGAGATAGAAACCATGAGGAGACTTTTAGATTATGAAAATTCTATTTCTTTCCAATCATTTCATTACACTTTACTCCTTTAGAAAAGAATTGATAAAAAGACTTATAGAGGATGGACATGAAGTATATCTTTCAATTCCTAAATCTGATGAAAACTCTTATTTTTCTAATATGGGTTGCAAGATAGTTGAAACTTCTGTTGACAGAAGAGGAATAAATCCATTTAAGGATTTTTATTTATTGTGTAAGTATATCAAAATTATGAAGGGGATAATTCCTGATATTATTTTTTCATATACGATTAAGCCTAATATATATGGTTCAATTGCTTCAAATATAACAAAAAGAATACAAGTTAATAATATAACGGGAACGGGTGCAACATTTCTAAAAGAAAGTTTTGTAAGTAGATTAGTAATTTTGTTATATAAGATTTCTGTGAAGAATTCATGGATGGTCTTTTTTCAGAATAGTGGAGATAAAGATTTCTTTATAGATCATAAAATGATACGGGATAATTATATAGTTTTACCGGGATCAGGCGTGAATTTGGAGCAATATTCTGCTACTGATATGCCTAGTGGAAGTGAGATCAATTTCATCTTCATCGGAAGAATAATGAAATTAAAAGGAATTGAAGAGTATTTGTCATGCGCAGAGATTTTAAAAGGGAGATATTCTAATGTTAATTTTTATATTGCTGGATTTATAGAAGAGGATAAGTATAAAAAAATTATTAAGGAATATAGCAATCAAGGCATTATTAAATACATAGGTTTTCAAAAGGATATTAAAACATGGATTCAAAAATGTCATTGTACTGTTCTTCCATCACATGGAGGAGAAGGTATACCTAATGTTTTATTAGAATCAGCTGCAATGGGACGTGCCTGTATCGCATCAAACATTAATGGTTCAAATGATGTTATTACTGATGGTGTTACAGGTTATCTATTTGAAACAGGTAGTCGTGGTGACTTATCTGTTAAATTGGAGCAATTTATACAATTATCAAATAATGAAAGGAATCAAATGGGGCAACTTGGGCGAGAAAAGGTGGAAAGACAATTTGATAGACGGTTTGTAATTGAAGCATATATAGAAGAATTAGAAAAGGTTAAGACTTTGGAGTGAAAATTTATTTTTCATCTATTTTAAATGTTGTTTACATTTTAATTAGATAATCACAATTGGATGATTTTGTTATATCTATTATTTTATCTCTGTTTTTTAATTCTAATTGATTGAATCTTATTTAATCTATTAATGAGGAGTAATATAATGAAAGAAAAAATAAGAATACTACATGTGTTGGGAGGGTTAAACAGAGGTGGTGCGGAGACGATGGTTATGAATGTATATCGTAATATTGATCGTTCGAAAATTCAATTTGATTTTATTATACATACTACAGAAAAATGTGATTATGAAGATGAAATCAAAAATTTAGGAGGAGAGATCTATAGGGTTCCACGTTATAATGGTAAGAATCATATAGTTTATAAAAATGTATGGCATAAATTCTTTCGATTACACTCTGAGTATAAAATTATTCATGGTCATTTGAGGAGTACTGCTGCTATATATTTAAATATTGCTAAAAAGTATAAATTGAAAACAATAGCACACAGTCACAATACTTCTTCTGGTAGTGGAGTAGCCGCTGTGATTAAAAACGTGATGCAAATTCCGATTAGATATATTGCAGATTATCTGTTTGCGTGTTCAGATGATGCTGGTAAATGGCTCTTCGGTAAAAACGTCATAAATAATAAGAAATATAGAATTATTGAAAACTCTATTGATTGCGATTCTTATATGTACAATGATCACCTGAGGAACAATATGAGGAAAAGTTTAGACCTTAACGATAAATATGTGATAGGCCATGTTGGGAGATTTAACATACAGAAGAATCATGAATTTTTACTGGAAGTTTTTTTTGAATTGCAAAAAAGTAGAAGCAATGCGGTATTGTTGCTTATTGGAGATGGAGAACTACGGGGGGATTTGGAACAACGCATATTAGATTTAGAGATACAGGAGAAAGTTATTTTTACTGGTGTCATATCTAATGTGAATGATTTTATGCAGATTATGGATATTTTTGTGTTTCCTTCACATTTCGAAGGATTAGGAATGGTTGTTATTGAGGCACAAGCAGCCGGGCTTCCCTGTATTGTTTCGGATACAGTACCTTCAGAAGCACATGTTACAAATTTGATAAAATCATTATCATTATCACTAAGTGCTACCGAATGGGCTAATGAAATATTAAATAGTGAAATTATTAATAACAGGTTAGATGCTAATATCGAAGTGAAAAAGAGCGGATATAATATTGCTGAATCAAGTGAATTTTTAGAAAAATTTTATTCGAAAATGCTTATAAAGGAAGTATATACATGAAGAAGTATTGTGGAGTTGTTGTGTTATTTAATCCTGACGATGACGTAAGACTAAATATTGATTCTTATCTTGAATCAGTGTCGAAATTATATATCATAGATAATTCAAAAGTTGAAAATAACCTTTTGTTGAATGAAATAAGAACAAAGGAAAAACTAGAGTATATTCCATTAGGTGAAAATATGGGACTGGCTTATGCTTTAAACTTAGGGTGTCGAAAAGCAGTGTTGGATGGTTTTGATTACATATTAACAATGGATCAGGATTCAAGGTTTGAAAAGTTTGCTGTGAATAAAATGATCTCTTTTATTGAGAAATCAGCAGTTCATTATTCAATTGTTTCACCAAATGTATCTTCAGTTTATTATGATGAGAGTTCGAATCAGGATGAAATTGCATACACTCATTTAAAAAATGATGAGATTGTTGAGCGTAATTGGGTAATGACCTCAGGTTCGTTAATGTGTCTGAAAGATTATCAAAAAGCTGGGGGATTTGATGAGTCCTTGTTTATTGCGCATATCGATATTGATATAGCTATCAAATTTGATCAGTTTGGTGGGAAAATAATACAAATAGGGAATGCGATTATATATCAAAGATTTGGAAATTCCAAACCCAAAAAATTTTTTTGGAAGACTATTTATCCATCATTTGCCTCACCAGTAAGGACATATTACTTGTTTAGAAATCAAAAGTATCTTGAGAAAAAATGGGATAATTATAACTCGTTTATTGATGTGCATTTGTATAAATTTATTATTAAAATACTACTCTACGAAGATATGAAATTCAAAAAGATAAAAATGGGCCTAAAGGGACTAAAAGACGCTCGGTTAAATAATATGGGTACATATAAAGAATGAGTATATGGAAAGTAATTATTTTAAAAACTGTTAAAGTACATTTTAAGAAAGGCTGTCTCTTTCATGTCCAGTCATTTCTTGACATGATGACAGAGAGGGATTATTAAATGGTATATGCTAGTATAATAGGATGCATAATAATATTGTTTTTCATTTGGCAAAAATCGAAAGATATCCTTGCTCCACCTTTTATTATAGGAACTATATGGACCATTATGTATATGGCACTGCTACTTAGAAAAGAAACTGTTGATTTAAGTAGCATATATTATTCTTCTTTTGTTATTGGACTTCTCTTTTTTACAATAGGCTTTTACTTTATAGTTAGGAATTCTAAAAGAACAATAAGTTCAATATCTGGGCAAAATCCAGGGAAAATCAGATTTAATTCATTTAATATGAAGATAATTATTTTTATAGAGATAGCTTTGTTTTTGTTTTTCCTTGTGAAGGTTACTCTTTATATTTCTGGAAATTTCGCCTATAATTTTTGGCAAACCTTAAGTATTGGGAAAGCAACTGGAATGTTCACAGAAGGTTTAATAATTTCATATTCAAGAAACGCAATTATCGCGCTGACTATTGTTTGTAGTATCGCATATTTTAATAATCCTACGAAAAAAAATAAAAATTACTTTTTGATATCTTTTATAATAGCCTTGTTTTTCACAGTAACAGGGGGCAGTAGAGGGATTATTTTCATGCTTCTATTCGGAGTGTGTTTTAGTGCAATTATTATTAAAAAATATGGAAACAAGAAGATTTTAGTTATTTTATTTGTATTATTGTCTATAGTACTTACTACCTTTATCGCCTTTGCTTATATGAAATATGTATATGAAGATCAAAGTAATACCTTTGAATTCGTAATGAAGCAATTTAGAATTTATTTTACAACTTCTATGATAGCATTTGTACGATGGATGGAAACTTTTAATTATTATTTATATGGTACGAATACATTTAGATTCTTTATTGAGTTCTTGAATGTAATAGGGTATAACTTTGATGTCTCAAGTACGGTACAGGATTTCGTTATTGTTTATGGTGATAGAACTAATGTCTTTACGGTCTTACATTATTATGCAGCTGATTATGGTTTGACTTATTCGTTTGTAATACTTACCCTTTTGGGTTTAACTCATGGTTTTTTATATAAAAAAGCAGTCGTTTCAACAACATTATCTCCTTTTTTTATAGCTTTGCATTCTATTTTTTACTTTCCATTAATTTATCAATTTTTTTCTGATCAGTACTTAACAATTTTATCAACATGGTTACAACTTATTTTTTGGTTTTGGTTATTTACTAGAAAAGGATTCTTAATTGTTGGACAGTTTGAGAGCGAACAATCGAATGATAGTATCTCTAGTTAAGTATTATCTGTTAAACTATATTGATATAAACTGGGGTTATTTTTATGAAAAAGGTTCAAGTTTTATTATCGTCGTATAATGGAGAAAAGTATTTATCAGAACAATTAGATAGTATCTTTAATCAAAAAGGAGTTATTGTACACTGTTTGGTGAGAGATGATGGTTCAGATGATAATACTAGGCTTATACTATCTGAGTATCAGCAGAAATATTCGAATTTAGAGGTTGTTTTTGATGGAAATATAGGATATAAGTCTAGTTTTTTTACACTAGTACAAATGTCTGGGGATTTTGATTACTATGCTTTTGCCGATCAAGATGATATATGGAAAGAGGAAAAATTATCAGAGGCGGTTAGGAAAATCGGTGAGATCGAAGAGGATCTAGCAGTAGTGTATTGTTCTAATTGTATATTGGTTGATAATAATTTGAATTACATCAATTTACTTAATATTAAGGAGAATATGATACCTACGAGTAAGATTAAAGCTTTGGCACAAGGATTTGCCCATGGATGTACTACGGTATTTAATTCCAACACTAGAAATTTAATTATTAAATATAAACCTAAACAACAATATGCACATGATTTCTGGCTACCATTGCTAGTTTTATTTTTAGGAAGGGTTATTTATGATGCGAATTCTTACATCCTTTATAGACAACATACTAATAATATCTTCGGTGGAAGACGTTCCTTACTTGAAGTTTTTAATTATAGATTAAAGCAGTTGAAAATTAATAAGAATTTCCATTCTATCTTGGCAAGCGAAATATTAGAAGGTTATGGTGATCAATTAACTGCTGAAGATTATGGTATGTTAAATGATGTTAGTACTTATAAATCTTCTTTATCAAAGAAGATTAAATTGCTATTTAATAAAAAACTTAAAAGAGATACTGTAAAGGGAACTTTATACTTAAAATTATTGATTATTTCTTCTAGATTTTAAAATAAAGAATAGAATGCTGAGGATACTATATTGAATGATCGAGTTAAAAAATTCATCAGAGATTTTTCGTATACTATAACTTCGAATTTCGTTTCTATTATGGTGTCAACATTAGTAATTCTAATAATACCAAAGTTGATTGGTATCAAGGAATACGGATATTGGCAGCTATATTTATTTTATTCTTCTTATGTGGGATTTTTACATTTTGGGTGGCTTGATGGAATATACCTTAGGTATGGTGGGAAAGAGTATAGAGACTTGGATAAAAAGTTATTTTGCTCACAGTTTTACATGTTGCTTGCACAACAATTAATAATAGTTATAGCTCTAATGACTATCTCATATTTTGCTATTATTGATTTTGATAGAAAGTTTATACTTCAAATGATAGCTTTATGTACGATAATTGTAAATCTTAGATTTATGTTGCTTTATGTTTTGCAAAGTACAAATAGAATTAAAGAATACGCACAGATAACAATGTTAGATAGGTTAATATATTGCTGTTTGATCATAATCTTATTAACTGTTGGAGTAAGAGAATATAAATTAATGATAATTGCTGACTTGGTTGGGAAGTTACTATCTTTAATTTACTCTATGTATTGTTGTAAAGATATTGTATTTAATAGATTTTCGACTTATTACTTTAGCTTTAAAGAAATGATCCAGAATATTACGGTTGGAATAAATCTAATGTTTGCAACTATTGCAAGTATGTTGATAATTGGAGTTGTTCGATTCGGAATTGAACGATCATGGGATGTCGCCACATTTGGTAAAGTATCCTTAACATTAAGTATTTCTAATCTACTAATGATTTTTATTAATGCGGTAGGTATTGTTATGTTTCCTATTCTTAGAAGAACGGATGAAACCAAGCTACCAAAAATATATGCAACTATGCGAAACTTTCTAATGATAATCTTGCTAGGTATTCTTATCAGTTATTATCCTTTTAAAGTTGTATTATCAAACTGGTTACCTCAGTATGCGGATAGTTTAATGTATATGGCGATACTATTTCCAATGTGTGTTTATGAGGGGAAGATGTCACTTCTGATAAGTACATATTTTAAAACCTTGAGAAAAGAAAATCTAATGTTGAAATTAAATTTATGTTCCTTTTTATTGAGCTTTATTATTACAGTGGTTACTACTGTAATAATAAAAAATTTGGATCTAGCAATACTATCCATTGTATTTATATTGGTCTTTAAGTGCATCCTGTCGGAAGTATTTTTATCAAGAATATTAGGGATATCAATATTTAAGGATGTAGGCTTGGAATTATCTTTAACATGTATTTTTATTATTACAGGTTGGTATCTTAATTCTTGGACTGCAGTATTAATATATGTTATAGCTTATTCGGTGTATTTAGTAATAAAGCAAAAAGATATTATCAATACACTTAAAGACATCAAGCAATTAATACGGATATAGAATGAAGGAGGGGTACTGTTTTGTTCAAAATAGCAGTAGCAGGAACCGGCTACGTCGGCTTAGTAGCAGGCGTATGTTTCGCCGAAGTAGGTCATCAAGTAACCTGTGTGGACATCGATGAAAACAAAGTTGAGTTGATGAAATCTGGTGTGTCACCAATCTATGAAGCAGATTTAGAAGAACTTATGCAAAAGAATTATGCAGCAGGTAGACTTGAATATACTACTGATTTTAAGTCAGCTTATAAAGAAGCAGATGCGATATTTATTGGTGTTGGAACTCCTGAGCAGCCTGATGGATCGGCTAATCTTTCATACATAGCTACAGTTGCAAGACAAATAGCAGAAACAATAGAAAAAGATTGCCTTGTTGTGGTTAAATCTACTGTTCCTGTAGGAACAAATGATAAGGTGCAGCAGTTTATACATGATTTTCTACCTCGTGAAGGAGAAAAACTTGTTGGTAACGGTAATGGAGTAGGTAGAGACATTAGAGTTGAAGTAGCATCTAATCCAGAGTTTTTAGCGCAAGGAACAGCTGTTAGAGATACTTTGCAAGCAGCAAGAATCATAATTGGAACTGAGAGCAAATGGGCAGAAGATATTCTTATGAAAATCTATGAGCCTTTTAATATCCCAGTTGTATCTGTTAAAAGAAGATCTGCAGAGATGATCAAATATGCATCTAACGATTTTCTTGCTCTGAAAATATCTTACATGAACGATATTGCTAATCTTTGCGAATTGGTAGGAGCAGATATTCAAGATGTATCAAGAGGAATGTCGTTTGATGAACGCATTGGAAGCAAGTTCTTAAATGCAGGTATTGGTTATGGAGGTAGCTGTTTTCCTAAGGATACGAAGGCACTAGAGTACTTAGCGAGACAAAATGGATATGAGCTTAAAACCGTTAAAGCAGCTATTGATGTCAATACTAGCCAAAAGACAATTCTGTTTAAAAAAGCATCTAAAAGACTTATCACCTTTAATGGTCTAAAAGTAGCGGTGCTAGGACTGACATTTAAACCTGGGACCGATGACTTAAGAGAAGCTGCTTCGCTAGAAAATATACCCCTGTTATTAAATCAGGGATCAGAAATCTATGCTTTTGATCCTGTAGGAAAAGTGAATTTTTCTAAGGAGTATCCAGAAGGTAGGAATGGTAAGGGCAGTATCAAATATGTTGAGAGCATAAAAGAAGCTCTTGAAGGTGCGAATGTCTGTTTTGTATTTACTGAGTGGGGCGAAATTAAAGCAATAGAGCCGGAAGTTTATAAAGATTTAATGAGAACGCCGTTGGTGTATGACGGCAGGAATTTGTATGGGGTTCAAGATATGAAAGAAGCTGGTGTGGAGTATTATTCCATCGGAAGATAGTTGAAGGGGCGAGCTATTTGAACGATATACCTGTAGATCACACGAAAACATATCTAATTACTGGAGCAGCTGGCTTTATAGGGTTTTATTTATCTAAAAGGTTATTGGAGCAAGGGAGCCGAGTGATCGGTGTTGATAATATAAATGACTATTATGATGTCAACCTCAAACACGTTCGCTTAGAGCAACTAAAGTTATTTAGCCGTTTTGAATTCATAAAAGTTGATATATCAGATAAGGACAAGATTACAAAGATCTTTGAAGAATATAAACCGAATATTGTAGTGAATCTTGCAGCTCAGGCTGGAGTGCGTTACTCTATAGAGAACCCAGATGTGTATATTCAAAGCAATATTGTAGGTTTCTTTAACATTCTTGAAGCTTGTAGAAATTATCCAGTTGACCATCTTGTATATGCTTCATCTAGCTCAGTTTATGGGTCTAATAAAAAGGTTCCTTTTGAAGAATCAGATGTTGTGGATCATCCGGAATCGCTTTATGCAGCTACGAAAAAGTCGAATGAGCTAATGGCGCATACTTATAGTCATCTGTATAAGATACCGACTACTGGTCTACGCTTCTTTACTGTTTACGGTCCAATGGGTCGTCCAGATATGGCATATTTCGGATTTACTCAGAAATATTTTGCTGGTGAGTCTATTAAAATATTTAATAATGGTGATTTTAAAAACGATCTTTATCGGGACTTTACTTACGTAGACGACATTGTTGAGGGTATTGAGAGACTTCTAAGTAAAGCACCGACAGAAGCGGTTCCTCATAAGGTGTTTAATATAGGAAACAACAGCCCAGAAAAGTTAATGGTATTTATTGAAACATTAGAAAAGTGTTTAAGCAAGGCTACTGGCAGAGAAGTGATATTTAATAAAGTATTTGAACCTATTAAACCAGGGGATGTACCCGCAACATACGCATCTACAGATTTATTACAACAAGCTGTAGGGTTTAAGCCAAAAACTTCCATTGAAGAAGGTTTACAGAGATTCGCTAATTGGTATGTAGATTATTATAAAGAGAAATAATACGAAGAGGAGTGACGACATTATGAAAGGCATTATCCTAGCAGGTGGCAGCGGTACGCGCCTATACCCATTAACAATGGTCACAAGTAAGCAGCTTTTACCTATTTACGACAAACCAATGATCTATTATCCACTATCCACATTAATGCTAGCGGGCATTAAAGAAATTCTTATTATTTCAACTCCAGAGGACACGCCTAGATTTGAAAGCTTATTAGGTGACGGTTCTCAATTTGGCATCTCATTACAATACAAAGTTCAACCAAGTCCTGATGGTTTAGCACAGGCTTTTATTTTGGGTGAATCTTTTATAGGTGATGATTCAGTTGCCATGATCCTTGGAGATAATATCTACTATGGAAATGGAATGCGGAAGATGTTGCAACGTGCTTCTTCAAAAAAACAAGGAGCAACGGTGTTCGGATATCACGTGCAAGATCCAGAGCGCTTCGGTGTGGTAGAGTTTAATGAAGAAGGTAAAGTATTGAGTGTAGAAGAAAAACCAACACAGCCAAAATCTAACTACGCAATTACTGGTCTATATTTTTATGATAACAGAGTTATTGAGATTGCTAAGAACGTTGAGGTCTCTTCACGTGGAGAATTGGAGATTACCTCCATTAATGAAGCTTACTTAAATCTTGGTGAGCTTGATGTGGAACTTCTAGGTCGGGGATTCACCTGGTTAGATACAGGAACTCATCAAAGTCTTGTCGACGCAACTAACTTTGTACGGACTATTGAAGATCATCAAGGAATCAAGATCGCCGCTCCTGAGGAAATTGCATATATTAATGGATGGATTACTAAAGAACATTTGTGGAATTGTGGAGAGAAGTTAAGTAAGACGGGGTATGGTCAGTATTTGATGAAAGTAGCTACAGGTAAAATACAATACTAATAACTGAAAGTGTGGCAGTGATGAAAATTACAGAAACCTTATTGCAAGGCGTATTAGTCGTTGAACCGGCTGTTTTTGGGGACCACCGCGGTTGGTTTATGGAGACGTATAGCGGAGCTAAGTTTAAAGAGCATGGAATAGATATGGAGTTTGTACAAGATAACCAATCCTACTCTGCGACTAAAGGAACATTACGTGGTTTGCACTATCAATTACATCCCAAGGCACAGACGAAATTGGTTCGTTGTACACGTGGTGCTATTTTTGATGTAGCCGTAGATATCAGAAAAGGTAGTCCTACCTATAGTAAATGGTTCGGCATTGAACTGAATGCTGAGAACAAAAAGCAACTGCTGATCCCAAAAGGATTCGCACATGGATTCATGACGCTAACAGAAGACGTAGAGGTTCAGTATAAGTGCGATGAGCTTTATGCCCCGGAATGTGATGGGGGTATTCTGTGGAATGATCCTTCTATTGGCATCGAATGGCCTCTTCATATTACACCTGTATTATCTGCCAAGGATGAGAAGGCGCCTTTATTAAAAGATGCTAATTTGAATTTTTTTTACAATAACTAATAAAGCTAATAGATCGGGAGTGCGTTCATTGAGTAAGCAAAAGATGCTGGTTACGGGTGGTGCCGGATTTATTGGAGGCAACTTCGTACAGTATATGGTAGATAAATATCCGCATTATGATATTGTGAATTTGGATTTGCTAACTTATGCGGGTGATCTAACGAAACATAAGGATATTGAGTCCAAATCCAACTATCGGTTTGTTCAAGCTGACATTGCTGACCGAGAGGCAATATTGTCTCTTTTTGAGTTGGAGAAATTCGATTATGTTGTTCATTTTGCTGCGGAGAGTCATGTGGATCGCTCAATTACTGATCCTGCGATATTCGTTCGTACGAATGTTATGGGGACACAGGTACTACTGGATGCAGCTAAAAAATTCGGCATTACTAAATTCCTCCATGTCTCTACGGATGAAGTGTATGGCGAACTCGATTTTGATCCTACTGTATTTTTTACCGAAGAAACACCTTTGCAGCCTAACAGTCCTTATAGTGCTAGTAAAACGGCGTCTGATTTACTAGTCCGTGCGTATTATGAGACCTTTGGTTTACCAATGAACATAACACGCTGCTCGAATAATTACGGACCGTATCATTTTCCTGAAAAACTGATTCCACTGACCATCTCAAGAGTATTAAATGAAGAGAAGGTTCCTGTATACGGAGACGGGAAAAATATTCGCGACTGGCTCCATGTCTGGGATCACTGTGCGGCCATTGACCTTGTCGTGCACGAAGGAGTAAGCGGTGAAGTTTATAATGTGGGTGGTCATAATGAGAGAACTAATCTTGAAGTAGTTAAGACGATTATCAGTACCTTGGGAAAATCTGAAGATTTGATTGAATTTGTAACAGATAGATTAGGACATGATAAACGCTACGCCATTGATCCAACGAAACTTGAGAATTTAGGTTGGAAGCCAACTTATACTTTTGAGACCGGAATTGCGCAGACGATCCAATGGTATATTGATAATGCTGAATGGTGGAAACAAATCCTTAGTAACGAATCGCATAAGTGATTTATGCACGACTTAACGGTTAAGAAAAGAAAAGGTAATTTAATGAATAAAAGATTTGTCCTTTTCGTATGCTTGCTATTGTTAATTACTGGTTTATTCAGTGCAGGCCGTTTCTTAGTTCTATCTGAACCTCCCAAGCAAGCCGATGTCATCATCGTCCTAAGCGGAGGCCAAGGTCGTGTGGAAAAGGCTGCTGAGTTATATAAAGCAGGCTATGCTCCTTATATAATTCTTTCCAATGCTAAAGAGTCAACGAGTAAATCGGGTGACATGGTCCAAACCGCCCTAGCTTTAGGCATACCCCATGACGTTATTTATACCGAGAACGCGGCGGATAGCACTTATCAGAATGCCGAGTACACTCTTCCTATAATGAAGGAATACGGTTTTAAATCTGCGATTGTTGTTTCCTCTGATTTTCACATGCGGAGGGTGAAATTTATTTTTGGTCGTGTGTACAAAAAATCGGAGATTGAGCTGACATATGTGGGTTCTGCATCAGGATATAACGCTAAACGCTGGTGGAGTGACCGAAAAAGTAGAGAAACAACGTTCAACGAGTATGTGAAAATGATCGGCAACACCTTTGGTTACAATGGTCCGGAGGCAAAAAGTACTCTTGATCAGATTAAGAACTGGTTTCGCTAATCTGCTGTAGAATGTTCACTATAATCCGACAAAAACAGTTTTTTTCTTATCTTGGCTTAAGGCGCATTACGACAAACAATATTGTTTAATAGTTTTATACTTATAACTATATCAATATTATTCTCGTGGGAGAGACGCCAAATGCCTAATTACTATTTTAAGGAGATATGGACGCCTTTAAAATTAGTGAATATTCGTTTTTATCTGGATGATGAAAATCGTGTTTGGGTTAAAGTTTGGTCTAAGCATCGGCGACTTCTAAAAAGAGTAGAGTCTACTATATAACTTCCGAGGTCTATCTCTTTTGGCTGAGAAGTTTTAAGTCACTGAGCAGTGACTTATTTTTTTGGAGAACGGAATTTTTGACGATTTTAAGAACTAGTAGGCCCTAATGTTTCCTTTTTGCTATCACAACCTTATAAATTAGCTAAAAATAACTCATCCTAACCGTAGCGAACCTACGGTTTTTTATTTATAATAATTATTATCTGGATTTCATAAAGCGTTCAAAAAATCTGTAAAAAGTCTTATTTTCGTGTGATATACTTAACACAGTGTTTTGAGATGTTGTGAAAGTGAACGGTATGTAAGATATTAATTTATATAATTGGATTTCAGCAACTTATAGAGACTAGGATGGTGAACTATCGATGCACATCGTCGTCGTTGGCCTGAATTATCGTACGGCTCCCGTGGAGGTTCGGGAACAGTTTGCTTTTGCGGAAAGTGATCTTCCGGCAGCGCTCCATCAACTGATGAAGACGAAGGGTGTGCTAGAAGGGGTCTTAGTAGCTACCTGCAACCGTACGGAAATTTATGTGGTGATGGACCGCCTTCATATGGCTGGTTATTTCATCCGCGGCTTTATGGAGCAATGGTTTGGTGTGAAAAGCGAGCAATTTGCTCAGCATATGTATATTTATGAAGACGAACAGGCGATTGCGCATTTGTTCCGCGTGACTTGCGGCCTGGATTCCATGGTGATTGGGGAGACGCAGATCCTGGGACAGGTGCGGAGTTCTTTTCTCACCGCTCAGGCTGAGGGTGTAACTGGAACTTGGTTCAATCGGTTGTTCAAGCAAGCGGTGACGCTCGGCAAAAGAGCACATAGTGAAACGTCAATCGGCGAGAGCGCAGTATCGGTCAGTTATGCGGCTGTGGAGCTGGGCAAGCGGATTTTTGGCATGTTCACTGGGAAAAAAGTGCTGATTCTCGGCGCCGGCAAAATGAGCGAGCTTACCGTGAAGCATCTATACAGTAGTGGTGCGGCAGAAGTGATTGTCGCTAACCGTACGCTGTCGCGTGCGATTGAATTGGCGGAGAAGTTCTCGGGTAAGCCGAGCACGATTGAAGATGCGTTAACAACTCTAAATGAAGTAGATATCGTGATCAGCTCGACAGGAGCAGACGGGTATGTGCTTACGGCTGATAAGGTAGCGCATGCTATGAAACGCCGCCCTTCGCGGCCGCTTTTTATGATTGATATTGCTGTACCACGTGATATTGATCCTGCGGCGGCAAATGTGCCGGATGTTTTTTTGTATGATATTGACGATCTGGAGGGCATTGTGGAGAACAATCTGGAAATGCGCCGAAGTGAAGCTGCGAAGATTGAAGTGATGATTAGCGAGGAAATGGATGAGTTTCAGCTGTGGCTCAAGACGCTTGGTGTAAGACCGGTGATCCGGGCGCTCCAGGATAAATCGAATACGATTCATGAAGAAACGATGGAGAGTCTGTTCAACAAGCTGCCCGAGCTGGACGAGCATCAGCGGAAAGTAATCCGTCGCCTGACTAAAAGTATCGTGAACCAGATGATGCATGATCCGATCAATGTAATTAAAGAGCTGTCCGGCGGTAAGCAAGGGAATGAAGCTCTTGATTATTTTTCCAAAATCTTTGCGTTGCAGGAACAGCTCAAATCCGATTCAGATGATGGAGACATTGCCCCGGTGAAGCAGTCTAGTTCTGGAGAACGTACGGCTGGCAGCGCTGATTTCTCTGTGCCTAAAACGGCGCTTGCTCCGGCAGGCTTGCTGGGTGGGTGAATAATATGCAACTGCTGAACGGAATATATGATGCCGCTCTGCTGGTCTATGCCCTGAGCCTGCTGTTTGTTTTCTCGGATTGCCTTAAAAGGAGTCCGGGTGGGAAGCGGTTAGGCACGGGGCTTCTTGTTGTTGTGGGTCTTTTGCAAGTTGCAGGACTTGGAATTCGTTTCTCTCAGGAGAAAGGCCTGCCTATTTTTACTCCTTATGATTTCTTGTTTTGGTTTGCGTTTAGTATTGTGCTGACTTCGCTTGCGGTGGCTTTTACACGTGGAGGCGAGTTTACGATTTTGCTGCTCAGTATGGCTGGTTTTAGTGTTTTTCTGCTTAATCGGGTCTGGCTGACGGCGGGTGGGCATACGCTTGAGACTTGGAGTGCGGTGTATGGCTGGCTGACGATGCATGTGATTTTGGCAAATATGAGTTTTGCAGCACTGACGTTAGGAACGGTTTTTGCAATATTGTACTTGTTCCTGCACACCAGACTCAAAAGCAAGAAATGGAGCGACCGGATCCGTCGTTTGCCGAACCTGGAGACTACAGATAAATACTCTTACACCGCTATTTTGGTGGGCACTCCTTTGCTGGGAATATCGCTGGTGGTGGCGGGTTTATCTATAGTATCTGAGGGACGGACGCTTTTATTGAAGGATTTAAAAGTATTAACGACTCTTATCGGTCTTGGGATTTACATATTTTATATTATCTTTAAGAAGTCCGGGCGGAAAAGTGGAGTAAGTATGGCTCGCTGGGCGATTTTAGGATATGCTTTTATTATCTTGAACTTTCTGTTGAATTCTTGGTCTGATTTTCACGGTTGGAGCGGGGAGTGAAGGGCATGACGCGTTATTTACCCATAATGCTGGATTGTGAAGGGCAGCACTGTGTGGTTATTGGCGGTGGTGTCGTGGCTGAACGTAAGGTGAGCGGGCTGTTGGAAGCTGGAGCGGCGGTTAAGGTGATTAGTCCTTCTTTGACAGATCCGCTTGATTCTCTAGCTGAAAAAGGTCTCCTGATCTGGATGGACCGTACTTATGCTCCCGGAGATCTCCGTGGGGCCTTTCTCGTATATGCAGCCACTAACGATAGGGCGGTTAATGAAGAGGTTGCGCGGGAGTCTAGACGGCTTGGAATTCATGTGAATGTGGCCAGCCATGCGGAAGCGGGAAACTTTATCACGCCCGGAGTGGTTCGGAGGGGACGTTTGACGGTAGCTGTATCTACTTCGGGTGCTGGCCCGCTTGCGGCAACGAAGATCAAAAATGTGCTTGAAAAAGCGCTGGATGCGACGTATGAACCATATTTGGATTTTGTGCATGCCATGCGTACCCGGATTAAGGAAAAAGAACCTTCTGCTGAAGTTCGTGGAAGGCTTTTGCGGAAGCTAGGCGCGCTGGATGTGTTGAACGAGATGAGTAAGGGTACCTTCATAGCGTGGAGTCCGGAGGATATGGACGCTTGGATTGCTGAGCAACGGGTGGAGTAAAAGTGCGCGTGGACACTGTAAAGATTAGAAAATTGGGTTAGATTAAGATATGAAGTGGATGAGCGGTTTTGAGTAACATGATATATGGCTGATTTGGCTCGTAGTAGCTTAGATGGCGGAATGTACGGTAAAAATACTGTTGAATCGAGCTTAAGTAGCTTGGATGGCGGAATGTACGGTATAAATCCCGTTGAATTGGGTTGAAGTAGCTTAGAGGGTGGAATGTACGGTATAAATCCCGTTGAATGGAGCTTAAGTAGCTGAGATGGTGGAATGTACGGTATAAATACTGTTGAATTGAGCTTAAGTAGCTTGGATGGCGGAATGTACGGTATAAATCCCGTTGAATTGGGATGGAGTAGCTTGGATGGCGGAATGTACGGTAACAATGCCCTTAAAATAAGCAACAGTCGTCGAAGGAGCTAAAAGAAAGGCAAAAATGCCTTTAAATTGAGCAACAACAGCCAAATTAGCAAAAAGAGAGGCAAAAATGCCCTCTAAACGAGCAACAATCGCCGAAGGAACTAAAAGAAAGGCACAAATGCCTCAAATTCGGCGGGAATTATCCGAAGTAGCGAATTCAAAGGCAATAATGCCTTTTTTAGAGTGAGAGTAGTTAATTGGTTAGTTTGGGTTTGGATTTCTAGTGCAAGGTTCTGCGGTGAAGAGTAAGAGGCGAACGTTACCAGGAGGAATGGACAAATGCGTAAGGTTATAGTGGGGAGTAGACAGAGCGCGCTTGCGTTGACGCAAACGGGACATGTGATTGCTGATCTGGAGCGACTTAGCGAGGAGCATGGTTTTGGATTTACTTTTGAAGTGAAAAAGATCGTCACCAAAGGTGACCGCATTCTTGACGTTACTTTATCCAAGGTAGGCGGCAAAGGGTTGTTCGTGAAAGAAATCGAGCAAGCGATGCTGGAAAAAGAAATTGACATGGCGGTGCACAGCATGAAAGATATGCCATCTGAGCTACCGGATGGACTGATCAATGGTGCTGTGCCGAAGCGAGTCGATCCGCGTGATGTTTTGATCTCTAACGGAGGCGTCTCGCTAGACGAGCTGCCTCAGGGTGCACGCGTAGGCACAAGCAGCCTACGCCGATCCAGCCAGCTCGCTGCGCTGCGGCCTGATCTGGTCATTGAGCCCGTGCGCGGCAACATTGACTCGCGGCTGCGCAAGCTGGAGAGCGGCGAATACGACGCAATCCTGCTGGCAGCGGCGGGGCTGTCGCGCATGGGCTGGCAGGATCGCGTGAGCGCCTACCTGCCGCCGGAGGTTTGCCTGCCCGCTGTAGGGCAGGGCGCACTCGGCATCGAATGCCGCGCAGATGACGCTGACCTGCGGAAGCTGCTGGCATTATACAACGATGCCGATACGGCATTGACGGTAGCGGCGGAGCGCACGTTCCTTGGCGTGCTGAATGGCGGCTGCCAAGTGCCGATTGGTGCTCATGCGGTGCTTGACACAGCCGCCAAAGCTGCTACCGCTGAGCACAAAGTAATCTCGTTAACGGGGATGGTGGGAACACCGGACGGTTCAACGATTTTGAAAGAAACTTGCACGGGGATTGACCCGGTACAGCTCGGCGAAGAAGTCGCTAAAAAGCTGATTGCAAGAGGAGCGGAGAAGATACTGTCAGACGTTAGGGGATGAGTGGATTGACGGGGAAGGTTTATTTGGTAGGTGCAGGTCCCGGGGACGCAAAGCTGATTACTGTGAAAGGCCTCGAGTGTATCCAAAAAAGCGACGTGTTGGTGTATGATCGCTTGGCAAGTCCTAGATTGCTGAAATGCATGAAACCCGGCGGGGAGAAGATTTATGTAGGTAAGCTGCCGGATCGCCACACGATGAAGCAGGAAGAGATTAATCAATTGTTAGTTGATTTGGCTTTACAGGGGAAAACAGTGGTGCGGCTTAAGGGTGGGGACCCTACGATTTTTGGCCGGGTGGGTGAAGAAGCGGAGCTGCTGCGCAAAAATGGGATCTATTACGAAATCGTACCGGGCATCACGTCAGCGATCAGTGTACCTGCCTATGCGGGTATACCTGTTACGCACCGCGATCATGCCTCTTCCCTGTCGATTATCACCGGGCATGAAAGTCCGGATAAACTGGATCATTCCATTCATTGGGATAAAGTAACGAACGCCACGGGAACGTTAGTGTTTCTAATGGGCGTAGCTAAAATAGGTTACATCAGCGCTCAGCTGATCAAGCACGGGCGGCTGCCAGAAACACCAGTGGCACTTGTGCGCTGGGGCACACGAGCGGATCAGGAGACGCTGACGGGAACCCTCGCCGATATTGAGGCGAAGGTGAAGGCGGCGGATTTTCAGCCGCCGGCAGTCATCGTCGTCGGCGACGTGGTGCTGCAGCGTGAGCAGCTGAAGTGGGTCGAGGCGATGCCGTTATTCGGCAAACGCATCGTGGTGACACGGGCTCGCAGCCAAGCAAGCGAGCTGGTGGATAGAATTGAAGAACTCGGCGGGGAACCCTACGAGTTCCCGGTGATCGAGACGATCATGCCGGAAGGGGCAGAGAAGAAGGAGAAGATTGCAGCGGCGTTTGGCGCGCTGGAATCGTACGACTGGGTATTCTTCACTAGCCCGAACGGCGTGGAGTTTTTTTGGCGCCATTTGGCGGAGCTGGGGGCGGACATTCGTGGGCTACACCGCGCGCGTATTGCAGCGGTGGGGCCAGGCACAGCCGCCGCGCTGGCGCAGCGCGGGGTGATCGCTGAGGAACTTCCGGCGAAGTTTCAGGCGGAAGGTCTGATTGAGACGTTCGGTCCCCAGCTGATGCCGGGGCAGAACGTGCTATTGCCGCGCGGCGATCTGGCGCGGGACTGGCTGCCGGACAAGCTGAGAGAGCTTGGCCTTCAGGTGACAGACGTGGATACCTATGAGACGGTTGTCACGGGTGAGGATGACGTCGAGCTGCTGAAGCTGCTAGAGGAAGGTCGCGTTCACGCGGTAACCTTCACCAGCTCGTCAACCGTGCGTAATTTCATACACATCCTGAAACGGATGGGGCTTGAAGATCCGCTCCCGCTGCTTGCAAATGTGAAAATCGCCTGCATCGGCCCGTTAACGGAGCAGACTGCGGTAGACGCGGGACTGACACCGGGTCTCTTGTCTGAAGAGGCAACCATAGATGGTTTGGTGCAGGAGCTCTGCCGCTGGAATGCGGAGACTCAGCTGCAGTAGCGCTCGGATCGAGGATAGAACGAAGCAATAGTTTACAGGTGTGCTTAGCTTACGCAGCTTACTTTCTGGTGGGAAGGTAGAAGCTGATTACTCTGCGGGGAGAGTAGTAGCTGTTCAACGGAGAAAGGCAGTGCCTGCTTAGAAATATAGCGCTCAGCTTATATTTAGTTAGATTATAGGCTAGAGTTTTGTTCGTAGTTACTAAATAGTTCGTGGTTACATGTGTGTTCGTAGTTACTAAATAGTTCGTGGTTACATGTGTGTTCGTAGTTACTAAATAGTTGGGGTTACATGTGAGTTTAGAGTTTGTTCATAGTTACTAAATAGTTCGTGGTTACACGTGAGTGGGTAGTTATTAATGAGTTCGCGGTTACTTTTACTAACTAACATTTGTTAGTTTACGCGCCGTTATATCTACGCTCAAAAGTGCCACATCGCTACCTTCAAGTAACATATAAATTGAACTCCGAACGTAGTTACTTATGGAGTTCGGAGGATAATATTTGGTTGTAAACTAACTGGTATGTAGAGAATATGCAGTAGGTTAATGTGAGCAGATCTGCTTGAGGTTTAGGTTTAGTTGTACTTCATACAATTAAATTTTCTATATATCAGCTAAAGTCGAGTTTAGTTGTAGTATGTGCAATTAAATATCCGCTAAATGAGGAATCTTCGCTCTTTTGTAATAAATAACTGTAGAGAATGCAACTAAAGCTTACAATTAGGACAAAACATCGAGATAGTTGCACAAACTACAACTATACGTAGTTAGCCAGTGGTCGGCGGTTTGGTTGTAGCTAATTAAGACTTGGCTGCGGCTAGTTGTAGTTTGCTGCCAGACACATAATTTGGTTTTATATTTTATTTTTCAGGAGGATGAACAAATGAGCTTTCCAATTACACGTCACCGCCGTTTGCGCGGTTCTGCTGGAATTCGTGGCATGGTTCGGGAGACGATACTGAATGTGCTGGATATGGTACAGCCTATTTTTGTGACTTATGGAACAGGTGTGAAGAATGAGATTAGCTCGATGCCGGGCGTGTATCATTTTTCGCTGGATACGCTAAAAGCAGAAGTGGACGAGATTGCTGCACTAGGCATCCCGGCTGTATTGTTGTTCGGGATTCCTGAGACGAAGGATGCTATCGGTTCTTCCGGTTTTGCAGAGGATGGAATTGTGCAAGAGGCTACTCGCTTGATCAAGCAGTGGTACCCAGAGCTGTTGGTCGTTGCAGATACCTGCCTTTGTGAATTTACGGATCACGGACATTGTGGAATGGTGCATACGCATACGGTGAACGGTGTGGTCCATGGCGATGTTATCAACGATGCCTCGCTGGAGCTTTTGACTCGTACGGCGGTATCCCAAGCAAAAGCTGGAGCAGATATTATCGCCCCTTCCAACATGATGGATGGATTTGTTCACGCAATTCGTGCGGGACTTGATGAGAACGGCTTTGAGCATGTGCCGATTATGTCGTATTCGGTCAAATATGCTTCGGCATTTTATGGCCCTTTCCGCGAAGCAGCGGATTCAGCACCACAGTTCGGGAATCGCAAAACATATCAAATGGACCCTGCCAATCTGCGCGAAGCACTCCGTGAAGCAGAATCCGATGTGCTGGAAGGCGCGGATATGTTAATGGTGAAGCCAGCTCTGGCTTACCTAGATGTGATTCGTACGATTCGTGATCAGTTTGATCTTCCTTTGGTGGCTTACAATGTGAGTGGAGAATATTCCATGGTAAAAGCAGCGGCATTGCAAGGCTGGATCGACGAGCAAGCCGTTGTGCTGGAAATGCTGACGGGCATGAAACGTGCTGGTGCGGACATTATTATTACTTATTTTGCAAAAGATGCAGCCCGCTGGCTGCGCGGCTAATCTTCATCACACCGACATCGCGGCAGCTAATATATGTTTGTACAAGCTTGTGTGACCAAGAAGAGAATAGGAGTGAAGATACATGAGTAATGTGCCAATGGCGCGTAAAGAGGAAGCGTCCCGGAAGGCTTTTGATGAAGCAAAACAATATATTCCCGGCGGGGTGAACAGCCCTGTACGGGCGTTTAAATCCGTAGGTCTGACTCCGATTTATGTGGATCATGGGATAGGTTCGCGTATTTTTGATATCGACGGCAACAGCTTTATCGACTATGTGCTCTCATGGGGTCCGCTGATTATGGGTCATGCGCATCCTGAGGTTGTGAAGGCATTGCAGGAGACAGCCGTAAAAGGGACAAGCTTTGGCGCTCCAACGCTACTCGAAACGGAAATGGCAAAAACTGTTGTTGAACGAGTGGCATCTGTAGATATTGTACGCATGGTTAACTCTGGAACGGAAGCTACGATGAGCGCGATTCGTTTGGCACGTGGTTACACTGGGCGCAGCAAAATCTTGAAGTTTGAAGGCTCCTACCACGGTCACGCGGATAGTCTGCTTATTAAGGCTGGCTCTGGTGTAGCTACATTGGGCTTGCCGGATAGCCCGGGTGTCCCAGAAGGTGTTGCAATGAATACCATTACGGTTCCTTACAATGATTTGGAGTCCACTCAGATTGCTTTCGAACGTTTTGGCAATGAGATTGCCGCAGTGATCGTAGAGCCGATTGCCGGCAACATGGGCGTGGTTCCACCGCTTCCAGGCTTCCTGGAAGGGCTTCGTAAATTAACTTCTGACAATGGTTCGCTGCTTATTTTTGATGAGGTTATGACAGGCTTCCGTGTTAATCGTGGCTGTGCTCAAGGCTTGTTCGGGATTACTCCGGATATTACTTGTTTTGGCAAAGTTATCGGCGGCGGACTTCCAGTGGGTGCTTATGGCGGCAAAAGAGAGATCATGGAGCAAATCGCTCCTACTGGACCGATTTATCAGGCGGGCACACTTAGTGGTAATCCATTGGCGATGGCAGCCGGATATACTACGCTCAAGCTGTTGACCCCGGAAGTATATGATCGTCTGGAACAATTGGGTGCACGTCTGGAAGCGGGTTTGAAAAAGAATTCAATTGAGACTGGCATTCCGCTCACTATCAACCGGGTGGGATCGATGGTTTGTCCATTCTTCACTGAAGGACCTGTAATCAATTTTGAAACGGCTAAGTCCAGTGACACGGATCTTTTCCGTCGTTATTTTGGTCATATGGTAAACCAAGGCATCAGTGTGCCACCTTCACAGTTTGAGGGGATGTTCATATCGGCTGCACATAGTGAGCAAGATATTGATGATACCATTGAGGGGCATTATAATGCCCTGAAGGCCCTTTGAGCATCGGAGCCGGAGAAAGAACCGGTGGTGGCGCTTGGACCCGGCGTGGAGAGTGGCTGGAGGTAACACCCGGCAAAATCATTACTGGAGCCGAGGATACGCAGGCAACGATTGACAAGTGGCTGTTAGAAACTGTAGGCATGCCCGAGAAACTTCATCTGCGGTTACGCCGCGAGGGAGGCATTCAGTGGAAAGGCGACCGGCTTCGGCTGGCGCTTTTTCCCGATCGTGAAGCGGGGCTTGAACCGATATGGGAAGAGCTTGAGGTGCTGTATGAGGATGATTTTTGCCTGGTAGCTCATAAACCAGCTGGGCTGGCGGTACATCCAGATGGCAGTGGAACAGGTGTAACTCTGGATCACCTCGTAGCTGCGCATTATATCACTTCCGGCGAAAATGTGGCTGTGCGCCATATTCACCGCTTGGACAAAGATACAACGGGTCCGGTGATGTATGCGAAAAATGAGTTCGCACAGTTAGTCCTGGACGAGAATATGCGTGAAAAAAGCATCTCGCGGCACTACGCCGCGATCGTTGAAGGCATCGTGCCGCCTGCGCTTAAGGTGATCGATGCTCCGATTGGGCGCGACCGGCATCACGCTGCGCGCAGACGGGTCTCGCCCGGCGGACAATCTGCCGTGACGCGAATCATCGAGCGCGAGGCACTGCATGGCGGAAGCCTAGTGCATGTGCAGCTGGAGACTGGACGGACGCATCAGATTCGCGTTCATCTCAGCCATATGGGTCATCCCTTGTATGGGGATGAACTATATGGCGGTCCGGTTTGGGCTTCCAGCGCTGCCGGCCGCCATGCCCTGCATGGCGAGGCATTGTCCTTCCGCCATCCTTGGAGCGGAGAACAGCTGGAAGTCAGCGATCCGTGGCCGGAGGATATGCTGCAGCTGCGAGAGCTGCTGTCTGAAGCACCCTGACAGATACGTAAGTGGCTAAGGAACAGTAGAATCAGCAAAAGCTGGTTCTGCTGTTCTTTTTCTATTTTTTCAGAAAAAAAACATCTATCCATGTCTTATTCATAAAAGCAGCATATAATACTTTGTTCTTACGAAGTAGTGCATCTATCAGCAGGCTGAAGGTTTGGTGAGCTCTTAAATTCATGAAATTTATTAGCATCCTGTCCGGTTAGTACTACCAAAGTTGTCATGCCTCTCTGTTTGAAGCATATACATGTGGGGAGTAACATTTTGGGCTTATGCTCTGGGCCTGTCTCAGGGTTAGATTATGCCAAGAAGGAGGACATATCCCGTGTTTGATCAGTCCCACGGCTTGCGGTTTGATATTTACGAACGCATTCACCTTTCGGAAGAGCTTCCGGGAATAGCTGAGCTGGAGGAGGTTGAACTACTTCCGGAAATTCAGGTGATTCAGCGGGAGGATCGGGCCGAGTTATATGGTCAGCTGTTGCTTACCGGGCTTTACCGGAGTGAAGATGACCGAACACAACGTCTGGAGCATGCCATTCCCGTGGAAATCACTGTTCCGCTTACACGCGTCAGCTCGATTGAAGATATTGGGGTAGAGATTGAGAATTTTGATATCGATCTGCTCACGATGCGCACTGTGAATATAACAGGCGTATTATCGCTGCGGGGGATCGGTGGTGCGGACCCTCAACCTCAACCAGCCTGGCAGCAAGAGGAGTATACAGTCGCCTATTCTCCTGTGAATGATGACAGGGTAGAAGCTACTGCGGAGCTACAAGAACAGGAAAATGATGCACTTTATGAAAATTCTCAGTGGACCTTCGGTGAGGATGCCTCACAGGTTGCTGTAGAAGAACATGAGCATGCCGAAGCGAATGAACAGGAAGCAGAAGAATCATTAGTCTCAAGTGGAGCCGCTCATACGTCCCCTGTAGTCAATTTCTCATCCGGTCAGGAGAAGGACAAGGGAGCTAAAGCACGGACACATAGTCTGGAGTCCCAAGTTGAGGATGCTAAAGCGGGTTTATCCGATTACTGGTTTAAAGCCGAGGCCCAGAACAAAGAGGTTGAGGTGTCTCAGCTGAATCAAGCAAGCTATGTGAGTGAAGAGAACCAACAGTCGGCAGAGGAATATTTTACTCCTAGAGAGACCGCTGTTCTAGCCGTTAGTGCAGATGCAATTCAGGATATCCCTGTGTTCGCTTCTGAAAATGAGGCTAATAATGCGCTTCCTAAGCAAGAAGAGAATACTGCGCCGATTAATGAGAATGCGAACGAAGTTTTTGTTTCACAAGAGAGTGTGGCTTCTCATGAGGAGAAACAAGATCTTAAGATCGCCTTGGGCAGTAAAAAAGAAGCAGAAATTCCGGAAAAAGAACATCTCACCTTCTCCTCTTTACTAAGCTCCAGTCGTGTCCGTAAAGAGCAGGAAGCTCTGCAGTCGGAAGGAAATACATCTGCAGCAGTGGACGTTCCAGAGGTTGGCAATAATACGGAATGGAAGAGCAGATTCATTGCCAGCGCGGATGGAGCTAACATGTTCCGCAAAGTTCGGCTGTGTATTGTGCAGCGTGAAGAAACACTGGATACCATAGCAGAGAAGTATCAGCTAAGTGCGCGGGAGCTGGTAATGTATAATCGCTTATCCGGGCAGAGTGTAGAGGAAGGCCAAGTGTTGTACATCCCGTAATCGAATCGTGATGCGTACACACATGAATAGGTGAATCCCGATCAGGTAATAGGATCGGGATTTTTGCTGTTTCATTGTTGGAAGGGATGCTTCAGAAGAAATAAGTCGAAATTCAGCCTAAAGTCCCGCTGCAAAGGCGTATCCAGGTTGACTAGGGGGGGCTCAAAATGTATTATGGAGTAAGCAATATCTAAGTAAAGACTGGGAACGGGAAGAGTAGGCGGTCAGCCCTTCAGAGAGCGGAATTGCAAGTGCTGTGATATTCCGTAGGAAACAGCCCCCGAAGTCGCCCCGGAGTCGCCCTTCTGAGCTTATCTTCATATTTGTGAAGGATAAGTTAGGTTGTGGCCGGTAGCAGCCGTTATCTGTACGAGTGTCGCGCTAAGCTTCTGAATCCGTAGGGTAAGAAGTGTAGTTTTATTTTTCATTGGCGCGAAACAAAGGTGGTACCGCGAAAGAATGACCTTTCGTCCTTTGAGACGAGGGGTCTTTTTGTTTTTTTCAGAGACCTGTGCGCTCTATACAGCAACTTTATTAACAACTATAAGCAACTACAAGTAAACTAGTGGAGGTATCAGAGAATGGCTGACCAAAACCATCTAACAGCGGCAGATGCTGCCGCTACGAATGAATCTAAAAACGAGATGCCAACAACGTATGATCCGAAGGCAGCAGAACAGAAATGGTATTCCTACTGGACAGAGGGCGGATATTTCCGTGCAGGCCAGCGTCCGGATGCTAAAGCCTATAGTATTGTGATCCCGCCGCCAAACGTAACAGGAATGCTGCACATCGGGCATGCGCTCGATTTCACATTACAGGATATCCTGATTCGTACTAAACGGATGCAGGGCTTCGATACGCTTTGGTTGCCAGGTACGGACCACGCAGGTATTGCAACACAAACGAAGGTAGAGCAGAAGCTACGCGAGCAGGGGATTTCTAGACATGACCTCGGACGTGAGAAGTTCCTGGAGCAGGTGTGGGATTGGAAAGACAAATACGCGAACACCATTCATGAGCAGTGGGCAAAAATGGGACTTTCCCTTGACTACTCCCGCGAGCGTTTTACCCTCGATGAGGGTTTGTCGAAGGGAGTTCGCGAGGTATTTGTTAAGCTTTATAATAAAGGCTTGATCTACCGCGGTAAACGTATCATCAACTGGGACCCGGCGGCTCGTACGGCGTTGTCGGATATCGAGGTTGAATATAAGGAAGTAAACGGTCATCTGTACCACCTGCGTTACCCCCTTAAAGATGGCAGCGGACATATCACTGTAGCGACCACACGTCCGGAGACGATGTTGGGTGATACGGCAGTTGCTGTTCATCCTGAGGATGATCGTTATAAAGATCTGATTGGTAAAACGCTGATCCTGCCGATTATCGGCCGGGAGATTCCAATTATCGCTGACGAGTATGTAGATAAAGAGTTTGGTAGCGGTGCGGTTAAGATCACGCCAGCTCATGATCCAAATGACTTCGAGGTAGGTCAACGGCACAATTTGCCGCAGATCAACGTAATGGATGAGAGCGGTACGATGAACGAAGAAGCAGGACCTTACCAAGGTCAAGACCGGAGTGAATGCCGTAAGGCCATCACGGCGGATCTGAAGGAGCAAGGCGTTCTGATCTCTATTGAAGATCATGTGCATCAAGTTGGACACAGTGAACGTTCAGGAGCGGTTGTTGAGCCTTACCTGTCCACACAATGGTTCGTGAAGATGCAGCCGCTCGCCGAAGCTGCCATCAATGCACAGAAGGATGGTAATGGGGTTAACTTTGTACCTGAACGGTTCGAGAGAACCTACCTGAACTGGATTGAAAACGTACGCGACTGGTGTATTTCCCGTCAGCTTTGGTGGGGACATCGTATTCCGGCTTGGTATTCTGAATCTACCGGTGAGCTGGTTGTGGCGAATGACGAGGAAGAAGCGCGCCGGATCAGCGGCTTAACCGACCTGAAACAGGACGAGGATGTGCTGGATACTTGGTTTAGCTCCAACCTCTGGCCGTTTGCAACCCTAGGCTGGCCGAATGAAGACAGTGCAGATTTCAAACGTTACTATCCGAACGATGTGCTTGTAACAGGCTACGATATTATTTATTTCTGGGTAGCGCGGATGATCTTCTCGGCACTGGAGTTCACCGGAGAGAAACCATTCTCGGACGTATTGATGCATGGTTTGGTACGGGATGCTGAAGGACAAAAAATGTCCAAATCACTCGGCAACGGTGTAGATCCGCTTGAGGTTATCGAGAAGTATGGCGCAGATGCTATGCGTTATATGATTTCTACCGGCAGCACAGCGGGTCAGGATTTACGCTTCCGCTGGGAAAAGGTAGAGCAGGCGCGTAATTTCGCTAATAAGATCTGGAATGCGTCACGCTTCGCCCTCATGAATCTTGAAGGAGTTAGCTTCGAGAATATTGACATTACTGGTGAGCTAACTACGGCTGACCGTTGGATTTTACACCGCCTGAACGAAACTTCTCGTGAAATTACGCGTCTAATTGACTCGTACGAGTTCGGCGAGACCGGCCGCCAGCTGTACAACTTCATTTGGGACGATTTGTGTGACTGGTATATTGAGTTCGCGAAGCTGTCGCTTTACGGAACGGATGCCGCAGCCAAAGCGAAGACACAGTCCGTACTTGCTTATGTACTCGACCGCACGATGCGCTTGATTCATCCGTTTATGCCGTTTATTTCGGAGGAAATCTGGCAGCATCTGCCGCATGAAGGAGAGACAATTACTTTGGCTGCTTGGCCTGAGTATGATGCTGCTCTGGAGAACCCGCAAGCGGTAGCGGAAATGAACCTGCTGATGGATGTAATCCGGGCAGTTCGTAATATCCGTGCTGAAGTAAATGTACCGATGAGCAAAAAGGTTGATTTGATTATTAAAGCGAGCAATGAGGAAACGCTGAGCATCATTACTCGTAACGACAACTACATCGGACGTTTCTGCAATACCTCTTCTTTCGAAGCTGGCCTGAATCCGGAAACGCCAGACAAGGTAATGTCCGCTGTAGTAACGGGAGCGGAACTGCTTCTGCCTTTGTCGGGGCTGATTGATATTGAACAAGAAATCGCTCGTCTGGAAAAAGAAGTGCAGACACTGAACAGCGAAGTAGAACGCGTAGAGAAAAAGTTGAGCAATCAGGGCTTCGTGGCCAAAGCTCCCGCAAAAGTTATCGAAGAGGAGCAGGCGAAGCAGGCAGATTATTCTGCCAAACGTGAGAAAGTACTTGCCCGCATAGCAGAGCTGAGAGGATAAGAGACATGGATGACCTAAATCGGGGCGGGAGCACCGCCCCTCTTGCGACATATACCGAAGCGGTTAACTGGATCAAGGGCCTGATTCCTTTTGGAATCCGGCCAGGTTTAGACAGAATTGAGATGTTGATGGACAAGCTGGGAAACCCGCACCGTCGGCTGAAATTTATTCATGTGGCGGGTACCAACGGCAAAGGCTCCACCTGTGCTTTTTTGACAAGCGCACTGTTGCAAAGCGGCTATTCCGTCGGCACCTTCACGTCTCCGTATATTACGAAGTTCACGAACAGGTTCCAATATAATAATACGGACATTCCTGAAGAAACTCTTCTTGAGCTAGTGAATACCCTTCGTCCTTTGGTAGATGAGATTGCAGAAACGGAATTTGGCTCACCAACGATGTTTGAGGTAACTACAGCTGTGGCCATTCTATTTTTTGCGGGTGTTTCTTGTCCGGATGTTGTCGTATGGGAGACTGGGCTTGGGGGAAGGCTGGATGTAACGAACATCGTTACTCCGATCGTGTCGGTGATTACAAATGTCGGCCATGACCATATGGATATTCTGGGAGATACGCTTGAGAAGGTTGCAATGGAGAAAGCCGGGATTATCAAACCCGGTGTACCTGTTGTTAGCTGCGTAAATCAACCGGAAGTCGTGGCTGTACTCAAGGAGAAAGCGGAGGCTTGCCGCTCTACTCTTTATCTTGCCGGAGAAGATTTTAGCTATGAAGCTACTGGAATCCATGGGGATGTGCAGACCTTTAACTTTAAGGGTCCCTTCCGTTCGCTTGAACTTGGGATTGTGATGAAAGGCGAACACCAGATTAGCAATGCGGCGGGAGCTATGATGGTTCTTGAAGTTTTGCGCCAGTATATGGCGTTCATGCTAGAGGATGAAGATGTTCTGGAAGGATTGCGTCATGCATTTTGGGCTGGAAGGCTGGAAGAGGTAAGTAAATCTCCGAGGATCGTACTGGATGGAGCACATAATCCGGAAGGCGCGGAGAGCCTTGCCAAAAGCCTGCCACAGCTCTATAAATACGGTAAATTAAATTTACTTATGGGAATGATGGCAAATAAGCATCATGAATCCTACTTTAAGCATATACTGCCTATAGTGGATACGCTCATCCTGACCGAACCGGATTTCCAGAACAAAATGGACGCGGAGCATCTGCAGGTTATCGCAGAAAGTCTGCGGGATAAATATGCCAAGGAAAACTTGGTAATCATAGTAGAACATAATTGGGGAAAAGCGCTGCAACAACTGAAGTCGATTACAGCGGAGGATGACCTTGCCGTCGTATCTGGTACGCTGTATTTGATTTCTGACGTGCGCGGTACACTTTTGCAGCAACCCGATACTGAAAAAGGCTGGTGACGACTGTTGGATACTACTGAACGTGTGCATTTTATAGGGATCGGCGGCTACGGTATGAGCGCGATTGCCCGAGTAATGCTAGAAATGGGATATACGGTTACGGGCTCCGATGTGGCTGCCCAAGAATTGACGGATAAATTGATTGCTAAAGGTGCCAAGATTTATATTGGGCATACAGCAGAACAAGTAAAAGGTGCGGATCTCGTCGTGTACTCTACGGCTTTGTCCAGCGATAATGTGGAATGGGTGGAAGCAGAGCGTCTTAAGATTCCAATTCTGCACCGCTCACAAATGTTAGCCCGTTTATTGAACGAACGTAAAGGGGTAGCCGTTGCCGGAGCGCATGGTAAAACAACTACATCCTCTATGATCGCACTTGTAATGGAAGAGTGTGAAGTTGATCCTACGTATATTATCGGCGGAGAGATTATGAACGTCGGTACGAATGCAAAGGCAGGACAAGGCGATTATGTAGTGGCGGAAGCGGATGAGAGTGATGGCTCTTTCTTGCACTATCACCCTTGGCTTGGAATTGTCACGAATGTGGAAGCAGATCACTTGGAGAATTACGGCGGAGATTTTAACCGTCTCAAGGCTGCTTATGTACAGTTTATGAACCAGACCCGTGAAGACGGCACTGCGATTGTGTGTGCAGATGACGAGAATGTGATTTCTTTATTGCCTGAAGTGTCAGGTAAGGTGATTACTTACGGCATCAAGTCGAAGACAGCAGATTATATTGCCACAGACATCGTTCTTGGCGACCGTCAAGTTTCGTATACGATGAACCATAATGGCGTAGTATTGGGACAAATTGAACTGTCCGTGCCAGGTCAGTACAATCTGTATAACTCAATGGCTGCGGTTATCGCTTGTCTGAAATCAGGAATCTCTTTTGAAAAAATCGCTGAAGCGATCGTGAAATTCCATGGTGCGAAGCGCCGTTTTCAAGTGCTCGGAGAAGTCGATGACATTCTGGTCATCGATGATTATGCGCATCACCCAACTGAAATTCAGGCGACAATCAGTGCTGCTAAGGCAACGGGGAAACGGATTATTGCCGTATTCCAGCCTCAGCGGTATACACGTACGTTCTTCCTGCTAGATGCCTTCAGCCGCGCCTTTAGCGAAGCAGATGAGGTGATCATCACCGACATCTACTCTCCGGCAGGTGAGAAGCAGATTGAGGGGGTTACATCTGCGAAGCTGGTTGAGCTTATTGTGCAGAACAGTAACGCTGGTGCAAGACATCTGCCAACCAAAGAAGATGTGCTTGCTGATCTGAAACCTCGTATTGCCCCAGGTGACCTAGTGATTACGATGGGCGCAGGCGATATCTGGAAGGTTGGATACGCATTGGCGGACGGCTTGAAGAAGCGTTAATACAAACACAGGCCTACACGAGAATATTCATATTCTCTTGACCATAGCACTTCCCCCCGAGCTCCGTGCAGGGGGAAGTGCTTTTTTGTATACTTAAGCGGTGTATGTACATTCTAAAAAATGAAATAAATAGGGTATTTGCTGAACCAGCCATTGAGTGCTATAGTGCTGTCAGTAGAGGATCAATTTTTCCGTGTAGGTGGTGACTCATGGACTCCCAGCTTGATATCAAAACGTTAGTGTATTTATTTATTTTTGGAAATCTATTTATATTGCTGCTGATAACCAATTACCGGAGGAGCGCTCCTAAAGACAGGGCATCCACCTTATTCATACGCTCAAAGGCGGTGCAGCTGCTCTTCTGGTGTTCATTATTATTATGGGGTCATATCCCCCGCGCTTTATCCATTCCACTTAGCAACGCTTTGATTCTTTTAGGCTGCTGTCTGGAGATTATTGCTTTATTGCTGATGATGGGAATCCTTGGTCAGCGGATAAAGTTGTATTACATAACGCTTTCCATACTTAGTTCGATTACTTTTAGTATTGTTGCGATCTTCTTTCATCATTCCAGCTGGCGCATAGCCTGTACCTCATTATGGTCGATACTGTTTATTGTCTATCCAGCTTACCACCTCACGGTGAACCCCAAAGGCACCCCTCTTCAGAAGATACTCGGAATATTGTTTTACGCTTTTGCAGGGATTATGCTGCTCCGCGCGATTGTTGCATTGATCTGGGAGCCAGAGATGAACGTGTTCACAACTAATCTTTCGCAGTATTTATATTACCTGGGGATGTATTTATTGTTGATTGTGGGAGCCGCAGGCTTTATTCTACTTTCTAACGAGCATTCCTTTGTAAAACTGAAACGAATCGCTAGCTACGATGATCTGACTGGAATCCTTAACCGTGGAGCATTTCTTGAGGAAGCTGAGGTACGGCTTGAGAAGGCAGTTGCTGAGCAAGAGTACTTTTCGTTTATGCTGCTAGATTTGGATCATTTCAAAGAAATCAATGATACATACGGCCATGATACCGGCGATGTTGTTCTGGAAGAATTCGCATTGACGATTAAGGACAACCTCGAAAACAGCGATTTATTTGGCAGGCTGGGCGGCGAGGAATTTGCAGTTATCCTTTGCGGGCTGGATGAAGCTAGCTGTGACCGGAAAGCTGAAGTGTTACGAAAGGCAGTAATGAAGACGCCTACACAAAAACTTTTACAAGGCTATACAGTTAGTATAGGTGTAATTACAATCATACCGGATCAGGAGATTTGGATAAATAAGCTGTACAAGCTGAGCGATAAAGCGTTATACCAAGCCAAACAAGAAGGAAGAAACCGAGTGGTCAGATACAATTATATTTATTGAGCTTAGAGAATACAGGGGGTGAAATTCACTAACATGCATCTGGATCTCAAAACACTGCTGGTCTGCCTCTTTATGTGGCAATCCTTTACGGTATTGCTTATTGTCGTCTATCGTTTGCGTTACGCGCAGGAACGGACTTCTACCTTGTTTGTCACGGCAAAATATTTGCAGCTGGCAGCTTTAATTCTCCTTTTGCTGAATGATTTCACAGACTCACGACTTCCCATTCCAATCAGTATGCTGCTTGCTTTAGCTGGAGGTACGCTGGAAAGCTTAGCGCTTCTGATGCTTCTCAGAGTTTTTGGGAGTAGGATTGAACGATATTATACGATCCTGTTCGGAGTATCCATTGTCATCGTAGTGCTACTGCATATAATTATGCCAGATGAGCGGTTGGTTATGGCTGCAACTTGTCTATTTGGGATTATGATCATAGCTTTGCCAGCTTATATATTAGCTGTGAAGATTAGAGAAACCTCTCTCCAGCGAACCATAGGATTGTTGTACTTTGTTGTAATTTTAGCGCTGGTTAGCAAGGGACTTGAACCGTTTTATTCGATGTTAGGATGGAATGCACAGACCTCTCACTGGCTGCAGATATTTTTTTATCTGGGGGTTTATTTGCTTATGTTCTTAGGAACTGCAGGCATCATGCTGCTTTATAGGGAGGATTCCTTTACAGAATTGGAACGGGTGGCCACTTATGATGTGTTGACAGGTATTTTGAATCGCAGATCCTTTGTACAGCGCGCCCGGCCTTTAATAGCTGCCTCAGCAATGAAGAAGCTGCCGTATTCTTTTTTACTGCTGGATGTGGATCACTTTAAACGCATAAACGATACCTACGGCCACAATACCGGCGACCATGTTCTGAAGGATCTGGCTCATAAAATAAAACAGCAGCTTGGCAATGGTGACCTGTTCGGAAGATTCGGTGGTGAGGAGTTCACTGTGCTGCTGCATAGAGCCGATGAACAAAACAGTGATATGATTGCAGAGCGGATGCGCACAGCCGTTACAGGGGCGGTCATTCATGGTGTGCCCTTGCATTACACGATAAGTGTTGGCATCATCACGGTGGATTCAGGTGAACGATACGCATTGAACACTCTTTACAAACTTAGTGACACTGCATTGTATCAGGCTAAGAAAAAGGGCCGGAACTGTGTAGTTAGAAGCTATGACAACTAAAGTGTCTTCCTTTCGACATTAAGCGAGGGAGATGCTTTTTTTGTATGCAAAGAGGCGTAGTACATATTACCTAAAGATTACGATTTCTATCCATAGAGCAATTCATGATTATGTATGGCGTAAAAAAAGGGGTTTTAGTCTATATTTTAGAAAATGTGGCGTTTTATAAGGGGAAATCGTGATAGAATTTTGGAAACTCAGAAAAAAACTTAAAAAATTTTAGACTTCTCCTATAAATCGACAAAACTTTTAATTGAAATGAGTTACTATTGAACTGCATCTAAAGTTTCAGTTAGTAGATGGGGGTTTTTATTACAAAATACAAGGAGCCAGAGTCATGCGAGAAAGAATGCTGTTCCTATCAGCCCAGAATCAAAGCGCAGAGGATCTAGAAGGAGAAATGAGAACAGGGAGTATTCTCGAGATTTTGCTTGGGAAATTTGATATAGATTTGCTGACGTACGGCAGTGCCAACCAAACCGTGTCTATAAATGAGCGGACGGCACTTACGGTTCATAACATTAATGAAGATTATACGACCTGGAGGCCAATGCTGCGCCCCTTACATAAACTGCGGAATTTCTCAAATTTAAGTCATATAGATAAAGATATGAAGAACACTATTTTGGAGCTTTGCCGTTCGAATAATTACAAGCATGTATTTATATCGCATGTCCTATTGGGTAAATGCATTGATATGGTGCGGAACTTGCTTCCAGAAGCCAGTGTGATCACAGATACCTATAGTTTTGCAAACGGAAGCGGAGGATCTGCCGGAGAGGCAGGAAAGTTAAGCAGGAAGAATCCATATAATAAACTCAATGCTGCATGGGATCGTAGGAATAAACGGCGATTAATGAATAAGACGGGACTACTTTTAGCAACCTCGGAATGGGATGCACTAGCGTTCAAATCTCTATCATTTGCCGATGCCCGTAAGGTTCATGTTGTCCCCCATTTCATCAAGATGAATGAGTATGAGACTTTTGCAGAGCCTGTGATTAAAGAAAATTCAATTGTGCTGCACTGGAATATGAATATGAGACTGGGAATAGATGCAGCCCGAGTATTCTTTAAAAAAACCTATCCCATGATTAAGGAACAAGTGCCTGATATCAAAAGTTACATTATCAGCTCAGAGGTTCACCCGGAGGTCATGACTTTGATTAAGGAAGATGAATCGGTCATAGTCACTGGACCGGTAAATTCCTCTACTGAATACATACGACGGTCTAAAGCTGTTCTGGTGCCTATCCTTGAAGGCTGCGAAGTTTCTAGAAATATACTGGAATCCTGGGCGCTTAAAACCCCGGTGGTTACCAGCTCTATCATGTGTGAGAAGCTGAATTGTGAGCATAACCGGAATATTTTGCTGGCTAATACCTCGGTTGAGGTGGTTGGAAGTGTACTGAATTTACTGAAAAATCCTGAGCTTGGCGCCATTATTGCGGATCGTGCGCATGAGACTTTGTTGAAGAATTACGAAATGAATCATGTTAAGAGTAAGATTCTTAGTCTTGTATAGAGGGTTGTCAGACGCTCTGGACAACAAATAACCCGCGAGGACCCTTAAAAGTCCTACGCGGGTTATTTGTCGACAGGATTTTAGAGTAAGTTGCGGCGCAGTTCTTCTGGTGATTTCGGAGACAACATCCCAAGTGGAATATCGAATACAGTACGCGCTCCGCTTTGACCTTCTTGACTCATACGCTGAGCAGCTCTGGCATAAGCCACAAGCACACTAGCTGTAAATTCAGGATTGCTCTCCAGCTTCAGGCCAAATTCAACAATTTGTTTCGTGCCTTCTCCTGTTACCCCACTGCGAATAACAAACCCGCCGTGCGGAATACCGCTATGCTGAGCTGCCAGTTCTTCTTCAGTGATGAAAGTAACTGTAGTATCATAATCTGCAAAATAGTTCGGCATATTCACAATTTCTTCGCGAATGCGCTCTTGATCTGCACCAGCCTCAGCTACTACAAAACACTCTCTAAGATGTTTTTCACGAGTAGTAAGTTCTGGTGTTTCACCCGCACGGATGGCCTCGATAACCTCTTGTACTGGAACAGTATATTGTACGCCACCTTTAACGCCTTCTACTCTGCGAATGGCATCGGAGTGACCTTGGCTGACGCCTTTACCCCAGAAAGTATATTCTTTACCTTGTGGCAGAATAGCTTCAGCTAGCAGACGGTTCATGGAGAACAGGCCTGGATCCCAGCCCGTAGAAATTACGCTGAGTGTTCCGCCTTGTTTAGCTGCGGCATCAACGGTCGCAAAGAACTCAGGGATTTTGGCATGAGTGTCAAAGCTGTCCACGGTATTAAACATCCGGGCAATAGCTGGTGTCTGTTCTGGCAGATCGGTAGCCGATCCTCCGCACAGAATCATAACATCTACTTTTCCCTTATATTGTTCGACGGCAGAGATATGCTCGAATTTCACACCGGTTTCACCGGCTTCCAGTTGTCCAGGCTCTCTGCGCGTAAAGATCGCAACCAGCTCGATATCTTCACTTTGGTTAATAGCCTTACGTACACCTTTTCCTAAATTACCGTAGCCCACAATTGCTGCTTGAATTTTTTGTTTCAGAAAAAGCCCTCCTAA
Source organism: Paenibacillus sp. FSL H3-0310 (assembly GCF_038002785.1). Lineage (NCBI taxonomy): Bacteria > Bacillati > Bacillota > Bacilli > Caryophanales > Paenibacillaceae > Paenibacillus > Paenibacillus sp. FSL H3-0310. The sequence goes on from NZ_JBBODC010000001.1 coordinate 772,817, forward strand.
ACTGTAATGAACTAAAATCCTATTTCTAGCTTAACTAGTATAGTGCACACTTTTAGCTCTTTTTATATAGTATATAAAAGTTACATGTAATGTAAACTGAATCCGTATAACTTTCATTATTCATTTGGCTATAAAAATAGCATATCTCTCTATTGTCTATCATATATTTCCATATAGATTAGATGAGGTGAGGTGTTACTGTTGAATAACGGAAGAATGACATTCCGATTTGACGTGAATAAGGACGAGCCTAAGCCAAAACCGCAGGTAGTGGAGCGCTGGTCCAGTGGCGGACTGGGTACAGCTGAAGAATATGCAGAGGAGTTGCGCAAGGAGGTCGGTCCAGCACAGCAGCATACTTGGGTGCAAGAACCTGATCTACGCTCTACGCGTGAGGCACCGCCGGAGGATGCTTACGACTATTACTCAGGAACTGTAGATCCACGCCAGCAAGAATGGGACGAACAGGATAGAGATTTCAGAAATACGCAGCAATCGTATCTGCTCTCAGATTTGGTACTAGATGACAGAGATAAATCAGCAGAGGTTTACACGGGAGGTTATGGGGGCTCATATCATACTCGTCGCCCATCGTATTGGTGGAAATTATCCCTGTCTGTGGTGGGGGCCATCGGCACAGGTCTACTGCTTGGGTATGCGGCGCTTTCCTTTTTTTATGGAGGAAACATGGATAGTAGTTCAGGAACCGGGATAACAGATACATTGGCTACTTCAGGGCAGACTTCCGGAGCTAATGATCCAGCAGGTGTAGGAACCTCGGGATTGCCGGTTACGGGCACAGATGATGCTGGCAAAAACAGTATTCCTGTTCAAGTGGCTGCGCAAAGCTACTACCTGCTGCAGTATGGCGTATTCAGTACGCCGGCAGGCGCGGAACAAGCTAGACAAGAGCTGTTGGACGCTGGCTTGGCTGCGGGCTTGGACCCTGCTGACGGAAATCGTGTATATGCCGGAATGTCCTCTGACCGTGAACAAGCTAAGCTGCTCAGCAGTGGACTGAAGAATCAAGGGATTGAGCTTTATGTAAGAGAGGTGGATCTTCCCGGAGTGGAACGATTAGGATTTGCCGGAAATGCGGAGGCTGTGAATAGTTATTTTGCGGTGAGTGGACAGTTGCTCAGTGAACTAAGCAGTCAATCCGCTTCTTTACTCAGTGGCGGACAAACGGATGCGGCAGCTAATACCTCAGCTGTGAGTGATCTTCATCTCCAATGGAGTGAAGCTGTTAAAGCTCTGGAGCAAGGCATAACGCCTGAAGCCAAAAGCATTTGCGCAGTGCTAGAGAAATCTATGAGCCAAGGAATTTCAGCACTGAGTGAATATAACAAGAACAAGGCGCAAGCCCTGCTTTGGGAAGTGCAGGAATCCATGCTGAGCTTCTTGACCAGCCAAAAACAGCTGCTGTCTGCTATGAATTGAATGCTTGGATTGCGGATTCAAAATAACAACAAGTCTCCGGGGAATTGGGGGCTTGTTGTTTTTTTCGGAGAGGGGTATCGTTCCGCAACTTTTAGGGCAAAAGGTGGTAAACATTACCGTAGGGGATTTTACGTTTGTATTGATCACCGTTTCACCGTATAATAATTAGGGTGTCAAAAAATGGCGAGGGAAGACTGAGATGAAGAAGAAAAATGTAGGAACACTGCTGTTATTTCTAATTCTAGGCTGGCTGGCTGGAGCCTGGATCGCCAAGCTGCTGCAGCCCGTAAAGGCTCTGTCTTTTCTAACAACATCGACTGTGCTCAAATGGTCTCCGCGAGCCGATTTAGACATCATAACCTATGACATCACTATTCATTTGAAATTGTGCATGCTTAGTCTCGCCGGTATTATTACAGCTGTATGGCTGTACCGCAGACTGTAACTCTCGTTACTGAGCAAGAAGGGACGTTTACAACGTGGACAACTCACCACTCATTATTCTAGCCTCAGGTTCACCGCGTCGACGTGAGCTGTTATCCTTACTGGGTTTACCCTTTGAGGTCATTACCAGCGAAGCTGATGAGAGCACACCGCCGGATTGGACGCCGGAGAGAATCGTGCGCAGTCTAGCTTTGCGAAAAGCAGAAGCCGTAGTAGCTACAGCCGGAGAGCGTAACGCAGTCATTATAGGAAGCGACACAATTGTTGTACTAGATAATACTGTGCTAGGCAAACCGGTGGACAAGCTGGACAGCAAAGCGATGCTTACCAGACTTCAGGGCCGAACTCATAAGGTATACACGGGTGTAGCCTGCCTCGGACTCCCGAATGGGAAGACTATAGTGGAGCACCGTGTTACTTCCGTAACGATGAGGGCAATGACTGAAGAGGAAATTGCTGCTTATATAGCTACGGGAGAGCCCGCTGATAAGGCTGGCTCTTATGCGATACAAGGGCTTGGGTCCATTTTGGTGGAACGAATTGAAGGCTGTTATTTCAATGTAGTCGGATTGCCTTTGTCGCTTCTTGGCGAAATGCTATCCGAGTTCGGTATAACTGTATTGAGCCGGTAGGAAGCCTGGGGAAAGAGGGATAGGGATGGAGTCGCAACCAATTATGCTGCGGGACCTCCCCCATGAAGAACGACCTAGAGAGCGCATGATGCATTATGGGGCGGAATCATTAAGTCAAGCGGAGTTGTTAGCCATTCTGCTGCGTACGGGAACACGCCGCGAGTCGGCTATTCATATTGCACAGCAGATGCTGGGGAAGATCGGTGGCCTGCGTGGGCTAGTTGACCTTAGCATCGAAGAACTGACCAAAATCAACGGTATCGGTCCTGCCAAGGCCGTACAACTAAAAGCAGGCATCGAACTGGGAAGGCGCCTTGCGAATTCCAGGTTCAATATGCCGGTCATTATCCGCTGTCCTGGGGACGCTGCTGAGATTCTGACTGAGCAATTGCGTTATTTGCAAAAGGAGCATTTTGTCTGTCTGTTTCTGAACACGAAGAATCATGTGATTGGACAAGAAACATTGTCCATGGGCAGCCTGAATGCTTCGATCGTTCATCCTCGTGAGGTATTCAGAGCAGCTATAAAATGCAGTAGCGCCTCTATTATATGCGCGCATAATCATCCTAGTGGTGATCCAACACCTAGTCCAGAAGATATTTCCCTAACTGCTAGATTGCTTCAGGCAGGTGAGATTATCGGAATAGATGTGCTGGACCATCTAATTATCGGAGATAGCAGTTTCGTAAGCTTGAAAGAAAAAGGACATATGTAATATAAATGTAGATTTACTTAGGAAAAGGAGAAATTAGCATGTTGGGTGGTTTCACAAAAGATTTAGGAATTGACTTGGGGACAGCGAATACGCTTGTCTACGTACGCGGTAAGGGTGTTGTTGTAAGAGAGCCTTCCGTTGTAGCCATTAACACTGATACTAAGACGATTGAAGCTGTGGGTGAATCCGCCAAAAAAATGATCGGTCGTACACCTGGAAACATCCGTGCGATCCGTCCGATGAAAGATGGCGTTATCGCTGATTTTGATACAACGGCTACGATGATTAAATATTTTATTCGTCAAGCACAGAAACAGCGTTCTATGTTCCAGCGTCATCCTAATGTAATGGTCTGCGTGCCATCTGGCATTACTGCTGTAGAGCAACGTGCGGTAGAAGATGCTACCAAACAAGCTGGAGCTCGCGAAGCTTACATTATCGAAGAGCCTTTTGCTGCTGCTATCGGCGCGGATCTGCCAGTATGGGAGCCTACAGGTAGTATGGTTGTAGATATCGGTGGAGGTACAACTGAAGTTGCTGTAATTTCGCTCGGCGGTATTGTTACTAGCCGTTCAGTGCGTGTTGCAGGTGATGAGGCGGATGAGTCCATCATTCAATACATCAAACGTCAATACAATCTGATGATCGGTGAACGTACTTCGGAGCAGCTCAAAATGGATGTTGGCTCTGCCCTTCCTCTTGAAAAGGCTGAAACCATGGAAATTCGCGGCCGTGATCTCGTAACAGGTCTGCCAAAAACACTTACAATTACTTCTGATGAAATCTGTGAAGCTTTGTCTGACACAGTGAATGCTATTATTGAAGCTGTTAAAGTAACGTTGGAAAAATGTCCGCCAGAGCTTGCAGCAGATATTATGGATCGTGGAATTGTTTTGACAGGTGGGGGAGCTTTGCTTCGCAACTTGGATAAGCTGCTTGCACGTGAGACGGGAATGCCGGTTATTGTTGCTGAGAATCCACTGGACTGTGTAGCTATTGGAACCGGTAAGGCACTTGAGAACATTCATTTGTTCAAGAGCCGCAGCGGATCCAGTCTTCGTTCGAAGAGATAAGATGATGTTCTACCACTTGTGTAAGTCAACCCCTGTTATGGGAGAAATACTGTTGTTAGAGGGTGTTGAAACTGTTTAAACTCTTAAGCAATAAACGTCTGTTTATTCTGTTGATTACACTGGTGCTGTTCATTGTGGTAATGGGCTTCAGCTTGGCAACAAGGAAAGGCTTGTCCTGGCCGGAGAACTTTCTCAGAGATTCGACTGGTTTCGTGCAAAAAATGTTCTACAAGCCCGCTGGATATGTAGCGGGCTTGTTTGAAGATATTGGAAATCTGAGTGATCTTGCTAAAGAAAATGAACAGCTTAAAATTATGGCTGCCCAGTATGCACGTGATAAAGCCCAGTATAATTTTATTAAAGCACAGAATGAAGACTTGGAAAAAAAATGGCAATTTACTAAAGAACAGAAGAATTTGTATAAGTATGAATATCGTATTGCGCAAGTAATTAGCCAGACTACAGAACCAAGCAACAGCACCATTGTAATTGATTTAGGCTCCAAAGATGGTGTCAGACCTAATATGTCTGTTATTTCAACCGATGGTCTGGTAGGTGTTATCAGTCAAGTTAGCAATTTCACTTCTACTGTGAAACTGATGACCATGATGGACACTAATGATCCTAATTCCCAGCCGCCTATTGCGGCAACTGCCTTTAATAAAGAGGGTAAGTCCTTTGGGATGATTGAGAGTTATAATCCAGAGACGAACAGACTGCTGATGACCAAGATTCCACCGGGTGATCCTATTGCAGCGGAGGATACTATTCTGTCTTCCGGTATTGGAGGCTTGTATCCAAGGGGGTTGACAATAGGCACAGTTGAAAGCGTCGATGTTGGTGAATTTGGATTAACCTCCACAGCAGTGATAAAGCCTTCAGCAGAATTTCAGGACTGGAAGCATTTGATTGTTGTGTTTACGGAGGAGCGTGCTGAATAGTGAATATGCGCAGATCAGTTCTTATTCTGATACTGTTCCTCTTATTTATTGTGGAGGGAACCATCTTACCTTGGCTGATTCCAGATGTGTGGCAGATGCGAATCATTCCGAATTTGGTTTTTGTAGTGTTATTGTTCGTGACTATATATCATCATCGGCATACAGCACTTATATTGGGATTATGTTTTGGAATGCTGCATGATGTCGTTTTTTACGGCAGAATTCTTGGAGCACACTCTTTTGCGATGGGATTGTCGGCTTATTTAATCGGCCTTTTATTTCAGATTCCACGTGCTCCGCTGCCCCTTATGATGACTGTGGTTCTGCTTGGAAGTCTACTTGGGGATAGTATACTATTTGGTATCTATAGTGTATTTAATCTTAATCAAGAACCTTATAGCTGGGCGATTTTGAATCACATGCTGCCGACGATGCTTTTTCATTTTGCCATCGGGCTACTCTTCTACATACCGGTTCGGCGCCAGCTTGAGCTAATCAAGAAAGAAACGAATAAGGAAGAAGCGGCTTAAAGAGCTTCTATTTTCTTTCTATACAAAGCAGGAATTTAAGGGGCCCGGCACGAATGAATGAGGATAGGGGGCCAGGCATATGACAGTAAAATCCAAGCATGTAAGGATTAAGGGCATCAAGGATGGCCTGATATTCCTGCTAGACGACAAATGTCCCTTTGAAGATCTTCTGAGCGAGCTTCGCTATAAGCTGGAGCACAGCCATCAAAATATTTTAACTGGACCGATTGTACATGTGGACATAAAGCTGGGCAATCGTACCGTAACTGAGGAAGACAAGGAAGCTGTGCTGGAGATTCTTAAGGGACAGGGAAATCTGTTGATTCGATCTATAGAGGCGCTTCCAGCGCCCGGCAGTGAGGATAATGACGCATTGTTTCTGATGAGCGGAATTCTACGTTCCGGTCAGGTGCTGCACCATAACGGAAATCTTCTATATCTGGGGGATGTGAACCCTGGGGGGACCATAACCTGTTCAGGCGATATTTATATACTAGGTTCGCTAAGAGGGATGGCGCATGCTGGAGTAGACGGGAATGAGGAAGCAATTATTGCTGCTTCTTTAATGTCTCCAACGCAGCTGCGAATTGCCGATATTATTAGTCGTCCGCCCGATGAATGGGAAACCCGAGAAAGCAGTATGGAATTTGCATATTTAACAAACGGAGCTATGCAGATCGATAAGATTCATAATTTGGTCAAATTACGTCAGGATTTAAATGTGTTTAAAGGGGTGTAGCCTCCATGGGAGAAGCGATAGTCGTAACCTCGGGCAAAGGCGGAGTTGGCAAAACAACCACAACAGCCAACATTGGAACCGCACTTGCACTGCAGGGCAAAAAAGTATGTCTCGTCGATACCGACATTGGACTGCGTAATCTGGATGTAGTTATGGGGCTTGAGAATCGTATTATTTATGATCTTGTGGATGTAGCGGAAGGACGTTGCCGCCTTAATCAAGCGCTCGTTAAAGACAAGCGCTTTGATGAATTGTATATGCTGCCTGCAGCTCAAACAAAGGATAAAACGGCTGTCTCTCCTGAACAAGTAAGAGATATCATTCTTGAACTAAAAAAGGAATATGAGTATGTTCTGATCGATTGTCCGGCAGGAATCGAGCACGGCTTCCGCAATGCGATTGCCGGTGCGGATAAAGCGATTGTGGTTACCACACCAGAGCATGCCGCTGTACGGGATGCCGATCGTATAATCGGACTATTAGAACAGTCGAGTGTGGAATCGCCGAAATTGGTGGTAAACCGTATTCGCCCAGGTCTTGTGAAGTCTGGGGATATGCTTGATATTGAGGATATATTACAGGTGCTGAACATTGATCTTATCGGAATTGTTCCGGATGATGAATTAGTCATTAAAGCCGCAAATAACGGAGAACCTACAGTTATGAATCCCGATTCGTCAGCAGCTATTGCCTATCGCAATATTGCACGCCGAATTTTAGGTGATGCTGTACCCCTGATGCAGCTTGACCGCAAACCGGGAGCATTTAAGAAACTTAAGAAATTTTTCGGCATGGCTTAATTTTTACTAAGCAATCCTATGATAAGAAGCATACACGGGTCCCACCAGTAGAGAAATCTATGGTGGGGCTTATTTTTTTGAATAAATATGAATGTATGGCATTTCCGGGATTTAAATGGTCTGTCTTGGAGGGGCTTGTTCTAAAGAGACTTCCGTGCTTCATAAAATGGAAGTAAAACAAGCCCGTCCGGAGGGATAAATATGGATCAGAAATCAGATATCAAGAATCGCCGCAAGGAGCGTATTCGTAGTTTATTGGAGGAACTCCCGGAAGTCTCAGCAGTCTCAGGAGTTTCGGAAGTCCCGGAACTAGAAATAGCGGAGGCTCCCCCTTTATTTATTATGCCGGATAAGAGTACGAGCTTTAAGGAATGGGGAACAGGATTTAAAAATGCGGATCAATCCTCTGTAGAGCCCGATCCAGAGGTGATGTGGAAAAAGAGTCGTGGAGGCTGGGAGGATAACGACGGTGGAGGCTCAAATTTTACTGCCGGTTTTATTCGGCGCTTTGTTGCTAGTGTTCTTGTGTTTGGAGCAGTGTGGGGGATTTTTGCGGTACATCAGCCATGGTCCTATAAGATGCAAGCTTTTATTAGTGATGCGTTAAGCAATGACATGGATTTCACGGCTGTGAGAGTCTGGTATGAGGAGAACTTTAACGGAGCTCCAGCGTTCATTCCGATATTTGGGGATAAAGATGAGCCTGCTCAAAAAGTGGCCGCTCATCATCAACTTACTGCCCCGATAGCTGGGAGCATTGTCCAGCCTTTTGCATCTACGCTAAAAGGGGTGGAAATTATGCCTCAAATCGATTCAACCTTTAATGTGACGGTGAAAAGTATAGACATGGGACGTATTCTCTCCATCTCTAAGGAGCTGGAAGGGGGCATTCGAATTGCTGTTCAGCATTCAGGCGGTGTCACTGCAGAATACGGACATTTGAGCGGCACCAAGCTGGAGGTTGATGACTGGGTGCAGAGTGGGGATTCACTCGGTTGGATGATGGAGAAGGACGTATCCTCAGCTTCAACACTATTTTTCGCAGTGATGAAAGACAAGACTTATATTGATCCTACAGAAGTGGTATCGTTTGATTAGGATCTTTGGTATCGAACTGTCACTACATCCACTGTTCGTGATCATTATGTTATTCTCCGTGGTCACGGGACAATTTCTAGAGCTGCTCACCTTATTTACGATTGTCTTCATTCATGAAATGGGACATGTCGTTGCGGCTCTTTTGGCTGGTGTTACAGTTAAGTCGGTTCAGCTTCTACCGTTTGGCGGAGTGGCTGTTATTGAAGATCATGGGCGGCTTACAGCCAGTCGTGAGATCGGAATAGCCCTTGCCGGTCCACTGCAAAATGGAATTATGATCGTTATTGCTTTTGGACTTCAACAAGCCGGTTATGGCAATCAGGAATTTCTGACCTATTTTATTCATGCCAATGCCATTATTGGGCTTTTTAATCTAGTGCCAGTGCTGCCGCTTGACGGAGGTAAAGTGCTTCAGGCCACTATTAGTTTAGTACTTCCTTATTACTACACTTTGTTATGGACTGGACGGGTGAGTGTAGCCGCAAGTGTCCTTGTGATTATATATGCGCTGCTGCCTCTTGGAGCGGGTGGAGGCCTTAGGCTTAATATGGTCATGATCGGAGCTTTTCTGCTGTATTCGAATTTCACCGACCATCGTAATTTACCGTACCGGTTTGTTGCTTTTTTGATGAATCGGGAGGCTGTTTATGAGTATCATTTGCGAACAGGAAGCGTAGCTCGTCCAATAGTTGCATTATCTGCGAAACCTTTAGATGATATATTGCGTCTATTTAAACGTAATCAATATCATTTTATCTATGTGTTAAACGGTAAAGGAAATGTTGTTGCTGTTGTGCCGGAACAGCGCTTAATATCAACCTACTTCGGAATATAGTGTATTTATGCAGAGAATGTGAAGGAATGAACGAACGAAACCAGAGGTGAAGCCATGAAACAGATGATCGTTCACTGCACGCAGCACATTACCCGAATGGCTCTTCTGGAAAACGGAAGGCTGGTGGAGTACGCGGCTGAACGCGATCAGCAGCAAGGGTTGGTCGGCAGTTATTACAAGGGCCGTGTGATTAACGTACTTCCAGGTATGCAGGCTGCTTTTGTTGATATCGGACAGAAGAAGAATGCTTTTTTATATGTTGATGATGTATTGCATCCTAATTTGGATAAACAGCCTGATGTGAAGCCCTCTATCGAGACGCTTTTGCAGCCGGGACAGGATATTGTTGTTCAAGTGCGGAAAGAGCCGAGCGGCGGAAAAGGCGCGCGTGTAACGACTCATTATACGTTGCCCGGGCGCTGGATGGTGTACATGCCCTTTGCAGAATACGTCGGTGTCTCCAAAAAAATAAGCCGGGATGCAGAGCGCAGTCGTCTCAAAGGAATCGGAGAACGTCTGCGAATGAAAGAAGAAGGGCTTATTATGCGGACGGTTTCTCAGGACGAGCCACATGAAGCTGTGGAGGGTGATCTTTCTTTTTTGCGTGCCCAATGGGAGAATATTACACGTAAGGCACAAACGGTAGAGGCTCCCGCTTTACTACATCGTGATCTTAGTATTGTCCAACGCTTTATAAGAGATGCCTTTAATCCGCAACGGGATCAGTTGATTATTGATTCATCTGCCGCAGCTAGAGAAGCAACAGCCTTTCTGGACGACATGGCTCCTGAAGGGTACAAGCCAGTCTGTCTTTATAATGGAGCGGAGTCTATTTTCGCTGCTTATGGTATTCAGGATCAATTGCTCAAGAGCTTCAGCCGCAAAATCACGCTGGAGGGCGGAGCAACAATGATCTGGGATGAGACAGAGGCGTTAACCGTAATTGATGTCAACACCGCTCAATACATTGGCGGAGCATCGCTTGAAGAAACGGTTACTAATACGAATTTGCTCGCAGCTGAGGAGATCGGTCGTTTGATCCGGTTACGCGATACTGGTGGAATCATTATTGTCGATTTTATTGATATGGAACAAGAGCTTCACCGCAAGATGGTCACAGAGCGATTAGAGAAAGTGATCTGCAAGGATCGCACCAAAACACATATTTTGGGGTGGACAAGACTCGGGCTGCTCGAGATGACCAGAAAGAAGGCAAGGCATGATTCAGCCAGCTTTGCGCCTGTGATTTGCCAGTGCTGCGGGGGAACCGGAAAAGTTGGAGAATGGCTGGAATGAGTTGACGATAAGTCATAAGTATGATACTATCTTCAAGTATGTGTTTGATGCAGTTGATCCTGCACATGCTGTAACCGCTCCGATCGGGTACATAAGCGCAGTTCCTACGGGAATTCTGCCACCTAGACTAGGCGAGTCTGAGACATGAGGAGGTGCAAGTAAAATGTATGCAATTATCGAAACTGGTGGTAAACAATACAAAGTCCAAGAGGGCGACGTTTTGTTCATTGAAAAGTTGGAAGCTGAAGACGGCGCAAGTGTAACTTTTGACCGTGTATTGGCTGTTTCTAATGATGGTGGTCTGACTGCAGGAACTCCGCTAGTAAGCGGCGCGTCTGTAACAGCTAAAGTCGAGAAACATGGTAAAGGCGCTAAGGTTGTAGTTTACAAATACAAACCTAAGAAGAACTACCACAAGAAACAAGGTCATCGTCAACCGTACACGAAAGTAACTATCGAGAAGATTCAAGCGTAAGAAGGTGCGTTAATGATTAGCGTGCGGATTACACGATTATCGGATCTAGGAACTATCGTTGGCTTTGAGGTTAAGGGGCATGCGGGTTATGCGAAGCGTGGCGAAGATATCGTATGTGCCGGGGTATCCGCTGTAACAGTTGGAACCGTCAATTCGATTGAGACCTTGACCGGAATCTCCATGGATACATCCATGAAGAACGGATTCTTAAGTGGAACATTAAGTTCTGTTGAAGATTTCGATACTTCCGCGAAGGTACAATTGCTGCTTGAATCCATGGTCGTGATGCTGAATGATATCGCAGAATCATACGGGAAGTATATTCAAATACAGCAAGTAAATATTTAAAGAAGGAGGTTGACAACATGTTGAAATTGAATCTTCAATTGTTCGCATCGAAAAAAGGTGTAGGTTCCACAAAAAACGGACGGGATTCCCATTCCAAACGTCTTGGCGTGAAACGTGCTGACGGTCAAGCAGTAACCGGCGGTAACATCTTGGTTCGTCAACGCGGAACAAAAATTCACCCAGGAACTAACGTAGGCATCGGTAAAGATGATACTTTGTTCGCAATGGTGGATGGCGTAGTGAAGTTCGAACGTTGGGGCCGCGATCGCAAAAAAGTGAGCGTGTACCCAGTTGATGTCGCTCCGGTAGCAGCGGCACTGGAAGCGTAAGCTTACGGACCATATGAGCAAGTAGAAGCCTCCGGCATGAGTGCCGGAGGCTTTTTTGTAGAATATTCATAATTATTTGTGTTGCAAAGTTGGAATGGTTAGATAGATGTGAAATTCTCGTTATTATCTCTGGTGAACTACAGTGAACGCGTGTGTTATACTAGGAAATGGTAAATGATACTAACAAAACAAATTATCTAAACGAAGTCATGAATTTTGCGAACTGAGGGACGGGGAGAAAGAATGAAATCCTGGAAAAGTGCAATCTGGGCAGTCATGTTATCCGTAATGCTTCCTTTAGGTCTTTTGTATTGGCATACTTCTCTTCTGACGTGTCTATTACTCGGAGTCTGGGTAGTGGCAATCGTTGCTTTCAGTTTTATCTGGAGCCAGCGTCATTATGAACGGGAGCTGCGTATACAAGAGAACACTCTGCAACAGGCGGCGATTCGGACACTGAATCATCATCGACATGATTGGATGAACGATTTGCAGATTCTATACGGATATATTCAGCTTGGAAAGCCTAATAAATCCGTGGAGTGTGTGGAAAGAATAAAGGAACGCATAGCACTTGATAGTCGTATCGCTAAGTTGGGCATTCCTTCATTGGTTTTCTATATCCAATCCTTCCGAACTAACAGGTCTAGTCTGGAATTGGAAGTTCAGGTGGAGGAAGGGTTGCAGCTAGAGGACAAGCTAAATCCAGAAGCAGGAGATGAGCTGACTTCAGTGATTATGCAGACCATACGGGCTTATCAGTACAACGGGCTGGCTCCTCAGGGGGAGACGCGCAAGCTGCGCCTTGGCTTTTTTCAGGATGGAGGAGACATTCTTATCTCCTTCGAAGGCGAGGGGGAGCATGGCAATCCCGAGCTGCTCAAAGGGCAAATTTATAATATAGTACAAGGAAAAATCATGAAAGCAGAGCAGTTTAAGCCTAGCAGGGCTTATGTCGAGCTGCGATTACCGCTTGAAATGTGAGGAAGGTGAACATTTATGTTCGTAGATAAAGCTAAGATTTATGTTAAAGGCGGTGACGGCGGGGATGGTCTCGTTGCGTTTCGCCGGGAGAAATATGTACCGGAGGGTGGTCCTGCCGGTGGTGACGGAGGCCGTGGAGGCGACGTTATTTTCCGTGTAGATGAGGGACTGCGCACGTTGATGGATTTCCGTTATCAGCGCCACTTCAAAGCTGACAAAGGGATTAAAGGACGGAACAAAAGCCAACATGGAGCGAATGCGGATCATATGATCGTTCGTATTCCGCCAGGAACCATTCTGATTGACGATGATACGCAAGAGATCATTGCCGATATGACGCGTCATGGACAACAGGTTGTAGTTGCACGTGGAGGCCGTGGAGGCCGGGGTAACACCCGTTTTGCCACAGCTAATAATACTGCACCAGAGCTTGCGGAGAACGGTGAAGAAGGCCAAGAGCGTTATGTTGTTATGGAACTTAAGGTAATGGCTGATGTAGGGCTTGTAGGCTTCCCGAGTGTGGGTAAATCTACGTTGCTGTCGGTTGTGTCCGCAGCCCAGCCCAAAATCGGAGCTTACCATTTCACAACAATTACACCGAATTTAGGGGTAGTGGATGTTGGGGATGGCCGAAGCTTTGTGATGGCGGATCTGCCTGGATTAATCGAGGGAGCTAGTGAAGGCATAGGTCTGGGTCACGAATTCCTGCGTCACGTTGAACGCACGCGTATCATCATTCATGTAGTTGATATGTCTGGCTCTGAGGGCCGTGATCCCTTCGAGGATTGGGTTCTAATTAATGATGAGCTGAAGCAGTACAATGCTAGTCTAATCGATCGTCCGCAGATTGTGGCGGCGAATAAGATGGATATGCCTGAATCAGAAGAGAATCTTATTTCTTTCCGCGAACGCGTAGCTGAGGTGCGGCCGGATTTAGAAATCATGCCAATTTCATCCCTTACCCGTCAGGGTGTTCAGGAGCTCCTATATCGTGCAACGGATATTCTCGACAGCATTCCGGTTGCGCCGGTGGTTGAGGAAGTTGCTGAAACTACTGAACGTAAGGTGTATAAGCTGGAAGCAGAAGAGGATAATTCCTTTACTATTACACGGGATAACGAGGCGTTTGTGGTCACAAGCCCACGTATCGAACGTATGCTGAAGCGCATGCAGCTTAGCACACATGATGCGATTCTCAAGCTGGCACGGACTTTGCGTCATATGGGTGTAGATGCAGAGCTTCGTAAACGCGGTGCTGTAGAAGGAACGATTGTCCGTATCGCTGATTTCGAATTCGAATTCGTTGAGAACAGCAGCTACTATTAATATTTAGCTGACTATGAAGCGCCAACTATGGTTTTCCTGTAAAGGGATAGCATAGTTGGCGCTTTTTTTGTGAGGAGATCAGTAATTTTTTTCAATAAAAGAACCCAAAACACGATATATATCGTATACAATAAATATCGAAATACACTAATTCCCATTTGGGAGCGTACACGTTATTTATATATAAGATAATGAAAGAAGGAATAGCAGATGGCAATTATAGAAGTGGTGAAGTATGACGGTCCTCCAGGTATATTTGCATGGAAATATCCTAACCAGGAGCTGGGGACATGGACACAACTAATCGTTAATGAATCCCAGGAAGCGATTCTATTCAAGGGCGGACAAGCGCTTGATTCTTTTACAGCTGGGCGGCACACGCTAAGCACCGCTAATATACCTATTTTATCCAATGTCGTTAATCTTCCTTTTGGTGGAAAATCACCATTTACGGCTGAAGTATGGTATGTGAATAAGACGAATTCGATGAATGTCAAATGGGGAACAAGCTCACCTTTACAGCTTCAGGATCCCAAATACAAAATTATGATTTCTGTTCGTTCTTTTGGGCAGTTTGGTGTAAAAATCGATGATCCGCGAAAATTCTTGCTGAAGCTCGTAGGGACACTCCCGCAGTTTGATCATGAAACGCTTATCAGTTATTTCCGCGGACTGCTGATGTCGAATATAAATGAACTTATTTCTTCTTACCTTGTGCACAAGCAAATCAGCATACTGGAGATTAATGCTTATGTTGCAGAGATCTCCAAACATATTCAGGGCCGACTAGCCTCGGCTTTCTTGGATAATGGCATTGAGCTGAATAATTTTTATATTGATTCGATCAATATTCCAGAGGATGATCCGGCAACGATTCGTTTGAAGGAAGCTTTGGCTAAAAAAGCGGAAATGGATATCATGGGCTTCACCTATCAGCAGGAGCGTGGTTTTGACACGATGGAAGAAGCGGCAGGTAATCCCGGCAATCTTGGAGTGGGCATGATGAACACCGGGATGGGGCTTGGACTTGGAATGGGATTTGCTGGACCCGCTATGGATATGGTGAACCGTATGACTAGAGGGATGAACTTGGATTCAGGGACTACAGTTATACGTCAAGAGCAGCGTTCCTGCTCTAAGTGTGGAGTTATGAATCCAGTAGAGGGACGGTTCTGCAGCGGTTGTGGGCAGGCGCTTGGAGGCAACCCGCAAGGTTCTCCCTCTGCGAACAAGATCAAATGTTTTGAATGCGGGCATGAACTAAATGCAGGAGCTAAGTTCTGTCCAGGTTGCGGGAATCCTTATCGTCCTTGCCCATCCTGTAAAGCAGATAATCCTGAGGGAGCGGCTTCTTGTGTCTCCTGTGGAAAAGAAATGCCTAAAGCTTGCGGTAAATGTGGGACTATGGTAGCGCCAGGGGTGAAATTCTGTCCTCATTGTGGAGACAGCATGGTGATTAAATGCAGCGGCTGTGGACATGAGCTGAAAGCTGGACAAAAATTCTGTGCAGAGTGCGGAACAAAAGCAGGCTAAGGAGGACCTAATGAACAAAAGCAGGAGATATATATACATTATTACCATCATTTATGCGGTAGCTATAGTACTGACAGTGTTCTCGTTTATTGGATTAGGTTTCTCCGACTCACTGTTTCGGTTCATAATTTCTTTATCCGCGGTTCTGTTAGCAGAAAGTGTAATCTATGGCTATTGTATTTTTTGGCTCCGAACGGCAAGTAGCATTCAGCAGACTCCGCCTGTTCTTATCAGCGGCGCAATCATTACGGGAATCTATGCAGCCATCGTATTTGTATCGGCCTTACTCTTCGATTGGCTGCTGGAGTTACCCGCCTTGTGGTACGCAGCCGAACAATTGCTGATTCTTGTGTTAGGAGCGATCACTTTGGCCGCGATAGGGCTTTACGGGTGGAATGCTGGGGCAGGGGAACAGCAAGCCAAAAGGTCTTTACAAAAGTTTCGGCGGTATCAGAACGAATTAACTGAAATGAGTGAGCTGGCTAGTAGCTGGAAGAATTCCGAATCCGAGCAGCTAGTGAACGTGTTAGATATGTTGGAGGAAAAATTTAAGTACAGTGATCCGATATCAGAACCGTCTTTATATGCTACAGAGGATATTCTGCAGCAGCAGATTTCTCTGTTACATGATCACGTGAAGCTACTGCTGGCGACCCAAGAGCCACATGAGGGCTGGCAGGTAGAAGTAAATGAGATGTCAGAGAGTATAAAGTCTACACTTCAGCGGCGTAACCGTGAATTAGCGGCACTTAAATAGGAGGAGTTTACTACATGAACAGTTTGAACCTACAAGAGCCGTCACCGCTCCCGGGAGGAAATGCAGTCGTTCCCCGGCTTAAATACGAACGTACCGGGTTTGATTATGTTATTCTCGCGGCTGCTTATCTGCTGATGCCAGTTGGACTTGTGCTTGCCTTGTTACGTTTGATGACAACGCATTACAAAAATTACCGCAGACCGACTAACCTCAATCTGCTGATGCATGTATTTATTGGTGGGTTTGTTGAACTTTCTATTGCCATGTTTTCTAGTGCGCTCAATGGGGAATTTGGAACTTCTGAATTAGTATCAACGCTTATTTTAATTGCAATCATGTTTTTGACTCCAGCTTTTATACTGGCCAGTGTGACAGCGAAAGCTAAATATACCCTTTCTAAGCTTAACACTTCTTATATAGAGCTGATTCAAAATAAGAATATCCGGCATATTGGCAGTATATCTGAACGAATAGGCCAAAGTGAAAGTGATGTACGGAGAGATGTCCAGTATCTGAAGGATAAAGGACTGCTTGATATTGATGTCGCATTATCCGAAGGGCGCCAGACGCCAGAACCATCAGCAGCTAATCAAGGTTACCCTGAAAGTACTTCGGGCTTTGGAGGAACGGGGAGAACCCAAGCATCGGGGCAGCAAATACCTGCGCAGCCTCAGTCTCCGCCGCAACTGCCTAAGTCTATCCGTTGTCCGGGGTGCGGAGCCCAGAATACTGTGCTCCCAAGCCAATCTAAAAGCTGTGATTACTGTGGAACGAAGATCCCGTACAATTAATGCCGTCAACCAACAGATTAGCTGCATCGCATATAGGATTACATAAATAAGGGGATTAAAGACAAAATGAGTGGATTGGATATACGCAGACAGCCGCCGACATCGGGAAAACCTGTGTACAAGCATGAATATGAGCGGACGGCGTTTGATTATACGACTATTGTGTTTGCGTATGTATTTGCTCCGGTTGGCTTTATATTGGCTGCCATTCGGTTATTATCTACACATTCCAAGAGACAGCGCAAAGCAAGCAATATTAACCTGTTTTATCATGCGTGTATGGGTGCCTTTGTAGAATTGGCGATCTATTTCATTATTAGCAAGCTACTCGGTCAAATCGATTATGTCGCACTCTTGATCAGGCTGGTGATTATCTACGCATTGTTTAGGATTCCCGCCATCAAATTATCCGTTAGGGCCGTAGGATGGAGAGAGGGATTCACCTATCTTTGCAATGACTATATCGCATTGGTTCTTGTGGACGGCATAAGGCATATCGGCAGCCTATCCGATATCCGCGGATTCAGTGAAGAGAATGTCCGCGAGGTTTTGGAATATTTAAAAGATCAGGGAGTGCTTTCTCCAGATATTGTTTATTATGAAGGACGTGTAGACAATTCATTTGTGAAATTGCCGCCGAAGCTTATTTATTCCAAACGGGCACAAGCACTGGTGCGTGCGCCTGAGAATAACCTTCGCTACCGTAACAAACGAGACCAGACAGTGTTTGATCGAATCATCATGGCGATTGCCTATTTGTTTGCTCCGCTTGGGTTTGTACTTGCGATGCTTCGTTTTGTAAGCACTCATTATAAGAATGAGCGGAAATCATTTAACTACAAATTGCTCTATCATGTATGTATGGGAGCTTTTATGGAACTTGCTGTCCTCTTCGCCGTGGGGACCTACAAAGGGGATTTTAAGTGGTACACTTTATTGATCATTCTGGTGGTCCTCTACGTGATCTTTATAATTCCGGCAGACAGCTTTGCAGGGAGGGCTACCTTCGCAACAGAAAACTTTGATTTTCTGTGCAAGAAGTATCTCATGCTGATCGTAGTGGATGATGTTAGGCATATTGGTAATTTAGCTGATATCACGAAACAAAGTGAAGATGATGTACGTAGAGACCTACGGTATTTGGTGAGATGGGGGTTACTTGCTTCTGATCTTGTCTATTATGAAGGACGTGTTAAGCTCTTAGATAAACAACCGCCCAATCTTGTACATCCTGACCGGGCACAGCCCTCCGCGGCAACAGAGAACCAGCCATCATCTGGACGGCAGTCATTGCCGGAGAATAGGCCTAAGCCACCTGTCCAACTGCCGAAATCCATCGTTTGTCCGAGTTGCGGTGCTAAGAGTAGAGTACTTCCAGGGCAGGATAAAATCTGTGACTATTGCGGGACGACGATTCCATACAGCTAGTGTACATACGATTGCCTTCTGCCCCCGGGAATCCGGGGGTTTTACTACACCTAACTACCCGGCCTTGGAGCATCCAGATAAAGTTATTGCATTTTACAAGCCTTTTCCGATATAATGTCCACTAAGAAAACACAAAAGTCTTTGAGGTGAGGACGTTCGTGAGAGAACGCTATTATTTGGTCCGGGAGGACATATTGCCTGATGCTGTACTTAAGACTATGCAGGTTAAACAATTGCTTGAGGCCGGGGATGCGAAGACCGTAAATGAAGGTGTAGAGCAGGTGGGATTAAGCCGAAGCGCTTTTTATAAATACAAGGATGGAATTCACTTGATCCATCAGCTCGAACGAGAGCGGATCGTTACGATTTCCATGGATTTGGAGCACGAATCTGGAATGCTTTCCAAGGTACTAGGCTCTGTAGCAGGACATGGGGCTAATGTGTTGACGATTCACCAGAGTATTCCGCTGCAAGGCCGGGCAAATGTGGTGATCTCCGTAGAAATTTCACACTTAAATGAGGAGCTCGGAGAGATGCTGGATAGTCTGAAAGAGATTCCAGGAGTGAAGCGTGCTTTAATCGTTGGACAGGGATAGGAACTATATTCGTAAACTTTTAGGAGGAGACAGATGAAGCCGGTTAAAGTGGGGTTGCTGGGCCTGGGAACAGTAGGCACAGGTGTAGTTCGTATCGTGGAAGGGAATCAAGAGGATTTAAGCAGCCAGGTAGGCTCTTCAATTGTCATTGAACGTATAGCTGTGAATAATTCTAATAAACCACGCGAAATCGAGGTTGATCCTGCTAAAATAACGACAGATCCATGGGATGTGATTCGTGATCCTGAAATTGATGTCATCGTTGAAGTTATGGGGGGAATCGCGGGAACCAAAGAATATATTCTTGAAGCTTTGGAACGCGGTAAACATGTCGTAACTGCGAACAAGGATTTGATGGCGCTGCACGGCTCGGAGATTCTTGCTAAGGCGCAGGAGAAGCAATGTGATGTCTTTTATGAGGCTAGCGTAGCAGGAGGCATTCCGATTATCCGCACACTTATCGAGGGCTTTTCCTCAGATAAGATTATGAAGATTATAGGTATCGTGAATGGAACGACTAATTACATACTAACCAAAATGAGCCAAGAAGGCGCATCCTATAATGATGTGTTAAAAGAAGCGCAGGATCTGGGATACGCAGAGTCTGATCCAACCTCGGATGTGGAAGGCCTGGACGCTGCCCGCAAAATGGCGATTCTCGGAACCTTAGGTTTCCGTACTAATGTGGAGCTGCATGATGTAAGTGTGAGTGGGATTTCTCAGGTGAGTAAGGCGGATATCGCCTTTGCGAAACGTCTCGGATATGAAATTAAGCTGTTAGGCATCGCTGAACGTCAGGATGAAGAATTCAGCATCAGTGTTCAGCCAACCTTGATTCGGGCTAGTCATCCCTTGGCTTCCGTCAATGGCGTGTTCAACGCAGTTTACGTATACGGGGAAGCAGTGGGAGAGACCATGTTCTACGGTGCGGGTGCGGGCGCAATGCCAACTGCAACCTCAGTGGTAGCTGATTTGGTAGCTGTCATTAAGAACCTTAAACTAGGTGTGAATGGATTGAAGCAAAAAGTACCTTACAAGCAGAAAAAGCTTAAGAGTGATGAAGCTATTTTTTATAAAAACTTTTTGCTTCTGCATGTTGATGATAAAGCAGGGGTATTGGCTAAGATTACTCAAGTGTTTGCCGAATATGATGTAAGTTTGGATTCAGTAGTTCAGCAAGCCAATCCCAATAATCCTGATGCGGAGATCATTATTGTCACTCATAACGCTAGTAAAGCAAGCATGAACAAAGTGCTGCGCCATTTCGAGGAGCTGAAAGTCATCCGCCGGATTAAGAGCCATTATCGTGTGGAAGGTTAACCAAGCCACTGAACTAATACTTTCATATTTCAAAACATAGTAAGGAGATTGTACCTGTTATGAGTATTTACGGAAGAGCTAGGGTTAAAGTGCCTGCTAGTACTGCCAATCTTGGTCCGGGCTTCGATACTCTGGGTATGGCTTTGCCGCTATATGCCTGGATTGAGATGGAGGAAGCAGAGGAGACTGTTTTTCATCTATATGGTGATGAGATGAATGGAGTGGCTCAGGATAAGAGCAATTTACTCTATAAGGTCGCTCAAATGGTATTTGCAGAGGCAGGCGTTACGGTGCCTGAATTATCGATAACCATGTACTCGGAGATTCCGCTTACGCGTGGACTCGGCAGCAGTGCCTCAGCTATTATTGGCGGAATGGCCGCAGCGAACACAATGATTGGCTCTCCGCTGGATAATGCTAAGCTGTTTGATATGGCTACCCAGCTTGAGAAACATCCCGATAATGTGGGTGCCTCCTTGTTTGGCGGCATTATTACTGCCGTGTGGGATGGTGAACATGCGGATTATGTTCGGCTAGAACCACCACAAAATCTTGAGGTGCTGGTGGTTATTCCTGAATTCGAACTGGAAACCACAAAAGCGCGGGGATTGCTTCCAACAGAAATCTCAGTTAGTGATGCTGTGTACAACATTAGCAGAACCTCTCTATTGACGGCTTCGCTGGCATCAGGTCGGCTTGACCTGCTTAGCAGAGCGATGCAGGATCGCCTGCATCAGCCGTATCGTGCACCGCTTATACCGGGCATGGAGAAGCTGCTCGCAGAAGCTCCTGAACACGGTGCTTTAGGGATCGCACTTAGCGGTGCTGGACCGACTCTGCTATGTTTAGTGGATCGCCAAGAGACCCGTAAGAGTGAGCTTGAGGCCTTCTTGAAGAATACGATGCAGGAACATGGCATTTCCGCTCGGACCTGCTGGTTAACACCTTGTGCTTCTGGAGTTACTACAGAGCTGCTTGAAATAAACGAGATGCAAAACGTATCATTTTTGGATATGATAAAAGGAGTACGGTCATGAAATCAATAGCGGTATTGCCGCAGGGCTCGGTATCCCACGAAGCGCTGCTGCATTTGTTTAACGGTGAACCTGTAAAGCTTGTGCATCACAAGTTAATTTCCGATGTATTTCTCTCTACGGCGAATGGTACCACCGATTACAGCGTGATTCCGATTGAAAATACCATTGAAGGCTCAGTTAGTCTTCACATCGATTGGCTCATCAATGAAGTGGATCTGCCAATGCAGACGGAATGGATTTTTCCATCGATACAGAATCTTATCGGTAACCCAAGGGAATTCACAGATACAGACGGCAACAAGGATTTCACCAAGATGGTAAAAATCCTTTCGCACCCCGTAGCAATGGCGCAATGTATGCAATTTGTTCGTAAGCATGCCCCTTGGGCTGAACTGGAGTCGGTTGGAAGTACCTCTGAAGCTGTGGAAATCGTCAAAAACAATCCCGGCAAGGGCTGGGCTGCTATCGGTACCGCTCTTGGCGCCGCTACTCATGGGCTGGAGATTGTAGATCGGCAAATTACAGATCACAACAACAATTACACACGGTTTGTCCTGGTTGGTCCACAGAAGATAGATCTTCCGCGGAGCAGCACAGGAGTAAAGACGAGTGTTCTAGTAACGCTGCCAGAGGATTTTCCAGGTGCCTTGCATCAGGTGCTTGCTGCTTTTTCCTGGCGGAAACTGAATTTATCGCGTATTGAATCACGACCAACGAAGAAGAAGCTGGGTACTTATTATTTTTATATTGATGTGCTGGAACCGATAGAATCTGTTCTGCTGCCAGGGGCTATTGAAGAAATTAGTGCTTTAGGCTGTCAGGTAAGGATTCTGGGCTCGTATCCCACATACACCTATGAGGAAGAGAAAGCGGAGGTGCAGTAAATTCATGGCTGAGCAATGGATCTATTTGGATGGACAACACGTAACGAAGGAAAATGCAAAGGTATCCGTTTTTGATCACGGTTTTTTGTATGGAGACGGTATTTTTGAAGGTATCCGTATCTATAACGGCAATATTTTTAAATGTAAAGAGCATTTGGACAGACTGTATGATTCGGCAAAATCGATCATGCTGGACATTCCGCTAACGTATGATGAGATGCTGGAGGCTATGGCTGAAACGATTCGTCTTAATGACATGCGGAACGGTTATATTCGACTGATCGTCTCCCGGGGACCAGGGAACTTAGGTCTTGATCCACGCCGTTGTCCAAAAGCTAGTGTAATTATTATCGTTGAACAACTGGCTATTTACCCAGAACAAGCGTATTTGAACGGACTTCGTGCAGTTTCTGTGTCCCAACGCCGTAATATTCCGGATGCACTCAATCCAAAGATCAAATCGCTTAATTACCTAAACAATATCCTAGTAAAAATCCAATCCAACTTGGCAGAAGCCGACGAAGCCATCATGATGAACGCTCAAGGTTATGTTACTGAGGGATCGGGCGATAACATTTTCATCATCAAAAATGGTGTAGTTTTCACTCCTCCATGTTACTTGGGAGCCCTTGAAGGAATTACCCGTCTGGCGATCATTGAGCTCTGCGAGAAATTAGGTATTAAACTGAAAGAAGAACCGTTCACAATGCATGATGTTTATATAGCGGACGAGGTGTTCTTCACTGGCACAGCTGCTGAGGTTATTGCTGCACGTGAAATTGACGGCCGGATCATTGGTGAAGGACAAGCGGGTCCAATCACTTTGAAGCTGCTCGAAGAGTTCCGTAATGTGGTTGATAAAGATGGCTATAAGGTTTGGGAATAAAGACTAATCATACAACGTAAATAGCATTGAATACGCATCAGAAGTCCTTTTATGCATACATGCAGAAGAAAACGGGAGTCTCCGGTTAATCTTTTCATGGATCATGAAAGGATTTTTTTTATTTCGGGGATGTCATTCGCCCATGGGCTGCATAAGATGTAGTAACGAAGGAGGCGGCTGTACCGCATATAACTTTGTAAGAGAGCAATGTTCCATGAAAAGGGTGTTTGCTTTCGAAGTCAGTTTTGCTGTGTAGCTGTAAAGAAAGCAATACTCCACAAAACTTTTAGGAGGTTAATGCTACGTGAAAATACACATTGTCAAACAAGGCGATAGTTTGTATGCATTATCGCAAAAGTACGGAGTGCCGTTACAAAAAATTATTGAAGCAAACCCGCAGATCAGTAATCCGAATGTGTTAGCGGTTGGAGACAAAGTAAAAATACCTACGGCCCCTGTATCCGTACCGGAGAACAGTGAAGTTTACTACAAGCACACCGTTAAACAAGGAGATACCTTGTGGAAATTATCTAAAGCCTGGGGAATTCCTTTGAAGGATATGGTTGAGGCCAATCCCCAACTAAAGAATCCAAATGTACTTATGTTAGGGGAAGTAGTTAATATTCCTAAAAAAGTATCCAATACCTCACCGACACAGCCTGGGTATACACCGTCTAACGCGTCAGAGAAAACGCAGGTGGGTGGCAAGGAATATACAGGTCCCAAAGAACAGCCTGCTGCTGAAGTAGTGCCTGCACCTAAACCAGAAACTAAACCAGAAGTAAAACCAGAGACCAAGCCAGAAGCTAAACCTGCACCTAAACCAGTGACAAATATCTCACCTGAATCCAATTCTGCACCACACCCATCGCTAAACATCGCCCCTATTAATACACAAAATATTGCACCCAATCCTGCGCCTAATATGCAAATGGAAGTTGCTCCAGTGCAAGAAATTGAAATGCAGAGTTTATTTGTTCAGATTACGGTTCCAAATCAAGAACCGATTGCTCAACAAGAAGCACCTAAAGCTGAGAAGAAAGCAGACAATGATTGCACATGGGATAATTCCAACGGATACCCGGGCCTGGGAGGAAATCCTTATCTCTATGATTCATATCAAAATAGCCCTAATATGAACATGAACTGGGCACCAAGTTATGTTCAGCCAATGGCTTATGCACCAGAATGTATTTCACCATGTTATTTTTCGGGCAATATGTATTCTAATATGAGTCCAGAACAGTGGAATCCAAATGCCGCGCCAAACATAAGCCCGGAACAGTGGAATCCAAATGCCGCGCCAAACATAAGCCCGGAACAGTGGAATCCAAATGCCGCGCCAAACATAAGCCCAGAACAATGGAATCCCAATGCCGCGCCAAACATAAGCCCAGAGCAATGGAATCCCAATGCTGCCCCTAATATGAGTCCAGGACAGTGGAATCCGATGGAGGCTAATGTTGCTGGCATGAATGTTGGCGGGGATTTCTCCCCGTATGCTGTTCCTCAATATGGAGGACAGACGCCGAACCTTCCTTGGCCAACTTGTGGGTGCGGAGGCGTGCATATTCAACCAGTGCAAACTTATTCATATGACATGCCTGTATATAACACCTATCCTGAATATGGGAATCCAAACGCTTTTTCCGCATATGGAGCAGGAATGCCTAATCAGGGAATGGTACCTACTTCTACGCTTGGAGCATTTGGTGGACCGGATAACTCTAATATTCCATCCAATCCGCAGTATCCAGGGATAGGTAATTATTCGCAGCATAATCGGGTGCCGGAAATTCAAGAACCTGAAGCGTTCGTGCAGGAATCTCCCGAAACGGCTAGAACAGAGACTGATGAGTCAACTTCTAACGCTTCTCTCAAGAATAAGGGGAATGTAGCAAAGGAAACAGCAACAGGCAAAAAAGCAAAGACCTCAGGTCAACCTAGTAGCAAGAAAAGCAAAACTGCTACGAAATCTCAAGGTTCAGCAGCGAGTACTAAAAAACGTAGAAATCCTTGGATTTCAAACTAATAAATTTATATATTAAGCCCTTTGTTTGACTTACGTGTAGATTCTGTATCCTTAGAATCTACACGTTTTTTTATAGGTAAATAGGGATAAAAGATGTTAAATAAAGTGGGGCAAAAGCACTTATTTATAAAATATAAATTTTTAAGTATTGTTTTTATATAGGGATATATGGTACATTATAAATCCAGTCGCAAAGAGGAACTATAAAGCTTTCGGTTGGTGAATGTTAATCTGAATTAGATTGCAAAGAACTTTGAAAAAAAGAGTTGCAATAAATCAGAAAGCATGATATATTATAAGAGTTGCTGCTGAGACATTAAACGGCGCCAACGAGAACTTGATCTTTGAAAACTGAACAACGAGTGAGTGGGAAATCACGTAAGTGAAATCCAAAATTAGAGAATTAATTTTCTCGTCAGATGTTTCAAAATGAGCATATCGCTCTTTTCAATACTAATTGGAGAGTTTGATCCTGGCTCAGGACGAACGCTGGCGGCGTGCCTAATACATGCAAGTCGAGCGGAGTTACTTTGAAAGCTTGCTTTCAAAGTAACTTAGCGGCGGACGGGTGAGTAACACGTAGGCAACCTGCCCTTCAGACTGGGATAACTACCGGAAACGGTAGCTAATACCGGATAATTTCTTTTTTCTCCTGAGAGAAGAATGAAAGACGGAGCAATCTGTCACTGAGGGATGGGCCTGCGGCGCATTAGCTAGTTGGTGGGGTAACGGCCCACCAAGGCGACGATGCGTAGCCGACCTGAGAGGGTGAACGGCCACACTGGGACTGAGACACGGCCCAGACTCCTACGGGAGGCAGCAGTAGGGAATCTTCCGCAATGGGCGAAAGCCTGACGGAGCAACGCCGCGTGAGTGATGAAGGTTTTCGGATCGTAAAGCTCTGTTGCCAGGGAAGAACGTCCGGTAGAGTAACTGCTACCGGAGTGACGGTACCTGAGAAGAAAGCCCCGGCTAACTACGTGCCAGCAGCCGCGGTAATACGTAGGGGGCAAGCGTTGTCCGGAATTATTGGGCGTAAAGCGCGCGCAGGCGGCTATTTAAGTCTGGTGTTTAAACCTTGGGCTCAACCTGAGGTCGCACTGGAAACTGGGTGGCTTGAGTACAGAAGAGGAAAGTGGAATTCCACGTGTAGCGGTGAAATGCGTAGATATGTGGAGGAACACCAGTGGCGAAGGCGACTTTCTGGGCTGTAACTGACGCTGAGGCGCGAAAGCGTGGGGAGCAAACAGGATTAGATACCCTGGTAGTCCACGCCGTAAACGATGAGTGCTAGGTGTTAGGGGTTTCGATACCCTTGGTGCCGAAGTTAACACAGTAAGCACTCCGCCTGGGGAGTACGGTCGCAAGACTGAAACTCAAAGGAATTGACGGGGACCCGCACAAGCAGTGGAGTATGTGGTTTAATTCGAAGCAACGCGAAGAACCTTACCAGGTCTTGACATCCCTCTGAATCTGCTAGAGATAGCAGCGGCCTTCGGGACAGAGGAGACAGGTGGTGCATGGTTGTCGTCAGCTCGTGTCGTGAGATGTTGGGTTAAGTCCCGCAACGAGCGCAACCCTTAACTTTAGTTGCCAGCAGGTAATGCTGGGCACTCTAGAGTGACTGCCGGTGACAAACCGGAGGAAGGTGGGGATGACGTCAAATCATCATGCCCCTTATGACCTGGGCTACACACGTACTACAATGGCCGGTACAACGGGAAGCGAAGCCGCGAGGTGGAGCCAATCCCATCAAAGCCGGTCTCAGTTCGGATTGCAGGCTGCAACTCGCCTGCATGAAGTCGGAATTGCTAGTAATCGCGGATCAGCATGCCGCGGTGAATACGTTCCCGGGTCTTGTACACACCGCCCGTCACACCACGAGAGTTTACAACACCCGAAGTCGGTGGGGTAACCCGCAAGGGAGCCAGCCGCCGAAGGTGGGGTAGATGATTGGGGTGAAGTCGTAACAAGGTAGCCGTATCGGAAGGTGCGGCTGGATCACCTCCTTTCTATGGAGAATCGTTCTCTGCAATGAGAACATTCAAATCGGAAGTTTAACTTCCACAAACTCAGGTTTAGGCCTGTTACTCACTCGTTGCTCAGTTTTGAGAGTTTAAGCTCTCAAGTAAGACTTGATCCTTGAAAACTGGATACCGAAACGAATTTGCGTTTTAGAACATCTTTTAGCAACTTGTGCAAACAAGTAAATGTTATTAGTGAGATTTTTCTTCGGAAGAATCAAGGTTAAGCTAATAAGAGCACACGGAGGATGCCTAGGCGCCAGGAGCCGACGAAGGACGTGGCGAACAACGAAACTGCCTCGGGGAGCTGTAAGCAAGCTTTGATCCGGGGGTGTCCGAATGGGGAAACCCAGCTGTGGTAATTCGCAGTTACTCATTTCTGAATACATAGGAAATGTAGAGGCAGACCAGGGGAACTGAAACATCTAAGTACCCTGAGGAAGAGAAAACAATAGTGATTCCGTCAGTAGCGGCGAGCGAACGCGGAACAGCCTAAACCTAAGAGCTTGCTCTTAGGGGTTGTGGGACGTCTCACATGGAGTTACAAAGGAATATGGTAGGTGAAGAGGTCTGGAAAGGCCCGCGATAGAGGTAAAAGCCCTGTAACCTAAACTGTGTTCTCTCCGAGACGGATCCCGAGTAGTGCGGGGCACGTGAAACCCCGTATGAATCCAGCAGGACCATCTGCTAAGGCTAAATACTACCTGGCGACCGATAGTGAAACAGTACCGTGAGGGAAAGGTGAAAAGCACCCCGGAAGGGGAGTGAAATAGAACCTGAAACCGTGTGCTTACAAAAAGTCAGAGCCCTATTAATGGGTGATGGCGTGCCTTTTGTAGAATGAACCGGCGAGTTACGTTTAACATGCAAGGTTAAGCCGAGAAGGTGGAGCCGCAGCGAAAGCGAGTCTGAATAGGGCGAATTAGTATGTGGACGTAGACCCGAAACCGTGTGATCTACCCCTGTCCAGGGTGAAGGTGCGGTAACACGCACTGGAGGCCCGAACCCACGTACGTTGAAAAGTGCGGGGATGAGGTGGGGGTAGCGGAGAAATTCCAATCGAACTCGGAGATAGCTGGTTCTCCCCGAAATAGCTTTAGGGCTAGCCTCGGTATAAGAGTAGTGGAGGTAGAGCACTGATTGGGTGCGGGGTCCGCAAGGATTACCAAGCTCAGTCAAACTCCGAATGCCATATACTTATTGCCGGGAGTCAGACAGTGAGTGCTAAGATCCATTGTCAAAAGGGAAACAGCCCAGACCATCAGCTAAGGTCCCCAAGTGTGTGTTAAGTGGGAAAGGATGTGGAGTTGCACAGACAACCAGGATGTTGGCTTAGAAGCAGCCACCATTGAAAGAGTGCGTAATAGCTCACTGGTCGAGTGACTCTGCGCCGAAAATGTAACGGGGCTAAACACACCACCGAAGCTATGGCTAGATACGTATGTATCTGGGGTAGGGGAGCGTTGTGTAGGGGTTGAAGGTGTACTGAAAAGAGCGCTGGACACTACACAAGTGAGAATGCCGGTATGAGTAACGAAAAGATCAGTGAGAATCTGATCCGCCGAAAGCCCAAGGTTTCCTGAGGAAGGCTCGTCCGCTCAGGGTAAGTCGGGACCTAAGGCGAGGCCGAAAGGCGTAGTCGAAGGACAACAGTTTGAAATTACTGTACCACCGTAATCCGCTATGAGCGATGGGGTGACGCAGGAGGGTAGTGACGCGGACTGATGGATGTCCGTCTAAGCAGTGAGGCTGATGTGTAGGCAAATCCGCACATCGATAAGGCTGGGCTGTGATGGGGAGCGAAAATTATAGTAGCGAAGGTCATGATCTCACACTGCCAAGAAAAGCCTCTAGCCAGGAGAAGGTGCCCGTACCGCAAACCGACACAGGTAGGCGAGAAGAGAATTCTAAGGCGCGCGGAAGAACTCTCGTTAAGGAACTCGGCAAAATGACCCCGTAACTTCGGGAGAAGGGGTGCCCCGGTAGTGTGAATAGCACGAGGGGGCCGCAGTGAAAAGGCCCAAGCGACTGTTTAGCAAAAACACAGGTCTGTGCGAAGCCGCAAGGCGAAGTATACGGGCTGACGCCTGCCCGGTGCTGGAAGGTTAAGGGGAGTGGTTAGGGGTAACCCGAAGCTATGAACCGAAGCCCCAGTAAACGGCGGCCGTAACTATAACGGTCCTAAGGTAGCGAAATTCCTTGTCAGGTAAATTCTGACCCGCACGAATGGCGTAACGACTTGGGCGCTGTCTCAACGAGAGATCCGGTGAAATTTTAATACCTGTGAAGATGCAGGTTACCCGCGACAAGACGGAAAGACCCCATGGAGCTTTACTGCAGCTTGATATTGAATTTGGGTACGATCTGTACAGGATAGGTGGGAGCCGTAGAAATCGGAGCGCAAGCTTCGGTGGAGGCGCCGTTGGGATACCACCCTGATCGTATCTAGGTTCTAACCTAGTACCCTTACCGGGTACGGGGACCGTGTCAGGCGGGCAGTTTGACTGGGGCGGTCGCCTCCTAAAGAGTAACGGAGGCGTTCCAAGGTTCCCTCAGAATGGTTGGAAATCATTCGCAGAGTGCAAAGGCATAAGGGAGCTTGACTGCGAGACCTACAAGTCGAGCAGGGACGAAAGTCGGACTTAGTGATCCGGTGGTACCGCATGGAAGGGCCATCGCTCAACGGATAAAAGCTACCCTGGGGATAACAGGCTTATCTCCCCCAAGAGTCCACATCGACGGGGAGGTTTGGCACCTCGATGTCGGCTCATCGCATCCTGGGGCTGAAGTAGGTCCCAAGGGTTGGGCTGTTCGCCCATTAAAGCGGTACGCGAGCTGGGTTCAGAACGTCGTGAGACAGTTCGGTCCCTATCTGTCGTGGGCGCAGGAAATTTGAGAGGAGCTGTCCTTAGTACGAGAGGACCGGGATGGACGTACCGCTGGTGCACCAGTTGTTCCGCCAGGAGCATGGCTGGGTAGCTACGTACGGACGGGATAAGCGCTGAAAGCATCTAAGCGTGAAGCCCCCCTCAAGATGAGATTTCCCAATTAGTAAGACCCCTTGAAGACGACGAGGTAGATAGGTTGGAGGTGGAAGTGCAGCAATGCATGGAGCTGACCAATACTAATCGGTCGAGGGCTTATCCTAAAAATACCCCAAAAAGTGAAGAAAAGGCTGCGAAGCTAATTCCGAATACTTTCCGGGGGCCCCGTAAGAAGGGCAAACGCAAATTCGTTTCGGATTCAGTTTTCAGGAATCAAGCTCAGATTTATATAGTCCAAGTGACTGTGTGATGATGAATTTGTTTTCAGCATTTGGCGATGCTGAGACCTGAATAATGCATTTGTACCGCAAATGCCCGTTTGGTGGCGATAGCGGAGGGGTTCCACGCGTACCCATCCCGAACACGACCGTTAAGCCCTCCAGCGCCGATGGTACTTGGACCGAAGGGTCCTGGGAGAGTAGGACGTTGCCAAGCACGCAAGACTACTGTTGAGTAATCGACAGTGGTCTTTTTGTTGTACGATGTTTAGCAGTTTATTATAAGGATAGGCAATCACTGTGAAGTGGTTTTTGAATGAAAATTAGTTCATGGAGGCAAATGATCATGATTATATGGATAAATGGTGCTTTATCATTTTAGTTTGCGTGACTCCCGAGAGACCTTGCTTAAGAGATTAAGCGTTAGAGGTGAAGGAAAAGACCCTTGGGCTGCTCAGCAGATCGACAGGTGGATCAGAGGGCTTGATCACGAGGTATTTAAGCAGCATCTAGACACGAATGATAGAACTATAGGTGAAATCGTTGAGATAATAGCTCAAAAGCTTCATATCAATCTATTACCTAGTGAAGATTAAAAAGAAAAATAATTAGTTTAGGTATTGCCATACTTAATAATACATGATATAATCTTTTTTGTTGTCAAAACAATTTGTTTTAAAAACGGCCCGTTGGTCAAGGGGTTAAGACACCTCCCTTTCACGGAGGTAACATGGGTTCGAATCCCATACGGGTCACCATTTCTTCTTGAAACAGCATTAGACTTCTAGAAAAAATGGTTGCATTACAGATTTGATTATGTTATGATAATTAAGTTGCTTCTTTACATGGAGGCTTAGCTCAGCTGGGAGAGCATCTGCCTTACAAGCAGAGGGTCGGGGGTTCGATCCCCTCAGCCTCCACCATAACACATCCCCAAAAGTGAAGTTAATGCTTCACTAAGGATTCCGGATACTTTCCGAGGAATCCAAGGGAATTAATACTTTTTTACTGACGCGGGGTGGAGCAGCCCGGTAGCTCGTCGGGCTCATAACCCGAAGGTCGCAGGTTCAAATCCTGCCCCCGCAACCAATTTTCATTAAGCAATTATTCTTCTGGAACCGTGGTGTAGTTGGCCTAACATGCCTGCCTGTCACGCAGGAGACCGCGGGTTCGAATCCCGTCGGTTCCGCCATTTTCTTGCTTTATGAGCCATTAGCTCAGTTGGTAGAGCACCTGACTTTTAATCAGGGTGTCGAAGGTTCGAGTCCTTCATGGCTCACTTCTTTAGTGAGTCGGACATCAATACATACCGTGTGCGGACGTGGCTCAGCGGTAGAGCATCGCCTTGCCAAGGCGAGGGTCGCGGGTTCGATTCCCGTCGTCCGCTCCATATAAATTTTGCGCCCTTAGCTCAGCTGGATAGAGCGTTTGACTACGAATCAAAAGGCCGGGAGTTCGAATCTCTCAGGGCGCGCCATATTTTAACTTAATACTTTGCCGGTGTGGCGGAATGGCAGACGCGCTCGACTCAAAATCGAGAGGGAAACCGTGGAGGTTCGAGTCCTCTCACCGGTACCAACTAAATCAACTCAAAGTTCATTAGATACTATATCTGATGAACTTTTTTGTTTGTTTTTTTACAATTCCGTTCATGCCTGTGCCGGAAAACTTTTGATACATCCTTCAAGTATGAATAAGAAATTGGACTTAGTTGTACCCAGAAAGATTAATGTAAGAGGATATGTGAATGAGATAGAGGCATTCCTGAGGAAGCTCCACTTCGAAAGCTATAAGCAATCATGATACTAAACAGCGATTGACAAAATAGAGGAACTACCTAATACTAATTGATAATCATTATCATTTATTGTGAAATATAATTAATTCAAATAGATTGTGGAGCAGATCGGAGTGTATTGCAAAGATGAGGCTGGAAGATCATATTTTCGCATGGAATTATGCCGCTGTTAAAGTACTTGATATTCGACATGCTGTGATGAAGCCTGGGGACAAGCTGCAAGGCTATGTATTACCAGCATGTGGATTTATCTACTGTGTGCGGGGTACGGCCAGCTTGAATCTCAACGGCATAGATTACGACGCAGACCGTCACTTTATTGTGCATGGTGGCAAGGGCATGAGACTAAGTATAGAGACAGGGAAGTTGTTTGAATACTATTTATTATTCTATAGAGCCTCCTTGCCAGGAAGAAAGGATTTAGCAAGACTTTTAGAACGCAGCAATCCATTTCGGATGCAGTATAGCTTCGAGTCTTTGGAGCCATTACCACTGCACTATCAACTAATGGCAATGGAACAACTTTGGGCACAAGGAAGCCAATTGGAAAGAATTCAAGTT
The DNA here is from genome assembly GCF_038002785.1 of Paenibacillus sp. FSL H3-0310. NCBI lineage: Bacteria > Bacillati > Bacillota > Bacilli > Caryophanales > Paenibacillaceae > Paenibacillus > Paenibacillus sp. FSL H3-0310. Next base: position 805,731 of record NZ_JBBODC010000001.1, read on the forward strand.
AAAGGCTTGTTCTATCAGTTTATACATGAATTATTAAAGCAGTTTACAAAGGATGGAATTAACCTCAGGCAACCGGATGTCATTGGGCAGGTTGTCCGTTATATTGAGGAGCATTATCGTCATAATTTATCACTAGAATCTATAGCGGAGCAATTTAATTATAGCCCTCGTCATTTATCAACCCGCTTTAAAGGGGAGACAGGGTTTAGCTTGATTGAATATTTGATACGATTCCGGCTTAAACATGCAGAAGAGCTATTACGATGTACCGATGCTCCACTTCGCGATATTGCAGAAGAAGTTGGATATAACGATGTATATTACTTCAGTCGCATGTTCAGTAAATACAATGGTCAATCTCCCATCCGGTTCCGCAAGGAAAGCAGGCAGGTGAGCTCATCGGACAATCGTCCATTTACCACCGCCAAATTCTCCATTGGCGAGCACATATCCTCCCGATATAATGTTATTGAGTATGATAATCATTATCATTACTATTACCATAATGAAATAACCGGAGGGTCTTCACCTATGAGATTAACAAAGACGTCAAGTTTTATTGTAGCGATGCTGCTTAGCTTTACCTTGCTATTAAGTGCATGTGGATCTGCAAGTGTTGGTTCTAATGTCACAAATTCTAATGGATCCAAAGCTTCTGAAGTTACATCATCACCAGCAAATAATTCAACTGCAGCTGACAATGCCAATAAGGAGGCTCAGACAAGAACTATCTCTACAATAAAGGGAGATATTGTTGTTCCAGCTAATCCAAAGAGGGTTGTCGTGTTATACCTTCAAGGGGATCTTGTGGCCCTCGGCATTAAGCCAGTAGGGACTTCGAGTGTCTTTGAAGGAGCGGCCTTTGCAGAAGAGCTTGGGGGGATTGAAGATCTAGGTTCATGGTATGAGCCTAATCCAGAGGCTATTATGGCAGTAAAGCCGGACTTGATCATAGCTGCTTCTGAAGAAACTTACGAAATCCTTAAGGATATTGCACCGACCGTTCCAATTCCTTATGAAAAAATGGCGACGGATGAACGTGTAATGAAGATTGGCGAGGTATTTGGCAAGGAGCAGGAGGCACAAGCTCTATTAGATAATTTCCACGAGAAGTTGGAGAAGAGCAAGCAGCAGCTTGATGAACTTGGAATTTTGGATAAGACAGTAACCATTATCGAAGGCGGCAAAAAAGAGATGGCGGTGATCGATAGCAAGCTTTATGGAAGGGGCTCTCAGATCATTTATGAATATTTAGGGCTAAAAGCACCAGAGATTCTTCAGAAAAAGATTGATGGCAGAGAGAAGGCTACTGGAGGGTTTGTTTCCTTAGAGGTGTTACCTGAGTATATAGGAGACTTCGTGTTCCGCTCTGTATGGGATGGGGCTGATGATTTGTCGGACAATCCAATTTGGAACAGCATTCCAGCAATCAAAGAAGGTAGATTGATCGAAATTGGGTTTGATTTTTCATATTATTCCGATATCTACTCTCTTGATAAGCAGCTAGATTTTGTAGTTGAGAAGCTAGTGTCAGCGTATGAAAAAAAATAGAAAGCTAGATGATAGAACAACCGTTATCCCTGATTTAAGAGGAAAATCGTATTTCGGTCTGTTTCTACTCCTAGGGATACTGCTGCTGCTGCTTTCAGTAGCAGCTTCTATCTCATTTGGCTCTGCTTCCATGAGCCTGAAGATGGCATGGACAGCGATTTTTAATTTTGATCCTGAACTGACCGAGCATCAGATTATTCATGCCCTTCGAATTCCGCGTACAGCAGCTGATATTATTGCAGGTATGTGTCTCGCGGTAGCAGGAGCGGTTATGCAGGGCTATACGCGAAATCCCTTAGCAGATTCCGGATTAATGGGAGTAAATGCAGGAGCAGCACTTGCAATGGCCGTTACACTAGTTTTTCTTCCAGGGCAACTGCAGACAACAACCTTGCTGGTTAGCTTTATTGGCGCAGGACTTGGTGCAGGATTAACGTATCTTGCCGCTTCATTGAATCGTTCAGGAATGACACCTCAACGACTGGTGCTAGCTGGAATATCAATTACAATGCTATTTGGAGCTGTGGGGTCATTTATCTCATTAAACTATGGAATTGGTCGTGCCCTTGCTTATTGGACTTCGGGTAGTGTGGCTGGAGCAACATGGGTGGAAATTAGGCTAGTTATACCTTGGTTCTTAGGTGGACTGGCTTTGTCACTATTCATTGCACGCTCTATCACTGTTTTAAACTTGGGGGAAGAGATTGCGAAAGGCTTCGGGCAACGGATCGTTCTCGTTAAGATGATAGCTACGCTTGCGGTCCTTTTACTAGCGGGTGTAGCTGTTGCACTTGTAGGGCCAATCGGCTTTGTAGGGTTGATTATTCCGCATATTATGCGTTTTTTTGTAGGTGTAGATTATCGTTATATTATTCCGGCATCAGCCATTTACGGCGGCGCACTTATGGTTGTAGCGGATATCGCAGGAAGGCTGATTAATCGTCCGGCAGAGACAGCACTGGGCATTATTTTTGCAATGATTGGTGTTCCTTTCTTCTTGCTAATTGCGAGCAAAGAGAGGAGAGCCTTCAAATGAATGTTGTTAAATCGCATAAGGCTACAATATGGATTCTATCTCTTTTAATACTGCTTATTGCAGGAGCTATTCTTAGTCTTAATATGGGAAAGGTGTCCCTCAATCCACTTGAAGTATTTCAAGTATTGCTTGGACAAGGTCCAGAGGAGCATAATCTCGTTGTTTATAAGTTTCGTCTTCCTCGGATCGTATTAGCGATACTTGTTGGATTTGGGATGGCACTGGCAGGTGCAGTTATGCAGGCTTTGCTGCGCAATGATCTGGCTGATCCCGGCATGCTTGGTATTAGCTCAGGTTCAGGTCTTATGGTGTTGCTGATTATCTCAACGGTAAGCATTCAAGGCGCCGCTATAACATTATTACTGCCGTCTATGGCATTCTTAGGTGGTCTGCTGGCAGCAGCTCTGATCTATGTTCTAGCCTATAGAAAACGTCGTATGATTTCTTCTACACGACTTGTCTTGACTGGTGTTGCGATCAATATGGGGTTTAGTGCGCTGTCGCTATTCCTGACTTTAAAGCTTGATGACCAGAAGTATGAGTTTGCGCAGCGTTGGCAAGCAGGATATTTATGGGGGGACAAGTGGTCTTATATCAGCTTGTTGGCACCTTGGGTATTGCTGCTATTCGCATATATTCTTTCTAATTTCAGGACATTGAACGTCTTGGTGCTAGGCAACGAAATTTCGATAGGATTAGGAGTCGCTGTAAAGAAGAAATTTTTGCGCTTGGCAATTGCGGCTGTAGGCATAGCTTCTGGCTGTGTAGCGCTCGGGGGCTCGATCTTCTTTATTGGATTGATTAGTCCGCATGTGGCTCGCAAGCTGGTAGGTCACGACTACAAAGTGCTTCTACCTACTTCAGCGCTTATTGGTGCGCTATTGCTGCTTGTAGCGGATACGATTGCTCGAACGGTCAGCTTTAAGTCAGATATTCCCGCAGGAATTATTGTAACAATGCTGAGTGTGCCTTATTTTCTATATCTATTAATGCGTTCAAAATAAATATCGATAGGTTCGAGCCTCTCACCGTATACTAAAAAGGTCTATAAGATTGCTTAATAAGCGATTTTATAGACCTTTTTCATTTTCAGAGCTTATTAAATTCCAGAAAAGTTTGATAAATAAAAAAAAAATCCCCTTTCTCCTATCTTTAATAGAAAGGAAGGACTGTTCCCTATCTCGTTAATTGATCAAGATACCGGTGTGGCAGGAACTATATATCTTACCAGTAAAGATGAAGGAATCACTTGGGTTTATGATGAAGCTTATGATAAGCTTCTAAATCCTTTTTTTACAGGGGACCATAAAAAGAACAATTTCGACTTGAAATAGATTATTGTTATATGAAATATCTACTAAACCATTACTATCCTCTACGACCTTCTGGATACTTTTCAAGCCTATACCATGACCGGATTTATTAGTTTTTGTGGAGCAGATGTCGCCAAAACGATTCGTATGAATTTCATTCACATAAGGATTCTGAATCCGGATGAACAAGCTTTCATTAAGATAATGCATATGTATGGTTATATAGCACTCTTCATTTCTTTTATCGCAACAAGCTTCAATGGCATTGTCCAGTGCATTTCCTAAAATCACACTGATAACTGTGGTGTCGAGCGTCAGCTGTGCAGGGATGTTCAAGTCTAACTTGAAGGGGATCTGATGCTTCTCAGCGACCTGCTGCTTGTAGTTGATAATGGAATCAATAATCGTATTCCCGCTATTGCTGACGCCTATTGGATTGTCTATTTGCCCCAGTAAGTTGTCCAACTCATTTAGATTGGCAGCTTCACCGGATTGTACCTTTGCGCGTAAACCTATGAGAATATTTTTAATATCATGCTGGAACTTAAAAGATTCTTCCTGTACTTCTTTTGTCAAAAGATATTGATTTACATAGTAAGCATTTTGTTGCTCAAGTAAATAACTTTGGTTCTGCGCAGATTGGATAACTAACATACGGTCACATAAGATAAATATCAATAAATTTATAATGAGTAGTCCTGTGGACAGGATTGGAACAAGGGTAGGGAAGGACTGCATATAAAGGCTGGATGCGAAGCTGTAGATCCCTAGTGTGCTTATAGAAGGGCAAATAAATAATAGAACCCAATACCATTTAGATAACCCGCCATTTCCAAAGGCTTTAGCTACGCGCACGGATACAAAAGCTAATATAAACATCAGCAGCTTGGAAAGAAACTGGTTCAGAATATATCCCTTTGTCGAGTAAAATAGGGGCAGTGATAACTCACTAAGCGTAATAAGCGCAACCAGAAAAAGAGCGGCAACGATCCGCCATTTGATATTTCCATTGTAAAAAAAAGATAAGAGAGCAATCAGGCCAATATTGAGTGTGAGTAGGATTGAGCCTGGCAGTGAGCTATAGTGCAGAAAGACAATACAGAGGAAATATAGAGAGTACACGATAACAAGATTGGCTTTGGTGGTAAGTCGGCTAATGAAACAATGGCTGTAGAAGTAATGAATGATGATAGGTAAAAGTGGAAGCGTTACTAGATAAAATAACTCCTCCAGAAAGATATTATCCAACAAGACTCCCCCTGAATTTCAGATATTTTTTCTTAAAATCGGCACTGTATTTTGCACTAATGGGTAAGGCTTCGCCATTAAGGAGAATTACTCCCTGGTTACTGATTTCTTTAATAAAGTAAAAGTTAACGATGTAGGATTGATGGATTCGGACAAAATCGCTCACAGGAAGCTTCTGCTCTTCCTCGTTTAGTGTACTGTAGTAGTCGAGTTGATCGTTGCAGGAATAAAGAATAATTCTCCGCCGGTTGCTTTCCAGATAGATGATATTTCGATAGGGGATTAGAATTTCTTTTCCTTTTTGCTGTAGTGATAAGAAGTTTTTTTTGCCTTGCTGCAGCTTGCGAATTACTTTTTCAATCTTAGAAATCAGTTTTTGCTTAAATATCTCTGAATCGATAGGTTTCTTTATAAATCCCGAGGGCTGAACATCGAAGAGTTGCAGATGATATTCATCATGACTAGAGACATAGATAAGCTGCACTAGATCATTTTCATCATTTCCCCGCAGTACATACCCAGCTTTTATTCCATCCATATCCGCCATTTCAATGTCCATAAAAATAATATCAAACGCGCAGGCCTCTTGAATGGCCTTAGTGAAGCTTTCTCCGGAATAAAAGATCGACACCTCTATTTTCCTTGTGAAATTCCTTTGAGTCTCCAGAATAAGTCTCTCTATTAATTCAGTAGTGGGAAAGTCATCATCACAGACAGCAATACGTATCACTTTATCATTCCTTTCGACAAGAATTGTCCAAAATATCCGGGAATTTGTCGACCATATAAGTCACATTATACAAATCCTTCTTAATAATTACATTAACTAACTTGATTGTTACAGTTTGAATGTAGAGTTCATGGCAACATGTTAGGATGTGGAAAAGTGAAAAGAGGAGTGTTTGATTTGACTCAAACGATCTTTGAGGCCAAAGGTTTAAGCAAACAATACGGAGAGTCTTTTGCGCTTCAGGATGTCTATATGACGATTGGGGTAGGAGATATTTATGGGTTTGTTGGCGAAAATGGGGCAGGTAAAACTACATTAATGAAAATAATAGGCGGATTGGTACATCCGACACATGGCGAAATCTCTCTTTTTGAAAAAAAGGACACAAAAGCTGTTCACGAGGCGAGGCGAAAGGTTGGATTTCTAATTGAAAGGCCAGCGCTTTATCCTAATCTAAATGCGAAGCAAAATCTTACGTTTTATTGCCGTGCGTTTGGGATTAAGGATAAGAGCAGAATTGCAGAAGTATTGCAGGCAGTTTCTCTGGCAGATGCCGGTTCTAAGCTAACCTCAGAATACTCCCTTGGGATGAAACAACGTTTAGGTCTGGCTATTGCTCTACTTAACGATCCCAAATTTCTGGTATTGGACGAGCCTATTAATGGTCTTGATCCGTCAGGCATTGTAGAAGTGCGAAAGATCCTGGAGAAGCTATCTAAAGAACAAGGAGTGACTATACTAATCTCCAGTCATATTTTAAGTGAGTTGCAGCTACTAGCGACCCAATACGGTTTTATTCATAAAGGAAGGTTAATCAAAGAAGCTTCTGCGGAGGAACTCTTACATACGGCGGAAACAAAGATCTGTATTCGAACGGCTGATCCCGCAGCGACACTTCAGATTTTGAAAAGTGAACTCCAACTAGAAACCATTACGATCACCGAAGCTGGAGAAATTCAAATTCCTAAAGAGAGTACAAATCTGGAAGAGCTGATGTCTTTTTTTCTAAAGCGGGGCATCCATATTGAAGGGATTAACCTGTCGGCACCAAATCTTGAGAACTATTATATGGATCTAATTGCTGGAGGTAACGAATGAGGAATTTTCTTAAGGCTGAAGCTTATTATGTAACCAAGGATCCCATGTTCAAGGGGATAAGTCTTCTTTTGCTGTTTGGAAGCGCCTTATTACTGGTTTGGATGGGGGTACAAGTAGGATTTGATATAGACGGTCCTTTAGAGCCTTTAATTACTAGCATTCAGTTATCTTTTTTTCTGTATTTCATTATTCCGATTTACGTTTGTTTTTTTGCTACCGAGGGATTTGAGTATGGGTCGGTTCAAACCATTATCGCTTCGGGTCAGAGCAGGTCATTATATTTACTGGGAAAATATCTGACCGAATTAAAAGTTGTATTATGGTGGGTAATTCAATTTTTTGGTCTTTTTTATGTATTGTATATGCTGGCAGCGCTTGTTACGGGTTCCCATATCGGAAATGAAAGCTTAGAGGGGAAGTTTATCGTTGCTATGGGGGCTATTGGATTCAATATTTTGTATCTCGCAGCTTATTCCGCTGTCGTGCTGTTGTTAGGAGTATTGATGAAAAAATCGGCTACCGCTGTTATTGCCACGTTTGTTTTTGTATTTGGCGATTTTCTGCTCAGTGGTTATCTGAAAGACTCTTCGTATGTATATCTGAGAGTGATTTCTGAAAATACGCTAACGACGCAAATTTTTAAATTCTCTGCTGTAAATTCACATGAAATATATACCCTAAACGAGGGTGTTCGTATGATCCTAATCCCTGTTGTAATCATAGGAGTTTGCTTGAGCGTTGCTTTAATTTCTTTTGAAAAGAGAGATGTGCATCTATAGGAAGGAAGGATGGATTATGAAAAAGGATAACAAAAGATTCACTATGATCTTAAGTATTTCGGTAGTAGTTATTATTTTTTGTGTTCTTTTTGTGAGTATACGAATATCTTGACGCTGTCTATCTAGTTTTACTAGAACGTGAGGATTGAATCGCTCTCTGGTAAAAAAGCCACGGCGTACGTTAATAACGTACCTCGTGGCTTTAGGTGTTTATGGAAGGACATTGCCGGCAGCACGGTAGATTTCATACCATTCTTGCCGAGTGAGAGTAATATCGGAAGCTTTGGCAATATCACGCAAGCGCTGCGTATTAGTTGTGCCAACGACAGGCTGCATATTTGCCGGATGTCTGAGAATCCATGCGATGGCAATCGCTGTATTGGTTACGTCTTTTTCAGCTGCTAAGCGGTTAATGACCTCGTTCAATTCAGGGAACTTATCGTTATCTAAGAATACGCCTTCAAAGAAGCCATATTGGAAAGGCGACCAAGGCTGAATGGTCATGTCATGCAGGCGACTGTACTCCAAAATCCCGCCATCATGAACAACTGAACCGGAGTTAGTCATATTCACATTGAAACCTGTATCAATCATGCCAGTGACCATAATGCTCAATTGCAGCTGGTTGAACAGCAGCGGTTGCTTTACACTTTTTTTAAGCAGCTCGATTTGCAACGGGTTCTGATTGCTGACACCAAAGTGTTTGACCATACCTTTGCTTTCCAGAATATCAAAAGCCTCAGCGACTTCTTCTGGCTCGAATAGCGTATCAGGACGGTGAAGCAGTAGGACGTCGATATAGTCTGTTTTCAAGCGCTTAAGGCTGCCTTCCACGGATTGCAGGATATGTTCCTTGGAGAAATCAAAAAAACCGTTGCGGATTCCGCATTTGGTTTGGATCATCATTTTATCACGCATACCCGGATTGTTCTCCAGTACACCTGCGAATACTTCCTCGGCTTTGCCAGCTGCGTAGATGTCGGCGTGGTCAAAAAAGTCTATTCCGAGCTCGAGGGCACTATGTACATGTGTATCTGCTTCTTTTGCAGATAAATCAGCAATCCGCATACAGCCAAGCGAAATTTGTGACACCTCAAGTGCGCCGTTTGCTACACTAATTTTTTTAACCAAAAGTGACTCACTCCTTCGAATGTTAGTAGAACATGCAGTATTCAATCAAACCATATCATAAAGAGGGGAGGTAAGCCAATGTCTATCTAAAAGAGAAAGAGGTTATCTCGTCAGTAGAATTCACTACTTCAGAGATAACCTCATTTGTCTATAGATCAGTTATTAATACATATTTGGAATGTCGACATTAGGATCAATGTCAGCTTCGTAGTCTACACCCTCTGTTCTAAAACCAAACAGATTAAAGAAATCTTGGCGGTAGCCTTCAAGATCAGCAAGCTCACCTGCATTGTTGGTTGTCAGCTCGTCCCAACGTTTCATAACCTCAGTCTGAACATCCTCACGCATTTCCCAGTCATCAATTCGGATCAAGCAGCCTCCGTCAGCAGTAGCTTCGCCCCCACTGTAAAGATGCTCAGAGAATAAACGGTACATTTGTTCAATACAGTTCTCGTGCAGCCCTTTTTCCTTCATTACTTCATACAATGCAGAGATATAAAGAGGGACTACAGGAATCGCGGAGCTGGATTGGGTTACCAGAGCTTTGTTCACGGAAACAAAAGCACGTCCACCTTGAGTGGACAGGCGATCATTCAGTTGGATCGCTGTTTGTTCCAGATCATGTTTGGCTTGACCAATCGTTCCGTCGCGATAGATAGGGTGAGTGATTTCAGGCCCGATATAGGAGTAAGCAACGGTTGTAGCTCCATCGGCAAGCACGCCAGCTGCTTGAAGCTGATCGATCCACATTCTCCAGTCTTCGCCGCCCATAACTGCGATGGTCTGACGTACTTCCTCTTCTGAAGCAGGCTCAATAGTGGTCATGGAAACTTCACCTGTGTGGAAGTTCAAGGTTTTGTTCGAATAAGCGGTTCCCACCGGTTTAATGACGGAGGAGAAGGTTTCTCCTGTTACCGGATGAGTGCGGCGTGGTGAAGCGACACTATAGACAACTAAATCAACTGTGCCATATTCAGCTTTAATCAATTCAATGGTCTTCTCTTTGATAGCATCGGAGAAGGCATCGCCAACTATGCTGTGAGATTTAAGTCCAAGCTGCGCTGCTTGTTGTTCAAAAGCTGCGGAGTTGTACCAGCCAGCAGAAGCTGTACGTTGACCTTCAGCAGCTTTATCAAAGAAAACACCAATGGTGTTGGCGCCCGCACCAAAAGCGGCTGAAATTCTGGAAGCTAGTCCGTATCCGGTAGAAGCGCCAATGACTAGTACATTAGCAGGTCCCTCAATTTTCTTTTGTGCTTTTACATATTCAATTTGTTGTTGTATTTGTTTGGCGCATCCCTCTGGATGGGCTGTTGTACATATAAATCCGCGAGTTTTAGGTTGAATAATCATCAAGGAATTCCCCTTTTTATAAAAATTAAAGTCCAATGTTACTTCAGAGAAAGTATAGCAAACAATATTTACTAATACAAAGAATTTAGGATATTGGAGAAGAATGACTGCTCTCCACTACGATCGACTGCCATCCGCTGCCGCTTACGGACCCAGATGACGTTATATGCAAATTTATCGCCTTTTCAGCAGGGTTTCGGACCCCAGAGACGTTATTGCTTAGAAAAAGGTTCATATTAGGTGTATTTCGTGCCAATAGCGGCTATGAGGTCCGTTGGAATTCCAAATGTGCAATAAATGCTGCGTTAAGGGTCAACTGTGTCCGATAGGGGCCTTGTGCGGGGAGCTGTGATAGGTCGACCGAACGTACGAAGGAAATAAAACGAACGAATGACGAATCTTACGAATCGTGGCAATCGAACTATCTAACCCGAATCATCCGATGAACCAAAGCACAAAAGGGGCTGCCCCAGCAGCCATTTCGTGGCCATGGGACAACCCCTTAATCTAATGAGGCTAGATTACGCCTTAAATATGGAATCTATAGTTTTGATCTCTTCTGGTGTCAGCTGCACCTTCAGCGTCTCTAAGTTGGAAACGATCTGCTCAGGACGTTTGGCGCCCGGAATAAGCGCATCGATGGAAGGTACGGTCAAATACCAGGCAAGTACGACATGTGCGACTTCGACACCTTTAGCATTGGCAATCTGACGAACCTTGTCCACCTTCTCCAGATTCTTGGCAAAGGTCTCCCCTTGAAATAGCGGGTCATTTTTTCTAATGTCGCTGAATGTATCGCCTTGCTTATATTTGCCGCCCAGCAGACCCGACGCAAGTGGGAAATAGGGCACGAAAGAAATGCCATGCTCCTGCGTATAAGGCAGCAAATCTTGTTCCGCATCACGATGCAGCAGATTGTAGTGGGATTGAAGAACATCCACATGACCGTCTTTGTTGGCTTCTTTCAGCTGATCAATGGAGAAGTTAGACACCCCGATGGCTCTAATCTTCCCTTCATCCTTCAGCTTCTTAAGTTCACCTACAGCTTCGTCCTTAGGTGTGCTTTCATCAGGGAAATGAATATAGTAAAGATCAATATAATCGGTCTGGAGGCGTTTCAAGCTGTCTTCTACAGACTGTCTTAGAAAAGCTGGAGAGTTGTCGAGTGTAATCTTGTCACCGGTAATCACGTGAGCGCCTTTAGTAGCAATGACCACATTGTCGCGGCCGCCTCTTTCCTTCAGCACTTCGCCAATCAGTTCCTCGGATCTTCCTGGTCCATAAATAAAGGCGGAATCAATAAAATTAATCCCATGATCCAGAGCGCTGCGCACAATATTTCTGCCGGTTTCATCATTTAAACCCGGAAATAAATTATGCCCGCCAACAGCATTGGCACCCAGACCCAGCGGGAGAACCTGCAGATTGGTTTTTCCTAAAGTTATTTTATTAGCCATAATCAATAGTCAGCTCCTTAAAATATAATACGTACTATATTAAGTATAGAGAATAACTCGGGTCAGGACAAATTTTGCCTTCCAGCTTTATACATGAATATTTAAACCGGATAAGTTATGATAGTAAGAAAAATTTTATATTTGCGTTCGTGCAATCATGATGAGGAGAAGGAGGTCCGTCTTATGCTAGTCATTAATCAAAATGAAGTGGCCGAACTGTTAGCTATGGAATCTTGCATCTCCGTTATGGAATCTGTTTTGAAGGCTCTGTCCGCTGGACAAGCCGTACAAAGCTTAAGACAAGTGCTTCCTTTACAAAAGAGCAATCTGCTCGGCTTAATGCCGGGTTATTTGCAGCATGAAGAGGTAGCTGGTGCCAAAATCATCAGTGTATTTCCCAGCAATCATGGTTCAGGCCTGCCTTCTCATCAAGGTCTTGTTACCCTATTCGATTCATCTACGGGTGTTCTGAAAGCTATAGTGGATGGACAAAAGATTACAGCCATTCGTACGGCGGCAGTCAGTGCAGCAGCAACCCGATATCTGGCCAGAGAGGATGCCGAAATCCTTGCTCTTCTTGGAACTGGGGAACAAGCAAAAAGTCATCTGGAAGCGATGTTGCGGGTTCGACCCATCCGTGAGGTAAAAGTATGGAGCAGGACACTCGCAAAGGCACAGGATTTTCAAATGGAGATGAGCCAAAAATATGATGTGCAGATCATTGTTGCCGAGACAGTTCAAGCGGCAGTCAGCGTAGCGGATATCATTTGTACCGTGACAGCATCCACCGAACCTGTGCTCAAGGGAGAATGGCTGAAACCGGGTGTACATATCAATGCTGTCGGCGCATGCAGACCAAATGACCGTGAGCTGGATTCGGAGACCGTCCAATTAGCTAAGTTATATGTAGATCGGCTGGAATCCGCTCAGAATGAATCTGGTGATTATTTAATCCCGCTGAACGAAGGCAAAATTACAGCAGATCATATTGTCGGGGAGATTGGTGAGCTGATCAGTGGCACTATCGAGGGCAGAAGGTCGGCAGCTGACATTACTCTTTTTAAAGGATTAGGGCTGGCCATAGAGGATTTAGCAGCAGCTAATTTTATATATAATGAAGCTGTTAGATTACATAAAGGCACTGAAATTGCATTCTAAGGAGCGACTACACGATGAGCACTTATGAAGGTCTGTATGATTTCAAGTTGACGGAGCAAGAGGAGGAGCGGGCTAAACGCTTGCATGAGCAGAACATTATTATCGATCTGCTGTTTCAAGGTCCCTTATCTCCAAGCGCGATTCCAGACTCTATCTCTGACAGAATCAAAGAATTATGTGAGCCTTATAAAGATGAGCCAATGGTATACAGCAGTATGCCTGCAAAAATCATCACAAAGCTATCTGCGAGCGGAGAGATCCCTGAGTATAAGGAAGAGTGGTACAAGTCCGGAATTACAGCAGGGAACCGCGAACTTCATTTGGAATCCTTAGACAGCATCATTACAAGCATGGCAGAGGTGCAACTGCAATTCGATTCTGCAGATTGGTTAATCAAAGCCTTAACTGCCGAAGACATACGTGCTGCCAAGCGTAATGGTTATAAAGCGGGCATTATCACAGCACAAGAAACGGATGGTCTGGGCACGAATCTCGATCAATTAGATGTACTTTATAACTTCGGATTAAGAATTCTACAATTGACCTACAACAATCAGAACCAGATTGGGGCGGGCTGCGCAGAACAATCGAACGCCGGGGTCACTAATTTTGGGAAAAGATTCATTGCACGCTTGAACAAGCTGGGGATCATTGTAGATACGGGGCATTGCGGGAAACAGACTACATTAGATGCCTGCGCTTATTCCACAACTCCGGTGATTGCTTCACATACGGGTGTAGAGGCGATCTATCCGCATATGCGCTGTAAAAGTGATGAGGAGATTATCGCGATAGCCAAGACGGGTGGAGTTATTGGTATTTTTGCTATGCCTTGGTTTGTTCATGAAGATCCTAAACATACAACTATTGATCATGTGCTGGATCATATCGAATATGTAATCCGGCTTGTAGGCGTGGATCATGTCGGAATTGGAACGGATTGGCCGATGAGCGATGTGCTCTGGTCATTGGTTTATTTTAAAGAACATATCGCACCCAAGCTTGGATTCGCCAAAGGAGACGGTCCTTCTACAGAAAACGTTGCTGGACTTGAGAAATATAGTTATTTTATTAACTTTACTAGAGGTTTGGTTGCCCGCGGTTATGCGGATGCAGATATTGCTAAGATCATGGGCGGCAACTGGCTGCGCGTATTTGAAGAAATTTGCGGATAGGGGATAAACAGATGACAACCTACTTACACACATCTACATTTAACGTCTACTTTTCTGGTGTTTATACAGGCAAAATTCATTTTACAGAGCAACAGATCATGCTAGCTAAGGTCGATCCGCGCAGAAGAACGCAAATGCAGGACAATGTGCTGGATGGACAGTTCAAGACCGTACTCCCGCTTCAAAAAATCCATAAACATTTGGATGCTTATGCTAATGCAGAATGGGCAGAAGACGAGGTAGTGCTGAGTAATGGCGATATCTATCAAAAGCATATCCAGTATCAGGCGCAGATTGAAGGCCGCGAACTGACCTCACAAGTATGGGCGCTGCGCAAAGAGACGGCTCTGGACATTGTGACTTTGGACGGGGAAATTATCGCTTTTTTAACGCCGAATCGGTATGGTATTGAGCTTATGGTTAAAGCAGGTTATGAGAAGCTGACTCCGTTAGTGGTCTACGACGATCCTCTTCTATCCAAGGCAGAATATGGTGTGAACGATTTGGGTACTGATCTGATTCCGATGCGTGATGGGGTGAAGTTGGCGACAGATGTTTTTTTACCAGAGGGCATTAAGCCGGGAACTAAGCTGCCGACAATTCTCGTAAGAACATGTTATGACCGCAACGGAAAAAAAGAGATTTTTATGAGATGGGCCAATAAAGGTTATGCAGTAGTATCGCAGGATGTTAGAGGTCGGGCAGATTCGGAAGGCGAACTGATTCCTTTTTATAATGAACGGGATGACGGTTATGATACGATTGACTGGATTATTGCTCAGGAATGGTCGGATGGCAACGTCGGCATGTGGGGCGCATCCTATCTAGGTTTTGTTGTTGTGGCGGCGGCCACCAGTGGGCACCCGAATCTGAAGGCGGTTGTGGATGAAGTGAACGTGGGCTCTCCATTTGTTGATACCGTTCGCAAAGGGGGAACCCTTTGTTCTTGGCCATTGCTCTCTTGGACTCTTGCTCAATCTGTGGGTACTCGGACGGATTTTGATATCTTTGGAGGCATTACGGTGAATCCGGAAGCAGCCGTTGATGCAAGACCGATTAAAGAGATCCCTCAGCAAATGATTGGCAAAACATCAGGTCCATGGGATCTGTGGAGCCAGCATCCGGAGTATGATGATTTCTGGAAAAACTGTACTTTTACCGAGCGCGGTGATCAGGTGCAGGTGCCTATGTATGTTATCTCAGGCTGGTATGACGGCGACAGCGCCGGCGTATCGGAAACATGGAGAATGCTAACAGAACATGATGTGCCAAATCGAAAAATCCGTCTGGGCGCTTGGGAGCACGGGCCTAACAGAGCCAGAGACTATGAAGGTGTGAGCTTCGGCAATGATGCTGTAGTCTATGATTACGATGTTTCTGTGCTGCGCTGGTTCGACCGCTTCCTCAAAGGCATTCCAAATGGAATAGATCAGGAGCCTAGAGCCTCTTATTATGTTGTTGGTGAAAATCAGTGGAGAACGTCTGCGGATTGGACACCTGCTGAAGCCACAACTTCTTCCTTCTACCTTTCCAGCGGCGGGCGAGCGAATTCAGGACAAGGGGATGGGCAACTGCTTGCAGCGCCTGAGGAACATTCTCCTGAAGATACTTATATCTATAATCCTCATGATCCTATGAATGATAGCGGTGAACGAGAGCCTGAGAATTTGCGGAAATACGAGCTGCGCAATGATATCCTTGTCTACACTAGTGATATTCTGACGGATGAGCTGACTGTGGCCGGAGAATTGTCTGCGGTTATCTATGCTGCCAGCACTGGCAAAGATACGGATTGGGTTGTTACGCTTAGTGACGTGAATGAACAAGGGGACTCTATCCGGTTATCCAATTATATTGTCAGAGCTAAATACCGTCATGGATTGGAGGCGCCTGAGCTGCTGATTCCTGGGCAGGTGGAGAAATATGATATTTTCATGCCGAATATTGCTCATAGATTTGCTGTGGGGCACCGAATTCGGTTCTCGATTACTTCGTCCAGTAAATTCGTTGCTTTCCCTAATACAAATACAGGCAGTAATCCGTATGAAGATTCAGAAGCGATTACGGTGCTGCAGACTGTTTACCATAATCGTGAGTATCCGAGCCATGTGAAGCTGCCGGTGGTTCCTAAATCTTAAATGTGACTTTAATACGAAGAAGGGGCTGAACAAAGGTAAAGGGAATTAACACTTGAAGCTGAAGCAGCATTTGATGAGCAATGATGCTTCAAGTGGCGTACCGAGAGAGTACTGAGTGAACACCGAGTGCGGCCTAGGTGAAACAAAAAGTGAAGAATGAGCTTATGCTTCAATTGAAGCGAAAAGTAAAACACTTATAGAGCGATTAGGGAATTTCTCCCTGAAATTCTTAGGATTCTGGTCGTCAGGCATATAATTGGGAAAAAACTCCCTAATTTTATGTCTGATTCCCCGAAAATAAGGAAAACAGCCTATTTATTAGGGAGGAATTCCCTGATTTCGTTCATTTAGAGCAAATTTCTCCTACTTTCAGGGAGTTTTTCCCTAATTAGTTTTAGATCCACTCCGCACAACGCGCAAACGCAGAACACATACTCCCAGCACCAGAACGCATTCCCCAGCACGCAAACGCAGAACGCCTACATCGCCACCATCCCAAACGCCATCGCCCAATCCAATGGCATAGCACACTAAGAACTAAATAGTCTATTGGCGAAGCAAAAGCTTTGGTGCAAGAAATGGTCGATCGTCATGAAATAGGTATCACCTAAGGCCGGTATGTGAAACCTCTCCCCAGAATCCCCCTTCCAGACTTATACCATAAATCTTGAACTATACTGCAAGGTCAACCTTGTATTTTTGGAGAAATGTCGATTATTCACAGAAAAGCGCATAAATGCTCCCTTCTTAGGTCACAATAGGGAAAAACCAGAATGAAGGGATTAACGTGAACGCGTTTCGCTTAAAAAAACAACTTTGGCGGCGATGGAGACGTTGGAAAAAGGCGCTTTGGGTAGGAGCTGCTTGTATAGCTTTTACTGTACTGGCTTGGCGCAGTATGCAGGTACCTGAGGAAATCAGTGGACTGCTGACGAATTCTAGCTGGGCGGATAGTGCCGATAGTGAGCTGGCCGCAGCTGTCTTTAAAGTAGGCGAGGACAGTGATGAGGCAAAAGAGAAGGGCACTTTAAATAATGAACAACTGCTGCAAACCATCACCCAAAGTGGGCTCAGCAGAACCGTTCATTTAAAAACAACCTATGTGTCCGGAGAAGAGATTCAGACGTTGCCGGGCGTAAAGAACCCGCTTCAGCTGAAGACTATAATCAATGAACACCCTGAATGGAGCGGTTGGATTAGTTCAGAAGGGGATTTGTGGCTGGAACAAAAAGTGAATGATTTATCGACAATGATAAAAAATGAAGCTTACATTGGTGTAGATGCGTTTGGGAATTTGACCTTGTTTAAAGGTCCGCCAGTTCAGGAGAAGGTACTGAAGACTTTTTTTCAAATGGATATGGGTTCCCTGAAATCCTCATTGCCGGAAAATATTTGGAAAGAGCTTCATGAGGGGATTCGTGTTCAGGATATTGAAGAGTACAACAGTGTGCTGTCTACCTTCAGTGATTATGCCCGCGAAGCTGCTGAGCATGTCATGCAGAACAAGCAATAGCTTTGATAAAGCTGTCCTAAAGTCATTATTAATGGCTGAGGGCAGCTTTTTTGTGTGAAATGAAACGGGGAAGAGTCTTAGCTGTAGGCCTAAAGTTGCCATTTCGCTGCAAACAGTAAACTTTTTTTCTCCCGCAAGGGCGATTTTTGCTATAATGGTTAGAAGGAATACATATGTTCGCTTCATGGCGGAGGAATGGATGAAAACGGTGGAATAATCTGCCTGTTATAGAGGAGAGATCGTGTTTGCGTATTTTGGGAATTGATCCGGGGCTGGCGATCGTCGGCTTTGGCTTTGTGGATAAGGAAGGACATAAACTGACCCCCGTCCAATATGGTTGTATTCAGACTGAGGCTCATACGCCTGAAGAAGAACGACTGCTGCATGTCTATGAAGGCATGGGTCAGCTCATTGATAAATATAAACCCGATGCTGTGGCGATAGAAAAGCTGTTTTTCGCTCGCAACGTTACTACAGCATTGCCAGTGGCGCAGGCCCGCGGTGTGACTATATTAGCTGCTGTGCAGCGGGGTCTCCCCGTCTCGGAATATACACCTATGATGGTAAAGCAGGCTGTTGTGGGTTATGGTAAGGCTGAGAAACGGCAGGTCCAGGAAATGGTGAAGCTGCTGCTGAAGCTATCGGCGATTCCGAAACCCGATGATGTGGCGGATGCGCTGGCGGTAGCGGTATGCCATGCCCATTCGAGCAGTCTTAATTCTAAATTAAATGAGGTATTGCGAAAATGATAGATTTCTTAAGAGGCCCCGTCGTTCATTTGGAGTCGGAATATGTGGTGCTGGATGTGCAGGGAGTAGGATACCGGGTATTCTGCCCGAATCCTTATGCTTTTGCTAAAGTAGAAGGACCTGTAACGATCTATATTCATTACCAAACACGTGAGGACGCTACGCTATTATTTGGGTTCCCGACTCGTGAGGAACAAAAATTGTTCCGCAAGCTGATAGAGGTATCTGGCATCGGTCCTAGGGTTGCGCTTGGAATCCTGACAGGTGGAACACCGGATCAGTTGATTTCAGCGATTTATCAAGAGAATATAACGTTCTTAACGAAATTACCGGGCATTGGCAAAAAGACGGCACAGCGTATGATCCTTGATTTGAAGGACAAGCTGGACGGACTCAGTATGGCTTCAATGCAAACGGGATTGTTTGCAGTGCCAACGGAAGAAGCAACGGATGGATTGGCCTGGCAAGAGGCGCGGGATGCGCTTAAGGGGCTGGGTTATACCGAAAGCGAATTGGACCGCGTGTGGCTCGCGTTGAAGAAAGAGGGATCAGAGACAGGCACTGTAGATGTGCTGATGAAGAAAGCACTAGGGCTGCTATATATAGCTAAGTAAAGCCGTACACATCCTAAAGAAAGGGAGCGATAGGAAATGGATGACCGGATTATATCCGCGAATTTGATGATGGATGAGCAGGCGGTAGAACTAAGCTTGCGTCCTCGTTATCTGGGAGAATATATCGGCCAGACTCAGGTGAAAGAAAACCTGAAGGTATATATAGAAGCGGCCAAAATGAGAAGCGAAGCGCTGGATCATGTACTGCTGTACGGACCTCCGGGTCTGGGCAAAACAACGCTCGCTAATATTATCGCCAATGAGCTGGGTGTGAACCTGCGAACAACTTCCGGCCCTGCGATAGAGCGTCCAGGCGATCTTGCCGCTCTGCTGACGAATCTGCAGGAAGGCGACGTGCTTTTCATCGATGAGATTCACCGTTTACACCGCACGGTTGAGGAGGTTATGTATCCTGCGATGGAGGATTTCGCGCTGGATATCATGATCGGCAAAGGGCCAAGTGCCCGTTCGGTACGATTGGATTTGCCGCCGTTCACACTGATAGGTGCCACAACCCGGGCAGGACTACTGTCTGCGCCACTGCGTGATCGTTTCGGAGTGGTCAGTCGCCTGGAATTCTATAACATAGATGAGCTGAGTTACATTGTTTCTCGAAATGCGGATCTTTTAGGCATTGAGATTGTTGGCGATGCAGCAGAAGAGATCGCGCTTCGTTCGCGGGGCACGCCGCGGATTGCTAACCGCTTATTGAAGCGGGTCCGTGATTTTGCTCAAGTGCGCGGAGATGGAATTATAACTCCTGAAATTTCTGGGGAAGCATTGAAGATGCTTCAGGTGGACCCACGTGGGCTGGACAGTATTGACCACAAGATGTTAAGTGCTATGATTTCAAGCTTTCGCGGCGGTCCTGTAGGACTGGATACGATTGCAGCTACGATTGGTGAGGAAAGTCAGACGATTGAGGACGTATATGAGCCGTACCTGCTGCAGATAGGTTTCTTGCAGCGGAGTCCGCGTGGAAGAATTGTAACCCCGGCCGCTTATCATCATTTAGGGCTTCCGCTCCCTCCGGAGCAGCACTAGTTCGTCACTACAATTATAAAGGAGGATGCTGGATGAAGCATACGAAGAGGAAATGGAGAGGGGTCGCCCCGCTAAGCAAAGGATTGCTTGCGGCTGCGCTTGCTGTAGGAAGTTTCCTGATCCCTGCGGGTGCCAGTCATGCCGATTCTAATAGCACGATACGAGTTGCTCTTTATGCTGATATTGGAAGTAAATATAAATCAACTGTGCCAGTAGTAACACTGCAATCAACGCAAAGCTTTACTTTGCTGTCGGATCAAGCAGGAAGTGCTCCTTTGGTATCTGTCCCAGCACAGAAGCAAATTCGTATAAGTCTGGACGGATATAGAGTTAAGGTGATGGAGGTTTCAAGCTGGCAGACAGCAGCGGATGCAGCTAAAAAGCTCCAATCCACCTCCGATAAACCGCAGATTTTTGCAATCTCCAGAAATGGAGCGACTGTGTATCAGTTGTACACGGGCGTCTATGCTAGTGAAGCAGCTGCCAAGGATGGGCTTACCCGTGTAGTCAAAGCAGGGTTGAGTATTCCTGCTGACCAAACCCCAGCGGTGAAAGGTAATAAACATTTATCAGCTGGCCGCTATTCTTCGGAGCAGGAAGCAGATGTGGCGCTTAATAGCCTCACCGCAGCTGGTTTGGATGCTTGGAAGGTGTTTCTGGCAGGAAACGATGGCAGTGCACAAGTAGAGGTATGGGTAGGCGAAGCTGCCAACGATAGTGATTTAACAGCTGTTCAGGCCGCTGTGTCTACGGCGGCACCACAATTTACGGTTTCGGTGGCGACCTCGCCTGGATTAATACTGCGTAAGGATGCCGGACTGGATTTTAGCAGTGAAACTCAAGCCGATCATTATCTGGTTTCTGGAAGCAATGCTAAATTTCTTGCTGCAGGCAGCGAGGCTGGGATTCAGTTAGTGGAAAGATCCAAGCGTACATATCGCGGTAATTTGGAACTGAGCAATTTGAGCGGATCGCTGGCTGTAATTAATGTAGTGCCGCTGGAGCAATATTTGTATGCCGTAGTTGGAGGAGAGGTTTCCTCCAGCTGGCCAGAAGAAGCGCTAAAAGCTCAGGCTGTCGCCGCCCGCAGCTATGCGCTGTCCCAAGGCAACCGTTTTGATGTAGCGAATGTAGTAGATACCACTCTTAGTCAGGTATATAACGGAATCGGGTCTGAAGCTCCCTCCATTATCAAAGCTGTAGATACTACTGCTGGTGAAGTGCTGATGAGTGGTGGTAAAGTTGTTGAGGCTGTATTTTCTTCCAATAGTGGTGGTATGACAGCTGACCCTTCAGAGGTTTGGGCGAATGGTGGCGATGTATTTGCTAGTGTTCCAAGCGTTGAAGATGTTTCGGCAGCTGCTGCTAAGAAGTGGTATTATGTTCTGCTTGCGAATGGTACCTCTGGTTATGCACGTGAAGATAATATTAAATTGACGGGCAGCAAAACCGCTGCCGGACTCGATATAGTTACCGCTACAACCAAAGATGTGAATATACGTCCTCTGCCAGTTATTGAGAGCAGTGTTAGTGCAGTCGGAAAGCTGAATCCGGGTGAGAACGCTGTGGCTCTGGATAAAGTATATGAGTCTGGTAGCTATAGCTGGATCAAAGGGCCGTATACCTCTGCTGAACTTCTAAAAAGCCTGCAGGGTAAAACAACAAGCACGCTCCCTTCCAGCATCTCTAACCTGCAGGTCACCCAGCGCGGTCCTTCTGGAAGAGCGATTCAGGTGAAAGCTAATGGTCAGGCTCTGAATGTGAAATATCCTGATATGTTCCGCTCCGCGTTTAATGGATTACCTAGTACATTGTTTGATATTGTGGCACCCGGAAGTTATACTGTATTAGGCGCTGACGGCGCTACCACCACAATTAGCAGCTCGCAGAGTGCTGGCGTGCTTTCCGCATCGGGGAAGGTTAATGTGAATGGCAGTGGAACTGTAGTGATGGGCGGAGATTCTGCGGCCAGAGTGATCACTAACAGCTCGGGCTTTCTGTTCATTGGACAAGGCAACGGCCATGGTCTAGGCATGTCGCAGTGGGGCGTGAAAGGCATGGCGGACAGCGGGTATGATTACAAGCAAATATTGCAACACTATTATAAGAACGTTACTATAGTTAAGGAATGAAGACAGACCATGAATGTAGATGCTTATGATTTTCATTTGCCGGAAGAATTGATTGCACAGACACCTCTCGCTGATCGCAGTGCTTCTAGACTGCTTCTAGTGAATAAGGAGGATGGAGAGCTGGCTCACCGGCATTTTACCGATATTATTGATTATTTTAATCCCGGAGACACGCTTGTTCTAAATGATACGAGAGTCATTCCAGCGAGATTGTTTGGAGTGAAAGAAGATACTGGTGCTAAGGCGGAAGTGCTTCTCCTGAAGAATCTTGGGGATGATCGCTGGGAAGCTCTTGTAAAGCCAGGGAAAAAGCTCAAGACAGGCGCGGTGATCATCTTTAGTGATGAGCTTCGTGCCGTTATCGAGGACGAAGCTGATATGGGCGGCCGTACGCTTCGTTTCATATATCAGGGTATTTTTCAGGAGATTCTGGACAGGCTGGGAACGATGCCGTTGCCACCTTATATTAAGGAAACACTGGATGATCGTGAACGATATCAGACTGTGTATGCTCGGCATGAGGGATCGGCCGCTGCGCCTACCGCAGGGCTTCATTTTACCCAAGAATTGCTGAAACAGATTGAGGCTAAGGGTGTAAATATCGCTTATATCACCCTTCATGTAGGTCTCGGTACTTTTCGTCCGATGTCTGTAGAGAAGGTTGAAGAGCATGTTATGCATTCTGAGTATTTCGTAATGTCTCAAGAAACGGCAGATACCATAAATGCTACTAAGGCACGAGGCGGCCGTATTATTGCAGTTGGCACAACGTCTTGTCGGACACTTGAAACGGTCGGAAGACAATGTGAAGGTGGTCCGCTTGTGGAATGCAGCGGCTGGACGGATATTTTTATCTATCCAGGGTATAAGTTCAGTGTAGTAAATGCGCTAATTACTAATTTCCACCTGCCAAAGTCTACTTTGGTTATGTTGGTTAGCGCTTTGGCAGGTCGGGAACATATTCTAGCTGCTTATGAAGAAGCGATAGAGCAGAAGTACCGATTCTTTAGCTTTGGAGATGCAATGTTTATTTATTAAGGTAAGAGGATGGGTTAACTTATGGCAGCAATTACTTATGAGCACATCAAAACGTGCAAACAATCCGGAGCCAGACTTGGAAGAGTCCACACTCCACATGGTGTGATTGAGACACCAGCATTTATGCCAGTCGGCACACAAGCTACAGTTAAGACCATGAGTCCTGAAGAGCTGAAAGAGATGGATGCCCATATTATTTTGAGCAATACTTACCATCTATTTCTAAGACCAGGCCATGATATTGTTCGTGAAGCTGGTGGACTGCACAAGTTCATGAACTGGGATCGCCCGATTCTGACAGACAGTGGCGGGTTTCAAGTATTCTCGTTAAGCGACATGCGCAAGATTACAGAAGAAGGAGTTCATTTCCGTTCCCATTTAAATGGGGATAAGAAATTCCTGTCTCCGGAAGTAGCGATGGAGGTTCAGAACTCTCTGGGTTCAGATATAATGATGGCATTTGATGAATGTCCTCCATTCCCGGCCGAATATGATTATGTGAAAAAATCACTGGAGCGCACCACGCGCTGGGCAGAACGTTGCCTGAAAAGTCATGCTCGTCCTAACGATCAGGGTCTTTTTGCTATCGTGCAAGGGGGCATGTATGAAGATCTGCGCCGTCAGAGCGCGGCTGATTTGACTTCCATGGATTTCCCGGGGTATGCTATTGGGGGGCTCAGCGTCGGAGAGTCCAAGCAGCTAATGTATGAAGTGCTGGATTATACAGTTCCCCTGCTGCCACAAGGCAAACCTCGCTATTTGATGGGCGTGGGTTCACCGGATGCGCTGCTGGAAGGATCAATCCGAGGAGTAGACATGTTCGATTGTGTCTTGCCTACTCGTATTGCCCGTAATGGAACAACGATGACCAGTCAGGGAAGACTCGTTGTACGCAACGCTAAGTATGCCCGTGATTTTGGGCCGCTTGATCCGGAGTGCAATTGCTATACATGCCGGAATTATTCCCGCGCTTATTTGCGCCATCTAATCAAAGCCGATGAAACCTTCGGACTTCGATTGACGACATACCACAATTTGCACTTCTTGTTGGATTTAATGCGTAAAGTGCGTGAAGCCATCAAAGAAGATCGGCTGCTTGATTTTCGCGATGAGTTTTTTGCCAAATACGGATTATATGATAATCTTAAAGGCTTTTAGGGTTTGATTTAAGAGTCATGCTTTAATGTACTTTGAAAGGGGGGAGAAATATGATTCAATCGTTTCAATATGCAGCTGGCGCAGGTGGTGGAGGTAGTATACTAGGCCTGGTAGGTCCCTTTGTCCTTATGTTTGTAGTATTCTACTTCTTGCTGATTCGTCCGCAACAAAAGAAGACCAAAACTCGTAACGCAATGTTGAAAGCTCTGAAAAAGGGCGATAAAATCGTTACTATTGGAGGACTTCACGGTACGATCATGGAGATTTCCGATGATATCGTGGTTCTGCGGGTCAACGATGTAACTAAGCTGACTTTTGATCGCGGTTCCATCAGCCACGCTGTGGCGACGGATGTCGAAGAGAAAGTATAGACTTGTTATTTAAGTACATAAAAAGCGGTGTCTTCTCATTGGAGAGGACACCGCTTTTTTGATCTTTAAGGTTATTAAGATTTAGCAGTTTAACTTTAACGTACATTTGTTACGCGGCTCGGAACGGTAAGCGACTCTTCACGTCCCCGCAAAGTTAATTTGGCGAGTTGAACGCCAACTGTAGAGGCTAGTACAGCTAGCAAGGTTCCACCAATCATATCTGTAAGCCAATGAATGCCCAGATAGAAAATTCCAAAGACGATTACAACTGCGGAAATACTAGTGATGGCCATCCAGCGGCGGTTCCCTGAACGGAAGGCCAGAAGTGCCATTGTAACAGATATGGACGTATGTAGACTCGGGAAGCAGTTATTGAGACCGGATAGCGGTCTATATTCCTGTTCGAATTTCGGAAATACATCCAGCATAGTAAATTTGACGCCCGCTGGCAGATAGGACCAAACCTCGTTTACCGGGAAGTAAAGATAGAATGGAATCGCCAAGGCATAGTTGATAATAATAGCATAGCAGGTGGCATATAACATCACCCGGTTTTTATCTAACAGATAGACCCCTAATGATGCTGCTAGAACAGACTGAAGCATGAAAATGTAGAAAAAGACGATGATCGGTGTTAACCATGGACTGTAGAATATATCCTGAACGGCTTGGACAAAATGACCCTCTAGACCAAATATAAACGGCGTATAATCAGAGGTAAGATGCATTTTTTGTTCAATTTGCAGTTCATATTTATTTATGGCTAATACGCCAAACATTCCTGCAATCAGCAACAAAAACTTATAGGATCGCAGCATCTCTTTCCCAATTCCAACCAATGCCATGAGTGGATTACGTTTAGCGCCAATCCATACTAATATCACTACTAATGCAACTGTGTACAAAACAATATGGTTCATTGATTGGTAAAACAAAGCAATCGAAGCCTCCTTGATCTCTTAATGAAGTCAGATGATCACAGTTTAACATATTTTCAAGGAATGTTTCGAATTTAATGGAATTATAATTTTAGCTTTTTTGTAAATTAACGCCAAACATTCCGCCGAGAGCGCCAATTGCTGCAGCTGCCAGAACCCATAGCAGATCCACACCAGAGGGTGCGCTGTCCAGTGCCAAAAAACCGATCAACAGAACGATAATTCCATAAAATGCGCCTGTAAGACTTCCTTGATACCAGCCTTTGCTCGTGGCTCTGCGACCGGCGGTTAGTCCTCCGAATGCTGCAGCTATGCCGTGTACAATGTATGTGTACATTGAGAGATCCTGCTCCTTCAGACTGCTGCCCCATAACAAAAGTGAGAGGACAAACGCACCCATCAGCATCCAAAGGAATGATCGACATAGGCCAGATAACACAGGATTGGCTATTCTCCACGAGAACATGCGCCGGATTAAATACATGGTACAACCTCCTAAAGTTTTTTTGAGGAAAAAGAATCAACATAGTTATTATTCATTGTATGGGATGGCTTGCCCCAATAGTACAAGAAAGGGCATTGCAGCCTTTTTACCATTAATTAATATGCCGGCTTCCGAATGTTCCCTGCACAGAGCGGTCAGAATAGGGTTACATTAATCCACCCGGGGAAACAAGTCTGCGGGTGAGAATGGAGGGGAGCGAAGCTATATGTTCCAGCATATCTCTACCCATATTTTCTTGACCGTGCTGATGTATTTCTTCATATTCCTGTGTATGCGCATCATGGGGAAGAGGGAAATAGGTAAGCTGTCTGTATTTGATCTAACGATCTCCATCATGATTGCTGAGATTGCTGTTTTTGTGCTTGAGGACATTAATCGACCGATCTATGAAGGAGTCGTTCCGATGGCAACATTGGTGTTGATACAGGTAATTGTGGCTCAGCTCAGTCTTAAGAGCAGAAAGCTCAGACTTTTAATGGACGGCAAACCGAGCATACTCATTTCTGGCGGCAAGCTGCACCGGGGCGAAATGCGTAGGCAGAGATATAATATTGATGATCTGCTGCAGCAGTTGCGTGGACAGAACATCGCCAGTCCTGCTGACGTGGAATTTGCAATCCTGGAGCCTAGTGGACAGCTAACGGTATTCGAGAAAGAGAAGGGGAGTTCATCCTCTAACCCATCAGGCAATAGCAGTGCAGCTGCTGAGCATAAAAAGAGTGACGATAATAAAGGGAACAAGAACCGTAAGATAGAGCTGCCGAAGAATAAGATCAGATATGAAGGACTTCCAATCCCTCTGATTATGGATGGAAAGGTGCAGGATCAGAATTTAGAGATGATTGGAAAAACCAGATTTTGGTTAAGAACTCAAATTCGTCAAAAAGGAGTATCTGATTTCAAAAATGTATTTCTATGCTCCATAGATCATAAGGGCAGAATTTATGTCGACCGTTTGGACAACAGATAGCTTTTTAGAGCCTGCGTTTGATAAACGGCAGACGGTCCAAATCACGAATTGAGATAAGGCCAGCTAACAGACTGATTCCGAAATACAGGACCATTCCTATCGCAGAGGCAAATATAAATTGAATCCATTGTACATCTGCAATGGGAATGGAAGTGTACACATAATGCACGCCCGCTCCCATAATGACCATTGCACATAAGGTTTTTATGGTTTCGGTTACTCTTAAAGATAATGAAATCAGACTGACCACACTGTATCCGTGAAGCATCGTAACCAGAATGCTGTTCACAATAATGGCTATGATGGCGCCGTAAATTCCATATTCAGGTTGCGATGCCAGTATTACGATCAGAATGATTTTGACTACTGCTCCAATTAAGGTATTGATGAGTGCCCTGCCCGGTCGATCCATAGCTTGCAGCGCAGCTTGTAAAGGAGCTTGAACATAAATGAACAAGGCGAATGGAGCCATGAGCTTCAGCATAGGAGCTGTATCCGCGTTACCATATAACAAATTGCATAGCGGAACCGCCAGGATATACATAAGAACAGCAAAAGGAGCCCCTGTTACCAGCGCAAGCCGCAACGCTTGATGCATACGCTTGTGAATGGTGGGCAAGTCCTTTCTTGCCGCAGCTTCTGATATGGAAGGAACCAGAGACACAGCAAGTGAAGAGGTTAATGCCCCGGGCAGCAGCAATAAAGGAACAACCATCCCTTGTAAAGACCCGTACTGAGCTGTAGCGGCAGCAGCGGCTATACCTGCCAAGGCGAGACTGCGCACAGTAATAATAGATTCCAGCAGATAAGAAAAAGAGCCTACAAGCCGACTTGCCGTAACGGGAATGGATATGCCTAGTAACCGCCGTAATATGGGGGAGTTGGCTTTCACACCTTGTGTATCAGATGGGATAACCTCCGGCTCGAGAGCGGGTTGCTCTGGAGTCGGATTTGTCTGCTTTTTATCTTTTTTAGTAATGACATAATATTGCCACAGAATCGCTAACATTCCGCCAATTTCTCCTACCGTCACACCTAACATCGCTCCAGCCGCCGCCATAGCAATACCCTTAGGAAGCAACAACCAGGAGAACCAGAGCATAAAGAATATTCGAACTAAAGATTCGAAGATGGAGGAGAGCGCCGATGGTATCATGTTCTGCTTGCCTTGGAAATAACCGCGGTAAATTGCAGATACGGCGACAATCCCAATCATTGGGATCATGGCAATAAACGTATAATAAACTCGATGGTCTGTTAAGATAACATTGGAGACCCATGAGGCACTTACCAAAGCAACCAATGTAAAGAAGATTGCAAGTCCAATACTAAGAGCAAGTCCAGTACGTAAAATCAGCCGTGATTTTTCAGGCCGATTCTCTCCTTCTGCTTCCGCCACCATCTTGGCTATCGCCAGTGGAATCCCGCCTGTAATGACAGTAACCAGCACAAGAAAAAAAGGATACGCGAGCTGATACAGACCCACACCTTCTGCTCCGATAATACGGGGTAAAGCAATCCGGGGAATAAATCCAAGCATCCGATTAATGATGCCGGCGGCTAGCAAGATTAAAGTTCCTTGTATAAAGCTCTGTTTCTTCAAAGGTCACGCCTTCTTCCCAAAATGAAATAAAACGCTGGCGAACTTGTCTATTCTTATGGATATGCTGTACCCCTATCTCGGCATGCCTTGTTTTAGTGGCATTAACTTTTTGTGACGGAAGAAGGAAAGCGAAGAACAAGAGTCGAATATCTATGGTGAGCATACGAACATGAGCGATCTTTGGAGGTGTCAACACGTGGAATCGGAACAGTGGAATCATGATCAACATAGTGAAGAAATCGAAGCCATGTGCCGCAGCAAAGCTGAAGAATTCCGGCTCCTCGGCTATGAGTATGTAACCAGCAAGGATATTTGGGATTGCATCAGCCGTAATTATGATAAGGAAGGCTTGCCTCCCCTACATAAGCTGGTAAACGACATTTATTCCTTGAAAGCCAATAGTTACATGAATTATTTGACTATTGCGGCCTATCGGGGGTTGAACTGAACAATAAACCACATATTTCTTTTTGCGAACTGCCTGATAAAGCAGTAAAGTAAGAGAATAATAACTCCACATCTCCTATTAAAACGGATGTCTTGCTGATTTAAGCAGGGGCGGCCGTTTCTTTGTGTGAGTATAGCTCTATCAATGCTGTGAATTGACGGTCATTTCGCGTGTAGCTATAATAGGAATATTGAGTTAATGAAAGGGGAACTAGCTAGAGCATGAAGAGACTAATGGGCTTTTTTATTACCGTGCTCGTTTTGACAGGCGTTATGGCATTTACTACTCCTGGACTGCTGGACAAGGTTAGACTTGGTCTTGACCTGAAAGGCGGATTTGAGATTTTGTATCATGCTGAGCCTATGGAAGCGGGAGCAGCATTGTCCCGAGCTTCTCTGCTGAAGACAGCGGAAAGCTTAGAAAAACGGGCGAATGCGCTCGGAACAAGTGAACCAGAGGTAACTACTGAAGGTACGGACCGTATCCGTTTGAAAATTGCGGGCGTAACGGATGAAGCCGAGGTTCGTAAAAAAATGAAGGAACCTGCAGTTCTGACTTTCCGTAGTGCTGCTGAAGGTGACGCTGAGGGAACTTACAGCAAAATCGAACTGGTAGGTAGTGATTTTGTTGAAGGTGCTGCAGAAGTTGGACGGGATAACCTGAATCAGCCAATCATCAGCATCAAGATTAAGGACAAGGACAAATTTGCAGAGATTACTAAACGTCTCTTGGGAAAGAATCTCGCAATTTACTTGGATGAGAACAAACTATCTGACCCTACGGTACAAGCAGTACTTACCGATGGCAGTGCTTCTATTTCTGGTAACTATACAATTAAGGAAGCGCGCGAACTTGCAGACACGATTAACCTAGGTGCATTGCCACTGAAGCTGACGGAGAAATATTCCCAAAGTGTGGGTGCTACCCTGGGTAAGCAATCGCTTGATCAAACGATTCGAGCAGGTCTGCTGGCTTCTGTGATTATCCTTATTTTCATGATCGGAATGTATCGTTTGCCAGGTCTTTTGGCTAGTTTTGCCTTGCTCTTGCATACATGGGCGCTAATTGCGGTCTTCGTCTTCGCGGACTTCACCTTGACGCTGCCTGGTATAGCCGCATTTATTCTGGGTATAGGTATGGCGGTCGATGCCAATATCATTACCAACGAACGGATAAGGGAAGAAATGCGCAGTGGAAAAAGTATACTGTCCTCCGTTAAGGCAGGGAATAAATCCTCTTTCCGGACAGTAATGGACTCCAATGTGACTACTATTATTGTGGCAGCAGTTATGTTTGCCTTCGGTACAGGTGCGGTCAAAGGCTTTGCATTGGTGCTGATTGTAGAAATCGTGCTGAGTATCGCCACGAATCTTTATTTCTCCCACTGGTTGCTTAGCCAGCTTGTCAAAGCGGGTAAGCTGAACAAACCGAAGAGCTTCGGTGTTAAGGAGAGTGAAATCCGTGCGCTTTAAGAAAGAGCTTGATTTCGTACATTTGAGTAAATATTTCTATATTTTCTCTATCGCATTGACAGTAGCAGGATTGATTTTCCTGGCGACATTTGGCCTGAATTACAGCGTTGACTTTAAAGCTGGATCTAATGTGGACATCTCCCTATCCAAGAATTTGAACTTGGATCAGGTTAAGACTGCAACTAGTGCAATCGATGTCGATCATGAACCGACGATTTCGTTTGGTGATCAGCGTGTGAATATTCGTTATGACGAAGTTCTTGATGAGGCTCAAGATGAAGCCCTAAAAGCTGAAATCCTTAAGCTGGATGACAAAGCATCATTTGAAATTAACACAGTGGACACTGAAATGGCTAAAGAATTGGCACGTAATGCTATTTATGCAGTTCTGATTTCTTGTCTGGGGATTATTATTTATGTAAGTATTCGTTTTGAATGGCGTTTCGCCGTGGCATCGATTGTGGCCTTGCTCCATGATGCCTTTATCGTAGTCGCGCTCTTCTCTATCTTCCGCTTGGAAGTGGATTTGACGTTCATTGTAGCGGTGCTTACGATCATCGGTTATTCCATCAATGATACGATCGTTATCTTTGACCGTATCCGTGAGAATTTACGTTTTGGTAAACAGAAAACTTATGAAGACTTGAAACACCTTGTGAACAAAAGTGTGGCTCAAACGCTCATGCGTTCTCTCTATACTGCATTTACCGTATTTATTGCGGCGTTCTTCCTGTTATTGTTCGGAGGCGAGTCGATTAAGATGTTCTCGCTTGCGATGGTAATCGGTTTGCTCTTCGGAGCTTACTCTTCCATCTTTATTGCAAGTCCACTCTGGTTAGTGCTTAAAAAGCGTGAGAAGGTTAAAGTGAAGAGCAGCCCGAATAAAGGTTAGAAGAAATTAGCATCGAAGTTCTACTTTTCTTATACGTTTAAGAAAGCCGCGTCAAATGCGACGCGGCTTTCGAAATCTTTAGGGTCATGTCATGTGTATTGAATCATCATGAGATTACTTGCTATTGGTAAGGAGGGCCTCGTATGAATAAAGAACGATCACCGCAAAGCGAGACGGTTGCTTGGACAGGGATCATTAGCGATGTTACTTTGGCAGTAGCTAAGGGGAGTTTTGGCTATATTTCAGGGAGCAAGGCATTAATGGGGGATGCTTTGTATTCCGGAGCAGATGCAGCAGCTAAACTGGCGGATATTCTTCCGTGGCGCTCTGAGCAAGGGAGAAAGAGTAAGCAACGGATCGAAGAACGGCGGGGCACTAAGGAGCCGCTGCTGGCTATACTTTTTTCGGTATTTATTCTTATGGGGGGACTGCAGATCGCATTCTCTGCAATCCGCGACTTAACAGATGGAAAATCATCTACACACGGACAGCTGGCGTTTGTAACTGTCTTAGTATCTATTGTGTTTAAAGAAGCTGTTTTTCAATATCAATATCGCTACTTTAAAAAAATAGGTGATGGCAGTCATGCTGCATATGTTAATAGTCATCGTTTCAGCTTATATACATCTATCACAGTATTAGTCGGAATTTCGTTATCCATGGGTGGTACCTATTGGCATCCTCTATCTTATATGGATCCTATTGCCGCACTCTTAACCGGAGTTTTAATTCTTCGTAAAGGCTATTCACTCATTGCTAGCTCTATTAACACTAAAAATGCGCAGGAGCTTCCTTCGGAGGAAGCCGCTAATTTTATTGAAACAGTGCAACGTGTTCATGGCGTCATTCGCGTAGAACATTTGAAGGCACTTGAGCAAGGGAATTATGTGAATCTTCAAGTGAAAATCAGTGTGAATCCGCGGATTACGGTGATGGAAGCACAGGATATTTCGGAATGCGCTAGGAAGCTGCTGCAGCACCGGTTTGTTCATGTCGGTGAGGTGCATATGGACGTTGTTCCTTATGATCCCGGCTATCCGTACAAAAGCAATTATGAATTGCCGGATAATGATATTCCTACGTTGCTTCAGTAGTTTGCAAGGTGAGAGAAAGGTGAGTTCTATTGCTTTATTCAAAAACAAGATGGCAATCTCCGGCAGCCAATCCCGACACAGTTAGGGATATGGCCCGGAGCCTTTCTATTTCTCCACTCTTATCCTCACTATTAGTAAATAGAGGAATGAACACGCCTCATGAAGCTCTATGCTTTATGGATGGCAGTGAGGAAGAACAGCATGATCCGTTCCTACTCAAAGGAATGGCTGAAGCGGTTCCTAGAATTAGAAAGGCTTTAAAAGATGAAGAACATATTCTTATTTATGGCGATTATGATGCCGACGGGGTGTCCAGCACAGCACTTATGATTCATCTGCTGCGCTATTTAGGCGCTTCCTTTGATATTTATATCCCACACCGCTCTAACGAGGGTTATGGGCTGCATAATCATGCCCTGGATTGGGCTTTACAGCAAGGTGTCTCCTTAATCATTACAGTAGATACTGGCATTAGCGCTTATCATCAGGTTGCTTACGCTAATGAACTGGGGATCGATGTGATCGTTACGGATCACCATGAACCTCCTGAGCTTTTGCCAGAGGCCTATACGCTTATTAATCCCAAGCTGCCAGATTGCCCTTATCCGTTCAAAGGATTAGCGGGTGTAGGTGTGGCTTATAAGCTTGCTCAGGCTATTCTAGGGGAAGAGACTCCCACAGAATGGGCAGAGATTGCAGCGATAGGAACGGTTGCGGATTTAATGCCGCTGCTTGGCGAGAACCGTGAGATTGTTAGAAATGGCTTGGAAAGTATGCGGCATTCAAGTTTCCCGGGGATTCGTGCCTTACTCGCTGTCAGCGGTGTGAACATGAGCACTGTGAGTGCGGTCAATATCGCTTTTGGCATGGCGCCGCGCATCAATGCCAGTGGTCGCCTGGATCATGCTGGACGGGCTGTGTCCCTCCTCACTACCGAGCATGCGGCTGAGGCAGAGCAGCTAGCTGGAGAGCTTGACCTGCTTAACAAAGAACGCCAATTGGTGGTAGAAAGAATTGTTGTTGAGGCCACTGCCAAGCTGGAGCAGATGACACAGGGTGGCGAAATCCCAGACATCATTGTTCTTGCTGATCATGGCTGGAATGTAGGTGTGGTAGGTATAGTGGCTTCCAAACTACTGGAGCGTTATTATCGGCCTGTGATCATTCTGGATATACATCCAGAGACCGGAATGTGCAAAGGTTCTGCTCGCTCCATACCTGGACTTGATATCTACGCTGCACTTTCTTCTTGTTCTGATTTAATGGATCATTTTGGAGGTCATCCAGCCGCTGCGGGAATGAGCCTGCATCGGGATGGATTAGAAGCCTTTGCTGCAGCATTAAATGAATATGCGTCCGGGGTGTTAACGCCAGAGCATTTCGTTCCTGTTGCTTCCGCTGATGCAGAGGTGTCAATCTCGGATTTATCACTGCAGACCGCGCTAGAATTGGAAAGGCTTGCACCTTTCGGAATGTCTAATCCGTTGCCGAAGTTTATTATTCGTGGGGCTACCGTGAAAGAGACACGTACAATGGGTCAAGATGGAAAACACCTGAAGATTGTATTGCAGCAGGGGAAAAACAGCATTGAAGCCTTGGCGTTTGGTAAAGGCGCTTTATCCAGGCTGCTACCGGCGGGTACTACGATCAACGTGTTAGCTGAGCTGTCGATCAATGAATGGAATGGCTCACGCAAATCACAGCTGATGCTGCAGGATTTATCTGTGCAGGATGCCCAGTTATTCGATCTTCGTGGTGCTGCTGACGCCGTACGGCAAGCCGCACATATTAGAGAACTACTTCTTCCTTATAGTGGTGCGGGTCCGTATCGAGCTGCTGCAGTGTTTCAGAACGGACGTAGTACGCCTGCAAGTGAATTGATAGGAATGTCTTTATGGGTATATGATAAAGAAGCTGGCATTAGCGCTGCTGTTAAGGATGAGCCCCTTCAGGAGTCAGGGCATGTCTCTCTGTTATGCATACTGGATATGCCGGAGACTCCTGAACAACTGGATGCGCTGCTCCAAACCTTCCCTAATGCTGATAATATTGCGTTATTGCATTCTATCAAGGATGGCCGAGAACGACTTATTACTCCCACGCGGGATCATTTCAAAATACTATATAAACTGTTGGCTTCGATCACCTCAGTTGCAACGCCTGAGAACGAAGTTTTGCTGCGGTTAAGCCGCCAGTCCTCGTTAAGTATCCGCATGCTTAACAACATGCTTGATGTGTTTGAGGAGCTTGATTTTATTAAAAGAAGTCAGGGAAGTGTGGCGTTTATTACTCAGCCAGTAGCTAAAAGTCTGACAGCATCGAGTCATTTTGTTAGACTGGGACAGATGGCGGAGATGGAGCAATACTTCATGGAGGGCAGCCTGTCAGAGTTACAGGACTGGATGTTATCGCGTCGTTTAGGCGTATCATAATCCATGCGAATATGAGATGCTGAGCGTACCCAATGGTGTATAAAAATGCAACGCTCATATAACAAAGCGAATGCTTACGAAGCAAGTTTTGCCGATCTGAAATCACTGTAGCTTATGCTTACAAAACAAAGCTTTACGAAGCAAGTTTTGTCGATCTGAAATCAAAGCAGCTTATGCTTACAAAACTTATAGGAGATGATAAATTTGGATTTTAAAGATAGTATTCGTGTGATTCCTGATTTCCCTAAAGAAGGTATTAGTTTTAAAGATATCACCACATTGCTTAAAGACGGTGAGGCTTACCGCCAAGCGATTGACGCGTTGAAAGCTCTCGTAGCGCATTTGGAAATCGACGTTATCGCTGGACCAGAAGCACGTGGCTTCGTAGTTGGAGCACCTCTTGCTTATGCGATGGGAGTAGGTTTTGTGCCGATTCGTAAAAGCGGGAAGCTTCCATATGAGACTATAGAGGTAGGTTATGATCTTGAGTATGGCAAGGACACCCTTGCTGTTCACACAGATGCCATCAAGCCTGGTCAAAAAGTATTGATCGCTGATGATTTATTGGCTACTGGTGGAACCATTGCTACTTCGGTTAACCTTGTAGAACAGCTTGGCGGTAAAGTGGTAGGTGCTGCTTTTCTGATTGAGCTGGTTGAGCTTGCTGGGCGTAATAAGCTTTCTGGAGTTGAAGTTCTTTCCTTGGTGAATTACGAGGATTAATCTTGTAAAGTTTGTCTTTTCCCGGGAAATAAACGGGGATTCGGCGCTCGAATTATGCTGAAAAGTGCAAAGATTAACGCGTGACGCAAAGTGTGGAAGTTAAACATTAATTGGAAAATGTAAGATAATAACAGCAGCTGTCTGCCTTGTGGCGGAGAGTTGCTGTTTTGTATCTGCGTTAATAAAAAAAGCTGCCCAAGTCCATAAATGGATGTTGGAGCAGCTTTTTTAAAATTCTATTTTTACAATTGATTAATGGGCAGTTTTATCACTTTCTCCGCCATCATTAGACAGTCCAAGCACTTCAATGAGTTTGAAGAACAATGCCAATACGATACCAACAATTGTAGCCAGCGCCATACCACTTAGTTTAACGTTGCCCATAGTAAGGGTTGTACCACTGATTCCGACAACGAGTACCAACGTAGCCATGATCATGTTCGTAGCTTTGGAAAAATCAACTTTTTGCTCAACGAAAATACGTAATCCGGAAGCCGCAATTACACCAAACAGCAACAGGGATACACCACCCATTACAGGGGTTG
Organism: Paenibacillus sp. FSL H3-0310; assembly: GCF_038002785.1. NCBI lineage: Bacteria > Bacillati > Bacillota > Bacilli > Caryophanales > Paenibacillaceae > Paenibacillus > Paenibacillus sp. FSL H3-0310. The sequence continues at coordinate 842,139 of NZ_JBBODC010000001.1, forward strand.
GAATATTAGCGATAACGGAGGAGAAAGTACCAGAGAATGAAAGCAGAATAGCAATCACCGCTGCGCCGCCGATTACATATACCGAATATACTTTAGTCAACGCCATAACCCCGATATTTTCACCGTAGGTTGTATTTGGAGTAGAACCGATAAAACCGGAGATAATTGTAGATATCCCGTTCCCCATCAGAGAGCGGTCAAGTCCAGGATCTTTTGCCAAGTCTCTGCCGACAATATTGCTTGTAACAAGTAAATGTCCAATATGCTCAACAATAACAACTAATGATACCGGGATAATAGTGAATATTACATTCCAATCAAATGAAGGAGTAACAATGGAAGGATGCGCTAAAAATTTTGCATTAGAGATAGCAGCGGTATCCACCATTTTCAAAATATATGCTAAACCATAACCAGTGACGATACCAATAAGGATGTGAATGATTTTTGGAAAACCGCGGAAGAGTACAGCTCCAATTACAGTTACACCAAGTGTCACCATAGAAAGTGCGATTGTTTTGCCATCTGGAGTCCAGTCTGTAACTGCAACGCCTTCAGGAGCAATAAGTCCTGCCATTCGTGCGGCAACAGGTACAAGTTCAAGTCCGATCGTAGCTACGATAGCTCCCATTACTGCCGGAGGGAAAACAACATCAATCCATTTGGTTCCTGCATAACGAATGATCAATGCCACGAGCACGAATATAATACCAGTGACGATAAAAGCACCCAAAGCAAGCGAGTATCCTTTCATGTGATCATTTGGGTAACGACTGAGTACTGACAATACCGGTGCAATAAAGGCAAAGCTGGAACCAAGGTACGCAGGGATTTTACCACGACAGATCCAAATGTACAGCAATGTACCGATACCATTCATAAGCAAAATCATTCCAGGGTCGACCCCGAACAAGTTAGGCACTAGCACTGTACTGCCAAACATGGCAAACAAATGCTGGAGACTTAATAGAAAGCCTGGGCCCCATGGAAGTTTTTCGTTAACTTGAATTTCGCGTTGCAATGGAGTTCACTCCTCTTTCTTATCTGATATTAGGTTGTCCGGCGAAAATCCGCCTTTACTAGATTAAATAGAACTTGGCTTTTTTACAACAACATTTTCACAAGTGTTATTAATTTGTCCGAATTTAATTACTTTTACTTCTGGAATACCATGAGATGGCAAGTGTTGACGTAATCCTCCTTAAGCCTCATAATTATAGACAACTTTGAATAAGGGCGTAAGTAAGCTTGGACAAATGAAATGATTGGAACCTGCAGATTTTTGAACAGTTGCGGGTTCATTTTATTATAGAAAGGAATCGGATACGACGAGAATGGGCATTGAGCGATTAATTGATAAGGCTGGCGCCTATATAAAAGATAAAGATCTTCTCCGCATCCGGGAAGCTTATGAATTTGCCGATCAGGCTCATCACGGGCAGATCCGCAAGTCGGGGGAGCCATACATTCTGCATCCGCTGGCGGTGGCAGATATTGTCGTCAATATGCAAATGGATGTTATATCTATTGTTGCAGCGCTTTTGCATGATGTGGTGGAAGATACGACGGTCTCACTGGAACAAATCCGCGCTAAATTTGGCGATACCTGCGCAATGCTTGTTGACGGCTTAACGAAGCTGGAACGCATTCGCTTTCGCTCAAAGGAAGAGCAGCAGAACGAGAATTACCGCAAAATGTTTATTGCTATGGCCCAGGATATCCGGGTCATTGTCATTAAACTGGCGGACCGTCTGCATAATATGCGAACGTTAAAATACCAATCTGAAGAGAGCCAGCGCCGTATTTCTTATGAGACGTTGGAGATCTTCTGTCCTGTAGCTGACCGGCTGGGGATTTCCGCGATTAAGTGGGAGATGGAGGATATTGCGCTTCGTTACTTGAACCCGCAGCAGTATTACCGGATTGCTAATCTGGTGCATAAGAAGCGGGCTGAACGTGAGCAATTTATCGACAGCGTAATTGGCCGTATTCGTGCCAAGCTGGATGAAATGGGCATTGAAGGTGATCTTTCCGGTCGCCCGAAGCATATTTACAGTGTTTATAACAAAATGAGCACAAAAAATAAGCAGTTTAATGAAATTTATGACCTGCTGGCCATTCGTATCATTGTGGATAATATCAAGGACTGTTATGCAACCCTTGGAATTATTCATACCTTATGGAAGCCAATGCCGGGGCGTTTTAAAGATTATATAGCTATGCCAAAAGCCAATATGTATCAATCTCTGCATACTACTGTGGTAGGACCAGGCGGAGAGCCTACTGAGGTGCAAATTCGCACCTGGGAAATGCACCGCACGGCAGAATACGGGATAGCCGCACACTGGGCATACAAAGAAGGCAGCAGTAATAATGCTAATCCGGAGAATCGGATGCCTTTCTTTCGCGAAATATTGGAGCTGCAGCATGAAGCTAAGGATGCCGAAGAGTTCGTAAAATCACTAAAAATGGATTTTTTCTCAGACCTCGTGTTTGTATTTACTCCTAAAGGTGAGGTTATTGAGCTTCCTGCCGGTTCTGTGCCTCTTGACTTCGCGTTCCGCATTCATACAGAAGTGGGCAATCGTACGATTGGTTCCAAGGTGAACGGGCGGATCGTGCCGCTTGATCACAAGCTGAAGACGGGCGATATTGTTGAGATTTTGACGTCTAAGCATTCTTACGGACCTAGCCGTGACTGGCTCAAAATTGCACAATCCTCTCACGCAAGAAGCAAAATTAAACAATGGTTCAAAAAAGAAAAACGTGAGGAAAATGTCGAAAAAGGTCGCGAAGCGATTGAACGTGAGCTGAAGCGCCTGAATGTTGAAGTTTCCGAGTGGATTTCTGATGAAAAACTGTTGGAAGCTGCGAAAAAATTTGCTTTTAATGATGTAGAGGATATGTTGTCTGCCGTTGGTTTTGGTGGGATTACCGCTTCGCAGATTGCCTCCCGTTTGACGGAGAAGCTGCGCAAGGAGCAGGAAGAAGCTGCTAACCACTTGGAGCTTACTTCAGAGATGAAGGAGATCAAGTCTTCCGGCGAGAGACGAAATCAACCCACCAATGGCGTTAGTGTAAAAGGAATTGAAAACTTACTTGTTCGTTTTGCACGATGTTGCAACCCGGTTCCGGGTGACGACATTGTAGGTTATGTTACACGGGGCCGGGGCGTATCTGTACACCGCCAGGATTGTCCTAACATTCCGGGTGAAGGTGACGGAGAAGAAGCAGCTAGAGTGATTGAAGTGGAATGGGAAGGCACGATGGAAGCAAACTATAGTGTGGATATTGAGATTACAGGCCATGACCGCAATGGACTGCTCAATGAAGTACTGCAGGCTGTGTCCGAGAGCAAAACGAACATTTCAGCGGTCACTGGGCGCTCTGACAAGAATAAGATGGCAATGATTCATATGACCATCCTTATTCGTAATACGGAGCATCTGCAATCCGTTGTAGATAAAGTGAAACGAGTCAAGGATGTATATACAGTGAATCGGATCATGCAATAAGGCAAGGAGCGAAGTAGTGCGATGAGAGTTGTAGTACAGCGTTGTAAGGACGCCAAAGTAACCGTGGATGAGACAGTGACCGGAGCGATTGGCAATGGCCTGATGCTGCTTGTCGGCGTTACCCATGAAGATACAGAGAAGGATGCCAAATATTTAGCGGATAAAATAGCTGGACTGCGTATTTTTGAAGATGATGCTGGCAAAATGAACTATAGTGTCACGGATACTAACGGAGCTATTCTTTCAGTGTCCCAGTTTACTTTATACGGAGATTGCCGTAAGGGAAGACGGCCGAATTTCATGGGAGCTGCAGCTCCTGCGGAGGCCGAGCGTCTTTATGATTATTTTAATCAAGAGCTTAGAGCTGGAGGTCTTCAGGTGGAGACGGGCATATTTGGAGCGATGATGGATGTGTCGCTGACCAATTGGGGCCCAGTTACTCTCATTCTGGATAGCCGCAGCTAACGAAATAGAGGATGTCGAAGATTGCTTCTGGCCGGAGCTAACTTTCGACATCTTTTTTTTATGCGGATAGAGCTTCTTTGGGCTGGATAAACTAAATGCAGGCAGATATCACGCATAAGGCAGGGAGTTTAAGAATGAGACAATCACAGAAGGCATGGGTATGGAGAAGTATCCCGGCACTACCGACTGGGAGTCCTATGGAAGCCTGTGCATTAGCCAAAAAGCTAGACGGCGAGACCGAACCACTAGTGATGAAAGGAAGAAGCCGCAATCTCTTGCCGCGTACCTGAAGCGGGTGGAAAATGCGGCTTTTTCGGTGTTGTGAAGGAAGCCTTTTTTCCGATTAAAGGTTAGAAAGCATCCTCATAAGGGTAATAGACCACAAGAAAGAATAATTAGAACATCATTAATTGCTAAAGACAGAGAGGAGAAACTATTACATGAGTAACGTTGCTTTCTTACTGGCTAATGATTTTGAAGATTCTGAAATGAAGGTTCCTTATGATGAAATTATAAAGGCAGGACATCAAGCTGACATTATTGGTTTGAAAAAAGGGGAGACCTTGCTAGGTAAAAAGAAAGAAGTCTCCTACGCAGCAGACAAGGCGATCGCCGATGTTCAAGCAAGTGATTATGACGCGATTGTCATCCCGGGTGGTTCTTCCCCCGAGAATTTACGGCAAAATGCTGATATTTTGAAGTTTGTAAAAGAAGCAAATGAAGCAGGCAAGCCTATCGCCTCTATTTGCCACGGACCGCAAATTCTGATCAGTGCAGACTTGCTTAAGGGACGCACCATTACCTCTTATCCTCCGCTGAAGGATGATGTTGTGAATGCCGGCGCGGAGTTTAAGGATGAGGAAGTAGTGGTTGATCGCAATTACATTACTTCGCGTACACCAAAAGATGAGCCTGCATTTGTTCGTGAAATATTGAAGGTCCTGAAATAAATAAGCATTTTTTATTTTAGAGTCTTATAATCCAAGGAGGTAATGGCAATGAGCAGAAAAATCCAAGCGTATTTCAGAACTGAAAATGAAGCAGAAGGCGCAAAAACAGCATTGATTAGCTATAAGGTGGATGGCTTGGAGGTTTGGCCACTCACAGACCCTATCGGCAATGATCGTAATATTCTGTTTCCAATCATTCCACTGGATAGTGCATCTGTAGTCGCAGGCACAACTGGAACGCTTGGAACGGCTAGCACACCTGCAGCTGGAGCTATGCTGGTTCCTGGCATTGCCGCTTCCGACACTCGGGCTGACCCTGAAACACATTATAGTGTGAATGAAGATCAGGTTAGTGCGAACGTGGCAGAAGGAGATCTCGAAGATGGGGATTTAAGTGAACTTCGTTATGTGATGGAGCTAAGTATAGCAGAAGAAAATTATAATGAAGTTGTGGAAATCCTTCGGGGCAAAGGGGCCTATGTTGAACAATTCGAATAGTATTCTATTAAAAATAAACCGCTTTCATGGAATGTAATATAATCGTAATATTACGTACATGATTCCTTAATATAGCGTGTTTATAATAAAGGCATGACCCCCTTTTTAATAATATATGATGATGGACCTGCAGCATTCGGCTGCAGGTCATTTTTTTTGTTACAATATAATTGCTGAATAAAAAACTCGGAAGCTGTCAAAATTTATACCAGGCATCCTTTTTACTTCCTTGACTTTAATGCAGTAGTTCAGTAGAATATTAACAATATACGATTTTATCATATGGTTTTGATGACGGGACCAAGTAATTCGAGAACCCACAACTCCAGAGAAGAATCCCTTGTCGATTCGGATGACATCTACTTAAGTGGATGATGAACCGGTATCGCTTGGCTGCAAGGATTCTGTTGATGAGCGAATGAATGACCTCCCCGAGAACGTACGGCGAAAGTGGGCAGTGTTGATTGCCGCGATCAGTAGCCGTTTACGCGTAGGCGGGCGTTAACCGCTTTGAGCGGCTTCAGTATATTTTTACTGATCCGGAATGTGGGTGGTACCACGTGGTGTATTATTGGTTATGATAATCCCTCGTCCCTGTTTTTTTATAAAACAGGGCGAGGGATTTTTTGCTTTTTCTGCAATAGAAACAGATGAAGAGAACAGCTTTAGAGGGGTTATTTTTTAGGAGGGATAGACTGTGGCTAAAGAAAGATTCGAGAAACCAACAGGAACGCAGGACGTGCTTCCGGGTGCTGTGGAGAAATGGCAGTATATTGAGGGGAAGGCCAGAGATTTATGCCGCCGTTTTAACTACCGGGAAATTCGCACACCTATGTTTGAGCACACAGGGTTATTCGAACGTGGAGTAGGCGAAACAACGGATATCGTGGAAGGCGAAATGTATACGTTCAAGGACAAAGGCGACCGTGATTTGGCTCTTCGTCCAGAAGGAACGGCTGGTGTCGTGCGGGCTTACGTTCAGAACAAGCTATACGGTGAACCTGATGTAAGCAAGCTGTATTATATCGGACCTATGTTCCGTTATGAGCGTCCGCAGGCCGGAAGATATCGCCAGTTCCATCAGTTTGGGATTGAGGCGTTTGGGGCCGTGGATCCGGCTATTGATGCAGAAGTAATCTCTATGGGCTATCAATTCTATAAGGATCTAGGTCTTAAGGATGTAAGAGTGGAGCTTAATTCCGTGGGTAATGCACCAAGCCGTGCGGCTTACCGGGAGAAGCTGCTGGGATTCCTTAGACCGATGAAGGATAACCTCTGCAGTGACTGTCAGCGTCGAATCGAGCGTAATCCGCTTCGTGTGCTGGATTGCAAGGTGGATCAGGATAAATTTACAGATGCGCCTTCCATTTTGGACAGTTTGGATGATGAATGCATAACTCATTTTGAGAAGGTTAAGATGCATCTCGACATCATGGGTGTGGAGTTCACGATTAATCCTCGTCTTGTACGTGGTTTGGATTATTACACGCATACTGCGTTTGAATATAAAGCAGCTGGCATTGGCTCTATTGATACCGTAGGCGGCGGAGGCCGTTACAACGGTTTGGTTGAAGAAATCGGTGGACCGGATCAACCGGGTATTGGTTTTGGGATCGGGCTGGAGCGTATTCTTCTTATTCTGGAAGATCAGAAGGTAGAGCTGGAGACTGCGAAGCCACTGGATGTGTATTTTGTAGCTCTTGGCGAAGAGGCTGACATTGAAATCTCCAAGCAGCTATACTTTCTGCGTAGCCAAGGGTTCTCGGCAGAACGCGACTACCTCGGCCGGAAGATGAAGGCGCAGATGAAGTCAGCTGACCGTATGTCGGCACGTTATACTGCGATTCTTGGCGAAGACGAGCTGAAGAATGGTGTAATTGCGCTGAAGTCGATGAGCACAGGGGAACAGCAGACTGTGAAGCTCGAAGAGCTGGCTCAGGCGTTGGTATAGAAGAAGACTTTTTAAGTAGAAATGTATTTTTAAATAAAAAGGGGAATGGTGAATTATGCAAAGAAGTCATAACTGTGGGCAATTAACACCAGAACATATTGGACAAACGGTAACCTTGAACGGATGGGTCCAGACCCGCCGCGACCTTGGGGGCGTACTTTTTATTGACCTGCGTGACAGAAGCGGTATTGTGCAAGTTGTATTCAACCCGGACTACTCCGGCGAAGCACTGCAAATTGCGGATAAGGTTCGCAGTGAGTATGTTTTGGCTGTCAAAGGAAAAGTGGTTAAACGTGATGAAGAAACCATTAACCGCAATCTGCCAACAGGTGAGATTGAAGTTCAAATTACAGATATCGAAGTGCTGAACGCTGCTAAGACCCCTCCATTCTTCATCGAAGATGGAGTGGAAGTAGACGAATCTCTTCGCCTGAAATATCGTTACCTGGATCTGCGTCGTCCAGAAATGCAAAAAACGCTGTTGCTACGCTCGAAAGCTTCTAAGATTTTCCGCGATTTCCTTGACAGTGAAGGATTTATTGATGTAGAAACACCAATCCTAACTAAGAGCTCACCGGAAGGTGCGCGTGATTATTTGGTGCCAAGCCGTGTGCATGAAGGCGAATTTTTCGCATTGCCACAATCTCCACAAATCTACAAGCAGCTATTGATGGTGGGTGGCGTTGAACGCTATTATCAAATTGCTCGTTGTTTCCGTGATGAAGATTTGCGTGCTGACCGCCAGCCGGAATTTACACAAGTGGACATCGAGACTTCATTCCTGTCTCAGGATGAGCTGCTTGGCATGATGGAGAACCTGATGCAGCGTTTGTTTAAAGAAACTGTAGGAGCGGATATTCAACTTCCATTCCAACGTTTGACTTATGCTGAGGCTATGGGCAAATACGGTTCAGACAAACCTGACCTGCGTTTTGGATTAGAGCTTGTGGAAATGAACGATATTGTTGCCACAAGTGGCGTAAAGGTATTCGCTTCCGTGATCGAAAAAGGCGGAGAAGTGAAATGTCTAAATGCTAAAGGCTGTGGGACTTGGACTCGTAAAGAAATCGATGATCTCGGACCTTATGCTGCGCGTTATGGAGCGAAAGGTTTGGCTTGGATTCAAGTGAAAGACGGCGAGTTCAAAGGGCCGATTGTCAAATTCTTCACTGAAGAAGAAATTGCCGCTGTGAAGGAGCGTACAGGCGCTGAAGAAGGCGACCTACTGTTGTTCTCCGCTGATACCAAAAAGGTTGTAGCGGACGTTCTAGGTGCCCTTCGTGTCAAAATCGGACGTCAGCTGGGTCTGATCGACGATAACGTGTTCAAGTTCGCTTGGGTGACTGACTTCCCATTGCTTGGTTATGATGAAGATCAGAAACGTTATGTAGCAGAACACCATCCGTTCACTCGTCCACGTGAAGAGGATCTGCATCTGTTCGACACAGATCCAGGTGCAATTCGTGCACAAGCCTACGATATCGTTCTGAACGGTTATGAAGTAGGCGGCGGCTCCATGCGGATTTACAAACGTGAAGTACAGGAAAAAATGTTCCAAGCTCTCGGCTTCTCAGATGAGGTTGCTTACGAGAAATTTGGTTACCTGATGGATGCGTTCGAATATGGTACACCTCCACATGGTGGTATTGCCTTCGGTTTAGATCGTCTAATTATGCTGCTGGCGGGTCGTACAAATCTACGCGAAACCATCGCATTCCCGAAAACGGCAAGTGCAACGGACCTGCTTATGGATGCACCTGCACCAGTAGACGGTTCACAATTGGAGCAACTGCATATTAAGCTGGCTCTTAAACCAAAGAAAGAAAAAGAAAAAGAATAATTAAATAAAGCGGGCGAGGCAGATTTCTGCTTCGCCATAGCTTTTGAAGGAGGCTGACCTCATGCTGCATCAGTTCTCACGTACGGAACTGGCGATCGGACCGGAAGGTCTGGAGATTATGAAGAACAGCACAGTAGCGGTACTTGGTATCGGCGGTGTTGGCGGTATGGCTGTTGAGGCATTGGCTCGTAGCGGGATCGGCAGACTGATTCTGATTGATAAGGATTCCGTCGACATTACCAATGTGAATCGGCAGATCCACGCACTTACTACAACGGTTGGGCAAAAGAAGGCCGAACTGATGGTAGACCGTGTGAGGCTGATTAATCCGGAATGTGAAGCAATTGCGCTGAACATGTTCTATACGGAAGAAACCTATGAGGAACTGTTCAAGCTGAAACCGGATTATGTGATTGATGCCTCGGATACGATTATCTACAAGGTCCATTTGATTAAAGAATGTCTGGCACGTGGAATTCCTATGATCTCAAGCATGGGCGCTGCCAACAAAATGGATCCTACAAGATTCCAGGTAGCGGACATTTCCAAAACAACGTATGATCCGATTGCCCGGGTCATTCGCCAGAAGCTGCGTAAGGATGGGATTAAGAAAGGCGTGAAGGTGGTTTTCTCTACGGAGCCGCCAATGAAGCCACGTCAGGATGTTACGGACAAGATTGTTCCGGAGAATGCGCCGGATCGACGTAAAGCGAAACAACCGCCAGCCAGCAATTCATTTGTTCCACCGGTAGCCGGCCTAATTATGGTCAGCGTTGCCGTGCGGGATTTGCTTGAGGCTGGAGGCGTCAGCTTGTAAGTGAATCGCTGAGCTGAGGCTGTTTCAATTATAGTTATAGGATTAGAGTAATGGACAAAAGGGCGAGTAGCTGGAATCCGGCTGCGTACGCCCTTTTGTTGTCGTTAAACAGGCGGGTTCTGCAAGAAGCAGGCCACAAATAGGCATAATAGCTGAACCGGGATGAACGGCTGATTTAGATTTATAATCCGGGTAATATCCGCCTGCGGAACTTAATATCAGTGGAGGTTTTTGTACATGAAATCGAATTTTTGGCGAAATAGTGTGGGGCTTGCGCCTGAGAATGACTGGAAACGGGAATGGGCTGCAGGGATTCTCTCCTATTTTGCTTCAGTTTATATTGTTATGGTGAATGCGACGATTCTCCATGACGCGGGGATGCCGCTTAGACCGGCAATGGTGGCTACACTGTTGACTGCTATTACCGGCTGTCTGCTGATGGCTTTTGGCGGGAAGACGCCTATCATCGTGGTTCCCGGGATGGGGATTAACGCATTTTTCACTTATACGCTTGTTCATTCCATGAAACTGGACTGGAGAGAGGCGCTTACTGTAGTCGTTATAACAGGCGTGTTATTCGCTATCGTGGCCTTTACATCACTTTATCGTATTCTTAGTGAGGCAATTCCCCAAAACCTGCAGCATGCCATTACAGTCGGTATAGGGCTGTTTCTGACCTTTATAGGGCTGCAAAAGAGTGGGATAGTGATTGCCCATCAGACTACTTTTGTTGCCATAGGACATTTTAGTGATCCTGCAGTTATTACATCCTGTGTGACTTTATTGCTGGCTTTAGTGTTATTTATCCGGGGAACTAATGGTGGCCTGCTGATAAGTATGCTGGTTGGTACAGGACTAGCCTATCTGCTGGGAGCTGCACATGCACCGGAAAAACAGGCCTCAGGGCATGTATTCTCAGGTTATGGCGGCCTATTTTTCGGAATGGACTGGAGCGGCATTGTGAGCCTGGTGTTCTGGATTGCTGTATTCCTGTTATTGTTAATCGTTGTATTTGAAAATATCGGTCTTGTAGCCTCGCAGACGATGATGGCAGGCCGTCCAGAACGCTTCAAAAGCAGCCTGCGTGCGCTCTCGCTTGCTAATATCGCCGCAGGTCTTTTCGGAAGCAGTCCGGTCGTGGCCGCTGCAGAATCCAATGCAGGAATAGCTGCGGGCGGGCGTTCGGGTCTCACCTCGCTGGTGACAGGGCTTCTATTTGGGGCGACCTTCTTATTCCTACCGCTGTTATCTTATATTCCCGACAGTGCGATCGCACCGATCCTGATTGTGATCGGCGGGCTAATGGTACAGAATGTGCGTGAGATGGACTTGAGTGATTTGACCGAGCTGTTCCCTTCTTTTCTAATCATGGTTATGATTCCATTCACCTATAGCATCGTGGACGGTATGGCTTTTGGTTTTATTACCTACCCAATTGTGAAGCTGGCGTTGGGCAAAGGGAAGGAAGTGCCACCTGCGCTGTATGGAATTGCTGGTTTGTTTGTGGCTAACTTTATTTTGCAGGCTGTGCTATAGTGCGGCATCCAGTTTCTTTGATTGCGAGGGACCTGTTGCACACTAATTAGCTCTACTGCCAGCGTTGAAATCAAAGGCAGAAGTGCCGTTGATTCGAGCCGAATGTGTGCGAACGCCGAAAACAGAGGCGAAAATGCCTCTGATGCGAGCTAAATGTGCCTGGACGTCGAAATCAAAGGCAAAAATGCCTCTGATCGGAGCTAAATGCGTGCGAACGCCGAAACCAAAGGCAAAAATACCTCTGATGCGAGCCAAATGTGAGCGAACGCTGAAATTAAAGGCAAAAATGCCTCAGATTCGAGCTAAACGTGTGCGAACGTCGAAAACAGAGGCAAAAATGCCGTTGATTCGAGCCGAACGTGTGCGAACGCCGAAACCAAAGGCATAAATACCGTTGATTGGGGCTAAATGTGCGTAGACGCCGAAATCAAAGGGATAAATACCGTAGATTGGAGCTAAATGCGCGTAGATGCCGAAATCAAAGGGATAAATACCGTAGATTGGAGCTAAATGCGCGTAGATGCCGAAATCAAAGGGATAAATACCGTAGATGGAAGATAAATGTGCCTGGACATTGAAATAAAAGGCAAAAATGTCTCTGATGCCAGCCGAACGTGTGCGAACGCCGAAACCAAAGGCAAAAAAGCCTCTGCTCGGAGCTAAATGCGTGCGAACGCTGAAACCAAAGGCAAAAAAGCCTTTGGTTTGTCCCAAACATTCGACGCTTGTGCGAGCTAAGGAGCACCAAAGGGCTTTAGAGGTTGAAGAACTTATAAGTTAAGTTTAGTCAAATCATTTGAAAGATTTGGTATTTAAGTGCTGATTGTGCTACAATGGGTATCCTTTTGCGTGAGAAATGGGCGTAGGAGCATGAAAATTTAAGCTCGATAAACTTTTAGGAGGTAACTGAAATTGGAAGACAACTTTCAAAGTGCCTATCAAGAGGAAGAAGACAGGCTGAATCAAGCGCTTACTGAAATTGACACTTTGCTGGAGAAGCTCCAGCAGACACCAGTGTACACGGGACATGACTATACGGAACAGGTGCTGGAAGCGAACCGTGATCAGAAGCGCAAAGATCTTGCCAAGCTTAGGCAGGAGCCTTATTTCGGACGGCTTGATTTTCAAGGCAATGATGAGAATGAACGGAAGGCACTCTATATAGGCAAAATCGGCGTAGACCGCGAGCAGGTAAGCGACCGTCCGCTAGTCATCGACTGGCGCGCACCGGTAGCAAGCCTGTTCTATTCGTTTACCGGCGGTACGGAGCCAGCCACCTATGAAGCTCCTGAGGGATTGATAGAGGGGCTGGTATACCTCAAACGCAACGTGGTGATTCGGAAGCAAATTCTGGAGCGGGTCGCGGATACGTACAATCGGGAAAGCGATGCACCGATTGTATCGGATGAGTTTCTCGTCTATCGACTTGGGGAGAACAAGGATAATCGTCTACGGGATATCGTATCGACCATTCAAGAGGAGCAGGACAAGATTATCCGTGCTGCCAAAAATACAGCGCTAATCATTCAGGGCGTGGCAGGAAGCGGTAAAACAACCGTTGCACTGCACAGGCTTGCTTTTCTGCTGTATCAATACAAGGATCAGGTTTCTGCGGAAAAAATGATCATTTTTGCACCAAACCGGATGTTTTTGGATTACATCTCGGATGTATTACCTGAGCTCGGGGTAGGTAATATTGCTCAAAGTACATTTCCGGATTGGGCGGCTAATGTACTAGGACTGGAATTGCCGGAACAGGATGCGACAGAGACGATGAACCGCTGGTTCGAAACCCCTGGCGGCATGCCGGTAATTACAGAAGAGACACCAGGGCGCTTCAAGGGTTCCACGGTGCTGATGGGAATCATAGAGTCCAGCATCAAGCTATTGGAAAGCAGCTCTGTACCTGAGGGTGATTTTAGCCCGTGGGAGGGTGCGGTGCTACGCCGTTCTATGATTTTGCGCTGGCATAATGAGGAGTATGCTCCCTATCCTCCAGCCAAGCGCAAGGAACGGGTAATGGCGCGGATTCATCGCTGGATTGAGATGGAACTGAAGAAGAGTCCTTCAGCTGCTGCTATGAAGGATCGCAAGAAAAAAGGCGCGCAGCGAGAGAAGGCTTATAGTGCCAAATGGCCTAAATATGATCCATTAACGATCTATAAGCAAATTTTCCGAGCAGCTAAACTTCCTGAGGATTGGCCGGTTGAACCGCCAGAGGAAATTCCGGCAGCTGTGTTGAAGGAAACGGCAAAAGAGCTGAAAAAAGGCATCATACGTGAAGAGGATTTACCTCCGCTGCTGTATATCCATTATCTTTTGAATGGTGATGAGGGCGTTACTCGCTTTGACCATGTAGTAATCGATGAGGCTCAGGATTTTTCACCTTTCCAAATTGCCGTTCTGGATTTATATGTGCGAGGCCATTCCTTTACGATCCTGGGTGATCTCTCGCAGGGCATACATGCCTATAAAGGCGTACACGCGTGGGAAGAGATGCAGACGTTGTTTGCACCTGAGAACACGGCTTATCACGCGCTGACACGCAGCTATCGTTCTACTATGGAAATTATAGACTTCGCTAATGGAATTCTATCTTCAGGTGTGGAGAGCTCATTGCTGGCTGTTCCTGTGTTTCGTAGTGGAGATCCCGTGCGTATGATCGCCTATGGCGAGGATGCCGGGGAACTGGTGGCTGATGAGCAAGCTCGCTTGCGGACAATAACCTCTGCACTGAAGTCTCTGTCAGGAAGGGAATACCGTACGGTGGCTGTCCTAACAAGAAATCTTCATGAGGCTGCAGAACTATATGCGGAGCTGGCACAGCATTTTGAAGATATTCATCTGATTGATGGCAGTATGACGCAATATCAGGGCGGGTTATCGGTGCTGCCTGTCTATTTATCAAAAGGTTTGGAGTTCGATGCGGTGATCTTAGCAGATGCCGATCAAGACCATTACGGAGCGACGGCTTGGGACGCGAAGCTGATGTATGTCGGCTGTACACGTGCTCTCCATGAGCTGTGGCTGCTCCATAATGGGGAAGTTCCTTCCTATGTGCAAACGGCGGCTGGAAGCGATTCTGAGGGAGAGTAAGACTGGTGGAGAATGGTTATAACTGTTCTTGGTCTTGTAACTCCCCCATAGGTATGGCTTAATAATAAGTGTCCGGCCGGGCAAGAACACTTCTGGAAGGAGGCTGATTGAAATGATTTCAGTATACGAGGTGGTTTCCGTTTAAGACGGAAACCTGCTTAAAGCGAGGAGGCCTTACGGCCTCCTTATTACTAACATAAGAAGTACCACACTTATCCATAAGAACGAAATTTATGAAATCGAATGTAGACGCTACCAAAAGGTTTTTATATAATGAAATTACGGATTTTTCCAAATATGAGGAGAAGAAAGGAGGCAGGTGACGTGATTATAACTAAAAACTTAGTTGACCGACGCATAGGGACACACCTGTTGAAGGAGGAAATGCAAGTTGAGTTATGTAAATGGGAAGGATGTGCTCCCCCCTGGCTTGCTCGAAGAGCTTCAGGGATACATCCAAGGTGAACTGCTCTACATCCCAAAGAAGACGGAAGAGCGGGTTCGATGGGGCGAGAACAGCGGTTCGAGGAAAGAAATAGCGAACCGGAACAAGGAAATTTTCAGTTGTCATCGAAGCGGTGATTCCGTAGCGGAACTTCAGAAGAAGTACCATCTATCGGAAGAAAGCATTCGTAAAATCATATCAAAAATGCGGCTGGCAGTAAATTGCTAGCTTGCAATTCAAGCATAAACGCCTCTGGTGTCCTTAGAAGGACGGTAAGCGTTATGCGAGAAATCATAAGGATAAAGTATAGCGTGAAACCTATACTTTCTTATATTTTGAAAAAAGAGCATGGCTCCCGCCTTTCTAAGACGAGATCATGCTCTTTTTATTTTGGCGCAAAATAAGTTTATGCTGATACTGTTACCTTGACCCGGCAGGACATCCTAATCCTTCCCTGTGATATGGTATGATAGAAAGGGATTTACATTGAGCTTTTACAAGAATATAGCAAGGAAGTGGAGTTATGGATTTATTTTCTTTCGGAGAGGACACCGGGGGCGGACGGCTGCTTGCGGACCGGATGAGACCGGAGAATCTTGATGAATATATTGGTCAAGAGCATATCATAGGTCGGGGGAAGCTGCTGCGAAGAGCGATTGAGGCGGATCAAGTCTCTTCGATTTTGCTCTATGGTCCCCCGGGATGCGGCAAGACGACACTCGCGCATATTATTTCTCATCACACACAAGGAGAGTTCGTACGTCTGAATGCGGTGGAAGCTACCGTGAAGGATGTACGGGAGGTTATTGAGCGAGCTCAGAACAATCAAACATTGTACGGCACTAAGACGATCCTGTTCCTGGATGAGGTGCATCGATTTAATAGCTCACGCCAGGATGCGCTTTTGCCGGCGGTAGAAAAAGGGACCATCACCTTCATTGGAGCGACTACAGAGAACCCGTTTCATTATGTTAATGGGGCGCTTATGAGCCGTTCCACCTTATTTCAGCTGGAGGCATTAACGAGTGAACACAGCTTGATCGCAATGCGCAGAGCCTTGGCGGACAAAGAGAAAGGTCTTGGATTTATGGAGCTTCAGGTCGATGAGGAGGCTTTGTTGCATATTGCAACAATGGCTAATGGAGACATCCGGCGGGCACTAAATGCACTGGAGCTGGCAGCCCTGACTACCGCACCACAAGTTGATGGAAGTGTTCATATCACGCTGGAGGTGGCGGAGGAATCCATTCGGCGCCCCATTGTGAAGGCTGATGAATCTACGCAGTATGATGTGCTATCCGCTTTTCATAAAAGTATTCGCGGTTCCAGCGACGCCGCGTTGTTTTGGTTTCTGTATGCGGTAGAAAAGCTTGGAATGGACCCTATGACTTTTATTCGGCGCCTGATTGCAGCCAGCAGTGAGGATATCGGCTTGGCTAATCCCCAAGCTATGGTTCAAGCGGTGAGTGCGCTGGATGCGTATCGAAACAATGGTTGGCCAGAGGCGAAGCTGAACATTGCCCAAGCTATTCTTTTTGCAGTGGAAAGTCCGAAGTCTAATGCTGTGGTTATGGCTATTTCCAATGCAATGGCAAGTATGGATGAGATCAAATCAGCGGAGGTACCGCTGCATCTGCGTGATACGCACTATAAAGGTGCAACTGCGTTAGGGCATGAAGGATATCAATATCCGCACAATTTTCCGGGGCATTATGTGAAGCAAGAGTATTTGCCTAAGGAGATTTCTCAGCGTGTTTTTTATCAAGCTACTGAGCAAGGCAATGAGATTAAGATACGTCATAATCAAAAGCTTCGGCGGGAGCAGTGAGCAGCTAGCGACTGTAATACCTTCCAATTTCATGCTGGAAAGCCAAAAATTTTAACTTTCAGTCGAACTAAATAATTCCCAAAAAAAGGCGGCCTAGAGCCGTTTTTTTGTTGCCTACGTTACTTTTAATCACATCGATTGAAAATTTTTTATAGGAAAAGATTGATAATTTACCATAAGTTAATTAAAATGAACTACAAAGTTACGAGATGTTCATTTTTATTTCCGATTGAACTACTGGTAGTATTCTTAACAGTGTTAATTATCATCACATTGGTTATTTCAAAATGTTTCATGAAAATCAACACTATTTATATCAAAATTTACATAATATTTTCATTGTGTTAATTTTGAAATCCTTGTCGTTAGGGTGATGAATATGGGCGAAGAACTACTAGAAATCAAAAATTTGTCGACATCGTTCAGAATTGCAGACGACTATTATGCTGCGGTTGATGATGTTACCCTGTCTGTTCGCAAAAATGAAATTCTGGCTATCGTTGGAGAATCTGGTTCAGGAAAAAGTGCGCTCGCCTTTTCCATTATGGGGCTGCATACCAGAGCCAGAATTGACGGACAAATCAAATACAAGGGCCAGGACATCGTTACTATGTCTCCTGCTGCACTAAACAAGCTGCGCGGCCAAGAAATGTCTATGATTTTTCAAGATCCTTTATCCGCTTTAAACCCGCTAATGATCATCGGTTCACAGATTGAAGAAGTACTTATCCTACATGATTCCAAGCTTTCTAAGAAACAGCGAAAAGAGAAGGTCATTGATCTTTTGACCAAGGTTGGAATTTCCCGTCCCGAGCATACATATCAGCAATACCCCCACGAATTATCCGGTGGCATGAGGCAGCGGGTGGTTATCGCCATTGCGATAGCCAATGGACCCAAGCTTTTGATCGCCGACGAGCCTACCACAGCACTAGATGTGACTATCCAATTACAAATCCTTGAACTTATTAAAAAATTAAAAAACGATATGGAAGCAGGCATTATCTTAATCACTCATGACTTAGGGGTTGTAAGCGAAATGGCTGACCGTGTTGCGGTGATGTATGCCGGACAAATCGTCGAAATCGCAGATATTCTTACGTTGACGTCTAATCCGAAACATCCATATACGAGATCCTTATTAAACTCCATTCCAACGGCAAAAGAAGAAAAATCCAGGTTGCATGTGATTCAGGGGATTGTTCCACCACTGCAAAACCTTCCGCGTAAGGGCTGCCGTTTCTCGGCACGGACGCCTTGGATTCCTGAATCGGAGCATGAGGAGAACCCACAGCTGCATGAAGTCGCACCCGGACATTTCGTTCGCTGCACCTGTTATAACAATTTCCATTTCCCTGATACTAACGAGGAGGCAATCCACAATGGGACTTCTTGAGGTTAAAAATTTAGCAGTACATTTTCCGATCCACGGCGGTGTTTTTCGAAGGGAAGTTGGCGTAGTTAAGGCTGTCGATAATGTTAATTTTACCATTGAAGCTGGGCAAACCTATGGTCTGGTTGGTGAATCTGGTTCTGGAAAGACGACAACGGGTCGCGCGATTATAGGTCTTAATTCTATTACTAGCGGCAGCGTGATTTTTGAAGGGCAAGATTTGGCCTTGAGGGGTGTACGAAAGCAAAGAAATGTCCGCAAAGACATTCAGATGATCTTTCAGGATCCGTACTCTTCCTTAAATCCTAAGAAGCGTGTACTCGATATTATTGCAGAACCGTTGCGTAATTTCGAAAAAATGTCTCCAGGGGAAGAAAAACGCCGGGTGCAGGAATTGCTTTTACAAGTAGGCTTAAGTCCTGAGAACATCCTGAAATATCCGCATGAATTTTCTGGCGGCCAGCGGCAGCGGATCGGAATTGCCAGAGCAATTGCACTCAAGCCAAAACTTATTATTGCTGACGAGCCGGTATCTGCGCTAGATGTCTCAGTACAGGCACAGGTGCTTAACTTCATGCAGGACATTCAAAAAGAGCTGAATCTTACTTTTCTATTTATCAGTCATGATCTCGGGATCATCAGGCATATGTGCGATCATATAGGGATTATGTATAAAGGACGACATGTGGAGCAAGGGACTGCTAAAGATATTTTTGACAATCCTCAGCATATTTATACCAAACGACTCATTGCCGCCATTCCTGATATTGATCCGAAACAGAGAGAAAAGCAGACGGAATTCAGAAAATCAGTAAGCAAGGAATATGAACAAGCGCACCGGAATTATTTTGATGAAGAAGGCATGGCTTATCCATTAAAATCAATTTCCGAGACTCATCTGGTAGCCTTGCCTGAGAAAGGTTGAGAATATGTGGAAGATTATCGTTCGTAGAATTCTTATAATGATCCCTCAAGTAGTTCTATTAAGTATTCTTGTTTTTCTTATGGCGAAGGCGATGCCTGGTGACGCACTCTCAGGAATGCTCGATCCGAATATTGATCCGGCGGCCATTGATGCGATGAGAGAAAAGCTCGGTCTAAATGATCCATGGTACATCCAGTACTGGGATTGGATCACTAAAGCGATACAAGGGGATTTCGGCCAGTCCTTCCGTTTCAAAATGCCGGTCTCAGAGCTAATCGGACAACGCCTGATGAATACACTTTGGCTGGCCATTGTTACGCTGATTCTTACATACCTTATTGCTATCCCGCTTGGTATTACCAGCGGACGTTATAACGATTCGTGGCTGGATCGCTTGATAACTGGCTATACCTATATTGGATTTGCTGCACCGTTGTTTATTTTTGCACTTTTAATGGTATGGGTTTTCGGATTTCATTTTCATTGGTTTCCTACCAGCGGCAGTGTCAGTCCCGGGGAAGTTCCAGGTACACTAAGTCACTTCTGGAGTAAATTCTACCATCTGCTTCTGCCTGCGTTATCTATGGCGCTAATTGCAACGGTTGGGACCGTACAATATCTGAGAAATGAGATCATTGATACGAAGCAAAAAGATTTCATTCTCACTGCTAGAGCTAAAGGGGCTTCAGAGTCACGCGTATACAATCGTCATATTTTGAGAAACTCCTTGCTGCCGATCGCTGCATTTTTTGGATATGAGATCACTGGGTTAATCGGTGGTACGGTGTTCGTTGAAACGATCTTCAGCTATCCAGGAATGGGTTTGCTGTTTCTAAGTTCGATAACGATTCGGGATTTCAGCGTGGTAACAGCCCTCGTTCTTCTGTATGGGGTTGCTTCCATCGTCGGTGCGTTGTTATCAGACATTATTTTAAGTATCGTAGATCCTCGTATCCGGATTAAATAAGAAGATGAACACTTTGGGGTGAATGAAATGGCAAAGACGAGCGCAGAGATAGCTCTGCTGCAGGAAACTGATAAAAGTCCATCGGGCTTCAAAATTGTTTGGCGGGAGATGGTGCGGGATAAGCTGGCACTGGTCTCGTTGATTTTCCTATTTACGATTATTGCTGCTGTATATGGGATCTCCTTATTTTTAGATCAGAAAGAAATTGTCACGGTTGACTTGTTCGCCCTATATGAGAAGCCTTCGGCTGTGCATTGGCTGGGGACTGATTATGGAGGACGGGATGTATTCGGTCAATTAATTATAGGAACACGAAATTCCATGTCTATTGCCTTTATGGTTACATTTTTTACGGGAATTATCGGTATTCTGGTAGGTTTAGTCTCAGGTTACTTTGGGGGAACGGTAGATAATGTCGCGATGCGTATTGTAGATTTCTTCATGATTCTACCTTTTCTAATGATTGTTATAGCTTTTGTCAGCGCAGTTCCTAAATACAATACGTTGACCTTCTCCTTTATCATGACAGCATTTCTTTGGATGGGGATTGCCAGGCTCATTCGTTCCAAGACATTACAAGAGAAGGAATTGGATTATGTTCAGGCATCTAAGACCCTAGGCTCCTCCAATCTAAAAATTATGTTTACGCAAGTTCTGCCGAACTTAAGCTCAATCATTATCGTAACAATGACCTTGAATCTGGCAGCTAATATTGGATTGGAATCAGGCCTATCCTTTCTAGGTTTTGGTTTTCCAGAAAGTACACCCAGTCTGGGTACTCTAGTAAGCTATGCGAGAAATCCGCAGACTCTTGAGTTCAGATGGTGGATCTGGTTACCCGCATCATTGCTGATCCTGGTATTGATGTTGAGTATAAATAATGTGGGTCAAGCGCTAAAACGTGCGACCGACGCAAGACAAAGAAAAGGATAATAAGGGAGGAAATGATTAAATGAGAAAAGCCATTCGTTCAAAAGCTTTACTAGTTTCATTAATGTTTGTAATGTTGTTCGCTCTTGCGGCTTGCGGCTCCAAGAACAACAACGAAGCGGCTGAATCAACAGCAGCTCCTAACGCCAGCGCACCTGCGGCAACCGCAGAAGCAACGGCCGCGCCTGAGGCAGAAGACGGACTTTATAACATTAAAGATTTCAGTAACGTTAAGACTAACCAAGGTGAAGCTATTGACGGAGGGACAATTACATTTGGACTTGTTTCCGATAGTCCATTTGAAGGCACTTTGAACTGGAACTTCTATTCTGGAGATCCAGATGCTCAAGTTCTGAACTGGTTTGATGAAGGTTTGTTAACTTGGGATAAAGACTATGTTTATACTAATGATGGTGCGGCTACTTATGAAGTTGCAGAAGATGGACGTACCTTTACCTTTACGATTCGCGACAATGTAAACTGGCAGGATGGTAAGCCAGTAACGGCTGAAGACTGGTTGTTCGCCCATGAAGTTATTGGTAATCCTGCTTATGATGGTCCTCGTTACGGTTCTGACTTCACTAATATTGAAGGCATGGATGAGTACCATTCCGGTAAGGCCAAGACCATATCCGGGATTAAAGTGCTGGGTGATAAGAAACTGCAAATTACTTATAAGCAATCTACACCTTCCTTGTTAACGGGTAGCGTATGGATTTATCCATTAGCCAAACATATCTTTGGCGGCATGGATGTTGCCAAAATCTCCTCTTCCCCTGAAGTCCGCCAAAAGCCAATTGGCTTCGGAGCTTTTAAAGTAGAGAGTATCGTTCCTGGTGAGTCTGTAGTATTTGTTAAGAATGAAGATTACTGGCGTGGAGCCCCTAAACTGGATAAAGTAATTTTGAAGGTTATCAACCCAACAACGATTGTACAAGAACTGAAATCTGGTGGAGTTGACTTGGTGGATTCCTTCCCTATTGATCAATTCCCAGATAATGCGAAGCTATCAAATGTTGAGTATCTCGGGGCGGTTGACCGTGCGTATACGTATATTGGATTTAAGCTTGGCAAATGGGATGCAACGAAAAAAGAGGTTGTTACCGATCCTAAAGCTAAAATGGCGGATGTGAATCTTCGTAAAGCAATGTGGGCTGCGGTTGACAATGATACTGTTGGTAAAAAGTTCTATAATGGTCTGCGTTGGAATGCGACTACCTTGATTCCACCATCCCATCCAGAATTCCATGATACTACCAATCCGGGCGTAGCTTTTGATCCAGAAGCAGCTAAAAAGATCTTGGATGACGCTGGTTACAAATTAAACGGTGAATTTAGAACGAATCCAGATGGCAGCGAGCTGAAGATTAATTTCATTTCGATGACTGGTGGAGACATTGCTGAGCCGCTGGCTCAATATTATGTACAATCCTGGAAAGCGATTGGTCTGAATGTAACTTTGGAAATGGTAGAGTTTAATACCTTCTATGATCGCATAGGTCAAAATGGTGAGGATGATCCTACTGTTGATGTGTACCAAGGTGCTTGGGGGGTAGGGATTGACGTTGACCCATCAGGCCTGTACGGTAAAGATGCAATCTATAACTTCCCACGTTACTCCAGTGCAGAGAACGATCGTTTGCTCGCCGAAGGGATCTCTGAGGCTGCATTTGATGTAGACAAACGTAAAGAAATCTATAAAGAGTGGCAACAATTTATGGTTGATGAGATTCCAGTATTCCCAACACTTTATCGTGCTGTGATTGTGCCGGTTAATAACCGTGTTCTAAACTTTGCAATTGGTGATGGAACCGGACTCTATTATAACGACATTGCGGTTTCTGCAGATAAAGCTGCGGTGGCTCAGTAAGAGGGGATTAATGAACAGCAGTTCAAGGAGAAATCCTGAGCTGCTGTTTTTTATTTTCCGTTAAATTAACAATTATTCCTATATTTTGTGCATTATTTACTGTTAAAATATAGTGTTTTAATGAAAGATATGGTATATTTTGGGTGAGAGCGAAACTTTCGCTTAAATATAGCTCTTAGAGTGAGGTGAGTGGATGATCGCAATGACAGGTACCTGATTCGAGTGAGGGAGGTGTTACGGGACTGAGGTGTAATCTTTCTTGTGGCATTAACTGAAGAGAGGGGCAGTAGAAATGATCAAGAGGTATAGGAAACAAGGACTGGTGTTCAGTTTGTTGTTTACGCTTACATTTTGTTCAAATGCTGCATTTCAACCGGCGATAGCAGAGGCAGCGGCCGGAGACTACAACTATGCGGAGGTTCTACAAAAATCTATTTATTTCTACGAAACCCAGCGGTCTGGTGAATTGCCAGATAACAATCGGGTGGAATGGCGGGGCGATTCCGGTCTTTTGGACGGGGCGGATGTGGGACATGATCTGACTGGTGGTTGGTACGATGCCGGTGATCACGTTAAATTCGGTTTGCCTATGGCTTATTCTACAACGATGCTGGCGTGGTCGGTTTATGAGTACAAGCAAGGATATGAGGGGTCTGGGCAGCTGGAGGAAATTTTAGACAATATTCGCTGGGCAACCGATTATTTTGTGAAAGCTCATACCGCTCCTAACGAGCTGTGGGGACAAGTTGGTAACGGAACAACCGATCATAATTGGTGGGGACCCGCAGAAGTCATGCAGATGCAGAGACCTTCCTACAAAATTGATGCCACTCATCCCGGATCAGATCTTGCCGCAGAAACAGCTGCAGCGTTAGCTTCAGCATCCATTATTTTCAGGGATACGGATGCCGTATACGCGGACAAGCTGCTGCTGCATGCTAAACAGCTTTACAATTTTGCAGACACTTATCGCGGCTCCTATTCCGACAGCATTACCGACGTCAAACAATATTATAATTCTTGGAGCGGTTACGCGGATGAATTGAGCTGGGGGGCTGTCTGGTTGTATTTGGCGACTAACGATCAGCAGTATCTCAATAAGGCTATTGCAGCAAGCGATCAATGGGGAACGAATCAGGCTGGAAACTGGGGGTATCAGTGGACACAGTCTTGGGACGACAAGCATTATGGCGCTCAATTACTGTTGGCACGAATCACCGGGCAGACCAAGTTCATTCAATCCACTGAACGGAATATGCAGTATTGGACGACTGGAGTGGGTGGAACAAGTGACCGTGTTGCCTATACACCTGGCGGACTAGCCCATCTGGATCAATGGGGCGCATTGCGTTATGCAGCCAATCAGGCTTTTATGGCCTTCGTTTACTCAGACTGGGTGAGCGATCCGGTGAAGAAAGATACGGCGCGCTCTTTCGCGGAGAGACAAATTACGTATATGCTTGGTGACAATCCACGAAACAGCAGTTATGTTATCGGTTTTGGTAACAATTCTCCTCAGCATCCCCATCATCGAACCTCACATGGATCATGGAATGATAGTCAGAGCGTTCCGGTAAATCATCGCCATGTCTTGTACGGAGCGCTAGTTGGAGGCCCGTCCAAAACAGACAGCTACACCGACTCCATTAACGATTATGTCTCGAATGAAGTTGCAACCGATTACAATGCTGCTTTTACAGGAGCTATTGCAAAAATGGTTCTGCTGCATGGACAAGGGCAACAGCCCCTTGCACAATTTCCACCTGCAGAGACACGTGAAGATGAGATGTTTGTCGAAGCCTCTGTGAATGCTAGTGGCAGCAACTTTGTAGAGATTCGAGCATTGCTGAATAACCGTACGGGCTGGCCGGCAAGGGCCAGTAAAGAGATGTCTTTTAACTATTATGTGGATCTTAGTGAAGCGATAGCGGCTGGTTATGGTCCTGAGGATATTACGGTTACAGCGGGAGGCTACAATCAGGGTGGAACGGTGTCTGCACTTCAGCCTTACGATGCAGCTAACCATATCTACTATACTAAGATCGATTTTACAGGTACTTTGATTTATCCGGGTGGACAATCTGCTCATCGTAAGGAGATTCAATTCCGAATTGCAGCTCCGCTGAACACTAACTTCTGGAATAATGCTAATGATTTTTCATTCCAAGGGGTGGCAGCTCAAGGAGTAACTCCTGTAAAAACAGCGAACATTCCGGTGTTTGATGCAGGTGTACACATGTATGGAGAACTTCCAGCGGGTGGCGGACAACCTGGAGAACCTCAAGTCCCTGCACGTCCGACTAATGTTCAGGCTGTAGCAGGTAATGGAACGGTCCATTTGACTTGGAATGCGATTAGCGGGGTCAGTGAATATACCGTTAAACGCAGTGAAGTGAGTGGAGGCCCGTATACGGTGCTTGAGAATGTCACGGGAACGGATTACATGGATAGTGGACGGGTGAACGGAACCACTTATTATTATGTGATCACTGCCACGAATAGTGTAGGGGAGAGCTTGCCATCTATACAGGTTAGTGCTAAACCCCAAGAACCGACACAGCCCGCAACGGGAAATTTGAAGGTGCAATATCGTACGAATGATACGAATGCCAGTGATGGACAGCTGCGCCCTCAGTTCCGAATTATGAATACAGGAACTGAGTCTGTGGCACTTAGCGGCTTGAAGCTGCGTTATTATTTCACTGTGGATGGGGATAAACCACAACAGTTTCATTGTGATTATGCTGTAGTGGGCAGTGGTAATTTAAGCGGCAGTTTTGTTAAGCTGAATCCCGCCAGTACGGGCGCGGATTATTATCTGGAGATTTCTTTTGGTGCAGGGGCTGGAAGTATAGCGCCTGGTGGAGATAGCGGCGAGATTCAGGCTCGCACCAATAAGACGGACTGGACGGCTTATAATGAAACGGATGATTATTCCTACAGCGCGGTTCAGCAGACATTTGCCGATTGGAATAAGGTTACACTTTATCAAGGTGAAACACTTGTATGGGGCTTAGAACCATAAATATATCCAAGAGAGGGAGCTTGCCTAAGATGATGAAATTGAGCTTAATAAAGAAGCCTGTTTCTGTAATAATGGCCGCAGTCCTGTTTCTCTCACTCATGACCGGTCTATTTAATTTTAGACCTCAGACTGCTCACGCTTCAACTACGGAGCAGACGCGATTTCTGCAATTATATGCGCAGCTAAAAGACCCCGCAAATGGTTATTTCTCTGCCGAAGGAGTACCTTATCATGCGGTAGAGACCTTGATGAGTGAAGCCCCTGATTACGGACATATGACGACCTCAGAAGCTTACAGTTATTGGATGTGGCTTGAGGTACTCTATGGTTATCACACAGGGGACTGGACTAAGCTGGAATCCGCTTGGGACAACATGGAGAAGTATATCATCCCTATTAACGAAGGTGATGGCAAGGAAGAGCAGCCAACCATGAGTTATTACAATCCGAACAGCCCGGCTACGTATGCAGCGGAGCATGCTCAGCCGGATCAGTATCCAAGTCAGCTAGGTGGCCAGTATACAGCAGGTAAAGATCCGCTAGATGCTGAATTGAAGGCGACGTATGGCAACAACCAGACCTATTTGATGCACTGGCTGGTAGACGTGGACAACTGGTACGGCTTCGGCAACTTGCTGAATCCTACGCATACAGCCGCTTATGTGAATACATTCCAACGGGGTGAACAAGAGTCCGTTTGGGAGGCGGTCCCTCACCCGTCTCAAGATGACAAAACGTTCGGAAAAGCAAACGAAGGCTTCATGAGTCTGTTCACAAAAGAAGCTAACGTGCCTTCCGCTCAATGGCGTTACACAAATGCTACAGATGCCGATGCACGCGCAGTACAAGCAATGTACTGGGCTAAAGAGCTCGGCTACAACAATACAGTGTATTTGAATAAAGCTAAGAAAATGGGCGATTTCCTGCGTTACGGTATGTATGATAAATACTTCCAAAAAGTAGGAAGTGCTGCTACTGACGGCACCCCTGATGCCGGGACTGGCAAAGACTCTAATCAATATCTTCTGGCTTGGTATACCGCATGGGGCGGTGGACTTGGAGCTACAGGAAACTGGGCTTGGAGAATCGGTGCGAGCCATGCCCACCAAGGGTATCAGAATGTCGTAGCTGCCTACGCACTTTCTGATTCGGATGGTGGTCTGATTCCGTCATCAG
Source organism: Paenibacillus sp. FSL H3-0310 (assembly GCF_038002785.1). Lineage (NCBI taxonomy): Bacteria > Bacillati > Bacillota > Bacilli > Caryophanales > Paenibacillaceae > Paenibacillus > Paenibacillus sp. FSL H3-0310. Next base: position 869,366 of record NZ_JBBODC010000001.1, read on the forward strand.
CTACAGCTGGGCAGGATTGGGAAAACTCTCTGAAACGTCAATTGGAATTTTATACTTGGCTGCAGTCCTCTGAAGGGGCAATTGCCGGTGGAGCGACCAATAGTTATCAAGGCGCTTACAAGGCTTATCCAGCTGGAACCAGTACTTTTTATGGCATGGCCTATGACGAAGCTCCAGTCTACCACGATCCTCCATCCAATAACTGGTTCGGAATGCAGGCATGGAGTGTGGAGCGGGTAGCAGAGCTGTACTATATCCTTGCTTCTAACGGAGACACTACATCTGAAAACTTCCAAATGGCAAAACAAGTTATAGAAAATTGGGTAGATTGGTCTAAAGATTATGCTTTTGCCAACAAACGTCCAGTTACGGATGCTGAAGGTTACTATCTGAACAGCCAAGGAAATCGAATTCTTGGAGGCGCCAATCCGCAAGTGGCTACAGTCTCTGCACCAGGAGAATTCTGGATTCCAGGTAATGTGGAATGGACAGGACAACCTAATACGTGGAATGGCTTCAGTGGTTCTACTGCAAACAATAACCTGAAAGCCGTAACTAAGAGTCCAAGCCAAGATACAGGTGTACTGGGCAGCTATATTAAGGCACTTACCTTCTATGCGGCGGGCACCAAAGCTGAACATGGCAGCTACAGTACTCTGGGAGGAGAAGCTCAGGTACTGGCTAAATCTTTGTTAGACACGGCATGGGGTTATAACGATGGAATTGGTATTGCAACTACCGAAAGCCGTGCAGATTATTCTCGCTATTTCACTAAAGAAGTCTATTTCCCAAGCGGCTGGACAGGTACATTCGGCCAAGGAAATACAATCCCTGGTACATCAACAGTGCCTTCCGATCCTGCTAAAGGCGGAAATGGTGTATATGCAAGCTACACCGATATCCGTCCAAATATCGTAAATGACTCTAAGTGGCAATATCTGCTGGACAAATACAATACTTCTTTTAATAAAGTGACTAAAACATGGGACAATGGAGCCCCTGAATTTACCTACCATCGCTTCTGGTCGCAAGTAGATATGGCAACTGCTTATGCAGAATACGATCGATTGATCAACAGCAGCGTGCCTACGGAGCCAGTAGCTCCAAAAGCACCTTCCAAACCAAGTGCGGTCGCTGGTAACCAAGTTGTAGATCTTAGTTGGAACAACGTAACTGGAGCTACAAGCTATACTGTGAAAAGAGCTGCAACAACTGGCGGTCCTTACAGCGATGTGGCTGTTGTCACTCAAGCTACTTACAGTGACACTTCCGTGGTTAACGGTACGGATTATTACTATGTAGTTAGTGCTTCCAACGTGGTTGGAGAGAGCCCGAATTCGCCTGAGGTTCACGCCAAGCCTATGGATGTACCGATTCCGGCACAAGGAGATTTAGTGGTGAAGTACCGGACAAGTGATGCCAATCCGGGAGATAATCAGTTCCGCCCGCAGCTGCAAATTGTTAACAATGGGGATACGGCTGTAGCGCTTAGCGATGTAAAGCTGCGGTATTATTACACGATTGATGGCGATAAACCTCAACAATTTAATGTTGACTATGCTAACATCGGTGGAAGTAATATACAGGGAACATTCGTGAAGGTAGACCCTGCCAAAACTGGAGCGGACTATTATTTAGAAATCTCCTTTGGCGCAGGTGCAGGCAGTCTTGCACCGGGAGCCAACACGGGTGATATCCAGATCCGGGTCAACAAAACGGACTGGAGTAATTACAACGAGGTTGGAGACTACTCTTATGACCCTACCAAAACATCGTACACGGAATGGAATCATGTGCCGTTGTACTTGAATGGTGCTCTAGCATGGGGGCTTGAGCCTTAAAGTCTAAATGAGGGAAGCCCTAGCCATTTGGCTGGGGCTTTTTTTGTTATTGGCTGGTTAGCGACTGCACTTCGACTAATTGTGGCTTCATGTCCGTTTTAATTGTATTTCCTACAACTAAAATAGGCTCTAGCCGCGCCAACGTAATTTAATTGCACTTCATACAACTATTTATCAGTATATGGATACTTATTGAGATATAAGCTCAGTTTAACTGTACAATGTGCAACTAAAACCCAAAAAGAAATAAAAAAGCACGAAATAGCTGTATTAAATACAACTATTTCGTGCTTTGGTATGCTAGTTAGATATTGTGAGTTACTACGATTACTTGTAGATCAAGCTTTTATAGAAGCTTTGGTTTACATTCACACTTGTGCTGAAGGAACAACCTTCTCCGCGTATTCTATCGTTCCGCCGCCGAGACATTGCTCACCGAGATAGAAGACAACGGCTTGACCAGGTGTGATCGCTTTTTGTGGAACATCAAAGGCTACATTAATCGTTCCATCTTCACGCGCTGTAAGGGTCACGCCTTGATCTGGCTGGCGATACCGGAATTTGGCGGTGCATTTCAGCGGCTCTTGCCCAAGCGCTTGACCGTCAATCCAGTTAACACCGGAAGCAATCAGGCTAGTGGAGTACAGGCTGTGGTGCTTGTCCCCTTGTACTACATAAAGAATGTTGCGGCTAAGATCTTTTTCAGCTACAAACCACGGTTCGCCGTTGCCAGAGCCACCAATACCAAGGCCTTGGCGTTGGCCTAACGTGTAATACATAAGTCCGTCGTGGCGGCCTTTGATCTCTCCAGTTACTATGTCAACCATATCGCCAGCTTGTGCCGGGAGATATTGGCTGAGGAATTCGCGGAAGTTGCGCTCGCCGATAAAGCAGACGCCTGTGCTATCTTTTTTCTTGGCAGTGTAAAGTCCTGCTTCTTCAGCAATTCTCCGCACTTCAGGTTTCGGCAGATGTCCAATAGGGAACATTGTTTTAGAGAGTTGATGTTGCCCCAGTGCATTCAGGAAATAGGTTTGATCCTTATTGTTGTCTACGCCGCGGAGCAGCTTGTACACACCATCTTCTTCTATAACACGTGCGTAATGTCCAGTTGCGACATAATCGGCACCAAGCTGAAGAGCTTTGTTCAAAAATTCTCCAAACTTAATCTCGCGGTTGCACATGACGTCAGGATTTGGCGTCCGGCCGGCCTTATATTCATCGAGAAAATAAGAAAATACCTTATCAAAGTATTCCTTCTCGAAATTAACGGTATAGTAAGGAATATCAATCTGCTCGCATACGCGGCGAACATCCTCTGCATCGCTTTCGGCCGTACATACTCCGAATTCGTCGGTATCGTCCCAGTTCTTCATGAAGATGCCGATGACGTCATAGCCCTGCTGCTTGAGCAGAAGCGCCGTGACGGAGGAATCGACCCCTCCGGACATGCCGACGACGACACGGGTGTCTTGTTTTGCTTTTGTCATCGTAATCACCATTTCTGTACCCAAAATACCGGTCATTCATGGAACACCCGGCTCAAAATGTATTATAACATACCTGTCTACTCTAAACCTCTGAAATAAGAGACTGGAAACAACAAAATGTCCACCTGGGGTGAACATTCTCGTAAAATGTTTTGTTTTCCATTTCATTTGTGACTTCGGATATGATAACATAAACTGAGAGTAATTATCGGAATACCTTGATATGACAATCCAAATGACTTGCCGAATCAATAGTATACAATAATCAGACATTAAACTGAAAGAGGTGCCCCTTTGAAAATATCAACCAAAGGTCGTTACGGACTAACAATTATGATGGAGCTTGCACTGAAATTTGGTGAAGGACCAACTTCACTTAAGAGTATCGCTGAGAAAAATGGTCTTTCCGAGCATTATCTGGAGCAACTAATTGCTCCTCTGCGCAATGCAGGACTTGTAAAAAGTATTCGTGGAGCATATGGCGGATACATTTTGTCTCGTGAGGCGAATGCTATCACTGCCGGTGATATCATCCGTGTGCTGGAGGGTCCTATCTCTCCTGTAGACTTCACGGAAGAGGACGATGCAGCGAAACGGGATTTATGGTTGCGTATTCGCGACAGTATTGCCGATGTGCTGGATTCCACAACACTTTATGATTTGATTAACTACAAAGAAGAGAGTTTGGCTGACAATTACATGTTTTATATTTAGATCTCCAATGAAAGATAACTCAACAGTATTATGAATCAACCTTTAGGCTCCCATTTGGGAGTCTTTTTTTATCTTTTTTTATCTGTGATTCTATTTGTTCTTACGTTTATTAAGGAGCGCAATCCAGCAGCAAAAGGCTCCGATGAACGCTGCGAGAATCGGTATCCATTGATTAGAAGTCAAGTTAGCACCTCCATAGTACTTATAATTCTTTCGTCATAAAAACACTATAGGGGTCTTCAATGTAATCTGCAAACGGACTACAGTATTCAAACCCATATTGTTCATATAGTTTTCTAGCCGCTTCGAACCCTTCAGTGGATCCGGTTTCCAAGCTCAGCCGCCGATAGCCTTGTTGCTTAGCTTCTTTAATAATATGGGCAAGCATCTTAGATGCAATGCCCTTCCTAAGATGCTTGGTAGAAGTACGCATGGATTTGATTTCACCATGATGGCTACCCATGTCTTTAAGAGCACCGCAACCTAAGAGTTCGCCCTGCTCCCAGGCACTCCAGAAGGTGATTTCAGGTGTTTTTAATTTATCTAAATTCAACGCATGTACACTCTCTGGGGGAGATTGCTCAAACATGCTCTGAAGATGTTCACTGATCAATGCTATGATTTCGGTTCCGGTTAAGTTATCGATTCTAATCTCCAAATTATTCACTCCCAATGATAAGATTATGGTTTGTTGTATAAATCAAGTTTCTTTAGCGGAGTTCGCTATTAATGTTGTAGCAATCGGTCCAAGACTTTCTGTGTAAGTGGCATAAAGTAATTAAGAATTAATCCGCCTAAACAAATGGTAAGTAGAGTGCCAATCCCAATAGGCCCATTGAAAATAATGGCGGCAAATAAGAAAACAAGATAAATGATTGTTCTAGTAAATAGTATACTAAGCCTAGTTATCGTTTGCAGTACTAATGTTAGCCGGTCCACTGGAATCGGTGCGAAATTTGCGTATAAATAAATGGATGTACCTAATCCAATTGCGATTAAGCCTAAACCATAAAAAGCAATTTTACTGATCCACAGATTAGGCTCGATCAGATGGTTAAACAAAAAAAGCCACATATCAATACCTAAGCCTGCTATGAATGCAGTTACCAGCCCTAATAATTCCGGTCTTTGCTTGGATAAACATGAATTACATCCAATCAATAGGCATGCGATCAGCACTTCCCAACTGCCTACTGTAAGACCGACATTTTTGGATAGACCCACTAAAAGTGCATCAAAAGGTGACGCTCCAAGGTCAGAGATTATTGTTAGTGAAACGCCTAGGGTTAAGATGAAAATCCCGCAAGTGAAAATGGAAAACGTAGTTACACTAAACTTCTTCATTCTTTTGAAGCAGAAAGATCTTTAGTCATTAAAAGATGAGGGATGCCATCCTCCATAAATTCAGTAGATGAAGCCCGATAACCAAGTTTTTTATAGAAGCCCTCCGCCTGAGTTTGCCCGTGCAATTTAACCATTTGATGCCCCTTTTCCACCACGATCTCTTCTAATGCAGAAATAATTTTTTTCCCAATTCCAAATTTACGATAAGGTTCTAGGATGCAAATACGCTCTAACTTACCTATACCATCAAGAACGCGGATCCTTCCTGTGGCAACTGGTTGCCCATCATAATAGGCCAGGACATGTTCACATTCTCCATTCAGTGTATCGAATTCATCAAATTCATCATTAAGGGGAACGCCTTGTTCCTCAACAAATACTTTTTTTCTGATTGAAAATGCAGCTTCAAGTTCCTCGATTAGTGTAATTCTTTTAAGATTCATTCTTGCTTACTCCATTCTGTATTTGTTTTTTTTAGGAAAAACGTCATAATGAATTAACGACAATTATAAGTATATATACAATCAATATTGTTGTAAATACAACATTATTGGAACTGGTAGGTGATTGAATGAAAGAGATCCTTCGTGAAGTTGGAATGATAGCGAGGGCATTAGATTCCATAAGTAATATAGAGTTCAAGGAATTAGAGCTTACAAAGGGGCAGTATTTATATCTGGTCCGGATATATGAGAATCCGGGCATTATTCAAGAAAAGCTGTCGGAAATGATAAAGGTGGACCGAACAACAGCAGCACGTGCGATTCAGAAGCTTGAAATCCAAGGTTTTATTGAAAAGAAAGACGATGAAACGAACAAAAAAATAAAAAGGTTATTCACAACTGAAAAAGGCAAACAAGCCTACTCTTTTCTGAAGAGAGAAGGGGACCATACCGACTTGGTTGCGTTAGCAGGATTATCTGAAAAAGAAACGGAAGTCTTGTTTCGACTTTTGCAAAGAGTTAGGAAAAATGTTGAGGTTGAGTGGGAATACGTAAAGAAGGGAAATAAAAGAGAGTACTAAAATCAGAAATTGTTATTGAACTAACCCAACACGATCGCAAGAAAAAATGCCTTGCTAGTGATTATACTGGCAGGGCATTTTAATGAGATGATTCATATATCAACGGAGCCGTGGAACGTGCGGAGCGGAGAATAAAAAAAGAACACCCTAAAGTGTTCATTAAGGTTAATTAATGTTAATTATTGTGCTGCGGGGGTATTTCCCATTGCAATAGAAATTCTGTTCCAACTGTTGATTTGATTAATAATCAGCACAAGATCAACATATTGTTTCTCATCGTAATGTTCACGTACTTGCTTATATAGCTCATCCGGAACTCTTTTGGAAGGGATTAGCGTAATATGCTCAGCTAGTTCTAGAGCAACCTTCTCTTCAGGTGTATAAAAAGTACATTCCTCCCAAACATTTAAACAATAAATTCGTTGTTCAGTTTCACCCATTTTACGAGCTTCGGATGTATGCATATCTATACAGAAAGCACATCCGTTAATTTGAGAAACTCTGATTTTGATAAGTTCTCTTGTAGTCCGATTAATCGTAGATTTTTTGGTGTACATCTCCATATCCATCATGATTTTCATACCCTCAGGTGCAACTTCATTGTAAGCAACTCTTTGACTCATTAGGCAAGACTCCTTAGGCTTTAGTTTAGGATTAGTATAACTTTATTTTAACACTATTATTCTTTATATGCGAACATTTGTACTTATTTTTGTTTATAAGAAGGCAGAAATCACCCGTCGACATATCCTCAAAGCGGAACGGAAATGATATCAATATAATCTTCTACCTGTCTAATTGGCTGTTATTCCACGAGTTTCCCCTTCCTCTTGCCTCACAACTATCGGCTTCCTGGTGAATAAGTTGATAGAAACCAAAAGGAGGAGTGAGGAAATGCCTTATACAACAGGTCTTATTACAAATACAAGAGCAACAGGTACTGCAGCAAGTAATGTAGTAGTCAGTGTTCGTAACACAAGTAATGCGAGTGCAATGATGATCGTCGAAGTTTTTGGTGTTCCATATTCGATGCCAGCTCTTACTCCGCTTTATGTCACAGGGTATTACGTTCCTGCAAAGAGTTCTGATATTAGAGAGTTTTTCATTGGGGGCAATTTGGCTTACGAGGTACAAATTAGTAGTCCTTTTCCTTTGGCAGAAGTAGTTACCTCCGTGTATGGGCTGGACGAGTTCGGAAATCTAGTTACTGATCAGCGAGTGCTTCAATCTGAATTGACGCAGATTACGGCATTATCTATCCCTATATAATAGTAACGTTTAGACCATTAAGCAGCAGTCGCTGAAAGAAATAGGGCGATTGCTGCTTTTTTAGGCGCAATAAAGTATTTTAGGGGCATTCACACAATCATATGAGAGGAATCAAAATATACTGATTTTATACTCCAATGTAGAGAGAGGTAAAAATCATGGCGGATGTAGGAGTAGTTATGCCTGTGTATACCCAAAAGCCGGAGTTTCTGCGGCAAGCTCTGCAGTCTGTTCTACACCAATCTTTTACCAATTTTCGGCTGGTTGTTGTGATCGATGGAGCACCAGATATGGAACCGCTCGTGAGCTCCATTATTGTCGAAGATCCGAGGGTAACGGTTATTTCTTACGCACAGAACAGGGGTATAGCACATGCACTGAATACTGGCTTTGATCTTTTGTTTAGTGAGCCCAGTATTCAATATTTGAGTTGGGTTTCCAGCGACAATGTTTATGAACCCCGTTTCCTCGAAATCCTTCGGGGGGCGCTAGTTAGAGGTCCACAGGAGTTAGGCATCGTGTTCAGTTCTTTTCAAAGCATCGATAACGAGGGAAAGTTTCTTCACAACGAACATCAATTGGCTACGCAGCGTAATTATCAGTCACAGCCCAAAGAGAGATTGCTGGATTATTCGCTCATTGGCGTATCTTTTATGTACAAAACACAGATTGCGAAGCTTGTTGGAGCTTATGGAATGGAACCGGTGGAAGATTATGATTACTGGCTGAGACTGGCTGAACATTGTGAGATTCGCTTTATACCGGTGGAACTGGTGAATTATCGTGTGGATTCTACCTTTAGTGTATCTGCCCAGTTACATTCGGTTGAAAATCATCGTAGATGGAGATATGCCTATCATTTGACCCGCCATCAGGCGCGGTTTCGCAGAGGGATTCCGGCGATGATTACCGTTTTATATCCTGTAGTGAACGCTTGTGCGGATGAAATAACGAGGATAGAGAATCTGTACGAACAAACGTATAGCAATTATGAATGCCGGGTGCTGGATTTATCAACTACACGTCAGCCATCAGCTCTATTGGAAACCATACCTCATCCTGCGACAGCGTTCGCTTGGCTGCCTGGGGCTGTGGAGTCACACGCGATTTGCAGTGCTATTGAGCAGCTATCCACCCCATTTACGATAGTTTTAGGTCCAAAGGTTTTTATAGGAGCGCTCGATATTGAGTACATGCTGGAAGCTTTGATTACTACGGGTGGGGATACGATCTCCAACTACTACACGGATGATCATAGCTTGATTGGATTTCGACACAGACATGTCCCCTCGACCAAAAGCCACTATTATAATGAGCTGTTTCGCAGCGCAGATTTGTATGATTTGTTGAAGACCTCTTTTACCTAAAATAATTTGCGAATGAGTGATCATGATGAAGATTTTGTTCACTTTTTATAACCCGAGTGGTGGTATGCAAACTCTGAACCGAGTTCGCTGCCAAGCGTTATATGCTCGCGGTGTAGAGTGCCATTTACTGTATACACACCATGGAAAAGGACAGCAGAATATCCGTAACATTCAAACGCATATTACCAATAGTGATGACGAGATCAGGGCAATGCTTGCTCGGGAAGCATTTGACTTAATTGTAGTGTGTACGGATATTAACTTAGCAGAGCGGATTCGAGGGTTTGGGTATAAAGGGCCGCTTGTTTTTGAAGTGCAGGGTTTAGGTACCTTAGATGAAGCTGAGCAGGTCGTTAATAATTTTACAGAGCGCATTTACAGGCTCACCGATGCACTGCTGTATCCGGAAACAACCCATTTGCAGGCGCTTTTCAAAGGCGGATTTCCAACCATTCCACAATATTGTTTTGATGATCCGATCGATTGCGATCAGTTTGGATATACCAATTATCCCGCCAAAAGTTTCCCTATCCTCGGTTGGGTAGGACGCATTCAAACGAATAAGAATTGGCGGGAATTTCTGCAAATCGGGCAAAGGCTGCTGACGATCCATCCCGAGCTTTATTTATGGATTTTTCAGGATGATACGTTGTTTGATCCAGAGCAAAAAGAAAGCTTTGATCAATTTGTAGCTGAGACAGGGATTTCTTCACGATTAATTTCGTATTCCAATATTCCTCATGAGCAAATGGCAGATTATATGAGCATTATTGGTGATTCGGGAGGGTTGCTCCTTTCGACCTCAATTTTGGAAGGATTTGGATACGCGGTTGCTGAGGCGATGTTGTGCCGTTGTCCTGTACTTACTACAGATTCAGACGGCGTTCGAAGACTCGTCATTAACAATCACACTGGAAAAATATACACGAGAGGGCAGCTGGATGAAGCTGTGAATGCTGCTCTATCCTTAATGGATGATCCGGCACTGCGGGCCAGAATCAGGATGAATGGAGAATGGCATATCCGGACTAACCTGTCCTCCGAGCTGTATGCAGACAGATTTCTACAGATGTATCATCAATTGATGGGACGTAGAATTCAAATTGAGCGGCGCTGGTCTTAACTCTGCGGTTAATCTGCAGGGTTAAGATGTTTTTTCATGGACTAACAACGAGGTCAGAATTAGTGTCAATAAAAGGGTGACAATCATTCCCACCATTTGAATAATATTGTTATAGGGATCAGGGAGAGTGACATAAGAAAAGATAACCTCTTTTAATATAAAGAACAGAATTCTAAATAAACTCAGAAATACTAACCCTGCTACGATCCACTTTTTTAAATGTGTTTTATAAATATGACTTCCTGCTGTCTATATCTCATTGATTAATTCCTTCGTATTATTCCGGACATTTCCCACTGCAGTGGAAACCGGATAGGCTCTCATTTGATGCTGATCATAGGGTTTAAGAAGCTTTATTAACGAAGTTGCGTCCTGATTACTCCGGCTTAGCCATTCAGGCTCATCCTCAGGCTTCAAAATAACTGGCATACGGTTGTGGATTTCAGCCATAAGTTCATTTGGGGTAGTCGTTATAATCGTGCAGGTACTTAATTTATTACCTTCAGGGTCCATCCAAATATCATACAATCCGGCCATTGAAAAAATACCCCCATCGCGCATCACGATTCGCATGGGCTGTTTACTGCTGCCCTGTGCCTTCCATTCATAGAAACCATCAGAAGGGATGATGCAGCGGCGGGAGCTTACTAATCGCTTGAAAGAAGGCTTCTCAAGGAGTGACTCTGCCCGGGCATTGATCATTTTACTGCCGATTTTATCATCTTTGGCCCAAGAAGGAACCAGACCCCAGCGCAGTTCCCCAAGTTTATTGCTGGACCCTGTGTTAATGACTGCCGGAATTTGCTGCATGGGTGCTGCGTTATATGTTGGAGCATAGTGGATAATGGTAGAATCATTGGCAAAATATCTGACCATTAGCTCTTCCATGGTGACTGTTATTGTATATCGTCCGCACATTTTATACACTTCCCATTCGGTCGTTTTTGAGGCTAGATTTGTTTACAGCTTGTAATCAGCATGTTATGCTCGAAATATTTCTTAGCTTGAACGGCTGTTGAGGGTTGTATCTTATTATAAACGAAGCACAATGAATGAAGAAGGCGGTGCATATAGGTGATTTTGGTAAGCTCTTGTTTAGCTGGCATGAAGGTAAGATATAATGGTACGGATTGTTTGGATGAGAAAATTCAGAAGCTTTTGAATGAGAATCAGGCTATTGCTGTGTGTCCGGAATTATTAGGGGGATTCTCTACGCCTAGAGAGCCAGCTGAAATTGTCGGCGGGGATGGTGAGGATGTGCTTGCAGGAACGGCAAAAGTAGTGGACCGGTCGGGAACAGATGTAACAGAACTATATTTAAAAGGGGCCTATATTACGCTTGAAAAAGCTCAAGAGGTTTCAGCCACGATGGTAGTCCTCAAGGAAAACAGTCCTTCTTGCGGCAGCACCATGATTTATAACGGAGAGTTCAAAGGGAAGAAGATCGCTGGCAACGGCGTGACTGCGGCTTTACTTAGAAAAAACGGCATAGAAGTTACCTCTGAAGAGAATTGGCTGTCATTATCCTAGCCTATGTAGGGAATTGATTACAATATTGTGTTCTTTAGTTTGTGGAAAACTAACTTCTCGCGCGGTATAATTTAATAGTTCTTAAAAACGAACTATTGTCCTATACCCTAGAAGTGGAGAAATGAATGATGAAAACCATCTATTTGGACCACGCCGCATCAACTCCGGTTCATCCCGAGGTGGCCAAGGTCATGCTGAATATAATGACAGAACAATATGGAAATGCGTCCAGTGTACATCAGTTCGGACGTTCAGCCAAGAAAATATTAAATGGGGCGCGCGATACTATCGCCGCCTTTTTAGGCTGCTCGCCGGAAGAGTGGGTGTTCACTGGCGGCGGAACCGAAAGCGACAATCTAGCCCTCTATGGAGCTGTCGCTGCTGTTGCCCAGAAAGGCAATCATATTATCACCTCTGCGATAGAGCATCATGCAGTGCTACATACCTGCGAAGAGCTGGAGAAGGAAGGCTTTAAGGTTACTTATCTTCCTGTGGATTCTACAGGCCGAGTATCCGTTGCAGACGTAGAAGCAGCGGTGCAGGAAGACACGGTGCTAATCAGTGTAATGTATGCCAATAATGAGGTGGGAACCGTTCAGCCGATTCAGGAAATTGGCCAGCTTGCCAGAGAGCGGGGAATTCTGTTCCATGTTGATGCTGTACAAGCTCTGGGTGCCTTACCGATCACACTGCGGGAGCTTCCGGTAGATTACATGAGCTTTACAGCTCACAAAATCAATGGACCTGGGGGGATCGGTGGCCTTTATGTGCGGAGTGGAGCACCGCTGCATCCAAGACTCCACGGTGGCCTTCAGGAGCGCGGCAGACGAGCCGGAACAGAAAATCTAGCAGGTACTGCTGGATTTGCCAAGGCTGTTGAGATAGCAGTTACAGGTCTATCAGAACGTCGACAAAAAGTGCAGCTCCTGCGCAATAGACTACTTGAAGAGCTGGATGCGCTGATTGGCCGGGAAAGTTATTCGATTAACGGCAATACCGAGCATTTTTTGCCAAGTATACTGAATTTGAGCTTCCCGGGAGCTAGAACAGATGTTATGCTGATGAACCTGGATATGGACGGGATTGCGGCGGCAAGCGGTTCAGCCTGCACGTCAGGATCACTGGAAATATCCCATGTTCTGAGAGCAATGGAGCTTCCAGAAAATATTTTAGGGTCCGCGATTCGATTTAGCATGGGTTTGGGTAATACTACTGAAGAAATTGAGTACGTTGCTCGAAAAGTTGAAACCATTCTGAATCGGCTGCGTATCAGAGACTAGTTACTTCTAGGCTATGATAGGTATCCTGATCATTCGGGCTTTCACTTTTTGAGAACTCGTAATTACACTCAAAGTGAGGAGACCGAGCAGCCATGAAACTTCAAGATCTGATCGGCTTGGCTGTATATGAAGTTGAAGAGGGTAACGCAATCGGCAAAATTGTCGATATTTTGCTCGATTCAAACTGGAATATTACGGGTATTGAACTGGAAAGCAAATCTTTTTTTGGTGGCCATGTGAAATTTGTGGCATGGGAAGATATTGTGGCCTACGGCGAGGATGCTGTCATGATTCGTAGTAAAGAGTCGATTGATAAGATAGATGCCGATCATATACCTTGTACTTTTCTACTTGGAAAGAACAAACTTAAGGATTTAAAAGTGCTAACTACAACTGGAACTATACTCGGACGAATATCTGATGTTTATTTTGACCAAAAGTTGGGAAACACAATAGGAGCGCTGGAAATTAGTGACGGGCTTGTCACTGATTTGATCGAAGGCCGCAAATGGCTGCCTTGTTCTGACGAGATGTCCATTGGTGAGAATGCATTAATGGTTCCTGCGATGAGCGAAGAACGGCTACAAAAAGCCATTAATATTGTTAACGGATAGGTGGAATGTATTATATGAAGTGTCCAAACTGCAACTCCAAAGATATCGGAAAGATCGGTTCCCACCAGTTTTATTGCTGGGGCTGTTTCATCGAATTGACGGTAAATGGCGAGAAAATGTCGGTTTATCAAGTTGAAGAAGACGGCACACTAAGCTCACTGGACGACCTGTTCTCCGGGGATGATATGACTCAGGATTTCCCGCAAATTCATGCGTCGTCTTAACTATGAATCTTGCTTTGTAAGCAAGACTGCTCTATGTACTTAAGCGTCAATTTCCTTTCAGCTGAAATCAGTTGCAAGGTTATTGACGCTTTTTTGTGTGTTTGATGGTTATTTTGCTGCGGCCATACATATACTTATTTACGAAGCTAGTCCAGGCTCTACCGCAGGAGGGTACTCTCATGGAACAATGGTCCCAAAGTAAATGGTTCCGCTGGATGATCGGAGTGCTGCTATCCCTGATCATTTTGTATTTTGTTTGGTTGCTTCGTCCGATGCTGCAGGGGATTTTTGTATTCTTAAAGGCAATCCTCGCTCCATTTCTGGCAGCTATGATTATTTCCTATGTGCTGAATCCCGTGGTTAGTATGCTGGCCGGACGGAAGATGCCGCGTAGCGTAGCTGTTCTACTTATATATGCAGTGTTTCTAACGGCGATTACCGTGATCGCCATCAACCTTATCCCGATGTTTATTGAGCAGCTTGAAGAGTTAAATGAACATCTGCCTGAGATCACACTGCAAGCCCAAGGCCTGATGAGCCATATGAATACAAGGCTAATACCACCTGGGGTTGAAATGGGGATGAACAACTGGTTTTTTCAACTGGAGAATCGTCTGGCCGAAGGGATTTCTCATTTTCTCGATAACATAGGGACAACGATTAACTTGCTGTTCAATGCTTTTATCGTGCCGTTTCTGGTATTCTATATTCTGAAGGATTTTGACGTATTTGAACGGACGGTGGTCTCTTGTCTGCCCCGCGCACGCCGCAAGTCTATTGTTACTTTGTTAAAAGATATTGATGCCGCGCTCGGCAATTACATTCGCGGACAATTTCTGGTCTGCATCATTATAGGTGTGCTCGCCTATATCGGCTATGCTATCGTCGGAATGCCTTATGCCTTACTGTTCGCCAGTGTGGTGGCAGTATTTAATATTGTTCCGTATATGGGTCCTTTTCTAGGGGCTGCACCTGCTATTGTGATGGCTTCGACCGTCTCTTTTCGATTAGTTCTACTGGTTGCTGTGGTAAACACTTTATGCCAAATTGTGGAGAGCAATATTATTTCTCCACAGGTAGTAGGCAGGACGCTACATTTGCATCCGCTGCTTATTATCTTTGCATTGCTGGTAGGTGGTGAGCTGGCAGGGATGATTGGACTGATCCTTGCTGTACCGTTCTTTGCAGCTGCAAAAGTCGTTATTCAACACTTTATGGCGTTTTTAATCAAACGAAAGCCTGTATAAAGGGATAATCATTGACTATTGATAACAGTTTTGTATATAATGTTGGGGAATATTACTGATGACTCAGTATATAGTTGTTCGATGATGAGGAGTATTAATTCTATACCGTTATTGCAGAGAGCCGGCACTAAGGTGCGAGTCGGTTAACGGAACAGAGTGAACTCACCTCGGAGTAACGGTGCAAGTTTACAGGATATCCATAAGAGATAATGGATGTCATGAATGAACCGCCGTCGCCTCACCCCCGCTAAAGGGTGCAAAGTGAGTGGCAGAATAAAGTATATTCAGCCGCTAACTAGGGTGGTACCACGGGAATTATAACCTCTCGTCCCTAGCGATAATACGCTAGGGATGGGAGGTTTTTTTGTAAATATAAGAGAGTATACGTTTCACGCAATACTTCATGTCTTATATTTCCCGCATAAATGCTTACTGTCCTTATAAAGACAACGAGGGCGTATATGCTTGGTTAAGAAATAAGAAATCTAAGAAGTAACACTCCAAGGAGGAGCAGACAATGAGCGACAATCAAACAAATAGCATACCCGCTACTGGTTACCGGGCGCAGGCTATTGAGCCGAAATGGCAAAAATTCTGGGATGAGAACAAAAGCTTTAAGACAGGAGAAGATCCTGAAAAACCTAATTTTTATGCACTGGATATGTTTCCGTATCCGTCAGGTGCAGGACTGCACGTAGGTCATCCAGAAGGTTACACAGCGACGGATATCGTTTCTCGCTACAAACGGATGCGCGGTTTCAACGTTTTGCATCCGATGGGCTGGGATGCTTTTGGACTTCCGGCAGAGCAGTATGCGATGGATACCGGCCAGCATCCACGTGATTTTACCGATAAGAACATCGATAATTTCCGTCGTCAGATCAAATCGCTGGGTTTCTCCTACGATTGGGACCGCGAGATCAGTACGACAGATCCGGATTATTATAAATGGACACAATGGATTTTTATCCAGTTGTATAACAAAGGCCTGGCTTATGTAGCAGAAGTACCTGTTAACTGGTGTGAGGCACTGGGTACGGTACTTGCCAACGAAGAGGTTATCGATGGTAAAAGTGAGCGCGGAGGTCACCCTGTCGTGCGCAAACCGATGCGTCAATGGATTCTGAGAATTACAGAGTACGCTGAGCGTTTGCTGGAGGATCTGGAAGAGCTGGATTGGTCCGAAAGCATCAAGGATATGCAGCGCAACTGGATCGGGAAATCAACAGGTGCAGAAGTGAACTTTAACATTGAAGGTCACGAAGCTAACCTGACCGTGTTTACTACACGACCAGATACACTGTTCGGAGCAAGTTACTGCGTATTGGCACCAGAGCATGAGCTTGTTGATGTGATTACAACTGAAGCACAGCGTGCTGCTGTGGCAGAATATCGTGAAAAAGCTTCTCGTAAGAGCGATCTGGAGCGTACGGATTTGGCGAAAGAGAAGAGCGGTGTCTTCACAGGCGCATATGCAATTAATCTTGTGAATGGTGCGAAGGCGCCAATCTGGATTGCAGATTATGTGCTTGCTGGTTACGGAACGGGAGCAATTATGGCAGTTCCGGGTCACGATACTCGCGACTGGGAATTTGCTAAACAATTCGGCCTGAATATCGTGGAAGTCGTTCAAGGCGGCAACGTTGAAGAAGAGGCTTATTCCGGAGATGGACCGCATGTCAATTCTGATTTCCTGAATGGACTCAAGAATGAAGAAGCGATTGCGAAGATGATTGCTTGGTTGGAAGAGAAGGGCGTAGGTAAGGGCAAAGTAACCTATCGTCTGCGTGACTGGCTGTTCAGCCGTCAACGCTACTGGGGAGAGCCGATTCCAATTCTGCATTTGGAAGACGGCACAATGAAGACTGTTCCGGTGGATCAGCTGCCGCTGGTACTGCCAGATGTAGAGGCAATCAAACCTTCGGGTACAGGGGAATCTCCACTTGCGAATGTAACAGAGTGGGTGGAAACTATCGATCCTGAGACTGGCATGAAGGCTCGCCGCGAGACGAACACCATGCCGCAATGGGCGGGCAGCTGCTGGTATTACCTGCGTTATATTGATCCGAAAAACGATCAAGAGCTTTGCTCCCCTGAGAAGCAAAAAGCATGGCTTCCAGTAGATCTGTATATTGGTGGAGCAGAACATGCCGTGCTTCACTTGCTCTATGCACGTTTCTGGCACAAGGTGCTTTATGATCTCGGCGTAGTTGAAACAAAAGAACCTTTCCATAAGCTGGTTAACCAAGGTATGATTCTTGGAAATAATAATGAAAAAATGAGTAAATCACGCGGAAATGTCATCAACCCTGATGAGATTGTAGAAGCATTTGGTGCAGATACGCTGCGTGTGTATGAAATGTTTATGGGCCCTCTGGAAGCAACCAAACCTTGGAATGAAAAGGGTGTAGAAGGAGTTCACCGTTTCTTGTCCCGTGTATGGCGCCTGTTCGTGAGTGAAGATGGTAAGCTGAGCACCAAAATCACAGCAGACGGTGGCACTGACGAGTTCAAACGCACTTGGCACAAGACCATTAAGAAGGTCACTGATGATTTCGAGCATCTGCGTTTCAATACCTCAATTAGCCAATTGATGATTTTTATTAACGATGCTTATAAGCAAGAAACTTTGTCCCAAGAAGCTGCTGAACACTTCGTACAAATGTTGTCACCACTGGCGCCTCACATCGCTGAAGAGCTGTGGCAGCTGCTCGGTCACGAAGGAAGTATCAGCTACGTGGCTTGGCCAACGTATGATGAAGCATGGACGGTGGATGCTGAGGTTGAAATCGTTATTCAGGTAAATGGTAAAATCGTACAACGCGCATTGATCCCGCAGGATATGGGTCAAGAAGAGATGCAAGCTCATGCGTTGTCACTCCCGAATGTGAGTGCAGCAGTAGAAGGTAAAACCGTACGCAAGATCATTGCGGTTCCTGGCAAGCTTGTAAATATCGTAGTGGGTTAAGCGAAGAACGCAATATTGCCCGCAGCAACGGAGAATTCCGTGCTGCGGGTTTTATTGTTTTCTAACGGTCTACGGGACTTTGAATAATACCGTCATGCCCAAATAACGCATCCAGCTTGGTAACATCCTCATCGTATTTATCATGGGTAGTCATGATGAGACGTTCGAATACGCCCTCAAGGCTAATGCGAAGATGGTTCAGTGCCTCTGCGGTAATCCCACCACGGACAGCTACACGTTCTTGAAGCTCTTGCGGGGTGAATTCTCCTTCTGTTAGCAGCTTGCCTGTTCCAAGCAGCATTTCACCTGCAAGCCGGCTGATTAACGTCTCTTCAATCCCGGTAACTTCCACCGCAGCTTCAATCCAGCGTTCAATGAAATAGCTCAAGAACGCAGGTCCGCAGCTGGAGAAATCAGAAGCGATTCGGGTATGGGCCTCTTGAATTTCCAAAGGAACACCTATGAAAGACAACAGCTGCAGCAGCACGAGCCTGTCTTCTTTATTAAGCCTGCTGCCAAATATGCACAGTGATGTCCCACTTTTGACACAGTGTGTAATGCTGGGGATGATCTTGGCTATTTTGGACGGCAAAGCGGATTCCAGATGTTGCAATTGAACGGGACTTGTAATGGATACGACGATTTGATCGCTACGGAGATAAGGGCCGATCTCATCTGTTAAGGTTTTGAATTCCAGCGGTTTTACACATAAAAAAACAATGTCACTTCCAGTCGCTGTTTCACTATTGCTTCCGCATAAGTTTATGCCGGGATGACGATCTTCTAGCTCCAGCAGTTTATTCAGACTGCGGTTGCTGGCGAGTACATCGCACGGATTCAGGGCTCCGGAAGAAAGAAAGGCGTCAATCAGCAGGCTGCCCATGCTGCCTGTTCCGATAAATCCAACTTTCACCTGTGGTTCCTCCTTTCTAGCGTTGCTTATTTACTAACTGACATGAATGCTCTTCGTTATATGTATGCAGGATAGACTTGGACAGATGACAGGTTTTGTATGAATTATTAAAGGAGTTTCCAGCCGCAGGAATGTATGAAGATTCACAAAAAGGCATAAGCAGAATTTTTGTGAGGAGGAAAGTAATATGAATAAAGGAAGTATCGTACTCGGAGTGGCTGCTGCTGTAATAGGAAGTGGGCTTTTATGGGCGGCAGGGAGCAAGGGCGATTCCGGGATTGCCGGGTGGGAGACTTTGAATGTTGGTATGGAGCAAGCGGTTGGAATCGCTGAGTCTGGTGCCGCTCCAGCTGCTGGGGGCAGTGAGGGAGGTCATCAGACGAAGGGAAATAAGCTACATTTAGAGAAAGATGCAGGGCAGGCTGAAGCTGCTGGGAATGCTGAAGAAGGTGAGAAGGTTAAGGAGGCAGCGCAAGCAGAACAAGCTGATCAAACTTCGGAAGCTGAAAAAGCTTCGACAGCAGTTGCGGGGGAGAGAGCAGAAGGAGCGGGCCAAACGCCAATGGCAGAAGGCCAAGCACCAGCAGGGGCAGAAGTTCAAACGCCAAACATTGCAGGGAAGCAAACGCCGGCAGGGGGCAAGGTACTTGCGGCTAAGGAGGAGACTGAGCTTTCCATATCAGCAGCTTCACAGGAAGGTAAAGTAAATGTGAATACTGCGGGTGTTAAGGAGCTGATGGATCTTCCGGGTATCGGAGAAAAGAAGGCTCAGGCAATTATGGATTACCGCAACCGTGCAGGGACCTTTCGCAGCCTTTCTGATCTGGGGAAGGTAAAGGGGATAGGACCTAAAATGCTGGAGAAGTTAAAAGCTTTAGTAATATTTTGAAGATAATAAGAAATGAAGATCGTTGGAAGTGCCACAACCGTTGTCCTAGTGAAAACTTGCGGGGATGTGCTACAATAGTTAACAACTATTTAGAAGGATATGGAGATTGATTATGACTACTGCCTATCGTAAAGACTGGGATACTTATTTCATGGACATTGCCTGTATGGTCTCAACTCGTTCACGCTGCTCACGACGACATGTAGGTGCTGTACTGGTGCAAGGCAAGAAGCTGCTTGGTACCGCGTACAACGGGGCGCCAATGGGCGTACCTGATTGCTCAGAGGCAGGTTGTATGCTCTCGGAGCAATATGAGATGGAGATCGTGGATGGCGTAGAGACTATGGTGAAGAAACAGCGCTGCATTCGCACGATTCATGCCGAACAGAATCTTTTGCTATTCACAGACCGGATTGACCGGGAAGGCAGTACCGTCTACGTGACGGATGAGCCTTGCTGGACCTGTGCAAATATGCTGGCTAATAGCGGTATTGTGGAGATTGTGTATTATCGTCCTTACCGTAAGGATATGGAAAAGGTAGAAGCAATGATGGCTGCCAAAGGCATCGTATTTCGCCAATTGGAGAACTATGAGCCGCCAAGTGAAACGATGATTAAAGTAGCTGAGTAGCTGTATTGTACAACCCTAATTGAATAAGATGGCTTGAGGAAGAACCTCTCGTGCGCTTTTATGGCGTATGCAGAGGTTATTTTTTTTTTGTTAAATCTTGCGAAAGGAGGAGAGTGGAGGCATGAAGGAGAGACCCTTATTAAGTTTTACAGTGTGCTGGATTGCTGGAAGCGCAGCAGCGTGTTTAGGTTCAGGGTTTAGAACGTGGTTGGCGTGGGCTGGTTTATTAATTTTACTGGTGAGTATGAGGGTTTGGGTGAACATGAGATGGAAACAGCTGGCGATATTTTGTTTGGCGATTAGTTTATCCGCTGGATATTGGGAATGGAATGAAGGCCGCAATGTAAGTCACCTGCCTGAAGCGCTAGGGAGATTATTGTCGGAGTTGAATGAGACTGCCGTGGAGGCTAAGGGGACGATAGTTTCCGTTGTGGAACGGGACGGGGACCGGGTTGATTTCACGATGAAGCTCTCAGAGTTATCGTTGATTACTGAGGAAGATGCCGCTTCGCCTGATCCGCGGGACGAACAAGATAAAAGAGTGCATGGGGAGTTAATTATGGTGCAGATCAAACTACTTGCCGAGCAAGAAATCGCTATTGCTGCGGAGTGGCGCAGAGGGGATCAGGTGTCGCTAAACGGTGTACTTGAAGAGCCAGCAACAGCGCGGAATTACGGAGGGTTTGATTATCGGGCCTATTTGCATACGCAGAAGATTCACTGGATTCTAAAGAGTCAAGGTGCAGAAAATGTACAAGCAACTGCTCCAGATTCATGGAATCCGTTAATGATCTTACGCTGGAATGATAAAGCGCGGGCAATTCTTGGAGCGGAGACGGATCGGCTGTTTCAAGCGCGCCACTCTGGATATATGAAGGGTTTGGTGATTGGGATGCAGGATGATCTCGATCCGGATACCTTTAAGCAGTTCTCACAACTTGGTTTGACACATATCCTCGCTATTTCAGGTATGCATGTTGCGGTGTATGTTGGTGTTCTTTTATTTATATTCAGGCGCTTACGGATGACAAAAGAAACCACGCTAACAGTCACCTTAGTGCTCGTTCCTGTATACGTCCTGTTGACAGGTGCGGGTCCGTCTATCGTGCGTGCGGGATTAATGAGTATGATTGCATTGCTCGCTGCACGAGTTGGCATGCTGAAGGATGGACTGAATATTTTGGCTGCAGCGGCACTGGTTATGCTGATTTGGAATCCTTACATGCTGCTCAGTGTCAGTTTCCAGTTGTCGTTTCTGGTGACCTTAGGATTAATGGTCTACGTTCCGCTTATGGACCCTCTGCTGAGCGCACTGCCACGCTGGCTTAAAAGCGCCGTCTCTGTGACTCTAGTTGCCCAGTTGGTCTCATTTCCATTGACGATTTATTATTTTAATCAATTTTCTCTCCTGTCTTTAGTGGCTAATCTGGTTTTTGTGCCCTTTATTACTTTTATCGTATTGCCGTTAGGAACGCTTGCGCTAGTGCTTGGACGATTGTGGGGAGATGCCGCGATTTTTTTGGCACATATTACGGAGCTGCTGAATAACGTTACTTTTTATGCGGTTGAATGGATTAATGGTTTTGCTGGTGGAGTTCTGATTTGGCGCTCGCCTTCACTGCTGTGGATTGGAGTGTATTATGTCTTATTGTATGGGCTGTTGTATGCTGCCAAGCTAAGAGTAGAAGCCCGCGCAACACCTCAGTATATGGAGGATGAGACGAGGCCGTTAGCTGAGATTGGTTTATCTGTGAACAAGCACGGCGGGTTTGGGGGAACGGGGAGCGCACAGTATTTTTTGGATGAACCTAAGATTGTACGTTGGAGCGGAGCGATTGTTCTACTATCTGCGGTTGGACTGGGCCTAATGCTGTACAAGGGTTATCAGTCAGAACGTCAGGCGGGTAAAGGGACGATTAGTTACCTGGATATCGGGCAAGGCGACAGTATCCTCATCACTACACCAAAAGGAGCTCATATTCTTGTAGATGGTGGAGGAACGTTAAATTTTGGGCAAAAAGAAGAATGGCGCATTCGCCGCAGCCCGTTCGAGGTAGGGGCTAAAGTGTTGGTGCCTTTGCTTAAAAAACGTGGGATCCACCGTCTGGACGCGATTATTTTGACTCATGGGGATCAGGATCATGCCGGGGGACTCCAAGCCGTTATGGAGGCGATTCCGGTTTCGGCACTGCTTTTTAATGGCACACTCGCTGACCGTGAATCTTATATGGAGATGATGCGGACTGCGCTGGAGAACAATGTTCAACTGTATGCCGTACATCAGGGAATGAGGCTTTCCCCGGATGATAAGACGGAGCTGTCCTTTTTATGGCCGGAAGAACAAGATAGAGAGGGAGCAGCGTCAGGTTCTTCTATGCTGAATAGCATCCCACTGCTGGAGGATCAGAACCACGATTCTGTAGTTTTTCGTCTAGAGATGAACGGAAGAAATTTTCTGTTTACCGGAGATATGGATCTGGAAGCCGAGGACGAGATTGTGCAGCAAGCCCTGCAAAAGCGCATTAACGCAGGACCTGTCATTGACGTTTTAAAAGTAGCTCACCATGGGAGCAAAACTTCAACAGGCGAGTCTTGGCTGCAGTTTTGGCACCCAGCCGCTGCTGTAATTTCTGCAGGAGTAAATAATCTATATGGTCATCCGAAAGCTGAGGTATTGGAACGTTTGAAAGCTAATCAAGCTGCTATTTATAGAACGGATCAGCAGGGAGAGATTCAGATGCGTGTGCGGGCCGAAGGGATTATTGTGCGTCATAAGTTGGCGGAGGGAGCGGATTAGGGAGGTAGTCGAGTAATGTGATTGAGCGCTGGGTGGTGTATGTTAATTTTCGCAGACTCTATAAAGTCCCTTTAAAGCCCCTTTAAAGCTCCTTTCGTGGTCTTTTACACCACTATAAAACTAAAACCTTGTTTAGTTGCACTTTGTGCAATAGATCGCACTTTAAAGTAGCTGGTTCTTCATTTAGTTGCACTTTGTACACTTAAAATCTGGAAAAACGCCTATTTTTCTAAATTTGAGCAGAAATAGTTGCATGAAGTGCAACTAAATCACTTTATGAGCTGGAAAGATCTTTTTTAGTTGCACAAAGTGCAACTAAACGCTCTATATGAACATATCAAAGCATCTCAGTTACATATTATCGTTGTAGCGATACTAACTTTCACATAAGTTCCTGTTACTTGCTGATGATCCCAGTCCATTTGTTCTAGCACCAGCTGCTCTAATCCAGTTGCCGTCGTCCTCCTCCAGTAATTATTACGCATGCACAATATATGTAAACGCTTTATAATAGAGATAGAAGATTCTGGTAAACTCTATGCCTACTTAAACTATGTTGCAAAGTGCGGTGGTGAGAAGCTTGTGTCCTCCGTGTTTTGTAGCGAATTAGGAGATGAAGCGATAGTGAATACATATGCAGAATTTAGAGTCACAGCGGAAAGTGTATATGATGTTCAAGTAGAACGCAGTAATCCAATTGGATATGCTTGGCGGATGATCGCCAGGGATCATGAGCAGGTGTTCGGAAAAGCTCCGGTACAAGGAGCAGCAGCTACTGTAATTATTCGTTATGCGACAGAGGATGATGGCTGCCCGGAATGGGCGGAGGGTTTTTGTTTGCGTTTTACAGGTAGTGAAGAGGATCGGATCTTGCATATTATCGGCCGCGATGAATTGGGCATTATTTATGGGATGCTTCATTATAGCCGCCACGTGCTTGGTGTCGATCCCTTCTGGTTCTGGGCGGAGCTTCCTCCTGTTAAGAAAGATGCGATCAATCTACCTGTTTCTGATTACAACAGCATTCAGCCAAAGGTACGCTACCGAGGTTGGTTCGTGAATGATGAAGTGTGTCTTATCGGCTGGAAGGAGGATTATCCTCCGACGGCGGAGGTATGGGAGCCTGTTTTTGAAGCGCTGCTGCGCTGTGGTGGAAATATGGTAATCCCCGGGACGGATTTGCCGAGAAACGGAATTCATCATCAGCTTGCGGTGGATATGGGACTGTGGATCACACATCATCATGCGGAGCCGCTTGGCGCGCAAATGTTCCTACGTGCTTTTCCGGGCAAGCAAGCCAGCTATAAAGAATATCCAGAATTGTTTGAAAAGCTGTGGAGAGAGGCCATTGAGCGGCAAAAAGATGAAAAAACACTCTGGGTGCTCTCTTTCCGCGGACAGGGTGATAAACCTTTTTGGGAGAATGATCCCTCTTTTGATACTCCGGAGAAACGGGGCGATTTGATCTCATTTGTAGTTCGCAAGCAATACGATATGATCTGTGAATATGTGGACCAGCCTGTGTGCTGTATGGCGATGTACGGAGAAATTGCGGAGCTGTATAAACAAGGAAAGATCGAAGTGCCAGAAGGTGTTATTAAAATATGGGCGGATAACGGATACGGTAAAATGGTGTCGCGACGACATGGCCATCTGAATCTGCGCGTGCCTGCTCTACCCGAGGCAGGAGATCAAGGCAAAAACGGGGTATATTACCACGTCACCTTCCACGACTTGCAGGCCTCCAATCATCTAACACAATTCCCAACGGATCCGTCCTTTATAGTGGAGGAATTACAGGGGGCATTTGCGGCAGGGGCTAGTGAATATCTGCTAGTGAATTCAGGGAATATTTTGCCTCATCTCTATACATTAGATCTGACAGCAAAGTTGTGGATGGATGGAACAGCAGATGCTGATGAACAGCTTCAGACCTTCGTTAACCGTTTCTACACAGCGCAGCAGGGGCGAATTGCACAATTGTACAAAAGCTACTTCAAAAACACCATAGTATATGGTCCTAATGCTGACGACCGCGCAGGCGATGAATTCTATCATCATCCGGCAAGGCAGATTATAGGGCATTGGCTGCAAAATAAGACGGAGAGCGATGAGCGACTGCGCTGGGCCGCAGGGGATGTTCCTTTTGTAGAGCAGGTTCGATGGTTCAGGGATCGAGCTGAGCGAGTTGTACTAGTCTGGTATCTGCTGCGAAAGCAGTGCCTAGAGG
The DNA here is from genome assembly GCF_038002785.1 of Paenibacillus sp. FSL H3-0310. NCBI lineage: Bacteria > Bacillati > Bacillota > Bacilli > Caryophanales > Paenibacillaceae > Paenibacillus > Paenibacillus sp. FSL H3-0310. Next base: position 894,861 of record NZ_JBBODC010000001.1, read on the forward strand.
TGATGGAACTTTTACCCGAAAAAGAGCGAAACAGGCTGCATGTTCAACTGCTAGTTCAAATTGAGCTGCATTGGAGCGGGTGCAGAGGATTATCCTCTCTTTGCCAGGCGTATATGTGTTACCAAGAAGAGCGATTTCCAGAGGCGTTTATCGAAGCTTCTCATGCGGTTTGGGATTATAAGGAGGGCCAGCAGGCTCTTTTACGGGCAGAGATCGGCCAGTGGGAGCATTTTTATCGGGCTGATTGGTTGACCAATATTGCCAACACTATAGATCATGTAGAAACGGCCCGTAAATTTTTGCGGATTCAGGGGGATAGTCCGGATATGTTTTTATGGTATAAGGAATATTTGATGCCCGAGACCGAAAAGCATATCTATCTGGAAAATACGCATCGTAATCCGTTACCGGACGATGAGCTTGCACGGCGGCTACAGGAGAAATTCAGCTCTCTTTAAAAAATATCCACACACCACTAGTGAACGCTTAAACGTTCATCGGTGGTGTTTTTTTATGAATGACCTATTTTTTATTTTAGAGGGAACTTTTTCAAATTTGGAAAGTCTTATTAGGCAAGGGGTGAGGCGAAACATGCTAAGCGAAGATATACCATATACAGCAGCGTACGCGCCCGCAATGAGTTTGCGGGAAATGATGGAGGCGTATGGCTCGGATGTGTGGAATTATGCTTTTTTCTTAACTAGAAGTCGAGAGCAGGCAAATGATATCAGCCAAGAAGTGTTTTTGAAGGCGTACAAGAATGTTGGGAAATACCGGGGGCAATCTTCGATGAAAACCTGGCTGCTTACGATTACCAGAAATACGGCCTTCAGTTGGAGCAAAAATAGCTTTTGGCGCAGATTCATAGCTTTGGGTGATCAACCTGCTGCTGTTAATGCACCTTCTGCGGAAAAAGAAGCCCTTGGCAATCAGTATGCGAACCGGATCTGGGAAATTATTATGACCCTTCCAGAGAAGAACAGAGAGGTGCTTGTGCTAGATATTCAACATGGATTATCCATTGCCGAAATGTCAGATTTGCTGAATGTAGCACAAGGAACCGTGAAATCTCGGCTCGCGCGGGCGAGAGAGAAGGTTAAAGAGGCTATCCAGAAGGAGGAGAGGGAATGAAACGCAACGCCGATGATAGTAATCCAGTGATGATCGGGCAGACGGATTGGTATGCGCAAGCAGGCAAAAATCCTTTCATTGAAGATGGTTTTACGCCTGAGTTAATGATGCGGATCGAACAGGCTGCTGCGAATAAAAGTTCAGCTTACAAACGTTATTGGATAAATAAAAATGTGGTGTTGACCAGTCTGGCTACGATTTTGTTGATAGGTGCGCTTACCTTCCCTATGGGCATATGGAAAAACACAGGGCCAATTCATTCGTCATCCGTTCAGTCACAAGGCGCAGGCATACTGCCTTCTTCTAGTCCTGCAACTAATGATAAAGCAATAGAGCCTCCGACAAGTCCAGTAGAATTTGAGATTAGCGGTAAGAAATACTACATGCCTTTGCCAATGAACAGAGATAAGAGTAAAGCGTATGCCGTTGAGACAACAGCGGGAATCCTTTGGTCGCCGCCACCCCCGATGGTGGACTACAAGAAGCCAAAGTACACACATCCTACAGAACCGTTCACTCTTTACCTGAGCTCGAAGGACCAGACGGAATTATCGGCTTCTTCAGCTACTAGGATTTATACTTTACCTCTTTATGCAGGAGGGGCAAGTACTTATCAATATTTGAGTGGATTTTTTGGAGCGGGCGATTACGCTCTGCTATTTACCTATACGAAGACTATAGGTTCAGGCATTATGGAGAATGGTAGATTTTTTATTCTAAATGTTAAAAAAGCAGCGACAGGAGAATCTGTGGTACCGAAAGAGCTTACGTCCTTTGATTGGGAGCTATTAGAATATAAGTCAATAATCGCAGTGGATAAGGAGCATGACCAGATCGTATTTAGTTACCTAGAATACCCGGTAGATAAGACATACCAAGACAAAACAGTGCTTTATGATATGGAGACCTTAAGCATTCAAACACCTGCATCGACCATTGGATTTAGAGACATTAATGGACAATCGTTAACCATGGAATATGAGATGAATGGAGAACTTTATAAAGCGGATATTCTTACGAAAGGTGGACCAGGGTGGTTAGATGAAGATTGGGCATTTTTATCAGAAGAGCGACAAAATGAGCTGTATCAGGAATTTTACAGTCAGACTCCCTAGTAGATAAATCACTAAATAAAAGCTATACTTTTTGATAAAGTATTTTCTTTTGAGAAGAGTGGAGCCGAAGCGATGAAGAAGTTAACGATTGAAGATGTGGCTCAAAAAGCGGGAGTTTCGAAAAGTACGGTCTCCCAATTTTTGAACAAACGTTTTAAATATATGAGCGAAGCGACGAAAAACCGGATTGAGGCCGTAATTGAGGAGCTTAATTATCAGCCAAATGGTCTGGCGCGCAGTCTGAAGCAGAACCGGACGCATATGGTCGGGATCATCGTAGCTAATATTGACTACACGCTGTCAATCCAATGTATCCGGGCGATTGAGAATGAGCTGCAGCATCACGGAATCCAAGTGATCATATGCAACGCAGATGAGAATGCGGAGAAAGAAAGCAAATATGTAGAAACCTTAATCGCTCGTCAGGTGGATGGGCTGATTATTTTTCCTACAGGGAATAACCCGTCTGCCTATAGCAAGCTGGTAGAGGCTGATTTCCCGCTAGTCTTTATGGATCGTCTGGTAGATGGAATCACCACGCAGAGTCTATTGCTGGATAATGAAATGGCGGCAAAGATAGGCGTAGGGCAGCTAATTCAGCAAGGCCATGAGCGGATTGCTCTGGTGTCCCTTCCAATTGGGGAGCATGCGATTACCCCTCGGAAAGAGCGGATTAGTGGCTACAAAAAAGCGATGGAAGAAGCGGGCATAACGCTGCGTGAGGAGTATATTTGCAGTGTATCCAAAGAGGAATTAGCTTCGGGGCTGGAACACTTATTAGCACTGCCGGAGCCGCCAACTGCACTGCTGGCTACGAACGACATCACACTAGCGGAAATTCTGAAATATGCGAATCGAAATGCCATCTCTATTCCAGAACAGTTGTCGGTCATCGGGATAGATGATGCGGAATTCGCGCAAATTTATAATCCGGTCATTACGACAATCCGTCAGCCTGCTTACGAGATGGGGATGCAGGCTGCCAAGATTATACTCTCTTGTATCGAGGATAAGGGAGCTTCTGTTCCAATTACATATCGTTTCCCGCCGACCTTGCAGCAAGGGCAGTCGGTGAAGTCTTACAAATAAGTTTGAACTATAAAAAGGGGAGTGCCCAGCAGCTATTTCTTAGCTTGTTGGGCACTCCCCCTTTTATTGGACCTAAGTTTATCTAAACACTAAACTTGGGTTTGATTGGGTAATATTTTCGCGTAGGAAGTCACTATCGGACTCAGCTGACCTTATATGCGGTATAATCCCATATTTGGAGTACTATCGGACCCCATCGCAGCTATCGGCATGGAAAACATGCTAAATGCCCTTTTTCATAAGGAATAGTGTCACTGGAGTCCGAAACTACGCCGCAAAGGTAAAAAAATTGCAAATAGCGTCTTTTGGGTCCGAAAGCCCTGAGGTAAGTGATTACACTGCTGAAGTATAGCAATAGCAATAGCAATAGCAAAAGCTTAGCATAGCAAAGCCAAAGCCAAAGCCAAAGCCAAAGCCAAAGCCAAAGCCAAAGCCAAAGCCAAAGCCAAAGCCAAAGGCATAGCATAGCCATAGCAGCCAATTAGCGACCCAAAAAGCAGAGCAGCGCTCCCCCAATAACAGGAGAATCGCTGCTCTGTGTCTTTTTGCAATTATTAGACTTCTTGTTGCATAAACTTCGCAAGTTCCTCACGGGTGGGAAGTCCGTCCATATCGCCTGGCGACATGACGGCTAACGCACCGATCGCATTGCCGCGTTTGACGGCCTCAGCAATCGGAAGCTTTTCCAGCATCGCACTGATTACGCCAACCGCAAATCCATCACCTGCACCCACCGTATCAACAACCTGCTCCACCTTGAATCCGTCCACGTAACCTTCCCCAGCAGAGGATTTATAGTAAGCGCCTTCAGGGCCAAGCTTGATGACGACTAAACTTATGCCACGCTCCAGGTAATAGTCTGCAATCTCTTCGGGTGTGCTCAGTCCGGTAAGGATTTTACCTTCACCGAGTCCCGGCAGGAACCAGTCGCAGCGTGTAGCCAGATCATTGATAGTACTCACCATTGTTTCTGTATCCGGCCATAAGCTAGGACGCAGATTAGGATCCAGAGAGATCGTCTTTCCTTTACTCTTCATAAATTCCATAGCGTGAATAGAAAATTCATGACAGCTCTTGGACAAAGCGGCGGAGATACTTGTAACATGCAGATGTCCTGCGGAATTGAAGTAGGCCTCGTCGAAATCCTCCAGACTAAGCGTGGAGGCCGCGGAGTTTTTGCGGAAGTATTCGACCTTTGGATCGCCGGTAACCACTTTCGATTTGATAAGCATGCCTGTTGAATACTCTTTAGTAAAAGTAATATTGTCCGTATTAATGTTCTCGTTCTTCATCGCCTGAGCAATGAATGTGCCAAAGTTATCTTCGCCGAGCTTCGTAACATAACCTGTAGGATGATTCAAACGCGACAAGCCTGTAGCCACGTTGCTTTCTGCACCTGCTAATGCTTTGGAGAACGAAAATACTTCATGCAGAGGACCGGCCTCATTCGCATAAAACATCGCCATCGGCTCCCCGAAAGTGACGGCATCCAGCTGTTTACTCATTTTTAGTTCCTCCTAGGGTAATGATTTTATCCCAGTATAATGATTTGTAATTTGAAATTATCACATAAATCGGTTTTGTACAATAAAAGAATGATTGTTAACCAAAAAACTTTTTTCGTAAAAAGAAAATAATGTTTCCATAAACCCTTGTTTTATAAAGGTTTTTCTTAGGTTTTATTACTTATTTCCACCTGATGTAATAAAAATGTATTGACTGTTAATCGTATTGTTATTACTATTTCCTTATAGAACAAAACGCAATAATTAGTAAATTTAATAAAAAAGTTTATCTAAAAAGTATTTCCTGTTTATCTATGATCGTACCAAGAGAAAGGGAGTCTACTGATGAAGAAAATGAAAGTATTGCAGAATGTGGCATCCGTCGGGGTTGTAGCGGTTATTCGAGCAGATAGTGCTGAGGAAGCTTTTAAGATGTCCGTTGCTTGTATAGAAGGCGGTCTAAATAATATTGAGGTAACTTTTACTACACCAGACGCGGATGTGGCGATTAAGAGATTGGTTGCAGAGTACGGAAGTCGTGCGGTGATTGGCGCCGGAACTGTCTTGGACCCCTTAACAGCTAGAATAGCCATTCTTGCAGGTTCAGAGTTTGTCGTTAGTCCCTCCTTTGAAGTGGAGACAGCTAAGATGTGTAATCTTTACGGCATTCCCTATATGCCTGGTTGCATGACATTAAATGAAATGAAGGAAGCGCTGAAGTACGGCGTGGATGTGCTTAAATTGTTCCCTGGCAGTGCTTTCGGTCCGGATTATGTAAAAGCGGTTAAAGGTCCTATGCCACATGTAAATATTATGCCGACCGGTGGCGTGGATTTGAACAATATGGAGAAGTGGATTGCAAACGGCTGCATGGCTGTGGGCATTGGGGGGAATTTGACTGCACCGGCGAAGAATGGCCGATATGATCAGATTACCGATCTTGCTGCCCAATATGTGGCGAAGTTTAAAGAGATAAAAGGGATTTAATGTATAGTTCGAACGGAGATTGAAATCCAGATTCGCGTTTTTATTTATAGGCTGTGTGGCTGACAAACGTTGGCCATGCAGCCTTTTTATGTTGATTTTCTTTGAGCTGTCCATATTCCTTTTATTCTATGCTTTTTAGAAAGTATAGAATCGGGATAAAGATAATAAACTATATAATAGAAGAGTAGTGATACATGGACTGAACGTCAGGATTTATTATCCAGCCGGGAGTGAGTATATGCCTGCTTATAATGATAAAAAGCTGTATCAAGCAGCGGATGAAGATGATGCTGAGTACGTAGAAATTGAGTCGGCATTCCATGGTTGTAAGGTGACGGAAGGGCAGATCTACAGATTAGAGCGCAATTACAATAACCCTCAATTATTTGAGAATGGAGAAGCCTATGTGGTGGATGATGAGACTAGGGAAAACTACGCGGTCTTCATGCTCTGCAAAATTGCGCTCTATAAATAGAGTTTCTTGCTCGATACCGGAGGGTAATATTTAAGACAGACGGCTTCATTTCCGACAAGGGGATAGGCCGTTTCTTTTGATGTCATTTTTGTTACTAAGATAGTGAAAAAGAGTATTTGAATGATTGTTGTTTCCCCTGTATGCTTAGTAGGAATTATTGGCTGTGCAATGCGGGATAGCGCGTTGTAACGGCTGGCTTAACATGACGTTCTAAGAAAAGTTTGGTATTCTAAAAATATTAATTACACGGTTGCAACAAATTCGCAGTCTTGCGCGTCAGTAAGATTGCATAGAGAGGGGGAACCTTCGTGGTGGAGCAGGGACTCATCAGAGCCGCTCAAGCGGGCGATCGCGACGCTCTAATCACCCTATTGCGAGAAATTGAAGGACATGTATATAAAACGGCCTTCTACATTTTGCATAATGAACAAGATGCGTTAGATGCATCTCAGGAAGCCTTGATCCGGGTTTATACAAAAATCGGCTCATATGAGGAGAAGGCCCAGTTCAAAACGTGGGTTCAGCGAATCGTCACTAACATTTGCATTGATAAATTCAGAAGAACTAAACCTACAGTTTCTATTGATGAACATGAAATGGTGTTTCAGGATAAACACAATGTGGAACGTGAGGTTCTATCCTCTTATTTAGCTGAGGATATACGCGAAGCGATTGATCAATTGCCCGAGCATCATCGGACAGTCATCGTCCTGCGCTATTTACAGGATTTTTCTTACAACGAGATTGCAGATTGTCTGGATTTGCCCTTGAATACAGTGAAATCATACTTATTTCGGGCTAGACAGCAACTGCAGAATAGACTTCAGGAGTACCAGAAAGGTGGTGTATCGGGATGAAATGCGCGGAGGTGATGGAATGGATGCACCGCTATTTAGACAAAGATTTGAGTCAAGATGAGATTGTTGAGATGTTCCGTCATATCGATAATTGTCCTTCCTGCGCGGAAGTCTTTGAGCGCCTGACACTTCTCTCCAATGAATTGGAGCAGTTGCCAGACGTGAAACCCCCGTTTAGTCTGGTTGACTCTATTTTACCTCAGCTTGCAGAATTGGATCGAAGCAGTCGTGAACAAAGTGCTGTGAGATCTGAGGAGCCGGTTGTTGTTCCATTTTCACGTGAAAGCTCCCGCGGTAAACCTTCCAAGGGAACCTCTATAGCAACACGGACAGGCATTGGAGCTATTGCAGCTGCCGTTCTATTAGGGATCGCAATATTTAATATGCCCGATAAAATGCCTGGGGCAGAAGTAGAACAAAGGATGCAGGATAGTGCTAAAACAGCCAGCGATGATACTAAGGATACAGCAATGGAATCACAAGCTTCTATTACTGCTAACTCTGATGGAGCTTCACCTGCAGCTGGTGGAGAGAACGAGGGCGCTGCCCAGTATAAGACGGATGCAACAGAGATGAACGAAGATAACGCCGCTTTAGATAGAGCGACGGGACCAGTGGACCCTACCTCGATGCCAAGTGCACCGGCGGATGCAGCTGATGCGGGAGCTGGAGCTGGAGGGCGGTCGATCACCGAACCGCCTCAAAGCGCAGATCCTAAGCCTACAGAGAAAATTGTTTCGCCAAAGCAGGATGTCGCCACGAAATCTCAAAATTCAGATTCTAGTAATGCCAGTAGCAATCAGCTAAAGGTGGATAATAAGGAGCAAACTGCTGATATGAATTCAGACAGCGCAGCTGATTCTGCTCCGCTGATGGAGGATTCTTTAAAGATTCCTTATGACTATGGACGGGAAGTTATGAGCTTAAGCAGTTCTGATGAATCTAATGTGCAGACCTGGACTTCCCCTGATGGTCAGTATGCTATAGAATTTGTTGGGCTGCAGCTTGTGATTTATAAGAAGTCGCCAGCGGGCTCAACGGAAGAACGGTTAGCCGTAAACTCTTATCCGCTGGAAGGAAATTGGATTTCTGGTGAATGGTCTGCGGACAGCTCGAAGTTTACGTACGTGACTGAAAAAGATGGTGTGAATGTAACCAAGGTGTACACTGTACAGGAAGCAGTTTCTTCAAGTCCGGCTGCATCCCCTGGGGCGACACCAACGAACACTCCAACCTCATCTTCAACAAATTAAAGTGGGGTTGGAACTTTTTTCGAAGTTTCTGAATATACTATATCAACAGGACAGGAACTAGAAAGTATAGGTTTTGCAGAACATCGGTATGACCGCCGGATGCGGAGTTTCTAGAGCTTCGCACTCCGTCGTTTATATAGATGCGCCGCTTAAACGGAGAGGCTTTGGCCATGGCTGCCAGAGTTTCTCCGTTTTTGCATGCATTTTTGTAGTTTTTTTTGCTACAATAGAACTCTGGACAAAATGGGCTAGATGAATGGAAAAGGAAGTGGCGGGATGGATGCCAAAACGGCGATAAAAGAAATCAAACAAGGGAAGATCTCACCGTTATATGTTTTATATGGCAGTGAGAAATTTCGAATGAATGAATTCACGGCACTGCTGGAAGAACAGCTGATTGCTAAAGAGGATCGTGATTTCGCAGTTATTCCCTTTGATCTCTCTGAGACGCCGGTGCAGGCTGTGGTAGAAGAAGCGGAGACTGTGCCATTTATGGTAGAACGTAAATTATTGCTGGTGCGGGATGCCTCGTTATTTACAGCGGGCAAAGAAAATGCCAAACTGGAGCATCGTATAGATCTTTTAAGTGACTATTTGCAGCATCCTGTAGACTTCAGTGTAATCGTCTTTATGGTGAATAATGATAAGCTGGATGAGCGTAAAAAAATTGTGAAGACTGTCAAATCAGTGGGCACAGTATTAGCCTTTAATCCGCTGGGAGCAGAAGAGCTGCTGCGCTGGGTGGAAAAAGGAATTCGTGAGCGGGGTTGTGTAATGGCACCTGGCACGGCAGAAATTCTTATAACGAATGCAGGCACAGGCTTGCAAGGTTTATCTGCAGAGATGGACAAGCTTTGTTTATTTGCTGGTAAGGGCGGCACTGTGGATGCGGGGGCCGTAGAGAGTCTGGTACACCGTGGTACAGAACAAAATGTGTTTACGCTTGTTGAGGATATCGCTAATCTGCGTCTTGATAAGGCGCTTGATACCTTATATGAGCTGCTGAAGCAGCGTGAGGAACCGATCAAGATCGCAGCGTTGGTTGCGCGGCAGTTCCGCATTATTTTGCAGGTTAAGGATTTATCAGCACATAGTTATTCGCAGGGACAGATTGCGTCACAGATCGGATTGCATCCATATGCGGTTAAGCTTGCTGGGGAGCAGGCCCATAAGTTCTCCAGTGAACGATTGCGGCAAATCTTAAGTGCATTGGCGGATCTGGATTATAAAATGAAAACAGGGGCTATAGACAAAGTGCTAGGGCTGGAGCTGTTCATGCTGCGTTTAGGTGTCTGAGCTAAGAAGGGGAAAAAGTATTGGAGATGATCTGACTATGAAAAGAATATTTCAATATTCGGCACTGCTGTTACTCGTTCTATTAATTAGTTCCTGTGGCAAAACGGATACTAATTCACCGTCAGGTTCAGCTTCTGAGTCGCCTGCGAATTCGAATACCTCTGCAGATGCACCTTCTTATTTTGGGGAATGGAGTGTACAAGGTCTAGTAGGTTCTACACCTGTCTCGGCAGCGGAGGATGAAAAGCTTATTGGCATGCGGGTAACTTATTCGCAAGAAAAGGCATCTTTTGATAAAGATGAAATTATGAACCCTGAATATAAAGAAGAGAGCATTACAAAGGATGACTTTTTTAACGAATACAGAAATGAATTAAGTGACCTTGGCATCGAGACGGAATCGGTTAAGACGGTATCTATAAATAATTGGACGAATCCCGGCAGCAGTTTTATTGTTAAAGACGATCAAACGATGATTTTTTTATGGGATGGTAACTATTATGAAATGAAAAAAGAGAATAAATAAATGAAAGAAGACCGCCTCTCTGAGGCGGTCTTCTTTCATTTAATAAACATCTCTTAAAAGTAACTAACACTACTTATTATTAATTAATAGACACAAAAAAACCTAACCGTATGAAGCATAGCGGTCAGGTTCTTCAATTGCTCATTATGAATGTCGTCTTAGGCTTGAGCCGTAAGAGCGTTCAATTTCTTCGCCAAGCGGGATTTTTTGCGGGCAGCCGCATTTTTATGAACCAGACCTTTACTTACGGCCTTGTCCAGCTTTTTGGAAGCAGCTAGGAAAGCAGCTTGAGCAGTTTCTACTTCCGTACCAGTCAGAGCTACATCAGCAGTTTTCACAGCTGTACGAAGCGCGGATTTTTGGGAAGCATTCAGTGCACGGCGTTTTTCGTTCGTGTTTACGCGTTTAACCGCGGATTTAATATTTGGCATTGCATTCACCTCCTGTAAGACATTCGAAATCATTATCAAATGATTCACAACTTAAAATAGTTTAGCATGACCGGTAGCAAAAAGCAATACTTAAAGCTTTCAAATTAAACCTCCGTATCCTGCATAAACATTGGCTTTCTCTCGCACACTATCGACAAAAGAGCATAGGCAGAAGCTTGCCAAATGAGGATGAACTCATGGAAGTGTATGCTTACAAAACTAAGCAGCCGCTTTCGAAGTGAGTTTTGTTCGAAGTAACTCATGGAAGTGTATGCTTACAAAACTTTTAGGAGGCTGGTACACAATGGAACCGGATCTGCAGCTATATTCTGTGCGCACCGATTTGGCATTAGAGGCAAAGGAAATGGCTCAAGGCCCACAAAGAACGCCGATCCCTGGTGTGAACGAAGAAGTGGAAGAGTCTGATGGGATTAAAGTGACCCGTCTTGGTGTAGCTAATGCTGCCGGATCACAGGCAATAGGACGCGCAATTGGCAACTATGTAACCCTTGAGGTACCCGCTCTGCGTGGCGGAGATACAGGCTTGCAGCAAAAGGTGGCAGAAGTTTTTGCCCGCGAATTTGAGGACTTTTTGATCAGAATTGGGATTGGCAAGGATGCATCTGTGTTGATTGTTGGTCTTGGTAACTGGAATGTTACACCGGATTCACTGGGTCCGTTGGTGGTGGAGAACTCACTCATTACGCGGCAGTTCTATGAGCTGGTTCCGGATCAGATCTCCCCTGGTTATCGTAAGGTGAGCGCTATTGCTCCTGGAGTGCTTGGGCTGACTGGGATTGAGTCGAGTGAAGTCGTGCAGGGAATCGTGGATCGGACGAAACCTGAGCTTATTATCGCCATAGATGCGTTGGCATCCCGGTCACTGGAGCGTATCAATACGACGATTCAAATTGCCGACATTGGGATCCATCCCGGTTCGGGAATTGGCAACAAGCGACGTGGATTAACCCAAGAAATTCTGGGTGTTCCTTGTATCGCAATCGGAGTGCCCACTGTCTGCTATGCCTCAACTATTGTGAATAATGTGCTGGAGATGATGAAAAATCACTTCGGGCAAGGAGCAAACCATACGAAGGAAATCATGGGGATGCTGGACGATATCTCTGAGCAGGAACGCTTGTCATTAGTGAAGGAAGTGCTTGAACCTCTGGGGCACGATTTGATCGTCACTCCCAAGGAAATCGATGAATTTATTGAAGGGATCGCGAATATTGTGGCCAGTGGTCTGAATGCGGCTTTACATGATGCGGTTGATCCTGAGAATGTTGGCGCGTATACCCACTAACTGAATTATGGTTTGTTTAGCCCGGCGGGATGCTGAATTAAGGTATCCTGTACGGGCTTTATGTCTATTCTCTCATTTTCGGTTCTAGTATTGCTCTTGCACTCATAGATTTGGAGTATAAGAGATTACAGAGGGCTGGAGGAGGACATAACTACAATGAATAAAAAATGGTTTCAGCTTTGGAACATCGGCCGTTTAAGGGGAAAAATGCTGGATGTTTTATCGCTGGGGAGAACGATGCTGCTGTTGGCCGGAGGTTCACTAGTATTTTTTATGCTGCTTGGAGCCGGTGGATTGGCCGGACAGAAGCTTAGCTCTTCACCCATTCCTTCAATGAAGGGGCTTGCCGCCTCCCTGTCCAGTGGTTTTTTCATGGAGCTGCTGGGGATGGAGGTGCCGCATTTACCGCAGGGTAAAGAGCCATCCGCTTTTTCAGGTGAAAAGGTAACTTCTTTCGTATTTCAGTTGCTGACCAGCGTGAATCCAGGCGACCCTAAGAGTCTAGTCTCTCGTGAAGTGCCGGGGATGGCGGCGGATGATCCATTTCTTTTGCGGAAAGGTTCAGGTGGATCTACAGGAGCACCAGTGGATTATCATCCTGGGACTGATGAACTGGCTGAGGGTGGTGAAGATGCAGAAACTTCTGTTCCGGACGAAGGGGACAAGCATGGAGATACTACAACACAGCAGCCTGAAGCGACGGTTGCACCATCCCCTGAACCATCAGCGGAGGAAGGGACGGATAAGAGTGATCCGCAAAGCGGCACAGACAGCACTAAAGATACCTCGATCAAACGGATTCTAATCTATCATTCACATCCTAGAGAGGCCTACAATCCTCTGTTAGGGGCAGCAAATGAAAATCCCAGCTCCGGAGTTTCAACTAAAAATGTAATGCTGGTAGGATCATATATTACGAAAAGACTGGAACAGCTCGGGATTGGTACGGTTCATGCCAAAGAAGATTTTCCAACCAAAATCACCGACTATAACTGGAACTTTTCCTATAAATATTCCCGGATCTTGGTTAAATCAGCACTCAGCGCAAATGAGGAAATGGATAGTTTTATCGACATTCACCGCGATTCGCAGCGTCATAGCAAAACAACAGCTGTTATTGACGGGAAAAGCTATGCACAGGTCTATTTTATCATTGGACATGCAAATAAAGACTGGAAGAAGAACGAAGAGTTTGCCAATAAGATTCATCAACAGCTTGAAAAGAATTACCCGGGAATATCTCGTGGGATATGGGGAAAAGCTGCGGGTAAAGGAAATAACGGGGAGTACAATCAGACCCTCTCTCCTAATAGTGTTTTGATTGAAGTGGGCGGAATTGATAACTCGGCTGAGGAATTAAAGCGTACGGCTGATATTTTGGCGGATGCTATCGCTGATGTTTACTGGAGCAGTCATGACGCTGAGAAGGTGAACGCACCTGAAAAAGTGGCGAATCCCACTACAACACCAAAGAAATCAAACGGAGCTTCTTAAAATAAATTACCAAGGATTAAAAAGGAGTGGTGTACATGTCGCGTTTCGGAAAAAAACTGGTTATGGTCGGGATTTGGGCAGGGATTGGCATCCTCTTAGGGATGCAGTTCGGCGGAAGCGGTGGTTCAACAGTCTCTAAGATTCTGCCCGGCTGGAATGCCAGCCCGACTACACCCACCAGTCAAGTAACAGGCATGCAGCCACAGCCACAACTGCAAAAGAATGGTGTGACACAGGGTGGGCAGACTTATGTATATGTGCCAATGGTGATCGATCCTGTCACAGGTGCTTATACGGCCGTCTCTCCTTTGCCTCAAAATAGCAATACAACGCCAGCCGCAGATCCTCCTCAACAAGTTGTGGATGATTATAGTACGAAATCTCCGGAGCAAATTCTAATTCCTGAGGAGCAAAAGCCTACAGTCGATGTTCTGGCAGATAAGACGGCAGGTCTCTTGCAGCAGGCTTCCCAGAAGGGAATCCGCTGGGTAGTTTCATTGTTCGCTTCGGCAGAAAATTAACAGCAAATTTAGAAGAAACGGTTATTTCACGGGATCGTGTATAGCTGTTTCTTTTGTTTTGGGCCAGCGCGGGATTGATGGAGTAAGCTTGTACTGTTATAATAAGTGGATTAATATCAGGCTGTCTGTGGGGGTAAGGAATGACTGACGTTCAGAAAAGACAACAACAAATTCGCAATTTCTCGATTATTGCACATATAGACCATGGTAAATCGACACTAGCTGACCGCATTTTGGAATACACGGGGGCACTAACCACGCGTGAAATGCAGGAACAGGTACTCGATCAGATGGATCTGGAGCGCGAACGTGGTATCACAATAAAGCTGCAAGCCGTGCGTTTAACCTATCGTGCAGACGATGGTGTAGAGTATTATCTCAACTTGATTGATACACCGGGGCACGTCGATTTCACCTATGAAGTTTCCCGCAGTCTTGCAGCATGTGAAGGTGCACTGCTGGTTGTGGATGCGGCTCAAGGAATTGAAGCACAGACACTGGCCAATGTGTATTTAGCACTGGATAACAACTTGGAAATCCTACCTGTGCTCAACAAAATTGATTTGCCAAACGCTGACCCTGACCGGGTAAAGCAGGAGATCGAGGATGTTATCGGGCTGGATACCAGCGAAGCGGTTATGGCATCTGCCAAAGCCGGTATCGGAATCAAGGAAATTCTGGAGCAGGTGGTGAAGCAGGTTCCTGCGCCATCCGGTAATTCAGAAGAGCCGCTTAAAGCATTGATCTTTGACTCTCACTACGATCCTTACAAAGGCGTTATCGTCTATGTGCGCGTAATGGACGGGAAGATCCGTGCGGGTTCGAAGATTAAGATGATGGCAACTGAGAAGACCTTCGAGGTCATTGAAGTTGGCGCATTTATGCCGCGTATGACCATTGTCGATGAATTGAACATCGGTGATGTTGGCTTTATCGTAGCTGGGATCAAGCATGTTGGAGATACCCGTGTCGGTGATACTGTCACTGACGCAAAGAATCCTACTGCTGAGCCGCTTCCAGGTTACCGTAAGATCAACCCGATGGTATATTGCGGGTTGTATCCGATTGAGACCTCCGATTATAACGATCTTCGTGAGGCGCTGGAGAAGCTCCAGTTGAATGATGCTTCGCTAAGCTTTGAGCCGGAAAGTTCAAGCGCACTTGGATTTGGTTTCCGTTGTGGTTTCCTTGGACTCTTGCATATGGAGATCATTCAAGAGCGGATTGAGCGCGAGTTCAATTTGCCGCTAATCACAACAGCGCCGAGTGTTATTTACCGAATTATGTTGACCAATGGCGAAATGATCCAAATCGACAACCCGTCACATTATCCGGAGATCGGTACGATTGACTATATTGAAGAGCCGTATGTTAAAGCAGCGATCATTGTGCCTAACGACTTCGTGGGTACTGTAATGGAGCTGTGCCAGAACAAACGCGGCGAGTTCGTAAATATGGAATATCTAGATACTAATCGTGTAACGATTACGTACGAGATTCCGCTGTCAGAGATCGTTTATGATTTCTTTGATCAGTTGAAATCCGGTACGAAAGGTTATGCTTCTTACGACTATGAAATTTGCGGATACCGTCGTTCGAATCTGGTCAAGATGGATATCTTGCTTAACAATGAGCAGGTCGATGCCTTGTCCTTTATCGTTCACCGCGATCGTGCCTACAACCGCGGACGTATCATTTGTGAGAAGCTGCGGGGGATTATCCCGCGTCAAATGTTCGAAGTGCCGATTCAAGCCTCTGTGGGTACGAAGGTGGTTGCGCGTGAAACCGTTAAGGCGATGCGCAAAAACGTACTTGCTAAATGTTACGGCGGCGATATTTCCCGTAAACGGAAGCTGCTGGAGAAGCAAAAAGAAGGTAAGAAACGCATGAAGCAAGTGGGTAGTGTAGAAGTACCACAAGAAGCGTTTATGGCAGTACTGAAGATCGATGAGTAGAAAATAGGTAGAGCCGGGAGAATATCCCGGCTCTATTTTTTTAAGCAGGAGCAGATTACAATAGGGGGAAGGATTGTAAGCACATACAAAGTGAGGGGAGTCCTCGTGAAGCGATTATATTTGAAACTTACGCCAAGTACCTTTAAGAATCGGATTTTGTTAGCCTTCTTGCTGTTGGTACTAACACCCATTGCCATACTCGTTCTATATAACTTTAAAGAGACAGAACAAATGCTGCAGGATAATGCGGAAACGAAGAACATAGAGCAGCTTATTGGTATTAAGAATGGTTTTGTTGATCTCATGAGTCTCGTGATGAAAACAGGGTCATTACTCGAACAAGATACGACGATTTTATCGATAATGAAGAATCCCGAGCAATCTGATGAAATCACGAGAAAAAAACTCGTTGAAAACAAGTTTGGAGCGATTGAAAATACATTCTTTATGAGTGGAGCGACGGTGTATTATACATTAATCGACCTTCATGGAAACGCATACACTTCCTTTATGCCAAAGGAAACTTTGAGCTACGACGAAATCCAATCAGAGGATTGGGTTCAAGCATTGAAGCGAGAAGGAACGAATCGATATATATGGAATCCGAATGACAAGAATAATGTGGTCCGGGAAAGTACAACAAGTAAGAAAATGCTTAGTCTTTATGAGGTTATGCGTGATAATGGTTTGAATATTTATGCCTATGCAAGATTAAGTATCGATTATGAGGAGTGGTTTACCAGATCAACGTTAGGGAGTAAACAGGAAGGGGCTTTATTTCTACTCGATGCCTTGGGGGGTGTGATGCTTAATCCGCTTAAGGATGAGACTTTTTCCCCTGATATTGCGCAGAGTATTGTGAAGAGTGCCAACCAGCGGCAGACGGGGCGTGCTGCATCCATTGTCGATCCGAAGGAGGAAAGTTTATACACATACAGCTACATCGAGGAGTTAAATGGCTATGTTGTTAAAAAGGTGCAGCTAGCACAGCTATTTCTTGAGGTAGACAAGCAGAAACGACGGTTTTTTGGTGGATTTGGAATCATTCTACTGCTATTTGTTCTATTAACTTATTTCATATCATCGACGATTACAGTACCGCTTAAGAAGCTACAGAAGAAGATGGAAATGACCGCTAAGACGAATCTCAAAATGAAATTACCCGAGCAAGGGCGGGGAGAGATTCTTGCCCTGACTCAGAGTTTCAATATCATGATCCATGATTTAAATGAGCTGTTGCAGCGACTTCAGCTTGAAGAAAAACAGAAGCAATTCGTTCGATTTCAGGTATTACTTTCGCAGATGAACCCGCATTTTCTACTAAATACATTGAATACGATAAAGAGCATTGCCTTAGATAAAGATGATGATGAAATTTATGGAATTTGTGTTGCACTAGGAAAAATATTGGAGACAACCTTAAATACTGAAGTCGATTTGATCCTGTTAAAGGATGAAATCGTACTAATAGAATCTTACATGGAGATACAGCGGCAACGTTTTGGACATGGGATTGAAATTCAATATGATATCAACGAGGAACTGCAATACGCATTAATCCCTAAATTTTGTCTGCAGCCCTTAATTGAAAATAGCTTGATTCACGGCTTCGGTCAGTCTGTAAAACAAGGGAGAATTGATATCTCCGCTAAAGTGACTGAGCAACAGCTGTATCTAAAGGTTAGAGATAACGGCATGGGGATAGAAAGAGCACAGCTGAATAAGGCTATACGGAAACGTAAAGGAATCGGTGTTCAGAATATTAGGGAGAGCTTAGAACTGTTGTTCAAGAATCAACGGACAGGTATGGACATTGTGTCATCAGACACAGGAACTGAAGTGATCATCCATTTTCCATTCCTTATTTCAAAACCTTACGATGGAGGTAAGCTCACATGTGGAGAACGTTAATTGTGGATGATGAACAACCTGCGGTTAAAAGTATACGGAAGCTATTCTTAAAGGCTGGAATCCCGTTTGAAATTATAGGTGAGGCGGAGAATGGAGAAGTAGGCTTGCAAATGATTCGTGAGCTGCAGCCTGATGTGGTAGTGACGGATATCAATATGCCAGTGATGGATGGGGTGAAGCTTCTTCAAATTGCGCGAGAGGAAGGCTTCGACTGCCGGTTTGTAATGTTAACTGCATTGAGTGAATTTGAATACGCCCGGCAGGCGCTCGTATTTGGGGCTTCGGACTACATTTTGAAGTTATCTTTAGATCTCCAAGGTTTGAAGCAGACGATGGGTAAGGTTCAGGCCGAGCTGGAGCGAATGGTGAAGATGAAGAAAGCCGATAAATGGTTTCCTGAGAAGCAACAAACGGGACCGACAGATCATGTGGAGATGAACAAAATTATAGCTTATATTGAAGAACATTATGCTGAGGACATCTCGCTCAAATCCATGTCAGAGTTGATCCGGATGGATGCCAGCTATATAAGTGACTTATTCAAGAAAAAGACAGGGAAAACGTTGACCAATTATATTCAAGAGCGTCGGATTCAGGCTGGGAAAATGCTGCTTGCAGAAACGAAGCTAACAATTAGCGAGATTGGGCAGCAAGTAGGCTTTGAGAACGATAATTATTTTATAAAAATCTTCAAAAAGTGGTGTGGTGTCACGCCAAATGAATTCCGTAAAGAACCAAAAAACGTTCTATAAGTTCCCAAATGTAGTTCATCCCCCAGAATCCGCTCTGATGATAAAGTTATAGATGTAGAGCACAACACATAATCCTTCCAAGGGGGAAGCTATCTATGAAGAAAAAGTGGTATCCTGCATTGCTTTCTGTCTTATTAGCAGGTACGATGCTGGCTGGTTGTGGGAGTGGTGGAAGTAATGAATCGCAGGGCAGTGCAAATGGAGAACCAGCAAAGGAGAAAATAAAGCTTACGATGTGGGGGGCAGTTCCTGCAGAAGCCGGGCCTCAAGCTGTAGTTGATAACTGGAATAAAGATCATCCAGATATTCAAGTCGAGTATATCCGTAATGTAAATGACGATGCAGGCAACTTAAAGCTGGACACTGCTTTGATGACCAATCAAAACATAGACCTTTTCATGAACTACGATCTTGCTCATTTACAGAAACGTATGGATGCAGGCGTTGCCTTGGATCTAAGCACGAAAACAGATTATGATATCGACAGCCAGATCGGCGAGGACGCAGCGATGTGGAAAATCAATGATAAATACTATGGGATTCCTACAAAGAAAAAC
This sequence comes from Paenibacillus sp. FSL H3-0310, assembly GCF_038002785.1. Classification (NCBI taxonomy): domain Bacteria; kingdom Bacillati; phylum Bacillota; class Bacilli; order Caryophanales; family Paenibacillaceae; genus Paenibacillus; species Paenibacillus sp. FSL H3-0310. The sequence goes on from NZ_JBBODC010000001.1 coordinate 914,022, forward strand.
ATGGCGTTTGTATGGTTGAACAAAGATATGCTGGATGCAGCAGGATTACCGATTCCTGCGGTGGACTGGACTTGGTCAGATCTTGAGGAGTATGCGAAGAAGCTAACGAAACCTGGTGTGTACGGATTATTGCAGGCAGATTCCTCCTTCGCAACAACGATGGACGGTACGCTTGCTGGAATGGGTGTGAAACAGGCGGATGGTACTTCAAACTTTGGAAATGATCTCTGGAAACAGCAACTGGAAATATTGCATAACATGATGTTCGTGGACAAATCCACACCGGAATATGGGGAGCAGCTGACCAGTAAAATGCCGGTTGACACCATGTTCCTGCAAGGCAAAGCGGCAATGCTGGCAGCCGGTGAGTTTATTTTCCGCAATGCGAACAACTTGAAGGACTATCCGCATGATTTCAAAACCGCGTTCGCCGCTATTCCAAAAGTGAATAAAGATCAAAAGGATTATAAATATTCGGGCGGTGTGGGCGACATGCTTGCTCTTAATGCAAAGTCCAAGAACCTGGATGCGGCTTGGGAGTTCGCAAAATGGTATGCGGATGGCGGTATGCTGCCAATGGCAAGCGGGGGTCGTATTCCAGCCTCTAAGAGTGTGGACAGTAAGGAAGCGATGAGCCTTCTCTTGAATGGTGTAGAAGACAAATATGATACAGATTCAATGAATAATATTGTATTCGGCAAATTCCCATCCTTCCAGCTAAATGTACCTCAACAAGCCATTGATGCACGTAAAGAAGAGTATGAAAAATACTTCTTAAATAAGCAAGATATTGATACCACGATGAAAAATATGCAAACCCGTTCGCAAGAGTTAATGAAATAAAGAAATAGCTGGCACAAAAGAGAAGGAGGAAGAATTCTTCGTTCTTCTCTTTCGTGTACCCATTTTTCAGCATACGAAAGGCGGCGATACCGTGAAGCGGAGAAGCTGGATGGACAGACAAGGCTGGATCGGCATGACTTTTATTCTCCCGAATATGATTGGTATTCTCTTATTCTTTGTGATTCCTGCAATCTTTTCCTTTGTCCTGATGTTTACGAATTATCAATTTTCAAATCCGAATTGGCAATTTACCGGGCTGGATAATCTCAAACGGTTGTTCCATGACGATAATTTCTATGCCTCGATCAAATATACGGTGATATTCCTGATATCGGTTCCAGTATCGATGGTGCTCGCTTTTATTGTGGCGCTATTTCTAAACCGCAGTGTGTATCTTAAAGGATTATTGCGTGGAATGTTTTTCCTGCCGTATATCTCTAGTGGAGTAGCCGTTGCATTTGTCTGGATGCTGCTATTTCAGCCTTCACAGGGACCCATCAATGAACTGCTTCGCTGGATTGGCATAACATCGCCGCCAGGGTGGTTTGCGGATACGGAAACCGCAATGTATGCCATTGATATCGTACAGATCTGGCTGATGCTTGGCTACAATATGATCATATATTTAGCAGCACTACAGGAAATTTCGACAGAACAGCTGGAAGCTGCCCGGATCGATGGTGCAAGCACATTCAAAACAACATGGAAAATTGTATGGCCTCTTGTTAGTCCAACAACTTTTTTATTAATGATTACCGGATTAATTATGACGATGAAATCGTTCTCGATTATTCAAGCCATTACGGCTGGAGGACCTAGCGGAAGTACGACGGTCTTATCACTATTCGTTTATAAAACAGCATTCAGTTATTACGATATGGGATACGCTTCAGTCATTTCATGGTTCTTGTTCGCCATCATTCTCATCATTACAGTCATTCAGTGGATCGGCCAAAAGCGCTGGGTTCATTACTAAATAACCCTACAAAGTGGTGCTTTGCGGGACCCCGAAACCATAAATTAAAGGAGCAGGCGGTATGAATGAAAAAGCAGGAAACATGAAGGTGAAGCTGCCAGTAACGATCATCATGTTTGTTCTAGGACTATTTATGATTGTGCCTTTTCTATGGATGCTCAGCACATCTTTTCAGACACCTGCCGAGGTGTTTAACGAATGGCTGCCTTCATCTCTCAACTGGAGCAATCATATTCGGGTGTGGACAGGAAGTTATGATTTTGTTCCGTATTATTTAAATTCACTTAAGATATCGATTATTGGGACTGCGGGAGCTGTGTTTCTATCTGCCCTTGCCGCTTACGGATTTTCACGTACTTCGTTTAAAGGGCGGGATGGCCTATTTGTCATATATCTATCCATGATGATGGTTCCACCGCAGGTGCTTTTTGTTCCTAAGTTTATCATGTTTAACTGGGTTGGGATTTACAATACGCATTTGGCCCTAATCCTTCCAGCCATGTTCTCGATCTTCGGTGTATTTATGCTTCGGCAGTTCTTTATGGGCATTCCTAAGGAAATTACGGAATCTGCTTTTCTGGATGGAGCCGGTCATTACAAAATATTTTTCCGCTTAATTCTGCCATTAGCGAAGCCGGCAATCGCTACGTTTGCTATTCTTGATTTCTCCTGGCAATGGAATGATTATGAGAATGCGCTTGTATTTTTGCAGAGCCCTAAGCTATATACCATTCCGCTTGGATTGCAGAATTTTATTCTTGAGAACAATGTGGATTACAACGGGATGATGGCCGCTTCGTCGGCTGCGATCATTCCAATGATTGTTATCTTCTTCATAGGTCAGAAATATATTATTCAAGGGATTTCTAGCTCGGCTGTGAAAGGCTAACTATAGGAGGGATACTGACATGAGAACAGAAACGGTTAAATCCGATGTGACAGTGGTCGGGGGTGGACTTGCAGGGATGAACGCGGCGATTGCTGCAGCACGTCTTGGGTTAAAGGTAGCACTGGTACAGAATCGTCCTGTACTTGGTGGTAACTCGAGTTCAGAGGTTCGGGTATGGGTATGTGGTGCAACAGGACATGGTGTAAATCGCTATGCACGGGAGACAGGCATTATGGGTGAGCTGTTCATCGAGAATCAATACCGGAACCCGGAAGGGAATCCATATCTATGGGATCTAACCTTGCTCGAAGCGGTGAAGGCAGAATCGAATATCAGCTTGTTCCTAAATACCGATGTACGTGAAGTGGAAGCGGAAGGTGAGGCAGAGGAGCGTACGATTCAGAGTGTGACCGGCTGGATGATGGGATCTGAGCGTTTAATCACGTTCGAGAGCGATGCTTTCATCGATTGTACGGGTGATGGTTTAGTGGGCTTCCTAGCAGGAGCGGATTTTCGATTAGGACGTGAAGCCCGTCATGAATTTAATGAGGAATGGGCACCAGAAGTGCCTGATAATATTACATTAGGCAGTACATTATTATTCTATACACAGGATACTGGAAAACCGGTACGTTATGTTGCACCCTCATTCGCGAAGGATATTACAACAACGTCTATCCCGATCCGCCGGGTCATTCGGAGTGGGGATTCAGGCTGTCACTACTGGTGGATTGAGTGGGGCGGCGAGCTTGATACGGTGGATGAGAATGAACGTATACGTGATGAACTATCCTCTGTTATTTATGGGATTTGGGATTACATTAAAAACTCAGGTCATTTTGATGCCGAAAATATGACGCTGGAGTGGGTTGGCTCAATTCCGGGTAAACGTGAATACAGACGGTTTGTTGGCGATACGATCTTAACGCAAAATGATATTCTTGCGCAGCGTGAATTTGCAGACCGGATTGGATTCGGAGGATGGTCGATTGATCTGCATCCACCGCAAGGGATGTACGCAGAAGAGAGTGGCTCCAAGCATCTGCATGCGGACGGGATCTACCATATTCCATTTGGTTCGCTATATTCGAAGAATGTGCGGAATCTATTCTTCGCGGGTCGTAATATCAGTGCATCTCATGTGGCTTTTGGAACCACACGTGTTATGGCAACCTGTGCGATCATGGGTGAAGCAGCTGGAGCAGGTGCAGCTTTATCCGTCATCAAAGGTGTGACCCCACGTGTAATTCGCGAGCATCATATGCATGAATTACAACAGGTGATGTTAAAGCAAGATGCTTCGATTATTGGATTACGTAACGAAGATCCACTGGACCTCGCCAGAAAAAGCGAGATTCATGCATCCAGCACGTTGAATGGTATCCTGCTGGATCGTCCAGCCGAAGCTTATGAGCTTTCTCATGATGTAGGGATTTTGTTTCCGGTTGAAGGAAGTATCCGTGGGTTAAGGCTGCTTGTGTCAGCAACTATTCAGACGCAGCTGACCGTGGAGATATGGACGACTGGACGCGCGGAAAATTACGTGCCGGCGGAGTGCAAACAGGTTGATGTTATACCAGTACAGGCTGGAGAGCAGCAATGGATTGAAGTACCGATACAAGAGGAGAAATGTAGTCTTATCGGTGAATGTAATATCTTCGCTATTATTCGAGCTAATGAACACCTTCAATTGCATATTTCACAAACCTCAATCACAGGTGTCATTACATTTGAGCGCGGTGCTAAATCCGTTGTTGATTCAGCGCTGGAGGATCATCAGCCAGATCAGCCGGTGATAGAGTGGAGCATGAAACAACTTGTACGCAGGCATTTCTGCTTTGCAGTAGAAACATCGGCATATGCTGCATCTAAAGTCATTGATGGATATGTTCGACCTTTCGCGGGGCCGCATAGCTGGGTTTCTGAGCCGATGACCGCGGGTAGATCGGAGTGGGTAGAGGTGCGTCTCCCGGATGCTGCTCCAGTCTCCGAAATCCACTTCACCTTTAATGATGATGTCAATGAAGATCTCATCAACTTACATCACCATGAAACGCCATTTCTAGTGATTCCTGAACTGGTAAAGAACTATGATGTAGAGCTGCTCATTGATGGCGCGTGGCAAGTCATGCTCCGTGTCAAAGATAACCATCGCCGGAAGAATGTTCATCGATTAGAGACGCCTGTCCTTACAGATGCTGTCCGGATCGTTATTCATGAAACTAACGGTGGAGTACATGCCGAACTTGTGGAAATGCGGATTTATCAAGAAGCAACGGCTTTGCCGTCCTTATAGGGACGGTATCCGTTTCTGCGGGAAATACAAAATATATAGGATAACGTAAAACTTATACTTTCTTATATTATAAAATAGAGTTCATTTATAAATGAACGCCCTCGGAGGGAAGCCGTCAGGCTTCCCTTTTCTTGTTTTTTAGATTACACTATTCAAACGATATTTTTATATAAAGGAGACAGCTAATGACAACGAAGACTAATGGCCGTCCCCCTGAGGCTGTATACATTCATATCCCTTTTTGTACCAATAAGTGCTTTTATTGTGATTTCAATTCCTATGTACTCAAGGATCAGCCAGTTATGGATTATCTCGAAGCTTTGGATCGAGAGATGGAGCAGACCGTCAAGAACACCCCTCCGGGTGTTATCAAAACGATCTTCGTCGGCGGAGGCACACCCACTGTTTTAAAACCTGATGAAATGGCTTATTTCTTAAAGTCTGTTCGCACGCATTTCCCAAACTGGGATAAAGATATTGAGTTCTCTATGGAAGCTAACCCTGGAACAACGGATCTGGACAAGCTGACGGTTATGAAAGAAGGCGGCGTGAACCGGGTGAGCTTTGGTGTTCAAGCATTTCAGAACGAGCTGCTCACAGGCATCGGCCGGATTCATAATGTAGATGATGTATACCGGAGCCTAGAGAATGCACGTGCAGTTGGACTAAATAATCTTTCGGTTGACCTGATGTTTGGGCTGCCTAATCAAACTGTTGAGATGTTGGGCGAAAGTATCACCAAGGCGTTGGAGCTGGATCTACCCCACTATTCTATTTACAGCTTGAAGGTGGAGGAGAATACTCTTTTTCACACGCTGTTTAATAAGAACAAACTTCCTCTTCCTAATGAAGAAGATGAATTGCAAATGTACCTCCTGTTGATGTCCTCTATGAAGGAAGCGGGTTACAATCAATACGAGATCAGTAACTTCGCGAAACCAGGAATGGAGAGCCGCCATAATATCACCTACTGGCGTAATGAAGATTATTATGGTCTAGGAGCAGGAGCGCATGGATATGTGGGACGTCAGCGGCATATTAATGTTAAGGGCGTAAATCCATATGTAGAAGCCACACGTAAAGGGCTGCCACGACTGGATGCATACCCAATCTCAGAAGCAGAAGCGATGGAAGACTTTATGATGGTCGGCTTGCGTATGCATGAGGGCGTCTCTAATGAAGCTTTTCAGGCGCAATTCGGGCGTTCAATAGAGGAAGTATTCGAGAAATCCTTGCATAAAATGCTGCATGCAGGGCTGTTGGAACAAGAAGCAGGGGTTTACCGACTCAGCAAGCAAGGAATCTTGTTTGGGAACGATGTTTTTGCTGAATTTGTAGGCGCCCTGACAGAAGTTTAATTTTAAAATACCCCTTGAATTGTAATTCACTCTGTTGTATATTTATTCATATTATCAACAGAGGGGTGAACCAAAGTGCTTGCCAAGACGGAAATGATTCGCCATTCGTCTCCAGCGGGAGACGCACAGGTGATTTGTAGAAATGCTGTGGTAGAAGACGTTGAGCCATTGTATCTAATGATAGAAGAGTATGCCCAGCGCGGCATCATGTTGCCCCGTTCCCGGCAGGCGCTGACACGCCAGATCGATCAATTCGTAGTTGCCGAAATCGAAGGCAGATTCGTAGGCTGTGGTTCACTTTTCAAGCTCGGGAATGATCTCGTAGAGATTCGTTCAATTGGATTGAATGATGAAGGTAAGGGTAAAGGCGTAGGCTCCATGATATTGGCGAAGCTGGTCGAGGAAGCTAGGAACCAGAAAATCCCAAAGGTTATGGCACTAACCTATGCTGTTGATTTTTTTCTTAGAAATGGATTTGAAGTTGTCCAGAAAGAGATTTTCCCTGAAAAAGTATGGACAGATTGCGTGAATTGTAAAAAGCAGCATGCATGCGATGAAATAGCAGTACTTAAGATACTGAACTGACTTGACAATGTCAATGTCAGTTTGGTATTTTTGTATTAGTGGTTAGCACTCATCTGAGTCGAGTGCTAACGAATCGGAGCCACAGCCGATAGGAGGGAATAACATGTTAACTGATCGCCAGAGAATGATACTAAATGCAATTGTGGATGATTATATTTCATCGGCAGAGCCAGTAGGATCTCGCAGCATTTCTAAACGGGGAGATGTAGGATACAGTCCGGCTACGATTCGAAATGAAATGGCTGACCTGGAGGATTTAGGTTATCTCGAGCAGCCTCATACATCGGCGGGAAGAATTCCTTCCCATAAAGGATACCGATATTATGTGGATCATTTGGTACCGTGGAATTCCGCCGAAACGGCAGAAATGGGCACGATCCGCGCTTTTTTTGCCGAGAAGCTAAATGCAATGGAGCAGGTAATCCAACATGCGGCGATGATTCTTTCCAATATGACGAATTATACTTCCATCCTGCTGGGACCGGAGGTTTTTCATACTTCATTGCGTCATTTTCAGTTGTTACCACTAGATGATACAACCGCTGTGGCCATTATCGTCACAAGTACGGGGCAAGTTGAGAATCGTACGGTGAACATTCCGCCGGAGATTTCTGTTTCCGAGATGGAGAAAGTGGTTAACCTACTGAATAGTAAACTGGTCAATGTACCACTCTATAAGCTGAAGACTCGGCTCTATTCCGAGCTTGGCGAAGAAATGCAGCGTCACATCTCACATTATGAAGAATTAATGCAGGTGCTGGACACCGCGCTGGAAAGCGATCAAGAGCAGCGCATCTATCTCAGCGGAGCAACGAATATGCTGACACAGCCTGAGTTCAAAGACGTAGACAAGGTGAAGAGTATTCTTGATCTGCTGGAAGAGACACCGACACTGCTCAAAATGCTAGCCCCTACAGTGGGTGGCACAGGTATTCAAGTACGAATAGGAACAGAAAACAATCACGAAGCGTTCGCTAACTGTAGTCTGATCACCGCCACTTATTCACTTGATGGGCAGGCACTAGGAAGCATTGGGATCCTTGGGCCGACCCGTATGGAATATGCAAGAGTGATGGGGATCTTGGGCATTTTATCCCGAGATTTGACAGCGATGCTGGCGCACTGGTATAAGTGAACAGAGTCAACATGATTTCGTGAATGATTTTAAGGAGGTGAAGACAACTTGAAAAAGGAACAAGTTCAAGATTCTAATGAATTCAAAGAGGAATTGATCAATGAGGAGCCTGTAGCTGAAGTAGTCTCAGATGCCGACTCATTTACAGCTGAAAACGTTAGTGAAGGTGCTTCAGATACAGGTGCTGAGGTGAAACGCCTACAGGATCTTGCTGATGAATATCAAGGTCGTGCACTGCGTGCACAAGCTGATTTTGATAACTTCCGTCGTCGTACCCAGAAGGAAAAAGAAGAGTTGGCTCAATATGCTACCTCCAAGCTCCTGACGGAATTGCTTTCCGTGCTGGACAATTTCGAGCGTGCGTTAGTCACTACTCCAGCTAATCCTGAATCCGAAGCTTTCGCGAAGGGCGTTAATATGATTTTCCGTCAGCTGGATGGGGTATTGAAGGCTGAGGGGCTTACAGCTATGGAAACAGTAGGACAGCCTTTTAATCCTGAATACCATCAGGCTATTATGCAGGTTGAGAGCGAGGAGTACGAAGAGGGTATCGTTACAGAAGAGGTTCAAAAGGGATATCTTCTGAAAGATAGAGTTCTTCGTCCGGCCATGGTCAAAGTCAGCATGTAGTCTGTCTATATAGGACGGGCAGTTTCTGCTCGCCATAAAGCAGCAGTGCTTTTGCCTACTATTTATCCGATTGCAGGCTGTTGCCCGGATAGTTTATTATCAATCGAATTTTTTTGATATTTTTATAAATTTATTGAGCTTAGGCTCCATATAACTTTAGAGGAGGCAAATTATTGTGAGTAAAGTTATCGGTATTGACTTAGGAACCACGAACTCTTGCGTTGCCGTTATGGAAGGCGGCGAAGCCGTAGTAATTCCAAACCCAGAAGGCGCGCGTACAACCCCTTCGGTTGTAGGCTTTAAGAAAGACGGCGAGCGTATCGTCGGTGAAACGGCTAAACGCCAAGCGATTACTAACCCTGATCGTACGATCAGCTCTGTTAAACGTCACATGGGTACTAACCACAAAGAAAGCATTGATGGTAAAGACTACTCCCCACAAGAAATTTCGGCAATGATTCTGCAAAAGCTGAAATCCGATGCAGAGGCTTATCTTGGCCAAACTGTTACTCAAGCAGTTATCACTGTTCCTGCTTATTTTAATGACAGCCAACGTCAAGCTACCAAAGATGCAGGTAAAATTGCAGGTTTGGAAGTTCTGCGTATTGTGAACGAGCCAACAGCAGCAGCTTTGGCATATGGTCTGGAGAAATCCGAAGATCAAACCATTCTAGTCTATGACCTTGGTGGCGGTACTTTTGACGTATCCATCCTTGAACTTGGTGATGGCTTCTTCGAAGTAAAAGCTACAAGCGGCGACAACAAGCTGGGTGGCGACGACTTTGACCAAGTGGTTATGGATTACCTGGTATCCGAATTCAAAAAAGAGCAAGGCATTGATCTGAGCAAAGATAAATCTGCTGTACAACGTTTGAAAGATGCAGCTGAAAAAGCGAAAAAAGAATTGTCAGGCGTACTGACAACAACTGTATCGCTTCCGTTCATCACTGTGGTTGACGGCGTACCTCAGCACTTAGAGATCAACTTGACTCGTGCGAAATTTGATGAACTGACTGCTGGTCTGGTAGAACGTACTTTGGGACCAACTCGTCAAGCATTGTCTGATGCTGGCATGACCCCTGCAGACCTTACTAGAATCGTTCTGGTTGGTGGTTCTACACGTATCCCAGCTGTACAAGATGCTATCAAAAAGCTTACTGGCAAAGAACCACACAAAGGTGTGAATCCGGATGAAGTAGTAGCTCTTGGTGCTGCTGTTCAAGCGGGTGTATTGACTGGTGATGTTAAAGACGTTGTATTGCTTGATGTAACTCCGCTTTCCCTGGGTATTGAAACTGCAGGTGGCGTGTTCACGAAGATGATCGAGCGTAATACTACGATTCCTACAAGCAAATCCCAAGTATTCTCAACCTTTGCTGACAACCAACCTAGCGTAGAGATTCACGTGCTGCAAGGTGAGCGTCAAATGGCAAATGGCAACAAGACACTGGGACGCTTCATGCTGAACGAGATTCCACCAGCACCACGTGGCGTGCCACAAATCGAAGTTTCTTTCGATATTGATGCCAACGGTATCGTAAATGTATCTGCAACAGATAAAGGCACGAACAAGAGCCAAAAAATCACTATCACTTCTTCCAGCGGCCTGAGCGACGCAGAAGTAGAACAAATGATGAAGGATGCCGAGCTTCACGCTGAGGAAGACCGTAAGCGTAAAGAACTGGTGGAAGCGAAGAACGGTGCTGACCAACTCGTGTATTCTACTGAAAAAGTAATTAAAGACCTTGGCGATAAAGCTGATGCTTCTGATGTTGAAAAAGCAAATGAAGCTAAAGATAAAGTTAAAGCAGCACTTGAAACTGACAATCTTGAAGAAATCAATGCAGCTACAGAAGCATTGACTGAGATTGTACAACAGTTGTCCATGAAGCTGTACGAACAAGCTGCTCAAGCTGAGCAAGGTGCTGAAGGTGGCGCTGGAGCCGCTGAAGGCGCTCCTAAAAAAGATAATGTAGTTGACGCTGACTATGAGGTTGTTGACGAAGATAAGAATCAAGGGTAACCTTATACGATAAGTGTAATAGGAAACTGATAAATTCTTATATAGTTAAGAAGGGAAGGTCAAAACCGGGTCATCCCGTGTTTTGACTTTCCTTTTGTAATATCAGATTGCACACTCTTTGCGAATGCGCCTTCTGATATTGTAAGAATAAACATCGCTGAATCTGGATGGTCAGATCCTGAGGTTTTATCGTATAATGGTTTGTTTGACAGGTAATAAGGAATTTGAGTATGTATGCACGGAGGTGAAAGCAGTGGCAGATAAACGCGATTATTATGAAGTGCTTGGCCTTAGTAGAGATGCTTCAGACGATGAGGTGAAAAAAGCGTACCGGAAATTGGCGCGCCAATATCACCCAGACGTGAATAAAGCAGATGACGCTGAAGCTAAGTTTAAGGAAGTAAAAGAAGCTTATGATGTTCTTAGTGATGGACAGCAGCGAGCTAGATATGACCAATATGGTCATATTGACCCTAACCAAGGTATGGGCGGCTTCGGAGGCGGCGGTGGTGGCGACTTCGGAGGACTTGGCGATATCTTTGATATGTTCTTTGGAGGCGGCGGACGCCGTGATCCTAACGCACCGCAGCGCGGTGGGGATTTGCAGTATACCATGACCATTGAATTCAAGGAAGCGGTATTCGGCAAAGAAACCGATATTACTATTCCACGTACAGAAACTTGCGATACCTGCTACGGCTCCGGGGCTAAACCGGGCACTAAACCAGAGACTTGTTCCGTATGTCATGGTAGTGGACAACAGGAATTCGTACAGAATACACCGCTTGGACAGATGCGTAATCGTCGTCCTTGTTCACATTGCAGTGGTACAGGTAAGATTATTAAGGAAAAATGTACGACTTGCGCCGGACAGGGTAAGGTTAAAAAGCAACGCAAGATCCATGTGCGTATCCCGGCCGGTGTTGATGACGGTGCACAGCTGCGCATGACTGGCGAAGGCGAAGGCGGCTTACGCGGCGGTCCTGCTGGAGACTTGTATATTGTTATCCGTGTCAAATCGCATGATTTCTTCGTGCGTGAGAACGATGATATTATGTGCGAGGTTCCGCTTACGTTTGCACAGGCAGCACTTGGTGATGAGATTGAAATTCCAACCTTAACCGAAAAAGTGAAGCTGAAGATTCCTGCCGGAACGCAAACAGGCACTTTCTTCCGCCTCAAAGGTAAAGGTGTTCCACGTCTGCGTGGATCTGGCCAAGGTGATCAGCATGTACGGGTAATTGTTGTGACACCTAGCAAGCTCAATGAAGAGCAAAAAGAATTGCTACGCCAGTTCGCTTCTCTGAACGGAGAAAACACACATGAGCACGAGCAGTCCTTCTTTGATCGTGTGAAACGTGCGTTTCGCGGGGACTGATATCCTAACTCATTCATTCAGTAAATGAATAGAAAAAGACAGCAGAGCAGCGACCTCCCGTTATTGGGGGATCGCTGCTCTGCGTTTTTGTCCAGGCATGAGATTAGGGCAGGGCCAGTTAACTAACCTCATGCAAATCTTTGGAGGAGCTGTGATGCTTGAACCTGCGAAATTCTGCGTGTTTGGCTAACTCGGCCAATCCCGTAACCTCCGTAAACCTGGTAACCCCGGTGACCCCGGTGACCCCGACAAGCCCGGCAACCGCGAACCGCGAACCGCGAACCGCGAACCGCGAACCGCGAACCGCGAACCCCGAACCCTTAACCTTGGAACCCCCGACTGGTCTCCAGCTTTTTTAAACACACTAAATGCTTTGAATTATCTACGTGGGCTTGCGGACCCAGAAGACGCTATTTGCAAATTTATCGCCTTTTGAGCGAAGTTTCGGACTCCAGTGCAGCTATTGCTCAGAAAAGTGCTCATGATTGGTGTTTTTCGTGCTAATAGCGACTATGGGGTCCGTTGGCATGGAAAATGTCGCATAATTCAGTGTTTAAGTGCAACTGTGTCCGATAGCGCTGAGAATAATCATCCGAGTGGATAGGACCCAAAAGACGCTGGAGGCATACGGACCCAGTTGACGCTATTTGCAAATTTATCGCCTTTTGAGCGAAGTTTCGGACTTCAGTGCAGCTATTGCCCAGAAAAGTGCTCATATTTGGTGTTTTACGTGCTAATAACGACTATGGGGTCCGTTGGCATGGCAAAAGTCGCATAAATCAGCGTTTAAGTGCAACGGTGTCCGATAGTGCCGAGCATAATCTTCTGCGTGGATAGGACCCAGAAGAGGCTGGAGGCATACGGACCCAGATGACGCTATTTGCAAATTTATCGCCTTTTGAGCGAAGTTTCGGACTCCAGTGCAGCTATTGCTCAGAAAAGTGCTCATATTTGGTGTCTTTCGTGCTAATAGCGACTATGGGGTCCGTTGGCATGGCAAAAGTCGCATAAATCAGCGTTTAAGTGCAACGGTGTCCGATAGTGCCGAGCATAATCTTCTGCGTGGATAGGACCCGGAAGACGCTGGAGGCATACGGACCCAGATGACGCTATTTGCAAATTTATCGCCTTTTGAGCGAAGTTTCGGACTTCAGTGCAGCTATTGCCTAGAAAAGTGCTCATGATTGGTGTTTTTCGTGCTAATAGCGACTATGGGGTCCGTTGGCATGGCAAAAGTCGCATAATTCAGCGTGTAAGTGCAACTGTGTCCGATAGCGCTGAGAATAATCATCTGAGTGGATAGGACCCAGAAGACGCTGGAGGCATACGGACCCAGCTGACGCTGGAGGCATACGGACCCAGCTGACGCTATTTGCAAATTTTTCTCCTTTTGAGCGAAGTTTCGGACTCCAGTGCAGCTATTGCCTAGTAACACGCTCATATTTGGTGTCTTTCGTGCTAATAGCGACTATGGGGTCCGTTGGCATGGCAAATAGCGCATAATCCAGTGTTTAAGTGCAACTGTGTCCGATAGTTGCCTCGTATGCGCCCAGATGTGACCTTAAGACGAGAAAGCCCCAGCAGCCAAATGGCTGCTGGGGCTTTCTTTGAGAGTTCAACTAGATACTGTTTAAGAACGTAGGTCCTCAAACACACGGCTCAGAATCGTTGCTGCTTGTGCACGAGTCAGAGTGCCTTGTGGATTGAAGTTGTCCGCACCAACGCCCTTGAGATAACCTTTGCTTACAGCATAGGCTACGGCGTTACGTGCTTCTGCAGCGATGTTGTCGGCATCCTTAAAGCTCAAAGGAGTCTTAGCTACTGTAAGATCAGCGCCTAGGGCCTCAGCTATGATAAGGGCTGCTTCTTCGCGAGTCAGCACATCGCGTGAACCACTTTGTTTGATACGAGTATTCCATGTGTCACCTTTTCCGAGTAGACGGTCGAAGAGCGTTAACAGTTCCGCTTGATTTAAGGTGTCAGCAGGTTTGAAGCTGCCATCGGTTCCTTTGCCGGCAATGATGCCATGAGCAGCAAGAACTTCGATATCGCCTTTAGCCCAGTGTGTGCCGATATCCTTGAAGCTTACATTACGGGATGCCACGCTATAAGAGCCGTCGCCAGTAACTGTAAACTGTAGAATACCTTCTTTAGAGAAAGATCCAGGTTGCAGATAGGACCATTTATGATCCTTTGTTTCTGCATAGGCGGCAGTTTTTCGAGCATCACGTAGACTGCTGTCTTTTAGATTAAGCTGAAGGGTAACCGGCTTTCCGGTTGTCCAACCATTTTTGATGGTAAGAATGGAAGAACCAATATTGATCGCAGCTGAGCTTCCTGATAACACTGCTGCATCACTAGCATCAGCCAGACTTATCGTAAGCAACAAACCACTGCTGCTAATGAAATCCGGAAGGGTTGCCGCTGGAATAAGAACATTGAATCCATTACCGTTAAGGCTGAGTGCATTCTCCGATTTCTTCAACTGTTCAGCTTGCGCCGGGGTAAGCGTAATAACGACTTGGCTATACTTATTGAAATTCACATCGCTAAGATCAAGTACAGAAGTCTTATCTTTTGCATTCTGAATCGAATTTGTTAATGCAGTATCTAAGATATTAAACACCGCTGAAGCTTTACCACCAGCTGGATCGGCTGTCTCTACTAGCTTCCCGGATTTCGAAGAAGGTCCAGGAGTGGGAGTGCTGGTTGCTGTAGGTACATACGACTCAGAAGATGGAGGCGATGTAGGCGATGGTGTTGGTGTCGGTGTTGGTGTTTCTGTTGGATCTGGCGTTGCTGATGGTGTTGGCGTTGGCGTTGGCGTTGGTGTCGGTGTCGGTGTCGGTGTCGGCGTTGGTGTAGGTTTTTCAGGTGTGTTTACAGTTACACTTACTGTTCTCAAACCAGATGGGATAGTTGATGTTGTGGCATCATTCCAAATCTGGACATCATATAGCTCAAAGGAATAATCTCCTGCTGTTGCTGGTTCGAAGGTTATTTGGGCTAGTGAGCCAGAGCCGTGATAAGCACCTCCTGACAGATTGACACTATATTGTGTCAGTTTGTGGCCGTCTCCAAGATCATACGTTTGTGAATATTCTGTAAGTGGAACACTAGAGAAATGCTCCTCTTGATACGTAACCAGTTGTACGCTTGGCTGGATTACCGGTGTTTCAAGGGAATCATCGTATATGACACCGAATGAAGCCCCATAGACGCCATAAACCTCGTCTGTCACGGAATAATCTAAATCAACGGTCACAGATTGTCCTACTTCAATGGTGGATGCAGAAAGAGCCGGAGTTACTGTGAAAGTACCGTCCCCTGTGCTATAAAGCAGCCGCTGTACGTAATCATCGTCGTCTGCACCATTGCCTACTTTATCGACCACATGGACTTTGTACTCATTTAGCCCCTCGTTAACAGGAACATCAATGGTAAAGGCACCGTTATTTGCAATCACACCGCCAAATTTATAAGCATTCCCATCATAATGTTTGCCTTCGGCATATACGGTAAACCAGTTTCCAATAGGGTTTGTATTAGAAATATAATAGGCCATTAGGTCATCATCAATGAAGCCACTAATTTGTGCCACGCCAGGATCGGTTGGCGCTTCGCGTTCATACTCCTCAATGGTGATGCCGGAAACTAGCGGCTTCTCGGTATCAATTGTGAACTCGGCCTTTTGTTTCTCGAGCAGTTGCCCATTGGGAAGCACAGGAATGATGTAGTAGTGACCATCTGCTAAAGTAGACTTGGCGGAGGTCTCCAGGTCTGTTAATGTTCCATCCCAATTTGGAACTTCGTATACACCACGATAGATCTTCTCATCGATCGCATAAACTTCACCTAAAACTGTTGCAGGAGCATCTTTTGAAGAGGCAACGAAACTTATGCCTTCCAGCTCTTCATTGACAGAAAAGGAAAAGGTGGTGTCGTCTGAGCGACCATCACCATTAGGTGAAATTTGTGGACTTTCAAAAGAGAGCTGATTAATAGGTGCTACATTAAATTGGTCACCTACAACAACGTTAAATGGCAGACGAAGGATTTCTGTACCAGAGGTAAGTAACAGGATGCCTTCATATGCGCCCTCTTTTGCTGTTTTAGATACATTGAGTGTAAATTGTGCATATTGATCTGCCCCTGAGGTAACGCTGTTTGGTGCAAAATCAATACTAATATCAGTAGGAGCTTCTGTCAGCCATTTGGTTGACAGGGTGTATGTTTCTCCATTCCCTTTAAAGTCCTCTACATAGACAGCTTTCGTTACAGTAACACCCTTTGGCTGTAAGCCGAAGGATAAGGAACCTGTGTAATAAGGAATTTCAACAGTACCCGGAAGACCGCTGTTAAGGATCTCACCGACTTTAGCAATGGATTTAGCGTTTATCGACTTCTCCAGATTAATTAAACCTGCACCTTGTTGGTACAAGGAGTAAGAATTCCCATCACGGTTAAAAATAGGATCAGCATTGTTCATCAGCAGAGCTTTAATTTCATTTGGCTTCAGATCAGAGTTTTTACTCAGTAACAAAGCCACAGCTCCTACAACATGTGGGGTTGCCATGCTAGTGCCATTTTTTAAGCCGAAAGCATGGTCATAGTTCCCATCCCAGCTAGGGATCGTCGAGTTGATATTGACTCCGGGCGCTACAACATCAGGTTTTATTAGATAATCGGGCATCCCTGGACCCATAGAACTGAAGTTTGCTAACTGATTTACTTCAAGCGCTATATAGTAACTGATTATATCTTTAGCAGCAGCCATCTGAGTTTTTATTTTTTTGCCATCGGCTTGACTGATTCCGTAGGTAGGAATGTAATCCCCAGGCGCACCAAGGGTGGGGCTGATTTCACCAGGCTCATTATTGGCAATCAGCAAAAGCTTCGCACCAGCAGCTTTGGCATTAAGAGATTTGTCTGAGAAGCTCAGCGAGCCCCGATCAACAAGCACTACCTTATCTTTGACATCCAGATTTTTGTAATCGGAAGGACTCCCAAGACCAGCGAAAACGATCTTACTGCCAGCAATATTATCGATTAAATCTGGGGAGTAACTGGCTAATGTCCCGGGAATCTTTTTAACATCACCAATATCAAAGAAAGGGGTATTTATCGGAGTAGTAGAAGCTCCAACACTAAGCGCGAGTTGGGCACCAGCGGGCTCGCCCAGTGTTCCTGCATCCGGTCCAGCGTTACCGGCGGCAATAATAACGTTCACGCCCGATTTTACGGTATTGTCTATCGCGATTGAACTCGCGGAATAGCTTTGGTTGACACTAGAGCCTAGAGATAGGTTAATAACATCTGCTCCGTCATCGACCGCTTTCTCAATACCCGCAATTACATCCGCTGTGGAACCAGATCCATAGGGACCAAGTACGCGATACGCATACAATTCTACCTCAGGTGCCACATCTAAAATTGTCCCGGCAACGTGTGTACCATGCGAGGTTTCGTAAGGAGTACCTGCTCTTGGAGGGAAGTTAGCATCAGGGGCTGTTTCAGCCGGATCGTCATCCTGATCATATACATCATAGCCGCCTTTATAATTATCTTTTAACAAAGGGTGATTCTTATCAATACCAGTATCGACAACAGCTACCTGTATATCTTTGCCTGTGTAACCTAAATCATGTAGTTTGTCCGCGCCTATTAGCTTACCGCTGTCTGAATAGGAACGTGTAACAGGTAATGTCGCCACTTCAACACTGTCTGCTAGTGCATGTACTTCTTCATTTGGATAGATAGCCGCAACGCCTGGAAGCTCTAACAGCTTGTTTACTTGATTGGCTGGCAGCGTAATGGAATACCCGTTAAAAATCTCACTGTATTCAAAACCGATATCGGCATCGATTTTCTGTGTTGAGGAAATAAAGCTTTTATGCTCTGTGATAATTTTACTGCGTTGTGAGGAGACTGAGGATCGTAAAGAATAAGTTTTTGCCTCATTTACATACACACTGACTGGTTTATTAGTCAATTCCACAATTACTGAAACTGGTGCTGAACCTTTGAGTACTCCAGCATAGTTATGAGGGGTCACACTTTGAGATTGTACATCAGTAACCAGGGTTGAAGATTCAAGGGATGAGTTCGCAAATGCAGCTGATGGAAAAAGAACAGACACAGCCAGTCCGAAGCTTGCCGCTCCAATACCAAATCTTTGAATAGAGTGTTTAAAGGTACGTTTCAAATAAGTTCATCCTCCCAAATGAATTTTTTTGTATTGCAATGTGTCTGTGGTTCTCCTCCTCAAAATAAAATGTAAAAAATTATGAAAATTAAATTTATTCTACAGCTATAACTTCAAATCGAATATACAACTTTAGTACCATATTGCAGCGAAGCGTTGAGGAAAATGTCGAATTCCCAGTAGATAAGTGGAATATAAGAAAATCAGAGCATAAAACAAGTGAAATTAAGACAATATAAATGAATGCAACAGATGTCTGAATTTCAAGCGAGAGCGGGGATAAGATGTCGGAAAGATATATTTTGGCATATTTTAAAAGTCCAGAGGAAGCCGAAGGGGTCGCGCGCAAGCTTCGTGCACTTCGGGCCATTGAAGTTTCCATTGATCGCTTCAGTAGATATGGAGGTACCAGCTTTAGCTCAGGGGTAAATCCGGTGACAGGCAATGTGGCCAGAATGGACTCCATGACTGCTGAGCATGCACACACAGGCATACTTGCAGCTGCGGACACCAGCTCTAGCGGGATGAGTCATGGTGGTAACGGTGGTCCAACGGGGAGAGATATTTTGCTTACGGTTATTGTGCATACGGAGTCCTACGATCAGGCTCTGCGCTTAATTGAAGAAGCAGGCGGGATGGTCTGATCAGGCACTCATTAATAAGAATGAAGGAGACAAATAATGGATAGAGAGAACTCACAAATCTTCTCCAAGACGGAGAAATTGAAAATGTTATACGAAGCTAAAGCGGAGGATGTAGAATTCTCGGCGGCGGAAGCCGATCTTGATGATATTGAAGCTCAGGATCGCGCACAAGAAGCGGACAAACGTCAGCTGAATGAGATTATGAAGAAAGAATAGCAGCTAAAAAAGCTAAGGCGGATACCTCACTTTGTGGGGTATTTTTGCGTTTGGGCATGTATAATTAGGGCGAAGAGCTTAAGTGTGGGGGGAAAAGATGGATAACGTTATTTTGTGGACAGGATTAGCCTTATTGATCGCATTATTAACCTATTTGAACCAGAAGCAGTTGTACTCTCCAAAAGTAAAACGGGCCTATCGTGAGTTGGGGGAGCTGACAGAGAAGGTTCGTATGGAGCGCTCTGAGGCGAGCGATTTGTATCGATGGGAAGCAGAATTAACCGAACTAGAGAATCATCCGAACGAACTGAATAAATTGGATGCTGAAATTAGGTTTCATCACGCATTTTTGTTATATCTTGAACGTCACTACCCTTCAGACCCAAGGATTATTGGTTTGAAGCAAGCTGACGCATATCAGAAGGATATGGTTTTGGGGATTAAAATAAAAGATTATAAATCCAATAAGTAAGATAATTTTGAATGTGTGTACAATGGGAGAAGGAAAATATTCGTACAGGTCGCAGACAACTGTTGCATGAAGGCGAGGGTAGGCGTGGCTTGCTGCGCCGCAGTCTGGCTGGAGTGCATTTGAATCGGAGGAACTTCCATACTTTGCTACATGGGATTGAGAATGATAGGAATTTGAAAATGAAATTGAGAGTTTGAACCCTAGCTGATATTTGCAGCTGGGGTTTTTGGTAATGGATCAGTAAAAACGAACTAAGTTAGGGCAAGCTTTTAGCTTATAAGTAAGGCTAATGCTAAGAAGAATTTTGGGGTCTCATAGTCGACGTAGCTGTAGATACTTTTCTGTTGGAAAATGAAATTAGGGAAAACCTCCCTCTATTTTTCTCTAAATGCTCGAAAAAATGAGTTTTCAGGGAAAACATCCCTAAAAAACGCTCGAAAAGATAGAAAAAGGCCTGATTTCATGAGTTTTTGGGGAGTATTTCCCTAAATGATAGATCAACCTTCGAATCTTGCACATCATTAGGGATGTTTACCCTAATTATCATCACTTTCAAGTATATTAACGTCTGCAGATGTTATAAATATTTTAAGTAATATAGCTAATATCACACTACAGATTAAGGATGTATAATTGTTCGAATATACTAGCTACGACCAATCAACTATTGAATTTTTTCAGGGGGAATTAGAATGGGGCTGGTACACTCTCAAGGAGTTACTGATGAGCTTGTTGTTAGATCTTTAGAAAGAAATTTAGCTATTATCCGGTTTGACCTTGATCGCCGGGTAGCTTATGTGAATGAAGTTTTTGCAAATTCCATGGGATATAAAAAAGATGAAATGTACGGAATGCATCATAAAGAGTTCTGTTTTCCACATTTCGCAGATAGCCCAGGTTACGAACGGTTTTGGCAGGATCTTTTTACAGGGAAGAGTTTTCAGGATAAGATCGAACGAATGGATTCGAAAGGAAATGCGGTTTGGCTTGAAGCTACCTACATGCCAGTGTTTGATGAAAGCAATGAACAAGTCATCGGAGTATCTAAAATAGCAACTAATATTACCCAAAGACAAAGTAACATGAGTAATGTTGTGCAACGGATGCAAGAGATGGCAGACAGCTTGAATCAAAGAGCAGATTTAGGTATTGAGCGCAGTCAAGAATTATTACGAAGCATCAACAAAATCGCCGAAGTATCGATAGAAAATACACATACTCTAGCTAATCTTGAAAAGCAAGCTGTATCGATTCATAGCATCGTGCAAACGATTCGCGATATTGCTTCGCAAACGCAATTATTAGCCCTAAATGCAGCTATTGAAGCAGCTCATGCGGGGGAGTATGGGCGAGGTTTTGACGTAGTGGCAAAAGAAGTAAGAAAATTATCTTCCATGGTACAAGATTCGATCATAAAGGTACGGGATAGTGTGGATGCGATCACGCTGGAAATTGGAAAGATCTCTATAGGAACAAATCAAGTGCAAGAAAATATAGAAGATAGTCAGCAGCAGGTTCTGGTAGCGTTGGAGGATTTTTCGAAGATTGCTTCTTCTGCACAAAATCTCGACACACAAGCGCGCGAGGTTATGGATATCCTTTAATTGTTAATATGTATGTTGATAGATTGAATATCAGCAAAAAAGGGTCGGTCTCCTACTTAAAAGAGATGGACCCTTTTATTGTTGGTATTATCCGATTTTGTTAACAATCAAGGTAGGAATCATATATCTATTATTTGTGATGACTCCGTCTACAGTAACACTAACCTTAGTAACTCCGGTGTCCCCAATCGCCCCATCAGAGCCAGTCCCACCTTTAGCCCCCCGTCCCCCCAGTTGCCCCATATCCGAGTAATTCTGCTGTAGCTAATCGATGCTGGGTTACTAATTTCTCTGCACTGTCTTTACCCCAAAATGAGATTTGGATTGGATGGTCTGGCAAACTAGCAGTTGTGAAAAAAATTCGAAGGTATCAAAATCCGCAAAATAATTTTAGTTATTACCTGATTTGGCATCACATCTAGCAGATCGCCTACATATTGAATTCTTTCTTCATTTATGTAGTAGCCTTCGATCAGAACTGTGGAAGCAATCTGACCGCTACCATTAGCAATTTTGACAGTGACCTGTTGTGTAAGTCTTGTGTTGTCTTCTGAGTTAACATTGTTTTCTATCGGACCAGTAGTTAAAAGAGTCATTGTCCTTCCTCCATTTGCTTCATTCAGATTATTAAGCCTGTTTGATTTTCTCTATGTCTTTAAGAGTAGCGATAGTTTATGCTCAGAAAAACGAACCTTTTCCAAGGATTGGTTGTCATATAGATATCTCAGTCAAGAAAGGAGGGCGTAAAATTTGGAGAGTAACCGGGAGTTATTTGAAACCTACAATAAAGATGTATACCGGACTTGCTACTATATGGTGCATGACGCGGCGGATGCAGAGGATTTGACTCAGGATGTCTTTATTACCGTATTTCGCAGTAATCGTGAGCACGTGGAGCATATCAAGGCTTGGATTATGAAAATAACGGTCAACCATTGCCTCAATCATTTGAAACGAAAACGGACTTTACAACAGAAGATTACGGACAACCTTCATTTCTTTAATAAAACGGCAGAAACAGCTGTGGAGCAGCAGATTGAGCAGCGTGAGACGGAGGTCGAGTGGGCGCAATATATGAGCCAGGTCCCTATCAAACTTAGGATGGTGCTCACACTTAGGTATATGCATGATTTCAGTCTGGCTGAAATTTCGGATCTGCTGTCCATTCCACTTGGAACGACCAAATCTAGGCTGCATAAAGGGCTAACGGTAATGAGGAGAATCCTGCAGGAGGCTGGGGTTCAACTTGAACTAAAGGAGGGCGAAGCTTTTGAAAAAGTTAGAAAATATGCTGGAGCATCGTTTAAATGAAGATAAAGGCGTGCCTTATCCAGATTTTGAACGCATGTGGGGACGTTTAGAGCAAGAAAACAGTACAATGACTCCCCTACAACTTCGTATGGCGAATGGTAGCGGGAACAGAGGGAGAAACTGGAGTAAAATAGCTGTGGTGGCTTCATTTTCAGTACTTATTGCAGCGGCACCCGTATATGCAGCAGTGCATTATGATTGGGATAATTTGCTCCATGGAAGAGGAGGCGTTCAAGCAGCGCTGGCCCAAAATCTCGGACAACAACTGAACCAGTCAGTGACGCAGGATGGAGTAACTCTGAAGCTACATACAGCGATTGTGGATGAGAATCGGACGGTTATCTTATTCACTTTGGATGTAGGAAAACGCTTGGAAAATGAAAATTGGAATGTTAATGGAATGACTTTGAAGGGCGCAGATGGGGCGAATGGTCCTAGTGAGTTCAGTTATGTGTTATGGGATGAGAAAAATCAACATTACAACGGATATTTCGAGAGTGATTGGACACCGAAAAAGGATACTGTGAATGTGCAACTAGTTGCAGATAATCTGCAAGCCTTTAGTACACAGGAGTTAGATTTACCGCTGGATATCCAATCGCAGGAGACACAAAAGTTTCCTATTGGACAGGAAGGAATGCGCAGCATAGAGGTGAAACCTTTTACCCAAGGACAAGAAAAAATATTATTCTCTTCAGCGATCATTTTTGATCAGCCAGAAACAAAAGAATGGGCCTTTCCAAATATAGTCGCTTACAAAAACGGAACGCTCATAAATTCGCTGGCTGGAGGTGCTTTCGGTACACCGGGAGAAAACGGGGAATATACGTCCCAGCAATATTTTAAGGCGGCTGATATTTCCAGCGGAGAAGTGAATTACAAGCTGCAGTACATGAAACAAGAGAAAAAGGTTGAGGGGCCCCTAGCTTTTGATCTTCAACTAAGCAAAAAGCAGATGGAGAGCGGGACCATAAATACCTCATTGAATCTGCCGCTAGAAGAGGGCGAACCTAATTACACGCTGGAGAAAATGGTAGTGACGCCTACTCAAATTCGAATCGCTATTAGAAGTAAAGAGAAAGGCAATAATTTCCCGTATCAAAAGTCTACTCTTGAAGTAGCAGGCAAGACGCTGGAGGGCAATTTCTGGAGATCTCCAGAAGGTGAGCCGGAATTAACAGTGCTTCGTTTTGAGCGGCCAGTTGACCTTGAAATCACAGAAGAGACGCCAATTACCTTTGTTGCTAAATACAAGGTGACTCAGCACGGCAGCTATAAAATTAACAAGGACGAAAAAACACCACTTCTGTTGACGAATATATCTGAAAAGAAACAGACGCTTATCCAGCAGCTTAGCGGATACCCGGTAAAATGGACGTACTATATGCAGGGTGCCGATCTTTATGTAGAGACTGAAAGTGAAGATGCTCGCTTCGGTGGAATTAACCAGACCCATATCGGACTGGGGAAAGAGCGTATTTTAGGTAAACCTCTGACCGTTAATTTCACGGGGGATGGAAACAATAAGGCCATTGATGTTTACAAGGGTTTCAAAGGTACAGAAGCTTCTATTTATATATTCTTCTATACGACTGACGATCCGGATAAAGAAACAAGAGTACAGCTGCGGCCATAGAAAATTTTTTTTAGGGAGGAACCTTGTGTTCTTCCCTTTTTTTCGTTTACAGTGAGTAGATGCTGAGTGGACTCAGCAAGGATTAGCGTAAAGGAGAGAAAAGGATGGAAATCACTCGCTGTGCTTGGGTTAATGAGGATCCTTTATATATCGCATACCATGATGAAGAGTGGGGCAAACCTCTGTATGATGACCGGAAGCTGTTTGAATTACTTATGCTCGAAGGCATGCAGGCAGGGTTAAGCTGGTACACCGTCTTAAAAAAACGGGCACATTACAGAGAGGTATTTGATGGATTTGATCCGGAAAAAATTGTGCATTATGATGAGCCGAAAATTGCTGAGCTGATGAACGATCCCGGGATTATTAGAAATCGCTTAAAGATTGATTCTATCATTCGTAATGCAAGCGTATATTTGCAAATTAGTGCGGAAACAGGCAGCTTTTCAGATTATCTCTGGAGCTTTGTGGGGGGCGCGCCTACGCTTAACCATTGGAAGACACGTGCGGATGTCCCTGCTTTAACGGCTCAGTCTGACGCAATGAGTAAAGCATTAAAAAAGCGAGGCATGAAGTTTGTCGGCTCTACCATATGTTATGCTTTTATGCAGGCATCGGGGATGGTAGATGATCATTCGCTCGATTGCATTTGCAGGAGCAGCCCGGGCATGGCAGAGCGTTGATCTGTAGTTTGGCGTTACCCCAAGAAGAAATGTTATACTATGAAGCGAATGCTCACAAAACTAAGTCTATGCTTACGAAGCCAGTTTTGCACGAAGTTAATCAATGAAGCTAACGCTCACAAAACTAAGCCTATGCTTTCGAAGTAAGTTTTGCACGAAGTCAATCAATGAAGCTAACGCTCACAAAACTTTAGGAGGATCACATAAAGATGTTATGGCATGAAGTGACGATACATACAACAGAAGATGCACAAGAAATGATTTCGAATTTTTTATATGAAGCAGGAGCGGGTGGGGTTTCTATTGAAGAATCCGGAACACTCAGTAAAGAACGGAATACGCGTTACGGTGAATTATACGACCAACCCTTGAATGATATCCCAGAAGGGGAAGCGGTAATCAAAGGTTATTATGCCGATTCCACGGATATGGATGCTGTTATAGAAGAACTGACTCCACGGGTAGCAGAATTGCGTGAGTACGGCATTGATCCGGGCAAATCGCTGATTTCTTGGAAAATCGTAGATGAAGACGAATGGGCGCATGCTTGGAAGCAATATTTTAAACCGCTCAGGGTATCGGAGCGTCTCACGATTAAACCAACTTGGGAGGAATATACACCTGAGAGCCCAGATGAAGCAATCATTGAGCTGGACCCTGGTATGGCATTTGGTACAGGGACTCACCCTACAACAGCTTTGTGCCTGCGTGCGCTTGAGAAGAATATTAGCGGCGGCGAAGAAGTAATCGATGTTGGTACGGGTTCAGGAATATTGGCTGTAGGTGCAATGCTGCTCGGTGCGAAATCCGTGCTGGCGTTAGATTTGGACCCTGTAGCTGTTGAAAGTGCGCGGGAGAATGTAGCACTGAATAAACTTGAAAAGTTCATTACGGTAAAAGAAAGCGACCTGCTCTCCTTGCTAGGCGGTGAAGGTGTAGCTGACACGGCTGCTGGAGAAATGTGGCCATCCGCTAGACCGGGTCACACTCTTGAGGGAACACCTGCGGAGCAAGTAACAGAGGATAGCCTCGGCGTTACACTCCCGGTGAAGATTGTAGTTGCGAATATTTTGGCAGAAATCATCGTATTGTTTACGGATGATGTGTATCGTGCACTTCAGCCAGGAGGCTTGTATATTACCTCTGGTATTTACAAGGATAAAGAAGGGCTTGTGGCTAACGCACTACAAGGGTCCGGCTTTGAGATTATGGAAGTATCCCGTGAAGAAGATTGGGTGGCATTTACAGCCGGAAAGAGGTAAAAATGGATATATTGCAAAGTATAATACGTGTAGATCTGGATCAGCTTCCTTTTCTGCTCATTACGATTTTAATTGCTTTTACAGTACATGAATTCAGTCATGCTTATTTCGCAAATAAGTTCGGTGACCCTACCGCTAGATTATTAGGACGCATGACGCTTAACCCTGCTGTACACTTCGATTTTTTTGGTATTTTACTGCTGCTGGTTGCTGGTTTCGGGTGGGCACGTCCAGTTCCTGTAAACCGTGATAACTTTAGCCGCCCCCGTCTGATGGGAGTCATTGTGTCTGCTGCGGGCCCAATCAGTAACCTGTTACTAGGGATTATTGGTGCTTTAATATATGGGGTGCTTGCGGCAACCGGTGTATTAGAGTCGATCTCCAATGATCGCGTTTTAGAGGCAGTCTATCTGTTCTTTGGCACCTTTATTCAATGGAACTTCTTTTTATTCTTGTTCAATCTGATTCCATTGCCTCCGCTGGATGGCTACCGGATTGTGGAGGATATTGCTCCTCGCTCCATTCGGGGCAGATTACAGCAATTTGAGCAATGGGCTGTATTTATCTTTTTATTAATTCTATTTATTCCAGGGTTACGAACCTATACCATCGATCCTCTTGGCCACTGGGCTAGTGAAATGTCGAGAACATTTGTGCAGCTATTCCTAAGAATGTTTGGCAGCTAAGGTAGGGACTGAAGTCTGGTCAACCCTGCTTAAACATTGTATTATGTAATTTGTTGAAAAATAGGATAGTTAAATTTCGCCTGATCCATAGTTATATTTCTCTAAGAAACGGGTGACGTCTTTATTAAGGCGTCTTTACCGTTTCTTCTTACTGAATTCATGAACAGGATGATGAAGAGATGCAGCGATATTTTGTTACACCAGAGCAGTTTGGTGCAGATAACGTTAGAATTGATGGGGAAGATGCAAGGCATATTGCCAAAGTCATGCGCGGTAAGGTTGGGGACAAGCTTATTGTCAGCGATGGCGTCTCCCGTGAAGCGTTAGTGGAGATTGCTCAGATCGAAATAGGGGAAGTGACAGTGAACATCCTGGAAACCCTGGAGATGACGCATGAACCGCGGATAAAAATCACAGTGGCTCAGAGCTTACCCAAGGCCGATAAGATGGAAACTGTCATTCAAAAGTGTACAGAAATTGGAGCCGTTGGTTTTATTCCTTTTCTGTCGGAGCGCACGATTGTACAATACGATGAACGCAAGGAAAGTAAGCGGCTGGACCGCTGGCGTAAAATTTGTAAAGAAGCTGCCGAGCAGGCACACCGGAACATCGTTCCGGCTGTAGGCTCACCGTTATCCTGGAAGCAGCTGCTACAGACTTTTAGTGAGTATGATGCTGTTTATTTCTGTTATGAAAAAGAAGAAGGCTTGCAGCTTCGCAGCAGTGTTGCCCCTTGGTTATCCTCGCTTTCACCACAGGCTGCTGGGAAGGTACTGATTGTAGTAGGTCCTGAAGGGGGTTTTACACCAGAGGAATGCAAAAACGCAGAAGAAGCTGGTGCGGTTTCCGTAGGACTAGGACGGCGTATTCTGCGCTGTGAGACAGCGGGCATGGTTGCCGCTGCTTGTATTTTATATGAATCGGGAGAAATGGGAGGAGCTTAAGAGATGCCATCCGTAGCATTTTATACTTTAGGTTGTAAAGTGAATTTTTATGACACCGAAGCCATCTGGCAGCTATTCAAAAATGAAGGTTACGAGCAGGTCGATTTCGAGGGACCCGCCGATGTATATCTGATTAATACTTGTACTGTAACTAATACAGGTGACAAAAAAAGCCGTCAAATGATTCGTCGTGCCGTTCGCCGCAATCCGGAAGCTATCGTGGCGGTTACTGGCTGCTATGCGCAGACCTCTCCTGGTGAGATTCTTGATATTCCTGGTGTCGATCTTGTTATTGGTAACCAGGACCGCGATCAGATCATGACGCATGTAAAGAACATTGAAGCCTCACGTCAGCCGGTCAACGCTGTTCGTAATATTATGAAGACACGTGAATTCGAAGAGTTGGATGTACCTGGCTTTGCGGATCGGACGCGTGCTTTTATGAAGATTCAGGATGGCTGCAACAACTTCTGCACATTCTGCATCATTCCATGGTCGCGTGGACTTTCCCGCAGCCGTGATCCCAAAAGTATCGTAACCCAGGCACATCAATTAGTAGAAGCAGGGTATAAGGAATTTGTTCTCACGGGTATTCATACCGGTGGTTACGGTGACGATCTTGATAATTACCGTCTAGCCGATTTGCTGTGGGATCTAGATAAGGTGGATGGACTGGAGCGGGTACGTATCAGTTCTATCGAAGCAAGCCAGATCGATGAGAAGCTGCTGGAGGTGCTGAACCGTTCCTCTAAAATGTGCCGTCATCTGCATATCCCGCTGCAAGCCGGACATAATGATGTGCTGAAAGCGATGCGCCGTAAATATACGACAGAAGAATATTACGCCAAAATGCAGCTGATCCGTCAGGCGATGCCAGATGTCGGGATTACTACGGATGTTATCGTTGGGTTCCCGGGGGAGACCGATGAAATGTTCCGTGCCGGCTACGACTTCATGAAGGCTATTAATTACTCCGAGATGCACGTATTCCCTTACTCCAAGCGGACGGGCACTCCGGCAGCGCGGATGGAGAATCAGATCGACGAAGAAATCAAAAATGTACGCGTGCAGGAACTGATTGATCTTTCGGAAGAAATGCAAATAGCTTATGCTCGCAAATTTGTAGGCCAGACATTAAGTGTTATTCCGGAAAGAGCTGCTAAAGGGGCGCCGGGGCGCAATATCCAGCATGGATTTAGCGACAACTATCTGCAGGTGTTCTTCAATGGAGAAGATTCACTCCAAGGAGAACTTTGTCAGGTGAAGATAACGGAAGCTGGCGTGAACGAATGCCGCGGTGAGTTGGTCGGGGTTAGTCAGACTGGGCTTCAGCAGGCTGTCCGTTAAGCAATAGATAGTAGTGAAAAGACAACAGAGCAGCCATTTTCCCGTTAGCGGGGAAGGGCTGCTCTGTTTTTAAGTTGTTGCTGTCTAGACCACCAATTCATAACAATCTCATGATGCTTTCGGACCCAGCTGGCGTTATTTGTATTTTTTTTGCCTTTTATGCTTAGTTTCGGACTCCAGTGCAGCTATTCCTCAGAAAGTAGTTCATAATAGGTGTTTTTCATGACTATAGCGACTATGGTGTCCGTTAGTGTTCCAAAAGTGGGATAATGCTGCGAATAAGGTCAGCTGTGTCCGATAGTGACTTCATACGCGTAGAAGTGGATCAAAAAAACATCCGTAGAATCATGATTGAAAAAATCCCCGCCAGTACAGTGCCTAGCAAGCTCCGGGTTTTTATCGCAATCAAAAAAGTAGGCAATGCCGCAAAAAGCTCAATGTTATTAGCTAAAGACGAAAATTTCCCATCATTCAAAAAAATCTCCTGACCTATTAATGCTGCCATAACAGAGATAGGAACATAGTTTAACCAGCGCATTCCCCATTCTGGCAATTCAAACCGGCTAAGGATCATGAGCGGAGCCACCCTGGGAATAAAGGTCACAAAAGCTGCTCCTAGAATGATCAGAAAGACATCCCATCTTACTTCCATTTTTCAAACACCATCCCTATCGTTGAAGCAATGACTGTAGCGATAATCACTCCAACACTGCTGGAGAATAGGAAGGAGCTTCCTACTGCTATGATCACGGCAAGGATTGCGACAACCAAATCTAGTTTGATTTTATTACGGTCAATCATGGAAATTACAAGAATGCCAATAAACATCGCAGGTAAGGCAAACTGTAAACCGAATTGATCAGGGTCTGAGATCCACTGAGCTAAAAAAGCTCCCGCTACATTCGCAAGAAACCAATTTAAATAAGCGGTGAGATTTAGACCGTGCATCCATTTTTCACTGATTTGCTGCTTATTCAAAGCTTGATTGATGGCAACTCCAAAGGTCTCATCAGTCAATAAAGAACCAACCAGCATATTTCTCAGTGGGGAAAGATGGCGGAAATAAGGTGAAAGAGCTGCACTAAGCAAAATATGGCGAAGATTCACGATAAATATCGTAATAATAATGGCCGCAGGCGAGCTGCTAACAGCTATCATTCCAGCAGCTATAAACTGAGCTGAGCCCGCGTAAAGAATCAAGCTGATTAAGGCAATCTCAGCAATGCTGAGCCCGGCTGTCTTTTGAACAACACCTGCTGCAAGTCCGATGCTTAAGTAGCCTAGTAGTGTGGGAATACAATCTTTTACCCCTTTAAGGAAGCTATCTTCCTGTTTAGGAGACGGGATTGCTTCTAGTTGGACGTTCTCTGCACTCATCGTAGCCCCCTTGTTTCAAGAAAGAATTTAGTAGTTAGCATATTACTTCCTAATATTTTGATCAACCTTTACCGTATTATCTAGTCTGAAAGTCCCGAATTTCGCTTTATAGAGCCAGGGGGTAAACACTTAGGGTACAATTGTCGATATAAGTAAAAGAGTGTGGGGATAAACCACCGAACGACATTATAGCCTAAGGGAGAGAACAAATGACTGTGTACAGGAAAATGACGAAAATGCTCCTCATCATGATATTGTTAGCTACTGCGGTTTTTCCGGTAAGTGTCTTTGCAGCGACCGGTGATATCAACTCGATTGAATTCGAAAGCTCCGCTAAAGTAGAGCTTACGGTTGGACAAACGCCAAAGCAACTTAAGGTATATGCGAATGTGGAAGGGTCCTCATCTAAAAAAGATGTGACAGGTGCAGTTGTATGGAATTCTTCTAACACAAACGCTGTAAAGGTAGTAAATGGCCTATTGACTCCGATTGACAGTGGAAAAGCTATTATTACAGCGACTTATAATCATGCACTTGCTACCATTGAAGTTGAGGTAGCCCATCCTGTTAAAGAACTGAAGCTCGAATATAGTTCTGAAGGGAACTACAAATTGGGTGATGATGAGGATAAACTGCTGGTCAAAGCCAATGCGATTGGTGGAGAAACAGCGACTTCTGCTAAGGATGTAACGGCTGATACTACTTGGAGCAGCTCCAACACAAGCGTGTTGACCATTGCAGAAGGTAAGATCACTTTGGCTGGTGAAGGTACAGCAACGATCACTGCCAAATACAAGACCTTAACAGCAACCTTTAAGGCTGTAGTGAAATTGCCTTATTCTGAAATTGAGCTTAAACATGACGACAAAATCGTTAAAGAACTAGAGATGCTAGTCGGAGATGCACCTTTGAAGTTGGTTGCAGAGACTAAAGAAACTACAAAATCCAGCGCAAATGATATTTCAGAGAAAGCAGAATGGTCCTCTTCTAGTGCTAGTGTAGCTACAGTAGACAAAGGCGAGATCAAAGTGTTGTCTGCTGGTAAAGCTGTAATTACAGTATCCTATCTAGGGATTACACAAACAGTAGACGTATATGTACGTGCTCCTTATGAAGCGCTACTACTTACTCCTACAGGAGATCAATTCCTGTTTATGGGCGAAACCCTGAACGTTAAAGCTGAGGTTCGCGATGCTGCGAATTCTACTCCGAACATTTCAGGCAGCGCAGTATGGACTTCGGATAACCAATTGGCGGCAACCGTTACGCCTGGTAGCGATACTGCGGCAGTGACTGCTAAAGCAGTGGGAACTTCGGTTATTAAAGCAGAGTACAGAGGAATTAATAAAAGCTTTAAGCTGACAGTGTATCCTACGATCACAGAACTGGCAGCCGACAAGACGGAATTGGAGCTTTACACAGATGACACCGTAAGCCTTCCAAAAGTAAATGGTACAAAGCTTGACGGAACAAAGCTAGATCTTAGTAGTGATATTGAGTGGACCTCTGCGGATGATGAGATTGCCACCATTAAAGACGGCAAGATTGTAGCTGAATCGGCAGGTATTGTGAAGGTTATCGGTAAAATAAAATCAGAAAACCCAACGACTTCAAAAACTGCTGTAAGAGAAAAAAGTGTTGAAGTAAAGGTTACAGCGAAAGATAAAGTCCTTGTCTTGCTTGGACCAGAAGAAAACCTGGTGATTGTTACTGGTGAAGAGAAGGCTGTTCCTGAAGTAAAAGCTGTGATGGAAAACGGCAGTGAACTTGATGCTACTGCAACTATGGAATGGGAGCTTACCGGTACGAATGCGATTATCAAGACAACAACTTCCGGTAAGGTAATCAAAGGACTGGTGAAGGGTTCTGCTACTTTAAAGGGAACTTACGCTAATAAAACCATCAGTATCCCAGTTACCATTGAACAAAAGGTTACTAAGCTAGTTGTAGAACCTACTGCTATCGAAATGAACATTAAAGGCTCTAAAGCGATAAAGGTAACGGCTTATTATTCTAATGGTAAGACAGGGAATGTCTCCAGCAGTATGAATTGGGAGTCCTCAAACGAGGCGGTTGCTACGGTTAAAGCTACAACCGTTAAAGCAGTAACAGAAGGTACTGCTACGTTGACAGGATCTTACCAAGGGATTGCTGCTAGTGTCAAAATTACTGTAGTTCCTAAATTAACAAAGCTGACCGTTAATGAGAGCAGACTGAAAATGGCTCCGGGAGCCGTTCAGAATGTAGTTGTGACTGCACAGTATGATACTGGTAAGACTGCTGTTGTTACTGGAAGTGCGGTATGGACTAGCTCCAAGCCTTCTGTAGCGAGAGTATCTGCAAGTGGTCAGATTGTAGCTGTGAGTAAAGGAACGACATCCATTAAAGGAAAGCTAGGCGGCAAAACAGTTACAGTATCAGTGACAGTGAAGTAATAGAGAATAGGATCTGAATTATCAACTATGAATCTGCAAAGCCAACATTATGTTGCTTTGCAGATTTTTTTATTTAGATTCTATAGTAATTCCGACTATTCCGATGTATAATCACTTAAAACATAATAGATGCGTTGGGGGAGATGAAAACATGGCAAAACAAAAGGTGTTGTCGATCAAGACGATTGTAGCGATTGGTATTGGTTCTGCTTTATTCGTTATATTGGGGAGATTCGGCTCGATTCCTTCGGGTATTCCAAACACTAACATCGAGACTACATACGCATTACTGGCATTGTTCTCCCTATTGTACGGCCCGTTTGCCGGATTATTTATAGGCCTGATCGGGCATACCCTGAAGGATACGATATCTTATGGATCGCCATGGTTCAGTTGGGTCATATCATCAGGAATTGTAGGGCTGGTTATTGGCTTGTTAGTAGCTAGAATCGCTATTCATGACGGGGAATTCGGACGGAAGGAAATAATACGCTTTAATTTGGCTCAGATTGCAGCGAATGCTGTAGCTTGGTTCCTTGTAGCCCCAGTGTTGGATATTCTGATCTATGCAGAACCCGCTAATAAAGTATTTACGCAAGGACTGACCGCAGGTGCATTAAATATAGCTTCGGTGGCAGTGATCGGATCTTTACTAGCCATTGCGTATGCTAAGACAAGAACGAAACAGGGCAGCTTGACTAGAGAAGCTTGAGTGGAATACATATCCAAGCTAAAAAGCCGGTGGAAATCACCGGCTTTTTTCTCTTCACATTAACCCAGAGGAAGGTCTCAGATGAAAAAAGTAATGATTGAATTTAAGGATTTCAGCTTTCAATATCGGGCCCAGCAGGAACCCACACTACAGGGGATTAACTTAACGATTGTTGAAGGGGAGAAGGTGCTTATCGTGGGACCCTCAGGTTCTGGGAAAAGTACACTGGCTCATTGCATTAATGGTCTCATCCCTTTTGCTTACAGAGGGGAAATATCAGGTTCATTACGGGTTATAGGCCAGGAGCAGAAGGATCTGAGTATCGCAGAGCTGTCCAATCAGGTAGGTACCGTATTGCAGGACCCGGATGGACAATTTGTAGGATTAACGGTTGGTGAGGATATCGCCTTCAGTCTAGAGAACCATGTGGTTCAGCAGACAGAAATGAAGAGCAAAGTGGCGGCTGCCGCAAGAGCGGTGGATATCCACGACTTTCTGGCCTCTTCTCCTCAGGAGTTATCGGGTGGACAAAAGCAAAAAACGTCCTTGGCAGGTGTTCTGGTAGGTGATGTGGACATCCTGCTCTTTGATGAACCGCTGGCAAGCTTAGATCCTTATACAGGTACAAAAGCGATTGAGCTTATTGATCGAGTGCATAAAGAGACAGGTAAAACCGTTATTATGATCGAGCATCGTCTTGAAGAGGTGCTGCATCGGGCGGTGGATCGTATTATTGTGATCCATGAAGGACGTATTGCGGCGGATATGCCGGCTGCAGAACTGTTGAGCACAACGTTGCTTTCAGAAGTTGGCATTCGGGAACCTCTCTATTTAACGGCTTTGAAGTATGCCGGATGTTCGATTACAGCAAATATGAATCCGCAGCATGTGAACGATATTCAGTTGGAGGCGTGTTCTAATAAACTTAAGATCTGGTATGAGTGCAATCAGTCACGCCAGGATAAGCTGGAGAACCCACCCATCCTTGAGCTAAGAGATATTTCTTTTGGATACGAAAAAAATCAGCAGGTGCTGGATAAGCTCAATCTCTGTATTCATAAAGGAGAGATGGTCTGTATAGCGGGGCGAAATGGGGCTGGGAAATCTACAGTTTCTAAGCTCATTTGTGGCTTCTATAAGCCTTCTTCCGGATCGATACGGATGCATGGGCGTGATATTGCTCAGGACACGATTAAGGAGCGGGCAGAGCGGATTGGTTTTGTTATGCAAAATCCCAATCATATGATTTCTAAGACACTTTTATATGATGAGGTTGCCCTAGGACTAAGACTCCGAGATTGCCCTGAGGAGCTCGTTCGTGAACGCGTCCATCAAGTCTTGAAGGTGTGCGGACTTTATTTTTTTCGCAGCTGGCCGATCTCGGCGCTCAGTTACGGCCAGAAGAAACGGGTCACGATTGCCGCCATTCTGGTACTGGAGCCGGAAGTGATCATTTTGGATGAACCGACTGCTGCTCAGGATTACAGGCATTATAACGAAATGATGGAGTTTCTCTTGACGCTGCGGGGGCAGGGGATGACGGTCATTATGATTACGCATGATATGCACTTGATGCTGGAATATGCCGATAGAGCTATAGTGTTAGCTGATGGCGTGAAGCTTGCGGATGATAGCCCTGAGCGAATATTAACGAATACTGATGTGGTGAAAAAAGCGAACTTGAAAGAAACCTCGCTTTTTGCCCTAGCTATAAAAGCTGGATTGAAACAACCGGAGGAGTTCGTAAGAAGGTTCATTGCGTATGATAGGAGGAGCCGAGGCGGATGAAGGCTAAAATGTTAACTTTTACGAAGCAGGATTCACCTATTCACCGTCTTACCGGCGCTACGAAGTTGATTTTATTTGTAGTGTGGTCTGTGACGGGGATGATTACATATGATACAAGATGTCTAATTGTGATGCTGTTATTTAGTTTGCTTGCCTTTAGAATTTCCAAAGTTCAATTTCAGGATTATGCTTTCGTATTATATTTCATCTTGATTTTCTTTTTGCTTAATCATATAGCTATCTTTATCTTTTCTCCTTTGGAGGGCGTACGTGTTTACGGGACACGTCATGATATTATGCATATTGCAGGCCGGTATACGGTAACTTGGGAGCAGCTATTTTATCAATTCAATATTGCCCTGAAATATGCGGTGGTCATTCCTATGGCATTATTATTTCTTCTAACGACCAATCCCAGTGAATTTGCAGCATCCTTAAATAGAGTTGGAGTGAACTATAAAATTGCATATTCTGTATCGCTGGCACTGCGGTACATTCCGGATATTCAACGAGATTATGAGAATATAT
Organism: Paenibacillus sp. FSL H3-0310; assembly: GCF_038002785.1. Classification (NCBI taxonomy): domain Bacteria; kingdom Bacillati; phylum Bacillota; class Bacilli; order Caryophanales; family Paenibacillaceae; genus Paenibacillus; species Paenibacillus sp. FSL H3-0310. The sequence goes on from NZ_JBBODC010000001.1 coordinate 949,985, forward strand.
CGTTCTCTGCTCAAGCAAGGGGAATAGATATTTCTAGAAAAGAAAAGCTGCCTAAGCGGCTAAAAAATATCATTTCGATTCTGATGCCCCTAATTCTGACTAGTATCGAGCGGATTGAAAATATCAGTACCGCTATGGAGCTGCGCGGCTTTGGCACTGAGACCAAACGAACTTGGTATAGCCGTCGCCCGTTCACGAGAGACGATTATTTTGCATTGGCTTTGTTTGCGCTGATTGGAATTTTCTCGACGGTGATCACTTTTTACGACGGTTCGCGGTTTTATAATATTTTCGATTGAAGTATAATAGTACAGTTGTGGAAAACTGGGATTATAATAAACGGCACCTTTTTGTTAAGACTGAAGACGTTTCTCCAGTTTTGACCATATAGGCAGGTAGCATAATGGCAGTGCTAGAAGTGAGCAGACTACGTTGAAAATGGTCTGGGCGTGGGCGATTTGTGAAGCAGGGCCTCCACCAATCCATGCAGCACTTGCTTGTAGCAGCCCGATCATGGGCAAGAATAATAGTGCACCACCTACATTAAGCGCAACATGGGACCAAGCGACGAAGACGCCGGATGGCGTGCCGCCGATGGAAGCGATGACCGCTGTAACACAGGTGCCCACGTTGGCGCCCAGCACAATGGCTATACCTAGCTCAGGCGGCATGGCACCCGAGGCGGCAATGCTCATAGCCATAGCTATGACAGCAGCGCTGCTATGGAGCATGGCTGTTAGGCACGCTCCAGCGGCGAGCCCCCATAAGGCACTAGTAGCGGCATGGTTTAGGAACCAGAGGAATAAGCCACTTTCCTGAAGTATTCCGCCGATAGACTGCATGACAGCGATGCCCCATAGGACGAGGGCGAAGCCTGATACAGCCAGACTGATAAATTGCAGCGGCGGGGATATTTTGTGGCAGAGCTCTGCCACTCGTGATGTAGGCGGCAGTTCGCCTGCAATAACTGCCGCTGCCCACAGACTGAGCGAGGCTGCCAGCAAGGGCGTGGCCATGGTATTGATCTGAAGTCCGATCAATTCTGTAGTTAATGTGGTGCCGATGTTGCTGCCCAAGATAATGCCAAGTGTGCGGGCATAGGTAAGCAGGCCGGCATTGACCATGCCGATAGTCAACACCGTTACAGCAGTACTGCTCTGGAGTAAGGCGGACAACAGGCTGCTGGCAATCATTCCTTTAATAGGGGTTGAGGTAGCTCTATTTAGGCTTGTAGTTAATAGAGGGCCTGCTAGCTTGGACAACGCCGTTTCCATCAGCTTCATGCCGGCTAGAAAGATAACAAGACCATATATGATAGGGAACAGCAAATCACTGAACATAGGGCATACTCCTTTGGACGAGGGTTGTACACCAATATATGAATGTATTGCATGGGACATGTATAAAAACATTTTTAGAAAAACAGGGAGTTGAAGTCATTGCCATCGGTTATTTTAGAACGCAATCGCAAAAAAAGACTGGAACAGGGCCATCCGTGGGTCTATGCAGGTGAAGTCGCATCGGTAGAAGGAAATCCGGAAGCGGGGGGATTAGTAGATGTCCTTAATCATCAGGGCCGATTTTTGGCCGTAGGATATTACAATCCAGCGTCACAAATTCGGGTAAGAATTGTATCGCAGGGACCCCTTGCGATCATGGATACAGCCTTTTTTGCAGAACGTTTTGCGAATTGTCTGCAACACAGAAACCGGTTCCTTCCGGGTGCGGATGCTTATCGCTTGGTTTATGGTGAAGCGGACTTTTTGCCGGGGCTTATTGTAGATCGATTCGGAGATATTTTGGTTGTGCAGCTGCTTACCCTCGGAATGGACAAGCGGCGTGCAGAAATCGTCGAAGCATTGGTGCAGGTTATGGCACCGCGCGGAATCTATGAGCGCAGTGATGTTAGTGTGCGCGAGCTTGAAGGTATGGAGCAGACAACGGGTGTGCTGTACGGGGAATGTCCAAGGCATGTAACCGTGAGCGAGAATGGCCTGAAGCTGGTCGTTGATATTGAAGAGGGCCAGAAGACAGGTTACTTCTTTGACCAACGTGAGAATAGAGCTTCCATTGCTCCGCTCATGAAAGGCTGGGGAGGACGAAGCGGCATTACGCTACAGGAAATTGAAACTGAGGATGGTTCACTACAGACCTTACCAGTTAATAAGAGCGGCAAACATGTAACGTTCCCTTATTGGGACGGTGCGACAGTGCTGGAATGCTTCTCGCATACGGGCAGCTTCACGCTGCATGCCTGCAAGTATGGCGCGAAAAAAGTAACCTGCCTTGACGTTTCAGCACACGCCATTGAGAGTGCCAAAGTGAATGTGGAGCTGAACGGCTTTAGCGATCGTGTTGAATTCGTAGTGGATGATGCTTTTGCATATCTACGGAATCAGGTTAAAGGACTAGAGGAACGTTCTGAACGGGCGACAGTTGCCAGTGGAACAGATACGGCAGCAGCTGCTACAAATCCTAAATCCGGAGGCAAAACAGCCAAAACCGACACATCCAAGCCGATGACGGCAGGTGGAGGAAGAACTTGGGATGTAGTCATCTTGGACCCTCCGGCGTTTGCCAAAACCAAAAGTGCAGTAGCTGGCGCTTGCCGTGGTTACAAGGATATCAATCTGCACGGGATGAAGCTGGTGAACGAAGGCGGCTATTTGGTTACCGCAAGCTGTTCTTACCATATGCAGCCAGATCTGTTCCTCGAAACGATTGCCGATGCAGCTAAAGATGCTGGCAAGGTGTTGAGACTTGTAGAATGGCGGGCCGCAGGCAAAGACCATCCACAAATACTTGGCGTTAACGAAGGACACTATCTGAAGTTTGCGATTTTTGAAGTGCGGAGTAAAAAATAAGCCTGAAGGTCAAAAAGGTTTACAGTGCCAAGTAACAAATAAGATAAAAGGGCTGGTCGTAGGGTGGCCGTGAGTCGACTGTAAGGCAAGGAGTTGCCAACGGACTCAGATGACTCTATTTAGCGTAAACAGCCCATTATTGAATTCTTACGGACCCTAAAGGCGCTATTGCCCCAATAACACCCGGAATGCAGCACATTTTCGAAGAATAGCGTCAGTGGGGTCCGAAAAGTTGCCATAACAGCACTGAATCCACGAATAACGGCTCCTGGGTCCCTAAGTAATTAATGAAACAAGCCTAGCCGAAATGTTGAGTGTTAAATTCGGAATACTAAATAGTAAACAACGAATGATGCTTATTGAATTATGATATGCGGAATGCGGATTACAAAACGATCGGCGTAGAGTGCTAATGTTGAGTGCGGGGTGTTGAGTATTGAACGCTGGGTGCTGAATGCCGAACGCTGAACAGTCTAACATTGACCCTATGCTCCGACATTGGCAGCTCCTATCTAACGTTGCACAACTGGCATTAAAAACAAACTAAACACTCTAAAAAGCAAGCCGCCAAAATCCGGAGGTTTGCTTTTTTTATTTGTACTCATAGCTGTTTATCCTTTGTAAAACATTAGAAAATACTAGCAAACACATGTTCCGATTAGTGTGGTTATGATATACTGAGGGGACGAGGAATCACTGAACTTTTTTAATTGGAGTGTAATCAATGGGTGGATATTTCACCCTGTATTCTATATATTTTCTCCGCTACGGAAGGAGTCTATCATTTATGCCGGTAACCTTTTTACTAGGCCGCTCGGGCAGTGGCAAGACAACAAAAATATGGGAATCTATCTCTTCTTCCTTAGAAAAGGAACCGCTTGGTGCGCCGATTATTATTCTTGTGCCAGAGCAAGGTTCTTTTGGAGCAGAACGGGGGCTTCTGACCGTAGGGAATGTGAAGGGAAGCCTTCGGGCGCAGACACTGAGTTTTTCGCGGCTTGCCTATCGTGTGAAGCAGGAAACTGGTGGCAGTGCAAGTCTGCCAATCAGTGAAGAAGGTAAGAAAATGTTAATTTACAAAATCATCAGTCGCCGCAAAGAGGAACTGAAATTATTCGGTGCCTCAGCAGACAGACCGGGTTTTGTGGAACGTCTGAACCAACTGCACACGGAGATGAAACGTTGCTGTTTGGGTTCCACTGATTTAGAGGAACAGCTGTCCGCTATGCGAGGAGCTATTGCAAGAAGTCCTATTCTTGAGGGTAAGCTGGAAGATTTGCAGCTGGTATTTAGCGATTTAGAGAAGGAAATGTCCCGTCTTTATATCGATGAAGAGGATCGTTTAGCAGAACTGGCTGAGCATATTCCAGATTCCTCCTACATTCGCGGGGCAGAGATTTGGGTAGATGGGTTCCATGGATTTACTCCGCAGGAATTCGTAGTGCTTCGAGAATTGATGCAGCAAGCTTCGAGGCTGACGGTTTCGCTTACAATTGATCGTCCTTACCCCTATGGAGATCAGTTGAATGAGCTTGAATTGTTTCACCCAACTGCGGTTACTTACATTAAACTGCGAGGAATTGCTGAAGAGCTGGGCATTGATGTATGGGACGAGCTGTTGGAGCCAACGGTTCTTCCGCGTTTTGAGGAAAGTCCAGTACTTGCTCACCTTGAACGGGGATATGATCGCCGGAAGGCTTGGATAGGTGCGGATGAACTGGCAAGAGAGGCTATATCCATAGGCGCCGCAGTTTCGCACAGAGCAGAGGTTGAGGGAGCCCTGCGCGAAATGAATAGACTGGCGCGGGATGAAGGTGCAAAATATGGCGAAATGGCCGTATTGATGCGCAATATTGGCGATTACGAGCAGCTGGTTCAGCCGTTGTTCCAAGATTATGGAGTGCCATTTTTTCTGGACCAGAAGGTGAATGAGCTGCATCATCCGCTAGTGGAGTTTATACGTTCCGCATTGGATGTAGTGCGTCGTCGCTGGCGTTATGAGGATGTATTCCGTTGCGTAAAGACGGAGCTTCTGCTTCCGCTAGACGGTAGTATTACGCGTGAAGATATGGATGCTTTAGAAAACTATGTGCTGGCTTGTGGGATTCAGGGGTTCCGCTGGACAGATGGCCGCTCCTGGAAAGGTATTCCTAGCTTGTCGCTGGAAGGCGGCAGACAGATGGATGATGAACTGCTTGCTACTATGGAACGATGCCGTGCTAGTATAACAGGTCCATTATTTGCTTTTGAGAAACGAATCCAGAAAAGCCGAAGCGGCCTTGAACTATGTACGGCAATGTACAAGCTGCTTGAAGAGACGGATGTTGCACGAAAGCTGGAGAAACTCAGTGTTAAGTCTATGGAGAAGGGCCAACCCGAGAAGGCTAGGGAACATAGCCAGTTGTGGGGTGCGGTACTTGATCTGTTAGATCAGATAGTAGAAATGATGGGCAATGAAAGACTTGAGTTTGAAGTGTTCACTGGAGTTCTAGAGACAGGTCTTGCTGAACTTAAAATGGGACTAGTTCCGCCCGCACTGGATCAAGTATTGGTCGGCAATATGGATCGGACTCGCCCAACGGGGGTTAAATACGCTTTTTTGCTTGGATTTAATGAAGGTGTTGTGCCTGCGCAGTTTAAGGAAGATGGAATTCTCTCGGAAGGTGAACGCTCCGTACTAGAGAATGCTGGAATGGAGCTTGCTCCCGGCGCTTCTCGTAAACTGCTGGACGAGCGGTTTCTGATCTATAATGCACTAACGACAGGAAGCCGAAAGCTCTGGATTAGCTACGCTACAGCGGATGATGAGGGCAAAGCTCTCCTTCCCTCTGAGGTTATCCGGCATTTGCATAGAATGTTCCCAAGGGTTCAAGAGCACAGCTTGTCAGCACTTCCCCCTTCGGGACTACCTATAGAAGTCGGAAATCCTATCCATCTCGGTTTCATTGGTCAACCAGAACAGAGTCTTCGCGCATTGATTATGCAGCTGCGGCAGTGGCGCCAAGGAACAGAAATTCCGGAGCTATGGTGGGATGTGTATAACTGGTTTACTAAGAACGAAGATCGTAAATTTCAACTGGAACGTTTGCTAAGTTCACTGTTCTATCGTAATGAGGGAACGAAGCTAAAGCGTGGCACAAGCCTCAGATTGTATGGTGGCTCAACACTGCGGGGCAGTGTGTCCCGGATGGAGAAATTTGTTGCGTGCTCATTTTCCCATTTTGCGTCCTACGGACTAAGACTGAAAGAGCGCCAGTTATATAAGCTGCAAGCACCTGATATTGGACAGCTGTTCCATGCTGCGCTAAGTGATATGGCGATAAGACTGAAACAAGAGGGACGGGGCTGGGGCAGCTTATCTCCGGATGAATGTCGGCGTGAGGCCAGTGAGACAGTAGAACGGCTATCTCCGATGTTGCAGGGTGAAATTCTAATGAGCTCCAAACGTTACGGGTACATCTCCCGTAAGCTTAAGAATATTGTTGGACGTGCTTCTGTGATTCTGGGCGAGCACGCCCGCCGGGGCAGCTTTGAGCCAGTAGGGCTGGAGCTGGATTTTGGACCGGATAAGGAGTTGCCGCCTTTAAGAATTACGCTGCCGAATGGCTGTGTGATGGAGGTCGTTGGCCGGATTGACCGTGTAGACATGGCTCGTGGAGAGAACGGAATTCTTCTGCGGGTAATTGATTATAAATCGAGCCAAAAGGATCTCAAGCTGCATGAGGTGTATTATGGATTGTCGCTGCAAATGCTGACTTATTTGGATGTGCTGCTGACATATTCGGAGCAATGGCTGGGGCAGCCGGCACTTCCAGCAGGCACACTTTATTTCCATGTGCATGATCCGTTGTTAACTTCATCCAACGGGATGAACAAGGAACAGGCTGAGCAAGAGCTGTTGAGACGCTTCAAGATGAAAGGACTGCTTACAGCTGATCGTGAGGTTGTCTCCCTGATGGATACCACTTTAGACAAAGGGTATTCTTCTATCGTGCCTGTAGCAGTAAAAGCTGACGGCAGCTTTTATAGCAGTGCTTCAGTAGCTACACCAGAGCAGTGGAGCCATCTATTATCCTCCGTTAGAGGGACGATCTCGGATATCGGGACACGGATTACAGAGGGTGATGTGGCGATTGAGCCGTACCGAATTGGGCAGGAGACCGCCTGCACATTCTGTTCCTTTAGACCTGTCTGCCAGTTCGATGAAGCTGTGGAAGGTAACAGCTATAACAATCTGGGTAAGCCAGGGAAGGACGTTATATGGGATCTGCTGTCCCGCAAAGGAGGAACTACACCTTGAGTATGAAGGCTGAAATAGAAGCGAAACCGGAAGGAAGTATATGGAGTGATGACCAGTGGCGGGCCATTGCGGAGAGCGGTGATGACATCCTCGTTGCTGCGGCAGCAGGTTCCGGCAAGACGGCGGTGCTGGTAGAACGGATTATTCGAAAGATCAGTAAGGAAGAGAACGGCTTCAGTGTAGACAGGCTACTAGTAGCCACGTTTACCAAAGCTGCGGCTGCCGAAATGCGGCAGCGGATCAGGGAAGCCCTTGATCGGGAGCTGGAGGAGAACGGGGAGAATGACCATTTGCGCCGTCAGCTATCCCTGCTGGGCAAAGCTTCGATTACAACGTTGCACTCCTTCTGTCTGGAAGTGATCCGGCGTTATTATCAAATGATTCCGATTGATCCGGGTTTCCGCATATTAAATGAGCATGAAGCGGAGATGATGCGGCAGGAGCTGCTCGAAGAGTTGCTGGAGGAAAAGTACGGTGAGGTAGGTGCGGATGGCGAGGATAGCATATTTGTGCAGCTCGCTGATTGGTTCAGTGGTGAACGCAGTGATGATGCAGTGCATGCGCTCATACAGCGATTGCATGATTACGCCCGCAGCCATCCTTGGCCAGCGCAATGGCTCCGTGATACTGCAGCTGATTTCTCATTGCCAGACACCGAAAGTCTGGGTGGAACGCCATGGGTACTGAGCATTCTTGAAGAAGCGAAGCTGACACTTGCGGGTGCAGCCAGTCAGCTGATGCAAGGCCGGGAGATTGCACTACAACCGGGTGGTCCGGCACCCTATGCTGAGAATTTAACCACTGATCTTGAGATGGTAAATGCACTGCAGGATGCCGTTAACGAACGACCTTGGGCAGAATTATATGATATTTTTATGGAAGTATATTTTGGAAAATTAAAGGCTTGTAAGAAGGATTCGACAGATCCTGGACTGCAGGAGATGGTGAAGGAACTGCGCGACAGTGTGAAGAAGAGTATTTTAGATCTTCAGAAAGCATTGTTTGGCCGTCCGCCTGAGGTTTTTTTGAAAGAGCTGAACGAAGCGGCTCCACTGATGGCAGAGCTTGCAGAGACAGTGATAGCATTCGGTGAACGTTATAGAATTGAAAAAGCAGGAAGAGGTCTAGTCGACTTCAGTGATTTGGAGCATTATTGTCTGCAAATTCTACGCCATCCGGACTCTACGCCCGGTCATTCCCTGCCTTCTGATGCAGCTATGGAATACCGTGCTCAATTCGATGAGGTTCTGCTGGATGAGTATCAGGATACGAATAGTGTGCAAGAGGAGATTGTGCGGCTAATATCCCGTGAAACACCCGGTAACCGGTTTATGGTCGGAGATATGAAGCAAAGTATCTATCGATTCCGTCTGGCGGAGCCGGGGCTATTCCTGGATAAATACCGCAGCTTTGGCTCACACCCAATCGATGATCCATCTGAAATTACTAATGAATCGTCTAGCGGTTCGGTTATCGATCTGGCCCGTAATTTTCGCAGTCGCATGGAGGTTGTGAATGCCGTTAATATGATCTTCCGGCAGATTATGAATGAGACGGTAGCGGAGATTAATTATGACGAACGCGCTGAGCTTGTTTACGGAGCGAATTTCCCAGGTGCAGCAGAGAAGGGCCCTGATACCTTTTTTGCACCGGAGTTATTATTGATAGATCGTGGTTCAACAGCAGGGAAGTCAGAAGAGACTTCTGAAGACGGTGAGGCGCCACTTCAGGAGAGTGAAGCCATTGAGAGCGAGACGGCGCAGCTGGAAGCACGGGCAATTGCCCGGCGTATTTCACAAATGACGGGGATGACCGGTGGATCGCCGCTGCTTATCTACGATAAGGGACTCAAGATTATGCGCCCGGTTATTTACGGTGATATCGTAATCCTGCTTCGCTCGGCAAGAATCTGGACCCCTCTGATCATCGAAGAGCTTCGGATGGAAGGAATCCCTGCTTATGGTGATCTGAATAAAGGTTATTTTGAAGCTACAGAAGTGGAAATTGCACTCTCCCTCTTAAAAATAGTTGATAATCCTCAGCAGGACATTCCGCTGGCTGGCGTACTTCGTTCACCTGTGGTCGGATTAACGGAAGAAGAATTGGCTACGGTGCGTATGTGTAGTCAGGGTCTTTATTTTCAAGCAGTACAGATGGCGGTGGATATGCAATATGCAAAAGAGGCTGAAGAAGAGTATGACCTCTTCTCGGCTCATGTGATTGAATCCGCAAGCACCGTCGAGAATAATGTTTTACCTGATAAAGATCTGCCGCAGATCAGTCCAGAACTGAAGCGCAAGCTTAGACATTTCCTAGAACAGCTGGAAAGCTGGAGAAATGCGGCTAGACAAGGTAGTCTCAGTGAGCTGATCTGGCGTATCTATGGGGAGAGCGGCTATCTGGAATGGGTTGGAGGACTGCCTGGAGGCTCGCAGCGCCAGAACAATCTTAAAGCTTTGTATGATCGGGCTGTGCAATTTGAGAATGACACCGCAGCGCGTGGATTGTTCCGTTTTCTGGTATTCATTTCACGGCTTCGTGAGAACGGCGGAGATCTGGGTGTAGCTGGCGGTGGCGGTGAAGAAGGCAATGGCGTCAGAATCATGACCATCCATAAATCCAAAGGGCTGGAGTTCCCTGTTGTTTTTGTAGCCGGGATGGCAAAACAGTTCAATCGACAAGATTTGCATTCGCCATTTCTTATGCACAAAGAGCTTGGCTTTGGGCCGCGTTTTGTGGAACGGGAAACGCGAGTTAGCTACCCAACACTTCCTTATCTGGCTATTAACCGGCGTACACGGCTTGAATTATTAGCGGAGGAGATGCGTGTATTATATGTAGCGTTAACTCGTCCGAGAGATAAAATGATTCTAGTAGGCACTGTAAGAGATTTGCCGCGCAAAATCGCTAGCTGGAGCAGCGTACAGAACCGGGATGAGCTGCTGCTTGCAGATCATCTGCTGGCCCGAGGGCGCAGCTATTTGGACTGGGTTGGACCGGCATTGATCCGGCACCCTGCGGCGGCGATTCTTCGTAAGCTGGGCGGTTCAGAAGGTACCGTCTCCACGGTGCTGCACAACGATGTCTCCAACTGGAGCATCAGTGTGCAAAATGCTTCCGAACTTAATTCTGGGGCGTTCCTGCCAACGGATCAGACTGAGGAGAAGGTAGAGGAACGGCAAGCTGTACTCGAAGCACTGCATAAGGGTGAAGCTGTAAATATATATGAAACAGAGACTAGCGATGAAATTGCTAGAAGACTGGAATGGAATTATCCGTATGCGGCAGCCTCAGGTATTCCGGCTAAAACTTCTGTTACGGAGTTAAAAGCGTTGTTGTCGTTGCAGGAGCAGCCCTCTTTTGATCTGCTGGAAGAAGGCAATTCTACAACCTCAATAGAAACCGATAAACGTCCAAGTGTTGCAGGTGCGGACAGTCTTCATTTGCGGCGTCCGAAATTTATGGAAAAACGCAGTCTAACCCCAGCGGAACGCGGGACAGCATACCATACAGTCATGCAGCATATTCCGCTGGAGGGTTCAGTTGATCCTAGGGTTGTGGAAGAAACCTTAGCCCGACTTCAGAGAGTGGCTATTCTAACTGCTGAGCAGGTGGAGGCTGTAGCTCCCGGTCAGATAGAAGCTTTTTATACTAATGAACTGGGACGTAGATTAATAGCTTCTTCTTGGAAGCTTAGAGAAATGCCGTTCAGTTATATGGTTCCCGCAGGTGAGGCTTATCGAGGGCTCGATTATATGAATGAAGCCGTCTCGGAGCTTTCCCCTGAGAACAATAAGGAAGGCTTTAGTGAGGCTGTGCTAATTCAAGGGGTCATTGACTGCCTGTTCCGTGAAGAGGACCGGATTATTCTGCTAGACTATAAGACGGACTCTGTATTAGAACATCAGGGCGGCTTAGAGGCACTTAAGGAAAAATATCGTTTTCAGCTAGAGTTATACAGCAAGGCATTACATGATATTTTGGGAGAACCGATCAGCGAGATTTGGCTGTACTTTTTTGACGGCGATCATGCTGTGAAATTATAAATTATTCATTGCCGCATAGGAGCGGGGAAAGAGGACGAAGATGCGGATATTGCATACGGGGGATTGGCACTTGGGCCGTACGCTGGAGGGAAGAAGCCGCCAGAAGGAGCAAGAGCAGTTCATAGATGAATTGGTGGAGATCGCCGATTTTCATAAGGCGGATTTGATTATGATGGCGGGAGATGTGTACGATTCCGTTAATCCGCCAGCGGCTTCGGAGCAATTATTCTATGAGGCTGCTGCCAGGCTGACTTCAGGGGGCAGGCCCCTTGTGGTGATTGCCGGCAATCATGACCAACCGGAGCGCGTATCTTCAGTCTCCCCGCTTGTATTAAGGCAGGGGATTACCTTGGTAGGACTTCCAACCTCAGAGCCAGTGACAGTTCATGCTGCGCGGACAGGTGAGATTGCCAAAATCGCAGCCCTTCCCTATCCCTCTGAGGCACGTCTCGGTGAGTTGCTTGCTGGGGACAGCGGGGAAGAGGAGCTTCGACTAGCTTACAGCGCACGGGTAGGCAAACTTATGCAACTGTTGGGACGGGAATTTACGCCACAAACCGTGAATTTGGCGATGAGCCATATTTATGTGCTTGGAGGTGTAGAGAGTGATTCGGAACGCCCGATTCAGGTGGGCGGGGCTTACACTGTAGACCCTTCTGCTTTATCCTGTGGAGCGCAATATACTGCACTAGGCCATCTTCATCGCGCTCAGCGTGTAAAAGGGGAAGGGATGATCCGTTATAGCGGATCCCCGCTGGCATATAGCTTTTCGGAAGCAGGACAAGCCAAGTCGGTGACGCTGATTGATGTTGCGCCGGGCGGTGAGCCGACCTTCGAAGAAATCTATCTTCGCTGTGGGCGTCCACTTGTAAGATGGAGCTCTACGGGGGGATTGCAAGAGGTATATAACTGGTTGGATGAAGGTAGAGATGCTTCCGCTTTTATAGATTTGGAGATTCGGCTCAGTGAAGCTATGTCGATGAATGATATTCAGCGCCTGCGTAAATCACGTGAGGGGATCATTCATATTCGTCCGATTTATCCGCAAATGGAGCTGGAGCTCGAACAGATTTCCCGTTCACGTATGCCTGTACAAGAATTGTTCCGTAAATTCTATCAGCGCCAGACGGGCGGGGCGGAGCCGGAGGATCGTTTGATTGAGCTGTTCTTACAGCTAACCGAAGAAGAACGGCAGCAGCCGGAGGAAGGAGAGGAGAACTAAGGTGAAGCCTATTTTATTAAAAGTTGCAGGATTGCAGAGTTATAGAGAAATGCAGGAAATAGATTTTGAAAGTCTGTGTGAGACCGGGCTGTTTGGGATTTTTGGACCTACGGGCAGCGGCAAGTCCAGTTTGCTGGATGCTATTACTTTGGCGATGTACGGCAAAGTGGAGCGCGCCGTTAATGGAACACAGGGGATTATGAATCACTCTGAGGATTCACTCAGCGTGGCGTTTACCTTTGAGCTCACTTCTTCCGCTGGGGCACATCGTTATCGCGTTGAACGTAAGTTCAAGCGGACAGGTGAGCAAACAGTCAGTAACACCATTAGCCGTTTCATTGAAGTTACACCTGACGGGGATAACGTTATGGCGGATAAACTCGCAGATGTTACAAGTTGTGTGGAAGAGCATATTGGGCTCAAGATGGATGACTTCACGCGAGCAGTTGTATTGCCGCAGGGGAAATTCGCCGAATTCTTATCGCTTCGGGGCGTAGACCGCCGACAAATGCTGCAGCGCCTGTTCCATTTGGAACAGTATGGCGATCAGCTTGCGTTGAAGCTTAGCCGACGGGTGAAGGAGAATGAGGCTGCGCTCCGCGCGCTCGAAGCGGAGCAGCAGGGGCTTGGCAGCGCAGGCAAAGAGGATGTAAAGGCAGCGGCGGAGCGCCTCGAACAAGCAGCCCAGCATGCTGCGGAATGCCGCCGCAAGCTGGAGGCGGCGCTGCAGGTCGCGGAGCGTTTCACGCGCATTCGCGAGCTGCAAGAGGAACGGACCCGCCGCGAATTGCAGCGGCAGGGACTGCTCTCCAAGGAGGATGAGATTCTCCTCCTTGAACGGAAGCTCGGCCAAGCTGACGAGGCCGAGGCTAGGCTTCCCGCGCTGAAAGCATGGCGAAGCGCGGAAGACGCCTTCAAGAGCCGATTGACCCGCGCGGAGGGTCAAGAGGTGCTGGCCGCCGCTGCCGAGCAGGAGGCGGCGCGTGCCTCTGCGGCCGCGGCTGCTGCGCAGGCCGCGCTTGCGGCGGAAGAGCCGGCCCTCCGGCAGGGGGCCGACACCTACCGCCGCGCGCTCGAGCTCGAGTCCGAGCTCGGCGCCCTGCGGCGCGAACTCGCGGCTCTGCGCGAGCGCCGCGAAGAGGCCTCCCGCAAGCTGGCGGAGCTGCGGGAGGGCATGGCCCGGGAGCGTGAGCTTTTGGCCAAGGGCCAAAAGCGCCAGCAAGAGCTGCAGCAGAGCTTGCAGCCGCTCGGTGTCCGCTCCCAGGAGCGGCAGTCTCTGCAAGAAGCGATGCAGAGACTGCAAGGGCTGCACTCCGCCGAATCCCAGTGGGATAAGGCGGAGAAGGAGCGCCGCGAGCGTGCCACTGCACTCGCGGCTGCGCAGGCGCGCCTCGCGGAGGCCGAGGGCCGTCGCGGGCAGCAGGAAGCTTCTCGCGGGCAGCTGATCCGCGAGGCGGCGCTGCATCAAGAGAAGCTGCTGGCGACAGAAGAAGCTGCGTGCACCGCAGCAGAAAGTCTGGAGCAACATATCAGTTCTTTGGAAGCAGCCCTCAAGGGGCATGAGTTGCACAGACTCTCGCTTGGATTGGCTAAAGAATTGGAAGCAGGACAACCTTGCCCAGTATGTGGCAGCGAACACCACCCGGCACCTGCTGTATTGCAGGATAACGTAGAGCAACAGGAACTGGAGATAAAGCTTCAACAGGCTCGGGTGTTGTCCAGACGTGCTTTGGAAGCACGCCATATGTTCCGTGGTCTGCGGGAGCAGGACCTGGTTTGGCTGGAGCAGGTGTTTGGTGATGGAGCTTTTGATACGGTAAATCATCCTGCAGCGGCAGGCTCAGAAGTCAGCACTGCCGAGGTTTCCTCTACCGATATGTCCATCCCAGATGAAAAAGCTTTGGCAGAACTTGATGCTGCATTTTTAGCATTAAAAAGCCAGTCTGGAGAACTGCGCCGTACAGCGATACAGTGGCAGCAATCGATGCAGGAAGTTCAGCAGCTATGTCTCAAAGAAGCAGCGGGTGCCGAAGGTGAGCGAAGCTGGGTAGAAGGCCTAACCGCCAAAGCCGAGGAACTGAGTGGCCAACTAACCGCTTTGCGGCAGAACTGGGTACAGCAGTTCCCTGATTTGGCACCGGAAGAGGTAGAAAAAGCTTATCGTGAGCTGTTAGCCAAGGATGCTCAAGCTGAGGAAATTAGATCCCGACTGGAAATCAGTGTCAAGTTTCTGGATGAGAAAAGCGCTTCGGTGCAGAATCTTCAGGAGACCATCACCGGACTCGATAAAGAGCTTACTCAGTGGAATACACAGATGGAAGGCAAAGAAGAATTGCAGCGTGAAAAAGAACGGCGTCTTTTAGAGTGGACTAATGGCCGCGCTGCTGCCCCTCTTCTAGCAGAGTGTGAGCGTCGTCTGCAGGAATTGTTAGCAGCTGTGGAGACCAGCCAACGATTACATCTCACGGCAGCGGAAAAAGCGCAGCATGAGATCAAGGAGGCAGCGATTACCCGCCAGGCTGCAGAATCTGCTCGAGAGCATTATGTGACTTCAAGCCATCTGTGGGAGCAAAGCTTAACCTCTTCACCTTTTAGTTCCGCCGCTGAGGTTGAAGGAGCAGCTCTCGCACCTGAAGAGCGGGAAATTTCTTCTTCTCGGGTACATGCCCATCGTGCGGAAGAAGCTGAAGTCTCATTGCAGCTGCGCAATATTGAAGAGAAGCTTGACGGAGCCAGCTTAAGTGAAGAGGAGTGGCAAGTTAGCCAGGAGAGCTTAAGCGTGTGTAAGTCAGAGGATGAAATGTCGCTGCAAGCAAGAGCGCGCGCAGAGCGAGATCTGGAGGATCTGCGGCATCGGCATATTCGCTGGATGGAGCTCGAAGCCCAGCGGCTAGAACATGCTTCTCTACAGGATCATTTGTCCAAATTGCAGACGGTTTTACGTGGAAATGCTTTTGTTGAGTATATTGCGGAGGAACAATTGATGCAGGTATGCCAGTCTGCTTCCCAGCGGCTTCGTTTCCTGAGCAAACAGCGTTATGCGCTGGAGGTTGATTCGGGTGGTGGCTTTGTAATCCGTGATGATGGAAACGGTGGTGTAAGAAGACCGGTCTCCACGCTTTCCGGCGGAGAGACGTTCTTAACTTCCTTGTCACTTGCACTTGCACTTTCGGCACAGATTCAGCTGCGGGGGCAGTATCCATTGCAATTTTTCTTTTTGGACGAAGGCTTTGGTACGCTGGATCCGGAATTGCTCGATACGGTAATCACCTCACTGGAAAGACTGCATAACGACCAACTGTCTGTCGGCATTATCAGCCATGTTCCAGAGCTTCGGGCACGATTGCCACGCAAGCTGGTAGTAGTACCTGCTGAGCAGGGTGGAGGGGGATCTCGGATCCTTTTGGAAAAAATGTGAAGATCTATAATGTGTGTGATTCTTATCACAGATACAGTATCAACGCGCTGTTATAATACAGCTAAGCCGACATTACTTTAGAAACACCTCGGCGGACGTATGGCAGGGAATGAACTCCTTTTCATACGTCCGCCGCCGAATCAGCTTTATAAGCTGTGAAGGGTGTTTCTCTTTTTTTTGTCTTTTTTAGGCCTAACGGTGTTGATATATTTATTTAATGGTTCATTCTGTAACAGATACAGTTTAGGGCAGATTATGCTGAGTTTGCTTGCTGCTTTCGTAATTGATGATTATCCTGTATGATTATCTTATGATGAAGTGGAATTTCACCAATTTTTAGGAGGCAAGCACTCTATGGAGACCGTGTTTAGCAAAATTATTGAGGGTACTATTCCTTCCAAAAAAGTATTTGAGAATGAACGTATTCTTGCATTTTACGACATCGAGCCGGCTGCACCGGTACATGTGTTGATCATTCCCAAGAAGTTCATTGCTTCAATGAATGATGTTACACCTGAGGATCTTCCGCTTATTGCTGAAATCCACAGTGTAGCCCAACAGATCGCCAAAGACCTTGGAATTGCTGAGTCTGGTTATCGTTTAATCAATAATTGCGGACCTGATAGTGGACAAGCTGTGCCTCATCTTCATTATCACCTGCTGGGTGGAGCCAAGCTGGGTGCGCTCACTGGAAACTCAGCTTCGCACGCATAGCATAATCATTTAATGTTGAAGAACTTGCCAGAAAAAAGAATAGCACGAAGGTTGACACGTTATTTCCGTTTGACCTATAATGGAGTTTGATAAACCGTGTTATGCTCTTGGACGGTATGGTCGGAGGGAGGGGAAACCTGTGTCTGAAACGAAAGTTCGCAAAAACGAGACAATTGATGCTGCACTTCGTCGCTTTAAACGTTCCATCGCAAAAGATGGTGTCTTGGCTGAGGTGAAGAAACGCAAACATTACGAAAAGCCGAGCGTTAAGAAAAAGCTGAAGTCTGAGGCTGCTCGTAAGAGAAAGTTTTAGGAGGATTACCCACGCATGAATCTTAGCGAGAGATTGAACGAAGATATGAAGCAAGCGATGAAGAGTAAGGACAAGTTCACGCTCTCCACGATTCGAATGGTTCGTTCTACAATAAAGTATCTTGAAATAGATCTGAAGAGAACATTGGACGACAACGAAGTGCTTGATATCCTTAGTCGTGAAATCAAACAGCGCAAAGATGCCCTCCAAGAATTTGAATCAGCGGGTCGCGACGAGCTTGCCGCGAGTACAAAAGCAGAAATCGAGATTATTATTAAATATCTTCCCGAGCAACTTTCCGAAGAAGAAATTAAAGTAATTGTACAGCAGACCATCCAGGAAACCGGTGCTTCTTCGAAGAGCGAAATGGGGAAGGTCATGAGCGCACTGATGCCTAAGGTCAAAGGTCGCGCTGATGGTAAACTCGTGAACCAGGCGGTTCTGCAATTTCTGCAATAATATAGCACTAGCACCCCTTGCAAAAGGGGTGCTTTTCTATGTTATGAAACGTAAATCCAATTTCAGCGTATTAAGGGTTATGAGTTCTGGGTCAAGCTAAAGAAGGGAGGTAAAATCATTGAGAAGATTACGGAAAATACTGTTAGCTAGCATTCCTGTGGTCCTGCTGTTACTCCTCCTGACACCCTTTGCAACGAATGTAAGCGCTGACGGGGCAGCCCCGAAAACACCGGGGGTTACGAACAGTGAGCTGAAAAAAGGTCCCGTGTTTATTATTCCGGTAGATCAAAAGATTGAACGGGGTTTGCAAAGCTTTTTGGAAAGAGGATTTGAAGAAGCCGCTAATTATGGAGCAGTCCTTATTCTACTAGAGGTCGATACACCTGGAGGGCTGGTGAAATCGGCAGAAGAGATTGGGACGATGGTAAGAGAGAGTGAAATACCAACAGCTGCCTATATTAAAGGTGATGCCGCTTCTGCAGGCAGTTACATAGCACTTAATGCAGGTGCAATAATCATGAAGCCGGGCAGTATGATCGGCTCCGCTTCCTTGGTAGACATGAATGGTCGAAAAGTCGATGATGCCAAAATGATATCCTACTGGAGATCTAAAATGATCGGCGCTGCTGCTCTGAATGATCGTGATCCAGACATTGCTGCTGGAATGGTGGATAGTAATTTGGTCGTGGATAAGCCAGAGCTTGGAGTGACTAAGACACAGGGAGAAATCATTGCCTTGTCTAGTGAAGAAGCTTTAAAAGCTGGTTACGCTGATCAAATTACAGATACCCCTGAAGAAGCAATTCAGTGGCTTGGATATACTACAGACGACATCTTTCGCGTAGAGCATACCGGTGCGGAAAAAATGTCGCAATTTCTGACCAATCCAATTATTATGACGATTCTGCTGTTCATTGGGATTACAGGCGTTGTCATTGAACTGATTGTTCCAGGCTTTGGTGCGCCAGGAATTATCGGGACGTTGGCTTTTGTGTTATATTTCTTCGGCAACTATGTTGCAGGATTCGCCGGAGCGGAAACTTGGCTCTTGTTTATCATTGGGCTTGTCATGCTTGTGCTGGAGCTCTTTGTGCCTAGCTTCGGAATATTGGGGCTCCTAGGCTCTGTCAGCCTTGTAGCGGGTGTTGTACGAGCTGCTTACAGCTATAAGCATGCACTGCTCAGTCTAGGTATCTCTTTCGTAGCTGCGACTATAGTTGTAGTAATTGTTGCGGTCATTTTTAAAGAACGAGGGATATGGAACAGATTTATTTTGAAGGAAAGCCTTACTAAAGATCAGGGATTTGTGCCTGTAGAAGAGAAGCTTAGCTTATTAGGCGCTACAGGAACCAGTATTACTCCACTTCGTCCCTCAGGAACGGCTATGATAGGCGGCGAACGTGTGGATGTTGTTACAGAAGGTAGTTTTATTAGTGCTAATGCACCGGTCTCTGTTATTAAAGTAGAGGGCGGACGGATTGTTGTGAAAGAAATCAAGGAATAAGGTAAACACTGGAACCAATAATAGTTCTACAACAAATTTACGGAGGTTATATAGTATGGGTGAAGCATCTTTGATTCCTATTCTGTTCATCGCGGTAGTGGTGATTATTGTATTGAGCGTGTTTTTAAGTTTCTTCCCGGTTATGCTCTGGATTTCAGCATTAGCATCGGGCGTTAGAATCAGTATTATTACGCTGGTGGCGATGAGACTGCGTCGTGTAACCCCAAGTCGTATCGTTAACCCAATGATTAAAGCGACTAAGGCAGGTCTTGGACTGAACATTAATCAACTGGAGAGTCACTATCTCGCAGGTGGTAACGTAGACCGTGTTGTTAATGCGCTTATTGCAGCACAACGTGCAGATATTCCTTTGGAATTTACTCGCGCAGCAGCCATTGATCTTGCAGGACGTGATGTGCTGCAGGCTGTGCAAATGAGCGTTAACCCTCGTGTAATTGAGACACCGGTTGTTGCGGCTGTTGCTAAGAACGGGATTGAAGTTAAGGTAAAAGCGCGCGTAACTGTTCGTGCCAATATCGACCGCCTCGTGGGTGGTGCGGGTGAAGAAACGATTATTGCCCGTGTTGGTGAAGGGATTGTAACGACAGTAGGTTCGAGTGATTCCCATAAAGATGTCCTTGAGAACCCGGATTTGATTTCGCGGACGGTATTGTCCAAAGGGCTTGACTCAGGTACTGCTTTTGAGATCCTCTCCATTGATATTGCGGATATCGATGTAGGCAAGAACATCGGTGCTTATCTACAAACCGAGCAAGCAGAAGCAGATAAACGCATTGCCCAAGCCAAAGCGGAAGAACGCAGAGCGATGGCTGTCGCTCACGAGCAAGAGATGAAGGCGCGCGTAGTAGAGATGAAGGCGCTTGTTGTGGAAGCTGAATCTCAGGTGCCTATGGCAATGGCTGAGGCGCTCAGAAATGGCCAAATCGGCGTGATGGATTATATGAATATCAAAAACATCGAGGCAGATACCCAAATGCGGGGCTCTCTCGGCAAAATGAATGATCAGGACGACAATAACCGTCCTAACAATAATAAATAAAAGGGGATGTGAATCTCCATGAGCTGGATCTATATTATTGCGGTTATTATATTCGCGATCGTATCCAATGTGAATAAAGCAACTAAAAACAAGCCCAAAGGAGCTCCTCGCGGGGGAATGCCCACTTTTGGGGGCGGAGAGGATTCTCCGCTCCGCCGGGTAAAACGCCCGGATATCGATGGAGGGCGCCAAGCGGAGTCTGGCAGTGGATTTCCTGCTCCTGTTAGCACCTCTTCCCGGCAGTCGAGGTCAGAGGATAACCGGGAGTATGATGCCTCTCCTGCCTTTCCAGAACCCGCGTATATACCAACTCCAGATTATTCTACTGGAGAAGGAATGTCTTTGGAGCATGCCGATGACGGAGTTGAATTACGCACACAAAGAATGCAAGAAGAGGTACGGCGCCTTCAATCTGCTTTTGACGGGATAGCGGGTGCAGATACCAAAAGATCAAATAAGACTAAGAACACAAACTCACCCTCTGCGGGAGACCAGACACATGGAACAGGGAGTCGTGACGACCTGCGCAATGGTGTAGTCTGGGCAGAGATTCTGGGACCACCGCGTTCTCGTCAGCCGCATTCCACCCGAAGATAATATTTACGGATCATAGTAACAATAAAGCCTCGGTTTCCTATCTTTACGATAGGTTGCCGGGGCTTTTTTTGCTTTTTTCACACTAGAAGGGTCCTCCTTTGTTACTTCTTCTCATAAAAAAAAGCGTTGCCGCATAAGGTGTACAGAAGGCAGGAAGGGGGAACGTCTACTTATGACCCGTATTGGCTACAGGCTGCGGGGATGGACAAACGGGGTACTGGATCTACCACAGGACTTATTACAGGAAATGCCCCGGATCACCCTGATCGGCAATAAGGAACTGCATATTGAGAATCATCGCGGCGTGCTGCATTTTTCCTCTGGTCAGCTTAAGCTCGCGTTAGCTAAAGGATCGCTTGAAATCACAGGCGAGGGACTTGTCATCCGAAATATTCTAGGCCAGGAATTGGCTGTAGAAGGCGTTATCGGGGAGATCAGATATAACGAAAGCGAGGAGAGATCATGAAGGAGCCACCTCTGTCATCACTGCGGGGGTTCGTTACACTGCTTGTGACGGGACCTCAGGTGGAGCGATTTATTAATTTCATTTCTGAAGCAGGAATCATGATTTGGGATGTGAGGCCCGCTGAGGGCGGCGCTTCCCTTAAGCTGCTTCTGGATGATTTTTATGTCCTCCGGCCGATTTTAAAAAAGACAGGCTGTCGTATGCACGTAACCGGTAGAAGCGGACTTCCATTTCTTATGGCGCGGCTGTGGAAAAGGAAATTTTTTGGCATAGGTATTTTGATGTTTGGAATTACACTTTTTATGTTATCTACGATGGTATGGAGTATTAGAGTCGAAGGGAATGAAAAAATTGCTTCTGAGGATATATTGGCTGCCGCTCGCCAGGAGGGTGTGTACCCTTTTCAGTGGATATGGCGTCTGGAGGAGCCGGACAAGCTCTCTAAGGGGCTGCTGGCCCATTTACCGGGTGTTTCTTGGATAGGGCTGCAACGGACGGGGACGAGCATCAAAATTCAGGTTGTAGAGGCTAAACAGCCCGATATCAAACCTTTGCTTAGCCAACGGCATTTAATTAGCCGAACAGATGCGGTGGTAACAGAAATATATGCGGAGCAGGGCAGACCGGTAGTAGCGCGTAATTCGCGTGTGAAAAAAGGGGATATCCTGATTTCCGGTGCTCTTGGAGACGAAGAAAATGTAGAGTATGTGGTAGCCAAGGGTGAGGTTAAGGGGTTGGTTTGGCATGAATACAATATCGAGGTTCCGCTTGAAACAACCAATAGCACCTACACTGGGGAGCGTAAGGATCGCACCTATCTCGTGTTGGGGAAATGGGCTATTCAGCTGTGGGGTTATGGCAAATCCTCCTTTGAGAATTCAAAGACGCTCACAGAGCATGATCCGCTGTCTTGGCGCTCTATTGAGCTGCCGCTGGGCCTGATGACTGAGAAAGAAATGGAGATCAATGAAACAAAGGATACGATAACTCCAGAAGCTGGAGTTGCGAGGGGAATTGAGCGGGCGAAGAATGATATTTTAGCTCGATATGGTGTTGATAGCGTCATCAAAAGTCAAAAAGTTTTGCATGAGAAGAAAGAGAATGGTAAAGTTTATATGAAAGTGATCTTTGAAGTAGAAGAAAAAATTTCCGAAGAACTGCCAATAGTAAACAATTGAGGAGAATGAGGCTACTTGTCAGAACAGACTGCAAGCATTCGTATATCTTTGCAAAATGCGGGAGAAGCGCAATCGCTGTTTGGCCCGCAGGATGGATTCTTAAAAATCATCGAGAGTGAAATTCCCGCCATTATTGATTCGCGTGAAGCAGAGCTAACGATTCGTGGAGCTGAGCGGGAAGTAGACATGCTGGGGCAATTGTTTAATGTGCTACTGTCCCTCATTCGGAGCGGTTACATACTTACTGAACGTGATGTGCAGTACGCTGTGGAACTGGCGAAAGATTTTCGTGCTGATCAATTGCTCGATTTGTTCAAAGGAGAAATTACTACAACTTTTCGCGGAAAGCCTATCCGTGTCAAAACGGTCGGCCAGAAGCATTATGTGACAACGATCAAGAAGCGTGATATTGTATTCGGAATCGGTCCTGCAGGAACGGGGAAGACCTACTTGGCAGTGGTGCTTGCAGTTACGGCACTGAAAGAAGGTTCGGTTAAGCGTATTGTTCTTACGCGTCCCGCAGTAGAAGCAGGAGAGAGTCTAGGATTCCTTCCAGGGGATTTGCAAGAAAAGGTAGATCCATATCTGCGTCCGCTTTATGATGCATTATACGACGTTATGGGGCCCGACCAGGTGGCTAAGGCACTTGAACGGGGATTGATTGAGATTGCTCCGCTGGCTTATATGCGCGGACGTACATTGGATGATTCATTTATCATCTTGGATGAAGCGCAGAATACAACACCTGAGCAAATGAAAATGTTCCTGACTCGACTCGGCTTCGGGTCCAAAATGGTGATTACAGGTGACGTTACCCAGATTGACCTGCCCCGCGGCAAGAAATCCGGTTTGATTGAAGCCAAAGCGATTTTATCCGGCATAGAAGAACTTGGCTTTGTCTACTTCGCGGAACAGGATGTAGTACGGCATTCCCTGGTGCAGAAAATTATCGTTGCCTATGACCGCTCTGCCGAAAACCTCCAATAAAGGGGATTGTCTTCATGGCTTCAAAGCAACCATCTAAATTAAGCGGATTTGTATATACGAACAACGGATGGAAGTATAGCGCAGTGACACGCTATGCTCTTTTCCTGTTACTCGGACTAGTGTTCTACTTCAGCTTGTCGCCAGAATTGCTACCTAAGAAATATGATATTAAAGAGAATACTTACAGTGCAAAGGAAATAACGGCACCGAAGCAAATTAAGGACACCAAAGCTACGTTAAAAGCGGCTGAGGAAGCGGCCGAAAGCGTATCTCCCAAGTACAAAATTATCCCGATGAGGGCAGACAACCTAGTGACCTCACTGCTGGACCGGATAGATCGCCTCAATCAGGATGATCTGATCTCGCAAAGCGATAAGACGGGGATTTATCGTGATGAAATCCCGCAGAGAGCCAGCGATTTCATCTTGAATTTCGTAGCTTCCAATCGGGGCAGCGCTACATATTCAGATCACCTCTTGGATGAAATGCAATCTGTCATCAAAGAGCAGACCTATGTCATTCCGGAAGAGACTTACATTAAGATTCCGCGCCTGACCTCTCAGGACATTATCGAGATGAAGCCTGTCGCCCGAGATATTGTAACTAGGCTGATGAATGATCAGATTACGGATGCGCAGACCGCTCGCGCCAAGGTAGCGGAACAGGTCAGTATTAGTTCTCTAAGCCAGCGTACAGCGCGTGAGGTTGTTCAGGAGCTTGTACGTCTTGTGATCACAAGTAACAAGTTCTACGATGAGGATGCTACCAAGGAAGCAAAGGTACAAGCCCGGGAGAACACACCTGATGTATTCATTGAGCAAGGGGACACGCTTGTTGCTAAGGGGCAGCTAATTACTCCAGAGCTCTACACTCTTTTGGATGAGAATGGACTACTAAGCAATGAGGTGAATTACTGGCCACAGTTAGGCCTATTGATTCTCTCTGCGATGCTCTCCGTCGGTTTGCTTGCGTTCATTCGTTATTCAGGCGGCACCTCAGGCTTTAAGTACAACAATTCTCAGCTATTGATGCTGGTGCTTGTATTTGTTATAACTATTATCTCTATGCGGCTGGCCGCTGTTTTGCAGACCGATGTCCGATCTTATATCGGATTCCTGGCACCGGTGGCGATTGGCGCAATGTTAATTGCAATGCTTCTGGACATGCCTTTGGCCTATTTCTGCTCCATTCTATTCAGTGTACTGGCGAGTGTTATTTTGAATGTGCAGCAGAACTCAATCTTTGATTTTAACTTTGGTTTCTTTGCTATCGTGGTTTCGTACGTGGCTATCTTTGCGACTCACCGTGCGGGTCAACGCTCCACGCTCCTTAAAGGCGGGATTATGGTATCGCTTTTTGGCTGTCTGACAGTCTTTATGCAAATACTGTTAGGTGGAGGAGCATGGAAAGAGGTAGGTACCTTGTATTCGGTTGGTTTTGCTTTTGCAGGGGGACTATTGACGGCAGTGCTTGTGATTGGGCTAATGCCTTTTTTCGAGGCAACCTTTGGTATTCTATCGGCATTGAAGCTGGTAGAATTGTCTAATCCAAACCACCCGCTGCTGCGCAAACTGCTTACCGAAACGCCGGGAACCTATCACCATAGTGTAATGGTAGGTAACCTGTCAGAAGCTGCCGCGGAAGCGATTGGAGCAGATGGGCTATTGTGCCGGGTTGGATCGTATTATCATGATATTGGCAAAACAAAACGTCCGTTTTATTTTATCGAGAATCAGAATAATATGGAAAATCCACATGACTCTATTGAACCGAAGCTTAGTAAATCTATCATCGTTGCCCACGCCCGTGACGGGGTGGAAATGCAACGAGAATATAAGCTGCCAAAGCCAATCCGTGACATTGCGGAGCAGCATCATGGAACAACGTTCCTGCATTATTTTTACCATAAGGCACTGAAGCTGGCGGAAGAAAAAGGTGTCGAGGCTGATTTTACCGAGGAAGATTTCCGTTATCCTGGACCGAAAGCCCAGTCGAAGGAAGCAGCCGTTGTGGGAATTGCCGACAGTGTCGAGGCTGCAGTGAGATCATTGCGTAAGCCAACTGTTCTGCAGGTGGAAACGATGATTGAGAAGATTATTAAAAGTCGACTGGATGATCATCAGTTTGACGAATGTGATTTGACGATTAAAGAATTGGATATTATTGCACGGACTCTGAAGGAGACGGTTATGGGAATTTTCCATTCACGGATCGAATACCCAGAAGATGTGCGTAAGCCGAAAAAAGAGGAAGGGGCACCTAACCCATGAGTTTGGAGATCGTTTGGGATAACGAGCAGGAAGAATACGAGATAAAGGACGATCTCATTACGCTGCTGGAGAGCATTTTGCAAAAAGCAGGTGAAGCGGAAGGGATCGATCGGGGCGAGGTAGCTCTTACTTTTGTCGATAACGTTCGTATACATGAGTTGAATTTGGAATATCGGGGAATTGACCGTCCGACGGACGTGCTTTCTTTTGCTATGAATGAAAGCGGAGAGGACGAGCTGGACATTATATACGAGATAGAGGAAGGCGAGGCGCTGGAAGATGTTCCAGACGTACTTGGGGATATAATCATTTCCGTAACTCGTGCGCAGGAGCAGGCGCTGGAATATGGCCATTCACTGGAACGAGAGCTTGGTTTTCTTTTCGTTCACGGATTTCTGCATTTGTTAGGATATGATCATCAGGATGAAGCCTCAGAAGCAGAGATGATGTCCAAGCAAGAACAAGTACTATCTCAGGTTGGGTTGACGCGCTAATGGTGAAGAACACGGCGGTAGGGCACAAGAAGTTCTGGCACTCTTTTCGGTTTGCATCGCAAGGCTTAGTGTCGGCATTCAAATCCGAGCTTAACATGAAGGTGCATTGCTGTTTAGCGGTGGTTGTGCTAGTAGCCGCTGCCGTGTTCAGACTTCCGCTGGCCAGTTGGATGTTGCTGCTGTTCTCGATCACGCTTGTCCTAACTGCCGAACTGCTCAATACGGCAATTGAAGCGACGGTTGATCTGATCTCGCCAGAGATTCATCCACTGGCTAAGAGAGCAAAAGATACCGCCGCAGGAGCTGTGCTTCTCACGGCGGTGTTTGCTGTCTTAGTCGGGATCTATGTTTTTTATCACCCTGTGATGGACTGGATTAGCGGACTTATGTCATAATCAGGATACAAAATCAATTCAGGGGAGAGGCGGACCCGCGTTTTGCGATTCCGCCTCTTTCGTTACTGAATAATTTGAAGTGAGTTATGTACCCGAATATATCTCATGAAGTACGCTGATAAAATTTAGTGCACGCTGAGAAAATAACGATAAACGAAACTAATTAGATGTTTACGAAGTGAGTTTTGTGCGAAGAAAAATCAATGAAGTCAATACTCACAAAACTTTAGGAGGACAAAATATGGATTCTACTCTTCTTATGCAAGAGGCGATTAAAGCACGAGCAAAAGCTTACATTCCATATTCCCGATTCGGAGTGGGAGCTGCCCTTCTTGATCAGGATGGTCATATTCACCACGGCTGTAATGTGGAAAATGCTGCTTTTGGACCAACCAACTGTGCGGAACGGACAGCACTATTCCGTGCGATTGCGGATGGACACGCTGTTGGTTCTTTTAAAGCAATTGCCGTAGTAGCTGACTCTGACGGCCCCGTTTCACCTTGCGGTGTGTGCCGGCAAGTAATGATTGAGTTGTGTTCGCCGGATATGAAGGTTATTCTTGGGAACATGAAGGGTGATATCGTTGAGACTACGGTGGGAGAATTGCTTCCAGGCGCTTTTGGTCCCGTAGATCTGAAGCAAGGACAAGCTCCAGAATAAAATGAGGATTTGATTTAATGCCTGTGCCTGTTTAAGGGCAAATCAGGCATAGTTAGACGAAGGTTGCTACTTTAATTGCACAATGTACAGTTAAATTGCTACTCTTTCGCGACAAAAATGAATTTAGTTGCAGATAGTACAATTAAATTTATGATAAAGCCCATATTTGGCTCTTAAGACAGGATTTAATTGCACAAAATACAACTAAAACACCAAAAACATAAACTCAACCTAAAATTAGTTGTACAAAGTACAATTAAAAGTGTTCTAGTTCTACCAAGTTAGGCTAAACTGGTGCAAACTATGTGTTTTTAGAGTAACATTACGAGGTAAGCGCCACGGCAAAAGCCGTCAGCGATTCTAATTACGTAAGGTTACTTGTAACACAGCCTAAAGCCAATCATCTCAGTAATCTTTATTCATGGTGAGGGCAATGCGAACCGTGTGAATAAGCGACAGTGAAGCGTGTCCCCGATAGGGGAGGAAAGCGCTCATGCACCATAGTCCCTCTAATCCAGCCTAACGTTGCAGTTACGCCCATTTCCGGGTGTCCAGAGGGCCGGGGCCCTTGGGGTCCCCCTTGGCTAAGGGGGATTTAGGGGGATCGAAAAAGATCTTAAAAGATTTTCAAACGCAAATTTAGAAGGTAAGTATGGAAGGAAGATAATATGAAATTCAAATCAGGCTTTGTCGCAATTATCGGCAGACCAAACGTAGGTAAATCAACACTCATGAACCAGGTCATTGGCCAGAAGATTGCCATTATGTCGGATAAGCCACAGACAACCAGAAACAAAATCCATGGTGTTTACACAACAAACACTTCACAAATCGTATTCCTGGATACACCGGGGATTCATAAAAGACAGTCCAAGCTAGGCGACTACATGAACCAGACTGCAATGAGTACACTGGGTGAAGTAGAAGCTGTGTTATTCCTTGTGGATGCGTCAGAGGGCTTGGGCGGTGGAGACCGTTACATTGCCGAGCAATTAAATGGTCTGAAGACACCGGTGATTCTAGTGCTCAACAAGATCGATAAAATAGAGCCGGAAGCTCTGCTCCCGCTTATGGCTCAATATAACAAGCTGCATGATTTTGCCGAAATTATTCCGATTTCTGCGAAGATGGGCAGCAATGTTAACACGCTGTTAGAGCAGGTTGCCAAGTACTTGCCGGAAGGCCCTCAGTATTATCCGGAAGATCAAATCACGGATCACCCCGAGCAATTTGTCTGCGCGGAATTAATCCGGGAGAAAATTCTGCATTTGACTCGTGAAGAAGTGCCGCACTCTATTGCTGTAGCCATCGAAGATATGAAGGTTGAGCCTAATGGAGTGGTGCATGTTTCAGCTGTTATTTTTGTTGAGCGTGATTCGCAAAAGGGAATTATTATCGGCAAGCAAGGGGCAATGCTGAAAGAGGTCGGCAGACGGGCTCGGACAGATATTGAGAACCTGCTGGGTTCGAAGATTTTTCTGGAGCTATGGGTAAAAGTGAAAAAAGATTGGCGCAATCAGGACCGCGTTCTGCGGGATTTGGGCTTCCATAAAGACCTTTAAGTTAATTCCGTTATTCCTCGTTTGGTAGGAATTGCAAGGATAGAACCTGCTCCATCGCACCATCCTAATTCTTGATAAGAGACATCGTCTTTCCCAAGAAAGGATGAATACGAATGCGAAACTTTTCGTGGAAGTATTTTGCAATGACAGGAGACGTCGATGCTTACCTGCTGTATAAGGAAGCTGGCCATCCGCTTGAAGATAGTGGATTACAGCTAGTGGAGGAAGAGAAGGCCTGTGATGAAGAAGCGCAATAAGGACTGGTTGCTTGCCGAATGGTTGGGGGAAGAGGCATGCTACACAGGGTGGAAGGGATCGTCATCCGCAGCATGGACTACGGCGAGGGGAACGCAATTATTACGCTTTGCACCGAGAACGCGGGAAAAGTAGGGGTTCTGGTGCGTGGCGCAAAGAAGGTCAAAAGCCGCCATGCTGCATTGATCCAACTGTTCACCGTTGGGGAATTTGTTTTTTTTAGAAATAATGGAGGACTTGGGACACTGAATTCTGGCGAAATTACGAAGTCGCACCATCCGCTGCGTGAGGATTTGATCAAAGCTGCTTATGCGTCTTATGCGTGTGAACTGCTTGATCGTGTTCTGCATGATGAGGAAACGGGAAGCTTTTGGTTTCGCCAGCTTACGGCCTGTCTTAATGCACTTGAAGAGGACAAGGAACCTGGCGTTATCATAAATGTCTTTGAAATGAAAATCTTACAGGCAGCCGGTTATGGTCCTGAATTCGATTCTTGTGTAATTTGTGGTGCCGAGAAGCCGGATGATCAACTGCTGATCAGCCCGCGCCTTGGTGGAGCACTGTGCCGCAGTTGTAAACATAATGACCCTCCAGCCATGGAGGTCTCTGCTCGTGCGTTGAAGCTGCTGCGATTATTCGCCAGACTTGACCTAACTAGACTAGGCAATGTGGATGTAAAGGAAAGCAGCCGGGATGAGCTGAAAAAAATTATGCGCGCCTTTATGGATGTGCAACTCGGATTAAAGCTGAAGTCACAAAGTTTCCTAGACCAGCTCGACAAGTACAAGATTTGACGAAAGCTGATTTTTCCGTTACTATAGGATCAGTTTATTATATGATCGTCGTTATGCTCCAAATGGGGAGAGGCGTGCATTGATCGGGAAAGTAGTGGACTGTATTGTCGTTATTCAGCGAGCTGGGGGCAGTGGAAGCCTAGCGGGACAACGTTCATGAACATGGCACCCGGGAGTACGAATGCGGCGAATGAAAGTGGATTTCGTTCTTGTTTTGGCAGCAAACTTGCTTATACAAGGTATGAAATCAAGTAGGGTGGAACCGCGGGAGAATAAGTTAAGCTCTCGTCCCTATGTCTGTTAATCAGGCATGGGGGCGGGGGCTTTTTGTTGCTGTCAGGAGCTAAGTGCCGCCTCCATGGTAGAAAGTTTTAGGCAAGCTGTTGTAAAAAACTTGTAAAGCGAAGGAGACGGTATTATGAACTTCCAGCAGATGATTTTGACACTGCAGCAGTTCTGGGCTGAACAGAACTGTATCATCGTACAGCCTTATGACACAGAAAAAGGCGCCGGCACGATGAACCCTATGACTTTTTTACGCTCACTAGGTCCTGAGCCTTGGAGAGTGGCTTACGTAGAGCCTTCACGTCGTCCCTCCGATGGTCGTTACGGAGAGAACCCGAACCGTCTGTATCAGCATCACCAATTCCAAGTAATCATCAAACCCTCACCAGATAACATTCAAGAGATCTATTTGGATAGCTTGAAAGCACTCGGTATTGATCCGCTCTTGCATGACATCCGTTTTGTAGAGGATAACTGGGAGAATCCGTCACTGGGCTGTGCGGGTCTGGGATGGGAAGTATGGCTGGACGGTATGGAGATCACTCAATTTACTTACTTCCAGCAGGTAGGTGGCATCGAAGCTAACCCTGTTGCTGTAGAAATCACTTACGGGATGGAGCGCTTAGCCTCTTACATTCAGGATAAAGAAAATGTGTTCGATCTTGAATGGGTAAGCGGTATGACTTATGGTGATGTTTTTCATCAGCCGGAGTTCGAGCATTCTACCTACACTTTTGAAGTATCGGATGTAAAAATGTTATTCTCGCTGTTCAACATGTATGAAGAGGAAGCACGTAGAGCGATGGAGAAACATCTTGTGTTTCCAGCCTACGATTATGTGTTGAAATGCTCACATAGCTTTAATCTACTCGATGCGCGCGGGGCAATTAGTGTAACTGAACGGACTGGATTTATTACCCGAGTGCGTAATCTTGCCCGCTCCGTAGCGGCAACATATCTTGAGGAACGCGAGAAGCTTGGCTTCCCGCTGCTGAAGAAAGAAGGTGCTGACCGTGTCTAAAGATATCCTGTTTGAGATCGGTCTGGAGGAAATTCCTGCACGTTTTATCCGTGCTGCGATGGAACAGCTGCAAGATAGAATGTCCAAGTGGTTGGATTCTGCACGTATAAACCATGCTGGAGTTACTGCATATGCTACGCCACGTCGTCTCGCTGTATTTGTTAAGGACGCGGCTGAGAAGCAAGAGGATATTAGCGAAGAGGTCAAAGGACCTTCACGCAAAATCGCGCTGGATGCTAACGGCGACTGGAGTAAAGCTGCGCTAGGATTTGCCCGCAGTCAAGGTGTATCTCCAGAGCAATTTACATTTAAAGAGCTAGCTGGCGTGGAATATATTTATGCCACAAAAAATAGTGCGGGTGTAGAGACTGCTTCTTTGCTCACAGAAGGACTTCTGGGTATTGTAAATGCAATGACTTTCCCGAAGAACATGCGCTGGGGAGCTTACGATTTTAAATTCGTTCGTCCGATTCGCTGGATGGTTGCTCTTTTTGGTAAAGAGATTATTGATTTGGAAATTACGGATGTAAAAGCGGGTAATGTGAGCCGTGGACATCGTTTTCTGGGTACAGAGACTGTAATCTCGGAGCCTGCGCAATATGTGGAGAGCATGCGTGCGCAGCATGTACTTGTGGATGTGAAGGAACGGGAAACGCTTATCCTGGATCAAATCAACAAATTGGCTGAAGAGAAAAGCTGGACGATTGCAATTAAAGAAGATCTTTTGGAAGAAGTACTGTTCTTGGTAGAAACACCAACCGTGCTCTTTGGAACCTTTGATCCATCTTTCTTAGAGATTCCTCAGGATGTGCTGATTACCTCGATGCGTGAGCATCAGCGTTATTTCCCTGTTTTTGATGCAGCTGGCAAGCTACTTCCATTCTTTGTAACTGTACGTAACGGGAATGCAGAATCCTTGGATGTTATCGCTAAGGGAAATGAAAAAGTGCTTCGTGCTCGTCTATCAGATGCCAAATTCTTCTATCAAGAAGATCAAAAGATGAAGATTGACGAGGCGTTAGCCAAGCTTGAGAACATTGTTTACCATGAAGATTTGGGCAGCGTAGGGGATAAGGTGCGCCGTATTCGCCAAATCTCTGATCGTCTGGCTGTGAAGCTTGGACTATCAGCTTCTGCTGTGTCCGAAGTAAGTCGCACTGCGGATATTTGTAAATTCGACCTTGTAACACAAATGGTTTATGAATTTCCTGAGCTGCAAGGAACAATGGGTGAAGATTATGCACGTAAAGCAGGCGAGCCTGAAACTGTGGCAAAAGCGATCTTCGAGCATTATCAGCCACGATTTGCAGGAGATGCTGTACCTTCAACAGAAGCAGGTTCAGTTGTCAGCATAGCGGACAAAATCGATACGATTGTTGGCTGCTTCTCCATCGGCATCATTCCGACAGGATCTCAGGATCCATATGCCCTGCGCCGTCAGGCTGCAGGTATTGTCCAAATTGTGCTTGAGCATAAATTGCCAATTACGCTGCGCGAAATTTTTGAAGCGGCGATTGAAATTCATGAAAATTCAGGAAATACGAAACATTCTGGAGATGAACTACGTATAAACCTGTACGAGTTCTTCGGTCTGCGTGTAAAACGTCTTTTATCTGACAATGTACGCTATGATGTTGTGGACGCTGTTACAGCGGCTGGTTTTGACGACGTGGTAGATGTTGTGGGCAGAAGCCGTGCTCTTATGGCTGCTGTGTCCGACCAAGCAGATTTCAAGATTACCGTAGATTCGCTTACTCGTGTCAGTAATTTGGCAAGTAAAGCAACCAGTGAAGTGATTGATCCTGCTTTACTTAAAGAAGATGCTGAATTGCAGCTTTTTAATACATGGCAGGAGCTTCACGCACCTTACCTTGAAGCTATGGCGGCAAAAAATGCCGAAGAAGCACTTCGGATTCTTTCGGGTCTAAAAGACGCCGTTACAACATTTTTTGATTCCGTTATGGTTATGGCGGAGGACGAGCAAGTGCGTGCTAACCGTTTGGCTCTGCTTGCTGGTATTGATGCTGACTCCAAGTCGTTCGCTGATTTTGCGAAGCTTGTCTGGTAATTTTAATCAAGAAAATTTGAATCTTATGGTATAGAATGTTGGTTTGGGGTATAAATATACGGAACGGTGCCAATGCGTCATTTGACATCCGTTCCGTATTTATGCTTAGAAAGAAGGATTTCTTGCGGAGAGGGCGTATATATATTACACGGGAAATTGGTGATGATCATGGAGAAGTCCCAGTCTAGAACGATAGTGGTGGATGGGGATGCTTGTCCGGTCAAAAAAGAGATCGCTGAGGTAGGTCGCACCTTTGGTGTTCCGGTTCTTATGGTATCTTCTTATGACCATGCACTGAAAGCTGAAGAGGGTGTAACGGTTGTGCAGGTGGATCGAGGAGATCAGAGTGCCGATCTATATATTGCCAATCATATTACTGCAGGAGATGTGGTATTGACTCAAGATTATGGTCTTGCGGCACTTGCATTAGGTAAACGGTGCAGTGTGCTTTCATTTCGTGGTCAGGAATACGACAATTCCAAGATGGATTTTATGTTGGAGGGAAGACATGCCAGGGCCGTGGAACGAAGACGGGGACATTATTCCAAGGGTCCAAAACCCATAACGGCAGAAGAAAAAACTTATTTTCAACATAAACTGACAAAACTTTTAATACTTTTGCAGGAGAATGTGGAGCAATAGCGAATTATATTTATTTGTTAAGAGATGAAGGTGGTTGAAGTGGCTAGCGGACACGGCAATATTCCGGAAGAGGTTATCGAAAGCGTGCTTGCGCGTCATGATATAGTCGATACAGTCGGTAAGGTTGTTCATTTGTCCAAGCAGGGGAAATATTTATGGGGCCTCTGCCCGTTCCATTCGGAGAAAACCCCTTCCTTTACTGTTACCCCCGACCGGGGAGTATTTCATTGCTTTGGCTGCGGTATGGGTGGAAATGCCATCAAATTTAGGATGGAAATCGAAGGATTAACCTTCCCCGAAGCTGTCAGAATAATGGCTGAAGAAAGTGATATTCCCGTTCCAGAAGGTAGAGGAGGTATGATGTCTCCTCCTGATCCGGAACGCGACCGGTTGATTCAAGCTTATGAATGGTCGGCAAAGTTCTATCATTACTTGCTGAAGAACACGGAACACGGCAAAGCCGCTATGGACTATTTAAGAGGCCGGAACTTCAGTGATAAAATGATTGACCAGTTTCAGATCGGATATGCTCCGGACCGCTGGGATACTTTGCTGCAGTTTTTGGAGAAACGAAATTTTGACCTTGCGGAAATGGAGAAAGGCGGACTTCTGTCAGCCCGCGGTGAGGGCAAAGGCTATTTGGATCGTTTCCGTGGCCGGATTATCTTTCCGATTGCCAACCGTACAGGCAAGGTAATCGCATTCGCCGGAAGAATACTTGGAGAGGGTCAACCTAAGTATTTAAATTCTCCGGAGAGTAGGTTGTTTAACAAAAGCCGGATATTGTACAATTTGCACCAGTCCAAAGCATCCATTCGCAAAACTCGACAAATCGTCCTGTTTGAAGGATACGGAGATGTCATCTCATCCTGGGAAGCGGGTGTGCATAACGGCGTAGCAACGATGGGAACGTCCTTGACGGAGGGTCATGTGGCACTGATGAAAAGCCTGGCTGATGAAATTATACTGTCTTACGACGGTGACCGGGCGGGACAAGCAGCAGCCATGAAGGCCATTCCGATGCTTGAAGGCAGCGGCCTGCGTGTAAAGATCGCCTTACTGCCAAGCGGGGTGGATCCGGATGAATTTATCTCCAAGCATGGAGGAGAAAGATTTAAAGATCAGGTTATTGATTCAGCAGTTTCATCCATAAAATTTAAGCTTATATATCTGAAAAAAAACCATATACTCCTAGAGGAAGATGGCAAAATCGCCTATGTCAAGGAAGCCTTAGAAGTTATTGCTTCACTGCATTCCTCAACAGAGCGAGAGGTTTATCTGAAGGAAATCGCTGCTGAACTCGAACTTTCCTATGATAGTTTGAAGCAGGATTGTAATTTACTTAGGGCATCGATGCAAAAAAACATCCCTGAAGGGGATAATAACGACAAAAGGTGGAATAATGGTAGGCATAAAAAAGGGCAGGTGCAGACACCGACCTTACTACCCGCTTATCATGTCGCGGAACGGCGTCTATTGTCCTTTATGATTCAGGACCCGGAAGCCGCCACGTATGTAGGCGAACGCCTCGGAGAAGATTTCAACATCGTTGATCATGCGGCAATTGCTGCTTATCTATATGCCTATTACGCGCAAGGCAAACCACCCGGCATTAGTCGGTTTCTATCATCACTTCAGGATGATCGTCTGGAGAAAACTGCGACATCAATATCCATGATGGATACCCCTCCGGACTGGAATATGCAGGTTCTAGATGATTGTATTCGTGAAGTGCGGAAATACCCACTGCAACGCAAAATGGAACAGAAGCGTGAAGAGATGATTCAGGCTGAAAAGTCAGGTGACTTTTTGCGTGCGGCACAAATAGCAAGTGAGATTATAGCCCTAGAGAGACAATGACATGTTGACAGGATGTACCTAGGGAGGAGGGAGTCGAATTATGGCGAACGATCAGCATACTGAATTGGAAGCAGAATTTACTTTGGATCAGGTTAAGGATCAGCTCATTGAGCAAGGTAAGAAAAGATCATCATTAAATTACAAAGATATTATGGAGAAATTATCGCCGTTTGATCAAGACCCCGAGCAAATGGAGGAGTTCTACGAGCAACTCAGTGATTTGGGAATTGAGGTTGTAAACGAGAACGATGAAGAGGTTAACAGCCTCCGACCAAGTGAGGATAATGAGGATAAAGACAGCGATGATTTCAGCTTTGATGACGATCTGTCGCTGCCACCAGGGATCAAGATTAATGACCCTGTCCGTATGTATCTAAAAGAAATCGGACGCGTTCCTTTGTTGTCGGCTGACGATGAAGTTGAGCTTGCTATGCGGATTAAGAATGGCGATGAAGAAGCTAAACGCCGTCTTGCAGAAGCGAACCTGCGTCTCGTGGTAAGTATCGCGAAACGTTATGTCGGACGCGGTATGCTGTTCCTGGATCTGATTCAGGAAGGTAATATGGGTCTGATCAAAGCAGTAGAGAAATTTGACCATAACAAGGGATTCAAATTTAGTACGTATGCGACTTGGTGGATTCGCCAGGCCATCACTCGTGCGATTGCGGATCAGGCGCGTACCATTCGTATTCCTGTACACATGGTGGAAACGATCAACAAGCTGATTCGGGTTTCTCGCCAATTGCTGCAAGAACTGGGACGCGAACCTTCCCCAGAGGAAATTGCGGCTGAGATGGAACTGACGGTGGAGAAAGTTAGAGAGATCATGAAGATTGCCCAAGAACCTGTATCCTTGGAAACACCAATTGGTGAAGAAGATGACTCTCATCTAGGAGACTTCATTGAGGATCAGGAAGCATTGGCTCCTGCGGATGCAGCGGCTTATGAACTCCTGAAGGAACAGCTGGAGGATGTGCTGGACACGCTCACGGAGCGTGAAGAGAATGTACTTCGCCTGCGTTTTGGTCTTGATGATGGACGGACAAGAACGCTTGAAGAAGTCGGCAAGGTGTTTGGTGTTACCCGGGAACGGATCCGCCAGATCGAAGCCAAGGCATTGCGCAAACTTCGTCACCCTAGCCGCAGTAAACGGCTTAAGGATTTCCTTGAATAGTATTTCATGAACTGGACCTTCTGCTGCTCAGTGGCAGGAGGTTCTTTTATTTGAATTTACGCTGGTAAAAAATGTGTTGACCTTGTGTATCTGGAAAGAAGGATGAGCCAGTGAATTTGGAAAAACGCGACATCATTATAAAAGAGATTCAGTATTGGAGAAAAAGCCGGTTGCTGCCAGAGCAGTATTGCGATTTCTTAACCAATCTGTATGACGATGAGGATGCGAATAAGGATAACAATCCAATTTCGCTGAGAAATTTACAGCAGGGAAGCATCAAAATTTGGCTGTTTTCTTTTGGAATTATTTCCTTGATTTTCTTGATTAGTCTTTATTTTAGCGTTTTTCCCTGGCCTTTGCAACTTGCAACCGCACTATCTGTATTAATTATTTGTTATGGATACTCCGCCGTTTATAAGGACCGGAACAATGTTATCAGTCTTATCCTAGCGGGGCTGGGCAGTGTTTTAACGCTTGGTTTTGGGCTATGGCTGATTGATTTGCATGATCTGGATCCTCAGCTCTGGAGGCCTATTCTAATTGGGTGCTGCGGCTTGTTATGGTGTATTTTGGGATTTTTACTCCGGATAGGTTTGTTGCAGTACTGTGGTTTTGCTTTTTGGGCATTACTGTATGCAGGGTTCTTCGGTGGAAGAAGCCCGGAGGCCTCTATATTTGAACTGGAGTTCCTATGGCTGCCATTGTGTGTGCTGATGGTATGGTTAAGCTGGCTTTTGCATCATAAGGTAAGAGGTGTTGCCAGTGTTTATTTTGCAGTGGGAGTATCGCTTTGGATCATGCCAGAGCTTGACGCTCTTTTATTAAGACAGGATTATCCGCAGTGGATTTCATTGATGCTGATCCTAAAGATTGCAGCAGGGTTAGCTTTGTTGTTTGGGTTTCGAAAAAAATGGATAACGTGGGTGGCAACATGAACAATGTGAAATTATCAGATCGGCTTCAGCAATTGCTGGAGCAAATTCCGCAAGGAAGCAGATTAGCAGATATCGGTTCCGATCATGCCTTGCTTCCTGTGGCCGCTGTCGAAAGCGGTAAGGCTGTGTTTGCAATTGCAGGTGAAGTAAACCCGGGTCCCTTTGATGCTGCTTGTAAGGGCGTTGCAGAGGCTGGACTAGGGAAGGTGATCTCGGTGCGCCGTGGAGACGGCCTTGAGGTTCTGGAACCTGGTGAAGTCAATTGTATCACGATTGCTGGCATGGGAGGCGCATTAATTGCCGCGATTCTGGACCGGGGTCAAAGCCAGGGTAAGCTAAAAGAGGTTACAACCCTTTTGCTTCAACCGAATGTAGGCGAGGATATTTTGCGCCGCTGGTTATTAAATAATAAATGGGTACTCGTAGCTGAGAGAATTTTGGAAGAAGACGGGAAGCTATATGAAGTATTGACGGCTGTACCAGAAAATACGGAAGCTGGAATTACAAATGAAAGTGTATATCGTGAATTAACCTTGGGGGATTCCGCTAAAGTCCTTGGGCAAGAGGCCTTGCTTCAAATGGGACCATGGCTGCTTCAAGCACCAAATGCTGTGTTTTTTGCTAAGTGGCAGGGTGAGATTCAGAAATTGGAAGGCATTTTAACATCGTTGTCACGTTCAGAACTCGAATCTGCTGAGCATAAACGGAAACAGATTCAAGGTCAGATCAGGGAAATTACGGAGGTGCTACAATGTTTGCCAAGGGACAAACAGTAATTCAGTATATGGAGCAACTGGCTCCTAAGCATTTAGCTGAGGATTGGGATAAAATTGGTCTTCAACTGGGCACGCTGCAAAAAGAAATCACTAATGTATTAGTTGCTTTAGATGTGAATGATGAGGTAGTTGAAGAAGCGATTCGTCTAGGCTGCAATTTGATTATTGCGCATCATGCGATTATTTTCCGTCCATTGCAAGGAATCCAGACAGACACACCGACGGGCAAAATGTATGAAAAATTAATTAAGAATGACATTGCGGTGTACATCAGCCACACGAATCTGGATGTCACCGAAGGTGGAATGAATGATTGGATGGCTGAAGCTCTTGGCATAGAAAACGGAGTACCCATCAAAGACATTCACTCCGAGCAATTATCAAAGCTGGTAGTATTTGTGCCGAAGGATCATCATCAGAAGGTTCTGGATGCTATTCTGAATGCTGGAGCAGGGGCAATTGGCAACTATAGTCATTGCAGCTTCAATATCGAGGGATACGGTACTTTTATTCCAGGAGAAGGCACGGATCCTTATATCGGGGAAAAAGGTAAGATGGAACGTGCCGAGGAAATTCGTATTGAGACGATCGTCCCGCACTCCATCCGCAATAAAGTGGTGCAGGCTATGCTTAAGGCCCATCCTTATGAAGAGGTTGCCTATGATTTGTACTCAATGGATCTTAAAGGCCGCAGCTTAGGACTTGGGCGGGTAGGAAAGCTCAAAGAGCCTACAACCCTTGGACAATTCGTGGAGACGGTAAAAAAAGGCCTGAAGGTAGACCATGTACGGGTTGTTGGTGATTTGGACCGTCCGATTCGTAAAGCTGCCGTTCTCGGCGGCTCGGGTGGAAAGTATTATAACAGTGCTATTTTCCGCGGTGCGGATGTCCTGGTTACTGGGGATCTGGATTATCATACAGTTCAGGATGCTGCGCTCGCCGGAATCACTCTGATTGATCCGGGACATAATGCGGAGAAGATCATGAAAGAGAAAGTAGCGGAGTGGATGGCTGGAAAATTGGCCGAGCATAAGTATGATACAGCTGTGCATGCTTCGCAGGTGAATACGGAGCCATTTAAGTTCCTATAAAATTGCCATTTAATAATGCTTGTGCCAGACATGTGATGTCTGTATAATATATAATGTTGTTCGGAAAGTTTGACAGACAATCGCCGGTGACGTGAAGACGTCACGGGAGGAAAGTCCGGGCTCCATAAGGCAGGATGCTGGATAACGTCCAGTCGGCGCGAGCTGAAGGATAGTGCCACAGAAATGGACCGCCGATGGCCGCCTTAGGGCGGCACAGGCAAGGATGGAACCGAGGTGTAAGAGACCCCGAGGAACGCTGGTGACTTCGTTCCTGGTAAACCCCATCTGGAGCAAGACCTAATGAGACGCAGCTGAATAAGCAGCCTTAGCCTGAGGCGCGTCTAGGTTGGTCGCTGGAGCTGTGCAGTAATGTATGGCCTAGATAGATGATTGTCGCTTATGGTGGGAGGGTAGTTCCCGATCGAACCACGACGAGCACAGAACCCGGCTTACGGCAAACTTTCCTAACTGCAACGTTATAATAACAACACCATACAAACGGCGACGTATCCCGGTAACCCGGCTTACGCCGCCTTTTTTGTTGCAAACAAATGCGGATAAGGCAAATATTTAAGCGGTGAATGCGTGAACATGCAGGGATTTGGATCGTGATATGCAGAAATTAGACTTTTTAGAAGCATTGCTAGCGGCTGATGGGCTGATGGCTGGTGGTTGATAGTTGATGGCTGGTGGGCTGATGGCTGGTGAGCTGATGAGCTGATGGCTGGTGGTAGATGAGCTGATGGCTGGTGGCTGATGAGCTGATGGCTGGTGGTAGATGGCTGATGGTTGATGAGCTGACGGATGATGGTTGATGAGCTGACGGCTGATGGTTGATGAGCTGATGGCTGATGGCTGATGGTAGATGGATGATGGTTGATGGTTGATGGTTGATGAGCTGATATGCTAACGGACCGAGATGCAGCTATTTGTGTATTTTATGCCTTTTTGGAGGAGTTTCGGACTGGAGAGCCGTTATTCGGCATAAACAGGGTGGATATCGGGCGTTTTGAATCCAATAGTGACTATGGAGTCCGATAGCAAACCAAATGAACGGAATTGATGCAAATAAGAGCGCTGGGGTCCGATACGAACCTCCCGAACTCCCGAACTCAGAACTCTAGAACTCCCGAACTCCAGAACTCAGAACTTCAGAATTCCGAACTCCCGAACTCCATGGTTACTTTGACGCCAGAATTAGATTAGTAGCTAGCAAACTGTAACAATGCGGAGCCTGGCTAATCTTCTGCGGGAAGATTGGAGTTAGTAGCAAAATATCAATTGTAACCTCTGGCTGTAACTTCGCTGTGAAATCGGAGTTAGTTGAGTGGCAGATGAGTTGAGTAACTGGAGGATGTTTGGTGATGCGGAAAGCGAAATGTGGGAAATGGGATATATGACGTGCAAAGTGTAGAAATGCGAATGTGAAAATGCGAAACGAGATGTGCATAAATCGCTGAATGTGAAAATGCTAAATGAGTTGTACAGAAACGCTGAAATGTGAAAATGCGAAATGTGACGAGCAAAAATTGCTGAATGGGGAAATACGAAAATGGGATCGGGTAGAGAGGCTGAAATGTGGAATGCGATATGTGATGTGCAAAAACGCGGATTGTGGAAATGCGAAATGAGATGTGCAGGAACGCTGAAATGTGGAAATCAGAAATATGACGTATGAAAATTGCTGAATGTGAAATGTGAAGATACGAAATGAGCTGTGCAGAAACGCTGATTGTGAAAATGCGAAATGAGATGTGCAAAAACACTAAAAGTAAAAATACGAAAATGAGATTTGCAGAAATGCGTAAAGGTAATATTCTGCAAATACGCAAAAGTGAAAGCTCAAAAATCTGCTCACAAAAAACGGCTTCCCCGTCCAATAAAGGATGGAGAAGCCGTTTTATTTAGCCATTGTGGCTATTGATTACGAGCAGTTGTTCACGACCGAATGATGTTTTGATTTTGCTGCCATTGAACCAATGCTTTCTCTAGACGCTGGACAGCAACAGGAACTTGCTGTGGTGGCGTGTGTGTGAAGTTAAGGCGCATTTTGTTTTTGTGAGGCTCCGCTGAATAGAATACCTCTCCGGGTACGAACGCTACTCCGTTTTCCACTGCCAGCGGGAGTAATTCCTTAGTATTGATCTCTTCGGAAAGGGTAAGCCATAGGAACATGCCGCCTCTTGGCTCGAGGAAATGTGCTCCTTTCCAGTTATGTGATCTGAGTTCCGCGGACAGGAGCTTCATACGCGAATGATACTCTCTTGAGATGAGGCGGATATGCTGCTCAATATCAAAATGCAACAGCAGTTCATCTAAAGCACGCTGGTCGATGGTGCTGGAATGCAGATCAGCTGCTTGCTTTGCCTTGGCGATGGTCTTGATTAGTTCGGAATCGCCGATAATCCAGCCGGTGCGTAGGGCAGGGGCGACGATCTTGGAGAAGGTCCCTGTGTAGACTACACAATGATCCCCGCCGAAGCTTCTATCGATGGAGGCTAATGAGGGTGGATATAGAGTTTTATCTTCATCAAAGGTTATTTCTCCATAGGGATTGTCCTCTAGAATAAGAACACCGTAACGGCGGCAGATTTCAACCACCTTCTCGCGGCGTTCTTTACTCCATGTTGCTCCAGACGGATTGTTGAAGGTCGGAACTGCGTATAGCAGTTTTGGCCGATGTATCCGAATCTGCTCTTCCAACTGATCCGGCAGAATGCCATGTTCATCATTTGGTATCGAATGAATAGCAGCCCGGTAAGAACCGAGCACTTGTAGTGCTGCCAGATAGGTGGGCGCTTCCACA
Organism: Paenibacillus sp. FSL H3-0310; assembly: GCF_038002785.1. NCBI lineage: Bacteria > Bacillati > Bacillota > Bacilli > Caryophanales > Paenibacillaceae > Paenibacillus > Paenibacillus sp. FSL H3-0310. The sequence goes on from NZ_JBBODC010000001.1 coordinate 992,202, forward strand.
AAAACTGCATCGCCGGGATCCAGCAATATTTTGCATAACAGATCTATAGCTTGCTGTGAGCCTGTAGTCAATACCATCTCAGAGGCTGTAACCGGGATGCCTTGCCGGGTAAGCCTTTCAGCAATTTTGTCACGTAGTGGAGTAAAACCCTCGGTAAGCCCATATTGAAGCGCTGAGGTGTCGCTGGAGAGCACGCGATTATAGGCATCACGTACGGCCTCCAAGGGAAACAAATCCTCCCCAGGCAGCCCGCCTGCAAGTGAAATGATGTCATTGCCCTGTGTAACTTTTAGAATCTCCCGAACTGCTGATGATCCTAGATGATTGGCTGCCGTTGAGTATTTGATATCCATAAATTAGTTCTCCACCTTTCGATTTGATGCTATCATAATAGGAGTGCTGTATAACAGTAAAGCGTTGAATATAACAGTGGAGGTGAAGGGTTCATGCATATCGATTTGAATCGCAGCGGCAGTAAAACTCTGCCCCATCAAATCAGTGAAACCCTCAGTCAGCGGATCTCATCAGGACTGCTTCAGCAAGGTGTCCGGCTGCCCTCCGTTAGAAGTCTAGCTATAACATTGAACGTGAGTCAGGTTACAGTAAGCAAGGCTTACGATATGCTTGAGAAACGAGGACTTATATACTGCAGACAGGGCAAAGGCTGCTTTGTGGCCGATCCAACCCATAATAGACGTCAAGAAGAGGGTTGCTGGCAGGATTTATATGATGATTATTTGCCGAGGGCTCAGCTTTGGCGGAATTTTGATGTTTCAGAAGTGAAATATCCCTTTCATTTAGCCGCCATCCACAGTGAGCTGCTGCCACTTCAAGATATTGGTGACACCTACGCATCCTTGGTCAAAGAGCAACCGGAGCTTATGGCAACCTACGGGAATTTTCAGGGAGATCTTGAGCTGCGGAATGTCATGAGAGAACATTTGAAATCGCGTGGGATTTCGCTAACTTCTTCCGATTTGATGATAACCAGCGGGACCCAGCAAGGCATTGATCTGGTGGCTCGTACATTTGTTGGTCCTGGAGATACAGTCTATCTTGAGGCGCCTAGCTATACTGGTGCTATTGATGTTTTTGCGGGACGAGGTGCAGAGATGATTTTTGTGCCTACGGATAGTGAAGGGATGCGAGTGGATGTTCTTACAAAAATGTGTGATCAAAGACCTCCAAAGCTAATTTATACCATCCCTACTTATCAAAATCCAAGCGGCGTAACTATGAGCATCACAAGAAGACAACGACTGCTGGAATTAGCGCGCAGCTACCGTTGCCTCATTGTTGAGGATGACCCATTTAGTGATTTATATTTCCATGCACCACCACCTAGGGCGATTAAATCAATGGATCCCGATGGACATGTAGTCTATATGAAAAGCTTTAGCAAAGTACTTGCACCTGGTTGCCGAATCGCCTGTGTGGCTGCAGAAGGAAATATTCTGTCCCGGCTGATCGCCGCTAAATCTGCGAGTGATCTAGGAAGTCCCTTGCTGACACAGAAGGCCGTATTACCCTTCATCGCTGAAAAATACGACGCCTACGCAGCACAGCTACGAATTACACTCCGTGGTCGTATGGAAAAGGCGGCGAAGCTTCTGAAGCTGTACGCGCCGCCTGGAGTGAACTATATTCTACCAGAGGGAGGACTTAATCTCTGGCTGGAGCTGCCCCCTTCTCCTGATATCGCAAGCCTGCATGACTTGGCGGAGCAGGAGAGCATTTCTTTTTTACCCGGTGATGTCTGTTACTCTGCGGAAACGCCTTCCCGCCACATCCGTCTTTGCTATTCGCAAATGAAGGAATCGGAAATGGAGGAAGGGTTACAGCGGTTTCTGCGCTTACTTGGCCGGTTTTTGCAATGACACGGTTATGGGGTGTTATTTGTTCTTTGTTTTAATTGATTCATTTGCTGGCGTACATGTTGAGGAAAAAGCTGCAATGGAACTTGATTGCCGCTTGCCGCTTGTAGCGTTTTATAAATATCGACCTGACCCCAGCCAAAGTATTTATCATGGCCGGAAGTTCCCAGATCAACAGCGTTTTTGGTCATAAGGTCCATAACTTCCTTATTCGTCAGATTAGGATTCAGTGAACGTACCAGACCCGCCAGCGCAGCGACATGGGGACTGGCCATCGACGTGCCGGATAAAGCGGCATACTGGCTGTCCGGATAGGTGCTTGCGATGCTTTCTCCGGGTGCAGCGACATCAATATAATCGCCGTAGTTGGAGAAGGAGGCTTTTTCCCCTGAAGCATTTGTAGCAGCCACTGCAATCACTTCGGGATAAGCTGCAGGGTATCCAGGCCGTTCTGTATTATCATTGCCTGCTGCAGACACAAGCACGATGTCCCGGTCATAGGCGTATTTAATCGCATCATGGAGGAACTGCGAGTCGGCATAATTCCCTAAACTTAAGTTAATAACCTTTGCGCCATTGTCAGCTGCCCATATGATACCTTCTGCTACGGAATAAGTCGTTCCGGCACCTGAGTTATCTAGCGCTTTTACAGGGAGGATCTTATTGTACCAGCTGATGCCAGCTACACCTTCCCCGTTGTTAACAAGTGCGCCAATGATTCCAGATACATGTGTACCGTGACCTACATCATCCTCGGGTGTGGAACCATTGGTAATGGCATTGTAACCAGTCAAAAGCTTACCTTGTAAATCAGGATGATTAATCTGTACTCCCGTATCGACTACGGCTACAACCACTTCTTTGCTGCCTTTGGAAAGATTCCAACCTAGCTCAGTTTCAATCGCCGGGAGGTTCCATTGGTAAGTGGAGAATAACATGTCGTTAGGCGTGACAGTTCCTTCAGCGTTTTTAGTGATGGTATCATTGGTTAAATACATATAGTGAGGTTCCGTATACTCGGGATGCCATTTGTTGGTGAAATAGGATTTCAGCTGATAATAGGTCATCTTCTCAGAGCGAAAGATATAGGCATATCCCAGCTTGCGTGGCTGCTTGCAGTGGATATCGGCGGTTATCGTCTGGAGCTGTCCCTGAGTCGGAGCATTTCCCTTAAAACGGACTACAATTTCATTCTCATAAAAATGGCTGGCATTTTCGTTATCATGGCCGGTCTTGACTGTAATGTCCTTTAAGTTATCGGTATGGACTGATTCCACATGGTATTTGCCTTCCTTAGGATACGGAATGAGACGCAGGTTCTTCAGCTGATGGTCTGCCACACGCCCAAGCACCTTTTGGTTAATAAGAGCAATAATCCCTACATTTTTCTGTTTGTTCCGCTGAGCGATAAAGTAATATTTTTCTTTACCGATTGTAAACGTTGGAGATTCATAGGATTGATGACCGTGGATTGCTGATTTTGCCGTATTGAGATATTTTAGAAGCTGTTTGTTCTCCTGTTCGGTTCCTTTTGGAAAAGACGACTTAAAGGTCTCAGTCTTTTGTGTGCGGAAATCGATCCACATCAGCATGGAGATAAACCCGTGGTCTTGCTGCAATCGTTTCGCATACACTGATTTATCATGAATCGAAGACATCCCGTCTGTTTCAGACAGGAGTTTAGTTAAGTGTCTACTGACATCGACTCTATTCAGATGATCTGTCGCCTCCACATCCTGGCTTAAGGAGGTTTTCTTTAATGTTTTTTCCTGAGAGGGATTTGGAGGTGAATGCAAAGCTGAAGTTGGAGCCGGATTCTGAACAGCGACTTTTGCGGCCTCTCTGATCGTCCCATTAGTGGCAGGGCGCAGGGCAAAGGTAAGTAACCCAACTGTAAAAGCTGCTGTAACCAAACCTGCAACTGTTAGATTTTTTCGTGACATGATTTCCGCTCCTCTATGCAATGTAATGTCTATAGGTTTAGAAGAGAGCGTATCTTTTATGCATCTTAGAAAAGGATACCTTCCTAACGTTTTTTATGATAATATCAGAGAGAATAAGTATCTCGAATTGTCTTCTTGATTTTGTAAGAGATACCTCATTAGATGTTGTTCTTAATAATTGTTCAGAAGGTTAGACTTCTCTGTGTTCACATCCTGATATTGCAAGAATAAAGAGATACGTCTTTAGGGCGGTTTCTTTCAGAGGATTAACTTTATTGACTACAAGAGCAGGGAATAATAAGGAGGAGCAACCGCTATGTCAGCAGCCAATGTGCAGAAATTATGTGAATCGACGAGAGATAAACTTAAAGTGGTAATCGACAAAATGGAAGTATTTCTAAATGAGCATGCATTGCCTCAGCTTGTAGTTGAGGGAGATGAGGAAACCGTACAATTTTACCAAGGTTTTCTGTCCGATCTTCGTCACCTATTAGTGTTCTCGGAAATGTCATATGAGAAATTAGGCGTTGCGCTGCGTCGTGCGACATTCGATGAATCTTTTGCACAGAAAGCGCTTTATAATGTATATCACTATGGCGTGAACAACTTCTTTTATCCGAAAAATGAAAGCTATTCTGAAGATGGCCGTTACGCTTATACTGGTCAGGATGCAATCCGTTTCCGCAAAAAGCCAGTACGTCCCGCACGTGATATCATCCTAGAAATCACCAAAACGTATGAAGATCTTCGCGATGATCTCATTTATTATGAGAACGACTATTTGACCGAGAAACGTATGCAAAATCAGGTTTAACTTCTAAATAGTGATCTAAAGGGATCAGCACTTTGTCATTTTGTAATGACGATGAGCTGGTCCTTTTTTGCGTGGATTAAAAGCCTGTCTCGATACATCAACTGGAAACCACTCTGTCGAATAGCGGGTAAATGGAGCGGACATAATGAAGCCGAGGTGATAATTATGTCGAGTGAAAAACCACTAGTAAAATGTAGCGTGAGCAATTGTCATTATTGGGGCGAGCATAATTTATGCCGGGCTGAAGAAATTGTCATCGAGATCGATAAGCACGTAGGCAATGGTTATAAGGAAGAATATGCTGAAGAAATGACAAATGAAGGTCACCGCGATCATGCCAGTACATCATCTGCAACATGTTGTCTGACGTTTAAGCCGAACGCTTAGGAGGCCGCCAGAATGGACACAGAAAAGGATAATGAATCAAGCTCATCACGGGAACAATCCGGTCCGAGAAAAGTCATTCTTCGTCCGCGGAGAGTGGACTATCCTCGGCGGGACAGAGAGCATCGCGAAGAATACGCTGCTGAGGTAAATCCGGTTCCAATGCAGGTTCGGGATGCCCCGCGGATAGTGGAAGAACGCAAGGACAGTGAAGCGGAATATAGTGGAAGCCGGGTAATGGGGTATGTTGGACTGGGGATGGGGATCGCCTCATTGTTCATCTGGTCTTTTATTCTCGGACCCATCGCTGCCGTAGTTGGTTATTATTCCTATGTCAAAGAGCAAAAAACGCTTGGGGCATGGGCAATGGGCTTAGGGATTGTTGCGACACTAAGTTACTTCGTGATGATTCCCTTTGCGCGCTAAAAAGAACTGAATGGCTTTGATCTAAACAGGCTTTTAGACCTAAATATCAGGGTCTGAAGTCTGTTTTTTCATTCCAACATATAGCAATAATCTCAGATAAAATGTAAGATTAAGCCGTAATTCATCGAAATTTCAACGCGAAACCTTATATATGATTCGAGTAGGACAAAAAAGGAGTGCGCCAGCATGCAGATCAATCCCGCTGTAACCGATGGGTTAGGGCAGCTTAAATGGATCAACCTTAAGGCTACAACCGAAAAAACTAGCTCCGCGAATGGAAATGAACGGTCAACGGGAGTTTCAGCTTCTGGATTTGCGACAATGCTTCAGGCAATGTCAACGAGTAGTGAAAGTTCAAGCTATTTGACTTCTCTCCCGGATGCAACTTCAGTCAGCAGCTTGTTATGGCAGCAGATAGGTGGGACAACAGAAACCTTCAATAACATAATTTCCGGGGAAATAACGGGTTCCACACCTACGAGCTATGATGATCTCATCCAGAAGGCGAGTGCTAAATATGGCGTGCCGATTGATCTGATCAAAGCAGTGATTGATACTGAATCTTCGTTTAATCCTAATGTGGTCTCTTCGGCAGGGGCTAAAGGTTTAATGCAGCTTATGGATGGGACCGCGAGCGGCTTAGGGGTTACTGATTCGTTCGATCCGGCGCAAAACATTGATGGCGGCGTACGTTATTTATCTTATCAACTGAAACGCTTTGGCGGAGAGGAAAAGATGGCACTTGCAGCGTACAACGCAGGGCCGGGACGGGTAACAGATCTGGGAGTAACCAATGATCAGGAATTATTGGAGAAACTTAGCCTGCTTCCAAAAGAGACACAATCTTATATCTTTAAAATAGAACGCGCTCGCGCTCAATACGCGGTATAATAAAAAGGATCAAACGGGAAACACCGTTTGATCCTTTTTCGATAATAAGTTCACTCAACGAAGTAAAGGAGACATTTGACATATGCTTTACTGGGATTATGCCGCCGCTACACCGCCCTATGTAGAAGTGGTGCAGACGATGGAACAAATTATGAAGCTGCATTATGCGAACCCTTCCTCTTTGCACCGTGCGGGCAGTGAAGCGGGTAAGCTGATCAGACGGTCGCGTGAAGTATGCGCTGCTGCTTTATCTGTACAACCGCAGGAGATTCTATTTACTTCTGGTGCAACGGAAAGCAATAATTTGGCGATAAAAGGCGCTGCTCTGCAATATCAGACTAGAGGCCGCCATTTGGTAACTACAGAAATAGAGCATCCCTCTGTATATGAGAGTTTCCTGCAATTGCAGCGAATGGGCTGGGAGGTTACTTTTGTAGCACCCGATAGCACTGGCGTTGTTGATCCTGAGCGCGTAGCTGCTGCTGTCCGGCGCGACACAGTGCTTGTTAGTGTGATGCATGTCAATAACGAGATTGGAACGATACAACCGCTTAAAGAGATGGGGAAGCTGATTAAAGCTGTGAATCCGCGAACCTTATTTCATGTAGATGGTGTTCAGGGATATGGTAAGCTTGCAGTTGACTTAAAGGATTGGCAGGTGGATCTTTATAGCCTGTCTCCTCATAAGCTTCGAGGCCCACGTGGAGTGGGATTACTGTATATCAAAGAGGGAATTAAGCTATTCCCATTGCTTACAGGGGGCTCTCATGAAGAAGGACAACGCGCTGGAACTGAAAATGTACCTGCGATTGTCGCATCCTCCAAAGCTATCCGCATGAGTGGTGAGCAGCGCGAAACCTTCGTTGCCCAGTTGGTTCCACTCCGAGATCGATTATTACGCTTCTTGCGCACCGTTCCTGAATTTGTTATAAACAGCAGAGAGGATGGAGCTCCCCATATTGTGCATTTCTCTTACCCTGGCATGAAGGGAGAGGTATTCGCCCGCAAGCTGGAGGAACTGGGGATGGCTGTCTCCACCCGTTCGGCCTGCTCCTCACGACTGGCTGAGCCTAGTCGTGTATTATTGTCTATGGGTAAAGATGTCTCCAGTGCTTCAGGTGGGATTCGTATTAGCCTTGGCGACAGTCATACAGATGAGGATGTCGCTGCGCTTGAGCAAGCATTAACCACTGCGGTACAAGCTTTAAAGATTGCTGAAGGAGGAATGAAGTAACAAATGAGCATGATGAATAAGGAATCTGCAGAAGGCAGAGCCCATAGTATAGAATACGCTGATATGCTGCTCCTGCGTTTTGGAGAGTTTACTTTAAAGGGCAAAAATCGTACCCGATTTGAAAAAACCGTACTGCGTCATGTGAAGGAATTGATTAAGCCTTATCCAAACGTAGTTCTGAGCAAGGAATTCGGAAGAATTTACGTGGAATTGAACGGGGAATCTGCGATTGAATTGGTACAAGCACTGAAGAATGTATTTGGCATTGCTTCAGTTAGTCCAGTGAAGGTTTCTAAGTCAGAGCTTGAGGATATTGTAGCGGTCAGCCGTCAATTTTTGGAGATAATCGCGCCTGCTCCGGGCACCAGATTTAAGGTTAATGCTCGGCGGGTATGGAAAGAGTTCCCTTACGGCTCCATTGAGATGAATAAACTGATCGCGACACCACTATTGCAAGGATATCCTGGCCTCACCGTAGACGTTAAATCGCCTGAATTAGAGCTGAGGGTCGAAATTCGTCAGGGACATACTTATATTTTCTGTGAAAATATTGCCGGTGTAGGTGGATTTCCATTAGGCACTAACGGAAAAGCGATGTTATTGCTGTCCGGTGGCATTGATAGTCCCGTAGCAGGCTGGTCATCCATGCGGCGCGGACTTGAAGTGGAGTGCGTGCACTTCTACAGTTATCCTTATACAAGCGAGCTTGCTAGACAAAAAGTTGTGGATCTTGCGCGGGTATTGTCACGTTATGCGGGTGTAATCAAGCTGCATCTGGTACCCTTTACTGAAGTGCAGACTTCCTTTACCGGCATCGGCCAGGATAATCTGATTATTACACTGATGCGGCGGGCAATGCTGAGAATTACTACCCAGCTTGCTGAGCGCGAAGGTGCATTGGCGATTGTAACCGGGGATAGTCTGGGACAAGTCGCTAGCCAGACCTTGCCAAGCATGAACGTGATTGGCCGGGCGACAACCCTACCCCTTCTGCGTCCGCTGGTAATGATGGACAAAAGTGATATTGTGGACCTGTCGAAGAACATCGGTACCTATGATTTGTCTATCCTTCCTTATGAGGATTGCTGTACTTTATTTGTTCCAAAATCACCTACAACAAATCCGAATTTACGGATTGTGGATAAGATAGAGGCTACGCTTCCGGGATATTCTGAACTTCTGGAAGCGGCGATTGAAGCCACAGAGACCGTGTTAATCACTCCCTATGGAGATGAGAAGCCTAGTGATGTTGTAAGTGTCGAGGCTGGATTACAGGAAGAATGGTTCTAAAATAATAAACCAAAAAACTGCCTTGGAGCGTAGTGAAATCTACGTTCTGAGGCAGTTTTTTTGTGGTTTAGACGATTGTGCCCTCCTGAGGCTCTTCTGGTTTTGATTGGCGTTTCCAATGTCCCGCTGCCAAAATACCTATAATGATCACGATTATAAACAGATATTTGAGCAGCGGATGATGATTAAAAAATGGCGCAAGCTGATGTTCATCCGTAATCATACTTGAAGCAGTGAAACCTAAGACAGCAGAACCAATATAAATGATCCATGGATATTTGTTGATTAATTTAATAAAAAGGGTACTTCCCCACACAACGATGGGGACACTGATCAGCAGTCCTATGATAACCAGTGAGATATTATGCTTGGCAGCTCCGGCAATGGCGATCACATTATCAAGGCCCATGGCAGCATCAGCTAAAATGATTGTCCCTACAGCGGACCACAAGCTTTGACCTGCCTTGATATCTGTTGAAGTGTTCTCACTGGTTAACAGCTTATAGGCAATCAGAATGAGTAAAATCCCTCCGGCAAGCAGTAACCAGGAGATTTTCAACAGCCATACGACCAGAATCGTTGCGAAGATCCGCAACACTACAGCACCTGCTGTTCCAAATACGATAGCCTTCTTTTGCGTGTCTGACGGTAAATTACGCGCCGCAAGACCGATCACAATGGCATTATCTCCCGCCAAAATAAGATCTAGAAAAATAATGTTGAGCAGCGATAATATAAACTCCCAGATGGATGTATTCAAAGCGAAGTCACTCCCAAGTTTGTTAGATTGAGCTTCAAAATATGCTTAGTTTTGTATACGCAAAAAAAGGAGCCAACATGCGTTCACGCTCAAAAAAAGTTGGACAGGAAGCATAGCTTGTCATTTCCGAACATACAAGTAGTTACATGTGACTCGGGGAGGTAAGTGCGAATGGATTCATTATTGCTCCTTGGTGAAATATTGATGATTAATCTGGTGCTGAGCGGAGATAATGCAATGGTTATCGCAATGGCCAGCAAGGATCTTTCGGCGAAGCACCGAAAGACTGCAGTATGGTGGGGCTCAGCAGGCGCAGTTGTTCTGCGGTGTTTGCTTACTTTTGTTGCGGTATTGCTATTAAAAATCCCTTATATTCAGGCTGGAGGGGGAATGCTGCTGCTATGGATAGCGTTCAAGCTGCTTTTGGAGGAAGAGGAGGATCTCAGAGTAAGGGAATCATCCTCAGTCTGGAAAGCAATCCGAACGATTCTTGTAGCAGACTTCATTATGAGCCTGGATAATGTACTAGCCATTGCAGGAGTAGCTAAAGGAGATTTGGCTTTAATTGTCATCGGGATTGCCCTTAGCATTCCGATAGTAGTGTGGGGAAGCGGCATTATTGTAGGCTGGCTGCACCGGTTTCCAGTGCTCGTATTTATCGGTGCTTATATATTGGCGTTTACAGCAGGGGATATGTTGCTTCAGGATGCAAAATTAGGGACGATGCTCTCCTTTTTGTTCCCTTCCTCACATTCCTATTTGCCCATTGCCTTAGGAATATTAGTTGTCGTTACGGGAGCAATAAAACGCAGAAAAACATCTGCAGGTTAATAAATTGCAATAAAAGGCAATACTAAACGGACATCTCCATAAAATGGAATTGTCCGTTTTTTTTGCGTGATCAGAAGCGCTTATCGACACTGATTAATCACAGGGAGTGATGGCATTTTGTGTATGTTTCGGATAATATATGAGTAAGAATCCTGTCGCTTTCAGGCTATAAGGTGACGAGGAAATGAGGTAGACGTGAAATTGAAGGGATGGGTGAAGGATGTCTTCAAAGAAAGATATACAGCTAGGAATTTTTATTGTTGCTGCTGGCATCGTGATTTTATTAGGTAAGCTGGGCGTCTTCGGATTTTTGGGGCGTGCGCTTTGGCCTCTAGTGATTTTAATTCCAGGAATAGTACTACACATGTTATTTTTCAGCCGTCGTGCTTCGGCCTCGGTATTGGTTCCTGCTGGGATATTAACGGTGTATGGTTTGTTGTTTGGCCTCTGCAATATTTGGGGATGGGGGCTTATGAGAAACTTATGGCCTGTGCTGTTGCTTGGTCTTGCCGTGGGCTTGTATGAATACTCCATCTATGAACCTAGACGGACGGGTGGCCTGTCAGCAATTGCTGTAACATTAGGCTTACTAAGCCTTGCGCTTTGTATTTTCAGCCTTATGGGCACCGGCGCGATCTACCTGATCGGGATTGTATTAATAGCTGTAGGAATTTGGCTGATTACCGGTCGAGGCAGAGCACGTGGCCGGAATAGATGGTATCGAAGCTAATTGCTGTAGGATCTTGTGAAAAAAAACGGAAATTGGTAACTGTTTTTTCATAAAAAGACTTGCTTTTCATGGTACTTTCACTATAATATTAATGTTATGTTGAAGCGTCGGCTTTCTGCCTGGCGCTTCTTTTGTGAGACTGCCGTGACATGCTATGAATTTTAACAGTTTTAATTTGATAAATGAGAGGATTTGGATACAAATCATGCATTCAAGAAAAGATATTCGCAACATTGCGATCATTGCCCACGTTGACCATGGCAAAACAACACTCGTCGATCAGCTCCTTCAACAATCGGGGATCTTCAGCGCCCATGAGCACTTGCAAGAACGTGCTATGGACTCTAATGATATCGAACGGGAACGTGGAATTACAATCCTAGCTAAAAATACAGCAATTACTTATAAAGAGTTTTTGATCAACATTGTGGATACACCTGGACATGCTGACTTTGGTGGCGAAGTAGAACGGATCATGAAAATGGTTGACGGTGTATTGCTGGTTGTTGATGCTTATGAAGGCTGCATGCCGCAAACGAAATTCGTTCTGCGTAAAGCATTGGAACAAAAACTTACACCGATCGTTGTCGTGAACAAGATTGACCGTCCAGCTGCTCGTCCTAAGGAAGTTATTGATGAAGTGCTCGATTTGTTCATCGAACTTGAAGCAAATGACGAACAATTGGAATTCCCGGTTGTTTATGCATCTGCTCTTAATGGTACATCAAGCATGGTTCCTGAGAAACAAGATGAAACGATGCTTTCGCTCTACGAAACCATTGTTGAACATATTCCAGCTCCAACCGAAAGTGTTGAAGAACCACTTCAATTCCTCGTAACGTTGATGGATTATAACGAATACTTGGGTCGTATTGCGATTGGACGTGTTAACCGCGGTGTGATCAAACAAGGTCAATCTGTAACAGTTATTATGCGTGATGGTAAGAGCAAAACTGCACGTATCGAGAAATTGTTCGGCTTCCAAGGTTTGAAACGTATTGAAACAGAGCAAGCGGGCGCAGGGGATATCGTTGCTATTGCAGGGATCAAGGACATCAACATTGGTGAGACCATTGCTGATCCTGCAAACCCTGAAGCACTTCCGGTTCTGAAGATTGACGAGCCAACCATGCAAATGACATTCCTAGTGAATAACAGTCCTTTTGCTGGTAAAGAAGGTAAATGGGTAACTTCCCGTAAACTACGTGAGCGTCTATTTAAAGAACTTGAAACAGACGTGAGTTTGCGTGTGGAAGAAACTGATAGTCCTGATGCATTTATCGTTTCTGGACGCGGTGAGCTTCACCTTGGTATTCTGATCGAGAATATGCGTCGTGAAGGTTATGAAATGCAAGTTTCTAAACCACAAGTAATCATTAAAGAAATCGACGGTGTCAAAATGGAGCCGCTTGAGCGTCTAATGATTGATATTCCAGAAGAGAGCATGGGCTCTGTTATGGAGAGTCTGGGTACTCGTAAAGCCGAAATGGTCAATATGATTAACAACGGTACGGGTCAAGTACGTCTGGAGTTCCTGATTCCTGCACGTGGATTGATTGGTTACAACACTTACTTCTTGACTTTGACACGCGGTTACGGCGTTATGAACCATGCTTTTGACAGCTACGCTCCACTGGTTGCTGGTCAAGTTGGCGGACGTCATCAAGGTGTGCTTGTAGCAAGTGAGACTGGATCAACAACTCAATACGGAATCGTGGGTGTTGAGGATCGTGGTATTCTCTTCTTGGATGCAGGTACAGAAATTTATGAAGGTATGATCGTAGGCGAGCATACCCGTGATAACGATATTATCGTTAACATCTGTAAGGAAAAAGCACTTACCAACATGCGTACCTCAGGAAAAGATGATACTGTAAAAATGAAGACACCACGCACCTTCTCTTTGGAAGGCGCACTTGAATATTTGAACGATGATGAATATTGTGAAATTACACCTAAATCCATTCGTTTGCGTAAAAAGATTCTGAACAAAGGCGAACGCGAACGTGTAGAGAAACAACGTAAAACAGCACAAGCCAACGCGTAAACACATGCTTATGAATAAGACCGCCGGATTATTGCATCCGGCGGCTTTTTTTAATATAAGAAACAAAAAATTCCCCTACTGATGATATAATGTAAACGTATCTTAAATTTGGGAGGAGTGCGGTTATCTATGCAGGTGTGGTTCGCTGAGCATCCAATCGTCGCTTATATTGTTATCTTTATATTGCTTACTTTTGTTTATAATCAAGTCTTTCGTGTGAATCAAAAGTTATCGATTGGCAAGGAAATCATGCTCTACATAATGATGGCGATTGGCTCTGGCATGCTCCTCATTTTCCAACATGATAAGCTTCCGATTATCCAGTGTCTGTTGGTTGCTGTCGGATTAATGCTGATGGTACGGATACGTTATATAGTAGAAGCTCGACAGAAGAGAAAGGCTGCGGCAGCAGCGAAGAGATCGTAATCGCAACTTTTGTACCTTAAGGATCGTCTAATTAATGTAGCAATTCTAATTCTAAATGAAATGAAAAGGACTTTATTCTATTATGAGTACAAGAAACAGCGGTTTACCTCCAAGAGCAAACGGGCAACAACCTACTAATAGAAAACAGCCTGTGAAGGGTGCTTCTAAGAAAAAAACGAAAAAGAAAGTGAAAAAGAGAGGTTTTTTTGGCAGATTAGTTAGAGTATTGTTAACTTTGCTAATTATTGCGATCCTCGGCGTGCTGGGTTATGGCGGTTATCTGTATTGGAAGCTTGAGCATGGCGTATTTAATGCAGGGGTTGAGGGTACGGTTGCTCCAGGGCATTCCGCTTCAGAAAAACCACTGACAATGCTTATACTGGGAACGGATAACAGACCTAAACACGAGTCTTATTTGACTGACGTAATCATGGTTGCAGCACTTAATCCTAAGACTAAATCAGCGACTATTGTTTCGCTTCCTCGTGATACCTATGTGGAGCTAAGCGGCTATAAGAAGACGAAAATTAATGAATTTTATGCTCGCTTCAAGGGTAAGGAGAAATCCTCTGGTCTACTGGCTGAAGATGAGATGAAGACGATGATGGGTAAGTATTTGGATATTGATGTAGATTATACAACGATTCTTGATTTTCAGGGCTTCCGTGATGTAGTGGACGAGCTTGGGGGAGTCGAAGTAAATATTAGTGAAAATATGTGTTATACAGACACTGTGGATGGCACGAATATCAATCTGAAAAAGGGTCCGGCAGAGCTGGATGGAAAAAATGCACTGGACTATGTGCGGTATCGTAAATCCAATTGCAAGCCTAAGACCAACGCATCAGATGATTTTGATCGCAACAAACGCCAGAACGAAGTTCTGAACAGTCTGGTGGATCAGATGCAATCGCTTGGTGGCGTATTAAAAATCGGCAAGGTGCTTGATGCAGTGGACAGTAACATGAAGACAGATATCGAAAATTCGCAAATCAAAGATATGATTGCGACGTATTGGAAGATTTCCAAAGAGAATATCGAATTCAAGCCGGTTACTGGAACGTGGCGAAGTCCATATGTATATATTAATGATGAGGAGTTTGAGGCCGCTAAGAAAAGCTTGCAGGATCGGATTGCAGGAATTTCCACGGGAGCTGATTCGACAGCTGCTGAGACGCCTTGAGGACCTTAATATCTTCCATAGCTAAAATTGAATGCAAGTTTCAGCCTGTGCTATAATATAATAAATCGAATGAATTAACGTCGCATAGGGGGCCAGTACTTATGTCCGAAGCCGTTGCTCAGCTGAATGAAACTTTGCTATCGATGCTGCAATCGGAAACCTTTGTTCTTCTAAACACAGTTGATGCGGAGACAGGCGGTCCTACATCCACAGCTATTTCGTGGCTTTATGCTGTTAGTCCTAGTACTGTGCGTTTGGCTATTGATCATCGTTCAAGACTTGTGAATAATATGAAGGTTAATCCATTAATAACTATAACTGTGTTTGGTGAAGGAACTGTCTATGCCATTAACGGTAGTGCTGCTGTAAGGCAGGACCCGCTAGAAGATGTTCCTTTTAAGATGTGCTGTTTTGATGTTGAAATTCAAGCGGTCCGCAACGCGCTTTTTTACGGCGCGCAGCTGGACTCCGCCCCAAGATATGCGAAAGTTTATGATGGACGTGCCGCTGAGAAGTTGGACGGACAAGTATTTGCTGCCATGAAAAAAGCCTAGTGAAAATATCACTGGGCTTTTTTTGAACTCAAAGAACATCTTTTGTTCTTAATCTCTACTGTGCATTTTTTTGCGGCTTGGTATCCTCTGGCAGCTGTGGCATGATTCGTCCGATAATATCGGCCAGCTCGGATGAGAATCCGGATATCGGATGTCCCTTGGAGATATGGCGGCTCATTTCCGCTAATCTGCTGGAGAGATCCATATCCGCAGTGACAAGCGCCCGTACACTTCTTGGGTCTTTGCGGATGGCTTCCGCTACAGAATATTTGATGCTTCCTACACGTGAACGGCCCAGAGAACCTTCTACATCAAGACCAACTATGGCAACTTTGTTCATGACTACACAGTGTGCGCCATTTACACCGGGAACTCTTTTGGCCAACTGTTCAAAATGATCCTTAAGTGCAATTTCACTTTCTCCATTAACATTGACGGCTTGACCAGCTTTTGAGGTGGCTTTAGGATTAGTCGCACCATCATTGGACAATTGCCGAACCTCATGGTTCCCCGTACCCTTTACAGCATTCGCAGATTGTTTATTCTGAGGAGAGGGTGATGTCTTTTTATTAGCGATACCGCAGCTTGTCAGTAGCAGCAGTACCAGCAACAGACATATTGATTTTCTCATATGTGATTACTCCTTTCAGCCAAAGAATCGTTTCTGTACCATATCTTTTCCCTTGGCGGAAAGAGTTATGTATGATCAATCAAACCAGGCGCTGTGGAGGGGATAATATGAACAAGATATTTGTGCTAGATACCAACGTGCTTTTGCACGACCCCAATTCAATTTTCTCTTTCAAGGAGCATGAGGTGGTTATTCCGGCTGTTGTGCTGGAAGAAATCGACTCCAAGAAGCGCAATGCTGACGAAATCGGTCGGAATGCCCGTACAGTATCCCGATTGCTTGATGGACTCCGGGAACTAGGTCATTTGCATAGTGGTGTGGAACTGGAGCATGGAGGCAAGCTGAAGGTAGAACTTAACCATCGCAGTTTTGTGAAGGTACAGGAAATGTTTGGTGAGGTGTCTAACGACAATCGGATTTTGGCTGTTGCTCTCAATTATTTGAATGAAGAGAATGAGAAGCCCGATCCGCGTCCCGTTGTGCTTGTGAGCAAGGATGTACTGGTTCGTATTAAAGCGGATGTACTTGGAATTACGCCAGAGGATTATTTGTCAGATCGTACTGGAGACTTAAATGAACTATACACTGGTTACCAATCTCTGCAGGTTCATCCCGCATTGATTGATGAATATTACAGTCACCGCTCTCTGACGGTAAAACAGCTTGCGTTGTCGTATCCGTTGTACCCTCATGAATTTGTGATTCTCAAGGATGAGATTGGCACTGGCAAATCAGCTCTTCTCAAAGTGAATAGTGATGCCACACGTCTGGAGCCACTCTATCTGGGCAATGATTCGGTTTGGGGGATTAGCGCCCGTAATGCTCAACAACGAATGGCACTGGAGCTGCTGCTAAATGATGAAATCCCACTCGTAACGATCACGGGTAAGGCTGGGACAGGGAAGACGTTATTGGCGCTTGCAGCCGGACTATTCAAAGTGGAGGATGAACATAAATACAAAAAATTGCTTATCGCCCGTCCGGTCGTTCCTATGGGTAAAGACATTGGGTATTTGCCCGGTGAGAAGGATGAGAAGCTTAGACCCTGGATGCAGCCTATTTATGATAATCTGGAATTCCTGTTCGATACCAAAAAAGCTGGCGATATCGATAAAATCTTAATGGGGTTAGGAAGTATACAGGTAGAAGCCTTAACCTATATTCGCGGCCGTTCAATCCCATCGCAGTTCATTATTATTGATGAGGCGCAGAACCTTTCCCGCCATGAGGTGAAGACCATTGTCTCCAGAGCGGGAGAAGGAAGTAAAGTCATTCTAATGGGCGATCCGGAGCAAATCGATCATCCATATCTGGATGCTGCGAGCAACGGACTGAGCTATATCGTCGAGAAGTTTAAACAGCAAGGGATTAGCGGACATATTACTTTGGAAAAAGGTGAGCGTTCCCGCTTGGCGCAATTGGCCGCGGATCTACTCTAACGGTTCATCAATCCTATTTTCAGCCGGGAGAAGCAAACACTCCCGGCTTTTTCCTGCCCGCCCGGAAACGGCAGAGGAATTTAAAGTTGGTTGTGGTGATTAGAGCCATGGAAAGAAAGTCTGGAACTGTAGAAGCGAAGCGTTCGCCTTTATCCTCGGATTTTAACCGCATGATGCGGTAATTAAATCAGGAAATCTGAGGATAACAGCGATCGGAAGTCCAAAGCTTTCTTGTAATGGCGGTCAGATCACCTTCCTATTTTTAATGCCTCTGGCGTATCACCCATATAATAGAAAGAGAACGGTTTCACAAACTAAAGACAAGCACCGGAGGGTTTGGTAAAATAGGGGAGACCAATCAAAAGGGAAGGTGGGAAATCGTGCTGAAACGCAAAAATTATTGGCTGCTTTTTGCAATTTTACTACTATTGCTGACAAGCCTGTCGCCCAGTATGGAATTGAGTACCAGTAACGATCCACGTCCTATGAAAAGACCACAAAGTCAGTCAACCCATCCCTCTTCCGGAGATGAGGGAACTATAGATAGCTTACACATAAGAGTATCGTTAAATAGCGAAGAATTTAGTGAACTGGAGCTCCTTAGCAACCGTTATACCCTAGAAAGTGGAGTAAATGTTATTTTAAGCAATGTGGATATGGAGGATGCCGATGAGGTATTGAAGCATGATTTAACGATCGGGGACAGCCCGGATATAGTCATGGCAGATGGACGAAGCATTCTGGACTGGGCCACACGTGGATATTTATTGCCGATGGATGTGTATCAGAGCGTTCCGGGGAGTGCACCGTTAACACAGTTGATCCCCTGGATGCAGTGGAATGGATATAATTGGGGAGTCCCGTTAGATATAGATCCTTACGTGCTTGTTTATTCCCCACAACGGCTGGCGGAGCTGGGTTTTAATGCATTACCCAAAAGCCTCGAAGAGTGGAATATCCTGCTTCAGAATGTGCTTAAAGAGCAAGGGAAATATTTACTCGCGATGGATACCCGTAATCCTTATGGATTGTCAGCGGTAATGGAGAGCATGAATAGCAGCTTGTTAGCAGATAACCAAGAAGTGTTGAATTGGACTCAGAACGCCCGCAGTTATTTTTATCTCACCAGCCGCTACAATAAAGATGTCTGGGATATGCTACAAGGAGGTAGTGTCGCCGTTGCTTCATTACCGTTATCCGAGTGGCAGAAGTATGGAAATTCATCCCTTGCTGCTGTACCGGCCCTGACTGCTAATAATGGGGGTGGGTTTGAATCCTGTTACAGTCGATCTTTTGCCCTTCCAGCTCAATCTCAAAGTCCAAAGGAAGCTGTGAATTGGCTGACCTTTATCACCTCAGAGGATGCTCAGCTGGATTGGTTGGAGAATACGGGGAGCTTGCCGGCGCTTGATGTTCTTTATCGTTCGGAGCATGCTTTTAAATACAAGCTTCCTTTCGATGTTGAGCTATTACTGACAGAAGAAACCGCCCCGGAGGATGAGTCACAGGGCGGCTGGAGTAAGGTTGTTGAAGCTGTATCATTACTATTAACGGGGCAGATAGATGCAGAAGGCTACAAAGAATTTCTAAAAGAAGGCCTAAAATGAAATGGAAAGCTTAACATGCAAGACGCCCTCTTGGCTATCTACTGCCGTGGCACGAAGGAAAGATACTATTTTGGCTGGATAAAAGCCTAAGTCAAATTCTTCTTCCAACGTTTTTCTTGTTGTGTCAGGCAATTCAAGACCGTTAAATACAATATGATCGACTTGGAATATAAGGCCGTTGATCGGTTCTTCCTGAATGGTATAGTGACCGGTCAGTGAAAGGGCTAGCGCTCCGCTTTTTCCAGTGGCAGTAATCGATCCGTCATTGAAATGAAAGGCGAAGTCTTTAAACAGCGAATTCTGCGATTGCAAAAATTCATTCAGGTCCTCTTCCTTCAGGTTTAGCTCATAAGTCATTCCCTTTCGAGTCAGTACACCCTCTCGATTCTGAACAAATTGTGGTAGTTTATTCATTGCGGAGGATAACGCCTTGAAATAGGTTTTTACCTCGTGCAGGCCGATATTCTCCCAATATAATGTGAATTCTTTAAGTAGAGTACTCATATTTTCAGGATCGCTGCTATTTTTAATCCCACCCTCAATTTCCTTGTTGAGCGCGTTTACCCGAACTTGCTGTTCCTCCAGAGCCGTGCGCAATCGGGCGAGCTCTTCCGAGTTTCGCTTCGCAGTCTGAAGGGTATTCTTCAAATCCTTATATTGTTCTTCATATTGTGAGAGAATATCGCGGTCATTTCCAATAATAATCTCATAATAATCGAACAGAGCCAGGAATCTGCTGATACTTTTTGCTGAAAAAAACGCGGCCAGAAGATTATCTCTATCCCCCATATAATAAGAACGCACAACTGCACCTGCCCGTTCCTGTTGGTCCGCAATGGCTGTTTTTTTCTGGGTAGCTTGTCTGTTCAGGCTTTCTACCTTTTGTTCAAGCGCTTTTTGTTCGGCTGTAATCTTGATGATTTCACGTTCGATTTCTGCAGAAGACAAGGTCTGTTCAAGTAGTTTACGGGTTTCTTCATTATCTGGTATAGCAGAGTTGAAAAAATCACCGCTAGGATCGGCAGACAAGTACTTCACAGGTTGTAACGGAAACAAAGTACAGCAGAAGAGAATTAGTATGGTTGCAATCATGCGGCTTTGTAAATTGCGGGAGCGCACCACACCACCACCTTTTTTTTGAAATGATATATGTATGTACTAATAATATGTTTAACCCTTCTAAAATAGCATACAAACAAAAAAACGGAAGTGATCCTTATAAGATAAGGACCTCATCCGCTCCAAAAGAGTACTGCAATTTATAGTGGAAGACCCATTTGAAAGATCGTCCAATAACTAAATCCGGTGAAAGTCAGAATCATGTATGCCCAGAAGAGAAGAACATAAGTTTTTTCAGTAAATTTCATATAGCCAAGTATTACGAAAAATGCAGTTTGCAAAAAGAAAAGCAAGGCCATTTCTGTTAGACCTCCGGCGAAAGCCATCAATCCAATAGCTAATGTGAAAAAACCTAATACCCGAAACATGCGGTCCAAGAGAGAGTCCCCCTTCCAGTATGTATCTCACGAATATTCCTTCGATTTATTATACCCTCAACATAATTATGTGTAAACGAATTCATTGAAAAAAATGCACTAATCTTCAAAAAATGTGATTTTTATAATTGACCTGAGTGATTAGTGCTTTAAAAAAGAGAATTTATAGTTTTATGCGTATGATGTACGCAGATAATGGAAATACAAATTAGTATCAAATAGATTCTATGAACTCTATGAGAAGCATAGAAATGGAGTAAGCAGCTTTTATCCCTATTCACTACCCGGCAGAACTGCCGGTTATGGAGATGGTTATTTCATGACGTTGTTAGGAGGTTTGGCTTTATGACAGCCGTTAGACAGGACGCTTGGAGTGCAGAAGATGATCTAATATTGGCAGAAGTAACTTTGCGACACATTCGGGAGGGCAGCACACAGCTTGCCGCTTTTGAAGAGGTGGGTGAAAAAATCGGCAGAACTTCGGCCGCTTGCGGATTCCGCTGGAACAGTTGTGTTCGGAAAAGTTATGAAGGTGCCATCGGTATTGCTAAAGGGCAACGTCAAAAGCGTAGCTACCTGAAAAAGCAGCCGTCAGTAAGAGGAGCGCAAGTAGCTGGTCTCATTCTGGGTGATGTCGATGAGGAATTTGGGCGCGGTGAGGGATTAAGTGAAAACACATTATCCATTGATGCGGTCATTCGTTTCTTAAGACAATGGAAGGGTACGATCCAGGAAGCAGGACGTCAGCTGAAAATGCTGGAAAGAGACCTGCGCGAGAAGGAAGATGAATTAACAGAATTACGATCTGAGAATGAGCGGTTGTCTAAAGAGGTTAATCTTGCTCAAAGCGACTACCGGGTAGTCAACGATGATTACAAAGCTTTAATTCAGATTATGGATCGTGCTCGCAGGCTTGCTTTCTTAAATGAAGAAGAAGAAGAAATGAAGACTCGTTTCAAAATGGATGGTAACGGAAATTTAGAACGCATTGAATGAACGATAGGTTAACTAACAATCCCGCAAGTGGTCTGCTTTTTAAGCACCACTTGCGGGGTTTTTGGTATACTTAGAAAAATTGTGCTTAAGATCAGCAGGAGGGTTATATGAAAATTGATATAATTGGTGCAGGTTCACTCGGGCTGCTGCTGGCAGGGAGACTGATCCAAGCCGGAAATGATGTGAGGCTGTGGTGCCGAGGGATAGAACAATGCCAACGATTAGGGCGTGATGGCTTAACGGTTACCTACGAGGATGGACGCGAGCCGATAACAATTTCGGAAGATCAGTTTGTATCCGCGCCAATAGGGGAGTTCGCTGGTGCTTATCTAGAAGAGCCGAGTGATTGGATCGTGGTGACGGTTAAACAGAATACTCTACATAATGATTTGCCTGAATTTCTATCCCTACTTAAGGAAGAGCAAGTACATATGATTTGTTTTCAGAATGGTACAGGACATATGGAGATGTTAGGAGGCTTGTTGCCAAACGCCAATTTATATGTAGCTGTGACTACGGAGGCTGCGAAGCGCAAATCCTTAACTGAGGTCATTCATGCAGGAGCAGGGGAGGTGTGGATAGGAAAATGGAGCTTAGGGGATGGACAAGCTCATAGCATACATAATGATTTAAAAGCGAATAATTTAATAGAAGTTCTCATAATGGCAGGATTCGCAGCCTTTTTGTCGAATGAAGTGGATACCATGATTTACCGGAAGCTCTTGATCAATGCCGTTATTAATCCACTCACGGCGATTTGGCGTATTCCAAATGGGGAGCTGTTGTCTTCAGAGCAACGCCTCCAATTAATGAAGGAAGTTTTTGAAGAAGCAATAATGGTGTATGATTTCTGTGAAATTACTTATGATAAGGATGCTTGGGATAACATCCTTCAGGTGTGCCGGTTAACGTCTGGCAATATTTCATCTATGCTGGCAGATGTACTTGCTTCAAGAACCACAGAAATTCGTTGGATCAATGGAAGTCTTGTAGAAATGGCAGAACGATCTGGAGTGTCGGCACCATTAAATCGCTGGCTCTGCCAATTAGTAGAAGGTATTGGGGTATGATCTCTGGGGAGAGGTGAAGCTATGGGACTGCTGATGGATTCGGTTATTACTTTAAGCGTTATTCCGATTGTGCCGTTTTTGATTGTTTTTTTCATTGGAAAGGGCTTAAAAAAAGATAAAAAGAAAACTTTTATGCTCGCTATGGACGTGACCACATTTTTTTTATTATTGTCGGTCTCCGCATTGTTTAATAACATCTTTAATTCCGGTTTTGGGTTTTACCTTATACTAATTATTGTATTAATATCCGCTGGACTGATTGGCGGAGCTCAAAATCGGATGAAAGGAAAGGTAGATGGGAAGCGGTTATTTCGGGCAGTTTGGAGACTTTCGTTCTTTTTTATGAGCTTCGGATATTTATTATTTATGTTTGTTGGGCTAATTACCTACATATCACAAGCGATGTAACGTTCCACTGCTTCGGTGAAGCGTCAACGTCACAAAAGTTTAAAGTTTTAAAAAAAAAATATTTTCTGAAAACATTGCACTAGATTTTTTTGACCACTGGTTGTATAATCATAAACCATATACCACATTCTATTTAGGGGGAACTGCTAGATGAAGAAGAGTAAAAGTCTATTGCTAATGATTGCATTAGTACTTGTTATCGGCACAGTGCTTGCTGGCTGCGGCGGAAACAATGCAAACAGCGGCAATAAAGGTAACAATGCTAACACTGGTAACACGGCAACTGGTAATGCAGCTACAGAAGAAAAATTGGCTGCTGACCAAACATTGAGAATTAACCTTAGTTCTGAGCCTCCAACATTTGACCCAGGATTGGCTCAAGATAGCCAAGCTCACACTGTCCTGACAACAATGTACGAAGGTCTGACTCGCATGAATGCTGAATCTGGTCAAGCTGAACCAGGTGTTGCTGAAAGCTGGGAAGTTTCCGCTGACGGTCTGGTATATACTTTCAAACTCCGTGATTCACAATGGAGTAATGGCGATCCTGTAACAACAGAAGACTTCGTTCGCGCTTGGAAACGCGTGCTCGATCCTGCTGCTGCATCCGCTGCACCTTACGCTTATCAATTGTACTACATCAAAAATGCTCAAAAGTTCTACAACAAGGAAATTACCGATTTCAGTCAAGTAGGTGTCAAAGCGGTTGATGAGAAAACTCTTGAAGTTACTCTTGAAGCCCCAACTCCTTACTTCCTTGGATTGCTTTCCTTCTACACTTATTACCCTGTACACAAATCCATTGAGAGTAATCCTAAATGGGCAACAAGCAAAGATACTATGATCGTTAACGGTGCTTTCACTCTTACTGAGTGGACTACAGGTCAAACACTTGTTGTAACTAAAAACGATAAATATTGGGATAAAGATTCCATTAAACTTAACAAAATCGACTTCTCCCTTGTAAACAGCGGTGCAACTGAGCTGCTCAGCTACAAGAACGGTGAATACGATCGTGCCGGTGGACCAACTGGTGAAATTCCATCAGAACAAATTCCAATCGTGCAAAAAGAACTTCCTAACGAATTCAGCCGTAAAGGTATTGCTTCCGTATACTACTACGAATTCAATATCACTGAAAAACCTTTCACAAACGCTAAAATCCGTAAGGCTCTTGCAATGTCCATTAACCGTCAAGCTTTGATTGACAATGTAGTACAAGGTGGACAATTCCCAGCCTACGGTTATGTACCTCCGGGTATCGCTGGTGCTGATGGTGAATACCGTACAGCAGTTAAAGATAGCTACTTCACTGAAGATCTAGAACAAGCTAAAACATTGCTTACTGAAGGTCTGAAAGAAGAAGGTATGGATAAACTGCCTACATTCTCCCTGACTTACAACACAAGTGAAGGTCACAAGAAAATCGCTTTGGCGATTGCTGATATGTGGAAAAACAATCTTGGTATCGACGTACAAACCGTTAACCAAGAGTGGGCTGTATTTATTGAAAACCGTCAAAACCTGAACTACCAAGTTGCTCGTGCTGGTTGGACTGCGGATTACAATGATCCAATGACTTTCCTTGATATGTGGGTAACAGGTGGCGGTAACAATGATACTGGTTACGCTAACCCTGAGTATGACAAATTGATCAGCGAAGCTAAAACAAGCACTGACTTGGCAGTACGTCAAGAAAAGTTTGCTGCAGCTGAGAAATTGCTCATTGAGCAAGATATGGTTCTGATTCCTTTGTACTACTACACTAACAACTCCCTGACTAAAGAGTACCTTAAAGGTGTTACTCTTGACTTTAGTGGTGCAATTGACTTGACTCGCGGATACTTGCTTGAGCACTAAGATATTGCTTTAGTAATTACAACAGAATAGTTAGTTGACTGAAGTTGCAGAATACTTCGGGATATATATGTGGAATTCCATATATATCCCTTTTTTTTGTATTCCTGTCTATTTGTTAATTAATGTTATTAATAACATATATAGAAAATAGACAAAAATCCGTTTTTTTCATAAAATCATTATTATGTGTATCAAAAATTGTCGGAGGAGGTGTGATGGGGATGGTTCGTTATGTCGCAAATAAGTTTTTCTATATGTTGGTTTCTCTATTTGTATTGATTTCAGCTACCTTTTTCTTGATGAAAGCTATTCCGGGGGATCCGTTTACTTCTGAAAAGAAGGTACCGCCAGAAATTAAAGCACGTCTGATGGAACAATATGGTCTGGACAAGCCGCTCTCTCATCAGTATTTTAAGTATTTAGGTGATATTATCCAAGGTGACCTAGGTGTCTCAATGAAACGCCTAAATCAAGATGTATCACATTTGATCAGTCAAACCTTTTCAGCGTCGCTGAAGCTGGGACTCGTCGCAATCGTTGTGGCGGTTATTGTCGGAGTATTTCTCGGCATGTTGGCGGCACTCTATCACAGAAAGTTTATTGACAGCGCAGCTATGGTGCTGGCAGTTCTGGGGATTGCGGTTCCGAGCTTTGTAGTCGCGTCATTACTGCAGTATGTATTTGCTTTCAAACTGGGTTGGGTACCGGTTTCAGGTTTTAAAGGGCCGATCTATTATTTCTTACCCGTGGCCGCGCTCTCGGCACAGCCGATCGCCTTTATCGCCCGCTTGACCCGTTCAAGTATGCTTGAAGTTTTGAATGCGGATTATATCAAAACGGCTAAAGCAAAGGGATTGAGCTGGATGGCTATTCTGAGCCGCCATGTACTTCGTAACGGAATTCTACCTGTTGTTACTTATATGGGTCCAATGACAGCTAACATCGTAACTGGTTCGGTTGTTATCGAGCAGATCTTTGGTGTTGGGGGTATTGGTAAACAGTTCGTGGAAGCGATTGGTGTCCGTGACTATACCGTTATTATGGGGATAACCATTTTCTATGGTGTATTACTCATGGTTGCCCGCTTTATTACGGATATTGCTTATGTATTAATTGACCCACGTATGAAATTAAGTGGAGGAAAGGAGGGCTAAATAGTGGCTACTGAAAATAACTTGCTAAATCTAAAACCGGAAGATTTTCAAAAAGTCGGTGTAGATGAAAAAGAAGCCGAAGTTATCCAGCGTGAGAGTCTCTCTGCTTGGAAAGACTCTTGGCAACGGTTGCGTCAAAATAAAATGGCGATGACTGCGCTCGGTATCCTGGGTTTGATTGTACTTGCAGCGATTTTTGCACCTTTTATCTCGAAATATAACTATTATTCTAATGATTTGATGAGCACCAATAAGCCCCCTTCCTCCGATCACTGGTTTGGAACGGATGATCTTGGTCGTGATATCTTTGTTCGTACTTGGTACGGTGCACGGATTTCCTTGATCGTTGGTCTTGCTGCGGCAGCCATCGACTTGTTCATCGGTGTTATCTACGGAGGCATTATGGGCTTCTTCGGTGGCCGTGTAGATAATATTATGAATAAATTCTCTGAAATTTTGTATTCTATTCCTTATTTGCTGGTTGTAATCTTGCTCTTGGTCGTTCTTGAGCCAAGTCTTGGAACAATCATCCTAGCTCTAACCATTACAGGCTGGATTACGATGTCGTGGATTGTGCGTGGAGAAATTATGCAGCTCAAGAATCGTGAATTCGTATTGGCGTCCCGTTCCATGGGTGCTGGTTCTGCGAGACTGTTGTTCAAGCACCTTCTGCCGAATGCGGTTGGTCCGATTATCGTAACCATTACACTGTCTGTACCAAATGCTATCTTTGCTGAGGCCTTCCTAAGCTTCTTGGGTCTTGGTGTACAAGCTCCTGTTGCTTCACTTGGATCGATGATCAATGACTCACTCACCGGCTGGTTGTACTATCCATGGCGCTTCTTGTTCCCTGCGATCCTAATCAGCTTAACAATGCTTTCTTTCAACATTTTCGGTGATGGTCTTCGTGACGCGCTTGATCCTAAGCTGAAGAAATAGGAGGAATATGGATGGAACCTATTTTACAAGTCAAAGATTTGCATATTTCCTTTTTTGTTAAGGGCGGAGAAGTACAAGCTGTCCGTGGTATGAATTTTGAAATTGGCAAAGGCGAAACGGTTGCCATCGTCGGCGAGTCCGGCAGCGGTAAGAGTGTAACTGCTCAATCGATTATGCGGTTGATCCCTTCTCCACCTTCTAAAGTGAAAAAGGGAGAGATTATTTTTCAAGGACAGAATCTGCTAGACAAAAGCATGAAAGAAATGGAATCTATTCGCGGTAAAGATATTGGCATGATTTTTCAAGACCCGATGACTTCTCTGAACCCAACCATCAAAGTGGGCAAACAGATCACTGAAGTTTTGATTAAACATCAGAAAATGTCAGCGGCCGAAGCGAAAAAGCAAGGTATGGAGATGTTGAAATTAGTAGGCATCAAAAATGCGGAGGCTCGCTTTAACCAATATCCCCACGAATTCTCAGGCGGTATGCGCCAGCGTGTAATGATCGCAATCGCGTTAGCTTGCCGTCCGGCTTTGCTGATAGCAGATGAGCCTACAACAGCTCTAGATGTAACCATTCAGGCGCAGATCATGGAAGTTATGAGAGAGATGCAGCAAAAACTAGGTACCTCCATTATTCTGATTACACATGATCTGGGCGTAGTTGCTGGCATGTGTGATCGGGTGATTGTAATGTATGCAGGTGAGGTTGTGGAGACCGGAACAAGATGGGAAATCTTTAAAAATCCACAACATCCATACACCAAAGGTCTGCTGCGCTCAATGCCGCGTCTGGACCAAAAGAAAGGCGAGCCGCTTATTCCGATCATCGGCACACCGCCAGATCTGATCAAGCCGCCGATCGGCTGTCCGTTCACTGCTCGTTGCAATGAAGCGATGCATGTGTGCGAACAAATCGATCCCGGCGCCACAGAATTCAGCGAAACGCATATGGCGCGTTGCTGGAATCTGCATTCGATGGCCAAGGAGGTGCAGTACTCTTGAGTAAGAACCTAATAGAGGTAGAAGGTCTTAAGAAATATTTTAATGTAGGTAAAGGTAAGGTTCTTAAGGCTGTTGATAATATTAACTTCACGATCCGTGAGGGCGAGACACTTGGGATGGTAGGTGAGTCCGGTTGTGGTAAGACTACTGCTGGACGTACGATTCTTCGCTTGTATGAGCCAACTGCTGGAAGTGTGAAATATAATGGTACAGACATTTATAAATTGCCTGGAAATCAAATGAAGGCTATGCGCCGTGACATGCAAATGATTTTCCAAGATCCGTACGCATCGCTTAACCCGCGGTTTACGGTTTCTGATATCATTGGCGAGGCACTGGACATTCACGGAATGGCTGGCAGCCGTGCAGAACGTAAGAAACGGATTGAAGAACTGCTGGATATGGTTGGTCTTAACCATGACCATGCAACCCGTTATCCGCATGAATTCTCCGGTGGACAACGTCAACGTATCGGGATTGCCCGTTCGTTAGCGGTTAATCCTAAGTTCATCGTTTGTGATGAGCCGATTTCCGCACTTGACGTATCCATTCAAGCTCAGGTCGTTAACTTGCTTAAAGAACTGCAAGATCGTCTTGGATTGACTTATCTTTTCATCGCGCATGATCTGTCCATGGTTAAACATATCAGTGATCGCGTAGCAGTTATGTACTTGGGTAAA
The DNA here is from genome assembly GCF_038002785.1 of Paenibacillus sp. FSL H3-0310. Lineage (NCBI taxonomy): Bacteria > Bacillati > Bacillota > Bacilli > Caryophanales > Paenibacillaceae > Paenibacillus > Paenibacillus sp. FSL H3-0310. The sequence continues at coordinate 1,020,876 of NZ_JBBODC010000001.1, forward strand.
ATGGTTGAGTTGGCGGAAAGTGAAGAGCTTTATGCAAATCCTATCCACCCTTATACTAAATCCCTATTGTCGGCTATTCCAGTTCCGGATCCGGAAATTGAAGTCAACAAAAAACGTATTCACTTGCATGATGAGCTTGGCAGCCCTATTTATTCTGCTAACGATAAGACCAATGACAGTGACTTTGAATTAGTAGAAGTATCTAAAGGCCACTTTGTCAGCAAAAAATTCGCATAATTTATACTTAGGTTTTCAAAGGCGGGAGCATTATGCTCTCGCCTCTTGTATGTATTTAGGATATTATTTAATGAATTTATAGTATAATTGAACAGTTGGCTGTACCTGTGTTGCTGATATCAAGACATGTTTTACTTTGACGCGGCTCCTGACTTTGGATACAATCATAGAGAGTTTTTACGAACTTGGATTTACATATAACTGCTTAGTAGAACTGGAGGCACTAGCAAATGAATATTGTAACGGAACCGCTCAAGGGTGGATCTGCACTCTCGCGCGACTATATAGATCATTTTGAAAAGGTTAGTCATTTGTACGGTGGGGATTTCCGCAATAAAGAAAGTAGAAGTAGAAGGGCGGAGTGGCTAGACGGCAGAGAAAGCCTTCGTGCCGACCGGACTCAGATTGCTGAGTGTCTGCGTCAATATAATGAAAAGCATAACTCGCATGATGCGGTGATGGCTTCGCTGGCGCTCTTAGAGCAGCCGGGGACATTAGTGGTGACAGGTGGGCAGCAAAGCGGACTATTTACTGGACCCCTGTTAGTGGTATATAAAGCTGCAACTACTATTATGGCGGCAAAAGAAGCAGCTGAACAACTCGGCCGACCGGTAGTTCCTTTATTCTGGATTGCAGGTGAAGATCATGACTGGGATGAAGTGAATCATACGTATGTACTGAATCGTACGCAGGAGATTACTAAGATTAAGATAGAAAAGTCAGAAGAGAAACGCTCCTCAGTAAGTGATATTCGTGTAGAAGAGGAAAGCTGGCAGCAGGTAGTAGAACAGTTAGACGGTCTGCTTCAGGAAAGCGACTTTAAGCCGCAGATTATGGAATTCATTCGCACTTCTTCTTTTAGAGCAGATAGTATGACGGATGCATTTGCCAAGCTGATGGGTTCATTATTTGGTAAATTTGGTCTAATTCTGCTTGATTCTGCTGATCCCAACTTACGTAAGTTAGAACAGCCATTTTTCACTTCGCTAATTATGCAGAATGATGCACTGGAAACAGCGTATATGAATTCTGCTTCTGATATTGTGGGCGCCGGATATGAGCTTCAGGCTGATGTTACAGCTGGCAATGCCAACCTCTTTTATATTCATGAAGGTACACGGCTTCTGCTTCACAAGAAGGACGGAATCTTTACGGATCGCAAGGGACAGGTATCCTTTTCCCGTGATGAATTACTTGAGGAGGTGCAGGCACATCCGGAACGCTTTAGCAATAATGTGCTGACACGTCCACTTATGCAGGATTATGTGTTGCCTGTTCTGGCAACGGTGCTGGGTCAAGGTGAGATTGCTTACTGGGCCATTCCGCGTCGTGCGTTTGAGACCATTGGGGGAGAAATGCCGTTAATTATCCCTAGAATGTCTTTTACAGTCGTAGAAGGTACGCTGCACAAGCATATGGATAAATATCAACTTAGCTTTGAGGATGTAAGACAAGGACTGGATCATAAAAGACATGAATGGCTGGCCGCACAGGATGAGCTGGGGATAGAACGTCGTTTTGAAGAAACCAAGACCTCATTCGCCGCTATGTACGAACCGCTTATTGAGCAGCTTGGAACGGTTCAGGCAGGTCTGCTTAAGCTGGGGAATAACAATAAAGAGAAGATTCTAGATCAAATTACTTTTTTACAGGCGAAAGCCCAAGATGCAATGGCAAAACAGAACGAAGCTGCAATCCGGCAATGGGAGCGAATCGAGCTGTCGTTAATGCCACTGGGTAAACTGCAGGAAAGAGTGTACAATATCATGTATTACTTGAACCGGTACGGACTTGCTTGGCTGGATGAGTTAATGACGGTTGAACCGGATTACAGTGGAACACATCGCATCATTTATATGTAATGGAAGTATCGCTTTCCACAAAACTAAGCTTTTGCTTACGAAGTGAGTTTTGTACGAAGCAGATTCAATGTAGTAACGCTCACAAAACAAAGCGTATGCTTACGGAGCAAGTTTTATTGCGAAGTGGATCATAGAAGTATAGCTCCATAAAACTTTTAGGAGGTTTCATAATGAGTTCATCTAAACAAAATAGTATCGTGGCTGATATGTCACTCGCACCGGAAGGGCATTTGAAAATCGACTGGGTTCGCCAGCATATGCCGGTACTGAACCGTATTCGTGAGCAGTTTGAAGCAGAACAGCCATTTAAAGGTCTGAAAGTATCGATCACATTGCATTTGGAAGCTAAAACCGCTTATTTGGCGAAGGTTGTCAAAGCTGGTGGTGCAGATGTAACCATTACAGGTTCGAATCCACTATCTACACAGGATGATGTATGTGCAGCGCTTGTGGAGGATGGAATCACAGTATTTGCTAAATACAATCCGTCTCCTGAAGAATTTAAAGCCCTTAATATCAAAGCACTGGAGAGCAAACCGGACTTGATTATTGATGACGGTGGGGATTTTGCTACATTGCTGCATTCGGAGCGTCCTGATCTGATGGAGAATATTCGCGGGGGTGCTGAAGAAACAACTACCGGGATTATTCGTTTAAAAGCTCTGCAAAAGCAAGGCGTATTGAAGTTCCCAATGGTCGCGGTTAATGATGCCTACTGCAAATATTTGTTTGATAACCGTTATGGCACTGGCCAATCGGCATGGGATGGAATTATTCGCACAACCAACCTTATCGTAGCGGGCAAAACAGTAGTTGTTGTCGGTTACGGCTGGTGTGGTAAAGGTGTTGCCATGCGCGCCAAAGGACTTGGAGCAAAAGTGGTTGTCACAGAAGTTGATGCGATTAAAGCCGTTGAAGCACATATGGACGGTTTTGAAGTAATGCCAATGCTGGAAGCAGCTAAGGTTGGTGATTTCTTCGTTACAGTAACTGGTAACCGTTATGTAATTCGCGGTGAACATTATGATGTGATGAAGGATGGAGCAATCATGTGCAACGCGGGCCATTTCGACGTTGAAGTGAATAAGCCTGAGCTGTCGGAAAGATCCGTATCCCAACGTACCGTTCGCAAAAATATCGAAGAGTACCAGCTTCGTGACGGACGTAAATTATATCTGCTTGCCGAAGGCAGACTTGTAAATCTGGGTGCTGCTGATGGTCACCCTGCTGAAATTATGGATACAACCTTTGCACTCCAGGCACTGTCGCTGAAATATGTAAATGATAATTATAAGAGCATTGGCGTAAAAGTTGAAAATGTTCCTTATGAGCTGGATGAGCAAGTAGCACGTTATAAGCTGGAAAGTCTGGGCATTAACATCGATAGCCTCACTCCGGCACAAGTGGATTATTTGGACAGCTGGAATTTGAACGATTAATAACCGAACGCATAACAATAAAGTGTATTAACCAGTGTACCTTGAACTGAAGCAACTTTTTTAACAAAGCCATGCAACGGACAAGATTCCGATTGTATGGCTTTTTTCTGTGGAGAAATGTTTTTCGGGAAACGAGCTATCTGATTTAGGAAAAATTTCCTTGGCCAGAAAAAGGTTTTTGATTTTTAATGGCGAATCTATTATGCTTAAGTGGTGAAAAGTGGGGTAAAGTGGGGATTCGGGGATTAGGGGTGGGAAAAAGGATGTTCATGGGAGAGTATCAACACAGCATTGACGACAAAGGCCGAATCATTATTCCGGCTAAACTCCGTGAATTGCTCGGAACCTCCTTCGTGACGACCCGCGGCCTAGACTCCTGCCTGTTTGTTTATCCCATGGAAGAATGGGCAATCATGGAACAAAAGCTTAAAAGCCTTTCGCTGATGAAATCAGATGCCCGCGCATTTAGCCGCTTTTTTTTCTCAGGTGCAACTGAATGTGTTTGGGATAAGCAGGGAAGGGTAAATCTGCCGGCCAATTTACGGCAGTATGCCAAACTGGACAAAGACTGTGTCATTCTGGGCGTTTCGAACCGGGTGGAAATCTGGAACAAAGAGCTTTGGGAACAGTACTTCGAACAGTCCGAGGAATCGTTCAACGAAATCGCTGAGAAATTGGTGGATTTCAATTTTGATCTATAAAACACAATAACGAATACTGTCCTGGAGGGATGCAGCTTGTTTCACCACATCACGGTGCTTAAGGAAGAAGCGACAGAAGGGCTGCACATCAAAAAAGACGGAATCTATGTAGATTGCACTCTCGGTGGAGCGGGTCACAGCTCACTTATCGCTTCAAAGCTTAGCGGCGAAGGCCGTTTAATCTGTTTGGATCAAGATGATTGGGCTTTGGAGAACGCAAAAGAAAGATTAGCGGAATACGGAGACAAGGTTGTGACGATTAAGACTAACTTCCGTGATCTGGAGAGTGTACTTAAGGATGTGCCCTTTGTGCCACAAACAGATGGTATTCCCCAAGTAGATGGAGTGCTCTTTGATCTTGGCGTATCCTCTCCCCAGTTTGACGAAGGGGAACGAGGCTTTAGTTACAATCATGATGCTCCGCTGGACATGCGCATGGATCAGTCAGCACTTTTGACGGCTGCTGAAATTGTGAATACATGGTCCGAGCAGGAGATTGCCCGTGTTCTTTTCCAATATGGAGAAGAGAAATTCTCGCGGAGAATCGCTAGAAAAATTGTAGACAGAAGAGAAGAAGCTCCTATTGAGACAACAGGAGAATTAGCAGAACTGATCAAGGAAGGTATCCCGGCAGCTGCTCGAAGAACAGGAGGGCATCCCGCTAAACGTAGCTTTCAAGGATTAAGGATTGCTGTGAATGACGAATTGGGTGCTTTTGAAGAAGGGCTACATAGTGCAGTACGTTGCCTTGCACCAGGAGGCAGAGTATCCGTCATCACCTTTCATTCGCTCGAAGACCGAATTTGCAAGCAAATTTTTAGCAGCTATTTAAGCAGATGTACATGCCCGCCTGACTTTCCGTTTTGCGTATGCGGCGCGAAAGGCACGCTTAAGTTAATCAATCGTAAACCGCTTGTGCCTTCTGAAGAAGAGCTTGAGCTTAATACCCGAGCCCGCTCAGCTAAGCTGCGCATTGCAGAAAAATTGTAATTGACGATAAAGGAGAGTCAGAGATGGCCTATACCCGCGGCAATTTAGCAGTTCAGCCCAAAAGAAAAGAAGAGGTAAACCCCCTTTACCGCGAGAAGACAAAAGTAGTTACCAGACGAAGAGTACTTCCGCTGCAAGAGAAACTTTTGTATATGCTGACGCTAGGAGTATGCGTTCTGGTGGCGATCACCCTGATTTCACGTTACGTCCAAATTTATGATTTGAACTTGCAGGCTCAGAAATTAGATCAGGATATTGCAACAGCCAAGAAGCAGATTTCTACGTATCAGATGGAAAAGCAGAATCTAGAGCAGAAAGTCGCCCAAAAAGCACGGGATCTTGGTTATGTGTCCCCGGATGAGAATGCAACAATCTATATTCCGGCAAGCTCGGCAACGACTCCAGGTGATAATTAGTGAGCGATTGGCAAGATCGCAATAAAAAAAGTTGTGAGGTTCGCTTATGCTGAAAAGAATAAAACTTCGCACGCTGTTTATAGGAGGGTGTATTACCCTCTTTTTTCTTGTTTTGATCGTTAGAGTGTTCTGGATTCAAGTTATGCAAGGTGAGGAATGGCAGGAAAAGGCCGCCACACTTTGGGCGCATTCCTCAACTATCAAAGCGGAGCGAGGTACGATTTCTGACCGTAACGGGAGTGTGCTCGCTAGCGATGTCCCTGCTTATACCGTGGTGGTGAATCCTGAAGTGATTCAACAACAAGGCATCGGGGAAGAGGTCATCACAGGATTACACGAATTGCTCGGCAAACCAGAGGATGAGCTGCGTAAGCTGGTTGAAGCGAAGGACGAAAAGACGGGTGCTTACCTCAAGAACCGTGAGATTCGTAATGAAGGCTGGAAGATTGATCAGGAGCTTGCCGATAAGGTGAAAGAATTTTATGTAGCCCTAGGTAAAGAACATAAAATTCAAGAGACCGGTATTGGGCTTGTTAGAGAGCAGAAACGATATTATCCAAAAGATGAATTAGCTGCACATATCTTAGGTTATACAGATAGGGACGGCAATGCTATCATGGGACTGGAAAAATACTTTGATACGGAGCTTAAGGGTGCCGATGGCAAGCTGCTTTATCAAAGTGACGGTCAAGGGGTAAAATTGCCGGATTCACAAGATACCTATAAGCCAGTAGTAAATGGAAGTAATTTCAAGCTTACAATCGATAGTACGATCCAGCATTATATAGAAGAGGCCATGCAAAAGGCGTATGCGCAATATAAGCCAAAAAGTATGAGTGTCATTGCTGCTGATCCGAACACGATGGAGATTTTGGGATTAGCCAATATGCCTACCTATAATCCAAATGAATTTTGGAAGACCGGGGCCGATGGGGCGGGATTCTATAATCATGCTATTAAATCTAAATACGAGCCTGGTTCCACTTTCAAAATTGTAACGCTTGCCGCCGCAGTAGAAGAGAAGCTTTTTGATCCTGTTGCGACATTTTTGTCCGGGTCCATCCGGATAAAGGGATATAGTAAAGCACTGCATGATATTAATCATGCTGGATGGGGGCAAATCAGTTTTCTTGAAGGTGTGAAACGTTCTAGTAACGTTCTATTCGTTAAGCTATATGAAATGCTCGGACAGGACAAGCTATTACAGTATATCAATGATTTTGGCTTCAATGAGAAAACGGGAATCGATCTGCCGGGAGAAGTAAGCGGGGTAGTTAACCCTAACCTTGGACGTCCTATAGAAATTGCGACACTCGCATATGGACACGGTAAAGTGCTAGTAACCCCACTTCAACAGCTAGTTGCCGTATCTGCTATAGCTAATGGGGGGAAGTTGATGACTCCGTATGTAGTTAAGGAGGTCACAAACCCTAACACTGGTGAGACAAAGGTTACTCAGCCTAGTGTAGTGCGTCAGGTGATTGATGAGGAAAGCGCCAAGAAAACGGGTGAATATTTGGAGCAGGTTGTTGCTGACCAAGTAAAAGGAACAGGCCGCAACGCTTATATTGACGGCTATCGCGTGGCAGGTAAGACAGGAACGGCTATCAAGGTTGAAGGTAAGGATTATGTGAAATCCAAAGTACTTGTCTCCTTTATTGGTTATGCTCCTGTTGATGATCCAAAGATCGCTGTTATTGTCATTATTGACGAACCGAACGTTGAGGTTGGCGGCGGTAAGGCAGCTGCTCCAGTATTTAAAGAGATTGTATCCCAGTCTCTGCAATACATGGGAGTACCTAAGCTGGCGTCTGAGGCTAGTGATAGCAGCAGTAAAAAGCCGGCTAAGACTGAAACAGTCGCACTTCGGACTACACCAGATCTAACAGACAAGACGATGAAGGAAGCAAGAGAAGCACTTTTGGATCAAGGCTTCGATTATGTAGTGGTCGGTGAAGGATCTACTGTAGAGAGTCAATATCCTGAGGCAGGTACTAAGCTTGCTACAGGGCAACGGATCTATTTATTAAGTTCGCAGGGGGCTCAGCCTACCATTCCAGATTTAAAAGGGGAATCCCTGCGTGATGCACTTGAAATTCTAACTCTACTAAAAGTAGAGATTGCGGTAGACGGTGAAGGTTACGTCTCAGAACAGATTGTAGGAACGCAAAATGGCAAGACCTTGGTCACTTTGAAAATGAAGCCATTAAATGATTATGGCGAAGATATTCCCGTGGCCCCGCCTGCTGATGAGGGGACAGATTCCGAGAGCGGAACATAGCTTGTTCTAACCCCTGTTTGTCCCGAATAGTCATGAAGATAAGAGCTCATGTCTATTGTTGAAAGTGGGGGAGAACGGAATGAAGGTTTCCAAAGTCGTAACACGGCGGAGAATGCTGTGGACATTGCTGGGACTGGCAGTGTTATTCGGTTCGCTGGTCGTGCGTCTTGCGTATGTGCAATTATCTCAAGGCGAGGAATTGACTGCGAAGGTAGAAGATTCCTTGCGCCGCAATATTCCTTTTACCGCTAAACGTGGTGAAATTATGGATCGTGAAGGTGTGCCGCTCGTTTCTAATATCACCACACCTACAGTGTATGCAGTACCGGTGCAGGTAAAAGAGAAGCAAAAGACAGCACAGCAATTAGCTCCACTGCTTGGGATGACTGAGGAGAAGCTGATGACATTGCTGTCCAAAAAAGAAATGTCGGTGAAACTTCAGCCCGGCGGCCGCAAAATTACGATGGATCTTGCCGCGAGCATCCGTGATTTGCAGCTGCCGGGCATCGTTGTCGCTGAGGATAGCAAAAGGTATTACCCTTACGGCGATTTAGCCGCGCATATTCTAGGCTTCACAGGTATAGATAACCAGGGCATTACAGGAGTAGAGAGTATATATGACAATCTGCTCAAAGGCATAGCCGGTAATATTTCTTATTTGTCTGATGCAGGTGGAAGACTTATGCCTGGCTCATCTGAGAAATATTCTGCCCCTCAAGACGGACTTAATCTGCAGCTGACGATTGATAAACAGATCCAGTCCATTATGGAACGTGAGCTTGATCAGGCTATGGTGAAATATCAGGCGCAGGGTGCTTGGGCTATAGCTATGAATCCGAAGAATGGTGAGATACTAGCCATGGCTAGCAGACCGGGGTATGAACCAGCATCATACAAGGAATATGATGCGCAGATTTACAACCGGAATCTGCCTATCTGGATGACCTATGAACCTGGTTCAACGTTCAAAATCATCACTCTGGCTGCTGCGCTGCAGGAAGGTAAAGTAGATCTTCAGAACGATCATTTCTATGATCCGGGTTTTATCGAGGTGGCGGGGGCAAAGCTGCGCTGCTGGAAAAAGGGCGGTCATGGTAGTCAAACCTTTCTACAGGTAGTTGAGAACTCTTGTAACCCTGGGTTTGTCGCCTTAGGGCAACGGCTGGGAAAAGAATCACTTTTCAAATATATTAGGGATTTTGGTTTTGGCAGCAAAACGGGAATTGATCTGAATGGGGAAGCTAATGGTATTCTGTTCAAGCTTAATCAAGTAGGTCCGGTAGAGCTTTCGACTACAGCCTTTGGTCAAGGGGTTTCGGTTACGCCTATTCAGCAGATTGCTGCGGTATCCGCGGCTATCAACGGCGGTAATCTCTATAAACCGCATGTAACAAAAGCATGGGTTAATCCGGTTACTGGAGAGACTGTATCAGAGGTGAAGCCAGAGCTTGTGCGGCAGGTCATTTCGGAGGAGACATCCAAGAAGGTGCGGGCAGCACTTGAGAGCGTGGTTGCCAAAGGCACAGGACGGCCGGCTTTTATTGACGGCTATCGTGTAGGTGGCAAGACGGGTACTGCACAGAAGGTTGTAAATGGACGTTATTCTCCAACAGAGCACATTGTTTCTTTTATTGGCTTTGCGCCAGCGGATGATCCTCAGATCGTTGTGTACACTGCCGTGGATAATCCGAAAGGGATTCAATTTGGGGGTGTGGTTGCAGCTCCAATCGTGCAAAATATTTTGGAAGACTCGCTGCACTATATGAAGGTTCCGGAGCGCAGTGATCAGCTTCCCAAAACTTATAAGTATGGCGAAACTCCGATAGTGACCGTACCTGATCTTACCGGAGCAACGGTGCAGGATATCTATGAGGATTTAAATATGAATTTTAATCTTGCACGTTCAGGCACAGGAAATACGGTCATCAATCAAGCTCCTAAGGCTGGGGCCAGAGTAGAACAGGGCTCAACCATCAGGATTTATATGGGAGCATCTAGTGAATAATGATTAAGGTATAAGGTTTCAGCTCGTATCCGAAAATGTAGAGTGAGGGATTACTATGAAAGTTAACGAATTATCTGCTTGTCTTGCTACTTCGCAACTATACGGGGATGGAGATGTGGAGATTACTGATCTTCAGACGGATTCCCGCCGTGTAGGCCCGGGAGATCTATTCATCTGTTTGCCTGGCCACACCGTGGACGGGCACAAATATGCGCCGCAAGCAGTAGCCTCCGGAGCGGCGGCTATTGTATGTGAGCACAAGCTGGAGCTTGATATCCCGCAGATTGTTGTAGATGACTGCCGGTTTGCGATGTCTGTCATGTCGAATGCATTCTTTGGCTCACCTAGCAGCCGGATGAGAATGATCGGGGTGACGGGCACAAACGGCAAAACAACAACGACTTATCTCATTGAGCGGATTATGCAGGATCAGAATATGAAGACAGGTCTGATTGGAACGATTCAAATGCGCTATGACGGCAAAAGCTACCCTATGTCAGGCACAACTCCAGAATCGCTAGATCTGCAGCGTTCCCTTCATGATATGGCTTCCAAAGGTGTGGAATGTTGCGTAATGGAAGTATCCTCTCACGCACTTCAGCAAGGACGTGTGAAGGGTGCGGACTTCCGTACGGCAATTTTTACGAACTTAACCCAAGATCATCTGGATTATCATCATACAATGGAGGAGTATCGGGCGGTTAAAGGGCTCTTTTTCTCCAGATTGGGAAATGTGATCTCTCCGTGGAAGGAAGAACGCAAATATGCGGTGTTGAACGCGGATGATGAAGCCAGTCAATATTTTGCAGCCCAAACTGCGGCGGAAGTGATTACATATGGCATTGATAACAACGCTAATGTCCGAGCTTCGCAAATATCGATCACTGCAAAAGGAACTTTTTTCCATGTAGATACGTTTAAGGGGAAGACGGACATTTCGCTCCGTATGGTTGGTAAGTTCAACGTCTACAATGCACTCGCGGCGATTACAGCTGCTTTATTGGAAGATGTCTCTCTGGCTGATATCAAGACTAGTCTTGAGGCAATCGATGGTGTAGCTGGACGGGTGGAGTCAGTGGACGAAGGTCAGGAATTTGCTGTTATCGTTGACTACGCACATACACCAGACGGGCTAGAGAATGTATTAAAAACGGTCTGCGAATTTGCTACCGGCAAAGTGCTTACAGTGTTTGGCTGTGGCGGTGACAGAGACCGGACGAAACGTCCATTAATGGGGAAGATCGCTGCACGATATAGCGACATGGTATTCGTAACTTCTGACAACCCCCGGACGGAGGACCCTCAACTAATCTTGAAGGATATAGAAGCAGGACTAGTAGAGGATGGAGTCACCTCTGACCGGTATCATATGATTGTTGATCGCCGAGAAGCTATCGGGAAGGCTATTGAAATGGCAAGCCCTGGCGATGTAGTATTGATTGCGGGGAAAGGTCATGAGACCTATCAACTGATTGGCGGAGTGGTTCATGATTTCGATGACCGCATCGTCGCTAAAGAAGTTATAAGGGGCCGAAACTATTGATTACAAGAACGCTTGAAAATATTGCTGCCATGTGCGCAGGGGAACCTGCTGCTGTCGAAGCTATGAATACAACCCTTACGGGAGTCGTTACCGACTCCCGTAAGATCACACCCGGCTGCCTGTTTGTGCCTCTATCTGGAGACAAATTCGATGGTCACCATTATGCTGCCGCAGCACTGGCTGCTGGTGCGGGTGCAACCTTGTGGCAACGCGATAAAGGACCGGTACCTGAAGGTGGCGGAGTTATTATTGTTGAAGATACGCTAGAGGCTCTTCAGAAGTTGTCCGCTGCTTATCTGAAGGAAGTGGCTCCGCAGGTTGTCGCTGTTACGGGCAGCAACGGGAAAACAACAACAAAAGATATCATTATGTCTCTGCTTGAAGTGCAGTTCAAAGTGCACAAAACAGCGGGGAATTTCAATAATCATATCGGTCTTCCGCTTACTATTTTATCCATGGCTGAGGATACAGAGATCGCTGTACTTGAAATGGGGATGAGCTCGCGGGGAGAAATTGCTCTGCTGGCTTCTTTGGCTGAACCAGACGTAGCGGTAATTACTAATGTAGGCGAGTCGCATTTACTGCAGCTGGGGTCACGTAAAGAAATAGCCCGCGCCAAGCTGGAGATTGCTGAAGGGCTGAAGCCGGGGGGATTGCTGATTTATAATGGTGACGAACCGCTGCTGACTGAGGTAATGCAAGAGTCCACTTTTAAGGCTCCAGAAGGGATGAGAACCTTCCGATTTGGTCTAAATGAGGATAATGATGATTATCCAACAGGGATGATGTCCCATACTGGTGGCATGACGTTCACGTCAAGCCGTCATAAGGAACATGCTTTTACATTACCGCTGCCAGGTCAGCATAACGTTGTTAACGCTCTGGCTGCACTAGCGGTTGCTCGTCATTTTGGGGTTACGGAGCAGAATATGAAGGACGGTCTGAGCAAGCTCAAGTTGACGGGCATGCGGATTGAAGTGATTCGGACTTCCTCCGGACTTACGCTTTTAAACGATGCTTATAATGCCAGCCCTACTTCTATGAAGGCGGCTATAGATGTCCTGCAATCTATGAAATGCAGTGGCAATAAAATCGCTGTGCTCGGGGACATGCTGGAACTTGGGCCGGAGGAAGTAGAATTTCATCAAGAAATAGGCTACTACCTTGACCCTTCCTTAACTGATTTTGTATGTACTTACGGACCATTGTCTGTTCATATTGCCAAAGCAGCAGAAGAGAAATTCGGCAAAGAGCGCGTCAAAGCTTTTACAGATAAAGCGGAACTAACCGCTGTCCTTCTAGAGAAATGCAGTGCTAAGGATATTGTTCTATTTAAAGGATCAAGAGGGATGAAGCTCGAGGAAGTGCTTCAGAGCCTAAATAAAGATATTCAACAGACCTAAATCATTGGAGGGGGTGTACCCATGGATTATCAACTATTGTTATTGACTATTGCTGTTTCCTTTATCCTTGCGGTCATTGCCGCTCCGCTCTTCATTCCGCTTCTGCGCAGGATGAAATTCGGACAGCAGGTGCGAGATGACGGACCGCAAACCCATTTGAAGAAAGCGGGAACGCCGACTATGGGCGGTATCGTGATTATCGTAGCTTTTACCTTGTCTTATCTGAAATTTTCTGTGGTGAATACAGATTTTTATGTACTGCTTGTAGCTACGCTTGGTTTTGGATTGATCGGATTTTTGGATGACTATATCAAAATTGTGTTTAAGCGTTCCTTAGGGCTCACAGCACGTCAAAAGTTATTTGGACAGCTGCTGGTTGGTGCTTTAATGTGCGGTCTTCTGATCTATGCCGGACACAGTACAAGTATCAGCGTTCCAGGTACTGATTTCAGCTTTGATTGGGGTGGCTGGTTCTATTATCCATTCATCATTATTATGATGATGGCAGTGACGAATGCCGTTAACTTTACAGATGGAGTCGATGGACTGTTGTCTGGGGTTAGCGCCATTGCTTTGGCAGCATACGCGGTGGTGGCAATGCAGGCTACGTCTATTGCGGCAGGTGTATGTGCTGCGGCAATGATTGGTGCTGTACTTGGCTTTCTTGTGTTTAATGCCCACCCTGCTAAAGTATTTATGGGGGATACGGGTTCGTTTGGTATTGGTGGCGCGATAGGTGCTATTGCTATTGTCACGAAGAGTGAGCTGCTGTTTCTCATCATTGGCGGTGTTTTTGTAATTGAAATGTTGTCCGTTGTGATTCAAGTCGTTTCATTTAAAACCCGTGGCAAACGTGTATTCAGAATGAGCCCGATTCACCATCATTTTGAGCTTGGTGGCTGGTCGGAGTGGCGTGTGGTAATTTCGTTCTGGGCGGTTAGCTTGGTGTTGGCTGCTGTGGGACTATTTATTAGCAAGGGGTTGTAGAGAATGAAACATCCAGATAAGTATCGTGGTGAAGAAGTTGTGGTTCTTGGGCTTGCTAAAAGCGGTGTCCAGGTGGCTAAAGTGCTGCATGAACGCGGCGCTGTAGTTACGGTGAACGATAAAAAGGAAAGAGATCAAAGTCCCGAAGCTTCCGAATTGGAATCTTTGGGAATTTGTGTTATATGCGGTGGGCATCCGGAAGGTCTTATTCATGAAGGTGTAAGTCTGGTAATCAAGAATCCAGGCATTCCTTATTCTGCGCCCCCTGTACAAAAGGCAATTGAGCTTGGAATTGAAGTGGTCACAGAGGTAGAGGTGGCTTATCGACTTTGTGCAGCGCCGGTGATCGGGATCACGGGTTCCAATGGTAAGACGACAACGACGACCTGGGTAGGCCATATGCTGGAAGCTGCGGGAATGAACCCTATAGTTGCGGGCAACATTGGTACGCCTCTCTGTCAGGCTGCACAAGAGGCTACAAAGGATGATTGGATGGTAGTTGAGCTTAGCAGCTTTCAACTTAAAGGTACGGAGACCTTCCGCCCTAAGATAGGCTGTCTGCTGAATATTGCAGAGACCCATCTGGATTATCATGGAAGCATGAAAGATTATGTGGATTCCAAAACCAAGCTGTTCGCTAATCAATTAGCTACGGATACAGCAGTGCTGAACTGGGATGATCCTGTCTGCCGGGAACTTGTACCCTATATGAAGGCTTCGATTCTTCCATTCTCCTTGTTTGAGGAGCTGCCTCATGGAGTATTTGTTAGCCCGTCCTACATTACGGGGCAAGATGATGAGCTGAAGCGCCACATTATCTATCGCGAATCTGCGGACAAGGAAACGATAATCGCGGATGTAGATTCCATCGCCCTTCCGGGTCGCTTTAATGTGGGGAATGCGCTGGCTGCCTGTGGTATTGCTATTGCCGCTGGAGCTGCCCCCTCTTTATTAAGCGGAGTGCTTTCTTCTTTTCGCGGTGTGGAGCACCGGCTGGAGTATGTAGCTGATAAGGCTGGAGCCGCTTATTATAACAATTCCAAAGCAACGAACTCCAAAGCGACAATTACGGCTTTGACATCGTTTCAGCGGCCGGTGGTATTGATCGCTGGCGGATTAGACCGTGGCTCCGATTATATGGAGCTGCTGCCTGTCCTGAGCGGACGCGTCAAAGCTTTGGTGGCGTTAGGACAAACCAAGGACAAGCTAATAAATGTAGCACAGCTGGCAGGATTAAAGCAGATTATCTCCGTCGATAATGGGGAGAGCGCCGCCGCCGTGCTGCAAGCAGCTGTGCGGGAAGCTTCCGCTCTGGCGGAAGAAGGAGATATCGTTCTCCTGTCTCCTGCATGTGCTAGTTGGGATATGTTTACATCCTATGAAGAGCGCGGGTGTATTTTTAAAGAGGCGGTGCATAACCTTTAAGTAGGGGGGTGGATAAGCCCCTACTACGGATGCAAGAGGTGTGCTCCTGATGAACAAAACTCGTCATGCTCCCGATATTTGGTTGCTGATTCCCATTCTTTCTTTGCTGGTGATCGGCATGGTGATGGTATACAGCGCCGGATCTGTTTTAGGCTTCCGCAATTATGGAGATTCGTTTTACTTTGTAAAGAGGCAGCTTTTGTTTGCAGGACTGGGACTTGTTGCAATGTTTGTTACAGCGAATACAGACTACAAAGTGTTAAAAAAGCTGGCTAAGCCGGCACTGATTGTCTGCTTTATTTTGCTCGTTATGGTGCTTATTCCCGGCATTGGTGTAGTTCGCGGGGGAGCGCGCAGCTGGCTCGGAATCAGCTCCTTCGGGATTCAGCCCTCCGAGTTCATGAAGATGGGGATGATTCTATTTCTGGCGAATTGGCTGGGAAAAGAAGAGTATGATATCACCTCCTTCACTCGTGGCTTACTTCCCCCGTTAGCGCTTATCGGATCAGCTTTTGCACTGATTATGCTCCAGCCGGATCTGGGTACAGGTACCGTTATGTTTGGCGCAGCCTTAATGATGGTCTTTACAGCTGGAGCAAGAATGAAACATCTACTCTCACTAGGAGTAGCTGGGGTGGCTGGGTTTGTTGCTTTGGTTGCCGCAGCACCTTACCGGTTGCAGCGTATAACCGCTTTTCTTGATCCTTGGTCCGATCCCCTCGGTGCAGGCTACCAGATTATTCAGTCGCTATACGCGATTGGGCCTGGAGGGCTCGGGGGTCTCGGACTTGGAATGAGCCGGCAGAAGTACAGTTATGTACCTGAGCCGCAGACCGATTTTATTTTTTCTATATTGGCCGAGGAACTGGGGTTTATCGGTGGTTTGGCTGTGTTGATCCTGTTTCTTATTCTAATCTGGCGCGGAATGAAGGTGGCGATGAGTCTGCCTGACCGTTTTGGAAGCTATTTGGCCGTTGGCATCGTCTGTATGGTGGCTGTGCAAGTCATTATTAATATTGGTGTGGTCATCGGTCTAATGCCTGTAACAGGCATCACACTTCCTCTGATTAGCTATGGAGGTTCTTCACTTACACTGATGTTAACCTCCCTGGGCATTCTATTGAACTTATCCCGTTATGCGAGGTGAAAGACATGCGTATCGTATTAAGCGGCGGAGGCACGGGTGGTCATATCTATCCCGCAGTCGCTGTTGCTAGACAACTGGAATCAGAAGATAGTGAATCTACCTTCCTGTATATTGGTGGAACGCGTGGCTTAGAGAGCAAGCTCGTTCCCCAAGAGAATATCCCTTTCAAATCTATCGACATCACTGGCTTTCGGCGCAAGCTGTCCATGGACAACGTCAAGACGGTGATGCGTTTTTTAAAGGGCGTTAAGGCTTCCAAAGAAATGTTAAGAGAGTTTAAGCCTGATGTTGTAATTGGTACAGGCGGTTATGTATGTGGTCCGGTCGTTTACGCTGCATCCCGGCTGGGCATCCCAACCTTGATCCATGAGCAAAATGCTATCCCTGGTTTAACAAATCGTTTTCTAAGTCGTTACGCGAGTACAGTGGCCGTAAGCTTTGAAGGGACAGAATCTGCTTTTCCGGGGAGCAAGCACGTAATCTACACAGGTAATCCTCGGGCAACGACGGTTACTACGGCTAGTTCACAACGGGGGTTTGCCTCGCTGGGCATTCCGGATAACAGCACGGTTGTTTTGGTTGTTGGCGGCAGTCAAGGGGCTAAGGCTATTAATAAAGCCATGATTGAAATGGCCCCATTTGTGGGTAAGGGTAATGGTGTTCATTATGTTTACGTTACAGGTGAGCCTTATTTTGAGGATACCCGTGCTGAATTGCGTCAGAAGCTGGGTAGCACACCGAACTGGCTGCATGTCCTACCTTATGTTCACAATATGCCGGAGGTCTTGGCTTGTACCTCCTTAATCGTAAATCGGGCGGGGGCATCCTTTCTCGCTGAGATTACAGCGCTGGGTATTCCTTCTGTACTTATCCCTTCTCCTAATGTGACGAATAATCACCAAGAGGCGAATGCAAGACAGCTGGAACGCGAAGGGGCCGCTGTGGTGCTGCTTGAGAAGGAATTGAATGGTAAGGCGCTTTATGAAGCTGTGCAAGCAATCATTGGAACTGAAGCTGTACGCCAAAAAATGTCCGAGGCTTCCAGACGACTGGGCAAAAGGGATTCTGCTGCCATTGTCACTAACGAACTCCGAAGACTAGCCGGTAAACAGTCTTAAGCCATTAACCTTTGAGAGGTTTTTCCTTATTGGCAGCTCTCTGTCACACACTTGGAGGAACGAACATAGGATAATCCTATAATCGTGACAATCACCCAGGACACTTCCTAACCTGAAAGGTAGTGCAGGATAATCTTGTACATTTCATATGACCTTGTATCGGAAGTGTTTGTGGTGGGTGAGCGGTAATCTCGGAGGTGATACATTGGACAAATTGGTGATTGAGGGTGGAAGTCCCCTGTCAGGCACCATTCGTATCCATGGAGCAAAAAATGCGGCGCTGCCGATTCTAGCGGCAAGCCTGCTGGCCGAAGGAGTTCACTCACTGCATAATGTGCCGAAGCTGCTGGACATCGAGACTATGCTAGACATCTTGGATCGGCTGGGCTGCAGGTGCGTGCATCAAGAGGATACGGTGACGATAGATACGTCAGCCGTGGGGACATCTCATGTACCTGAGGATTTGATGCGGCAGATGAGATCTTCCATTTTTTTAATGGGACCGCTGTTATCCAGATTTGGTGAGGTAACGATCTATCAGCCTGGTGGCTGTGCGATCGGGGAGCGTAAAATCGATCTTCATTTGCAGGGTCTTAAAGCACTGGGGGCGGAGATCGAGGAAAGCAACGGACGAATATCCTGTCGGGGCTCAAAGCTTGTAGGGAGTGATATTCATCTCGACTATCCAAGTGTTGGAGCCACGGAGAATATTATGATGGCTGCCGCCAAGGCAGAGGGGACAACGACGATATCGGGAGCAGCAAGAGAGCCGGAAATACAGGATCTACAGCAATTTTTGAATAGTATGGGTGCTCAGATTATCGGTGCAGGCACGGATACCATTACGATCCAGGGTGTCAAAAACTTATATCCCTGTACGTACGAGGTAATCCCAGACCGGATAGTGGCTGGAACTGTAATGATTGCTGCGGCAGCTACACGTGGGAATGTGACCTTGACACATACGAACGCCGGGCATCTGACTTCGCTTATTCATGTGCTTAAGCGGGCTGGTGTTCAAATCACAGTATGCAATGATATAATTAATGTCAGCTGCATGGGGCGTCCGCGTGCGGTTGAGAGAATTGTAACCTCTCCTTATCCTTCTTTCCCGACGGATCTGCAATCTCAGGTCATGGTGCTGCTGTCGCTCGCTGATGGTTTTAGTGTGATCAAGGAGACGGTGTTTGAGGGACGGTTCAAACATGTGGAAGAAATGGCCCGGATGGGTGCTGACATTTCTATCGATTTGAATCGTGCGTTTATTCGCGGCGTTCAGAGATTGTATGGTGCTACTGTGGAAGCTACTGATTTGCGGGCGGGTGCAGCTCTGGTCATTGCCGGGCTTGCTGCACAAGGGACTACGGTCGTTGAGCAAGCGCATCACATTGACCGTGGTTATGATGGAATAGAGAAGCTGTTTCAGAAGCTTGGCGCGCGTATAAGCCGTAAGGTGCCTGTAACGGATCCACTTGATTTGGCCAATTAAAGCTCCCTGTCTCCTTCCAGATCTCCCAGAGAAGGAGACAGGGCCTTATTACGGAGAATATGAGAATGACTACAACCCGATTACCTCTTCTTAAAGAGGACAAGCCTAAGAAAAAAATGAGCCGTAAGATTACGGCGATCCTGCTGCTGCTGTTCACTGCGCTTCTTGCTGTGATTTTTTTTAGATCGTCTATTAGCCATATTACAGTGATAGATTTTCAAGGTAGTAAGTATTCTACTAGTGAAGAGCTACTCTCACAAAGTGGAATTAAAATAGGTGGGCAATTCTTTGCTGTATCAACGAAAGATGTGGAAGAATCTCTGCTGAAGCTTAAGACGATTAAAGACGTCAGCGTGCAGAAGGATTTCCCCGGGGTGATCACAGTGAAGATTGAGGAATTTCCAGCGGTAGCCTATGAACTGGAACAGGGAGGCCTCTTGAAGGCAATTCTGTCCAGTGGAGCTGCAGTCCCTGTTAATGAGACAGGAATTGCCGTTGAGAAACCCATATTAACGAACTGGGACCCGGAAGATCCGAATAAGGCTAAGCTTTGTCAAGCATTAGCAAGCATTCCTAATGAATTGACAAGTGATATCTCTGAGATTGTTCCCTCGCCGACCTTGTCTTTTCCAGACCGGATCAAGCTCTATACTAGATCCCGTTTTGAGGTGATTACAGCCATCTCATTGCTAAAGAGCAAGGTGTCCTATTTGAATCAGATTATAGAGACTGAACAGCCTGGACTGATTAAAATGCTAGAAGCCGATTCATATGTTCCCTTTCAGGTTGTAAGCGATGAAGAAGATGTTGCGCAAGAGTAGTGTGGAGGTAAATAGTCCCTACTAATAGAGTTAAAAAAATGCTACAATCGGAGTTACGGGCAATAAGCTATATCCCTCTTTTTTCTTCGATTTTTTTGAGATATAGTACTATATTTGGTTGAAATGACCAATTAGGCCGATATTTCTTGTGATAATTGCTATTTTTACAATAACATATGAGTAACTATTCACATTTGGGGATGTTGGAATATTATTCCGTTCAAAAAATTTGTAGAAAAAAGAGGGAAAGGATTAGGTATGTTGAATATGTACAGAGAAGTTTCCCGGGACCGGGATAAGGTAATGCAATTAATTATGATTATAACAGGAGGTGCCATAGGACTTGAGCAACAATGACATCATTGTTAGTTTGGACATCGGTACATCCAAAGTTCGGGCAATAATTGGGGAAGTTACCAATGGAACCTTTAATATTATTGGCGTTGGATCTGCCGATTCGGAAGGAATACGTAAAGGCGCGATTGTAGATATCGACCAAACTGTGCAATCGATCAAAAGTGCTATAGATCATGCAGAGCAGATGGTGGGTATTCAAATATCAGAGGTTTATGTAGGCATTTCCGGTAATCATATTGGCCTGCAATCCAGCCACGGTGTTGTGGCCGTTCAGAATGAGGATCGTGAAATCGGCGATGATGATATCGATCGCGTAATTAAAGCTGCGGAAGTCATTGCTATGCCTCCGGAGCGTGAAGTGATTGATGTTGTTCCCAAACAATTTATCGTCGATGGTCTTGAAGGAATTCAAGACCCGCGCGGAATGATTGGTGTTCGTCTGGAAGTTGAGGCAACAATCATTACGGGTGCTAAGACGCCAATACATAATCTACTACGCTGTGTTGAGAAATCAGGGCTGAAGGTAAAGGATCTTGTGCTGATGTCTCTTGGAGCTGGTGGATTGGCGCTGTCCAAGGACGAGAAATCGATGGGATCTGTTCTGGTTGATATCGGTGCGGGCTCAACAACAATAGCCATATACGAAGAGGGTTCTCTTAGTGCAACCTCCACGATTCCGATCGGAGGAGAATTCGTAACCAATGATATTGCCTACGGACTTCGGACACTTACTGATCAAGCGGAGAAGGTAAAACTTAAATATGGTTGTGCTTGGATTGACGATGCAGCCTCAGACGTTGTCTTCAAGGTATTGCGCATTGGCAGTAACGTGGAGAAGGAATTTAACCAAGAGGATCTGGCGGCCATTATCGAGCCAAGGGTGCAAGAAATATTCCACCTGATTCGTCAAGAAGTTAAACGGCTTGGTTACAGTGAACTGCCTGGAGGTTATATACTAACAGGTGGGACTGTCTCGATGCCGGGTGTATTGAAGGCTGCTCAGACCGAGCTGGCTGCATCTGTACGCATCGCCGTGCCGGATTATATCGGTGTACGGGACCCTGGGTTTACCGGCGGTGTCGGTATTCTGCATAATGTTGTCCGTAGTTTCCGTGGAAGAAACAGTGGTGGAAGCAGCAACAAAAAGACGGTCAACCGGAGCAAGCAGAACGCCACTCCGAGTCAGGAAACTGTTCAGAAGCCCGGATTTGTGGAGCGTCTAAAAAATATGTTTAGCGAGTTTATATAAGTGTAAGTCCAGATATACTTGGACCGGCCATCCAAGCACATTGAGGGGGAGATGGAACAATATGTTAGAATTTGATTTTGAAATGGAGAGCTTGGCGCAAATAAAAGTCATCGGCGTGGGCGGCGGAGGTAGTAATGCTGTCAACCGGATGATTGAAAACGGCGTTCAGGGTGTAGAATTTATTACGGTTAATACAGACGCCCAAGCGTTGCATATGGCCAAATCGGAGCACAAGCTGCAGATTGGGGACAAGCTGACCCGCGGTTTGGGTGCAGGCGCCAACCCTGAAGTCGGTAAGAAAGCAGCGGAGGAATCCCGTGATCTGATTTCGAATACCCTTAAAGGTGCAGATATGGTATTTGTTACTGCAGGAATGGGTGGCGGTACAGGTACAGGTGCGGCACCAGTTATAGCTGAAATTGCTAGAGAGTGTGGAGCCCTGACTGTGGGTGTAGTGACTCGCCCGTTCACTTTTGAAGGAAGAAAACGTTATAACCAGGCAATGCTTGGAATCGAAGCTTTGAAAGAAAAAGTCGACACGCTAATCGTCATTCCAAATGACCGTTTGCTTGAAATTGTTGATAAGAAAACACCGATGTTGGAAGCTTTCCGTGAAGCAGATAATGTTCTCCGGCAGGCTGTTCAAGGTATCTCTGACCTAATTAAGGTTCCTGGTCTGATTAACCTTGACTTTGCGGATGTAAAGACGATCATGACAGAGCGCGGTTCAGCCCTTATGGGTATTGGTATTGCAAATGGTGAGAACCGTGCGTCTGAAGCAGCACGTAAAGCCATCATGAGCCCACTCTTGGAAACGTCTATTGAAGGCGCCCGCGGCGTAATTATGAACATTACGGGAGGATCTAACCTCTCTCTATACGAAGTCAATGAAGCGGCTGAGATTGTTACATCCGCCTCTGATCCTGAAGTGAATATGATCTTTGGTGCGATAATTGATGAAGGCCTGAAGGATGATATCAAAGTAACAGTAATTGCTACTGGCTTTGAACATAAACCATCACCTGAAGCACCAGGACGCCGTCCGGTCTCGACGAATAACGAGCCAGCGGCAGCACCGGATAAGAACGCTGCTAATCTGCGTCCGTTCGGGAATCAGAATACGTCAGATCAATTAGATATTCCGACGTTCCTGCGTAACCGTAATCGTGGCAACAATGACTAATTAAATATTTTTATTAAGAGATATGAAGCACCGTATTCCCCAGCTAATAGAGCTAGGGCAATGCGGTGCTTTTTTTATGTGAAATGCTGTTCAGTAGGAATAAAACCCTCCCGCGCTATAACTCGACAAAAAAACCTTAAGAATGCCCCCCAAGTTTAGACAGACTTTGAATGCGAGACTTTTTATACTAATCATATCGTCCAAAAAAACAGAGCCTGATCTATTTTGGCTACAGGATAGATTCCGCCATAGTAAGCAGGTGAATGCACTGGTTGTTTATATTGACTTGATATTCGCCGCCAATCTAGTGATCGACGGAATTCTTTTGTGGCTGACAGGCTGGATGGTCAAGCTTAGGATATCATGGTGGCGCTTAGTCCTCTCAGCTCTGGTTGGTGCGCTGTATGTGGTGATGATGTTTGTGCCGGAGTTGTCTTTCATGTATACCTTCCTCATTAAGTTTGGATTGTCGGTGGTTATGCTATGGATTGCCTTTGGTTTTGGGAGTCTGCAAAGCTACCTTCGCACTATGGGAGCTTTTTATATTATCAATTTCGCAGCGGCTGGTGGGATTGTAGGTATTCACTATTTGCTGCAGAGCTCCGGTGATATTTGGAATGGTATTATGTTCACTGCTTCAGGAGGGCATGCTTACCGCCTAAAGATTGGCTTTTGGTTTGTAATTGCAGTATTTCCCCTGGTGTTAATCTGCTTCAAGGCAGTGCACTCCTCACGAATCAGAAGGGAGCAGCTTGAAACCTATATCGGTGAGGTGGTAGTAGAAATTGATGGAGTGACTGTTTCCTGTCCCGGCCTGCTAGACACAGGTAACCGGCTTTGTGATCCTTTGACCCGCATACCGGTGATGGTTATGGAATCTTCGCTCTGGGAGGGACATCTGCCTGAAACATGGAAAGGTAGACTCACTCAGGACGGAGCGGACAAACTTTTACTAGAAACGGACGGGCAGTCGTTTGCTTGGCAGGACAGGATGCGACTGGTGCCTTACAGGGGAGTTAACCGGGGGGCATCATTTATGCTCGCACTGAAGCCTGATCAGGTGACGATAAAGCTTGGTGAAGATATCTTTTATTGTAAAAGAGTCTTGATTGGGCTGGATGGTGGGACATTGTCGGGGGATGGAGCCTATCGGGCTGTAATACATCCTGATTTGACTCAAAAAGAGAGCGCTACTGTTGCAGCACTGCCTTCCTAATCTTTAAAGCTAGCTGAACCAAACTTCTGATGGCTGAAAGCGGGATTTGAAAGCTTCACACGCGAACCGTGCACTTCTTGGAGGAGGAACAAATAATGGTCAAATGGAAAATTGCTCTGCAGCTGCAATATTACCGCATGCTGTTTCTACTAGGGCTGAAGAGTCAGGAAATCTATTATATTGGCGGGAGTGAGGCACTTCCTCCACCGCTGACACGGGAAGAAGAAGAATATCTGCTTCAGCGGCTGTCAAGCGGCGATGCAGCTGTTCGTGCGATGTTGATTGAGCGCAATCTTCGCTTGGTAGTATATATCGCTCGTAAATTTGAGAATACCGGAATCAATATCGAGGATCTGGTTTCGATTGGCGCTATTGGCTTAATTAAGGCTGTGAACACTTTTGATCCTGAGAAAAAAATAAAACTGGCTACTTATGCATCCCGCTGCATAGAGAATGAAATCTTGATGTATCTGCGGCGGAACAGCAAGACACGGAGTGAGGTTTCTTTTGATGAGCCGCTTAATATTGATTGGGATGGCAATGAATTATTGCTTTCTGACGTATTAGGAACGGAAAATGATACCATTTATCGGAACATAGAAGAACAGGTTGATCGCAAGCTGCTGCAAAAGGCACTGGAAAAGCTGAGTGATCGGGAAAGACTCATTATGGAGCTGAGATTTGGCCTGCGCGGAGGCGAAGAAAAGACACAAAAAGATGTGGCTGATCTGCTCGGCATCTCCCAATCTTATATTTCGCGGCTGGAGAAAAGAATTATCAAGCGGCTGCGCAAGGAGTTTAACAAGATGGTGTAAGGTGAAATTAGCAAGGAATAAAATGGCGAGCCCGGGAGATAATGTACAGTAATGTTTCTCCTTGGGAGGTAAATCATCATGACCCGTAATAAAGTCGAGATTTGCGGTGTGGATACTGCTAAGCTGCCTGTTCTAACGAATGTGGAAATGCGGCAACTGTTCACTTCGCTGCAGCAGCAGGGCGAGCGATCCGCCAGAGAGAAATTGGTAAACGGTAATCTTAGACTTGTTCTAAGCGTTATCCAGAGGTTCAATAATAGGGGGGAATTTGTTGACGATTTGTTCCAGGTGGGTTGCATCGGTCTGATGAAAGCCATCGATAATTTCGATTTATCACAAAACGTTAAATTCTCCACATATGCGGTTCCGATGATTATCGGTGAGATTCGGCGTTACCTGCGTGATAACAACCCGATTCGGGTATCACGTTCTCTCAGAGATATCGCCTACAAGGCTCTCCAGGTACGCGATAGTCTGACCAATCAGAACTCGCGGGAACCGACGATATTCGAAATATCAGAAGCGCTGGGTGTGCCGAAGGAAGATGTTGTTTTTGCTCTTGATGCCATTCAGGATCCAGTGTCCTTATTCGAGCCGATCTATCATGACGGCGGCGATCCTATTTATGTAATGGACCAGATTAGCGACGATAAGAATAAGGATGTGTCGTGGATCGAAGAAATTGCATTACGTGAAGCGATGCGTAAGTTAGGACAAAGGGAGAAACGAATTTTATCCATGCGGTTTTTCGAAGGGAAAACACAGATGGAGGTCGCAGATGAGATTGGCATTTCACAGGCACAGGTCTCACGTCTGGAGAAATCTGCGATTCAGCAAATGCAAAAACACGTGAAATCTTAGAGCAGTAGCCATGAGGAGATATTCCAGAATCCGGGTTAAGGATTTTGGGTTGTCTCCTCTTTTTAATGCATGTTGACAAGCTTCCGGATCATATATTGGACTATAGGTCGGATTGTACAGGGGTGGTGAGATGAATGAGGATTATCAAGGGTCTGCCAAAAAAATGAAAATCTCAGATTTTCAGACGAAGGATGTTATCAACATTGTAGATGGCAAGCGGCTGGGGCAGATTAGTGATCTGGAGCTTGATTTGCGCCGTGGTGTCATTGATGCCATCGTTATACCCGGATACACTCGGTTTATGGGATTGTTCGGAGGCGGGACAGATCTGATTATTCCATGGCGGAATATAGTTAAGATCGGGTCCGATGTAGTACTCGTAAAGATTGAAGAGTCGCGGATGTCTCCGGGACAGGAAGAGCGTGAAACGATGTATCTGGAACGGGGAGATCGCAGCGAACGGCGCACTTATTAATTAGGTGCGTTTTTTGTTTTTTTATTTAAGAATTTAGGCGATCAGGCTTAACCGTCACTTTGTACGGGTATTTACATGTGGTACACTAAGGCGGAGGTGAGGAAATGGAACCGTTTGTGCAGGGGAAAGAAATGCTTATGCTGCTCCATCTGGAGCCTTGGCGAGTGGAGCATAACGAAATTACAGCGGGGTTTACTGGTAGACAGGGAGGGGCTAGCAAGGTGCCCTATGACAGCCTGAATTGTGCGTTTCACGTTGGGGATGCTCCTGAAGATGTCCTGAGCAATCGGAGAGCGCTTGCCGAAGCTCTTGATTTCAAGCCGGAAGCATGGACCTGTGGAGAACAAACTCATGGGGCAGAGATAGCTGTAGTAAGGGAAGTAGACCGTGGGCGGGGACAACAGGACAGAGCATCGGCATTTCAAGCTACGGATGGTCTGCTGACGGATGTGCCTGGGGTTTTGTTGACTTCTTTTTATGCGGATTGTGTGCCCCTTTATTTTTATGATCCCGTGCGTAGAGTCGTTGGTCTTGCGCATGCAGGCTGGAAAGGAACGGTGGCTCAGATTGCCGCAGCTATGGTGAGTAAGCTGCAAACGGTATACGGCAGCCATCCACATGATATTGTGGCAGCGATCGGTCCATCCATTGGCGACTGCTGTTATGAGGTGGATGATTATGTGATGGAGCATGTTCGGCAGCTGGAGGGCAGCTTGAATGAGGGGATAAAAACTTTCGATGCTGTGGAGCTTTACAGAGCCTCAGAGACTGATCAGAGTAAATACTTGCTAAACTTGAAAGAAATGAATCGACGCATTATGATAAAAGCAGGAATATTGCCGACTCATATCGAATGTACAACATGGTGTACAAGCTGTAATCGTGATTTGTTTTTTTCTTATCGCAAAGAAAACGGTATTACAGGCAGAATGACGAGCTGGATCGGAATAAAGGAGAGTTGAAAGTTGTCTTTAACACTGCAGGAGAGAATTGCTGAGGTAGAGGAACGTGTAGCACGTGCCTGTGCGGCAAGCGGCCGGGATCGTAATGACGTCAAGGTAATTGCAGTGACGAAATATGTTTCTCTGGAAATGGTATCCTCCGTATTGGAGGCAGGCCTAGAGCATGTTGCTGAGAGTCGCTGGCAGGATGCTGAGCACAAATGGAAGGTTTTAGGGGACAAAGGGACATGGCATTTTATCGGGCATTTGCAAACCAATAAGGTTAAAGACGTTATTGGCAAATTTCAATATATACACTCTTTGGACCGGATGTCTCTGGCGCAAGAATTACACAAAAAGGCGCTTGCCGCTGATCAGGAAGTGAATGTGTTTCTTCAAGTGAATATCTCTGGCGAAGATACGAAGTTTGGTCTGTCACCTGAGGCAGTACCTGGATTTTTACGTGAAATCGCTAGTTTGGACCGCGTTAAGGTAATTGGACTTATGACGATGGCACCTTTAGAAGGTGATTCAGAGCTTACCCGTCCTGTATTTCGCGGACTTCGTGAGCTGCGCGATGAGCTTAATCAACT
The DNA here is from genome assembly GCF_038002785.1 of Paenibacillus sp. FSL H3-0310. Taxonomy (NCBI): domain Bacteria; kingdom Bacillati; phylum Bacillota; class Bacilli; order Caryophanales; family Paenibacillaceae; genus Paenibacillus; species Paenibacillus sp. FSL H3-0310. The sequence continues at coordinate 1,048,430 of NZ_JBBODC010000001.1, forward strand.
TGCTTTGACACCTGAGCCGATTACGGAGCTGTCCATGGGAATGTCGAATGATTTTGAAGTGGCGATACAGGAAGGAGCCACCTGGGTACGCCTGGGTACGGTGTTAGTAGGCCATTAGGAGGGATCGTGATGAGCGTTATGAACCGATTTATGAGTTTTTTGGGCTTGCAGGAGGAAGAGGAAGTTGTGGAGCGGGAGCAAATCCACGAAGAGGATGAGTATGAGCCGGCCCCTGTAGAAACCCGCAAAAATCAGAGGGGCAACGTTGTCAGTATCCATTCGCAAAAAAATGTCAAGGTTGTATTATATGAACCACGTTCATATGATGAGGCACAGGAGATTGCTGATCATCTCCGTTCGCATCGGACGGTAGTAATTAACCTGCAGCGTGTTCGCAATGATCAAGCAATGCGAATTATTGATTTTCTCAGCGGAACTGTTTATGCCCTTGGGGGAGGAATCTCTAAAATTGGGGGCAATATATTTATGTGCACTCCAGATACTGTTGAAATTCAAGGCTCCATTACAGAAATCCTAGGTGACGATCAAGACTATAACAGAATGAGGTGAATGGGCTTTGCTTCAAATTGATTACATTATCGATATTTTGTTTAACATTTATTTTTACATGATTATTTTCTATGTGCTAATGTCCTGGTTACCCAACGTTCGTGATAACTTCATTGGAGAACTGCTAAGCAAACTCGTAGAGCCGTATTTAACACCTTTCAGACGGTTTATTCCACCGCTCTTCGGTACACTTGATATCTCTCCAATTATTGCATTACTTGTCTTGGAATTCGCTGCAGGCGGACTTAAATCTATCCTGCATTTGATTTTTTAGGCAATTGTGATGAAGAACGAAGTTTACGGGCATTTTCATCCCGATGAACGTCAATTTGTGGACAAGGCCTTCGAATGGGTTACCAACGCTGGAGAATATCATGAGACTAAATTAACTGAATTTCTCGATCCCCGCCAAGGTTTTATTTTGCAAACTTTAGTTAACCGCCATCCTGATGTGATTGTTAAATGGGAAGGTGGACATGCTGAGGCAGAGCGGAAGCGAGCGCTTGTCGCTCCTGATTATCGTGACCTGGATCAGGAAGACATGGAGCTGAAGGTGCTTGCAATAACCTCAGGGGAGCAGAAGTTTCTGTCTCTGGAGCACGGGGACTACATGGGTTCTATTCTGGGGCTGGGCGTTAAACGAGGCAAAATCGGTGATATTCATGTTCTGGACGATGGTTGTCATGTTGTAGTCGCTGCTGATATTGCAGATTATTTAGCTATGAATTTAACTGGAGTGCACCGGATACAGGTAAGTACGGAAGTATTACCCCTTTCCGCCTTGCGTAATAGTGAGGTTAAGCTGGAATTGATGGATTTGACTGTAGCATCCCTGCGATTGGATGGCATTGCCGCAGATGTAACACGGCTTAGCCGAAGCAAAATTCTTGCTCCCATCAAGGCTGGACGTGTTCGGGTAAACTGGAAAGTGGAGGAAGACCCATCCTGCGGTCTTAAGGATGGTGACATGGTATCTATTCAAGGCTTTGGTCGCTTCAAGGTTCTAGAGGTCGGCAGTTTGACGAAAAAGGGCCGATACCGTGTTCAGATTGGTAAATTTGTGTGAATCCCTTGCAGGAATACGGTCTTACTTGTCGAAATTGATTATTTCGAGGGAATCAAACATTTTTTAAGCTGGACGCCGATACTTTTAAGAAGAGGCGGACCATGAATGGCAGGCGGAACACAGGAACACCTTCTGCCTTTACTTGAAGTACAGTCTTTCTTCTTTGTCTGCCGCTTAGTTGCGATTTAGAGATAAAGAAGGTCCGAAATTTCTAGGAGGTGCACAGCATGCCATTAACACCGCTCGATATACATAACAAGGAGTTTTCTCGGAGACTTCGCGGTTATGATGAGGACGAGGTCAACGAATTTCTGGATCAAGTGATCAAGGATTACGAAAGCGTCATCCGTGAGAACAAGGAACTGCAGAATCAGCTTTTGTCTATTCAAGAGCGTCTGGATCATTTTGTGAATATTGAAGAAAGTTTATCGAAGACGATCTTAGTCGCTCAGGAAGCGGCGGATGATGTGAAGAACAACTCCAAGAAGGAATCCCAGCTCATTATCAAGGAAGCGGAGAAAAACGCCGATCGTATTATTAACGAAGCGTTATCCAAATCCCGTAAGGTTGCTATTGAGACTGAAGAATTGCGCAAGCAAGCTTCGATCTATCGCACTCGTTTCCGGACATTAGTGGAAGCTCAGCTGGAGCTGTTATCACAGGATGACTGGAATGCCTTAGAGAGTCGTGAGGCGAGCGAGAACGTAGCTTTCAAGGATGATGTTCTTCATCGCATCTAAAGGTTTCAGACGATAATTGGCTAAATAGAGGGAGCTATTCCCTCTATTTTTATTTTCCGATAAAATAGACCATAATAAAGTGAACTCCATGTGCAAGTACCCTCATAATAGCTAGATTGGGCGAATGGTTGTTGACATTTAGATTCAAAAAGTCTATAAATAGAACATATCTGAATAATATTTATATGTATTCGATGACGGGACAAGTACGACAAGGTAACGTTCTCCAGAGAGTCGGCGATTGCTGCGAGCCGATTGTTCGAACCCTGCCGGAAGATCTTCCCCTAGAAGTTAAGCTGAAGCGTTGATCGTGCGTAAGCCTAACCGTCTGCCGGACGTTACACCGGACCTGTGCACAAGATTTACGCGCAGGACTGAGATTGTGCTGAATACACTCCCCTTAAGGATGTGCTCATGCGCAGAATTAGGGTGGTATCGCGAGCGTCGTCTCGCCCCTTTGGGGGTGGGATGACGCTTATTTTGTTGTTCCGGGGCGGCCATCCCCCTAAATCCCCCTTTCTAAGGGGGACCCCAAGGGCTGCTGCCCTCTGGACACCCGCAAAGTAAAGCCTCGTGTAAACTAGGTACGGTGGTGGAAACGAACGGATTCATGTGGCTGAAGGAGCGGCCCTTCTTAGGCTCCCCTGGCGGGTTCGCCTGCGGGGCCTTTACGGCAAGAGCGGTGAGCGCCCAGCTGCGCAAGGTCGCCCATTGGCGCCCCGAGCGATTGCTGCCCTGCGGGATCGCGGCTCGGGAGCCAGGGCAAGAGCGGTGAGCGACCAGCTGCGCAAGGTCGCGTATGGCGCCCCGAGCAATTGCTGCCCTGCGGGATCGCGGCTCGGGTGCCCGGGCAAGAGCGGTGCGACCAGCTGCGCAAGGTCGCCCATTGGCGCCCCGAGCAATTGCTGCCCTAACGGAATCGCGGCTTGGGAGCCAGGGCAAGAGCGGTGCGACCAGCTGCGCAAGGTCGCGGAATGGCGCCCCGAGCGATTGCTGCCCTGCGGGATCGCGGCTCGGGAGCCCGGGCAAGAGCGGTGAGCGACCAGCTGCGCAAGGTCGCCCATTGGCGCCCCGAGAGATTGCTGCCCTGCGGGATCGCGGCTCGGGAGCCCGGGCAAGAGCGGTGAGCGACCAGCTGCGCAAGGTCGCGTATGGCGCCCCGAGCGATTGCTGCCCTGCGGGATCGCGGCTCGGGAGCCAGGGCAAGAGCGGTGAGCGACCAGCTGCGCAAGGTCGCCCAAAGATCGAAAAGAGCTTTATAGACTAATCCATGAAAGGATTGACCATCACATGCAAAAAGTAGATGTCAGAGAAAAGGCGCGGGCAAGAGATGTCCGCATATTAAAGAAATGGAGCGACGAAAATACGTTCCGCAAGTCCATGGAGAACCGTGAGGGACGTCCAAACTATGTATTCTATGAAGGTCCGCCAACAGCAAACGGTGCGCCGCATATCGGACACGTGCTGGGACGGGTAATCAAGGATTTCATCGGTCGTTACCAGACAATGAAAGGTTACCGCGTGGTACGTAAAGCAGGCTGGGATACACACGGTCTGCCAGTAGAACTAGGCGTACAAAAGAAGCTTGGCATCTCCGGTAAACAAGAGATCGAGGAATATGGCGTAGAAAAATTCATCCAGGAATGTAAAGACAGCGTCTTTGGTTATGAGAAGCAATGGCGTGAATTTACAGAAGCGATTGGATACTGGACAGATCTAGATAATCCTTACGTAACCTTGGATAACACCTATATCGAAAGTGTATGGAACATCTTGGCTACAGTGCATGAGAACGGGTTGCTTTACCGCGGACACCGTGTTAGCCCGTATTGCCCGAGCTGCCAGACTACACTAAGCTCGCATGAAGTTGCTCAAGGCTACAAAACCGTTAAGGATCTCAGTGCAACCGCGAAGTTCAAGCTGGATGACAGCGGAGACTACGTATTGGCTTGGACGACAACACCTTGGACCTTGCCAGCCCATATGGCGCTAGCTATGAACCCGGACATGGATTATGTACGTGTGCAACAAGAAGATGGTGTGTACATCGTTGCTAAAAACTTGGTCGAAGAAGTAATGAAAGGCGAGCACACAGTCCTTTCTACACATAAAGGTTCCGAGTTTATCGGTAAAACTTACGCACCTCCATTCGGATATATTAAGGCAGAGAAAAGCAATGTTATCGTAGGCGCTTCTTTCGTTACAGATTCCAGTGGTACAGGGATCGTACACATGGCACCAGCACATGGTGAAGATGACTACAAGACTTGCCGTGAGAATGGCATCAGCTTCGTAAATGTGGTTGATAATTCCGGTAAGTATACGGATGTAGTCTCTGATTTTGCGGGACGTTTTGTTAAGGATTGCGATCTGGATATCATTAAGGTTTTGTCTGAAAAAGGATTGCTTTACAGTAAAGAGAAATACGAGCACAGCTATCCGTTCTGCTGGCGTTGTGATACACCACTTTTGTATTACGCAACAGACAGCTGGTTCATCAACACTACAGCGATCAAAGATCAGCTGATTGCTAACAACAACAGTGTAACTTGGTACCCTGAGCATGTACGAGAAGGCCGTTTCGGGAAGTTCTTGGATGAACTGGTTGACTGGAATATCAGCCGTAACCGTTATTGGGGTACACCCCTCAATGTCTGGGTATGTCAAGAGACGGGTAAAGAGTTTGCTCCACACAGCATTGAAGAGCTAAGAGCGATGGCGATTGGTGATGTTCCTGAAGATATCGAACTGCATAAACCTTTCGTGGATAAGATCAAGCTGCGCAGTCCGTTTAGCGAAGGTGCAGAGATGGTTCGTACATCGGAAGTGATCGACGTATGGTTCGATAGTGGCTCGATGCCTTTTGCACAAAGCCATTATCCGTTTGAGAACGAGGATAAGCTGAATGATCAGTATCCGGCAGATATGATCTGTGAAGGGATCGACCAGACCCGTGGATGGTTCTATAGCTTGCTTGCAGTATCCACCTTGTTCAAGGGTAAAGCACCTTATAAAGCGGTAATTGCTACAGGCCATATCCTCGATGAGAATGGTCAAAAAATGTCCAAATCCAAGGGCAATGTTATTGATCCTTGGGAAATCATGAATGAGTATGGTACGGATGCTTTCCGTTGGGCTATTTTGTCCGACAGTGCACCGTGGAATAATAAACGTTTCTCGCGTGGTCTTGTAGGTGAGACGAAATCTAAAGTAGTGGATACGCTGGTAAATACACATGCCTTCTTGACGCTGTATGCGGGCATTGATGGTTACGATCCAGCCGATCATCCTTTTAAAGTATCAAAACATAAGCTGGACCGCTGGATTCTGTCCCGTCTGAACAGCTTGATTCTTTTGGTGGATAAAGGACTTGCGGTAAATGACTTCGTGAATACATCTAGAGCTATTGAGAACTTTGTGGATGAGCTGAGTAACTGGTATATCCGTCGTTCCCGTGACCGTTTCTGGGGGAGTGGCCTAGGTGAAGATAAACTGGATGCTTACCGTACGTTGACTCATGTGCTTTTGGCGACAGCAACTTTGATGGCTCCATTTACACCGATGTTGTCCGAAGATATCTTCACGAACCTTGGCGGCGGAGAAAGTGTGCATTTGGCAGACTACCCGGTTGCTGACGAGAACTTGATCGATAAAGAGCTGGAAGAGGATATGGAAAGTGCAAGACAGATCGTTGAGTTGGCGCGTAACGTACGTAACGAAACAGGCATTAAGAATCGTCAACCGCTGTCCGAGCTGATCGTTTCGATGAACCGTGACTTCCATTTGGCTGAGTATGAAGAGATCATCAAAGATGAGATCAACATCAAGAACATCGTGCTGGAGAACAGTGACAGCGGATTTGTTGATTTCACACTCAAGCTGAATCTTAAGGTAGCCGGTAAAAAATACGGTAAAAATGTAGGCTTCCTGCAAGGCTTCCTGAAAGGTCTCGACAGTGATTCTACCCGCAAAGCGGTACAGGACGGTAAAATTGCAATTGCGACACCTGAAGGTGAAGAGCTTGTAATCACTTCTGAAGAGCTGCTTGTTGAAAAACAAGCCAAAGCAGGTTTCGCCGCAGCTTCCGGATATGGAGTTACGGTTGCGCTCAATACCGAAATCACGCCTGAGCTTGAACAAGAAGGCTGGGTTCGTGAGATCATTCGTGCGGTTCAAGATTACCGTAAACGTCTGGATCTGCCGATCGAGAAACGGATCGCACTCACTTTGAAGTTAGATGATGAGCTAAAAGCAGCTGTTACAGCATTTGACAATGTATTGCGAGACAATGTTCTTGTGACTACGGTTGATTTTGATGGAGAACATGCTTTTGAGACGGTAGAAGTCGGTGATAAATCCATCGGTATCCATATCGAAGCATAATTCTGCATTACCTGTCCCAAAACAGCATATACTAGCGGCATAAGTGTAAACGGAGATCTTCCGTTTATGCGGGAAATATAGTCTTTATATTTCGGCGCAAAACTAACGAGTCCCGAGCTTAAGGAGATGAATTCTCTTTGGCCGGGCTCGTTTACTTTGTAGCGAAGGAAAGACATATGAGAGGAGCCGTAGCTGTGGAGGGAAATAAGAGGAGAATCTCCATTAAGACATCCGGCAATAAGAATAACCCAGACAAGGAAAAGGAGAATAAGGCTTTTCCTGAAGTTAATCCTGAGTATCTAACAGCAGATCCGCGTAATCCCGAGGATATTCCGCTGGAAGAAAAAATGAATACGATGTACCGTTTGACCTTTGAGTGGGCTCATATTTTGGAAAAATCCCGAATTTATCAATATACGGATCTGCTATATTCACCTTGGCGGTTGATTTGGAGAAATATTTTATTTGGAGCAGCTCGGGGAGTTGGGATTGCACTGGGTTTTACTTTTTTTGCGGCAACGATTATTTATATCCTTCAGGGACTAGGCGCCCTCAATCTACCGATCATTGGTGATTATATTGCGGATATTGTGCGGATCGTACAACGTCAGCTAGAATTCAAATAGCCATCGAAACGTTAAGATTAAAAACAGCGAACCATTCCTCAAAACTGGAACAGTACGCTGTTTAAATATTTTTGTGTAGGGGACATCTGTGTTTAGTCTTCGTCGAGAGGATCTAGGCTATGGGTTGCCTCGTCACTGTCCAAATAACGCTGGTAGCTCCGTCCAGGCACTACAATTAGATTGTTGCCCGTGATATCAGTGGCGATAAAGTTCTCCCAAGGCTCTACGCAGCCTTCCAGCTCATCGGCTTCAATCTCCATATCATTATAAGAATCAATATTGTTGCCCTCCGCCATGGCGGGAGAATTCGAGGTACCCCAGCTTTCAACAATCTGCCAGGCATCCTCACCGTCAAAACCGTTTTGATCGTCGCGTTCATCCAGACTGGTTCGTCCAAAAGGTGGAGATAACAGCTCCTCTTCTACTGGTCGAGTGAAAGGTGCGTTTTGCCGCGGGTTGTGCTCTTTACAATAAAGTGTGGAAGGGATGGCAGATAAACGTTCAAAAGGGATCGGCTCACCACTAGCCTTGCATATCCCATAGGTGCCATTATCCATAGCGGATAAAGCAGCTTCAATATCGTCCAGCTCATGCTCGTCCCGCTCTAACAGTGAAATGTCCATGGAGCGATTATACAAATCGGTGGCTGCATCTCCTGGATGGTTGTCATTCTCGGAAAGTTCACCGGAGCCATCCCGCATGGATTCATCTAAGCCGTAATGTTCATTATTCTGAAGCCTGTGCTGAATCGTATCCCGATCTTTTTCCAATCGTGCGCGTAGCTCTGAGAGCTGCTGTACTGTCAGGTGCGTCATAATGAGAAAGCTCCTTTCTGTACCTTTTATAAGAATCATTCCGACTTGCCGGATAACACCGGATGGTTCTTCTGTTAGGTTGACCGGAGAGCAGGGATTTTAGCGCTGGAAAATAGTCCCCAAGATTGAACTTAGCGGATGTCCCGCAATAGACGATTCTTTAAGGGCTGTGCTACAATATACAAGTCTTTAAACAGTATTCGTACCGCATTTAGCGGGAAAAATAAGAACGGAGTGACAACTTCTGTGGTGTACTATTTGATTGCTCTTATTGTATTTTTGGTGGATCAAGGGACAAAGTATCTCATTGCTACACGTCTGGAGATCGGAGAACAGATTTCTGTTATCGGAGATTTTTTCCTGATTACCTCTCATCGCAATCGCGGGGCTGCTTTTGGGATTCTCGAAGGTCAGCAATGGTTCTTCTTTCTAGTTACGGTTGTAGTGGTTAGTGGTATCGTTTGGTATTTGAACAAGACTAGACACTCGCGGAAGCTGTTATCTGTTGCCCTAGGGCTTGTACTGGGTGGAGCTATCGGTAACTTCCTGGACCGGATAATCAATGGTGAGGTTGTTGATTTCCTTCTGTTCAATTTTGGGAGCTATAGCTTCCCGATTTTTAACGTGGCGGATTCTTGTATTGTCATTGGGGTTGGATTGATTCTTCTGGATTCTTTTCGTGACCTTAAGAACGGCGAAGATATTACAGAAATAAAAGAAGTTAAAGAAGCAAAGGAAGTAAGAGAAGGGAATGAATGATTTGAATAAAGACGTCAATCACCAAGCGGCATCTACGAGCGAAGAAGAGAGGGACGTCACGGAATGGACCGTTTCGGCAGAGAACGCGCGGGAGCGAATCGATAAATATATTACGGAATCATGGGAAGAAGAAATTTCCCGTTCTCAGGTGCAGCTGTGGATCAGCGGCGGTAACGTTGCGGTTAATGGCAAGCCAGTGAAAGCCAACTATAAGCTATCAGAAGGCGACGTGGTTAGTGTTGTTGTCCCTGAAGCAGAAGTAACGGATTTGATCGCGGAGAACATTCCTCTTGAGGTTGTATATGAAGACAGCGATGTCATTGTGATTAATAAACCCCGGGGCATGGTTGTGCATCCAGCTGCGGGACATCCGTCAGGCACCTTGGTAAATGCGCTGATGTATCACTGTAAGGATCTGTCCGGCATTAACGGTGAGATTCGTCCAGGTATTGTCCATCGGATCGATAAGGATACCTCTGGTCTTATCATGGTGGCTAAGAATGATGCCAGTCATGCCTCACTTGCCGCACAGCTTAAAGAGCATAGTGTTACGCGCCGATATATTGCAGTCGTACACGGCAACTTGTCGCATGATAAGGGCACTGTTGACGCACCGATTGGCAGAGATCCACATGATCGCAAGCTATACACAGTAACCGAAAAGAACAGCAAAAAATCCGTGACCCATTTTACAGTAATGGAACGTTTCGGAGATTGTACACTGCTGGAGCTGCAGCTGGAGACTGGCCGCACGCATCAAATCAGGGTACATATGAAGTTCATTGGCCATCCACTTGTAGGTGATCCGATATATGGACGCAGCAAGGGCACTACGATGAATGGACAAGCGTTGCATGCGGCGGTGCTTGGATTTATCCATCCTACCACAGGTGAATATAAAGAATTCAGCAGACCTATTCCAGAGGATATGGAAGAAGTGCTGTTCACACTACGCAGCAGATAAGTACAAATGAAGTGATAATTAGTCTATGGTATTGAACACTACTTTACGGCATATTTAAAAACATAAGGATAAAGAAAGGGTAATGCCTTATTCTTTATCCTTATTTTTATAATGAAACGGATATCCGGAAACATACGCCATCCAAGGGACGGCGAAGCCGTTTCTTTTAAAAGTAGAATAGATATTCAGGAGATGAGATGACAGTATGAGTATTGAACAATACCAAGATAGCTTCATTCAGACTAATTTTGCAGACCGCATCGGCGGTGCCAATTATGGCAAAGACACTTCGATTTATAAATTCGAGAAAATCAAACGTGCTAAAGCATCCGCAAAACAGGATTTTCCTAACATTGAACTAATTGATATGGGCGTAGGCGAGCCGGATGAGATGGCTGATGCGGGTATCGTAGCTAAGCTTGCTGAAGAAGCAGCGAAGGAAGAAAACCGCGGATATGCGGACAATGGAATTGCCGAATTCAAGACTGCTGCTGCTGAATATTTGCGGGAAGTTTTCCGGGTGGAAGGAATTGATCCAGACACGGAGGTAGTTCACTCCATCGGATCGAAGCCTGCGCTGGCTATGTTGCCATCTTGTTTCATCAATCCAGGTGATATCACGATTATGACCGTGCCGGGTTATCCAGTCTTGGGTACACATACTAAATATTTGGGTGGACAAGTATTTACAGTGGAGCTGAAGAAGGAGAACAAATTCCTTCCAGATCTGAATGAAATTCCGGAAGACATTGCTCGTAAAGCTAAGCTTCTTTATCTAAACTATCCAAACAATCCAACGGGCGCTAGTGCCACTCCTGAGTTTTTTGCTGAGGTCGTTGCATGGGCGAAAAAATACGATGTAGTGGTTATCCATGACGCACCTTATGCTGCCTTGACCTATGACGGTTTGAAGCCACTTAGCTTCCTCTCCGTTCCAGGTGCAAAGGATGTGGGTGTAGAGCTGCATTCTCTTTCTAAGTCTTACAATATGACGGGCTGGAGAATTGGTTTTGTGGCTGGTAATCCGCTAGTGGTTAAAGCCTTCAGCGATGTGAAGGATAACAACGATTCCGGCCAATTTATCGCGATTCAAAAAGCAGCGGCTTATGGTCTTGCTCATCCGGAGATTACTGAAGCGATTGCAGATAAATACTCCCGTCGTCACAACCTGCTGGTTGATGCACTGAACAGCCTCGGCTTTAAAGCTGAGAAGCCAAAAGGCTCCTTCTTCCTGTATGTCGCTGCACCTAAGGGAATCAAAGACGGCCGTCGCTTTGAATCCGGTGAAGATTTCTCCCAATTCCTCATTCGTGAGAAGCTGATCTCCACTGTGCCTTGGGATGATGCAGGTCCGTTTGTTCGTTTCTCCGTTACCTTTATTGCTAAAGGTGAAGAGGAAGAGAGACGTGTCATCTCTGAAATTCAAAGACGTCTTAGCGATGTGGAATTTGAGTTTTAAGCATTGTTATTGAAATTAATGAGGCTGTCCCAAAAGTAGTGAATTCTACTTGGGGGCAGCTTCTTTTTTATGGAATAGGAAATGTTGTAGATGTTACTGTGCCCTATGACTATATGCCACGTGTTGTGTATTGTAGTGCATTTTAGTGTAGTGTTCTGTTATTCGGGTGGGTGGTGGTTGACTGCAATATTTGATTTTCGTACAGCTTGCAGTAGATGATTTGTGGTAGCTGTGACGGTGGAATTTGTGCAGTGGACTTTCTGCGGTGGGCTTGTGTGGTGAGCGATATGCGTTCTGTGTTTGTGCGAAGTAAAGAGTGGGTTATAAACTAATTAGGGAAAAACTCCCTGAAATTAGCCGATATTCGCTCTAAATGTACGAAATCAGGGAAAAGTTCCCTAATAATCAGCGGGTTTTCTATATTATTTACTGAACTGGCCAATAATTAGGGAAGTTTTCCCTAATAACAAGTCTGATGAACAGAAATCACTGAATTTCAGGGAGAAATTCCTTAATTACTATATAAGTACCTCACCGATTGCATCATTTTCAGCATTACTAGGTGCGCCTTTTGAATCATTTGGACATTAAGTAGTGTTAAGAACATAAACGAGGCTGTCCAAAAAGCGATGAAAGGCTATTTGGGACCAGCATCGTTTTTTATGCAGATATACTGAGTACCGCTTCCCCCTTGTTGTTAATAGAAGTAAGGAAGAGAAGTGCAAAAGTTTAGGCAGAGAAAGTTGACATGAGGGGGTTGTTCTGTCATAATTCTTGTTAAATGAATAGCGCCTTTAATTCAGTCCTGTGAGGCTGGCAAGGTAACGTGAATCGAGGTTCGCGACTCTTAGAAAGGTATCCGTGTGTAAATACGGAACTGTCTTTTTATGCGCGCGGCCGTCATCTTCCTCATCTGCGGATTTCACTCCTTGCCTGTTATAGGCAAGGAGTTTTTTGATTTCCGGGAACTTGAATAGGCGAACAAGCTGGAGGGTGACAAGATTATGGTTACTGAGAAAAATGTCATTATGGATGAAACGGCGATCCGCCGGGCCTTATCGCGTATTGCTCATGAGATTTTGGAGAAGAACAAAGGTATCGAGAATTGTCTGCTGGTCGGCATTCGGACACGAGGTGTGTATCTGGCACAGCGTATCGCTGAGCGCATCAAGGAGATTGAAGGCGTCGAGATTCCATACGGTGAGCTGGATATCACACATTACCGGGATGACCGTGAAGTGGAAGGCAGTGAAGCAGTAGTGAAGAGTAACGTCGTTATTACTTCAGGAAGTGCTGGCATCCATGATCAGAAAGTCATTTTGTTCGATGATGTACTTTACACCGGACGCACCATCCGCGCGGCGATGGACGCTTTGATGGATTGCGGACGCCCACGAATGATTCAACTGGCAGTACTGGCTGACCGCGGACACCGCGAGCTGCCGATCCGGCCGGACTACATCGGTAAGAATGTACCTACCTCAAAGCACGAGCAGATTGAAGTGGCGCTGAAGGAATACGACGGCAAAGATGAGGTCTACATTATTTCAAACCGGGAGGAACGATAACATCATGACACTTACCAAGGTAAAGGAACGTAGTCTGCTGGGAATCAAAGAGCTTGACCGGTCGGAAATTATCCAACTGCTTGACAGAACAGCATTTTGGGACAATCAAAGTGAAAAGCTAACGCCCATCTTGAACTCCCATTTTATTTCTAACATGTTTTTTGAGAACAGCACACGCACACGCTTCTCTTTCGAGATGGCAGAGAAACGACTAGGTGCACAAGTACTTAATTTTACGGCTGCAGCTTCTAGTGTAGAAAAAGGGGAGTCGATCTACGATACAGTGCGCACACTGGAATCGATGGGGATCGATGCCGGAGTTGTGCGTTTGAAGCCTGCAGGTGTGCTGCAGCAGTTAGCTGAGAAGGTGTCCATACCGCTTATCAATGCGGGCGACGGCAACAATGAACATCCTACGCAGGCGCTGCTTGATTTATACACCATGACCAAAACCTTTGGGGAACTAAAGGGTCTGACAGTCTCCATCATTGGGGACATTATGCATAGCCGCGTAGCGCGTTCTAATCTCTGGGGGCTTACGAAAATGGGGGCCAAGGTGCAGTTCTGCGCACCGGATAATATGAAGGCTCCTGAGCTTATGGAGTATGCGCCTTACGTAACTATGGAAGAAGCTCTTAAAGCGGATGTAGTAATGATGCTTCGAGTACAGCTTGAGCGCCATACTTCCGGCATTAAGCTGTCTGCCGAAGATTACCGTAGCCACTATGGTCTAACAGAAGAGCGGGCAGCTAAGCTGGCCAAAGACACAATCATTATGCATCCAGCTCCGGTTAACCGGAATCTAGAGATTGATGATGCAGTAGTTGAGTGCAGTCAATCGCGGATTTTCCCGCAAATGTCTAATGGCGTACCGGTCCGGATGGCGGTTCTCGAAAGAGCTTTACTATAAGCTTACAGAATGCTAACGTATAGAGACTAATAAATATACACAAAGATGAATTTTTATTATATAATAACGAGAGGGCCCGCAGCTGTGATCTGAGGGTAAAGGTAGAATCATGACAGTGATTATTAGAAACGCCAGCGTATTGAATAAGGAAGGCTTGCTTGAGCGCAAACACATCGAACTTCAGGAGGGTGTGATCTCGGCTATAATCGACGGAAATGAAGCTATCGGAGAAGCCACGGAGATCATTGATGCTGAAGGTAAGCTGCTCATTCCGGGACTCATTGATATGCATGTGCACTTGCGTGAACCGGGATTTGAACACAAGGAAACAGTGGAAACCGGAAGTCGCTCAGCTGCTAAAGGCGGATTTACAACCATTGCATGTATGCCAAATACTCGTCCGGTGACAGATAGCCCGGAGATCGTGCAATTTGTGAAAGACAAGGCGCGTGAAGCAGGACTAGTTAAAGTGCTTCCTTATGCAGCCATTACGAAAAATGAGCTCGGACGTGAGTTGACGGATTTTGCGGCGCTCAAAGAAGCTGGAGCTATTGGATATACAGACGACGGTGTGGGCGTACAAAGTGCTCAAATGATGAAAGATGCAATGAACATCGCAGCATCGCTCGATATGCCAGTCATTGCCCACTGCGAAGATAATTCGCTGGTTGAAGGCTGCTGTGTAGCTGAAGGTGAGTTCGCTAAGAAGCATGGCCTCAAAGGAATTCCGAATGAGTCAGAAGCGATCCATGTTGGACGCGATATTTTGCTGGCAGAAGCGACAGGCGTTCATTACCATGTATGCCATGTCAGTACTGAACAGTCGGTGCGGCTGATTCGCCAAGCAAAAGAGATCGGCATTAAAGTAACTGCTGAGGTATGTCCGCATCACTTGCTTCTTGCTGAAGACGATATTCCAGGCCTGGATGCCAATTGGAAAATGAACCCGCCGCTGCGCTCCCGCCGCGATGTTGAGGCGTGTATCGAAGGGTTGCTTGATGGCACACTAGATATGATTGTTACAGATCATGCGCCACATAGTGAAGAAGAGAAGGCGAAGGGAATGCAGCTGGCACCTTTTGGTATCGTTGGATTCGAGACAGCTTTCCCACTCTTATACACAGCGTTTGTAGAAACCGGAAAATGGGATTTATCCTTACTAGTACAAAGAATGACTGCCGATCCTGCACGGGTATTCAGATTGAACACCGGGGTTATGGAGATCGGAGCTCCTGCAGATTTGACACTGATCGATCTGGAGCAGGAAAAAGAAGTAGATCCAAGTTCCTTCGCAAGCAAAGGACGTAACACTCCTTTTGGCGGCTGGAAGCTTAAGGGTTGGCCAGTAAAAACTTGGGTGGACGGCAAAGCCGTATGGACTGAGAAAAACTAGCGGACTGGTGAGGCGAAATTGCTGATCTTTACAGATCAGCAATTTGAACGCGTACACTCCGGAAGGCATGCAAGGCATACGTATTAGACTACAGAACATGAAGGAGTGGAAGGGAATGCAGGCGAGATTGCTGCTTCAAGACGGAACTTTATTTACAGGTACCGCATTTGGCGCTGAAGGTGAAAAGACAGGCGAGGTTGTTTTTAACACAGGAATTACAGGATATCAAGAGGTGCTGTCTGACCCTTCATATTGCGGACAAATCGTTACCATGACGTACCCATTGATCGGGAACTACGGGATTACGCGGGATGATTTCGAATCTGTTCGACCTTTCGTACACGGTTTTGTAGTGCGTCGTCATGAAGAAGTTCCAAGTAACTGGCGCGCAGAATACAGTGTGGACGACCTGCTGAAAGAATATGATATTCCTGGAATCAGCGAGATTGATACCCGGATGTTGACGCGGATTATTCGCCACTACGGAACAATGAAGGCGATCCTGACTACCTCTAACAAACGTGTAGAGGAATTGATGGAAATGATGGGCGACACTTCAATTGAAGAATTGCGCAATCAGGTAGCTCGCACATCTACTCCAAGCATGTACAATAGCCCAGGAACTAAAGAGCGCATCGTGCTTGTAGATTACGGTGCGAAGGCTGGTATCTTGCGCGAGTTGAACAATCGCGGTTGTGACGTTGTAGTTGTACCTCATGACGTAACCGCTGATGAGATTCGTCGCCTCAATCCAGATGGTATCCAGCTGTCTAACGGCCCTGGGGACCCGAAAGACGTCCCACACGCAGTGAAGACGATCTCGGAATTGCTTGGTGAATACCCAATCTTCGGCATCTGCTTAGGTCACCAGCTGTTTGCACTGGCTTGTGGCGCGGATACAGAGAAGCTGAAATTCGGGCACCGTGGCGGTAACCATCCGGTTAAAGAATTGGAGAGCGGACGTTGCTTCATTACTTCTCAGAACCATGGCTACACAGTGAATGAAGATTCTGTGAAGAGCACGGATCTAGAAGTTACTCACATTAATAATAATGATAAGACCGTTGAAGGACTTAAACATACCCGTTACCCTGCATTTTCAGTACAGTACCATCCAGAAGCAGCACCGGGACCTCATGACAGCAGCTATTTATTCGATCGTTTCTTACAGATGATCGCTGATCATAAAGCTAACACACCTGTAAGCTCGCGCCAGGCGCAGCTTGCGGCAAACGCCAGAATCACGGCGCCAAAACCTACAGTAAAACAGCTTGAAGCCGTGAAAGGAGCTCTATAACATGCCTAAGAATGAAAAGCTTAAAAAAATATTAGTAATTGGTTCTGGACCGATTGTTATCGGGCAAGCCGCAGAATTTGACTACGCCGGAACTCAGGCCTGTCAGGCCCTGAAAGAAGAAGGCGTGGAAGTTGTGCTGATCAACAGTAACCCAGCGACTATCATGACTGACACCAATATGGCTGATAAAGTTTATATCGAGCCGATTACCCTTGAATTCGTAACTGGCATCATCCGCCAGGAGCGCCCAGATGGCTTGTTGCCAACTTTGGGAGGACAGACAGGTCTTAATATGGCTGTAGAATTGGCTCGTGCAGGAGTACTAGAACAAGAGAATGTTAAGCTTCTAGGTACCCAGCTTGAATCCATTGAAAAAGCAGAGGATCGCGATTTGTTCCGCGATTTGATGCGCGAATTGGAACAGCCTGTACCAGAGAGCACTATTATTACCACAGTAGATGAAGCGATGAAATTCGCTGAGGAAATTGGTTTCCCACTGATTGTACGCCCAGCCTATACGCTTGGCGGCACCGGCGGCGGGATCTGCGACAACGAAGAAGAGCTGCTTGAGACTGTCAAAGCAGGTATTCGTTATAGTCCAATTGGACAATGTTTGGTGGAGAAAAGTATTGCCGGCATGAAGGAAGTTGAATACGAGGTTATGCGTGATGCGAATGACAACTGTATCGTTGTCTGCAACATGGAGAACTTTGACCCGGTAGGTGTGCATACGGGTGACAGTATCGTTGTGGCACCTAGCCAAACGTTATCCGACCGTGAATATCAAATGCTGCGCAGCGCTTCACTCAAAATCATTCGTGCGCTGAATATCGAGGGTGGCTGCAACGTGCAGTTCGCACTGGATCCGCAAAGCTATCAATATTATGTAATAGAAGTAAATCCACGTGTCAGCCGCTCTTCGGCTTTGGCTTCGAAAGCAACCGGTTATCCGATTGCCAAAATGGCTGCCAAAATCGCACTTGGTTACACACTCGATGAAATCGTCAATCCAGTTACTGGACAGACCTATGCTTGCTTCGAGCCTACACTTGACTATATCGTAAGCAAAATCCCACGCTGGCCGTTCGACAAGTTCATTCATGCGAACCGTAAGCTGGGCACACAAATGAAAGCAACTGGAGAAGTTATGGCCATCGGTCGTACCTTCGAAGAGTCCATTCATAAAGCAATTCGTTCCCTGGAAATCGGTGTACACCGTTTCCGCCTGCCGGGCGCTGAGGATCTGGAAGAAAGCGTCCTGCGTGAACGTCTGGCAAAACCAGATGATGAGCGGTTGTTCTTGATCGCTGAAGCTTTCCGCCGCGGATTTGGCTTGCAAGAGATTCAAGACATTACTAACGTAGACTGGTGGTTCCTGTCCAAAATCGAGGGACTGATCAACTTTGAAGAGGTCATCCGTGGGGATGAAAGCTTATCAGAAGAAACCTTATATCAAGCTAAACGCAGAGGTTTTACAGACCGTGCGATTGCTGAGATACGTGCAGAAGGACAAGCGAACGGTAAATACACTAAAGAAGCTGATGTACGCGCGCTTCGTTTAGAGCGAGGATTAACGCCTGTATTCAAAATGGTAGATACCTGTGCAGCTGAGTTCGAAGCTTCTACACCTTACTACTACTCTACTTATGAGACTGAAAATGAGGTCATTCATTCCGATAAACAAAAGGTTATCGTGCTTGGATCGGGTCCAATCCGGATCGGCCAAGGGATTGAGTTCGATTACTCCACTGTGCATGCAGTGTGGGCGATTCAGAAGGCAGGTTATGAAGCGGTTATTATCAATAATAACCCTGAAACTGTATCTACCGACTTTAATACTTCGGACCGGTTGTATTTTGAACCCTTGTTCTTTGAAGATGTAATGAACGTAATTGCGCAAGAGAATCCGATTGGGGTTATCGTACAGTTCGGAGGCCAAACAGCCATTAACCTTGCTGCACCACTAAGTGCGGCTGGCGTTAAGATTCTCGGAACTAGCCTAGACAGTATTGACGAAGCTGAAGACCGGAAGAAATTCGAAGCTTTGTTGGCTCGTCTGGATATTGCCCAACCAAAAGGAAAGACGGTTATCAACGTAGATCAAGCAGTAGAAACTGCACAATCGCTTGGATATCCGGTGCTGGTACGTCCTTCCTATGTACTGGGTGGACGCGCAATGGAAATTGTATATAATGATGCGGAATTGCTTAGCTACATGGTAGAAGCGGTTAAGGTAAATCCGGAGCATCCGGTATTGATTGACCGTTACATGTTAGGTAAAGAGGTTGAGGTAGACGCAATTTGTGACGGTGAGACGGTAGTTATTCCAGGGATCATGGAGCATGTTGAGCGTGCAGGCGTTCACTCCGGTGACTCCATCGCTGTATATCCTCCGCAATATCTGGATGAAGGTCTGAAAGCAAAAATTGCTGAGATCACAATCAAGATTGCTAAGGAATTGAAAACGATTGGTCTGGTCAACATCCAGTTCGTTATCTATCAGAATGAAGTGTACGTAATTGAAGTAAATCCACGTTCATCGCGTACGGTTCCATTCTTGAGTAAAGTAACTGGAATTCCAATGGCGCATCTGGCAACCAAAATCATTCTCGGCGGCAAGCTGAAAGATGACGGTTATACAGAAGGTCTATGGCCGGAAAGTGATTATGTATCGGTTAAAGTGCCGGTGTTCTCTTTTGCCAAGCTGCGTAGAGTAGAACCAACGCTCGGACCTGAAATGAAATCGACGGGTGAGGTTATGGGCCGCGATAAATTGTATGCAAAAGCTTTGTATAAAGGTCTAATCGGAGCAGGAATGAAAATTCCAGCAACCGGCGCTATCATCGTTACAGTGGCAGATAAAGATAAAGCAGAAGCTGTAGAGCTTATGAAAGGCTTCCACTCGCTGGGTTACAAGATCATTGCTACCGGAGGCACCGCTCAAGCGCTTGAAGAAGCAGGTCTCAACGTAATGAACGTAAACAAGCTGGATGAAGGTGCGCCGAACATTCTCGACTTGATTCGTGGTGGGCAAGCCAACTTCGTCTTTAATACACTGACTAAAGGGAAAACACCAGAGCGTGATGGATTCCGTATCCGTCGTGAAGCGGTTGAGAATGGCGTCGTATGTATGACATCACTCGATACAGTAACGGCACTGCTCAGAATGCTGCAGACGATCAACTTCTCGTCACAGTCCATGCCTGCTTTTGTCGGTCAATTAAACTAATCTCATAAAGATGTATAGGGCGGTTTGCGTTTACGCAGACCGTTCCGCTATGCCTAGGGGCTAATAAATGAAGAGTGTGGATTTAAGTCTGCACTGGATGGGAGAACGGTTATGGGACAGGGAGATGCGAAGTGGAATGAAATGGCGAATCGCTTGATGATCGCCTTAGATTACCCTGATGTTGCTGGGGCAAGAACCTTGATTGACAAGCTTGAAGGGATTCCTTGTTATATGAAAGTGGGAATGCAGCTTTTTTATGCAGCGGGACCGGAATTCATTAATGAACTGAAATCTCGGGGGTATTCTGTATTTGCAGATGTCAAAATGCATGATATTCCTAACACGGTAAAAGGCGGGGCAGAAAGCCTTACGAACCTCGGTGTGGATATGTTTAACGTACATGCCGCAGGAGGCTCAGCGATGATGGCTGCTGCCCGGGAAGGCGCTGCTTCAGTAGTTAATGCGAATGCTGCGCTTAAAATGCCTTTGATTATCGCAGTTACACAGCTGACCAGCACGAGCCAAGAAGTGATGAATAACGAAATTGGAATCGCAGGAGACGTAGCAGATACTGTAGTCAGATACGCTAAGCTGGCAGCCGCTGCAGGTCTGGATGGAGTAGTGGCTTCACCGCAAGAGTCTTCAGCGATCGCAGAGGCTTGTGGGCCCGCATTTTGTACAGTTACACCTGGTATCCGGCCAGCAGGTGCATCCCTAGGTGACCAGTCCCGGGTGATGACGCCGGGCAAAGCGATTCAGCAAGGCAGCCACTTTCTGGTGGTGGGCCGTCCTGTTACAACTGCGGCTGATCCACGTCAAGCAGCACTAAATATTATTGAGGAGATGACCTTAGCATGAGTACATTAAATAGAAGTGAACAAGTAGCAAGTTATCTGCTTACGATAGGAGCAGTGGCACTGCGTCCGCAGGAGCCTTTTACCTGGACCTCTGGTATTAAATCCCCGATCTATTGCGATAACCGCCTGACTATGGCTTACCCAGAGGTACGTAACTATATTGCTGATGCCTTCGCTGAGCTTATTAAAAGCCAGTATCCAGACACAGAGGTGATCGCAGGTACAGCAACCGCAGGCATTCCTCACGCAGCTTGGGTAGCTGATAAACTTAATCTGCCAATGGCTTATATCCGCGATAAAGCTAAAGGTCACGGCAAGCAGAACCAGATCGAAGGACTGATTAAGCCGGGGCAAAAGGTAGTCGTTATCGAAGACCTGATCTCCACTGGCGGAAGCTCCATCAAAGCAGCTCAAGCTGTGCAAGAAGCAGGCGCAGAAGCGTTGGCTGTATTGGCAATCTTCAGCTACGAGCTGGACCGTGCGGTGGAGGCTTTTGCCGCAGCTGAAATGCCATTACGAAGCTTATCCAACTATAGCACATTGATTGATGTGGCTCTTACACAAGGCAAGATCGCAGCTACAGATGTGGAACTGCTGAAATCTTGGAGAAAAGATCCTTCCGCATTTGGCGTTTAAACTAAATATCTGATTATAGTTTGGACGGGCCTCTCACATTTTGGTGGGAGGCTTTTCTTTTTAACTACACTGAGTGTAATAAAAAGGAAAGCTTAAAGCACACTCTGCTGTATAGGTGCATGAAGTACGTTGTTATTTATTGCAGAAAGATGCAATGATCCAGCCGCGGCAGGTGTAAACTCTGGCGCTCTGGAATACTATACTCTGCCCCGGTGATTCCATCGCGTTGTCGTCTCAAACGCCGAATAGTTGCAGTTTGTGCACTTAAACTAACCTTCCTTAGAGGATCTGGTGATATAGTTGCATTTTGTGCAATTATATCACCCAGATATCCGCCGAAAGCACCTAATCACGTTTTTTAACTGCACATAGTGCAATTAAAAGGAGAAGCACAACACACTCAGCTGTAATAGTTGCACAAAGTGCAATTATCCTGTCGCAGAAGGGGCGATTTGTGCCGGTCACATGAAATGTAGCAGGTTAGTCAGTAGGTTAGTTAGT
This sequence comes from Paenibacillus sp. FSL H3-0310, assembly GCF_038002785.1. NCBI lineage: Bacteria > Bacillati > Bacillota > Bacilli > Caryophanales > Paenibacillaceae > Paenibacillus > Paenibacillus sp. FSL H3-0310. Next base: position 1,070,203 of record NZ_JBBODC010000001.1, read on the forward strand.
ATGGAAGGAAAATGCTGTATTGGTAAAAGGAAAAGTAGAGTGGAGAGTAGGGTTTTGGTGTCTGCATTCACATTTCACATCTACATTTACATTTATATTCACGTTCTGACACTTGGCTGACCTGCGCTCTGTCGTTCTGGTATATTGCGTTCTGACACTCTGGATTCTGATACTCTGCTGCTCTGCGCTCTGAACGCTCTGACACTCTGGAATACTATACTCTGCTCCGGTGATTTCATCGCGCTGTCGTCTCAAACGCCGAATAGTTGCAGTTTGTGCACTTAAACTAACCTTCCTTAGAGGATCTGGCGATATAGTTGCACTTTGTGCAATTACATCCACCAGATAACCGCCGAAAGCACCTAATAACGTTTTTTAACTGCACATAGTGCAATTAAAAGGAGAAGCACAACACACTCCGCTTTAATAGTTGCACAAAGTGCAATTATCCTGCGTAGAAGGGGCGATTTGTGCCGGTCACAGGAAAGGTGCGGGTTAGTTAGTAGGTTAGTTAGTAGGGAAGACGAATGCTGTATTGGTAAAAGGAAACGTAGAGTGGAGAGTAGAGTTTTGGTGTTTGGATTTACATTTACATTTACATATACATTTACATATACATTCACGTTGTGATACTTGGCTGACCTGCGCTCTGTCGCTCTGGTATATTGCGCTCTGACACTCGGGATTCTGAAACTCTGCTGCTATGCTGCTATGCGCTGTCGCTCTATGCTCTGGCACTCTGCTACTCTGCTGCTATGCGCTGTCGCTCTATGCTCTGGCACTCTGCTACTCTGCTGCTATGCGCTGTCGCTCTATGCTCTGGCACTTTGCTACTCTGCTGCTATGCGCTGTCGCTCTACGCTCTGAACGCTCTGACACCCGGGGATGCTATCGCAATGTCGTCTCAAACGCCGAATAGTTGCAGTTTGTGCACTTAAACTAACCTTCCTTAGAGGATCTGGCGATATAGTTGCACTTTGTGCAATTAAATCAGCCAGAAATCCGCTGAAAGCACCTAATAACGTTTTTTAACTGCACATAGTGCAATTAAAAGGAGAAGCACAACACACTCAGCTGTAATAGTTGCACAAAGTGCAATTATCCTGCCGCAGAAAGGCATTTTAGTATCCTCAGGAAACTCCCGGAACGTTTTTTATAGAAATAATATGAAGAAATCGTAGCATAACTTTAAACAGCCTGTAACTTCCCCTCCTGAATAAAGCTATATACTGTTACTAGAATTATGGGTAATTATTCATAAGGTGGATGGATTGAGTATTTTATGGGAGGGTTCAAGAATGAATCATATAAATAATAATAGAAGGCTATGGCGGCGCTGGTTAAGCTTTGGAATATGTGCAGCACTCCTATTGCCTTTAATTTCTGAAAGCAGGCACACAGCTTGGGCGGAGGCTTCTAAGCCATCTACAGAACAGCGCGTGTTACGTATTGGCAGCCTCTGGTCTGGAGAGGACGATTCTTCTTTTCGTCAGCAGTTTACAGATATGTATGAATTGCAGCATCCTGAAATCAAACTTGAGATTATTCCAGCCATCAATATGAATGAGCTTCGTTTTGACAGCACCTATCCAGAGGTTAACCCAGATAATCTGGAGAATATCCGAGCAATTATGGGCGGTGCAGAGCCAGTTGATGTAATCGTCGGTGATAGTACATTGGTGAAGAGTTTGGTGGAACATAATCTGGTGCAACCGCTGGAGCCGCTTATCGCACGAGATCAATATGATTTAAGCAATATGGCGCCTACGATGCTAAGTGGAGTTCGTGAGCTGGGTGGAGGAAGTCTTTACGCGTTAGCGCCGACTTTTATGTCGAGTGCGTTATATTTTAACAAAGGTATTTTTGATGCTGCTGGTGTAGGTTATCCGACAGATGGAATGACTTGGGATGAAGTGTTCGCGCTGGCCGAAAAGGTGACCAAGAAATCGACAAATAAAGATAAGCGTATATATGGCTTTTCGATGAACCGTTATATGAGCGATCCTTTCTGGGATATGCAGACCTATGTCTCACCGCTGGAGCTTGCTATGTATGACAACAAGGGACATAAGATGGAGGTAAACCAAACACAGTGGAGTCAAGCTTGGACGACCTACAGCCAATTGGTGAAAAAGCAAATTACACCTGGGTTAAACGGTATGGATTTTATAGAAACAGAACGGAGTACCTATAGTCCTGTCCAAGGGGATCTCTTCCTTACCGGAAAAGCTGCAATGGTAATTGGAGAATACGATTATCTTAATGAGCTTACAGGTGTGAGCCGCAATGCAGCAAAGATCAAAAATTATAATCCTGTCGATTGGGGTTTCGTTACCGTACCTACTTTTAAGGAGAAACCAGGAGTGGCTGTAGGTACTTGGGTAGGTAATATGATGGCTATCAACACTATAGCTGCTAATAAGGAAGATGCGTGGGATTTGATCAAATTCGTCAACAGTAATGAAGTAGCCAAAATTAAAGCCCATACCCGCGGGGAACTAACTTCCCGTAAGGATTACATTACCACGAAAGTACCTTCAGTAAATCTGGAGTCCTTCTATACGCTTAAACCATTACCAGCCAATGATCCTTTGATGAACGTCCTACAAACACAGAAGCCTGGAATTAGCCGTATTAACGATGTTGGGCGTCAACTGTTCACAGAAGTTTATCAGGGCAAGAGAACGGTCGAGAGTGCACTTAAAGCTTGGGAGAAGCAAGGGAATACGATGCTGGGTACGCTCGAAAAAGATCCCACATATTATTTTGACTCCATAGGGGATTGAGTTTTGGAATATGTAGCAGCCACCGGATTTCCGGTGGCTTATTTTGTGGAACTTGGGCATGATAAGTTCAGAGCAGCGTAAGATTAATTTGCGAAAAGGAGAAGAGGGCATCATGAATTGGATATACTTCGCGAAACTGTTCAGAACGAGATTTCAAGCAGGCTGTTTGGCAAAGAGACTGGAGCAAGATGGCTGGATTTATGGCTATCATGACCCAAGTTTTGTGGAGATTTATCGATCCCGCAAAGGAAGATATGGGGTTAGATTTTTGCCTTGAGAACTTTTACAAATTCATCCTTGACGTAGACCCATTTTGTACTGTATATTATTTATTGTCGCTGTTTGAATATTATTTCTGACGCGGGGTGGAGCAGCCCGGTAGCTCGTCGGGCTCATAACCCGAAGGTCGCAGGTTCAAATCCTGCCCCCGCAACCAATTTTATTACAACAGCAATTGTACATTCGGATATTTTTAGATCCGGGCCCTTAGCTCAGTTGGTTAGAGCGGTCGGCTCATAACCGATTGGTCGGGGGTTCGAGTCCCTCAGGGCCCACTTATCAAAAACCCTTACCTTGTAAGGGTTTTTTGCTGTCTATAGGCTCCTTGTAAGTAGAAGTGGAAGAGTTGGAAAAGCGACAAAATAGAAAATGATCACATTTTGGTCACGGCGTTGTTAGATCCACTGGTTTTATCATAGATCATCTGGAAAACGGTAAAGAGTATGTATTCTGTGGAACTGCCCTACTCTTGTAGAGGAAAGGGGACAGTCATGACATATAGACTATTAAGTAGCAAGCACCATACGCCGTAGATTTTGATTGAATTAAAAGCATGTCCAATACGCTGAAATTGATGATTTCTTTGAAAAGGTTAATGCTGAATTTTGATAAGAAGCAATAGAGGATGCCGCATATTCGCTCGGCATCCTTTATTGCAAGTAGATATACTAACTTTATCATCAGAAGTTGATTAATAGCTTATTGATTATCACCAAACCAGATGTTCTCTGTACCGGTCCGCGTGTCTGTCCATACGCTCACTAGACGGCCTGTTTGAGGGACGATGGCATTACCGATGTAGTCCCCAATTAGGGGGATGCCGGTGACGTCAAAGGAAGTTGTTGTTATCCGGGTGTTTGTATACGTCATACCGCCATCTCTAGATGTTGCTAGATAAACATCAAGGTTGAGGGGGTTGACTCGATTAGTGTAATAGGTAACGAATATTGCACCATCCGCAGGGGATACGGTGATGGCTGGGAAAAAGTTTTGGGAGCCCACAGGACTACCTGTAATGGATATTGGTGCCCCCCAATCCACACCAAAATTAGTGGAGATAGCAAGAAAAATATCAGAATAACCTTCTCGAAAATCTTGCCATACAGCATAGACATTCCCTCGCGTCGTCGGTGCATTAGAAATATCTGCTGCGAGGGAAGGGTATGTCAGACATCTAAATGTATATCCCGGCAATGGATCTGGTGGGACTACAACGCTGGCGACCATGGTTTCAGGAGTAAAAGTGACCCCACCGTCTGAGGATGTGCGAATTTTAAGATCAGTATTACCGGGAGGCTGATTGATCCATCCCACGATAACAATCCCATTTAATGTAATTGCTATACCGGGGAATTCTTCGAATTCTTCGACCGAAGACAGCAGGGAGGGACTGGAATAGGTACTACCGTTATCTAGGGAACGATTGAAGAATATCGTATTTCCCGGTATGAATTGTGTGTTGTAATCATGCGTATAACCAGTATATACATTTCCAAAAAAAGGACTTGATCCAGCTTTGTCGGTGACAACGACCACCTGATCATCATTTACAAACTGCCCAAACCCTTGATTCACGATGACTGGCGGTCCGAATGAAGAGGCATTGTCGGCAGATGTATAGGAGACGATCGACCCGCTGAGACCGTCTGAATCGAAGGCGTGGGCTAATACTACGAAAGTGGTCGGGAAAATATAATCAATATGTGGTGCTTCGATGCCTGCAAATCCTGTCGGTAACGGCAATAACGTTGTTGTCCAAGTGGCACCTGCGTCAATAGATTTGTATAAACCTATATTAGGAGGGCCTAATCGAAGATCTACAGCTACGGCAACCATAACTGAAGGATTAAGCCAATTTACCGCGATGGTGGGCTCAAACTGAACGCTTGCGCTCGGTGAAAGTTGAATATTAACCATGCAAAGCTCCTTTCGTCATAGAGTTTTTGGTACTTACGGGTTCAGCTGAGCTATGAAAGTAAGTTCGGATTGCAGCACTCTTTGATGGGGGATGACGTTTCCTGACGAATCCGTTCCGAACACCGTGATAATCGTGTCTGCCGGTGCGTTTCCAGTTACGAGAAATTGGACTTCATAAGCTGAATTGCCTGCGATATTAAAACTGAGAAACTGGCTGGTGTTAGCATTAACATTTAATGAGTTGGAGTAGACTAAACCTTTACTAACCAAGGTATTCCATACGTAAACGTGATAGACTACGTTAGATGAAAAACTAAGGTTGTCATTATCGATATTAATGACCACGTTGGATGCTGGGGTAGTCCCTGTGTTCGTAATAATGCCTGTTGTTGTTGCCATGAGCTTCACCTCTTTATTAGTTTGCTATATATATATGAATTGAGATTCATTGTGTTTGGACAAGGGAATCAGAAAAATCGCGGAAATGATACTGAGGGGTCTTATTAGGTGGGGAAATACATATAAAATTTCAGCATGATCTGAAGGTAACTTGATTATAAGTTGAACAGCAATAGACGATTTTTACGTGCTACTATGAGGGTGTAGAAAACAGGTTAGAGTCGCACGACCGAAGCAATGGCGATTTACCGGGGCGTAACTCTTGGATGGGATTTCGGGATTTGGTGTCTTACGTTTGGAATGAAAAAGCCGCTGAACGTGGAGTAACTATTCGCTATCCGCAGGAGAATTTTAAGAATTTTGAATAGAAGGTCTGACATTCATTTTAAATAAATGTTATAATTATAATATCAGTGTGTAGAGATATTGGTCTTTTTTATTGGGCCAAAAATATATGTCTCATGATACGTCTGCCATCTGAAATATTATTCACGGAGATGACAAACATGCATGGAGACACAAGACTGCCCAGAAACGGAAAAGAAGGTATATTATTTTTACTCATTATTTCAATCATTTCAGTTAACACTATTGCCCCTATTATTGTGGGGTTGGAACGCGGCTTCAGTAAGGAAGTGTATATAGATACACTAAAGGTTATTCCGTTTATGTGGATGATCGTAGTTTTATCCGTAAGATTAGTTGCAGGTCCGATTGTCGGGAAAGTGATGCCGAAATTCATGGGACAAACCGATGGATTTAATGCAAGGATTCTGTTGAATACTTTATTAAATGTCACAGTGTTATCTATTTTACTATCAATTATCGGCACATGGGTTGGGACAAAACAAATAAGCCTGGATCCACTTAAAAACTTTCTTCACATCTGGCCGAGAAACTTTGGAATAGCATTTTGGATTGAACTGTTGGTTGCGCAGCCGATAGCAAGATTTGCAATGAAAACATTACACGCAAGACAGGATCGAAAATCGGAAAGTGTAAATGCGTAACTAGCTAGAATTTTGTAGACGAATAAGAAAAAAAGGAGCGTCCATGGTGGGCGTTCCTTTTTTGTAGCAATCGGAAGTACCGAGAGGGACCCCTGTGTTCCTTTGAAATTTGATTCGATAACAATTACGTGAACGAGGCTGCTCCTATCGGACACAGCTGACCCTTAAAGCGGTTTTTTTCCACATTTGCAATTCTAACGGACTCCATAGTCGCTAATGGCATAAAAAGTACCGCATTTGAGCCTCTTTCTGGGCATTAGCGTCCATGGAGTCCGAAACCATGCTCTTAAGGCTGAAAATCAGCAAATAGCGACATCTGGGTCCGATAGCTCGAGGTGGAGGAGGTTAGTTCGTTAGCTCGTTAGTGCCGTGCTCCTCACAGATTTAGTTGCAGAATTTACAGCGAGAATCGTCCTTTAAAGTAATAACAGTAGTCTCACCTCTACAACCAGCATATCTAGTATGCGAGTTCATAAACCATACAGTAAAGCACAAAACGGCACTGCTCCAAACCATGAAATGGTTTTGAAGCAGTGCCGTTTTTGTTAGCAGCCAGCTAAATTGTCCAATGGAGAGCAGGGCGACCGAAACGAGGTACTCAATTACTTCCGATCGCAGTCCTAGTCGCAGTCCCGATCGCAGTCCCGATCGCAGTCCCAGTCGCAGTCCCGATCGCAGTCCTGACCGCCGTCCCAACCGCCGTCCCTGGGTTTCCACCAACATCCTTAAAGTTTCATGCTGTCCCACAGCTGCTGGAATGCCCCGGATTCGACCTCGAAGAATGCCGGTGCTTGACCGTAGCGTACAAGTCCTTGACCGAACAGCGTCAGCTCTACTCGGGCGTTGTCTTCCAGCTGCAAATAGATGATCTTACGGTCTTCGCTGTCGTAGATGCCTTGCTCGATCAGCGGCTCTGCTGCCAGCGGTTTAGCAGCTTGGAGGGCTGTCAGGAAGCCATCAAGCGCCTCGCCATTGGCAAGTGGCGCCTGCTGCTGGAGGCCGTTGTTCCAGCTGTTGAAGCTTTCCCATTGTGCAGAAGTAACTCGGCCTTCAAGATTCAGCTTGCCGAACAGGTCGGCGCCGCTGTTTATGGTGATGCCGTTGGTGTGCTCATACAGTTCGGCGAATACCTCGCCGTTGATTTCCGAATAGGACATAATCAGAAAGCTGGAGTCATAGCCCTTCACGGAATAGAGATCCGTTTCGCCGATGTTCGAGGCTAACTCAATATATTCGTCGCTACCGCTCCATTCGTTGATGCCGCCTGTAGTGCGTCCCAACTTATCACCGCGCAGAGCAGCAGCATCGGCAGCGTCAATGCGAGTCGCTGACTGTGTATAAATATTATTTTTATACACGACCAAGGCGATCATATCTGCCTTCACGCCAGACTCCTTATCTGGCAGTTTCAGCTTGGGAATGACAATGCTGCCGGATGTAGCTGTGCCTGAATTGCCAGCATTGCTTGCTCCCGGAGTTACCTGGGCAACCTGCCCTGGGGAGCTCTGACTGTTCAACTGCTGCCATATACTAGGCCCAGCCAGACCGATTCCTGCGGCGAGCACGACACTTGCTGCGATATAAACGGTTTTGCGCGGACGCTTCCGCTCCTGCCGCTGCTCTATTTTATTGAACAATTCTTTTTTCATCTCTTCACCTGGTTTCATCGAATCCACCGCTTTCTTATATGTTGTTCGAAACTGATCTTCCTTCACTGTGGTTCCGCTCCTTCCAGCTCCAGTTTTAACAGTTGCCGTCCCCGCTGAAGTCTCATCTTCACGGCAGACTGACTAATCTGCAGAATCTTGCTGATCTCCTGGATGGGATAGTCCTCGTAATAATAAAGATGGATTACGGTTTTATACTTCATGGGCATCGCCATAACTAACTGCAGCAGAGCCCAATCCTCGGGGCTGTCTGCCGCAATTGGCTCAGCGCTCTCCAGCTTAACCTCGCGCTTGCGCCAGCCTCTGCCCAGTAGTGTTTTACAATGGTTGGTGATTACCCGGATCAGCCATGCCTTCTGATGTTCGGCATCTTTGAACTCCGGCGCTTTTTCTATTAGCTTGATGAAGGTATCCTGAGTGGCTTCTTCGGCATCTTGCCGGCTGCCTAGATGGACCAAAGCGATCCGGAACAGCATATCTGCGTAGATTTCGTAACTCTTCATCACATGATTTCCCGGCCGGGTCATGGATCGCTGCATGATACTGTGCCCCCCTTTACCTATAACACCATTTAGGACGGCATTAGGTCACATTTTGTTCCTGAGAAAATTCCTTTGTGTTTGAGCGTAAAGAATACCTATTCATAAATTATCTCCAGAGGCTTACGGACTCAGAAGTCGTTATTTGCATATTTATAGGCTTTTGAGCAGGTTCGCGGACTCCAGTGACGCTATTCCTTAAAAAGGAGGTCTTATATGGTGTTTTTCATGCCAATAAAGGCTATGGGGTCCGCTACACTTTGAAATGGAGGGTTATACCGCGCATAAGATCAACTGTGTCCGATAGCTGCTAAGAACCACGCCAATGTTATCTGTAGTCAGTGGATCTAATGTATAAAAAGGGGCTTCGTTACAAGTTTCAAGTTGCTTATCCATACTCTCTTTAATCAAGTGCATCGGCACATGTCCTGAACCCTCTACCATCACCTGTCTACGCAAACGATGTTTACCTATTTAGAGCAGGGAAGATCAAAAAAACACGTTTGCCCAAGCAGCCAAGTGCTGACTGCTGGACAAACGCGTCTTTTTTATAGGGCAACTCCTTCACGGGAGATTCTCCTCGATATGTTTATATGTATAGCTAGGATCATTACCTTTAACAGGAGCCCTGCTGTATTGAAAGATCCTTCCATTTTCTTTTCGATAAAAGTATCTTGCGTAGGGTTCGTCTGCAAAAATCACCGTGGTACTTACGAGGGGAGCTTTGGCAATCTGGGTGTATACTTTATCAAAATCTTCTTTCTTATAATTTCTCGTCTCTACTAGATAATGAATGACTTCTCTGTTCATATGATTTTGGAAGTAGTGGAAGGCTAAGGATGTTATTCCATAGATTAAAAGGATTAGAACGATGAAGATTAGTTTTGTTTTTTTCTTCATTAATTCCCTCCATATAAATAATTTGTATATAGTATAAGATAATATACTGAGACTGGTATGTCATTCATAGATATATGACGCAGGAGGAAGAGAAAATACTGGAGCAGCGAATTAAGATGTTGGAGAACAAGGTAAGTCCAAGGCTGCCGGGGGTGGAAATCTTATGGTTTTTAATATGGGGTTTTGTCGGTGTATTCATTATTCTAGTTCTTATTGGTGATACAGTTTGTATCTGCATAACAGATTATACAAAAAGGCAGCAAATAACAATAGTAATCCAGGCGTAAGCGAACGAAGAATTGCCGGGACATACTAGATTTGCTGCCTTTTAACTTATGAAGAATAATGATTCTCTTTTAGTCCTCTTTGGGTTCTTGCAATAAAATGGAGAAGGTCCCCGTTTCGTGATCCACCTCAATCGTCTCAATGCCCACGAAATCCGGGATTTCGGGGTGTACTGCATCTACATTATAATCCGGATGAGTCAGTAATAATTCGATTACTTTAATGGCTTCCATGTCGTTCCCCCTCACGAGAAATTCCACCATAAATGAATATGCAGAGAACTATTGCAACTAAGCTTATTATCTCCGTGATCCGTTGCGAATATGTGTCAGTCGTTCTTCGTTTCTTCCCATCACGGCCAATAATTGCCCTTGGAACACACGTCGTTGGATCTGATCAATCCGCTGTAAGGCCAGCTCGGCAGGAACTTGAAATTCTGCTGCGAGATAGGAGATGGCATCCTCCCGTTGCTCAGGCAATGTCATGCGGGAGATCATGGAGTAAGGCATCGCCGCATACAAGATAAAACGCTCGGATTCATCCTCCTGTGCCCGCGTGAAATGCTCTGGCATCAAGGTCTGATTATCACTGCCATGGCGAAGGAGGTGACACAGTTCATGAAGAAACTCTAGCCGTTGAAGATTGGCTGGAAGGCGGTTGTCGATAAACAGGCTGTACATCCCTGCAGACGCTTCAATGCTCTTGCTTCTCACATCCAAATAATGAACCCAGATATTAAGCCGCTCTGCAATATACGATATTGAAATTTGTGAGGGCTGATGAAGATTTAATCGCTTGTATAAATCCTCCGTCCATTTCTCAAGCACAGTCATTTGATAATATGATTTCATGTTCTCCAACTTATTCACCTCGTTTAAAATCACTAATAAATCACTAATGGGATCGTATGTTCGCATAAATGCGCAAAAGAAAAGCCCGAAGGGCTATGTAGAGTAAAAAAATGCTAAGGATACACAGGAACATTCGTTCTCATGTATCCTTAGCATAAAGCAATTACACACTAATATCAAGTGTTTTTCCCAAATTAGGAGCAACGCTTTTGCCCAGCATTTCCACCATGGTTTGGCTCTGGGTTTCAGCCTGATTCTTGGCAATATTCATGACCTGTATCCCAACATTTTGAGCTAAGGATGCTTGGCTCATTGCCATTGATAATGCAGCTATATCCATATTGCACCTCCTTTGTGTATATCCTGTTTATCGACTGTCCACCTTCAATTCATTAGGTGATTGGCATTTGTTTGCCAATTCGCCCAAACGGCTTATCTCCTTTTTACATATCTTGTGCTGTAGTCATTAATCATTAGGAGGAATTGAAAATGGGAATGGAACATGGTTGTGGTTGTAACGTAGGTCCGGTAGTAAGTCCAGCATCAGTAGGTCCGGTGTGTAGTCCTTGGACTTCAACAGGAGCAATTCTGGTACTTTTCATCTTGCTGGTTATCATCACTAAAGCTTGCTTATTCTAAGTTAGCTGATGTGCAGTGTAGCCCCATCTGGCGAATGCCAGGTGGGGCTATTCTGTTGCCTGGGGCTGGTCAGACAGACCGTTATTTAAACATAAATTCTACCCGCGTTCCGTCTGCATAATCCTCCAGCTGATTGCCAACCCAGCTTCCAGCCCCGCGGTTATCGCTTGGCGTTATGTATTCAATGTCGGCACCAATGCCGCCTTCCTCACACATAGCCATTGGCCATTCATCCCGGTCATACCCCTTTTTAGTGGGAATCCCTTTTAAGGACTCTTTACGGTTCTCTTCAGCCTGCTCTCGGTTAATCGTACATGTGGCGGATTCACCTTTCGCAATGGCATCCTGAATATGCTTGGCGGTCTCAGGATAGCGGTCTGATGGGAAGGTTAGCTGAACAACACTCGAATCGGATGGAGACGAGGGGTCTGTAGGCTCTCCATTTTGTTCAAACCAGTAACTAGCCAAAGCAAGTAATGCAACAATGATGAGACTGGAGATCCATTTTTTTACTTTCAATTCTGCTCCTCCTTTTTTGGCACTTAAAATAGTATATCTTATATCATAATTCAGTGCGATTTAATATAATTAGGTAAAATAAAGGAGGACGGAACTGGATATGGAGTACATAATTACCATTGAGGATCAGACGCTTATTACGGCTGCCGAAGATATAATTACTAGGTGTTATGAATGGGGACGGCACCATGTGGGTGCAGCGCTTCGTACTAAAACAGGAGAGATTTTTACAGCGGTACATGTGGAAGCCAGCATGGGGAGGATTACAGTCTGTGCAGAGGCGATGGTGATTGGCAAAGCGATATCAGAAGGTTATAAGGAATTTGATACGATTGTTGCGGTAAGGCATTCTGATCCAGACAGCGAGGAAAAAGAGATTAAAGTAGTCTCTCCCTGCGGCATGTGCCGAGAGTTAATTGCGGATTACGGAATAGACTGCAAGATAATTGTATCGGAGGATGACCGATTAGCTAAATATGAAATCACTGAGCTATTGCCTTTAAGGTACACGAGATAAGAAAAAAAGTAATGAGGAGCCGCGGAGCTCCTTTTTTTGTTGAGCCGTGAATTTATTCAGCAGTTCCTTATATCGTCCCAACTTATTTTACAACTTCATGTCCATTCGCTGAGTTCATGTCATTATTGTCCCCATACTATAACTTAAAAAGATTTAAAAGGATGGTGAGAATAGATGGAGCAGCGGATTATTCGTCAGATGGTTGATTCAGCATCAAGGTTCGTGGGCGATGTGCAGTGGCAGATGGCTTTTCGCAGATTACAAATGGCTCCGGCGGATTCGGGGCTGTCGTCCTCGGCTCAGCTATTGCTGAATACCCTCTATTACTTGCAGGGAAAGGGTGTGATAAGCGGCCAACATGATTATTTGGAAAGTGCAGATGAGCTCATGGAGAAGCTTAAAAATAGCAGCGGGCAATATGCTGCGCTTCATGGCTACGAGCTGGGCGCAATCAATAATCAGTCACAGGCTCTAATTGACAATCAACGGAATTGGGTCGTCAGCAGTGCGATACGCTGGTCTAGGGCCGGCGGGATCGTAACGATGTGTTATCACGCTGCATTACCGGGGACAGCGCCAACTTGGGGGAATGTAAATACGAGCCTAAGCAATGCTGATTTTGATAAATATATAACCCCAGGTACCACCCAGTATAATGCTCTGTTAGCTGATCTGGATAAGATAGCCTTGTCGCTGAAAAAGCTTAATGACGCAGGGGTTCCTGTACTTTGGCGGCCGTATCATGAAATGAATGGTGGATGGTTTTGGTGGGGGCAAAAGAGCAATTACGCTGCATTGTGGAACCTTATGTTCGATCGTTTTACCAATTATCATAAGCTGCATAATTTATTGTGGGTTTGGAGTCCAAATGCAAAAAATCAGTGGTGTGATGAGCCGGCAGAATACTATCCGGGCAGTGATAAGGTAGATGTGCTGGCGCTCGACATTTATGACGCGGATTTCAAGATTAGTCATTATGATAATTTATGGGATCTGGGTCGTGGCAAGCTGATTGCGATTGGTGAGAATGGAGAGCTTCCGTCTGCTGAACTGTTGTCCAAAACACAGCCCAAATGGTCTTATCAGCTGACCTGGGGGAAACTCCTCTATGAGAAGAATACCGATGCTGTGATAAAAGCTTTTATGAACGACAAAATGGTATTCACACGAGAGGAGTATGCTGCTGAGGCCGCCGCTTTCGCTGCTATCGGGGATAGTGTGCTGGAGAGTGGACTCTGTGGGCAATATTACAATAACATGACGCTTAGCGGCACGCCTGCACTGTTGCGTACGGATGCCAATATTAACTTTTCATGGAGACAAGGTTCGCCTGATCCTGCCATTCGTGTAGATGCGTTCTCTGTGCGGTGGAGTGGGAAGCTGACGGCTGCTTTTAGCGAGGTGTATACCATTTATTCCTACTCTGATGATGGGATACGGGTATGGATTGATGGTGGGCTAGTCATTGATAGTTGGGTGAATCAGAGCGGCCAGGAACGAAAAGGGAGCATAAACCTGATTGCAGGTAAGCCGTATGAAATAAAGGTGGAGTATTATGAGAATGCGGGCGACGCCCGGGTTGTTTTGCAGTGGGAGAGTCCGAGCCAGATCAAGGGGGTTATCCCAGCGGGGGCATTTTATCTTCCTTAAAAAAGAGTACTTCAAGTGTGCAAGCGCAAGCAAAAAGCCCCGGTTTTCCGGGGCCTTTTTACGTATGAACGTCTTAAATTTGCTCGCGGTAGCTAATGTTGTTGGCGATCTTCTCGTCACGAACGGCTTTGCGCAGAACATCTTTGACGGTTTGGGCATCATGGATTTTTCGAAAAAGAAGCTGAGGCGCTGAGGCATCATCAGAAAATACAGTTAATGATCCAATGCCAAGCATCCGGTCCATGATAGACTGTTTTACGGATAAATCGCGTACGCGCAGCAATTCGATTTCTTCAACATTTTTACCGATAAGTCCGGTCTTTACCATAATACGCTGACTTGTAATGGTATATGAAGTTGTGTTAAGTCCTACGATTCCTTTGAGTCGATCCGAGATGCCGGCAGGTTTGCCTTTCCAGAGCACGACTTCTTGAATGACATGATTATTATCTACTGTGGGTCGATGAGCGGTTACTGGAGCGGTACCGTCAAGGCTGGTTCCACATTCTCCACAAAATTTAGCGCCCTGCTTGTATTCCGCTCCACAGGTGGTGCAATAAGGCATAAATACTCTCCTTTCCTGATCACAATTAAAATAATTATAACATAACAGTCATTTTACATATATTTCATTTGCGCTTTACACAAACCGACATTATCCTGTTAAGTGGAGGGATAAATAATGAAAAAAGCTTTACTAATAGGAATGCTGATGATGACTGTCATCCTTAGCGCCTGCAGCAATAATTCAACTTCATCGGCACCTGCCACGGAGGAAGAAGTGCAGGAGACCGTGCAAAACTTCTACAATGAAATGTCTAAACTTGAAGAGTCAGGAAAAACTTCTTTAGCGGAGTTCAACGAAGCCATTGCTGGTTATTCAGCAGGAGATCTCACGGACAAGCAATTGGAGAAGAAAATTAAGCAATTCCAGAGTACCGCAACTGATTTATCGAATCAAGCCGAGAAAGTAAAAATTTCCTCCAGCTTGCCGGAAGACATTCGTAAGTTGCTCGAAGAGTCTAAAGTTGCCTTTGAAAGTGCTTATTCTTTAAAAGAAGAGGCCTCTCAAGGTGCTGATTCCGCAAACGTTACGGCTGAGCAATTTAATGAATTGAATCAGAACGCTGATGTAGCGATGTTATTCGGTATTTCCAAGCTTAACGAGGCAAGAGAAGCAACAGGACTTATAGATTCCGAAGGTCAGGCTACCTCAGAGTCTGGGGACGTTGTTCAAGAATAAATCAAATCAGGCGCTGCGCAGTTTATCTGTCAGCGTCTTTTTGCTGCGAATTTTATCTTGAATAGATATACATTAATATACATCTTTTGAATAAAGAGTGACCCTTAAAAAGGTATCTTTTTCCTGATTATTGATTAATATGCGAAGATGCGGATATAATACAAACATACGTTCGTGTTCAGAGGAATAGATATATAATTAAGGAGGGGTTACCATGGGCAAAAAGCTGGAGAAAAACGGGCTGTGGGAAAGCAGCCGCATGATGCTGCCGGAGCATAAGATACGAATTATAAGAGATGAACGGGAAACGCTGCGCCGCATCAAGCCTATTCTGGATGAGCAGAAGCTGGAGGAGATTGAATGTACACTGGCTTTGTCGTTGCGGAGTCATGTACGAGTGACAGTTGTTCTTTTTGACCCTTTTGAAAATACGATGTTAAGTGGTTTTGTGACTTCCATTCACACCCACTCGCGTGAGTTTAAGCTGCAGTGGGCGGAGGAATGGAAGTGGATCGATGTGGATGATATTGTCGAGGTCTACATCGTTTAATGCTGAGAACCGTTGCCTTCGCTTTTCTCATAAGCGATTAAGGTAACGGTAGGATTACCGGTCAGATGTGCAATGGAAGCTTCAGCATTCCGAATAATTTCCAGTGCTTCTTCCTGTTCACTAAGGGCTGCAACTTTATAGCTATCGCTATGAATATCCATATGTCTCCCACCTTTCGTTAAATATTTTGTCCTTTTTTGTGGAAATCATCCTAAAGGGGACAGGGGTACAGGCAAATAGGGCAGCGGCATCATTGAATATACCAAAGGGGTGATTCTATGCTGACTTTGGAGCAATTGAGGGAAAAATCCGCGGCGCGTCTGGTCGGGCTTCATCCTGTCTTGGCGGCAGGTGCGAATGTTTTGATTCAGCAAAGCCATGCGAGAGGAGTCCCTATCGTTATTACTCAGGGTCTACGGACCATTGCTGAGCAAAATGCTTTGTATGCGCAGGGTAGAAGCAAACCAGGACCGATAGTTACCAACGCTAAAGGCGGTACCAGCTATCATAATTATGGTCTTGCGTTTGATTTTGCGCTTTTGCTGCCGAATGGCACTAGCCTTTCTTGGGATATCAATCGTGATGGTGATAAGGATAAGACAGCGGATTGGCAAGAGGTTGTACAGGAGGCTAAGCGGCTTGGTTTAGAATGGGGCGGGGACTGGACCTCTTTTAAAGATTATTCACATCTGCAAATGACTTTCGGTTTAACTATAGATCAACTTCGGGCAGGTAAACGTCCAACGACGGACCAAGCCAAAGAGGCTTTAAAAAAGATTACCGGAGGGGATGATCAGGTGAACAAAGACGTTACAGTGACCATTAACCTAAACGGCCGCAAGCTTACCGATGGCGTTCTCGATACCGGAACAACTTATGTACCCATACGTGCGCTGGCTGAGGCGCTTGGAGCAAAGGTTACTTATGATGCTGTGACTAAGACAGTTAATGTAGTAAAAGAGTAAAACCACCATGCATAGACAGTGCCGTCCAAGGGGAAATTATCAGTGATAACTAACCTTAAAGGGAGGCATAACACTATGAACAAGCTGATAACAAGCCTTGCATGCGGTACTGTATTATCAATGAGTCTAATGGGAGCTAGCTATGCATCAAATGCCGTGGGATCAGCAGCATTGGGCGGTATCCCCGCCGCGAATACCGGGATGGATGGGACTGCGGAACACACTCGGATGATGAACACGGAAGGCAATCTAATGAACGGCACCACGGGAACGCTGAATCAGCATGAGAGCATTATGAAAGATAAGATCCGCATCGATGATAATTACAGACCTAACAACTACAATACCAATAACTACAATGACACCCGAAATAACTACAGAACCAACAGCACTGTCAACCCGGCAACCAACACCACACAGACCGGCAAATACCGTGCAACTAGTACAACAACGAATGCTGCAACTAACAAAGGATCTAACTGGGGCTGGCTCGGTCTGCTTGGACTTTTGGGTCTTGCCGGAATGAGAAGCAGAAGTGACGAGCGTAGATAATCCGCGTTTATAATAACCCGTATCGGTTCTGGCTGAACGGGTTATTTTTATTGTGAATAATTTTTTTTCGAAAAAGGATTGCGCGTTATCGATATTCATGATATTATATTTCTTGTCGCGTTATATGTGAACAACGTATGAAGCTTCAACACATAATATGCCGGGGTGGCGGAACAGGCAGACGCACAGGACTTAAAATCCTGCGGTACGTGAGTACCGTACGGGTTCGACCCCCGTCCTCGGCATCACAGTGAAAACCTTGAGAAATCAAGGTTTTTTTGTTTTTTATTGGTTTCGGAAAAAATTCCTTAGCAAAGGATGATAATATTGGACAAATTAGAAGCACTTGATAAGAACTTTGTCCCAATAGTAGAACCCTAGGTAAAGGTTCCAATCGCGTTCCTCTTTGTTTGTCAGAATGGTCGCTGATTTACACATATCTAAGTTCTCCATCTTTTATTTGGGCAAGCATACGAGTTACAAATGAATTTGTATCAAGTCAGCAGAAATTCTCAAAAATAATAAAGGCGCTGATGAAACAGCAAAAGCAGTACTTGAACAGTATGAGGCAATTCTATTAAAGCATAAGTCCGATCTCACCGTTCTCCAGCAGCAGCTATCTGATGTCGATATGCGGATTGCGGAATTGGAGAAGTAAATGAGAAAGACACGATATCTCAGTATACAAGATTTTTCATGACACAAAGTCGGGCATTTATGTAAAAATATTTGATTCAAAGCAAATTAAAGATGCTCAAATAAAGGCTGACTATTAGCTGCTTGTTTATTACACATGCTACTTTCCTTGCCCATACCTTATCGACAGATCCATTAATGAGATCCATTGCTTTTCTTCCTCTTTCTTTGGCATAATAAAATCCTCTTCATTCCATTACCATAATTATACATTATTTCACTGTATCCTCCTTAAATGCCCTGGAGTTAACGGTGGTCATCAAATCCGCAGTGATTACGAATATTTCTAGTGATAAGCTCAATTTATAAGAAATCCTCTCCAATATTTTGGGGGCTTTTACTTTTGTCTGGAAGGAGGAACAGGGCTGATATTTATAAAAAACTTGAATTAGCACTTCTTCTGACGAGACAAGTTGAAGCGATTATAACAGTATAAGAATTTTACCCCGGGCCACAACTTGAGATATTGCAGCAAGTTGATCTTAGAGTCGGTGAAATATTAGGTGCGTTGCAACCAAAAGAAGATTCAAATTTAGAAGTGCTAGTTAATTCGGAAAAACAATAGAAAGGGGCGAATTATAATGACTAAATCACAAATCGCTACGTCAACAGTAGGTGCAGTACTTATTCCGACATATGATTATTAATATGGGGAGGCGGACGAAGTCGTAACCATCATGGTCGCGCTTTTATTATCATGGATTGGTTATCAGGTATTAGAGCATGCAAGAAAGACAACACCCATGCTAGTAAATACGGAATTGATGGAGTCTCCCGAACATTTTTTATGTTACTGCTTCCGGCTGATGGATATTTTTTGAACATGGTGTTTGGACTGCCTGAGGTTTGGAGCACTGTCCATCAGTAACCTATTTCATGTTTTACAAAGCATGAGTCCTAACTTAATTCGGACAGTGTGGGGAGATTCACTTCCATTACCTGTCTTGGATGTAGTGCTCAAGTGGGGAGGTAGTGAGTTGGATAAGAAAGTCAAACGCGCTACCAGCAGAAAGGGAGGCGATGATTAATGTCTCTGACACTGGATCGAGTAAAGAGTAAATCAACTACGAGATTTATTGGTTTCCATCCCGTTATTTTAGCTATCACAGTTTTAATTGAACGCTGTTACACTCGGAATGCCTATCCGTTTCACTCAACTATTTCGAACTATTGCTGAGCAAGTCGCTTTAAATGCACTAGGAGGATTAAACTCAGCTTTAGTGTTATCAATGCAAAGGGTGGAACTAGTTATTATAATTTGGACTAGCTATCGACCTTGCAGTGTTACTACCCGATGGGAAACAAGTATCTTGGGATATAAAACGTGACGGTGACGGTGGTAAAGTGGCTGATTGGACGGAGGTAGTTCAAGAGGCAAAATCTTTTGGCTTCAACTGAGGCGATGTTTTTTCCCTTAATAAGGAAGCACAGCATTTTCAAATGACTTCTGGACTGACAACCTCACAACTACGTGCGGGTACTAAGCCGACTGAAACGGAAATGGCTAAAGATTTGACTAATATAGAGCGGTACAAGGAAGCGGCGAAGGTGAACAAAGACGTAAAAAGTGACGGTAAACGTTAACGGAAAAAAGTATCTAATGGAATGTTAGATAACGGTATAATACTGAAAATGGAAATAAAGCGAAGTTAAACAAAAGTGGAAAAATGACAAAAGAAATAAATCATGATGGTTTAAACTTATCAGTTAACTACTTTTATGATGAGAAGTCAAATAATGAATATATAAATATGGAAGGAATCGAATTTGTTTTACCTGGAAAAGTTTTCTCGAAATAATATTTCATTAATAATATTTAGCGAAGGCTATGTGAAAAAAGGACTGCTATCGCTTTTAGCATTTTTAACGTTAATTCTAGTTAGTGGGTGTTCTCCAAATACCATTGATGAAATGTATATATATAATGGATGGTTTTGATGAGGTAGTAAATGGAACACGAGCAGTTATAACAGACAAAAGTATTATTTAAATAATTCAAAAAACTGCTGAAGATTCGAATAGAGATCCAGGTTTTTCTAATAGAGCCACACCACAGTTTAAGATAGAGTTGGGTGCGGAGATATATTACCTTTGGATCGATGATGTCTCTGGAACTTTGGTGAATGTAAATAGTTCTGAGATTACTTACTCAATTCCAGAAAGTGAAGCTGAAAAGCTAAATAAATCTATATTAAGTTGTTATAAACTCAGCGATTGATGAACAGAAATAGATAATATACCAGGTAGTTCTCGCTAAAATAGTTGTAACGAAAGTACCATACCTACCTGCAATGGTGGGTATGGTTTACATAGGAGTGAAAGAAGTGAATGTTACATATAAGATTGCTCGTGCCCATTTCGTGCGAGTGCGATTTGAATTTAGAGCAGTGATAAGAACACCCCGCCAACCTTTATTGGTCGGCGAGGTGTTTTTATTTATTCAATTGTGTACTCACTAACTTCAAAGGTAAGTATCTTATCGTGTACAACATATTCTGTACGTTTGCTGAAAGGACCTTTGTTGTTTTCGTGCTTATCTATTCCATAACGGGCAGATTCCGAAGCACTGTCGTACCAATTTAGGAATGTAGTAACTTCTGACATTGGTAGATCAAATTCTTTTTCTAACCCAGTGGTTAGAGTTACTGTCAAAATTGCTCTGTCACCTGTTGGGACTTCCGGAGTAGCAGATGGAGTGGGTACAGGCGTGAAGGTTGGTTCTGGTGTTGGTGTGGCAGTTGGTTCTGGAGCAGGAGTGTAGTTCATTTTTATTTCGCCAATAGTAACAAAATAAGAGTATCCATTATTCTCTGATATATTTAATCTGTATTTTTTATACTCTTTTTCATTATTAAACGCGAATACTTTGTCCACTGATGTAGTCCAACCGGTAATGTTGTTTTGAGTGTCAAGAACAACCCAGTTTTCCCCATCCCATCCTTCGAAAGTCCAATTTTTAGGCGATTCTTTTGCTACATTCTCGTTTTTGCCACGACCTGTTAGAGAGTAAGAGTTAACAATTTGTGGACTTTCAAATTCATAAGCTATCCATCCATATGGCACACCTTCTTTAGAAGCCCATCCATAGTCGTTGTTGTTATTGTTAAATGCGTTGAACGCTTGATGGTCAATACCCCATTCGCTACTTGCACTTACCACTCCGGATGGAGAAGTATTAGATGTCATTACCGGAATTAAACTTGATACTGTTGTGGTATTTGCTTTAGTAATAGAAACAAAACTAAATAGCAGAAGTAAGGATAAAATGATAGGTACGTAAATTTTCTTTTTCATATGTATCTCCTTTAGTAGTTTATAGGAATCAAAGATACATAATGCAAAAAGAACAGTCTAAACAATATTTCTTAAATATGTAATAAAAAGAGTATTATATTTATTAATTCATAATTATTACATTTGGTGATAGGATTTCTATTGAATTAAGAATGCATGTTTGGTTATAATACAAACAAATGTTCTTGTTTTAGGGGGGTATCAACATGCAAATGCAGATTGGTCAAACTGTTGAAATTCTACAGCGGTAATACATGCGCACATGGAGCGCCTGGAGATTAAGGGGTACATACAGAGAGGTAAGAACATGCCACGAGCGTTGAAAGTTATTAAGGGAGTCGACGAAGACAATGAAACCACATCAGCGTAAGAAACTTGAAGATAATGGTCTTTGGGAGGGAAGTCGGATGATAATGCCTGAACATAAAAATAGGATTCTGACGATTCGCTTAAAGAAGAAGTGCGATCAAAGCCTGATTTAGATCCCAAAGCATTAGCTGAAATCTCACAGGTATTAGCTCAATATTTAGAGGATTGTAGTCCGATTACAATTACATTTTTTGGGGAATATGAGGACAGATCCATCCATGGAATAGTCATGAGAGTCGATCGACAGTTGAAACAGATTAAGTTCCATCATGATGGCGATTGGGAATGGATTAAACTAGAGGAAGTTATTGAGGCAATCACTTAAACGAGTGTCGCTTTTTCAATTATCCCTTATTAAGCTAACGGGCAGCATAGTGCAACAAGGCATACAAACAAGCTATAAAAAAACTACTTATGGACATGTTCATCCATAAGTAGGAGAAGGGAATTATTAATGACAGACCAAATAATTCATAGTAGCTATCTTAACTTAGTTATAAAGTAAGGTATGACTATTTGAAAATCTGAAGTATCATTCCAGACAGTTATGACCCATTCTCTACTAGTTCTAGGATAAGATTCTGTTGCGAACACTTCTTTGGTTTTTGGATCACCAGGTCTAATTGACCATCCACCAGAGACTACCCTTCTATTGATTGGAGCTAACATACTGAGTTCTCTGCTACCTCCTGGTGGGATCACTACTCTAGTAAAGACAAAACGGTCAAAGCCATTCCCAAGGTTTTGCGAAGTACGTACTTTTGTTGCACTTAATCTAATGATACTTTTTTGTTTTACAATTGTCTTTCTTGTAATCTTCTTTTTAATTGCCATGATATAACCTCCTCAAGTTGCATATGTTACAGTATTTAATAGATGTAAACTAAAGGGATTTTGCTTGTGTCTGTATCTAGTTAATTTGAATAAAATAGGGGAGTCGTGGGCATAGTCAAGAGATACATTTCTGAAAGCAATGTAAATGACAGGGGCATATTGAGCATTCTTCTTCTTCATTTTCAACTATGGCACCCGTAAAGAATGTATAATAGTGATATCTTTTTCATACGAATTTCTATTTAAGCTAACGGGAAACGTTAGCTCAATATAGATATAAGACACCCAACCGATACGATTGTAAAAATGTCCCTCATCAGTGATTATATTGGTGGGGTTTTGCGTTTCTCTATAACCAATGATATTTTTAGCTCGTTTCAAGTAATTGATAGATTACATTTAGGTTATTATTAGATATGTAAATTAATGAGAGCAAAGAAGTGAGGCATGCAATTACACAAATTAGATATTAACCAGACACTAACCCAAGAAGCAACAAAAACCCTTGCACAGATTTTAATTTCCGTTGCAAGGGATCAAAACTATAAGTGGTACTTTTTTTATAATACAAGGTTTTGTTAAATAATCGCAGGGGACGAACTGGGGACAGACTCTAGGTCAACCAGTAGAAACCAGTCCAAATGAGAACAATATAAGAACGGGTTAAGTCCTTGATATGACTAGGTTATTGAGTTTAGTTCCATATCATATCAATAAAAATCCATGTCTTAAAATCCTGCGGTACGTGAGTACCGTACGGGTTCGACCCCCGTCCTCGGCATCATAGTGAAAACCTTGAGAAATCAAGGTTTTTTTGTTTTTCTTGAGTAAAACTTCCGTCAAAAGCTAAGGTTCACTCCTTTTCAGTGCTTGTCTAATCACAAGTTCTGGAGAGGAGTTTTTTAATATGTAAGATTTCATGAACCGCCGTATATCAAACGGTAAGCAGAGTGGTATGAGAGATCCGAGCCTTTTGATTACTGTCGAATAACATCTTAATTTGTTGTATTATTAATTAATCTAGTTTTCAAGAACCAAGGAGGGTTAAAGTTTGCTTACACTGAGAAGAGCCGACCCGGGTCAAAGTAAAAAGCTCAGTCTTACATCGCTGCTTACGGGCTTGGTTACGCTGGTGGTTCTACTAACCTCAAGCATCCTTCTGATTGGCTCTTACGAGTCCAAAAAACAGTCCTTGATGGAGACTACACTCCATCTGAATTACTACAACGCTGACCGAATGACCAAAACAATGGATTCCTTATTTCAGTCCATGCGCAGCAGTTTGGAATACAGTGCTGACACACTCTCCGATGACGAAACCTCAACGCCGAAGCAAGTTGATGATAATTTGGAACTGATGCGCAATAGTAGCAATTACTTCAATTCTATCGCCGTGCTCGATGCCGACGGGCTGATCCGCAATGTAGTACCGGCTAGTTTGGGGTCAGTAGGAAACCATATTACTTCTAAGGTCGGTTTGGAAGCTCTGGCGTTAAAAAAACCTTACATATCCTCCCCCTACATGACCCAAACCACCAATAGACTAATCGTTTTTATGAGTCAGCCGATTTTTAGCAAGAATGGTACATATCGCGGTATTTTGAGCGGCACATTTTATCTGCAGGAGAACAATATTTTGTCTATGATTTTTGGCGACAATAACGTGGACGATTCTGGCTCCTATTATTATATTGTGGATTCCAGCGGGCATCTGTTGTACCACCCGGATAAGCAGCTCATTGGGGAGGATGTCAGCAATAACAAGGTTGTGCAGAAACTCATGAATGGGGAGAGTGGGGAACAGCAAGTGCGTAACACCCGTGACGTTGAAATGCTTGCCGGATACTCCAGCGTTCCAGCCAACGGATGGGGAATTGTGGTCGTTTCGCCGATTAGTGTCATCCATCATCAACTGATGGGGCACCTTCGGACCATTCTCTGGTATTCGTTGTTTCCGTTCATTATCCTCCTGATGGGCGTCATTCTCGTAGCACGCAAGCTGGCCCGGCCTTTTGTGTACCTGGCAAATCTGGTGAGCAGGATGGGCAAGGAGAAGATTGAATTGCCAGAAGCGAAGCCGCAATGGAGCCGAGAGGCAGATCTGCTGACCAAGGCTGTGTTGCTTGCCGTGACGGATATTCAGAAGCAGACGGATCAACTGACCCAAGAGGCTACGACGGATGCTCTGACCGGTTTAATGAACCGGAGATCGTTAGAGTATACGATGAGTCAGTGGATTGACTCAGGACAACCGTTTTCGCTCATTGTACTGGATGTAGACAAATTCAAACTCGTGAACGACACTTACGGTCATCTCATCGGCGACGAAGTGCTGAAACATGTAGCCAAAGTTATAGTTACCTCGGTTCGTCCAGACTATGTTTGCTACCGCTACGGCGGTGAAGAGTTCATCATCTTGCTAGCCCACACAAGACCTGAGGAAGCTTTCATCATAGCTGAAAGAGTCCGGCGGGCAATGGAACAAAGCAGGGGGCCAATCGAGACACAGGTTACAATCTCTCTAGGAATCGCCCATTATCCTTTTCATACATTGGAGCGGGAGGGGCTGCTGGAGAAGGCGGATCAGGCGTTATACTTGGCCAAGAGCAGGGGAAGAAACCAGACTATGGTCGCTGATGTTTGAAACAATGGCTCGAAATATAGAAGCATATAAACCTCCTTTGCTATATCTGACTAAATCAGATGAAGTAGAAGGAGGTTTTGTCAATGGCTATACGTTTAACAAAAGTTAAAAAGGCAGCAATAGCAATAATGGAAGAAGCATTAAACAGTCTATCAATTAGAAGAAAGCGAATAACCTCAATGAACAAGCAGTCCTTGATTACCCATACATATCAATCTACGTTTCAAACATCTACCCGACACTACAGAATCAGATGATGAGTTTAGCCGTCAACTACGCTCATTTGCGCATATCCTGTTGTGCTGTACGTGCTAGCCCGAGCCCCATATGCAGTGTTTGAATTCAGTTTAGTGAGATATAGTTTTCCACCTTGCGGTAAGTTATTTGCATAACCTACATCCGAACCAGTGTTAAGATTTGTGAAACCGGCATTATAGCTTGTCCCTGGTAAAGAATCACCTATCATTGTGACTCTATTAGCGCTGGAATAAAAGGTGTAAAACGGTAGTGACGCTCCAGAATTTGAGGGTTCAAATAAGTAGACAAACCCAACATAATTCGCGGCTAGGGTATGAAAATCATAAGTTTGAGGCTTAGTTAACTGTTCTTTTCGTACATCTTCTTTCAATTTAGGAACATCCCAACCTGGAAAAAGGTCCGAAAATTCTGGAAGTTCTACTAACATTCCATCGGGCAACTCATAGCCAACCTGACCATCAACAGTCCAAGAAGTACTGTATATTATAGAATTCCTTGCATTCAAGATGTCGTCTTTCCATTCCGTAGGAGCTGCGTCAACATCCTGATAAGCGAGCTTCTCTTCCGACAGGGAAGCGAAGTAGTTCTGCTGATTACTTGCAAGCGCAAAGCTTGGAGTGAGGAGGAGGAGGAGAGCCAGGGCCGAGAAAACAAAGAGAGATTTCTTTTTCATTAATTAGTAGCCTCCATTCTAAAATTGGGAATTTGGTTTTTCGTTCAACGTGAAAGTATTCGTTAATTGTTCATCGGAATTGCCTCCGTTTCATTAGTGTTAAACTATGAAAATGCTTCTTCATAATATATATGTCTTAATGTATCGAATTGGGGACAAAGATTTTCAAAAATATCCCAATATTGTTTTTGTGTGTGATAAATAGGATAAAATATTTCTATTTTATAGATTTGACATGAATTCAAGACAAATGTAGAATATCATTGTAGACAGTTGTCTTAAAGGAGTTGATTAATAGAAATAATGAGAAAATTGCCAGATGCAGAGTTTGATATCATGAAAGTTGTGTGGGCCAATGATTCACCTATAACGACTAATGTTATTATGCAACAGCTGGGAAATGATAGGAAATGGAAAGCGCAAACGGTCATTTCTCTTATGTTACGGTTGGTTGAGCGTGGCTTTATTCGAACTGAAAAAAAGGGAAAAGAGCGCACTTATTTCCCTTTAATTAACAAAGAGGAGTACCTGAAATTTGAAACAGGCGACTTTATGGAGCGTTTTCATGCGAATTCATTCGTTAGCTTGGTTGCTACGCTATATGCTAGTAACAAAGTAAAGGACAGTGACCTCGATCAATTGGAAAATTGGCTGAAAGATAAGAGGGAGTGATATGCAGGGATTTTTAGTTACCGTGCTCCAATGCTCTGTATCTATGTCATTGCTGACGCTTGTGTACGCGGCAATACAGCCCTTTATATCCAAACGATATGTCGCAAAGTGGAATTATAGGGTTTGGCTGCTGCTTGCGGTAGGCTGGATATTCCCCTTTCGTCCACAGATTGACCTATTAGTTCTCCCTGTGACCATGCCGGATCTTCCTGCAACGCTTGTTCCATCCATAATCCGTACTGTCCCCTTAATGGACTTTGGGGATAGGGGGGATGCTTGGGCAACAATCTCTTTATGGTGGGTGCTTACAGCGATTTGGGGGTGCGGTATTGTAATCATAATACTGTATCATGCTCTACGGCATAGTCGTTTTATGAAGACGGTACGTCGTTGGAGTGATCCTGTAACCGATGCGAAGGTTCAAGGGATTTTAGACAGTGTAAGGTCGGAACTCGGGATTAAAAAGCATATAGGTTTATGCGTATGTGAAAGCGTTACAAGTCCTATGTTCATTGGCTTTATACAGCCTGTCATTTTACTGCCGCGAGTGAAACTATCAGATGATGAAGTGTATCTAATTCTAAAGCATGAGTTGATTCATCTTAAACGGCATGACCTCTGGTGCAAGGCCATGATCTTGATTGCAACCTCGTTTCATTGGTTCAATCCAGTTGTCTATCTTATGGCAAAAGCGGCAGCGGAACAATGTGAAATCTCTTGTGACGCATTGGTTTTACAAAACGCAGATCATCAACGGCGAATACAATATGGGGAAATCATTATTACTGTTGCGAGGAATGGGGCGAAGCTCCAAACAGCATTATCAAGTAATTTTTATGGAGGGAAAAAAGGTTTGAAAAATCGCATTTCTTCAATCATGGACCTAAAAGAGAAGAAAAATGGTGTTCTATTCCTTTGTGTGGCGCTGATAGGAATTATATGGATAGGGTCCGCGTTAACCGTTTCAGCTAACGCAGATGAACCTCAAGCATCTACTACTACCGAAGTTGTTACTTCGTCGTATGACAGAAATGACAATATTGATAGCGATAGTGAAATTGTTAATGAGGTAACACGCCTCAAAGAGCTATTGCGCCGCTATGCAAATAACCTAGGATATAAATGATGAATAGGAAGAAGGCAACCTTTTAGAGGGTTGCTTTTTTATTTTTAATTTTTTTTGAAAAAGTGTTCCTATTATCTGTTTATAGGGTAGTATTGAAATACCAATATTTATATGTTTATATAAAATTATAACTAAAGTAGATTGTATTTCATAAAAAGGAAATGGTGGTGAGAAGGCGGTGCTAAATGATAATCAACGTCGCACCATAAAAGTATTATATACGGAAATGTATAGTTCATTGTTGGCATATGCACAAAGCAAGTTGAATGACCGCACACTGGCCGAAGAAGCCGTTCAGGACACATTTAGAATCGCATGTGCTAAAGCCGACAAATTTCTATTTTGTTCCAATCCGAAAGGCTGGCTATTTAATACATTAAAGAATGTTATTAAAAACAAAGTTCGCAGTCGGGCATACCTTAAAAATATAGTAGTAACTTCATTCGAAATAGATGAAAACGTTATCTTTGAGGATAGTGACGTACTTGATGTTGACTTTATATTTTCTGACTTAACCAATATTGAAGACTATAAATTACTTAAAAAAATTACTCTGGAGAAGTATTCAATGATGGAGGCGGCTAATGAAATTGGGATTTCTGTAGAGGCCTGTAAAAAACGGGTTCAGCGAGTAAAGAAGAAGTTAAAAAAAGTTTTGAAAAACATAGTTTAACCAGCCAGCAATCATGAAAATAATATAAGTGTTCTGGCGCAAAAAAACAGTGGCGCAGCAAGTATTGTATTCAACCTTGTTATGCAGGAGAGGTTACGGCTATCGTGGAGCTGCTTAATAAGCAGAGAAATGGATAGGACCGGCAACATTTGTTCATCATCTGAAGGATGCGTTCATTATGCCTGGTGTACATGATAACCATGTATTTTTTACCGGTTACATGTCCATGCACCGTGGAGTGGATCTGACGAATGTCGCTACAATCCAAGAGGCTTTAGAGTTGCTAAAACAAGAGGCAAAAAAAACCTTATAGCAAAATGTATACGCTTACGGGTGGAGTGAAGAGTGTTGGGGCGAGCTTCCGGGGCAAAGCTTATTAGACGAAGCTTTTACTGACAGGGCTGTAATCGCCATTAATTTGACGAAAAGCTATTGTTGGATGAACAAGCTTGCCCAGGATAAGTATCAGTTTCTCCCTAACCAATGCAGCGCGGAATCACGCGCCCGTCTCCTTCATGACATGATGCAGGATCAGGAATTAGTCAGACAAGAGTTTTTGGACTTTGCCCGAATGCTTGCTAAGCGGGGTGTAACTTCGATAAAAGATATAGGCTTTGACAGGCATAGCGGTTTGCTGCCGGTCCTTGAAGAGCTGGAAGCAGCGGGAGAGCTGCCGTTGCAGGTCCATTTCGCGCTTGGATGCTTATATGGCTGCTGTGGCCGGAAAAGAAAATGAAAGCCGGTTTTATAATTACAAGTCCATGCTTGAGGCCAATGTTCCGATTACGATGGGTAGAAATGGAAACGGTTAAACTTAAAATAAAATTGTCCCTTCCTCATAGTTATACATTGATTTTTCTGATTATCGTGGCTATTGCCGGATTAACCTGGATTGTCCCGAGCGGCCAATTTGACCGCCAGGAAGTGCTGGTGGATGGTTCCTCCAGAACAGCCATCATCCCGGGAACCTATCATACCGTTCCTAAAATCAGTGAGCAAGGGGATTTGAGACAAGGATTTGCCCAAATTGCCAGTGCGCCGTTGGAGGGAATCATCAATGCTGCTGATGTCGTCGCCTTCGTCCTGATTGTAGGGGGAGCTTTTAGAATTATTCTGCAGACGGGGGCGATTGACCGGGCACTGATGGCTTTAGCCGGAAGACTCAAAAGTAAAGGGATATTACTGATTCCGATAGCCATGGTGATTTTCAGCGGTATTCCAAAATGATATTCTAAACCGCCAACGCTTCATCAAGGAGAACGATGGGATAGAAGTAAGTTTCTCGAATCGGGATAAATTAATTATTGGCGGCTTCATCTTTACCTTGGGACTTATTGTCTGGGGAATACTGAGCAAAGGCTGGTATATGACTGAGATCGGAGCGCTTTTCTTTGCACTTGGTATTTTTTCAGGGATTGTCACCCGGATGAGTCAAAAGGAAATTGCCGAGAATTTTGTTAAAGGTTGCGGAGAATTTATCTACGTGTGAGTTGTAATTTATCTTGTTGCGTTTGTAACGATTTTTGGTACAAGTATCTTAGTCCTGATGGTCAAGAAACCCTTGATTTATCAGGGCTTTTTTAATGGTTTTCCTTGAGTATTATTAAAGATACTCTAAATGGCTAAAACTGATTTTAGGTTCAAAAGCTCGTGGATCAATTGTTGGCACAAATCGTAGTGTGGAGGCGGTTAAATGAACACTATTGGGGCAAATATTAAACAACTACGAAAAATACATAATCTTAATCAAACGGATTTAGCTAATAAAATCGGTGTTTCTCAAGGCAGCCTTAGTGATTTGGAATCTGGAAAAGGTAAGCCGGCAATAGAGACGGTTTTCTCAATTTGCTCTGAGTTCGGTTGTTCTTATGAATGGCTTTTAACCGGGAAGGAGCATTCAACTATTGGTGAATTAAGTGGTACAGTAGTGGAGTTATTGCAGACTGTTAAGGGGCTTAACCCTAGAGAACAGCTAGAACTGTGACAGATCGCAAAAATTAAGCGTGATTTACTATAAAGATGATCAAGCGGAAATAAAAACGTAAAATTGAAATTTTGACGTAGTTTTACATCTTCACATCCAGATGTCGAAGCAGCAAATGGAAGCAGTATATTGTTACCAGACCTATACATGGAATACCACATGAAGCAGACCAGATTGCCCGCCGCCATAATAAGTGAACACTGCGTTGCCGCCAGTATTCAGTTGGGGCAGGACTTCCTCAACGTTCCCCCCATCTCTGTTTCATGCTTCATAGAATCGCCCTTGAAACCGTCAGTTTGGCTAATTGTATTATTTTTTACGTATGAGGCAACAAAATCAGTGAGCTCTGCTACTGTTGGATTGTTCAACATTTGCCGCAGAAAGGCATCAAACGGAATGGACTGACCGTCACAAGCATAATTACTCAATCGCGCAGCTTCCCGTCAACTTGAGCCATGATTAGTGAATCCGCACCATGTTATGCGGAGGGCCCCCTGCCTATTGATAATAAGGGACGGAATCCGCTAAATAATCATGCCCTGTCTTGACACCGGACTGGAGCAGCCATATGGTACAAGTGACAAGAACATACAAACATAGGGAGATACATGCTCAAGAAGGGGGAACTATGAATACATTCACAGCCTATGGCCGTAAGATCCGGCAGCAGATCGCCGGCAGGTATTACCGGATATCCATCAAACAGAGGATTCTGTTTTCGTTCATCGTGCTGATTACGCTGTCCATCGGTGCAATGGGCAGCTTCTCGTATTGGATTGCCGCGCAGGAGATCGAGGATAATGCCTACGCCGGCAGCCGGGAGACCGTAAGCAAGACGGCACAGCTGCTGGATTCCCGCCTGAATGATGTGGCGCTGTCTGTGCAGTCCCTGATGCTGAGCGATGCGTACCGCAAGATGATGCTCGATGTGTTCAGCCATGATGTGTCGAATTACTATGTCCATCTGTCGGATCTGCAATATGTGCTCTCCCAGGTAACGTTCAATCAGCCGATCATCGAAAACGTGCTGATCGTTACCCCGATTGGCGATTTCTATTCCACTACGCAGATCCGGGCGCAGGACAACTCGTTCTACGGCTCGGAATTATATGATCTGAGCAAGGAGCGGCCGGGCGGCTACTGGGCCAAAGGACATTATGACCGGTTGTTCACGGGCAGCCAGCGGGTGGTCTCCTTCGTAGTCCGGGGGATTTATGAATACCCTTACACGCCGATCAGCAATGTATTTATTGTGGTCAATATCAGGGAGAGCCGGATAGATGAGCTGCTGAATACAGGCGGAGAACAAGCAGGGAGAAATTATTATCTGGTGAGCGGGGAAGGAGAGGCGGTGGTGGAGTCCCGCTGGCCGTTCCGGGGCAGGTTCCCCTGGAAGCCGGTGCTTGCCGAAGCCGGGAAAGCGGCCGATCCGCAGGACCACTACTACAGCTATGGCGGCAAGAAGTATCTGGTTAATTATACAAGCTCAGCGGTATCACCCGACTGGATCATCTCCGGCATGCAGTCGCGGGACCAGCTGCTGGGCAAGCTGCAGCGGGTGCAGCGCATTACCCTCTATGTCATCGTTGTTTTCCTGCTGGCCACCTGGCTGATCTCCAACCAGCTGACATCTGTGCTGCTGAAGCCCCTGTTCAAGCTGCGGCGGCTGATGCGCAGAGTCGAAGAGAACCAGCTCAGCGTGGTGTATGAGAGCCGTTATGAGGACGAGGTTGCCCAGGTCGGCTTTCAGTTCAACCGGATGATGTCAGAGATTAAGACGCTGATCGCGGATGTGAAGACCAAGGAGGAGGACAAGCGGCATGCAGAGATCCGCGCGCTTACGGCCCAGATGGAGCCGCACTTTCTGTACAATACACTCAATACCATCTATTGCAAATCGGTCATGGGGGAGAATGACGATGTAAATGAGATGATCCTGTCGTTGTCGCAGATGTTCCAGATCGGGCTCAGTGGCGGCAAGGATCTGATTACCCTTGCGGATGAGCTGTCCCACGTGCGGCAGTATTTCGCTATTCAGCAGAAATGCTATGAAGGTCTGTTCGAATACACGGTGACGGTAGAGGATGAGGCACTGCTTACCTGTCTGATGCCCAAGATTATCCTGCAGCCGGTGGTGGAGAACAGCATCCAGCATGGATTCAGCGACCGGACTTTAGGAGGCAGGATAGACATCACGGTCAGCCGGGAGCAGGGGCTGCTGCATATTTGCATTACCGACAATGGACGGGGACTTGATGCTGTACGGGTCAAGCAGGGGATGCTCAGTGCTCCGCAGTCGAGGAAAGGTTATGCCCTGTTCAACATCAGGCACCGGCTGGCGCTGTATTACGGGGACGAAGCCCGTATGGATGTGGGCGGCGAACCAAGTAAGGGATCACGGATGGATCTGTGGATTCCCTCAGAAGAGGAGAGATGAAGGATGGACCGGATGCTGGAGCTGGAAAGGTTCAAATTATGTGTAATCGACGATATTAAAAGTGTGGTGGAGATGGTCTCGAGCAAGCCGCCATGGCAGGAGCACGGTATTGAGGTAGTCGGTACAGCGCTGGACGGTGAAGCGGGGCTGCAGATTATCCGCGAGACCCGGCCGGACATTGTGCTGACTGATATCCGGATGCCAAGAATGGACGGCCTGCAGATGACCCGGGCGATTCTGGAGGAACTGCCGGACTGCAAGATTATTATCCTCAGCGCCTACTCGGAGTTCTCTTATGCCCAGGAAGCCATCCGACTAGGGGCGCTTGATTTCGTCAAGAAGCCCTTTTCCCTGAACGAGATTGTGCAGGCTGTGCTGAAGGCCAGGGAGTTGTGCCGGGAGGAGCGTCAGGAGACCACCAGACTTGCTGTGATGGAGGCCAAAATTAGAGAAAGTCTACCTATTCTCCGCCAGGAATATCTCATCTTCCTGCTGCACCACCAGACGACAGAATGGGATGCACGTTCTCGTTGGGCCTATCTCGATATCCCTCTGGACCAGCATGATTTCTTCGTATTTGTCGCCGAAATCGATCATTTCACGGAGAAGCTGAGCGGCCAGCCTGTGCAGGAGGTCGAGCTGCTGCGGTTCAGCCTGCATAATATTCTCGAAGAGACGATTTCCGCCTGGACCCGCGGCGTCATTATCCGGGAGGCGACAGACCGGTACGTCTGCATCATGAACGGCTCGGACCCGGATACGGCGGCGCTGGTTACGGAGACCTGCTGCACGAATGTAAGCCGATTCTCCAGGCATACGCTTTCCATTGGCGTGGGGCTGGGCGTAGCGGCGATCCAGGAGCTGGGCACAGCGTACAGGCAGGCGATTAGCGCGCTGGGTTATCATTTCTACACCGGAGGAAACGGGGTCTACATTTACAGCAATATTGAGAATAAACCGCTCGCACTTCACAGCTACTCCGCCGCCGTTGAGCAGGAGTTACTGTTCGCCCTGCGTTCCGGCAATTCTGCCAAAAGCCTGCAGATGCTCGATCAACTATTCGCGGAGCTGCTGGACAGCGGGCATTTGCCTGAGCCGCGTTATGTGGAAAGCGTCGGCTATGAGCTGGGCTACAGGATCTGCCGGGTCCTGCTGGAGCAGTTCCCCTACGGGCAGGTGGAGCCGCTGGAGCACAGGATTGCCGTCTTGAAGAACCGGGTGCATCCTTCCCTGCAGGATATCCGGGACCTGCTGTCCGGGCTGTGCCGGGAGGCCTGTGCGCTGGTTACGGAGGCCCGTTCCCTGGAGTCCACGCGGATTATCCGCCAGGCCGCCGCTTATATCGATAGCCATCTGGATACGGGGCTGTCGCTGGAGCAGGTGGCGAAGCAGATTAACCTCAGCCAGGGGTATTTCTCCAACCTGTTCAAGAAGGTGCAGGGGATTTCGTTTCAGCAGTATGTGATGCACGAGAAGATGGAGAAGGCTAAGGCGATGCTGATCAGGGGCCGGCAGGTTCAGGAGATCGCCCAGGATCTCGGGTATGAGCACAGGCGCTATTTCAGCGAGGTGTTCAAGAAATATACCGGAATGACCCCGTCCGAGTTCAAACTGCATTATCTTGGAAAAGAATAAAAATGCGCAGGGGAGGCATGTCCGCAGGGCGGAGGTGGCCTCCCTTCACTGTATAAAGCTCCTGCAGAAATCTGCCCTTAAAGTGGGCTTACCCGCCTTATCCGGATGCGCCAATCCGTCTATAATCAGGTTGTAAGCGAATACAACAGGGATATATAAGGGGGAACTACCAATGATGAAGCGTATGCTAATAACATCTCTGAGCCTGGTCCTGGCACTTGGCCTGACAGCCTGCGGCAACGGTAACGGTGGCAATGCTGCAGAAGGTAAGGGAGACGGGAAGACAGGCGGCTCGGGGGACAAGACCAAAATCAGCTACTGGACCGGCGACCGTCATGATGCGGATTTCGTGAAGGACAAGGTAGCCGAGTTTAACGCAACCAATACTGACGGGATTGAGGTGGAGCTGGTCGTCAAGGGCGACGACTTCGATACCGCACTCGATCTGTCCTTCCAGACCTCCGATGCGCCGGATGTAATCCGGGTGAAGGAGAATACCATCCAGACCTTCTACAAAAAAGGCTTTCTCGCTCCCATTGACGAGTTCCTCACCGATGAGCTGAAGACGAAATTCCCGGTCATGCCGGATCTGAATGAATTTGACGGCAAGCGTTACAGTCTGCCGAATTATGGAACAACCATGCGTCTAGTATACAACAAGGATCTGTTCGCCAAAGCAGGCGTTGAGCATCCGCCAGCTACCCTGCAGGAGCTGGTGGATACCGCCAAAAAATTGACGGAAGCCGGTAAAGCGGACGGCGCTTACGGCTTCGCCCAGAACTTCAAAAGCCCCGGAAGCGCGTTTGCGCGTTCGGCGCGGGTGATTGCGGAGATGAGCGGCTACGGCGGTTTCGGGTATGATTTCAAGACGGCCCGCTACGATTTCAGCGGCTTCGAGTCGATCATCAATGCCTTTAAGCAGATCCGGGACAACGGCAGCATGCTGCCGGGTGTGGAATCGCTGGATATTGATCCGCTGCGGGCGCAGTTTGCAGAGGGCAAAATCGGAATGTATATGTCCTACTCCTCGGAGCCGGGCGTCTACAAGAATCAGTTCCCGGCCAAGATTGACTGGGCAGCCGCTCCGGTTCCGACCATCGACGGCACCGTGAAGGGGGCTTCGGGCTTCCTCGGGGGCCAGTGGCTGGCGCTGAGCTCGAAGTCGGAGCACAAAGGAGCAGCCTGGAAGTTCATGGAGTTCATGTACGGCGATCAGGTGCTGACGGATTATCAGGAAAAAGGCTTTGGCATCTCCATGGTTCCATCCGTCAGCGCAGTAGCCAAGACACCGGATGTGAACGGCATTGAAGGCTTCCTGCCGAACAAGCACGATGGAGTGTGGCCGGTCTATCCGTCTGTAGCACCGGAAGGGATGAAATCGGATGACGCCTTCTTCAAGTATATGCTGAACGGCGGCGATCTGAAGGCAATTATCGCCGATCTGAACAAACGCTATAACACTGCACTGGACAGCGTGATTGCGAATGATGGCGTGAAGGCCGAGCCGGATGCCGGCTTTGACCCCGCCGCATTGGGCGGCAAGTTCGCCAAGTAGATGGAAGGTCAGGAATAGAGATATAGGCCAAAGCAGAGGGATGAGGAAGCAGCTTTCCCATCCCTCTGCTCTGGCCGCAAGGGAGAGGAGCCGGAAGAAACCAGATGAACAAAACAAAACAAGCCTTATTTTCATACAGCTTTATCTTTCCAAGTGCCTTGCTCACGTTGGTCCTCGGGATTTATCCGATTGCCTGGGCGTTCCGCTATATGTTCTATGATTACAAAGGGTTCGGAACGGCCCGGTTTACCGGGCTGGCCAATTTCAGCCGCATCCTGAAGGATACCCAGTTCTGGGATTCGGTGGTGAACACGTTTGTCTATGCAGGCGGCAAGCTGCTGATCACTATTCCGCTGGCTCTGCTGCTGGCCTCCATATTGAATCGGGGGCTGCGGGGCAGACAGCTGCTGCGGGGGATTTTCTTCATGCCGACCGTCATCAGTACCGCCGTAATGGCCGTAGTCTTCTTCACGATCTTTAACTCGTATAACGGGATTCTCAACCAGTTCCTGATCCGTTCGGGCCTTTCCGATTCCGGTGTGGACTGGCTGGGGCCGAAATATGCCATGCTCACCGTCATTTTGGTTGCGGCTTGGGGGGCGGTCGGCAATTACATGCTGCTCTTCCTCGCCGGTCTGCAGAATATCCCGGAGGATGTTTATGAAGCCTCTTCCCTGGACGGAGCAGGCAGACTCCAGCAGTTCCGCTATGTCACCCTGCCGATGCTCGGGCCTGTCATGCAGATGGTCATTATGCTGGCGATCATTACAGCTTTGAAGGGATACGAGAGCATTATGGTGCTGACCGAAGGCGGTCCTGTAGGCAAGACAGAGGTGATGTTCCTGTATTTGTACAAATTATTTTTCCCTGTCGGCGGAGGCAGCGCGGCGGTCCAGGTCCAAGAGTTCGGATACGGCAGTGCGGTCGCCTTCGTGTCTGCGGTCATCGTCGGGATCATATCGCTCATTTATTTCTACGCATCCAGACGTATGAATCAGACCGATTGAGGAGAGAGGCTATTATGAGAATAAGAACCATACTGGGCAATATCATCCTGTGGATTTTTTTGCTGGCATTTGCTTTTATCACCCTGATTCCGGTTGTTATCACCATTCTCGGCTCCTTCAAGACAAATGCCGAACTGACTGCGGGAGCCACCTTCCTGCCGGATAGCTGGCACTTCTCGAACTATGCCGAAGCCTGGGCGCAGGCGAATTTCTCCAGATATACGCTGAACAGCCTGATTGTCTCTCTGGCGGCGGTGGTTGGCACGCTGCTGGTATCATCCATGGCGGCTTATGTGGTGGACCGGATGGATTTTGCAGGCAAGAAACTGTATATCGGCCTGCAATCCTTTACTATGTTCGTGGCAGTAGGGGCGGTCGTGCTGCGTCCGCAGTTTGATCTGATGGTCAAGCTTCATCTGCACAGCAGCCTGTGGGGGGTCATATTGATTCTGATCTCCGCCCATGCTTCGATCTTCTTCATTCTGTCCAGCTTCATGAAGGGGATTCCCCGTGAGCTGGATGAGGCGGCGCTGATGGACGGCAGCTCCCCCGGTCGCACCTTCTGGCGGATTATTCTGCCGCTGCTCGGACCTGGACTCGGCGTAGGTGCGCTGTTCACCTTCCGCGGCGCGTGGAATGAATATCTGCTGCCACTCGTGTTCACGATGACGAAGCCGGAGCTGCAGACGCTGACTGTCGGGCTGGCGAACCTGAAATACGGGATTTCGGCCGCTTCCCAGACCCACTATATGATGGCAGGCGCCTGCTTGTCCATTCTGCCGATTCTCGTAGCCTATCTGTTCGCCAACAAATCCTTCATGCAGATGACAGCCGGTTCCCTCAAAGGGTAGCGGTCCGGCCCTGCGCAACCCATATTCCATATTTAAAATTCAAGGAGGTACATCCCATGACTCAACACGCTCCGGCAATTCTGCAATCTGCCCCGTTCATCCGGCGGTATCCGGGCAATCCTGTGCTGGATGCAACGAAGGTTCCTTACCCCACCGCACTGGTATTCAATGCCGGTGTAACGAAATTTAACGGCAAGTATGTGATGATCTTCCGTAATGATTACGGCTCACTGGTAGATCAGACGCTTGAGCCGCACCACACCACGGATCTCGGCATTGCTTACAGTGACGACGGGCTGAGCTGGACCGCCGGCCCGAAGCCAGTGTTCAAAATTCATGACGAGGAAATTATCCGCGCCTACGACCCGCGCCTGACCGTGATCGGCGGCCGTTGTTATATGTGTTTTGCCGTGGATACGCACCATGGCATCCGCGGCGGAATTGCCGTTACCGATGATCTGGAACACTTCGAGGTGCTCAGCCTGTCTACACCGGACCTGCGCAATATGGTACTGTTTCCCGAGTTGATCGGCGGCAAGTATGTCCGGCTGGAGCGTCCCTTCACGGTATACAGCCGCGGCGGCCGGGACCGCTTCGATGCCTGGATCTCCGAGTCGCCGGACCTGAAGCATTGGGGCAACTCCAGCCTACTGCTCGCCGTCGAGCAGGTGCCGTTTGCCAATGACAAGGTTGGCCCGGCCGCACCTCCGGTCCGGACGGATAAGGGCTGGCTGACCACCTTCCATGCAGTGGATGTGGACCCGGCCAGAGGCAAGCAAGGTTGGGAGGACACCTGGAAGAAGCGCTATACCGCCGGAATTATGCTGCTGGATCTGGAGGACCCCCGCAAGGTGATCGGCATGAGCAGGCAGCCCCTGCTGGTACCGGAGACAGACTATGAGATTGGCGGGGGATTCCGCAATCATGTGATTTTTCCGGGAGGGATGATTCTGGAGGAAGACGGCGAGGTCAAGATCTATTACGGCTCTGCGGATACGGTGGAATGTCTGGCAACGGCCCATGTGGACGATATACTCCGGCTCTGTCTGGAGCCGGAGCATAGATAAGATTGGAAGCAGGCTGAGGGCGGAAATGCGGAGTAACAGTAGGGCCATGTGCCATGATTGGAGCGGCTTGCGCGGAGATTGTGCATAAAATGCAACAATACAGCTCAGTAGTAGCGACCAACGCAGAAATCCTGTACAAGGTGAACAAAACCGGGGCCGTATTTTAAAAGGAAACTTTGCTGATGCAGAAAAGGTTAGTATTACTCTGCCACTTCCGAAGCTGAACAGGAATATGTCGACTTTATGAAAAGAGTAATAGAGCATCACTGGTGAAATCATTATTCACTGATGACAGAGTATTTTCTGAAGATATGAAAGAGGTGTTTATTTATGCTAAAAAGGTTAAGACTATTAAGTTTAATTGTTTGTATGCTCGCCAGTCTTTTAGCTGTCGTTCCTTTGACAGCAAGAGCGGCGGGCACAATTGTAAGCTATCCATTACCGTCGATCTATACCACGACCAGTCAATACACGGTAACAGCAGACTCTACAAATATACCGGTAATCGACACTTCGGCGGTATTTGTAAACTATAATTATTGTAATTTCTCTTTTTCAGGTACTACTACAATCACAATAACAGCAAGCGAGACAATCAATACCTATAATATTTCTCCCAAAGCTTTGGGAATCACTGCAACAAAGAGTGGAAATACACTTACATTTACACTTTCATCACCAACATATCTTATAGTTAAAATCAATAACCTGAAAGATCTGGTTATTGCGGCAGATGCTCTTGAATCCAATGTTCCGGCTTCATCCGGTACAGGTATATACAATGTTAAAACTCAATACGGTGCCGACAGTACCAGTGCCGATATGGCTACAACTGCAATACAAAACGCCATAAATGCGGCTAACGCAGCAGGTGGCGGTATAGTATACGTTCCAGCCGGTGTTTATAAGTGCGGAAACCTTGTTTTAAAAAGCAATGTTTCGGTTTATCTGGAGGGTGGTTCTGTTATAAGGGGTTCAGGAAATCCAAGCGATTACACTACCCATTTTCATAAGAATTCTCTGGGTAAGGATGGAACATGGTTTATTTATACTGAAACAAATGCAAACAATATTAAGATATACGGCAGGGGGACTATTGACGGCAATGGCCATTATATGAGAAATACAAACAATTATTTGAACAATATTCTTGTACCCTTGCAGTGCAGCAACTTCACGGTTGACGGCATAACAATAAGAGACAGCGGTGGCTGGGCTACAATAGTTACAAGATCTAATAACGTAACATTCCAGAATACAAAGCACTTCAACAACAATGAACTTGATTATGAAAATGATGCAATCGACATTCAAGAGAGCCAGAATGTACTCATAAAGCACACTGTAGCAGTATCGGAGGATGACACATACTCATTTAAGACATGGGATGTAGAAACTACGGATATAGCTGCAAACTGGCCTGGAAGTCCTGAAAGCCAGTCAAATGTAGTTGTGGATGATGCTTTGGCTTGGAGCAGATGTGGAGCATTTAAGGTTGGAGATGGAGTGAAACAGCTTCAGGATGGCATAGTTGTTAAAAACTCTTATGTATACCGGTGCTGGCGTGCTTTAGCAGTAGGTCATCTTTATGGAACTCCAGCAGCACAAAACATCATATTTGACAATATAGATGTAGAAGGCTTCTGGCCAAGATCCGGTGTTCACTCCAGATGGTTTGATCTTTCTGCGAAAACCGGTCCGATAAAAAATGTGGTCTATAATAATATAAATTTACGCGCTTTAGGTGAAGTTTCAATAATGAAGGGTTGGAGTGACACATCTACTGTCTCCGGAGTTACATTAAACAATGTTCGCGTCGGTGGAGTTGCGGCAACTACATTGGCAGAATTGAAAATAACAGATACTAACAGCTATGCTGCAGCTCCAAAATTCAACACATTGAAATTTGAAGCGGAAGGCTATAACCTTAGTTCAGGTGTTATTTCCTATGAGGCAAGCACTGATGGTGGGCTGGATGTTGGTGGAGGGAGTAATGGCGACTATATAGCATTTAAAAATGTAGATTTTGGTAGTACAGCTAAAACAAGTATTGATTTGAAGGTTGCATCCGCTAATTCCAGCGGAAGAATAGAATTCCACTTGGACAGTCCTACGGGCACTATGCTGGGTTATTGGACAGCAGAAAGCACAGGCGGATGGCAGACATGGTCAGTCAAGAATATCCCGCTTAATGCCGGGACCGCTGTAGGGACCCATACCGTATATGTAACTTTTGTTAAGTCAGATTCAACCACAGTTGCAAATTTAACCTGGTTCCAGTTCAAATAGAATGGA
The DNA here is from genome assembly GCF_038002785.1 of Paenibacillus sp. FSL H3-0310. NCBI lineage: Bacteria > Bacillati > Bacillota > Bacilli > Caryophanales > Paenibacillaceae > Paenibacillus > Paenibacillus sp. FSL H3-0310. Next base: position 1,111,541 of record NZ_JBBODC010000001.1, read on the forward strand.
AACGGTTTGATTTAATTGCAATAAGATGGATCTAGCTATTGTTGTGGCAGAATCGCCGAATTGAGGCCTTTTTAATGCCAAGATGAAATATAACTCACACTACGCTGCTGTGATCATCGGTTTGGCCCGGGGGATCCTCGTCGTTGCAGAGAACGGGATGATTATCGATACCATTTTGAATGGCCTGGCTACTATGCTTAAGGGTTTGCCGAATTACTTGTTCACCACCATCATGCTGGTCGTGCATAATATTATTACGTTCTTGGTTCCTTCTTCATCAGGAGAGGCGGCCTTGACGATGCCTGTGCTTGCACCATTAGGCGATCTTGTGGGTGTTAACCGCGAAGCGGTAGTAACCGCATACCAATTTGGAAATGGATTAACGAATCTCATTTCGCCAACAGGCGGTGTGCTGCTGGCAGGTTTGGCCATCGCCCGGATCAATTTTGGACAATGGTTAAAGGTAATACTCAAGCTGTTTCCGATTCTTTGGCTGGTGGCGGCAATCTTTGCCGCAGTTTCCTCTGCTGTGGGCATGTAGTGGATAACATATTGCAAAGCCATGCGGGATTTCCCGCAGAAGATAATCAAAATCCCAAGGTCATACTGACCTTGGGATTTTTGACTCTACATATTGATCCTATTCCCCTCACATCACATCTGTAGAAGATGAATCAATCATTCTCCTAATCTATTATTGTTTATTTTAATAATTAATCGCAGTCTCCTCTTTGTTGTATATTTCCTCCTGATTTGTGGCCACAAATAATGTATGCTAAGAATTTAATCCGTTATTTACCTATCCGTCAGTTTCTGCCGTTCCAAACAGCAGAATACAAACTGTTCAGAAGATAACGCTTCCACGTATGATGTATTCATAACCAGCTGAGTGCTTCATCCGATACTAGTATCACAAATGAGGGAATTTAAGGTGAGAGAATATACGATTGTTAATATTTTATATACCCGCAAGAGTCCTGTGCGCATGAGTGAGCTGATTGCCGAAGTGGGGTTGTCCGAACGGACTCTCCGTGACGTGATCCGTGCACTCGACAAAACAGGAGAGGCGAATGGTTTCGGTATCCGTATGATCCGCGGCCAGGGTTATCTACTGGAGATTGGCGATGAAGCCAAATTCAGTAGCTACCAGGAAAAAGGAATGCTGCAGCTGGATCAGGTGGATCTCGATAATAAGCAATCACGCCAGCAGTATTTACTATTCTATCTCTTGCAGAACGATAACTATCAGTCTATGGATAACATGGCGGAAGAAATCGGCGTTAGCCGTTCTACTATTATTTCCGATCTGAAGGAAGTAGAGCAGCGACTTGCCGCTTTCCGGCTTAGCTTGAAACGCCGGGCTCATTATGGCATGAAAATCGAGGGGGAAGAGCAAGACTTCCGTAAAGCCTTTTCTTACTTTATCTTGCAATCGGGTCATACGCTGCAGCATACGGAGGATTTTCATGCTTTTAGTCAGGACTTCGATGCTGAGCAGCTTAAGGGATTTCTACTGCAAATCCTCAAGGAAAAAGAACTGAAGATCTCGGATGTGTTTCTGGATAATATCTTGACCCATCTGTTCATTCTTCTTTACAGAGTTTCCAAGCACAATTTCATTGTGGCTGGACAAGCCTTGCAGGGAACACCTGAGCCGCTGTATCAGGATATTGCCGGGAGTATTGCAGATTTCATCTCCTCTCAATACCAGATTAAGCTTCCGGCGGATGAGATTGATTATTTGGCGCTGCACATTTCTGGCAAGACCATTATGGAGCGGATGTCGGAAGAGACCAAATCGCATCTGCGGGAGGGAATCACGGCTATTCTGGAGCGCTTGGACCGCGAGTTCCTTACTGGATTCACTCAAGATCAAGAGCTGCGCGAAGCACTGCTATTGCATATGTTCCCGCTGCTGAACCGGTTGTATTACAATCTTCAGCTCGGCAACCCATTGGTGGAGGATGTTTACAGCCAGTATGCCAATGTGTTCGTCATTTCCTTCCGCTTCGCTGAGATTGTAGAGGAGCAGTACGGGTTTCGGATGTCGCGGGATGAGGCAGGGTATGTCGCGTTGCATTTTGCCACCCATCTGGAACGGATGCAGCAGCGCAATCTGGAGAAGTTCAAGCGGATTGCCGTGATCTGCTCGACAGGAGGGGGCAGTGCCCAGTTAATCCGGCTGAAGCTGGAAGCGGTATTCCCCAAAGCGTCGGTGATCACAGCCTCCATCACGGAGGTGGAGGAGATCAGCAGCAAGCCTGTGGATCTGATTCTCTCTACTGTACCGCTGGCAACAGAGATTAAGGAAAAACCGGTGATCCATATCAAACAGCTGCTGGATGATCAAGAGATTCAGCGGATCAAAGAAATATTGTCTTTGCAGATTAATCGCACAGAACCATCCTACAAGCTGATGGATTTCAAGGATTTGTTCCGCAGGGAGCTGTTTCATCTGTCTGGTTCGGATGAAGATTACATGGAGCTGTTAAAGCAGCGCTGCCGGGAGATCGTGGGCAATCATTATGCAGCTGACGATTTTCCCGAACAAGTGCTGCTCAGAGAGCAGAAATTCACCACCATTTACAAAAATGGGGTGGCCGGCCCGCATCCGATGCGGATGAGCGCGATCCGCGACTGTATCAGTGTAACCGTGTTGAAGAAACCGCTGATCTATGAGGGTAAGCCGGTCCAGTTGATTTTTCTGATCAATCTGGGTCCGGGGCAGTTATTCCTGCACAAAGAGATCAGCAAGCTGCTACTGGTTCTAATGGAGAAGGAAGACAGCCGTAACCGGCTGCTAAACACGAATAGTTATGAGCAATTTATGAATGAGATAGAGAACCTACTATAAAAAAATGACGATACGGAGTGGAGAACCCATGGATTATGAACAAACGATTATGCAGATTATTGCCAGCAGCGGAGAGGCAAGAAGCCTTAGCTTAAAAGCGGTAAGAACCGCGCGCGCCGGAAACCTGGAAGAAGCGGGCGAGATGATTAAGAACGCCAAGACCAGCCTGACCAAAGCACATAAAGTGCAAACGGGGCTGATCCAGGCTGAAGGCCGGGGCGAAAAGACAGAAATTACGCTGCTGATGATTCACGCGCAGGATCATTTGATGAATGCCCTGACGGTTAGAGAACTGGCTGTGGAACTGATCGAAGAAATCAAAGAACGCAAGGCGCTCGAACTAGAATTGAAAGGATCGGTGAACTAAGATGAAAAAAATATTGCTCGCCTGTGCAGGCGGATTCTCGACAAGTATGCTGGTGGAACGGATGAAAGAATCGGCACGGACACAAGGGGTTGAAGTGGTTATTGATGCGGTGGCGGAGAGTGACATCGCCGATCAAAAGCCTTTTGACATCATTATGCTTGGACCACAAATGGGACACGCCGAAGGCGATCTGGCCGCAGAATATCCGAACATTCCAGTAACTACGATCGATATGATGGACTATGGCATGATGGATGGGGACAAGGTGCTGGCTACAGCACTTGAACTGATGGAGAAGGGGGCTTAAGTCATGGCAGGCGGCGCAGAATGGAGAGCCAAGATCCAGAAAGTCAGCACGAAAATCCAAAAAAACACCTATATCAGCGCTATTTCCAACGGTCTGATGGCCTTGATGCCAATTTTGATTCTGGGCGCTATTTTTTCCCTGATTAATGCACTCAAGCTTGATCCTTATCAGAATTTCCTGGAAAGCACTGGACTCAAAACTTATACTTCGATTCCGGCAACTGTAACCACCGATTTGATCGCACTCTACGCGGTGTTCTCCATCGCTTACAATTTCGCTACCCAACATAAGCAGCAAGGCTTTTCGGCAGGGATTTTGGCGCTGATGAGTTTCTTGCTAGTTACACCAAAAGGACTGCTGGATGATGGCGTGACCAAAGCATTTGGTTACTCCTGGTTAGGCGCCAAGGGATTGTTTGTGGCAATCATCCTGGCACTGCTGGTAGGTAAGATCTATACCTTTGTATTGGAAAAGAAATTCTATATCAAAATGCCGAAGGGTGTTCCGCCCACGGTCGAGAAATCTTTTGCCGCGCTTACGCCTGGTTTTATCGTAGCGGTTCTGATGCTGGTGCTGACGGCGATTTTCGCCGCAACGAAATATGGCAATATGCACGAGTTTGTCTTCTCGATTATCCAGCTGCCACTGACTAGTCTGGGGGGTACCTGGTGGGCGATGCTGATCTGCATCTTCGTAATTCACCTGCTGTGGTTCTTTGGAGTTCACGGCACCTTGGTAGTCTATTCCGTTGTCGGCCCGATTTGGGTGGCTTTGGGACTTGAGAATCTGGACGCTTACCAAAGAGGTGTGGAAGGTACGCATATCATTGGTTCACCGTTCTTCCCGGTTTATGTACTGATCGGTGGTGCGGGGGCAACGTTAGGTCTCATTATTGCGATGTTGTTCGCCAAATCTACACGTTATAAGACACTTGGTAAACTGGCAATTATTCCAAGTCTGATCGGTGTCAATGAGCCGGTGATTTTCGGGATGCCATTGGTGCTGAATGTTCGGTTTATGATTCCGTTTATCCTGACTCCGCTGGTGAGTAGTGGTCTGGCGATTCTTCTGACGACTCTGGGTATCCTTCCTGTGCTGCACGGGATTCAGGTGCCGCTGGGCATTCCGGTGCTGGTTAATGGCTGGATGAACGGGGGCTGGCGCGTAAGTGCGTTCCAGCTGGTTATGATTGGTGCAAGCTTCATGATCTACTATCCATTCTTTAAAAAAGCCGATGCCGAAGCGCTGGAGCAAGAACAGCAGGCTGAAGCTAAAGCGGTAGCAACCGCTGCCGCCAATTAATAAAAGGAGGCTCAACCGATGACTTATCCATTTCCGGAAAACTTCCTGTGGGGCGGTGCGGTAGCCGCCAATCAGGTCGAAGGCGCGTATAATGAGGGCGGGAAGGGTTTGTCCACTGCTGATGTAGTCAAATATTGTCCTCCTAAGGAACGGCAGAGCCTGGAACAGCTATTGTCCATGTCCGGTCCACAGCTAGAAGAGGCCATACAGGATGATAATCAGGGGAATTACCCCAAACGCAGAGGGATTGATTTCTACCACCGCTACAAAGAAGATATCGCCTTGTTCGCTGAGATGGGTTTTAAGGTATTCCGTATGTCCATCTCCTGGCCACGTATTTATCCGAATGGCGATGAGCAGGTACCTAACGAGGCAGGACTGCGATTTTACGACGATGTTTTTGATGAGTTGCGCAAATATAATATCGAGCCGCTGGTCACCATTTCCCATTATGAAATGCCGGTGCACCTAGTCACCAAATACAACGGCTGGGAATCCAGAGAACTGATTGAACTGTTCGTCCGTTATGCGGAGACTGTGTTCACCCGTTACCGGGATAAGGTGAAGTATTGGCTGACTTTCAACGAAATCAACTGTACGCTCAAAGCGCCGTTTCTGGGCGCAGGGATTATTCTGGATGGCAAGTCAAATGAGAAGCAGGTTGCTTTTCAGGCTTTGCATCACCAGTTCGTAGCCAGTGCGCTTGCGATTAAGCGGGGCCGGGAGATCAATCCGCAGTTCCAGATCGGCTGCATGCTGGCCCGCAAGCTGCTTTACCCATATTCCTGTCATCCCGGTGATGTACTGAAAGCGCAAGCGGAGAACCAAATGGCAATGTTCTGCTCCGATGTTCAGGTTAGAGGCTATTATCCTTCTTATATCCGCCGGCATTTGGAGCAGCATGGAGTGACAATAACCATGTTGCCGGGAGACGAAGCTTTGCTGCGGGACAATCTTGTAGATTTTCTTTCCTTTAGTTACTACATGTCCTCAGTAGTCAGTGTAGATGAGAGTATCACGGCTACGACGGAAGGTAACCTGTCCTCAGGGCTGAAGAATCCCTTCCTGAAAACTTCCGATTGGGGCTGGCAGATCGATCCAAAGGGGCTGCGGTTTGTGCTCAAGGAGATGCATGACCGCTACCAGCTTCCTTTGTTCGTAGTAGAGAATGGTCTGGGTGCTGCAGATGTGCTCGAACTGGATGGCACTATCCGTGATCCATACCGGATAGAGTATCTGGCCCAGCATATTGAGCAGATGGCGGAAGCCATTGCCGATGGCGTGGAGCTGATGGGCTACACCAGCTGGGGCTGTATTGATCTGATCTCGGCTTCCACCTCGGAGATGCGCAAGCGGTACGGCTTCATTTATGTTGATCAGGATGATGCAGGCAATGGAACGCTGCTGCGTCTGCGTAAGGACAGCTTTTACTGGTACAAAAAGGTCATAACCTCTAACGGAGCAAATTTAAGCTATTAGTGCGGCGTTATAATCCTTGTTCATTTTTTACGAAAACCTTGAGAAATCAAGGTTTTTTTGTTTTTTTAATAGGGAATAGAGATCGTGTGTGCTTCTTCTTATAACGAAGTTTTATCCGGGAAGGCACTTAACTTATGGGCAAGCTGCCTTTTAGCTGACTATTTCTTTAAATATTCCGAGAAATTCTCCTGAAAATCCAGTGAATGAATATCTTCCCGGAGATGGTGGTGGATTAGCGGGCCGATTTTGGCGGTTTCTTTTTGCACCATAAGCTCAAGAATGGATTGGTGTTCGTTCCAGATTTCTTCCAGCTTGTCGGTCTTAAGCATGTGCAGTCTGCGGTACCTGAGATAATGTACATTCGACTGCTGGATCAGAGTCCACAGATACTCACGTCCAGCAAGCCTGTACAAGGCCCGGTGAAACTCGTCGTCTAAATTAAGGAAAGAATCTACAGCATTCTCCTGCCCGATGACCTCTTTCTGTTTCTTAAGAATTTCTTTAAGCTCGTGCACTCCTGGTAGTAAAAGCTGTGCAGAAAGATCCTTGAGGATCTCCTTTTCCAGTGTGCAACGCAAGTATGTGATTTGTTCAACAGATTCAAGATCAATAAAGGAGACAATATTACCTTTTTTCGGATAGATATCGGTATAAGATTCCAGTGCAAGCTGTTTGAGAACATCACGCAACGGCGTACGTGAAATCTGAAACCGCTCAGACAAGGCTGTTTCACTCAGAATGGTGCCTGGCTTTAACGCCAGCGTGAGGATTTCTTGCTTCAGTGTGTTTAGAATTTCAGCTTTAATTGACATTTCTGTTCCTGCTTTCAATTGTTAATGACAGATACAGTACTAGTATACATGATAAGTTCGTTCATTAAAATCATTGGGATGAAAATAGGGTGGATATTCCTTGATTTCAGGATAAAATTCCTGATCAAATTGTGATTGACAAAGAATTGTTCTTATTCTATGATCAAGTAAATCTTGTATACAAGATAGTTGAAAACGAATTCACAGGAGGGTTTATCAATGAACATGACGTGGAGATGGTATGGCGAGGGCAATGACAATATCACGCTGGATCATATTCGGCAGATTCCGGGTGTTATGGGGATTGTCTGGTCTTTGCATGAGAAAGTAGCCGGAGAAGTGTGGGAAATGGAACGGATCCAAGAAGTGGCGGATCAAATCACCAGCAAGGGTTTCAGCACGGCTGTAGTAGAAAGCGTCAACGTTCATGATGATATCAAAATCGGCTTGCCGACCCGTGATAAATATATCGATATTTATATCGACACCATTCGTAAACTCGCCAAGGTTGGCGTTAAGGTGATCTGCTATAATTTTATGCCTGTTTTCGATTGGACCCGCACAGAGCTGTATAAAGAGTTGCCTGATGGCTCGAATGCTCTCTTTTATGAAAAGGCTGCCATTACCGATAATCCGCGTGAGATGGTGGACCGGATTCTGAAGGGAGCTGGAAAGTTCACGATGCCGGGCTGGGAGCCGGAGCGGCTGGAAAAGCTGGATGAGCTGTTTGCGGCTTATGCGGATGTGACGGAAGATAAACTGTTCGACAACCTTCAGTATTTCCTGGAACGCATTATTCCAGTATGCGAGGAAGTGGACATCAAGATGGCTATCCATCCCGATGATCCGGCTTGGCCGATCTTTGGACTGCCGCGTATTATCCGCAATCGGGATATGATCCGCCGCTTTCTGGATTTGGTGGACAGCCCGTACAACGGTTTGACGTTCTGCACAGGGTCACTCGGCACGAATCCGGATAACGATCTGCCAGCGATGATCCGCGAGTTCCATGATCGTATTCATTTTGCCCATATCCGCAATGTGAAGGTATTTGAGAACGGTGATTTCATTGAGGTGTCGCACCGTGGGCGTGACGGAAGCGTTGATGTGGCCGAGGTGGTCAAAGCCTATCATGAGAACGGATACATTGGTTATGTACGTCCGGATCACGGGCGGCATCTGTGGGGGGAAGAGAAGAACTGCCGACCGGGTTATGGCTTGTATGATAGAGCTATGGGCATCATGTATTTGCTTGGTGTTTGGGATAGCTTGGATAATGTCAAGGAGGCAAAATAAATGCTGCATCTGACCAGAAGCAGTATCCAAGGGGAAAAAGCAGCTTGGAAAGCTGCTGGTGTGGAGCTTCCACAGTTCGACTATGAGCAGGTAGCAAACAATACACAGCTTAAACCGGAATGGATTCATTTCGGTGCAGGTAATATTTTCAGGGGATTCGTGGCAAATGCTCATCAGAAGCTGCTGGATAGCAGAAAGTCGGATACAGGTATTATTGCGGTGGAAACCTTTGATTTCGAAATGATTGATAAAGTCTACAAGCCCTACGACAATCTGACCCTTTTAGTGCTGATGAATGCTCGTGGTGATTTCCAGAAAAGAGTAGTCAGTAGTATTGTGGAGGGAATCGCAGCGGACAAAAACCGAGAAGCGGAGTACCGTCGATTGATCGAGGTGTTCGAGAATCCCAGCCTGCAAATGGCCAGCTTCACCATCACGGAGAAGGGTTACTCGTTGACGGATCCGTACGATAAATATTTTGGCATTGTGGAAAAGGATATTGTGAGCGGACCGGAGCATCCTGTTCATGTCATGAGCATTGTAGCTTCGCTTGCTTATCGAAGATATCTGAAAGGCCAATATCCGATGACCTTTGTCAGCATGGACAACTGCTCACACAATGGCGACAAGCTGAAGAACGGTGTTGTGTCCATCGCTAAGGAATGGGCCCAAAGAGGACTTGTTATAGAAGACTTCGTGCGTTATCTGGAAGATGAACGAGTAATAACCTTTCCATTGTCCATGATCGATAAAATCACACCACGTCCTTCGGAGAGTGTACAGGCAGCGCTTCTGGAACAGGGAATTGGTGATATGGATGTGATCATTACCTCCAAAAACACATATACCGCTCCTTTCGTAAATGCTGAGATCAGCGAATATCTTGTAGTGGAGGATAACTTTACGAACGGACGTCCACCACTAGAGGAAGCCGGAATTATTTTTACGGACCGGGAGACAGTCAACAAGGTGGAGACGATGAAAGTAACGACCTGCCTTAATCCGCTGCATACGGCGCTTGCTGTTTCCGGTTGTCTGCTTGGCTACACCTTGATCGCGGATGAGATGAAGGACGATACTTTGCGGAGGTTTGTGGAGATAATCGGTTACAAAGAAGGTCTGCCCGTCGTAGTGGATCCGGGGATTCTCAGTCCAAAGCAGTTCCTGGACGAAGTCCTTACGGAGCGTTTTGCCAATCCATTTATCCCCGATACTCCGCAGCGGATTGCTACAGACACTTCGCAGAAGGTAGGTATACGGTTTGGTGAAACTATTAAATCCTATATTCGACGGGAGGATCTCGATCCAGCGCAGCTAACGGCGATTCCACTGGCTATCGCTGTGTGGTGTCGTTACTTACTTGGAGTGAATGATGCTGGAGAAGTCTTCACATTGAGTTCAGATCCGTTACTAGAAACACTGCAAGGTTACCTGCAGGGAGTTTCGCTTGGAGACCAAACTGCAAGTGTGCGCCCCATTCTTGAAGATGAGCGACTTTTTGGGGTTCCGTTGTACGAGATTGGTCTAGGTGATAAGATTGAGCTTATGTTCCAGGAAATGATGGCAGGCCCAGGAGCGGTACGGAGAACATTAGAGAACTATTTAAAGTGAAAGCTAGGCAGTTAAGTAGATTTGAATTAATATAGGAGAAAATAAAGCTAAAAAAGTCCCGAGGCAATCAATCGGGGCTTTTTTTTGTATGATTTTAAAAAATCCAAACAAAGTGTGAAAAGAATCTTATGTAAAATGAGAAGGACGAAAGTTAAACTAAACACATGACGAATAACCGGTGTTCGTCAACTGAGCGACGAATTTTGAGGGGGTTCAACACCATATTGTGGGGCGGGCAGAAAGGCCGGCTGGAGTAGAAGCGGCGAAATGAACGGTATAAATCCCGCAGAATGCAGCTGATTGGGTGAATACGGAGAAATCTACGGGATAAATGCTTTAGAATGCAGCGGATGGAGCAGATGTGGAGAAATGAACAGGATAAATCCCGCAGAATGCAGCTGATCGAGCGAATGTGGCGAAAAGAACGGTATAAATCCCGCAGAATGCAGCTGATCGAGCGGATGTGGCGAAAGGAACGGGATAAATCCCGCAGAATGCAGCTGATCGAGCGAATGTGGCGAAATGAACGGGATAAATCCCGCAGAATGCAGCTGATCGAGCGGATGTGGCGAAATGAACGGGATAAATCCCGCAGAATGCAGCTGATCGAGCGAATGTGGCGAAATGAACGGGATAAATCCCGCAGAATGTACCGGATCGAGCGGATGTGGCGAAATGAACGGGATAAATCCCGCAGAATGCAGCTGATCGGGCGGAGGCGGGGAAATGAACGGGATAAATCCCGCAGAATGCAGCGGATCGAGCGAATGTGGCGAAAGGAACGGGATAAATCCCGTAGAATGCAGCTGATCGAGCGGATGTGGCGAAAGGAACGGTATAAATCCCGCAGAATGTAGCTGATCGAGTGAAGGTGGTGAAAAGAGAGGCATAAATGCCTTAGAATGTGGCGGATCGAGCGAATGTGGCGAAATGAACGGGATAAATCCCGTAGAATGTACCGGATCGGGCGAATACGGTGAAATAAACGGTATAAATCCCGCAGAATGCAGCTGATCGAGCGAATGTGGCGAAATAAACGGTATAAATCCCGCAGAATGCACCGTATGGACCGGGACCAATACACCCTAAATGAGTGATTCCCCCCATTAACCGGAGAACCACTCCTTTTTTATAACCAACTTTATAATCCAATCAACGATCTCCGTGATGCTTAACTGTGTATTTTGCTGAACTCGATTCGCGAGCTGAAGGACCTGGTAAACTCTTTTTCAATTATTGTTTTCATGATATTGTGATGCACTTTGAGTTGTGATTGATCGGCGTGGTCTCTAAGGAGTTCAAAGAGCGCTGCTGATTTTTTGAAGCCTGTATCATCGTCTAGCTTGATGCTTAATAACAAGATTTCTAGAATAGTGTTGATTGTATCGTACATATTCTCTTGTTTATAGTAATACATCGCCAGCAAATAAATGTAATCTTCATGGTATTTGATATTCACAATAGTCTCATGTTCTCCTATGTCATCAACATTGATTTTGAATTCCTTCAGAATCCAATCAATGGAATAATCATGTATTATCGAAGATTCTAAGATGGTAATGAGTCCCGGCAATAATTCTTCATCATCACTTTTTCTAATAAACTCAACGTATTTATGTAGCACTCCCATTTTGCCTTCCAGCAGATCGATAACGTATGAATTGGCTTTTGCTATATTGCGGTAATATTCGACTTCATAAATGGCCTCTTCATCTAAACCTCCTATCCAGCCAAGGTCAGCATACTTCTGAATACATAGTTTTGCCTCGTCAAACTTACCGGACTTTTGTAGTGCTATACCTTTTGCGCATGAGCTATATCCAAAATAATAGGGGATACTCCGCTTCAGTTTAGGACCTCTTATGAGGTTACTATTGTTTTCATATATGATGGAAATTTGTTCATGTAGCTTGTCTGCAATTTCAATCATGGCATCCCAATTCTCAAATGAAAATGATGCCTTAAGCATCTGAATCAAGGAATCCACATTCAACTCTTCCAAATCCAACTTCAATCCTATCTCCCTTTCTAGAGCATATCATGCATCGATTAAGATAATTGTATTTCATTTCTAAATTATTCATTTATTTTACATTAAATCATGTGATTTCCATCACGTTACATAAGGTCAAAAGGGTCTTTATTAATAATTTTCAAAATACATCCAGCTCACATTATCTTCCTTAAGTTTCTAGTGTTGGAGGAATAATGTTTGTTCCGTTGTTCATTTGTCCCCTTGTTTTTGGGTTATTTGTACGTAAAATGCGGAAATGTACCTATCGTGGAACTCGTTCTTCCTTTATGATCATCCCGTAAAGAAAGCGCTATCAAAGAAATTTTAACCACATTTCATGAGGGGGTAAGGATAATTTGAAGCGAATGGGAAAAAAACTGGGAATGAGCCTGTTGGTATTTATAATTGCAGCAGCGCAGTTCGGTTTCACAGGAACGCAGGGCAATGTGGCACTAGCAGCTGAGAAAAGTATGGCGCAAAAGCCGTATATGGGCTGGAGCAGTTACAGCATGCAGGTGTACGACGGTGCAGGTAACTGGACCTCGGCCGAAAGCATTAAGAAACAATCGGATGTTATGCATGAGAAGTTGCAAGCCCATGGATATGAATACATCAATATTGATGCGGGCTGGAATGGCGACATGGATGAATACGGCAGACCGATTCCAAGTGAGACCTTATATCCTAACGGATTTCAAGAGGTCATTGACTATGTTCATAATAATGGGCAGAAAATTGGAATCTATATGATTCCGGGGGTATCCATCGATGCCTATAATCGGAATCTTGAGATTTACGGGACTGGTGGCCAATGCCGCATACAGGACATTACAGCCAAGCCGCTTACCATTATGGATTATTGGAATTCCTACACTTATAAAATTGATTTCACGAATCCATGTGCCCAGAAGTATGTGGATTCTATTGCCGATATGATTGGCGAGTGGGGCATTGATTTCGTCAAATTTGACAGCGTGACTCCTGGCTCGGGGATTGATAACTTGAGCCGTGATGCGCGCGGCGATGTTGAGGCATGGTCTAAGGCTTTTGACAGAAATAACATCTGGTTTGAGCTGTCCTGGGCGCTCGATCACAATTACGTGGATTTCTGGAAAAAGTATGCCAACGGTTGGCGAATTGACTGGGATGTGGAAGCTTACGATGGCAGTGGGCTGACAGCCTGGCCGAGTATTTCCCGCTTGTTCCCCAAAGCAGCACTTTGGTGGAGGGATGCAGGTCCTGGGGGTTGGAATGATTTTGATTCCCTGAACGTTGGTAACGGATCTATGGATGGTCTGACCAAAGACGAGCGGAAATCCGCGATGACATTCTGGTCAATCTCTTCCGTACCACTGTATACAGGTAATGACATGACTAGGCTGGACAGCTATGGTCTAGAATTGCTTACCAATGATGAGGTAATTGCCGTAAATCAGGCAGGACGTCCAGGCCATCCGGTATCTATGGATACCCAGCAGCAGGTTTGGTATGCCAATAATGGAGATGGCACTTACAGCGTAGCTATGTTCAATCTGGGCAGTCGGAGTGTGGAGGTGAAAGTCAAATGGAGTGATCTCGGCCTTGAAGGCCCGGCATCTGTTCGCGATTTATGGAGTCACACTGAGCTGGGAGACTTTGAGAAGGAATTTAGCGGAGGCATACTTGAACCTCATGCGTCACGGATGCTTAAAGTTACAGCATTAGGTGGCACCTCTACAGTCAATGATGATGATACAGGTATGCGCTACAGCGGGGATTGGAAGCGTAATGGCGGCAAAGAGCTGCTAGAAGGAAAGCAGGATTTGAGCATTACGATCAAGGATTCCTCGTTTGCTCCGTCGATGGCTTCACAATCGGATGTTATGAACTATGGGACTGACCCGTCTGAGAATTCGTCTGCTGCGAACAAGGCAACGGTCACCAATGTAGTTTACATTAATGATAATGACAGCGGCATTAAATATAATGGCGCATGGCAGGTAAGCTCATCTCGAGGATTGGGTGATTATAAAGACGATGTGCATTATGCCGAGAAGAACGGGGATTCCTTTGAGTACACCTTTACGGGCACTGGCATTGACCTGCTGACCGAAAAGCATGAATCTCAGGGAGATGTGATTATTACGCTGGACAATGAGGCTGCACAGACCGTTAGTGCTTATAAAACTGGATCAAGAGAGGTACAGCAAAATCTGTACAGTGTCTCGGGACTGGCAAACGGCTCTCACACGCTTAAAGTGGTCAAAAGCTCAGGTGATTTTATGCTGCTTGACGCATTTAAGGTGACTACAGAAACTCCAGCAGGAGAACAGAATAGTACCATTACTCCGATATCTGCGCGATTCGACCAAGCAATAGAACAACAAGAGGATGTTACTGTCACTCTGAATTTGAATGGTAATACACTGAGCGGTATTGAAAATAATGGCGAGGCACTTTCGGAAGACGATTTTACGGTGACGAATGATAAATTGACCATTCATAAGCAATACCTTGCGCAGCAGCCGGCAGGCACAACCGGCTTGATTTTCATTTTTAACGCTGGTGATCCACAGACTCTGTCGATACAAATTAGTGATTCTACAGGCATTCGTTATGTGATGATTAATAACGATGATTCGACAGTTAAGTACAATGGCACTTGGAACCGCAGCAGTGGCAGAGGATTGGGTGACTATAAAGACGATGTGCAATATACGGAGCAGAATGGTGATTCTTTTGAATATACCTTCAGAGGAACGGGGATTCAGCTGTTCACAGAGGTAGATGAGTCACAGGGGGATATGAATATATATGTTGACGATCAATTTAAGGAAACCGTCAGTGCCTATCATCATGGACAAATGTCACTTCAGAACCTTTACAGCATTTCTGGCTTACCGGATGGAATGCACACGCTCAAGGTTGTGAAGAAATCAGGCAGATTTATGCTCCTTGATATGCTTAAGGTAGAAATTCCGAATATGATTAATCCGATCGCTGCCAGCTTTGATAAAGCTGCTTCCGCTCAGGTAGATATTGAGGTGACATTACTGCAGCAAGCGGAAAGCTTTGCCGGCATTACTAACGGATTATATGATCTGGTTCTCGGGACTGATTATTCAGTAGCAGGTAACCGTGTTACACTGAATAAATCTTATCTTGCTGCACAGCCAGTGGGGACGCTGAACCTTAAGTTTACTGTGGAGGGAGATTATCTTAACGATGTTCACTCCACATCAGTGGACGGTGATTTCTTTGAATATACCTTCAAGGGTACCGGAATCAGCCTGATCACACCTATGGGTCCAGAGCAAGGTGATATGGATATTTATGTGGATGGACAACGGGTCCAAACCGTAAATGCGTATAGTCAGAGCCGCCTGACCCGTCAGGAAATTTATAGTATTTCGGGATTGGAAGGCGGGATACACACGCTTAAAGCTGTGAAGAAATCTGGTGATTTCATGCTGACGGATCAATTGAAATTCACAGTTTCAACGAGTCCTGCTGTATCTCCGACACCAACGCCAAGTCCGACACCGACACCAACACCAACATCAACATCAACATCAACGGACTCAGGTGGCTCGTACATTCCAGCTCAGCCATCTTCTACACCACCTGCCCTGACACCGACGCCAACTCCGGCAACTGGAAACGAGGATGGATCTGCAGGGAATGGCGGGTCTAATCCGATCCGTCATACCGCATATATCAAAGGTTATCCGGGTGGGTTCTTCCAGCCGGAGCACGAAATTACGCGTGCTGAGATGGCAACGATTCTTGCCAATGTTGCTGAGAAGGGAGCTACTGGAGCAGGGGTTGTGTTCAGTGATGTGCCTTCTGGTTACTGGGGTGCTGATGCCATAACTAAAGCAGCGAAGATGGGACTAATGAAGGGTTACAGCGATGGCACCTTTAAACCTAATCAACCATTGACGCGTGCAGAAATGGCCAGTCTGGTGACCCTGCTTAGAACGGATTCGACGCAGAAGGGCTCCGGTTTCTCTGACATCAATGGACATTGGGCACAGGCGGCGATTTTGCAAGCCCAAGGTACGGGCATTTTGACTGGTTATAATGACGGGACTTTCCGTCCTAATGCCAAGCTTACTCGTGCCGAAGCTGTTGTGGTTATGAATAGGGCTTTGGGCAGAGGTCCTTTAACCAATGTAACAAATCCACAGTGGGCAGATGTTCCGGCAACGCATTGGGCCTTCGGCGACATTGAAGAAGCTTCGACGGATCATGTCTTTACATCTGGATCAGAGGCCAGAGATCAGAAGAAGAACTGATTGTCTAGCCAAAGCATTGAAGAAGGGGGGCCGTTACTGGCCCCTTTTTTCTAAATGACAGGAGGGCCACGTACTATAGATAAAATATCGGAATTGCCGATAAAAGGCAGTGATAACGGCGTAGATCGCTGTTTTTTTTCCATTTCTGAAGAGGTGCAGGAGGGTGAAGTGAGTTCAAACCCTTGACTATGAAGCAAAATGTTTTAATCTATGGTAATGATAGCGCTATCGAAATGTCATATTGAGGGAGGCTAACTACGCTGAAATATTCCAATATCTTTCGTAAATTTCTAATCTCTTATGTGGTCATTTTGGTCATACCCAGCATTGGCGGGTACATGTCCTATCTAACCTCGATCTCCGTGACACAGTCCATCTCGATTGAGAATGGAGTCACTCAGCTTCAGAAAAGTCAGGAGATATTGGAGCGCCGTATGGCGGAGGTTGAAGGCTTTACCAGGCAATTGGCGGTCAACCAGGAGCTAAATGTTCTTATGAATGAAAGTGAAAATGAGACGAATGTGTATGGGATTTGGAAAACGATGCGGAATGTTTTGACCTTCGGCCAGACTAATGATTTTTTGCAAAACTATTATATTTACCTCGCCAACTATAATCTTATCCTAACCCCAGGTTCGACCTATCGTCCGGAGCATTACTATTCTAATTTCAACTATAAGGATCTTTCGTTACAGGATTGGAGAAAAGATGTGCTTGAGACAACCCACCGCAGCGAGATCAAGCCACTTAGTGATTTTGTCAGCAGGGGGATGCAAACCTCGGTCATTACCTATATGCAGTCACTCCCCTTGGATAGCTTTAATGATTCCTCGCCGGCTGTCGCAGTAGTGATTATTGATGAAAAAAATATCTCCAGCCTGCTTTCAGGCCTGACCGAGCGATATGGGGGTTGGGTGCATATTAGTGATGCTAAAGGGAATACGATTGTTCTGCAAGGAAGTGATGAGCAGAAAATGGTCAAAATGCTCGACGATCCAGCTTTTGATAAGAACAAGGTCAGTCAGTTTTATAAGGATGATCTGGTGATTACTACCCGTTCCGATTCCAATGGCTGGGTGTATCAGACCGGGATTCCTCAAGATATTTTGATGGAGAATGCTAACAAAATCAAGAGAATCTCCATACAAATTACGGGAGGCACTCTAATTATCGGTTTGATTGCCGGACTGATATTAGCTTACCGTAACAGCGCGCCAATCAACCGTATGCTCAGTGTCATGAAGGAGCAATTCGGCAAAGAAGAAGCCTCGGAGAGAAATGAATTTGACTTTTTGAGCGGCAATATAGCCGATATGATTACCAAAAATAAGCTGCTCGAGTCCGAGCTTAACCGCCAGCTTCCTCTGGTCCGAGATGCCTTCCTGAAACGGCTGATTGCCGGTGAATTCAAAACGCGGGATGAAATTATCTCTGCCGCCAAACAGGCGGATATCAGCATGAAACAGAATACTGGCTACGTAGGAATTGTTCAGATTAACGGTTATGCGGGTATGGACAGTGTTGAAATTCTGAACGAGCTGAGTGCTTCCCGGCTGCTGCTGAAACAGACCTTGGCTGAGCTTGGCGTGGATGTCCTGATGACGGATATGGGCTCTGATAAAGTTGTAACGCTGTTCTTTTCTAGGGAAGAAGGAGCTGACAAGGAACAGGAAGCAGCGAATATCACCCAGACGATGGAGGAGCTCGCTACAAATGTCTTTAATGAGTACCGCATTACCATTCTGGCGGGCTTCGGGGATCTATTCACAGAGGTAACAGAGGTTAGCCTTTCGTATGATCAAGCGAAGCAGGCACTGGAATATGCTGTTTATATGAATAAAAAAGGGATTATCTGGAGCAGTGAAGCTCAAATTGAGAATACAACTTATTATTATCCGCTGGATTCGGAGCAACGGTTAATCAGCACGATTCGAGCCGGAGAGCTTGAGGAAGCCAAACGGATTGTGCGTGCGATTATTGTGCAGAATATGGAGCAGCGAGAATTATCCATCGAAATGAAGCACCAGCTTGTCGGGGAAATGAAGGGGACTTTTCTCAAGCTATTGGATCAAAAGGCATTTACCGAATATTCAGATATCGAGAGTGTCAAACGGCGGGTCATAGACATTGGCTCATCAGAGTCGCTTGAGACGATCCAGAACGAATTTTTTGACATTATGGAAGAGCTGTGCGGACTCATTGCGAATAAAAAGAAAGATATTCATATTCAAATCATCAAGCAGATTAAGGACTACACAGCAAAAAACTACTCGGATACGGAACTAACCCTCTACCGGGTGGCGGAACAGGTGGAGCGGCCGGAAAAATATATTTCCCAGCTGTTTAAAGAGGTCACGGGTGTTAATTTCTCCGACCATTTGATAAAAGTCAGAATGGATCAGGCCATCATCCTGCTCAAAGAGAGCGGATTAACGGTGGATGAGATTGCCGTGCGGGTGGGCTACAACAGTTCACATTCCTTCAGACGCGCATTCAAAAGGTTGATGGGTGTCTCCCCGAGTGCCTATAGACAATCTGTGGATGAATAAAAAAATAGGCCATAACATAAGGCTGCACTGTCCACTTTGGACGATGCAGTCTTTTTTCTGATTTCAACCCTGCAATTCGGAAAAATGGCCGTTCTACTGCTATTTTGTGCTCCTCAGATAGGGCGATTTGTACGCTGAAGCACCCAAGTGTACCTTTCTTTTGGAGATAAAAGTCATCTATGATCAATCCGTAGAAAGCGCTATCACAAATCACAGACATCTGCTTAGGGGGAATTGTTCTGGAGAAAGAATTAGTACTACATCGCAAGTCGTTGCCGAAAAGCAAAGGCCCCGTATTCTTACAAAATGCTCGCAAAAGCATAAAAAAGCACTGGCAGTTACATCTGCTTGTGATTCCGCCTTTGCTGTTTTTTATCATCTTCAAGTATTATCCGATGCTGAACACTGTCCTAGCCTTTAAGGACTATAACGTCATAAAAGGGATATGGGGAAGTCCATGGGTCGGATTTAAAAACTTTCAGCTCTTCTTTGAGAATCCGCAGTTTTGGACACTGCTCAAGAATACTATTATGCTTAGTGGCTATCAGCTGCTGGCGGGTTTTCCAATCCCGATTATTCTTGCGCTCATGATTAATGAGGTACGGGGAGGAAGGTTTAAGAAATTCGTTCAGCTTGTATCGTTTGCCCCTTATTTCATCTCGACGGTTGTCATGGTGTCAATCGTTATGCTCTTTCTGGCCCCTCGGCTCGGTTTTGCCAACATTGCACTCAACTTCTTCGGACTGGATTCTATTAACTTCCTAGGTGAACCCGGCATGTTCCGTTCGATTTATGTGTGGTCTGATATTTGGCAGACAGCGGGCTACAGTGCAGTCGTATATTTGGCAGCGCTTGCAGGGATAGACCCAACACTTTATGAAGCTGCCAAAGTTGATGGAGCCTCGCGGTTTCAAAAAATCCGCCACGTCGATTTGCCAGGGATTGTACCAACCATCGTTATCATTCTGATTCTGAATGTAGGGAATGTAATGGCGATTGGCTTTGAAAAAGTCTACCTGCTACAGAACCCGCTTAACCTCGTTAATTCTGAGATCATTGCCACGTATGTCTATCGGGTCGGCCTGTTGAATGCCAATTACAGCTTTGCAACTGCGGTGGGCCTGTTCAACTCCATCATCAACTTGGTTCTCTTATTTACAGTAAACGGTCTGGCGAAAAGAATCACTAAGAACAGCATCTGGTAGGAAAGGAGCTCATCTATGGCAGCAGCAGTTCAAAAAAAGATTAAAGAATCCGTCGGCGACAAAGCGTTCCTGATCACAATCTATATCGTGCTTACTCTTGTGGTAATCGCTGTACTTTATCCGCTTATTTTTATCATCAGCAGCTCAATCAGTAGTCCGGCAGCCGTGACCTCTGGTCGTGTCTGGCTCTGGCCTGTAGATATATCCTTCAAGGGTTTCAAAGTATTGCTGAATACGCCTGAGATTATCACTGGTTATGGAAACTCAATTTTCTACACCGCAGCGGGAACGCTGATTAGCATAACTTTAACGGTCATGATCGCTTACCCGCTGTCTCGAAAAGGTTTTTTCGGACGAAATACACTGATGATGATCATTACCTTCACCATGATCTTCAGTGGGGGGCTAATTCCCACCTATTTGGTAGTGAAGGAGATGCATCTGATCGACACTCGCTGGGCGCTGCTGATTCCGAACGCCATTTGGGTCTGGCAGGTCATTATTGCCCGCTCCTTCTTTCAATCCTCGATTCCGGAGGAGCTTTTGGAAGCTAGTGAAATCGACGGCTGTAGTGATATGAGATTCATCTGGAGCGTAGTGCTTCCCTTATCCAAGCCGATTCTCGCAGTGTTGGTGCTTATGTACGCGGTAGGTCAATGGAATGCCTATTTCGATGCGTTGATTTATCTGAAATCAGCAGATTTGTTCCCCTTACAGCTTGTCCTGAGAAGCATCATCATTCAGAACAACAGCGCTGGTGGGGCCATGGACGTGGGGAAACTGGTCGAGAAACAACAGCTTTCCGAGCTGCTGAAGTATTCCTTAATTGTGATTGCCACCTTGCCGGTACTTGTTATCTATCCTTTCGTACAGCGTTATTTTGTACAGGGGATGCTTGTTGGTTCCGTCAAGGGTTGATCTTAGGAGTCTCTTTTTTGGAAAGGAGGTATGCCCGGAGTACACACTTAAGGTATCATCGTATCACCTGCTAAATTACAAAAGGGAGTGATAATATTTGAAGAAGCAAAGCTTGATTACTTTACTAATTCTGGTCATGGCATTTACGGTTGTAATTAGCGGATGTGCAAATAAAAATACAGATAACGCATCCAGCACGCAGCAGGGTTCTGGTTCGGGTTCGTCTGGCAAGCCGGTTGAGATCAGCGTGTTCTCAGTTCAGGAATCCGGCATCGACCTTCCGACCAATAAATTCACAAAACATGTAGAAGAGAAATTTAATTTCAAATTCAACTGGCAGATCAACCCATCGGATGGTGCTCAGGAAAAACGCCAGATCTCACTGGCGAGTGGTGACTATCCGGATGCTTACCTGCTTACTCACTATATTGATCAATTCTCACAGGCCGATCTACTGAAATACGGTAAGCAAGGTGTACTCATTCCTCTAAATGATCTGATTGATAAATATGCTCCAAATATTAAAGCAGCCATGGAAAAGAACTCTGACCTAAGAACGCTTAATACTGCACCTGATGGCAACATTTACGGACTTGTAGCTTATACAGAATGTTTCCACTGTTCCTATCCTAGCAAAATGTGGCTGAATTCTGAGTGGATGAAAAAGCTTAACTTGGAGATGCCGAAGACCACTGAGGATTTCAAAAATGTACTGAAAGCCTTTAAAACTCAAGACCCGAACGGCAATGGCAAAGCCGATGAAGTGCCGCTAAGCGGTTCCATCGAGGAGTTCGGCGTACGGATCGTACCTTTCTTGATGAACGCATTTGTTTATGATGATGATCGTAATTACCTGAACATGAAGGATGGAAAGGTGCAATCTGCTGCCATTACTCCGGAGTGGAAAGAAGGATTGACCTATATTAAATCCCTGTTTGACGAAGGTTTGATTGATCCGGGTGCCTTTACACAAAACGCGGAAGCTTTTAAGAAAATCGGTGAAAATGCTGATGCAGAAATTCTAGGCGCAGGTGCAGGTATGCACCCAGCGATCTTCGTAAACATCGACCCGGGGAATACCCGTTCAGCACATTACAACCCGCTGCCTCCGATTTCGGGACCTCAAGGAATTTCCTATGCGACTCATGATGGAGGCGGCGTAGTCCCGGGTGCAAAATTCGTGATCACAAACAAAGCAAGTGAAGAAGCACAAATTACACTGATCAAGATGGTGGATTATATGTTTACACCAGAAGGCCAAACGAATGGCGCAGCTGGCCTGAAGGGAACCGATTGGACAGATCCGGTCGAAGGCGATGTGGCGTTGGGGAAAGATGTTAAACCGATGATCAAACTAATTCCAGGTGAAGAAGGCGCAGCACCACGTAATGCAGGCTGGAGTGGTATGGCTCACTTCTATGAGCCTAAAGAATACCGTGATACTTACGTTCAAGGTACCGACATCTTTGCTTCTGATGGTTATGAACGTAGACTGTATGATGCGACTCTGCTATACGAAGGTCATGAGCCTAAAGAGTTATTCCCCATCTGGTCGATCTGGATTGATCCAAGTGAGATTGATGAAGCCAGCTTGCTGCAGACAAATTTGAAAAATTACATCGAACAAAATGAGCTGCAATTCATCACAGGCAACAAGGATCTGAACAAGGACTGGGACGCTTATGTAAAGGGATTGCAGAACTTGAAGCTTGACCGTTATCTCGAAATTTTACAAAAGGCTTATGATACTTCAAAAAAATAAATATTGAAATCAGAATCAGGTGCTGTATGATAGATCCCGCACCTGATTTCTTGATTTCAGGGGAAAATATGGGTTTTTGTGGATGGAGGTTGAGTTATGACAGACGAGAATCATTGCAATCATTCATTTGTAGTTCCGCGCCGTGGACTACCTCAAATTAACGGCAGGCTTACGGAAAAAGGTACTGTGACCGTTGCCTTTTTAGGCGGCTCAATTACGGAGGGGGCAGGTGCTTCCGAAGCAGACACATATAGCTGGAGAGCACTCACTGGTAAGTATCTTCAGGAGCGGTTTGCGGATCAGGAGTTCCGCTTCATCAATGCAGGAGTGGGGGGGACGAACTCAACTTTAGGTGTTCATCGATTACAGGAGCATGTCCTGCAGCAGGGCACAGTTGATTTGTTATTCGTTGAATTTAGCGTCAATGACGGCAATGACCGGGAAGAATCCATTAGAGGGATGGAGGGCATTGTTCGCCAATGCAGGCGGTTGTCACCGGGCACTGATATTTGCTTTTTGTATACGGCAGCAGAGAAGAATCTCTCCGGGAGCAATCCCTTTAATATTGCTGTCCATGAAGAAGTAGCTGAACATTATAAGCTTCCCTCTGTTAATTTTGCAGCTAGAGTCTATGCGCAGCTAGAGGCGGAACAAATGGAGTGGGCTAAGCTGGCACCGGATGGATATCATCCCAATGATGACGGTCATGCGCTGTATGCCTCTTTTTTGCGAGAGTATCTGGAGACAGCGCTTGTTCCTAACAAGACGAATTTGAGTAGCGAAAGCTCTTTAGATATTCCACCTTTGGCGGAGCAAAATTATGAATACGGCAGCCTGCTTGATTTCCGTGCGGCTGATCTTGTGAACGGTTACGAACTTCGCGAACTGGCTGCAGGAGATCCGCTGATGAACTGGCGTTTTGGAACAGAGCATCTGTATACCCATAGCAAGGAGGCTGTTTTTTCTTTTACAGTGACCGGGCAAAGCGCAGGCTTGATGCTGCTCTACGGACCGGATAGCGGGATTTTTGAATATTCGCTAAATGGCAGTTCTTATAAAGCTGTGAACTTATTCGATGAATGGTGTCCGCTTGCCTTTCGGCCTATTATCGCCATGTTTCCGATCCAGGAACAACGTCAAGAATTGCATGTTTCAGTACGCATTACGGGGCTGAAGGATGAACAGAGTAAAGGCACCAGTCTGCGTATTCTGAAACTGCTGCACAATTGATTATTTTAAGCGGAGAGATTATACTGCCAAATATTAAGCGTTTACAAAAAAAGAAAGGCGGTGCCGATGATTACTTCTGCTGAGAGTAACGCCTTTACTACTCCTGCTGTAATCCGCCTGACGGATTATGGAGTACTGCCGGATTCTGGTTTAGACGCGCAGCCAGCCATGGTTCGGGCTATACAGGCTGTCGCTGAAATTCCCGGTCCGGTACTACTGGATTGCCCGAAGGGCTGCTATCATTTCTATCCGGACGAGGCCATCCGCAAACCTTATTTTATCTCTAATACTGCCAGTGAGGAAGAGAACAGGGATGTCACTAAGACCATCGGTATTTTGCTGAAGGGACAACATAATTTAACGCTGGAGGGCAATGATTCATTATTTATTTTTCACGGCAAGCAAACGATGCTCCTGCTGGATGGCTGCAAGAATGTGGAGATCCGTAATTTACATACCGACTATGCCCGGCCAACTGTGACGGAGATGACGATTACCGAAAGCGGTGACCATTCGTTCGATGTCCAAGTACATCCCGATTCACGTTATGAGATTAGGGAGGATAAGTTGGTCTGGATCGGTGAGGGCTGGAGCTTTTCTGAAGGCCCAATGCAGACTTATGATCCGCAGCGC
The DNA here is from genome assembly GCF_038002785.1 of Paenibacillus sp. FSL H3-0310. Taxonomy (NCBI): domain Bacteria; kingdom Bacillati; phylum Bacillota; class Bacilli; order Caryophanales; family Paenibacillaceae; genus Paenibacillus; species Paenibacillus sp. FSL H3-0310. The sequence continues at coordinate 1,136,157 of NZ_JBBODC010000001.1, forward strand.
AATACGACTTGGCGGATGGATAACTGGCTGGAGCAGGCAGACACTGTCGAGGAACTGGAGCCGATGAAGCTCCGTCTGCATTTTAATTTTCAGCCTGAGGTTATTCCGGGGCATGTTCTACAAAGCCGTGACGGCATCCGTGATCAGGTGGGCGTATTCATTACGGAAAGCTCGAACATCACCTTGAGCGATGTTGGGCTACATTTTCTGCATGGACTTGGCATCGTTGGCCAGTTCAGCGACAATCTCAGCTTCCGCCGTATGGATCTCTCACCGCGTCCGGAAACGGGACGAACGGTCACAGGCTTTGCGGACTTTATTCACATGTCTAGCTGCCGGGGAAAGGTGATCATTGCCGATAGTAATTTTTCTGGTTCACATGACGATCCCGTTAATGTCCATGGTACTTATCTGCGGATCGTAGAGCAGCCATCGGCGAATGTAGTAAAGGTCCGGTTCATGCATCATCAGACCTACGGATTCATGGCTTTCTATCCGGGGGACGAAATTGAATTTGTTCGCTCCGGTTCATTGACCACTTATGCGGCTAATGAAGTGGTCGAAGTGAAGCGGCTAAATCCACGCGAGCTTTTGTTGACGTTGGCTCATCCGGCTCCTGATGATATAGGCAGCCATGATGTTATAGAGAATGTTACCTGGACTCCAGAGGTTGAAGTCACTAATAATCACTTCGCGAGAGTACCCACCCGCGGTATTCTTGTGACAACCCGGCGCAAAGTGGAAATTAAGGGTAACATTTTTGAACGGATGCATATGAATGCCATTCTGATTGCAGTGGATGCTGAGTCCTGGTATGAATCCGGCAAGGTGGAGGATGTGATCATCAGCGGCAATCATTTTCTGGAATGTGGAAGTCAAAAGCATCCGGTTATCTTTATTTCGCCGGAGAATGTGGAGATAGATAAGCGTGCTCCCGTTCACCAGAGAATTGTCATCACGAATAACAAGTTTGAAAGTATTGATGTGTTGGCCCTTAGTGCCAAGAGCACCTGCGGACTGGTCTTTAAGTGCAATGGAATTCTGGCAGGCAGTGGTGAGGCGAGTCTTTCGAATCTTGATGATGCGATTGAATTAAATGCCTGCAGTGAGGTTGAAATTGCTGATAATTTATTAAATGACAGATGGTGAGGAGAGCGCGTATGAAACTTCAATATGACAAGCCAGCAAATGTATGGACGGAAGGACTTCCAATTGGGAATGGACGTCTGGGCGGTATGATCTTCGGTGGTGTGGAACAGGAGAAAATTAGTCTAAACGAGGATACGCTTTGGTCAGGATACCCAAAAGAGGGGAACAATCCCGGTGCTAAGAACGTTCTGCCAAAGGTGCGACAGCTGATTCAAGAAGGCCGTTATGTTGAGGCGGACACGCTGACCAGAGAAATGATGGGGCCGTATACTCAATCTTATTTACCTTTTGGTGATCTATTGCTTCGTTTTGAGCATGGCAACGTCTATCATTCTTATCAGCGTACACTGGATGTGGAAAATGCGCTGCATCGCATTGAATATCAGATTGGCAATGTTACTTATACCCGTGAGATGTTCGCTTCTCATCCTGATCAGTTGCTTGTACTTCGTTTGACCGCAAGTGTGCCAGGCGCATTGAATGTGCATGCCACGCTGGAAAGTCCACTCCGGCACAACCTTTATCCGCAAGGTGACAGCTTTGTTCTATCGGGAACGGCACCGGAGCATGTAGATCCAAGCTATTTCGGGAGCGACAATCCCATCCAATACGGTGAATTAGGCAGCAGCAAGGGAATGGCTTTCGAAGGACAACTCTCCGTGACGGCGGATGACGGCCAAGTAACGGTTGATGGCAGTGGGATTCATTTGCTGGGTGCGACAGCGGCAACCTTTTATTTCAGTGCGGCTACAGGTTTTAACGGGTATGACCTAATCCCGGGAATTGAAGGAAAAGATGCCTCCACCATTGCAGCTTCCTTCTTGGCAAGTGCTCAAGGCAAGTCTTACACCAGCCTGCTTCAAGCGCATATCACTGATTACCGGGCACTTTTCGATCGGGTGAAGCTTCGGCTGGGCAAGCCGCTGGCACCGGAAGGAATGTCAACCGAGCAGCGGATTACGACTTACTCCGCGCAAGATCCGGGTCTAGTTGAGCTGCTGTTTCATTTCGGACGTTATTTGCTGATCGCAAGCTCGCGTCCCGGAACGCAGGCCGCCAATCTTCAGGGAATATGGAATGCCTCTACTCGTCCGCCTTGGAGCAGTAACTATACACTGAATATCAATACAGAAATGAACTATTGGCCCGCTGAGATTTGCAATCTGGCAGAATGTCATGAGCCACTTTTGGATTTCGTCGGCAATCTGGCGAAGAGAGGGGCGGATACCGCTCGGACCAACTATGGCACCCGGGGCTGGGTAGCTCATCATAACTCGGATCTTTGGGCACACACTGCACCGGTAGGTGATTATGGTGATGGAGATCCAAGCTGGGCCTATTGGCCAATGGGCGGCATCTGGCTGACCCAGCATCTTTGGGAACATTTTGCTTTTGGCGGAGATACTGAATACTTGCGGACTTCGGCTTATCCTGTCATGAAGGAGGCGGCTCTGTTCGCATTGGATTGGCTGATTGACGACGGCAAGGGTAATCTTGTGACCTCCCCGTCCACTTCACCAGAGCATAAATTCCGGACAGCGGAGGGTGTGGCTGCGGTCAGCCCGGGTGCCACAATGGATATATCACTGATCTGGGAGTTGTTCACGAACTGTATCGAGGCATCAGTGATTCTTGGAACGGATGAAGCTTTGCGTGAAGAGCTGAAAAGTACCCGTGAGCGTCTATTGCCACTGCAGGTTGGCAAGTACGGGCAACTGCAGGAATGGTCCTCTGATTTTGAGGATGAGGACATGTACCACAGACATACCTCGCATCTGGTTGGAATTTATCCGGGCCGCCAGTTGTCAGAAGAAGAGACCCCTGAGCTATTTGCTGCGGCAAGAACCTCGCTGGAGCGGCGCGGGGATGAAAGCACAGGCTGGAGTCTGGGCTGGAGAGTCGCTTTATGGAGCCGCTTCCGGGATGGAAACCGTTCCTTGCGTCTGCTCTCCAACATGTTGCGGCTGGTGAAGGACGGGGAGTCGGAGCAATATAATCACGGCGGAGTTTATGCCAATCTGCTCGGTGCACATCCGCCGTTCCAGATTGATGGCAACTTTGCAGCCTCCGCCGGGATTGCCGAAATGCTGCTACAATCTCACCGCGGCTATCTCGAACTACTGCCTGCATTGCCGAATGAATGGCAGGAGGGAAGCGTTGCAGGTGTACGTGCCCGCGGTGGCTTTGAAGTCAGCATTCAGTGGGACAACGGCAAGCTAGTGGAAGCGCAGATCACTTCCCTGCTGGGCACAGAATGTGTGATCCGCATGAATACCCCACTTAAGGTAACCTGTGGCAGTCAGGATATACAGTGTGAACGTTCCGCCGAAGGAAGGGTAAGTTTCGCTACAACCGCGGGACAATCCTACAAGCTTATCATTGGTGATCAGCAATAATCCGTTTTATAAGCGTATGAACAGCAGTAGGACCTGAACGTTTGGTCCTGCTGCTGTTTTTTGCATTTTCAGCATGAAGCTTCAGGACCAGCAGAGTTTAGGTAGGATGTGTTAGATCGCGGTATGGATCGGAAGATTGTTGTATAGAAAACGCTTTATCCGCTCTTTATAATGAGGTCATACTTGGGGGATACAGCTACTGAGACTGCGGCCTTCAAGGTCCAAAATGCAGCAACAAGGAGGCAAATTATGCTAACTGACAGTAATACAACCGTAAACGTGAATACAGACACAACGTCTCTTATCCGTGTAACCAATGGCCTGGTGAATCTGGAGATTGATCTCGGAACGGGTGAGTCATCCGTTGTCGGCGGGACTTCTGCACATGTAAAGGGGATTCGCAGCGCCTTTCGCTGGCAGGGCCGGGAATATAATACTGAACACTATCAGAGCCACGTGCTGAAGTTGCAGGAAGAGGTTGTTCGTGAAGGTTTTGGTAAAGGTGTTCATCTAGTGATTGTGCATGAAACATCCCTGCTGCCTCAGCTGGAGCAGCATTTTTATATTTATGAGTCCTCCTCATATGTGTTGATGCAAAGTGTGATCGCAAGCGATGAGGATATCAAAGCGAACCGCATGGCGGTCATTCAGAGCAAATCGGTATCCCTCGGCGGCGAGTCAGGTCAACCGGATGAACCAAGCATCCTGCGTGTGCCTTACGACAACGATAAATGGGTCAGATATACAGTGGTGAAGCCACCTATGGATACAGAGAGCTACGAGGTAACGGCAGTGTTCGCACCGGATAGCCGGCGAGGAATTATCATGGGTTCCATAACTCACAAGGTGTGGAAAACGGGTATTCGTATCAAAAGCGAGCGAAGCGGCCAGATCGAGGAGCTGGATCTTTACGGTGGGGCTGTGAGTGAATTAACCCGCGACTTTCAGCCGCACGGTTATGTAAAAGGCAAAAGAGTGGAGTCTCCGCTCGTATTCGTAGGTTTTTATGATGATTACAGAGAAGGTCTTGAAGCTTACGGCCGGGCCAATACATGGATTGAAGCTCCACTGGCTTGGGAGGGTGGCGTTCCTGTTGGCTGGAATAGCTGGTCTGCTGCAATGGCTGATCTGGATTATGATTTGTATACGTCGACCAGTGAGTTTTTGAAAAAAGAAGTGCAGCCGTTAGGATTCCAGAATGAGGATACGCTGTACATCAACTTTGACGCTTTTTGGGATAATTTCACAGCAGAAGAAATGAAAAATGCACTTGAGCTAGTGCGGAAGAATGGTCATAGACCGGGAACTTACTGGACCCCTTTCGCTTTCTGGGGAAGTCCTACTCAGTTCGGAGATGTCGTGGAGGGTACGAACGGTAAATACACCTATGGCGATATCCTGCTTCGGGACAGCGAAGGAGAGATTCTGCCGGATGTTGATGGAGGGCTAGCCATTGACCCCACACATCCGGGGAACCTGCAAAGAATAGATTGGTATACAAAAAAATTCATCTCGGAAGGATTCGAGTATATCAAGCTGGATTTCCTGGCACATGGCGCACTGGAAGGCCAGCATCACAATCCGGAGATTACGACGGGCATTGCGGCGTATCACTACGGTATGTCCTACTTGCAGAATAAGCTGTCTCCAGAGGTTATTGGTCGACCGTTCTTTATTAATCTGTCCATCGCACCGTTGTTCCCTTATGCATTTGCACATAGCCGGCGTGTCTCTTGTGATGTTTTTGGCACGCTGCAGGATACAGAATATATGCTCAACTCTTTGACCCATGGCTGGTGGATGAGCGATTCATTGTACCGTTACAATGATCCCGACCATTCCGTACTGTACAAAAGCCATAACCAGGAAGCCACGGGCTGGCATGAAGGTCGCAGCCGACTAACTGCTTCGGTGATCGCGGGAACGGTGCTGCTGCTAGGGGATGACTTCCGAAAAGAGGAAGCCGCCGCCCGGGCTAAAGCTTGGCTGAGGAATAAGGATATTATGGATGTTGCTCGTCTTGGCAAAACCTTCAGACCGATAGAAGGGGACCTCGGCAAGCAATCCTGTGATACTTTTGTGCTCGAATCTGCAGAAGAAAATGCCTTTTATATAGCTGTCTTCAATTACGATGCTACGAAATCTGCTCCTAAATCTCTCTCATTAGAACGGGCAGGGCTGAATGCTCAAGCTGCTTACCAGCTGCTGGACCTATGGGAAGGTGTAGAAGGGGAAACCTCAGGAAAGCTGGAAGTTACGCTTGAACCCGCAGAATCTAAAATTTTCAAATTGACGGCAAAATAACAAAAGAATACGCGCCCTCTGCTTCTTGCGGATAGCGCGTATTCTTTTTTACAACCTATATTTGTATTCGGCTTTGCGGATTAAGGCGGTATTGTGTGGGATTTATGCCGTAGCAGGCACTGAAATGTCTGGAAAAGGGATGGATCGAAGGATAGCCTAATTTCTCAGCAATGGCAGTAACACTTAGCTCGCTCTCCAGAAGCAGACCTGCCGCCCGCCGCATAACGAGATTATGATGATAAGCGCGCGGCGTCATTCCGGTTTCTCGCAGAAACAGCTCATGAAAATAGGTTCGCTTGAGTCCGCAGAGCTGTGCCCAGTCTTCGATAGATTTACCACGTTCGGGATGAGTGTTCAAATACTCCAACAGGCGGACAATCCGGTAATCGCTTGGCTGATGCTGATGGAGGGCATTATACCAGCTTAATATCCAACCGTATAACAAGCTATGAACCGCTTCATTCCGGTAGAATATCGCTTCATTGTATATTTTGGCAATCATCACAAGACTATCGTATAGCTGTGGATATTTAGCTAGCGGGAAGACGCAAGGCAATTCGTTCAGCTCGGCACAGGGGACTTCGGTGGCCTTTTTCTCAAGCCTAAAGGGTTCAGGCGCATGGATAAAAGAAAGATTAGTAGACATAGGCGACTGCTTGTCCCACAAATCAAAATAGACATTGTAGGACGAGAGTGGATGAGAAGGGGAAATATGAAAGGCATGTGGCTGGCCGGGGCGCAGAAACACCAGTGTTCTACGCTCAATCGGATAACGAACTCCGTCGATTTCCATCTCACCGGGGCCATCGGTAAACAGATGAAAGGCGTAGGCATTGCCGACGCGCAGATGCTCATTGCTGCTTCCGTCGTACAGATAAGGCATGATTGCTCCAACATACGGTGTGATTTCAGATAGTTTGTTCATACTATACCCCTTTGCTAGCAGCATTTCTTAATTTTGGCCTGTAGTTAAATGTTTGGGATTACGGATAAATTGTCAAATGAATGAACGAGTCAACAAAGACTAGTAGTACTGATGATGTTACGATAAATGCGATAAATATACAATGTTAATAACAGAGAAAGCGGATTAATTAACAACAACTTTTGAAGGTCTATTACAGACAGGAGACGATCAAATGAGCGATTTTAAATTGTGGTATTCAACCCCTGCAACAAGCTGGTCGCAAGGGTTGCCGTTGGGTAACGGAAGAATAGGTGCTGTTGTAATGGCGGCGCCGCATCGTGAGGTGTGGAGCATGAGCGAGGTGACCTATTGGTCTGGGCAAACGGATCCCGACCCTGCTCCTGCCGGAGGTAGAACTGCGCTGGAAGAGATGCGAAGTCACTTTTTTGCCGGCGATTATGACAGCGGTGATCGTTTAGCCAAACAGTATTTACAGCCTAAAAAACAAAATTTCGGTACGAACCTGGGATTATGCGAGGTGGTTATTGATTTTGCCCAGGATGCGGATGTTAAATCAGGCGGTGTGTTTCGGCGGGAGCTGGAATTGACAAGTGCAGTGTCTGGGGCGGTCTATGAGAGCGGCGAAACAACAATCCGTCGAGAGGTCTTCGCTTCACATGCCGATGATCTGGTAGTTTCAAGAATTTGGAGCGATAGGCCTGGAGGTGTATCCTTTACGATTGCCATCGAAGGTGGGACAGAATCGTTTACGACTGAGGTTGTGGATGGCGACACTATTGAATTCAAGGGGCAAGCTACAGAAAAGGTGCACAGTAATGGTAAATGCGGGGTATGGGCAAAAGGGCAGCTCAAAATAAGTCTATCCGGCGGTACGATCTACAGGGGGGATGGCCGATTAAGAGTTTCCGGAGCTAATGAGGCCCGGATTTATTTTGGGGTCAGTACCGATTATCGCCGGAGCAATCAGGATTGGGAGACGGAGAGCTACAGCAACCTAAGGCAGGCATTAACCAAAGGTTATGCACAGTTAAAAGAAGATCATATTCAAGATTACCGTCAGGATTATGCAAAGGTGGATATTCAATTGGGTAGCTCCGGGAAAGAAGGTCTGCCTACCGATCAGCGGATTAGGTTACTGGCACAGGATCAGGCTGAGGACCCTCAGTTGTTCGCATTGTTCCTCCAGTATGGCCGCTACCTAACCATTGCCGGATCACGAGAAGATTCACCTCTTCCACTGCACTTGCAGGGAATCTGGAATGACGGTGAGGCTTGCCGTATGGGCTGGAGCTGCGACTATCATCTCGATATTAATACACAGATGAATTATTATCCGACAGAAGTCGTGAACCTTGCAGACAGCCACCTTCCATTGATGCGATATATTGAAGATTTATCTCAGGCGGGAAAATCAACTGCACGCGATTTATATGGCAGCAAAGGATGGGTAGCGCATGTATTCTCTAACGTCTGGGGGTTTACAGCTCCGGGCTGGGAAACCTCATGGGGGCTCAATGTCACAGGCGGATTATGGATTGCAATCCATCTGATGGAGCATTATGAATATAGTCAGGATCGTGTATTTCTAGAGCGCCAGGCATATCCTGTGCTAAAAGAAGCCGCAGAATTCTTCCTCGACTATATGACGATTCATCCGAAATATGGCTGGCTGGTGACGGGTCCTTCTAACTCGCCAGAGAACAGCTTCTATCCCGCAGATAGCAGCGAGGGTGCACAGCAGCTGTCTATGGGCTCGGCCATGGATCAAGTGCTCGTGCAAGATCTTTTCGAGTTCTGCCTGAAGTCTGCGGTGTTGCTCGATACAGATGTGGAGCTTCAGCTGAAGCTTAAGGAAGCTATGGCTAAGTTACCCCCGCTACAGATTGGTAAAAGAGGTCAGCTGCAGGAGTGGCTTGAAGATTATGAAGAAGCGCAACCTGAGCATCGACACTTGGCTCATTTGTTCGCTTTGTATCCAAGCAACCAGATTACACCGGACAGAACACCGGAGTTAAGCGCGGCAGCAAGGGTAACGCTGGAGAACCGGATGGCTCAGGAAGAACTGGAGGATGTAGAGTTCACCGCCGCCTTATTCGGTCTTAGTTTTGCCAGACTATATGACGGGGAGAAGGCGTATAAGCATATCTCTCATTTAATTAGCGGACTGTGCTTCGATAATCTGTTCAGTTTCTCCAAATCAGGGATTGGTGGGGCAGAGTGCAATATCTTTGTCGTGGATGGCAACTTTGGCGGGACGGCTACCATTGCAGAGATGCTGCTGCAAAGCCACGCGGATGAAATTCATCTGTTGCCAGCGCTTCCGCAAGCCTGGAATACAGGATCGGTGTCTGGATTACGAGCCAAAGGAAAGGTAGAGGTAGACGTAGTTTGGGAGAAGGGGCAGTTGACGGAAGCTACGCTTCGCACCTACGCACCGGGAACGGTGACCCTTCGATGGGGAGATCAGAGAACTACCTTCCAAGCAGAAACAGGAGGAAGCTACTATTTCAACAGCCAATTGGAGCTGTTATAATGATTCGGCGGGGGCGATGAGCCTCCGTTTTCATTATGCGTCCGAATAATGATGAGTAGGTATCGAAGGGCTATCTGGTCTGCTTAGGACCCGATAGCCTTTTTACGAACACGTTGGGATTAGATCTTACAAAGTAACGATTCATGCCTGAAAATGACTTACATTTATTTGGTCGATGATCGCCTAAGGGGAAAAGAATATAATAGGAGCAAATACAGACAACAAGAAGGAGGGAACCTCAGGTGTATAGTATTTTTTTGGTAGATGATGAAGAAATGGGTCTTGAGATGATGAGAGATTATATCCGCTGGGAAGAGATGGGCATCTATGTAGTCGGAACAGCGAGCAATGGTAGAGAAGCTTTGGAGAAAATAGAGGCTTTTCAACCGGATATTATTCTTACAGATGTTCAGATGCCGATAATGAATGGAATTGAGTTGGCTAAAAAAATACATGAATGTTATGACCAGATGCAAATTATGTTCCTCACCGGACATGATGAATTCCACTATGTTAAATCGGCCCTTAATGTAGGAGCTGTTGGATATTTACTGAAGCCGCTAGATTTGACTGAAATTGAAAGCGTTATCGAAAAGGTTAAAGCGCGCTGCGAAGAGGTTCAGATGAAACAACGTTCTATGGAGGCTGCTAAAACTAAGATTCTTAAGGAGCTTTCTTTTGAAAAAAATGCGGAGCAAGCCGCAGAGCTGGCAAATAACTTCAATAGGCTGACACGTCTCCCAGAGAGTAATCGTTATACCATGGCACTGTTCAGCATTGATCCCAAAGAGGCGGAGGGTGAGCAGCAGAGTCTGGAAGAGTGTATGAGCCGGTTGATTTCTTATCTGGATCACTTTTTTAAGGCGAAAAATATAGAGGTTGTTTTTGTTCCTTACAAGGATGGCGAGACAGGTGTGTTCATGGAAGCGACTCAACAGCCTGGCTATTATGCTTGGGAGGATTTAGCTGTGGCTATTCGTAGTGCGCTGGATTTTACGGTGACGGCAGCAGTCGGAGCGCAGGCAGCAGAATTAGCGCTGGTCCATAATCTGTATAAGCAGACGCGTGTGATTTTAAATGAACGTTTTTATAAAGGCACGGGCTTAATTATTCATGCCGAGGCTATTTCGAATCAGTTCGACAGTGAACATATGCCACCTTTTGAGAGAAAAGAGTGGTTTGAAGCTATCCATCAGCTGGATTTCGAGCAGGCCGCACAAAAGCTGCATCAATATTTCGTGGGACTGGCCACACTGAGAATCAAGAAAAAAATCATCTGTGATTGGGCGATTGATCTTGTTGATGAACTGCTAGAGCAGCTGCATCAGTCTGTTCCCGAGGGCTTTAAGCGGGCGGAGCTCTATCATTCCATCTATAATGCGCTGACTTTACATGAGATCGAGGATTTAATCCTGGGCACTGCGGGTGATGCCGTGAGCATGCTAGGTGAGCGACTTATGGATAAAAATACAAAGCTCGTCCACAAGGTTCGCACCGTGATTGAACAAAATTACGATCAGCCGATTACGATTAATAGTCTGTCTGATCAGGTTTATCTGTCACCGAACTACTTAAGATCTATTTTTAAGGATAAAACAGGCATCACGATCCACGATTATTTAACCCGTATTCGGCTTGATAAGGCTAAGGAGCTGCTCGCAGACGGGTCACTGAAGATTCAAGATATTGCCCAGAGAGTGGGGTACGAAAGCACGTCTTATTTTATTTCTCTATTTCTGAAGAACCTTGGGGTCACACCTAACGAGTACAGGAAAAATATTTAACCTTCCGCACTTCTGCTTACTGAATAGAAAGAAAAGTCGCTTTCCTTTATGAATTGTAAACTTGCGATATGGAAAGATGCCCCTTTGCTTTTTACAATAAGCATGTATTACAACTCAGCACATGTGAGGGGCTTGATTCATTATTGCGATTAAAGGAAGCTTTTTTACACATCTAATTGCGATAGCGCTTTCAAGAAATCCAGACGGCAATAGTTGGATACAGCATTCTTGAGAGAGTAATCGGTACGGGCCGTACATTCCTTACATGACGTTACTTACAACAAGGAGAGGAGTTCTGAAGACGTTATTTGGAAAGAGGAACAACTGATGAATTGCAACCGGAAGGCTTTTCTTATATCAGAAAGTTAAATGGAGGGATTAAATGTTTGGACGTGTAATGAAAAGAGGGTTCTTGTTCTTTCTTATGATCAGTTTAGTGTTAGGCAGCGGTGGTCAGTTTGCCGGCAAGGTCTACGCCGAGGATATAAATAGCTATGAAGCTGAAGCGGATGGGAATATTCTGACGGGTAATGCGTCAATTTCTGACCACCCAGCGGCTTCCGGAGGGAAAAAAGTTGGCGGCATGTATCAAGGCAGCTCCTTGTTGTTCAATAATGTGACCGTAAACGAGCCAGGGAATTATAAAATTACAGTGTATTATATTTCTGGCGATTCGCGCCCGTTTAATATCAGTGCCAATGGCGGTGACAAGCAATTTGAAGAACCGTCCAAGACTGTGGACTGGGATACGGTAGGCACTTATGATGTGACGCTTCCGCTGAACGCGGGTGCTAATACCATCTTGATCGATGACAACAACTGGTATTCTCCGGACATCGATAAGATCGTAATCCGTGGACTGGACGACAGCGATCCAGGTGAAGGACCCGGGGGTGACTGGAAGGAGAAGCTGCATGGGGTGATCATGGAAGCCGAGGCTACTGAGAATATGCTTACAGGCAACGCCAAAGTGGCGGACAGCAGTGTGGGCTCTGGCGGTAAAATCGTAACGGATCTGAACAAAAACAGTTCCTTACAGTTCACAAATGTTGCAGTACCAGCAGCGGGAACGTATTTAATCCGCATCTCCTATATTTCCGGCGATCAACGTCCTGTCTATATGCAGGTTAACGATGGACTGGATGAAATGATCGACCTGCCAAAGACGGCAAGCTGGAGCACCGTGGGAAACTATGATGTGGAGGCCTCTTTGGTAGAGGGTTTGAATACTATCACCTTCTCAGATCATGATTGGTATTCTCCAGATTTCGACCGGATAGAAATTATTCCTTATACCCTCAGCTATGAAGCAGAATCTCCACTCAATGATTTGACAGGTGAGGCCCAAGTTTCCGAAAGTCCGAATGCTTCGGGTGGTCAGAAGGTAGGGTACTTGAATAGCGGCAGTTCCATAACCTTCAACAAGATTACAGCCCCTATGACTGATGATTACCGAATCACAGTCGCCTATATTTCAGGTGACCCACGCAGCTTCTACGTTAGTGCGAATGGTGGAGCAGAGCAGTATTATGAGCTGCCCAAGACACCGGACTGGGATACGGTTGGAATGTATGAACTTACACTGTCACTGAACGAAGGCGAGAATACAATCAAATTTACAGATGGCAACGGGTATGCGCCAGATCTGGACCGAATTATAGTTGAACCAGCCATGGGTGTGGATCCTAATCCCCCAGTAGAGGAGGACGGTGATTTAGGAACACCGGGCGCTTCGAAGAACTACGGAGCTATCACAGTTACCGAATATACTTACGGATTGCTTGTATCAAATGGCCAATATGAAGTGTCCTATAATACCAAGTCTGGATATGCAAGCTATAACTGGGCTGACGGACAGAAGCTGCATGGGATCTATAGCAGTATCAAAATCGGCGATACGCTCGTTGAGACTACAAGCTATGAGAGTCATACAAGTGTTGGTGCTCCGGTAGACATTCAGGATGGTTTCGGCAAAGGCGTGGAGCTAACTTTTGTCCACACTTCCACAGGAAAACCGACGTTAAAGCAGGTCTACAAGTTTTATGACGATCAAAAGTATTTTCTGACCCGTCTGGATGCGGCCAGCGATACAGCGGTCAAGACCAACTATATGTCACCTATTACCGTAAAACGTACAGGTGGTGTGGATATCGGAGCTAGTGCGGATAATCGTGTGCTTACGGTTCCTTTTGACAACGATGCTTGGATTCGTTATAAATCTCAATCTATGAATCGTGCAGATACCAGCTATGAGATGACGACTGTGTTTAACAACTCGACACGCAGCGGCCTTGTGCTTGGCTCTGTAACTCATGATAACTGGAAGACAGGCATCGACTGGAAAGGTTCCTCCAATCGGCTGAATGAGCTGGTCGTATATGGGGGTGCAGCTAGTGATGTTACCCGGGATACCCAGCCTCATGGCAGCTTAAGTGGAACAAACTTGTCCTCACCTATGATCATGGTAGGGGCCTTCAGTGATTACCGTACAGGGCTTGAGGAGTATGGCAAAGCTAATGCGATCATTACACCTGCACTTGCGCTAAACCCCGAGCTGCCACAAGGCGTACCGGTTGGTTTTAATAGCTGGGGAGCTTACGAGGGTACGCTTTCATATCAGGATGTAGTGGATGTCTCCAATTACTATAAAGAGAATCTGCAAAATTTCAATAATAACGGCAATGTATTTATTAACATGGATTCTTATTGGGATAATCTGAATGATAAGCAGCTGACTGACGCCGTATCGGTTATTAAAGGGAATGGCCAGCATGCGGGTATTTATTGGGCACCGTTTGTATACTGGGGCAACAATATGGACCAGATTGTAGAGGGAACTGACAATAAATATACTTACGGCGATATTGTCCTTAAGGATGCCGCGGGTCAACCGCTGCCGACTCTGGACGGGGCTTTTCCTTTGGATGTAACACATCCTGGTGCCCAATTGCGCATGAACTATTTTTTGGACAAATTTAAAGCTCTGGGCTTCACCTTCATCAAATTGGATTTCTTAACGCATGGTTCGCTTGAGGGGCAACATTTCGATCCAACTATAACGACAGGAATCCAAGCTTATAATGAAGGAATGCGTTATGTGAAAGAACGTCTGGATGGAAAAATGTTCATTAGCGCATCAATTGCGCCAATTTTCCCGAGCCAATATGCGCATAGCCGACGAATTTCCTGCGACACCTACGGCAAGATCAATGAAACCGAATATATGCTGAATTCATTAACCTATGGCTTTTGGCAAAATGGCACGATCTACACCTACACCGATCCTGATCATTTGGCATTGGCCCGTGCTACCAGCTTGACTGAAGCGCGTACCCGTATGAACTCTGGCGTTATCGCTGGAACAGTACTGCTTGGCTCTGACGATGTTAACGATCCAAAAGCACAGGAGTACATGACCGCTTTGTTCAACAACAAGGATGTTCTCGATTTAGCTTTAAAAGGAAAAGTGTTCAAGCCACTTGAAGGAAATACAAACGCCAATGCCGCCGATACTTTTGTTATGAAGGATGGCAATGATTATTATCTGGCCGTATTCAATTACAGTGCATCTGCTTCGGCAGATAAGCAAGTTGATCTTGGCCGCGCTGGATTGGATACTGCAGAGATTTATACTACGCAAGATCTCTGGACAGGAGAAGTTTCCTCTGCCACAGGAACTATGAAATTGTCCTTGCAGCCGACAGAGTCGAAATTGGTAAAATTGACGGCTGCACCTAAGCAAGTAACCGGTATAACACTGGATGAGACAGAGCTTTCGTTGACCGCTGGTGAAACCGGCAAGTTGACGGCTACAGTATCGCCGGATGATGCGACGGATAAAGCAGTACTCTGGACTTCGAGTGATACCTCTGTAGCTACCGTAGTGTACGGAACAGTAACCGCTGTAGAAGCTGGAAAGGCCACCATTACTGTGGAAACGGTAGACGGTGGCTTCAAAACATCGGCAGAAATCACAGTCAAAGAGGCCTCTACAGGAGAGCCGGGAAATCCAGGAGAACCGGGAAATCCAGGAGAGCCTAGTAATCATGGGAATCCAGGAAACAATGGGGGTACCTCTGACAGTACTTCGGGTCAAGAGAATGCTGCGGGCACTTTGATTCTCATGCCAGATATGCTGAAAGTGGACAGTGCTTCTGGTCAGGTAGTGGTTGAGATTAAAGGGGATATTCAGCAAGTTCAGTTATCCTCTGCTGTAGTCCGACAGTTGGCGAACCACACCCTAGTTTTGAATGCGGGTAAGCTCTCCTTGCAGGTACCAGCGGAGCTAATTCACCAGCTACAAAACAAGCTGCCAGAGGGACAGTGGGAAGATAGCACGATTGCACTGAAGATGGTGAACCTCAGCAGCAAGGCCGATGAGTTGGTTGCTACAGTGGCTAGTTCTACTAATGCGGCTGTTGTACTCAAGGGAGACATCTATGAATTTAGTCTTTCTATTACCACCAAGTCAGGCATTACAGACACACTCGCTACATTTGATAAGCCAATAACACTCATCATGCCAGTGGCAGAAGGCTTCAATGCTAAACGAGGCGGTGTTTATTATATCGCGGACAATGGCAGGCTGGAATATATTCAAGCTGATTATGCTAACGGTGTATTAAAAGCTGAGGTCAGCCACTTCAGCAAATATGCTGTGCTGGAGTTGAACCGCATCTTTGTCGATGTTCCGGCCAATCACTGGGCTAACCCAGTAATCCAAGAGCTGGCGTCCAAGCTATATGTGCAGGGCACAAGCAAAGAAAAGTTTGAACCAAGCCGGGCAGTTACACGTGCCGAGTTCACCTCGATGCTTGTTCATGCCCTTGGACTGACCGCGACAGGAAAAGAAAGCTTTGCTGATGTTGCTCCATCCGCCTGGTATGCGGAGCCTATCTCAATCGCTTACAAGGCGGGAATCGTGAGTGGCAGAAGTGCGTCCAAGTTTGAGCCGGGCGCACAGATTACCCGTGAAGAAATCACGGTGATGCTAATGAAGGCTTACGAGCTGAACAACGGCGTAACAGCCAATGGTGCAACAACCGACGGCGTAACAACCAACGGTGCAACAACTAACGGCGCAACAACCAATGGTGAAACAACCAACGGTGCAACTGCCGCAGCGTTCACCGACATGAATCAGGTGTCTGCTTGGGCCACTTCTTCTGTAAATGAAGCGGCCAGTCTAGGACTGATTCAAGGTCAAAGTCATGAACGGTTTGCACCAAAAGGAATCGCTTCGCGCGCAGAAGCGGCTCAAGTGATCTATAATTTGATTTTGAAGTAAGCTGAAATGACTACAAAAGAGCGACTCTCCATTAACCGAAGAGTCGCTCTTTTGATAGATCAGTTGATGAAATTAGCTACTTTATCGAACTTTGCTAATAGATATTACATTACTGTTTGGTACATTGCTGTTCGGCAGTTACTAATACCGCACTTTACTATCTATCGGAACTTACTCCAGCAAAGTAGAATCCCGTGCAAAAGTCGAGCACACCCCAGCAAAGTAGAATCCCGTGTAAAAGTAGAACACACTCCAGCAAATTAGAATCCCGTGCAAAAGTCGAACACACCCCGGCAATGTAGAATCCCGCGCAAAAGTCGATCACACCTCAGCAAAGTAGAGCACATCCCGACAAAGTAGATCATAGTTAGAACACATCGGACCGTATCGCAGCTATTTCGGAAATTTGAGTCATTTTACTAAGATTTCGGACTGTATAGCTCTTATTGCTATAAAAATGTCCAGAATTACTGTGCAAAAGAGACAATAGCTGCATCTGAGTCCGATAGTCGAGCAAAGTACCCTGATTCATCGAAATAGGGTCCCTCGGTCCGATGCGTATGAGGAAGGAGTATAAGTTGAACACACCTCAGCAAAGTAGAATCCCGCACAAAAGTAGAACATACCCAGCAAAGTAGAATCCCGCGCAAAAGTAGAGCATACCCAGCAAAGTAGAATCCCGCGCAAAAGTCGAACACACCCCGACAAAGTAGATCATAGTTAGAACACATCGGACCGTATCGCAGCTATTTCGGATATTTGAGCTATTCTACAAAGGTATCGGACTGTATAGCTCTTATTGCTATAAAATTGTCCGAAATTGCACTGCAAAAGCGTCAATAGCTGCATCTGAGTCCGATAGCCGAGCAAAATGCCCTGATTCATCGAAATAGGGTCCCCTCGGTCCGATGCGAATGAGGAGGGAGCATAAGTCGAACACACCTCAGCAAAGTAGAATCCCGCGCAAAGTCGAACACATCGGACCGTATTGCAGCTATTTTGGATATTTGAGTCATTTTACAAAGATTTCGGACTGTATAGCTCTTATTGCTATAAAATTGTCCAGAATTACTGTGCAAATGAGTCAATAGCTGCATCTGAGTCCGATAGTCGAGCAAAATGCCCTGATTCATCGAAATAAGGTCCCCTCGGTCCGATACGAATGAGCAGGGAGCAAATAGTACCGAGCGATCTAAACGATCCCATCGATCCTATCATATCCAAGGAGAAGCAAGCCAAACGATCCCCGCAATGGAGAATCCCCTCGTCACCGCTCCTACACCTCTTTTTGGGGTAAACGAATCTGCACAGTGGTGCCTATTCCTAGTCTGCTAAACACTTTAACGCCGTAGTGCTCACCAAATTTCAGTTTGATGCGGCGATCAACGTTAGTGATTCCGTACCCTCGTCCAGGCTTATCCTCAAGCAAAGAACTGAGCGTCTCGCGGCTCATCCCCATGCCATCATCGATTACTGACAAAATAATATCGTTCGCTTCCATGACACCTTTGATATGAATATTCAGCGGACTTTCTTGACTCCACACGGCATGCAGCACTGCATTCTCCACAAAAGGCTGTAAGGCAAGTTTGACTGTAGAGTAAGGCAGAATCGCTTCATCTACTGTGTAGGTAATGTTCAGTTGTCCTTTAAAGCGGATTAGCTGAATGGCGTTGTAGCTCTGGGTCAGCTTTAATTCCTCGTGGATGGTCAATATACTTTTCCCTTTATTCAGGGAGATTCGATAAAACTTGGCTAGATGAAGCACCAAATCTTGTATACGCGTATCTTGATGTTTTAGGGCAAGCGACGAGATGGAACCCAGTGTGTTGTACAGAAAATGAGGGTTGATCTGCGCTTGCAGCAGGTCAAGCTCGGCTTCCTTGCTCTGCAGCTCCTTCTGATACACCTCGGTAATGAGACTTTTGAGCCGGGTGGTCATTTGCTTGAAGGCAAAATGCAGCTGGCCAATCTCATCATTTCCCAAATGTTCTTCTGTACTATGATTGAAATCCCCCCGTTCCAGGCGGCGGATCATCCGGATTAAAGTACGGATACGCTTGCTGAATAGCGACGCCGTAATGTAAATCAGCAGGAGGGCCACGCCAATAAAGCCCAGGGAGATTTTGATAATCAGATCTGAGAGTGATTTAGCATCCTGAATAATGCTGTCATAAGGGAAGATGGACACGGTTTTCCATCCATTTTTGAGCGTGTTATAGACGGCGAAAGCCTTTACCCCTTTGTAAGTTGTGTCAAATCTGCCCGATGGCGATTCATCGAATTTCTGATCAAGCAATTCCGGCAGGCTCGTATTTAATAAGTGCTTGTCTGCTGCTGAGAGAATAAGCCCTTTGTCATTAATAATAAAAATATCTTTCCCGCCCGCTTCTTCCTCCATTAAAGAATAGATTACCGATTCGGAGATTCTGAAGACCAGAATACCGTAGGGATATTGATTGCGGTTATTGTTCAAAAATCTTGCTAAGGTAAACATGGCCGGACTATCTTCGGTTTGCGGTGAGGACAGATGAATGATATTCCCGTGTGACTGCTGAAGCTGCTTGAACAGCTCGGTCTCTTTAACCTCAGCTGTTACCGGCTTGATATAGTAATCATCTTTGGGAAGTGATTCATTGTCCGAATAAATGAAAACGCTATCAAAATCAGGATAGGCAGTCATTATCGTGTCCATGCGGTTGCCTATATATTGATAGACATCCAGATAAGAAGGATCATCCTGGTATTCACTCGTGAGGTAGCTGGCAAGTCTGTTATCCAGGTAGATGGAAGCTGAAATATGTTCATAGCTGTCCAGCTTGTTTTCCAAATTTTTATTAATCTGAGCTGTTGAATTCATCATATTGCTGTAAATCTGATCCGTTAATTTTGATTTTGTTAATTCGTAGGAAAGGTAGGCGAAAAGCATCATCGGAATAATGGTCACTAGCACAAATACGCTGAACAGCTTGGAACGAAAGCTCAAATCAATAAAAGGCATATAAATATATTTCCTATATATATGGCGCATAGAAGAAGTCCCTTCTTTACTGTAAATTCGCTGTTTGCCATGTTCATCATAGCAGACTGAATATCGAAATCCAATGCTCGAATCTGCCGAAACTCCTTTAAAAAGCGCTATCATTCGGAGGATTGAAGTATAGAAAGCCACCTGTTGCGGACTTAAGATGAATAGGAGAGAAGTTGAATCGAGATGTGGCTCGACATGCTGCGCTAAATAAAAAGGGAGGGTATTTGATGCATAAAGCAAGCGCTATCAAAACAGTCAGAGGCAATAATCTGTGGTACAGATTAAAAGAGCAGAAATGGTTATTTTTGCTGATGCTGCCTGCCTTAATTGCGACATTGCTATTTTCTTATGGTCCTATGTTTGGGATGTATATGGCGTTTACGAATTATCAGCCGGGCGGAGGAACGTTTTTTCAACAATTTTTCCATGCAGAGTTTGTAGGCTTCAAGTGGTTTGAGTATTTCTTTACTACCGGAGATTTCTACCGTGTAATGCGTAATACGCTCGCTACAAGCTTGCTGACCTTGTTATTCGGATTTCCAGCGCCGATCATCCTCGCACTTGTACTGAATGAAGCTAGGCAGGGATTTTTCAAAAGATTTGTACAGACGGTTTCTTATCTGCCGCATTTTATCTCATGGGTTATCGCTGCAAACATCGTGATTACGCTGCTGGCTTCTGATGGGATGTTTAACAATTTACTGGTGACGTTGGGCATTGTTCAGGAACCGGTTGCTTTTCTACAAAATGGACCGCTATTCTGGTGGATTATCGCTTTGTCCAACATGTGGAAGGAAATGGGCTTCAGCGCCATTATGTATCTTGCTGCAATTTCCGCTATTAATCCAGAGCTATACGAAGCAGCAAGAGTGGATGGAGCCAGTCGCTTCCGGCAAATGTGGCATATTACGTTGCCAGCCTTGCGTCCAACCATTGTTATTTTAGGGATTCTAGCCGTCGGAGGCATTTTGAATGCGGGCTTTGAACAACAATACCTGCTGCAAAATAATACCGTGCTTGAGTATTCAGAGGTTATCGATATTTATGCATATAAATACGGGCTACAAAACAGCATGTTCTCCTACGGGGCGGCCGTTGGGGTATTTAAATCCGTGATTGCCTTCATACTTGTTGTAATTGTGAATCGTATTTCTAGAAAAGTGAACGACCAAGCGTTGTTCTAAACACGAAAAAGAGAGGAGCGCTTGTGATGATTTCGAATAGATACGGGGATCATATTTTTAAATTTATAGTTTATTTCATTCTTATACTTGTGTTGTTAGTTACCTTTCTGCCTTTTTGGAATATTCTCGTTCTTTCATTAAATGCTGCTGAGGATACCGTACGTGGTGGCGTCTATTTATGGCCCAGAGTCCTCACCTTTGATAGCTACAGTCAAATCTTAAAAGATAGCGAGATTTTGAATGGCTTATGGGTTACTGTCAAACGTACCGTAATTGGAGCGCCGCTATCTGTCCTTGTCATTACGATGCTTGCTTATCCGCTAAGCCGCCGGAATTTGATGGGACGTAAAGGATGGAATCTATATTTTGTCTTCACGATGTATTTTGGAGGCGGACTGATTCCTTATTACATGGTGCTTAAAGCGCTGAATATGATTGACACGTTTTCCGTATTTATTTTGCCAGGGCTGATGAATGTCTTCTATATGATTATTGTCCGTACCTTTATGGAGGGGCTGCCTGGTGAGATCGAGGAGTCGGCGAAGGTAGACGGGGCGAATGACCTGACGATTTTCTTCCGGATTGTTCTACCTTTGACCACACCCGTGCTTGCGACTGTAGGACTTTTTCAGGCAATCTCACATTGGAATTCGTGGTTTGACTCCTATGCGTTTACCTATAGTTCTGACTTAAAGACCTTACAAGCCGTACTCGTAAAAATATTAAGCCAATTCCAAACCGGAGGCATGGTATCGCAATCGCAAATGCTAGCTAACTCGGCTAAGCGGAATGCGGTTTCAAGTGATACTATCCGGATGGCAGCGACGATGGTGGCAACATTGCCTATCGTACTGGTATACCCATTCCTGCAAAAGTACTTTGTTAAGGGTATGACTTTGGGAGCGGTTAAGAGTTAATATGATTAAATAAATGGCGGCCCTGAAGGGGGGTGAGCGGACAGACTTGCTTGGTTGCTTGATAGACTTATGAAGTAACTTACTTAATGGGAGGAATTAGGGTGTCTATGATAAAGAAAAACAAATGGTTGAACGTGAGTATTACTGCAGCATTAGCCGTTGGTGTATTAGCGGGTTGTGCTTCAAATGATGGAAAAAACAATACAAACCAAACGGCCGGAGACGATAAAAAACAAGAGCCGATTACATTGACCTGGTTTGATTCAAATACCAAGGGTGAGCCTTTCACTGATGCTATTGCGCAAGAAATCACCAAAAAAACGGGCATTTCGATCTCAATACAGCAGCCAACGGGTAATCCTACGGAAAAGCTGAGCTTGATGCTAGCCAGCGGTGACTATCCAGATGTAGTTGTAATGAGCCGGGGTGATGCTTCTCTCGATAAATACATTACAAGTGGCGCATTTATAGCGCTCGATGAGTTAATTGAGAAAAGTGGACCAGACATTAAAGAAATGTACGGCGACACATTGATCAAAACACGTTATAAAGATGGAAAAAACTATTACCTAGCTAACTGGTATGGCCTGGATAGTGATCCTGTTTTCGGTATGCTGATGAGAAAAAATCTGGTTGCTGACCTGGCTCCAGATAAGGCAGATGGCTCCACCCCACTCACAACGGATGAGTTTGAAGCACTTTTAAAGAATTTTAAAGAGAAAAACAAGACAATTGATGGAAAAGAAACTGTTCCAATGACGATGAACGGTGAAAATATGGGCGCCAACCTGGGTACATTTAAAGGGATGTGGGGTCTGAGAACCTACTACGATAATAATGGAACATTACAATATGATGTTAAGGATCCAAAGTATCGCGAGATGCTGCTTTATGTGAACAGTCTGTATAGAGAAGGTCTAATCGAAAAAGAATTTGCCATCAGCAAAACACAAACCTGGATTCAAAAGCTGGCTACCGGCGCAGTGTTCTCCACACCAGGCGCATACTGGGACCCAGGTAACGCAAATGGTACTCTGAAGAAGGATGGCGGAGATGATAATCAGTTCTTCCCGTACAAGGTTGTAGCACCAGGCACAGAGACCTCCCAAACAACATTCGGACCAAGAAGCTCACTTGGATGGGATGCTATTGCCATTACGAAAAATAACAAACACCCTGAAGAAACTATCAAGCTGTTCAACTACCTAGCGAGTGACGAAGGACAACATTTGCTGCTATGGGGTAAGGAAGGCGAGCAGTACACCATGGTGGATGGAAAGAGACAACCAGACCCTGCATTCCTGCAAAGCTTCAAGGATAACTGGGACGATGCTGTGAAGAAGAGTGGTGTTCGTAAATGGTTGTGGTTTGTTAAAAATGGTCTGGATGCCAATGAACAGCCATACGATATGGCCGTTAAATACCAACGTAGTGAAATTGACGAAATGGCCATTAAGAGCCTTGGAGATTCTGTATGGGATACAGCAGAATTTGATAACTTAGGTCCTGACGGCGGAACGCCTGAAGCGCTGACCGCGCAAAAAGTAAAAGATATTATGGACCAAAGCATTACGAGAGTAATCATCGCTCCTTCTGAAGCCGAAGCCAATTCTACATTCGACAAGATGCTTGCGGATATGAAAAAAGCTGGGGATGAAAAAGTAGAAGAAATCTTCAATCAGAAGTATAGCGAACGTATGGAATTGTGGAACTCAAAATAATATATTTATCTATGTAAAAGCTTCCTCTCTGCATTTCAGCAGAGGGAAGCTTTTTTTGTTGTATAAAAAAACTAAACCAGCCGATTAACATGTGCATTCCTGCGGAAATCAAGCGGGGCTTGATGATAGAATTTTTTGAATTGATGATAGAAATGACTGACATTCTCGAAGCCGGATTCCAAAGCGATATCGACCACACGCAGCTCGGTAGTGAGCAGTAGGTTGCGGGCTACATTGAGCTTTAGCTGGTTGATATATTCCGTAGGTGTCTGGTTCAAGTATTGCCGGAAGGCACGGTTCACATGGCCGGCGCTTCTCCCTGACAGCTCGTACAAGGCATGAGGTCCACGGTGCAAATTATCCTTTAAATGCATTTTGGTTATGGCATGCTCTAGCCAGAGCGGGAATTCTGGTTGAGCGACTGTCTCTGCGGAGAAAAAATGCTGGGTGAGTGTATCGACGAGCAGGCCTTTTAGAAAAATCCGGGACTTAACCTTGTCTAGGGTTGATAGGATTCGAATGCGTTCCATAGAACGGATGAAACTAGCCATTTCCAGCTGAGATAACATGGCGATTCGGGGGAGAGGCGTGTTCAGCAATCCGTGCAAAAACTCCTCTTCATTCAGATAAGTTAAAGCATCTTCAATGAGGCTTTTGCGGCAGGGAATGTTCAGGAAACGGCAATCGCTATCACCATCTGCTTCATATCTGTGGGTATCACTGGGCCGAATAAAGACAAGGCAGCCCGTCTGAAGCAGCTGCGCTGTCCCGTTAACAATATGCTGACATCTGCCTTCTGTGAGAATGAAAAATTCATAGAAATCATGCGTATGCTCTGGAGATACCTGACTTAAGGACTCCACCCAGAAAGGGTCTGCTAGTAGTTCAGGATTCATATGGCTTGCCTCGGTGTATTTGAGCATGTTCGTCCTCCAGGGTATTAGTGATGTTAAAATAGCACATGATTATCGAGAACACAACACAAGAAATATAAAGATATTATTGATAGACTTGATCTATAAGAAGGCAAAATAGCACATTTTGGAGGCGGAGAAAATGCATCTTGTAGATATAAATGGAAAATGGAAAATGAGACGTCTGCATGAGCCGAGTTGGCTGGAGGCTAGTGTGCCAGGTTCTGTCTATCACGATTTATTGAATGCCGGAGAAATGCCGGATCCGTTCTATCGTGAGCAGGAATATGAGGTTCTGGAATTATCCAATGACGATTACGAATATCAGCGTTGCTTTCAAGTGGAAGCTGAAGTGTTACAGCATGACTGCGTATTTCTGCTGTGTGAGGGGCTGGATACGTTATGCGAGCTTTTTGTGAATGGAACTAACATTCTGAACAGTGATAATATGCACCGGACGTATGAAGTGGACATTAAGTCAGTGTTGAAGCAAGGCGATAACACCATTCACGCGATTTTTCGTTCCCCAGTGGAATTTGCTCTGCGGAAGCAAGCGGAGCTGCCGCTTAGCAGTTGTGCTGATGCAGTGGAGGGAATATCCCATCTGCGCAAAGCACATTCCATGTTCGGCTGGGACTGGGGTCCGAAGCTACCCGATCTTGGAATCTGGAGAAGTCTCTCCATTCAGGGGTATGACAGTGCCCGTGTTGACGATGTTTATATTACACAATTTCACGAGCCGGATAAGGTTACTCTGGATGTTCGGGTAAGAACAGAGAGCTGGCAGGAGGTTGAACGGGAAATCGTAGTCAGCGTTCACACTCCAGCAGGTGTGGCCGTTGAACGTCGTGTGTTCGAAACTGCCGGAGAAGATCATCATATTACACTGGAAATTATCGAGCCAGAGCTGTGGTGGCCGAATAATCTGGGTGCACAACCCCTGTATAACGTCGAGGTTGTGCTGTTACAGAAGGGACAGGAGCTGGATCGTCGAGAACTGCGGATTGGATTAAGAACGATTTCTGTGAAGCAGGAAGAAGACCAGTGGGGACAATCATTCGCTTTTGAAGTCAACGGCGTGCTTATCTTTTCTACAGGTGCTGATTATATTCTGGAAGATAATCTTCTGCCTCGCGTGACTATGGAACGCACGGATCGCCTGCTCCAAAGCTGCGTGGCTGCTAACTTTAATACTATTCGCGTATGGGGTGGCGGTTATTATCCTGACGATTATTTTTATGATCTATGCGATGAATATGGGCTTATTGTCTGGCAGGATCATCTGTATGCCTGTGGAATCTATGCTCTGACAGAATCTTTTGAGGACAATATCACACATGAGACGATCGACAACATGAAGCGCCTGCGCCATCACGCATCGTTAGGCTTGTGGTGTGGCAACAACGAACAGGAGATGGCTTGGGTCGATTGGGATTGGGAGAATCATTATTCGCTCCAGCTAAAGGCCGACTATATCAAGCAATATGAAGTGCTTCTGCCGGCTATCGCTAAGGAAGTTGATCCCAATACCTTTTACTGGCGTGCCTCTCCTTCCTCTAAAGGAAGCTTTGATAAGCCGAATGACGAGAACTATGGAGACATGCATTACTGGGGAGTTTGGCATGGCAAGGAGCCTTTTACCGATTACCGGAAGCTCTATCCGCGTTATATGTCTGAGTTTGGCCTGCAATCCTTCCCAAGCTTGAAGACGATTGAATCCTTTACGCTGCCGGAGGATCGCAATATTTTCTCCTATGTCATGGAGTCCCACCAAAAGAACAATACCGGAAATGAGAAAATTCTCTATTATATCGGCGAGACCTACAAATATCCGAAGGATTTTGAATCTATTCTCTATGCGTCCCAGCTTATCCAAGCCGAAGGCATGCGCTGTGGCGTAGAGCATTGGCGTAGACATAGAGGGCGCTGCATGGGCGCATTGTATTGGCAGTTGAACGATTGTTGGCCGGTTGCCTCTTGGTCTAGCATCGATTATTATGGCCGGTGGAAAGCAATGCATTATACGGCTAGACGTTTTTTTGCTCCAGTTCTTGCTTCTGCACATGACGAAGGAACCGTAGTTTGTCTGCATGTCTCTAATGAGAGCCGAGAGAAAGTGAGCGGTGAATTAAGATGGAGACTGCTTACTCCGACATCAGAGGTTCTAATGGAAGGTGCGAAGTCGGTGAAGATTGAGGCTTTAAGCAGTGCCGAGTTCGATCGGCTTGATTTTGGTCATGTCTTGGATACAAAAGAGAAGAAACGTGAAGCCTATCTGGAATATGTATTTGAGGTAGAGGGGGAGACGATAAGCGGGGGAACCGTCTTGTTCGTTAAGCCGAAACACTTCAGCTTTGTTGATCCTGAGCTTGAAGCCGTAGTCACAGAGGAAGCAGAACAATTCGTTATTACTGTGAAGTCAAAAGCATATGCCCGTTTCGTTGGACTTGATTTCAAGGAAAGAGATGCGATCTTCAGTGATAGCTATTTCGACCTGTCAGCTGGCATTTCAAGAATCGTTACGGTTGCCAAAAAAGATCTCGATAAACCAGCTACAGCTGAGGAACTGCGTGCCCAGCTTACTGTACGTTCCGTCTTTGATATTTAAGCAAAAGGTTATTTTCCTACTATATCTTAGGCTACCAATCTCCAAATGACAGTTTGATGATATATATTCTAGTGGTTTAGATCCTGTGTATAGATAGATCAATATTTTACTATAATAGGTATAGATATTAAGATTGTATCCCCTTCCATTTCACTCTAAAATAGACTTCGAAGAAGCATTAACTACAAACAATAAACGTTCTATTGAGCTACCTTAAGGAGAGTGCAAACATATTATGGGTATTTATTATGACGACAACCGCAAGGTGTTTCATTTACAGTCAGAGAAATCCAGCTATATTATTGAAATGATCAAAGGTGTTATTCCAGCGCATGTCTACTGGGGCCCAAAATTGGCAGGGAGAGAATTTCAACACCCGTTGAATTTGGTGGAACGTTGCTCTTTTAGTCCAACTTATTTGCAGGAGGATAAAAATATCTCCCTCGACACCTTGCCAAGCGAATTCCCTTCCTATGGAAACGGGGATTTCCGCGAACCGGCACTGGAGGTTCACCTAGTAGATGGCACGACCGTAACGGATTTCCGTTATAAGAGCTACACCATTAATAAAGGAAAACCTGCACTCAAAGGTCTGCCTGCTACTTATGTTGAAAGTGATGAAGAAGCAGAGACCTTGGAAATTATACTGCAAGATGATAAAACAGGATTGATCGCTGCCTTGAGCTATACCGTATTTAACGATCAGGATGTTATAACACGTTCCGTGCGGATTGAGAATCTGGGTAAGGACAATCTGGTTTTGAAAAGAGTATTAAGTGCGAATGTTGACTTCCATGATTCTGACTATGACATGCTGCAATTATCCGGTACTTGGACTAGAGAACGCCATATTCACAAAAGACCCCTCGTTCCTGGCATCCAGCGGATTGACAGCAAACGCGGCTCCAGCAGCCATCAGCAGAATCCTTTTATGGCCTTGCTTGCAAAAGATGCGACAGAGGACCATGGCGAAGTTTATGGATTCAGCCTTGTGTATAGCGGGAGTTTCCTCGCCCAAGCAGAAGTGGATCAATACGGAATTTCCAGAGTAGGGATCGGTATTCAACCTTTCAACTTTCAGTGGTTGCTTGAACCGGGCGAATCCTTTCAGGCACCTGAAGCAGTATTAGTAAGATCCAGTGAAGGGCTTGGCGGTTTATCGAGAACCTATCACCGTCTGTATCGGACCCGGTTATGCAGAGGTGAATTCCGCGATAGCAAGCGTCCTATTCTGATCAACAACTGGGAAGCGACTTATTTTAATTTTAACGCGGATAAAATCAAAGAAATTGCTAAAGCAGGCAAAGAGCTAGGCCTGGAGCTGTTCGTGCTGGATGACGGCTGGTTCGGCAAACGTGATAACGACGACAGCTCCCTGGGAGATTGGGTAGAGGATCGTCGCAAGCTGCCTGAAGGTCTTGGAAAGCTAGGCGAAGATATCACGGCAATGGGCATGGAATTCGGATTATGGTTCGAGCC
The DNA here is from genome assembly GCF_038002785.1 of Paenibacillus sp. FSL H3-0310. NCBI lineage: Bacteria > Bacillati > Bacillota > Bacilli > Caryophanales > Paenibacillaceae > Paenibacillus > Paenibacillus sp. FSL H3-0310. Next base: position 1,164,392 of record NZ_JBBODC010000001.1, read on the forward strand.
AGAAATGGTATCGCCTGAAAGTGATCTTTACCGTGAACATCCAGACTGGTGTCTCCATGTACCTGGGCATAAAAGTTCATTAGCCCGCCAGCAGCTAGTGCTGGATTTATCCCGTAAGGATGTATGTGATTATATCGTCGAGTCAGTTAGCTCGGTATTATCATCCGCTCCGATTACTTATGTGAAATGGGATATGAACCGGAATATGACGGAGATTGGATCAGCGCTTCTTCCAGCCGAACGTCAACGTGAAACGGCACACCGTTATATCCTTGGACTTTATGATGTGCTGGAACGTATCGTTTCCCGTTTCCCTCATATTTTGTTCGAAAGCTGCTCCGGCGGGGGCGGACGATTTGACCCGGGAATGCTGTATTATATGCCACAGACCTGGACTAGCGATGATACGGATGCAGTGGAAAGATTGAAGATCCAATACGGAACAAGTATGGTGTATCCTGCGAGTTCAATGGGTGCCCATGTGTCGGCTGTTCCTAACCATCAGGTACATCGTATTACACCTTTGGAGACACGTGGTCATGTCGCGATGTCGGGTAATTTCGGCTACGAGCTGGATTTGACCAAGCTTACTGAAGCTGAGCGCGAGGATATCCGCAAGCAGGTTTCGGAGTACAAGGAACTGAGAATGCTGATTCAGTACGGTGATTTCTATCGACTGCTTAGTCCTTTTGAAGGAAACGAGACGGCATGGATGTTTGTTTCCGCTGATAAAAAAGAAGCCTTCGCCACCTACTTCCAAGTTCTGGCCGGGCCTAATCCACCGTTGCGCAGATTGCGTCTGAAAGGACTCGACCCTGCGAAATCGTATAAGCTTGAGCTTAACGGCGGAGTATACAGAGGGGATGAGCTGATGCACTTCGGACTCACGCTTCCACAGCTTGAGGGCGATTTCAGAAGCCTACTTTTCGTGCTTAGAGAAGTTTAATCAAAAAAGGAGGGTGCCCCAAAAGCCATTGGCTGCTGAGCACCTTCCTTTTTTTTCTCCTTTTTTGAGTTCTTTTGTGACTAGCTGCGCGCCCGAAGCTGTTATTGGATGGGGTGTTTAGCAGAATGTTTACCTAGCCTTAGCCGGGGATAGCGGGCTCGAATAAGGGTGTTTAGCAAGATGCTTTGCTAGCCAGGTGCTGCCGTACGCGAATTAGTGCACCTTGTAAGTAGCTTGACGCCACTGGAATTGAGTGTTTATAACTCGAAGTCGGCGGGCTCAAATTGGTGCACCATGTAAGTTGCTTCCCCAGCCAACTCGGTGCTATCGGACTCAAATGCCGCTAACCGCAGTCTTTTCACACATTTGGAGTTTTATCGGACCGCATAGTCGCTATTGGCTCGAAAAGTACCTAATATGCACCTCTTTCGAAGGAATAGCTGCACTGGAGTCCGAAACAGTACTCAAAAGACGAAAAATTGGCAAATAGCGTCATCTGAGTCCGAAAGCGGCGGTAGAGGGGTGACACGGTGCTTTCGTATGCGAATTAAGGTGTTTAGAAGGATGTTTACCTAGGCGGGGGCTGCTGGACGCGAATTAGTACGACATGCAAGTTGCTTACCCAACCAACACGGTGCTATCGGACTCAAATGCCGCTAATCGCAGTCTTTTCACACATTTGGAGTTTTATCGGACCGCATAGTCGCTATTGACTCTAAAAGTACCTAATATGCATCTCTTTCGAAGGAATAGCTGCACTGGAGTCCGAAACAGTACTCAAAAGACGAAAAATTGGCAAATAGCTTCATCTGGGTCCGAAAGCGGGGGAGGGTGCTTGTGAGTTGGCACCACCAGATCTGAATGGTTACTACTTGCATCCATCGGCCCCGAATTAGCACCCCACGCCTGCCACGTCTGCCACACCTGCCACTCAGCTCTATCGAAGCCTAATAGATATGCCTAGCAACATCAATTTTCAAAAAACACATGTTTGGACAGGAACTCTAGGTCCTGCTCGCGGTAAGTGGAGGGGCTAACTCCAAAGTAGGAACGAAAGACTTTGCCGAAATAGCTGGCATTGTCAAACCCGGTGTCCACAGCGATCTGGTAGATCGTCTGATCTGTTGTTTTCAGCATAGATGCTGCCAGCTCGATCCGTCTCCTTCTTAAATACTCAAAGGGCGAGAGATTGATGTTTTTTTGAAATAGCCTGCAAAGATGATGTTTAGAAATTCCAACATGTGCGGCGACATCGTCTAAGCTAAGGTTATTATTGTGCAGATCATTTTTCATGAATTGTATAGCGGCATGGAGTTTGTCATTTTTTATATACGTGGTTAACAAACTCGGTTTCTTGAGGTATTTCTCCATGGACAATATCCACTGAAAGGCTTTCCCCGTTAGAAAATGCAAATCTCTTTCTTCATCAACCTGGATGTCCTTGAACATACTCCACAATAAATCCATCGGAACCGATTCCTGAGGGAGTTCTATAATAGGACCACCATGTGCGATCAGCTGGTTCCAGAGTGAAATAGCTAGAGGTCCTCGTACATTCAGCCAAATGAATTCCCAGGGCTCTGTACCTTTCTCCGGATAATAATATCTGTGTATACTGGGGACAGTCACTAGGAAAGCTTTGCCCTTCGTTAATGGGTGAACAACCCCGTCTATTTCAATTCTACCCTCTCCAGATAAGGTGTACTGAAAAATAACACAACTTCTCTCCGTCCGGTTCTGGCCGTTGAATGAATATGCCGGAGTTTCGGCTTGTTCCCAGCCAATAGAATCAAACAGAAGCATAGAAGCTTGTTCTTCCGAGCGAATGGTGTAGGAGGAGCGCAACATTAGCAGGTTTCCTTTCCATGGTTCGTTACTTCATTCAAAGTGTAAACTTTTTTGTTGATCTGTTCAATTTTTGTTTCATTTAATCTGCTGTCTTCGATATTGATAAGGCGTAATGCCATACTGATCTTTGAACAGCTTAATGAAATATTGTGGCTTTTTGTAGCCGACTAGATGTGAAATATCGAGCACATGTAAGTTGGAATCGATCAATAACTTGGAGGCCTTTTCCAAGCGTTTAGAAGAAATGTAGCTCGATAAATTTTCACCCGTCTCCTGCTTATAAAATTTGGACAGGTAAACAGGATGTAGGTGAACAATTTTCCCTAAGTCCTCCAGGCTCAAGCAATCACTAATATGATTGGAGATATAGGCTTGAATGGTATGAACAATGTTTTGATTGGAAAATTTAGCGCTTCTATCTAATTGGGTGAGACTCTGCAAGATGGATTGAAGAGCCGTATCTGGCTCTGATAATTGATTGAAAATCCAGTCTGCAACCTCAGCTGATTGGATTTTATCGGTTGTGGAATACAGCAAATTAATGAATTCGAGCAGGTAGAGGAGCTTTTGTTTTTTGACAGTGAGCTTGGCAAAGTTTTTTAAAATGTTTTTTCTGGTTTGTTCCCATTCTCCAAGCTCTAATTTAGGGAGAGCACTAGAGGCACTCAGCATAGTAAAGTCACTGGTCCCAATATTTTCATTAAAAAAGAAATGATAAAAAATATCCCGAACAGCATGCTTTTGAGAAAATTCAAACGGCTCGGAAAAAGAAATGGAATCGACGCTGCTTGCCACAGTTTCGGTATTGGATTCTGGAATAATTCCAGTAATGGCTGATGGAGTGATCCAAATAAAGTCCCGTCCACCATTATGATCTTTTAACATCATTTCATCTTTCCCTCTAGCCCCTGAGACGTGAAAAAAGCAAAAGTGCTCATTCCGTAAAGCAGTGTCGAGTGTGCTGTGATCATAACGTAGTGGGGAAGGTCCGCTAATAACAGAAAGCAAGTAACCTAGCCCATCTATCTTTTTCTCTGCCACTGGGGTTTTTGGGGGTTTCTCAGCGATATTCTTAATAACTTGACGCATGGCTTTTTCCATATCCTCTTTATCTACCGGCTTGAGTAAATAATCGAGTGCGCCCAGACGGATGGCTTGTTGTGCATAATCAAATTGAGAATAACCGGAAAGGAAAATTACCTTGGTATTGAGCTTTTTCTCATGAACATGATGCAGTAAATCAATGCCGGATACCTCGGGCATACGAATATCTGTAATAAGGATATCTATATGATTCTGATTCAATAGCTCCTTGGCTTCAATCGAATTTGTTGTCGTCTCAATATGCTCAATTCCAAATTTGCTCCAATCCAGCAGGTGTTTTAAATATTCAACGATGTAATGTCCGTCATCAACTATCAATAATCGCATATTGTCCTCCTTCATCCAGCGAGAAATCTATGAATGCCAGCACGGATAAACCACCCCAGTCATTGATGAAGAACCGCAGTCCGCTTAATTCACCATACGCATTTTTGAGGCGATGATGAATGTTCCAAAGACCAATTCCTCTTGATCCTTCAGGTGGGGATTCATTCTCAAGTCTGGCCATTAGCTGGTGTATTTCCTCAGCAGTAAGCCCCTTACCGTCATCGGCAACAATAATTAATGCTCCAGTATCAAGTTCTTTTACATCTATAGTAACGCGATAAGCCCCTTGCTGTTCTTCAATCCCATGCTGGATTGCGTTCTCGACCATAGGCTGGATAATCAGTGGCATAATCAGATGCTCTCCCAGTTCAGGAGGCAGGTTGATTTCATAATTTATTTTTTTGGAAAGTGACATGATGGATAAAAAATGATCGGCAAGCTGCAATTCAGAAGCCAACGTAACATTATCTGAATTCATTTTTGTTAAATAACGATAGTACTCTGCTAAATGCTTGCTCATCTGCATTACGGCTTCCGGTGAAGTTTTTGCCACTGCCATAATAAAAAACAGATTATTGTAAAGAAAATGTGGATTGATCTGAGCCTGTAGCTGTTTCACTTCGGCGTTTCTGCGCAGCTCGGTTTCTATTTTTAATGAAGCGAATAAAGCCTGTATTTTGGCGACCATGTGGTTAAAGCTTTTAAATAGACTATAAAATTGATTGTCCGGGTTCTCACTAATTCTGGTGCTGTAATTCCCTTGTTCCACTTGGTAGAATTTCTTGTCGAGCAAATATACATTACGATAGTAGTTTCGATAGAACATAAAAATCACGATAAGACCAATGATCAAGATCATTAAGATGCTGACAAAAAACACCTGTTTATTCCGGTTAAGCGGATTCAAAAAATCACTCATTCGCGTATAGGTAACAAGATACGTATCAATCGGCTCAATATACTTCGATAAAACATAATAATCGTCATCGTTGATATGATAGTCAAACTTTAGGATTTCATGTGCATTGGGTGTTATCGTCTCCTTGGCTTTTTCCTCGATTCGAATATCCACCGCTTTATTGCTAATCATTAAACTCTTGTTCACAAGTAAAAAGGCATTGGAGCTCTCGCCGTCACTCACTGCTTTTTCTAAAAGACTTGTTAAATACTCCTTTTTCAGCTTAACGCCCACGATGTACTGAATATTGGCAGGATTCTTAGGTTCATGAATATAAGGGTAGATTGAAAAATAATACAAATTGTTATTAACAATCTGCCAGCCTCGCTGCGTGACCTTCTGAAAGGGCTGTTTGGCAAGCGAATCATGACCCGTAAAAATAAAAGTGCCGTCCGATTTCCAGTAGATACCGATAGATTCAATCGCCTGACTGGAGAGAAGTGGTGCTGATATGCGGTCATAGATATCGTTTTTTTTCATCTGGGCATCGTAATTGTTCATCTCTTGTATTTTGCTTTGATAGAAACGTACGGAGGTGTCGGCTGTATATTGGATGCCATACAAACTTGCCTCAGAGATGATGCCATCCAGAATGCTTTCCGTATAGGCTAGCTGATTTTTGGAGGAGTTAACCAAGCTCTCTTGAATGGTTTTGGAACCTAGGGAGTTCATTACGAAAAACAAACTTAAGGTAAGTAAAAGGAAAAAAACGAAAAAATATATGAAACGTTTCATATTTACTTTTTTAATCATAAGCATTACTCCTGTCGCTAAGACTCGTGTGAATTCATCATAAGCCATATATTCCAAAAGAAAAAGAGAAGAGCTCTCGCAAAATGAAAGCGTTTATAAAGATGTTTAGCGAGTGGTTATGATATTTAATTTGAGACATTTTCGAATGAAAGCGCTTTTGTTAACATTAAACCAGAAAGAAATTAGCAGCCAAGAATGTAAAAGGGGGTAAGCACAATAGCACAGATAATGAATACCCAGCTCAAATGGAGTGAGAAAGCCAACGTTAAAAAAAGCAGAAAGAATCCTTGGAAAAAGGAAATCAAAAAAAATTGGCCGTTGTATGTTTTATGTATTCCAGCTTTGGTATTCGTTCTAATTTTTGCCTACGGTCCTATGGTCGGATTAGTGATGGCCTTTCAGGATTACAAGCCCTGGCTTGGAATTACAGGTTCAACTTGGATTGGTTGGGATAACTTCGCAAGAATCTTCCAATATAATGAGGCAACACAATCCATTATCAACACCCTTATTATTGCTGTAATCAAAATTATAGTCGGAATTATTGTTCCTATCTTTATGGCGATTCTGCTAAGCGAGATTAGAAACATGGGGATTAAAAAGAGTATTCAAACCTTGGTCTATTTACCGCATTTTCTCTCTTGGGTAACCGTTGCCGGAATCATGATTGATATCTTAGGTCTGGATGGGGGCATAAATCATTTTCTTACGAATTTCCTCGGACTGAAACCGATTTTCTTTTTGGGCGATCCTACGCTGTTCAGACCGACGATCATCATCAGTGATTTATGGAAAAACTTCGGATTTGGCATGATTGTCTACTTAGCGGTGATTACAGGGATCGATCCATCTTATTATGAGGCAGCTGAGATCGACGGCGCGTCACGCCGCCAACAAATAAGACATGTTACCTTACCGAGTATGATGCCGATGATCATCGTAATTGCAACGTTAAGCCTTGGGAATATCCTGGATGCAGGATTTGACCAAATCTTTAACTTATACAATCCACTCGTATATAGTACGGGGGATATCATCGATACTTATGTTTACCGGTCATCCTTATTGAATGGCCAATACGGTTTTGGTACCGCTGTTGGATTGTTTAAATCCGGCATCAGCTTCATATTAATCGTAATTTCCTATCGAATTGCTTACAAGGTAGCTAACTACAAAATATTTTAAGCCGAAGTTGTTAAGCTTACAAAGCTTACAAAACTGTTAGGAGGAATGGGAGTGTATTATAAATCCAAGGGTTATAGGATATTTTCGATTTTCAATCATATCCTCCTGATTCTAGTAGCCTTATCGTGTTTATTGCCTATGCTTCATTTGCTAGCACAATCATTTAGTAGTAAGACAGCGGTAAATGGGAATTTGGTATCCTTTTGGCCGGTGGACTTTAATATCGAAGCCTATGTGAAAACTTTTAAAAACACGAATTTTACAGGCTCCATGAGAATCTCAGTGGTCCGGACGGTACTGGGGACGTTAATCAGCATGTTCATTATTACAACGGCGGGGTATGCCTTGTCCAAAGATTTCCGTGGGCGTAATGCTTTAATGTGGATTTTTATATTCACGATGTTGTTTTCCGGTGGATTGATTCCTTCTTATATATTGGTTACGAAACTTGGGCTCAAGGACACGATCTGGTCGCTCGTGCTTCCCGGTGCCTTCGGAGCTTATAATTTGATTCTGATTATGAATTTCTTTAAAACAATCCCTAAGGCGCTTGAAGAGGCGGCATTTATCGATGGGGCTTCGTTCTTCGTCATTTTCCGGAAAATCTATCTTCCGCTTTCCCTTCCCGGTCTGGCAACCGTTGGTTTGTTTATCATGGTGGGGAGCTGGAACGCATGGTTTGATGGGATTTTGTATATGTCGAATACAACGGACTATCCGTTAGCTTCATTCTTACAGACTGTAGTGGTGCAAGGATCAGCGCAGAGTATGGCACTTAGTCAATCAGAAGCAGCCGCGTTGTCAGAACAGAGTATCAAAGCTGCGCAAATTTTTATTAGCACACTGCCCATTATCCTTGTGTACCCTTTTCTACAGAAGTATTTTGTCAAAGGCATCGTTCTGGGTGCTGTAAAAGAATAACGTGACCAACATATAAAACTTTAATTCAAAGGAGCTTATTGATGAAAAAAACAGGGGCCTTACTAACGACTACTGTATTGATGGCAGGATTGCTAGCGGGCTGCGGCTCAAACGGTAAAGAATCTACTGCGGCAGAAGCGGTTCTCAAAGACGGCAAATACGATCCTCCTATTACTATCAACATCGCCAAGCAACAAGATGAGAATGCCGGTAAATATATCAACGGGGAGAGCTTAAATGATAATGTGTTGACCCGCTGGGGTGTCGAGAATCTAGGGATTAACATCCAAACTACTCTTTTGGGCGGTGATGCCTCCCAATATAATACGAAACTTCGTTTAGCGCTCACTGGTTCCGAGAAGCTTCCGGATGTTTTGCCAGTGTATGATACCTCATTAGAAAATGATCTGATTCAATCTGGACTTGTAAAAGATATTGCGGAGGACATTAACAAATACATGCCTGAGCGTCTGAAAGAAATATATAAACAATATCCAACAACGTTCAACCCGGTTATCCAGGACGGCAAGGTTTATGGGATGGCGATCTCGCCCAATCTCACTGAAGGTGAGGTCATGCTTATCCGTCAAGATTGGTTAGATAAATTAAATTTAAAAGCGCCAACAAATATAGATGAATTTGAACAGGTAATCGCTGCTTTTACGAATGATGATCCGGACGGTAACGGAAAAAATGATACTTATGGATTTGATTTCTCGGGAAAAGATTCTTACAACACGGGCTGGGTAAGCGACTCTGTAATGATTTTTAGTGCTTATACAGGGAAGAGTCTCCCCGGCCAATGGTATAACGACAATGGAAAACTCACTTACGGTTCCGTCGCTGATGGGACAAAGGATGCGTTAGCTAAACTTCGCGATTGGTACTCCAAAGGGTATTTAAATAAGGAGTTGGCTACACAGGGTGCATGGGATGCACTGGCGGATTTCACTGAAGGTAAAGCAGGGATTATTATTGGCCGTCCTTGGCTGTACGGCAGTGTTAAAGATGTGGAAACTAACGTAAAAGGGGCTAAAATCAAAGCTTACCCAACTATCAACGGTGTAAGTGGGGATCGAACCTACCAATCCGGTCAACAGAACGATGGTGTCTTTATGTTTAATAAAGACTTTAACAATATGGAAGCTTTCTTCTTGTATTATGACAAGCTTTACGATGCAGCATTTGGTACCGGAGATTTCAAATATGGTTATGCTCAGGGATATGATTATGACATCGTTGGCGATGAAGTGGTATTCGATTCCAAGAAATTCAATACGCCTTTGGATGCCGCTCAAGGTGTAGGTAAAATGGCTTTTACCAAAAATACACCTAGTGTTGATGGTCCAGGTAAATCTTTTTATGATCTTTCCAAAGGTGCAAAAGCAGAGAATGGGGTCTTGATCAGATCGGCATCAAATGATGAAACAGCCAAAGAGGGATATGTGATTTCTTATGAGAATAGAGAGTCACTGCTTCCAAATGCATTTAACGGTCCACCTACCAAGACCATGCAGACAACTTGGGAGCAACTGAATACGATGGAAAAGGAAACCTTCACCAAAATTATTTACAGCAAAGAGCCGCTAACTGCGTACGATGACTTCGTGAAGCAATGGCATGACAAAGGCGGTACGAAAATTTCCGAAGAAATCAACGAATGGTATAACAATGCTAGCAAGGTGGATGTGATGTCTCAGATGGGATTGAAATAAGTTCGCAAGAACAGCAGGTTCAGTTAAGGTCATCCTTGGCCGGACCTGCTTTTTTGTCTAAAAATCTGATCCTCTGGAGGTTAATCATGGACGAAAATGCGAGTACAGTCACCCTACTAAATAGCGCTCCACTTCTGGATATGAGCGGAAATCCTGTACATGCACATGGTGGACATATGCTCTATACGGATGGATATTATTACTGGTTTGGTGAGAACCGGATGGATCGGCGGAGAGTGAGCTGCTACCGATCTGTGGATCTAGTGAATTGGGAATGGCGCAATGATGTGCTCACACTCGATTCACCGGTACAGCCGATTTATCATCGCACCACATTAGAGCTTGAACCCTTGGACAGGGAGGGGCGCCCAACGGGTGCGGTAATTGAGCGCCCAAAAGTACTCTACAACAAACTTACAGGGAGATTTGTTATGTGGATGCATTGGGAAAATGGACGCGACTACTCTGATGCGCGCTGCGCGATCGCTGATTGCGGGACGGTAGATGGGGATTATGTTTACCGGGGCAGCTTTAATCCGATAGGTAACATGTCTCGGGACTGCACCTTGTTCCAGGATGACGATGGGACGGCATATTTTATCTCCGCGGCAAGGGAAAATGCTGATCTTATTATGTATCGTCTGTCACCTGATTACCTCAGCATAGAAGAACAGGTCAAGACCTTGTGGCCCGGACAAGCGCGTGAAGCACCTGCATTAATGAAACGTCAGGGTGTATACTTCCTCATCTCGTCCGCCTGTACGGGCTGGTTGCCTAACCAAGGAACCTATGCCTGGTCTGAGGAATTATTTGGTCGTTGGTCACCCTTGCTGCCTTTGGGCGACATCACTACATACGACAGCCAGCCTGCTTTTATAGTTCCTATTGTAGGAACAGACAATGACCAGTGCTCTTACTTGTATGTTGGGGATCGCTGGGACCCTGCGGATTATTATGCCTCTTCCTATGTATTTCTGCCGCTCAGCTTTCCTTCTGACCGGGAAATGAAGCTTGACTGGGCAGAGCGAACGGTGATTGACCTTAGGAAGGGAATCGTAGCTGTGGAATGCGGCTCTGGTAGTGGTCTGTTCAGATTGAAAAGCTTAGGAATGGGGCTTTATCTGGCGGTGGGAAATCAATCCATTGAACATGAGGAGACCCTGAACGTCGAAGTCCGGACGCTTTCGTATGAAGATCAGCAGCAGAGATGGACGGTTGAATACGGGGAGAAGGGTAGGGCGAGAATTCGAAACAGTGAAAAGGCCTTATCTATTGGCCCGTTGAATTCCTTGCTGCTGGAGCCTATTCGTGACAACGAAGATCAGTTTATATGGTTGCTTACAGAGACAGAAGCAGGTTCACTGACTATTGGGAGCAATGACGGAAGAGTTCTTACCGTAGCAGGAGAACAGCGTGGGGGGCTGGGGTTGTGTGTTTCTTGAATCCACACGCTGCCATGGTCCCCGTCTAGGTGCAGACCCGCAGCTTTTTCAACTGATTTCAGTAAGGTAAACAGTTTAGAGAAAAGAGGTATACCGATGAGTTTATCTGTCTCCTTCCCTATGGAATGGTTTAAAAGTGACCCCCATACACAACTTACTGCGACTTCCTCTGAGACGTTTCAGTTCATCACTACACCAGAAGGTGGTGGATTTGAGCTTCAGCCAGGGCAGCTGGAATCCGCCGCTTGGTGCGATTATGGTTTCGTTAATGCGGAGGTTTACCATGAAAGCCATGACGTTCTGGTGCTGTTATTCAGTTTTTATGATCGGGATCATCGCGTCATTACTTATCATGTAGGAATTTTACCCGGTGTGCGCACGGAAATTTGTTTACCCTTGATTCATTTAAATGGTGAGAAGCTGTTCCTTCCCCGTTATCCGGGTGTGATGCAGACAGTACTGAGGGGAGATGCAGGCATCGATCGCAAGCATATCACTCGATTCTCTATCGCTACTCTCCCTTCAACAACAAGTAGAGCTGTGCAAATTAGTGACTTGGCTCTAAGTCTAACTGAGCCCGTCTTTGAGTATGAACAGCAACCATATATAGATGATCTGGGCCAATTAAAGGGAAGGGGTTGGCCAGGGAAAACGGTTGATGCAGAAGCGTTGACGGATCGGCTGCGCACAGAGCGGCAACTTGCGGCACAAGCTGATCACAATGGAGGTGACCTCAGCAGGTACGGAGGTTGGAAGGCGCTGAGATTCGCGGCAACTGGATATTTCCGCACGGAGTTTGACGGCAGCCGCTGGTGGTTCGTTGATCCAGAGGGTTATGCCCTGTTCAGTACGGGGATGGACTGTGTGGGTCCAGCTTGTTCTATGCATGTAACTGGCATGGAACACTTGATACCCTCATTGCCGGAGCGGGAAGGAATCTATCAAGAAGCTTGGTCACAGGATGGCGAGGAATTCAGCTTCGAGATTGCTAATCTGATCACTGCTTTTGGGGCGGAGTGGCGCTCTAACTGGGTGGCTATGACGGATTTTCGCTTACAACAATGGGGATTCAACACCATCGGTAACTGGTCTAATGATAGATTTATCAACGAATCCCAGCTTCCGTATGTTTATCCTCTAGTGGACTTTCCTATGACGGAGCAGACTATTTTCCGGGATTTCCCCGATGTGTTTAGCCCGGAGTATGAGCGGAATGCCGGGAGCTTTGCGGAGCAGCTTCTTCCATTAAGGGAAGACCAGAGAATGGTCGGTTATTTCATGCGTAATGAGCCGCATTGGGCATTCGTGGATGGGTTGAATTTGACCGCGCAGATGCTGAAATCTCCGGTCCGTTATGCCAGTAAGAAGGAATTCATTCGCTGGCTTGCAGAAAAGTACAAAACAGTGGAACGATTAAACATGGCGTGGGATAGCGTTTTTGAAGAATTCGAGGATTTATACGATGTATCGAATGTGAATGTAACCGGGGATAATCTCACTTCTGCCCGAGAAGTGGATTATAACCAGTTTAACCGGATCATGATTCGACGGTATGTAGAAGTGCCAGCCCGTCTTTGCAAGCAGACGGATCCGAATCATCTGAATTTGGGAATGCGTTATGCCTGGGTTGGCAGTGATGAAGTGCTGGAGGGCTGCGAATGGTTTGATGTATTCTCTATGAACTGCTATCAGTTCAGTCCTGACAAGGAACAGATCGCCCAGATCAGTGGACGACTGAACAAACCAGTCATGATTGGGGAATATCATTTTGGTGCGGCTGAAGGCGGCATGTTGGCTTATGGGATCCGTGCGGTGGCAACCCAGAAGGAGCGCGGTGAGGCTTACCGTTATTATGTGGAGCAGGGGGCAGCTATCCCGCAGCTCATCGGAGTTCATTATTTTCAATGGAATGATCAGCCTGTGCTCGGACGTTATGACGGAGAAAACTATCAAATCGGTGTAGTGGATGTCTGCAACCGTCCATATGAACCTTTCGTGCAAGCAGCGAGAAAGGCCCATGACCAGATGTATCAGGTGCGGACGGGTATGACAGCGCCCTATAATATTGTGCCAATGGAGATTCCGAAAACGGGATTCTGATTGCAAATCTTTACAACAAAAAGGCCCCCAGCCAATGGTGGGGCCTTTTTTGTCCTCTCCTCTGCAATGTAGCCTCTTTACAAGCCAAGGCCGGAGGAGGGGAGTGAATCATCACGGGAATAGCGCTTGCGGTATTCGCCCGGAGTTATTCCGGCACAACGTTTGAACATACGGATGAAGGAATTTACGTTCTGATAACCGACCTGAAGCGCGATATCCTGAATCCGCAGTTCCAGATTCATTAGCAGCTCTTTGGCCCGCTCAATCCGCAGATTGTTCAGATATTCACTGAAGTTGATGTTTGTTTTCTCTTTAAAAATGCTGGACAGGTAACCTGGAGTTAAATTTAACTTGTCTGCTACTAGGTTGAGGTTGATGTCCTCGCCGTAATGTTTGTCTAAGTAATCCAGCACAAAGCTGATAATGGGGTCGCGCGACTCCGAGCGGCTACTGATGACCACGAGCACAGGACGAACCAGATCACGCAGCCATTCCTTGTATTGATCCATTGAGTGGAAAGCGTTAAATGGCTCTAGTGGGGGTGGTAAGAGACGCTCCGCTTGGGGCAGATTCAGCCTCGTCACCGTTTTGCTCGTCTGTTCCGCTGCTCCCAAGGCAAATGCCCGAAAATCCGCCGCCGCTGCGTCTTTGTGCTGCAGCTGCTCCAGCTGACGATCCAACCAAGCGAATACAGCCTCCTCATTGGCAGACTGCAGCAGATTGTGCAGCTCCTCTCCGTGTGTCACCTTTAAATGAAAGGATTTGGCGGATGAGGCTCTAGGTTCTACGATAATTTGTGTTTCCCCGTTCAATCTACGCTCATTTAACAACATTGATAGATTATTGTAGGCATCGGTAAATGAGGTTTCGCCTGAATATACCGGACTTACAGCAATAGTCAGATATAAGGATGTCTCCGAATCCAGCAGCTCCTTAAGGGTATCAAGAGCCTGCAGAAAACTGCTCTGCGGTCCGGGATTGAACAGGAGCAACATGAGCTGATCATGTTCCGGCTGGAGTGCGACGCTTTCGCTTTCACCACCAGTGATCAAGTTTTGAACCAGCTTCCATAACATCAGTGTGTGTTTCTCCAATTCGTCCGGTAAGGTTTTGAAGCTGACCTTGAACAGAATGGAGGCATAGGGCTGTTCGGATTGCCTTACATCTTCAAGCTCCGCGAGGCTTTTACTCAGCGGGATATTTTTCACTTTATGAGTATAGGCATATTGGCGCACCAGTGAGTTCTTATGATCAAGATCGGTCTGGATGAAGCGGTTACTCTCCAAAATGGAGCTCAGGCGGTCGCCGATAATGGCGAATTCCTTCACACTGCTCAATTTTTCAGGCCGGCTGCCTGCCTTACGGTCCAAGGCGGCAATCAGGCGCTGGAGCGGTTGGTTAAGCCGGTGGCTGAAGATTAGGGATGAGAGAACACTGATCAGTACTGCGGCAGAGAGTAATACAGCCAGCAATAGCTGCATCCCCCGCATTTCCGCAGCAATAGCCGCCACCTGGGTCACTCGGATATAGGTGAATCCAGTCTGTTTACCTTTTTCATAGAAGTAATATTGGTCTCCGACCCGCTCATGGGCATTGCCACTTACCGGAAGCTGGCTTGTTTGCAGTTTACCCTCTGATGTAGAGAACAATAGATTCTTCTGCGCATCCAGGATATAGAACGGGGTATTGCCGGCATCTCCGTAGGCGGCCTGCATCAGCTGCGGATTCAGCATGACAATGCCGTACACTTCCTCATAAGGAATCGCTTTGACCAGCACTGGCATTAACCTTCCGAGCGTACGGGTGGAATGTATGGTTTTCTCGGTAAAGGTTACGGCGGGCATGACTTTTAAAAATTGATTGTCCATCGTTTGCCGGATCCAGTACTCCGGAGGGTATTCTGCACTGAAGTAGTATTTACCGAACATATCTGCGGCGCTGCTTAGGCCCTCCCTCTCCAGTACATAATTTTCCTTTTTAAAATAAAGAATGAAATTTTCGATATGCAGAAAAGGATTAGCATACAGCGTTGAGAGATCCGATATCACTTCTGCCGGGATATCATATCGTCGGTTCTCTTTGAGGTGGCTTAGAATGCCTAGATTGGCAGTCCATGAATCGGATTGGGTGAGGGCAAGAATCATGTTCTGGGTCAACCGGAAATGATTTTCGTAGCCTTCGACCGTTTGTGCGAGGCCAAGCTCATTTTGCCGGATCATCTCCTTATAGATTTTGCCGCTTAAATACAGATGGGAGAACAGATTAAATGATGCCAAAATCAAGATGACACTGAGGAAGCTTAGCATCAGCTTAACGAACAGGGCATTCAGCGCAAATTTGCCTGTAACGGATCCCTTCATATGTATCCCCCTTTGGATGCACCCGTAAATGAATTGGATTAATTCTATCATAGCGGCAAAAAGCTAACACCAACAATATGCAATTTTGCTGATTTGTACGCTATTCTATGGAAATCCGCAGTTAAGGCGAAATGTTATATAACATGTAGATAGCGCTTTCCAAAGAAATGCAGCTATAATTCGGAGACAAATCCCAGGAAAAAGGGGGAAGTAATCTGACATCTATATGAGTTATGATCATTTTAACAAGAGGAGACATGCATATGGCCCAAGCTAGCGTAGTGCAGGACAAAATGCGAAAGAAAGTGCACCGGCGACCCCAACGACCTCAACGCCACAAAGCGGGAATCCTTCGAACTTGGAATAAAAACAAGGCGCTCTGGCTGCTGTTCCTGCCGTGCCTGTTGTATTATTTGATCTTCCGCTATGCACCGATGTTTGGATTAGTTATCACTTTCAAGGATTACAATCTTTTTAAAGGGATTTGGGCCAGTGATTGGGTGGGACTCAAATATTACAGGATGTTTATAGAGAATCCCGATTTTTGGCCGCTGATGAAAAACACTTTTCTGCTTGGTTTATATAAGCTGTTTTTTGGCTTCCCGGCACCCATTCTGCTGGCGATTCTGCTTAATGAGGTGCGCAAGGCTGCTTTCAAACGAGTTGTGCAGACCGTAAGTTATCTTCCACATTTTATCTCAAATGTCATTGTTGCCAGTATGGTGATCATGTTTTTATCCCCAACCGGAGGGCTGATTAATAATCTGCTTGGTGCCATAGGGATTGGACCGATCAATTTCATGAACGATCCTGGATTGTTCCGCGGTATTTATGTCCTGTCGGAGATCTGGCAGCATATCGGCTGGGAGACCATTATCTACTTGGCCGCGTTGACCGCTATCGACCCGCAGCTGTATGAAGCCGCTGATATGGACGGAGCCAGCCGCATGCGTAAAATATGGCATGTCACCTTGCCCGGCATTTCACCCGCCAT
Organism: Paenibacillus sp. FSL H3-0310; assembly: GCF_038002785.1. Taxonomy (NCBI): domain Bacteria; kingdom Bacillati; phylum Bacillota; class Bacilli; order Caryophanales; family Paenibacillaceae; genus Paenibacillus; species Paenibacillus sp. FSL H3-0310. The sequence continues at coordinate 1,181,045 of NZ_JBBODC010000001.1, forward strand.
CGTGATCACCTTGATTCTTAATATCGGTAAAGTGCTCGAGATTGGCTTCGAGAAGGTGTTCCTGATGCAGAACCCGGCGATCTACGACACAGCGGATATTATCAGTACTTATGTCTATAGGGTGGGTATGGTGCAGGGGAACTTCAGCTATGGCGCTTCTATTGATCTTTTTATGGGCGTGATTAGCTTGATCTTCATCTATACAGCAAATTACATCAGCCGCCGTGTAAGCGAGACAAGTTTATGGTAGAAAAGAGGTGTGGTGATGAGATCACCCCGTTTATCCTGGTTTAATGTCGTGAGCACTTTTATCCTTCTCGTGGTTGTGGTGGTCACGCTTTATCCGTTCCTGCATATGCTCGCTGTCTCTCTCAGTAGTGATGTGCATGTCATGAAGAATACAGTTTCTTTCTGGCCTAAGGGTTTTAACCTGAATATGTATAAGCTTGTACTCGGAGATTCGCAAATCTGGGTGGCTTACAAAAATACACTCATTTACACCGTGCTTGGCACCCTTATCTCGCTGGTGGTCACCTCCACGGGTGCCTATGCACTCTCACGCAGTGATATGGCACTGCGCAAGAGCTTCACCCTGTTGATTGTGGTGACGATGTTTTTCAGCGGAGGGATGATTCCCACGTTCCTCGTGGTTCGCTCCCTGGATCTGGTCGACACCGTATGGGGCATGGTGCTGCCGGGGGCAGTTAGCACTTGGAATCTGATTCTGATGCGGACCTTTTTCTCCGGCATTCCTAAAGAGCTGGAGGAGTCTGGCCGCATCGACGGACTGAATGATATCGGCATATTTATCCGTATTATTGTTCCGCTTTCCAAGGCTTCCTTCGCCACCATAGCGCTCTTTTACGCGGTTGGCATGTGGAATAACTTTATTTACCCGCTGCTCTACCTGCGCTCACCGGATTTGTTCCCGCTGCAAGTTCTGCTGCGCAATCTGGTGCTGGCTGGCAGTGCTAGCTCGGGAGATGTTACTAGCATTGGAGGTGACAACATGGTGATAGAAGAATCGCTGAAGTACGCGACGATTATGGTCTCGACGCTTCCGATTCTGATTGTGTATCCATTTGTACAGAAGTATTTCGTTAAGGGGGCCATGATTGGCGCGGTTAAGGGATAGGCGGGTGGAACCGTCAAAAATTCAGCATAAGGGAGAGATCGTAATGAACAAATGGAAATCTGTACTGCTGCCACTGGTGATTGCAGCAACCGTAGTAACTGGCTGCAGCGGAGGGGGCAATGACACCTCGCCGCAGAGTAATACTCAGGGCAGCAGTACCGCTTCACCTACTGATTCGTCCAAAACGGAAAAAACCTTCACTGCGCTCTTAGACAACAATGCTACGTTCCCTTATTCGAAAAGCTGGCCCATTTGGAGCTGGCTGAAGGAGAAAACCGGTGTCACACTCGAGGTGCAGACCCCTTCAGGGAAGCTTGAAGAGAGCTTGAACCTGGCGATTGCCTCGAAGGCAATGCCGGATCTGATGTATATGCCTAACCGCAAAGAATCGAATAAATTCGGGCAACAGGGTGCGTTGGTGGATTTGATGGAGTATATGGACAAAATGCCGAATCTGACCGCCTGGGTAAAGCAGTATCCACAGGAAGCGAAGGCTGCACTGTCTGCTGATGGCAAAATGTATATGTTCCCGAATCAGGGCTTTGGCGAGACGAACCGCATGATCTGGTTATACCGTAAAGACATTTTTGATAAAGAAGGAATCCAGGCACCAGCCACATATGAGGAGCTGCATACAGCTCTAAAAACCTTGAAGGCAAAATATCCGGACAGCTATCCGCTTTCGATCCGCTACGGACAAATTCCCGATGAAATGAATGCCAATATGACAGTGAATTACGGGACGGGTGAAGGGGCTTATTATGATTTTGATAAAAAAGAGTGGCTTTTTGGACCCACGGAAGATAGTTACAAGGAAATGGTTGGTATGTGGAAAATATTTTATGACGAAGGGCTGATTCCGCCCGACTTTCTATCTCTGCAAACTAAGCAATGGCAGGACATGGTATCCACGGGCAAATCGTTTGTGACCATTGATTACATCAGCCGGATCGATTTTTTTAACAATGCGATGCAGCAGGAAAATCCGGAGTTCAACATGCAGTTTATGGCTCCTCCAGCGGGCATTGCCGGTGGCAAGCAACTGAACCCGTATTTTCATTATATGGAAGGTGGCCTAACCGTGGCTTCAACCTCGAAGAACATCGATGATGTGATGAGTTATATGGACTTTTTCTATTCCGAAGAGGGACGTACGCTCAGCAGCTGGGGCGTGGAGGGTGAGACATATGTGAAGGAAGGCGACACGATCAAGTTCAAACCAGAGTACAACGATGTGATCGAAATGCGGAAGCAGACAGGACTTCAGACTAGCGGAACGTACACCTGGATCGACTTTGGTGCACATCTGTCGTTGTTCTCAGACAATTTGAAGTATGCCTTTGAAGAAGCGACGAAATATGATCCGTCCATGATGCAGCCACGGCCTGCATTTACGGAGAAAGAGAATGAAATTATTGCGATAACCGGCCAGGCGATCCAAAAACACCGCGATGAAAGCTTTGCCAAGTTTGTTACCGGCTCCCGAAAGCTGGCCGACTGGGACAAATATGTGGAGGAGATGAACAATCTCGGCGTGGATAAGCTGCTGGCTACTTATAAGGAAGCTTACGACCGTGTTCAGAACATTCAGTTAAACGGGAATTAATCTGTCTGGTGCCAAGGACAATAGTTGCCCGGAAAGGATGAGCGGGATGAATGACATCATTAAGCCTTTAGAGACACACAGAGTGGAGCAGATGTCCGTTCAGGTTTATGAAGATCGTAACCTGATGGGCGCTGCGGCGGCATCGCAGGTTGCGCAGAAAATTAGAGCTTTGCTTCAAGATTCTGCGCGTCAGGTCCGAATTGTGTTTGCTGCCGCACCTTCGCAAAATGAACTGTACGAGGGGCTGGTGCGGGAGCAGGGGATGGATTGGTCCCGGGTCAATGCTTTTCATATGGATGAATACATTGGCCTTGCGGCTTCGGCTCCCCAGCGTTTCGGCCGTTTTTTGACAGATCGGCTATACAGTCGGGTTAACCCTGGCCGGGTAGAACTGCTGGATGGTCTCGCCGCTGATATGGTGCAGGAATGCCAGAGATATTCGGCTTTGTTGAGCGAGGCGCCTATTGATATCGTTTGCCTCGGGATCGGGGAAAACGGGCATATCGCGTTTAATGATCCGCCAGTCGCTAATTTTACCGACCCGCAGTTGGTCAAAGCGGTCGAACTGGAGGAAGCCTGCCGCCGCCAGCAGGTGAATGACGGTTGTTTTACCTCGCTGGACGAGGTGCCAACCCATGCGCTGACGCTTACGGTACCAGCCTTGCTGGCTGGCCGTCACCTGTACGGAATTGTACCGGGAGTGTCCAAACGCAAGGCTTTACACGCGGCACTTCATGATTCGATCAGCACGGCATGTCCAGCTACTATTCTGCGCACCCATCCGGAGATCACGATGTTCACGGATCGGGCTGCCTTCGGCCTATGAACGCGCCAATTAAGGGAAAGCACTATAAAACTGGGCGGCCGGTTGAGGTAAGTGTCGAGCAGGGGCGAATCACTTCGGTCACCGAACTTGCGGAGAGTCCAGCCAGGGCCGATTGGCCCTGGCTGGCACCCGGGTTGGTGGATCTGCAAGTGAACGGGGGCTGGGGGCTGGATCTCAACACGCTGCCTTTACAGCCTTCCACGGTATTGGAACTATCCGGACTTTTGCTAGGAAACGGGGTAACCAGCTATTGTCCAACTCTGATTACTAATGGCAAAGAAGCGCTGGCTCAAGCGGTCTCCGCCATTGCGGAAGCCGCTTCGCTGTATCCGGAAGCTGCTGGGGGGATTGTAGGAATTCATTTGGAAGGTCCCTTTCTGTCACCAGAAGAGGGTCCACGCGGCGCCCATCCAAGGGAACATATTGGCCCGCCGGATTGGGATATGTTATGCCGCTGGCAAGAAGCGGCTGAAGGGCTTATCCGTATCCTCACCGTCTCCCCGGAATGGGCAAACGCCGCTGCATTTATCGCCCGGTGCAGTGAATCAGGCATCCTTGTTTCCATAGGGCATACAGCAGCTTCCCCCGAGCAGATTAGGGAGGCGGTTGCCGCAGGAGCGGTGATGTCTACGCATCTCGGCAATGGCACACATCTGACGCTGCCCCGTCATCCCAACTATTTGTGGGAGCAGCTGGCGGCGGATGAACTATACGGCTGTATGATTGCAGATGGCCAACATTTACCACCCGCTCTGTTGAAAGTAATCCTACGGATGAAGCGCAGCCGCACCATCTTGGTCAGCGATGCTGTATCACTGAGCGGAATGCCGCCGGGAACTTATCACCTGCACATTGGTGGGGAGGTTGTATTAACAGCAGAAGGGCGGCTGCATCTGGCTGGCAATCAGCAGCTGCTTGCAGGTTCCGCCATGATGCTTCCAGATCAGGTGGCCTATCTTGCGGAGGCTGGATTAGCCCGGCTGGATGAAGCCTGGGATTGTGCTTCTGCTCATCCGGCTACTTTGCTGGGGCTGGAGCAGGCGGCAGGGCTTAGGGCTGGAGCACCTGCCGATCTCGTGAGCTTCTGCTATGACGACAGGACACTTACCGTGCTGGAATGCTGGAAAAAGGGTCATAGCAAGGCTTGCAGTAATTAATTACAGCAAAGATTAGGAGGAGAACGATGCAGAGCTTGATACCGCAACCGAAGCAGATCCAAGTGAAAGAGGGCGAAGCTTTTGAGTTCAGCGAGGATGTAAGCCTGAGCCTCTATATGGAGCAGCATGATCCGAGACTAGTGGTTCATTGCCGCCGCTCGTTTCCGGAGCTGGAATGTACACATGTTATCTCGGGAAAAGGATATTCACTTATTCTTCAGAGTCTCTCGCAGCCAGAAACGAAAGGAGCACAGCCAGATGAAGTGGATCTGAAATTGCTTAACGGCCGGGCGGAAGGGTACAGGCTGGAGGTGTCGGAGCGCCGGGTGGTAATCCGTGCACTGGATGCGCCGGGTCTGTTTTACGGGCTACAAACGTTACTACAACTGCTTAAGTCAGTAGGGGAAGTTCCTGCTGTGTCTATCACGGACTGGCCTGACACTACCTTGCGGGTGATGAACTTTGATCTTCGCCAGACATTTTCCAAGCCAGAGCTGCTGCTATCGTATTTGGCGGATTTTGCCCGGTATAAAACGAATGCAGTTCTGATTGAATACGAAGATAAATTCCCGTTCCAGAAGTACCCGGAATTCGTGCATCCTCAGCATTCGTTAAGCCTCACACAGCTAGAGGAACTGAAACGTACAGCCCATGAATATTTTATTGAGATCATTCCGCTGCAGCAGAGTTTCGGGCATCTGGAGTATGTACTCCGCCACGACGCTTGGCGGCACTTGCGCGAAACGGAGTTATCCCTCGGGGAGATCTGTCCATCGCATCCGGAATCCTTCGAGCTGATTACCGATCTGTTACAGGAGATGATGGATGCTCATCCGGATTCCCGTTATATTCACCTCGGCTGCGACGAGGTGTACAGCTTATGTGAATGCGAACGCTGTAAAACGTTGTTCGGAGGGGTACGGGAGCGGGCTTTTATCGCTTTTTTGAACACTTTGATTGAATTTACAGCCAGCCGTGGTAAAAAAGTGATTTTCTGGCATGACATGCTGGACAAATGCCCGCCGGAGGAACTGGCAAAGCTGGATAAGCGGAGTGCAGCGATGATCTGGATATACAACGGACGTAATATTGAAGCTGAGGTTTCTTCTCTTGCGGATAAATTCAGGTCACTAGGCATCGAGGTTATGGGAGCACCGGCGGTTCGCAGCTTTGACTGGGCTGAACATCAGAATTATCCGGTACTATTGAACCGGACGGATAATCTGCTCCAATGGGCGGAGACAGCGGATAAGCTGGACCTCGGTTGCATCGTCGCCACGAACTGGACAGGGCCGTTCAGCCTTGGTGTTCCTTATGGGATCTTTGAAACGACGTGGTATCCGATGCTGCTGCACGCCGATTTGGCCTGGAACCGTAAAGCGGACTCAGCAACATTTATCGATCGATTCATGGAGCAGTTTCATGGCATCGGTCCTAGAACAGGTCACGCTCAGCTCGGGAATTATCAGCTGGAAGATTATTATGATGTTATCTGGAAGCTGTTGGACAAGGTGAAGGATCATAAGGATGAAGCAGAGCTGATTGCCATTATGCATGATTTTGAAGCGGCGACGGACCGTTCGCGGGCGATCCACAAATATGTCTACCGCTGGGAGCTCTATCCGGGAGACGAAGCGGAAAGGCACTCGCTGCTGAACAATTACATGCGAAATCGCCGCGGACGTGAGAACGTTTTGCCTCGCATGAAAGCGGCTTTGGAGCGTTACCAGCCATCCGATATGGCGGAGCATTTTGTGAAATCCCGCTTCTATCTTCACGATTATCTGGAGCGGACATTATACCGTGAGCTGGGGTTTGCTCAGGTAGAATAAGAGTTTTGAAAAGATCGTAGGGCTATCGTGTAAGCGGGTAGCAGTGCGGTCTTTTTTTAATTCATAGCTGGATGAAGCTACATATTACAACATATTCAGGAACTAAATCCCAGTTTGCAGCGTCTAACTTATAAAGTTCTAGCAAACTACATTGGAGGAGAATGAATATGAGAGCTACACCCATAAACCGGACTATAAGGAAGGTTACACTTACCGCATTATGTATTTTGCTTGTATTGCTGAGTGGCAGGGTAATGGCGGAGCCGTCTCCGGCACAAAAGACAACCGCGGTATTCACAGCGGAGATGCAGAGTGCCTTGGAAGGGGCACAGAATGTGCTGCTGACGATACAGCCATTCCCGGACGAAGCAGCCGTAGGTTTCTTCAAGAATGGGCGCAGTCTGCCCAAGGGATATCTGGAGCAGACTGCCGATAAGATTCTGGAACAGCGGGGCAAGTTCACCAAGGTGGCAGAGCTAACTCGAACAGCGCTGGCTTACAGTGCTGCGGGGGGCAACATCAACAACATCGCTGGTATTGATCTTTATCCATTCCTGATGAATCATGACGGAATTGATTCGGAAGGGGCAGCAGCGGTAGCAGCCGCCTATATTACCTCGAAGAATTCCATTTCAAATTCATTGGAGCGGACAAACCGTTACCCCGATTTGTTGTTTTATCAGCTGCTTGATATGCAGCTAGCGGACGGCAGCTGGCCGCTGGCCGGGCAGAAGCAAGGAGATCTGGTAGCTACTGCCTGGGTACTAACCGCACTTGCTTCGGAAGTGAGTTCAGAACAAACAGCGCAGCCGATCGAGAAGGCTTTGTTGTGGCTTAAGAGCAAGCAGCAGCTAGACGGAGGGTTCGATGGTAAAACTGCGACGACAGCGCAGGTGATTGTTGCTTTATCCTCGCAGGGAGTCGATGCAGCAGATTTCACCAAGGAAGGCGGAGCCTCGCTGCTGGACCATTTGCTAGCGCGGAAGCTCCCGGGTGGCGGCTTTGCGCAGACAGCAGGCGGAGGAAACGATAGTCCCGCAACTGTGCAAGCCTATCTTGCCCTGACTTCCTATAAGCTGCTGTCCAAGCAGGCTGGCATGCTGTATAGCGGACTGCATCATGCTGGACTTGACCGGGCAACAATTCAGGTCGAAGGACCCGGTGGCACCGTTGCCGGGGGGCATATTGTTGGCGGAGATGCTGTGAAGGCAGCGGCAGCTTTTTTACAGGCGAAGGGTCTGGCGTATAAGCTGAATGCGGATGCAGCTAAACCGGCCTTCACAGCTATCGAGGGGATTCAGAACGGGCGATACAATGGACGCGGAGAATGGAAGATTGCTGTATTCAGCGGGGGCAGTGCATGGATGTATCCTGAGAATAGCCCGTACAGACTGACGATAGGCAATGGGGATCAGCTGCTTGTTTACTACGCGGACGATACAGAACTGCTTGACCGGATGGAAGTGAAATGGAAAGATAAAAACGGCCAGGAAATGGGTGGATACGCAAGCGCCAATATGCCGTTTTCCCTCCATATCACCAAGTCAAACGGTCAGCTGGGCGGTCTTCCGGCTTTCGGCGCTACTGTGACACTTCAAGGAAAAAGCGTAGTGGCTGACAGCACGGGAAAGGTGTCATTTGCCGGCATGAAGCCCGGTGTCTATCCTGTGCAAGTCACCAAATACCGTAAAGATGCCGCTCCAGCACTTTCCAAACGGACGTTTGCGCTGCATGTCTCTTCCCCGGAATTGGCCAGCTTTACGGATGCCAATAAAGTCGCAGCTTGGGCACGTTTGGATATCGCAACAGCGCTCAGCAGCGGATATATTCAGGGCGTGAGTGCCAGCGGAAATGTGCTGGCTCCTAAGCAGAAGCTGACCCGGGCTGAATTTCTGACCCTGCTGCTGCGGCTATTGCATGAGTTCCCCGATGCCAAGGCCACTTCTAGCTTTAAGGATGTTCCGGCGGACAAATGGTACAGCCGTACCATCGCCAAGGCTGAGGAGCTGGGCATTATCAGCTCTCCAACCGGTAAGTTCGAGCCGGACCGCGGTATTACGCGGGAAGAAGCGGCGGTTATGGTAACCAAAGCCGCCCGGTTGTCTACGTACGGCAGCCCGGACCGTGTGAAGTTTGCCGATACTTCCAGTTTGTCAGAGGCGAGCCGCCAGGCGATTCAGGCCGTGAATGAACATGAAGTAATGACCGGCAGCGGGGGCCGCTTCGATCCAAAGCAGATTCTGGTGCGTGAGCAGGCAGCGGCAATTTTAGTCAGACTGCAGAAATTAATCCCGGAAGCCTTCTATTAATGGAATAAACGTCCAGGGATATGATAAGCTTCAGATAGAGTTATCACATCCAGTGCAGAGGAGGCAAATCTATGAGCCGCTTGATCACAGGCAATATATATTATGGATTTCAGGTCGTTAATGAGGAATTTATCCGGGAGATCGATTCCGCCGTATTCACGATGGAACATCTGAAGAGCGGCGCCAGGCTGCTTTTCGTGCAGAATCAGGATGACAACAAGGTATTCAGCGTGAGCTTCAGGACCCCGCCTGAAGATAGTACAGGGGTCTTTCATATTTTGGAGCATTCTGTATTATGTGGTTCGGAGAAATATCCGGTGAAGGAACCTTTTGTAGAATTGCTAAAGGGTTCGATGCAGACATTCCTGAACGCATTTACGTTTGGGGATAAGACGATGTATCCGGTGGCGAGCCGGAATGAGCAGGATTTCTCCAATCTGATGGAGGTCTACCTGGATAGTGTTTTTCAGCCGAATATTTATAAGCAAAAGGAGATTTTTGAGCAAGAGGGCTGGCATTACGAGCTTCAGCAAACAGAAGCTGAGCTGATCTATAAAGGCGTGGTTTACAACGAGATGAAGGGTTCCTATTCCTCGCCGTTTACGGTACTGATGGACAGGATCAAAAAGTCGTTGTATCCAGACACGATTTACCGTCATTCTTCAGGTGGAGATCCGCAGGAGATTCCTGCGCTTACGTATGAGCAATTTCTTGAGGCGCACAGCAATTATTATCATCCGTCCAACAGTTATTTTTATCTGTACGGAGACGTCTCTATTGAAGAGAAGCTGCAATTTATAGACCAGGAATACCTTAGCCGTTATGAAAAAAACAGCTTTGATACCTCCATTCCCCTACAACAGCCTACCGGAATGACGGAGCTGGTAGCGGATTATCCGATTCTGGAAGCAGAAACGGCCGACGACAAAACTTATTTGAGTCTGAACTATGTAATTGGAACCTCTACGGATCGGGAACTGAATCTGGCTTTTGATATTTTGAAAAGCATGCTGATGGACAGCAATGCAGCTCCGCTTAAGCAAGCCCTGCTGGAAAGCGGTCTGGGTAAAGATGCCTTTGCTTTTTATTCCGACAGTATGGTTCAGCCGCTGCTTGGCATTACCCTGACACATTCGAACGCCTCCGCCAAAGATGCCTTCGTGGAGCTGGTGAAGACCACATTAAGCAGCTTGGTTAAGAACGGGCTGGATGAGAAGCTGGTGCTGGCGGCGGTCAACAGCAAGGAATTTGAGCTGCGGGAAGCGGACTTTAGCCGATATCCAAAGGGACTTACTTACAATATCGAAGTGATGAAGTCCTGGCTCTATGACGGTCAGCCGTCTACTCATATGCTTTATGAAGAGGTATTCACTACCATTCGGGAAAAGATAACGGATCGTTATTTTGAGAAGCTGATTGAGGTCTACTTACTGAACAGTGATCATTGCAGTCTGGTGGTGCTGAACCCGTCCAAGACGATTGCAGCCGACAAGGAAGCGAGCACCCAGCGTCAATTAAGTGAATACAAATCATCACAGCAACCAGACCAGCTGGAGCAGCTTGTGCAGAGTACACAGCATCTTCTGGCGCGGCAAGGTCGTGCAGATGCAACCGAGGATTTGCAGAAGCTGCCAAGTTTATCTCTACAGGACATTAACCGCAGTGCTGAACCTCAGGTGCCATCCCATGAATATAACCTTGAGGGTCTAAAGCTGATCCACCATGACGTATCTACTCAAAAGATTGCGTACTGCAAGTTTTATTGGGATACGAGTGTTGTGGCTCCTGAGCAAATTCCTTATCTTGTGCTGCTGGCAGAGGTATTGGGCCAAATGGAGACAGCTTCTTACAGCATTGAAGAGCTCACTAGTGAAATTGGGATCAAAACCGGAGGCATTCATTTCAAAAATGAGATCTTTGGCGCTGCAAAAGATACTGGGGCCAGTTATCAGCCTAAATTCACTGCGCAGGTTAAGGTGATGGCGGGGCATATTGGCGAATCGCTGGATCTGCTGCGTGAGATGCTCTATACCAGCGCGCTCGATAACTTGACGAAGCTACAGGAAATCGTCCGGCGGGAAGCCTCACAGATGGAATCCGTCCTGAATCAAAAAGGTAATGAAATCGCGGCCAGCCGCCTGATGTCTTATTTTTCGGACATGGGAGCGTATCAGGAACAACAGGGTGGCGTGGCCTATTACCGCTTTATCCGTGAGCTTGCCGAGAAGATCGATCAGCAGGGAGCTGAGGTGGCAGACACGCTGAAGGATATCTGTACGGTTTTATTCAATAAACAGAATTTAATCATCAGCGTGACGGGTACCCCTGATTTGTATGAAGAATTCGCCGCTAATGTAGCGAAGCTGGATATTCAGGATCGGCCAGTGGTGAATAAACCTAAGATTACGGCGCAGGGGCATGCGGATAATGAAGGTTTTATGTCTTCCAGCCAGGTGCAATATGTGGTTAAAGGCTACGACTTCAACAAGCTAGGATTTACGTATTCCGGCAAAATGCAGGTGCTCAAAAAAATCATGAGCCTCACCTATCTGTGGAATGCCGTGCGCGTGAAGGGCGGAGCTTATGGCGGCAGCCTGATGCTGCGCAGAGATGGGATATTGATGTTCACTTCCTACCGTGATCCCAATTTGCAGGAGACGCTGGAGGTTTATGATCAGGCGTACCGATTCACCGAAGGATATGAAGCGGATGCCGACGAGATGACCAAAGCAATTATCGGCACCCTGTCCATGTTGGACCAGCCGCTGAGCCCAAGCGCTCAGGGACGGCGGGCGGACCGGCATTATTTTGAACAGGTAACCGGGGCCGAGCTGCAGCAGGAACGGGATGAAATCTTGTCGACCACACCGGAAGACATCAGACAGTATGCCGATTTGCTTAAGGCTGTGACGGAACAAAATTATTTCACAGTTGTCGGCAATGAATCCAAGCTGAAATCAACAAAAGTCTTATTTGGAAACCTAGAAGAACTTGTGATGTAATTCTCTCTATAAACTCCTCTTCAGTACCTGTCTACTCGACAAGTGCTGGAGAGGAGTTTTTGTATTTAGTTAGAACCTTGACAGTTAGAGTTCTATCTATTATGATAATGATGTTACTTAGAGTTCTAACTAATCCGCAAGAGGAGGAAATAACAATGAACAAACCCGTGGTAGACACACCATTTTCTAATTTAATACGAGAGATTGGGATAAAAATAAAAGGTACAGCTGACACCAGGTTAAATGAGTTAGGTCTGAACTCACAACAAGGCCGCATGATCGGCTATATTTTTGAGAATCAAGCAGAAGGTGTTATTCAGAAGGATTTAGCGGAGGTCTTTAACAGGAAGGGGGCGAGCATTACCAGTATGCTTCAGGGGTTGGAGAAGAAAGGGTATATCCAGCGTGTCACTCCTGAAAATGATGAACGTCAAAAGAGTATTTTTGTATTGGAAAAAGGTGCTCTTTTAGTGGAAGAGTTCAATGAGATTTTCTCTGAGGTAGAAGCAAGCATTACTAAGGCGCTTAGTCCGGAAGAAACTGCAACCCTAAAGTCTTTACTTCAAAAAGTTAGTTCAAGTTTATAAACGTTCGGAGGTTCACTTATGACAAATGAGTTGTCAAATCAATATTATTTAGAGTCGGCGCCCATGAAAAAAGCGATCGCTCATTTATCGATTCCCATGATGATTGGGATGTCTGTGGGTACTATTTATAATGTAATCAATGCTTACTTCATCGGCTTATTACACAATACCAGTATGCTGACCGCAATCACGCTGGGCCTGCCTATTTTTACCGTTTTAATGGCTTTTGGAAATGTGCTGGGGGTAGGCGGAGGAACATTTATAACTCGCTTGGCGGGGCAAAAAGAGACGGAAAAAGGGAAAAAGGTTGCCGGATATACTTTTTACGGGAGTATTGTAGTGGGGCTTCTTATCGCGCTCATCGCTTGGTTAGCTATTAATCCGATCACGCGAATGCTTGGTGCAGATGCTGCTACCTTAGACTTTACGAAGTCTTATGTGCTCACTCTTTTTGCAGGCGGATTTGCTGTTGTGCTTAATTTTGCTTTGGAACAACTGGTCCGTTCGGAAGGTGCCTCGAAGGAATCGATGTATGGTATTTTTATCAGTACGGCTTTAAGTTTGATTTTTGATCCTTTATTTATTCTCGTGCTGAATTGGCATGTTGCCGGAGCTGCTTTGGCTATGGTTTTAGCAAATTTGGGCTCTGCCATTTATTATATTTACTTTTTGGAAACGAAAAGTGAGCATTTAAGAGGATTTTTGAAGCATTTCAAGATATCTGTACGAGATCAGCTTGAGGTTTATAAAATAGGTACAGCCGAGCTATTGCAAGCCAGTTTTTTAATTGTCAGCACGCTTTTGTTAAATAACTATTCCATTCAATATGGGGAGAGTGTGGTCGCCGGATTTGGTGTGGCTTTAAGAATTGTGCAGATTCCAGAATTTCTATCGATGGGTTTATTTTTGGGATTGATTCCGCTATTTGCTTTTAACTTTGCTAGTAAAAATACGGAGAGACTTAAATCCAGCATCAAATACGCTTTTGCATATATAGGCAGCATTGCAGTTGTTTTTGTGAGTCTAGTATATGTGTTTAGAGGAACGATTCTTCATTGGTTCTCAGGCGATCCTTCTGTGTTAAGCATGGGAACTTATATTTTGGCAGCGATGCTGATCTCCGCTTTATTTAATGGATTTACCGGATTATTTATGAGCATTTTTCAAGCAACAGGGCAAGGCACACCCACTACTATTATGGCGATAAGCCAAGGTGTATTATTTATACCGATGATTATCGTATTGCATTCTATTTTTGGCCTGCATGGTGTGATTTGGTCGATGACTGTGACTGAGGTAATAACGAGTGTGATGGGTGTGGTTTTGTTTATGATTTTTCGGAAAAAGCTGAATAGTGCGGGCGTTGATGGAAAAGGTGCTGTAGAGGTTACGCCGGTATAACGCGATTGCTTTATGTAAAACTCAATATGGATTTTGTTTACTGCGGGAGCTTGGCTCGCGCTTTTTTTGCGTTGTGCAAAAGAATATAAAACTGCTGGATCGGTAAAATTCGTTCCAAAATGAACAATTCTAGTTCTTATGAAGACTGCTTACTTTTTCTACAATTATGGATAAGTAAAGGAGGAGAACTATGATACGCAAAAAAAGGTTTCATCTTAACATGGACACACGCGAAGCGATGGCGGGATATCTATTCGTTGCTCCGCTTATGCTTGGGCTGATCATCTTGACGTTGATCCCGGTGCTGGGCTCACTGCTGTTAAGCTTCACGGACTGGAACTTTGTGGCTGGGTTAGGGGGGATTAAGTTCGCGGGCGTGGATAATTTCATCAGGCTGTTTCATGATGATGCTTTTATGAAAAGCTTGCTGAACAATTTGCTCTTTATTATCACAGTACCGGTTACGATCATCGTTGCCCTGCTGCTGGCTATCCTGATTGATAAACAGGTTTTTCTGAAGGATTTGTTTAAAGTGATTTATTTCCTTCCGTACATTTCCAGTGTAGTTGCCATCGCTATGGTTTGGCAGGTTATGTTTCACCCTTCACTGGGACCCGTCAATCAATTCCTGATGTCACTGGGGTGGAACAACCCACCCAAATGGTTAGCGGATATCCATTATGCTCTGCCGTCGCTGATGTTGATTCAAGTCTGGATTCAGCTCGGTTACAACATTATTATTTTTATTGCAGGTTTACAGAGTATTCCTAAGGATCTTTATGAAGCGGCTGATATTGATGGTGCCAACGTCTGGCGCAAATTCCGCAACATCACGGTTCCCTGCATTTCGCCAACTACCTTTTTCCTGCTGGTAACAGGGGTTATCGGCTCATTTAAAATCTTTGATCTGATACAAGTATTGACCCAGGGTGGACCGGCTAACTCCACGACCGTTATCGTCTACGAGTTATATGATACAGCCTTCAATCAGCTGAAGACGGGTTACGCCTCTAGCATGGCACTCGTTCTGTTCCTTATTTGCCTGATCATTACAGCCTTGCAGATGTTGGCGCAAAAAAAATGGGTCAACTATTAAAGGCGGAAAGGAGAAATTACAGTGAAAAAAGAGCTTTTATCCAGAACCTTCTGGACCATCGCCATGGGACTGCTAGGTATCGCATTTCTTTTACCATTCCTATGGATGTTATCCACTTCCTTTAAGCTGGAGAAAGATGTGTTTAACTTTCCGATTCAATGGTTGCCACAGCAGTGGAACCTCATTGAAAATTATAAACAGGTGTGGTCGGGTGACTTTGCTCGCTATTATGGAAATTCCATTTATATTACGCTGGCTACGACTATAATTAATGTGCTGATATGCGCACTTGCTGCTTATGGGTTCTCCAAGCTGCGTTTTCCGGGCAGGGATGCGATGTTTATAGTTGTATTGGCACTTTATATGGTTCCTCCGCAGGCATCGTTGGTTCCACAGTTTCTACTGTTTAACTGGCTGAATTTGATTGACACACATTTGGGATTAATCCTGATTAACAGCTTTAGTATTATTGGAGCGTTTATGCTCAAGCAATTTTTTATGGGGGTAAACAACGAGTATCTTGAATCGGCGCGGATGGATGGAGCAGGGCATTTTCGCTCTTTTCTACAGATTGCCTTTCCGCTGATCCGTCCCGCTGTAGCTACTTATGCTATTTTGCGCTTTATTTGGACCTGGAACGACTATCAATATCCACTCATTTTTTTGAAATCCAAGGAGCTGTTCACGATTCAGCTGGGGATCCGGTTGTTCGGGGACCAATACGGGGATGTCTATTCACTCATGATGGCTGGTGCGGTATCTGCAATCCTGCCGTTGCTGATCATTTTTGCACTCGGACAGAAGCAGGTTATTGAGGGAATTGCCCTCGGAGGTGTGAAAGGATAATAAAAGTCAAAATAGTTTCTCTTCGGTAGAATATGAGAACTTTCCTCGTCAATCCTGCATGTTAGGATATTCTTGTAAGCAGTTACATAGTCACTGGTTGTTAAGCGAGTGATGCCCAACACATTTATAGGAGGGTCTAAATGAAAAAGAAATTATTATCTGCATTCATCATCACATCGATGGCGTTATCATTGGCCGCTTGCGGCGGAAATGCGAAAACCAATAATGCAGGAGCGACTAATGCACCCGATGCTGGTGGAAATTCAAAGCCTGCAGCAGAGAAGGTTACCCTGAAGCTGAGCACCTGGCAGACAGAAGCCAAAGCGAAATGGAGCACGATTATCGCGGAGTTTGAGAAGACGCATCCCGATATTCATGTGGAAGTAGATTTGCTGAATGAAAAAGGTGATTCGGTTGCCTCTATGCAGAAGCTGGATTTGATGGCGGCTGCGAGCGATCCGCTGGATATTGTCGAACTGCCTTATACCAACTATTCACAGCGTGCAGATATCGGTTTGTTGGAACCGATGGATGACTATATTCAGAAGGAAGGTTATAAGCTCGCAGATGAATATCTGGTGGACACTACGGTCAATGGCAAAATCTATGCATTACCGTCTTCCATGCAGCGCTGGTTCGTGCTCCTTAACAAAGAAATGTTAGATGAGGCGGGCCTTCCGGTTCCGACCGACTGGACATGGGCGGATTTCGAAGAGTATGCCAAGAAATTGACCAGGGGTGAGGGCGCAACGAAACGTTTTGGCGCATATCTGCATAATTGGCCGGATTATTTCCAGCTCCAGCTGATGAGCAAGTCTACGGATAATACTTTTCTAAAAGCTGATGGAACCTCCAATGCACTTGACCCGCAATTTAAGGCTAACCTGCAGATGATGAAGAAAATGATGTACGAAGATAAGAGTGCCACTCCTTATGAGGATATTATTTCGCAAAAACTAGCCTACCGGAATCAGTATTTTAACGGTTTAGCAGCGATGCTTCCGATGGGCGACTGGATGGTTGCGGAATCGGGTGGAACGGATGCCATTCCGGCAACCTTTGTTACCGCGTTTGCGCCGATCCCCCGTCTTGACAGTGAGAGCAAACATTACTCACCCGTACAGCCGACCTACATGGGAATAGCCGCTAAATCCAAGCATAAGGAGGCTGCCTATACCTTTGTGCGCTGGTATACCTCAGAAGGACTGGAAATCGGTGGACGCGTTTTCTCTGGCTGGGCCAAATCGGATACGAATAAATTAGTGGATACAATTGTGAGTGGTTCTAAGGATTCCTCTAAGATTGATGTAGATTCTCTGAAATATACGATGGAGAACTCGACACCTGGTGCAACGCAGGTTCCGGCTAAATATGCGGATGAAGCTAAGAACAACGTTATTCCAGAAGCGGAGATGTATCTCCTTGGCCAACAGGATCTGGATGTCACAGTTGCCAATATCGATAAAAAAATAACGGAAGTTGTTCAGAACAATAGCGGAAAGTAAGCGGAGGCTGATTGTACGCTTTTCAAAGGGGGCTTATAATGTGGGGGCAGGAAAGCATTTCTGCCTCCTGCTCCAAATTCAAACAGATGTGGGGCCTGTAATCCGTGTTTAGAAAGCATCAATCCCTCCGTAAGAAACTTGTCTGGTCATCGCTGATCTGCGTGCTGATCCCGCTTGTCTGCATTTACATGGTTACAGATTATTTGACCCGGGATCTCATTCTGGAGAAAGCGGTTGGTAGCGCAAGAGAATCTTTAAATGCAGCCAGCGCCAATATGAATGCCATATTTGAACAGACACTGGAACAGTCCAACTTTGTGCTCCAGAACAGCGAGATCAGGCAGATGATGTCTGCCGATTCAGAGTCGCTCCGTGCACCAAAGCAAATCATTCAGTATAACCGTATGTCGCGGATGCTGGATGATATGTTTGTTTTAACAGAATATTTGAAGGTGACGTTAATCGGAAAAAATGGTTTGATTTATACCAGCTATCCTTACAGTGACTTTAACCCGAAAAATTTCTACAACAAAAATTGGACATCGTTGCTGAAACAAATTCAACCCATTTCGACTTATTGGAGAGCGGAGCACGATACGTACTACAATTATTCTGATAAAGGCTCAGCTGATTGGGTAACCATTGCGAGGCCGATTCAATCGACCTCCAGCAGTACCATCGGATATTTAATTATTAATATCAATGAGCGTAAGCTCCGTCCTTATCTAAATAACGATAATGATAAAGAGATGATGCTATTGGATGACAAGGGAACTGTAGTTTCCCATGCTGACAAGGCCCGAATCGGAGAGACGATGACGTGGTTGAAAATGGATGGCGAGCTTGACACTGTGGAAATCGACGGAGAGAAGTTTTTATATGTTGATCAGGAGCTGAGCAGTAACAAATGGCGGATGGTCAGCATTATTCCGCTGAAGGCAGCCTTGTCGAAAAATAAGCAGATTTTATTTATCAGCCTGGCGGTGCAGATTCTTTTCTTTACCTTGTTTTCCGTTCTCTTAACCGTTCTAATCTCAAAGCTGACTCAGCCAATCGTAAAATTAAGCGCTTTTGTAAAGCGAATAGGTCGTGGTCAGTTGGATGAACGTTCGTTCATTCGAGGGAATAATGAGGCAGCACAGCTCGCCCGCACTATTGACCAGATGCTGGATCGGATCGAGTCTATGATTGAACAAATCACTTATGAACAGACGGGAAAAAGAAAAGCCGAACTAGAGATGCTGCAAGCGCAGATCAATCCACATTTTATGTTTAATCTGCTGAATTCGATTCGCTTAAATATCCTGATGCAAGGCGATCGGGAGAATGCTGAGTTGATTGGTTCCCTGTCGTCTTTGCTCCGGATGACCTTTAACAGGGACAATGAGTTTATCCCGCTTCGTGAGGAGACAGATACGATATCGCATTATGTCACTTTAATGAATTTCCGCCATGCCAATCAGGTCAGGCTGGAAATGAATTTAGCGGACGGGAGCGCTGAAGCACTGGTGCCTCGATTTATGATTCAACCCATGATCGAGAATGCCATCATCCATGGCTTCGAGCAGTTTGGTGGCGAGATTTTTATTGAAGCTCGTATTGTTGCAACTACGGAAAGCTTGGTTATCACCATTAAGGATAATGGGATCGGGATGTCGCCGGAAACTTTAACAAGACTTCGTGAAACCGCATACAGCAGCGAACAAATTACAGAGGAGGACAGAAAAGGGTTCTCCGGCATAGGTTTACGCAATGTGGCCCAACGCCTCAGTATGATTTATGGCGCTTCTTTTAAGCTGAATATTCAAAGTGAACCTGATGTGGGCACAGAGATTTGTCTGGAGTTTCCTCTGGATTACGGAAAGGTGGGTGTGGAGAATGCTGACGGCAATATTGGTGGATGATGACTATCCGGTTATCCGTTATTTGTCGCAGGCCGTACCTTGGAGTGAGCTCGGTATTGAACTCATCGGATGTTATTATAGCGGTCTCGAGGCTTGGGAAAAAGCACAGCAGAGTCCACCAGATCTTATTATTACCGATATTGGCATGCCCAAGATGAACGGGCTGGAGATGCTGGAGCTATTCAGAGCTGTGCAGCCCGGAATCCGTGCGATTATTCTCTCCTGCCACAACGAATTCAAATACGCCCAGCAAGCGCTGAAATTAAACGTAGGAGAATATATTTTAAAAGAATCACTGGATATTGAGCAGTTACAGCAAGCGATTAGAACCCTTGTGGCGGAAGTGGGACTGAATAGGCAGCAGCATACAGAGATGCTGGTTTATAAGCAAAAGCAGTCTCAAAATCGCGCCGCGCTGAAGGAAAAGTTTCTAAAAGATACCTTGTATCAATCCTGGGATAAGGGGGCTTGGATCGAGCAGGCCCGATCAAACGGAATTATGATCCATGCCAAAAACTATATCCCGCTGGTTATTGTAATTGATCGTCCAGAGGAAGCTTCAAGGGTGCGCCGGATGAGTGAATATACAATTTCTTTTGCGGTTGAGAATATTATGCAGGAAGTGCTTGAGGCTGATCACAGTCTGTTTATTTCGAGATACAGCCATAAGGAGATTGTCATTCTCTTTTGCAGCGACCAGCCTTCCAAAGATCACCAGGCTATCTATCACTCTATTCAAAATGCAGCCTCTGCGGTTCAAAAATATCTTAAACTGTCTGTCTCTTGCTTATTTGGCGCTGAGGCGCGCAGTCCTGAGGAAATTCGTGGAACATTGCAGCGGATGCTGAGGGAGAAAATACAGCGCTTTTATCTCCCTGCGGCGGGAATCCACCGTTTTGAAGAAGTCTGCTTTTCCGGAGAAGATATTTATGCTGAATATGGAACCTTGTACGCTGTTATCAATGATGATATTGCCTTGAACAGGAACACGGAGCTTCGCGTTCATGTAAAGGAATGGAGGGAATGGGTGGCCTCGCAAAAATTCCATCCGAATGAAGTCAAGGAATGTGTGCTTCGCTTGCTGATGGACTTGCAGATGAAGACGAAACAGCTTCTGCAATCTCCATTGCCTATAACCGAAGAAAAGCTTTTTAGCGTGGTTGGTGACATTGAAACTCTGGAGCATTTGGAACAATGGCTGGTGCAGTACTTGGAGGAATTAGCGCGGAAAATAAGTATGTTCTCCATCAAGTCTAAACGGAGTGAGGTCATCAAAGCCCAGCAGTTCGTGATTAGTCATGTGACGGAGAAAATAACGCTGGAGGACATGGCAGGCCGGCTTAACTTAAATGCCAGTTATTTCAGCCGCTTATTCAAACGGGAAACAAACCAGAACTTCATTGAATATGTAAATATGCTAAAGCTTCAGAAGGCAAAGGAGCTGCTTAACCAATCTGAAAAGACAGTGGAAGAGATCTCCGAGTATCTGGGATATGCCAACAAAAGTTATTTCATCAAGCTGTTTAAACGGGAAATGGGCATGAGGCCTAGTGAATATGCCACTTGGCATTGAGTGTGGACAGGAGGAAACATTGCTGTGGGAATAAAGGGCACTAAAAATGAATTACAGATGTTCCTAAATGAACTATATACTCCACTGGAGCGCAGATTTACCTCTGGTTGTGCAGGAATTAATATGGGCGCTACAGGATCGATTTACAATGAAGCTACAGCGCTTATGGAAGCTTTCGCCCGTCCTCTATGGGGCCTTGTTCCCCATGCCAGCGGTGGAGGGGAAAGTGCTCTCTGGCCGATGTTTCTGGAAGGGATCATCAACGGAACAGACCCGGAGCATGAAGAATATTGGGGGCAATTTACTACCAAAGATCAGCGTATGGTAGAGCAGGCCGTGTTGGGACTGGGGCTTGCTCTTGCACCACATAAAATGTGGGAGCCGCTGAGCGACACGCAGAAAATGAATGTATATAACTGGCTAAATCAGATTAATCATGTGGATCGTTCCAATCCGAATAACTGGCTGATGTTCACGGTTCTTGTGAATGTGGGCTTCAAGAAAGTCGGATTACCTTATGATCAGAGCATAATGGATGATTATCTAGCGCAGATCGATAATTACTATCTTGGTGACGGTTGGTATTCCGATGGATTGACCGATCAGAGGGACTATTATATTGCTTTTGCTATGCATTATTATACGCTGATATACGCTAAGCTGATGGCGGATGATGATCCTCAGAGAGCTGCTGTTTATCGGGAAAGATCCGCACGATTTGCCGAGGATTTCATTTATTGGTTCGCTGAGGACGGAAGCGCACTTCCTTTTGGTCGTAGCCTGACCTATCGTTTTGCACAGGTTTCATTCTGGAGTGCGCTGGTGTATGCAGATATGGTTCCTTTTTCATATGGCGTTCTTAAAGGAATCATTATGCGCCATTTTCGTTGGTGGTTTGAACAACCTATTATGGGATTAGACGGACTGCTTAGCATCGGATATGCTTATCCGAATCTAGTCATGACAGAGAACTACAACGCCCCCGGATCTCCGTATTGGGCCTTTAAAGCTATGCTTATTCTTGCCTTGCCAGATGATCATCCTTTTTGGCAGGCGGAGGAAGAGCCGTTGCCTATTTTGAAAGAGGTACGGGCTCTCCAAGAGGCGCGAATGCTTGTGAGTCGTCCGGAAGGAAACAGGCATGTTATTGCCTATACCTCTGGCCAGATGGCTAACTTTGATATGGCCCATAGTGCAGCCAAATATTCTAAATTTGCATATTCCACTCTGTTTGGCTTTAGTGTCCCGAAAGCGGGTTACGGGTTGGTTCAAGGCGCTTACGATTCTACACTCGCACTATGCGAATGTGATGAACACTATCGGGTACGCAGATTCTGCGAGACCTGGGAAATCGGGGACAGCTATGTATATTCCCGCTGGCATCCCTGGAGTGATGTACATGTGGAGACATGGATTATTCCGGCTGGTCTATGGCATGTTCGTGTTCACAGCATTCATACTGCCCGGCGGCTGGATGTATCGGAGGGTGGATTTGCCATTGGCCAGTCAGCTGGCTTCTCGCACAGTGAACGGGAAATCATTAAGGTATCGAACACTGCTGTTTCGGTGCAGCTGCCCTGGGGAATCAGTGCCATACATAGGCTAAGCGGCTTTGATCGGGGAGAGTGCGTATATCCCGAGCCAAATACCAATCTGCTGAAGCCGCGGACACTTCTTCCGAGCTTGTGCTCCAGACTGGAACCGGGAGATCAAGTATTGATATCTGCTGTCTTCGGAGCGACGAATACTCCGGAGAACCAGGCAAGTCTTGCTTCACCGCCGCTTATTCAATGGCACTCGGACGGAAGGGTTGCTGTATACGAACCTAGTAACGATACACTTTTGCATACTGTTGATTTAAGGGGAGGGAGAAACAAAGATGTGGAATAAGGCTATTGAGGATGCGATTCACAAAGTTGGGAGCAATATGGCTAACCATCCGGGCAAACTGCCTCATATCGCTGAGGGGCAACAGTACGAATGGGGAGACAACGACGACTGGATAGAGGGTTTCTATGTTGGGATGATGTGGCTTGCTTATGAATATAGTAAGGATTCATGCTATAAGGAGGCGGCAGCCTCTTGGTTAGGGGACTTCAAGCATCGTCTGGATCAGCACATCGCCCTGGACCATCATGACATTGGTTTCTTGTATACACTGACCGCAGTAGCGGAGTGGAAAATAACGGGCAGCGAAGCGGCGCGAGCTGTCGGTCTGCAAGCTGCGGACACGCTGTGCAAGCGCTGGCGTGAACTAGCAGGGATTCTTCAGGCCTGGGGACTGGAGAGTGACCCGGAGAATGCGGGACGTATCATTATTGACTGCTTGATGAATTTACCTCTATTATTCTGGGCAGCTGAGGAAACAGGAGATAAGCGCTATTATGAAATAGCGCTCGAACATGCGTTTAAGAGCCGGAAATTTCTTGTGCGTGGGGATGCCTCCTCTTACCATACTTTTTATTTTGATCCGGCTACCGGAAATGCAATTCGTGGAGGAACACATCAAGGTTATGAGGACGGATCGACCTGGACACGTGGTCAAGCTTGGGGAATATACGGTTTTGCTCTGGCGTATCGCTATACGCAGAATGAGGATTTTCTTAAGACTTCTAAGAGCCTAGCGGATTATTTTATCAGCCATCTACCGGAGGATAGTGTGGCTTATTGGGATTTCGATGTGCCAGTGGGAGCGGAGACCCCTCGCGACAGCTCGGCTTCGGCGATTGCGGCAGCCGGTCTTTTGGAACTGCTCGATCACCTAGGCGTAGACGATCCGGACCGAGCCATTTATGAAGTTGCTTTACACCGTAGCATGAAATCTCTAGTGGAACATTATGCGACATCTGGAAATCCGGAAGCAGAGGGACTTCTAAAGCATGGTTCTTATCATGTGAGAGGTGGACGTGTGCCTGATGGTCATATGATTTGGGGAGATTATTATTATATGGAAGCGCTGATCCGCTTGCAGACCGGCATCCGAGGCTATTGGTAGTGGGATGTTAGGGTGGGGCAAGGTTTATCCTATAGAACAAGGAAACTGCTAAGACTAATCTCTTAGCGGTTTTTTTTGTGGACTACTATACAAGAGTTTTAAAACGTAGTTATTTACTTGGAATAGTATGAATAAAATCATATCACCACGCGTAAGGTTTAATGTAAGATTTTGATAATTATTAGAAATTAAGAAAAGGGGATCGGGTTACTCAGATATGAATTTAGACTGGGAGTTTATCTACGAGAGTTTGCCGCTTTATGGTGAGGCGATGTGGCTGACAGTGAAGCTAGCGTTGTTAGCTATTGTATTCTCACTCCTTATTGGATTACTGTTCAGTATCGTCTTGTACTATAAGGTCAAAATCGTCAGTGATGTTATTAAGATCTACATTGAGCTTTCACGGAACACCCCTTTACTTGTGCAGCTCTTTTTTCTTTACTATGGCTTACCTAAGATCGGAATTCACTTTAGTGAAATGACCTGTGCGATTGTAGGCATGACATTTTTGGGCGGGAGCTATATGACGGAGGCTTTTCGAAGTGGGTTCGAGGCAGTTAGCCAATCGCAGATTGAATCAGGTCAGAGCATTGGACTGTCTAAGCTGCAGCTGGTCAGATATGTTATTTTTCCCCAAGCTTTTGCGATAAGTATTCCTTCTTTAGGGGCAAATGCGATCTTTCTGCTGAAGGAGACCTCTATTGTAGGTGCCATTGCTTTAATGGATTTGATGAATGTGGCAAAAGACTTGATCGGCATGCATTACAAAACAGCGGAGTCTCTGCTCCTTCTGGTACTCGCCTATTTGGTGTTAGTCCTGCCCTTATCGCTTTTATTGACTTGGGTGGAAAGGAAGGTGAGATATGCAGAATTCGGGGATTGAGGTGCTTTTTGAAGGTTCTAATTTCGAACGATTATTAGGGGGCTTACTTGTAACGATTGAAATTTCATTTCTCTCTATTGGAATCGGTACGTTATTAGGGATCGTTATGGGATTGCTCCGGACGCTGGGATCGAGGCCATTAAGGTTTATATTACGTCTTTATTTGGAGACCTTTAGAATTATTCCGATTCTAGTGTGGCTGTATGTAGTACATTTCAGTTTCTCTCCATTACTTCATATCGATATCAGCGGGGAGGCTACCTCTATATTGGTGTTCAGCTTATGGGGAGCTGCGGAAATTGGCGATCTTGTTCGTGGAGCTTTGCAATCTATGCCAAAACATCAGGTGGAATCTGCCAGGGCGCTAGGTCTGAGCAGCAGTCAACTTTATCGGCATATTTTGATCCCGCAGGCTGTACGCAGATTGCTGCCGGGAATGATTAATCTTGCCACACGAATGATCAAGACAACATCACTGGTGGTGCTGATTGGAGTGATTGAGGTGGTAAAGATCGGGCAGCAGATCATTGAACTCGGCGTAATAAAAGCGCCCACCGCTTCATTCTGGGTATACGGCTTTATCTTTATATTATATTTTTCTGTATGTTTTCCGTTATCCAGACTTTCGAAAAAAGTAGAAAGCAGATGGCAAAATTAAGGCTTAGGAAGGAACGGTTGTAATGGCAGATTCCGGAGAACTCCTGCTGGAGGTTACACAATTACACAAATATTTTGGAGAGCGAAAGGTTCTGGACGGCATTGAATTGCAGGTGGAAAAAGGAGAAGTAATCGTTATTCTCGGTCCCTCTGGCTGTGGAAAAAGTACGTTTTTGCGTTGTCTTAACGGTTTGGAACCGGTTCAGGAAGGGGCGATACAATATCGTGGGCAGAACCTCGCGGGGACTGCTGTAGATTGGCGTGAAGTTAGGCAGCATATCGGAATGGTCTTTCAAAATTATGAGTTATTCCCTCATATGACGGTTATGGATAACATTCTTCTAGGCCCTCTGAAAGTACAAAAGAGAGAGCTTAAAGAAGCAACGCAGCAAGCGGAACAGCTCTTAGAGCGGGTTGGGCTGCTTGAGCGTAAACTGGACTATCCACGCCAGCTTTCCGGTGGACAAAAGCAGAGAATAGCTATAGTAAGAGCTTTATGTATGAACCCGGAGATTATGTTATTTGATGAAGTAACGGCATCCTTGGATCCGGAAATGGTTCGGGAAGTGCTTGACGTCATCTTAGGGCTTGCTCAGCAAGGAATGACGATGATCATCGTGACTCATGAAATGGGGTTTGCCAAATCGGTTGGGGATCGGATCGTGTTTATGGATCAAGGCAAGATATGTGAGATCGCTGCCCCGCAACAATTTTTTACCCACCCTGCGACAGAACGTGCCCAGCATTTTCTGGATATATTTCAGTACGAAAAATTATAGAAATAGGAGAGGAAGAGAAATGAAGAAAAGTTTGAAATGGCTAACGATGCTGGTAGGTGTAAGTATATTATTGATGGGATTGGCTGCTTGCGGAAATAGTTCGGATAACAACGGAAACTCAGCATCTTCTAAATTCACTTCTATTGAACAGCTAAAGAAGAAAGGGAAGATTAAGATCGGCGTATTTGCAGACAAACCACCTTTTGGTTATGTGGACGCTGAGGGTAAAAACCAAGGATTTGATGTGTATATTGCCAAACGCTTTGCCAAGGATCTGCTAGGGGATGAATCGAAGGTTGAATTTGTGTTAGTTGATGCTGCCAGCCGCGTGGCTTATCTTGAATCGGGTAAGGTTGATATCATTATGGCTAACTTTACGGTCACCGAGGAAAGAAAAGAAAAAGTGGATTTTGCTAATCCGTACATGAAATTGTCCTTTGGGATCGTATCCCCAGAAAGTGCTCCAATCACTTCCATTGATCAATTAAAAGGGAACAAGCAAAAGCTCATTGTAGCTAAAGGTACGACAGCGGAAACCTATTTTACCAAAGAATATCCGGATATTGAATTGCTCAAATTCGATCAGTACACAGAGATTTTTGCAGCGCTTAAAGATGGTCGGGGGGCGGCAATCGCTAACGATAATACAGAACTCATTGCTTGGGCTAAATCAAATCCTGGATTTACGGTCAGCATTCCTGCTTTCGGGGGTCAGGATACAATAGCTCCAGCAGTGGCAAAGGGGAATAAGGAATTGCTGGACTGGATTAATACAGAACTTGATACCCTTGGTAAAGAACAATTTATCCATCAAGCCTACAAAGAAACCTTAAATGAAATTTACGGTGAAGGATATACTGATGAGCTTGTCGTTGAAGGCGGGAAAATCCAGTAACGGATTGGGAATAACATTGCGGGGGCATCTGAGAAGATGCCTTTTCTACAGATAGACTATTGCAATTTCTATAATGCCGAGTATAATACTGGGTATACACAGAATAAGGAGTCGGTGAAAATGTCTGTCGATGATTATCTGGATCTTCTAAACTACGCCAAAGCAATTAACGATGGACAGTGGCAAGCTGACATCATAGATCGTTTGAATAAGCTGAGTAAGAATTCTCATGCTGAGACAACAGAACAAAGTGTGAAAGAGCTGTGGATTCAATTCGACGATATAAATGCAATATTAATGGATTTATTTAATAAGCTGAGGGAAAGTGCGGATCCAGTAGAGCAGTACCGGTGGAAAGAGAAAGTCTGGGAGTTAAAGCAGGAACGGATTAATCTATCGAAGAAGATTCAGAGTAGATATATCAGGATATAATTTAAGCTCACATTGTAATAATAAATAGAAAATAAAAAAAGGCATGCAGTTAGTCTGCTCTGCCAAACTTACGATGGTCTATAGGCTACTTAGACATTTGCATTCCTTCGCGCATCATTGTCATACACATAGTCATCATTTCATCGCAGTCCTGCATTTTTTTCATCATCATATCCATGTTCATATCCATCATGCCCATTTCAGACATTTTTTCCATGCCCATCTTCATACAGTTCATCTTAGACATCATATCATCCATACACATGTTCATCATCATTTCCATACACATCTTGTCCATTTTTAATTCCTCCCTTCTTTTAAATTACCTTTCTTCCATAAAATACTATACAATTAAGGAACAATCAACGCTAGATTTGATATTTTACTAACTTATTTTTCTTATTTGTCGTAATTATGTATATCCTTACCATGCGGATGTTATTAATCAGAATACTTATTTGCGGATCGGTGACTATAGGCTAGATTGCCTCAGGTCAGCGTTTTTTTTTGCGTTCTACAGAGTGAGGAATTAATGAGCCGGATCATCACTCTGGGATAAACGAGAAGACACTGCCATAGGTCCCCGTAAATACGGGCTGACCGAATTTTTGTGTCCATTCCTTGAGTAGTTTATATGAGACCTTTTTGCTCGTAATTACATAATCGGGCTGATCGTAATTAACGATCTCGGGAAGGTATTCAGAGAATCCGTGCATCGAGCGTTCAAAAGCAGTCCAACCCAATACGCCAAGAGAATCTTTTGTCACGAAGGGATCTTGTCTGCCATCACATAATACATCTCCCCCTCGAAACATGACATAGCCGGATGAACCGTAGTGGGCGAGAACTTTGGGACGTGTACCTTCAGATGTATGCTGCAGAATATAGTCCATTTCATCTATAGGATATTTTTTGGCGTCAATAACTGGTGGTACAAGGAATAGATAAGCAATGTTTAGCAGCAGACCAACTGCCAGTAACCCGCGTAATGTACTTTGTCGGACTAGAATACCTGTTTTGGTGAACTCAGGAAGCGCATCAAAAAATACAGCCGCAAAATAGGGGATGAACAGCCACATAAACAGGTTTTGCTTGAAGTTTGATACACCGAGGTATAGAATCCCAAGCATAAGAAAAAAACGGAACGGTTTACGCTGGAGTGCAAAAGGAAGTGTGCAGGCAAAGAACAAAAGCAATAGTAAGATGGGCAAGTTCTCCAAGCTATTGAACCGAATCGGCTGCCATTCATTGATCAGCAGGTTAAAGTTTTTCTTCGTAACTGTCAAAATAAACAAGAGACTTTTTACGCCGCCTGGATTTAGAATGCCAACGAACCAGACGAGACTGAAGACTATGATTTTACGCCCATTCAGCGTTTTTTGGATCAAGGATTCAAGCAGAGCCATCCCTGTAAATACAGCAATTACAAGCCATACTCCTGCATGGAAATTGGCAATGGCAATAGAAAGGGCAATCATCGCAGCGGCATATTTCTTTTGAGAACTCATTTGATATTCACGTAAATATACGAAAAACCAGACAATCATAAACGAAGAGATCATCTGTGGACGGCCTTTGAAATAATTATAATAAATCCAGCAAGAAATTAGCAGCACAAAAGGGAGCAGGAGAACATGGTCTTCTTGGAGTCCCAGTTCTTTGCGTGAAACCTTGCCCAGCCGAAGCAATCCGAGCACTAAAAAGAACAAGCATACAGCGGTCAAAATATACACACCCGGCCATCCAAAAGCTGCATAAAGCGGGGCAACGAGCAGTTGGAATCCGAATTCATGAGGGACGTAGGGCAGCTTATCTCCGTAAAAAGTATGTATGGCATGATGTAGAACTTGTCCGTGCCCGATCATATATTGTCCTAGCTCTATATGCCAGAAGGTATCGGGATCATTGTAAGAAAATTTAGGGAACATCAGCAAGATAGCGGCTATAACGAATATGCCATACAAAAATTTGTGTATATTGAATTTCATCATTATTTTGTTTTCCCCCCGTTTTTTGTTCAATTATAACGAGACTTTCTTAAGGAATAGTAAAATTTATGAAGCGGAGTGAACACTCATGCATCAACTATTTACGTGGATATCTGAATCCGCGCTTCACCTTGTTAATTCTATGGGTATTTGGGGCATATGGTTAGGGATGATTCTAGAGAGTGCCTGTATCCCCATTCCCAGTGAAGTGATTATGCTCAGCGGTGGGTGGCTGATTGCGCAAGGCTCGCTTACTTTTATGGAAGTTGCTGTTGCTGGGATATTCGGAAACCTACTGGGTTCCATCATTGCCTACTATATTGGTAAGGCTGGTGGACGCCGGTTATTAGAAAAATACGGAAAATATATTCTCCTAAATGAGCATCATTTGGAGCAATCGGAGCGTTGGTTCGAGCGTTATGGAGAGAGTACCGTATTTTTTACTCGTATGTTGCCCTTTATTCGTACTTTTATCTCACTGCCCGCAGGGGTTGCTGGAATGAAAGCTTGGAGATTCATAACATTTACAGCACTCGGCTGTATCCCGTGGAACTTAGCTTTGATCTATCTGGGATACCGCTTAGGTGACAACTGGGGTATCGTGGAGCAATTTATTCGCCCAATCAGTTATACCATTTGCGGAATCGTGGTGCTTCTTGTGTTGAGGTGGTTAGTACGGAGATTTCGTAACCAGACTTAATGCCAGTTCTTCGGGTGTTTTCTGGTGTTTTCTGCTCGGTGAGCCTCCGCAGCTAAATATGGATAAATAAAGGTCAGGAACGTCGAGGCTAGAATTAACTGTTATATGTTGAATGCATTCTATATTCAAGGATAATCTACTTCTGTCTGGGAGGTTTGAAATGAAGGTCAAACGAATCGTCGCCAATATAAACACGAAGGATCTCACGGCAGCTAAATGCTTCTACGAGGATGTGCTCGGTCTTGATT
This sequence comes from Paenibacillus sp. FSL H3-0310, assembly GCF_038002785.1. Lineage (NCBI taxonomy): Bacteria > Bacillati > Bacillota > Bacilli > Caryophanales > Paenibacillaceae > Paenibacillus > Paenibacillus sp. FSL H3-0310. Next base: position 1,211,401 of record NZ_JBBODC010000001.1, read on the forward strand.
TAATGATGGATCATGGTTGGATTAGAACTTATGGTTTAGACGAGGAGATGAGCATTCAGATTAGTTTTGCCTCACAGGGTGGCTCAGAAACGCCTACGCCTGATCTATCAATTGAAGTAGATGATGTCGATGCTACATTTGAAAGCATGAAGAAAGCTGGATTTCCGATAGAATATGGTCTTGTTGATGAGCCTTGGGGTGTTCGGCGATTCTATGTCCGCGATCCGTTTGGCAAACTTATCAACATCCTTGAGCATAGACATTAGAAGAGTGGTCACGGCGTGCAGAAATCTTGATTGTTAAACTATCGAATAGCGATAGCTAAATGATGACATAAGGCAGCCGGTCAGTGGATCAGCTGCCTTTATTCAACTAACGGGCAGTTTTGCGTAAATACTAATTTTTCATTAATATATAAATATACCAATTTAGTGTTATATCTACCAAAACTCCGGAAGGGGAGTTCAAATGATGGAAAGTCGATGGATAATGCTAGCTGTGCTATGTCTGCTTCTGCTGTTAACCTCCTGCGACGACAACAAAGCGACAGAGACGCAGAACATAGCAATAGGACTGAATACGACTGAGGTGATCGAGTCAAGTGCTGCTCCGATAACCGTGTCAACGATTGAAGTGGACTCGCCTTCTTACGAAGCTGGGCTCACCTACGAATTAACCATGAAAGCTGCAAATGAGAAAGCCGATCTCCTTACGAAAGGTTACGATACTAACAGTGTACAGTACGCCCTTATCGATCATGGCAACATTGTTGTATCTGGCCAATCCGGCAGAAATGATGAGCAGGGACAGAAGACGCTCACGAAAGACACGATGTATGGGATCGCCTCGACGAGTAAAATGTTTACCACGGTTGCCGTTATGCAGTTGGTCGATCAAGGGAAAATCGATCTTGATACGCCGGTTGTCCATTATATCCCCGAGTTTACGATGAAGGATGCACGCTATAAGCAGATTACAGCGCGCATGCTGCTGAATCATTCTTCCGGTCTGAACGGATCATCGGTGATGAACGCCGATTTATTCGAAGATAACGACACCTATGCCCACGACACACTGCTGAAGCAACTGTCCGAGCAGACCTTGAAAGCAGACCCGGGCGCTTATTCGGTTTACTGCAATGACGGATTTACGCTGGCCGAGATTTTGGTCGAGCAGGTCAGCGGAATGGACTTTACCTCTTATATCCATCGATATATTACAGAACCTCTGGGTATGGCTAATACGGTGACGCCGCTCGATTCTCCGGACACGGCGAAGATGGCGGGACTCTATTATCATAACTATATAGGACAACTTCCCAACCAGACGATTAACATGATAGGGACTGGAGGTATCTATTCCACGGCAGAGGATTTGGCTCGATTTTCAACGATTTTCACGGGGGAAGCGGAAGAAGTCTTATCAGGTAGATCGGTTGCGGCCATGGCGCAAAACGAGTACAAGATGCCTTTGTGGCCTGACGATGCGGACAACTCAATCGAATACGGTCTAGGCTGGGACAGCGTCAATCTGTATCCGTTCAGCGAATACGGAATAAAGGCATTGACCAAAGGCGGGGACGTCACTCTCTATCACGCGTCACTCGTTGTGCTTCCAGAGCAGGAGATGGCGGTAGCTGTTGTCTCTTCCGGTGGGAGCGGCACGTACGACCAGCTTTTGGCGAACGAAATCCTACTTCAGGCGCTGAAGGAGAAAGGTATAATTGCTGAAATCAAGCCTGAGAAGTCTTACGGCGTGCCGGTAAAGGCTGATATGCCAGAATCCATGCTGCAGTATTCGGGAATCTATGGTACGTATATAGGAACGTTTAACATCGATATTAACGAAGGCGGCGTCATGTCCATTACTTCGGAGCAGCCATCTGATAACCCGGTACAGATCTACGAGTATTCCGCAGACGGCACGTTTAAGAGTGCGGATGGGAAAGTGATGATCAGCTTTGTGACGAATAAGAATGGCCGCACTTACTTATGGATTCGTCAATACGTTTCGGTGCCAGCTCTTGGGCAGACGGCTCTGTCAGAGTACAACGCGGAAAAGCTCCAGCCTCAAGATCTTTCGACAAAGACAAAAAAAGCATGGATGCAGCGCGACGGCAAGAAGTATTATCTGCTGAATGGGAAGTATACGTCGATTTCTTATTTGACATCGGTAACCATCAACTTGAATGTGTCGAAACAGTTGCCTGGATACGTGTTTGATAAGCGAATAACCGGCCCGAATACGGCCATCTCCGAATTGCAAATACCGGGAATGAGCGGGCGAGATCTTTTAGGTCTTACGTTCTTTACACAAGACGGCGTTGAGTACCTAAAGATGGGTGAAATCCTCTTAGTGAACGAGGATGCCGTGAAGCCTTTTAACTTCACTAAGATGTCAACCGTTACAATTCTGCCTGACGGATACGCCCAATGGTATGCGATAAGCGAAAAGGACAGGGGGAAGATCGTTAAGGTGAGCATGTCCCCGAACACTTCCTTCGCTGTTTATAATGCCAGGGGAAAATGCATCTACTTCAGTGTCATCGGTGGCAAGGATCAGGTCGAACTGCCCGCGGGAGGATCTATTGTTTTCGCCGGAGATGCTGGTACGAAGTTCGAGATTACCACTCAGTAACTTCGCAGTAGGCATTTCATAACGAGTCAAGATATAGTCCTGCCTATATGAAAGTAGATTCCCTAAGAAAAGTTGGATAAACTAAAAAGATACATAAAAAGTGCCTTGATTCATTCTAATAGGAAACAATAGCTTAATCTAAAACGAAGGTAGCTGGCCTATATGAACGGCTACCTTTGTTGCGCTAAAGGACACATTTTCCCTTAATCTATGTAGAATTGAAGATGAGATAGCAGGAAATCTTGCATCAGCTAGGGAATACCAAATTATGGATTTATAAATGTACATGAAAGGTTGATCCTAGTTTATGAATGACCATAATCTCATCTTCGTAGCAAAAGCGAAAATGATGCTTGTATACCCTTTGCTGCTTGCCCTGATCGTTATACTTGTGGTCAGTAGCCTTACTGCCTGCGATAATTCTACCGCAGGCAAGACAGCAAGTAAATCTGCGCAGCCGACTATAGTGACACCTGTGGTAGCGCAAGCATCGGGCAGCATTTATCTGTACGGTGAAGCACACGGCGTAGCCAAGATATTGGACAAGGAATATAAATTGTGGTCTCAATACTACCATAACGAGGGCATGAGGCACTTATTCGTCGAGCTGCCTTATTTTACCGCCGAATACTTGAATCTATGGATGCAGTCGGACAATGATGATATTTTAGAGGAGATTTATGATGATTGGGAACGGACACGTAGTCACAACCCTGATGTCAAAGAGTTCTACAAAAAAATAAAGAGCGAGTGTCCGGAGACGATTTTCCACGGCACAGACATCGGGCATCAATATGAAACTACCGGGAGCCGCTATTTATCTTATCTTGTGGCAAACGATCTGGGAGAATCGCAGAAGTATACTTTAACAATGGAAGCGATCCGGCAAGGCCGTGTTTTTTACAGCAAAGAAGACGGCGTATATCGGGAAGACACGATGACGGAAAACTTTATTCGCGAATTTGAGAAGTTGGGCAATGAGAGCGTTATGGGCATTTACGGCTCAGCGCATACCGGGCTTGATGAAATGGACTATAAGACCCAATCCATCCCTTGTATGGGCAATCAATTACAGGAGCATTATGGCGATAACATTTATTCTGAGAACCTAAGTTGGATTGCTAAAGATATTGAGCCATCCAGAGTAGATTACATCTCCTTACAGGGCAAGGAATATGCAGCATCTTATTTTGGTAAGCAGGATTTGAACGGGTTCAAGGATTACGCCTATCGAGAATTTTGGCGATTGGAGGACGCCTATGAAGATATCAAAGACCTTCCACTGGTGGACAATTATCTTCCTTACGATAACTATCTGATGCCGATAGAAGTAGGCCAGGTATTTGTGGTCAACAGCACCAAAACAGACGGTTCAGTGCAAAGAGATTACTATCTGTCTAGCGGCCAAGTTGTGGAGGGTGTGAACTCAACACAACAATTCACAGCAGAGTGACGATCAGTAATATGATGATTATCTCAAGTACAACACGCTCGCTCGTGCATCGGGCGTTCATAAAAGCTAATTGGGAAAATTGTCACGTGCCGAAAATGAGTGCTCGGTTGATATAAGAGTGGCTCCAAAATTCACCGCTTCAACCAAAGTGGTGAACCGTAGGTATGGGTAAGTTTTTTACTGATTGCATTACGCTAACGGGACACGTTAGTTCAATAAACATGATAAGGCAGCCCGTCAGTCAATGCGATCAGCTGCCTTCATTCAACTAACGGGCAGTTTTGTACAAGAAAAAATGATGAACTGGAATAAACACGTGCAGTACTGATGGATGAAAAAGGTGAATATATGGATTCAAATGAACTAAAACCTTTAATGAACAACACAAAATGGGAAGAAATAAGACAAGCAATGCTCAACTATGCCTTTCCAACCAAATGGAGGATTAAAGACATTGATACTGGCTATATCAGCCTTTGGGATGGAGATTGGTATTACCATTTTTCAGATGGTGGTTACAAATTTATTGAGTGGTTAGAAATTCATGCTGAAGATGACTCGATAAATGCTGATTTAATTCAAATCTTGAAAAAAATACATGTTCCAGGTGAAGTAACTACCGACTCCATCATAATTTATGGATATAACAAAACTAATGAATTCATTGATTATATATAATACGCTTCACCTCAATGCTTCCAAACACAAAGTACAGTTTGACCATTAAATGTATATCTGTATATAAAAGAAAAAACACTCCTGACAATGGAGTGTTTTATTATTATTCAAATTTATTTGAAGTCCATGTAGCAATTCCATTCATTGGACATGCAACAACTAGCCAGTTATCAGATTCTACTCCCACCTGCCAACATTCATACTTCTCATGAAAACCAATAACAAATAGTATGCTACCTGATTCAAAGCTTATAATTAAATGTGGAGTGCTGTCTCCCAATTGTATATCTATAATCTTTTCACGTCTCACCTTTATGATCTGACTGTATTTTTCTTCCTCAGAAAAATCTGAAATTTGGCTTTCATTACTAGGGTATTGAGAGGGAACTGAATCAAATATAGTCCACTTTGATTCAATGTTCAGGTACAGTTGACCAGCTAAATCATCGAACTCGTTCAGCGAAGTCCCTATTTTCTTTATTCATTCCGTTCCCCAGCTCTTTTCATCCACGTATAAGCCCGAATCATTACACCATATCTTGGATTTGTTGGTGTTGGCTTTTCGCTTCAAATTTCGCGTTTTGGCATTTTGCTCTCATCCATGTACAGCAGATTCCAGCGGTGACCGTCCAGGTCGGCAAATCCTGCGCCGTACATCCAGCCGTCAGTTTCACTTGGCTTGCCAAAGATGTTTCCTCCGGCAGACTCTGCTTTTTGGATAAAAGCATCTACTTCTTCTCTGCTTTCAGCACCAATGGAGAAGATTACTTCAGCGCTATGGGAAGTATCTGCGGTTTTTGAACCAGTAAATTTCTCAAACGCCGCATCCGGGAACAGCAGAATTGTTGTTTGACCTATTACAAGCTTAGCTCTCTCGTTCCCAACACTCACCGCTTGGAATCCAAGCTCATTGAAAAAGGCAGTTGACCTCTCAACATCTTTGACTGGCAGGTTAATCCAAATCTCCTGTGACATGGCTGTAGCCTCCTAATATATTTTCATTCCTACTATACTCTACTTCTGGCAGCAGAAGCGATCTCTTTCGCAACTCACCTTTAATTGAAATACTCGATAGTTTTCTCAATAAATGACTTTGCCGATTTTGTCAGAAAACGGTCGGACCGATGAATGATCTCAAAGTGACGATATGGCGGATCGTCTGTAATTCGGATGCAGCGTAATGTTGGTTCATTCATTGCCTGGATCAAACGGTAAGGCAGCAATGTTCCTCCGACGTTGGCTTTCACCAAGCTAATAATGGAAGTTGCCGAACTGGTCTCCATGATCGTATTTAAGCTGAATCCATATTTACGGCAATAGCCATCAACCAATTCTCTGCCTGTAAATCCTTCGGGGAACATCACAGTTTGGATATTACACAGTTCCTGGATTACAATCGTGCTTCGTTCAGCCCAATCATGATTCTCAGAAACGACAAGTACATATTCTTCACTGCACAAGGGAATGCGTACAAGCCGATCATCTGGAGCAGAGGTGATCTCGATCCCGATGTCTACTTCATTATCCAGTACTTGATTCAAGACGTAGATCGATGAGATAAGCTTCAGCTGCACCTTGGGGAATCGCGTATGAAAATTCACGAGCAATGGGGTGAGCCGGTAGTCCAGATCGGAAGGGAGAACACCAATTACCAACCGACCTCGTTGATCATTGCGTAATTCAGCTAACGCATCCTGGGTATTCTGTAAATGCCGAATCATCTGTACACAGTGCTCCAAAAACAGATTTCCTGCTTGAGTCATCACAATCTTTTTGCCGACTCGGTCAAATAAGGGAACTCCGAGTTCATCCTCAAGTGCGCGTATTTGTTGACTCAACGTAGGCTGAGATATGCCAAGCTTCTCAGCTGCTCGTGTAAAATGAAGCTCCTCACACACAGCAATGAAGTTTTCCATCTGACGAATCTCCATATGAATGACCTCTAATCATTGGTTTTAGTAATCATTTTAATAGAAACTATAGTATTGTTCAATCATTGTAATGATTCTATACTTAATCGTGCACCTCCCAAAGATCTGTTATTAACAAATAGGATCATGGGAGAATGCATCGATACTACTACCATGAGGTGATTCATAATGAAACTTTTTTATATCGTCTTGGCGCTTATCCTGGCTTCACTGAATTTACGGCCACCCATTACATCCATTTCTCCTCTAATGAGCATCATTCAGAATGATCTGGGTATAAGCGGGATTACCGCCAGTTTGTTAACCACACTTCCGGTATTATGCATGGGCATATTTGCTCCGTTCTCCGTACGATTAAGCAGAAGGTGGGGAAATGAAGGCGCAATTGTTCTGGCTTTAATCCTCATTGGGTTAGGTACGGGATTACGATGGTTTGTTGGTACAACTCCTTTAATGATGTTCACTTCTTTTCTTTCCGGTGTGGGGATTGCATTGGCAGGGCCGCTGTTGTCCAGCTTCATTAAGCAGTACTTCCCTGATCGAGTGGCATCCATGGTGGGTATTTACTCTACAGCGATGGTGATGGGGGCCAGCATTAGTGTGGGACTATCGGTCCCGCTACAGCATACGCTGGGTGCTTCGTGGAGAGGCTCGTTGGCTGTATGGGCATTACTGGCAGCTATTGCATTGCCGATCTGGTTGAGACTAGCCAGGGCTGCTCGCACAGATCGCCAATCCGGTAAAATCTCGAGTGTACTTAATGCACCACTTCCGGTGAACAATAGACGTGCCTGGGTGCTGACATTATTCTTCGGGCTGATGGCAGCGATCTTCTATTCGTTGACCGCTTGGCTTGCGCCAGCAATCCAAAGCCAGGGGTATAGCCAAGAGACTGCCGGCAAAATCCAAACTTTATTTACATTGATATCGCTGCCCTCTACTTTGTTTATTCCGATGCTTGTACATCGTTACCAAAGACGTGTATTCTGGCTTGTCGGGTGTGCTTTATTGGAGTTGATGGGTGTCCTGATGCTGAACCTATCCGTTAGCCCCTGGCTCGCGGCGATTCCACTCGGTATTGGAGCGGGTGGGCTGTTCCCGATTGCACTGATGTTGCCCATTGATGAAACAAGTAATGCTCAAGAAGCTAGTAGCTGGTCCGCAATGACCCAATCTGGTGGCTACATTCTCGGAGCGCTCGGGCCGCTAGCGATTGGCTGGCTCCACGATGCAACAGGCAGCTTCGTTCAAGCATTCTATGGTTTGGCTGTAATCATCGTGCTTCAGATTATCGTTCAAATGGCTATAGGAAATAAAAAAAGTTCTCCATCCATTTCTCGTGTCCATTAAAGATTCCGTGTGATAGCTTCATGTTGATCAATTAGTGAAGTTGTGCTTGCATGGACCTATGAACGTACGTGGTGTAATTCAACTAGCGGGCAGGATAATGGAAATGAACTGTAGAAAAAACCTATAAATGAAAGTGACAAAAGTGGAGAATTCTACCGACAGTTGAATAAAGCGCCTATGAAAATTCAACCACCGCTTGATAGGATTGCGTTTGAGGAAATGCTATGCTGTTTTCGACAGTGCGCACTGTACATTTTGTTTTATTGGAGGTATACAATGCTCGACTTGCGTAAAATTGGAGCTTATATTTCGAAGCTTCGCAAAGACCAGGATTTGACCCAATTGGAACTTGCCGATCAACTGAATGTAAGTCATCAAGCGGTATCGAAATGGGAACGGGGCGACTCGCTACCGGATATCGGAACGCTTCCGCAGTTTGCGAGGTTATTCGGCAAAACGGTAGACGACATTTTAAATGCAGGAGACAACTCAGAAAATCGGGAGCACCAGCACCTAGGAACGATCGTTGAGGAGATCGCAGAGAACAGGCCGGACCAAGTTGCAGAGATGGTCAATACCGGTGAGATGAAGGTGGAAGAGCTTGTAGAAGTAGCACCGTTTGTAAAAGCAAGCGCTCTGCATAAGGTTACAGAACGATTAGACAGCAGCGTCCTTAAGTTAGACGTGATCATGCGGCTGGCTCCGTTCCTTGGAACAGCTACATTGGATGAACTGGTTCGTCAGGCAGAAGAGGGCGAAATTGTGTGGAATGCCATTACTGGACTCGCTCCGTTCGTCAGCAGCGACACATTAAGCCGACTGGTAGATAAATCGATTGACGGTTCCTTAGAAGTGCACAATCTTGTTGGAATTGCCCCGTTTCTTGAAAGAGAACATGTAGATCGGTTGGTTCAACAAGCAGAAGAGGGTAGCTTGAGCTGGCATTTCGTTCAAGGGCTGGCACCCTTTATTAGCAGAGAAACGTTAAGCCGCTTGGTAGACCGGGTTGCAGATGGCACTATTGATGCGAACCGGATCATAAGCCTCGCACCTTTTCTGGACAGTGAAAATCTCGAGAAGTTAATTAGTGGAGTCGAAGCTGAACATCTTAGCCCAGATCTGCTGGCAAGCCTTGCTCCTTTCGTCGATCAAGGGACATTGAGTAGAATGGTGACAAACTTATTAAATAAAGTAAAGTAGACTCGTATATCGGAGATTGGTGATGCATAGGCAATGGCGTTAAGCTAACTGGAAACGCTAGTTCAATAAACACGATAAAGGCAGCCCTTCAGTAAATGTGATCGGCTGCCTTTATTCAACTAACGGGCAAGTTACCTTAATAAACTAAGTGGTGGATAAAATATAAATATAAGAGTTCTCTCCCGAACTATTAGAAAAAGTCATGGTACGATGTCCTTATTCGGTTGTTTCAGGGGGAGTGAGGAGAACATGTTAAATACTCATGATGTTGCAATAGAAGCATTAACTTGTTATTCAATTACTTATCAATCAATAGCTCATATTGGTCAAAATGCAAACACTATCTATAAAGTGACAGATAAAGAAAGTAACTGCTATAGTTTGCGCTTACATCTATCAAAAAATGATTCGATGGAAAGTATTTGGTCTGAGGAAAAAGTCATTCATTCAGAAATGATTTGGCTGGAATCATTAATAAATGATACTGATCTGGTGTTACCGTCACCTATAAAAAATAACATTGGTGAATATGTTACTAAGATAGCTGACATGAACTGTACATTGGTAAAATGGGTAGAGGGTGAGCAAAAACAATTTGTTCCAACAGTCAATGATGCCGAGTACGTAGGCGAATTGATCGGAAAGCTTCATAAACAATCATCTATTTGGAAGGTTCCGCAATCATTTACTAGACCATCCTTTGATAATACTAGAATTTCACAATCATTAGAAAAGCTCAAACAGCTTGCTGACGGTGGTGAGCTCAATAAAAATGATGTGGAAATTCTGCAATTGGCCGGTGAGCGTGCAATTTTAATGATGAACGATATAGAAAGAACACCTGGCAACTGGGGGATAATTCACGCAGACTTAATTCCAAGTAATTATGTGTTTCATAAACAAGAAGCTAGAGCCATTGATTTTGGAGCTTGCGGGTTCGGATATTATTTATTCGATTTAGGTTGGGCACTTTCTTATATCCACCCAGCGTTCAGAAGCCAGTTGCTAGAATCATACGCCAAACAATTCGACCTGCCTCATAACTATGTTCAACAGTTAGAAGGCTTCTTTGTAGCTGCCCAACTCGAAACAATGAATTTTTGGCTTGGGTTGCCTGAATCTAATGAGTGGTTACCCAGTCATATTAGTAAATTAGCAAGTCGGGAATTTAAGTTATATGTAAATAAAGAAAAATTTCTTTTTAGTGGGACTCCTTACTGGGAGTAGTTTGTTCCACTAACGGGAAACGTTAGCTCAAGAATTACGATCAGCCAGCTGCGTGATCAGCTGCCCTTTGCGCGATCTTGATCGTATCGGACCGTAGTGCAGCTATTTCAGCATATGGGTTCATATTGCGAAGATTTCGGACTGTATAGCTCTTATTGCCCTTGATTTGCGTAGAAAAGAAGTACATTTGAGGGGATAGCTGCAACTGAGTCCGATAGTTTGGCAAAACGAGCTGAATTGTGGAAATAAGAGCAACTGAGTCCGAACAGTTGGTGAAAAGAACGCCGCCTGCCAAATTGCTCCTAAATGTGCTACCCAGTGTTTAAACTAGCCGCCTATACACCGTGCGCGGAATTAGCTACCTATAGCTCAACCTAGCTGCACCGTGCGCGGAATTAGCTACCTATAGCTCAACCTAGCTGCACCGTGCGCGGAATTAGCTACCTATAGCCCAACCTAGCTACACCGTGCGCGGAATTAGCTACCTATAGCCCAACCTAGCTACACCGTGCGCAGAATTTGTTACCTGTTGCTCAAACTAGCCGCCTATGTCTCGAAACTAGCTGCCTTTTGCTCGATCTTGATCGTATCGGACCGTATTGCAGCTATTTCAGCATATGGGTACATATTGCGAAGGTTTCGGACTGTATAGCTCTTATTGCCCTTGATTTGCGCAGAAAAGAAGTACATTTGAGGGAATAGCTGCAACTGAGTCCGATAGTGTGGCAAAACGAGCTGAATTGTGGAAATAAGAGCAACTGAGTCCGAACAGTTGGTGAAAAGAACGCCGCCTGCCAAATTTGCTCCTAAACGTGCTACCCAGTGCTTAAACTAGCCGTCTATAGCTCAAGCTATCTACACCGTGCGCGGAATTAGCTACCTATAGCTCAACCTAGCTGCACCGTGCGCAGAATTAGCTAACTACAGCTCAAGCTATCTACACCGTGCGCGGAATTAGCTACCTATAGCCCAACCTAGCTACTCCGTGCGATAATTGAAGGATGGGCAAAGGTGAAAACGTTTATTGGCTTATAACGCACCAATTAAACCTTGGAAAGAAGCTTAATATAAATAAGAAGGCAGCCGATCAACACGATCAGCTGCTTTTGTTCATCTAAGAGTCATTTCTCAAATAAATAAAAGCATCCCTTGACTTTCCCCTACACGGGAAACTGTATACTCACCTTATGTTATAGATTGGAGATGATATTTTGTTCAAAATCAGTGCATTTTCTAGGCTAAGCAAGGTATCCTTAAAAACACTGCGTTATTACGACCAGATTGGCATACTAAGGCCGAAAAAAGTGGATCAGGATACGTGCTACCGTTACTATTCCGCAGATCAGCTCCTTGAGCTCAACCGAATTTTAATCTATAAGGAATTGGGTTTTACATTGCCTCAAATTAAACAGCTGCTTCAGGAAAATATTTCATTAGAAAATATTCAAGGCATGTTTAAGCTGAAAAGAAGCGAAATCCAGCATATCATCGATACGGAACAAGCTAAACTCGTCAGGATTGAGGAACGTATGCAGCTTATAGAAAAAGAGGGGCAATTCGAAACGGGTCAAGAAATCAGAGTCAAAGCAGAGGGTGCTCAATTGTTTCTTTATCAGAAAGCATGCGGGAAAGAAGAGGACATTCCGGATTTGCTTAGTCAATTTGATCAGTTTATAACGACGGAAAATCGTCAATTCATTCAAGGTCCTCAAGTTGTTTTGTGGAAAGAAGTCGAAGGAAAAGAGGATGAGTTTGAGTTTGAAGTCGGGTATTTTTTAACCTGTGAGCTGCGATCATTTCCAGAACCGTTTCAGCTACGGACTCTTCCTCCTGAACCGATGATGGCCACAATGGCTTTTCATTCAAATACTAATTTTGATTGTGCGGCCTGTGTTCATTTAGCTAAATGGATTGAGAAAAACAACTATCAGATCAAGGAGAACGAACCGGGCAGGGAGTTGTATTTACCGTTATCTCCAGAACGAGATGCACAATTCATAGAAATACAAATTCCCATTATAAATAGATAACTGAAGAAGTGGAGTGGGTGAAATTGAAAAATAAACAGATCATTTATATTCTGGCACTGGCTGTTTTTCTGATTGGAACCATTGAATATATTATTACAGGAGTTATTGAGATGATCGCTGTGGACTTGGGAGTATCTACTTCTGAAGTTGGATTATTGGTGACAGTGTTTGCCCTCTCTGCAGCCATTGTCGCTCCGGTTTTGATTGCATTAACGATCAATGCAGACCGCAAGAAACTACTAATGACCACCCTAGGTGTGTTTATTGCCAGCAACGGACTTATGTTTGTAGATCTTGCTTATGAAACAGTACTATGGATACGTATTATCCAAGGGGCTAGCGGAGGAATCGCTACCGTTGTAGCCATGGCAATAGCGACCCGACTCGTTGAAAAAGAAAAAAGGGGCAATGCCATCGGTATCATTTTGATGGGGCTTAGCAGTTCGCTAGTGCTTGGTGTTCCTGTGGGAACATTTTTTAGTGAGCTGTTTGGATGGAGAGTGCTATTTGTTTTAATCGGATTATTAAGTATTTTTCCATTACTTATCATCTATAAAAAGGTTCCGGCAATCAAAGAAGAGGAAAAGGTTACCCTCAGAATGCAGCTCTCTATTTTAAAAAATCCAACCATTCTGATGGCCTTGGTTATTACGTTATTTTATGTCGGCGGCTATTCTACACTGTTTACTTATATTACGCCTTTCTTGCAAGCCACGTCCTCTCTTTCCATGACCGAAATTAGCGGTGTTCTGTTCCTGGCGGGCATTTGCAGCTTTGTCGGATCAAAGCTGGGCGGACAACTGGCAGATGCAAAGGGATCGAAATTCACCATTTGTCTCGGGCTCCTGTTACAAGGGACGACACTGCTTTTATTTGCTCTAGCCGGAGTCAATCTGTTGGTTTTAATCTTGGTTTTAATGATTTTTATGTTAGCAACGTGGAGTATTTCCCCGGCCCAGCAACTATATCTGGTTACTCTGGCGCCTCGAAATCCGGACATTGCTCTTAGTGTAAATACTTCGTTCATCCAATTTGGCTTTGCACTGGGATCTGGATTAGGCGGGTTAGTCATCAGTCGTACATCTGTCCTATATTTGAATTGGCTGGGTTTTGCCGCCGTATGCATAGCTTTACTTCTTGCCCTCTTACTATTTAAAAAAATGAGCAGTAGGACTAAAACTACTATGGTTATTAAATAAGAAATGGATTGGAAAACGACAAAGAGAACCTTTTCGCTGATTTTTGGTTTGACTGCGATAACCTCGAAGAATTTATTTTTGAAGTCGAATCACATGTCGATTCATTACCTTAACTTTACGCTAACGTGAAACGATAACTCAATAACGACACACAGGCAGTCGGTCAATGGATCGGCTGCCTATGTTCAACTGGAGGGCAGGATTGTTTAGAAAGTCCCTGATTGTATTTACCTATGCTTACTGTTAATCTAAACAATAGAGATGCTAACAAAGGAGCATAAACCTTATCATGTGGAATACTCTGTAAAGATTAACAATTTGAAAGGATGCCTGAAATAGTGATTACACTATTTTATTAGGTGTGCTTTTCTTTAATCTTACAGGGTATGCAGGGAAAGGTGTATCATATACCCATCCTGCGGATACCTGATGGTATCCGCTTTTATTTGTGGGAAACCGCATCTCTATTGATTCCTACCTGTTTATCCTTCTACTAGCGAGTGGAGGAACTTTATTATGCGATCGAAATTAGTCTTGATTGAGGGAATGCCAGGATCTGGTAAAACAACAACTGCTCAGCTCGTTCATGAAATTCTTACGGAAGTGAACATTACATCCCAGCTATTTTTAGAAGGTAATTTGGAACATCCTGCTGATTATGATGGAGTCGCTTTCTTTAAGAAAACTGAATGGGATGAATTATTGAATACCCATAAAAAGTTTAAAGATTTGTTGAGTAATCTAATGATTCAACAAGATAACGATTACTTCCTAGAATATCGGAAAATAAAAAGTGAAGTCTGGTCAAGTTTTCCAGATGAATTGCATCGCGCAGTTTTTAAACATGATATTTATGAATTGCCGCTAGATCAAAATAGGAAACTGATAACAGAACGATGGACGAAGTTTGCGGATCGTGTTTTGTATGGCGCAGACACCTTTGTTTTTGATTGTTGTTTTATACAAAACCCTGTAACTATAGGCATGATTAAACATGGTGCGAAGAAGGAAGACGTTATAAGTTATGTTATTGAACTGGCAACAATTGTAGAGCGGCTGAATCCATTGTTGATATACGTACAGCAGAATGATCTTGATCATTCTTTCAGAAAGGCTGTAAAGGAAAGACCTCAGGAATGGTCAGAGGGATTTATTGAATATTACACGAACCAGGGGTATGGAAAAACACAAAATTATAAAGGGTTAGATGGAACACTGCAGGTTCTTAAAGCAAGAAGGGAACTAGAAGAAGAGATTTTTACCAGATTAAACATTACCAAGATAAAAGTTGATAACTCTTCTTATAATAAAAACGATTATAAGCAAGTTTTAGAGGGCATTTTATCAGAATATTATAAATCAACAAACTAATGAGAGATTGGATTCTAGGGATTGCAGGCTGAAAAAGAGGCAATCTATAAAGCTTACGGGAAACGATAGCTGAGGAGCATTGCCATGGCAATGCTCCTTTTTTATTTGTTGAAGTAACGGGCAGGATTGCTTCATCCACTGTCGAATCCTTTGCTTGAATATTTCTATAAAGGAGGGGATGGAAATTAAGATACGAGAAGTTGTAGCAAATGATTATGCTGAAGTTGTTTTTTTATGGAATGATGTACTTGGTGTTCGCAATGTTAATATTGAAAATTTTCGAGTTACTATGGAAAACATGAATAAGGCTGGAAATTATAAAACATTCGTTGCATTATTTGAAAATGAAGTGGTTGGTTTTGTCACTATAGTTCAGGCGTTATCCGTAGGGTCTTCGAATGGTTATTTACATATTCAAGGGCTTGCCGTTAAAAAGGAATTACAGCATAGTGGGATAGGTACAGAACTACTAAGACACACTGAGAATTATGCTAAAGAAATGGGAATATCAAGTATTATTTTATGTAGCGGATTTAAGCGAACCGACGCCCATGCTTTCTATGTGCATAATGGCTATGACAAAGATTCATACTGCTTTGATAAGATTATTAAACTTGACTAATTTTGAATTAATTTACCGGGAAACGTTAACTCAATAATGACACACAGGCAGGTCAGCGTGGGATTTATGTTGTTTATTCAGGAGGATTTTTGATTGTGGGTTATGAACAGGATTTTAAAAAAAGGGTACATGAAGTTATTAAACAGAAACAATTATGTTCAGTTATGAATGACACTAAGTGGGGAAACTTACAAAGTGATGTACTAAATAAACTACCTTTTACCCCTCCATATCAAGCTAAGTATGTCTTAGACGATATACCTTATCCAGAGAACTTCGAAAACGACGTCTGGTATTTAGGGGATTGGATAGAAGGACTTTCACCTTTTTTTTCTGTAGAATGGATACGGGTTAGACAAAGGTATCAGAAGCACAAGGGGAATCTGCTTCCTCCTGAATTAATTGACATAAGTAAAGAATTTCTTTCGATTTTACATGAATTAAGAATTCCGTATAGAGAAGAAAATAATACATTTTTCATTTATGGATATATATCAAATACAGACACACTTTTCAAAGGTAATCAATTAAGCTAACAGGAAACATTAATTTAATAAAAACATGTAAGCAGCCGCTCAAACAACCGGCTGCTTTTTCATTTAAACTTGGTTTGATTTCGGATAAATAAAAGTTGCAAAAAGGAAAAAGATTGCTATACTAAATTTAAACGTTATTTTAAATGTCATTTAAATTAAAGGGGATATACTTGGAGGTTGCGTATGGAGACAGACAAAAAGTTGGAAACAAAAGAGAAGATTATGCGTGCCACACTGGAGTTGACTAAACAAGAAGGCTTTGAAAGGATTACTATAAAAAAAATTGCAGAAGCCTCAAGCACGAATGTCGCTCTAGTTAACTATTACTTTGGGTCCAAAGAAAATTTGTTTAGCGAGTCCATCAAATTGATATTGAACAGCTTTCAGCATACCTTTGCCATACTTGACGATTTCTCTATATCCTCACGAGATAGATTGAGGCAATTTTTACTGGATTATTTGCAAGTGATCCTTCAATATCCCGAATTGCTCTCCAGAATCATCCTGATGGGCAAGACCGTTTTCTCCTCCCAGCATGAATATGGATCATTTTTGAATCTATTGGGGTTTCCTAAGATACAAAATACTTTAAGAGAGTTAACCGATGAACAGCAACCAGAGCACCTGATGACCATGACGATGCAGATTTTTGGAGCGCTTTTTCTACCGGCACTTATGAGTCCTATTCTAGAAACAGGAGCTTCCGTGAAGATTGCACCTATAGAGGAACAGATTGACCTGCTCTTTGCAAGATACTTTCATTAATAAACTCAGATTGAGGTGATTAAATGAATTTTTTAAGAAAATATTGGCAGGATATAGGACTATTCATTGGCATTGTTATATGCATGTATCTTCTAATGAATTGGCAAACAATACCGCGGATAAACAGCATATTATGGTTAAGCTTTGTGGCGATCCTTCTTCATCAATTTGAGGAATACCGCTGGCCAGGGTACTTTCCAGGCATATTCAATATAGCCCTTTTTAAAAGTGAATCCCCTGACAACTATCCATTAAATAAACAGTCGGCAATGATTATTAATGTGGTCATCGCCTATGTGTTCTACTTGCTCCCTGTATTCTTCCCGTCAGTAGTATGGCTGGGGATGGCACCTGTTTTAATGGGCTTTTTCCAAATCATTTTCCATGGAGTCGTCATTAATATAAGAGCAAAAAGCATGTATAGTCCAGGATTAGTCTCCGCAATTTTTGTACATTTGCCGGTGGGGATCTGGTACATCAACTACTTATATGAGCATCATTTAATAACCCTCTCAGACTGGATTTGGAGCGCAATTTATTTTGCCATAGCTGTTTATATTTTAATAGTGAAAGGAAATACATGGATGAAAAACAAAAACTCCATTCACAAATTTTCGCAAAAGCAATTATGGTCTTTTCATAAGTAGCTCCTCATAACCCACCAGAAGGTTCAGTTGGCCTTTAACTAAACACAGTACATTAATCCTCTCGTTACTGGAGGTTGATACACTGTGTTTTTTTCTGCGGATTTCTTCGTTTGCTTCGCGCTATAGAAAATGTTGAAGTTAATATTCTGTTGAGGATCTCATCACTATCTGTTTACGATTCAGAGTTAGAGTTAGAGAAGGCCAAGCGAAAAAGGAGCTTTCTCATGAACACAGATCCTAAAGTGCTTATTGTAACTTCGGCATTTGGAGACGGGCATCTCAAAGTAGCAGAAGCGATTGATCATTCTTTTAGACGTAGAGGGATCAGCCGGATTGTCACCTTGGATCTTTTCGCTGCAGTCTACCCTACTCTGAATGAGCTGTCCCGCAGATTCTACCTGAACAGCACAGGTTATACTCAAGAATTTTATGGATTAGTGTACAAGTTGACGAGCAAGATGAACCCAGACCAGTTCATGGGCAGATGGATTCATTCTATGGGCAAGCGGAAAGTGCAAAGGATCATCGACGAGATCGGACCGGATATTATCATTCATACCTTTCCTTATTTGGCCGCTGCAGAGCTTGCATCAACAAAGGGGAGACGGATCCCCCTTTTCACTGTCATGACGGATTATGTGGTTCATGGCAGATGGCTTCATCCACAAACCACAAAGTATTTTATCGCTACGGAAAGCATGAAAGAAGAACTGATGTCATTAGGTATTGCTGAAGAAAAGCTTGTGGTTAGCGGGATTCCGATTCGTGAAGCTTTTGAACAGACTCAGGAACGTGAAGCCCTTTTACGTAAGCACGGACTAGATGGAAATCGGCATTATCTATTACTTGCGGCAGGGGCTTACGGTGTGTTGAGTGATATTAACCATTTAATAATAAGGGCGCTGCAGCAATCAAACTTTGATGTAATGGTATTGTGCGGGAATAATCATAAGCTCCAGATGGCTACGGAAGAGCTTTTTCAAGAGAATCCTCGGGTTCACATACGGGGTTATACAGAAGAAATGCAGGAGCTAATGTGCATATCCTCCTGTCTGTTGACCAAAGCAGGGGGGGATTACCTTGACTGAGGCGATGGCTCTAGCACTTCCTGTAATTGTCTATCGTCCGCTCCCCGGTCAGGAGGCAGGCAATGCAGAATGGTTGTCTGAGCACAATTTAATAGAGATTGCCCGAGACGAGGAGCAGTTAGTAGAGCAGCTTCAGAGATTGGAACATCTTGGGTACAAGGATGAAAAGGTTCAGGGTATGAAGAGTTTTTCCCGGAAATCAGCCGCGGATGCTATTGTTACTGAGGCTTTAGAGGTTATCAAGCTGCGGCAGCCGTCTGTTTCAGCCGTAAAATCTATGGTTGTTGAAGGGCAGGCGAAGACGATTCATGGATATTATTAGCAAGGTAGAAAGACCACGCATTGTGGGTCCTCTAATTGGAGGCTGGCTCGGAAGCTCGGGGAATGAATTGCTGCCTTTTCAAGTAAGCACCTGTTTATTTGATTATAATTATTTATTACCAGATAAAGGGTCGATAAGATGTTATTATTTGTATGGGTGAATTTATTGGAAATGGTGCTTTATTGTCATTGGGGAGGTCAAAATGTACACGAATCAGAAGATAGAGGATATTTTGCATGAAATGCTAATCAAGTCTGTGGAAAATGAAAAGTTTCCGGGATTAGCGGCCGGAATCGTAAAGGACAACCAAGTTCTGTTTACTGGTGAATATGGGACGGCAAATTTATCGACGGGTGATCCTGTTGTTCGTGGCACTTTGTTTCACCAAGCCTCTGTCTCCAAAACCTTCGTAGCAACCGCCATTATGCAATTAGTTGAGCGTGGTAAGGTAGAATTGGATGCTCCCATCACTAAATACCTGTCATATTTTAAGTTAGAGGATGAGCGGTATCAAAATATAACAATAAGACAGCTTATGAATCATACCTCCGGTATGCCTGATGAGGAAGATTACGCGTGGGACCGCCCTGAATACGACGAGCAAAGTCTTGAACGATATGTAAAAGGGATAGGTCACCACAAGCTGTTAAGCCAACCGGGAGAGAAATTTGCCTATAGTAATATAGGATATGAGATCTTGGGAGATATGATAGCAAAAGTCAGCGATATGAGCTTCGAGCAGTATATGGAAAAAAATATTCTGAAACCGACAGGAATGCAGTCCAGTTCTTTTCTTAAACAGGAGGTTGAAGCTTATATTGCTGCACCTCATGTGCTTGGAGCTACCCATGAATGTGGTGGCTGCGTTAGTAGTGTTTTTCCATATAACAGGGCCCATGCACCTAGCTCCACTTTATATACCCATGCCGAAGATATGTGCCAATATCTGCTAATGCATCTAAACGGTGGAACAGCCGGGAACGGCAATGAAGTCCTCCAGCCAGGTAGCTATAATGAAATGTGGAAACCTCATGCACAAACGGGCTATGATCCGGAAAATGCACAGATAGGGTTAGGCTGGTTTCTAGGAGAATATAAGGGTTCTCGTATTCTCTCACATTCCGGCTGGGATACTGGATTCTTGAGTAATTTGTTCCTGCTTCCCGATAAAAAAATCGCTATTTCTGTTATGAGTAATTGTGACTATGTCAACATGGGCAGCGTATGCTTCCCAATTCTTGATCTGTTGCTTGGCTCCAATATTTAAAACGAGTCTGTAAATGATTTTACAACTTCATAACAAGGGGCTTCGTACTTTATAACATTCGTATCTTAAAGTACATGTAAGTCAAGCCCACTTACACTATGGAGGTTATGAGAAATGAAGAGTAAAAATGTGAAATCAGCCCTCGGGGTGATCGCGATTTCCGGTGGTCTGCTAGCCCTCACTGCTTTGGCAGTGCCCAAAATCGTCGCTTATACTACAGTGAACCAGAATGTGTCTCAAGCGAACGTTTCCTACACGCAAGAACTCAACCAGAAGCCAGCTGTTCAACTGGCGAGCAGCCAGATCCCGGTACTTAAGGTTGCAACCAAAACACCGGTCTCGACGATCAAGTCGTATTTTGAGCGCACAGTCACTGCTGAAGAAATTAAGCAGATTAATGAGTATGCAGAGAAGGCCAGGCTCACTGGCAAGGATGAACAGCTTACGCGGCAATTTACGGACCAGGAGAATAAGCGGCGGATGTTATTGGATGATCAATACAAGTACGATGGCTTACGGCCCCAGCAGAAGCTACCTTTGAAATCAGGGAGTTCCGAATTTTATCTGGATCAAAGCAAATTTACCTATGTAATTCCTAAGCGCGAACTGACTGATGAAGAAATGCTGCAATTGATCGACTGGAATTATCGCTTTAATTATGTGGTAAGCCTCAATCTTGTCGTGGCACAGCCAGATAAGAAGGACATCAGTCAGGATGAAGCCCTACGCAGAGCAGAAGAGAGCGTAAGCCGTCTATTCGGTGTCGATCTCTCAAAGTTGCAGGCTCAGACCTCATATTATAAACCTTTTCCTGATTCGAAAGGGCAATGGTTCGTTAATTTTCTACCTTACCGTGCAGAGACACTGCGGGCTCAGGATAAGTCTTATTTCATGTATAATACGTTCGTGGATGCAAAGAGCGGGACCGTACTTGATACCACGATAGTGGACCTGTCCTATAAGAGAACGCCGATTACAGCAGCTATGAATAAACAGATTAGCCAGGATTCCAGCTGGCTTCAAGCCGCTAAATCCATTGTGGTGGACAAGCAGGGCGAGACCCGTGCGATAACCAGCTCATCTATCATTAAAGACAGTGCATATGACAAAAGCGGAGTAGTAGCGGTCTTGGTCAAACTGAAAGACGGTAGCTCCTACACGGTAGAGCTGCGCTATCCGGAGAAGACTCTGCGCTGCCTGATCTATACACCGGTTTCCAAGTAATGAAGTGAACCAGCGTTATAAACTACTTTAGTATTTACAACCTACAGCAAGCCCCACTCGGGGCTTGCTGCTCTGCATTTTGAGAGCTGGTGGATGACTATTGTGAGAGCAGGCATGGGTATAGGAATTTCTTTTTACAAGAAGGGATGGTTAGATGCTAGATATTAAATCCTTACAAGAATGTCCTCTTCGTCAAAATGAGCTTATTGAGTATGTCAAAAAACGGTGGCCAAAAGTACAACAAGCTGTGCTCCCCAATATACAAGAAAGTTTAATCTCAAAAGATGAGGAGTTCCCTTTTACATTTTTGCTGTTGAAACATGATGTAATCATCGGGTTTTATCAATTAATTGAGCAGGAATTTATAACTCGAAAAGATTTATCACCTTGGATTGCGCCATTGTTTATTGACGAAAGTGAGAGGGGCAAAGCACTAGGAGCCGTTTTGTTGGAGCATGCCAGAAAAATAGCTGGGCAACTAGGTTATGCAAAAGTCTACTTGGCGACGGATCATATTCTTTATTATGAGAAATATGGATTTAAGGAGATAGGTCTGGATAACTTCGAGTGGGGACGGCCCACTAAAATATATGAACATGACACTATTACATAAATGACCCAAATGGAAAGCAGGAGTTATCATGGAACATATCTTCGAATTAGCAAAAATAAAGAGTGAAGAAATAACGATACTCGAACTGCAGGATGCAATGGATAGAGGGGATGTTAGTTCTAGGGAACTTGTTATGTATTACATGTATCGGATAGCAACGTTTGACCAGAGTGGTCCCATGATAAACTCTATTATGGAAATGAATCCAGATGCGATTTATATTGCCGAGGCATTAGATCAGGAAAGGAAATTAAGCGGAGCACGAAGTCTTCTACATGGTGTGCCTGTATTATTGAAAGGAAATATTGAAACGAATGATAAAATGCATACAACTGCGGGCGCATTAGCTTTGGAAAACCATGTTAGCTCGAACGATGCTTTTCTTGTCCAAAAACTAAGGGATGCTGGGGCCATTATACTTGCAAAAACAAATATGACGGAATGGGCAAATGGGATGTCATCATCCATGTGGGCTGGGTATAGCTCAATAGGTGGACAAACCAAAAATCCATACGGTGATCATTTTCCGGGAGGTTCCAGTACGGGTTCTGCCGCTTCCGTTGCAGCCAACTTTTCAACAGTAGCCGTGGGGACAGAGACGTCTGGCTCTATTTTAAGTCCAGCTGTGCAAAACGCAATTGTTGGTTTAAAGCCAACTGTAGGTCTAATAAGTAGATCAGGCATAATTCCATGGTCATATTCTCAGGATACAGCTGGACCTATGGCAAGGAATGTGACAGATGTTGCGATCTTATTAAATGCGCTTACGGGAAAAGATGAAAGTGATCCTGCTACTTGGAAAAATGAATATTCTACTATGGACTACACAGCATTTTTGGATAAAGACGGATTAAATAAAGCGACCATAGGCGTTTTTAGAAATGCTCTACCTAAGAATTATTGTGACATGGGTGAATATGATGAACATTTATTTAATGATGCTGTGGCTAAATTAAAAGGTTCTGGAGCCAACATAATAGAAGATATAGATATTCCATCGTTCCATAGAGAGTGGAAATATAACAAAATGAATCTTGAATTTAAGCATTCCGTTGAAAATTACTTATATAACCTTCCGGCTCAACTTCCTGTCCATAACCTAAATGAATTGATGGAATGGAACGAGCGGAATTCGGAAAAGGCTTTGAAATATGGACAAGATATGCTGAACTATCGATCACAGCTAGATAAACCGTTGAATCATTCGGAATATATAGTAGAGTCTATCTCTGACTTATATTATTCGCAAAATATGGGGATCGATCATGCTTTAGAAAAGTATGGATTGGATGCAATCCTGTTTCCTGCTTATGTCGGAGCTGATTTAAGTGCTAGAGCAGGTTATCCAACTATAGCAGTGCCCGCAGGCTTTCAAGAGAATGGAAGAGCCTTTGGGATCACATTTGCAGGAACGGCATTTAGTGAACCGACACTCATTCGGATTGCATTTGCATTCGAACAACAAACGAAACACAGGAAAATGCCGGCTCTAAAGAAATGAAAGATGAATTGAAAATTAGAAAAAGGTGCATTTACAAACGAACGTACGTTTGCTAATATGTTAATGTGGATAAAAATACCAAAGTGAAGAAATAAGCGTTTGAGATTAGCAATCCATAAGAAACAACCCAAGTAGAAATCTGCTAAGATGTAGTTAATGTCTAATGTAGATACCCCTCATGAATAAAGGAGAACTGAAAATGAGAAAACTCGTTCTATTTCTTCACGCATCGCTTGACGGTTTTGTAGAAGGGCCGAATGGTGAGATGGACATTGGCTGGGTTTCCTACGATGCTGATTTGGAGAACCATGCGAAAGAAATTCTGAGTACTGCCGACACTGTCATTTGGGGACGCGGGACTTATCAGATGATGCACAGTTACTGGCCATCAGTCCCTTCGAACCCATCAGCTTCGCAGTATGAGCGGAATCATGCCGAGTGGATCGAAAAGACAGCCAAAATCGTTTTTTCCACGACGCTGGAGAAAGTCGAATGGAATAATTCCAGACTTGTGAAGGAAGCTGTCGAGGAAGAGATCAATAACCTCAAACAGCAGCCCGGCAAGGATATGGTCATCCTCGGCAGTCCTAGATTCGCACACCACCTTATGCAGCTTGATTTAATTGATGAGTATAAAATTACGGTTTCTCCCGTCCTGATCGGTAAGGGATTGCCATTATTCCAAGGTCTCAAGGAGAAGAGAAATCTTAAGCTAATTGAAAACAAGACCTTTGATTCTGGAGCCATAGGTCTCGTTTACCAGACGGTAAGATGACTTTTCACTTAAGGTGATTACGCTCACGTGGAACGTTAATGGAACGACAACAGCGGCAGTCTAAGACTTTATTTATCAAGTCTTGGTCCGCCGCTGCTTCTTTTAATGGATCCAGTCTAATACTTTATTTCTACCAAACACTAATCAGATGTTGGTTCTTTCATAAACCAGGAAATATGGGTGCATCGCTTACAAATAAGGATGGCAGCGTTTTTGTTCGCCCAGTCAAAGCCTAAAAATGATGCGCCGCTTGTGTTAAGCAGTTTATAATCCAGATCAAAAGTATCGTTTTGACAGCAAGGACAGATTATTGGTGCGCCTGCAGCACTGTATCTCATTTTAAAAACCTCCTGTGGATTTGTATAATACTTTAACGTATTTGAGGTTATTCAGGTTTCGTGCACTTGAACTTACTAGTTAATTTGGGGTGAAGTTATGTATAGCTGGAAAAAAGCTTTGTCAAAGGTATGTGAACTTTATTTTTCATCCAAAATGAATTCGAATTTAGAATGGATCTTGGTTGGCTCGGTCGGTTCGGTTCTTCAGGGCTGTGAAATGACCCCAGGAGACGTTGATATTTATACAAGGAATAAGGAAGGGATTGACCAATTTGCAGAACTTCTTAAAGGATTTTCCCTTTTGGATAAATGTGAATTTCCTCATGGGGATAACTGGTTATCTTCTTTAGAAGAACCTACATTCACTCAAACCTTTTCTTCGGGATTTTCTTGGACAAAAGGGAGTTGGATAATCGATGGATTTAAGGTGGAGGTTGTTCATATTTCCAATTCAGCTGGAATTCCTGATTCTATGGATGGTGATGGGATATGGGAAGGTGGACAATTCATTTGGAGCCATTTCAAAAACGTGGAGATCGGACCGTATACTATTCCTACGGTTCCGCTAGAAATACAGTTGGAATCTAATTTAAGACGAAAAAGATCAGATAGGACACAAGCGATTATCGCTGCATTACAAAAAAATAGCTATGATAAAGAACTAATCGAAAAAGCCTTGTCAAAGGAACACTTATCTTATTTTTATTCACAAATTGGTTAGGCTGAGAAGGCGAGGGACTGATTTTGACCCATAATATTATTGAATACTGTTTAAAAAAGAACGGAGCAACAAAGGACTATCCTTTCGGATTCGATCCATTGGTGATTAAGATTGCCGGTAAAATGTTCGCGCTTATTTTTGAGAATAAGGGGAATTATGCTTACATAAATCTAAAATGTGATCCGGTGATTGCAGGGAACTTGCGAGAGCAGCATGAGAGCGTTCGGCCAGGATACCACATGAACAAAAAACACTGGAATACGATTGTTTTGGATGGCTCCTTACCAGAGTCGGATATCTATTTAATGATTGATCACTCTTACGATAGAGTTGTCAAAAATCTCCCTAAAGTCCTCCGACAAACGATATACTGAATGTGGCATTAATTTGTCGTTTAAATGGTAATGGACTGGTATAATATGGTTTATAATCATGGAAAGGAGTTGTTTTTATGTCTGACTTTTTTAATTCAGGACCTAATCCCAATATGACGGACCCTGGAGGCCATAAAGCAAACCATGATGTAAATGCGCAAAAATATCATACTGAAGGCGTTCCTGGATTTTGGAGCGAGGTAACCAATCTGTTGATCGTTGTGGCTATAATTGCCGTCATTTTTTTAGTTATAAGGTTTGTTTTATGATTACCCTGGTTTAGAGTGAAGATATTGACTTTTAGGAGGCGGTTCCATTGGTAACTATCATTAAGTGGACAGAATTTAGAAGAATAACGCCTACTCGTCCATAAACTGCGTATTTCCTTCTTAATGAGGGTACTAGATGCAAGAATATAACATTAGTACAATGAAAGACTTTTCAAAGCATTACATTGACCAAATCCGAATATTAGAACACCTTTGCAAGACGTCCGACAAGTCAAGTTTGAGGGTGGGTGTAGAAAGCCTTAAGGAGATAGACGGAGATGAGGCATTCTTGTGCCGCAGCAGATATGCAAATGCAAGGCATACAAACTTGCCGTTCTAGGATACCTTCTAATTCTGAATCAGGGATGGATTATATACGGTATTTAGGGGCAAGTGCTGCACCGTCTGAATTCCTCAAGGTTTTTAATCGGGCACAAATCGCTGGATCAAGCCACTCCGGTTTAGTTGTGCGATTGGAAGAAGATCAGGATTTAGAGTTCATGGTTAAATGTTCATCACAAGCCTTTGGTGATTCAGAGTCCTGGACTAGGAATTATTTAACTCGTACAAGAGAACCGGCACGGATTACTTACATTGCTGTGGACAACATGATTCCGGTTGGGATGATTAGAGTCAATGATTTAGATACAAATACTGCGGTTATACATGATTTTTGTGTGCTTCCTTCGTGTCAAGGTAGAGGATACGGTCGTGAAATTCTTTCAGAGGTAGTTAAAATCTTGCGAGATCAGAAGAATTCCCAGATTCGTCTTAGCGTGGTCACTCAAAATAGAAATGCATTATCCCTCTATCAGTCGGTTGGGTTCGAGGTTACTGCGGAGTTTAATTACTATGTAATATCCGTCGATATGATTTGTTAAAGAAGAGGCGCTACTCATGCGCCTCTTTCTTTTTTGGCATGCCCTTCTAATTATCACGCTGAATCTAGCTATAGTTAATACTTATAACCTGCCATAGCGCATTGGTAGATCGGTATAGTCAGTCGGTTATGCTATATTAATTCTAATAATTTGTTTACGAGGAGATTAATATATGAGCATTCAGACCAAACCCCAAAAACGAACCGTTACTCCATTTCGATATGATATCGTGGGCAGCTTCCTGCGCCCCCAAGCGTTGAAAGAGGCTAGATTAAAATTCAAGAATGGTGAAATTACTGCCGAGCAGTTGAAGGAAGTAGAGAACGACGAAATCGTTAAGCTCGTGCAGAAACAAAAAGAGGTGGGTCTTCAAGCGGTGACTGATGGTGAATTCCGCCGCTCTTGGTGGCACCTCGACTTCTTCTGGGGACTTGACGGTGTAGATCGGACAATTATTGATCAAGGTTACCAATTTAACGGTGCAGAGTCCAGACCAGAAACAGCCCGACTGACCGGGAAAATAAGCTACAGCAGCCATCCTTTTGTTTCGCATTATGAATTTTTAAAAGATGCTGCTGGTGAGGACGTTGTTGCGCGTCAATCGATTCCTGCGGCTGCACAATTCCTGTTCGAGCTAGATCGGGCGGAAAACAAAGAAAGCACAAATGAATTATACCCGAATCGTGAAGAGCTTATCTCGGATATTGCCAAAGCATACAAAGCATCGATTCTTGCCTTCTATGCAGCGGGCTGCCGCAGCATTCAAATCGACGATTGTACGTGGGGAGCACTTTGCGACGAACAGTTTATAGCGTTTATGAATCAGATTGGCGTGAACGTAGCTGAATATGCAAGCGAACTGGCAAAATTGAACGAGGAAGTTGTAACGGGTCTGCCGGAAGATCTTGTTGTAACGACCCATGTATGCCGGGGCAATTATGTTTCGACTTATGCTGGAGTAGGTGGAGGCTACGAGCCTATCGCACAAACGCTTCTTAATATCAATAACTACTCGGGTTATTATCTGGAGTTTGATACCGAACGTGCAGGCGATTTCAAACCATTGCGCTTCTTGAAAGACAATCAGCAGGTTGTGTTAGGTCTGTTCTCATCCAAATTTGGTGAGCTTGAAAGCAAGGAGGATATTCTGAAGCGTATTGAGGAAGCGAAGCAATATGTTGATCTAAACCGGATTTGCCTTAGCCCGCAATGTGGCTTTGCTTCCACGGAAGAAGGCAACCACCTGACTGAAGAGCAGCAATGGCGTAAGCTTGCTTATATTAAAGAAATTGCTGAAGAGATCTGGAACTAACTCTAATTAAAAAGTAGACAGAGATAAAGATAATGCACCTTTAGCCATTCGGATGTTCATCCGTACGGTTAAAGGTGCATTTTGTTCTACAGCGAGTTTACCGATATACTTGGCCAGTTCTATCTATACTGTGATGGAGGATTAGGGAAAACTTCCCTAATAAAAGCCGACAATTGCTCTAAATGAATGGAATTAGGGAATAACTCCCTAAAAACAGAGCAATATCAAGATTTACCGCCAAATCAGCTAAATTTCAGGGAGGAATTCCCTGATTATTAGTCTGGTGACCAGAATCCTCAGAATATTAGGGAGGTTTTCCCTGATTATCTCCAGGGCGAGCATATGATTGAGCTTTACGGAGTTTTTGTGCCACGCTCAGTATAAAAGAAATCACCCCCGTTAAATAAATGGGGGTGATTTAGCCTAAGAAGTAAGAGTGGCAGCTTTTAATTGTCTTTAGAGTGTCTTTCGCCAACCTGGAATTCATCGGCATGTTCAAACATATATTTCACGGTCAGAGGGTCTTGACCAGTAAGTTGTTTAAAGTCGTCCGTATAAACATCCATTTTTCCTTCACGAATAGCTTGTCCGAAAGTAACCATACCTTCTGAAGAAAAGGGTGCTTCGGAGCCTTCTTTAAATGCACCATCGGTGGTTCTAGGCACGCCCATTGCTTCGAATACGGCATAATTTTCTTCATCCGTATTTTCTTTGTAGGTGATATGATTGCCCGTTACTTCGTTACCAATCTTAATGAAGTCGGTAATTGTCATCAATTCAAGCCCGTTGATATTTAGAATCGCTTCCTGATAGTTATTGGAGGCTAGGGCATACGCAACGGCTTTTGCGCAATCCTTCCGCGAGATATAAGCCATTTTACCGTCACCTTGATTGTTTGTTAATACCCCGTCACCCTTCACATACGTAAAGTAATTGGTTATCATGGCTTCCGCATATTGGGAATTGCGAAGGAAGATATAATCTAGCCCAACGCTTTGAATATAACGTTCGGTATACACATGGTCAATTTTTTCTACGCTTGGATTGCTTTCATCGGCTGCGTTGACCAAAGAAGTATAAATGATCTGTTTGACTCCAGCTTCTTTGGCAGCATCGACCACATTTTTTTGTGCATTTTGACGTTTCTCTCCAACAAAAGGCATGGAGATTAGTGCGAGTTTATCGGCATGTGCAAAAGCTTCGGCAAGGCCGTCCTTGTTATTAAAGTTGGTCACATGTGTTTCAATCCCTTGTTCCGCATATTCTTTCAAACATGCCGGATCGTAAGCGCAAAAAATGATTTGGTCTTTATCTACCAGCTCCAACAAGTATTCCGCAGCTTGCTTCCCTAGATTTCCATCGACACCAGTCAACAATAATTTACCCATGATCGTTGTCACTCCTTGTGGATATGATTTATACCCTTATAGTATGTGAAAAAAAGAACATAGTCTAACACATAAAACTTATGGTCGATTGCTAAATCCAATTTGGATTTGTTGCAGGAAGGAGGGCAAGGCCGGGTTTGTATTATTTTTGAGATAACCTGCTTCGATTGCAAAGGTATGGTGTGAATCATCTAAAGGAATTAGCCGGACTTCATCTTGAAGATAAGCGAGCTGATAGTTATCCGGGAAAAAGCCAATCAAATTCTCCGTGATGATATAAAACAATTCTGTCTCCACATCGTCTGCGGTTCGAAGAATATTCGGCTGATAGCCGTCTTCAATTGCATGCTGGATCATTAGATGATAAGAGTTTCCAATAGCTGTTGGATTCAGCATGACTAGGGGATGTTCATATAACTCCTCTTTGGCGATCGATTCATGATGAAAGAGAGGATGGTGATGACTCACAGCCGCACAATAACGTCCCTTATATAAGGGATAGGTTACAATGTCCTCTTTTCCCTGAAACTCGGAATCAAAGGCAATAGCCACGTCGTAAATCCCTTTTAGCAAGTATTCTGCAATATCTTTTAGCAATACTTTATTCAGTTCCAGCTTAATATTCGGATGATGATCCTGAAACGAGGGAATCAATTTCAACAAACTTTGGATATCCGTCATCGCCGCATATTCGATACTCAGGGATTGCGTATTATACTTTTGAAAGTTTTCCATGCTCAGCTTCATATGGTTATATTGCTTCCAGAGGATGAGAGCTTCGCCATAGAAAAGCCATCCGGCTTTGCTTGGCTCGATAGGGATCTGCTTTCTGTCAATTAATTGAATGTTGAATTCCTCTTCAAGCGCGGCGATTTGTTGACTAATGGTGGTCTGCGAAACATAGTTCTTTTTAGCTGTTTCCGTAAAATTTCTGCATTCCACGAGATCGATAAAATATTTAATCCTTCTTATGTTCATAGTATCCTCCGCCTGCCGCTGTTTGCTTTTATTATAACCCAGAAAGTAAAAAAGAGAGCCTCGTTTAGAGACTCCCTTTGTTGTACTACTCTTATTTTGTATAGTTATCGAAATAACCTTGGATATAAATCATTGGTGTTCCTTTATCGCCACTACCAGAAGTCAAATCAGATAATGATCCAATCAGGTCAGTTAATCTACGAGGTGTAGTCCCTTGGGCTTCCATCGCACCAACTAGATCATCATTTTTATTCTGGATGTATTTAGAAATGGCTTGTTTTAACTCTTCACCACGAAGATGAGAGAAGTTGTTATCGGCCAAGTATTTCAATTTTACTTCATTTGGTGTTCCATCAAGTCCGGCAGTGTAAGCAGGGGAGACAACTGGATCTGCGAGCTCCCAGATTTTTCCGACTGGATCTTTGAATGCTCCATCGCCATAAACCATAACTTCTACAGTTTTACCTGTAATTTCTTTGATTTTTGCTTGGATACCATCCACGATAGGCTGGCAGTTATTGGGAAATAGCTTAACACTTTCTTCTGTTGCTTTATTTGATCCTAGCAGACCATAAGCTTCGTTAAAGCCGCTGCCATCGATTGATTGTGTAAGAATATCATCCAAGCCAAATACTTTTTCAGCACCGTTGTTTGTGAGAATGCGTTTGGTTCTGAAGCGAGTGTGAATATCGCAAGTTAATACATTTTTTGTATAGTTTAAAATGGTTTTTGGGTTGTTGGAGAAGATGACTTCACAAGCCACACCTTCAGCTTCAATTAAACCTTTATAATATTCAATATAGTCAACCCCTGTGAATGGGTGCTTAATATAGCCGAAAAACTCACGGAACTGAGCTTCTGTTAATACATCTGTCCATGGATTGATACCTTTAGCATCTAGTTCGTCGATGTCTACAAGGTGGTTGCCTACTTCATCAGCTGGATAGCTTAACATTAGGACTACTTTTTGTGCCCCTTTGGCAATACCGCGTAAGCAGTTAGCAAACCGGTTACGGCTAAGGATTGGAAAAATGACCCCTACAGTTTCTTCGCCGAATTTCCCCTTTATATCAGCAGCAATATTGTCAATCGTTGCATAGTTTCCTTGTGCCCGAGCAACAATGGATTCAGTTACGGTCACAATGTCACGATCTTCGATCGAAAAACCCTCGACTGTTGCTGCATTCAATACCGTCTGAACTACGATTTCTTCAATGTTATCCCCATTGTTAATGATAGGTCCGCGAAGTCCACGTACAACTGTTCCAACTACTCTTTCCAATATGATCTCTCCTCTAATAAGGGTATACTCTATATTATTAAAATGGTTTTAAAGCCTATATTACTATACCCTTTTAGAGCGATATAAGTAAAATTAATGTTTATAATATCTAATATAAAAATGATTTATAGTTAAGGAGGATTACAATTGGCGCGTGTGTTATTTATTAATGGTGGATCAGAGGGACATATTAATCCCACGGTTGGCGTTGTGGAAGAGCTTATTTCTCGTGGCGAAGAGGTAGTGTACTTTTGTATAGAAGCTTATAGAGAACGTATGGAGATGACGGGGGCTACAGTACGAACATTTGACGATCAGAAATTTATCCAAGCTTTTATCTCAGGTGGAAGAAATTATGTACTCGAAAGAATCAACGGTCTTTTACTTACGACAGATATAGTTATTCCAAGCGTTCTTGAACAGATCAAAGGGGAGCATTTTGATTACATCATCCATGATTCTATGTTTGGTTGTGGACGTTTGTTAGCTCAAATTCTTAGGCTTCCGGCCATTAGCTCCTGTACTTCTTTTGCGCAGACAAAAGCAGCATTCGATGAAATGTTAGAACAATTTTATACTACAGTTCCTGCAGAAGTAACTAATCCTATAAAGGATAAATTCCAAAGCTTGACGCAAATGGTGAAGGGCAAATATGATGTGGACATCCAATCCCCTTATGAAGTGTTTTGTAATCCTGCCCCACTTACTATCGTTTATACAACTAGGGAGTTTCAACCTGAGGGAGAAGCTTTTGACCCGTCTTATATCTTTGTAGGACCCTCCATCTCTTCACGATTAGCTCCAGAAAACTTCGACCTCATGGCAATTAAGGGGAAAAGTCCAATTTACATTTCACTCGGCACAGTTTTTAACCAAGCCATTGAATTCTATAAACTTTGTATTGAAGCATTGGGGAACACGGAGCACACTATTGTGATGTCAATTGGAGATAAAGTCCAAATCACTGATTTAGGGGGAATTCCGCAAAACTTTTTCGTGAAAAATTATGTTCCACAAACGGATATACTGCAATACACAAAGTTATTTATTACACATGGTGGAATGAACAGTATCAATGAAGGGCTTTATTACGGGGTTCCGCTAATTGTAATTCCACAAAGTGCTGATCAGCCAATAATTGCGGATCAAGTCGTCCATGTCGGAGCAGGCATTAAGTTACAAATGCAAAGTTTAACTGCAACTCAACTACGAGAAGCAGTAGATCATATATTAAGCGATTTATCTTATAAAAAAGCTGTCTCCAATATCAGTGAATCGTTTCGGAACTCGGGTGGGTATCGACGAGCTGTTGATGAGATTGTTCGGGGAGGGGGAGTCGTATGAACAAAATGGACCGGTTGTTAGCTATAGTGCTTGAACTGCAGCGTAACAAAATGTTGCGGGCGGAGGATTTGGCTGCTACGTTTGAAACGAGCGTAAGAACGATCTATCGGGATATTCAGGCACTGAGTGAAGCGGGCGTTTCCATTATAGGAGCGCCAGGGCAGGGTTACTCCTTAATCGAGGGGTATTTCCTGCCACCCGTTAGTTTCACGCTGGACGAAGCAGTGACATTGCTTATCGGAACTGATTTTATCGAGCAGCGGTTTGATGCACACTATGGTAATAAGGCTAGAAGTTCTAAAGCAAAGATAGAAGCCATCCTGCCGGAAGCTATCCGCAGTGAAGCATCACAGATTCGCAAAAGTTTTCGTTTATTTGCATCCGCAGAAGATATAGCACCCATACAAGAGAAGGCATGTTTGGAAGCCATTCGTGGAGCAATATTGGAGGGAAGGAAAATAAGATTTCGTTATTCCAAAAGAATCGCCGAAGCCGATGGGAACCGTCAAAGTATTCGTACGGTTGCTCCTTATGGACTTGTGCTTCATCACGGGTCATGGGTACTCATCGCCTGGTGTGAATTGCGTCAAGACATCCGTCATTTCCGGTTATCCCGAATGAGGGAGCTTATTAATCTGGAAGATGAATTTATACTGCCAGCAGATTTTCATCTGGAGGTATACCAACCTCCTGATGATCGCAACGTTCATGTGCTTATCTTAGTCCAATCTGACATAGCCGATAAGGTAAGGGAATCAAATAATTTCTATATGGAAACTATTGAGGAGCATGCGGAGGGGGTACTTGTTACTTTTCGCGTTCGCGAGCCAGGGGAATTGCTGCAATGGGTGCTTGGCTGGGGAGGCGGTATGGTTGTGCTGGAGCCCGAATCTTTCCGTGATCAGGTTAGAAATGAAATAGAAATAATGTTAAAACGCTACTGACATAACGCTGTCAGTAGCGTTTTTGTATACTTGGACCATCAATGACTACAGGAGCTGATATATGATGATTACAACAAAAGAAGTCTTACAACGATTTGAAGAAACTGCGACATACTATATTCAAGAATTGGAGCGATTCAATCTGGAGCAGTTGAAGCAAAAGCCGAGTGAAAACGCCTGGTCCATCGGACAGATGTTTCAGCATCTCATTAACTCGGCGCTGTATATGCAGCTTCGTAATATTGATCAATGCCTTGTGCTAGACCAGGATCCCTTAGTAGCTCATGTGGGGAAAACTGAGGATGGTGCGGCTATATTTGCGCAAGGAAGCTTTCCGCCCATTCGTATTCAGGTTCCGCCTTCCGCCCAATATACGCCGGAGCAGCCGGAGAGCAAAGAACAATTAATTCAAGGGTTACGTACAGTCATTCAAAGAATGAGAGAGATCGAACCCTCTCTTGAAAAAGCGTCCAAACAAAATACCGTATCTCACCCGCGATTCGGTGGACTATGCGCGGAGGAATGGTTCCTACTTATTGAAATGCACTATCGTCATCATCTACTGCAGCTGGAGCGGTTAAACAAAGAGTTGTTGTTTAATTCCATATTTGCACCTAAAGAAGGGTTCATCAATAACATTCAGGTTGTGAAAGGATCATAAAAAGAGTTTGAATGGTCTTAATTTTCTGAACCAAGCGTGGCCTGAACGTGATTCTTATACTCACTAGGATTAACACCAAAGTGTTTTTTGAATAACCGGGTGAAATAAAATTGATCGTGTATACCGATTTGCGTGGAAATTTCTTTAATGTATGGATTCCCTTTAAGTATTAATTCTGCGGCTTTTTCCATTTTCACAGTATTAATGTAGTGAATGATGCTTTGCCCCACTTCTTCTTTGAAGATTCTGGACAGATAGTTCTCACTTAAGTTGACATGCTTGGCAATCAGAGATAAGGTCAGCTTCTTCTGATAATGTGTGTTGATATAGTCAATCGCTTGTTTAACATCTCTATTGTGTGTAGTTACGATCTGTTGCTTTTGATGGGAGAATAGTTGGAACACAAGCTCCATTATAGATAGAACGTCAGTGGTACGTTTACTGCTGGCGATATTTTCTATATAGGTCTTCAAAAGCTTCGGATCCTCGACAATGAGATGAGCATCGCATAAGGGAAGATAATGCAGACAATTTACGATGAACTTTTTGGTTTCAGCAGGATTAATTTGCTTGGATTTACAGGTGTCGAGAAATTGCTGAGTTGCTTGATTAACGGCTTCAACCCCTGAAAGCTTCCAGTTCTGAATTAATTGCGTCGAGAAATCATGTACATCCTCGAAGTCCAGCGTATCCTTTAAATGGACATCCGTTGGATCTATAATCGTTATTTCGTTGTAAAATTGGATTTGCAAGGATTCTTTACATTGCTCTAGGGTTCGTTTTGCTTCAGCATATCCCCGTACAGGATCAGAAAAAACAATAGTAGGGGTGATAGAAATATACATTTTGATTAACCGAATGACCCTCTGGATAAAGTCTGTGCGGATAATTTGATGATCGTCTAAGGTATCACAGGAGATTAGAAGTAGCAGCCCATTAGATTCTAGCTGAATAATTTCTAACTGATCTACGGTCTCCAAGATATCCAAGATGATGTTTTCAATAAAGGATACGGAGATGTGATTTTGTCTTTCGTTTTGGGTGGCGTTATTCTGCTCAAAAGTAATGTAGAATAAATAACAGCTGCTTTCGCTGAAAGCGAAACTTATAGCATCATGCTGATCAAGCTGCTGCACATCGTAATAAGGATCGGTGAAATAATCTTTTAGAAGCGCATTTTTCACGCTTTTTAAATTGTGTTGTAATAACTGTGTTTGGGTCTCCTGCTGCTGCCTAGATTGAAGCTGCTCTTGAATTAGCTTCGTAGATTTCTCCAGCAAATGGATCAAATCCCCCGTTTTCATACTAATCTTCAGCATATAATCTATAGCCCCAAGCACTAAGGCTTCACGAACTAACTCATACTCCCCGTGGTTGCTCGCCACCAGAATTTTTCCTGCAAACCCTCTGTTATTCAGTTCTTTTATCAGCTGCAGACCATCCATATTAGGCATTTTGAGATCTGTAATGATGATATGGGGATTAAACTTGTCTACAAGTGTTAAGGCTTCCACTCCGTCAGAGGCAGTAGCACAGATCATGTATCCAAGCTCTTCCCATGGAATCATGGTTCTGAGCGCGACTTTAACAATAGGTTCGTCATCCACTAGCATTACATTATACATAGGATACATAGTATCACCCCTTAAGTTCGTATGTTTGTTTAGGGATAATTAGGCGGCAGCAGGTTCCATGACCCATTGAGCTTGTGATGAACAGCCCGTAACTCTCACCGTATTGAAGTTTAATGCGATCGGCCACATTTGAAATTCCGATACCCGACAGATTGTCAGCTTTTTCAGATTTGGTGGTGTCAAACCCTTTTCCGTTATCGATGATCTCAATAATAAGGGTGTATTCATTTTTTGCGTATACCTTAATTTGGATTAGAACTTTTCCTCCTATATCTGTAACTCCATGAAGAATCGCGTTCTCTGCGATCGGCTGCAGGATGAGCTTGGGGATCATGCTCTGTAATAAAGACTCATCCAAGTCATATTCAATGTCGAACCTGTCGGCATAACGTATTTTTTGAATGGCAAAATAATGATCCAGATTGTTCAGCTCCTGCTTGATGGTGATTTGCTCATCTTGATCGATAATGGTACTACGCAGCAATTCAGCTAGTGAGGAGATGCCGTCGCTAAGGACGGGAACCTGGTTAATCATCGCCAGCCATCGTAAGGAGTTAAGTGTATTAAAAAGAAAGTGAGGATTAATCTGCGATTGCAGCATTTGCAATTCGAGCGAACGTCTTCTTTTCAGATCTTTCTTTTGATCCTTCATCAGCTGTTCCATTCTACTGACCATGCTGTTAATTCTATTGGCCAACACGCCCATTTCATCGTTGCTGTGATCTTCGATCCGGCTCGATAGATCACCATAAAAAATTTGATTGCAGAAGACGATGATTTGTTTGATTGGTTTTAGGATGCTTTTATACAATACGATAATAATTAGAATACACACGACTACAATGATGCTGACAACAATAAGTAGTCCAGTGGTGATTTTACTTGTCTCTGAATTGATATAAGAGAAGGGCACGGTAGAAATCATGTACCAGCCTAATTGATTATTGTTAATATAGGAGATTTGCTGCATTTTTCCATTGACCATGCCTTGGAAGGAATGGTTTTTCTTTGCCTCTTGTGTCTTGATTTGCTTAAAAAGCTCATCTTTATAATAGGGTTCTCCTAGCGGAGTATCCTTTTGATTCGAGGACATTACTTTTCCCTCCCTATTCATAATAAGGAGACTGGAACCTGTACCTAAATCCACACTGGAAAGAATGACTTTTGAAAATAACTCCCCACCAATAAAAACAAACACATGACCTAAGGGAACGCCAATGTCATCTTGATCAAAAATTTTCCGGCCCAGGACAATGGTATTGTAAGCGCGATAGCTTTTTGCGTAGTTAAGACTGTCATAAGGGGCATTGAGCTCTACTTGTTTCATAATTTCTTCATACTTAGGATTGGGGATGCCATCGTAGCCTAATTCATAAATAGGTTGGTTCTTGGCGTCGATGACCCGAACGTTCTGGACATATCCGGGGTAGATGGTTCTATATAAATTGTCCATGGCATGATTAATGGCAGCATTGCTAGGAGCGGGTTCATTTGGTGCTGCCGATAAACGCTCCTGAATAATACTATTGGTAGAAACAGAGCCTGCAAGATATTGATAGTTGTTAAGTTCACTTAACATCGTTCGATTAAGCAGCGTTAAAGCCTGAAATGTGGATTTACTTAATTTATTGTTAATAGATTTGGAGTAAATGGTGTAGGAGTAGAAACCTATAAAGATGATTGGGATCACGGATACGATTAAGAAAATGACGGTTAAGCGATTTTGAATTTTAACCTTGCGCATGATTTGCGGAGGATTAGGAAAATGCAGCTTCCCTTTGCGTCGACTCAGGTGGATGACCTCCCATTCACTATCTTTTACTTACAAGTTAACATAAAAAGAACTATGGAATATATATGCAGCGGCGAAAAGTGAGAATAATCTATGGAATGGATAATATTATCCATTCCGTTAACGGCTAAGTTTACAGGTTATGTGACCCTGATGAATAAGCTTGTACGAGCTCGCATTGGAAGATGGATAAGATAATACATAGGTAGGTTTGTATTGTAAATGTAAATATAGCGTAAATCCTTCTATACTTAGATTATTAAAAAAGCGTTTACAAGAATATCTTAAGGAGGGCGTTTATGAAAAAGACTATGAGTACATTATTAGCAGTAATGCTGCTAGGTGTGGGGTTGCTCGGCTGTGGGAACAGCAATAATAAACCTGCTGCCTCGAATGAATCTGATTCAACGAAAGCTGCGGGCACCGCGCAAGCTACAAGTACAACGAACGCCGGGAAGACTAAAGAAGAACCTGCTAAAGATTTTGATAACAAGGAACTTAGCATTGCTGTATTCCAAGGGGGATATGGTGCGGATTATTGGAATGAAATTGTCAGCAAATTCGAAAGTGCTTATCCAGGTGTGAAAGTGAACATGACGATTAATCCTAAAGTTGGTGAAGTAATCCGGCCGCAGATTGTTGCGGGTAATCCTCCCGACTTCCTATCCGTTACAGATACAGAGCAAAGTGGCATCGTGCTTTCATTGATTAAAGAAAAAGGACTGCTAGATATCAGCGATGTATTTGAAAGCAAAGCGCTTGATAAAGAGGAGACGCTTAAGGATATGATTCTACCGGGGATGCTGGACAGTACAAGATTTCAGCCCTATCAAGATGGAAAGACGTACCTCGCACCTTTTAATGCTGGACCGATGGGCTTGATTTACAATAAAACACTGTTCACAGAAAAAGGCTGGAGTGTTCCTGAGACTTGGGAGGAGTTCTTTGCTTTAGGGGATGAGCTGAACAAAGAGGAGAACTATCTGGTTAATGCAGATGGAACCAAAACGAAGCGGGCTTTATTCACTTACCAAGGCATCTATCCGGATTATTTGGAGGAAATTCTCTACCCGGCCATTGCGAGTGCGGGGGGAAAAGAAACGCTGGATAAAGTCTTTGCTTATGAGGAAGGTTCATTTAAGAACGACACGATCAAAAAAGTACTGGATATTTTCTATAAAATCTCTAAAGACGGTTATCTGATGGACGGCACGGTTGCCTTGAACCATACACAGTCGCAGACCGATATGATGATGGGTAAAGCTTTGTTTATCGTAAACGGGAACTGGATGGAAAATGAAATGAAGGATTCACCTAGAGAAAATGGGTTTGAATTTGGGATGACAACTGTACCTGTGTTCAATAAAGGCGATCAGAAGTATGTGCTTTCCAGCTACGAGCAATTCTCCATCCCTGCTAAGGCCAAAAATCCTGAGCTCGCTAAGGAATTCTTGAAGTTCCTGTATACCGATGAGTCTGTGAAACTATTCGCGGAAAAAGCGAATGGGGCGTATGCGCTTAACGATGCGAAGGAGCTGTCTAAGCCATTTTTGACTAAAGGTGTCTATGACATGTTTGAGGCTTATAATGGTTCCATTTCTATTCTACAGGGCTGGCAATCATTACCGAAGGGTTCCAAGGTTAGTGTAGTCACTGAAATGTTCAAGAATACGGTCACACCAGTGATGACAGGCCAAATGACCACAGATCAATGGATGGATAATGTGGAAAAAGCTTTTGCACAGATTCGTAAAGAGAAAGCGGCTAGTAAATAATCTATAGTATCTCATGCAAATGCATCCTGTTAGGAATGGATAAGGTTATCTATGAACGGGATGCATTTTGTATGAAGGGGAGTGAGAAAGATGTCTGAAATGCAGCTGGCAGAAGTAGCTCCTAGACAGAGGAAATCAAAGATTAGGACAGCGAAAACCAGAAATCCTAAGCTATTCATAGCGGTATGCACGATTCCAACGCTCCTGTTGACCCTCGTATTTATGATTATTCCAACCTTTCGGGCATTTTTTATGTCTTTTACGGATGCTACCGGGATGAGTGATGAGAACAAGTTTATCTTTTTGGATAACTATAAATATATGTTTCAAGATGAGATGTTCCTCAAAGCTCTGAGCAATACATTTAAACTGATGCTGGTTGTGCCAGTGATTACGTTGATTTTTGGGCTGGTGCTTGCTTTTCTATTAACGCAGACGAAGCTGAAGGAAAGAGGATTTTACCGAACCGTATTTTTCTTTCCTAGTATCATCTCTTTGACGGTAGTCGGAATTATCTGGTCCTTTGTGTTTCATCCCAATATGGGCATTTTGAATAATATTCTGGGGAGCATCGGATTAGATCAACTGAGCAGACCCTGGCTTGGAGATAGCCGAACAGCATTGTGGTGTGTAGCCGTTACACTGATCTGGCAAGCGGTTGGTTATTATATGGTCATGTACATCGCTGCGATTGATGGGATTTCTGCGGATGTGTTTGAATCGGCGACTATTGATGGTGCGGGATATTTCCGGAAGCTTACCAGTATTACGATCCCTCTGCTAAAAGATATTATTGGCATTACGTTTGTGTTGTCTCTGGCAGGTACGATCAATTTAAGTTTTATAGTTGTAACTGTAATGACTGGTGGTGGTCCGGCAGGTGGAACTACTGTTTTACTCCACTACATGTACACGCAGGCCTTCCAGAATGCGAACTTTGGTTATGCCATGGCTATAGCTATATTTACGCTGGTGTTCGCCTTTGTGCTTTCTTTTCTGTCCAGACTACTTACAAATCGAGCAGAAGGGTAGGGGAGAAGGATGACGAGCAATCAACAGAGTCTTCTAAAAATGAATATTGCTAACTGGATTACGCGGCTGTTTCTGATTGTAGCCACCATTGTTTTGTTATATCCGTTTGTATGGAATCTCTTAGCCTCATTTAAAAGCAATACGGAATTTCTGACCGACCCCTTCTCCTTTCCACAAGCCCTACACTTCGATAACTATGTACGTGCTTTTCAGAAATCCAAGATGGGGAGTTATTTCCTGAACTCTATCTTTCTTGTGGTGTTATCCACGGCGATTTTAGTTATTTTTGTGGTTCCTATGGCTTATGTCTTAACGAGATTTAAGTTTTGGGGCTCTAAACTAATCCTTAACCTTTATATGGCCTGTATTTTTCTGCAAGCCTCCTACATTATGGTTCCTTTATTTCTGCAGGTGAATTCGTTCGGGATGTTAGACAATCGCGGGATGCTCAGTTTAATCTATGCTGTTCTGCAGTTTCCCTTTGCCATCTTTGTATTAAGTGGATTTCTGAGGTCCGTCCCTAGAGATTATGAAGAGGCCGCTAAGATTGACGGTTGTGGCAACACAGGAGTGCTCGTCAGAATTGTTGCGCCGCTTGCTAAACCGGGCATTGTGACGGTCTGTATGCTGGCAGCGATGGGCTTTTGGAATGAGTATCCGCTGGCATTGGTCTTAATTCAAAGTGATAGCAAAAAAACATTGCCAGTAGGTTTAGCCAATCTTTTTGAGGTTCAACGTTATGCTACTGATTGGAGTGCACTTTTTGCCGCGCTGATCCTAGTGCTGATTCCAACGATTCTTTTATATGTGATAGGACAAAAGCAATTGCTCCAAGGAATAAGCGCAGGCGGAATTAAGGGCTGAACAACAAAGATATGGAGGGAAGTTACGTGGACAAAGGAAGATTTACACTGCCTGGTGAAACAGGGATGGAAGAGGTCATAGCCGATCTCGTCGAAAGATGGGGTGTAGATGCCGTACGTGACAGTGATGGCACGAATCTATCGCAGGACATTCTCGATATGGGTCTGCAAATTTATTCAACGCTTTGTCTTGTCCGTGAGGACAACGAGTGGGCGAAGCAGCATCCGCAATATAGACAGCAGATTTATCTGATGTCTGCTCCAGTAATAGTAACTTCAAAGGTGAAGGCCATCGATATTATGGCTGATTATTTTGCCGAGCAATTTATTCCTAACACAGATGTGGATATAAAAAAATATTGGCAGGTTGTAAACCGGACTACAGGAGAAGTATTACCTTCTGAATGTTGGAGTTACGCAGAGGGAATTGTCACACTTGAACAGGCGGTACAATTTCACAAGTATACGGTCAGTTTCTTGGCCTACCAGAAATGGGAGCCGGTCTCCATGTACAATCACATCACGAATGATTGGGATGAGGAGCATCGTTTACCGTTGGATGTTCGTTACCCCGAGGCTCAAGGGCATGTTTTGAAGGTGCTGGAGGATTGGCTAAAGAAACATCCCAAGACTGATATCGTACGTTTTACGACCTTCTTTTATAATTTTGATTTGATTTTTAACAAGGAAGGTAAGGAGAAACAGGTGAATTGGTTTGGCTATCTGAGTTGTGTGAGTCCACTTGCGTTAGAGCAATTCGAGCAAGCTTATGGGTACCGATTGACTGCAGAAGATTTTGTGGATCAGGGGCGATATAACACACCATTTAAGAACCCGACCCAAAGATATCTGGACTGGATGGACTTCAATCAGAAATTCATCGCAGGTTATGCGAAACAATGTGTAGAAATGGTGCATGATTTCGGGAAGAAAGCGATTATGTTTTTTGGGGATCACTGGGCTGGTACAGAGCCTTATGGCAAATATTTTCCGGAGATAGGGCTCGACGCAGTGGTAGGGGCAGCAGGAGATGGCGTTACAACCCGTATGATTGCGGATATACCTATTAAGGATACCGAGGCACGTTTCTATCCTTATTTCTTTCCTGATGTCTTTTTTGAAGGGGGAGACCCTGTCGGAGAGTCCATGCCGATCTGGATCAAATGCCGGCGTGCGCTCATGCGTAAACCAGTTGGCAGGATGGGGTATGGCGGATATTTAAGTCTAGCGCATCAATTTCCGGATTTTATAGATCATGTGACAGAAATTGCGACGCAGTTCAAAGGGATTCATGCCAATGCAGAAGGGACACAGCCTTTTAAAGCTCCTTTTAAAGTGGCGGTTCTGAATACTTGGGGCTCCCTTCGAAGCTGGCAGACACATCAAGTGGCTCATTCATTATGGAATCAAAGATGTTATTCCTACATAGGAGCATTAGAGTCATTGGCGGGCTTGCCGTTCGACATTGAGTTTATAAGCTTTGATGACATCAGGTTAAGTGGGATTGATCCTAGTATCGGTGTGATTATTAACGCGGGTGATGTACACACCTCTTGGAGCGGTGGAGATCAATGGAGC
Organism: Paenibacillus sp. FSL H3-0310; assembly: GCF_038002785.1. NCBI lineage: Bacteria > Bacillati > Bacillota > Bacilli > Caryophanales > Paenibacillaceae > Paenibacillus > Paenibacillus sp. FSL H3-0310. The sequence goes on from NZ_JBBODC010000001.1 coordinate 1,255,003, forward strand.
GATCCGCAAGTTGTGGCAACACTTCGTGAGTGGGTGGAGCAAGGGGGCGGTTTTATTGGGATTGGTGATCCATCAGCTTATGAACATCAAGGGGTTCTTTTTCAACTAGCGGATATTCTAGGTGTTCAGAAGGAAATTGGATTTACAGCAAGCATCAATAAGCCCAAGGTAACGCCTGTGCAGGGTCATTTCATAACGGAAGATCTGGAAGGTGAGATTAATTATGGTGAAGGGATGACCATGATTTATCAAGCGGAGGCCGGAGCAGAAATATTGGACGTGCACCAAGGCAGCTGCAATCTTGCCGTGAATTCATTTGGTCGGGGGCGGGGCGTTTATATCGCGGGGCTTCCCTATAGTATTCAAAATACCAGACTACTCAGCCGAGCGATCTTTTGGGCTGCACATCAAGAGAAGCAATTGTATTCATGGTTCTCAGTGAATCCGAATGTTGAATGTCACGCGTATCCTGAGACGGGTCGATATTGTGCCGTAAATAACACTGCCGAGATCCAAAAGACACTGATCCTGATGGACAACGCTGTGATCCAAGAAATAGAGTTGCGTGGGATGGAAAGTGTGTGGTTTCAATTTGAGATCATACATTAAGAGTCAGCCGTAACTACGGCGAATAATTAGACTTCCGGCTGCTGTTATCTCCAACTTTCCTGAATTGTCCTGCTTCGATAGAGTGATTGGGGAATTTCTCCCTGAAATTCCGGGATATTTGGTCATCAGACTAATAATCAGGGAAAACCTCCCCAAAGTTTAGCTGATTCGTTAGCAATTATAGTTATTCCTCTTATTATTAGGGAGGAATTCCCTGATTTCGTTCATTTAGAGCGAATATTGGCTGTTTTCAGGGAGTTTTTCCCTAATTAGTTTTAGAGCATTCCCCGCATACTGCATTAACGCAGAAAACACGAACGTTCGCCGCCCCGCATATTGCACATCTCACCGTACAATGTATATTGTTTATCGGCCCCCACAGGTATCACACAAAGCAGATGACCCATCACCCTCAATGTTTTTGGGAGTTTTTCTTACTTGGACTGAGATATCTTGAGTTTTCCGTATCTAGAGTATCCGGGACATTTTGCGATAAGCCCGCGGAGAAATTCCCTCATTCGCAGTAAATACCCTGCTGAAATAATGGATATCAGGATAACCAACCTTATCCCCGACCTGTTCAATCGGCCAATCCGTTTCGCGCAGCAGCTTGCGTGCTTCTCGATGCCGGATGGAACGGAGATATTCACCAGGAGGCATGCCAGCTACCTCACGAAATAACTTGGAGAAATGGTCTTCATGCATATTCATGGCACCAGCCATGGATTTATTGCTCCAGCGGTCTGCTAGCTTTGAATCCATCTCATCGATTAAAGCTCTGATCCGCCCGGTATGCACGGAAGATTTGGCTGCATTCCGGGAGCTTTGTGTTCGGAGCAGCGAGGTTAGAACGCCGAGCAGTAACCCCCGACAGACCCATTCATAACCGGCAGGCCGCATCGTAAATTCATACACGAGCTGTTCCATCGCATGGATACATTCGGGTGGCGGGGTATAAATGGGCTCCTGTGACAATGGCATAAAAGGAGCGGTCACAGCTTCCAAGGCAAACTTCTCGTCCATAACCTCCTCCTCATTGACCAGCATGTCTTCATCGCTTGTAATAATCGATTCCCCAAAAAAATCAAAATGGATCCCAATGAGTTTGGTTTCCGAATCTGAGACAATCGCATTCTGATGATATACCCCGGAAGAAAGAAATATCAGTTGTCCTGAATTCAGGATATATTCCTCCGTATCCATCTTTGTTGATAATTTCCCCTGGCGAACGTATAGCAGCTCGAAATCATACAATCTTCTTCTTGGAAAGAGGCAAGGTGAGAGAGTTTGGAATTGTGCGTAGTGAATGCCAGGTGACCACTCCCGGGAAGGGACCTGTTTTCTCAGGGGATAACGGGGTTCTTTTTCAGCCACGAATAAACCTCCCATACAGTATAAAATGATTTATTAAATAGACCGGAATCGTGCAACAAATCTCTTGTTCACCTAAATAAATCTAACTTACAATCTATTATAATATAAATAAATCAAGGATATAAGCGCATTTAGGGCAGAATCTTAAAAAACGGAAAATAACAAATTTGAGGAGGATTCAGATGAAAAAGGGAATAAACATTTGGTCGTTTCGCGAAGGTACTGAGATCGAAGAATGTGCACGTCTGGCTAAAGCGGCAGGTTTCGACGGAATTGAGTTATCTTTGAATGAATCGGGTGAACTTGGCCTGCAAACCACTGAGAAAGAAGCTATTAAGATCAAAAATTCCATTCAGGAGATGGGATTAGAAATTGCAGGACTGGCGACAGGACTATATTGGTCATATGCCATGACAAGTGAATCCGCGGCGAACCGGACGAAGGCTATCGATGTATGTAAAAAACAATTGGAGCTGGCAGCAACACTTGGCGTAGATACGATTCTTGTCATTCCTGGTGCGGTTGGTGTGGATTTTATTGAGGGCTGTGAAATAGTCGATTATGAAAAAGCTTATGATCGAGCCTTGAAGGCGATCAGTGATCTAGCTCAGGATGCAAAAATGGCGGGTGTTTCTATTGGGATTGAAAATGTGTGGAATAAATTCCTGCTGTCTCCGCTCGAATTACGTTCTTTTATAGATGCTGTAGGCTCCAATTATGTAGGTTCCTATCTGGATGTAGGGAATATCGTTCATTCTGGTTATCCAGAGCAGTGGATACGGATTCTAGGCCATAGAATCAAGAAGGTGCATTTCAAAGATTACCGCCGGGCAGCCGGAGGACTTCATGGATTTGTTGATCTACTTGCTGGGGATGTGGATTATCCTGCTGTTATGGAAGCACTGCAAGAGATCGGCTACAGCAATTATGTTACTGGAGAAATGATACCGCCATATACGCATTATTCGGAGCAAATCATTTTTAATACTTCTGCAGCGATGGATGCTATTTTAGGACGCACTAGTTACTAAGTTTAAGAGAGGTGAAGGCTGTGCTCAGAGTGGGGCTGGTGGGTTTTGGATTTATGGGCCGAATGAACTTTGATCAGTATGTTCAATTGCAGGAAGACGGCCATCCGATTTCTCTGGTTGCCATTTGTGACCCGCAGATTAAAGTCCTTAAACATACTAAATCCGCGGGGAATATGAACACAGCCCACGAGGTATATGATTTATCCCCTTACAGCCTTTATGAGAATTTGGAGCATATGCTCGAAAAAGAAGAACTAGATGCTATTAGCCTTGCAGTACCTACGTACTTGCATGCTGAAATGACTTGTTCGCTGCTGGAACGAGGGTATCATGTGTTCTGTGAAAAGCCGATGGCGAGACATTCCGCAGAAGCTTGGAAGATGGTAGCGGCGGCGCAAAGCAGCGGAAAAAAATTACTGATTGGTCATTGTCTTCGCTTCTGGCCGGGATATGAATATTTGAAGGGGGTTATAGCTAGCGGTGAGTTCGGTGAAGTGACAGAGGCTTATTTTTACCGGGGTTCCGGTGCTCCTAAAGGGTGGTTGGTCAATGATGAGCTAAGTGGCGGCTGTATGCTGGATATGCATGTACACGATACGGACATCATCCATCACTTGTTTGGGAAACCAGATAAAGTATCAACGCTTGGGCGGAAGGTTTTACCGGGAAGTGGCTATGATATCGTCTCCACTCATTATTTTTATCAGGATGGAAAAGTGGTCAATGCCCAAGCGGACTGGACACTGGAAGGCGACTTTGGTTTTTACATGGGCTATCGGATTAATTTTGAACGGGGAAATGTAGTCTTTGATGGCGCGGAAGTTAAGGTAAATCCTAATCGTCAACCGGGGTTCATTGCGAAGCTTTCTTCGCATACCGGATATTACAGAGAGTTGGTATATTTCTTGAAAATCATCCAGAACGATGAGCCAGTGACCCTATGTATGCCCGAAAGTGCTGCCCAGTCCATAGAAATCATTGAGGCTGAAATCCAATCGGCTGATCAGGAAGGGGCCTGGATACGGATACGTTAAGTAACATACTTTTAGTAAAGGAGACTTCACGATGTTGAAAATAGGCTTGATCGGCTTTGGATTTATGGGCCGGATGCATTTTGATAATTATGTGCGCTTAACGGAAGAGGGGCAGCCCATTGCCCTTAAAGCCATCTGTGATTTGCGAATTGAGGAATTAAAGGATGGAAAAGCAGGCGGGAATATGAGCACTGCCCAGGAAGTCTATGATTTGTCAGCTTACAATCTATACGATGATCTGGAGAAAATGATAGCCAGTGAGGAACTGGATATGATCGACATTGCGGTTCCTACTTATCTGCATGCGGAAATGACTTGTTCGCTGCTGGAACGTGGATATCATGTTTTTTGTGAGAAACCGATGGCCAGAACTTCCGTACAAGCGCTGGAGATGGTGGAAACGGCAGCCCGCTGTGGGAAAAAACTGATGATCGGACATTGCCTCCGTTTTTGGCCGGGGTATGAATATTTAAAAGAAGTGATAGAGAGCGGGCAGTTCGGTCAGGTCACGGAAGGGTATTTTTACAGGGGTTCTGGTGCTCCTAAGGATTGGTTTCTTGATGAGACACTAAGCGGTGGAGGCATTATGGATATGCATATTCACGATACGGATATGATTAACTATCTGTTCGGCAGACCGGATAAAGTATCATCCTTAGGACGTAATGTCCTTCCGGGTAGCGGATATGATATCGCATCGACTCACTATTTTTATAAGGATGCAAAAGTAATTAATGCTCAGGTGGATTGGACGCTGGAAGGTGATTTTGGTTTTTACATGGGGTACCGGGTTAATTTTGAACGTGGAAATATAGTGTTTGATGGCAGCGAGGTCAAGGTCAATCCGAATGACGGGGCAGGCTATTTAGCGGAACTTTCACCGGATGTTGGCTACTATAGAGAGCTTGTATATTTTCTGGATGTTATTATCCAGGATAAGCCTATCATTATTTGTACGCCAGAGAGTACAGCGGAGTCTTTAAGAATCGTGGAAGCAGAAATGAAGTCAGCGGATGCTGAAGGCGAATGGATTGTGCTAGATTAGTTGTGTGTAGAGTGAATAAGGACGTGAGCTGGAAGAGGATCATTCACAATGACCTTTTTCCAGTTCACGTCCTTTTGTCATCGCTGAAATTTGGTGTTGTCTCTTGCATAATGGGATACTGATCCGTCATATCTTCTCAGCCGTACTTGTTCGTCAGAGAACAGTTCAACAATTCCTGAAGCAACCTCTGAATACATTCCATCAGGATCAAGCTGTAGCGCAGAAATATAGGTTTGGGATAAGGCAGCTATAAAAAAATCAATATTTTTCACTAGTGTTTGTGGCATGTTATTCCCTCCGGTGACATCTTGTACATGATGATATTTTAACCATAGGAGTTATTTTACCATGATTTATCGTTGAGTTTTAGGAAGAATTCTTTGGTAAAAGTCGAAAATATGAGAAATTTGGTTGAAATTGTATTTAAGATCGTCTTTAATGAAACGAAGAGGGTAATTTTACCACTCTAAATAAATTAAGGGGATTACATAATGAAAGACTATGAAGTGCTGGAAATTAACAAAAAGAGTTTTTTTAAAACAACTATCTATTTTATGATCATTCCTACATTGCTATTGTTTATAGTAGGTCTAGGGATGGTGGTGGTCGGGCTTATCATTAAAGAGACGTTTATTGTTGTTATGGGTATCCCTTATTTGATTATGCCGGTTATTTTGATACTCATTTATGGATTGGTGGGTATGCTGGTAGCGCTGGTATATAACAAGCTGGCGAAGAGATTCGGAGGACTAGAACTGAAAATAGTGGAGAAAACCCCTCCGGTTGAAGCAAACTATTTACCATAACCCGAAGTTATTAAAGGGCAGGTATTGCGATGATTTCGCTACCTGTCCTTTTTTATTTTAATTTGAAAAGAAACCGGGGAATGGATATGATTTGGATAATGAAAGGATGATTGCCAGATGACAGAACCGACACAAAGAGCCAAGGAGCTGTACATTCAGTTTTTGGGTCATTTTTTAAATATGCATAAAGCAGGAGTACTTAAGGAGTACAAAAGTTTTGAAATTCCAAGAGAAGTGGAGCTGGAATGGCTGCAGGAATGGGCTATGGAGCACGTCAAGCAGTTGTCGATACGGGACTGGGATGCGATTACGATACTGGAATCCATCTCGCGGAATTATCAGGATAGCTGGATTGTGGAAAAAGTGGCTTCTTTTGCTTCGCGGAATATTATGAGCGCCGATAGTTTGGTTAGACTGATTTATGCGGAAAAAATGCTTGAAATCATTCGTTCTCATAACCAAGTGATCACAAAAGAACTGTTATTTCAAGGCTGTAAGGTTGCTGTGCAAATTCTCGAGGATGTAATCTCACAGCCGCTGGTCATTGATCCTGGACACGAACTTAAAGAACATAATCTTAAAGATAAGCGCGCGTTAAACAGTCGAGCCCAACAAGGGATTGAAGAGGTAAAGGTACTTATTAATTCTTAACTGCCAAAGTTGACATACTGTTGTCAACTTGGGTGTGCTACGATTTCCTGACAGAATCAAGTCTGCTGATCTAAAGAAGAAAATGAGGGATTATCGAATGGCTGAACCTTTAAAAGCAATGTACAATGAACAATTTCTGCGTGAGTTCGGCGAAAAGATTCGTGGCGTACATAATGTCTTCGAGACTGAGGCATTTGTAAGCTCAGCCATGACTGAACCGTGGGAAACGCTTGAGCTGAAGGCAAGAATGCGGCGGATCACCGAGACGTTGGGCAGCCACTTAAAGCTTCCTTATGAGGAAGCGCTGGCTAGCCTATTCGCCATTGCTGACGATTGTGTAGGATTTCCTTATTTGATTTTTCCGGATTTTGTTGAGGTATATGGTCAGGGAGACGATCATTGGGAATTGTCTATGCAGGCGCTGGAAAGATTCACAGCGAAATCATCGGCTGAATTTGCAGTTAGGCCGTTTCTCTTACGGGAACCAGAGCGGATGATGGCTCAAATGCTGGTATGGGCGAAGCACCCTGATGAGCATGTACGTAGGCTGGCTAGTGAGGGCTGTCGGCCTCGTCTGCCTTGGGGACAGGCGCTTCCCATGTTCAAGCTTGACCCAGCTCCGGTATTACCTGTACTTGAGCAGCTTAAGGCGGATACATCCCTGTATGTGCGTAAAAGTGTCGCTAATCATTTGAATGATATTGCGAAGGATCATCCGGAAGTGGTGCTCGATACCGCTCGGCGCTGGAAGGGAACACATCCCGATACAGACTGGATTGTGCGGCACGGCTGCCGTTCTTTGATTCGTAAAGCTGAGCCAGAGATTATGGCTTTATTCGGATACGCAGAGCAGACAGACGAAGCTGCTCCACTTATAACGAGTGCCTTCATTCTATTGGAACCTTCAATCCTGACCATTGGCGAAAGCTCTGAATTACAGTATAAGCTTCAAGTTCGTGAGGGAGCTCCGGCACGGATTCGGATTGAATACGGAATCTATTTCGTGAAAGCGGCAGGTCGAACCTCCCGTAAATCTTTTTTGTTATCGGATAAGACCGTACCTGGAGGTACAATTCTGTCAGGTAAACGGACACATCGTTGGGCTGATTTAACAACTCGGCGTCATTATCCAGGAGAGCACCGGATTGTGCTGCTGGTAAATGGGCGAGAAGTGGCGGAAGTGGCGTTAGAACTTAAAGGGAGTGCTAATATATGAAAAAAGAAGTTTTGATGTTTCTATCCAATGGCTACGCTGATTGGGAAAGCGGATATATTAGTGCCGAACTAAATAAGCAGGAAAGTGAATATAAAGTAAGAACAGTTGCTCTAACTAGCGACAATGTTAAATCTATGGGTGGATTTACTGTTGTACCTGACTATACTTTAGACAGTTTACCTGCTCAGTATGAAATGTTGATTTTAATCGGGGGCACAGGCTGGAAAGATAATTCAGCTATTACTCCAGTGATTGAAAAATGTCTGCAGGAGAGTGTACCTATAGCCGCTATATGTGATGCTACAACTTTTTTGGCTGAACATGGCTATTTAGACAACATACCGCATACCGGAAATTCATTGGATTATTTAAAACAAAATGCTCCTAATTATAAAGGAGAAGCAAATTATATAGAAAAACAGGCAGTTTCGAGTGAATATATTATTACAGCTAATGGCACAGCTTCTTTAGAATTTGCAAGGGAAGTTATGAAGAAGTTAGAGGGTTTCCCAATCGAAACCGTCGAGGGATGGTACAACTTTTTCAAAGATGGTTTTTATCAAGAATAAGGGTGTATATAAAAAAGGTGGTCTCAAGTCTTAACGACTTGAGATCACCTTTTTGGGGTTGAATCTTATTTTTTCACTTCTGTAACACCAGTTACTTTTCCTTGATCGGATGAATTAAAGGTGGATTTATATTGATCGTTTGCGAAGTAGACATTGCCTTCAACGGTTGCGTTCACCAGGGTAAATCCATCCGCTTCTACGTATACATCTCCAATAAAAGTGCCGCCTTGGATGCGGGCGTTTTTACTCTTGATGGTCAATTTTGGAGCAGTCAGTTTAAAGGAGTTGGTGATGTTGTGATCCGCATCTTGTGTGTATAGAGCAATTTTTCTGGCGGGTTCCTCTTTATTCATGAATTCTCCATCCACCACGAGATCTTCGGTGAAGGTTAAGTCTTTAAGTGTGGCAGCAATCCAGGTTCCTTCTGGACTGATGGCGCGTTTGAAGGCTTCTTCATTATCTACTACGGAAGCTGAGGTTACAGCATCTGTGGTGTTATTTTGATTATTAGCCGTGCCTGTATTATTAGTGGTTCCCGCATTGTTCGTGTTCTCAGGAGTGCTTGTTGCAGTAGCATTATTGGCATTGTTTGTTGCATTTCCACATCCGACCATTAACACAAAAGCAAATACCGCAGCAACACTTGCTATCTTTCTCATCTGTATAACCTCCCTAAGTAATTGTACTGATATCCTTCGAGCTTACTATAGAGTGATTAGTTAGTAATTTACCAATCAATCTACAAATGGTAATATAGGCCTGGACATCTCTGGCGTATAGTATGACCTGAAAAATGTGATTTATCCGATGAATTCACGAGCAATATGGATTACAATAAGTACAGGCAGTAGAAAAGGAGCATTATCCATGGCCAAACAGAAATATTATGTAGTCTGGGAAGGTAAACAACCGGGAGTCTATAGCACTTGGGCAGAATGCCAGGCACAGACAGATCATTATACCGGTGCAAAATATAAATCCTATGAATCCAAAGCAGCAGCTGATGCGGCATATAAAGCGGGCTGGAAGGGGAATTGGGGAACAGGGGCAGCTGGTGCAGCAAAGTCTAAGGGGACTAGTTCTTTTAAACGCAGTGCTACAGTAGAGACCTCTGAGGAGATTGATTACAACAGTATTTCAGTAGATGTGGGGACTCGTGGTAATCCGGGGCCTGTTGAATATAAGGGTGTAGATACACAAACGGGAGATATCATTTTCTCCTGTGGTCCGATCAAAAAGGGCACTAATAATTTAGGTGAATTTTTAGCGATTGTTCATGCCTTGGCGTTGTTGAAGAAAGAGGGAAGCGATAAAACGGTCTACAGTGATTCAGTAAATGCAATGAAGTGGGTGAAGCAGAAGAAGGTGGCAACAACCTTGCCGCGCGATTCTTCAACAGAGGAAATTTGGGTGCTTATTGATCGGGCAGAGCGTTGGTTGCAAACCAATACATATGACAATAAGGTGCTCAAGTGGCAGACCAAAGAGTGGGGCGAGATCAAAGCGGATTATGGTCGGAAATAAAAAAGCTATATCGCTATGGTTTCGGTTAAAGGAGGAGTTTGGGGATGTTTGGCAACGATTGGGATGAGGTATTGCAGGATGAAATGCAAAAGCCCTATTTTCTAAAATTAATGGACGCACTAACACAAGAATATAAGGAACATACCGTTTATCCGCCAAAAGAATTATTGTTCACAGCATTGAAATTAACGCCTTATAAGGAGACCCGTGTAGTTATTTTAGGTCAAGATCCTTATCATGGTCCCGGACAAGCGCACGGACTAAGCTTCTCTGTCAATCCGGGGGTACGTATCCCTCCGTCACTGCGCAATATTTATGCAGAGCTGAAGGAGGACGTCGGTGTGCCTGTTCCGAACCACGGCTCTTTGCTGCACTTAGCAGAGCAGGGAGTGTTGTTGCTGAACACCGTGCTGACGGTACGTGAAGGTGAGGCTGGTTCGCATAAAGGTCTGGGCTGGGAGACATTCACAGACACTATTATGCAAAAGCTAAATGAAAGATCTACGCCTATGGTGTTTATATTATGGGGAAGTCATGCGCAGAAAAAAGGCGCCTTCATCGATAAAAGCCGGCATAAGGTGCTGCAATCGCCTCATCCAAGCCCACTTTCATCGCATCGTGGATTTTTTGGCAGTCGTCCGTTCTCAAAGGCCAACCAATTTTTAGAGTCGCAGGGGTTGGCAGGAATAGATTGGTTCATTCCGGACTTATAATTTATGGAGTGATGCGAAGGGGAGGTAGCTATGAAGCATTGGGTAGGTAAACCCGTTATAATGTACTGCGGGGAGAAACCTTATACCATTATGAAGGGAATCCTCCGCAAATGGGACCTTTCCGCATCGGTGGCGGTGATTGGCCATCAGGAAATTGCTGTGCCGTTTCGGGATATTGTTGTTATTAAGGCTCTGGCTCCAAAAGAAAGAGCGCTGCCTCCAGTTCTCCATTCCGTAGGTTATGTGATGAGGGATCGGCAGCAATTTGACAATGCAGTGTATTTTAAATCGGCGGTTAGCGTCTGGAAAGAAGATCAGCTTATTGCCTTTAATACGATTATTACCTCACATACGAAAGGTTCAGTTACTCTTCAGAACGGCCAAAACCTGATGAAGGGCAATCACATCTTTGTAGTTCGTTCTTTACGAGGATGATTTCAGGCACCTGTAAAGAATAAAAAAGGGTACGACTCCGAGTGATTGGAGACGTACCCTTTTTTATTTTATAGATAAGCTCCGCCCGTTCACGAAGTAGATTACAACCGTTATAGCTCCTCTTTTTTGATAGGCTCAGTTTCATCTATCCGGTCTGCAATAATAATCTCATACACGCGCAGGAAAACAATTTTTATAATCATATAAACAGGGAGCGCAATAAGAACTCCGATAATACCGTAGAAGTCTCCACCTATAAGGACAAGGATGACCGTAGTCAGTGGATGAACATCCAATGATTTTCCGTAAATAATCGGTGAGAGTACATTATCCTGGATCTGCTGGGCAATGAAGATTACAACCAGGGACCATATGGCCATCGTTGGTGATTCAATGAAACCCACTATAATTACCGGAATCGCTGCTAAGAATGATCCCACATATGGAATGAAGTTAAGGGGCACTGAAATTACGGCGAGCAACAGGGAGTAAGGCAGTCCGATGATAAGGAACCCTATATATAACATAATACCGAGTACGACATTTAGCACCACACGTGTGACGATGAAGCTGCTTAAGGCGCTGTCGATATCTCCAAACATCTCTTGCCCTTCCTTACGATATTTTCTCGGAATTAAGCCTTGAAGCTTAGGCGATAGCTTATAGTCATCTTTTAGCATGTAGTACAGAATGATGGGCAAAGTTGCGATTAACACTACAATGCTGGAAACAACGCCAATCAAATTGGACATGGAATTGGTAACCCAGGTAATAGTATCGCTAAGAAATTCTGATAAACGGGCCGCGACGTCAGAGTCCCCTTTGAAAAAACGTGACAGTGTCGGATTCTCCCTCAATGCATTGAACTGATCCTGCAAACCTTGCACGAGGTAAGGAGTGTTATCAATAAAGTTCTGAATTTGTTCTTGCAGTGTCGGCCAGACTAGAATCCAGAAGAGAACGAACAAGCCGGCAATCAGAAAATAAATGAGCAGGATGGAGAACGCCCGGTTTAATTTTCTTTTCTCAAGGATTCTTACTAACGGACGCAGCAGGTAGTACATGAACCCTGATAACATCATAGGAACAAGTAATAATTTGAAAATGGCACCCAGTGGGGCGAAGAGAAACATTACTTTGGAGCCTAAGTACAAAATCAGTAAAAAGGCGATAATAGCAAGGCTTGTCCGAAAATACTTCTGTTGTGGCAATAAAAACATCCCCCAAAATTCAAATTTATGTCTATGTAGTTTAATAACCCTAATTTACAAGTATTGATTCAAAAGCGGGCAATTCCTTTTAGGTAGTTCTTGGCATACCCATATAGAGGTTCTAGTTACAAAGGTTACGCCAAGTAAAAAGTTCGCAATTTAACAAGGAGATATAACTATTTATCTGCTTTTTCACAGATTATCTTGACTTTCGTCTATGAGATTTTCTAGTGGATAAAGTAAAGATTTCAGGAACTACATCTTCGCCTCCGGTTTCTTTGGTAACTTGTCTTGCTTTAACAAGAGATAAAAAGGAAAAAATCTCACCTAACGCTACAAGTCCAGCTGCGATGATCTCATAATCCTCAGCGCTAAGTTCTGCGGATTCCACTGGGTTATTGTTATTGGTGGTCCCATTCTTATTAGCATTGCTGTTGCCTTTATTTCTCCCGCTGTTTCTTCCATTGGCCATTTCTGATCACCCGCTTTTCCCGGTATGTATTATTAATATGTTATAAATGCCGCATATGAGATAGGCAATTCGGATGTAATTTTGCACTGTCTCTTTTTAGCACTTTACACAGGATGAAAACGCTGTTAAAATCATAAACGAGCACAAACGATCAATAACGGTCACATATAATCAATTAACGGTCAAGAAAATTCATAGATGAGCGCAAGGAATTGCACAGGTCGCGCTGTCACATAAAGGAGCGAGCCACGATGATGTTTGAGGAAGAGAGAAAACAAAAAATCGTGCTTTTTGTGGAAAAAAACTCAAGAGCTTCTGTACAGGAGCTAAGTCAGGAAATGGGCGTATCTGAGTCTACTGTGCGCCGTGATCTGAAGGAGCTGGAAGAAGCCAAGCTATTAAAGCGTACTCATGGCGGAGCGGTTTCCCTGCAGAGTGTTAATTTTGAGGCAGCTTATCCTGATAAGGAAGACCATTTGTTGGATGAGAAGCAAAGGATTGCCCGTAAGGCCGTGGAGATGATTCAGGAGGGTGACGCAATACTGCTTGATGCAGGAACAACAACACTGCAGATTGCCAGAGAGCTGAAGAACTTTTCGAATATCAAAGTCATTACGAACTCGATTATGGCGCTGAATGAACTGCGGGATTGCCGCAATATCGAAGTCTCAATTACAGGCGGTATGCTTCGCCCGGATACGATGGCTTTTGTTGGACCGATGACAGAGCGTTCCTTAGATATGGTGAGAGTGGATAAAACTTTTCTTGCCACTAATGGACTGGATTTGCGGGAAGGCATCACAACTCCGAACATGTTAGAGGCAGCTACAAAACGCAAAATGATCGCAGTCGCCAAGCAAGTTATTCTACTGGCAGATCACAGTAAACTGGGGCAGGTATCCTTTAGCAAGGTTGCAGATGTGACGGAAATGGATCATTGCATTATAGATTCAGGAGCGTCTGACAAATTCATCCGTGAGATCACGCAATTGGGTGTGGATTTCACGCTGGTATAAATTTTATATAGGATAAGCAATTATGAATTACCGTGTGATCGTTTGGAGAAATTACAGATGCCGTACTTGTGATCGGTAATCTATAGCTTAGAAAACCAACATAATTGAGGGATAATCATGATCTATACTGTAACGCTTAATCCTTCCATTGATTATATCGTGGAAGTGGAAGATTTGAGACTGGGTGACTTGAACCGGATGAAACGTGATTTGAAGCTTCCGGGAGGGAAGGGAATTAACGTATCCCGAGTGCTTAATCAGCTTGGGGTTCAGAATAAGGCTATGGGATTTCTTGGAGGCTTCACCGGCCGATATATTGAGGATTGGTTACACGAAGAGTCAATTTCAAGCGATTTCGTGTTTGTTTCTGATGATACGCGGATTAACATCAAGCTCAAGCATGGAGAGGAAACGGAGATCAACGGTGTTGGACCCGTCATTCATGATCCTGAAGCCAATGCACTATTGCAAAAGTTGGCTGCCCTGAACGCGGAGGATGTAGTGATTTTGTCGGGAAGCGTTCCCCCATCACTGGGTGCAGATTTCTATGACAAGCTTATAGCTGTGTGCAAACAGAGCGGAGCGGAATTCGTCATTGACACTACTGGTGCTGCACTTCAAAAAGCACTGGCGTATCAGCCATTGCTGATTAAACCGAACCATCATGAGCTCGCAGAGCTATTCGGCGTAACCATAGATACGAGGGAAGAGATTATTACTTATGGACGCAAGCTGCTGGATGCAGGAGCGAAAAATGTACTGGTTTCTATGGCGGGTGAAGGGGCTTTGTTCATTACGGAGCAAGGGGTATACCACGCCAACGCACCATCAGGTAAAGTGAAAAATTCTGTAGGTGCAGGAGATTCCATGATCGCTGGTTTTGTAGGGACACTGTCTTTGACAGGAGACTTGTTGGAGGCGTTCCGTGCAGGCGTTGCCTCGGGCAGTGCAACCGCATTCTCTGATGACTTAGCGGACAGAGAATTCATTGAACAGCTGAGACCGCTGATCCAAATCTCAGAAGTGTAAGCCGACAGCATTCAAAGTACTTAAGGGAGTTGAGCATGATGAGAATAACGGATTTAATGATAAAAGAAACGATGATCATGGATCTAAAAGCTACAACTAAGGAAGCTGCAATTGATGAATTGATTGCGAGTCTTGCTGCAAGTGGCCGAATTAATGATCCGATCCTTTTTAAAGAGATGATTCTGAAGCGCGAAGAGCAGTCCAGCACTGGGATTGGCGGCGGCATTGCAATGCCGCACGCTAAGACTAAAGCGGTAAATGAAGCGACGGTTGTATTTGCTAAGAGCGCAAGGGGAGTGGAGTTTGAATCCCTTGATGATGAGCCAGCACGTATCTTCTTTATGATTGCCGCTCCAGAAGGAGCAGGCAATATGCATCTTCGTACACTGGCCTCATTGTCCAGACTGTTGATCGATAGCGAGTTCATTGAACAGCTTATGAATACTCAGACTCCTGACGAGGTATCAGCTTTGTTTGATGCCAAGCAGGCGGAAGGTGAAGCTAAGGAGAAAGAGAACGAAGCTGCTGAAACTGCCGCGAAGTCAGAGCCTGAACGTGTAATCGTGGGCAACCCGGATTCCCAAGCTTTTGTCGTAGCTGTAACTGCTTGTCCTACAGGCATTGCACACACTTTTATGGCTGAAGATGCCCTTAAGAAAAAAGCTCTGGAAATGGGAGTTAATATCCGTGTAGAGACGAATGGTTCAGAAGGGGCCAAAAACGTACTTACCCCTGATGAGATTCGGCGTGCAAGCGGTGTAATTGTTGCAGCTGATAAAAAGGTGGAAATGGCCCGTTTTGACGGTAAACCTGTACTGCAAAGACCTGTAAGTGATGGCATCCGTAAGTCGGAAGAGCTTATTCGTAAAGCTATGAATGGGGAAGCGCCGATTTATCACAATGAAGGTCGCGGTGGCAATGACGAAGGGTCTAAAGAGAAATCTGGCAGTATCGGCAGTAAAATATATAAGGACTTAATGAATGGGATCTCCCACATGCTCCCGTTTGTAGTCGGTGGCGGTATTCTGCTAGCAATCTCCTTCCTGATTGAACAAGTAGGTGGAGCAGATCATCCGCTGTTCCAGTTACTGCAGACAATTGGTGGCGGAGATGGTGCCTTCCATTTCCTAATTCCAGTCCTTGCTGGATTTATAGCGCTTAGCATTGGTGATCGTCCGGCTCTGATGCCAGGTATGGTTGGGGGTTACATGGCCTTGAATTCCAACGCTGGGTTCCTCGGCGGGCTGGCTGCTGGTTTCTTGGCGGGGTATGTAATTATCGGATTACGTAAAGTATTTGCAGGACTGCCTAAAACACTTGACGGACTGAAGCCGATCCTGTTATATCCGGTATTCGGGCTTCTAATTACCGGTGGATTGATGTATTACCTGTTCGATCCGGTCTTTAGCTGGATCAATGTAGGGCTGATTGATTGGCTTAATGATCTTGGAACTGTTAATGCTGTTATTTTGGGTCTGGTTCTCGGTGGCATGATGGCCATAGATATGGGTGGACCTTTCAATAAAGCTGCTTATACTTTTGCCATCGGTGTATTCACTACCAGTGGCAATACCAACGGCTTCATGATGGCTGCTGTAATGGCGGGGGGGATGGTGCCTCCACTTGCAATAGCACTGGCTTCTACTTTCTTTAAGAATAAATTCACAGAAGAAGAACGTAAATCAGGCTTAACGAACTATGTGCTGGGCTTATCGTTCATTACGGAAGGGGCCATTCCATTCGCCGCAGCCGATCCGCTTCGTGTCCTAACCTCTTGTATTCTTGGTTCGGCCGTTGCTGGAGGTCTTACACAGCTTTGGAATATCAACGTGCCGGCTCCGCATGGCGGGATCTTTGTAGCTGCCCTTTCAAGCCACGCGCTGTTGTTCCTCTTAGCTGTTCTGATCGGTTCGGTCATCTCCGGATTGATGCTCGGATTATGGAAGAAACCGCTTGAAGCAAAGTAACTTTATAAATAAATTGAACTGCTGGGTGCCAGAAATTTCATTCTGGCACCCAGCAGTTTTTGTATGGACATTAATCACCCACCTCCTCGCCCATAGGTAGATTTATCTCCATAAATGAGGTTTAATTTTATATAATTGAAAATATATATAATCAGAAGGAAAAGGAGCGAGCGAGATGATATTACATAAGGGGGAAGTCTTGTTCCGCCAAGGAGACAGCTGTGATTTTTTATTTAAGGTAAAAAGCGGGCTGTTCAAGGTCACAAGACTTCATGAGAATGGGAACATGGTGTTATTCAACATCCTGTATCCCGGTGAGATGGTTCCCCATCATTCACTCATTTCGCCAAAGGAGGCGCATGGAACGGCAGTTGCGATGATGAAGAGCGAGGTGGAGGCAGTTCCATCAGCAGAATGGTATCAACAACTGCGGGATGATTCTGGTCAAGCGATGGAAATCGCCAGACTGCTTCAGGAGAAGGTACGGTTTATGCAGACACGGCTGGATCATCTTACTGTAGGTACACCTGCAGAACGTATGGAATTGCTAACCCGCTGGTTTAATGACTACTCTCATGGCGCAGCGCTAACAGAGTTATTGACCCAGGAAGAAATAGGACAATTGATCGGTGTAAGACGTGAAACAATCAACCGTTTGCTGCGGAGTACAGAGTGATTCCTGCTTTTTTCTGGCAAACTGTTTAGAGTAGGGTGGCTCCGTGGTATAATGTAAACAGAACTTATCAAATTAGAGAAAGGATCAGGATACCATGTGTCCCCGAAGGACGATTCCCCAAAGGACGATTTGGAAACGTTATGATCTGTCTTATACTTAGCTTCCCTGTAGAAGGTGCGTAAACCGTTGTTACTTGACGAACCGCCTCTGCGAGGGGAAGGAGTATATATATGCGAAGGAGCAATACCTCCGGTTTTACCCGTCGTAGAGGTTGGTGGGACGTCTAGCCGCCATATACGATAAGGGGAGACCTGTATGAGGAACCACAATTACGGAGTGAATGTACTGCTCCGATTGACAGTCATTTTGTTTGGAACATTTTTGCTTGCATTTACTTATTATCACATCAATTTTCAGAATCATTTGTCAGAGGGCGGATTCGTAGGATTATCGCTGCTTGGCAAATACGTATTAGGAATTTCACCTTCGATTTCAACTCTGCTTCTAGACGTTCCAGTACTCTTGATAGCATGGATGTTCAAAGGGAAAGCGTTCGTGTGCAACACTTTTGTTTCTGTAGGAGCTTTTACAATCTTCTATGGTCTCATGGAACGTTATTCCGGTTTGGTCATCAACTTGCAGGACAATTTGGCATTAGCAGCTCTTTTGTCCGGCGTACTGACAGGTTTAGGAGCGGGAATTATCCTGCGGAGTGGCGGGGCTAGCGGTGGAGACGATATTTTGTCGCTGCTGGTTAGTGAATGGAAGGGAATCAAAGTAGGTACGGTATTCATCATGATGGATGTAATCGTTCTGGCACTATCACTCTTTTATATGCCTGTTAAAGAAACGATGTATACAGTGATGGCAGTAGTCGTAGCCGGCTATGTGATCACCTTTACAACCTCTTTAGGCAAACCAAAGCTAGTGAAGGCGCCAAAGATTCAATCTACACTACGTAAACCGCATGATGGTACGGTAATGTGAAGAAGGCTGGTATAAACAGCTTATTCGGGGATATACTACATTTAAGGTCAGCCAGAGTTTCTGGTTGACTTTTTTTTGCTGGATATGACGTAATTTAAAAGGTGCAGTCCTTAGGAGCGTTGCTCGGACGTTTCGCTCATAACAAAAGGTGACGTACAGTGAAAATCCTGTACGCCACCTTTTAGTTAACTTAAGACTCACTAGTGCTCGTCTTTGAATCGTGTAGAAACATTTGCGGCCAGCTTGTCCTTTTATTTAGCCCACGGCATTCGTGATTGCTTCGCATTCGTCCGAGCAATGACCACTGTGCTGTGTTTCACAGTCCTCACAGCAAATATGCTGAAGATGACAAGCATCGTTAGCACAATTGATAAATTGGTCAGCTGGCTGACCGCAGTGATGGCAACGTCCGACAACGATATCCTCGTCGGTATGATTAATCTGTACGGAAATCCGCTCATCGAAGACATAACATTTTCCATCAAACAGTTGGCCCTGTACCTCAGGGTCTTTACCGTAAGTCACAATGCCGCCATCCAGCTGGTACACCTGTCCAAAACCTTCCTTCATCATAAACCCGCTTAATTTCTCGCAGCGGATCCCGCCTGTACAGTAGGTCAGGATTGGTTTATCCTTAAGGTCGCTCATATTCTCGCGAATCCAGTCCGGGAATTCTTTGAAGCTGTCTACTTCGGGGCGGATGGAGCCGCGGAAATGACCAAGATCGAATTCGTAACCGGTACGACCATCCAGAATCACCACATCGTCGCGCTGCATCATTTCATAGAAATCTTTAGGCGCCAGATGCTTTCCGGTAATCACGTTAGGGTCCAGTTCATCCTCGACCCGGAACGTCACGAGTTCTTTTTTATAACGAACGAAGATCTTTTTGAAGGCATGACCCTCAGCCTCATCGATCTTGAAGACGATATCGCTAAACAGAGGGTTTGCGCGCAAATCCTTCATATATTGCTCGGTTTGGGCAACCGTACCTGATAGTGTTCCGTTAATGCCTTCATCTGAGATGAGAATTCGTCCCTTTACATCAAGCTCTTTGCAGTAAGCCAAATGCTCCTGGGCGAATTGTTCTGCATCCGGCACTTTTACAAATTTATAGTATAGCAGAATTGCATATTCCGATTGTGGATTCATTCATTTCACCTTTATCATTAGAATTAGACTACTAAATAAACATTTAAGTATAAAAAGTATTGTAACATATTATCAAGTATTGACAAGAGATGTGGTACAGTAACCTGAAGAAAGCTGGAATAAATAACATTTTTCAGGGATACCGGATTAAGGTCAGCCAGAACCTCTGGTTGATTTTTTTGCTGAATATATGCGGTTTTCATGGATAGTTAGGATTTGCGAAACCGTGAATCGCAACGCACGTATATATTTTCATTCATAAGTCACATGTTGACTTTAATTATAAGGAGGAACTGCGGGATGAGTGCTCATGAGATTGATTATGCCATTATGGGTGAGGAAATACAGTGTGTAGAGGTGCAGCTTGACCCAGGAGAGAGTGTAATTGCCGAAGCCGGGAGCTTCATGATGATGGATCAGGAAATAACAATGGAGACGATATTTGGCGACGGCAGCGGAGGCTCGCGAGGAAGTGGCTTAATGGGGAAGCTGATGGGCGCGGGCAAACGTCTGTTGACAGGTGAAAGCTTGTTTATGACTGTCTTTACACACAGTGGTTCTTATGGACGTAAAAGTGTCACCTTTGCTGCTCCGTACCCAGGCAAAATCATCCCGCTCGACCTGCAGCAATACGGTGGAAAAATCATCTGTCAAAAGGATTCATTCCTTTGCGCGGCAAAGGGCGTTTCAATCGGTATTGAATTTCAGCGTAAGCTGGGTACCGGCTTTTTTGGTGGTGAAGGTTTTATTATGCAAAAGCTGGAGGGTGACGGACTTTCATTTGTACACTCTGGCGGTTATGTTATGGAACGCACACTTCAACCGGGAGAGACGCTTAAGCTGGACACTGGCTGTCTAGTCGCTATGACGTCTTCGGTGGATTATAATATTGAGTTTGTAAAAGGGGTCAAAACCGCGCTGTTCGGCGGCGAAGGCCTGTTCTTCGCAACGTTGCGCGGACCCGGCAAGGTGTGGGTACAGTCGCTGCCATTCAGCCGAATGGCCGATCGCATCCTGTCCGCTGCCGGCAACAGCGGTCGGAAAGAAGAAGGAAGCGTGCTTGGCGGGCTCGGCAATCTGCTGGATGGTAGATAAGTCTGCGTGAGCGCATTGCATAGCGTGGAAGTAGAGGATATATAGAATGTGGAGTGAGTGTGTGAAGTGCTGAGTAGGTGAGGCAGAGAGCGTGCGAAATGTGGAGTGAGCGTGGAAATGCTGAGCATATGAGGCAAAGAGCGTGCGAGATGTGGAGTGAGCGTGGAAATGCTGAGCATATGAAGCAAAGAGCGTGCGAAATGTGGAGTGAGCGTGGAAATGCTGAGCATATGAAGCAAAGAGCGTGCGAAATGAGGAACATACGAGGTATACAACATTACAAGAGGACGCGTCGTTTCAGCGGTGGCGCTATAGGGTGTGGTGAAACAAGGGCAGAAATGCCCTTGTTTTGCTGTAAAGGTTTAGTATCGCGCGAAAGAAGGGCAAAACTGCCTTTAATTTACTCGAATGAGCTAGTTTGGTGCGAAAGTAGGGCAGAAGTGCCTTTGATTTGCACGAATGAGCTAGTGTGGTGCGAAAGAAGGGCAGAATTGCCTTTGATTTGCTCGAATGAGCTAGTTTGGCGCGAAAGAAGGGCAAAAGTGCCTTTGATTTACTCGAATGAGCTAGTGTGGCGCGAAAGAAGAGTGAAATTGCCTTTGATTTACTCGACACTGTCAAATGTACGGTATAAATCCCGCAGATAGAGCCGATGGGGCACATATAGCCAAATGTACGGTATAAATCCCGTAGAATGGAGCCGATAGAGCGTATACGGTCAGATGTACGGTATAAATCCCGTAGAATGGAGCCGATAGAGCGTATACGGTCAGATGTACGGTATAAATCCCGTAGAATGGAGCCGATGGAGCATATATAGCCAAATGTACGGTATAAATCCCGCAGATAGAGCCGATGGAGCACATATAGCCAAATGTACGGTATAAATCCCTTAGAATAGAGCCGATGGAGCACATATAGCCAAATGTACGGTATAAATCCCGCAGAATGGAGCCGATGGAGCACTCCTACAGTCAAATGAGCGGTATAAATCCCGCAGATGAGCTACTCCAACAAGCAATAAGTTACTTATGTTCGATGGGATATCACCGTTCGGCGTCTGCAATATCAACTTTAAATTGTCCTCCACTACCGCTACCACTACTACTGTTACTGCTACCACCACCACTCCTGTATCTTTAAACCAATTTATAGTTTGTTAGAGCCGTAATGTGCTATGCTCATTTACGGTTTTTTATGTTTTTTAAGTAATGGTTGGCCGAAGTAGATGACCACTCAGGTACAATTGGGATAGTTTAATTGATAACTATATAATACCAGCTCATGAGTAGCAGGTTCAGGTATGATGTGTTCAACACTATATCGTACTTTGGAGGAATGTATATTGGTAATGGACGTGGAATTTGGCAAGGAAATTGAGAGTGCCATTAGTTGGGCTAAGGAGCGGCTGGGGTCGCAGGAGTATCCGCTGCGTTGTCTTGCTTTTGTTGAAGATGCATATGAAAGAAGCAATGGGATCGAAATGTGGGGAGGCAGCGATGCACGCGAATCCGCAGAGCTGTACGATGCGCACAAGAATACCGGGGCTCCGCCAGCTGGCGCGTTTGTTTTTTATGCTTGCTCAGGTTTGGTGGACGGTGAGCTTAAGGATTGGGGGCATGTAGCTTTGGCCCTTGGGAATGGCGAGGCCATTCATGCCTGGGATATAGTTAGGATAGATCACTACATGGAAATTTGCCATCTGCAAGCTGCTCCGGGCTGGAGCCAACCAGAACTTATCGGCTGGGCACCTGTAGAGAGAGTTCTTGCCGGGATTCAGAAGAAACAATGGGACTAGTTGATATCCTTAAACCTAACTTATCCAAGAACCTAGAAGGTGCCGTAAACAGGGGCTTCATGGGTTCTTTTTTCTTCCTTCCGATTTGACTAACCCTATGCACGGTGTATATATTATTTGGCAGACCCCCTTATATTGTTAAGGCTGGACCGGAGGCATGATATGTTCAAAATATTTATTATAGAAGATGACCGTGGACTTGTGGCTTTGCTACAGGATTATTTACATAAGTTTGGATATGAAACGCAGGCGGTGAGTGATTTTGAGCGGGTCCGCACTCAGTTTGAGGCGTTCACGCCACATCTGGTACTCCTTGATGTTAATTTGCCCAAATATGATGGTTATTACTGGTGCCGCCAGATTCGCGGAATTTCAACCTGCCCTATTCTTTTTATATCTGCCCGCGATGGCAAAATGGACCAAGTAATGGCGCTGGAAAATGGAGCCGACGATTATATCACTAAGCCTTTTGATTACGAAATCGCGATGGCCAAAATCAAAAGTCAGCTGCGGCGCGCCTACGGCACCTATGCCGGTGGGAATAATGAACGCACACTAAACGTTGCCGGAATGACGCTGGATGTAGAGCGGCTAATCCTTACCCGAGGCGAAGCTAAAGTGGACTTAAGCCACACGGAAGCCAAGATACTAGATGAGCTAATGCAAAAATCAGGCGTCATCGTTACCCGGGACAGGCTGCTCGAAAAAATCTGGGATGATCAAGCCTTCGTGGATGAAAATACCTTAAATGTATATGTTACACGTGTACGCAAAAAACTTGCCGCTCTCGCTATCACAGATGGACTACAAACCGTGCGCGGTCAAGGCTATCGTTTGATTCCGAATTGGGGGGATGAGGAATGAAGTTGTTATTACGGGAACAGTTCCCCCTGATCGTGGTCTATCTAGCCCAGCTAGTCCTGATCACATTAGTGTATCGGCTGGATGGAGGCAGCGGTCTGAATGTAAGTTTATATGCCGCGCTGCTCAGCACTTGTCTACTGATTGGCTACCTCGCTTACCGTTACGTCACCAATCGCACGTTCTATGAACGTTTGGAGACTACGCCCTCCTCTCTCAATGAGGCAGGTGGCCCTACACAGGATTCTCCGCTAGCCGTAAGCTTGCGAGGTTTACTGGGGTCGCAATTCCGCCTCTACAAAAATGATTTGCACAGCTACCGCCACAAATTAGAAGAGCATATTCACTTTATTAATCAATGGGTACATGGCATGAAGACGCCGTTGTCTGTCATTCATCTGATCATTCAGGATAAGGATGGTCCGCCTTTTACGGCAATTGGTGATGAACTGGATCGTCTGAAAAAAGGACTGGATACCGTGCTTTATACGGCCCGTCTGGATACTTTTGAGCACGATTTCTATGTGGAACGGCTGAATTTGGAGACCATCGTACGTGGTGTGACCTCTGAGCAGAAGCGGCTTTTTATTCGAAAAAGAGTATTTCCAGCTATACAAATAGATGAGCAGATTACCGTAACCACGGATGAAAAATGGCTCACTTTTGTCCTTACGCAGCTGATTACGAACGCTGTTCGTTATACGACTGAAGAGGGCAAACATGTTTTTTTCCAAGGGATGGTCACGGAAGATAAGCAGACTGTGCTTGAGATCCGGGATGAAGGAGTAGGCATACCAGCAGGAGATCTGCCGCGCGTGTTCGATGCATATTTTACCGGGGTGAATGGACGAACCTTCCAGGAATCTACGGGGATGGGATTATATCTCGTGAAGCAGATCTGCGGCAAGCTTGGACATGAGGTGAGTATCCGTTCCGAAGAAGGAAGCGGGACCACCGTGCGGATTGTATTTAGGGAGCAGGATATAACAAACCTTACAAATGTGTAAGGGCATTGTAAGTTTCAGAAATAGCAGCCCATGTGTACACTTTGTATAATGAAGGCAATCCAGTCGAAAGAAGGAGAGGTAACACTTGCCCATTCTAGATGTTCATAATTTATCAAAAATATATGAGGGTAAAGTGTCCACTCAGGCGCTGAATCATATCCGCTTTTCTGTAGAAAAGGGGGAGTTTGTTGGCATAATGGGTCCATCCGGGAGCGGGAAAACAACGCTGCTCAACACGCTTGCCACCATCGACCAACCGACCTCCGGTCAGATTCTGATCAACGGCCGAGATCCTAATCTGCTTAGCAGAAAAGAAAAGGCGCTTTTTCGCCGTCATGAGCTAGGCTTCGTCTTTCAGCATTTTAATCTACTGGATACGCTCACTGTAGAGGAAAACATCGTATTACCTTTGACGCTTGCAGGTGCTCGTGTCCCAGAGATGGAGAGCAGGCTGAAAGAGGTCACTACCTTGCTTGGCATCGAACATTTGTTGAAGAAGCGCACGTATGAGGTCTCAGGCGGACAAATGCAGCGGGCGGCTATCGCCCGGGCGATGATTCATCGTCCAGCGTTAATTTTGGCGGATGAGCCCACAGGCAATCTGGATTCCAAAGCCTCAGGGGAAGTCATGAATATGTTGACAGAGGTGAATAAGGGAGAAGGAGCTACGGTGCTGATGGTTACGCATGACGCAGTGGCTGCGAGCTTTTGCAACCGGGTCATCTTTATTAAAGACGGACGTTTCTATAGTGAAATGTACAAGGGCAGTAATAGAGGCGCTTTCTTCCAAAGTATTATTGATATGCTGTCTCTGCTTGGGGGAACCAGCCATGACCTTTCGGCAATTCGCTTATAGGAATGTAACACGTAATAAACGCAAATATGCCGCTTATTTTGTCGTCAGTGCTTTTTCGGTGATGATCTTTTTCGTGTGCGCTTTGTTTATTTACCATCCGGATATTTCAAAGAGCTTAATTTATAGTACGGCGGCTCATACGATGATGGTGGCAGAGGCAATTATTTATGTCTTTTGTTCTTTGTTCGTACTCGTATCCGTTGGATCCTTCCTGCAGTCGCGCAAGATGGAGTTCGGAATTTTATTGATGCATGGAATGACGAAGAGACAGCTGAACACCATGGTTTTTCTGGAAAATATGATGATCGGCACCTCTGCCATCCTGACAGGTACCCTTCTCGGGTTACTTCTGGGCAAATTATTTTTGATGATCGGATCTACTTTTTTGGGAATTCCCCTGTTAACCTTTCATCTCCCATGGCAGGCACTTGTGCTTACGATCTGCAGCTTCGTGTTATTGTTTTTTCTGATATCGCTTTGCACCTTTGTTTTTATCGGCAATGAGTCACTGATGCGTCTGTTTCAGGGAGAGCGTAAGGCAGAAGAAGAACCCAAAGTATCCTTTGTATTATCTATTATTTCTGCTGTACTGCTGATCAGTGGTTATTATATGGCGGCTACTGCAAAAGCTGCTTCCGTAGAGAAAGTCATGTTTCCGGTCGTTGCGATTACGGTTATCGGGACGTATCTCTTTTATACCCAGCTAAGTATTTGTTTGGTTAAGCTGCTTAAGGACATTCGGCGCTTGTATTGGCATCGTACGAATATCATCACTTTATCCGGTTTGTCCTACCGCTGGAAAGAGAATGGCCGGATGTTTTTTATGGTGACGATTGTATCCGCAGTCTCCTTCACTTCCGTAGGGGTATTTGCATCGATACATACACTTTCCAGAGAGCTGAAATTGGATTATCCCGCAGCAGTGGGTTATGTAGCCAAAGGAAATCAGACGGGTGTACCCTTTGATCAGCATCTGAACGAAATTAAGGAAGAGCTCAAGACGCACGGACTCCCTTATGAAGCGCTTAGTATCCCGATTAAATATGCTGAGGTCGAAGCTCAGACTGGACCCGATCGCACTTTACGCCTTCCCTTGATTGCTTTCAGTGATTATAATCTCGCCCTGCAACGTGCAGGTTTCACAACGGCTGAGCGTGCTCTGGTGGGCAACGAAGGTCTGGTGATGATTGGTTCGCAGCGGGATCGCAGTTTAACAGAAGGCAGAGTAAAAGCGGTCTATTCCTTGCAGCAAGGACTTGCCATTAAAGAAATAGGTTATACCGAGCAAGTCCCCATTGCCGAATATTTATTGCCGGAGCTGGATGGTAGAGATGGCGGGGATTTTAGTGGTGTCGTGATCAGTGATGAGCTCTACAGCGCTATTGATCCCGTGCAGACGGATCTTTATACAGGTTTTTATGTAGAGGATTTTCCGCAGACGGTAGGTATCGCTGCTGATCTTGCCCATAAAGGCAAACAGTCCTATGAAAGTGATTCTCCGTATGCGATTGTGATCAGCGGCACGCTGTTTGAGCTTCAGAAAACATTGTATAACACAATGCTTTTTGCTTCCTTGCTGGTGGGTACTGTCTTTTTTATTGCGGCAGGCAGCTTTCTTTACTTCCGGTTATATACCGATCTTGATCATGATCGCAATCAATATTCCACTTTGTCCAAGATGGGGCTTACGGATAAAGAACTCAATCGAATAGTTACGATTCAGCTGTCTTTGTTGTTTTTTGTGCCGGTCGGAATAGCTATTTTACACAGTGTGTTTGCCTTTATTGCGCTTCAACGGTTGTTCTACTTATCTATCGCAACGGAGACAGGCGCGGTGTTACTCGGATATTTGGCTGCTCAAGGACTATACTTCTTTTTTATTCGCAGCCGCTATTTACGCAACCTGAAGAAGAACTTGATATGAGAAATGGGGGTAACAAGATGCAAGCATGGATTACAGATTTTATGGAGCAGTTTGGTTACTTCGGTATTTTTCTGATGCTGGCCTTTGAAAATATATTTCCACCAATTCCTTCAGAAGTGATCCTGCCCTTTGGAGGATTTATGACCACTACGACGAGCTTAACGATCCCTGGTGTAATCATTGCTGCCACGGCTGGATCACTACTGGGTGCAGTAATTCTCTATTATATTGGCCGATTATTGGATGTGAGCCGGTTAGAGAAGCTGGTTGAACGCTGGGGGGTCCTAATTCGCGTCACTAAAAAAGATATCCACAAGGCTGACGCCTGGTTTGATAAATATGGCTATTGGACTGTATTGTTTTGTCGGATGGTTCCGCTGGTCCGCAGTCTGATTTCGATTCCGGCGGGAATGTCGGGCATGAAATTTGGAGTATTTATGATCTTCACAACGATTGGCACATTGGGATGGAATTTGCTGCTTGTGCTTATTGGCGCGGCATTGGGCGAATCCTGGGAAGACATTGCCATGTACATGGATGTGTACTCCAATGTAGTCTATGTACTAATTGCTGGCGGATTAGTTATCCTTGGGTTTCTGTACTTCCGCAAACGCAGCCGGAGAATGAACACTGAGGGCTAAGCGGGTAGAGGACTGATAATAGAAATGACTATTAAAAAGGAGGGAAACACATGGAGCTATTAACGATTATTAAAGCCATTATTTTGGGGCTTGTTGAAGGTTTAACCGAATTTGCTCCAGTATCCTCCACGGGTCATATGATTATTGTTGATGATATGTGGCTGAAATCACAGGAGTTATTTGGACAATATACGGCAAATACCTTCAAAGTAGTTATTCAACTGGGTTCAATATTAGCGGTTGTTGTGATTTTTAGAAATCGGTTCATTGATTTGTTAGGCTTAAAGCGTTTCAGCCGTAAGCAGTTGGATCCTGTAACAGAGGAGCTACCGCAGTTGGAGCAGAGCGGGCACCTCAAGCTGACTCAGGTTCTGGTAGGGTTAGTGCCTGCAGGTGTGTTAGGTGTTCTGTTTAATGATTATATTGATGAGCATTTATTCTCTACCTCAACGGTGTTAATTGGTCTAGTGATAGGGGCTGTATTAATGATTATTGCCGATCTGTTTGGGCCGAAGAAGGTCAGAACTGAGAGTGTAGATCAGATTACATACAAACAGGCACTTGGTGTAGGTCTTGTACAGTGTTTTTCGTTATGGCCTGGATTTTCACGCTCGGGCTCGACGATTTCTGGTGGCGTACTCCTCGGGATGAGCCATCGTGCCGCTGCTGATTTTACGTTTATTATGGCAGTACCCATCATGGCAGGTGCCAGTCTGTTGTCACTGATGAAAAACTGGCAATATTTCACCATGGATGCATTGCCGTTTTTTATCGCAGGCTTTATTAGTGCCTTCCTATTTGCGCTGTTATCGATGCGATTCTTCTTAAAACTGATCAATCGTATCAAGCTCTTACCGTTTGCTATATACCGTATAATTCTTGCTGCTGTAGTATATTTCGTATTTTTCTAAGTCCGTTATAAGGAATCGATATAACAGAAGCCCCAGTAATCTATTGCAGATTGCTGGGGCTTTCACGTATGATGACATCAGATTAAGACACTCAAATGATGAATGATATCGGAGACAGGTGCTGACCGGAAAATAGTAATTCGGTAGGCTTAATAGGGAAATTCGGTTCGAAGCCGATGCGGTCCCGCCACTGTAACGGAAGAATCTCGAGCAACAGAGGTCACTGGCAATTTACTTCTGCTGGGAAGACTGCTCAAGATGTTGACGCCGCTAGCCAGGAGACCTGCCTGTTTCAACAGCACTGCTTCACCTACGGAAGATAGGGAGGTGTTAGACGTTAACCATGGGTATATCATGGGCGTCTTTCCCTTTGACTTTTTTAGGGAAGGGCGCTCTTTTTTATAGGAAAGCAAGTAGCTTTGGAGTTTGAAATAAGAGATGGAAGAGGGAGTGTATCGAGATGACGAATAAAGTAAAAGTAAGTAATCTTGGATATCCGAGAATCGGAAAGAACCGCGAGTGGAAAAAGACACTGGAAGCCTACTGGCAGGGGAAAATAAATGAAGAGCAATTCCGCTCCGAAATGGCAGCAATTCAGCTGCAGCATTTGAAGACCCAGCAAGAGGCAGGAATTGAGCTTATTCCGGTGAATGATTTTACTTTTTATGACCATGTGTTGGATACGGCTGTTATGTTTGGAATTGTACCTCCACGGTACACGTATGATGGCGGCGACATCGGGCTTGATCTTTATTTTGCAATGGCCCGTGGTAATACTGAGGCTACTGCCTGTGAGATGACCAAATGGTTCAATACGAACTATCACTATATCGTTCCAGAGATCGGCACACAAACACCACGCCTGACTGAAAATAAACCTCTAGCGGCTTATCGTTTTGCTAAATTGCAGGCAGGGATTGAAGGTAAACCGGTACTTTTAGGTCTGTATACCTTCCTTAAGCTGTCCAAAGGTTACGCAGCGGCAGATATCGCCAAGATTGCTGCACGTTTTGTTCCAGTCTATGTTCAACTGCTACAGGAACTGAAGCAAGAAGGGGTAAGCTGGGTACAAATCGATGAGCCAGCGATTGTTACAGGCATAAGTAAAGAAGAATTAACACTGCTTAACTCGATATACACAGAAATTGCCGGCTCCGTGCCGGGCTTGAATATTATTTTACAGACGTATTTTGAAGCTGCTGAACCGTTGGAGGCACTGCTAGAGTTGCCTGTTCAAGGCTTGGGTCTTGACTTTGTGCACGATGGTGGAGCGAATCTGGCTTCTATCGAACGTCTTGGTTGGCCGAAGGACAAATGGCTGGGTGCCGGAATTATTGATGGACGGAACATCTGGCGTTCCGATTTAGACGCTAAGCTGCAACTGGTAGAAAAGCTCAGTGTTCATGTGCCGCTTGATCGTCTTATTCTTCAGCCTTCTTGCAGTCTGCTGCATGTCCCAGTCACCGTTCAAGGTGAGGTGAAGCTGAAGGCGACAGTTAAGAATGCGTTAGCTTTTGCCGATGAGAAGCTTGCAGAGCTTAGTCTGCTCGGAGCAGCCCTCGCAGATAAAGGAGAAGCTTCTAAAGCAGCGCTGGCCGCTAGTCGTGAAGCTATTGCAGCATTCCGCGCACTACCTGAGCGTGGCCGTAAGGATGTGGCGGAGCAAGTGCTTGCACTTGCAGCTTTGCCGGACCAACGCAGTTTGCCTTTTGCTGAACGCTTAAAGGTGCAGCAAGAGAAATGGCAGCTTCCACTTCTGCCAACCACTACAATTGGTAGCTTCCCGCAGACAGTAGAAGTGCGTCAGGCGAGATTGAAATGGCGTAAAGGGGTCTGGAATCAGGAGCGTTATGATGGATTTGTTCGTGAGCAGATCGCGGATGCAATTACCTTCCAAGAAAAGCTAGGTCTGGATGTTCTGGTCCACGGTGAGTTCGAGCGTACAGATATGGTGGAGTTTTTCGGAGAAAAGCTGGACGGATACTTGTTTACTAGTAATGGCTGGGTTCAATCCTACGGCTCCCGTTGCGTTAAGCCACCGGTGATCTACGCGGATGTTGCATTTATACAGCCTATGACTGTTAAAGAAAGTGTCTATGCACAATCGTTGACGAAGCTTCCGGTTAAAGGAATGTTGACGGGTCCTGTAACTATCCTCAATTGGTCATTTGTACGTGATGATCTCAGCCGGGAAGAGGTAGCCAATCAAATTGCTCTTGCCCTTCGCCATGAAGTAAAAGCGCTAGAAGATGCAGGCATCGAAATGATTCAAGTGGATGAGCCGGCTATACGTGAAGGACTTCCGCTTAAGGCAGAAGACCGTGAGCATTACCTGAACTGGGCAGTGAAGTCGTTCCGCGTTGCTACGAACCATGTGAAGGCTACGACACAAATTCATACGCATATGTGCTATAGCGAATTCAATGACATGATCGATTCCATATCGGCTATGGATGCTGATGTAATCTCCATTGAGACTTCACGTAGCCATGGGGAGCTGATTATCAGCTTTGAGGAGCAGGCCTATGATAAAGGAATCGGTCTTGGAGTGTATGACATCCATAGCCCGCGGGTTCCGGCTGTAGAAGAAATGACGGCGAATATCGATCGTGCGCTGCGGGTGCTGGACCCTGAACAGTTCTGGATTAATCCGGATTGCGGTCTGAAAACACGTGGCTGGCAGGAGACAGAGGATGCACTACGTAACATGGTAAGCGCTGCTGCTATTGCGAGGGAAAAGTCAGGGGTTATTGCATCAAAATAGATATAAATAAATTAGAGCCAGGATAATTTACCCTGGCTTTTTAGTTCACTTATTTTTTTATAATCAGCTACTTGATAATAATTCTCAATCTTGTTAGAATGAAAAAGAAAAAGAAGGAACCGTGGAGGGTCCCTTCAGGCATTTACTTATTTACTTTCGAAAGTTTTGCAATCTGTTTCTTCTGCGCGTTTTGGTTCTTGGGAGCTGTGGAAAGCTACGAAGATCGATTCAGCGCTGCATTTGTTCTCTTCTGCCCAGTGGGTGCAGGAGTTAACTTCACAAACTACGTCTTTTGCCATGAGGGTTCACCTCCCCTTATAGTAATTGATAGTATCATTCAATGAACGGCTCTGTTTAGCAAGGTGGAGCTTGTCTCAACAAAGCCGTGTCACGCCCTCATTCATTATGAATAGAGGGTATTTGGCTTTTTTTACTAGGTTAGACGTGGTAATTGTACCAAATAATGAGTTTGTAAGCAAATGAGTTCTTTAACTTTCGGGTCACCTTCCCACATCAAAAATATGTCCAATAAGAGCCGCAGAAATGCGGCTTTTTGTGTATTCAACATGAAAGACCAAAAGAAATTTACCGAAATTCCATATTCCAGTGCAACCTTCCAAGTTTTGGGGCGTTATAGAAATGAGAGACGGAAGAGATCTGTACAGAACATGACATTCCGTAACGTTACAATGCTAGGGATAACCACTACACTTTTGGAGGAATGAGAATGCGCAAATGGGGTCTGCATTACTTATGTTTATTAATTCTTGCGGTGGTATTGGCAGGTTGTGGCTCGGGTGATAACAATTCGGCGGCAGACAAATTAGCTGGTGACGGCGGAAATACGAGTAATTCTGCTGCAGCAACCACTGAGCAATCTTCGAAAGCTACATTAGCGGATAAGAGCACCTCAGCAGAAGCTGAGACAGCAGCGGGAGGCAACGAAGCCCCAGTTGAAAAAGGTTTGACATCAGAGAACACGGATCAAGGGAACGCGGGATTCACAGGCAGTGATGTCGTGGAAGGATTGAACAAGAAGCTAATCTATCATGCCAATCTGACTATGGAAGTAGAAGATTACGGTAAAGCTCAGACTGAAATCCGCGACATGGTAACGATGGCTAAAGGATATATTATAGAGTTTAACGAAAACATGTCGCAATATGAGCAAGGAGGGACGTTTATCCTTAAGGTGCCTGCCTCCGGGTTCTCTCCTTTTCTGAATAATTTGGAAAAAGTAAAACACGAATCGCTACAGCGCAGTATTCAAGGTCAGGATGTCTCGGAGGAGTATGTTGATCTGGAGTCGCGTCTAAAGGCAAAGCAGTTAATGGAAGCTCAATACACAGAGTTTATGAAAAAAGCAACGAAATCAAGTGATCTGGTCGCCTTTGCAAACGAGCTTGGTTCGATTCAAGAAACGATTGAGCAGATCAAAGGCAGAATGCGATATATAGATCAGAACGTATCTTTTTCAACGGTAGAGCTTAGAGTGTACCAGACGGATGAGAGCTTAGCCGTGAAGGAAAAGGCAGAGCAAGGTCCATTGCTAGAACGGGCATCGGATGCTTTAAAAGGAAGCCTGAACGCACTATCTGTTATGTTTCAGTGGATTTTTGTAATTCTTGCAGGTGCATTGCCGATTCTAATCGGTGCGGGCATTATTTTAGTCATCGTTTGGTTTGCCCGCAAAAATATCCGTGCACGACGGGAGCAGCAGACCCAGCGGATACGGCAGGAAAATCGGGAACTGAACAAGGCGGTACTCCCTGGACCAGCAGAGCCAAAGGTGACAACCTCAATAAAGGATAAGAAAGCTAACGAGGACGAGAATAAAGAATAAGCTCCTATGAATTAAAAAGCCTCCAATTCATGGTATACCGTGAATTGGAGGCTTTTCTTTTCTGTAAGACAGTACAGTATTTCGCTTTTATCGAAGATTAGGCAGGCTGGAAGAGTACACGATACTCGCCATAGCCCTCTTTCTCCAGATCCTCTTTTGGTATAAAGCGCAGTGCCGCTGAATTAATGCAGTAGCGCAGGCCGTTTTCCCCTGGACCATCGTCGAAGACATGACCTAGATGGGAATCTGCTACTTTGCTGCGCACTTCTGTGCGAACCATCAAATGGCTGAGGTCCGTCTTTTCCTTCACGGCGTAATCGCGAATCGGACGTGTAAAGCTGGGCCAGCCACAACCGGAATCGTATTTATCCTGCGAACTGAATAATGCTTCACCAGATACGATATCTACATAAATGCCTTCTCCGTGGTGATCCCAAAAATCATTTCGGAAAGGTGACTCTGTAGCGCTATTCTGAGTGACTTCATATTGAAGTGGCGTCAGACGTTCTTTCAAGCTTAGTTTGTCTTCTTTATGTGTCCAGTGGGTTTCGATAAAATCCTCTCGTCCGGAACCCTTACGGTAACGTTTGTAGTGGCCCGGGTTCTTACGATGGTAGCCCTGATGATATTCTTCGGCAGGATAGAAGGTTGCTGCCGGGAGGATCGGGGTAACAATCGGGCTAGCGAATCGGCCGCTTTCTTGCAAAGCTGCCTTGGAAGCCTCTGCTTGTTGCTTCTGCTCTTCAGAATGGGTGAAGATAGCCGTTCCGTAAGAGGTGCCGCGATCATGGAATTGTCCACCCGCGTCGGTTGGGTCAATTTGCTGCCAGAATAACTCAAGCAGCTTGTTATAAGGGAAAATTTCTGGATTGAACGTAATTTGTACGGCTTCAACATGTCCTGTAGTTTCGGAGCATACCTCTTCATAGGTAGGATTCACTGTATGCCCGCCAGTATAGCCGGAGACGACACTAATAATGCCTGGCAATTCCTCGAACGGCGAGACCATGCACCAGAAGCATCCACCTGCAAAGGTTGCTTTTTCCGCCTTGGAATTTATATGGTTAGTCTGATGTTCACTCATTAATATCCCTCCATTCATGTAATGCAATTAAATAGATCACAATCTAATTATAAAGCAAATAACCACAGCCTGCCAGCTTACGCCAAATAAGCTCTCTGTTACCTAGTGTTTTTTACTTCCTGTGAACTGTAACGAAAGCTTAGTCCGGCTATAATAAGCACAATGGCATAAACAATGATGGCTATAATCGCATTTCCAGGGTTCTGGAACAGTTGATCCCCAAGGAAGGCATACAAGGCGATGCCTGGGATTTTTCCAATAGCTGAGGCAGCAAGATAACTCCAGAAGGGCAGTCCGGCTGCTCCGGCATAGATGTTAACTGCTGTCTGCGGGATAATCGGCAAGAGACGTGCTAAGACAATAGAAGCAAAGGGCCGCCGTTCTATGCCTTTTGTGAATTTTTCGAGTAGGGGAATAGAAGTCAGATAAGCTCTCGCTTGATCTTGAAATAAGAACTTCACTACGCCGAAAAGGAATGCGGCAGCAAGGGTTGTAGCTACCCAGCAAATTAAAGCACCTGCCAAACTTCCGTATGCATAACCAAAAAATCCGATGACCGCTTTGTACGGTACAACTGGAAAGAGAGCCAGTAAAGTTGCGATCCCTATAGAGCTGAAAAGATTATGATCCTCTTTCATCCAGCTAAGGATGTCATATCTGTAGATAAACGCAAGGATTGTGCCCGAAACATAAAGAATAATCGAGAACCATTTTCTCATAGCTAATATACCCTTTCTTCCACTCATTCATCTCATCATACGGGATAAAAAGTAAATATTGAAGTGAAGATCATTGTCGGCGAACGCCAAGCAGGTATAATAGCATTTATAGAGAACAAAGAGAGAGATAAATTCTTGAATTATAAAGAGGGGAGTTAGATCAGTGATCGTTTCTGCACGCAAAAGAGTCGCCATCATCGGGATTGGCAATATCGCCCGCAAAGTATATTTGCCACTGCTCTCTCAGCATGGACAAGTTGAGGTAGTGGGGGTTCTCAGTCACTCATCCACAACAGTAGAGCAAGCTGTTAAAGCCTACCGTTTTCCTAAAGGTACGACAAATTTGGACGAGCTGTTGTCTTGGGATCTGGATGCAGTATTTGTGCATAGCCCAACGACGACCCATTATGATATAGTAACAAAATGTCTCGAACATGGGATTTCGGTGTATGTAGATAAGCCGCTGTCCTATGATCTGGAAGAATCCAGAAGGATGGCAGAGCTGGCAGAAAATAAAGGGCTGCTGCTAGGCGTGGGCTTTAATCGGCGTTTTGCCCCAATGTATGTCACTGCCAAGAGTTGGCTCGAGGAAGCCGGAGGCATTAGCCATTGCCACGCGATTAAACATCGCACGAAGCTGCAGTTAGGCAGCAGCCGTGAGACTGTGCATGACGACTTGATTCATATGCTTGATCTGCTGTTATGGTTATGTGGAGATCAGTATGAGCTGCTTCGCAGTAATCTTCAATCCAATGGAGAGGGGCGACTTGTGCAGGCATCTGGAATGCTGGGTTGGGAGCAAGGCTCAGTGGGGATGTATAGCATGCTTCGTGAGGCGGGTGTTGATTTGGAGAAGCTGGAGCTGCACGGTAATGGACGTTCGGTGGAAGTGGCAGATCTGGACCAAGCCATCCTATATGAAAAAAATGCTTTGCCACGGACCCAGAGCTTTGGAAGCTGGGATACGGTGCTGGATAGAAGAGGTTTTGGTGGAGTGGTAGATCATTTCCTGAACAATATAAATACACCAGAGTTATGCAGTATTGCTGCTTCAGCAGTTCTGCCTAGTCATAGATTGGCAGCTCAGCTTGCTGAATGAGGTCTAAGAAAGGAGTAAAATATGGAAGACAACCGTAAATTAGTGGAGGAACAAATCATCGAAAGCTATAAGCGTGAGGAAGAGATGATGATCCTTGTATTCGCCCAGTGGTGCGTGAATCAAGGACTCGACCCGCACAGTT
The DNA here is from genome assembly GCF_038002785.1 of Paenibacillus sp. FSL H3-0310. Taxonomy (NCBI): domain Bacteria; kingdom Bacillati; phylum Bacillota; class Bacilli; order Caryophanales; family Paenibacillaceae; genus Paenibacillus; species Paenibacillus sp. FSL H3-0310. Next base: position 1,291,264 of record NZ_JBBODC010000001.1, read on the forward strand.
TATATTTACAGGCTTATCCACAGCAAGAAGGGAATGAAGCCTTGCGAAAAGCGCTTGCCCTAACGGTTTCTGCGGAGGAAGCAGGGGATATTTCCGATGACACAGTTCTGGGCGTACTCTCCTTATTCGGAAATGATGACTTGGCGCAAATCGTGACAGAAGCGATCGCTAAAAGGGAATCTAAAGCACATACAGGGGATTGACAACGAGGATATAATGATAATGTCAGATGAACTTTTTTTAGTAAACGATGTTCATCAGGGATGAAATGTGTTAATATTATATATACTAACTAATAGTAAGTTTCGCTAGTGAGAGGTGAGAACAATGGAAGAACATCAAATTTCGATGTGTCCCAGATTTGAGACAGCCTTCTCTTTCTTAGGCAAACGTTGGAATGGACTTATTATTCAGACATTGATGAGTGGACCGAAGCGGTTTAAAGATATTTCCGGCCTCATTCCTTCAATGAGCGATAAGATGCTGTCCGAGCGGATGAAGGATTTGGAAGGTGAGGGTATTCTGGTTAGACATGTATACCCGGAAACACCTGTGCGTATTGAATATGAACTAACAGACAAAGGCCGTGCGCTGGAGCCTGTTATGCAGCAGATTCAGTCTTGGGCTGAGAGCTGGGTAGAGTAGAAATCAAAGTCGTGTTGTGGCCCTTTTTCCTGAAGAACGGAGGAGGGCTTTTCAATTTTTAAATAAAAACCTTGCACAGATCGAAAAAATCTGTAATATAATAGAAAAAACGTTGTATGTTCCTTGCATGGAAACGCTTGCAATATTGGTTTTTGCTCAAATCTACTCAGCTGGAGTACAGGCATAGCAAAACTATTAGGAGGCGAGGGAGATGAAGACCACCCTGTTTTCCCGGGAAATAACGTATGGAAAAAAGGATGTTGCTGAGCTGGAGAACGCTTCTATCAAAGTACAGCTCATCTATGACAAGACGTTGTTCATGCTGCATAGCCATCTTCCAGATTCCTTATGGGATGCGTGGATTGGCGTGCCTTACAGCATTATCTCTTCACTCTACAAAGGCAACAATGATAGCGGGACTATTTTTCAAAAATGGATTCAAAGTCCTTCTGGCTGGAAATGTATCGGCTGTGAACGGCATTGCCTGGAGTCGACGGAACCTCTTCAAGAAGTGAATGTGGCGAGTAATCAACGACAATATAAGTTCCATAATGGCATTCGCCAAAGCATGGTGCTACAAGCCCTAATTTGGTCCATGTACGAGAATACCGTATTATTCAAACCCTTTTTAGGGGATGAGCCCTTTTTTGATGAAGATGATTTGCATACGATATCCTCTTATTTCGTGCCAACTTACCTTAATGATCTACGTCTTCTGGAGCAGTCTAAGCCTTGTAAAGAGTACAAAGATCAGAATATAAAGATATATCAGGAATGGATATCCGCCCCTGACCTTGTCCTCAAATGGAACGGAGGCCTAACAGAAGGCAGATGGATGACTGGTGTTTATATGGATCACTCCCGCTTTGCTGGCTTAGGACCTTATTTGAAGGACGCAAAGGGGAAGCGAACGTATATGCAGGCTTATGTTCAATAGAAGATACAGATTTGGTGTGACCAAATAGATAAATGTAAGACAAATAACATTATTGATGCCCGTGTGGTAAACAAAGGACAGGTCAATTGTGGGGATTTATCTCCATAATTGACCTTTTTCGTTCAACAAAGAGATACAATTTTCGTGAGTACAATCACAAGTCAAAACTCCTTTCAGGGTTAAGGTGAACAGGTAGAAAAGATTTTTTCAGAACCTGATCACATATCCCGAGGAGGAACTATTATGGAAACTAAACAACCTAATGATAGAATTTCGGATTTACAGCATAAGCAATCGGTGCAACCTGGATTTACTCCAGATGCCCTGGTAAAAGATATTGTGCTACAATTCCCAAAAGCTGCGGATTATTTCAAGTCCAAACGGATTGATTTCTGCTGTGGAGGCGCCAAACCTCTTGCTGAAGCAGCTGTAGAGCGTGGACTAGATCAAGAGATGATCATTAGTGATCTCAACAAGCTGTTCGAGGAATATCCGGTACCTCAAGAAGAACTCGCATGGAACACAGCACCTTCTGCAGAGTTAATCGAGCATATCGTGAGTAAACATCACCATTACCTGCGTGAAGAGCTGCCCCTGATTAGCCAAAATGTAACTAAGGTATACCGGGTTCATGGCGGAGATTCCCCCCATTTAGAAGAGTTATATAGTTTGTTTAATGCACTTAAGGAAGATCTGCTTCAGCATACAGCTAAAGAAGAGGAAGATGAGTTTCCAAAATTATTAGCATATGATGCCAATCCAAGTGAAGAAGGGCTGACCATACTTCGCGAGGCATTAATTGAACTTGAGAGTGAACATGACACAGCAGGCGAACTATTGAGACAAATACGCAAAATAACAGCTGATTTCACCCCACCGGCTCATGCTTGTACAACCTATCGTTTGACTTATGCCCGGCTAGAGGAGCTGGAGAGCATGACTTTTGAACATGTTCATCTGGAGAATAATATATTGTTCCCTAGATTCCAGTAGAAAAAATGAGTTTTCATAGAGTCCCTTAGGGGACTTTTTTTATATTTGAGAACAAAGCTTATTTACGTTATTCTTAAATAGACAGTATGCATAACTTACTACAAGCCTGAGACGCTGTGTGGTCATTAGGCGGGACAAGGTGGTGTCACTATGCCCACGAAATATATGTGGAGGTTGTTACTAGGATTAGTCATCGTATTCATAATAGGTGGATGTTCCACTCTTGCTGACGTTAATAATGAAGGGAATAATGGCTTAGCAGGATCAGACGGGCCTACGCTTTCGCTTATCGTTGCGGGAAATGACTTGCTTACCAACCCTTTGGACAAGCAGCTTAGCGAGAGCTACAGAAAAGGGATAACGATCTTTGACCTACTGAAAGGTAGTGGGAAGGCCACCTTTTCTGAGGATAACACAAGCATTCTAACGGTGAATAATATTTCACTCGGTCCAGGAATGAATTGGGAGCTGCAAATGGATGGGGAGACCATTGGACCTGAGGATTGGGGTCGAACAGTCGGGCATGAATCAAAATTAGTAATTACGGCGATGTCTAAGGAACAAGAGGAACCCCTTCAAATTGTGTTGTTGACCGTGAATGGTGGAAGTGAGCAAGTGAATTTGAATCATTCATATGTTATGGGATTTACTGAAGATTTAACAGTGAGAGGTTTGTTGAAGAACAGCAGTGTGGTGCAGTTGACCGAAGACAACAAAAAGGTGTTATCCATTGGTGATTATACTCCTCTTAGCAATGAAGTTTGGAAGATGAAGGTGAATGGGAAGCAGCTGCTTGAGAATGGAATGGACATGAAGCTTAGAGTGCAGGATGAATTGGAGATTTTATTGGCTATACGTTAAAAAAAAAGTACATAAATGCCAGATCTACGGTTGCTCAGAATCCGTGATCTGGCTTTTTTAATTGGAAGTTATAACCTAATAAAGTTGTCTTATTTTTATGTGAAAACATTCACATTTAATGTGACTGTAATCACAATCTCTCTTAAATTTTGAAATGTATAATTCCATTATGTAGAAGAGAAGTTGAAGCAAAGTTCAACAAGAACGGATAAGAATGAGGAGGCACCTAACCATGGCAGCGAAGAGAGAAAAATTAGTATTAGTCGGCAACGGTATGGCAGGCATAGGTACGCTAGAGCAAATATTGAAGCTAGGTGGAGCTTATGACATTACGGTCTTTGGAAGCGAACCTCATCCCAATTATAATCGGATCATGTTGTCCTATGTTCTCGAAGGCAGCAAAACCATCAACGATATCATCCTAAACGACTGGAATTGGTATGAAGATAACAACATTACCTTGCATACAGCAACAACAGTTACACGAATTGACGAGCATTCCAAGCAAGTAATTGCGGATAACGGTATGGCTGTTTCTTACGATAAAGTGATTATTGCAACGGGTTCGAATTCATTTATTTTACCTGTACCTGGTTGTGATAAGGAAGGCGTAGTGGGTTTCCGGGATATTGCAGATTGTGATGCGATGCTGGCTGCGGCTAAACAATACAACAAAGCGGCGGTAATCGGCGGGGGTTTACTTGGATTGGAAGCGGCAAAGGGTCTTGTGAACCTTGGCATGGACGTTACTGTAGTACATCTGATGGAAGATCTAATGGAGCGCCAGCTGGATCGTAATGCCTCTTCTATGTTGCAAGCTGAGCTAGAGCGTCAAGGCGTGAAATTTGCCATGGGCAAACAAACAGTAGAATTGACCGGGGAACAGAGAGTAAGTGGATTACAATTTAGTGATGGCACTTCACTTGCGGCTGATTTTGTAGTTATGGCTGTAGGCATCAAACCGAATATAACTGTGGCAAAAGAAAGCGGAATTGCCGTTAATCGTGGGATTGTAGTGGACGATTATTTGCAGACCTCTATGCAAAATGTATATTCCATTGGCGAATGTGCCGAACATCGCGGAGTTTGTTACGGATTAGTAGCGCCGCTCTTTGAGCAGGGGATGGTTCTAGCTAAACATCTCTGCGGAAGTGATACAAATCCATATGAAGGTTCTGTTGTCTCCACCAAATTAAAAATTTCCGGTGTGGATGTATTTTCTGCAGGTGAGTTTATGGATTCTCCTGAACATACTGTAATCTCAAGCAAAGATGAATGGAAGCGAACCTATAAGAAAATTCTGCTCAAAGACAATGTCATTGTTGGTGCAGTCCTATTCGGGGATGTGACAGAGTCGGCTAACCTGCAAAAGTTAGTAAAACAAGGCGCTGTAATGACCGATGAAATTTATACAGAGGTTATGGGTACGGGCTGCTGCGGAAGTGGAGCCAAAAAGAGCACGTCCGTAGAAGCGATGGCGGACGAAGAAATCGTTTGTGGCTGTAACGGGGTTACGAAAAAAGCGATTGTGGATGCGGTCTTAGAAAATGGTTTTACTACTGTGGACGAAATAAAAGCATGTACAGGAGCGACGCGCTCTTGCGGAGGTTGTAAACCGGTTGTAGAACAAATTTTACAATTTGTCCTGGGTGATAGTTTTGAGCAGTCTGCCAAGCAAGGAATTTGTAGCTGCACAACGCTTAGCCGGGATGAGATTGTTGCTGAGATTACAGCTAAAGGTCTTAGTACTACTAAAGAGGTTATGCATGTACTGGGTTGGAAACAAGAGGAAGGCTGCTCTAAATGCCGTCCGGCGATTAACTATTATCTGGGGATGATAAATCCGGATACACATCAAGACGAGAAGGAATCACGCTTTGTTAATGAACGTATGGGAGCCAATATTCAGAAAGACGGAACCTATACCGTTATTCCACGCATGTACGGCGGGGTAACGACACCGGAGGATTTGAAGAAAATCGCTGATGTCTCCCTTAAATATGATGTGAAAGTTGTGAAGGTGACGGGTGGGCAACGCCTGGATCTAATCGGGGTGAAAAAAGAGGATCTGCCGAAAGTATGGGAAGAGCTCGATATGCCATCAGGTTATGGTTATGCCAAGTCGCTACGTACCGTTAAGACTTGTGTGGGTTCACAGTTCTGCCGTTTCGGCACACAGGATTCGCTGGGAATGGGCGCGCTCATAGAACGTAAGTATGAACGTCTTGATTTTCCTGCCAAGTTTAAAATAGCTGTCAACGGCTGCCCGCGTAACTGTGCGGAATCCTGTACGAAGGATATTGGCATCGTCGGTAATGATGGCGGTTGGGAAGTGTTTATCGGTGGTAACGGTGGGATCAAGCCACGGATCGCTGACTCCTTCTGCAAAATAAAGACCGATGAAGAGTTGATCGAAGTGTGCTCCGCTGTGATGCAATATTACCGTGAGACCGGCAATTATTTGGAGAGAACCTCCGAGTGGGTTGAGCGTATGGGACTTGAGCAGATTCAAATGGTCATTTTGAATAATGAAGATAACCGCAAAGAGCTGGCCGCACGGATTGACTTTGCTCTGACTCAGGTTACGGATCCTTGGAAAAAAATGCTCAATGACAGCAGCACTCGTACTGCGCTTTTTGAAGAAACAAGAGTCTAGCGGATATAACACACACAGAAGGGGAGAGACCAATGAATAAGACCACACAAACGTATGCAATAGGATCAGTACAGGATTTCCTGCTGCAAATTGGCCGCGTAGTGATTGCTGGAAATATTGAACTGGCTGTGTTCCGTGCCTCTGACGGAGCCATCTATGCAGTAGAGAATCGCAGTCCTCATCCTAAGGGGGGACCGCTTGCTGAAGGGATCGTGTCAGGTCACTATCTGTACGATCCACTGTACGATTGGAAAATCGATCTGCGCACGGGTGAGGTGCAGGCACCAGACCAAGGTAGTGTGGTGACTTATCCAGTCACACTGGACGGAGAGAAAGTTACAGTGAGCGTGTAGACACCGAAGAGTGTAGTAATAGATTTAATAGAAAACGGTGGGGTGGAGTATTATGTTTACGCAAAGTGTGGAGAGCATCGTAGAGACGGCAGTCAGTAAGCGGGACAAAATGAATGAAAGCATGCCAAGATATTTTCTAGCAGCCCTATTGGCAGGTGCTTATGTAGGCATTGGGATTATCCTTATTTTCTCCCTAGGAGCACCGCTAGCGGCTGCCAAATCTCCTTTCCAACCGCTTATTATGGGCACATCCTTCGGCATCGCCCTGACGCTTGTAGTATTTGCAGGCTCAGAGCTGTTTACCGGGAATAATATGTTTTTTACTATAAGTACACTGGCAGGCAGAACCAGTATCTGGGATACCGTTAAGAACTGGATTCTTGTATTCATCGGGAATGTGGTAGGTGCAGTGATTTTAGCACTTTTAATTCGTGGGACTGGGTTGTTCAGTGCTGCGCCGCCGGAGCATTTGATTTTTACAGCCGCTGCTAAAAAAATGAGTCTCCCGTTCTCTGAGCTGTTTTTTCGTGGGATCCTATGTAACTGGCTGGTCTGTTTAGCGCTATGGATGTCCTCACGCGCTAAAAGTGAATCTGCTAAGCTAATCTTAATCTGGTGGTGTCTGTTTGCCTTTATCGCAAGTGGATATGAGCATAGTGTGGCTAATATGACTCTGCTTAGTGTTGCTGTGTTGCTTCCAAATCATCCGGAAACCATTACGATAGCTGGATGGCTGCATAATATGATCCCTGTAACTTTGGGGAATATCATTGGTGGAGGCGTATTCGTCGGTATGGCCTATTGGGTGATCTCACCAGTGCGTGGTGCTCGCAACAACCGTTAAGATCCATTTTTAATTAACTATATTAGAGCTGAACCGATCTTGGGTTTAGCTCTTTTTTTGTTGAATATAAAAAAAAGACACCTGCATTAGGCGCCTTGGACCACTCTATTTTATATTATGCAGAATAATTGGGTCATGTATGTTTCATTGAGGTGAATAGAGGGTATATTATAACGGAATTAGATCCGGCAGATTTCGTTCGGACACAATTCGCAGTGGCAAATTTCTTGCAGCATGCCAAGGTCCTTGATGACAATCATACCGTTCTCATACTCAACAGCATCTTTTTTACGCAGATCGCTCAGCATCCGGTTAACACTTTCACGAGTGGCACCGATCATGTTGGACAAATCTGTATGCGTAATTTTTTTGTTGATAAGGATATTCTCACCATCGCTGCTCTTCTCACCGTAGGTGTTGCCAAGACGAATGAGCGTGGAGCAGAGTGCACCTGGTTTGCCGTACATCATTAGATCACGGAATTTAGTTTGGGTGAGACGGTGATGAATACCCATCCATTTCATAAAGTCGATAGCAAAGTCACAATGTTGGCAGATGAGAATTTCTAGATCCTTTTGTTCGATGACGCCAACTTCACTTTCTTCAATCACTTCGGCTGTAAAGCTATGCTTAGTGCTGAAGAATGGATCTGCTTGACCTACCATATCACCAGCTTGATACATATAAAGAATGAGTTCTTTACCTTCATCAGTAGATTTAGTTAATTTCACACGTCCACGTTTGATATAAAACAATTTATCCGAGTAGTCGCCTTCCCAGAATAGATGTGAACCCTCTGGAACTATGCGCTCTTTCATTGTAACTAGAAGTCTGTTGAAATTCTGTTCGGAGAAACAGTTTGTATTTCCGTGGGCTTCGATAACATTGTAATGTTCTTTTAGCATAATCGACATCCCCTTTATTCCCTCAGTTTTTCAGTAAATTTTAAATTAATTATACCTTGAAAATCCCTCGAATTGGTTATAAAAAATCGTTTAAAAGTGTCGAATTTTCAACATTGTGATAAATTTCACTTCTAAAGTGTTCGATGTAATATTCTTTTTAACTAAAAAAGAGTAAGTGATCTCACGTTTATGATATATGAACAGCGGCTATCCATTATTCTCAAATACTGGGTTAATCGCTGTTTTTTTGCGTCCCCGTTAGATTGTAACATATAACACAGTTGAAATTCATGTTCAAGAAATTAGTTCTATCTCAACTCCGTATAAATGCACACATCTTCATTACGGTCGGACATTGGCTCTACTGCTATGCAGCGATATCCTGAAATTGGAGCAAAAATCAGGAGAAGGAGAAATCATATATGGCAAAAGTAGCAGACAAATATCTTAAGGTTGATCCGTGGGCAATTATTGAAGAGGGCTTTGATCCAGAGCGAAATCGGACTTCGGAATCTATTTTTTCATTGGGTAATGAATATATGGGTGTACGGGGATATGCAGAGGAAGGGTATTCAGGTGACACCCTGCAAGGAAGTTATTTTAATGGATTAAATGAACAATTGGATATTGGCAATCACTACAAAGGGATTATTCGCTCGCTGAGATATATGGTGAATGCAGTGGACTGGCTGTATACACGTCTATCTGTAGATGGTGAACAGCTTGATTTAGCAAAAAGCAACGTAACGGATTATGTGCGTAGGTTGGATCTTCGTAAGGGTACGTATCGGAGAGAGCTAGTCTGGCATCTAAACGATGGCAAGTCGCTAAAAGTAGTCTTTACACGTCTGGTCAGTATGACTATGTCTCATTTGGGGTTGCAGCGGGTGGAATTTGAACCCCTTAATTTCTCGGGGAGCGTGGACATTTGTGCAGGTCTTGATTTCGGCATTATTCATGAAGAACGCGGCGAATGTATGTGGAACAATCTCCGCAGCGGAGTAAGTGGAGCGTCCTCTGCTATTATGGCGAGTACAGTGAATACTGGGAATAAGCTGTTCTCAAGCTTTACCTTACAATCCTCGCAGCCGTTACAGCTCACTGCTACTGAGAGTGATAAGTTTATTGGACAAAATTTCACCCTCAACCTTACGAAAGGAGAAGTCTCCTATTTTACCAAACTGGTTATGAACTATTCGGATAGTGATTCTGCCCATACAGCTGAAGAGCTGTGGAGCAAAGGTCTGTCTCTTGCTGAAACCGCAAGCCAATTGACGGATACTCAAATAATCGCTGATCAGACAGCTTATTGGAAGGGCATCTGGGAGACAAGTGATATCCGAATTGAGGGCGATCCTGAGAATCAACAGGGTATTCGTTTCTGTATCTTTCAGCTTTATCAGACCTATCATGGCGACCATCCCGGTTTTAATATTGGCGCCAAAGGGCTGACGGGGGAAGTATATCGTGGGTTGGCTTTTTGGGATACAGAATCCTATTGCTTACCGTTCTATATGTTCAATAATCCAAAAGCTGCCCGGAGCTTATTGGAATTCAGATATAAAACATTGCCACAGGCTATGCAGCGCGCTAAAGAAGTGGATTGTGAGGGAGCCTGCTATCCTATTGCTACTATAGATGGAACAGAAAGCTGTGATCTCTGGCAGCACTCTAATCTTCAGCTTCATGTAGGGACTGCTGTTTCTTATGGCATTTGGCATTATGTCAAAAATACCGGTGATAAAAGCTTCCTGCTTAGTAAAGGGGCTGAGATGCTGATTCAGATCAGCAGATTCTATGCTACACGTGGTCAATGGGGGCAACGCAGCGGGGAATATGGTTATTTTGGCGTAATGGGTCCTGATGAGTTCCAATTGATGGTCAATAACAACTGTTACATTAATCTGATGGCTCAACAATCTTTTGAATACACACTAGAGACTCTTCGGGAGATGAAAGAACAAGCTCCTGCTGCTTTTGCAGCTGTGGTAGAGAAAACAGAACTTCATGACGAGGAACTCACCGATTGGGAAAATAAGGCGCAGCATATGCGGATTCCGGTTGACGAAGTGACAGGAGTTTATGAAGAGCATGATGGGTTCTTCGATATGCCACATATTGATATTCATTCGATTCCGGTAACAGAATTCCCATTATATTCGAACTGGTCATATGATCGTTTGTATCGCTATGACATGATTAAGCAGCCGGATGTACTTATGTTTATGTTCTTGTACAGCGGACAATTCTCTAAAGAAGCGAAGCTGGCGAACTATGAATACTACGAGCCTAGATGTATTCATGAGTCTTCGCTGTCACCTTCGATCCACTCCATTTTGGCAAGTGAAATTGGCAAACCCGAGGAAGCATATTCGTTTTTTGAATTTGCTACTCGACTGGATTTAGACAACTATAACCGCAATACCCGTGAAGGGCTGCATACTACCTCAATTGCTGCTGCTTGGATGAATATTGTTTACGGCTTTGGCGGAATGCGTTCGGATGGAGCGCGTCTGTCCTTTCAGCCAACCCTGCCAGAACGCTGGGATGAATATAGCTTCCAAGTGTTGTATGAAGGAGTGCTTCTGAGAATTGTGGTCGACAAAAATTCAGTAACAATCACTGCGGTTAATGGTGGAAGTACCGAAATTATAGTGTACGGACAGTCGATTACAGTGGATGCTTCCGGGAAGACGCTTCCGCTAGGCGAAGGGATGCTGGCAGGATGAATTGGACCGTAAAGGATAGTTGTTTTGATAAACAGCTGGTGACGACAAACGGTAACAAATATATGCTAGGCAATGGCTACATGGGATATCGTGGCACACTGGAGGAATTCAGCAAAACCGAGCTAGTAGCTGTCACCCTCGCAGGTCTATATGACAGAGCAGGAGACAAATGGAGAGAACCCGTTAATGCCCCTAATGGATTGTTGACCAAAATTTTCTGTAATGATCAGCTCTTAAGTGTGCTTGACCGTGAACCGGTCGCTCATACTCAGGAGCTAAATATCCGAAATGCCATTCATCATCGGAGCACTGAATTTGCTGTATCTGACGGCGGGACGTTGACGTTTACCGCAGATCGTTTCGTAAGCCTGGATAATCTTCACTTGCTCGTTAGTAAATACTCTATTCGCAGCACACATGACTGCCGTGTAGCCATTGAGACGGGAATTGACGTAGATGTGTGGGATATCAATGGGCCTCATCTCTACGGACAAACGGTGCAATTGAAGGACGAGGTACTGATCTCTTCATCGGTTAGCGGAGAATTGAAGATCCCGGTGGTTGTGGCGGAGAGGGCGGTATTCAGTTTTGGTGAGGAGCTACTGGAAGATGGTGCTGCTGTTCGCCGGATTTCTTTTGATGCCCGTGCGGGTGAGACGTATGAATGGTTTAAGTATGTAGCAGTCTATACTGGACTTGATGCTGATCAGCCGGAGACGGAAGCTGTTAAATCTGTCCATGCTGCTGAGGCGCTGGGTTACGAGGCGTTATTTAAGTCTCACCGTCTGATATGGGATGAGAGATGGTCACACAGTGATGTAATCATCGAAGGTGATGAAGCTGCCCAATTTGCCTTGAGATATAGTATCTATCAGCTGTTAATCATTGCGCCTACAGTTTCGGAGAAGGTGTCTATTCCAGCCCGGGGATTATCGGGTCAGGTATATAAGGGAGCTGTATTCTGGGATACGGAAATGTTTATGTTGCCGTTTTTCCTGCACAGTGATCCTAAGGTAGCGCGGAACTTGATGATGTACCGGATTCATACATTGGATGGTGCTCGCCGTAAGGCCGCGGAATATGGATTTTTGGGCGCATTTTATGCTTGGGAAAGTCAGGATACGGGAGACGATGCCTGTACTTTGTTTAATGTGAATGATGTATTTACAGGCCGGCCGATGCGCACCTATTTCCGCGATAAGCAGGTTCATATCAGTGGTGACGTTGTGCATGGGATCTGGAAATATGTTCAATTCACAGGGGATGAAAGTCTGCTTACTAGTGGAGGAGCAGAGGTGATCTGGGAATGCGCTCGCTTTTTCTACTCTTACGCTTACTATAATTCGGTTAAACAGCGGTTTGAGATTCTGGATGTTACAGGTCCGGATGAATATCATGAGCGTGTGAACAATAATGCTTTTACGAATGCACTGGTTAAAGAGACGCTTGAGATTGCCTTGCATACGGCAGCCTTGCTGCAAGAGAAGTATCCTGAGGACTACAGTCAATTGTCCGCTCAGTTTAGCTCAGGGCCATTCCTGAAGGAGTTCAAAACGATGCTGGATAGCTTTTACGTTCCACAGCCTGATCCTGCCAGTCTTGTTATTGAACAATTCGACCGGTACCTCACCTTGGAGGACGTAGAGCTAACAGAGCTGAAATCACGTGTGCTTAATAAAAATGAGTATTTTGGCGGCGGCAATGGCTTAGCTACCACCACAACCATACTTAAACAAGCAGACGTTGTGTTGATGCTGAATTTGTTCAAGCACTCCTTTAGCAAGGAAGTGAAACAAGCGAACTGGGAATTTTACGAACCGCGTACGGAACACGGATCAAGCTTAAGCCCTTGTATCTATGCTTTGGTAGCTGCTGATATTGGTTCACCGGATTGGGGCTATCCGTATTTTATGCGTACGGCTACCGTCGATCTCACCGGCGAATCTAAGCAATATGTAGGGGATCTCTACATCGGAGGGACTCATCCGGCTGCGAATGGTGGTGCTTGGATGGCTGCGGTTCTTGGCTTCGCTGGGTTGGACTACGATGGAGGGGTTGTGCACATCAATCCATCTCTGCCGCAACATTGGCAGTCCGTTCAGCTTCCGGTTACCCTGCGCGGCGACACCATCCAACTGCGGATCAGTAAGGATGAAGTCACTGTGATCACAGCTGCTGATTACAGTGGAGACTTGGTATTCTCGGTGCAAGGCGGAGAAGGCAAGTCCTGCTCTGCAGGTGAGATCCTTCGACTGGCCTTTGACGAAACGGGATTATAAATATTAATACACAACGGAGAGGAAGCAAATCAATGTTGGAAAATATGAAAGGCGCCATCTTTGATCTGGATGGCGTGATCGTAGATACAGCCAAATATCATTATTTGGCGTGGGCGAGTCTTGCAGATGAGCTTGGCTTTAAATTCACGGAGGAGGATAACGAACGGCTTAAAGGTGTGAGCCGGATGAGATCACTTGATATCCTACTGGAAGTGGGTGGCCTGGAATTTGAGGAAGCAGAGAAGCAGGCAATGGCGGAAAAGAAAAACCGCCTGTACGTAGAATACATTTCTCGACTCGAGGAATCGGAGCTGCTGCCTGGAGTGAAAGAATACCTAACAGGATTGAGATCACGTGGGATTGGTATTGCGTTAGGTTCAGCCAGTAAGAACGCTGAGTTTATTTTGAATAAGCTGAACATTACAGACTTATTTGATGCAGTTGTTGACGGCAACAAAGTGTCACTAGCCAAACCTGACCCAGAGGTGTTCCTGATCGCGGCTCAGGAGATAGGCTTGCAGCCGGATGAATGTGTTGTGTTTGAAGATGCTGAGGCAGGCGTTCAAGCAGGTAAAGCTGCTGGGATGAAGGTTGTAGGTATCGGCAAACCTGAGGTGCTGAAGGAAGCTGATCTGGTCGTTAAAGGGTTGTATGAGCTGCTGACAGACTAAAGCTCTAAATGAACAAGGGACCGACTCCAAAGTAGCGGATGACTTTGGGGGCGGTCTTTTTTTGTGCAAAGTCTCTGTATTTAGCTAGCTCAGACTGCTATCGGACCTCATAGTCACTATTAGCCATAATCCGGCTCATTTGCGATCCTATCGGACCCCATAGTCGCTATTGGCTCGAAAAGCCCGTATCGCGCATGTTTGGAACGAATAACGCCTCTGGAGTCCGAACCTCCCCGTAAAAGCAGGAATTTGTTCAAATAGCTGCATCTGAGTCCGATAGCTTATCATGAAAATAGTGTGTGTTGGAATGCAAAACGTCGAATAAGTAGCTGAGCTGCACATTAAGTAATTGAGAACGTTAGTCAAAAGCTCGGACAGTGTATCGGACCTCATAGTCTCTATAAGTAATAATCCGGCTCATTTGCGATCCTATCGGACCCCATAGTCGCTATTGGCGCGAAAAGCCCTCGTATCACGCATGTTTGGAACGAATAACGCCTCTGGAGTCCGAAACTCCCCGTAAAAGCAGGAATTTGTTCAAATAGCTGCATCTGAGTCCGATCGCTCATCGTGAAAAGAGTGTGTGTGGGAATGCAAAACGCCGAATAAGTAGCTGAGCTGCACATTAAGTAATTCAGATAGTTAGTCTTAAGCTCAGACGGTGATCGGACCCCATAGTCGCTATTAGCCGTATATTAAGTCATTCAGAACGTTAGTCAAAAGCTCGGACAGTGTATCGGACCTCATAGTCTCTATAAGTAATAATACGGCTCATTTGTGAACCTATCGGACTCCATAGCCGCTATTGGCTCGAAAAGCCCGCGTATCGCGCATGTTTGGAACGAATAACGCCTCTGGAGTCCGAACCTCCCCGTAAAAGCAGGAATTTGTTCAAATAGCTGCATCTGAGTCCGATCGCTCATCGTGAAAAGAGTGTGTGTGGGAATGCAAAATGCCGAATAAGTAGTAAGTCGCACATCAAGAAACCCAACGCCCACAACGCCCTACAACGCAACCATCGCACATTAAGCAATCCAACGCCCTACAATACCACCATCGCACATCAAGTAATCCAGACGCCCAACAGACAAAGCACATTCAAGTATTGAAGTACTTGAGTGTTCAAGTGTTCAAGTGTTCAAGTGTTCAAGGAGATACATGGCGCTTCTTCATTGTGGGAGCATTCCTCCTAGCCCCACGCAGTGTCCTTTACGTCGGCCTCCCACTTTTTCTGTTTGCGGTTTTTAAGAGTTCCGTTGATGGAGTTGCGAAGTGGAGGTTTGGAGCTGGAGAAACGCCAGTGGTCGCCTTTATCCTCGGATTTCTACCGCTCAGCGGTATAAAATCAGGAAATCTGAGGATAACAGCGATCGTAAGCCCAAACGCTCTACGTAGTGGCGAACATATCATCGTGCTCTTTTTATCCGCCCAACAGAAAAAACTACATACAAATGAACATAAAAAACTTTAAAATAAACATATGTAAGCGTTTATCACTTTGATATAGTTATTGAACCCGGAGGTGTATCTCGATGTTGTCTAGGCTGATTAGGCCGATTTTGAAGCTAAACGTCAAACAACAGCTTATCCTGCTGTTTCTGATTATGATCTCGCCCATTCTGTTTTTGAACATTTACGGGAATATGAAGGCTGAGCAAATTCTGAAGCGCCATGTGACGAATGCTTATGTAGAGCTGAACAAGCAAAACTTCACCATCATTAACCGAGATATCGATACCGTAAATAAAATTACTACCACTGTAATTCAAAACCCTCTGATTCAGCAGATTAATATGACGGGTTCGGATACCATCCTGGAGCGGGTTAAACGATATGAGACGATAGAGAAGCTGTTGGTCAGTTACTCGCAGGGAGCTGAGCGTGGGGACGGCATCTATTATTCCCTTTATATATACGATCCCGAGGATTATTATTTTTTTGCACCCAATTTCCCGCAGGTTAAGAAGGCGGGGGTATATTTCTTTTCTAAAGCGGAAGAGCCCTATTGGTTCGAGGAGGTTGTCCAGAAAAAGGGTCGCGGATCTCTAAAATTTACAGGGAAGCTAAGTGCACAAGCAGAAAACTTGAAGACTCTTACCTATATGAGAGCTGTCAATAACATCTCCAGAAAAGCTGAGACCATTGGGGTTTTAGTCATTACCAAAATGGACGCAAAAATCGGAGAATCCCTTAAATCCATATCGTTGCCTGATGGTGATATTTACTTAACAGATCTGGATAATCGTGTACTCGCTTCTACTACGAATAATACTGGTGAGATCATTACGCTGCCGGAGACGGTCGTTGCTGAGGATTTGGAAGGAACCGTGGATGTTATTACCTCGGATTTTATTTATGTGGTCAATAATAACCATGCCTTAGGACAGAAGCTAGTCTACAAAATCGCCGTAAAAGCGCTGCTGCAGCAACAAAACGAAATGAAAAGTGTGATTCAATACATAACTGTGGCCTATGCTGTTTTTGGATTAATCATGATTACTTATTTCTGGCGTTCATTAATGACGCCTTTGCAAAAGTTAGCTTTTTTCGTCCGGAAGTTTGAGCCAGGCAATCGTGTCCCTGAGACGCCAAAAAGAGGGAGTAACGATGAGGTCAGTGTGCTGATTGGATCTACCTATGACATGGCCCGCAGGCTAAATGGACTAATTACTTATAAATACCAGATGGAGCTAAAACAGAAGGAATCACAGCTTCAACTGCTCTATCAGCAGATCAATCCGCATTTGCTCTACAACACTTTGGAGAGTATTTACTGGAAAAGCTCGCTGGAAGGTAACGTTGAATCCGCCGAGATGATCAAGGAATTATCCAAGCTTATGAAGATTAGCCTCAGTCGGGGAAGGGAGCTGATTAGCCTTGAAGAAGAGCTGGAGCATGCAACGGCCTACATCAAGCTGCAGCAGCACCGGTATGATTATATATTTCGTGTAGTAATGAAGATTCATCCAGATACGAAAAGAAATCTAATTCCTAAAATTACCCTGCAGCCGTTAATTGAGAATGCTATTATTCATGGTGTCAAAAATATGGGCGAGGATGGGGAAATCATCATTAGCGCAGTTTGTGTGGACGATACCGTCGAGATCACTATTGAAGATAACGGCTATAAGTCTGTTGATTATCAGGCCATTGAAGCTGTGCTGAATGACGACAGTCCAAATCCGGCCAGCGGTTACGGGATTCGCAACATTAACCAGCGTATTCATTTACACTTCGGCTCTGATTATGGCATCAGCTATACCCCTCGTAAAGAGGGCGGTACATTGGTGACGGTTAAGCTTCCGAAATCAGAGAATCAGGACTAAGGAAGGGGAGCATACAGATATGTTCAATATATTAGTTGTGGATGACGAACCCTTGATTTGTAAAGGGCTGAGCAATTTATTAGCTTCTTCGGGGTTAAACATAGACCATATTTATACAGCAAACAGTGGTTTTGAAGCGCTGGACTGTATTCGGATGGAGGAAATAGACCTGCTCGTTACTGATATTCAGATGGGCGCAATGAGCGGGATTGATCTAATGCAGCATGCAAAATTGGCCAAACCCTGGGTACAGACCATCGTGATTTCTGCACACGAGACGTTTCAATATGCGCAAATGGCCGTTAGGCTTGGAGCGAAGGATTATTTGATCAAACCTTTGAACAGTGAGCAATTTCTGGATTCGGTGCGAAATGTGCTGCTTAAGATGGGGAAACCATCACCAGAATTGGATATTTTCATGTCAGGAATTAACGAAAGCTTTCGGCTGGAAGAGCCGCTTCCGGAATACAGCAAGTTATTGAATGAGCTGCTCATTGAGCCTGAAGGTGTACTGTGTGATGCAGAACGCTTGCAAAAGCTGGATAACCTGAAGCTGCAAGGGCCGTATTTTTCCGTCTTAAAAATTAAGGTGCCTCTGGCTGGAATGAATCAGGAGAAGCACTACACCCTGCGGGACAGACGGCTTCTTTGTTATGCCGCGCTGAATATCGCCAAAGAGCTGATGGATCAGGAGTGGAACTCGACAGCCTTTTACGCAGAGGATGAAGAGATTACGATCATTATTCAGTGGGATGAAAAAAGCTATGAAGATTCGTCTGCCAGCCAAATTAATAGGCTAGATATCCTTGGCCGTAGTCTTCATTTTAATATTCAAAAATATCTGCACTTAAATGCAGTTATCGGCATCAGCCAGATTCTCAAGGGTCTTTCTTTTATGGCTGTATTGAACCGTCAAGCCTCCAAAGCCATTCTCTGGAATAATGAACACAATGACCATTATGTGTTTTACTACGGGGATTTTAATTGGAACAGCTACACAACCGATCCTTCAGTAGAAGAGCTTCATACACGCAGCAATCTGATTGTAGAGAAAGCGAGAGAGTATATTGACGAGAACTATGCGCAAAAAGGATTAACCATCCATGAAGTGGCTAAGAAAAACCATGTCAGCCCCAATTATTTGAGCTATCTGTTTAAGAAAAATACAGGTTACAACCTGTGGGAATATGTAATTAAGCTGCGGATGGAAGAAAGCCGGGAGATGATTTTGAACACAGATCTTCGCAGATACGAAATCGCCGAGCGTGTAGGTTATGAATCACCGGAGCATTTTAGTAAAATTTTCAAAAAATATTATGGGATTAGCCCCAGTGAATTGAAGAAGTAAAAACACATACTACTTCGGTAGATTTAGACATGTTCAGTACAACCCTCATTTTCTACAATTTAAGGTAGGAAGCATTTTGCGAAAAATGCTGAAAGAAAAATGGAATGAGGGAGCCTGATGAATCAAACCGCAGTTGTATCCGAAAATCCGCCGGCGCTGAAGGGTACACCTTACAAGCAAAACCGCTGGAAGAAAAACTTTTGGGGATATATGTTCCTCGTACCTGCTGTGATTATTTTTGTAATGTTCTTGTGGGTGCCAATTTTTAAAGGCTTGTTGTACAGCTTCTACCATGTTGATTTTGTAAAAGGGAATAGCTTTGTTGGTTTTGAGAACTATGCTAGAGCCCTTAGTGATCCGGATGTTTTGACCGCGTTAAAAAATACAGGGTATTACATGCTTCTATGTCTTATTATCGGGTTCTGGGTTCCGATTGCTTTTGCTATTATGATCTCGGAGCTGAGAAGGTTCGGGGGCTTTGTACGGGTAGCGGCTTACCTACCTTTTGTAATGCCTGGTGTGGTGCTATATGGACTCTGGAGATGGCTTTATGATCCTGTGGGCCCAATCAATGCAGTATTAAGCTCGCTTGGTGTGGACCAGGTTGCCTTCCTGACAGATACAAGGTGGTCGATGATTTCCCTTGTTTTTATGGAGACGTGGCAGCAGTTTGGATCAGGGATGTTAATATACTTGGCTGCTGTACTCAGCATTCCGCGGGATTGGTATGAAGCAGCTGAGATTGATGGGGCGGGTGTGTGGGCACGTATAAAGTACATCACATTGCCTTCGCTACGTAATTTGATCATTTTGATGTTTATATTACAGATTATCGGGACTTCACAAGGGTATCAGTCACAAATGGCGCTGCTTGATGGTGGACCGAATAATACTACGCTTACCTATGCGCTGCTGATCGTAAAATATGCTTTTACGCGACTCGATTATGGAACAGCGACTGCGCTTGGCATGCTAATGTTCATAGTCCTAGGTGGTTTGGGCATTTTACAGTTCAAGCTTAACAAGGAGGACAACTAAGATGAAGAGCGCAGATAGAGGGATTCTCTCAGAACATGATTTGAAAAAAACAAGCAATAAGATCGTTTATGGCTTGATGTGCGTGGTTATTTTGATTATGGTGTTTAGCATGCTGTATCCGATCTGTATGACGTTATTTAACGGACTGAAATCGAATCAAGAGGTGAACTCATTCCCACCGCATTTTTTCCCGCAGGAATGGCACTTCAGCAACCTTAAAGAAGCGATGAACTACATTGATCTGCTGATGTTCCTTAAGAACACTATTTATATTTTTGTGGGGAATATGGTCGTGACACTAGTCGTATTGGGAATGTCTGCTTTCAGCATTTCTCGTATGAATGTTCCTTACAGAAAGGCAATTTATTTCTTTTTCCTGATGACATTGTTTATTCCGGCGACCAGCTACATGATTCCCAACTTTGTCAATCTAAAAGAGCTCGGATTACTGAATCAGTACGCTGCCTTTTGGCTGCCGGCTGGTGCGAATACATTCTATTTTCTACTTCTAAAGAACTTTTTTGATGGGATACATCCTGAAATTTTTGAAGCCGCGCGGATCGACGGTTCCTCTGAGCCGAGAAGCTTTTTCTCCATTGCAGTGCCATTGTCGGTTCCGATATTTGCTACGCTGGCGATCTTTATCTTTTCTACTGCATGGAATGACTGGTTCTGGCCATCTCTGGTTATGCACAGTGAAGAGAAATATACGCTCGCGACAGCAATCTATAAATACGTTATTAATGTAAAGGCACTTAATACGAATATTAAATTCGCTATCCTATTTATCGTATCGTTGCCGCCGATCCTTGTCTTCCTGATCTTCCAAAAGTTCATTATGCGTGGCGTTGCATTATCAGCAGTTAAGGGATAAGCGCGGATCGACGAATTTAGTCACGGATCGTAAACATGCACATGAAAGGAATATAAATGCACCTCGTTTGTAAACGATTTCTCTTTTATGATCGATATGTAAGATAACTATGAATTGAAAAGGGGAGTTTCAATGCGTAAGTACTCTAGCGTGCTACTAAGCCTCCTTGTGGCCGGATCATTGTTAACCGCATGCGGCGGTAACAACAATAACGGAAACACAACAGGAAACAAGGAAGGGGAAGCGACTACTGCGCCAACGAATGCTGCAACAGATAATGCTGGCAGTGCTACAGCAGCGCCAACTGATGATATCACACAAAGAAAAGTGACCATCAAAATTCACTATCCAACCCCTGACCTAACCGAAGTTAGAGCACAGGAAGATGACAAGATCAAACGTTTCCAAGAGGAGTATCCGAATGTTGAAATCGTCAAAGACGATTGGCAGTACAATGTAAGTGAAATCGGCATCAAAATGGCAGCGAATGAAGCTCCAACCTTCTTTAACACTTACGCTACAGAAGCAAAATTCCTAGTTGAAAAAGGCTGGGTAGCTGACATTACGGATCTGTGGAATAAATACGAATTTAAGGATCAAATTAACCCGGTTCTCCAAAACCAATTTATCATTGACGGAAAAGTATTCGGCGTAACTCAAAAGGGTTATGTAACAACCACAATGATCAACAAAAAAATGCTGGATGAAAAAGGCGTTGCTGTTCCATCTATGGATTGGACTTGGGATGATATGCTGAATACCGCGAAAGGCGTAGCTGATACCAAAAAAGGGATTTCCGGTATTGCTCCAATGGGTAAAGGGAATGAAGCAGGCTGGAACTGGACCAACTTCCTGTTCGAAGCTGGCGGTGAAATTCAGAAGATTGAAGGCGGTAAGGTTGTAGCTACTTTTAATTCTGAGGCTGGGATTAAAGCGCTGGATTTCTACAAGAAACTTAGATGGGAAGCAAACGCGATTCCTCAGGATTGGGCACTGGGCTGGGGTGATGCTGTAGGCGCATTCCAACAAAGTCGTACAGCAATGGTAATGGCTGGATCTGACGGTGTTATTGAGCAAGCGTTGAATCAAGGCGGTCTGAAACCAGAAGATGTACTTACGTATCCAATGCCTGCGATGGAAAAAGGCGGAAAACACACTGGGGTACTTGGTGGTGACTACCTTGTAATCAATCCAAATGCAACACCAGACGAGCAAGAAATGGCATTCCGTTATATTACATTTGATTACTTCTCCGATAAAGGTCTAGAAGCACTGGATGCGGTTCTGCAACAACGTACAACGGATGGCAAATACTTTATTCCGCCGCTCTTAGATTACTATTCTGCAGATTCTGACTTCGGCAAGAAAACAAAAGCTGTGTATGATAAATATACAAATGTATATCAATACAGCCCTGATATTTTAGGCTTGCTGGACGGTAAACCGGAAGCGCAATACAATACACAGGACTACTACGCAACCATGTCCAATGTAATTCAAGAGCTGTTCTCCAAAAAGGGAACAGATTCCAAGACACAGCTTGAAGCTGCTGCAAAAACAGTGCAAGAGAAATTCTTCGATACAATTAAAGTAGAATAGGCAAGGAAGGACAGAACCGGCTCCTTTAGGAGTCGGTTTTTTTATGTTTATATTATTGATATTTTTATAAATCAACACGACGGATGGTTTCCGACTATTTTTTAGAGGGTCATGGGAAAAATAGAGTGTCAACAAAAATAGATTTGCATTTTTAAAATATTTTTGCGAGCGGAAAGGTAGAAAATGGGTATTGGTTCTTGTCTTTTTAAACATAAACTTTAGATTTAAGGGATATTACAGCATAAATAATGGTAAAAAACCTATAAAATGATCGAATGAAAGCGCTTTGAAAACAAATCAAAAAAACTTTATACTTTGTGAAAGATTTCACTATACAAGGTGGAAATGATGTGATAAGATAAATGTGTAGAGAAAAACAACCTAAAAATTGACAGGAGGACGAGGGAGATGGCAGTTAAGAACGAAGTCGCCGCCCAAGTTAAACAAACTACCGCTGAAGAGTATATTCAGACTTTGGTGGATAAAGCGAAAAAAGCACATGAGGCATTCATGGCGCTGGATCAAGAGCAAGTTGACACAATCGTTCATGCAATGGCGTTGGCTGGACTCGACAAACATATGTACCTCGCTAAATTGGCTGTAGAAGAAACTGGCCGCGGGGTTTACGAAGACAAAATTACTAAAAACATCTTCTCGACAGAATATATCTGGCACGGAATTAAATACGATAAAACAGTAGGCGTTATTGAAGACAATGCTTATGAAAGCTTCCAAAAAATTGCTGAGCCCGTCGGAATTGTAATGGGTATCACACCGGTAACCAACCCTACATCCACCACGATGTTTAAAGCGTTGATTTCGATTAAGACACGGAACCCTATTATATTCGGTTTCCACCCATCTGCGCAAGAGTGTAGTGCAGCAGCTGCTAGAATTCTTCATGATGCGGCTGTAAAAGCTGGCGCACCTGAGAACTGTATCCAATGGATTGAAATGCCAACGATGGACAAAACAAATGCTTTGATGAACAACCCTGACGTTGCACTTATTCTCGCAACAGGCGGTTCTGCAATGGTAAAAGCAGCTTATAGCTGTGGTAAACCAGCTCTTGGCGTAGGTCCTGGTAACGTACCTGCATTCATCGAAAAGAGCGCGGATATCGATCAAGCCGTAACGGACATCATTCTTTCCAAAACATTTGATAATGGTATGATCTGTGCTTCCGAGCAAGCTGTTATTATCGAAGAACCAATCTTCGATCAAGTGAAAAAGAAAATGATCGCTAATGGCTGCTACTTTGTTAACAAAGAAGAAGCTGCCAAACTTACTAGCGGCGCTATGAACGTTGATAAATGTGCGGTTAATCCAGCAATCGTTGGACAATCCGCAGTGAAAATTGCTGAAATGTGCGGCATTCAAGTTCCTGCCGGCACTAAGATTCTGGTAGCAGAACTTGAAGGTGTAGGCACTAAATATCCATTGTCCGCTGAAAAATTGAGTCCTGTGCTTGCTTGCTACAAAGTTAAAAACGCAGATCAAGGTATTGAACGCGCAGCACAAGTTGTTGAATTTGGTGGTATGGGCCATAGTTCGGCTATTCACTCCAACAACGAAGAAGTAATCATGAAGTTCTCTAACCGTCTGCAAACAGGACGTATTCTCGTTAACTCGCCTTCCACTCATGGTGCGATCGGCGATATCTATAACACTAACATCCCTTCGTTGACGCTGGGCTGCGGATCTTATGGTCGTAACTCCGTGTCGCAAAACGTTACAGCAATCAATTTGATCAACGTGAAAAGGGTGAATCGTCGTACCGTGAATATGCAATGGTTTAAAGTACCTGACAAGATCTATTTCGAAAAAGGCGCTACTCAGTACCTGACCAAAATGCCTGATATCACACGTGTCGCAATTATCACTGACCCAATGATGGTTAAGCTTGGATATGTTGAGAGAGTTGAACATTACCTGCGTCAACGCCAAACTCCTGTAGCGATCGAAGTGTTCTCGGAAGTTGAACCAGATCCATCGACAACTACAGTTGAAAAAGGTACAGCAATGATGAACAGATTCCAACCGGACTGCATCATCGCACTTGGTGGTGGTTCCCCAATGGATGCTGCAAAAGGAATGTGGTTATTCTATGAACATCCAGACGCAGACTTTAATGGTCTGAAACAAAAATTCATGGATATCCGTAAACGGGTTTACAAATTCCCTAAACTTGGAAACAAAGCTAAGTTTGTAGCGATTCCAACTACTTCGGGTACAGGTTCGGAAGTAACATCTTTCGCAGTTATTACCGATAAAACAACTGAACAACACACTAAATATCCTTTGGCTGACTACGAGCTAACTCCAGACGTAGCTATCATTGATCCAGAGTTCGTATATAGCTTGCCAAAAACTGCTGTAGCTGATACAGGTATGGACGTATTGACACATGCCATCGAAGCTTATGTATCTGTTATGGCGAGTGACTACACGGATGGTCTGGCAATTAAAGCAATCCAATTGGTATTCCAATACCTTGAAAAATCGGCTCTTGAAGGCGACAGAGTTGCCCGTGAAAAAATGCATAACGCATCAACACTTGCTGGTATGGCCTTTGCTAATGCTTTCCTGGGTATTAACCACAGCTTGGCGCATAAATGGGGCGGTCAATATCACACTGCTCACGGTCGTACTAATGCGATCCTTATGCCACACGTTATTCGTTACAATGCTAAGAAACCTACGAAGTTCGCTTCGTTCCCTAAATATTCACACTTCGTAGCTGACGAGCGTTATGCAGAAATCGCCCGTATTCTGGGATTGCCAGCTCGCACAACTGAAGAAGGTGTAACTAGCCTGATCAATGCTATTCGCGACATGAACAAAAAACTGGGTATCGAAGAATCCTTCCAACAATTGGGCTTTGATCCTAAGGATTTTGAATCCCATGTAGATTACTTGGCTGACCGTGCATTTGAAGATCAATGTACAACTGCCAATCCTAAGCTGCCGCTGGTATCTGAACTCGCAGATGTATATCGTAATGCTTTCTACGGAAGATTTGATAATTAATATTTGGTTAAGTAGATAATAGGATGGTTGTGGATTAGATATAAGTGACAAATATCACCGGAAAGGTGATATTTGTCACAGTCTATTTATAGAAAATAAACTAAAATGTTTATATAAACAACGGTCCCATATATGGAACAATGATTGTGAATTTTCGAACAACCATATTTTTCTTGGGATCACGAGACACGGGATCAACCTTCAAGCCCGCGATCTCTACAAATATAATATAAATATAGATGGAGGGATTTAGCATGTCGGTGATTGAAAAAGATGTACAAGAAGTGAAATCCGGTTGGAGAAGTTTTGCAAAAGGTAAATGGTCCAGAAAAGTTGACGTTAACAACTTTATCGCAAGCAACATTAAGCCTTATGAAGGAAGCGAAGAATTCCTCGTAGGACCTACTAGTAACACAACTGAACTGTGGAAGATTATTTCCCAATTGAGCAAGGAAGAAAGAGAAAGAGGCGGCGTATGGGATGTTTCCCTAGATACTGTCTCCACAATCACTTCACATGCTCCAGGCTACATTGACAAGGACAAGGAACAAATTGTAGGCGTACAGACTGATGCTCCTTTTAAACGTTCCATCCAGCCATTCGGCGGGATCAAGATGATGGTTGATGCTACGAAGGCTTATGGCTTCGAGCTTCCACAAAACATCGTTGACATGTTTACGAACATTCGCAAAACGCATAACCAAGGCGTATTTGATGCATATACACCAGACATGAGAGCTGTGCGTAAATCCGGCGTAATTACAGGTCTTCCTGATGCTTACGGCCGCGGACGCATCATCGGCGACTACCGCCGCATTGCTCTGTACGGTATTGATTTCCTCATTAAAGACAAAAAACAACAACAAACTGAGCTTGAAGTAGATTCCATGACTGAAGATATCATTCGTTTGCGTGAAGAGCTGTCCGAGCAAATTCGTGCACTTGGCGAATTAAAAGAAATGGCAGCTGCTCATGGTATGGATATTTCCAGACCGGCGACCAACTTCAAAGAAGCTACTCAATGGGTATACTTCGGATATCTGGCAGCAGTTAAAGAGCAAAATGGTGCGGCGATGTCCCTGGGCCGTGTGTCCTCTTTCCTGGACATCTATGCAGAACGCGATATTGCTGAAGGTACTTTGACTGAAGAACAAGTACAAGAAATCGTCGATCATTTCGTAATGAAACTGCGTATCGTGAAATTCTTGCGTACACCTGACTATAATGATCTGTTCTCCGGCGACCCAACATGGGTAACTGAATCCATCGGTGGTATGGCTGAAGACGGAACAACTCGTGTTACTAAGAACAGCTTCCGTTTCTTGAACACCCTGTACAACTTGGGTCCAGCTCCGGAACCAAACTTAACTGTACTGTGGTCCGAAAAATTGCCTGAAGCCTTCAAAAAATATTGTGCTAAGGTTTCCATCGAAACTAGTGCAATTCAGTATGAAAATGACGATGTAATGCGTCCATACTGGGGTGAAGATTATGCGATTGCTTGCTGCGTATCTCCAATGCGTATCGGTAAACAAATGCAGTTCTTCGGTGCTCGTGCCAACCTGGCAAAAGCATTACTGTATGCTATCAATGGTGGTGTAGATGAAAAATCCGGAGCACAAGTTGGACCGGAATTCCCAGCGATCACTTCTGAATATCTGGATTATGACGAAGTAATGAAACGTTTCAAACCGATGATGGAGTGGTTGGCTAAGACTTATGTTAACACTTTGAACATCATTCACTATATGCATGACAAATATTCTTACGAACGTATCGAAATGGCGCTGCATGACCGTGACATTCTGCGTACGATGGCTTGTGGTATTGCTGGGCTGTCCGTTGCAGCTGACTCACTAAGCGCAATTAAATACGCCAAAGTAAAACCTATTCGTAACGAACAAGGTATTGCGATCGATTTCGAAACCGAAGGCGAATTCCCTTGCTACGGTAACAATGACGATGCTGTTGACAGCATCGCAGTAGAATTGGTTGAAACCTTCATGACTATGATCCGTAAAAACAAAACATATCGTGATTCTGTGCCGACTCAATCGGTACTGACCATTACTTCGAATGTAGTGTACGGTAAGAAGACAGGTACTACACCTGACGGACGTAAGAAAGGTGAACCTTTCGCACCAGGTGCTAACCCAATGCACGGACGTGACAAGAAAGGCGCCTTGGCTTCCCTGAACTCTGTAGCTAAACTGCCTTACTCCGATGCACAAGATGGTATCTCTAATACGTTCTCCATCGTACCTAAGGCACTTGGTAAAGACGAGGATTCCCGTAAGTCTAACCTGGTACACATGATGGATGGATACTTCCATAACAACGCTCAGCATTTGAATGTTAACGTATTTAACCGTGAACAGCTGATGGACGCTATGGAGCACCCAGAGAACTATCCACAATTGACTATCCGTGTATCCGGTTATGCAGTTAACTTCATCAAGCTGACTCGTGAACAACAAATGGATGTAATCAACCGTACATTCCACGGTTCGATGTAATTTGTTCCTGTCATGAAGATCTTTGAATTAGTACTACTATTGAAATAATTGCAAGGAAGATACCGCCCTTGTCTCAAGGGCGGTAATATCTTGTTTGAGAATTGTTAAAATTTTAAATTTTATTGCCGCGATATAGGGATATGACAGTCTCAAGGACAGGGATCTTCATCGTTGAAAAAGGGACTGTTAGTCTGGCGTGGCGAAAGGATGACATCCTATGATTAAAGGTCGCATACATTCTTTGGAAACCTTTGGAACCGTTGATGGACCTGGTATTCGATTTGTCTTATTTATGCAAGGCTGCTTGCTGAAATGTCAGTATTGCCATAACCCTGATACCTGGGCTTTAGATGAAGGTAAAGAAATGACTCTAGAAGAAGTGCTTTCGGAAATCGAGCCATATATAAACTACTATCGTTCATCCGGTGGCGGGTTAACTGTATCCGGTGGAGAACCAACCTTGCAGGCGCAATTTGTAAAGCAGTTATTTACGGAAGTGAAGAAGCGTTGGAATTTGCACACCACATTAGACAGTAATGGTTACAACGAAGGTGACAAGATTAATGACTTATTGGATGTAACAGATTTGGTTATGCTTGATCTGAAGCATATTGATGAAGAAGCGCATATCAAATTAACCGGTAAATCCAATGATCGAACTTTGAAGCTTGCACGCTGGCTCTCAGACCATAATCGTAAGATGTGGATCCGACATGTATATGTTCCTGGTATTCATGATCGTGAAGAGGATCTCATTAACTTAGGTCGTTATATTGGAACCTTAAATGGCGTCGAGAAATTCGAAATCTTACCTTATCATCAGATGGGTATCTATAAATGGGAAATGCTCGGCAAAGCTTATGAACTGGATGGAGTACCTTCTCCAACAGAAGAAGAAGTGCAACGGGCATACCGCTTGGTCGAAGAAGGTCGTAAGCAAACGGCATTGGTATAATAGAAATCTATTTTTAAGAGAGACCGTACCCTCAGTGGTTGATCATCACTGAAGGTGCGGTTTTTTGTTATGAGGAAGTAAAAAGGGAGGGGTTAAAGCTCCTCTGAGGGGGAATTTTATATTATTCCTAATAAAGACATGCTATAGTTACACGTGGTTTATGGGGTAGATAATAAATGAATATGTCAGGTAATATGACTAATTTTATATTTTAATTAAATGTTTTTAAAGAGAAACAAACTTTTGTGATGAGAAAAACAAATGAATAAAGCGTTTTAACATTTTAATGTTATAAAATATAACTTATCGTGTAGTTGATTCCGCTTACATTAGAGATTTTTATCCCTATAGTGGATGAATCTTAACCTTACGATAATGAAGTCTGTTTTCTATAATAAGAAGTGTAAAGCACATCAATATATAGGGAGGGTCACAAGAAATGAAAAAAAGTATGACTTTGCTATTGTCCCTGATTTTCGTATCATCAGCTTTACTGACTGGTTGCGGAGGCAACAACAATGCGTCTTCTAACAAAGGAGATGGAAACGCTACCGCGACTAACTCAGCCGCTACAAATGCTCCAGCAACAGAAGAACCGGTAAATAACGAGCCATTTGAAATGACGATTCGTCACACTCAAATCGGTGCAGACAAGCAGAAACGTCTGGCTATTCTCGAAGAAGTAGTTAACAAAGTACAAGAGGATGTACCGGGTCTGACCTTTAAACTCGATGGGGTAGATTCAGATGTAAACCGTAAAGAAAAATTGCGTGGTGAAATGGCTGCGGGTAATCCACCGGAAATCTTCGATCTGTTCGGCAGCCCTGACTCCAAGATCTATGCTAAAGAAGGTAAATTACTTGACCTGACTCCAATCCTTGAGGAACTTGGAATTAAGGATAAATTCTCAAATCTTGATCCTTTCACTTATGAAGGAAAAATCTATGGATTGCCAATCGGTGGTTCTGGTGAAGGTTTCTTCTATAACAAAGAATACTATACAAGCAAGGGCTGGAAGGCTCCAACAACATTTGCTGAATTGGAACAACAATTGGCTGATATCAAGGCTGATGGAAAAGTACCTTTGGCTGGTGCATCCAAAGCTGGTTGGGTACCACTTATGTTAGCTAACCACCTGTGGTCACGTTATGCAGGTCCGGATGTAACTGCTAAATTTGCAACAGGCGAAGCTAAATGGTCTGATCCAAATGTAGTAAAAGGATTTGCGAAATACAAAGAATGGGTTGATAAAGGCTACTTCAAAAAAGGCGAACTTGGCTTTGAATATGCTGAATACACAACACAATTCACTAGTGGTGAAGCGATCCTGCTGTATGATGGTACTTGGAAATCTTCCGTATTTAAAACGGGCCAATCTGGCGAAGGTTTGATCGGTAAAGTTGGATTCTTCAACATCCCAGCAGTTGAAGGCGGAGCGGGTGACCAAACTGCATTGATGCGCGATGTGAACAATGGTTATGGTTTCTCTGCATCTGCTGAGAAAGATCCACGTCAATTGGCTGCTGTGAAATCTTTTATTAAAAACTTATTTAATGAAGAAATGCAATTGCGCGGACTTGTTGAAGATGGTGTATTGCCAGCAATGAAGATTGACCAAAACGTATTGAATGAGAATATTACTGATGATCTGATGAGCGAAATCGTAGGTGTACTTAACAACTCACAATCTTCGTTCCCAGCATTTGACTCTCTTGTTCAAGCTGATGTAACTACAGAAATCAGTAACATTCAAATTCAAAAACTGATTGGCGATCAGACGACTCCTGAGAAAATGGGCGAAGCTTTGCAAAAGGTACAAGAAGAAGCAAACGCAGCAGTTGAATAAATAGCTGCAAACTGAATGTACCCTGGTGCTAAATCCAGGGTACATTTTTAAAATCAAAGAAAATATGTGTTTGCACTTGATCTGAAGCATTCACTATTCGCCAGATGTCAAAGCAACCGGAGGTAGTCATGAATAAAGCATTAAGAAATCCAGTGGTATTTTTCCTTTTCGTTCTTCCAGCATTGATATTGTTCACGATGTTTTTCATTTACCCCATTTTTAGTTCTATTTATTACAGCTTTACTAGTTGGAACGGTGTATCGGAGACGGTTAAATCAGCCGGATTAAGTAATTATGAGAAAGCACTAGGAGATGAACGATTCTGGATATCCGTTAAAAACAACGGTTGGTTTATTCTTTTCTCCGTATGTATACAGGTACCGTTGATCGTATTCTTCTCATTATTAATTTCTAATGTGAAGAAGTTAAAGGGCTTATATAAGACAGCAGTCTTTATGCCTTCCATTATGTCTACAGCGGTTATCGGTATTCTCTGGGGGTTTATCTATGAGCCCAACATTGGACTTTTTAATAAGCTCCTTAGTCTAGTAGGAATTAATCCTATTTACTGGCTGTCAGATGAAAGATTTGCAATGCTTTCTATTTTGTTGACGAATGCTTGGCAGTGGACTGGATTTTATATCGTTATGGTCCTAGCGGCGATTCTAGCTATTCCTGGTGAATTGGATGAAGCTGCAGCCATTGACGGCGCAACTGGATTTCAACGCGCTACTCGTATCACGCTCCCACTAATCGTACCGATCATCTCGGTTGTAATTATGCTATCCATTGCTGGAGCAATGAAAGCTGCGGATATCGTCATCGTTATGACTAAGGGGGGACCTGCAGGTTCAACCGATGTAATGGCAACATACATGATTAAATATGCGATCACGAACTTTAAGTATGGATACGGAAATGCCATCGCTGTCCTGATCTTTGCATTTACACTGGTGGTTACAGTCCTTTATCAGCTGCTGATTGCACGTCGTACAGAAAGGATTGAATACTGATGCCACGCGCCCTGAAAAAGAGTCTGCCACATATTGCCCTTTTATTCTATTTGTTAGTGATCCTGTTTCCTTTCCTATTCGTATTATTCTCATCTGTGAAAAAGGATAATAATGAGATTGCGCTTAATCCTTTTGGCATCCCCAAGGAATTCGTCTTCAATAACTACGTGGAGGCTTGGGTAAATGCCAAGATTAGTACTTACTTTTTCAACAGTTTGTACATTTCGATCCTTGCCTCTGTAGTGTCCATTCTGCTTGCGTCTATGTTTGCTTTTGCGGTTACGCGGATGCGTCAGGGGAAATGGAATACTATTTTGTTCTCACTGGTTTTAGTAGGAATGCTCATCCCGAATAATGCTTTAATGCTGCCGATTTATACGATTGTACGTAAGTTAGGAATACTGAACACCCACTGGGCGTTGATCATTCCTTATATCGCCAATGCGATTCCATTTACCATCATTATTTTAGCAGCATTTATGCGAAATTTACCTAGAGAAATAGAAGAAGCTGCGGTCATGGATGGCTTGAAGGCACCGGGTATCTTTGCTAGAATTATTGTACCTCTAACGGTTCCGGCTATGGTTACTGTATTCATTGTTAATTTCCTGGGAAATTGGAACGAGTTCTTGCTAGCTAACTACTTCCTGTCGAATGACGAGCTGCGAACGCTTCCAGTAGGTATGGTCCAATTCCGGGATCAATACCAGATGAACTATGCACAAATGTCAGCCGGTATCGTCTTCAGCGTACTGCCGGTAATTATCATTTATGCAATTCTTCAGGAGAAGATTATTGAAGGTGTAACAGCGGGCGGCGTAAAAGGATAACTTTATTCTCAGTCAGGAGCACTAGCCGATGAATTTGCGCTATAAATTATTTACGGCATTTTTGGGCCTGATTATCATTCCTTTATTTATTCTAGGCATGCTTATGTTTTTTGTGACTTATAATTCTATTGAGAAAAAGTACAGCCAGCAGTCGGAATACTCACTTAAAGCGATTAGTTACAGTATTTCTAATGTATTAAAAGATATGGATAACGTTACAGACAACGGAATTGCTACCTCGGTGTTTCATATGGCTCTTAGTGCAGATGATCCTAACAACCAGGATTTGACTGATGCTGAGCAACTGAATCTGAATGCGAGCCAGCGCAATTTCCGTAGTCTGTTGTTTAATCATCCATCGATCAGTTATGCATTTTTGTACAATTTTAACGGTAGAGGTAACTCTGAAATCGTGTCGCTTTTTAACAAGGAAAATTTCCGAACGCTACCCTATGATACATTCAAAAAAAGTGATCTGTACCAGGAAGTTATGGACTTAAATGGTGTGCCGAAATGGCTGGCTCCTCACGAGTATCCCGAGCTTACGGGTACTGAACCTGTGTTTACACAAATTCGGCTAGTGAAGGAATTGAGCTTCTTTCAGAACATAGGTATCCTAGTTGTGCAGATCAAGAATTGGGAGTTCGAATCCATATTTCGCAATTTAAAAATTGGGGATAGCAATCAGGATGTTTCCTTTATGCTTGTAAATGATGATGGAATGATTCTTTTTGACCCAGATCAAAAGCTGGATGGACAGGACTTCCAGTCTTTCGCGGATAAAGAGATTACCTTTAAAAAAGGGTTTCAGAGTTTCAAAACAGAGTACAACGGGGAGAAAAGCATTCTTTCCATGTATCATTTGAAGGACTATCCATGGAGTCTGGTATCTGTGACTTCTTGGGATACGTTGTCTCATGAAGTTACAGTATTTGCTCGCTGGTTCGTCGCTGTGATTTTCCTTTGCTTATTGGCAGCTGTGATCTTCAATTTATTTTTTATGAACCGGATTACCGGCGGCATCGCTGTCATTGTTCGTTTTATGCGCCGGGTTGAAGACGGAGATCTGACCACTAGGGTAGAAGTTAAAGGGAATGATGAGCTAACGCTGCTTGCTAAGGGTTTTAATGATCTTATGGATAAAATCAATGGATTGTTTAACAGAATTCATGTGGAGCAGCGTCGCAAGAATCAAGCTGAGATGCGTGTTCTGCAGGCACAGATTAAACCACATTTTTTATTCAATACATTAGAATCAATCAATGTTCTCGCTATTCAGAATGAAGGCAAAAAAGTTAGTGAGATGGTCTACAGGCTGGCTAGTATTTTGCGAATCAGCATTCAGGATCGGGAAGAGATTACGCTGGATGAAGAAGTTAAACATTTACGCAATTATTTGGATATACAAAAATTCCGCTTTGAAGATTTGTTCGAATACGAGATCGATATTCCGAATGAATTGATGAGTTGCGGTATCCTTAAACTCACGTTACAACCGCTTGTAGAGAACAGCATTCAACATGGATTTGAGGGCATTGATTACAAAGGTCATGTTTCTGTGAAAGTTTGGGAGAAGCAGGGGGATTTGATTTTACGTATTGAAGATAATGGTATTGGTATTACACCTTCTCAGTTGGCTATTTTTCAATATATTGTGAATGATCCTGTGGAGCAAGAAGTTAAGGCTGAACGGGATAACCGGATGAATCTTGAACGCAGAGGTCTTGGTATTCGCAGTGTAGCAGATCGCATCCGCATTGAATACGGTGACAGGTACGGAATATTTATCTGTTCTAGTCCAGGTCATGGTACTATTATCCAATGTGTCATACCTAAATACGAGCAGGGGGAAGATCATTATGCTAAAAGTATTATTGGTTGATGACGAAGCCCCAATTCTGAATAATCTGAACAGGGTGTTGCCTTGGCAGGAGATGGGGATGGAGGTTGTCGGTATGGCGCGAAGCGGAATGGATGCTTTGCGTATTGCCGAGGAGAAACAGCCTGATCTTGTGTTATGTGACATCCGTATGCCAGTGATGGACGGGTTAACTTTTATCGGTAAGTTGCGGGAGATGGGATTGGATAGCGAGGTGCTGCTTCTTACCGGATATCAGGAGTTTGATTATGCACGGGAAGCGATTCGGCTAGGTGTTAAAGAGTATATTTGTAAGCCGATACATTATGAAGAGCTTGGCAATAAGGTACGGGAGATTGGGGCTAAGATCCGTAGTAAGCAGTTTAAGAATAAACTGTATAATAGCATTCCAATTTTTCAGGAAATCCCTGAAGGTGAAGATGATTCTGGCAAAAAAACACCGGATCAGCTGATGAACCAAGCAGCTAAGTACATCACAGAACATCTCCATTCTGATATTGGGATTGAGGAAGTGGCGAATAAGATCGGGATTAGTGGCAGTTATTTCTGTCTCTTGTTTAAGAATCGTTTTGCTATGACTTTCGTGGAATACGTGACCCTACAACGAATTGAAGCTGCTAAGTTTATGCTAACTAACAGCGATAAGAGTATTACGATGATTGGCTCGGGAGTTGGCTATCAGGAGCGGCGTTATTTTACCAAGGTATTTCAGAAGCAGACAGGGATGTCGCCTAAGGAGTATCGCGACCGATGCCGGACCGAAGTGCAGTGAGGTTAGCTGCTGAGTGGTGAGGTTAGCGTCGCTCCAAGGAATGTTTGGACTTCCGGTCGCTGTTATCCTCAGATTTCTTGATTAGAAACCGCTATTAGCGGTTGAAATCCGAGGATAAAGGCGAACGCTACGCTCCTACAGTTCCAAACTTCCTCTCCGTTCCTTCTCCCTCACCCCTCTTCGTAGTATAGGGGCCGTCCCACACCTACGGATGTGGGCCTCTCTGGGAACACAAGGACCGATTGCCTAGTTAATTTAAGGCAGGAATTATCGATCAGTCCTTAGCTGTGATGAAGAGAAAAGATTATCAACCAGCCCTTGGCTGTGATAAAGTACGAAGATTATCAACCAGCCCTTAGCTGTGATGAAGAGAAAAGATTATCAACCAGCCTTAGCTGTGATGAAGAGAAAAGATTATCAATCAGCCCTTGGCTGTGATGAAGAGAAAAGATTATCGCCCAGCCTTTGGCTGTGATAAAGAGCAAAGATTATCAACCAGCCTTTGGCTGTGATAAATGCGATTAAGGTACATAAGCTATGATTAATTAAATTTTTTGCCTCTATTAGAGGCTGAAGAGATGGTTTTCCTCGATTTTCGAGGATAATCGTCTCTTTTTTTATAGAAATATAATATGTTCCCTATACTCCCATAAATTATCATATGTTTTAATTAGAGTGTAAGGAGGATACACAAAACGTTAGGCAAGCAAGAGTAATTGGGGCTTAAGAATGGGATGATGGAGAATGGGGGAACCAAAAATGAGTGTGACGAATCCTTCCGTCAGCTTGTCAGAAGTAAAGAAACCAGGCAGGGGAAGAACGCCGAATTTTCTTAGAGTAATGAAGAAATATTGGGTGTTCTATTTGATGATGTTACCTGCGATAGTGATTCTAATCATCAATAATTACATACCGATGTTAGGGACGGTAATTGCATTTAAGGATATCAATTACCAAAAAGGGATTCTGGGTAGTGATTGGGTCGGGTTAGCGAACTTTAAATATTTAATCTCGACGGAGACGGCCTGGATCATTACGAGGAATACGTTATTGTATAATACAGCGTTTATTATACTGACGCTATTTTTTTCGCTGGCTTTCGCAATTATGTTTAACGAAATGCGCAGCAGATGGCTATCGAAATTCCATCAAAGCGCTATGTTTCTCCCTTATTTTCTCTCTTGGGTCGTCGTAAGTTACTTAGTATACGGCTTTCTGAGTGCAGAGCATGGGTTCATGAACAAGACATTACTCCCGTTCTTTGGGGTAGATCCTATCGAATGGTATTCACAGTCCAAATATTGGCCTGGGATTCTAGTAATTGTGAAGATATGGAAAGAGATTGGGTATACAACGGTTATTTATATGGCCGCTATTATTGGAATAGATAATGAATATTATGAGGCTGCACTAATTGATGGAGCTTCTAAATGGAAGCAGATTCGAAAAATCACACTGCCGCTAATCAGCCCAGTTATTATAGTAATGACGCTGCTGCAGATAGGTAGGATTTTTAACGCAGACTTCGGATTATTCTTTCAGGTTACGAGAAATGCAGGAGCGTTATACTCGACGACGCAGGTTATCGACACATATGTATATCAAACCTTCCTCGCAATCGGTGATATAGGAATGTCTTCAGCCGCGGGTCTCGTTCAATCTGTTGTAGGATTTCTATTGATTTTCTTAGCGAATCTTGCAGTGCGGCGAATCAGTAAAGATGATGCTTTATTTTAAAGGGAGGTGGGAGTGTTGAGCCAGACAGAAACAGCATTAGGGTCGTCACGGCGTACAGGAAAGCGCACAAAACGGCAAAGACAACCCAATGAAATATCTAATATATCTAATTTGCTAATTAATATATTCTTTTGGATATACACAGCGATTTGTGTGGTGCCGCTGATCCTCGTAGTTATTGTATCGTTTTCGGACGAGAATTCCGTTATCCAGAACGGCTACAGCTTTTTTCCTAACAAGTGGGATATTTCTTCTTATGAATTTCTGTTAAAAGATTATTGGCAAATTATCGATGCAGCTTCCGTTTCGTTATTTGTGACTGTGGTGGGCACGATTCTGAGTCTTATCATTATGGCTATGTACGCTTACCCTATCTCACGTGGAGATTTTCCACATCGTAATTTCTTCTCATTTTTTATGTTTTTTACAATGTTGTTTAATGGGGGCCTTGTGCCTTGGTATCTGGTCTACACGCGCATGATGCATATGAAGGATACGTTATGGATTCTAATTATGCCGCTGCTGGTTTCTGCTTTCTTTGTTATCATCTTACGGACCTTTTTTGCCAATACCATACCGCCAGCTTTAATCGAATCTGCTAAGATCGATGGGGCACCAGAATTCCGGATCTTCGTTCAAATTATTTTGCCTTTGTCTATGCCAGTGTTAGCTACAGTAGGTTTGTTTCAGACCCTGGCCTATTGGAATGATTGGTACCTTAGTTTGATCTTTATCTCACCCGAAGGTCATGTCAATTTACAATACCTAATGTATAAGACGATGCTGAATGTTCAATTCCTGACAGCAAGTCCTCAGGCGATGGCTGCCTTGGCTGCACAGGGTGTAGAAATCAATATTCCAACAGAAACGGTAAGAATGGCGATGGCTGTTATTGGTATCGGACCTATCGTGTTTGTATATTCCTTCTTCCAGAAGTATTTTATTAAAGGGCTTACCGTGGGTGCTGTCAAAGGTTAAGGACGATTGTAATGGCTTAATTCGGCCGCTTTATGCTAAGGTGTGAACGGCCGATTCAGCATATATAAATATTTTGAGGGAGGTTATGGTGTATATGAAAGCTGTTAGAAAAAGCGCACTAATGACACTATTGCTAACGATGGTACTGAGTCTTAGTTTAGCAGGCTGCGGTGGGAATAACGGGAATAATGAAGCAGCTTCACCTGCTCCAAGCGAAAATGCAACCGCTACCAATGCTGCTGCTACGGATGAGCCAGCCGCGGATCCTACTGCCGAACCGGCAAAAGAATTGGAGCCTTATACCGTCAAGTTAATTTATGTCGGTGCCGTGCAAAAGGATGAAAAAGCTGTAGAAGATGAAATCAATAAGTTATTGGAACCTAAAATCAACGCCAAATTGGATATCGCACCGATCGATTGGGGTCCATGGGACAATGATGTCAATCTGAAAATTGCGAGTCAGGAAAAATTCGATATCATCTTTACAGCTCAATGGAAGAACTACGTAACGAATGCAGCTAAAGGCGCTTATCTCCCGATTAATGACGATAGCGGCAAATATGGTAATCTCCTAAATGAATACGGCCAAGGAATTCTAAAAAATCTGGATCCACAATTCTTAAAAGGTTCAGCGATCAATGGTGTGAATTATGCTGTTCCTACAAACAAGGAGCTGGCTGCACAAGGTGGGGTTGTCTATCGCTCCGATATTGCGGATGAACTGGGCATCGATATGTCAAATGTGAAATCCATCCAAGATCTGGATGCAGTTCTCAAAGTAGTGAAGGAGAAAAGACCTGACCTGACTCCATTGTATTTCAAACAAGGTGAGACCTTTAACTCACAGTACATGGCACAATACGATACACTTGGTGATGCTGCCATTCCTGGTGTTCTGCTTAAAGATTCCTCAGATACTAAGATTCAATCGATGATTGAGATGGATCGTTATAAAGAAATCATTAAACTTACTCGTGAGTATATGAAAAAAGGTTACATTAACAAAGACGCAGCTGTTGCTACAAATTCGACTCAGGATGCAATGAAGGCTGGCAATGTCTTTATGACAGTGCAATCGCTTAAACCAGGTAAAGATAGTGAGCTGGCGAATGCTACCGGCTTGATTGGCAAGCTGAAACAAATTGCATTCAATGATCCAACGATTTCTACAAGTGATGCTGCTGGATCTATGCTTGCGATCTCCGCTTCCTCTGGTGATCCGGCCCGGGCCATGATGGTGCTAGATATTCTGCACACAGATAAAGATATCAACAATCTGCTTGTTTTCGGTATAAAAGGTGTGCACTATGAAGTCGTAAGTGGTGATACGATCAAAGCTACAGATAAAACAGCTGATTATAATACGGCTGCAGCTTGGATGCTTGGAAGTCAATTCCTGAACCCCGTGTGGGAAAGTGAAGCTCCAGACAAATGGGAACAATTCAAAGCCTTTAACTCTAAAGGTAAAGCCTCTGTAGCGCTTGGTTTCAACTTCGATGCCTCCTCAATGAAGACTGAAATGGCTGCTTGTAAAGCTGTAATGGATGAATACGACATCAGCTTGGATACGGGTTCTGTTGATCCTGATACCGTACTGACTAAGTATGCTGATAAGCTGAAAAAGGCAGGGCTCGATAAGATTATTGCAGAGAAACAAAAACAGCTGGATGCTTTCCTGGCTGCGCAAAAATAAAGCGAAAATGAATTCAAAAAAGGCTCTCCCCGGCAGGCTGATTTAGCCGGGGAGAGCCTTTTTATGATAGTACTTAGCGGAAGGAGCTGTCTATTCGCTTTGCGGCTTGAACAGCAAGGGTCCAAGCCAGTTCAGGAGTTAGCTCGCCTTTTTCAGCTTTGGTCAAGTATTCGAGCATGCTTGTCTCCACGTCAGCGTGATGAGGGCCGTAGTAGGTCGGAATTACTGCTTTTGCTGCTGACGAAAGGGTCAGACCAAGCTCTGAATTAGGAAAATAGGGATCGTGCAGATCGTGGATCTCTGGGTCATCATAGATTTCGGGGGTGGAAGGGAAAGCCCCTTGTACCTTGAAAGAAACCAATTGCTGCGTTGGTTCGGTTAGCCATTTAATAAGAGCAAAGGATTCATCAGGATGATTACCTGTCTTTGGTAAGGTCAGAACGGAGCCTCCGCGATTAGCGCTGTTTTCTGGGATTTGTGTTACATTCCATAAACCGCTGGCAGTTGGAGCACTGCTCTTGATATGACCAATCATCCAAGCCGGACAGAGCATGACTGCAAAATCTCCGTTGAGCAGGCCTGCACCCCAGCGTTGGGTATCCACTGCAATACTGGCGGACAGATTTAGCTTAAGGGCTTGAATTGAGAAGTCCCAGGCTCGTTTGACCGCTGGATTATTGTCGAGGATCAATTCTTGTGTTGTGGGACTGTAATATTGAAGCTTGGACTGACGTAGAAGGGTGAGATAGAGGTTCTCCAAGTCATTTACAAAAGCTTTTCCTGTTCTCTCCTGTACTTTGGTGCCCGCTTCAAGGAATTGATCCCAAGTTTGGATTTCTTTAGCCACTTCTTCTGGTTTAGTAGGGAGGCCTGATAATGCGAATATATCCGTTCGATATAACATGGCATAGGGACCAATTTCCGTTGGTAATCCAAAAATAAAATCATTACCCAGCACCTCCTGCCACTTCCAATTCAGAAATTGGTCCTTCAGATTGTCAGCATCAAAAGTGTTTAGATTATAAAAATAATCAGGAAACTGTTTGAAGCGATCCAAATAGCTAATATCAATGGCAGCCACATCCGGCGAACTGTATCCAGCTGCGAATGAGGTCTGTAGCTTGGCTGGAAGCTGCGTGGAGGTGGAGGTCTGAATATGAATCTCTAGCTCGGGATGCTGGGATTGATACTGGTCAATGAGCGACTCAAGACCTGATCCAGCAGTGAGCCAGATGTTCAGCTGTATCGGGTCTTGTAAAGCGGTATCTTCCTTGGAAGGGGAGAGCTGACAACCACTTGTATTAAGTAACAAGCCAAATGTTAATAGGACAGTAATCAACTTACCATTTACATTCAAGAGAAACACACCTCTGCTTTATTTGTTGTGCTTCTGAAATTCCTGAGGAGTCATCCCCATGTATTTCTTAAAAATGAGGCTGAAATACGCAGGACCCTTAAAGCCTACTAATTCGCTAACCTCATATACCTTGAGAGTAACATTCTCTAATAATTCAGTAGCTTTTTGAATACGAAGTTTGGTAAGAAAGCTAGAGAATGGTTCCCCTACATCATCTTTAAACAATCGGCCGAGATAGGTAGGATTCATATACAGTTCGTCTGCGATCATCTTGAGGGAGAGATTTTCTTGGAGCCGGGAATTCATAACCTCAATCATCATAGAGATTACCCTGCGCGTTGCCTTTACTTGTAGTTGTTCAGTGAGCTGTGGAGAAGCCGAATGCATGGAGAGGTCTCTGAAAAAGATAACGGATGGCGTACTCTCTTTTTTGACCTGCTGACAAGCTTCCAGACTCTCATGATAGGCGGTTGCGAGTGCCCCCAATTGATAGTGAGGGTTAGAGACCCCTGCACAGAATGGCGATTTCAGAATGCCAGATAGCTTATGCAGCAGCTCTTGTGTCAATACCTCATCAACGCGGTTAGGCTGCTCAAGAGGATAGAATAATAGCATGATGGCTTCCTGCTCCTCTTGAATGCCAACAACGTTGGCATACAGCGCAAAACATTCTTCTAATATATTTATAACCGCTGCATACATGGCTTGTTCCGACCAGTTCTGTGGCATGCCCACTCCAAGATGGTTTACGGTTACGACTACAAAGGAATGAAAAGGAGGAATAAGTTGTTCTTCAAAATAGGGTAACGGGATGCCGTAAAGAAGATCAGATAAGCGTTTCTCCCGAAGGTTTTTTTCTCTTAGCTGCGTTAATTGCCTCTGCTGTTTCTTCAATTGAAGACGTTCATATACGCCTGTTGCGACTTCAAGAATATGTTCTACTGAATTTGGTTTAACCAAATATTCCTTTACACCATAACGGATGGCTTGACTGGCATAGGTGAAGTCCTGATAACCTGTGAGCAGCACGGTTTCAGTGTCTGGATAACATTCATGGATATGCTTTGCGAGTTCCAGCCCATCCATGCCGGGCATTCGGATATCGGATATCACCAGATCAACCATATGCTCTTTTAACAATTGCACAGCCTCCAAACCGTTCTCTGCCGAGCCAATAATGCTAAAGTTGTGATTCGCACTTCCCAGCATTTCTGACAGAGAACGGCGAACAAAACTTTCGTCGTCCACGATTAACACATTCATCGTTGTGCCCCCTTAACTTTGATCATACTGTAATGGAACAGTGACCTTCACAAATAAGCCACCAAGCTCGCTTGTTGATAGCTGTAGACCAAATTCCTGTCCGTAGATTAGCTCTATGCGATGATTTAGATTGGATAGTCCAATTCCGGTATGAAGCAGCTTCTCCGGATTAACCTCACCGCCGACTAATGCGTCTGCCATACTTTCCTCGCTCATGCCGTCCCCGTTGTCTTCTACAGTTAACACCAGAGATGTTCCTTCACTATAGGCGCGTATGCGAATTAGCCATACTTCCCGAAGTGTGGGTTCAAGTCCATGAGTAATGGCATTTTCGACAAGTGGCTGAAGGGTTAATTTCATTAGCTGGCCATTCATAACCTCAGGATTTACAAAAAGATCAATCTGCAATTTGTCCTCGTAGCGTAGCTTCTGGAGAAAAATGAACCGTTCTAATTGCTTTAAATCCTCCTCAACAGTAACGAATTCGGATCCGCGGTCAATACTATAGCGGAGCAGGTCACTTAGAGCGAGTACCATTTGGGACTCTTCCTGCATGCGTTTGTTGGCGAGCGACCAATAGATTGTATTCAAAGTGTTATAAAGAAAATGCGGGCGGAATTGCGCTTTGAGTGCTACGATCTGAGCTTGCTTTTCACTGATTTGTTTGCTGGATAGGTCAGCGATAGTATGATCCAGGTTTTGGAGCATCGAATTATAGCTTGAATAAAGGATAGCCATTTCTTTGTTCATGGTTGTTTTTACAAAAGGTAAAGTAGTTCCCCGTTCGACATTGCTCAGCTTGGTTGCCAGATTACGAAGGGGCTTGGATAGGGTCCAAGAGAAAAAGAAAGTGAATAGTAGGGCAGCACCCATCCCCAGCAGGCCAATTAAAATTATATTCCGGCGGATCGTATTTAAATCTTTAACAGCGTCTTTAGAATCAATGTAAGCAAAAACGCTCCACTCGCTATAGTCGGAATAGGCATAGGATACGAACAGATTGCGTGAGTTTATTTTTTGTGGAATGATTCTGGCTTTATGATTGCTGAATTGTTTTAGAAGCCCGTCGTTCATATAGAGTCCAATTTCTTTTGGATCTGTGGAATAGACAATGGTATTAAATGAATCAACGACTTGGATTTTCTCATTTTTGCCGAGGTGAAATTGGCTGACAGCGTTATGGATAACCTCGACAGGGAGGACAAGAAACAGGGTTCCTAACCGGTTTAGATCATTCCAATCATTAATTTGTCTGGCTCCCATCACCACAGGGATATTACCGTTCTGCCATACATCTACACCGAACCAGACCATTCGGCCTTTATTCTGTGCTATAGCCGGAAACCAATAAGCATCGCGGATTTCCTTTTCGCTGTCCCATATGACCTTTAAGGAACTGCTGTTGGTATACACCTGATCATCGGACAGCCCGAGCAGCTTGAACTGGATGTCAGAGTTTATGGAACGTGTCTGTTGATCTATGTAACGAGTAATTTCCATGGCGTCTGTACGAGGTGAACGTGACAACGCTAAGTCTCCCAAGGTTTCTTGAATCAAGGGACTGAACATGATCGTAGAAGAAAGCTTATCGTTATCCTGAAGAATTGCGTCCATTTTACCTTGAAGTTGCTTGACGGATTCCAGGATATATTGGTTGGAGCGGTTTAGAACAGCTTGAGAGGAAGAGCGGTAGGACAAAAAAATGGTGAATCCTACGATGGTGAAGATGATTAGAGAGAAGCCCATGATTAATTGAACGAGGATGGAGATTTTTTTGGACATGTTATCCCTCGCATGTAAAAGATATTCTTCCATACATTGTAACAAAAGCAAATGAAAGCGAATATAGTCAGACGAAAAATAAACATATTTATAGAAAAAATCTCATTTTTTTCAGGGGAAACAGCGTGGTTGTCCAACAATATTTAATACAGCGTTAATCTTTCTTTACTTAATAATGAAACTTTTTATGGTGGCATGCGTCTAATAATATGTTTGTTATGACGATCGTGGCAAAAGCTTTTTGCCGCCCTACCGTGGGTGGCAGCATTTTGCGGGGAATATAAGAGGAGTATGAAAAAGACAGAGACCTACTTATATTTACAAATAGGAGCAGAGGAGTTATATCATGGATTTGAAAAAGTTAACGTTAGTTGCTGTTTTGGCCGTATCTCAGGCCGCCGCGGCAGTGCCGGCTTTTGCTGAAGCTGTCAATAATACCCCAAGTAATACTACTGTAGTTGGGACAGTTGTTTCAGCTGCGCCGGAGGTAATGCCAGAATCTACTGATCCATTGCCGCCGTTGCCGACGGAGACGCCAGGAGGAGTAGTGTCACCGACACCAACACCAACTCCAATTCCTGCAGAGACAGTTGATCCTACGGCTACTGTTGAACCTACAGCAACAATTGCACCTACTGCAACACCGCTTCCGACTGCAACTCCTGGAGTTACTACAGAACCTACAACAACAGATGGTGCTCGTGCTGCGGCTAGCAATCAGCTTATTCTTATGATGAACAGCAACAAAATGTATCAGAACGGCCAGGAATATTTAGCTAATCAGCCTATGGCAGTGAAAAACGGCGTATCCTACGTTTCGATCCGGGCTATGGTAGAACGTGTAGGCGTGAAATACGTTTATGATTATAAAACGAAAGAAACCATTGTTACCAAGGGAAGCGACGTTATGCGCTTTAAGACCGACAGCAAGGTCTATACAGTTAATGGTGAGAAGAAGACGATGAAAGGTCCAGCTTACCAATACAAGGGGACTTTCATGGTTCCATTGACATCCATAACTGGGGCACTGGGCATTCCATATACCGTTGATAATGTGCAAAAACGAGTAATCCTTACATTAAACAACAAGCCTAAAGCTTCCTTCACAGTGCCAACTGAAATTTACGCCGGTGAACCAGTGACCTTCGTAACCTCCAGCTCGTCACCAAATGGTGTAGCTATTGTGGATGAAAG
Source organism: Paenibacillus sp. FSL H3-0310 (assembly GCF_038002785.1). Taxonomy (NCBI): domain Bacteria; kingdom Bacillati; phylum Bacillota; class Bacilli; order Caryophanales; family Paenibacillaceae; genus Paenibacillus; species Paenibacillus sp. FSL H3-0310. The sequence goes on from NZ_JBBODC010000001.1 coordinate 1,336,167, forward strand.
CTGGGGAGGTAACAAGCAGGATATCTATGATCAACCAGGATATTATGTAGTAACCTATTCCGTAATGGATGCGAATCAACAGTGGAGTGATCCTTACACCATGACCATCACAGTGCTTAAACCTAATACACCTCCAGTTGCTAATTTCACTACAGACAAGGATTCATACAAGATGGGTGAAATGATTACTTATACCGATCTAAGTAGCGATCCTGATGGTGATGAAATTACCGTAACTTGGACGAACAAGGCCGAGGCTTTCTTTACTCCGGGTCCAGCGACAATTGCTGTCCAAGTAAAAGATTCACATGGCGCGATCAGCACGTTTGAGAAAACCGTTAATATTTCGGATGAAATCTTGTACAGTAAAGAAGATTTCAACAGATTATTTGCATCTCCGGGCAGTGTGTTTAGCATCGATGGATCGATGGTTCCTACTTGGCAGCAAGTAGCTTATAATCTTTCTTCCGAGCCTTATAAACTAATTCGCAGCAACAGCCCAGAAACGGTGTATACAGAAGGTGTTACTTACCGTGAGACTTCTTTGGGTAAAACCCGCTTCTTGATTCACCACAAGAATAACCTGAATATTAAAGCTAAAGTGTATGTGATTGCTACGAATAACAATTTGTACCCAACGACGCTTACAACCGAATATGTGGGCTTTGCAGGCCCAAGCACATATCCTGAAGGTACTGGTAAAATGTCTGTAGAACGTTATTGGAAATCTATGCTTACAAATGAGCATTATAAAACGATTGTTCTGCAACCAGGGGAAAGTGTCTCAATTCTGACCGATCTAAACCAAATTGCTATGAAACCAAGTGAAATTGTTTCACTTCAAGCGGACTTATTTAGTGATTATCCAATCGATTATAATGTCATGTTGATTGATGCGAATAAAGATCCACTGACTACACTTCCAACACTTCCAGTTCTGGATCGAGACGGAGTGCATAATCGGGGAACTTACGAAGATTCTACTCGTATTATCACGGTTACCGATGAGGTAGGGAAAACTCCTGCAAAACTTCTGCTAGGCGATAATTCCAGTGATAAGAACCTGGCTGGCGTAGACCCCATGGCAGGTACGGAAGCATCCAATGCCGGTAATTTCGGGGTATTATACAAGATCAGATTCGAAAATGTTGCACCAAACTCATTGATTACGTTTAATCCACGTGGCGGTAACTATATGGGGCCGGTTATGGTTAATAACCAAATCGTGCATATGCCAAGCGTGGGAAGTCTCTCGAACGCTGACATGAACAGTGTGGTTTATCGTAGTGGTGAGTATGGAGGTTCTGTGGAGATTTTGTTCACAGCAGCTTCAGGCAGTAACTTGCCGGTCAATTTCCTCATCACTCCACTTCCAGCAAAGAAATAACAAATAGGAATATCCCTATAAGCTCTATTGGGGAATTATCTACAATAAAGGCCCGGCTGAATATTCCGTAAGGGAATACGCAGCCGGGCTTTTGTTTAAATATAATAATTCAGAGGTTGCGTAGGGGCGCTTCATGGTGCTTCATTGACGGGGCATTTATTTTGGGGCATTATTAAGAGAGTGAAATATAAATGAACTGATCTTATGGGAGATGAGCGTATGCTGTCGACAGAACAAATATTAGAAGTCATGTCGGGGCAAGGACTGCGAATCACCGACCAACGCAAAACGCTTGCCCAGTTATTCGGCGAGAATAAGGGATATTTGTCAGCGAAGGATGTATATGAGCATATGGGCCGTAAGTATAGCGGACTTAGCTTTGATACGGTGTACCGCAATCTTCGTGTAATGGAAGAGCTTGGTGTGCTTGAACAGATTGTCTTTGAAGACGGAGTGAAGTTCAAGGGAAGCTGCAATCATCAGGATCATCACCATCATATGATCTGCCTTCAATGCCAAAAGACCTACCCGATTAATTTCTGCCCGATGAATTTAACGGATACACCCGATCAATTCCGGGTAGTCAAGCATAAATTTGAGGTGTTCGGTTATTGCAAAGAATGTGAAGAGAACCGGGAAGAAGAATTAGTTGCAGCATCAGATAAACAAAAGGGACTTTAGAAATGGTGACCCTACGCAGAACGATTCAGGCGCCTATTCGGGTGTACCGCAGGTACATTTCCCCTATTAAACCTGCAACCTGCCGCTTCTATCCAACCTGCTCTGCCTATGCCCTGGAAGCCATTGAAGTCCATGGTCCATTGAAAGGCTCATGGCTTGCAGCTAAGCGGATTGCCAGATGTCATCCCTTTCATCCTGGAGGACTTGATCCTGTGCCGCCTCTTCAAGATGAATCTGCTGAGAAGGATTCTGCCCCTGCGACTTGACATGGGGCCTTACCATTGGGTATATTCACAAGTAATAGTATGAATTCCGAAGAACGGATAAGTAAATCGTTACGTCCATTACAGAGAGCCGGAATATGCTGAAATCCGGTATGGAGCGTTAGATTGAATATGGTCCGGGAGGAACTGTGTTCGAGCGGGAACTGCAATTGTGGTTCACGTAAGATATCAGCGTGATCCAGCGTTAATGGACAGTTCCCGCGAGGGAACTGGCGAAGCCTGCGCTCTGTGAAGAGACAGGAAATTTGGGTGGTATCGCGTGAGTTATACTCTCGCCCCATTATGGGGGCGGGAGTTTTTTGTTTTTTAATAAGAAAGGATGATTACTGAATGAGTGAGAAAAAAACGTTTTACCTAACGACACCAATTTATTATCCAAGTGACAAGCTACATATCGGACATGCTTATTCAACCGTGGCAGGAGACGCAATGGCCCGTTACAAACGTCTGCGCGGCTACGAAGTGCGTTATCTAACCGGTACAGACGAACATGGACAAAAGATCGAGCGGAAGGCAGAGGAAGCAGGAAAGACCCCTCAGCAGTTCGTAGACGACATTGTTGTTGGTATTAAGGAGCTATGGCGTAAGCTGGACATTTCGAACGATGACTTCATCCGTACTACGGAAGAGCGTCATAAAAAAGTGGTACAGGATATTTTTGATCGGTTGCTGCAGCAAGGAGACATCTATAAAGGTGAATATGAAGGCTGGTATAGTATCCCAGATGAAACCTTTTACACAGAAACGCAATTAGTTGATATAGTGCGTGATGACAACGGTGTGATTACTGGTGCAAAAAGCCCAGATAGCGGCCACCCGGTTGAGCTGGTGAAGGAAGCAAGTTATTTCTTCCGGATGAGTAAATATGCGGATCGTTTGCTGCAATTTTACGAGGAGAATCCAGAGTTTATTTTGCCGGAATCCCGTAAGAACGAAATGATTAACAATTTCATCAAACCCGGACTGGAAGACCTTGCAGTTTCCCGCACAACCTTTGATTGGGGCGTAAAAGTTAAGGGCGACGAGAAGCATGTCGTGTACGTGTGGATTGATGCGTTGACTAACTATATTACAGCTCTGGGGTACGGTTCCGAGGATCGCAGCTTGTATGACAAGTTCTGGCCTGCGGATGTACACATCGTTGGTAAAGAAATCGTTCGTTTCCATACGATTTACTGGCCGATCATTCTGATGGCGCTTGGGGAACCCCTTCCGAAAAAGGTATTTGCCCATGGCTGGTTGCTCATGAAAGATGGAAAAATGTCGAAATCTAAAGGTAACGTAGTTGATCCTGTGACACTGATTGATCGTTATGGCTTGGATGCATTACGTTATTACCTGCTGCGCGAAGTACCGTTTGGTTCTGATGGCACATTCACACCGGAAAGCTTTGTAGACCGGGTTAACTATGACCTTGCCAACGACCTTGGTAACCTGTTGAACCGTACAGGGGCTATGGTTGAAAAGTATTTTGCAGGCGAGATTCCGGCATATGACGGGAATGTAACAGCATTTGATGGTGAGCTTCAAGCTGCGGCTGAGAATACTTATGCCAAAGTAGAAGAAGCTATGGAAAAAATGGAGTTTTCCGTGGCGCTGACAGCTATCGGAATATTCATTAGCCGCACCAACAAATATATCGATGAGACACAACCTTGGGTACTTGCCAAAGATGAGAATAGAACTGCCGAGTTGGCTTCTGTGATGAGACATCTGGTGGAAGGTCTGCGTACCGCTTCAATCCTGCTGCAGCCGTTCCTGACACAAACACCAGCGAAGATCTGGGAACAGCTGGGTATTGAGCCTGGTGAGTTAACGACTTGGGATAGCGGTAAGACCTTTGGCCTGATTCCGGCAGGAACAAAGCTGGTGAAAGGCAATCCAATCTTCCCACGTCTAGATGTGGAGCAAGAGGTAGCTTATATTGCCGAGGCTATGGGCGCTGGCAAAGCTGCGGCTGAAGTGGCGGAAGCGGCTGCTCCTGCTGCTGCGGACTCCGAGCCAGTGGAAGAGCATAAAGGGGAAATCGGCATTGACGATTTCGCTAAAGCAGAGCTGCGGGTAGCTCAGGTTATTGCTGCAGAGCCAGTGAAAAAAGCTGACAAGCTGCTGAAGCTGCAACTGGATCTGGGTTATGAACAACGTCAAGTGGTTTCTGGTATCGCGAAATTCTATACACCGGAAGAGCTGGTGGGACGTAAAGTGATTTGTATCGTAAACCTTAAACCGGTGAAGCTGCGTGGGGAGTTGTCCCAAGGGATGATTTTGGCGGCTTCTAAAGGTGACCAGCTAACGATCGCTACCGTGCCGGACAGCATGCCAAACGGAGCAGTAGTGAAATAAGACAATACTGTTGTAGAAATTTTTTAATGAGGTTGCTTGAACAAGGGAATGCTCCTTCAGCCGGGTTGGTTGTGGGAGCATTCCTTTTTTATAAAGACGATACCGTCTTTCTTCTGAGTGAGGTTTCTTTGTTGACTTATCGTAACGATTACTATTATACTACTAATAGTAAAATTTACGATTTGAGGGGTAGATCAATATAATGGCGGCAATGAAATCGCGTATAAGTTTGCTCGTCCTTGCACTGGTACTTGTATTTACACTAAGTGCATGCGGACCTAAGAGCAGTGGAAGTATAGTTGAAGGGAAAGTAAATGTAGTTACAACCTTTTATCCTATTTACGAGTTTGCTAAGGAGATTGGCGGGGAAGATATCAATGCTATTAACCTGCTTCCAGTGGGTGTGGAGCCACATGATTGGACACCGCGCAGTCAAGACATTATCAACACTTCTAAGGCACAGCTATTTCTATATAACGGTGCAGGCTTAGAAGGCTGGGTTCCTAACTTTTTAAAAGGCCTTGATAGCAGCAGTAAAGTTAAGGCGGTTGAAGTAAGTCAAGGTATTGATTATATCATGACCGATGAAGATGACGGGCATGATCATGGGGCAAGTGAGGAAGAGTCTCATCAAAATGAGGACACGGATCATAACAGTAATGCCTCAGGAGACAGCCTGCATACAGACCCGCATACTTGGGTAAGTCCAAAATCAGCCATTGTCATGGCTCAGAATATTAAAGAAAGCCTTCAGTCCGTGGATCCTGAGCATAAAGAAGGTTATGAAGAGCGTTACAATAAGCTTGCGGAACGTTTGCAGGCGTTAGACAGTAAATTCAAAGAGGAGCTTGCTAAGCTGCCCAACCATAAGATCGTAGTATCGCATCAGGCTTTTTCTTACCTTGCCCGTGACTATGGATTGGATCAGCATGCGATTATGGGACTTTCGCCAGACGCTGAGCCGCGCGGACAGGATTTAGTGAAGCTTGCGAAAATGGTAAAAGATGAAGGGATTAAGTATATCTTTTTTGAAGAGCTTGTCTCCGATAAACTGGCTAAGACTCTGGCCGCCGAAGCGGGCGTTTCCACTATGGTGCTTAATCCGGTAGAGGGACTTACTGCGGAGCAAGAGAAGAACGGCGATAATTACTTCACTCTGATGGAGAAAAATTTGCAAAATCTGATTATGGCCTTACAATAATAAGGAAAGTATAAGGGAAAGGCGGTACTTAAGCATGCAATCGGTATCCTTGGACTGCCATCAGCATATCATCGATATACAGGATCTTTCTTTTTCATATGGGGAACAGAAGGTGATATCGAATCTTAACTATAGTGTAAGAGAACGAGATTTCCTTGGTATCATTGGTTCTAATGGTGCTGGTAAAACAACATTGATGAAAATGATCGTCGGCTTGCTTCCAGCGAGCAGTGGTGAAATTAAATTATTCGGAACGCCTGTCCGCAAGTTTAAAGACTGGGAACGGATCGGGTATGTTCCGCAAAAGAATGCCTTCAACCCATTGTTTCCAGCAACGGTGCGTGAAGTAGTTCTGTCAGGTCTATATAATAACAAGAATCTGATCCGCAGAGTATCTAAGGCTCAGCATCGTCAATGTGAGGATGCACTTGAAGTCATGCGGATACAAGATATCGCGGAGAAAAGAGTAGGCCAGCTGTCAGGCGGTCAGCAGCAGCGTGTTTTTCTGGCTCGGGCGCTGATTAACCATCCTGACCTGCTGATTTTGGACGAACCTACTGTGGGTATTGATGCCGAATCGCAAGCGGGATTCTTTGAATTAATTACCCATATGCATGCTCATCATCATATGACCTTCCTGATGGTGTCGCATGATATCGACATGATCAAAAATTATTTAGGTCATGAGCCCGTGCAGACAAATGGTAAAATCAACTTTTACTCCCGCCACTCACATGATCTCCAGAATTGCACAGAAGAGAATCTGCAGCACACGCTCTCTTAAGTCATAATTAAACTCTGAGCAGAGGTTTGCCTCTGTTCTCAGTGCATACATAACTTGCGTGTGGAAGTTAGTCAGTAGACAGGGTTTTTACTAGGAGTATTTCGACCTTGTTCCTATTTCTTGTTTTCTCTTATCTAAGCACCGCCAGTCTGCAAGCGTGTCCCTTTAGGGACGAAAGCGATCTTTCCCCAACCTAACTATGTTCAGTAACACTAACTCCTACGCTAGTTGCACTTAACGGGTGTCCAGAGGGCAGAGCCCTTGGGGCCCTCCCTTGGAAGGGAGGGTTTGGGAGGGATCGAAAAAGGTTTGAAAAAGGCTTTAAAATGGTTTGAGTTTTGTATGAAGGAGAGTTTAAGTTGGAAATACTATTTAGCGATTTTTTTCAGCGGGCGCTTGCGGGCGGACTGCTGATTGGTATAACAGCGCCGCTTATAGGCGTTTTTCTTGTGCTTAGACGATTATCCATGATTGGTGATACGCTGGCTCATGTTACTATAGCGGGGGTGGCACTCGGTTTTCTAACAGGATTTTATCCGCTGGGCGCAGGCCTTATCTTTGCAGTGGTAGCGTCCTTCGCGATTGAAAAGCTTCGCAAGGCTTATAAGAGTTATGCGGAGCTGTCGATTGCCATTATAATGTCGGGCGGAGTGGCGTTGGCTTCACTCTTTTTCACCTTAGGAAAAGGGTATAATGCGGACGTAATGAGTTATTTGTTCGGCAGCATTTATACGCTCGATAATACCGATTTGATCGTTGTAGGCATAGTGACTATAGCTGTTGTAGTGGTAGTTTCTATGTTCTTTAAAGAGTTCTTTTTGCTTAGCTTTGAAGAGGATGCAGCAAGTGTAAGCGGGCTTCCGGTGAAACTGCTTAACATGCTGATCACCATTCTGACAGCACTTGTGATTAGCACAGCCATCAAGATCGTAGGCTCGCTGTTGGTATCTGCTTTGTTGACTATTCCGGTTGCAATCAGCTTATTGCTATCCCGTAGCTTTAAATCCTCGGTCATCCTGGCGGTTATTATTTCGGAGATTGCCGTTGTAGGCGGACTAGTGGTAGCTGGAGTCTGGAATTTGGCTCCCGGTGCAACTATTGTGCTTTTGCTCATATCATTATTGGTATTAACCTTGATCGGTAAAAAGGGTTTGCCAGCATAAACAGCGAATTAAGTAATCGGTATCGCATTAGGCAAGCATAAACGCCTTCGGTGTCCTTGTAAGGACGATAAGCGAAAAAAAGGAGCCATAAGCAGCTCCATGAAGTGACTCGAATGCCGGAAGGAGAGCCGCTATTTTGTCTAATATCAATGCAGGAATTGCTTTAGCCGCAGGGGTGGCATCGTTTATATCGCCATGCTGTTTACCGCTGTACCCCTCTTATTTATCGTACATTACCGGGTTATCCGTTCAACAATTAAAATCAGGCAGCAACTCTAAAGAGGTTCGTGTACGCACCCTGACTCATACATTGGCATTTATATTAGGTTTTTCTGCAGTTTTTTACACACTTGGTTTTGGGGCTGGGTTATTCGGGCAATTCTTTAATGGCCAGCGTGATCTGATCCGGCAATTGTCGGCGATTCTAATTATTGTAATGGGTTTGTTTTTGCTTGGGATTTTTCAGCCGCAGTTTTTACTTCGTGAACGTAAGCTTGATTTAAAATGGAAACCGGCGGGTTATGTGGGCTCCTTTATTTTCGGAATTGGTTTTTCTGCGGGTTGGTCACCCTGTATCGGGCCGATTTTGACGGCAATTATTGCTCTTTCGGCAAGCGACCCGGGCACTTGGTTTACATTGATTACCGCGTATAGCATCGGATTTGCTTTGCCATTTTTTCTTTTAGCCTTTTTCCTAGGCGGAGTGAAGCGTATCCTCAAGTACTCGAATCTGCTGATGAAGATTGGCGGCGTCCTTATGGTATTTATGGGTATTTTGCTGTTCACGGATCAAATGTTCCGGATCACAGTGTGGCTACAAGGAATAACGCCGGATTGGCTGATTTTTTAGGTGAAGTAATCAATACCTGCTTCCGGAAAATGCTCGAAAATCCGCTCTGTGATAAATTCTCGCAGGGCGGTTTGCTGTTCATCCGGATAGACATATTTGTTCTGTCCCCAGCGGCCCCATTTCTTTTTGCGTTTCTCCATGTCCATTTCTAGTTTGGATTTCGGGTAACGTTTCTCAATTACAGTCTTGGCTGTTTTGGTGAATCGGTGCTGAATCATTTCAAAGGTTAGACCTTTTCCGATTTCTGGCGGAAGGGTCTTGGCTAATTTGGCCAGTAGCTCCGTATAGCCTTCCTGCCAGCCGTCATACCAAATAATTGGGGCAATGATGAAGCCCAGTGGATAGCCGGCGCGGGCAACCTTTCCAGCCGCTTCAATTCGCTCTTCAAACCGCGAGGTAGCAGGCTCGAAATTTTTGATCACATAGTCAGCATTCACGCTAAAACGAATTCTGGTATGTCCGTTATGCTGCAAATCGAGTAGGGGTTCAACATGTTGGTATTTGGTCACAAAGCGCAGGCGGCCAAGGGGCTCCGCTGCCATGAATGTGATGAGTTCTGAAAGAGACCCGGTAATATGCTCCAGTCCTAACGGATCTGAGGTACAGGCTGCTTCAAATGTCGTGATTTCAGGGCTGCGCTCCTCGATATATTTTTTTGCGGCGTCAATGATGTCATCGGTGTTTACATATACACGAATGTAAGGCTTTGCCCCTAAAGTAGTCTGCAAATAACAATAATGGCAGTGGCCCATGCAGCCAGTTGCGATCGGAATTGCATAATCTGCGGAGGGTTTGGATTGGTCAAACTTTAAGGTTTTGCGCAGGCCGACTACAAGTGTTCTTTTGGCAATTTTATATTGCTCGACCTCTGTGTCACCCGGGAAATTCATTATACGGTTATGCGATGTAGTCATGCGATAGGGAATATTGTTAGCCTTCACCCATTCCATGATTCGTTCACCTTTCGGGTAATTTAAAGCATCCGGCTCGAAGAAAACAAGCTCGGGGACAAAAAGGGCTGTAGCTTTTCTGGTTCTCTTTACGGGAGGGGTCTCAGGTGTCACTATAGTCATGAATTCACGCTCCTTCTGAAAGATGAGTACGTTTATTATGCCTAACTGAGTCTCATTAGAAGCATGGCAATCATGGGTAACTCCTCCCCATGTTCTCTTGAAGGACTTGCCAAGGGGCGTTAGAAACATGTATCATTGTTAGAGCAAGGTTTGGCTCGGCGCCAGGTTCATTATAGAAAAGAGGTAAATTTTAATGCCAACACCCAGCATGGAGGATTATTTGGAGCGCATATATAAGCTCATTGATGAGAAAGGTTATGCGCGGGTCTCGGATATTGCCGAGGGACTGGAAGTACACCCCTCCTCTGTGACCAAGATGATCCAAAAACTGGATAAGGACGAATATCTCATCTATGAGAAATATCGTGGGCTTGTCCTAACCAACAAAGGGAAAAAAGTAGGGAAACGTCTTGTTGATCGTCATCAACTATTGGAAGAATTCCTCGGTTTGATCGGAGTACAGCAGGAATTTATCTATAATGATGTTGAAGGGATCGAGCACCACCTGAGTTGGGATTCGATTACACGTATCGAAACGTTGGTGGAATATTTCCGCCGCGATGAAGAACGTCTGCAGACTTTATATGCTATTCACAATGAACTGGCAAGCGATTCTTGAAATGTTTTTTCCCGAAACGGATACCGTCCTTAAAGTTATGCCCAGCAAGGCTTTGGTGAGCATAAACTACTTGATGGTATAGCCGTTTCTATTTTGTTTAGTGCAACCTTTCCCAGTTTTTAGCGTCAAAACGGATAAGTCCTTTTTCTGGCTGAGACTGATACCGCTCTTTTGAAGGGTGGAATCGGTACATCAACTTGGAGGATTGATCCGTTTTTTCTTTTTTTATAGGATACATATTATTTAGATTTGGGGAGGAATTATGAATTATCGTAAATGGATGTTGGGATTGCTAGTATTAGTATTGTTTCTGCCTTTATGGTCTCCTGGGGCACGTGCGGCAGCTGTGCAGATTACCATTGAACTGGATGGCGAGGCGCTGGCAAGCGATGTGCCGCCGTATATCACAGCTTCGAATGTAACGATGGTGCCAATTAGCGTCATTAGTAAAGGGTTGAATGCTGGAGTAGTTTGGAATCAAAGCAGTAAGACAGTAACAATCACGCAAGGAGATACAGAGATCAAGCTGACCAGTGGCCAGAAAAGTGCATTAGTTAATAATGCTTCTGTAGCCCTCGACACCTCAGTACAGATTAAGCAGGGACGGGTTATGGTGCCGCTTCGTTTTGTAAGTGAGCAATTGGGGTTACAGGTTATCTGGGATCAGGCTACCAAACATATTTCTTTGTACTCTAATACAGAGCCGCCGCAGGCTGCTGATCCGGAAACACCAGCGGTACCTACAGCGACTCCAGTCGTTACACCGACCCCAACCCCTACAGCGACTCCAAAACCGACCTCGCCAACAGTTCCAAGTATTCCTGGTGCGTCGGCTAACAAGGAGATGAAGGGAGCCTGGATCTCTACAGTATTTAATCTGGACTGGCCTTCAGTAGCTTCTGCAGGTAACGAAGCGAAACAAAAACAAGAATTTGATAATCTGCTGGACAAGCTAAAAGCTGTTGGTTTTAATGCTGTTTTTGTACAGGTTAGAACCTCAGCAGACAGTCTGTACCCTTCTGTTCTAGTTCCTTGGTCTAAGGTGCTGACCGGCACCCAAGGAAAAAATCCGGGTTATGACCCGTTGAGCTATATGGTCAGCGCTGCACATTCACGCGGTATGCAGTTCCATGCATGGTTCAACCCATTCCGCGCGACAACAGATGCTTCTACATCCGCATTAGCAAGTAATCATGTGGCTAAGTCAAATCCGGAATGGATTGTAGACGCCGGAGGTAAAAAATACATCAATCCAGGGATCCCAGCAGCCCGCCAGCACATTATCGATACAGTGTTGGAGGTCGTCAAAGGCTATGATGTAGATGGTGTCCATTTGGATGATTATTTCTATCCTTCAGGTGTATCTTTTGCCGATGATACTGCTTATAAGACTTATAACACGAAGAACCTGTCCTCTAAGGCGGATTGGCGCCGCGATAATATTAATGAATTCGTCCGTCAATTGGGAGAACAGATTCATAAGGTGAAACCGAAGGTTTCTTATGGAATTAGTCCGTTTGGTGTATGGCGTAATATCAAAAAAGACAGCACAGGTTCGGATACCACAGCTGGAGTTACCGCTTATGACGATATGTATGCCGATGTTCGGACATGGATCAAGCAAGGCTGGATTGACTATGTAGCACCGCAAATTTATTGGAGTCTGTCCTTTAGCACTGCCCGTTACGATAAGCTAGTAGATTGGTGGGTTAAAGAGGTAGAGAATACGAATGTTAAGCTCTATATTGGACAAGCTGCTTATAAGGTTGGAGCAAGTGACCAGAAAGCAGAATGGCAAAGTGGCGACCAAATCATCAACCAGCTTAAGTATAATGAGAAATATAAAGAGGTTGCAGGCAGTATTATGTTCAGAGCAAATGACATTGTTGTCCGCAATCCGTTTGGATTATCAAATTTGCTGACCTTTTATTTTCAGTCTAAATAAGATAACTGTTCTAGATAAGGAGTCATGAATGCTCCCCCGTGCTCATAGATAAGCAATAGAATCTATGGGAAACGGGGGATTTTTGTGTATGGAGATTAACGCTGTGTTTGAAGGAGGGGGAGTAAAAGGGATTTCTCTCGCTGGAGCAGTTGAAGCCACGGAAAGGGCGGGGCGAACCTTTAAAAAGGTCGCTGGAACCTCCTCAGGCGCAATTGTAGCGACTTTACTGGCTGCGGGTTATGAAGGTGAGGAAATGAGTCGGATGATCCAAGGAACTTCTTTTTCATCGTTTATGAAGCGAGCTCCCATCTATAATACGGCTTGGGTAGGTCCTGCACTGCGAGTGTTATTGAAGAAGGGATTGTATTCGGGTGAAGCCTTGGAATCGTGGATGAGATCGCTTTTGCTAAAAAAGGGAATTATCACTTTTCGTGATCTGCCTCCAGGCAAACTATCTATAATTGCTTCTGACATTACCAATGGCCGGATATTGGTCTTACCAGATGGGTTGGAACAGTATGGAATCTCTCCTGAACATTTTGAGGTGGCTAAGGCTGTGCGAATGAGCTGCAGTATTCCTTATTTTTTTGATCCAGTGATGCTCAGGTTAAATGGACAGTCCGCGAGAGGGAAGTCTTTTATTGAGCAATTTGTATACGTTGTGGACGGAGGGTTATTAAGCAATTTTCCTTTATGGCTATTTGACGGGATGAATGAGAATAGTAAAGTGACGGGGAAAAGAATCCCTACGGTAGGGTATCAAACAGTAGGTAAAACCGACCCGCAGCCCCACAGGATTAGGGGGCCGTTCAGTATGCTGCAAGCTATGGTAAGCACCATGCTGTCTGCTCATGATGAGAAATATATTGAAGATGATAAATATGTCCGCACGGTAACCATCCCAACGCTTGGTATCGGCACGACCCAATTTAATATTACGAAGATGCAAAGCGACGAATTGTATGCCGCCGGACTGAAGGCAGGGGAAGACTTCTTTAAGGAGTGGCGCCCCAGATAACAAGCAAGCTTTATAATATCAGAAAAAAAGCATCCCGCACGTTATTTTGAAACGTGGAGATGCTTTTTGGTGTTTGTTTTTATTTAGTTAATGGTACTTCGGAAGCTGATCATCGTTTTTCCCTTTATTTCCTTCGATGACTTGGAAGGGATAACTTTTACGTTTGCCTGGTACTGCTTGAGTCTTGCGAATCCCAGCAACCTTGGTCATGGTTTTCTGCGAAGGTTTGACTTTGATTCTAGATCCATTACTGCTGCGAGCGTATTTCCCTGGTCCCATTTTGTAAGCATAATAGATAATCGCTAACAGTACTAAGGGGAGAATCAGCTTCGACAGCGTATAGAAAGGCTCAGTCAAGACTCCAATCACAAAACCGAATGTTGCAAGAATTACTGAAATCCAAAAAATTAAAGCATGCCTGATCATAGGACACTCATCCTTTCGCAGGATCCAATATGCCGCCTGACACACTTGCCTCCGTATATCCTCTGGCTTCAATCTCTGCATCAAGCTCACGCATACGATTGAAAGAGGCGATGGATACTTCTACCTGATCATCCTTTGGTTCTTTGGTAGTGAGCAGCTGCAGCCATAGTCCAGGGTATCCCAAGTATTTGAGACCTGGAATTTCTCTTACTGCGTTGGTACCCTTCAGAACCTCAAACGAAACACCGATTACGACAGGCAGCAGAATAATCCGTTGGATCACACGTTCCCAAAGATTATCCCAGGGGACTACGGAGTAAATAATAACGCCGAGGATAATCGTCAGCATCATAAAACTGCTTCCGCAGCGGTAATGCAGTCGGCTGTATTTCTGAACGTTCTGGACAGTCAGCTCTTCGCCTGCTTCAAAGGCGCTGATGACTTTGTGTTCCGCACCGTGATACTGGAATAGCCGCTTGATCACAGGTGTTTGCGAAATCGCCCATAAATAGACCAGCAAGAGAACCATTTTAATGCCGCCTTCTATGAGGTTGTGCAGTACATAGTTATCAAATGCATTCTTGAATAAAAAATCTTCGACAAATACTGGTACAAGCGTAAAAATGAGCTTTCCGAATAAGAAGGAGAGAATACCCATTACAGCAACGCCAAAAATCATTCCGAGGCTCCAGCCTTCGTCCTTTTTCTTCGGCTTAGCTTTCTCTTTCGCCAGTTCTTCGGGTTCCAATTCATCTTCGGCATAGGATTCAGCCGAATAGTTCAAGTGCTTAGAGCCTTTGGCGCTGGCATCTATAATACTGACAAGGCCGCGAAGCAGCGGAATCTTGCGCAGTTTAGTGACCCAGCTCTTATCGCTTCTTGGCACCTCCAAAAATGTAATCTCCTGATTCTTTCGTCGCACGGCTGTTACATTAATATGCTTGCCGCCGAACATGACGCCTTCAATGACGGCTTGGCCGCCATAGCTGGGAGTTTCCTGGGACAACCAATTCACCTTCCCGTAATTAATATGATTTATATAATACATTGTAACTAATTTTTGAAGACATTACTAGTTGGATCGCCTTTTGCTGCACATACTACCTTATATGGACAAGGAGAGACAAATCGTTATTAAAAATACGGAAAGAGAGGCAATTCTATGAGCAAATCACATCAACAACAATCAGATCATACTAATATTTGGTTTTTTGCGCTCGAATTAGGTTTTTTCGCAGGTTTGATTTGGGGAGGGCTGCACTGGTTAATCTACTGGTTCAGCTTTACCAAGGTTAGTCCTGGTTATTTAGCAGAGCCGTTTTTTAAACATACTTTTCTGACAACAATGTATGGACATCTCGTGGGTTATTTGTTTTTCATCTTATTTTCAGTGATAGCCTCACTGCTATATGTGCTTATTCTGCGCAAGCTGAAGGGACCTTGGCCAGGATTGGTTTATGGTGTTTTGTGGTGGGTAGTTATATTTATTCCCGGCTCGCAAATGTTTCTTATGCAGCCGCCTTTTAAGCTGCCGTGGAACACTGTGATTAGTGAGTTCTGCCTTTTTTTACTTTGGGGGATGTTCATTGGATACACAGCGGCGATTGAGTATACCGACGAACGAAAGCGTGAGCAAGCGACTGCACTTGCCTAACGGCTCGAAAAAACTTCTCAAGGGGATATCCCTATGTTAAAATACAATGTGGCTATTTCGAGAGGAGAATGAAAATGGGTAACGAGCGCGTCTCCAAGCTGCGTAAGGTTTTGCAGGATAAAGGATTGGAAGCAATGTTGATAACCAGCGGTTATAACCGCCGCTATTTAAGTGGATTTACCGGATCGTCCGGTTATGTATTGGTGACAAGCGATGATTGTTATCTGCTAACTGACTTCAGGTACATGACACAGGCTGCGGATCAAGCGGTAGGAGTTAAGGTTGTAGAGCATGGTCCTAAATTTATTGATACAGTACGCGAGTTGCTGCCAACAGGCAGTGAGGTACGTGTTGGTTTCGAACAGGATGATGTCTCATTCAGCGCTTATACCTCATATGCGGAAGCCCTTAAGCCGGCAGTGTTAGTTCCAGTTTCCAAAGCCGTGGAAGACCTCCGTATGTTCAAGGATGCTGAAGAGCTTGCTGTTATGCAACGTGCAGCTGATCTGGCTGATGCTACATTCAATCATATTCTGAATGTGATCAAACCAGGCATGACTGAAAGAGACGTCGATTTGGAAATGGAATTCTATATGCGTACCCACGGGGCAACTGCGTCATCGTTTGATACGATTGTTGCTTCAGGTGAACGTTCGTCCATGCCGCATGGCGTAGCAAGCAGCCGTGTAATTCAAGGTAATGAATTTATTACGCTTGATTTCGGTGCATTACTCGATGGATACTGCTCAGATGTGACTCGTACCATTGCACTCGGAGCTCCAGATCCGAAGCTGAAAGAAATCTATGATATTGTGCTGGAAGCTCAGCTACATACGTTGGCACATATCAAACCGGGTATGACTGGACGGGAATGTGATGCACTGGCACGTGATATCATCGCTAGCTACGGATATGGTGATCAATTTGGACATAGCACGGGTCATGGACTTGGAATGGAAGTTCATGAATGGCCGCGTTTGTCCAAGCTGAGTGACGATATCATGCAGCCGGGAATGGTCGTTACTGTAGAACCAGGTATCTATTTGCCGGGGATTGGCGGAGTACGTATTGAAGACGATATTGTGATCACCGAGAGCGGAATATCGCTGCTGACCCATTCGTCCAAAGAATATACAGTACTGTAAGTAAGAAAAGTAGTAGTTTAATTATCGAATTCAGGAGGGATTTTTAGTGATTTCAGTAAACGATTTTAAGACAGGCTTGACCGTAGAGGTGGACGGTGATATTTTTACCGTTCTTGATTTCCAGCACGTTAAACCAGGTAAAGGTGCAGCGTTCGTTCGCTCTAAGCTGAAAAACCTGCGCAATGGTAACACTGTTGAGCGTACTTTCCGTGCTGGTGAAACTATTGGCCGTGCTATTATTGAGAACCGTGGCGTGCAATATTTGTATGCAAGCGGATCGGAGCATGCTTTCATGGACAACGAAACTTATGACCAATTCGAATTGTCCAGCAAGCAGCTTGAATGGGAATTGAACTTCCTTAAAGAGAACATGACTGTAAACATCATCAGTTACCAAGGTGAAATCCTTGGGATTAACCTGCCTACCAGCGTAGAGCTGAAGGTTGTTGAAACTGAGCCAGGTGTGAAGGGTAATACTGCTCAAGGCGCTACTAAATCGGCCAAGCTTGAAACAGGTCATTCTGTACAAGTTCCTCTGTTCATCAATGAAGGAGATGTGCTGCTTATTGATACTCGCGAAGGTAAATATATCTCCCGCGCGTAGGAAGCATCATACTTGCCGAACTTATAACCAATCAGCCTCCCCCGTTATTACGGTGGGGGGTTTTTGGTATATAAACGAGGATGCATGAGGAACAGTATGGGTGAGAATGTTATACTTACGAATTAAAGGATCAGAAGGAGGCGCATATGAGAAAATTAATTATATCTGAGTTCATATCCCTTGATGGTGTTATGGAAAATCCACAATGGACCTTCTCATTCGGAAGTGAAGAACAGGAGCATTTCAAGTTTGCTGAACTGAAAGCTGCTGACGCTCTAATGTTAGGACGGACAACCTACGAAGGTTTTGCAGAGGCTTGGCCAAATATGGTTGAGCAGACAGGTGAGTACGGTGAAATGATGAATGGATACGCTAAGTACGTAGTCTCCACAACTCTCGAAGAAACAACATGGAGCAATTCAAGCTTGATCAAGGGCGATCTTGCTCAGGAGGTGTCCAAGCTGAAGGAGCAGCCGGGGAGAGATATTCTCGTTTTTGGCAGTCGTACGCTTGCGCAGAGCCTGATGCAGCTTGGCCTTGTCGATGAATATCAGCTTCTGGTCTTCCCGATTCTGCTGGGTAGCGGTCAGCGCCTGTTCGATAACGTTGGTGAAGAGAAGACGTTGGAGCTAGTGGACT
Organism: Paenibacillus sp. FSL H3-0310; assembly: GCF_038002785.1. Classification (NCBI taxonomy): domain Bacteria; kingdom Bacillati; phylum Bacillota; class Bacilli; order Caryophanales; family Paenibacillaceae; genus Paenibacillus; species Paenibacillus sp. FSL H3-0310. The sequence goes on from NZ_JBBODC010000001.1 coordinate 1,353,983, forward strand.
CCAAAAGATTCAGTTCTGGAGTGATGGCCCTGACTTATCGACCAGCTTCTCAATAAAAAACTGGAAGACGAGTGAAATGAGGTCAGCTAGTGTCTTGAAGCTGACCTTATCTTTTTGTTAGCTTCTGGAAAATCAATAATTTTTTAATGAAATCATTAACGCATTACGCTATTTTCGTATTATACTGGTTTAAAGCGGGAAACCGATTAGAAGCAACTACATAGACCGATATGGGGAGTGAGTGGGACTTTGTCACTTTATGTTATGAAATTCGGAGGCAGCTCCGTCGGCGACACAGAACGCATGCAACGTGTTGCCAAGCGCATCGCAGACAAGCAGGATGAGGGACATCGCTGCGTTGTAGTTGTATCTGCTATGGGGGATACAACAGATGATTTGATCGATACGGCGAAGCAATTAAACGGGCAGCCGCCTGCACGTGAAATGGATATGCTGATGACAACAGGAGAGCAGATTTCCGTTGCTCTTTTGTCCATAGCTCTTCATGGGATCGGGCGGAATGCAGTATCTTATACAGGATGGCAGGCCGGGTTCCGTACAGACGAAACCCACGGTAGAGCTCGTATCAATGATATTGATCCACACCGTGTAGTAGCGTCTTTGGAACGCGAACAGATCGTTATCGTTGCCGGTTTCCAAGGGATGACTTTGGATGGTGAGATCACTACCCTGGGCCGCGGAGGATCGGACACGACAGCTGTAGCCCTTGCGGCTGCTATTCAAGCAGATGTATGTGAGATTTATACCGACGTTGATGGTATCTATTCTACAGATCCACGCATTGTGAAAACAGCCCGCAAGCTGAACGAAATCTCATACGATGAGATGCTAGAGCTTGCCAATCTGGGAGCGGCGGTACTACATCCGCGTGCAGTGGAGTATGCTAAGCGTCATCAAGTTAAGCTGGTCGTTAGATCGAGCTTTAATCATAATGAAGGTACTGTTGTGAAGGAGGAAGCAAGCATGGAGCAAGGAGTCGTAGTTAGTGGGATTGCTTATGATAAGAATGTAGCACGTGTCAGTATTCTAGGAGTACCTGATGTACCGGGTGTACTCGCTCAAGTCTTCGGCAAGCTGGCTGAAGAAGGCGTAAACGTAGATATCATTGTACAAAGTGGTGTGCAGAATGAGCAGGCTGACTTCTCATTTACAGTTTCACTTGATGAACTGGACCGTGCGAAGGAAGTCATTAAAGAAATCCATAAAACTTTACCTTACCGTGAAGTAACGTCCGAGGATAACCTCGTTAAGGTTTCTATTGTTGGCGCGGGTATGGTTAGCCATCCTGGTGTTGCGGCTCAAATGTTTGATGTGCTCTCCCAAGAGGGCGTAAGCATTAAGATGGTCAGCACGTCTGAGATTAAGGTTTCTTGTGTAATCGAATCCGGCAATTTGCCATCGATCATTCAGGCGCTTCACACCGCTTATAATCTGGATACAACTGAGCAGGCCTTTGTTGGTGGTCCTAAGGATCGTCGTTAAGAGCCGTTCAATCAATAAAAAGGGAGATCCTACAGCTATTTAGCTACGGGGTCTCCTTTTTGGGCATCAGCAATAAATGAAAAGGAACGCTGCAGGTTTGAATGCAGCGTTCCTTTTTACATCTATATGGGTATTTATCCTAAACGTCTAAACCGGCCTAGAATTTCAACAGTCTCAAGTACATTGACGAAAGAGCTTGGATCCGTCTCAAGGATAGTCTTACGCAGCTCTGACAGCTCATAGCGGGTCGTTACGGTCATCAGCATTGTATTGCCCTCGTGACTGTAACCGCCCTCTGCGTTGACTACTGTGATGCCATGAGGCAGCTCTCTAAGACGATTCAGCATTTTATCCCGTTCCTTGGTAACAATGAAGCAGGTTAGCTTAACATGACGAATATGAATCATATCAACCACTCTGCTTTTCACAAAAATACAGAGCATAGCGTATAAGGCTGAGTCCCAGCTTTTAAAGAAGCCTAAACTCAGAATAACGATCCCATCCATTACGAAGAGTACATTCCCAATAGGAATATCCCGCTTACGTGTAATAATCGAGCCTAATATATCAAATCCTCCAGATGAACCCCCGGCACGGAGAGAAAATCCAACCCCGCCAGCAATAATTACGCCGCCAAAAATACTAGCCAAAATCGGGTCTTTGGTCACTTTCACCGCAGGAATAATTGTCATGAACCAGGTGGTAGCTAAAACGGAAAGCATGCTTAGTAAGATGTACTTTTTCCCCACTGCAATAAATCCCCAGATCAGAACAGGAAGGTTTATCGCAAAATAAATGATTGAGATGTACTTCGGATTAGTTACATACCCGATGACTGAAGCCACCCCTGCTACCCCGCCGCTTAGCAGTTGATGAGGAATTAGAAATAATCTCATCCCTGCGGCGACTAAAAAAGCTGAAAAAATAATGATTGCCGCTTCTCTTACTGGTCTGACTACGGACCGCATGCTGAGCGGTAGCCCGTAATTTCGTACGTGCATGACACAAATCCCCTCTTTTTCTTATGTCTTTTTAGTTTGCCTTTTTTTGAAAATATAAACTCACTATATTTCCAATTAAAAAGGATACCACAGATGAAGGCGTTCGTAAAAATTATTTTATCGTACTGATTATATTTATTTATGAACCCACTCACTATGAATTCTTTCACAGTCTGATCTGCAAATCTGTCATTTCTCATTGTCTAAAGTGAAAAAGCCACGCATATCCATGAATAATAGAAAGCTAAACAAGCCTCAGATCTCTTTTGGTATGAATGAATTAGTAAAAGGAGTGGAGTAGATTGGACAAGTATGTAAGCTGGATGGCGACTCTGCGGTTGTTCTCGGGCAGTGCAGAGATTATAGCTGCGCTGATAATGCTCAGATTAAATCAGGTCGATAAGGCGCTGGCTGTCAATTCTGGACTGGCTTTGGTAGGCCCGACCATATTGATATTGACGACAGCTATTGGTCTGACTGGGATGGCACAGCAGCTGTCATGGAGCAAATTAGGCTGGGTGGGCTGCGGTGTAGCCTTTCTCTTAATCGGGATTTTGAAAAAATGATAGATGATAGGCATATTGGGCGCGTACAAGCATAAATATGGAATAAAGCAATTAAGTAGAGGACAGCTTGGGGGTACTTTGTATGGCAGATGATTGGCTGCAATTGTTTCCTGAAAAAGTAAGAGCGCTGTTAAAGTGCCTTCCCCTTCCGCTGCTAGGAATGGTGGAGGAGATTCGTGTCCGTGAAGGTCGTCCGCTGGAAATTAACTACTCTGGTAAATATCACTTTCTAAGAGTGAATGGCAGTTTGACGCAGAGGCCTGAAGAAGCTTACAAGCCGGATCGGGAAGACACTCATCGACTGCTAGACCTGATCAGCAACCATTCGCTATATACGATGGAAGAAGAGCTGAGAAAAGGATTTATTACGATTCCCGGCGGTCATCGGATAGGACTTGCTGGCCGGACAGTACTGAGTGGCGGAGGTGTAGAGCATCTTCGTGATATCACTGGCTTTAATGTCCGTATTGCTCGAGAAGTACCTGGAATCGCAGATGGAGTGCTGCCTTATTTACTGGACAAGGGGCGGCAGCGAATGATGCACACCTTGATTCTCTCCCCTCCACAACATGGCAAGACTACCCTGCTCCGCGATCTTGCAAGACAAATCTCCTTAGGGGAATTGGGCAAGCGCGAAGGGATTAGACCGGGGCTGAAGGTGGGAATTGTTGACGAACGGTCTGAAATTGCTGGCAGCCGGCGTGGTGTTCCCGCTTTTGACGTGGGTCCGCGGACTGATGTTCTTGATGGCTGTCCCAAGGCAGAAGGCATGATGATGATGATCCGGTCGCTATCGCCAGATGTATTAATCGCGGATGAGATTGGGCGTCCTGAAGATGCCGAAGCAGTTACCGAGGCCCTGCATGCCGGAATATCTGTCATTGCTTCCGCTCACGGAAAAGATGTAACAGAGTTGGCTCGTAGGCCGGGTCTTGGAGGACTGCTGGAACAAAAGATGTTCGAGAGATATGTCATACTCCATCGTTCAGAAGCAGGCCTCACGTTTCGTATTCTGGATGGCCAGAAAAGAGGAATGCTGCTTATCTCTCCCGGGGATCGACTAGGTGGTGATTTGCATGCTTAAGCTGTTCGGTGCTGTGCTCATTGTGGTGGCTGGTACGCTTGCAGGTCTCCAGTTTGCTCGTCAATATGCAGACAGGCCCAGACATATCAGAGGTTTAATAGCAGCACTACAGCGGTTGGAAACAGAGATCATGTACGGCTTCACCCCACTGCCGGAAGCCATGCGGCGGATTGGGAATCAGTCGAAGGACCCGCTGAAATCGTTGTTTGTCAAAACAGCGGAGGAGATGAGCCCTCCCTATGACAGAAGCGCCCAGGATGCCATCCAGCGGGCGATGGAAGCATATTGGAAGTCTACCGCTATGAAGGGGACAGAAAGAGAGATTCTTCGCCAGCTCAGCTGTACTCTCGGCACAAGCGATAGGTCGAATCAGAGCACTCATATCGCGTTAGCATTGCAGCAATTGAAGCAGGAGGAGTCGGTGGCCAGAGAGGATCAAGGCAAATATGAAAAGTTAAGTAAAAGCCTGGGTCTGCTGCTTGGAGTACTGATCGTCATTTTGATCTTTTAGCGAGGTGCCAGGAATGAATATTGAAGTCAATGCGATTTTTCAAATTGCCGGCATTGGCATAATTATCGCCATGATACACACGGTGCTCAAACAGATGGGAAAAGAGGATTTCGCACATTGGGTCACCGTGATCGGGTTCGTAGTCGTGCTGTTCATGGTGATTCGTATGCTGGACGGGTTGCTGCAGGAAATAAAAACGATCTTTCTTTTTCAATAGGCGTGCCATGGAGATTATTCAAGTTGTTGGGATTGGGCTGATATCGACCATATTGATTCTCGTACTGAAGGAACAAAAACCGATGTTCGCCTTCCTTCTTGCTACTACAACAGGAATTCTAATTTTTATGTTTCTCATCGGCAAGATCGGAATGATCCTCTCTACACTGGAGCGGGTGGCTGAGTCATCGGGGATGGAAATGATTTATTTGAAGACTGTTTTCAAAATCATCGGCATTTCCTATATCGCGGAGTTCGGTGCACAGATTGTACGAGATGCCGGTCAGGAATCGATTGCTTCCAAAATAGAACTCGCCGGCAAAGTGCTAATTATGGTACTAGCCGTACCCATCATCAGCATCATTATCGAAACCGTCATGAAACTACTGCCTGCTTAAAGCAATCGTAAAGAGAGCTGAGCAACGAATCGGGAGGAGAAATTATGCAAGAGCGCAGTGTTTTCCGTCCTCCAAAACTAAAAATAATACTGCTGCTGCTTCCATTCTTTTTCATTCTATGGTTTGCAGGTACAGCTCAGAGTGTGCAAGCTTCCTCAACACCAGAATCCGGCAGTTCCTCCCCGGTAGACCAGTGGGTCAAGAGCCAGGTGAATAATTTGCCAAAAGATAAAGTCGAGTCGTACTGGGATCAGCTGATGAAGGATTATGGTGGTTTTTTCCCGGACGGGGCCACACCCACGCTAATGGACATGCTGCTTCCAGGAGATAAGGGGCTCAGCTTGAAGGGTGTGTTATCTGGGCTTCTAGGCTTTATGTGGCATGAGGTGCTGTACAACGGAAAGCTGCTCGTGACGATTGTGATGATCAGTGTGCTCAGCATGATTCTGGAGACGCTGCAAACCGCTTTTGAGCGAAAAACGGTCAGTAAGGTCGCTTATACGCTCTGTTATATGGTGGTGCTGGTAATTGCCGTGAACAGCTTCAATATCGCTATTGGTTATGCAAAGGATGCTATCGATCGGATGATCGATTTCATGATGGCGATGATTCCACTGCTGTTCGCGCTGCTGGCTTCGATGGGGAATATCGTTACGGTCTCCGTCACCCATCCGTTAATTGTTTTTATGATTCATACGGTTGGCACCATGATCCACACCCTTGTTTTTCCGCTTCTTTTCTTCTCGGCAGTGCTGCATCTGGTCAGCGCATTGTCAGAGAAATATAAACTAACCCAGCTGGCTAACCTGCTACGAAACATCGGTGCTGGACTGTTAGGTGTACTGCTAACTGTGTTTCTAGGTGTAATTTCCGTTCGAGGGATAACAAGCTCAGTAACGGATGGGGTCACCATTAGGGCCGCTAAATATATTACAGGGAATTTTGTTCCGGTCATCGGCAAAATGTTCGCGGATGCCACAGACACAGTAATCTCAGCTTCACTGCTGGTGAAGAATGCGATCGGGTTATCGGGTGTCATTATCATATTGTTCCTGTGTGCTTTTCCGGCAATCAAAATCCTGGTGCTTGCCCTTATCTACAACATAGCCGCCGCTGTGATGCAGCCGCTGGGAGAGACACCGATTGTAGTCTGTCTCCAGACGATTGGAAAAAGCATGGTGTACGTATTCGCTGCTTTGGCTGCTGTTTCCTTAATGTTTTTTATGGCGGTTACGATCATGCTGACTGCGGGCAATTTGACCGTAATGATGAGGTGAAGCAACAAAACCTTTAGGAGGGAAACCATGAGCTGGTTAGGCGGTTGGCTGCGGGAGATCATCCTGGTTGTGCTGTTGGCGTCATTTGTTGAATTGCTGCTCCCAAGCAAATCCATGGAGCGTTATGCAAGATTGGTGCTAAGTCTCCTAATCCTGCTCACGATGCTCAGCCCTATCGTCTCTCTCCTGAAAGGTGATGCAATCTCCGAACTGAGTGTCGCTATGGGACAGCAAGAGAAAGAGGGCGGTTTGTTCACTGGCGGAGGGAAGGGAGACCCATCCTTGGAACAGATTCTGGCAGATGGGCAAAAGCTTGCACAAGGCCGTCAGGAACAGAGTCTGCAGCTCGCTGCCGAAGAGGTGGCGGGTCAGATGAAAGAGCAGATTATCAGTGAGACCGGCAAACGCGGGGTTAATGTCACCGTAACGCTGGGCATGGGGAAGTCTGGCGGCACTGGTAACGAAGACGTTCCTGTCATTTCCAATGTAAGGGTCTCTATGCCTCAGACAACGGCTAACTCCCCGGGTACTTCCGGAGCTTCCAGCACAGCGACTACAGCACCCATTACAATCTCTCCTGTAGCACCTGTAGAAGTTAAAATTGGCGCTAATCCGGCAGATAACGTAGGGAGTGAAGCAACATCATCAGCTGAACCTAATAAAGCAGTGAACGGAACTGTAGCTGAAGACAGCGCGTCCTCGAGTGAAATGGAGTCCATTGTAAAGCTGCTGGAACTGAAGTGGGATTTGGATCCCAAAGTCATTCAGGTGGATGGCAGCGTGGCTAGTAACGTCAAATCATGAGCTTGATGTTTCTAAGAAACTATAATTTTTAGGAGGGATGGGAGTGAGCAATTGGCTGAAAAAGCTTGAGCAGTGGGCTGGGGGTGGGGCCGGCAGTCCGAAGAGAAGCCATACCTTTCGCTGGCTGATCATTCTGGGTCTGCTGGGCGCAGCGATCATGCTATTCAATTCCTTCGTCAATGTGAAGAGGATTGATAACGAGAATACAGGGCGTGAGCCGCCGGTGAATCAGTCCTCTCAAACGGCGCTGGTGCAGAGTGATCCAACCACAACGACCAATTCGTTCGACAGCATCGAACTAGCGATGGAGAACCGGATGAAGGAAATTTTGGAGAAAATCGTTGGCGTCGGTACAGTCGATATCATGGTTACAGTGGAGTCTACAGAAGAAATTGTCGTGGTGCGTAATATGAATGACTCCCAACAGCTTAGTGAAGAGACGGATGCCAGTGGGGGGAAACGTCATACGACACAATATACGAGGGATGGCGAAATCGTAACCTACTCGCAATCAGGGGACGAGACACCCATTGTGACGAAGCGGATCAAACCTCAGGTACGCGGCGTACTGGTAGTTGCCAAAGGGGCAGAGAACAAGGTGGTTCGTGGACTCGTCGAGCAGGCTATAGAAAAAGGCTTGAATGTCCCGATCCAGCGCATTTCAGTAGTACCACGCAAACAAGAGTAGCAGGAGAAAGTCAATAAGTGAGTGCTTCCGAAGCAGCCACTAGATTAAATTTTAGGAGGAATTAGGAATGAACGGCAAAAGACAAACGATATGGTTGGTTTCTATGCTCAGCTTGATGGTGGTCCTCTCTGCATATTATTTATTCACTGAAGACTCAGGTGCTTCGATTCCAAAAGACACGGCTGGCACAATGCAGGTTGATTCCCTGAAAGACACAGCAGGTGCAGCGTTGCCAACGGTTGGTGACAAAGGTGTTGTTGTGAACGAAGTTGTTAGTCAAGGCGATGTTGTTGCCGATGAAGGCGTTGTAGATAGCACTACTGGCGCCGCTACTACGGACGACAGCGCTACTGCCGCCAAAACGGATGACAGTGCTGCTACCGCTAAAACGGATGATAGCACTACTACTGCTAAAACGGACGACAGTACAACTACAGCTGCTAAGGACGATAGCAGTAAAGCTGCCGCAAATAGCAGTGACTCAGAGAAGGCAACAACCGACACTGCTGCTAAAGATGCCGCCAAAACAGATACATCTGCTAAAGATACAGCCGCAAATACAACAACCAAGACTCCAGCCAAAAATGACAAAGAAATTCTCGATGAAGTAGCTTCTCAAAGTGTATCGGCGAGCAGTATGTTCACTAACTACCTTTATGAACGTGAGCAAAAGAATCTTAAGAACCAACAAGACTTGCTTGCTTTGATTAATGACATGGACAAAACACCTGCTGATAACGCAGTCGCTCAAGAACAACTTCTTAATCTTGAAGAAAAAGAATCCAAAATTACCGGTATCGAAGAACAGCTTCAACAAAAATATGGCGAAGCGATTGTAAAGGAAGAAGCTGGAGACAGCTATAAAGTAGTCGTTCTCAGCGACAAACTGGATGTAAAGCAAGCGGTCAGCATCGTGGATCTCGTAATGAAGGAACTGAGTGTATCTCAAGATAAAATTAGTGTACAATACGTTTCTGAGCAATAATAAGCTGTATAATTAAAAGAAAAATGACGAAAGAGCTCGGGTTGCCCCGGGCTCTTTCCATTTTTACCGATTGTGATATAATACATAAAGTTATCTTGTCCGCTTAAGAAGTGGCTTCGAGAGAAAGCTGAAGGAGTGAACTGATATATGTTCAAGTTGAGCGAAATTAAGGAATTGATTAAATTGCTGGACCAGACCTCCTCTGTACATGAGTTGGAGATCGAAAGCGAAGGAATGAAGCTTGCAATTCGCAAACCGGATCGCCCTGAAGCTGATGGAACAGCAGTACAGGCGACTCCTTATGCTGCCTATCCCTTTACGCCTGCCCCGCAGCCGCAGAGCGTACCGCAAGTATCCTATCCGGTAGTAGGTGAAGTTCCTCCAGCGCAGCAGCCACAAGCAGCTGCAGAAGGCAAACTACATAAAATTGTGTCTCCAATGGTGGGGACCTTTTATAGTGCCGCTTCTCCGGAAACGCCTTCGTTTGTTAATGTTGGAGACCGTGTAAGTGAAAAATCAACGGTTTGCATTATTGAGGCGATGAAACTGATGAATGAGCTGGAAGCGGAGATCAAAGGTGAAATCGTGTCTGTGCTTGCTGAGAACGGTCAGCTTGTAGAATACGGTCAACCACTATTCTTGGTTAAACCGGAATAAATACCGCAGACTACTTAAGGAGCGGAAGCTTCGCAAAACTTTGGGAGGAAACGCATGAACATTCAAAAAGTGTTGATTGCCAACCGCGGCGAAATCGCGGTCCGCATTATTAGGGCCTGCCGTGAGCTGGGCATTTCCACCGTCGCGGTCTATTCGGAACCCGACCGGGATTCACTGCATGTCCGGTTGGCTGATGAAGCTTACTGCATCGGTCCGATGCCGGCCAAGGACAGCTATCTGAACTTTACAAATATTATGAGTGTAGCCACCTTAACGGAATGTGATGCCATCCATCCTGGCTATGGATTTTTAGCTGAAAATGCGGATTTTGCAGAGATTTGTGAATCTTGCAATATTATCTTCATAGGACCTTCTCCAGATGCCATAAACCGTATGGGTGATAAGGCTGTGGCGAAGGAAACCATGAAACTGGCTGGAGTTCCGATTATCCCGGGCTCAGATGGTCTTGTAGGCGATGTAGAGGAAGCTGTCATGCTGGGCCGCGATATTGGGTACCCAATCATCGTTAAGGCGACTGCAGGTGGCGGAGGTAAGGGAATACGGATTGCTGAGGACGAGGAATCTTTAGTGAAGCAGATTACTGCTGCACAACAGGAAGCACAAAAGGCGTTTGGTAACGCTGGTGTATATCTGGAGAAATTCCTAACAGGCATGAAGCATGTGGAGATTCAGATTATTGCAGATAAACATGGCAATGTAGTGCATTTAGGTGAACGGGACTGCTCCGTGCAGCGTCGTCGCCAAAAGCTGATTGAAGAGGCACCTTGTTCAGTGCTCACACCGGAAATTCGGGAAGCGATGGGTAATGCAGCAGTTCGAGCAGCACTTGCCGTGAATTATTCGGGAGCCGGAACACTTGAATTCCTGCTTGGACCGGATGGACAGTTCTACTTCATGGAGATGAATACCCGTATTCAGGTTGAACATCCAGTAACAGAAATGGTTACAGGTGTGGATTTGATTAAGGAAATGATCTCTGTAGCAGAAGGCAATCCGTTGTCATTCACTCAGGAAGATATCGTGATTAATGGCTGGTCCATTGAATGCCGTATAAATGCTGAAGATCCTGAGCGTAATTTCATGCCTTCACCAGGAAAAATCGGCTTTTATTTGCCACCAGGAGGCCTTGGCGTTCGTGTAGATAGTGCGGCGTACCCAGGATATACGATTTCCCCTTTCTATGATTCTATGATTGCAAAACTGATTGTCTGGGCTCCTACACGTCAGGAAGCGGTTGCGAAGATGAAGCGCGCCTTGGCTGAATTCGCCGTGGAAGGCATTCATACCACCATCCCTTTCCATCAGAAACTGTTGGAGCATCCTGTATTTTTGGATGGTAACTTTGACATTAAGTTTCTTGAAGAGTATGAAATTTAGGACGACTTCGGTTTGTTTGTCATAAAGTTCGTCAAATGATATAGTATGTTTAATAAGAGACGTGCTTTACGCTTGAAATCATGAACAATCTTTCTTGAAAGGTGTGAAGTCTAAAATGAGTACATTGCCGACAGAATACGAACGGACGGAAATCGGTGAAATCCAGATTGCTCCTGAAGTAATCGAGGTTATTGCAGGTCTGGCGACCGTTGAGGTTAAAGGTGTAGCAGGTATGAGCGGCGGATTCGCCGGTGGTATTGTTGAACTTCTTGGACGTAAGAATCTGTCCAAAGGAGTTAAAGTAGAGGTTGGACAACGTGAAGCTGCGGTGGATGTTTCTGTAATTATTGAATATGGCAATCGCCTTCCTGAAGTGGCTGCTGAAATTCAACGTAATGTTAAGCGCTCCATCGAGACTATGACTGGTCTGACTGTTGTGGAAGTGAATGTGCATATTCATGATGTGCAATTCAAGAACAACAACACTGTAGACAAGAACGAAGAAACTGAAACGATTCTTCGTGTGAAATAGCAGTCATCGTTCTTCCATAAACCCCCGACAGCAAAGTCGAGGGTTTACTCTAATTTAAGGAGGTTATGAGACTCGTGGCAAAAATTTTGGACAGACTTTTGCTGTTTGTCTACAGCTTAAGTATCGGAATACTATCTGTTATTGCCATCCTCCTCTTAAGCGGTGCGATTCCTAGAACTTTGGAGATTGAGAATGGACCAGCAGCTTATATTACAGCAATAATAGTAGCAGTTGTCTTGTTCCTTCTGAGCATCCGATTTTTCTACATCTCTCTGCGCCGTGATCGCGCTTCATTGCCTTCGGTCGATCAGCGTACAGAGTATGGGGATATCCAGATTTCAATGGAAACTATTGAGAATCTGAGTCTTAAGGCTGCCGGTAAAGTGAAGGGAATCAGAGATCTCAAGTCACGTATTCGTGTCTCGCAGGCTGGCCTTGAAATTACAATTCGTGCAGTAGTGGACGGTGAGCATTCATTACCGTTGCTTACGACAGAAGTACAACGTCAGGTGCATGATTTTGTGCAGGAGACAACCGGCATTCCGGTTGCTGATGTGTCTGTATATATTGCTAACCTCACGCAGTCTCCAAGCTTCAAAAGTCGAGTGGAATAGAGGTGAGTTTCCCTTATGTCTTGGAAAGAAGTATGGGAAAGTCACGGGGGTAGAATCGCCGGAGTGACTTTCGGCATTGGTCTGGGTTTGATTTATTTAATTTGCGGTTTTTGGGATATGCTGTTCTTTGCACTGGTAGTGTTCATCGGATATACGCTCGGCAAAAGAAAGGATACCGCGCAAGCGCCCCTGTTTCAATGGCAGGAGTTGGTTTCGCGATTATCCGGACGCTGGCGTCCCTTTAAGTGAACCGCGATAGTCTTTTTCCCGGAGCAGGAAACCGTAAGTTTGTGTTGTCCGTTGCCCCCGGAAGAAAGGCTTTGCGGTTTTTTTGCGACAAGGGATCGGTATATTTGCGAGCTTCCTCTGAAGGTATCTTCGCTTTGTGCAATAATCCTCACAGGAATAGGGAAAGAATGAATAAGTGTGAAAGCGATATTTGGGTCGTAGACGTTGATGCAGTACAAGTGAATATTTTAATGCGATATAAGATTTTAGGAGGAACACATGAAAAGACGTATAGCTAGAGAGATTATTGTCCAAAGCCTGTATCAGATGGAAATGAACGATGTGGAAAGCGCGGAAGCTGTAGAAATGCTGCTCGAGGAAGCTTCAGAAGAGAATGAAACCGAACGTGTAATCACGGACGAGATTCAGCTTAAACACTATGTGGTAGAGCATGTGAATGGGGTATGGGAGCACAAGGTAGCGATCGACGATATACTTGAACATTACCTGAAGGGCTGGCAAATGAGCCGTCTGTCACGTGTGGATCGTCAGATTCTACGTTTAGCAGCGTATGAAATGGTGTTCGCCAATGATGTGCCTGCGAAGGTTGCGGTGAATGAAGCGATCGATTTGGCCAAGCATTTTGGAACGGATGATTCCGGGAAGTTTGTTAACGGAGTACTCGGCAAGATGATCCAAGAGATAGATAGTATTAAAGCTGACCATTCTTAATTTATAAACCATAGTAAAGTATATAAAAGGGGAGAGACTAACATGACAGCAGCAATCATCAGTGGTAAACAAGTATCCGAGGAAATTCGTATTAGCATTGCCCAAGAGGTTGCTGAACTGGCGAAACGCGGCGTAAAGCCCGGTTTGGCTGTTATTCTAGTAGGTGAAGACCCGGGATCTCAGGTTTATGTTCGCAATAAGGAGAAATCTTGTATCAGCTTAGGATTCCATTCGGAAGTGCATAAATTGGATGAATCCACTTCTCAAGAAGAACTTCTGGCACTGGTAGCAGAGCTAAACGGACGCGATGATATCGACGGAATTCTGGTTCAACTCCCATTGCCTAAGCATATCGAGGAGAAGGCTGTTATTGATGCAATCTCTGTGGAAAAGGATGTAGACGGCTTTCACCCTGTCAATGTAGGCAACCTGGTCATCGGTGCCGACAGTCTTCTTCCATGTACTCCTGCAGGAGTAATCGAACTGATCAAACGTACAGGAACAGGTATGGCAGGTAAACATGCCGTTGTAATTGGTCGTAGCAATATTGTAGGAAAGCCAGTTTCCCTCTTGTTGCAACGCGAAAATGCTACCGTAACTATGTGCCATTCCCGTACAGCTAATATGCAAGAGATTAGCCGTCAAGCGGATATTTTGGTTGTAGCGATCGGACGAGCTAATTTCATTGATGCTTCCTATGTGAAGCCGGGTGCTGTTGTCATCGATGTGGGCATGAACCGTCTGGATAACGGTAAACTCGCAGGTGATGTTGATTATGAAAGTGCAAAAGAAGTTGCCGGATACATCACGCCTGTTCCAGGCGGGGTTGGTCCGATGACTATTACAATGCTGATGAGCAACACGCTGATTGCGGCTAAACGCCGTCACGGCCTGGAATAGGGGTAAGATTCATGGCGGCAGAGCGGCAGGTTTATTCGATCAAAGAACTCAACCGTTATATCCGCATGAAGCTAGACTCGGATAATTTACTTTCGGATGTGTGGATTCGCGGAGAGATTTCCAACTTTACACATCATGGCAGCGGGCATATGTATTTCACACTTAAGGACGAGAGCAGCCGCATTAAAGCGATTATGTTCGCTTCTCATAACCAGCGGCTGCCCTTTATTCCGAAAGAAGGCGCTCGGGTAATTGCCAGAGGTAATGTGACCGTTTATGAACGGGATGGGCAATATCAATTCTACGCCACACATATGCAGCCTGATGGGATTGGCAGTTTATATCTAGCCTATGAGCAGCTGAAGAGCAAGCTTGAAAAAGAAGGCCTTTTTGCAGAAGCTCGCAAGCGTTCGTTGCCGCGGTTTCCGAAGTGTATTGGTGTGATTACTTCCCCAACAGGAGCAGCTGTACGAGATATTGTGATTACGCTTCAGCGGCGGTTTCCGCAGGTAGCTATTGTAATCTATCCCGTACTGGTGCAAGGCAAAGGCGCTGCGCCTTCGATAGTGAAGGCGATTGGTGCGCTGAACGCCATGGGTGAAGCCGACGTGCTTATCGTCGGCCGCGGCGGCGGTTCGCTGGAGGAGCTGTGGGCGTTCAACGAGGAGGAAGTCGCGAGAGCGATATCGGCATCAAGGATTCCGGTCATCTCGGCCGTCGGCCACGAGACCGATTTCACGATTGCCGATTTCGCCGCCGACCTCCGCGCGGCTACGCCCACAGCGGCCGCTGAGCTGGCCGTGCCTCATGCCGGCGAGCTAGCTGCGCAGCTTCGCCAACTGCAGCAGCGGCTGCGTCAGGCGCTGCAACAACGCGCCCAGCGTGGACGCGAGCGCCACTCGGTGCTGCAGCGCTCGCTGGCGCTGGCAGGCCCGCGCCGCACGCTGATTCAGCACACGCAGCGGCTGGACATGCTGCGTGTGCGGCTCCAGCGCTCGGCGGATGCACGGCTCAGCCGTTCCCGCGAGCGCAAGGCGGTGCTGCATCACAGTCTGCAGCGGTTCCATCCGCGCGACAGTGTTGCCGCAGCACGTCAGCTCACAGACAGTCTGCGCCGTGAGTTAATGGGCGCTATGCAGGCTCGTTTGCAGGAGAAGCGATCTCGCTATGTGGCAGAGATTCGTCACCTAGATGCGCTTAGCCCGCTTAAAGTAATGTCACGAGGCTACAGCTTAGTGTATGACGAGGCGGAAGAACATTTAATCAAATCGCTGACTGAAGTGCAGCTTGGCGATCTTGTGGTGATAAAGATGAATGACGGACAGCTGAACTGCCAAGTATGGGGGATGAAGGAGGATGGCAAAGACGATGACGAAGGAAGCGGAACTTGATTTTGAAGGCGCTATGGACCGACTGGAGGAAATCGTTCGTGAGCTTGAACACGGCGACGTTCCTCTGGAGAAGGCCATCGATTTATTTCAGCAGGGCATGAAGCTGTCGCAGCTTTGCGGCAGCAAGCTGGAACAAGTAGAGCGTAAGATCGAAATGATTACCCAAGAGGACGGAGAACTGCGCAAAAAGCCGTTTGGTGCACGTCTGGAAGGGGACGCTGATGAATCGCTTTGAGAATGATCTGGAGGGAAGCTCTGCAAGTGAAAGCATGCGGCAGCCGCTGGAGGATTACATCGCATCGATAAGTGATTTGCTCTCACATGAGCTTGAGACTATTCTTCCCGCAGCGTGGACGGTACCAGAAAATTTACAGCAAGCGATGAAGTATTCGCTAATGGCAGGAGGCAAACGCCTCCGGCCGCTGCTTGTGATCGCTGCTTGTGAATCACTGGGAGGCAGCCGTGAAGCAGCCTTGCCTGTTGCTGCTGCGATTGAGATGGTACATACCTACTCGTTGATTCATGATGATCTGCCTGCCATGGATAATGATGATTATCGGCGCGGCAAGCTGACGAATCATAAAGTCTTTGGTGAAGCATCGGCTATTCTTGCGGGTGATGCGCTTTTGACCCATGCTTTTTACAGTGTGGTACAAGCCTCGCGTAAATTTGGCATTCCTGCTGAAAATGTTTTATCCATAGTAGAGGATCTGGCGGAAATGGCAGGTCCACGCGGCATGGTCGGCGGTCAGATTGCAGATATGGAAGGCGAGCAAGGACTAACAGATCTAGCGCAGCTGAAATATATTCATCTGCATAAAACCGGAGATTTAATTATTTTTTCGCTGTTAGCCGGCGGACGTATTGCAGGGGCAACAGAGAAGCAGCTTGAAGCTCTGCGTGATTTTGGCACTAGCATCGGACTCGCTTTTCAAATTCAGGATGATATTCTTGATTTGGTTGGTGATGAAGGCAAGCTTGGTAAAAAAACAGGCAGCGATATCAAGCAGCAGAAGGTAACCTACCCTTATTTTATTGGGTTGGAGGAATCACGTGCTGAGGTGAAGCGGCTTACAGAAGCAGCGCAAAATGCTGTGCTGAATGGCGGTTTTTACGACAACCAGCGCCTGCTGGAAATTGCAGATTATTTAATGGCACGTGATCACTAAGTATGAACTTTCGAAGCGGCTGTATTTCGACAGCCGTTTCGTTTGTGTTATAATGGTTTTTATATATTTTACAACATCTAGGAAAGCGGGGAACTATTCGTGCTGCTTCCACAAATAAATGATCCACAACAACTGAAATCACTGTCAGTCGAAGAATTAACTACTCTTGCAGAGGAAATTCGACGATTTCTGATTGAGAAGCTTACAGCAACCGGCGGGCACCTCGGTTCTAATCTGGGGGTGGTGGAGCTCACGCTGGCCTTACATTATTGCTACAACAGTCCTCGTGACAAAATGATCTACGACGTTGGCCACCAAGCCTATGTCCACAAAATACTGACCGGCCGTCAAGATCGCTTTGATACCCTACGCAAATATCAGGGATTGTGCGGCTTTGTTAAGCGCTCTGAAAGCGAACATGATGTGTGGGAGGCTGGACATAGCAGCACCTCTTTGTCGGCAGCTATGGGGATGGCTATGGCTCGTGATCTAAAAGGCGAAGACAACAAGGTGATTGCCGTGATTGGTGACGGTGCGCTTACCGGCGGGATGGCTTTTGAAGCGCTTAACCACATTGGTCATGAGAAGCGCAAGCTGATGGTCATTTTGAACGATAATGAAATGTCGATTGCTCCGAATGTAGGGGCGATGCACAATTATTTAAGCAAAATTCGTTCGGACCGTCATTATTTGCGTGCCAAAGACGAGGTTGAAGGGCTGCTTAAGAAGATTCCGGCCATCGGTGGACGATTAGCGAAAACCGCTGAACAATTAAAAAACAGTCTTAAATATATGATGGTTCCTGGAGTATTGTTTGAAGAGCTTGGCTTTACGTATCTTGGGCCAGTGGATGGACATGATCTGGAGAAAATGATCGACACCTTCCATCAAGCAGATAACGTGGCGGGTCCTGTGCTTGTGCATGTGCTGACGACCAAAGGCAAGGGCTATAAACCGGCTGAGACTGATTTTTATAAATCGCATGCTATTTCCCCTTACAAAATTGAGTCAGGTCAGGCACTTAAAGCTGTAGGTCCTCCAATGTACACCGAAGTATTTGGTAGTACACTGATTGAGCTAGGACGTGAAGATTCGCGTCTGATTGCAGTTACCCCTGCGATGCCAGGCGGTTCAGGTTTGTTTCCTTTTGCGAAGGAATTCCCGGATCGTATGATTGACGTGGGGATTGCAGAGCAGCATGCAGCAACCTTGTGTGCAGCTTTGGCTATGGAAGGGATGAAGCCGGTATACGCCGTGTATTCTACCTTCATGCAGCGTGCCTATGATCAGATCGTCCATGATATTTGCCGCCATAATGCCAATGTTATGTTCGCCATTGACCGTGCTGGATTTGTGGGTGCGGATGGTGAGACTCATCAGGGTGTGTACGATGTTGCTTTTATGCGCCATATCCCTAATATGGTTATGATGATGCCAAAAGACGAAAATGAGCTGCGTCATATGATGAAGACGGCACTTGAATATAATGACGGTCCAATTGCTTACCGCTATCCGCGTATTAACGGAACAGGTGTGGCATTGGACGCTGAACTGCATACCCTTCCTATAGGATCATGGGAACGACTGCGTACAGGAGAAGGATATGCTGTAGTGGCATGTGGTCCTATGGTTCAAGTGGCTGAAGAAGCCGCTGATTTGCTGAAGCGGGAAGGGATTCAGGTGGGCGTTGTGAATGCGCGTTTCCTGAAGCCGCTTGATAATTCCATGCTTCTGGATTTGGCTCATGCTGGAACCAATATGGTTGTTATTGAAGAGGCTTGCCAAGCGGGAAGTCTCGGCAGTGCGGTATTGGAGTTCTACGCGGAGCATGAAATTTATGACGCTCGTGTACATCTGATGGGTGTGCCCGACATCTTCGTGGAGCATGGCTCCATTAAAGAACAACGTCAGCAAACAGGTCTTACCGTAGAAGCGTTATGTGCACGTATCAAGTCCATGATGGCTCTAAGTGCTTATAATTACAAAACGACTTCGTCTTCCTAAGTGGAAGCCGGAAATTAGTAACCCTTGAACGATCGGGAGATGACCATGGAACACCGTAAAGAACGGATTGATGTACTGCTTGTGGAGCAAGGTTTTTATGAAAGTCGGGAGAAAGCTAAAGCTGCTATTATGGCAGGGTTGGTGCTCGCGGATGAGGAACGTATTGAAAAAGCTGGCATGAAGGTCTCGCGGGAGTCTACCCTTAAGGTTAAAGGCTCTGTGCATCCGTATGTCAGTCGTGGAGGCCTAAAGCTGGAGAAGGCTCTTCGCCAATTTAATATTGATCTTACCGGTCGGAACATGCTGGACATTGGTGCTTCCACTGGCGGCTTCACAGATTGTGCGCTTCAGAATGGTGTAAGCCATGTGTACGCCATTGATGTTGGCTATAACCAGCTGGATTGGTCACTGCGGAATGATGAGCGAGTGAGCGTTATGGAGCGTACGAACTTCCGGTATATGACACCTACAGATTTGCAGGGTCCTGTTCCGGACTTTGCCAGTATTGATGTATCTTTTATATCCTTAAAAATAATTCTCCCACCCCTCAAAGCCTTGCTGCAACGTCCAGCAGATATCGCTGCACTCATCAAGCCGCAATTTGAGGCTGGACGTGAGAAGGTTGGAAAATCAGGTGTGATTCGTGATTCCGCTGTCCATAAAGAGGTTTTGATTAATGTACTGACTATGGCTGCTGAGTTAGGATTCGGTCTCCATGGATTGACTTTTTCGCCAATTACAGGCGGGGAAGGCAATATTGAGTTTCTTGCTCATTGGAGACTGACGCCAGAAGTGGCGGAAGGCGAAGAATCATCCGTACAGCCGGCAGCTGCTGTTGCAGCAGTCATTCCAGTGGAGGACTTTCCATCCCTTGCTGATGAAGTGATTAAGCAGGCTACGGGTACTTTTAATGTGAGTTCTACTCATGGAAACTCCGCGCGCCGTTAGAGCTTTATGAACACCCCGTCAACCTCAAATGGTCAGCGGGGTGTTTTTTTTGAGTGGGAAGTCTGAAGAGTTCAACCTTGAAAATTCCTCTTCATCTGTTAAGATTGAGGGAGCAGATTTGCTCAAAGGGATTGAATTTATTAAAATAAAGACCCGGTATAAAATCCGGGTCTTTATATTTTGAATCTTTTTTGGATTTACTGTGCTCGTTGTAATTGTAAATTGCTGAATTAGCGAATAATATCAATTATGCGGAAAGCTTATAAAAAGACAGCTTAGAAGCAGGATTTACCAGGGCTTCACGCGAATAAATCACCGAGGTGATTGATAGTGGCGGGTAGCTCTGACAAGGTCGTTATGGCGTTTATTGGGGTAGCATTATCGATTTTTATAATATATCGGATATATGTATGGCTGCAGAGTTCTCCGCGTTCTTTTATGAAGGATCAAATTCCGTTCAATAAAGTGATTATTCCACATCCCTCTATTGATATACTTGAGGATGAAGGATATGAGGTCGTTGGAGGGAAATTAAAAATCCCCTTGTCTTTCAACGTAAATGGGGCGCAGATGTATAGCCGGTTATTTATAGATTATGTGGCGACAAAAGAGGAAGGATCTTTATATTTAGTTATCCTTTCCAGACCACGCAAGCCTTTGGATTTCACTGGCAGTGGCTTACGTGATACCTTGCTTCCCTACCTGCTGATCTATCCGGAATGCAGCGGCGTTCTATATGTTAATGTAGCAACAGCATCGATCCATGTCATTAAGCTTGGCAAAGACGACGGAGAATCAAACTGAGTCCATATTTTTTATATACCAGGAGGCAACAATGAAGGGACAACGACATATTAAGATTCGTGAAATTATTACACAAAAGGATATCGAGACACAGGACGAGCTTGTGGAAGCCTTGCGGGAATCAGGTTTTCAAGTTACTCAAGCCACAGTATCTCGAGATATAAAAGAGCTGTTGCTCATCAAGGTACCCATGGATGATGGAAGATATAAATATTCACTTCCAACGGATCAACGGTACAATCCCATTCAGAAGCTTAAGCGCGTTCTTGTGGATAATTTTGTGCAGATCGATTCCTCGGCTAATCTTGTGGTGATGAAATGTTTACCAGGTACGGCTAACTCTGTCGCTGCTTTAATTGATAATATTGACTGGCCGCAAATTATGGGAACCCTTTCTGGTGATGATACAATCCTTATCATTTGCCGTTTACCTGAGGACAGCAAGACCGTAATTTCACAAATCATGGGTTATATTTCTTAATTATAATTAATCAGATGCCTGTCATCTTCTCGGAGGTGCTCTATTAGTGTTAGAAACCTTGTCTATACGCAATCTTGCCGTCGTTGAGGCGGTAGATGTGCATTTTTATCCTGGCTTCCACGTGCTTACGGGGGAGACCGGGGCAGGTAAATCCATTATTATTGATGCGCTTGGATTGATTGTTGGAGGCCGCGGTTCTGCGGATTCCATTCGTTATGGTTGTGAAAAAGCGGAGATGGAGGCGCTCTTCAGTCTTCCCAGCGGTCATCCCGTTTGGGAGACTTTGGAGCGTCTTGGCATTGAGGCCCAGCGCGAGGAGCATCTTATTATACGACGCGAGCTTACCTCTCAAGGTAAAAGTACATCACGTGTAAATGGGCAGATGGTCAATCTTACCATGCTTCGCGAGATCGGCGAGCAGCTGGTTAATATACACGGCCAGCATGAGCACCAGAACTTGCTGAAGGCGGAACGGCATCTGGGACTGCTGGATACATACGGAGAACCGATTATTGGTCCGCTAAAGGCAGTTTTTCAGGAAAGGTATTCTGCCTTCGCGAAGGTGGAGAAAGAGCTGCGAGAGCTGCAGGAATCCAGCCAGAAGGCATACCAAATGCTTGACTTATATCGTTTTCAGCTTGAAGAAATTTCATCCGCCGGATTAAAACCGGGAGAAGATGAATTACTTACCGAAGAACGGGTCAAACTATCCCACAGTGAGAAAATGATGGATTCCGTATCGGGTGCATATGAGCTACTTTACGACAGACAAGGCTTGGAATCGATCGGTAATGTTATTTCCAGACTTGAGGATGCAGTTCGTTACGATGAGAAGGGTCTGCGAACAGTGCTCGAACAGCTGCAGTCCTCATATTACCAGCTAGAGGATGCTGCTTTTCAGCTTCGTGATTACCGGGAAAATATCGAGTTCAATCCGATGCGACTTGAAGAAATAGAGAATCGTTTGGATTTGATCACTGGACTCCGACGTAAATATGGAGAAAGTGTAGAACAGATTTTGGCTTATTATGAACAAATTCACCGGGAAACTGATTTGCTTGAGAATAAAGATGAATATCTGGAGAAACTGACGGCGAAGCGCGATTCGTTGCTGTCTGTATTAATGGAAGCAGCTACGGAATTAAGTGAAGCACGAAAGCTTTGTGCTGCTGATCTGGCCACCCAAGTGGAGGGTGAGCTCAAAGACCTTCAAATGGAAAGAACCTCGTTGCAGGTCAAATTGGACAGGCTGGAGGACCCGCGTGGAGTCGAATACAATGGTCGGCGTATTCGCCTCACAAGACAAGGGATAGACAGCGCAGAATTTATGATATCCCCTAACCCGGGCGAACCCCTGAGACCTCTTGGCAAAATTGCCTCTGGTGGTGAGCTGTCGCGTATTATGCTGGCAATGAAAAGTATTTTTGCGCGCCATGATGCAATTCCAGTTCTAATTTTTGACGAAGTGGATACTGGTGTCAGCGGCAGAGCTGCTCAGTCCATCGCAGATAAGCTGTTTAAGCTGTCCTCTACCTGTCAGGTGTTCTCCATTACTCACTTGCCGCAGGTGGCTTGTATGGCTGACCATCAGTACTTAATCCGCAAAAAGGTTGAGGATGGAAGAACCATGACTGAAGTGGAATCCCTAACGAACGATGGACGTGTAATGGAGCTGGCCAGGATGCTGGGTGGCGTAGAAATTACCGAAAAAACATTGCACCACTCGCAGGAAATGCTTAATCTGGCCGAGGCAAGTAAGGCTGCAACAAGCTAAGCGGAGCAATGATTGACAGTAATAAAAGCCTGGGGGCAAGGTTATCTTATAGGTACGCAATTGGCGACCACCTTTTTCGTCAAGCGAAAGAAGCAAAAGGGAGCGTGACAGCCATTGAAGCCTAACCTCAGGAAGTTAATGCCAGGCCTTTTATTTGCCTTCTTTCTTAGTTTATCGGGCATAACGGGAACAAACCTAAGTTCTGCTGCACCACTGCAAGGTGAACCAGCCAAGGTGACTGCACAAGGAATTCATTCCGAGCTTAAGGTGATCCCGGGAGGTCAAACGATCGGTGTGAAAGTGAAATCAGCAGGTGTTTTGGTTGTTGGTCATCATCTGATTGAAGTATCCGAGAAAACTAAGCTTTCCCCAGGAGAGGTCAGCGGTTTAGTGCCGGGTGATCTGATGATCTCCATGAATGGTGAGAAATTGGACGAGTTGTCCAAGGTGGCCAAGCTGGTGGATCGTGCTGGTAAAGCGAATAACCCCTTGACCATTGTCTTCAAACGCGGAGGTAAAGAGCATACAGCTAAGTTAAAGCCCGCGTATGACATTCATGACAAAGTGTGGCGGTTAGGCCTGTACATTCGTGATTCAGCAGCGGGTGTTGGCACATTAACTTTTTATGCTCCAGAGCAAGGTGTATATGGAGCTTTGGGACATGTGATTACAGACATGAATACCGGTACTCCAATTGTTGTAGGCAGTGGTCATATCGTTCAGTCCAGTGTCACCTCCATATCCAAAAGCCAGGATGGCGATCCGGGCGAGAAACGAGCGCATTTTTTGAAAGAAAGCCAAGTGCTTGGAAATGTGGAGAGCAATACTGACTTCGGCATCTTCGGTAAAATGAGCTCCAATCCCGAGCACAGTCTTTACAAAGAACCTATCCCCGTGGCGATGAGCGATCAAGTCAAGGAAGGTCCTGCTGAGATCCTAACTGTAGTTGACGGACAGCAGGTGGAGCGGTTTAAGGTTGAGATCATTCATGTAGCACATCAGCAAACGCCAGCCACTAAAGGAATGGTGCTGCGGATCACCGATCCACGTCTTATCGATAAGACAGGCGGTATCGTTCAAGGCATGAGCGGAAGTCCTATCGTACAGGATGGCCGTCTCATCGGAGCCGTAACTCATGTATTTGTAAATGATCCTAAGTCCGGTTATGGATGCTTCATCGAATGGATGCTTCAAGATTCAGGTGTGACCAAACAGGAGAATAGGTATTCATTAAATCTTAAGGCGGTTTAGCCTTAAGATTTTTTGTCGAACGATTACGAAGAACCTCGAACATTGAGATAAAATATTTAATTATAATCCAACGCAGAAAAAAAATAAAGAAAAATAATTTTCGACAGAAGGGAATTCGATCTCCATGTCGAAAACGTAAGAGACAAGAAAAAAATGTTATTTTCGAATAGCAGATATAATTAAGGAGGAAGCAGCCAGTGCAGAATATTGAAGTGTTGTTGGCCGATGATAACAGGGAATTTACGAATTTGCTTTCCGAGTACATTTCTGAGCAAGAAGATATGACCGTAACGGGTATCGCCTACAATGGTGAAGAAGTGCTTCAAATGCTTAGCGAAGCGCGTAAAATTCCCGATGTTCTTATTCTTGATATCATTATGCCGCATTTAGACGGCCTAGGTGTATTGGAACGTCTACGTGATATGGATCTGAATCCTCAACCGAAGATCATCATGCTGACTGCTTTTGGTCAGGAGAACATCACTCAAAGAGCTGTACAGCTTGGTGCATCCTATTATATTTTGAAACCGTTCGATATGGAGGTCCTGGCAAATCGTGTACGTCAGCTTGTCGGCTCTCAAGGCAGCATGAGCTCCTCCTCCAACATGTACAATTATTCGTCGACGTCCAGATCGAATGTAGTGCCGCTCTCTAAGGGCAAGAACCTCGACGCTAACATTACCTCGATCATCCATGAAATCGGTGTCCCAGCGCATATCAAGGGCTATCAGTACCTGCGTGAAGCGATCACCATGGTATATAACAATATCGAGATCCTTGGTGCGATTACGAAGACACTCTACCCAGCAATCGCTGAGAAGTTCAAAACCACGCCTTCACGCGTAGAACGCGCGATCCGCCATGCGATTGAAGTGGCTTGGACACGTGGCAACATTGACTCCATTAGCCATTTATTCGGCTACACCATTAATATCTCCAAATCTAAGCCTACTAACTCGGAATTTATTGCCATGGTAGCCGACAAGCTGCGGATTGAGCATAAGGTTAGTTGAAACGCTGGTGTTACGCGGAATAAGGACGTTTGATAGAACATTTGTTCACGTCAACTTGTACGTTCGTTGAACGGAGATTCCGATAAACTATCGGTGTGCGACTCCGTTAAACTTTCCGTATTCGCCTAATGTAGTAGCGCTAATTTATCGGACGTTTAGCTAAAGTAAATCTTAACGTAAGTTCACGGTATATACAAACATGCGTCAATCTCTCCGGAGATTGGCGCTGTATTTATGTTAGGGGTTGTCGTCAAATTTAACGACATTTATAAATATCAGGAGGCGGAGGTGGGGATACTAATAATGTCACCTATAAAACGTTCAAATCCAAAAAGTAATCGTCCGTTGTTTGAGCTTCTCGATGAGTTTATGGAGACAAAGAAGTTACAAGGAATTAGTCCACATACATACGACGACTACGTACGTAATGTTAATTTGTTTATTAAACGATACCCCAGCGCATGGAGTTCTCACATCGCTCTTAAGGCGTCTTTAATAGAACACCTTTCTCAAGAAGGAATTGCCCCCTCAACATTTAATAACCGACTTGTCTATTTAAGGACATTCTTTAAGTAGTGTGTTAGTGAAGGGTACCTTAAAGAAAACCCTTTAGGTACTTTAAAAAAAGCGTAAAGAATGCTCTCGAATTGTAGCTATCGATTTAGAGGTGTTCAGGAACTTCTGAGTGTGCCTGATCAATCTACTTTTGTAGGTATGAGAGACTACACTCTTATATTGTTAACTTTGGATACGGGAATAAGGCCTTCTGAAGCACTCGGATTGTTACCAGACAACCTTAATTTAATGACGGGGAGTATTTATATACCTGCAGCAAAAGCTAAATGAGGGTAGCGCGCACATTAAGCATTTCCGAAGTAACAAAAAATGCACTAATAAGACTCGTTCAATTACGTCCGAGGTTTTGGGCAAATAAAGTACCCATATTTTGCACCGAGTCAGGAAACAAGCTTAACCGTCACGTGTGGGGTGATCATCTTGAACATCATAGTAAGAGTCTTGGTGTTCATATCCCGCCCTTATGACTTAAGACATGCATTTTCACTAGAGTTCATTCGTAATGGTGCGTTAGCCTTTTCGCTACAAAGAACGCTCGGGCATGTTGATATTACAATGACTAAACGATATGTAGCATTAGTAGACGATGATTTGTGATAGAGCACGCAAAGGCGAGTCCCGAGTAGGATGAGCGCTGGTCTCTTTGGAGGTCAGCGTTTTTGCCGATATTATCGAGCATTATACGAAGCGAGAGTGTAGTTAATGGCGCAGTTAACTAACGATATATCCGTGGGTTTAATCTGTATTTACATGATAAACCGAGTAATGTAGCGTTAAGCTGGCGAGATGCGGTCGCAGTATTTCAAGAACGGTAGAAAAAAGAAAACGTGCGTGCGGCGTAGTATTCGGGAGTAAACGGGAGATGATCGAGATAGATGTAAGGAAAGAGGGGAAGAGCCAGGCGGATATATGTTAACATTTACCGAATTATCGTTAACATTAACTGAAAAATTGTTAACAGTATTTCAACAGGTTATTAACGATTGTTAACATTAACTGATTTTTCCGAAGAATCGACTGACACTACGATAGTTTACTCAATCACCGGATTTGGAGTTTTACGATTTGCTATCTATCATTCTATAATCGGTGGTGTAGAGTCAGTAAGGCCAGTATAAAATAATACAAGAAAATCCGATTTCGGTCCAAAATTCACACAGATGGTCTAGACTACCATGGGGTTTTTCTCTTAAATACTCGATATATCGCAGAATCTCTAATTGGAAACTTTTATATATGAGGAGGTATACTTGTGCCATAGCTCAGATCACCGCCGACCAACGTAAAGACTGGCGCAATCTACCTCTCGCGGATTGGAATACGCTGACCGTCTAGGTGATGATTACGGAGCTAAATTGCGACCGTTACGGAGTCGAAACGTACATTCCGGCTGCGGGCGGTTATCGCTTCGAACAAGGCGTAATCAAACGTGCGCTCAAGCTGTACGGTGCGGGTCCTTTACGCGAAACGATCGAACGTGCCTTCGCAGAACATCGCGTAACAACGAAATATACGCAGTTAACGGCGGTTTTTTTGATAACGTATCTCTTGCCGCGTATAATGCCGCAAGTCCTTGCGAACGGGCAACGTAAGGAACGGGTAAAGGCAGCGCAGGAGTCGGCGGAGTTTTTGTAAGAAAAAACGTAATAGGAAGTTGATCCTCTGACACATTATTTGGTAAATATGGTTGTGATAGAGCTGGTTTTATTCGATTTTGGTCCAAAAGCGCTAAACATAGCTTAAATATGGGCTTGTCAAGCTACAATTTCAAACCATATTTGTTGAATGACAGTTGTTTATATCTGAGATAAAGTAAATATAGAAGGAGGAACGCAATTGACGCACGCTAAAAACTGCATATTATCCGTACAGTGTACGTTGCGGATACCGCCGCAGTAATTAACTCGTATATTATCCGCATATATCGGATCTCACCAATGAAAAGGGGCAACCGTTGGAACGTTCGGCTTACTTTTTCGATGTGAATGCGCTCCTGGAGTTATATACAGAGTTATCCTACCAAAACCGTACCATCGCGGTTCTTGATGAGATCGGAGTACGCGTAGCTTCGGACAGATTCCACATAGCGGAATTAGTTATCGTGTGACGAACACCATGCCGGCTATATGCCATCGAATATAGCGATCGAAGATTTAGCGGAGGTATTCGACGCGAGTTTAGCGGATCGTATACGTGATATGCATGGTGAAGTGGATTTCATAGCGAGAATAAAGACATTTTCGAAAAACGGCGTCAGCATGAGTATTTAAGAGAAAATGAGAGATCGTTTAACTTAACATATCTCATGTAGACAGAAAAATGTACCCTAAATGGATACTTTTGTATACAAAAGTAACTATTATGTATACAAAAGTGGTTGTTTTGTATACAAAGTATAATAAGAGAGGTTTTAGTAAGATAGCTTAAATTCAACTTTGCAACAATACTGCTTGTTTCATATAATCTGAGGTGAGACGGGCGATGTCCAGGCGATAATGCGACTCGGCATTTAACGTACGGATTACGGTAATTCGTCATGAGAACGAAGACGATACTCGCAGATTCAACGTACCTGTTCGGAACTGATACGCTGGCACACGAAGGGCACGGCGTAATCGAACTCGGCAAAGGGCGTAATAGCGGCGAGGATACGCGCGTTGAGATCGTATATCTACCGAATTGGGGCATCGTGCAGGAGACGGATTTAGCGGATGAGGCTGCGCAGTTTGTGGCCTTGATTTTAGTGGGTTTATAAAAGTTTATTTTTATATGTAAAAAGTTTATTTTAAGTATTTACTCCAACCATTGGTGTGTGTATAATCAGAATATACCAAGGGAGGTAATGAAATGGATGCAAATACAGAATATTTTAAGAGGCTTGCCCAAGATCAGCGCATGAGAGAGAAGCGAGATAGAGGTGAGGAGAAACGAATTACGGTGGTGTTAAGTGAGTATGATTATAATCGTCTTGCTTATATTGCAAAACTATCAAGTCTTAAAAGAAGTACTATAGCAAAGAATATGATAATTAACGCCCTACTCAGTGCTGAAGAAGTTTTTGGATTGAGTGAGTATGTTGAGCTTGAAGACTCACAAGGTGAGCCGACAGGAGTGCTGACAAAATATGGGGAGTATATCAATGGTAGAGTGATTGGAGATGAGGCATACGAGGATGATGGCTCGAGAGATAAACCTGCGGCTAAGACTTCACCACGGCGTCCTGTCACAAGAAAAAATTTAACGATCGAGTGAGTACTTGGAGATATATGAACTCTATTAATCACGAAATCTTTTTCGCGGCCGTCGAACGCTACCCTTGGCGCAATCTCCATTACGCCCTCGACCTCCCAACTTCTGTAAGATCCTAACATTGACTACTGCGGTTTGGTTGAATTATGTTCGATGAAACAAGAGTAGAATTGATGCCTCGTTTCAATAAACAACGAGGATTCGCGTCAGTTGAAGGAGGTGAGGAAGATGTTGACTATAAACGAGGCATTAACGTTAATGATATCATTTGCTTCATTGGTATTAGTTATTGACAGAAAAAAGCGGAGTTAAAATAACCGATCATCCGACCAAAGAATCCGGTTACCCCTCCGCTATTTAATACTTAACGCCATTGTACGCTTATTTCTCGTCGGACACAACAGGGAGCGCCAGGAAAACGGAGAGATGGCGCTCTTTTAACAATCCTTACAGATGCTGAATACGTGTGAAAATACGAAATTGGACTCGCGCAGGTATGTTGCGGAGTCCGGTATTTACGGAGTTTATTGTATAAGGTTGATCTTTATTTCTTACTGTTAAATATTTGAGGGCGTCCTATTTCTGCTGCATGTATTTCTTCTATGTCGCGCTGGGCGTCCTCTTTTGTATAGTTGTTACGACCAACACGCTCTAGTTTCGCAAAGATGCGATAGAGCGTGTTTTTTGCCTGTGTCTCGGACATTTTTTCGATAGCATCGCGCAGTGCTTGCGCTTGTGGGTCCGTCATTTTGTCGCCTCCTTTACGTGAAATTCATGTGCGGATCTAACTTAGTACACTCCACCAATCTTGACGGTATTTTGCGTGTATTTTTCGACCTGGCCTCCGTATTCCGCTATTCGCCCGTCCTTTTCACGTGCGGTTACACGACCTTACGCCAGTGCCGCGGTAAATAATTCGATGTCCGTGTATACCTCCGTAACAATCAGCGCCTTTCTGGGGGTGTTGATGAATAACATTCGACAAAACAGCGCCAGTTTCTTCCGAGGAGGAGGCGTTTTTATTTACGAAAAGGGGATCTTATGAGGGTGTGTTCATTTCTCAGGTGAGGCATTGTAGTTTCGTAGATTGTTACTAGGACACAATGCTAACATGGTGAGAGCTGGACATATCGAAGCAACATGATATGTTTTCGACGGTTAATACAATCTATAAATAATGAAGTCAAGCCGGAAAGCCCACATAGGGTCGACCGGTTTTTGCTTGTTGTGCGTGCCTTTTCGCAGGCTTATGTAACCCTCAGTTTGGTCGTGTATGTTCCGTGTCAAAGCTGCGATCGGTGCTGCAGACCATGTACATCCAGGTATTTCTTGACACGGCTGCCCGTTATCGCTTTTTAACTAATGGGTTAATTGATAATCCTAATTCATCCTCGAAATGCGATATTACATTTTCATCCCATACTTCAATTTTAAATTCAACTTCGGAGGTAACTTTTTCAAGCTTTACTGCTTTCTTTAGGAACTTTTCCGAAATATCTTGCAGATTACCGTGATCTCCGGGAATAGCGATGATGAAGTGTATAGGAACTCCTTCTGCATGCTTGTAGTTGTGTACAAAAACTCGTATTTCAGCTAAAGTTTCATTGAACTCTTCGAGAGTAATTTCTTTCACAATGAGTAGTTTTTGATAATATTGTTGATCGGGACTGAAAATATAGTATGGCGAGTAATCTGATTCTGGGTACTGGAGAATAATTGTAGATGACTCACCGTCTTCCTCATTTTTTTCTAATATTATCTCCCAACTAATTCCGGGATACGAACTGATGTATGAAGCGCTCAATAGTTTTAAAACTTTTTCTAGTCTGTCAGTTATTTCTGGAGGGCTGTTTTGTATCTGTCGCTCTTTAACCGTTGCTTGTTGGAGTGCCTGCTTTAGCTTTTCGTTTTCCCGACCAAGCTGATCCATCTCCTTTTTATAGTGCAGCACCGATGTTGCGTATTCTTCGCTATTTTGAACAGCCCTACCTGAGATCCAACCGTATAGGTTTTTGTCTTTAACAAGTTCATTTAAAGTCTGCATCACTGTTATCTGTATGTCCTTAGTATCCTCAAAGAATCGCGATACTTTAGATAGTACATTTGATTTGAAGTCTTCATATTTTTGTGCATTATCAAGTTCAATAACAGCTTTCCCCAATTTCTTAATTTTTTTTTGAAGAGCATCTGAAGAGATTACAACTGCGAATCTGGGTTTTTTTAATTCTCCTGCTAGGTCGTATTCCCAATGTGTATAACTCTTGCCAGTCGTTTCTTCTATAGAACCATATCTGCCGCCTAATATCAGCAGGTACACATCGGACTCTTCTATCCATTTTGTTATTGTGTCTTTTTGAGATTGATCGCCAGAGCGAAACAATTCCATTCCTGCAGGAATATGACCGGACTTAAGAACCGACTCAACGGCTGCCTGTCTTTCATCCTGAAGGTCAGTGAATGTTGAGGAAATAAAAACCTGCAGTTTTTTTGACATAAATTCCATCTCCCTTATAGCTATAAGTGCTTGCTCATGATTTGCTCGATACTTGTTTTATTTTCTCGTTTCTCTACTCCAACCCGTTACTTGTAGTAGTGTCTGATCCGTCGCCTACGTAGGAGAAAACTTCTATGCAGTCGTGAAACCGTTGATTATCGGCGAGGACGTTTATTTTATATATGTGGAGCCGAGGGTTAGAACGCGTGAGAACATAAAAAAATTGCACTATCACGTTTTTTTACAGAGTCCGATATTTATGGATTTTATCGTTTAATACCTTGCTTTACGCTGTTTATAGAAAGGGCTTGCACTCCTAGTGAACCCTGAATGGTTATACAACTCAGACAACAAAGCCTCTACTTTTGACGGGGCGCTTACTGCAATATTCCTTAAAGTGCTCGTCGCGTAAAGTAAAGATTTGTTAGACTCGTTGAAGTGGGTGATTTTATTCCTCTGAGACGTTAATCTCATATAGTTACTAAGAGTGAGTTGGTCGATATTGCAGCTAAACAGTTCTTCAAACTTCTTTATTTTTGCTGAGATATTCTCGAATTCGGAGGGTACCTTGCTTCCATTTTGCAGTAATTTAAGAAGAATAGTATTATTCGGAGATAAATCTTCAGCCATTAATTTTAGCTTTTTATGAACAAGCTGAGTCAGTGCTGCTTCAACTGATGCGCAAAAATTCAGGATAGCCTGCCGATAATATCGTCGTTTTTGAAATTCGTCAATTGCTTTATTTCCTTCATCTTTATTGAATAACGCGTCGTTAAACATCTCGGCCGGATAGCTCAGGACAGAGAGGCTGAGACTTAAATTATTATCTCCCATTTTATCGCTCGCCCTCCTTCGTAACCGGAAAGTTATAATTAATCCGCATATAATAAGCACCGGAGTTCTTCACGCTAACCGGCGTATACTTTTGGATTGGTCCACTGTGCTCTTTAATTCTGACGTCTTCTTTTTCTCGTACCGTAACGTGTACTTGTGCTAACGCTGCCATGAATAATTCGTCGTCCATCTGTAATATCCGCATAGTTTCGAATGTTTCCAAATTTCTTCCGCAATAAAAGTAATATTCGACAAATTAGCGCTACTTCCTTTCGGGGATATGTTGTAATTTTAATGCATCTGTCGCTGATTGAGTTGTGTGTGGATGTGTACGCCACTCAGGTGAGGGCATTGTAATTTCGTATAGTATTAACGCGAAACATTGATGAGAAGTTTTATTTCCCGACTAGAGCCGGACAAAATCGTACTGGCTGTGGATAGGTATTTCGCGAAGGCGGTAAACATGCGGACAGGATTGCCGAAGGAGAGCGTATATTCTCCGGTGGGTCTGTTTTACGATGCATATACGGAGGGGCTCGCGGAGGGGAATGCGTTACGGTGTAAGCGGAGTGCTGCAGGCGATTGATTATGACGTTAATCTTGGCGTTCTCCTTTAAGGACTTGCGCTGGGAAGCCGCATAAACAAAGGGATTTTTCGGAGCTTTAGCACCTTTGATGTGCTAAGTTGTTAACGTAGTTAAAGCGCAGTCTTAGCGGAGAGTATCCGTTAGGGCTGCACCTTTATTTGTTCGTATCGTCCTATCTGCCTGCGTAAGCCCTTGAATTAGCGCGCCTAGCCCTTCGGGAGTATTAGCGTTAGGACATGGTACAGAGCGGCTAATTTGACGGTGATCTTAACGCTATTCGACATTGACCATGTTCGTGTCATCTACAAACTCAACAACTCCTCGATCTTACAATCCAAATCCTCACAAATACGCGCGATTACACTGAGCGCAACAAACTCTCCGTTGGACATCTTAGCAATAGTTGCAGGAGACAAACCTACCTAATGTATTCCGAAGATACGTTTTCGTCTTGTCTCGTCGTATTAGTGTGATCTCTATCGGCTTGTAGCTTGGACGAAGTTTCATATGTATTCCTCCTAAATATCTATACCTCAATTTTATATTTCTTGAACAAAAGTACAATAACGCAAACATTTTGTTTGTTAAGTGTTGAAATTGTGTTTTTTAATAGCATACTATATGTACAAAAAGTTAAACATTTTGTACGCAAAAATATATAGGAGGTTTCAAAAATGCCTAATCTTATTACTATCGCACCTGCTACTATAGACGTTTCCTCGTATCCAAGCCGCAGCCTTACTAGAAGCGCAATAGGATTAAGAACTATTTACTTATGAATACTTTACATTAACTAATCACCATTTTACACTTAAAAAATTAACATCAATACAAGAAGTAGTCTTTTTTTTATGATAGATACTATCAATAGATGCGCCGTTCAGCTCTTCAAAACGCACCATCCGTTGCAGCTATGTTCTTACAACTGAAGCTGTAGTGCATAATAGATTAAACCACTAATATACTGTTTTTTATAGTAATATGAATTGAGTGCAATAAGTTTAGTGCTCATTTAGGATTACATAATTGTTGTTTTCTGTAATAAACTATTTCGAACAGCATTGACAATAATCAATCAAAATAATACAGTTTGAATGAAATAATTTTTACCAACTAACTTTTTAATTCCAAACCGATAAATAACGAGAAAATTGAATCTGATACAATCGGGCGAGCTGGTTAAATAAACCAATCTTCTATCAGATATAGGGAACTACATTTGTGAGTTAAGTCGGAGGAATCTTCATGAATTATTACGAATCAGGTGTTGAAAGAATTAAGAATATTAATGCGAATTTATACATTGGAATTTCAAAAAAAAGATACGAAGAAGTAAGATCTAGAGGTGAATATGAAGCAGATGCTAATTTGATTGCAGAGTATTACCGTAGAGTCGGCGTGTTTTTGCAGTTTATCTCTAAGGAAGCAGCAAGTATATACATAGGTATGGATATGTTATTAGGTTTTAAAATGGAGGAAAATGAGTGGGACATTTTCTTAGAAACGTGTCCGAATTTTAATAAAATTGATATTATGCTTATGAAATTAATAAGTATACATTATTTACGCTGGTGCTCTTTGCTTGATGCGCGCGACAATATCGCATTACAGTTTCCAGATATATATGAACCGATGATCAAATTATTTGAGAGAGGTGGGGGACGGATTAATACCCATCACCACGAACTGGTTGGTGGATTTGGAGCTTTTTCACGCTCTATTTATGCAAATAGAGGAGATATGACCCCTTTTGATATAAGCGATGTTGCTCTAGAAAATATAATTAAGGAAGTAGAACTAGCAGAAGGTTACTTAGCGGACTATAAGAACGGAAATTTATCAGAAAATAATTGTATCCGCTGTGGTAACAAATTATTGATCCTACCAAACTTATCGGATTATGGTTATCAATGGTATAAAATTAAATGCGAGACCAAAGACTGTTTTGATAAAAATTTCTCATGATACTTCATTATAGTTATATCAACCAGAGAGGTGAAGAGGAGTTTGGCAAAAAATGTGTTGGGAAAGATTTTTAATGATAAGTGAACCACTGTCCCGGCATGAGCTATCAATAAAATCAATGCAGTAAAAAGACACTGAGATCTATTCATCAGTGTCTTTAATGTGGATACTTTTCCACCAACATTTTATTTCATCGTTCTTGTAATCATTTCATTCAGAAGGTTGGAATTTAAAGTAACTTAATCAGCTCTTCTAGCTCGTCAACCATACCTTTTGCAAGTTCAAAATTATTGTCTTTTAAAGCTAATTCTATTTTCATTTCAACTGCTTTTTTATTTTGTTCATTTTCTAAATAATCTTTATCAAAATGACTGGCATAAATCATCTTTCTGAATTTTCGCATACTCATTTTTCTAATCGTCTTCTCGTCAATGATTAGTACATAATCCATACCATTTACTACAGAATAGAAATCATGAGAAATCATGAGAATTGCACCTTTATAATCTTCAATGGCTTTCTCCAGTGCGATTTGTGTATAGGTGTCTAAATGGCTTGTCGGTTCATCAAGAAGCAATAAGTTTGCTTTGCTAGCAGAAACTTTCGCCAATTGCAGTATATTTTTTTCGCCACCAGATAAAGATTCTATCTTTTGAGTAAGAATTTCTCCTTCAAAGCCATAGTTTGAAAGATGTGCTCTAATCTCGTCATAAGTTGCAAACCCAGCATCGATGAAGTCTTCTAGTATGGTATTAGAATCCTTTAGCACTTCGTCTTGAAGCTGAGAAAGATAAGCCACTTTAATATCAGCATTTATTTCAATTGAATCATGATTATTTTTAAAGATATCTCGGAGTAAAGTCGTTTTCCCGGTACCGTTTGGACCGATAAGGGCTACTTTATCTGTAGGTTTCATCTCAAAGTTAACATTTTCTAAAATCAACTCATCAAAGGAAACACTATAATTATTCACATTTAAAACAGTGATGTCTTCTTCAAATTCATTGTCCACACCAAAACTGATTTTTGGTTGCTTAATATCAACGAATGGCGCTTTAATTTTTCGCGCTTCCAATCTTTCTTGAAACTTAACCCTAGCTTTTAACGCTCTCCCTCTAGATGCTTCTGAATTATAGGTTGCGATCGCTCTAAGATTATCAATAATGTTATCGTATCTCTCTATTTCTTCTTGTTCAGCGACTGCGATTTCTTGTAACTCAATTTTCGTCTGAAGTAATGAGAAGTTATACTCAATATATCGCCCATCGAACTCTTGGATCTCCATGTTTTCAAGGTGTATAATTTTGTTAAAACAATGATTCAATAGATAACGGTTATGCGTAACAACTAGCAATATTCCTTTGTGAGCATTAATCAGATTTTTAAGTGCATTTAGGTTTTCAAAATCTAAAAATACATCGGGCTCATCCATAATCATTAAGTCTGGGCTAGTCAGCATTTCCTTCATCACTTGAATAAGCTTGAATTCCCCACCACTTAGGTCGGATACCCTAACATCTTTTAGCTTCAAGAGGTTGGCTAAATTTAGTTTCTTATTAATATTGCTTTCAAAATCATTTCCATCCATTAAATCAAAGGCATCTAGAGCTAATTGATACTTTTCGAGTAATGAATCAATATCTGATGATGTTTCCATTTCAGTGAGAATCGCTGTTATTTCATTTTGTATCTTAATAAATTCTTCTCCTATATATTCAAAAACGGTTGTTTCTTTAGATTTGTCTAGTTGCGAAAACTGACTTACATATCCAATTTTGCAGGTGGGGTCCATCTCTAGCTTGCCTTCGAACAAATATTTTTCTGGATCCATCAGTATATCGATCAGTGTACTTTTACCACTGCCGCTTGTTCCTATAAAAGCGCAATGTTGTGCTTCTTCAAGCGTAAATGAAATGTTTTTATATAGTTCTTTTTGCGGGAATGCGAAGGATAAGTTATCAACTTTTATCATAGTGTTACCTTTCTTAACTAAAAATAGTGACTATTATAAGATGTATTGAAGAGTACAGATTTTGAGTTTACCGTTGATAGAGTAACATTGTTTACAAGCAACTTCAATCATTTCGCATTAAAGGTATCAAAATCATCTGATAATACAATCTTACAGACTGATAAATCATGGTCATAAAACCTATAAATACCTAATGGCTACAACTCGGAATTGATTGCCTTGGTAGAAGATAAGCTGCGGAAAATATTCCATTTAATGTTATAGTGGAGTTAGTAGGGTAAATCC
This sequence comes from Paenibacillus sp. FSL H3-0310, assembly GCF_038002785.1. Classification (NCBI taxonomy): domain Bacteria; kingdom Bacillati; phylum Bacillota; class Bacilli; order Caryophanales; family Paenibacillaceae; genus Paenibacillus; species Paenibacillus sp. FSL H3-0310. The sequence continues at coordinate 1,390,874 of NZ_JBBODC010000001.1, forward strand.
TTTGTTATTTTAGATACGTACATGCTTGAATTTATTAAGGCTTGCCCTATATTTATATTTATCGTAGTGCTTCTGACTATACTAAATCTACGGCTATGATACGAGATGAGATAGCTATTGGTGGTTTAGAGAAAGGTTCAATTGGCCTTGTAATTAATAATACGCAAGTTTTAAAAGATGCTAAAACATTTTCAGTGGTGATTGACAGTAAGACTCGTGAGTATGAATATACAGGTGGAAAATATCTAATTATAAAAGATAGTAGGATTTGGAATCCGACTGCTCAATTAAAAATTATTTTCTCAAATGATAAAAACGAAACAATATTTGAATCAGATTATTAAAGAAGATTTATTGGTGTTTACTACTATTTAGATATTCTTATTTTGCTGATTTTCTATTACATGAGTATCACTTGAAAATACATATAAGAACCTTCTTTGCGTATAACCTTCATGCGTAATCAACAAAGTAATTACGTAGATTATGATGATACTTATCTTCAAAGTTAAATTGGTAAACAAATAAGGAGAACTCTTTATGACAATCCCATCAGGAATAACACGTGAACACGTAATCATTTATAAGAACAAGAGTCATATAAAGTGAATTTGAAAGTGGGAGAATAGTTTATGGATTTAAAGAAAATTAATTCTTTAACAAAGTACCCAAGCATTCTTACATATCATCAATTAGGTGAACGAGGTCGGTTAAATGATGTTTTAACGGAGTCAAGAGGCTTCGCAGAATTAGACGATGTTTTTGTTTACGAAAAAGTAGATGGTGAAAATTCAAGGATCATTTTATTAAAAAATGATAATAACGAAGTTGATTATCTAATTGGTTCCAGAGAAGAATTGTTATATGCAAAAGGAGATAGAATCGGTAATCCTTATGGGAACATTGCGGAATTTCTTAAGCCGTTAGCAGAAAAAGTAATTGCAGATATCCTTCTTGAGGGTGACTGGGCATTAACCGTAATTTATCAGGAATCTTATGGAGGGAAAACAAAAGCATCCAAGAACTATTCTGACAGAAAAACTCAAGGGTATCGTGTATTTGATGTGTTCTCCTTGAATAAGGATGAATTATATAGACTTCTTGAGTTATCGCAGGAGAAAATTGCGATGTGGCGTGATCACGGAAATCAACCATTTTATGATGAAATTGAGAAGAAGAGATTTATTGAAAGTATTGATTTGCAGTCTGCACCACTTCTTGAAACCACAAAGGGTTCCGAGTTTCCAACTTCTCTTGAGAGTACATATTCTTATTTAAAAAGATTCGAAAACACGCAAGTAGGCATCGACGCATCAGGCAAATCAGAAGGAATCATTGCTAGAACAACGGATCGTAAACAAGTTAGAAAAATACGGTTTGAAGATTATGAAAGAACGTTTAGAAAGTAATAGCTGGAATTATTATCAATGCTGATACTTTCAGAATTTAGCATGAGGTTCCCTAAGCAATGGGGTTTGTGAACAGCCCCCAAAATACTGCTTATTCATTGGTCCAAAACCAATAAATATGCGGTATTTTTTTGTGCAGTTTTGAACTCCAATTAGATAAATCCCTATCGACTATAACTAATACTATGTCCTTGCCATTCGCAAAACCTACCCACTTCACAAGACATACAACCATTTGGCAAATAATGTTTGACATGTGAGGAATGTCACTGATAAGATGATGTAAATTAAACCTAGTTGAATAATCGGATAAGGTTCTTTAGAAGCTCTCATTATTTTTTTGCTCTTAATACCAATTAAATACATAAGTATAGTTTAGTTTAAATTTATCGGAAAGGGTGAATGGAGTGACGGAGGAAACACTGGTTATCGAACATTTGAATAAAGTATTCGCCGCGCCTGCCGGTGATGTTATCGCATTAAGCAATATTCAGCTGAAGGTGAAAAAAGGCGAGTTGATTACGATTATAGGTCCCAGCGGCTGCGGAAAAAGTACCTTGCTAAAAATTGTGGCAGGATTGGATACGAGCTATAGCGGCACGGTTCTACTGAATGGCAAACAGATCGACGGTCCGAGTATTGAGAAGGGATTTATTTTTCAAGAACCAAGACTTTTTCCGTGGTTGACGGTGGAGCATAATATTGCAGCAAATTTATCGCTTAAAAATCCAGAGGTTCGCAAAAAAGTAGATGAATTGATTGAACTTGTACGATTAAAGGGTTTTGAGAAATCCTATCCACGTGAGCTGTCAGGCGGGATGGCCCAACGAGTATCTATTGCTAGGGCGTTGCTCCGTAATCCGGATGTATTATTGCTCGATGAACCTTTTGGCGCACTAGACGCTTTTACTAGATCACATCTGCAAGAGGTACTTCTTGATATTTGGCAGAGCAATAAGACGACTATGTTATTTGTGACTCATGATCTGGATGAAGCTGTATTCCTGGGTGAGCGGGTAGTCATTATGAATCCCCGACCTGGGCATATTCGCAATATTCTTCCCATCGATTTACCGTTTCCGCGAAAAAGATCCAGTACTTCATTCCAAGAGCTACGTCGACTGGTGCTGAGTGAGTTTGAGAAGGTTGAAGAACCGGCAATCGATGTTGGTGCTGGTATCTAGATAAAGAGAGTCCATTTTTTATAAAAAGGGGAGAAATGATCCATGAAATTATTTCGTAATTCACTACTTCTTATGTTTGTTTTGACTGTATTTGCAACAGGCTGCGCTTCGAATGAAAAGAGTGCGGGAAAGAACGACGCCAACAAATATGAAGGTGTGACCATTAAGATTGGCGTGCAGGGCAGCGGGGGGATGTTTGGTAAAGCCCGTGAGGAAAAATGGTATGAGCAAGAATTTGATAAGCTGGGCGTAAAAGTAGAATGGACGGAATTTCAAAGTGGACCCCCAATGACAGAGGCGATCGCTTCTAATAAGTTGGACATAGCGACTCTTGGTAACATGCCGGTGATCGCAGCCCAAGCTGCGGGTATTCCTATTAAGATTATCTCACAAGTATTAGAAGGTACGAATAACGTTGCTCTTCTTGTACCTGGTAGTAGTACTGCTCAGAAACTGGAGGATCTGAAAGGCAAGAAGATAGCTGTTACAAAAGGCAGCAATGCTTACAACTTCCTTTATCGCGGTATTGAGGAATCAGGTCTTAAAGAAGCAGATTTTGAGATTATCCAGCTACAGCCTGATGAAGCACAACCTGCATTTGAAACCGGTGGCGTTGATGCATGGGCTACATGGGATCCGTATATTACTCTAAACGCATTGACCGGTAAAGGGAAGGTTTTGACGGATGGTGAGCAATTGGGTGTCTTATCTCCTTCTTTTGTGATCTCCCGTTCAGCGTTCGCAGAGAAATATCCAGAACTAGTTACGCTTTATTTAAAAGTAACCAACAAAGCTATAGCTTGGGAGACAGATAACCGCGCTGAAGCGACTGAAAGATATGCAGCTGAGCGGAACATTCCGGCAGCGGTAATCGAGGGTACGTTTGAACGTTCCCAGATGATCAACATTCCAATTAGTGATGCTGTTGTTGAAGAATTGCAGAAGACAGCCGATTTTCAATTTGATATTAAGAACATTCGTAAAGAGATTGAAGTTTCTAAAATAACAGACAATCAATATATTGAAGCAGCACTGAAGGAACCTTTGAAGTAACGGATGAAACCACAGATGTAGAAAAGAGGTTGTTTACATGCAATTCAGTGCTGAAAAAGCTGTGATCTCGCCACTAATTCATAAGAAGAATCCAGTAAAGAAGCGCGGACTTTCCATCCAAACGACGAATATATTGCTTGGACTTATCTTACCAATTGCTTTACTCCTGATTTGGGAGATAGCCGGAGCGATGGGAAAGTTAAATCCTATATTGCTGCCAAGGCCAAGTGAAATATGGCGGGAACTGGTTAGCTTGACCGCGTCCGGTGAGCTGGCGAAACATTTAGGCATATCCGCTTGGCGGGCACTGCTAGGTTTCTTAATTGGGGGAGGGCTTGGCTTAGCGGCTGGTTTGTGGGTAGGCTTTTCATACAAAACAGAACGTTTGCTGGATCCGTCGCTGCAAATGCTGCGCACGCTACCCCATTTAGCAATCGCTCCACTATTTATTTTGTGGTTCGGATTCGGTGAAACCTCAAAAATATTGTTGATTGCCAAAGGTTCATTTTTCCCATTATACGTGAACACATTTCTAGGGATCCGTTCGGTGGACAACAAGTTGTTTGATGTTGGGAGAGTACTGCAATTCAGTAAATGGCAGATGGTGAGTAAGTTAATTATTCCAGCCTCACTGCCCAACATCTTTTTAGGTATCCGTTTGTCTGTGGGCATAGCTTGGCTTGGACTTGTCGTAGCGGAGATGATGGGCTCTAGCTCAGGTGTTGGCTATCTAATCAATGACGCGCGATCGTTTTCTTTGACCACAGTGGTATTTGTTGGGATCATCGTGTTTGCTGTAGTAGGTAAACTGTCAGATTCATTAGTGAAGCTGTTGGAATCGAGATTGCTAAGATGGCAGGACAGTTATAGAGGAGATAAAGGATCATGAGCAATCACCTATCCAGTAATAAAATAGAGCGTCACGACGATGGTTTAAGCTGGATTCCAAAAAAACTGCATGGTTGGATTGTACCTCTAGCTCTAGTGGTGATTTGGGAAGTGGCAGCTGCGCTCCATCTAGTCTCTGCGACGACATTGCCTGCTCCATCTACCATTATTGCGCAGTTCTTTTCTTTAATAGCTAGCGGTGAGCTGTTTCGACATCTGGGGATTAGCGCCTATCGGGCAGGGCTTGGCTTTTTATTGGGATCTGCTACTGGACTGCTGCTTGGCTTATCTACAGGACTTGGGAAGTTGGTAGAGCGTACACTGGATCCATCTTTACAGATGCTTCGAACGATTCCATTACTTGCCCTTATTCCGTTATTCATTTTGTGGTTTGGTGTAGGTGAATTTTCTAAAATACTAATGATTTCATTAGGTGCTTTTTTTCCAGTTTATCTGAACACTTTCCTAGGAATTCGTAATGTTGATATCAAGCTTGTTGAAGTATCCCGTATTTTCCAATATACAAGATGGCAGCTGCTTAGCAAAATGATTATTCCGGCTGCAATGCCTAATATTCTACTTGGTATTCGCCTATCACTTGGTGCATCGTGGCTTGTACTCGTCGTAGCGGAGATGATGGGAACAAGTGCGGGGATAGGCTATATGATTCAGGATGCCAGAGCTTATTCGCAAACAGATATAGTATTCGTTGGAATTTCAATCTTTGCAGTGATAGGAAAACTTTCGGATTCCGCAATTCGATTGCTGGAGAGAAGATGGCTGCATTGGCGTGATACATTCAAAGGTTAACGAACTCTAGAATTCGAAAGGCAGGGTCATTATGGAAACCAGAAAAGATCAGCTACATTTAGGTGCATTTATTTATTATTCAGGACATCATCATTATGGCTGGCGTCATCCGGAATCGGGAGCGGATAAGATCTTCAATTATAAATTTTATCGCGAATTGGCAAAAACCGCCGAGCGTGGGAAGTTCGATATGATGTTTTTGGCGGATTTGTTGTATGTGATGGGTGCGGATCAAGCAGCTTCGGGTATGCTGGACCCATTGACGCTGTTGTCAGCCCTTTCGACAGAAACAGAAAAACTCGGATTAACGGCTACCGTATCGACCACGTATAACGAACCTTATAATGTGGCTCGCAAATTTGCTTCTTTAGATCATATTAGTGAAGGCCGAGCGGGTTGGAATATTGTCACCTCCCAGCTTGATGTGGAAGCTTATAACTATGGGAAGCCGGAGCATCCAGAGCACGGACTTCGGTATAAAATGGCACGTGAATTTGTTGAGGTGGCAACGCTTCTCTGGGACAGCTGGGAGGATGACTCTTTAATCGTCAACCGCGAAGAGGGACAATTTGCTGACGCGAAGAAGATCAAAGAAGTGGAATACAAAGGGGAGTGGTATTCTACAAAAGGAACCCTCAATGTTCCTCGCTCACCTCAAGGGTATCCTGTACTTATTCAAGCCGGATCTTCTGGTCCAGGACAAGATTTTGCAGCTAGTTTTGGAGAGGTGATCTTTACGGCACAGCAGTCGCTTGAAGCGGCTAAGGCCTTCTATGAAAGCGTCAATTCCAAATTAGCAGATTATGGCCGTGAACGTGGTAGCTTAAAAATTATGCCGGGCTTGTCTCCGATCATTGGAGCGACCGAAGAGGAAGCCCAAAGTAAATATAAAGAACTGCAGGAGTTGATTCCTCCTGCCGCTGTTGTTGGTATGTTGTCTGGCATGTTGAGGTTTGACCTGTCCGAATACCCAGTAGATGGACAGCTGCCTGAGATTCCTGATCCAGTAGAAGCATCAAATGGAATGAAAAGCCGGGTTCAGCTGATTATGGATATGGCTCGTAAGGACAAATTATCGATATTAGAATTAGGCCGCCGTTTGCTTGGTGCACGAGGACATATGCAGTTTGTTGGAACCTATGAACAATTAGCAGATTTAATGCAATTGTGGTTCGAAGAGTACGGCTGCGATGGATTTAATATTATGCCACCAGTACTGCCGGGCAACTTGGATGAATTCGTGGATCATGTTGTGCCCATCTTGCAAGCACGCGGCTTGTTCCGCACTGAGTATACGGGGAGTACCCTTCGTGAACATCTAGGATTGGAGCGTCCGGATATTCGTCATTTCCAGAATCGTAGAGTGGCTGAAGTAGGGGCTGGTAAATAAGGTGATCATCGGAGTGGCTTTATTCAGATTGTAACGAGTTGGCTATTGGGGTATCACTATAGTGAGCAAAATGCAAAGAAGCGATTCTTCGATAAATGAGGAATCGCTTCTTTTTTATCGCATTGTGAGAGCGTTCTTGTCTAATAAACAGCAAAGTCTTGGAGAGTTTGTATTCTTAGATCAAAAGGATGATAATTGGTAAATACGCAGGAATAATTACTTTACATAACTTTATACCAAAAAGCGAGGCGTAAGGAAATGAATGCAGCAGAGTTTCAACAGTATGTTAAGGAGTTCAGTGAAATCAAAGGGTTTGATACCAGCACCATTGAGCAGAGAATGCTGTACTTAATGACTGAGGTTGGGGAGTTGTCCAAAGAGGTTTTGTCGGTATCTTTTCATCCAGATGCGGAGCGGAAAGAAAACTTGGGATACGAGATGTACGATGTGGTGTGGAATATTTTTGATCTGGCCAATAAACTTGGTATTGATCTGGAGCAGGCGTTTAAACGTAAGCTGGAGATTAATGAACAGAGGACTTGGGAGTAGGGTGTATCTATTGAATACTTTTAAAAAAATCCAAGGACCTCCCTCGAGGGAAGCCTTGGATTTTTTTCACCCTAAACTTTATTTAAATGAAGCATAACCTTCATCAGCCATTACAACACTACCGTTAATTGCACTAGCTTCTGGTAAGGAGAGCAAGTATACAGTGTCTGCAACTTGTTCAGGTAATGTTAGTTTGTTACCCATTACTTTGCTCTTCATTTGGTCAACCATTCCTTGATCTTTATATCCTTGGATAATTGGCGTATCTACAGCGCCTGGAGCAACGGCAAGCACGCGGATGCCATGAACCGAAAGTTCAAGTGCTGCGGATTTAGTCATCATAATGACCGCACCTTTGGAAGCGTGATATGCGAATGTACCTGGGGAAGCTAGGAATCCAAATACAGAAGCTGTATTGATGATCACACCTTTGATGCCGAGCTCACGCATTTTTTTACCAGCAGCGATAATCCCATGGGCTACACCATGCTGATTGACATTAATGACACTGTGATAATCCTTAAGGTCTTGGTCTAGTACAGGAGTGACGCGGCCGATCCCGGCATTGTTGAACATAACGTCAATTCTTCCATAAGTATCTACAGTTTTTTGAACCAGCGCTTCGACATCTTCATATTTGGAAACATCTGTTTTGACGAAAATTGCTTCGCCACCATCTTTAATAATTTGTGCTACCGTTTCTTCACCTAATTGTTGATTGAAATCGGCAACGACAACTTGATCACCTTTACTTGCAAATTTAATGGCGGTTTGTTTCCCGATTCCACTGGCTCCACCTGTTATTACGGCTACTCTTTTGTCTGTCATTTGAGTTTCCTCCTCAAGAAATATAGTTATACTAGAAATGAAAGTTGATATAGTAAAAATGGTTACTTACTAACTTATTTACATTGTAACACTTGTCTAAATTAATTAAAATTTAAGTAAATTTAATAGTTATTAAGTAAAGATTAACTTAAGGGGTGATTCAAATGAATTTGGAGCAATGCGAGAATATTGTAGAAGTCGCAAAGATTGGTTCTTTAACCAAAGCAGCTCAGAATCGTCATATCACTCTATCCGCAATGAGTCAGTCCATTACCATGCTGGAGGCTGAGCTGGGAGTTACTTTGTTCATCCGTTCGCGCGGGCAAAAGGCGGTTCCCACAGCAGAAGGAAATGCCATTATTAGCAAAGCAAATGAAGTCCTGATGAAAGTAAATGAATTAAAAGAAGAAGCACAGATTTACAGCGATACGTTAAGTGGTCATTTGAAAATTGCTACGATACCTGGACCCATGCATCTGATGGTGAAGGTAATCTCTAGTTTTAAGGCAGATTTTCCAAATGTGAAAATAGAGATTTTTGAAAAAGGACCCAAAGAAATTCTGGATAATGTACTTCAGGATGAAATGGACATTGGACTTATGGTCTCACCGGAGGGAATGCCTGACACATATAAGGGGGTTAAGTTTGAAAGGTTAATGGAAGGAAAGATTGTAGTGGGTGTACATCCACACTCACCGCTAGCCCTGAATTCAATCCTTACACCGGATCAGTTAGTGGGGCAGACGTTGGTTTTATACGATGATCCTTACATTAAGGACTATGTAGAGCGATATTTATCTGGCTATGGGCCGATCAATTTGCTTTTTGTAAGTAACAACACACGGGCGATTGAGAATGCAGTTGCAGAAGGACTGGCCATCACAATTGGTCTGGATTATTCGTTTCTTAAAATATCAGAGATGACTTCTGCCTTCATGAAAACCATCGAGTTACGATCACCAGATACCCGTGCGAAATATTCAGGAGCTATTGTCTCTGCTTCCAAACAGACCTCCCAGACCGCCCGAAGATTTATCAACAGGCTAAAGCATGAATTTGATGAAATGATTAGACGAAGTTAACAGTATGCCTTGGTAAATTTTATCTAACCTTTACGCTTCCTAGTTAATATTAACCCTATGATGTTGTCCAAGCTCAGATCGATATTAGGACAGCCAAGTGGGGAGGATGTCAACACAGTGAGAAGGTATCTAAGGCAAATTAATGTTGTTGTTATCTTTGTTTTGTTGATTTCGTTGTTACAACCGGGGGCAATTGTTCGCGCTTCCATCTCTGATTTACCAGCAACAGACTACGGAACCGTTATTGATGTTCGCCAAACGGAGCTTGCACCTGGGGCGATGTATACCTGGATGGATCTCCAGAATGATCGTGGTTTACAAAAGATACATGCAGTGGAGTTCAACCCGCAACAAGGAAATTTGGAGCTGCGGGCAGGTACGAAGGATGGAAAGGTATACGGTATGAAAGGCGTTACAGAAATGGCCACGTATGCGGATTCACCTGAAAACCGAGTGATCGCAGGAATCAATGGTGATTTCTATGAAATCTCCGGTTTTGCTACGGGTGTTCCTAATGGGTTATTTATGGATGAGGGTGTAATCCTGAACAGCTCGATTTCAGCTTTTACTTTCGGTTTAAAAGAAGATGGCAGCTCGATTTATGGGGTGCCGAAGCTGACCAAAAACGTAACGATTAATGGAAAAACAACCAATCTGACCAGCATCAACCGTTATCGAAATACGAATGAGCTGGTTCTTTATACGGAAGATTATAATACAACTACAAAGTCAACCAATGAGGGTGACGAGGTTGTTCTAGATATTGTCGAGGGAGAAGTGAAAAGCGGCCAGACCTTGAAGCTGAAGGTATCTGAAATCCGCAACAATCAAGGCAATACGCCGCTTTCCCAAGGAAAAGTGGTTTTATCTGCCCAGGGTACGTCCCGTGCTGTTCTGCAAGGGTTATCTGTTGGCGATAACGTTACTGCCAGCTTTGCGCTCAGCGGAGAATGGAATGATGTGAAGGTAGCTATTGGCGGCGAGGGGCCGCTGGTAAAAGACGGAGTAGTTCAACAAGGTGTAGGGCCTTTAGGAATTCATCCGCGGACAGCCATTGGGACAAAAGCGGATGGAAGTCTCGTTTTATTCGAAGTGGATGGAAGATCGCCAGGTTTTAGTGAGGGCGTAGATACCGATGAGCTTGGCAACATTCTGAAGGATATGGGCGTAGTGAACGCCATGAATCTGGATGGTGGCGGTTCTTCTACTTTTGTGGCCAGAATGCCGGGTACTTCTGGTGTCCGAATGATGAATCAGGGCTCAGATGGTTACGAGCGTAAAACCGGTAACGGTTTATTGCTTGTCAATACAGCCCCTGAGCAACCTTCGGCTTCTAAGCTGGTTGTGCAGCCGAATACGGAACGTATTTTGCAAGGCTCCAGCTTTATATTCAAAGCGGCAGGAGTGGACGAGAACGGCCATCCGGCGCCTTATTCGGGTACGCTGAATTGGCAGGTGGACGCTAACCTTGGTACTGTCGATGCGAACGGAGTCTTCACCGGAGGAATCACTGCCGGCACAGGAACTGTAATTGTAGAGGCTGGGGCAGTCAAAGGCAGTGCTGAAATTGAGGTTGTAGATAAGCTTACAGAGCTTAGGTTTCCTGATGAGATCAAAACTTATTCTTCAGGTGCTGCTGCACAATTAACTGTGAAGGCGCTACGTAATGGACAAGTGATTCAAGCTGACAACCCTAGCTTCGAATGGCGGGTTGAGGGCGAGATCGGAACCGTGGACGAGAAGGGTCTGTTTCAGGCGACGAGTGAGAACGGGAAAAACGGAAAGATTTATGCTAAATACAGGGACGTTGAGACCTCTTTTGAAGTAAATGTGGGGTTACCGCCTGTAATGCTGGAGGATTTTGAGAATGGCATTGATAAATATATAGCCTCTAGTGCAGCAGCTAACAGCGTGGCGATTCAGGAAGTGTCGGATCTGGATTTTGTCCGCAACGGGGACAAAGCCTTGAAGCTGGAATATGATTTTGTTAATAAAACAGGCACATCTGGTGCTTATTTAGCCGCAAGCTCAACCGCCAATCGGATTCAGATTCCGGGGTATCCTGAAAAGATCAGTATGTGGATCTACGGAGATGGCAAAAAGCACTGGCTGCGGGGACAGATTCGGGATGGCAATAATGCGGCAGTGCCTGTGGATTTTACTGATCAGGTAAATGGTGTGAACTGGACGGGGTGGAAATACGTCGAAGTATCCGTTCCTAAGGGGAAAACCACCCCGTTAACGATGGATATGCCTGTCCGCTATATGGAGACAAGCAATCTTAATAAGAGTGCGGGAGCTATTTACGTTGATGATATTCGTGCCATTTATGGCCCGCTAGAGGAGGACAGAACACCTCCTATTCTTAAAGATGCATATCCCGGCGTGAACGAAATTGTCAAAACAGCTACACCGACCCTTTCCGTCAATGGTGAGGATGATGGTTATGATCCAGTGGTGCATCCGGGAACGACCTTAATCGATCCTGACAAAACACGAGTATATGTGGACGATCAATTAGTGGAGCATGGCTTTTATCCTCCAAAAGGTCAGATCACTTATAAACCAAAGGTTCCACTGACAGAAGGCCGTCATAAAGTAAAAGTTGCCATTCGCGATTTAAGCGGTAACCAGACGATAAAAGAATGGTATTTTACAGTAAATTTGGGCTCTCCGTTCTATGTGTACCAAACACCAGAAGTAGTATATGCCGGCAACACTTACACTTTGGACGTAACGGCAGAGAAAGCGAGCAAGCTGCAGGAAGGAAATCTTACGTTTGCTTTTAATCCGGCTGCAGTTAAAGATTTGCAGGTAATTCGGGGGAATAAGTTATCAGAAACACAAGTGGAGTCCATCATTGATCCGGTATTGGGCACTGTGCGTCTTAACTTAACGAATATCAATTCTTCCAATCTGGGAGATACGGATCTCATCGGGCAAATTCAATATACAGTTCGAAATGATTTTGTGGGTCTCTACACTCAGGAGCAGTTGGCTGGAGATATTAGCAAAGCTTTTGTAATTGAAAATACATCCGGATCGGTAACTTCTACAGAGGGTACTGGGGTTCCTATTTCTTTTATTGGAGCAGCTGTTGAATCTGTTGTGAAGACACAGTTGATGCTCACTTGGAACCATTATGATCTTGCGAAGGGCTTTGATGCATCTTTTGCGGTAAAAGATCTGAATGGAAGTGTCGTTGAAGGAGCAAAGCTGCTGTTCGATGGAGTGGAGGTACAAGGTGTTGCTTCAGGGGCAAGTGGAACACTAACTACTGACTTTGTCACTTCAGCAGAAGGAATTTTTAAATTGCAGGCGGTAAAAGGAAATACCTATAGTCCTGTAATGACGTTCAAGGTTGCTCCATATGACGCTACTGCAGCTCCGCGTAATGTTAATGTTACGATGGGCCAAGATGCAGCAACTTCTCGCCAGTTCACTTGGCAGACAGAACCGTTGACTATGGATACTGTAGTAGAACTTGTGAAAAAAGCGGAGTTTACAAGCTTTCAAGCTGCGAATGTAATAAAAATTACCGGCAGCAGTTCAATTTACAACACCAACAATGACGGAACGATGCGAGTTCATAAAGCGGAGGCCACTGCGCTTACCCCCGGAACGGAATATGTATATCGTGTGGGTGATGGCGAGTCAAATGTAAGTGAGCAAGGAGCTTTTGTTACAAGTGGTGGTGAGGACACTTCTACAAAATTCCTGTTTATCGGAGATTCCCAAGCAGATTCTAAGGCTGGTTTTGGTCTTTGGGGAGATACGATTGAAGCGGCTTACGCGTATATGCCGGATGCGGAAATGCTGGTTCATGCTGGAGATATGGTGGATAAGGGCTTTGAACAAGAGCAGTGGAACTGGTGGTTTGATGCAGCTCAAAAGCAGCTGATGAATACCACACTTGTTCCGATTATCGGGAACCATGAAGTGATGGGAACCAATGGAGATGGGGATTATCTGGCGCAATTCAATAACCCGCAAAACGGTGCGGCGAGCGTAAAAGGTACGAATTATTCTTTTGATATTAAGGATACGCACTTTGTGGTTATGAATACAGAGCATTCAGGTAGTCCGTTCACTGAACAGGCCGAGTGGTTGGATCAGGATCTTTCCGCTACAGATAAAAAGTGGAAGGTGATTTTTTTCCATCAAGGACCGTACGGCAGCATCTATTCGAATGAGCAGGTACAAGCGAAGTGGGTTCCGGTCTTTGATAAGCACAACGTAGATTTGGTGATGAACGGTCATGATCATATCTATTTGCGAACTTTTCCAATGAAGGAGGGTAAACAGGTTGCAGAAGGCGAAGGCACTCGGTATGTTATCGGCGGTTCCTCGGGTCCTAAGTTCTATGCGCTGACACCACGTTTTTGGCAGGAAAAAATATATGACGAAGATGAGCAAATCTATACGGCTGTTGAGATTGAGAAGAACGAGATTACGGTTACCGCAAGAACAGTAGACGGAGTTGAGATTGACCGTTTAGTAATCGGCAAATTGGTTCCGGAATCCATTACGCTGGATCAAACTGCTGTAGAGCTTGAGCCTGGGGCTAGCCTGCAATTGCAAGCTAAGGTGGGGCCGGAAGAGGCTAATCATCTGACAAAGCTTTGGTCCATCGTTCCTGATACGGCAGAATCAGTTGTTACTGTAAATGAATATGGCTTGGTTACAGCATTGAAGCCAGGGACAGCTAAGATAAGAGTCACAGTGGCAGGTTACCCGAATATTTTTGCCGAAAGTACGATAACTGTAGATGCGCTGCAAGCAATTAAGCTTCAGGGAAAGAGACAGCTTAAACCGGAAGAAGTCGACCAATCTGTAACAGAAGCTGTCTACGCATCTGGGAAACGTACCGCAATATTAGATGGACTTCATTATTCCAGCTTGAATGAACATATTGCTACGATCAATGATCAGGGTTTAGTTCAGGCTCATCAGGAAGGCTCCACTGTGATTTCAGTAACCTATAGGGAGTTCGCCTCGGAGTATAACCTTGTAGTAACAAATGATGAAGCACCTATTCTTACAGAAATAACGATGGATGGGCCGGATTCGCTGGAACAAGGAAGTATTGGCTCCGTTGTTGTTCAGGCGGTATACAGTGACGGCAGCAAGAAAGAATTGTTCGAGGGAGTAATCTTTGATACATCTGATCATTCCATTGCAATGATTAGTGAGGCTGGAGAACTTCATGCTCTGAGTGCTGGTACAACAAAAGTCAGCGCTGTTTATAACGGTTTGAGCACTGAATATATTCTGATAGTGACTGAGGGCTCGCCGGGTACGACACCAAGCCCAGAGCCGACACCAACGCCGACACCGACACCAACACCACGTCCAGAGCCAACATCAACGCCGGGTGCTTGGGTGCCGGGACCTGCGGTGACACCAACGCCAACCGCTACACCAACTCCGTCGGCATCAGCACAAACGGGCGTAGTCACCATAACGGCTTCTCAACTGTCAGAGAGCAAGAATGCTCAAGGTGAAGTTGTGGTTTCTGTTAATGGGGCGGTTACGGAATTACTTTTGCCAGGCAATGCAGCAGAGCTGCTTGGACACGCACCGCTTAGAGTGGTTATGCAGGATTTATCCGTTACGATTCCTGCTACAGTACTGGCAGAACTAAGTAAGCTAATCTCAGCTGAGGCTCTTGCCAAGAGTACGATTTCGCTACGGCTGAAACCTGTAGCTGATAATACAGCAGTGGGCCTGTTGACTCGTGCAAGTACACTTGCGGGTGCACAATTGCGGGCGAAAAGTGATCTGCGGGAATGGTCGCTTAGCATATTCACACAAAATGATCAGTCCTTCTCGTTAAGACAGTTTGCAGAGCCGATTATGATTTCTTATAAGGTCGGTGCAGATGTAGATCGAAGCTTATTAGGAATTTATTTTATCGAAGACGTGGGTAAATTAGAATATATGAGCAGTACATGGACGAATGGTTATCTATCTGCTGCCGTCAGTCATTTTAGTAAATACATTGTTTTAGAAGTTGATAAAACATTCAAAGATTTGAAGTCCGATCACTGGGCTTACCTTGCTGTGAAGCAGCTTGCGGCAAAACAACTTGTACAAGGTGTTGCTGCGGACCAATTTGATCCGAACCGTGCGGTTACACGGGCGGAGTTCACAGCGATGTTAGTTCGTGCGCTTGGCTTGAAAGGTCGAGCGGAACCTGCTTTCGCTGATGTACCTGCAGATAAATGGTATGCAGAAGCAGTAGGGTTAGCCAAACAAGCTGGAGTGATTAACGGCCAGACTGCTTCACAGTTTGAACCGGAGGCGAAGATCTCCCGCCAGGAGATGGCTGCAATGCTGGCTCGTGCATATGCTTACGCGAAGAGTAATGTATCTGTAGCTAGCCGTAACATTTCGGCATTCAACGATATTGGTTATGCTCCACAGTGGGCTCAAGAGGCAATCAGCGAAGTGTACAGACTTGGTTTGATGCAAGGACGGGCTGAGGGACAATTTGCACCGAACCAAAACGGAACACGTGCTGAAAGTGCACAGACGATCCTCAACCTGCTGAGTGTTATGGAGTAATGATTGTGGCCAGTCTCAGGTTGATGGGGACTGGCTGTTTTTTTTGATAATTCGATTAGTTGGATATGTGCAGGGTACGCACGCATGTACACAGAGGGGGAAAGCGAATTAAAAGTAAAAACAGGTAGTGAGACACAAAGGATTGGAGAAGGGAAAATGGAGAACGGAAAGTTAAGGCACGCTCGCTGAGGCAGGCTAAAGTACGCTTGCTGAGGTACGCTAAAGCTAAAGTACGCTCGCTGAGGTACGGCTAAACCTAAGACACGCTCGCTGAGGAACGCTAAAGCTAAAGTACGCCAACAGCGATGCACACTTGGTAAGTTCGGCTCGGACGAGCTACTTTTATCAAGAAAGTTTGTTTTAACAGATAGCCTCGATGGTTTGGGATCGTAACGGACTGTATTGCCGCTATTTTAAGTTTTTGGTCCATTTTTCCAACTTTTCGGACTCCATAGCTCTTATTGTCATACTTTTGCCCGGAATCGTAATATATTTTAATGAATAGCTGCATCTGAGTCCGATAGATGAGCAGAATGGCTGAAATCAGCTTAATAAGGTCTCCTCGGTCCGATGAGGTAGAATTGAGTGAGCAAGGTGAGTTAGTTGAGTCAGGTGAGCCAAGTGGAGCTAGGTGAGTAAGGTGAGTAAGGTGAGTAAGGTGAGTAAGGTGAGCTAGTTGAGCCAAGTGAGCCAGGTGAGTAAAGCGAGCAGAAAGCGGAAGGTAAGACCAAAAAGATGGATGGGGCTTAAGCAGAAAGTAAAACTGAGGCGAGTAACGAGCATATTCCAAATCCTTACAGACGGGCGCCGAGTCTTTTTCCGGTATTTTGTAAAGATAGGGTTATATTGGGCGTGGAATACTGGGAATTACTCTTCAGAGGCAAGTAAAAACAAGGAATAATTGTTATTAGCCAACACAAATTGTTATGTTGTGTTATGATAGTAGGGAGGTGACTCCCATGAATGATTTTGAGAACTATCCCGATGAGCTGGGTAATTTCATTCGGCACATCAGAAAGACGAGAGGGTTAACCTTAAGAGGACTGGAAGAAAAGAGCGGTATAAGTTACTCACAGCTTAGCAAAATCGAACGTGGAGAGAGCATTCCGCTTAAAGACAATCTGGACAAGATCATTGAAGCGCTTGGAACGGATCTGAAGAATCGGATGTACCATTTGGCAGATTATATGCCAGATATTGAATATATCAAGACCTTGAAGCAAGGATATGAGCTGCCACAGCTCAAACAGTCTCAAGATTACATCTACGAGACAGCCTTTAACAAGCTTAAGGAATTCAGAGCGAAGGAAGGGAAAGAAACATCGTACGTTTCCTTTGATTCGAATGAAGTTATAGTTTACGAAACGGAATATGGGGCAGGAATGGTAATAGAGAAGATTGAGAAATACAATCTGACCGATGTCCTGAACGATAAGTTTGAGGGTAACCTCGACTCCTTAAGAAAGAGCCCCCGTAAAGGGCGTCAAGCCTTTCTATTTGGCGAGTGGCTACGGGAGTGCGTTTATGAACTGAAGGAAGAGGAACAGGATCAGGTCATACAAGCACTTAAAGAATTTACTCAGTTTAAAGTACAACAAATAAAGGGTGCTTATAAATAATGTATGCCTTTTGCTAATGATCTCAAAAATGAATGAATGTTGCCCTTTCTTGCAGCCATCTATTCATCTTGATCCATAAACTAACAACTAAAAATGGTTTGACAGAAAAGGGGATATTAATAATGAAAATTAACATGAAGTTTACCAGCAAGGGCAAAGTCGCTATAGAGAATTTTAATAACGAGGAATTGCTGGAGATCTTCGCACGTTACATCAAGACATTATCCAAAAAGTATGACATCGAAGTTGATGTTCCTCTTGAAGCGAATCAAAACATCGTTGGTGATGGTGCGGTAATCGCAACTGCAAAAAATGTGAAATGTGATGTTGAAACTTTCTTTAAAGAATTGGGCAGAGATATTAAAGTTCCCTTGAAGAAAAGACTCGGCGGCAAATTGGAAAATGTTTTCAAAACAGAAATTACAGAATAGAGCATTATTTTTATCTCAGATTAACCATCATATGTGCATATAAAAAAGGTAGGGCCGCGGAGGCTCTACCTTTTTTATGTTAATGTAGTTGACTTAAGGCGACCTAAGGAGTTTATTGTTGGTTGAAGCTGAAGAAAAATGTGTACCATGCGTCAGTGTGAATTTAATGGGGAAGGGGATGTTATATACTTTCAGAATCTATGAGATTTCTACTTCTCATGATCTCTTTAATAATTTCAATGAAATCCGGTAACGCATGGGCATCAACCGCTAGCTCATAGATTCTTAGTAAATCCTCGTCAGATATAGATTCCAGAGATGAGGGCCGTGGAGAGGGATGAAAATAGTAATTCATTATGATCCTCCATCATTAATTGTTTTTATTATAGGTTTATCTATATGGTATCATTTGGAATAGGATCCGTCTCCTGTCATTCATCCTACGAATTTATCTTTACATTTGAGGATTATTATGGCATAATGTGCGATTTTGAGGAAATTGCTAAAAAGTTTCAATTTTTAATAAAATAATCCCGGCATGCGTGAACATGCCGGGATTATTAAAAAACTGAATTTTATTCTGACGGTTTTTTCTTTTGTGAAGCAAGATACTTCTTAAGGCGAGGTTCATTGGATTCCGAAACAGTAGTGAACTGCGTACCTTGATTAAAGCATACAATCTTCCGCCCGGGATCATAGCCTTCTATGTTGTTGATATTGACGACATTGCTGCGGTCAAGGCGTTCGAATCCCTTACCCTCATACGCTACGGAAAGATCGGAAAGCGTGGTGGGGAGAATAAATTCGCCTTCTTTCGTATGGACGAATATTGTATTCTTATAATTCGAGAAATACAATATATCTTCCTCTAGAATATCACTAGAGGAACCGTCTTTCTGTAAGACACGCATCGTTTCCCCATCCTTGTTTAATTACTTGCGCAGTTCTTTTGGAATCTCAGGGCTGTGAGCAAATGGTTTCAGAATTGTTGCAAAAACAGTAGCAGAAGTACCTAAAATGTTAGAAGCATAACGAGCTAAGTTTTTTTTCATCTGATTGTCCTCCTTTGTAATGGGATTATGACTGTAAAGGATTGAACTAAAAATGCCAATCCAATGACAGGCGAATGGAGCCGAAAATTTAAAAAAACCAGAATTATGGAAAGTAGCTTTAAACCCAAATACCATTCTTTGGGGATTTGGGCATTAGCATCAGGATTCGGAGCACATAAGATCATTACAAGTAAAGAAAAAAGATTAATCCAAATCAAATGGTTATGTATTAGATAAGTTATATGAGGGATCAGTGAACAGATAAAGATAGATACAATATTGCAGGCTCTTGCGGATTTTAAATGCACACCACCAGATGACATTCTTAGGAGCATGAAGCTGAATAAGGCTAAGAATGTTTCCTTTAGCTGTCCAGTGAGCCCGCCAATGCATAAAGAAGTCATAATAATGAATAAAGTATTCAGAATAATGCTAAGGGCATAATGCATCATTTCAATTGAATGCGATTGCTCTGGATTACTTTTCTTAATGACCTCAACAATTTTAAGTGCTAAATGACTCATAGTTATTTCTGTCCTTTTTGTATGAGAAATATAGATATCCCCATAATATTACCCCATAGAAAATTGGGATCAAGAAAAAGAAATTAGATTCAATAAAGTAGGTGAATAAAGTAACGACAATTACTGTAGGAAGATTAAGAGCGAATAATATTTTTTCACTAGTTGTTGGTTTGACTTTTACATCGGGTTTATCAGGTACAAAGTCAAATCCAATACGTTTATAGCCCACATACATACCAATGAGAATCGCGGCTAATGCTGATAAAATCTGCATTGTCATTATGTTTTTTGTAATCGGGTCCGAAGTATTTAGAGGCATGGAGATTACAGAGTTTAATAGATACACAATACTGGCTTGAATCACCGAGTAAGCTTGATAGGCCATCCCGGTTAATATTGAAGCGTAGAAGGGATGAATCCGGAATAACATCCACATAAAACAAAACATTAGTGCAAATTGTGAGAAAATATCTAATGGAAAAATCCCATAGTTGATCCTAATTGTATAAGAACAAAAGCCCATAATAAAACTAGCAAACACCATCTCTTTATGATATAGATCAATTTTGAAGATTTTGAAAGCCAGAAAAAACATTGCATAAGTCTCTAGTATTGAAAATATCATAAAAAGAATAAAATCTAGCATGCCGACACTCCCGATGACTTCTAGTTTAACCAACCCTATTATTGCAAGTATCGTATAAAATGAGCTAAAATACAACAACTACAGTATAATTTTCCTCCTATTTTTTCAAAAAAATTCAAAATGAGAGGGGTTTAGACATGGGTCGACGTCCAGAAAGCAGTGAGTATCTCAAAGAATTATCAAAATATGTCGATTTAGTGCCAGCTGAAGGAGACATGATTACTATTTTTAGAGAGCAGACGGATGAGATTTGCACTTTTATTTCGAATCTTACGGAAGAACAAGGGGACTATCGTTACGCTCCGGAGAAATGGAGTATCAAGGAAATGGTCGGACATCTGGCTGATACCGGAAGAATCATGTCCTACCGTTTATTGTGCATCGCCAGAGGGGATACGACTCCACTACCGGGTTTTGAAGAGAAAGACTATGTACTTACCGCCAATTTCGAAGCGCACACTTTAAAAGCATTGCTGGCCCACTACAAGCTTGTTCGAGAATCGACATTACTCCTAATGGAAACTCTGCCGGAGGAAGCATGGATCCGGAAGGGAATAGTTAACGAGGCTACTCTTTCTGCGAGAGCTCAGGCCTGCATTATGATTGGACATGACCATCATCATTTGAATATTCTTAAAGAAAGATATTTAGGGTAATATCTTCTTAATCAAAAAAGCATTCCAATAGCCTTTATGGCTTTGGGATGCTTTTTATACACGGCTATAGCGGTGGATTCTTGTGACATTTGCGGCATACCGGATAGTAAGCTTCATTGCCACCAATCTGGATTTGCTTGCCGCTATATACGGGCTTGCCGTTTTCTACTCGTAGAGCCATAGTAGCTTTGCGCTCGCAGAACCAGCAGATCGTCTTCATTTCCTCAATTTTATCAGCGTAGATCAGCATATATTTGCTGCCTTCAAATAACTGATTCTGAAAATCATTTTTAAGTCCGAAGGCCATTACCGGAATGCCCAGCTCATCAACGATACGCACTAGCTGGAGAATACATTCCTTGCTTAGAAATTGACATTCATCAATAAGTACACAGTGTGGTTTAGGTTGGTTACTGCTGACGATATTATAAATATCTGTGTTCTCATCGATGGGGATTGCTTGTTTCCGAAGCCCAATACGAGAAGAAATAAAACCAACCTCGTCCCGGTCGTCTATGGATGGAGTGAAAATGAGCACCGATTTCCCCTGCTCTTCATAATTATGTGCAACCTTGAGTATCTCAATAGATTTACCACTGTTCATTGCTCCGTATTTGAAAAACAATTGTGCCACTTCCATCTATCCTTTCGTAAAAAACATTGATTATATCTTAAAAATGCGACCATATTAGAGTATCATATTCGGATCAGATGTATCCAGTGAAAACATTGCGATTGATTGGATGTGGTATGATAAGAGGTAATAAGAGATGGGAAAGGAAGTAATAAGTGTGACTGAAAGATTAGACGAATATAAGGAACGGTTAGCTCTTTTGCAGCAGAATGGAGATTTATCCAGTGACACTGAAAGCTTGCTGGAAGAAATGATGGCGGATTTGGTGGAATTGAATCGGAGTAATAAAGCACTGCGTCGAGCAATACTGAAAACTGGACAGGCTTCCACGATGTCAACTCGGTTAAGGGATGCACTGTACGAATAGAAAAAGAGGGTATGCGAATGGCTTTGATTTTCTCTTTTCTCAAAAAATATAAGGTAGCTGCAATAGCTGCCCTTGTAATGATGCTCATTGAATTGACGGTAGAATTATCACAGCCTTTGATCATTTCCAAAATCATTGACTTGGGGATCCGAGAAAAAGATACCTCTGTAGTATGGCTGTGGGGCAGTGTATTGATCGGCAGCGCGGTAGTTGCGTTTACAGCCGGGGTACTCAGTTCTTTTTTTGCTGCCCATGCAAGTCAGAGCTTTGCGTTCGATCTTAGGGACAAATTGTACGAAAAGGTACAGTCTTTTACGTATGAAGTATTTAATCGTTTTGCTACTTCGTCACTGATTACCCGTCTGACTGGCGATGTATCACAGCTGCAGGATACTATTTTTATGAGCTTGCGCTTTATGACACGGGTGCCACTTGTTGTGGTAGGCAGTGTGATTATGGCGTTAGTTGTTCATGTGAAGCTGGGATTACTGCTGACGGTGGCGTTACCTTTGTTGATTTTTTTCCTCTATTGGATTATGAGAAAAGCTTCCTTGTTATTTCGTACGGTCCAGCAGCGTTTAGACGGAGTTAATGGCGTGATTCAGGAGAACCTTACGGGTATTCGCTTGATCCGCGTATTTGTGCGTATGGGGTATGAGATTGAACGTTTCACGGTATTTAGCGGGAATTTGATGAGATCAACAGTGTCTGCCTTGCGTTTGACTGAGACGACGATGCCTTTTGTTATGCTTATTGTGAATGCGGCGATTTTGGCGATTTTATGGTTTGGACGGATAGCCATTTCCAGCGGGGATGCTACTTTGGGTCAGACTGTTGCTGTTATTAATTACTCCTTGCGAACAATTGGAGCGTTAACAGCTATCTCTGGTCTTGTTGTAACGTTTTCCCGCGCTCGTGCCTCCTCTCAACGTGTTTCAGAAGTTATGGAAGCGGGAGCTGGAGTTCGTGAAGGCGGGACTTTGCAAGGTGAGCCGATTCAGGGCCACGTTAAATTTGAAGGCGTTTGCTTTAAGTATCCTAATAGTGATATCTCTGTCCTGGAGGACATTCATTTTGAAGTAGCTGCTGGTGAGCGAGTAGCGATTATGGGGGCGACCGGATCAGGAAAATCCTCACTCGTGAGTTTGATTCCGCGCTTGTATGAAGAGACAGACGGCACCATTTGGATTGACGGTGAAAAAAGTGCTGATATCGATATTTCCAGACTGCGGAAATCGATAGGTTATGTGCCTCAGGAATTGCAGCTTTTCAGCGGATCAATTCGCGATAATATTGCATGGGGCAATGAACACGCCACACTGGAACAAATCCAACAAGCAGCGGGAGCTGCACAAATTCACGAGACGGTAAAAGGGTTGCCAGATGGTTATGACACGATGCTTGGTCAACGAGGGGTTAATCTCTCCGGCGGACAAAAGCAGCGGTTAACGATTGCCCGTGCACTTGTTAGAAAACCGGCTATGTTGATCCTTGATGACAGCACCAGTGCCCTTGATGCGGTTACGGAAGGGCTTTTGCTGGAGGCGCTAAAGGATATCTCCTGTACAACCTTTTTGATTACTCAGAAAATCAGTTCAACGGCATCAGCCGATTTGATCCTGTTGCTGGATGAGGGACGATTAATTGGCAAAGGCTCGCATAAGGAGCTTATGGCAAGCTCCGAGCTGTACCGCAAGATTTATGAATCACAGGTAGAGGAGGCGAAGCAGCATGTTCAAAGCATTAATTGAACCTTTTCGTCATCCTAAACCGAATTTTGAACTTGGCGTGGGACGAAGTCTAGGGACAGCATCTGGCGGCAAACCCAAAGCAAAGGCGAAGGATTGGTCAGGGACGCTGATCCGGATCTGGAGTTATCTAGCTGAGCGTAAAGCCAAGCTTATTCTTGTACTGATCATGGTTGTCTTCAGCTCAGCGCTAGCGCTGCTGGGGCCATACATGATTGGCAGAGCGGTGGATAATTATCTGGAAGGTACCGGCGGGCGATCATGGGTTGTTTTTCTGACAAGCCTTGCTTGTGTGTACATTTTTTATTCTCTGACTTCTTGGCTGCAAAACATATGGATGATCGAAATTGCTCAAGAAACTGTATTACGGATGCGTACGGAGCTATTCTCCCATTTACACCGTCTGCCTATTTCCTTTTTTAATCGGAGACAGCAGGGAGAAATTATGAGCCGTCTTACCAATGATATCGAGAACGTCAGCTCTACGTTGAATAGCTCGGCTATTCAGATATTTTCAAGTGTCTTAACCTTGCTAGGAACCGTAGGGGTTATGCTGTGGCTTAGTCCCTTGTTGACGCTGCTCACATTCCTCGTAGTGCCTTTGATGTTGTTAGGCATGCGCTGGATTACACGCCGTACAGGCCCACTATTTAAAGAACGTCAGCGCAATGTAGGGGAGCTTAACGGTTATATTGAGGAGACCTTATCCGGACAACGGATTATCAAGGCTTTTTCACAAGAGGAACGCGTCATCTCTGGTTTTCATGAACGCAACAAGCGAATTATGCTGTCAGGCTACTGGGCGCAGTCCATTTCTGGTTTCATCCCCAAGCTTATGAATGGTCTTAATAATCTCAGCTTCGCCATAGTTGCAGGAATTGGTGGTCTGCTTGCGATCCGTGGGTCGATTACAGTGGGTGTGATCATCGTATTCGTGGAATATACCCGCCAGTTTACTCGTCCGCTTAATGATTTAGCGAATCAGTGGAATACCTTGCTCTCAGCGGTGGCAGGGGCCGAGCGGGTGTTTGAAGTGCTGGACGAAGAGACCGAGGCTAAAGATGAAGGTGCAGCCAAATCACTTGAAACTGTACAGGGTGCGGTGAAGTTTGAAAATGTAGCCTTTTCTTATGATGGAGGTTCTAACACGCTGCAGGATATCAGCTTTGTAGCGAAGCCTGGCGAGATGATCGCTTTAGTTGGACCTACCGGTGCTGGCAAAACAACGCTAATTGGGCTGTTATCCCGTTTCTATGATCCTAATCAGGGGAAAATCACGCTGGATGGCTTAGATATCACTTCGATTCGGCGGGAAAGCTTGAGAAGTCATATGGCCTTTGTATTGCAGGATTCCTTTTTGTTCAAAGGGAGTATCCGCGATAACATCCGATACGGGAGGCTGGATGCGTCCGATGAAGAGGTTGAAGAGGCGGCTAAGCTGGCCAATGCCCATTCTTTTATTATGCGAATGCCCGAAGGTTATGAACGGATGCTCTCGGCGGATGGCAGCGGTATAAGCCAAGGGCAGAAGCAGCTGCTCTCCATTGCGAGAGCGATTCTTGCTAACCCCTCTATGCTTGTGCTTGATGAAGCAACCAGCAGTATTGATACAGTGACCGAGATCAAGATTCAGGAAGGGCTGCAGGCGCTGATGAAAGGGCGAACGAGCTTCGTCATTGCTCATAGACTTGGCACGATACGTGCAGCTGATCGAATTCTTGTGCTTCAGGGCGGCAGATTATTGCAGCAAGGCTCTCATGAAGAGCTGCTGAAGCAAGGCGGACTGTACAGCGAGTTGGTACAGGGGCGGCGGAAAGAGGCGCTTGATAAGGCGGGTATTTAAGAAAAAGGCGGGAATTTTCAGGGAGCGCAGATTGCGTCCATGAAGTTCTCGCCTTTATGTTATTTGTGATAGATAACGAGCACCAGATCGGGTGAACTGGGAGGGTTTGAAATATGGGGGAATCTATTGTACAAATTACAATCAGCAGGGTATTAAGGCTTGATTGTGTGCGATTCGAGATTCAGATGATCAGGTGAATAAATGATGAGATGAAAAAGCTGATCCTAAGTTTAGCATAGCCTCTTAAGAGATCGTTTCCTGCGTTCCGGCTTGTTTCGCCTTTTGCTTCTCCTTGAACCTTGGACCTACGTAATTCTTCTTACGGTCCCTAGCCAGAAT
Organism: Paenibacillus sp. FSL H3-0310; assembly: GCF_038002785.1. Classification (NCBI taxonomy): domain Bacteria; kingdom Bacillati; phylum Bacillota; class Bacilli; order Caryophanales; family Paenibacillaceae; genus Paenibacillus; species Paenibacillus sp. FSL H3-0310. Next base: position 1,416,493 of record NZ_JBBODC010000001.1, read on the forward strand.
CCAGCCACCAAGGAAAGTCATGCCAGCTGCGAAGAGCAGCAATCCACCACCGAAATGCAGCCAAGCAAAGTGGGGCACTACAGAATCATCACCATGCATGGATATGTAATCAAAAATATCATCCTTCATCATGAGGAAGCCCTTCATTGCTATTAAGCCCGGAAACACAAGAATAAGGATGGCAATGAAGCGTGAAATTAACAGTTTCATAAGTGTCTCCTACCCCTCTTAGCCCTTTAGATTCACCCATATGATAACGCTTTAGCAAGAAAAAGTCCATTTGCATATGACGTTTATAAGTTTTGTAATAGAGCAAAAAGAGAGTACAATATACTAAGTAAAATGAACTTACGTGTAATGACTGGAGGATACATATCATGACAATTTCATGTGACGTGGCCATACTTGGCGGAGGTACTGGAGGGTATGTGGCGGCTATTCGCGCTGCACAGCTTGGAAAGTCCGTTGTCGTCATCGAAATGGACAAACTGGGAGGAACCTGTCTGCATCGGGGCTGCATTCCTAGTAAATCGCTGCTCCGTAGTGCAGAGGTATATGCTGAAATCAATGAGAGCGAGAGCTATGGCATTGAGACAAGCGGTGTACAGCTGGTATTCCCAAAGGTACAGAAACGCAAAGAAGCTGTAGTTGAGCAACTTCATCAAGGCGTACAATATTTGATGCGCAAAAATAAAATACAAGTTGTCAAAGGTAAAGGGCGCGTAACGGGTCCTTCTATTTTTTCTCCGCGCAGCGGTGCTGTAGCTGTGGAACTGGAAGATGGGGAGATGGAAACAGTAGTTTCCAGCCATCTTATTATCGCTACGGGCTCACGCCCCCGAGTATTGCCTGGTCTCGAACCAGACGGGAAAGTGATTCTTAGCAGTGATGAAGCTCTCACACTCGAAGAGCTCCCATCCTCTATCATTATTGTGGGCGGCGGTGTAATTGGGGTCGAATGGGCTTCAATGCTGGCTGATTTTGGAGTGCAGGTAACTGTGGTTGAAGCTGCAGGTCAGTTATTGCCTCAAGAGGATGAAGAGATAGCTAAGGAACTGCAACGGTTGTTGAAAAAGCGTGGGGTTAAGGTACTGACTGAAACTACAGTGGATGCTGCAACCTGCCAGGTAACGGAGGATGGAATTTCGATCGAAGCCCGTAAGGGAGAGCAAAGTCAAAGCCTAATGGCAGAAAAATTGCTTGTATCCGTAGGCAGAGTGGCCAACATCGAGAATATTGGTCTGGAAAACACAGACATTCGCTTTGACAAAGGGATTATTGCTGTAAACGCTAGTATGCAGACGGCAGAGCCGCATATTTATGCCATTGGCGACTGCATCGGTGGGCTTCAATTGGCTCATGCAGCCAGTCATGAAGGGATAATGGCGGTTAACCATCTATCTGGTGAGAAGCTACATCCTTATCATACACATTTAGTACCACGTTGTGTCTATACTCGGCCTGAGGTAGCAAGTGTGGGCTACACCGAGAAGGAAGCTAAAGAGCTTGGACATGATGTAGTGATTGGCAAGTTCCCATTCTCGGCCATTGGTAAGGCGATTGTATATGGCCAGAAGGATGGATTTGTCAAAGTTGTAGCGGATCGTAGCAGTGGAGATATTCTTGGTGTGCAGATGATTGGTCCTCATGTGACGGATCTAATTGGAGAAGCGGCCTTGGCACAGCTACTGGATGCAACACCTTGGGAGATTGGTGAAGCTATACATGCTCACCCTACCCTTTCGGAGATTATCGGAGAAGCAATGTTAGCTGTGGATGGAAGATCTATTGGATTTTAGTTTTTCTTAGCTTTTCTTTTTGGGTAGAAAGGGATTATAATATACTCAAGTCAAGTCTTAGTACCAGGTTTTAAGATCAGGGCACAATTGGTCTTAATTCCTGTAAGACTTCAGGCTTTATGAATAAGGAGGTATCTCTTTATGGAATCCCAAGGTACTGTAGAAACGATTAACAGACATAAGCAGCTTGGACTTAGTGACGGCCAGGTCATCGATATGTACAGATATATGTCGCTCGCTCGTAAATACGATGAGCGCAGTCTGCTGCTTCAGCGCGCTGGCAAGATCAACTTTCATGTCTCCGGTATAGGCCAGGAGGCGGGTCAGGTGGCGGCGGCGTTCGCGCTGGACCGGCAAAATGATTATTTTTTACCTTATTACCGCGATTATGCTTTCGTGCTCTCAGTGGGTATGACTACACGCGAACTTATGTTGTCCGTATTCGCTAAGGCAGAAGATCCAAACAGTGGTGGGCGGCAAATGCCGGGTCACTTTGGCAGCAAACGTCTGCGTATTGTGACAGGGTCAAGCCCTGTAACCACTCAGGTCCCTCATGCGGTTGGCTTTGCTCTGGCGGCCAAAATGCAGAAGAAGAAATTCGTCTCCTTTGTAACCTTCGGTGAAGGTTCCAGCAATCAGGGGGATTTTCATGAAGCTTGTAACTTTGCCGGAGTGAATAAGCTGCCGGTTATTATCATGTGCCAGAACAATCAGTACGCAATCTCTGTTCCTGTTCATAAACAGTTAGGCGGCAAGGTTAGCGACCGTGCACTGGGTTATGGATTTCCTGGTGTGCGTGTAGACGGAAACGATCCGCTTGAGGTTTATCGTGTCGTTAAGGAAGCGCGGGAAAGAGCCCTCGCGGGTGAAGGTCCTACGCTGATTGAAGCGATGATGTACCGTTTGTCTCCACACTCCACCTCAGATAATGATCTGGCTTACCGGACCAAAGAAGAGGTTGATGAGAACTGGAAGAAGGACGGCGTAGCAGGATTCCGTAATTACTTGATCGGTCTGGGATTGTGGAGTGACGAGCAAGAACAAGATCTTGCTGCTGAATGCAATCTTGAGCTTAAAGCGGCTATCGAGTATGCCGATAATGCTCCGTTCCCGAAACCGGAAGACACACTGCTGCATGTATACAGTGATTCCGACCTCAAAGGAGGGGCATAAACCATGGCTATAATGGAATATATCGATGCCATCAGGCTCGCGATGAAGGAAGAAATGGAGCGCGATGATTCCGTGTTCGTGCTTGGTGAGGACGTTGGTCTCAAAGGCGGCGTATTTACCACAACTAAAGGTCTACAGGAACAGTTTGGCGAAGAGCGGGTTATGGATACACCCCTCGCTGAATCAGCGATTGCTGGTGTAGCCATCGGAGCAGCTATGTACGGAATGAAACCAATAGCTGAAATGCAATACTCCGACTTTATGCTTCCGGCGACGAATCAAATTATCAGTGAAGCGGCTAAAATCCGCTATCGTTCAAATAACGATTGGAGTTGCCCGGTTGTCATTCGTGCTCCTATTGGCGGCGGGGTGTTCGGCGGTTTGTATCATTCACAGTGTCCAGAATCGATTTTCTTTGGTACACCTGGATTGAAGATTGTAGCGCCTTACTCCGCTTATGATGCTAAAGGATTGCTGAAGGCAGCTGTACGTGATCCTGATCCGGTGCTTTTCTTTGAGAACAAAAAGTGTTACAAGCTGATCAAGGAAGAAGTACCGGAAGGGGATTACACTGTTCCAATTGGCGAAGCTAATCTGCTGCGTGAGGGAACGGATATTACGGTGATTGGCTACAGTCTCCCGCTGCATTTTGCTATGCAGGCTGCGGAAGAATTGGAACGCGAGGAAGGAATTACAGCACATATTCTTGATCTGCGTACCTTGCAACCGCTGGATCGTGATGCGATTATTGCTGCTGCCCGTCAGACCGGTAAGGTATTGATTGTGCATGAAGATAATAAAACAGGCGGAATTGGCGGCGAAGTGGCGGCCATTATCGCTGAGCATTGTCTGTTCGAGCTGGATGCACCAATCTTTCGTCTTTGTGGTCCCGATGTTCCGGCGATGCCAATCAGCCCGCCAATGGAGAAGTTTTTCATGCTAAGTAAAGAAAAAGTGAAGGCGGAAATGCTCCGGCTGGCACAATATTAATTTGTTGAGTAGATGCGAAGCTTCCTAAAACTCAGGTGATGCTGACGAAGCTTCGTAAAACTTTAAGAATATGCTTACGAAGCAAGTTTTACTATGTAGTCTTTCTAAGAGTCAATGCTTCGTAAAACTTTTAAGGAGTGAAAAGATGTCTGACAACCAAAAGTTGACTGACGTGATCATGCCGCAGCTGGCGGAATCGCTAGTATCGGCGACGATCGGCAAATGGCTGAAGAAACCGGGCGATCCGGTAGAGCAATACGAACCAATATGTGAGCTTATTACAGATAAAGTAAATGCTGAATTACCTTCAACGATAGATGGAGTTATGGGTGAACTATTGGCGGAAGAAGGCCAGGTTGTCAATGTCGGCGAAGTCATTTGTCGTATAGCCGTGCCTGTGACTGCATCTGCTGCTGCAAACGTGACTAACACTAACACAGTTGCAGCTAATTCCTCTAATAATGCTGCAGGACAAAGTGCGACTTCAACTGCTGGCGATATGATGCGTGCACGCTATTCTCCTGCGGTACAGACTTTGGCTGCTGAACATAACATCGATCTGACTTTAGTTGCTGGTACTGGTATGGGTGGTCGGATTACCCGTAAGGATGTGCTGACCTTCCTCGAAAGCGGCGGAGCTAGATCTGCTGCTTCGATTTCTGCTAGCCAGCCTGCCCCAATGGCGTCACAACCGCCTGCTCCACAGTTCGTTCAAGCCCAAGAGAAGAAGGCAGAAGAGCCACTTCGCCATTCGGGTCTACACTTGAGCGAATCTCCTCGTATTCCAACAATTGAAGTTGAGGGTGGCAGAGGCAGCAGTTCTGAATACCTGATTGATGTAACGCCAATCCGGAATACAATTGCTACAAGAATGCGTCAAAGTGTCTCTGAGATTCCGCATGCTTGGACAATGATTGAGGTAGACGTGACTAATCTGGTCGCACTGCGCAATAAACATAAGGATGAGTTCAAGCGTAAAGAAGGTATCAATCTAACCTATCTGGCTTTCATGATGAAGGCTGTTGTGAGTGCGATTAAGGATTACCCGATTATGAACTCTGTCTGGGCTGTAGACAAAATTATTGTCAAACGTGATATCAATATCTCGTTAGCGGTAGGTACAGAAGATTCGGTTATCACTCCTGTGATTAAGAAGGCTGATCAGAAAAATGTCGCTGGGTTGGCTCGTGAGATTGATGAATTGGCACAAAAAACACGCGAAGGCAAACTGAGCCTGGAAGATTTGCAGGGAGGGACTTTCACTGTAAATAATACAGGCTCGTTTGGCTCCATTCTTTCTTATCCAATCATTAACTATCCACAGGCAGCGATTTTAACATTTGAATCGATTGTAAAAAGACCTGTGGTCATTAACGATATGATAGGTGTGCGATCAATGGCTAATATTTGTCTGTCGCTCGATCATCGGATTCTGGACGGAGTCATTTGTGGTCGTTTCTTGCAACGCGTCAAGGATAATATTGAAGGATATACCCCGGATACGAAACTTTACTAAAATAATAACGAGCCAAACTGTGCAGGCATGAGACTGAAAAAGGGGACCTGACGGTATGAATAATTCGGATATTCGTAAGCTGCAGATTTCATATGACCCTATTATGGAGTATGGGACGGCCTGGGAGCTGCAAAAAGAAAGTGTGCATGCCATTGATTCTGGCGAGCAGCCGGAGAGACTTATTCTTTTGCAGCATCCGCCTACCTATACTATTGGTTCACAAAATCATCCTGAACATCTTCTCTTGGATCAAAAGCAGCTCGAAGAAAAAGGAATCGCGCTGTTTGAAATCGATCGCGGAGGAGATATTACATATCACGGACCCGGTCAGCTTGTAGGTTATCCGATCCTTAAGCTCGGAGAAGATGGCAAAGTGGATTTGCATGGGTACTTGCGCAGTCTGGAGGCTGTTATTATTGATTATTTGGCATCCTATGGTATTGCCGGAGATCGTAAACCGGAGTACACCGGAGTATGGGTTGGCGATGAGAAGATCTGTGCTATTGGTGTGAAGTTTAATAAGAGTAAATTTAGAAGAGGTTTTATTACCAGTCATGGTTTTGCTTTTAACATTTCTGAGGGGATTGCGGCGCGCGGGTTTCAAGGGATTATTCCATGCGGGATCACCGATTTTGGGATAACTTCTCTAGAGGAATGTGCAGGTCGTCGATTTGAGCTTCAAGAGGTGGCTAGAGAGCTGGTTCCATACTTCTTGAAACATTTCCCATATGAAGAGCTGATGGATACTTTCTGTGATATGGCAAAGGTTGATTAAGAACAAACGTGCAGGCCAAATAGCGGCAAGGTGTTCCTAGCCGCTATTATTAATGCTCCCTGAGCAATGTTTAACCTGCAAGGAACGGCTCGATAACCATAAATAGCGTAGAGGCAATCATGGCAAACAACATGACGTAGATGAAGATCTTGAACCATTTATTACGTTGCATGGGTAACTCCTTTAGATTTAGTTTAAGTTATTAACATGAAGATGGTAATCCGTACAACCATTGTACCGTATTCACGAAAGAGAGGGAAGTCCAGTGATTTCACAAGACCGATTGATTCAGGAGTTTATGGAACTTGTCCAAGTTGATAGCGAAACAAGAAATGAACGGCAGATTGCCGATGTCCTTAAGAGTAAGTTTAACGAACTGGGTTTAGAAGTGCTCGAAGACGATTCCCAGGAAAGAACCGGACATGGAGCAGGTAATCTATTCATTACCTGGCCAGCTGAGAATGGAGGAGCTGCTCCAAAGCTTCTGTTCACTTGCCATATGGATACGGTTGTTCCCGGACAAAATATCAAGCCTACACTTGGTTCAGATGGATGGATTACAAGTGATGGCACTACGATTCTTGGAGCTGATGATAAAGCAGGACTTGCTGCATTGTTCGAAGCCATTCGTGTGATCCAAGAGCAAAAGCTTCCGCATGGTCAGATTCAATTCGTGATCACAGCGGGTGAAGAATCTGGATTGCTGGGCGCACGTTCGATGGATCCAAGCAACTTGGATGCAGACTTCGGCTTTGCACTTGATTCCAATGGTGAAGTTGGTGCGATTGCGGTCGCAGCACCGACACAGGCTAAAATCACGATGCAAATCTTTGGAAAATCGGCTCATGCTGGCGTGAACCCAGAGGACGGCATCAGCGCAATTCAAGTCGCTAGCAAAGCGATTGCAGCCATGAAGCTGGGTCGTATTGATAACGAAACCACAGCGAATATTGGAAAGTTCGCTGGCGGCGGCCCAACGAATGTAGTGTGCGATCACGTCCAGCTGGATGCAGAAGCACGCAGTATTGTGCAGGAGAAGGTTGGCGATCAAATCGCTTCGATGCGCGAAGCGCTCGAGACAACTGTGCGGGAATACGGCGCAGAATGCGAATTCCGCAGTGAAATCATCTACCCTGCTTTTAGCTTTAATGAACATGATCCGGTAGTGCAGCTTGCACAGCGGGCCATTACTTCTATGGGGCTTACTCCACGTCTGTTCCACTCTGGCGGAGGTAGTGACGCTAACGTGTTCAACGGTCTAGATGTTTCGACTGTTAACCTTGCAGTGGGTTATGAACATATCCATACTACCAAGGAACGGATTAAAGCCGAAGATATCGTTAAAGTGGCTGAACTCGTTGTGAATATTGTAAAAGAGAGCGTAAAGGGCTAACCACCTTATAAAACAGCAGAGCAGCGATTCTACCGTAACGGAGGATTGCTGCTCTGTATTTTTTTTATGGGGAGTTTAGTGCAGCTATATTTAGGGTAATCCCAAAAAAGTCATGCGACCTCTAATGCCGCTTTTGGCGAGTCTCGAAGTAGAAATTTCCGGAATGCCCGGATGCCACCCCTCTCTTGAGGCTAAAAGACCCAGATGACGCTAAAAGCAAAATTATCGCCATTTGAGAAGAGTTTCGGACACCAGCGCAGCTATTCCATAAGAAGAGGAGCATATAGTGTGTTTTTCGTGCCGATAGCTGCAATGGGGTCCGATAGAATCGCAAAAGTAGGGAAAAGGTGTGTTTAAGGGAAGCTGTGTCCGATAGCGCCAAGTCCGCCCCCTCTCTTGAGGCTAAAGGACCCAGATGACGCTAAAAGCAAAATTATCGCCAATTGAGCAGAGTTTCGGACACGAGCGCAGCTATTCCTTAATAAGAGGAGCATATAGTGTGTTTTTCGTGCCGATAGCGTCACTGGGGTCCGATAGCATCGTAAAAGTGGGGAAAAGGTGTGTTTAAGTGCAACTGTGTCCGATAGCGCGAGTCACTTCCGATGTCAGAGAGCGATAATGCTAAGTCCGCCCCTCTCTTGAGGCTAAAGGACCCAGATGACGCTATAAGCAAAATTATCGCCATTTGAGGAGAGTTTCGGACACCAGCGCAGCTATTCCATAAGAAGAGGAGCATATAGTGTGTTTTTTGTACCGATAGCGTCACTGGGGTCCGATAGCATAGCAAAAGTGCGGGAAAGGTGTGTTTAAGGTCAACTGAGTCCGAAAGCGCGAGTCACTTCCGATGTCAGAGAGCGATAATGCTAAGTCCGCCCCCTCTCTTGAGGCTAAAGGACCCAGATGACGCTATAAGCAAAATTATCGCCATTTGAGCAGAGTTTCGGACACCCGTGCAGCTATTCCTTATAAAGAAGAGCATATAGTGTGTTTTTCGTGCCGATAGCGTCACTGGGGTCCGATAGCATAGCAAAAGTGCGGAAAAGGTGTGTTTAAGGTCAACTGAGTCCGATAGCGTACAAAGGTAGGCGCAATAGCAACCTAATCAAACAACTTGTGCTAGATATCAGCATCGTGAGCGATCAACAAGTTGTGTCTGACGCCAGCATGGTGCGCGATCAACAAGTTGTGTCACATGCCAGCATCGTAAGCCCATTAGTTGCTTAATCAATCAACCTGTGTCCAATACCAGCGGCCTAAGGGCAATTCCCCCTAATCGGGGCGACGCAAAAAGACTGGGGTGCCCCAGCAGCCATTTCATGGCTTTTGAGACACCCCCTATAGTTGTGTGAACATGTATGGCTAAGTCCCAAAGGAGAGGATGAATTCATCCTGCCTTGGACGGAAGGATTGCGGATTGATCGTGCAGGGAAAGAATGTATGCCAAGGGCATATCGCGCCCATACTGCTGGATCCATCCAGCCAAGATGGCCTTTATTTCCTCCGGCTTACCTACCATCATAACTGCGGATGAGCTTGTACGGCTGAAGATTTCATTCATCTGAAATTCCTTCTTTCCCTTTAAGTTTGCTATAATACACCGTATGCACAATAGAGAAAAAGGAGACCAGAAACTTTATGGGAGAACAACATTTGCACAGCAAACCCGAGCTTGATGAAGTGACATTGTCTACACAGCCTGTTTTTGATGGGAAGATTATATCTTTGCAGGTGGACACAGTGAGACTGCCTGATGGAAATACTGCGACACGTGAAGTTGTGAAGCATCCCGGCGCTGTAGCGGTGCTTGCTTTAAATAACAATAAAATGCTTGTTGTAGAGCAATACCGTCAGCCCATGCAACGCACTGAGGTGGAAATTCCTGCTGGGAAGCTGGATAAAGGTGAAGATCCATTAGTTGCGGCTGGTCGTGAACTTCAGGAAGAGACTGGATTTCACAGTGGAGATCTGAAATTGCTTAAATCCTTCTATACTTCTCCCGGCTTCGCCGATGAGATTATTCATTTGTATGTGACTACTAACGCTCAACCAGGGGACATGTCACTGGACGAGGATGAATTTCTAGAGGTTTCGGAGCTTACCCTGGAGGAAGCGTATCAATATATGGCTGACGGGCGCATCGCGGATGCAAAAACGATGATGGCAGTGTACGCTTGGCATCTATACACGCTGACAGGCCAATGGAATTAACAACTGAACTGAAGAGTTTCTATTGCGATTTGCATGTTCATATTGGGCGAACGTCGGAAGGTCAGGCTGTCAAAATTAGCGGCAGCCGCGAGCTTACCTTTGCGGGCATTGCCAAAGAAGCTGCAGAGCGCAAGGGACTAGAAATGATCGGTATTATAGATAGTCATTCACCTGGCGTACTGCGGGATATTCAGCGCTCTTTGGAATCTGGAGAGATGACATTAGCTGAAGGTGGAGGCATTGCTTACCGAGGGACTACGATCATTCTGGGAACAGAGATTGAAATCCGCGAGCCAGGGCGAAAAGAGTGCCATGTGCTCGCTTACATGCCGGACGTGGAACGCATGACCGACTTTAGTACGTGGATGAGCCGCTATATGCGGAACGTGAATCTAAGTTCCCAACGCCTGTATGCTCCGGCTAGGGAGCTTCAGGATGAGATTTACGGCCGGGGAGGCATTCTTATCCCTGCACATATTTTCACGCCTCACAAGGGCTTGTACGGCTGTGCTGCCGAGCGTATGGCGGACATCTTTGATCTGGACCGCATAGCTGCGGTTGAACTTGGGCTGAGTGCAGATTCCGAAATGGCTGGATATCTCTCTGAGCTGGATAATTTCACGTTTCTAACCAACTCAGATGCGCATTCACTGGGTAAGTTAGGGCGTGAGTATAATGTGATGGAGCTGGCACGGCCTTCGTTCGCTGAATTGCGGCTTGCACTGGAACGTAAAGATGGGCGGAAGGTAAGTGCTAATTTCGGACTTAATCCGCGGCTTGGCAAATACCACCGGAGCTATTGCGGGGGCTGTGGCAGTATTATTGATGAGGCTTATGTCAACTCGGACCGTTGCCAATATTGCGGCAGTCTTAAGCTGGTTAGAGGTGTCTTCGACCGGATCCTAGATATTACAGACCGCAAGACCCCGTTAGTGCCTGCTGACCGTCCACCCTATCATTATCAGGTTCCGCTTGAATTTATCCCGGGGTTAGGGAAGGCGAAGATGAACGCGTTACTGCAAGCGTTTGGAACTGAGATGAACATTTTACATGGTTGTGGTGAAGCGGAAATTGCCAGCGTTGTAGGTGCGGATCTGGCGTCGATGATCGTCCAGGCCCGCTCTGGAATTTTGGAGCTATCAGCAGGCGGTGGCGGGACGTACGGTAAAGTGGTTCAGCCCAGAAAGTAGAGGCATTACCTGAAGGACAAGTCATATCGCGGGACGTTTTCTCATATGGTGTAACATGTAACCGGAAAGGGGAACGTCCCATATGCGTAATTTACGGCTGATGATGAAGGAACAGACGCCTCTGTATATTTTTGTCGGCGTATTATTTCTGGTAGGTGTTGTATTTGGAGCTCTTATCGTTAGTGCGCTTACGATGGATCAGCAGCAGGAGCTGGGGGATTATCTGGGGAATTTCTTTGTTACGGTTGATCAGCAAGGTCTGCCAGCCGCACCTGATTCGTACTGGAGTATAGCGGCCTTGAATCTGAAATGGATCGGACTGATCTGGATTCTTGGGTTGTCGGTCATTGGGCTGCCGGGAATTTTGATTCTTGATTTTTTAAAAGGGGTACTGATTGGTTTTACGGTTGGCTGTCTGGTCAGTCAATATTCTTGGCATGGGATGTTGTTCGCGTTAGTCTCTGTGGCTCCACATAATCTGGTGCTGATCCCTGTGCTGCTGGTTAGCAGTGCAGCTGCGATAGCTTTTTCCTTGCAGATGATCCGCAGCCGGGTGATGGGACAGCGCCGGACGCCAGTGACTCGTCCTTTTACCATGTACACTATATTGTCATTTGTGATGGCGCTTTTGATCCTGGGTATTTCATGTTTTGAGACCTGGGTTACACCAACCATGATGCGTTGGGTCACGCCTTCACTTGTACAAGCGGTGACGACCTTGACTGTGCAGTAAAAGCGTTTGACTTCTGAAAGCGACACCCCCTATAATGGAAGAAGTGGTTTGAAGACCGGTGCGGTAATTATCCAAGGGGGAGGGAGACAGGTGGAAGCACGGATAGACAAGATTAAGCAACAGTTACAATCCCAAGGATACAAGCTTACACCCCAACGGGAAGCGACCTTAAGAGTGCTGCTGGAGAATGAGGAAGATCATCTTAGCGCGGAAGACGTATTTATGCTCGTGAAGGAGAAAGCTCCCGAGATCGGTCTTGCGACTGTGTATCGTACCCTCGAACTTCTCAGTGAGCTTCATGTCGTAGAAAAGATCAATTTCGGCGACGGTGTAGCCCGGTATGATTTGCGAACAGATACTGCGAAGCATCATCATCATCACTTAATTTGTGTGCAATGCGGCAGTATGGATGAGATTCGCGAGGATTGGCTCGGTCCGCTGGAAGAGCGACTGGAGAAAGAGTTTAATTTCACAGTGCTTGATCATAGACTTGATTTCCATGGGATTTGCTACCGCTGTACTGATAAGAACAATACAGACGGAAATCCATCCTAAAGTTATCTTATATTAAGAATTAACTTCACAAGTCCTCCCCGGTTCCTATACCGGAGGGGGCTTTTTAAATGATTAGTCTATTAGAGCCATACATATCAGCCTTTTTTGGAGCATAAAATGAAGGACGAGCAGAATTCATTTATATGTAATAGGAGGCGTCCTTATGATTGTTTCTGTGCCCAAAACAGTGCGTAAGCTGTATTTTATGATCATGTTTGTGGCTCTAAGCTATTTACTCTACTATGCTATGAGCTGGCTAGGGGAATGGCTCAGTCCGATAGAGAACTATGGAATTCCTGAAGGCACCGCTGTTCGGGCATTTGATCACGCCGAGGTTGGTGATGATGGTCTGGATGCTCGGCAGCGCTTGCGTTTCTATTACTGGTTCGGAGAATGAAAGCTCCGCAGGAAGCAGGAACAAGCGAGAAGAATGTCGAAGAAAGCTAGGGTGGATTTATGCAGAGTAAGCGTTGTGTACACATCTGCTAAAGCCTCATGCTGAATGTGCTGCAGGAAGACACTAAGAGTAGCTGCGCCAGGACAGGAGCGTGAAATAATGAAGTCACACTTGCAGCCTTTTTTACATTATTTGTCCGGAGATAAAGGCTTGTCCCCGAATACACTGGAATCTTACGGTAGGGATGTATCGCAGTTTCTAGAGTTTGCTGAAGAGCGGGGGGTTGAGCAGCCTGAAGAAATCCGAAGATCTCATGTGATGTTATATCTTGGCTCCTTACGCGGAGCGGGAAGAGCCACTGCAACGCTCAACAGAAACGCGGTGTCCCTGCGGGCCTTTTTTCATTATTTGCTGAAGGAACGTTTAATTGAGCAGGATCCAACACTGGACATGGAAACCATGAAGCCCGATAAGAAGCCACCTATGGTGCTTGCGGTTTCGGAGGTTGAGCGGCTGCTAGCTGCTCCAGATGTGAGTACAGCACAAGGGATGCGCGATAAGGCTATGCTGGAATTGCTCTACGCAACGGGGATAAAGGTTTCTGAATTAATTTCTCTTAACGTAGACGATGTGCATACAGACATGAAGTTTGCGCGTTGTACAGGGACTTCGGGCAAGGAACGAGTGGTTCCCATTGGAACCATTGCTGCAGAGAGTGTAGCAGCTTACACTTCTCTTATGCGGGACAAGCTGCTTCGTGATCATCAGGAGGAGCCGGCTATATTCCTGAATAGCCTAGGTGGGCGTTTAACCCGCCAGGGGTTCTGGAAAATCATAAAAAAATACGCTCGGGAAGCAAACATTGAGCAGGATATTACACCGCATACGCTTAGGCATTCCTTTGCCGCCCATTTACTGGAAGGTGGAGCGGATTTGCGTTCCGTACAACAAATGCTGGGTCATGCTGATATTTCGACGACTCAGATTTATAACGGTATCGCGCGTAAGAATATGAAGGAAGTATATGAGAGCCATCATCCCAGAGCTCGCTGATCATGCTTCAAAGATGCTTTTTGTGAGTAAGATAGTTATGATGGAATCATACTTATAGGATAGACTGGGGAATGGGTAATTTTCCACAGGTTATCCTTTGGCAGAAACGGATACCTGACAGGCGATACATTGTATCGCTAGCTACGGAAGCGTCTGACTTCCGGGAGAAGGTACAGCCGTTTCTTCTTGTTGGTGCAAACGAATGAACGAACGATCTATATTAAAAAAGGAGTGAAGACAATATGTCCTCATTTAAACGAATTGGTTTTATTGTTTTGGATAGTGTAGGTATCGGAGAAGCTCCAGATGCTGCGAATTTTGGTGATGCAGGGTCACATACGCTTGGCCATATTTTGAACCGTGTTCCCGGATTAAAACTGCCTAACCTTCAGCAGTTAGGATTAGCTAATATTGCTCCGCTGCCGCCGCTTGAACCTGTAGCTTCACCAACTGGATATTATGGCAAGATGCAGGAAGTATCTGTAGGTAAGGATACGATGACCGGGCACTGGGAGCTGATGGGGCTGAAAATTGAGGTTCCATTTAATACGTATCCGGATGGATTTCCGGCAGAATTGATTGAGAAATTCGAAGCAGCAACTGGCCGGAAAGTGATCGGTAATAAACCGGCTTCCGGTACGGAAATTTTAGTTGAATATGGCGAAGAGCAGATGAAGACCGGAGCTTGGATTGTGTACACCTCTGCGGACAGTGTATTCCAGCTTGCGGCACATGAAGATATCATTCCACTGGAAGAGCTATACAGCGCGTGTAAAATCGCCCGTGAGCTAACTATGGCTCCTGAATTCTCCGTAGGGCGCGTTATTGCTCGTCCATATGTTGGCGAACCAGGAAAGTTCGTACGGACCTCGAATCGCCATGATTATGCCGTGAAACCACCGGAACCAACGGTAATGAATTCGCTGGCTGATATCGGAAAAGATGTTATCGCGGTAGGAAAGATCAACGATATTTTCACAGGTGAAGGGGTTACAGCTTCTTACCCTACGAAGAGCAATGAACATGGTATCGAAGTTACCATTGAGCAGCTTCGCCAACCGTTCAACGGGTTGCTGTTCACGAATCTGGTGGATTTTGACTCTTTATATGGACACCGTCGCGATCCGGAAGGATACGGTCATGCACTGGAAGTATTCGATCAGGCGTTGCCTGAAATTCTATCCACGCTTGGTGAAGATGACCTGTTGATTATTTCAGCAGATCATGGGAATGATCCAATCCATAGTGGAACAGATCATACTCGTGAATATGTGCCGCTGCTTATTTACAGCCCACGCCTTAAGCATCCAGATAGCTTGGGTATTCGTGAGACCTTCTCGGATGTTGCTGCAACCATTGCTGATAATTTCGGTGCGAAGGCGCCGCAGTATGGGACAAGCTTTTTAGCGAAACTGCAATAAAAGAATGTGGGTTGCGCCACAACATTCATTAAGGAGGATCATCCATAGCATGTTAACTCAAAAAGAAATTCAAGAAGCAGCCATTTATATAAAAGACAAATGTCCGGTGGCTCCGGAAATTGGATTGATCCTTGGTTCAGGACTCGGTGTGCTGGCAGACCTGATCACCGATGGAATCAGCATTCCATATGATGAGATTCCTCACTTCCCTGTGTCCACTGTAGAAGGGCATGAGGGAGAACTGCTGATCGGTATGATTGAAGGACGCCGTGTCGTGATGATGAAGGGCCGCTTTCATATGTATGAGGGTTATGGACCGGAGGTTACGGCATTCCCTGTTCGGGTTATGAAAGAACTTGGTATAGCCAGCCTATTAGTAACTAATGCTGCTGGTGGAGTGAACACAGATTTCACGCCGGGCGATCTTATGCTCCTTACGGATCATCTGAATATGACGGGACGGAACCCGTTAATAGGACCTAATGATCCTGCACTGGGCGTGCGCTTCCCGGATATGTCAACCGCTTATAGCCGCCGCCTGATCAAGGTAGCGAAGGAAACGGCAGCGCAGCAGAATTTCGAATTCAAAGAAGGTGTATATGCAGGTCTGCTGGGACCTTGCTACGAAACACCTGCTGAAATCGTAATGCTTCGTCATCTGGGGGCTGACGCTGTGGGCATGTCTACTGTGTCGGAAACCATTGTTGCCCGGCATGCAGGTATCGAGGTATTGGGTATCTCCTGTATTACTAACATGGCTGCGGGAATCCTGGATCAACCGCTCAACCATGAAGAGGTTATGGAAACTGCAGATCGTGTGCGTGAGCGTTTCCTGAAGCTGGTGTTGGGCTTTATTCCGAAAATGTAATTTCGGATACTGCATTTTGAATTTTTGGGAGGTCCAATCTATGACACAAGTGAATGAGCTTGAGCCATTGACGTTTGAACAGATAATGAAGGTAACTAATTTGACTAGACCAAAATTTATCGGACTTGCTCGCGCAATTGTCCGTGAAGTGCAGGTGTAATATGAGAGCTGTAGATATTATTCAGAAAAAAAGAGATGGTGGAGAGCTGAGTCGTGAGGAAATTTCCTTTTTAATTCAGGGCTACAGTAAAGGTCAAGTGCCTGATTATCAGCTCTCTGCATGGGCAATGGCTGTTTATTTCCAAGGCATGAACGCGCGGGAAACCGGCGATCTAACGATGGAAATGGCGATGTCCGGCGATCAAGTAGATCTTAGCCCAATTGCAGGCATTAAGGTTGATAAACACTCCACAGGCGGAGTGGGCGATAAAACAACTGTAGTACTGGCACCCTTGGTAGCTTCTGCTGGAGTACCGGTAGCGAAGATGTCCGGCCGCGGACTTGGGCACACTGGAGGCACGCTCGATAAGCTGGAGTCCATCAGTGGTTTCTCTATCGAGATGGCTCGTGAGCGTTTCTTTGACCAAGTAGGGGAGATCGGGGCTGCCGTGATCGGCCAGTCGGGTAACATTACACCCGCAGACAAAAAGCTGTACGCCCTTCGGGATGTAACTGCAACAGTTGAATCCATCCCCCTTATTGCAAGCTCTGTGATGAGCAAAAAGATTGCAGCAGGTGCGGATGCGATCGTGTTGGATGTCAAAACAGGCAGCGGTGCTTTTATGAAGACGCTGGATGATTCTATAGCACTCGCTCAGGCGATGGTTGACATTGGAACGCATCTGGGTCGCAATACCGTTGCGATTATCAGTGATATGGACCAGCCGCTTGGTTACGGGATCGGAAATGCGTTGGAAATTAAGGAAGGAATCGAGACCTTGAAGGGTCACGGTCCGAAGGATCTGCAGGAGGTCTGTCTTATTCTGGGCAGCCAGATGCTTGTTCTTGGCGGCAAAGCCAAGGATGAAGCGGAGGCACGTTCGATTCTTATGACGCATATTGAAGATGGCAGTGCGCTAGAGAAGTTCAAACAAATCGTGAAGGCACAAGGTGGAGATGTATCGCAAATTGATTCTCCGGAGAAGCTCCCTACGGCTAAGCGATTCATTGAAGTGAAAGCAAAAACCAAAGGGTTCATAGAAGGGATTCAGGCCGAGGAAATTGGCGTTGCGGCTATGCTGCTTGGAGCTGGACGTGAAACTAAGGAATCCGTAATCGATCTGGCTGTGGGGATTCAACTTTCTAAAAAGGTTGGAGATGCTGTAGAGATCGGCGAGACGCTTGCAGTCTTGCATATCAATGATGCCAGTGAGAAGAAAGTAGAGGAAGCTGAAGGTAAGGTGTTAGAAGCCTACCGTATCACTTCTGAACCTGTTCCTGCCCAACCTTTGGTATTTGCACTTGTTACTAAAGATGGGGTAACACGGTACTAGCCTAGGCAATATAAATATTGTCATGGCTATGGCCTTAAACAAACAACAAAGCAGCGATCCTCCCATAACGGGAAGGTCGCTTCTTTGCGTTTTGCTCAATGGTGCAATATTTATAACTGATTATTAATCTTATTGAATATCAGCGAAGCCCCGCTGCTTGTATTACATAATACGACCACAGTCTCGCCACTAGCTGGATAGATAGCCGACCGGAAGGAAACACCGGGATCATAGCCCATAATGTGAAATTTGAACACTTTTTCTTCGCGGAGGGTAATCCATACACCATAACCATAATAGCCTTCGCCATCCACATGTACATGGGGAGTAAGCAATAATGAAGTGAGTACTGGACTCAATAATGTATGGTTGATTAACCCGCTCCAGAATAGCTGCATGTCGGGGGCAGTGACGAAAGCTCCACCGTCAGCGCCTCCTTTTACCGGGATTGAGTAGATGTTGGTTCTCCAGTTTCCGTTCTCTTCCTCTATGTATCCTAGTGCACAGTTGGCAGGTAAGGCATCTAACGTAAAGTAACCGGATTGCTCCATTCCGCAAGGCTTAAAGATGTGCTGCTCTACATACTCGGAAAAAGTCATTCCACTCAATTCCTCCACCAGAAGGCCTAGCACGATATAGCCGGCATTGTTGTAGTGAAAACGTTCGCCAGGAGTCCACATCATGGGAAGGGTTCGGAACATCGGCACAAAATTCTCAAGCTGTCGCAAGGTGTACATAGGCCGTGCCTTCCACAGATCCTCGAAATCATCCATAATTGTTTCATCAAAATAATCCGGAATACCAGAGCTATGCGTTAGCAGCTGATGTATGGTGATGTCGGGACTAAAGAGAGGAAAATCTACTTTTTTAAGATAATCTATTAGTCTACTTTCAAAAGAAATCAATCCCTGATCAACCAGCTGGCAGACAGCGATCGCGGTAAATATTTTACACCCGGAAGCAATGCCGAACCGAGTATGAATATTGTTTTCGCGCTTATCCGACTTATTGGCATAACCGTAACAACTGCTGATGACTTTTTTATCAGGTTGTTGTACCCGCACTACACCAGAGAAATTGTTCTGTTTAGCTTCTGCTTCAATACAATCTGCAAGGTGGTTCATCTGTATATTCACTCCTCTATAAGCAGTTAAGTTCTTAAATACCATTCGTTAAAATATTACATTTTCCTTTAAAGGGGGGTTAAATGAGTACGGAAAAATTGGAAATACTTAAAATTTGAATTAACTTTTGATCTCCCCTATAATAAAAATGCTCTGCAACTGCTGCTGGGCTTTTTTTATTGACAACATCATTACTTCTTGCGATAAATTATTATAGTTATTTACTTGGAAATGGAATAATTTCCACCCTTTCTGACGAAACTGGAACACAGTACCTGTGATATGAAGGTTAACGTTCAGGAGGGGAACCATTGTGAGAAAAATGCGTTTTGCTGTGCTTGTGCTCTGTATCGTTGTGTCGGTTCTAGGACCGATGTCAGGTGCTTATGCTGAGGAAAAAAGCAAGGATTCTGGCAGTAATGCTGCCGCTGTAGATCTTGCGCCTGGTGCGCGTTCAGCGATTTTGATGGATGCAGGCACCGGCACTATTATTTATGAAAAGAACAGCCATGATAAGCTGCCTCCCGCAAGTATTACGAAGATTATGACGATGCTGCTTACGGTGGAAGCACTGGATGAAGGAAGACTGCAACTGACGGATAAGGTGCGCACGAGTGAATATGCCGCATCGATGGGCGGATCGCAAATTTTCCTGGAGCCTGGTGAAGAAATGTCGGTGGATGAGATGCTCAAAGGCATCGCTATGGCCTCCGGTAATGATGCATCTGTGGCAATGGCAGAGAAAATAGCGGGTTCGGAGAGCGCTTTTGTCGATCTGATGAATAAAAGAGCGGAAGAGCTGGGTCTGAAAGATACCCACTTTGCCAATTGCAACGGTCTTCCAGCTGCTAATCACTATTCCTCAGCCTACGATATTGCGGTAATTAGCCGGGAGCTTTTAAAGCATGATAGAATTATCAAATATACCGGTTCCTATCAGGATTATCTGCGTAAGGATTCCACCAAACCATTCTGGTTGGTAAACACGAACAAGCTTGTACGTTTCTATACAGGCGCTGATGGACTGAAAACAGGATATACCGCTGAAGCAAAATTCTGCTTATCCGCTACGGCTGCAAGAGACGGTCTGCGTGCTGTTGCTGTTGTGCTGGGTGAGCCGAACACGAAGACACGGAACAGTGAAGTGTCGGGCATGTTTGACTATCTCTTTTCGCAATATAAGATCCACACTATTCACAAAGAAGGGGACGCTATCGGTACCCTTAAGATTGAGAAGGGTGTGAAGTCCGAGCTTCCGATTACGGCGAAAGAGACGTATAGTGTTCTTTTGAAAAAAGGTGTGACGCAAGAAGGCATTCGTCACGAACTAGTACTTCCAGAAAGCGTGAAGGCACCAGTGGCTGAAGGCCAGTCCATAGGCAAGCTGGTTGTCTACCAAGGAACCCAAGTGATTAAAGAGTATGAACTTAAAGCAGGGGAAGCTGTGGCAAAAGCAGGCTGGTGGAAGCTCTTTAAACGTACAACAGGCTCGATGTTCGGCATGGATTAAAAAGAGCTTTTTTGTAGATTGCGCCCATGTGCTTTGTAGATTCATAGGGGTTTTCTTCTAGTTTTGTCGTGAGGCAGGATTCCTGATTTGCCACGTAGAAACCTTGTCCTTGAAGAGAATGGGTACTGTCTCTTAAGGCCAAGTTTTCAAAGCAACGAAGAGGAGAGTGGCAAGCATGAATTCTAATGTGGAAATGGAGCATCACAGGGGTGTGCTGATTGTCCGTTTATCTGGGGAACTCGATCATCATGCCGCCGATTTTGTAAGAATGGATATGGATGAAGCGATTATGCGGGGTCAGGTATCGCATTTGATCCTTAGTCTTAAGCATCTGCAGTTTATGGACAGTTCGGGTCTCGGCGTAATTCTGGGAAGGTATAAACTGATCCATAGTAAAGGCGGCAAAATGGTGGTGTGTGATGCAACGGCACCTGTGAAGCGACTTCTGGAAATGTCAGGCCTGTTCAAGATCATGCCCCTATATGACGACGAGAGCACTGCACTCTCGGATTTGGAGGTTGCGTTATGACAAATGGTAAGGCTGGTAACTTCATGAACGTGCAGTTCGCTGCACTCTCGGAGAACGAATCATTCGCGCGTGTAGTTGTAGCGGCGTTCGTTTCTAGGCTTGATCCTACAATGGAAGAGCTGAATGATCTGAAGACAGTCGTGTCGGAGGCGGTCACCAATTGTATTATTCATGGGTATGATAGTGATCCGGAAGGTATTGTGACTATTTCAGCTTCGCTGGACAACGAAACGGTACATTTAACCATTGAGGATCAGGGACGGGGCATTGAGGATTTGGAGCTGGCACAACAGCCGCTATATACCTCAAAGCCAGAGCTGGAGCGGTCGGGCATGGGCTTTACCATTATGGAGAATTTCATGGATGAATTTGAAGTCACTAGTGAACCGGGACACGGCACTTCGATCTCAATGAAGAAAACCATCGTTTCGAAAAAAGCTTTATACAATTAGGGGTTGGAGCCATGGATGCAGAGTCAAAAAAAGCTCCGCCGACCTATTTGGACGATGCGGAGGTCAAACGTCTTATCGCGCTCAGTCAGGCCGGAGATAATCTTGCCCGAGACACACTAGTTAGCTGCAATATCCGGTTGGTCTGGTCGGTAGTGCAGCGGTTTATGAACCGCGGGTATGAACCTGACGATTTGTTCCAGATCGGTTGCATCGGGCTCTTGAAGTCCGTTGATAAGTTCGACCTCAGCTATGAGGTCAAATTCTCCACTTATGCCGTGCCGATGATCATTGGCGAGATTCAGCGTTTCCTTCGCGACGATGGAACCTTGAAAGTTAGCCGTTCTCTTAAGGAGATGGCTAATAAGGTCCGCAAGATGAAGGATGAAATGTCTAAGACGCTGGACCGTCTGCCTACCATCGGTGAAGTTGCTGAGGCACTGGGGGTTACCCCTGAAGAAGTGGTATTTGCTCAGGAAGCTAACAAGCCACCGACCTCGATTCATGAGACGGTGTTCGAGAATGATGGCGATCCGATCACACTGATTGATCAAATCGCTGACGAATCACAGGAACGCTGGTTTGATAAGCTGGCACTGAATGAGGCTATCGGAGGTCTCAGCGAGCGTGAACGGCTGATTGTTTATCTTCGGTATTACCGTGACCAAACGCAGTCAGAGGTTGCCAGTCGCCTTGGGATTTCTCAAGTGCAGGTATCCCGGCTGGAGAAGAAAATATTGCAGAATATCCGCGAGCAGATTGCTCAGTAGATAATGGCTAAAATGTAAAGACGCTTGCGAAATAGCGAATAGGAAGAAAAAGCCGCCCCGAAAAGGGGGGGCTTTTTATGTGGAGGGAATCTCAATATGCATTCACTTGGCGACAAGGATATGACCTCATGGTCTATTGACATGGAAGCGAATTTGCTGACAATGTCGAATGTTTTGGAGAAATGGGTGGACTGTTCAGATCATGCTTTAACGCATAACCCCAATTTTTTACGTGAATATGTGTACGGTGAGGATCTTGAACGCTTTGATGCGTATATAGATAAATTATACTCTGGTCACCTATGTAATCTTGAGTATCGTATGCAGTTACCTGCAAAAGCGCTGAAGTGGGTTCAAAGTATAGGCACGCCCGTTTTTAATCAAGAGCATAAGGTTTGTCGAATAGATGGCGTCATCATAGATATCACGGAACAAAAAAATGCTCAAGCGCAGTTAGAGAGTAGCTTTTCTCTGTATCAGCAGATGTTTGCTGCGATCGATGTGGCGATTTGGTCTTACGATTACGTATCACGGAAAATGTTATTCATATCGGATGCCATTTTCAATATCACGGGATATTCACCAGAACAGGCGAAGGAAGATGACTTTTGGCTAAGAATTGCTCCTAAAGAAGAGCGGCCTTTAATTCAAGAGATTATAACTACAGTGGGGCAAGGAATAAGCAATCTCAGTGAATATCGGATCATCCATGCCAGCGGTGAATTCCGATGGGTCCAAGTCAGGATCATTCCCAGTATGGATGAGACAGGGGCAGTGGTACGGCTCAATGGGATCTTAATCGATCATACGGAAAAAAAGCAGATGCAAGAGGTTCTATTAAAAAGTGAGCAGCGCTACAAATCCCTGTTTGACCATAATCCAGATATCGTGTGTGAATTGGATCTGCAGGGCAGCATTGTGGCTATCAATCCAGCGGCAGAGCAAATTACTGGAGAAGCTTTTAATAGATTCGGAGAGAACTTATCCATTGTGAATTTATTTGGCGCAGAGAATTCGCATATGATGTCTGATTATTTTGATAAAACGGTTGGCGGAGTTCTGCAGCATTATACGGTTACTTCTGTCCGCGAGAATGGATTAGTTAACCATTGGTCGATGAAAAACATCCCTGTACATGAAAACAATCAAATTGTGGGTACCTTTGTTATCGCAAGAGATACCACTGCATCTGTGGAGGTAGAAAAGCGGCTGGCTCAGCGGGAGGCGGAGTACAGGCTTATTACAGAGAATATGGAGGATATGATTGGGGTTCTGGATCAGCAAGGGAACTTCATTATTGCTTCGTCCTCTTGTGAGAAAATTATTGGTCTTCCTGTAGGTTCAATAAAGAACACAACTATTTTGGAGTATATTCATCCTGATGAACAAGAAGTGTTGCGGGAACAGATCTTGGATATTTTTCGGACAAAAGTATGTAAGATGTTTTACAATCGGTTTATTCACATCAAAGGTCACATTATAGACCTGGAATGCTTGGGTACACCTGTTCTTGGTGAGGATGGAGAAGTAGTTAGTATTGTGATCGTAGCGAGAGACATTACAAAAAGGGTCCAGATGGAGAGTGAACTTAGAGAAAGCGAGGAACTCAATCGGCTGCTTATTGATATGTCACCTGAAGCGGTAGTACTCCATAGTGAATATAAATTCCTTTATGTGAATTTTTCCTGTTTAGGATTGTTTGGAGTTTGTAGTGAGGATCAATTGATTGGCACCTCTATTTTTAATTGGGCCCACCCGGACTATATAACGCTGGCTAGAGATCGGATGCGTGAAATCTATTATGGACCCAATCGGATATTAGCTCCTGTTGAACAAAAGGTCGTGCGGTCAGATGGATCTATTATCGATGTAGAAGTAACAGCTAGCTCAATTCTATACAAGGGTAAGGTTGCATGTATCTCTATCTTTAGGGATATCAGTGATCGGAAAAAAATTGAGGTGGAAAGACAGCTTACAGAGCAGATCATTCGGAACAGCGAGGAAAGGTATTTCAACTTACAGATGAGTCTTGATCAATTCTCGCAAGATTTGTTTGGTGCGATGAAGATCAGTCACATGGAACAACGATTACTGAAAGAAGTTAGAGAGGTCTTGCGGGTTACCAATATTTGTATGGTTGAAGTTGAAGATAACCATGATAAAATATGCGAGATTATTGAGACCGAGCGGGGCTATTCACTGAAGATCGGAGAGTTCCGAAGAAAAAGCTATATTCTATCCATTAATGAGAAGTCTATTTTATTAGAAATAAGTTCTGTTCGAGTGTGGCTGAAGACGATTACCCGTTATGTTAGTGTGTTATTTGATAATTTTTTGCTCATAGAAGATCTAACTAAGGACCTTGAGTTAGCGGCTTCCGAGCAAGCTCCGACATGGTTGCTGCGCTTTATGTTTAATTTATCCGAGAATGAACGCAAACGGCTGGCTCAAGATTTACATGATTCAGCACTTCAAGAACAGATCATCTGGTATCGTAAGCTTGATAATTTTTTAAGTGATAAATCCGTTACGGGGGAACTAAAGGAACAGCTAGAACAGATCACAGAAGGTTTACTCGATGTTATCTATGAACTGCGGATGATCTGCAATGAGCTTAGGCCACCAGCATTAATCAATGAGGGGCTTGCTTCCTCACTTGAGACGTTGTTTGAATTTGCTCAGCTGCGGAACGACTATCAGATTTATTTTGAGTCAACAGCTTTCAAGCATAAGTTAAAAGACGAGATTCTAATAGGTCTGTACCGTATTGTGCAGGAACTTTTGGCTAACGCAGCTAAACATTCTTGTGCCACAGAAGTACGTATCTCCTTAGCTAGCGAAGGGCAACAGGTGCTTTTGGATTATGAAGATAACGGAATTGGAATGAGCCTTTTAGGAGAGGATTCTCTTAAGAGCATGGGGATTTATGGGATGAAAGAAAGGGTTCGCAGTATGGATGGGACCATACGATTTCTTTCGCCAGAGAATAAGGGATTAGCTGTCTTTATATCCATACCTGCAGATTAATCATGGGGCATAATAAGGGGATAGGGGTGTATTAGGCATGATTCGAATTTTGTTAGTGGACGACCATCCCTCTGTCATGGAAGGGACTAAGATGATACTGGAACAAGAGGGAGATATGGAGGTTACCCTAGCCAATTCAGCCCATGAGGCGCTTAACATGGTGGGTAGCCATACGTTTGACGTGATGCTGTTTGATCTTCATATCGCTGATGGGAATGGGATTGATTTGGCGAAGGAAGTCTTAAAAATAAACGCAGACGCGATTATCTTAATCTATACCGGATACGAAATTACAAACAAATTCAACTTGATGATCGAATCGGGTTTGTTTGGATTTATTTCAAAAACGACCAATAGAGAGCAGTTGGTTGCAGCAGTGCGTTGTGCTTTAAGGGGAGATGTCATTTTGCCTCATACCCTAGTTAAACAGTTAAGAAAAGTATCACCTAAAGGAATGGAGATTAATATTGACCAAGCAAACCCGAAGATAAGCAAAAAAGAGCATGAAATGCTGACAGAGATTGCAAAAGGAAAAAGCAACAAGGAAATAGCAGAGATTGTACTTATGAGTCAACGATCGCTGGAATACAGTTTAACGAGTCTGTTCCAAAAACTAAATGTGAAATCAAGAATTGAAGCGGCAATAAAAGCTAAACGACTGGGCATATTGAAGGAGTCCGATTTCAACAATTCACTATGAAAATTCGTAACAAACAAATAGATCAAAATCCCGTTCACGGTGCTGTGAGGCGGGATTTTTTGGTCTGCGCTTTTTTTGCGGGACGACGCAATATTTTTGCGTGGTCGCGCTATTTTTTTTCGGTTACCTTAATCTGCTTACCGTATATGATGAAATAGTTCCTAAGAATTACTAAAAAATGACTAACGCCAATGAGGGGCTGAGGAAAATGAAGTGGTTTTATAATTTAAGGACAGCAGTGAAGTTAATCTCCGCATTTCTGTTAGTATCCGCAATATTGTGCTTTGTAGGATTCTATGGAATTACGAATTTGAGTAAGATGGACCGCTCTATCGTGGACATGTACGAAAATCGCTTAACACCTATAGCTTATCTGGGAGAAGCGAATGAACTATTTTTAACAAATAGAATCAATATCCGTGATATAAACACGATGGCTAAAACAGCGGCAGAAAAGAAAGAATACGAAGATAAAATACATAAAAACGTTCAAAGTATTGAAGAGATCATGGGTAAATATAGCAAGACTGCGTTGAGGGAAGAAGAATTGGCGATAATGAAAGATTATCCTGAGATCTGGCAACGTTATATCACAAGTCTTGATGATACTATTGAAATTGATAAAACAAATATTAGTAATGAGAAATATACAAATTATTTGCGCGAAAGTGATTTGCAAACAGCCACAACAGAGCTGACTAACTTTCTGCAAAAATTAATAGACATCAATATGAAGCAGGCTCAAGGTTCGATTGTTAATGCCAATGACCTTTATCAGTCCTCTCGTTTGATTACGTTTAGCGTTACTATTGTTGCGCTGCTCATCAGTATTGGTCTGGGTCTTCTAATATCGCAGATCATAGCACGGCCTCTAAATCAAGTAATGCGCCTGCTAGGTAAAGTGGCTAATGGTGATTTAAGCGAAACGTCGAATCTGGAATCTAAGGACGAGATTGGAATGCTAGCTTATTCTGTTAATGAAATGGTTCTGAACCTAAGACGCACTGTTAGCAGCATTTCGTCTTCTGCGGAAAGTGTCTCAGCTGCTGCACAGCAAATCTCAGCTAGTACAGAGGAAGTAGCCAGTGGAAGTATGAGTCAAGCTAGTGCAGCACAAACGATGAATGAGTTGTTCCGAGAATTATCTGCGGCGATTAATTCAGTAGCCCAGAGTGCTGAACAGGCCTCTGAGCTTTCAGATCAAACGATGCGTATTGCTCAAGATGGAGGGATCGTGGTTAAGAACTCCGTAGAAGGAATGGCAGTACTGGATACACAAATGTCTAGACTTGCGGAAGACTCCGATAAGATTGGTGAGATTATCGCGGTGATTGAAGATATTGCCCAACAGACAAATCTGCTTGCCCTAAACGCAGCGATTGAAGCGGCCCGCGCAGGTGAACAAGGTCGAGGTTTTGCCGTTGTTGCGAATGAAGTAAGAAAGTTAGCTGAGCGGAGCAGTGGGGCTACGAAACAAATCACGGGCATTATCAAAGAAATGCAGAAGAATACGCAGCACAGTGTAAATGCTGTAGTAGAAGGAGTAGCTTTTTCACAAAAAAATGGAGAAGCCTTTGAACATATCCTTACGATGGTGAACGATACCGCTCATAAAGTAACAGAAATTGCAGCTGCCAGTGAAGAACAGGCCGCACAATCGTCTGAGGTGATGTTCTCAATTGAGAGCATATCCGCCGCAACTGAAGAAATGGCGGCAAGCAGCAGTGAAACGGCAACGACCGCCAATGCTTTGGCTCAGCTAGCAGAAGAGTTAAATAGTCTGGTATCTATTTTTAAAGTTAAATAAACAGTGTCAGGGGTATTATCATTGATAGGAGAGGAGAAGTAGTGCAAAAAATAAAGGTGCTCGTTGTAGCTGCTTCAGTAACCATGCGTAAACAGATCTCGAACCTAATTTCGGAGGATTCAAGCCTCGAGGTCATTGGAGTAGCTCGAAATGCATCCGAAGCGATCAGCATGGTTCAAAAACTCAGGCCCGATGTCGTGGCTATAGATATAGAAATGCCGGAATTGAACGGTTTGGTAGCACTCACAAGCATAATGTCTCAGCGGCCAACACCTATACTTATCCTGAGCGGCGCTACAAAGGATGGAATAACAGCAACCATTACTGCTTTACAAAATGGTGCAGTGGATTTCATATCCAAGCCGGCTCAATCTTATGGACCTGGTCTATACAGCATAAAAGATGAGTTATTATTCAAAATTAAGAAAGCCGCTGAAATTCCTTTAAGAACTCTTATTCTTAACAATATAAACATCTCCAAAGTGAAAGCTCGACAAGAGAAACAAAACAACGTTAAGAGTGGATGTACAGAAGTTATTGAGCAGATCGTGGGAATTGGATGCGGAGTAGGGGGGCCGAAAGCATTAGAAATCTTAATTTCCTCGCTCCCGGCGAGCTTCCCGTATCCCCTGCTGGTTGTTCAACATATCCCGCCCAAGTACACAAAAGCATTGGCGGAACGACTGAATCGGTTCTCAAGTGTACGGGTGGTGGAAGCCAAGGACAAGCAATCGGTGCTCGGGGGAACCGTCTATATCGCTCCAGGTAATTCTCATATGACCATTATTCAGGAGGGGCAGGATCTCAGAATAAAACTTATGAAAAAGCCTGCAGTGAATGGACACTGTCCTTCGGTCGATATCTTGTTTGAGTCTATATCTGCACTAACTGGTCTACAGCAGCATTTAATCCTAATGACCGGAATGGGAAATGATGGCGCTAAAGGGATGCTGGCTGCCAAACACGCTGGCGCCCAATCAACGCTAGTAGAATCGCAAGAAACTTCTATTGAAAGTGAAATGCCTGAAGCAGCCGCGAAGCTGGGTTGTGTGGATTACGAGCTGCCCTCGCATTTGTTAGCCTCGAAGATTATGGAGGTTACGGGGGAGCTGAGATACCGGAGGGATGCATTTCCATCGGTTTGAACGGTCTTATTTTACTACTAAAAAAGCGTTGGCAGGATAAAATACGCCAATGCTTTTTTGTGTTTCATGTTGACACTTTCAAGTGATAACAATTATCATTTACGAAGCAAGAGTAGAGATCATGTAACTCATCGTATACAAGGAGCGAAGAAGGAGAGGTTTGCGATGACTTTAAATATATTGAATATGGAAATTCATGATCTTTTTGATCAATTTACAGAACGGATAGAGGGGCATGTTGAACATAACCAATGGGAACAGCGGCTTACTATTCCTTCACATATTGGTAAGGGAAGCGTCACCCGTACACGGATTCGTCCAGGTATGGAGATTATGTATACGGACATAACTTACGAACAGGATATGAAGCTCCACATTCAAGAAGCTTGTCCGTTGTTTGAACTAAGCTATAATCTAAGCGGAGAAATCTATTGCGAATGGAACGGCAAGGAAAGTTACACGGATAAACAAATGGGCAATGTCCTTTTTCTAGAGGATGTTCAGGTGTATGAAGAGAAAAAAGCAGGTGTCCCCAATCAATTGCTGGAAATACGGTTTGCTCCTAGTGAACTGCTGAATTACGCCGGAGATTTATCGGAGACACAGCAAATGGAAACCTGGCTTAGACATCATCGTGGAAATATTGATCGTTATCCAGATACTGCGGCAATCCGAAAATGTGTCTCCGAAATGATCCACTGTACCTATCATGGAACATTGAGACGTTTATATATGGAGAGCAAAGCCCTTGAATTTATTGCTTTGTTTGGTGAGTCTGATGGTTACGGTTCTATTAGCGATAGTATGACGCTGCGGCATGATGATATTACTAATCTGAAGCGGGTACATGAATTGGTGCAAATCCATTTCGAACAACCGTTATCTATACGTGAGTTGGCTAAGCGGGTAGGTATCAACGAATTCAAGCTGAAAAAAGGCTTCCGCGAATTATTTGGCATGACGATCTTCGAGCTTGTACGTATAAAAAGGATGGAGAAAGCGCTCTGGTATATGGAGGTTGAAGGTTTGAATATAGGGAAAACAGCTGTTTCGGTCGGATATAGCAATGTCAGCAATTTCACGACGACCTTCCGTAAGCATTATGGCTGCAATCCAAGCGAATACTTAAAACGTATCGAACAACAGAGTTTGGAACGAAACAGGCTGTAGGAAGATTTGTAAATGCAGAAAGCTTAAAGCTTCAAGTGTTAGAACATAGGGTTCGGAATCGAACGTTATCTTCTGCATGCTTGAGGTTTTTTTGTGTTTGCTCCCTTATCAAGGAGTGAACCTCCCTTAACAGGTAGAGAAAAAGACCACTCTAAATGATAATAATTTCATAGATTGCAGATAAAAAGGTGGTCATACAATGGGACAACAACAAGTAGATTCACGCAGGTGGTATGCGCTGGGGGTTATTTTACTGCCAACATTACTTATTTCATTAAATACTTATATGATTCAAGTTGCGCTTCCATCTATGCAATATAGCTTGAACGCAAGCTTTTCGGAAGCACAGCTTATCGTTACCGGATTCTCGCTAGGATTAGCTGTGGCGTTGATTATTAGCGGAAAGCTTGGGGATATATACGGCAGAAAACGGATGTTGATGATCGGGGTGAGCGGGTTTACGGTCATGGCAGTGTTAGGCGGACTGACCTCAGATCCGGCACTTCTGATTGCTATTCGGATTGTGCAGGGATTGGCTGCGGCGCTTATTCAACCTCAGGTTCTATCTACGCTGCAAGTCAGCTTTCTGCCAAAGGAAAAAGGGCTTGTTTTCGGCATTTACGGCGCAATGATTGGCATTGGATTTGCATTCGGATTCATCCTCGGAGGTACTATTGTGAATTGGAATCCGTTCGATCTCGGTTGGCGGACAGTATTTTTTTTCAATGTGCCATTTGGACTTCTCGTCCTGCTGTTAATGCCGATTGTACCTGAAACCCGGGCTGAGCAGGCGCACAGTATTGATTGGACTGGAAGCTTCCTTCTGCTGATCGGTTTGTTCCTGTTGATCTATCCGTTGTCAGAGGGACAAAAACAAGGGTGGCCGTTGTGGATTTTTGGCTGTCTAATGTTAGCTCTTTTCGTGTTGTTTACTTTTATCTGGGTTGAAAATCGAAAGGGAAAGCAGGGGACGTTACCGTTAGTCGATCTGTCTATTTTCAGAGATCGAACATTTAGCGCTGGTCTGGCAACCGCTCTTGTCCTTTATCTAAGTATGTTCTCTTTCTTTTTTATTTTGAGCTATTATATGCAATTTGGTTTGCACTATAGTGTTCAAGATACCAGTATGGTTTTCTTGCCTATAGGGATAGGCTTTTTTCTGACTTCCCTAATCTCGTCTCGAATGGTCAAAAGATGGGGGATGAGTGTACTTAAGATAGGAGCGCTGATGATGGGGAGCTGTATTCTGCTGCTTATGTTAGAGCTAAATGTGGACGTTACGCAGCTGCTAGACCCTCGTAATATCCTACTATTATTGATATATGGTTTCGGTCTCGGAATGGCTACTACACCTCTAGTCAGCGTTACGCTTAGTTCAGTACCCACAAAGATCACGGGCACGGGTTCAGGCTTGATCACTACCTTTATGTATTTTGCAAATTCGTTAGGAGTGGCGTTAATCGGTATTTTATTCTCCGCTTCGCTAAAGCATTCTCTTTTGGAAGCAGATCTAGCGGATTATGTAAGGGCGTTTTCCTTCTCATTAGCAGCAATCGGTGGACTTGCTTTTACTGGTTTTCTTTGCCTTTGTTTTTTGCGGGAGCGGAAATTGTAGAGGAGGTATCCTGCTTTTTTTGCGCTGTGAGCAATCTAACAAACGAACGCCCTTCTTAGCTTTATAGTAATACCGAGTGATTGAATTCCATTTAATGTAACTCACTCCAAACCTATCAATGAGAAGGTGCCAGGATGTCCATACTGCAAGTAGAGAATCTCTCGAAAGAATATAAAGGCAAAGGCAAAACGAATCGGTTTCGAGCGCTGAACGGGATTAGTCTTAGTGTGGATAGCGGCGAGTTTGTGGCGATTATGGGACCCTCGGGGAGCGGGAAAACAACACTTTTAAATATACTAAGCGGAATCGACACGGAGTATAGTGGGGTTGTAAGAATTGCAGATACTAGTATAAGTGAGATGTCCAAGAACGAGCTTGCGATTTTTCGCCGGCAGCGTATGGGATTCGTTTTTCAGGATTACAATCTGCTGGATAGTCTGACCCTACGGGAAAATATCATGGTGCCCATGGTGCTGGATGATCAAGAGGTAGAAGATATCAATGCCAAGACAGATGAGACGTTATCGCTATTCGATCTGGATGAGGTGAAGGACAAATATCCTTATATGGTTTCAGGGGGGCAACAGCAGCGGGCGGCGATCAGCAGGGCGATTATAAATCATCCAGATGTGATTTTTGCGGACGAGCCGACGGGGAATTTGGATTCCAAAACCTCGAGTACGGTGATGAAGACCTTCGCCAAGCTCAACACTCTAAAAGGAGCAACGATAGTGATGGTCACGCATGATCCTTTTGCGGCCAGCTATTGTAATCGGGTGCTTTTTATCAAAGATGGGAAGGCTCTACTAGAGATTGCTAGAGAGAATAAAGAGCGCAGAGCATTTTTGGATCTGATTCTGGAGAACCTGGCCTTTATTGGAGGGGGAGAAGATGACCTTTAGGAGAATGGCATTTCAGATATTTAAGGCGAATCTTAGAAGATATTTGTTATTTTTCCTATGCAGCAGCTTTACGGTCATGATCTTTTTTACATTTTATTCGCTGTACAGTAATCCTGATTTTAATGACCCTTATCAAGTGAATGGGATGGTGTCAGGTAATTTATATGCTCCTTTTTTGGTGATAAGGGTGTTTGCTGTTCTGTTTATTGTATATGCTCAAATGGCCTTTTTAAAATTCAGAAAAAGCGACTTTGGGCTATTAATGGTACTTGGAATGACAAGCCACAATATCCGCAAAATCATTTTGTTCGAGAATAGCATGATCGCTTTAGCCTCGATTCTCACTGGTTTAGGTACAGGGACAGTTTTCTCCGGTATTTTTTTCTTGATTGTTTCGCTGTTTGTAAATATTGGGGACAGTGCTTTTATACTGACGCCGGATAGTTATCTGTATACCTTTAAATTCTTCGCGGTGATTTACATAGTTGTGATTGCAGTCAATTTGCTACTAACTTTGCGATACAGTATTTTACGTCTTTTAAAAGAGTCCAGAACCGCAGAACGCAACCTGATTCATGGGAAAATCACCGGGGTCATCGGAGTTTTGCTCTTGGGAATCTCCGTTTATAATATGCTCACTCATTACAACCCTTCCGATGCTCGCATGATGTTAATAAATCTGGGAATTAGTATGTTAGGCGTTTATTTGCTGCTGTCAGGACTTGGGGACTGGTTGAAACTTTTTATATCGCGATCAAGCAGAGCATATCACAAGCACCTGCTGTTTAGTTCCAATTTGATCTATACCCTTGGTCGCTCCAAAATAGTGCTTTCTCTTATCACCTTCCTCGTCTTCATCACGATTTCTCTAAGCGGAATTATTTTTTATTTGACCTGGAATGCTGAGGATATTCCGGTTGCAAACAATCCATATGATATTGCCTATTCAGAAGTATTCGGAAAAAATAGCATCTCACCAAAAATACTAAGCGAGATCACGGATCATGGCGCCACGCCGCTGCTTTCACACCAAAAGCTGGAGTATATCGACTTGTTTAATTTCAAAATATTTCTGGACCAGAATATAAACGCATTAATCGGCACTGATTATCATGTGGAGAAAGATCACTTTCTAAATCTGGCCATAGTTGCACAAGGAGAAGAGTGGAAGAATCAAAGACCGGAAATGCCCACCTTTGATCTGATGCTTGCTTCCGGGAAGCATACGCTGTATTCACAAGGTATCCTATTTGACATGGTATTTAACCCTGTGCCGAATCTAATGAATGGTCTTCATATCATTGTAAACGAAGAGGATTATATGGCGCTGAAAGCGGAAAATAAAAAAGCGATCGGTAATCTTCAGCTCCTGAATTTTAAGGATTGGAAAAAAACTGCGGATATAGATGCTAAGTTAAATGCCGCTTTAGCCAAATATAACAAAGACAATACAGAGTCCTGGTATGGCAATGAACGGCAAGAGGCCCTCGTATTCTCTACGAAGTCTAGAATAAGTGACTATCTACAGTTACAGGAGTCTGGCCGATTTGGAATCTTCGTAATTTCATTTGTTGGTTTAATATTTTTCGGCGCCTCCGGGATAGTGCTGCATTTCAGTATTCAGACCGATTTAGAGCGTGAGCGGATCAAATTCAGGAAGCTGAACAAGATTGGAATTACTTCTAAGGACGTGGCTCGCATTATAGGCGGCCCTTTAAAAGTGCTGTTTTTTCTCCCGTATGCATTAGGTATTGCGTTGTCTTCTTTTTATGTTGTTAGTTCTTCCAGGGTTGAAATGTCTACTGCTCTGGAGCCGATGTGGTTTTGTTTGTTAGTAGGCGGAGCGTATCTTTTATTTCAAGTCCTCTTTTATCGTATATACACCAAAATATACACTCACAATATGCTGGCACATATTCAGCTACTCGATATTCCCTTAATAGACCAAAAAGAGATTTCAATTTAATCCCAAATATGATAATATTGGTGCACAAAACGTGGGGGGATTCCATTTGAAAAAGATTTTTTCCAGAATTGCAGTCGCATTAATGATCTTGACCCTTGTTGCGATAGTCACTTGCTTTTATATTGGTGAATTCACCTATGCGTATGGATTAATTTTGGTGCTGTTTTTCGTATTTGCGGGGATGGGGCAGCTCTATAAGCTTAAAAATGATGAGTATATGTACAAAAAACTAAATAACACCGATGAGTATAATGAATATACTAGATGATATAAATTTAACAGAAACTTCTTATGTATAGCCAAACACCCCACTTTAGACAGTGCCTAAAGAGGGGTGTTTTTGTATGTGCCTATGTTTATTTCTTACCGTTGCGTTCAAGAATCATATCTACGAACAGATCAATCTGTGCGGTAATCGCAATCGGATCATAGCGGTAGTAGGTATCAAAATCATTGTAAAATAGATGATCGTTCTTCGCAGCATCAAGTCCGTTCCAAACTGGAGATTCCTTCAGTTCTTTCAGCTTATCCCCTTTTTTGTCAGGATCATAAGTGGTGAGGAACATGTAGTCAGCAGCATATTCGGGCAATAGCTCCATGGACAGCTGCAACGTTTGGTTGTCGTTGCTGTTCTTAGTAGGCATTTTTAGCTTAAGTGCGTTATAAAGGGCTTGTCCACCCCGGCCAGCATTATTTCCGAAGGTCCATAGCTCCCCTTTATCAGTCAGCTCATAGATTCCAAAAGTATCATTTTCATTTACGACACCTTTAAGCTTCTCGCGGCCTTCAGCAGCCTTTTTCTCAAAGTCAGCAATAAATTGTTCAGCTTTGTCAGGCACACCTACAATGTCACCGAACAGTTTAACAGTTTCATAGATATTTGTAGCGGTTCCGTATGGAATATGAATGGTTGGAGCAATTTTGGATAAAGCATCGTAGTTATCATCGTACATAACGACGATCAGGTCAGGTGTAAGTTCCAGAGCTTTCTCGGCGTTAACCGGAGCACCGACATCTTGTGTGTTTGTGAGCAGGTCTTTCAAGAAGGGATTATCAAAGGTACTAGGTTCGACACCTACAACATTTGCTCCTACGGAGAGCAACTCCCCACCATAATAATCTGTAATAATCCGCTGTGGTTTTACAGGTATCTGTACAGTACCTTTAGTGGTTTCATAGCTACGCATTTCAGCAGCTGAAGCCTCAGGAGCAGCCGTTGGCTCAGTGCTTGGTGCTGTAGTTGCTTCTGTTGTTGCTGTTGATTTATTAGATGAAGCATTGTTCGTTCCCCCGCAAGCTGTCACAAATACAGACAATAACATTATGAGTGCCAGGATGGGGAAGAGGGTCTTTCTTTTTAGCATGATAAACCTCCCTATATATATGTACCTATAAATAATAATGAGAATCATTATCATTATTATTTTCAATTTGAACTTTATCAAATCCTAGATTTCCTGTCAATGCAATAAAATAAATGCCTCCTATTAAATCTATCTATTGCCAAACCTAGGAAGGCTCATTTACAATAGCATAGTGATAATGAGAATCAATTTCATAGAAATAGGGTGGCATTCATGAATCAACAGATATCTTCCAAGATTAGACCTAATAAAGGGTCAGCCATACAAGAGTTCCG
Organism: Paenibacillus sp. FSL H3-0310; assembly: GCF_038002785.1. Classification (NCBI taxonomy): domain Bacteria; kingdom Bacillati; phylum Bacillota; class Bacilli; order Caryophanales; family Paenibacillaceae; genus Paenibacillus; species Paenibacillus sp. FSL H3-0310. The sequence goes on from NZ_JBBODC010000001.1 coordinate 1,452,410, forward strand.
TTCACGTCCTTGGGCTGCCACGTTAATCTTGGTTGGCGGTCTGGTACTATTAGCACTAGGTATCGCTGTTTCAGTCTCCTTCGGAGCGGCTGATATTAAGCTTTCTGTGGTGTGGGCAGCCGTGTTTCACTTTAATCCGGAGATCATGGATCATCAGATTATTAGAGAATTACGATTACCCCGTGTACTTGGCGGGGCCATGATAGGGGCAAGCTTTGCAGTTGCGGGTGCCATTATGCAGGGGATGACCCGAAATCCACTCGCAGATTCAGGTTTGATGGGCATTAACTCAGGCGCAGGATTTGCGCTGGCGCTTTGTTTTGCATTTTTCCCGAATTTATCGTTTATGTATTTGATCCTATATTCCTTCGTTGGTGCCGGAGTAGGGGCTGGGGTTGTGTATGGGGTCGGATCATTGGCCAAGGGAGGGCTGACTCCTGCTCGTCTGGTGCTGGCGGGTGCTGCTTTTAGTGCACTGCTGTCAGCGCTGAGTGAAGGGGTAGCTTTATATTTTCATATTGGGCAAGATTTGGCTTTCTGGTATGCGGGAGGCGTGGCTGGGACGAAATGGATTCAGCTTAAAGTCATGTTCCCTTGGATAGGAGCGGCGTTAATTGGGGCTATGGTATTATCCCGGTCGATCACAATGCTCAGCCTAGGTGACGATGTTGCTAAAGGGCTAGGCCAGCGCACAGGGCTTGTTAAGCTGGCGGGGACTTTAATTGTATTGATTCTGGCTGGATCATCAGTTGCCGTAGTAGGAGCCGTTGGGTTCATTGGACTAATTATTCCCCATTTGACCCGTTTTTTTGTAGGTGTGGATTACAGATGGATCATTCCATGTTCAGCTATTCTCGGCAGTCTGCTTGCAGTATTTGCAGATTTAACAGCACGGATGATTAATCCCCCTAATGAAACGCCGCTTGGAGCCATTATTGCACTGATCGGTGTACCTTTCTTCCTTTATCTTGCACGTAAAGAAAGGAGGGAACTGTAATGATAGAGAAAACTTCATTCGATTCCTTCCAAGCCGCCAAAAATAAACGTGGCTTAGTTATAATGATTATTTTAGCTGTACTGATTGTTATTGCTTTTATTATTAGTATGAATACAGGATACATACGTTTGACACCTATGGAGCTGCTTAATACGTTATTCGGTAAAGGGACGGATAAGCAAGAGTTAATCTTGTTTCAATTTCGGTTACCGCGTATTGTGATCTCCGTTCTGATAGGCGCAGGTTTGGCTGTATCCGGAGCTGTGATGCAGGGCGTCTTTCGTAATGCTTTGGCCGACCCCGGCATCTTAGGGATTAACGCTGGCGCAGGAATTATGGTTATGCTGTTAATTTCTTTTTATCCAACGGCAACCGCGGCTCCGGTGTATCTGCTGCCTATGGTAGCGTTTGTTGGTGCGGCAATTACTGCTGCCTTGATTTATGTCTTAGCTTATAAACGGCATGAAGGAATAAAACCCATGCGCCTGTTGCTGACTGGTGTAGCGGTTGCAGCTGGAATGAGTGCAGCGATGATCGTGCTGACTCTTCGGCTGGATCCGGAGAAGTATCAGTTTGTGGCTACTTGGCTTGCCGGGAGTATTTGGGGCACAAGCTGGAAGTTTGTACTTTCATTACTACCATGGATCGTAATTCTCGTGCCGTATGTCATCTATAAAGCAAGGGTAATGAACGTCCTTAATTTGGGTGAACAGACAGCCGTAGGACTTGGGGCTGCTGTAACCAAAGAACAATTCCGGCTTCTTGCGGCTGCGGTTGGTCTAGCTGCGGCAAGTGTTGCTGTGAGTGGCGGGATTGGCTTTGTCGGCCTTGTCGGTCCCCATTTGGCGCGACGGCTAGTTGGACCCAAACATCAGCTCATGCTGCCAACCTCAGCGCTGCTCGGCTCACTGCTAGTCATTATAGCGGATACCATTGGACGCTGGATCTTACAGCCATCTGAGATCCCCACTGGAATCGTTGTTGCTGTAATTGGAGCGCCATACTTTTTGTATTTGCTAGCCCGTACTAAATCTTGATGAAAGAGGATGGTCACTCACCGGAAGGAGCGAATTTTTACAATGTTGCGTCGTTTTTTTGCTTACTATAGACCCTATAAGGGATTGTTTATTCTTGACTTCTCCTGTGCTATTGCTGCTGCACTGCTGGAACTAGTCTTCCCGCTGGCCGTTAACCGGGTAGTGGATGATATGCTGCCAAGTGGGAATTGGAAATGGATTCTCTATTCTTGCCTCGGTTTGCTGGGGATCTATATCGTCAGCGCCTTTATGCATTTTGTCGTCACTTATTGGGGGCATAAGCTGGGGATTAATATCGAGTCGGATATGAGAAAAAAGCTGTTTGATCGTGTACAGAAGCTCTCTTTCAACTTCTTCGATAATAATAAAACAGGCCATTTGGTCTCACGGATGACAAATGATCTGATGGACATCGGTGAGATTGCCCACCATGGTCCTGAAGATTTATTCATAGCAGTGATGACGCTGCTGGGTGTATTCGGTATCATGCTTAGCATTAATTGGCAATTAGCTATTCTGACCTTTGTAATTGTCCCGCTGATGATTTATTTATCCATGTACTTCAGTCGCAAAATGTCAAAAGCGTTCCACATCATGTTCGCGGACATTGCTGACTATAACGCACGCGTAGAGAACAATGTAAGCGGGATCCGTGTTGTGCAAGCTTTTGCTAATGAGAATCATGAAATTTCCCGCTTTGCAGTTAATAACGAACGCTTCCGTATTACGAAGCTAATGACCTACCGAATTATGGCTTGGAATTCATCCTTTAGCTTTGTGCTCATGAAGCTGGTCTCGTTATTCGTTCTTGTATGCGGAACCTATTTTGTAATCCAGAAGCAGATGACCTACGGTGAATTTATTGCCTTTGTGATGTTGTCTAATGTCTTCTTAGGACCTTTGCAACAGATTAACTCGGTCATTGAGACCTATCCTAAAGGGATCGCTGGTTTCAAACGTTATCTTGAACTGCTTGAGACGGAGCCGGATGTTGATGACGCAAAAGACGCTAAGCCAGTGTCTCATCTGTCAGGGAATATAACCTTCCAGGATGTAGCTTTTGCTTATAGTGATAAAGAAAAGGTGCTAACCAATGTGAACTTATCGATTTCAGCAGGAGAGACCGTTGCGCTTGTGGGTCCATCCGGTGCTGGTAAGACAACACTTTGCAGCTTGCTGCCACGCTTTTACGATGTAAGCGAAGGCAACATCTCTATTGATGGAATAGATATTCGCTCCATGACGTTAGAATCACTTCGTTCCCATATCGGGATTGTACAACAAGATGTATTCCTGTTTGACGGAACTATCCGTGAGAACATTGCTTACGGCAGATTGGGAGCTTCCGATGAAGAAATCTGGGAGGCTGCAGGGCGCGCTCAGCTGGAAGAACTGATTAAATCTCAGCCCGCCGGGCTGGATACAATGATCGGAGAGAGAGGCGTCAAGCTTTCTGGCGGTCAGAAGCAGAGGTTGTCCATCGCCCGGATGTTCTTGAAGAATCCGACGATTCTCATTCTGGACGAAGCTACATCTGCACTGGATACTGAAACGGAGTCCGCTATACAAGAGGCGCTCGCAGAGTTGTCTGAGGGACGCACAACACTTGTTATTGCTCATCGCCTTGCAACGATCAGAAATGCGGACCGGATTGTTGTCGTTGCGGAAGGTGGCATCGCAGAACAAGGTAAGCATGAGGAACTGCTGCAGACTGCCGGAATTTACAGCCGATTGCATGAAGCGCAGTTTGGAGCTTAAGTAGCTGAAGGGATCACTAGAATATAATTTTGGAGGGACACAATGAATAAACAACTGGAATTATACGATGTAACCATTATTGGTGGCGGACCTGCTGGGATGTATACAGCTTTTTATAGCGGAATGAGAGACTTGAAGACAAAGTTAATTGAAGCGAAGGATGAGCTCGGAGGAAGAATGCTTATTTATCCCGAGAAAATGATCTGGGATGTAGGAGGCGTAACCCCAACTCTTTGTCATCAACTAATCGGTCAGCTCAAGGAGCAGGCTCAAACCTTCGATCCGACTATTGTGCTGGGTCAGCAAATTATGAATCAAGAGAGACAAGAGGATGGAACGTACATCCTGACCTCTTCTACTGGGGAACAACATTGGACCCGCACAGTCATTTTGGCCATTGGTTACGGAATTCTGCAGATGGCAAAGCTTGAAATTGAAGGTGCAGATCGTTATGAGGTGACAAATCTTCATTATACCGTTCAAGAGCTGGAGCCGTTCCGCGGTAAAAGAGTGCTAATCTCCGGTGGAGGCAACTCCGCAGTAGATTGGGCGAATGAATTGGAGCCTATCGCTGCAAGTGTGACGATTGCACATCGCCGCGAACAGTTTGGCGGGCATGAGAAAAACATTGTGCGGATGAAGGAATCCTCAGTCAATGTCCGTGCGCCATATGCAGTAAGCCAATTACACAGCAGTAATGGTGAAACGATAGATCAGGTTACGATCAGTCATATAGAGACAGGTGAAACAGAGCAGTTTGAAGTGGATGCTGTCATTGTGAATCATGGTCTGAAAAGCGATTTTGGTCCGTTAAAAGAATGGGGTCTTGATATGGGCGAGTGGTGTGCGAATGTAACCGATAAGCTGGAGACCAATCTTCCGGGTATATTTGCAGCAGGTGACTTTGTGGATTATGCAAGCAAGGTTCGTTTGATCGCAGGTACTTTCACTGATGCGGCTCTGGCGCTTAATAGCGCTAAGCTGTACATAGACCCAACCGCGGCCAAAGTCGCTTACGTATCTTCTCACAATGAACGGTTCAAAGAGAAGAATAAAGCGCTTGGAGTCGTTGACGACCACTAAGGATAGAGGCTTCTCAAACCATAAAATCTGAAGTTTTATATAAGGCGTATAAGGGATCTTATCCATTTCGAGCGGAGAGAAACCTTATACGCTTGCTTTATATTTTATGGGTTATTAAGTCTAGCAGTCTGGAAGGGAGCAGGAATGAAGCTATCAAATAATAACCCGGTTCATAGAATTTATCTGTTAAAAGAGGCAGGGAAACGCCAATGCGGTGGCGGTCACATCAGTAAACCCCAAATTGCCCAGTCCCCACTCTTCCTGACACCAATAGAAGCTATCATTCAAATAACCATAGAAGGAGAGACAGTATCTCTTAAAAATGGTGAAATTCTTTTTCTAAGCGCAGGTGCGACATATCAAATTAATGCTCCATTAGAGACTGTTATCTCTGTTCTAGCAATTTCCTATGAGGTATATGGGCTAAGCAATAGCACGGAGCAAGAATTGGTCTATGGACTTTGCCGTGAAATTTTTCCGGTCAATGGGATTTTACCTATACGTACGACGAATAAAATAACTCGCTTATTCAGCGAATTGGAAGACGTTGCTGCCAATAATTTAGAAGCACAGGCAGATAGAATTCAATCCTTGCTGTATCAGCTACATCAACTGGTCGTAGAGGCTGACGCTGAAGCAGACATTACGGATAGTTCATATTTCAGAATGCTCTCTTATATCCACCAGAATTTCCAAAGGGAGATTACGCGGGAGATGATGTCTCGAATAATGGGCTTCAATCCTCGTTATTTCTCAGTATGGTTCCGCAAGCAGACGGGTTGGAGCTTCACCGAATATGTAGCTCATTTAAGAGTAAATAAAGCGAAAAAACACTTGATGTCCAGCAAAGCAACAATACAGGAAATTTCGCAAAAAGTAGGCTATACAGATGGACTATATCTGAGCCGCAAATTCAAGCAAGTCACCGGGATGACCCCAACAGAGTTCCGTTTGCGTCCCAAACCGAAGCGGATAGTAGCGTTGCAATTTTTAGGGGATTTACTTGCGCTGGGTGTGAAGCCTGTCGCAGTTGAAGAAGATGTGATGAATTACTCCTTGCTTTTGCTGCCGGAACTGGCGGGTGTACGATCATTTGAGCTGCAGGGATGTCCGGAGGAAGCGGAATGGCCTGGGCTGGAAGCCGATTTAGTTATTGCACCAACCTATCTGAGCCCCCGTCAGCTTAAATGCATGGAGAAGTTGGGGCCACTAGTTACGGTAGAGTGTGATAAAATGGACCGCCTGGAACAGATTCGTTTGTTCGGCAGACTGCTGGGTGAAGAGGAGCGGGCAGAGGCATGGATAAGGCACTATCATTTGAAAATAGATTTGTCCAAGCAGCGCTTGTCCTCACTAATTGAATCTGGTGAAACGGTAGCGGTGTATGAGATTAGGCAAGATAACAGTATTTATATCTGGAATCATACAGCCCGCGGGGTGTACAATCTGTATCCAATGCTGGGGTTAACTCCACCGGACAAGGTAAGGTCAGATGTTCTGGAGCGGAATGATCATTTATGCATCTCACTGTCGGAATTGCCAATATATGCGGCTGACCATATGTTTGTGGTCGTATCAGGACAAGAGGACTGGATGTCGAGGACGCGTAAACGGATTAGTAAAAGTGCGGTTTGGCGCAATCTTCCAGCATTCAGGAATGGACGCATATATTACCTGAAGCTTGAGGAATTTTGGGGCAGCGAAGGGCTTGCGCTCGAACGCCAATTGGAGATACAGACAGATTTGTTAACCGGCCATAATTTAAGCTGACAATCGTCCATAACAAAATTGATGTATTAGCGTGTATATATGTTTTCCCGCGGAGACGGTATATTAAATAAAGATCTAAATGATATTGATTATCAATATCATGATAATATAAAGTCTCAAGGGGGATTTACATTGTACAAAATAATATCGTTAGGAAAAACAAGCATGATAGCCGTTATGCTTACGCTGGTGCTGCTGTTGAGCGCATGTGGACAAGCAGCTAATCAAGGGAATGCTCCAGCTAGCACGTCGGCTGAAGTGGCTAAAAGCACTAATAATGATTCTGTAGTTGCCAGCTCTGAGCCGGCTGCTGTTGCAGAATACTGGACATACGATAGCGATAAAGGCCCGGTGCAGATCCCGCGCAATCCACAAAGAGTTGTGATCCCGGTACAAGACTTTATTGGTGATCTTCTGACGCTTGGCGTGACGCCCATTGCCGTTGCCGGGAATGACATCCTGAACCATCCATATTTCAAAGAGGCGCTGACAGGTGTAGAAGTTGTAGGCGATGACATGACGGTGTCCCTGGAGAAAATAACGAGTCTCGAACCGGACTTGATTATCACTTATCAGGAAGATACCTATGAGCAAATCTCCAAGATTGCTCCAACGGTCTTTATTCCTTGGGGCAAATACGACTATAAGGAACGATTGATCGAGATCGGGAAAATCTTGAACAAGGAGCAGCAGGCTGTAAAGTGGGTGGAGGATTTCAATCAGAAGCTGGAAGCGAAGAAAGCGGAATTGTCTGATCTGATCGCAGCTGACAAAAAGGTGGCGATCTTTGAAATTGCCGGTAAAGAGCTGTATTTATATGGTTCGTCATATGGGCGTGGTGGAGAGATTATATATAACGGATTGGGGCTGCATGCACCTGATCTTGTCCAAGAGGCAGCCTTTAAAGAAGGCTGGGCTTCCCTCTCACTCGAAGCGTTGCCCGAGTACTTAGGAGAAGCTGATTATATCTTCCAAGGCTTCAGCCGTGGTGTGGAGCAGGATAAGCTGGACATTCTGGACAGTGTCTTCTGGCAAAGCCTACCTGCTGTTAAGGCGGGTCATGTATTCACCTACGATCTTAGAACGTATTATCTCTCCGATGCTTATGCGCTGGACAAGCAACTGGATGAGATAGTTACGTTGCTGAAGTCTCTTCAATAAGTTAATTTCAAAAGAGTATAAGGGGATGTTCGCGGAGCTATAGTAGCTCAAGGACATCCCTTTTGCGTGTTCATATTCAAAGTTAAGCGAGGTTATAGATTCCATTTGTTGCATAAAAAAGCGGTGTAGAACAAATAGTATGAGCAGGAGGTGTTAATGATGGATCCCTTTAACTCTACTATTTTGGACGATAATCTTAAAGAGCTTCAAGAAAGGCTTGGCCATAGCCCTGATATTGTTATTCGTAGAATTAAATCCATAACCACACAGGTTGAGGTAGCTGCCGTATATATTGAGGGATTAATAGAAAAATTGAGGGTCAACGAGTTTGTGGAGCATGCGATGTCGTTTGATAAACTAAGTGAAGAACACCCGGTGGTAACATCCGCTGAAGATATCTTTTTGTATATGAAAGAAGTGGCGAGAGGAATCGGAGAAGAACAGACGCTTGAAGATTGGGATGTGCTTTTTGAGGCTTTATTCTCTGGAGATACCATTCTTTGGGTCAACGGGATAAGGGAAGCTATCAGAGGGAATACAAGCGGCGGTGAGGTTAGAACGGTATCGGACGCTACAACTCAAGTAGCCATTCGTGGCTCCAAGGAAGGTTTCACAGAATCTATTGGGACGAATATCTCTCTGGTGCGCAGGAAAATAAAAAGCCCTAATCTCTGGGTAGAGTCGATGAAGATAGGTGACGTCACGCAAACGAATGTATCTATTATGTATATTCATGGAATCGTCAATGATAATACCTTACAGGAGCTCAGAACTAAGCTGCAAAGCATTGATATAGACGGGATTCTGGAATCTGGATACATTGAGCAATTTTTAGAAGACACTCCCTTTTCCCCATTCCCAACATTATATAATACGGAACGTCCTGACAGTGTTGCAGGAAATCTTTTAGAAGGACGAGTTGCTATTTTTGTGGACGGGACCCCGTTTGTGCTGATTGCACCTACAACCTTTTTTATGTTTTTACATGCCGTAGAAGATTATTACCAGCGTTATGATATTACGACTTTGATCCGATTATTGAGATTTATTTGCCTTGTTATTTCGTTATTTGGCCCAGCACTCTTTATTGCGATTCTAAATTTTCATCAAGAAATGATCCCAACAGCCCTACTTATTAATTTTGCTTCGCAAAGGGAGGGGGTTCCATTTCCGGCTTTTATTGAGGCTATGCTGATGGAATTTACTTTTGAGATTATACGTGAAGCAGGAATTCGTATGCCATCCCCTATAGGTCAAACTGTATCGATCATTGGGGGCTTAGTGTTAGGACAGGCAGCCGTACAAGCCGGTATTGTCTCTCCTGCAATGGTTATTGTAGTTTCACTTACAGGAATATCCAGCTTTGCTACTCCTGCTTTTAATATGGCTCTTTCCATACGCATCTTGCGTTTCATCATTATGTTTATCGCAGCCTTTATGGGGCTTTATGGAATAACGATCTTTACTTTTATTTTGGTTGCTCATATGTGCAGCTTGAAATCGTTGGGTTTTCCATATATGTCTCCGTTTGGTCCTTTTATCGCTGAGAATCAGAAGGACGCGATCTTGCGTGTGCCCTTGAAATATATGAAAACTCGGCCGCGTCTTATTAGCCAAAAAAATAATACTCGACTTAAGGTGAATGATGGAAAGCCAGGGAGTGGCAAATGAAGGTCGGATGGATGATGCGTTCATTTATTTGTATATGCTGCTTAATGTTGCTGACAAGCTGCTGGAACAGTCGGGAGTTAAACAATTTAGGCATTGTGACCGGTATAGGTGTGGATAAAGTGCCGAATAAAGAGGAATATCATGTTACTTTTCAGATTGTGAATCCATCCTCAACAGCCACAAGTGCAGGAGCTAGCACCGGACAACCCACGGTCACTATTTATTCTTCTACGGACCGTACGATCTTTGGCGCTTTTCGCAAGACTTCAAAAAAGGCGGCAAGACAGATGTTTTTTGCACACACGCAGCTATTAGTTTTAGGCGAATCTACAGTGAAGAGCGGTATTGATGGGATTTTTGACATCTTTGAAAGGTCCCATGAGCTGCGGCTCAACACGAATGTTATTGTAGCCAGAGATACGGAAGCATCCTCTATTCTGAAACTATTGCTTCCCGTAGAAAGCCTGCCTGCAATTGGGATTATTAAAAAGAGTAAAAATACCGCTAGAATATATGGAGAAAGCCGGGATATCAATGTTTTTGAGCTAATTAATGGTATCAGTGGGGAAGGGTCAGTGGTAATATCCGGAGCCAGAATTCTTGGAGACGCTGAAGAAGGAACTAAAAAATCCGGGATGGAGCAAACTCAAGTAAAAGCACTTGTCACAATGAGCGGGCTAAGCGTATTGAAAAAAGGGGTTCTTCAGGGATGGCTGGATGGACCTCTTGCCCGGGGGGCACTGTGGGTACAGAACGAGATTAATGAAACCAGTATTAATGTAGATTCAGATGAGGCTAAAGATTCGATAGCTGTGAACATTAATTATTCAAAAACAAAAATTAAGATTGAACTCCGCAATAAAGTACCCGTCATTCATGTGAATGTTGTGGAAGAGGGGACACTTAATGAGACTCAGAGTTATATTGAGCTAAGTGATAGAGAGGTAATCGTTCAATTGGAACAACAAGTGGCTCTTAAAACTAAACAGGAAATAACCCAAGCCTTACAGGCTGCTCAAACTATGAAATGCGATATTTTCAATTTTGGGAATGAACTGAAGCGCACAAATCCAAAAGCATGGGAGACTGTTAAGGACGATTGGGAGTCAGTGTTCGCGGAAGCAGAAGTCGACGTTTCTGTGGAGGCATATATTCGCAGTGTAGGAATGAGATTAGAGCCGCAATTGTTAAAGGAAAAATGACAGGGTTTAGTTGAGAAAGGTGGGAGAAGGCCACTTTATGAAAAAAGAAACCATCAGCGCGAGTCAATTATTTGCTTTGATTTTTTTGTTTGAATTGGGAACGGCCCTTGTGGTACCGATTGGACTTGAAAGTGGCCATGCTGTCTGGATTGCTATTCTGTTAGCTTTGCCCGGTGGACTTCTTTTGTATTTGATTTATGTTTATTTATACCGGCAATATCCGGGCATGATTATTAGCGGGTATACAAGAAAGATACTGGGCAATGTTATAGGCTGGCCGTTAAGCTTAACATACATTCCAATCCTTCTCTTCAATGGCTCCCGAAATCTGCATGAATCAGGTGAGTTGTTAATAGCTGCTTCTTACGACAGAACACCCGTGTTCATCATTTATGCAATGATGGTTGTTGCGGTAATTTACATCTTAAACAAGGGGATTGAGGTGTTTGCGCGGACAGCTGAGATTTATATGCTGATTATAATATTGTTGGGCTTGACCAGTTGCTTTTTGGTTATTGCCGCCGGACTTGTAAAACTAGATAACTTGTTTCCGTTACAGGCCTCGGATTGGAAGAATGCATTAAAATCAGCCTATCTGAATATATGGCTATTTCCGTTCGGGGAGATGGTATGTTTCACTACGATTTTACCTCATATCAAAAAAACCAAGGTAGCAAAAAGAACCGGAATCATCGCAATGACTTTATGCGGATTATTACTCAGTTTTACCCATGCCATCGAAATATCCGTTCTAGGAACAGAAATCTACAGTAGAGCCAATTTTCCGATGTTCACTACGATAACGTTAGTAAACCTGGCCAATTTCATTCAACGTTTGGACGCGCTTGTGCTCTTAACCTTAATCATTGGAGTATTTTTTAAAATGTCAGTATATTGCTACGCTGCAATGGTAGTCACCGCGGATCTATTCAAGGTACAAGACAGCAGGAAGCTCGCCGTTCCCGTCGGTATTGTTGTTTTGTTCGGGGCTTTTATTAGTTCAGCGAATTATCCGATACATATGGACGAAGGAAGGATATTTCTGAAATATATTTTGCCATATTTCTGTGCCGCTGTACCTATTCTCTTGTGTATCGTTCATTACATCCGCAGAAAATTAGGGAGTATAGGTTAGTTTATTTTATTTAATGGATTTATTGCTTCTATTTCGGATAGAGGATGTAATTGTATTAACAAAAGGTAAGGAGATAAAAACGAGCATAGTTATTGATTCCTGTATGCTTGTAGCTGCAAAGGAGTCATAGATCGTCCGCATTGAAGCGGTGAGGGTTTCTCCTGATAAAAGGTCGATGATTACTGCCATCAGCAACCCCATAAAAGCAAGCATGAAATATAGTGATAGTAATTTCATAATGATCAACTCCATTTGCTAGATTAACCTTAGGCTAAATGTATTATTACCTCTTGAGTGTTTTTGTAGTCAAAAGACATAACAAATCCCCTACTGCTCCAATGTTGTTGGAAGCAGTAGGGGATTCTAATTTAAGCGCATTTTATCTTGTAAGCCAAGCAGCCAGCTCTTCGGTCTGGGATAACACGGCAATTGGATCATAGTACCAGGACCGTTCTTCTTTCCATACATAGAGATGGCCATTTTTGACAGCAGGTAGGCTACTCCAGATTGGATCAGCTTTGTAATCAGCTTCTGTACGGTTATTGGAAGTTAAGATAATATAATCTCCTGCGTATTTAGCGAGTGCCTCTGTAGAGATTTCCGCCCATTGCTTCTCCATAATTTCTGCGGCCACAGCTGTAGGGGGCTTGCGACCCAGCGCCTGATAGACAGGCTGTCCGCCTCGGCCAAAGTTATCGCCATAGGCCCAAATGGATTTTCCGCCGTCTTCCATGATGGAAAACGTTGCATCTGCAGGGAGTGCTTTGTCTACTTTGGCTTTAGCTTCAGCTATCCGTTTGTCGTAATCTGCAAGCCAGCTTTTGGCTTCCTCTTCCTTACCAAGGAGTTCTCCGAAATAGGTTAATTCGGCATGAGCATCTTTCAGATCACCATATGGCACAACGATGGTTGGAGCAATTTTGCTTAGTGCTTCATAGCTTTCAGCTTGTCCAGAAATAATCAAATCAGGATTAAGTGCGATGATTTTTTCAGGTGACATTTTGCCGTAAGTTCCAGTGTCTGCAACTCCAGTAAGTGCCTCCTTAAAATACATATTCTCCAGTGTTAATCCGGGAGCACCAACAGGGATGGTATCTAGCGCAATCAGACTGCCCAGATATTCCTCAGCGACAATCCTTTTAGGTTGAACAGGGATTTCAATATCACCATTTATAGTAGTGACCTTTTTAAGAGCAGCTGTTTCCGTAGTTTCTGTTGGTTGATTAGTTTCGGTAGGTGCTGTAGTAGCCGATGATGTGTTGCTGGTGTTACTGCCTGTATTCCCCACAGAGTTATTGGAATTCCCGCAAGCGGATATGACTAGAATTAATGTCAGCATGAGGGGAAAAAGAAGCCAATGGGATTGTTTGGTGCTATTTTTTCCTGGATTATGCAATTTGTTGTTCCTCCTATGTATATTGATTATCATTCTCAATAAGAACTTTACAAGCTTCACCGGGTATTTACTATGGACGGATATGATCTCAGCTTATGCAAATTTATGATGTCATTACCCGTAGCAATTCTTGAAGCTGTGCCTGTGAGGACAGTGGGTCAAATCCGTAGAACATATCACCTTGGTTCAGAATATATACCCGTCCGTTACGTACTGCATCTAATTGCTTCCAGGCCTTAGAATGTAGTAGGCGAGTAAAACGTTGTCTTCCCTCAGATGATGAAGGGATGCTGGTGATAATAATATGGTCAGCAGGGAACGATACGATATCCTCAATGGATGCCTCTAAGTACCCGGAATCTGTGATCCCTTTTTCAATAATTACGGAGGGGGGCTTGAAGCCAAGATCACCGTATAGAATTTGGCAACCTCTGCCGAAGCTGCTACTGAAACAGTAGGCGGATCGGGAGCTAACCTCCCACACGATAGCCGTACCTCTCTCCATTCCTATTGCATGGTTTAATAACCCGTTGGCGGTAAGACAAAGTCTGTCATAATGACTTAACCATTGTTCAGCACGCTGTCGTCGATTCACAACCTCGGCAATCAGAGCAAATTGCTCTCGCCAACTCATTTGCATAAAGGGCAGCTCAATAACCGGAGCAACAGGAGTCAGAATCTTATTGTCGGGTAGACTGTAGCCGATAATGACGTCTGGTTTTACCGCAGCTACTGAGTCATAGAGTAATGAAAATTTACCTTCGCTCATTTGAAGCTGCTTGGAAGCGGGAACTTGTTCCAAGCTATGCTGCCATTCGGAATAAACCCCGAGTTGAGGCATGATTTCCAGTACTCGCAGGCTAGCGGTGTGATTATAGTTCAGGGCAACGACCCGTTTATTCTTATTCTGGTAGGCTGTAGGTGAAACGCCAACAAGCTGTTTGAATTTTCGGCTCAAATAAGTTCCCTCTTCGTAACCAACCTCATGTGCCAAAGTAGTCAGATTGGGGGAACTGGTGAGAATTCGTTGCTGGGCTTTTCGGATTCTTAATAGTGTAATATAAGCACTGAAGGATAGACCTATTGATTTGCGAAAGGCTCGCGAAAAGTGCTCAGGGCTCACTTCAGCTAAAGCAGCCATTTGATCCCGTGTGATATCTTCATTGTAATGAGCTTCTATATACTCCGTCACTTGCTCCATCCAACTGCTTGATCTTTCTTTACGGGATGTCAGTTCACTATGAAGCTCCACTAGGAACTGGGTGAATAGCTGCTGGACCCTAAACGGCTTTTGCTTATCAGCGTCTATCCAAGCACTGTAAAGCTCACCTGCCAAGGCTGTCAAACGTGTAGAGGCATGGTGGACAGGGGAGTTGTCATTTATAAAAATGTCCTCATCTTTACTCTGGGGTATACAGGAATACTCCATCCATATCCCCTTTAACTGTAATTCAGGTTCCATCTTCAATAAAGAAGAACTACTAAGGGCTATTAAGCTTCCGGCCATGACCTTGTGTAGCTTACCGTCTATTTCAAGAAAACCTTTCCCATCCCAGATTATCATAAGGCTGGAATTAGTAGAAGAAATGTTTGAGGCTGTGTAGTTGGTTATTCCCGATAAGCTGATGACCCGAAGGGGCATATAAAAAGGATGGGATGAATAAGGCATCCCGTCGGATTGGATCTGCATGTAGTAATCCCCTTCTTTTCATTGATAATCATTCTCATTTATAGTATAACAGTCTTTCTTACTATTGACTATAATGATGCTTATGATAGTGTTTAAAATAATCCACGAACGGAATAGGGTTAGCTGATAGGAAGGGGTTGAAGTCATCCATGACGACCTGGAATTTACAAGGAACTGTAAGTCACTTATTAATATGTAACGGTAGCAGCTGCAAGAAACATAAAGGTGAAGAGGTAGCTGAAGCGATAGAAGATGAGATTGAGAAGCTGGGCGCACAAAGTCTTATACATACGACTGTGACCCGTTGTAATGGAAGATGTTCAGATGCTTGTGTGGTGATCGCTTATCCCGAAGGTGTGTGGTACAAAGAGATTACACCTAAGCTGGCGAAATCATTAGTGCGGAAACATTTGCAGGGGGAGAAGCTTGAAGGTCACGTGTTATACACCTATGATGGACAATTGATTGCTTCAAATGAAAAGGACGCTAAAGGGAAAAAGAAAAAATAGCAAGGCTTGGGAGTACCGTTTAGTTGCGGTTCTAACCCTGTACAGAGGAATATCTCGTGCAGGGTTATTTATTTATAAACAGGGGAGGATTATGATTGAATCGGATCATGACCAGACTCGTAATAGGACTGTGTGCTTAATTAAGGACATCAAATTTGACTTGCAGGGCTAACGTTGACTATGCTATTAAAAAGTGAATGAAATAACACAGTATATATGATGGTTTATAGGGGAGAGGGTACGATGGAGAGGCTGCAGGTGTGGCCAGAGAAGTTCAAAAAATTTTTTCTGAATAATAAATTTGTAGTAGTGCTGCTCATTATGCTGCTGGTTGGAATTAATATTCTGGTATTCTCCAAAATACCGTTTATTTTTAAGCCGATATCAGTATTGCTGCACACCGTGGCCGCACCATTATTACTGGCAGGTATAGCTTATTATTTGCTGAATCCGTTGGTAGATCGGATGGAGAAAAGATCCCGAATAAAACGTGTATATGCAATAATCATCCTATATTTGTTGATTGCTGGTATCATCACGCTGGTTTTGTTTATGGTCATTCCAATTATACGGACTCAGCTATCAGGATTGATCGACAATTTTCCAAGGTATAGTGAATTAATTCAAGAACGGTTTATGGATCTGACCGGAACGGAGTTCTTTGGGCAAGTTCAAGATAGTATCGGAACGAACCTTAGTGAGATAACATCTAAGATAACAGCGTGGGGCAGTTCTTTTCTGAATAATGCCTTGACGGGTGTTGGCAGCTTTGTAGGAGCCCTTACAGAGATTGTCTTGGCGGTTGTAACGACGCCATTTATTTTGTTCTACTTGCTTCGCGATGGGAAAAAATTGCCGGATTATATTCTGAAGTTTGTACCTACTTCTCTGCAGCCGCAGACTCGTATGGTCATGTCGGAGATGAACAGTCAGGTATCCTCTTACATACGCGGGCAAATTATAGTCAGCTGCTGTATTGGTCTGCTGCTCTATATTGGCTATTTAATCATTGGTTTGGAGTACTCTCTCGTTCTGGCTATTGCTGCTGCTTGTACAGCAGTTGTTCCTTATCTGGGCCCGGCAATCGCGATTACACCTGCCCTAATTGTGGCGATGGTCACTTCTCCATTTATGCTGCTGAAGATGATTATCGTGTGGACAGCTGTTCAGCTGATTGAAGGGAAATTCATCTCACCACAGATCATGGGCAAGACGTTGAAGATTCATCCGATAACCATTATTTTTGTAATTATATTCGCAGGTAAAATGTTTGGGATTCTGGGAATTATCCTTGCAGTTCCGGGTTATGCGGTACTTAAGGTGGTATTTACACATCTTTTTGAATGGTTCCGGTTTCGATCCGGCTTATATAAACAGATTGAAGAGAATAAGGAATAATGTGGAAGGGTGAAATGTAATGGGAGGACCAATAGCAGT
Source organism: Paenibacillus sp. FSL H3-0310 (assembly GCF_038002785.1). Lineage (NCBI taxonomy): Bacteria > Bacillati > Bacillota > Bacilli > Caryophanales > Paenibacillaceae > Paenibacillus > Paenibacillus sp. FSL H3-0310. Next base: position 1,469,256 of record NZ_JBBODC010000001.1, read on the forward strand.
AACCTCTTACGGTAAGCTTCAAGGAATACAGGAGGGGGACGTGAACATTTGGCGCGGGATCCCTTTTGCAGCTCCACCTGTTGGAGAACTTCGGTTTCGTGCACCACAGCCACCAGAGGCCTGGGATGGGATTAGAGATGCTTCTGAATTTGGTCCAGTTAGTCATCAGCCAGCGGATACGAGAGGTACTCGGTTCGGTGGCAAGACGCCGCTTCATTCCGAGGATTGTCTGTATTTAAATATTTGGGCGCCAGCAGTTCATGATGAGCCCCTGCCTGTTATGTTCTGGATTCACGGGGGGACGTTTGTGACCGGGGCTGGAAGTCAGCCACAGTTTGACGGCACAAGCTTCGCTGAGCGAGGCAAAGTAATTTTAGTGACCATTAACTATCGGCTGGGTCCATTTGGATTCATGAATTTGTCTCCATTTGGCCATGGGCTTGCTTCTAATCAAGGATTATTGGATCAAATTGCCGCGCTGGAATGGGTAAAACTGAATATTGCTGCTTTTGGCGGGGACCCGCAGCGGGTAACTGTATTCGGAGAGTCAGCAGGGAGTATGAGTATCGCAGCCCTTTTGGCTATGCCAGCAGCGAAAGGGTTGTTCGCTGGCGCGATTATGCAAAGTGGGGCTGCTCAGACGCTGCCTAACGAGCAAGGAAAGTACATTGCAGCTGCACTGCTAGCTGAATTAGGGATTGCCCCAGATGGAGATGCCAGTCTTCTGCAAACATTTTCTTCTGAACAAATTATCGATGCAGCCGCAAGAATGACTAAAAAGTTAACGGGTGGCTCAATTGGCATGTTATTTCAGCCTGTCATTGATGGGGATATACTTCCTGTAGAACCTGCACAGGCTGTGGCAGAAGGATCGGCACATGGTATTCCGCTATTGATCGGAACCAATCGTGATGAGGGCAACTTGTTCTTCAGAGAAGAATCACCTGAGGCAGACTTTGACGAATCACTCAAGGCGCTGGAGCAGATGATGGGTACTGGGAGTCTGAAGGAAATTGCTAACCATTATTCTTCCACCTGGGAGGGACAAGCTGAAATTCTAACGGATCTTTACTTCTGGACAACCTCGGTGTCTCTGGCGGAAAACCAATTGAATTATGCACCAGTCTGGATGTACCGTTTTGACGGCACGATCCCAGGTCATCCTTTGTTAAATAAAGCTGTGCATAGTGCAGAAATCGTTTATGCCTTTAATAATCTATCTCATCTAACCCATCTTAGGGCAGAAATTAATCCAACGATGCAGAAGTTGGCTGAAGTTATGCATGACGCTTGGATTGCTTTCGCTCATCAAGGAAATCCGGCTACAGCAGAGAGGGTATGGCCGAAATACAATCTGGAGGAACGGGCTACCTTGATCTTTGATGAAGATACGCATGTAGCTTATGATCCTGAGTCAGAGAAACGCAAAAGAATTGTCACTATGCTGGCTTAAGAAGATTGAGAGGCTGAATAAAGATGCAGGTAGAAGGTTTTAACCATGTGACCGTAAATGTCAGTAATTTAGCAAATTCCCTGAATTTCTACACAGGAATTCTGGGCCTTCAGCTAGTTCATAGAGGTAAAACTGATGCTTATCTGGAATGGGGAAGTGCCTGGATATGTCTTCTTGAAAAGCCTGATTATATGTCGATTGCAAATAATGTGGTTGGGGTAGACCATATTGCTTTTAGTATTGCAGAGGAACATTTTGAGGAAGCCGTCCAAGGATTGCTAACCCAGAATGTGCCCATAATTAGAGGACCAATCAAACGGGGAATAGGCTGGACGGTCAATTTTCTAGATCCAGATGGTATACAGCTGGAGCTGCATACCTCGAATCTGCGGGAACGAATGAGTGTTTGGAACACTGCTACCGAATAAAGATGGGTGTCCTATCAGCCTAAACGGCTAATGGGACACCCATTTTTTTAACGACCTAAATATTCTTTGATTCCTAAAACTACTGCTTCGGCTATTTTATTTTGGATGTCCGGGGTAAACAGCAATGCTTCATCCTTGGTATTGCTTAAGTAACCACATTCTAATAATATTGCTGGCATTTTGGTTTCTCTTGTTACATGATAGTTTGCTTGACGAACCCCTCGGTCCTGCAGTCCTGTAGCACCTGCGAGGTATTTGTGAACGGTTTGAGCGAATAATAAGCTATCATTGCGTGTGTAATAGGTCTCTGTGCCACTAGGGTTACTTTTACTGCCCGCCGGAATACTATTGGCATGAACAGAGATAAATAGATCGGCTTTTACATTGTTGGCGAGGTTAGATCTGTCCTGTAGAGTTGGGTATGTATCGCCACTGCGCGTGAGTATAACCTCGATATTTGGTTCTTTCTTTAGTAATTCTGCAATTTTCAGTGCTGTCGGCAAGGTGAAATCTTTCTCTTTAAGCTTGTTAACACTTGAACTCCCTGGATCTTTCCCACCATGTCCTGCATCGATGACGATTATCTTCTTGTCTGTGTTGCCGGTAGAAGGTGGAGGAGTTGTAACCGGTACTTCTGGTAAGGTGGTTTCAGGAAGCGTAACGCTAGTCCCATTAAGATCCACAATAATAAGTCCATCATTAGCATTTATCAGACTGTAGCTATTAGCGCTGTTTAGATCAATGACGATCCGAATGGTAGATGGGGAACTGCTGAACAATGAATAGCGAACGGCAGAGACATTAGGATAGTCAGTAACCGTTAACTGTCCGCTTTGGTTCTTTCCTACGGACAGATTCTGATGGAAGTCGGTTCCAAAGCCAGTATTCGGTAAATCCACGACAATTCGGTCTTTGTCTGTCATAGTGAACACGGTAGGTTTTATACTGCCGTTCACTGCAATAACCAGCTGGTTATCGATGAAGCTAAGATTGGTGACTGTAGCTACTGAGCTATTCCCTTCAGTTGCTGTATTCCCGTTTGATCCGTTGTCTGAAGGTGCTGTTGGAGTGGGTTGTGGAACCGTAATTTCCGGATCGCTTCCCCCAATCTCAGGTACTGGAGAGGTTAAATATACGGTTTTGGTTACATTGTCCCAACCGACAGTAGTTCCTGTCTGTTCCCCAACAAATCTTAAAGGAACAAGGGTTGTGCTGCCACTGAGAAACGGAGGATTGTCCAGTTTGACTTGTTTCCCTGAAGCTTCTGCCATCGTATTATCCACGATCAGCTTTAAAGTAGTTCCCTTTTGCTCAATGATCGCCGTCTTGGTCACATTATCCCATTTCACGGTATAACCAAGCTGTTCCGCAACAACACGAAGAGGAACCATTACACTGCCATTTACAATTTGTACCTGTGCTTCTTTTGAAATCTTAAGATCGTTGCCGTCTAGGTTGATGTGTGTTTCCGCAGAGCCGGCATAACCAGTTCCTGGATGAACCAGCACCAACAAAAGCAGCAGTAACGCCAAAAAACCAAACTTTTTCATCTGCAATCCCTACCATCCCCGTTTATTGGTCTCTAGCAATTCTTACTTTTTCTTCCTTTGATGCCGTTTAAGGCTCGTATAAAGTATAAACGACAATAGTTTCCAAAAGTTGCGCTCTACAACAGATAAAAAGGAAAATTTTCGGTATAAAAATAGAAAAAGAGCCTTCCCAAACATTTGGGATAGCTCTCATTTGCTAGAGAGATTTTATTTTAACGATGTATAACCTGTTTTCTCTACCAATTTCTGACCTTGAGCAGATTGAATCCAATCCAGAAAGGGCTGAATATTAGGGTTGTCGCTTCCCGCGGTCACTGCATAAAATTCTGTTGCCAAAGGGTACTGTCCACTACGAATACTTTCCTTGTCTGGTTGAATACCATCGATGGCCAGCAGGGCTATTTCCCCGTTTCGATTCATTTCTGAGGCGTAAAATAAGAAGCTGTAGCCCAGTGCATTTTTATAGTTGCGATAGCTGGAGGTTTGTTGAATGATACCGCTCATAATATCCGCTACGTCTTCTTGAGGCGGCTTCATGAGTGGAGTGTCCTTCATAAACTTTTGCAACATCGTCTGGCTTCCGCTATCTTCAGGTCGTTGAAAAGCACGGATTCGGTTATTAGCTCCGCCTACATCTTTCCAATTTGTGACCTTGCCTGCGTAAATATCTTTAAGTTGAGCGGTGGAAAGTCCGGTTACGTCGTTTCGTTTGTTTACAAAAAATACGAAGGCCTCGCGGCCGATCGGCGTAAGCTTCAGTTCGACACCTTTTCTTTTAGCTTCTTTTTGTTGTGCAATTGACGGAGCCGCTACAAATATAATATCGGTTTCTCCTTCAATTAATCTCTTGTAAGCTTCAGGCGTGCTGCTGCAAATTACTTGACTTGCTTGAAAATCATACGGATTATAATAACCCTCAGGATAAGTAGATTGAACGAAAGCTGAATACAGTGGATAAAGTGCGGTTGCGCCGTCCAATCTTGGAAGATCGCTATCGATATGATAGGAAGAAGGCTCGTCCAGATTCACTGCTTTGGTCTTCTCAGCAAAGGGTTCATACTGTAGCAGATTAACCTCCCGATCATCGACAGTGGCAATTCTGTTGACGTACGCTTGCTTGATCTCATATCCTGCGGTCGCGAGCAGACTAAGTCCGAGGATAGATAACAATACAATATTGCTTGTTCTTCGGGACAACACATTAAATATGATGAGTACAACATAGATGGCTAATACGATCGCTAAGATCGCCACAAGTGGGGTATAAAACAGCAGTCCTCCGTAAAGCGCAGTAATTATAGCACCTATGAATCCTAAAAAAGCTATTCCTCCAACGGCAAAAATGGAGAACAATAATTTCGTCCAGAATGCTTCTTTCATAACAACCTCCTCGACATGATTACTAAACTATGGAAAAATCAACATAATTTCATTATACAGAAGTTTTTTGGATGAAGCAGTAGAACAATTACGAACAAACATGTAATAAAATGCTGCGAAACATGAAAGTAATGTGTACATTTTCATAAAGTACTGGACGAATGGCTTGAAGAGGTTTATTCTGAGATTGTGAAAAAAACAACGGAATACAAGATTCTCGGGGTAGGGTGAAATTCCCGACCGGCGGTAATGTTCAAAGCGAACTGAGCCCGCGACTCACTTGTTCTGCTTGCAGAGAAGTGACTGATCTGGTGTAAATCCAGAGCCGACGGTAAAGTCCGGATGGGAGAGGATCATAAGATAAAGACGCTAGGAGTCTATCCTTGTACGTCTTTATTGATAATGCCCCCGAGTTTACCTATTTGGTAATTCGGGGGTTTTTGGTCTCTTATCGAGGGTTTGTATCGACAAGGAGAAGGAAATTATGAGTAATGTTACAGCTTCATCATCAACTAAGGTTGGCAGTACATCAGCGCTACGCAGTGGATTTTGGCTCGTTGTGATTGGTGCAGCATTATGGGGCGTTGATCCGCTCTTTCGTATCATCCTGTTAAAATCCTTAACCTCATCGCAAATTGTTCTTCTGGAGCATGTGGTGCTTTTCTTGGCTGCTTCACCTGTTCTTTGGCGTCACCGGGCGGAGCTTAAAGGAATTGGATTTCGCCAGATTGGTGCTTTATTGATTGTTTCATGGGGAGGCTCTGCCGGGGCGACGATCCTATTTACGATGGCACTTTCCAGTGGGGATTTGAATGCAGTGCTGTTACTGCAAAAGCTTCAGCCAATATTCGCTATCGGTCTCGCTGCTTTAATTCTTAAAGAACGTTTGCCAAAAAATTTCGGACCACTCATTGTGTTGGCGCTGGTAGGAACCTATCTGCTGACCTTTGGCTGGAGTATCCCTTTCGGACATGTGAATAACTTTATTGGGGTTAGCAGTCTGATGGCCTTGGGAGCAGCTGCACTGTGGGGGGGATCGACAGTCATGGGACGTTATCTGCTCGGTTCTATGAAATATGAGACAGTGACTTCGCTGCGGTTTATCCTTGCGCTTCCTTTACTTTTCGTTATCACTACGCTAGAAGGTGCCCCGTGGCAGATTCATGGCGGGTTTGGTGCATCGGCAGCTATTGCGGTTAATTTATTGCTGCAAGCTTTGCTGCCAGGACTTCTTAGTATGTTGTTGTATTACAAAGGACTTAGCACGACCAAAGCTTCCTTCGCCACATTGGCTGAACTCAGCTTTCCTATGACGGGAGTAATCATCAACTGGATTGTGTTCCAACAGCTGGTCACTATCCCGCAGATTCTCGGATTTGCCTTGATCTGGGTCGCTTTATTCTTTTTATCTAATCAACAGTCCAAACCACAAACGCTCTGAGCAGATTGAAGTGGAATGGTTCTACCTATATAAAGATGATTCGAAGCCGTATGGCTTTCGGATCATCTTTTTTTGTATGTGATTTTACTCCTTGCTTAGATCAAATCGACTGCAAAAACTGCTGAAATGTTTCTAACGTAACATATAGCAGAGTTAATAAAGCGTTTACAATTAGGGGGCGCACAAAATGACTGTGCTGCTGAGTACATAATCCATGATTAAATTATTTAGGAGGAAGCAGACATTGAAGAAATCATTTGTATTATTTATGATTCTGACCTTTCTTATTTCCCCTTTTACGTTTGGGCAGTCTGCTCAAGCGGCAGGAGATGAGAATATTGCCCTAGGAAAGCCTGCTATATCCGATAGTGAGCTTGCAGGGTATGAAGCGGGTAACGCAGTAGATTCCGATGAATGGAACACACATTGGACGGCGAATGACGGGAGCTTTCCTCATTGGCTGGAAGTAGATTTGCAAGGTGCATATGACTTGTCAGGCGCAACCGTCATCTGGAATGCATGGAGTTACATTAATCAATATACGATTGAAGTATCACGTGATCATAAGGTATGGACAACAGTTGTGGACAAAAGTAAGAGCAGCAGTGTAGAGCAAACTCAGTACAATGCTTTTAAGCTGCGGAATGTTTCTTATGTAAGGGTCAACCTGACCGGCATCAACGGCGGAAAATGGGCAGCCATTAATGATCTGAAGGTCTGGGGTGTTCCCGCAGCCAGCGCGCCGCATGAGCCGGCACAGGGTGAAATACAAACTGTTCTGCCAGTACGGTTGGACACGGAAATTGGGCAAGCCCCTGAGCTTCCAAGTGTTGTAACTGTGGTATATAGCAATTCTGACACGGAGGATGCTCAGGTTGCTTGGGATGTGATCCCACCAGCAGAGTATTCCCGTCCCGGAACCTTTACAGTAAGCGGTTCTATCTCAGGTACTGTGCAGAAGGCAGTGGCGAAGGTAACAGTAGTAGGTGACAGCAGCACGCCTATTGTTGGATTTGAGAGTATAAATGTCAGCACAATTACGGATGTGCCTGCTTTATTGCCATCAGCGGTAACGGCTATATACGAAGATGGGTCAAGCAAACAGCTGCCTGTAACCTGGGATGACCTTACTGAAGCGGAGTACGCGGTTGAAGGAACTTACAGCGTAATGGGGAAAGTTGCAGGGACAGACCTACAACCCACAGCTGATATTCAGGTTACTCCGCTTGTGCTGCAATCCGGGTTCATAAAAGGTGCGGACATTTCCACACTGGAAGCGATTGAGGATGCCGGTGGAAAGTATTACGACAATGGAGTAGAAAAGGATTTGCTGGATATTCTTAAAAGCCGGGGTGTAAATTACATTCGGCTGCGTTTATGGAATGATCCTCAGGAAGCTGGCGGCTATAATGACCGTGAGCATGTTGTGGAAATGGCGCAGCGTGTCAAAGCCAAAGGGTTTAAGCTGTTGCTTGATTTCCACTACTCTGATTTCTGGGCTGATCCCGGAAAGCAAAACAAGCCAGGAGCATGGGCGGATTACTCCTATGATGAATTGAAGCAAGCGGTATATGACTATACCAAAGATGTTATGGATGAGCTAAAGGAAAAGGGAGCTTCACCCGATATGGTTCAAATCGGAAATGAGATTAATGGGGGCTTGTTATGGCCAGATGGCAAATCCTATGATCAAGAGAATGCTTTTGAGAAGGTTGTTCCGCTTCTGGAGAGCGGAGTGAAGGGAGTTAGAGACAGCGAGGGTGCAGGTCAGGATATCAAAATTATGATCCATCTTGCTGAAGGTGGCAAAAATGATATGTTTCGTTGGTTCTTTGACGAATTAACGCAGCGGAATCTTGATTATGATGTGATCGGCGCGTCCTTTTATCCGTATTGGAGCGGAACGATGGATAGCCTGCAGTTTAACTTGGACGATATCTCTAAACGATATGGTAAAGAAGTGATTGTGACGGAAACCGCGTATCCTTACACGCTGGAGGACGGCGACAATTTTGAGAATAACATCGCCCGCCAAGATCAGCTAGACGGCAGTGGCTTCCCAGCTACGGTTGCAGGTCAAATGGCTGAGGTCAAAACAGTAATGAATGTATTGTCCAAAGTACCCGATGGTAAAGGAACAGGCTTGTTCTATTGGGAACCAGCTTGGATTCCAGTGCAAGGTGTAGGCTGGAAGGTAGGCGAAGGAAATGCTTGGGAGAATCAGGCAATGTTCGATTTTGCAGGGAATGCACTCTCTTCATTAAATGTCTTCAAAACCCCGGTGGCCGGTGAGGGGGGCGAAGAGGAACCCGGAACGGGAGGGAATCCCGGTACTGGTGGTGAACCCGGAACGGGAGGAAATCCTGGCACTGGTGAGGAACCCGGAACGGGAGGAAATCCCGGCACTGGCGAGGAACCCGGAACGGGAGGAAATCCCGGCACTGGTGAGGAACCCGGAACGGGAGGAAATCCCGGCACTGGTGGGGAACCCGGAACGGGAGGAAATCCTGGCACTGGTGAAGAACCCGGAACGGGGGTTAATCCTGATCCTGTCATCACGGTCAGAGATTCAAACGTTGTAAATTCAGCAATTAAAGCAGTGGTCGAACATACAGCGGCAGGACAACTTCAGGTGAAGGCACAAGCAGGAATTTCCGGCATAGCTGAGATCACGCTAAGTATAGAGGATATCAATAAGGCGCTGTCGACGCTTCCGGCGGATGAAAAACTGGTTATTTCTGTTCTGCCATCGACGGGAGAGCTTAAGGGAGCAGTCGTTCATCTACCGTTGAGTTCTATACTAGAGCAGGGCAAACATCCTCAAATAGTAATTGTATATGGTGCGGCATCTGTTACGGTTTCTACGGAAGCAAGTGCAGGAATTATAAAGACGGGGGCTAAGGAACTAACGCTCTCACTGGTTCAGGTAGCTACGCCAACCTTGCCTTCACCATTGGCAACTGGAGCAAAAGACTACCCGGCCTATAACATCCATGTGTCAGTAGATGGGACTTCTATCGATGTTTTCAAAAAAGGAGCAATATCGGTAGCCTTCCACTACAAGCTGAAGCTCGGGGAGCAGAGCCAGCGGATTGCTGTTTATTCGATACTTGCTGATGGAAAACTCGAAGTTATCAAAGCTGTGCGGTACAACCCAACCGCGGAACAGATTGTGTTTAATCCAAGTCATTTCAGCATTTATGCTGCGGGGTACGCAGAGGTGGGGTACACAGATTTAAAAGCAGCAGATTGGGCCACGTTAGCGATTGAATCCTTGACGGCTAAAGGGATCGTGCAAGGAATAGGAAACGGGATCTTTAATCCGCAAGGGGAGGTTACACGCGCTGAATTTGTCAGCATGCTGCTGTCCGCGCTGGAGTTAAATGCAGAAAGAGGAACAGGCAGTTTTAAAGATGTGAACCTTGATGCGTGGTATAGCTCTGCTGTGAATACTGCTGGGAAATTGGGTGTTGTACAAGGACATGCGGATGGCACTTTTGGCCCGAATGATAAATTGTCCCGTGAAGAAATGGCAGCTATTTCATACCGTGCGCTTAAGTTGGCGGAGAAAGTGAACGGTCAGACGGATGTGAACGTTATTTCTTTTAAAGATAAAGACCTGATCTCGTTGTATGCCAGTGAAGGGATAACAGCGCTTGCGCAGGCTGGGATTATCAATGGATTCGAAGATGGCAATTTCCGCCCGCAAGCCCATACAACACGCGCTGAAGCGGCTTACATCATACTCAATCTTTTGCAGCAATAATAGGCAGACAGGCAATAACTGTGCTCGAAAAGGCAGTTAGGGCCTGTCTTTACCACATTTTTTAGATATTTATCTTTTCGCAAGTAGGGATTGTTTGTACAATAGGGGCTATGACATTTGAGCCGGAGAGTGAAGGAACGTGTATAGATATAATTTATTTACCAAAATCGTGAGTATCATGGTCATTATGCTGATCCCGATAACCATCCTTTACTTCTATTCCAATAAAACGACCACGGATGTGCTGCGTACGGAGTTAAATACTTCGAATAATAATCAGCTTAGTTTTTTTCAGAATCAGGTAGAAAGTAATATGGAGTTATTGTCTTCGTGGCCGATTCTGCTGATCCATGATCCTGATATCCTCAGCCTTAAGGATACTTATCTGGAAAAAGGGCGTTTGAATCTGGATACGATAAACCTGATCAAACGGATTCAGACCAAAATCAGTATTCAAGAAAGCTCCTCCAATTGGAAGAGTAAGCTATATTTATACTCCCCGTCCATTCATCGTATTGTGTCTGAAAATGATGCGAAGTTATACGAAGATGAGGATCTGAAGCGGGAAGTGAAGTCGGGCTGGCATGTGGAGAAAATCGAAGGGCAGGAGGGTGACCGCTTCGTATTCTCATGGTTTTCTTTTACACCTTTTATGTCAGAATTCGCTCCGGAAAAAGTCAAAACGGTTATGAAGGTAGAGTTCGACAGCCGGAACATAGAAGATATGCTGGATAAATTCAAAAGTGATGGCAGAAGAGATCCTTTTTATTATAAGCAGGGAACAGGACTTATTTTTAACCGCAGTGCCGACAAGGTATTAGCAAAAGAATTGGTAGACAGGCTGGAAGAGACCCAGCTGAAGCCTAGTGAGAATCGCACGGTCAAAATAGAAGGTGAATCCTACAGTGTAAATATCGTCTATTCGGACAAAATGGGCTGGTATTTGATCGACTATATGCCGCTGACTGAAATCCTACATCCAATCCTGACCTCTAATCGTTTATTTTATTTTGCGATCAGTGCTTTGTTGTTAATGAGCTGTCTCGTAGCCTATCTGTTATATGTTCAAGTGCAGGTGCCTATAAGGTTATTGGTTGGAGGCTTTCAACGGTTGAAGCAAGGGGATTATTCTGCGCGAGTGGAGATTAAAGGGAAGAATGAATTCAGCTTCCTGTCCGGCCGGTTTAACAGTATGGTAGAACAGATTCAGATGCTGATCGAGAATGTGCTGATGGAGAAAATCCATGTTCGCGAAGCCCGCTTAAAGCAGCTTCAATCACAGATTAATCCACATTTTTTCTATAATTGCTTCTCCTTTATTACAAGTATGGCGAAGCTAGATAATATGGGGGCAGTCGTTGGGATGTCGCATAATTTGTCCCGATATTACAGATACACCACTCGTCAGGAACGTGATTTGGTTGCGCTGTCTGAAGAGGTGGAATTTGTGAATCATTATCTGGAGATCCAGAAGATGAGGATGAGCAGACTTCGTTATGAGATCAATATCCCACCGCAAATGCGCAAAAGAGAGCTTCCGCCGCTCGTACTGCAGCCTTTGGTGGAGAATGCGGTTATACATGGAATTGAGCCCGTCGCCAAAGAGGGACTGGTGCGGATTACGGGTTCCTGTGCAGGCAGAGAAATGACGCTTACGGTTGAGGATGATGGTCAGGGCATGACGCCAGAGGGAATTATAGAACTGGAAAATAAACTAAGCAGGGCGATGGATGAAGAAATGGGCTGCGGTTTATGGAATGTGCATCAGAGAATGCGGCTGCGTTTTGGGGAGACGTCTGGCTTGCGCATCTCGCCTTCTCCGCTTGGAGGATTACAGGTGACACTGCAGTGGTTGCTGCCCTACACAGACAATGAAATGGAATGACATCTAGGAGGGGAAAGAATGATAGAGCTGTTGTTAGTTGATGATGAGCCCTATGTTACGGAAAGTTTAGCTCGTACTATTCCATGGGCTGAAATCGGGGTAAAGCAGGTGCATCAAGCGGCATCGGGTGCTGAAGCTCTGCAAATTATGGAACAGCAGGCTATAGATATTATGGTTACGGATATTTCAATGCCAGGAATGACTGGCCTGCAATTAATTGAAGCCGTGAGCGAGAAATGGCCAAATATTCGGTCCATTTTATTGACAGGTTATTCCGATTTTCAATATGCGAAAAAAGCTATTCAACTGCAGGCATTTGATTATATTTTGAAGCCGGTAAGTGATGATGAGTTTATCAAAAGCGTATCCAGTGCGATTGAATCTTTGAAAGACGAATGGGAAGCTCATGATAGATATCATTTGCTGCTGTATAATCGCAAAGCCGATTACAGTGTTTTGCGGGCTAATCTGATGCATGAATTGCTTCTCGGCAGGGTGCTGTCTGAGCGGACACTAGCCATTAAGCTGAAGGAATATGAAATCTCCTTCCAGCCGGATGCTGAAGCGGCGATGCTGCTGATTCAGCTGGGTAAACATTATGCCGCAATGGATCACCATTCGGTCTCTCTCATGGAATATGCGATCGGCAACATTGCCGAGGAGCTTTTTAAGGAACAGTTCCATGTCTGGTTCTGCAAAGCGCCGCATGATTGCTTGATTCTGCTTGTTGAATTAAAGCCGGCAGTACAGCAGGAATTGGAGCAAATGGCTAACTATGAAGCTGCAAGGCAGCAAATCCTAAAAGCGGTGATCGCGAATTTCCGAATTAGTGTAAGCAATTACCTCAAGGGTGAGATTTCACTGATTGTAACAGAGTGGTTCACCTTTCCGGAGGGGATGACGGCTGCCTATAGAAGCGGTCTTAGCTCGATGTATTTGGCAGCACATGATGAATCCAGCTCCGTGCTGTTTTTGGATGACCGCCAGCATCAGGAGACGATCAGCATCAAATCGCTCGAGTGTCTTTATCGTCCACCTACACTCATTCATCTGCTGGAATCCAAACAATGGGATTCAGCAAGGCAAAAAATTGCTGACGTGTTCCGGGATATGGAGAATGCACGGTTTTCCAGTGAACATCTGTACGAGGTCTTTCTATCGATAACGAATGCATTTATGTATATAGCGCATAAGAGTGGTCAGTTCATCTCCAAGATCGACCAATACGCTTTAGATCCGTTGTTGACGCAGAGTATTATTGTTTCTTTTGATAAGCTTAAAGATTGGGCGTTTGATATGCTCGATAAGCTTCAGAAGGAGCTATCCGAAAGCGATCAGAATACGAAAAGTTATATTATCAAGCAGGTGCATGAGCTGGTAGGAAACCATTCGGGGCATGAGCTGTCCGTCAAAACCATTGCCGATCATGTATATTTGCATCCAGTCTACTTGTCCAAGATTTATAAAGCTGAGACTGGGGAAGGACTAGGGGACTATATTATTCGGATGCGGATGGAACGGGCACTTTATCTGCTTAAAAATACGAATAAAAAAATCTATGAAATCACCTCTGAGCTTGGATATCAGAATCCGCAATATTTCAGTAAGATGTTCAAAAAACACTACAATATGACACCAAATGAATTCCGGGACGGATAGAGGTTGAGAAAGGTGCAGAAACCTTGTTTAAATGACGTATTCGGGCTCAGCGTCGTTCCCTATAATTAAAATGTAACCAACACTTATGGAATCCAAGGGGGAACAAAATGAGCGCGATGAAGAGAAAAAGATGGCTGCCGCTCCTGTGCATGAGCATGCTTTTGGCGGGTAGCCTTGCGGGCTGTTCAGGCAATAACGCTGCTAATAGTAAAGACACTGCTGGAGATAAAGCAGCTGGTGAAGCGACTGCAAATACAGCTTCCAATTCTGAAAACGCCTACAAGGATAAATACGATCCTGAGGTGACATTTACAACCGCATGGGGCGTGGACCCTGAGCTTAAATTCAAAAACGGTGAAAGCATTGAGAATAACGTGGCTACAAAATGGGCTAAAGAAAAATTCGGCATCAACATTAAGTCCCTTTGGTCCATCACAGATACGAACGGCGCATTTGGTACGAAGCTGCGTTTATCCATGTCTTCAGGTCAGGACATGCCTGATGTGGTAACCATCGGTACAGCCGACAACACGATTGCACAGGATTTGATCGATTCCGGCATGTATGCAGATGTAGGAACTTTGTTTGATAAATATGCTTCAGATACTTGGAAAGAAGCGATGGCACAGGATCCTAACGTTTGGAACCAATACAGCCGTGATGGCAAAAGAATGGGCCTGCCTGTTCTCGATTATGCATATAACCATGATTACATTCTGTGGATCCGCCAAGATTGGCTGGATAAGCTGAATATGCAAGCCCCTAAGACGATCGATGAGCTGGAAAAAGTGATGGATGCGTTCAAGAATCAGAACCCTGATGGTTTGGCACCAGACAAGGTAACTCCACTTAGTATCGGCTTCAAAACAACGATGAACACTTGGATGGGCGATCCATCTTGGATCTTTGGTGCTTACGGAACCTTGCCACAGCAATGGAATCTAGATGCTGATGGTAAACTAGAATACGGCTCGGTAAATGCTGGGATGAAGCAAGGGCTCGAAAAACTGAAGGAATGGTTGGCGAAAGGTTATATTCCTCAGGAAGCAGCTCTTTGGGATGAGAACAAAACTGCCGAACCAGCAGTTGCAGGTACAGCAGGTATTCTCCCGGGTCCTTACTGGATGAGCGGCTGGCCGCTTCAGGATACCGTAAAGAACTCTCCAGATGCAGTATGGGCTCCAATTGAAATTCCAGCGGGTCCAGATGGAAAGGTTATGCGTCATGGCACACAATTCACTAACGGTGTAACTTTGATCAGCACGAAAATGAAAAATCCAGAAGCCTTCTTTACTTATCAAAACTATCTGTTCGATAACTTTGCTAATCCAACGCCAGGCAGTGAACTGGATAACGGTCTTTTTGCAGGATATGACTATGAGCTGGACGCGAACGGCAAGATGATCGAAAATGATAAAATTGCTGGCGGTTATGTGAATAGTGTTCGTTATATGCTGGTTCGTGACGGTGCCCGGATCCCGGATGCCCAAATGAAAGCACTCCTTAACCTGGCAGATGGCGCAGAGCCAACAACCCGTCTGGAGAAGGACGTAGCTGTGAATTATGGTAAAGATACCCCTGCGGCTGCCAAAGTTCTGCTGGCGCAAGAGGATAAATCCTTTAAGAATATGTTCACAGGTCCTACGACCGAAACTATGAAATCGAAGATGGACTATCTGAACAAAATTGAGAACCAAACGTTTAATGAAATTATCTATGGCAACAAACCGCTGGATGCATTTGATTCCTTTGTAGCAACCTGGAAATCAGGTGGTGGCGATCAAATCACTAAAGAAGTTAACGAATGGTATGACAGCGTAAAATAAGGTTTGGATTTAGTTTGACTAGGTAAAAAGAAGTAAACGGGACCGTCTCTTCAGCCGTAGCATTAGGCTTTAGGGAGGGTCCCTGTTTGCGTTTGAAGTCCTCTTTTTTCAATGTGATAAAGAGATTGCTTTTGTACCATATATATTGGTTTTGCCCGCTATTTGAGGAATTCGGGCGTTGCTATAATTTGAGTATGGTTACAGAAGAACTTGACACGATATGGGGGACCAAGGATGAGAACACTAAAAAAAACATGGCCTTTTCACTTGATGTTATTGCCAGCGATGATATTCCTGATCATCTTCAGCTTTATTCCAATGGGCGGAATTGTGATGGCATTTCAGGATTATAAGCCATGGCTGAAAATTTCAGGCTCGGCATGGGTTGGATTGGACAATTTCCGTTATCTATTTGAACGTAATGACAGTATGCAGGTCATTTGGAATACATTGATTATTGCTGTTCTAAAAATGATTTTCAATCTGGCTGTACCGTTTGTATTCGCCATTTTGTTAAATGAGATTCGCAAGGTATACATACAGCGTACTATTCAGACACTGGTGTACTTGCCTCACTTTTTATCTTGGGTTATTCTCGGCGGGATCTTGCTGGATTTGCTTGCTACAGATGGTTTTGTCAATCAGATCTTAGGCAGCATGGGCTTCAAACCAATCTTTTTCTTAGGCGATAACAACTGGTTCCGGTTCACAGTTATTCTCACAGATGTGTGGAAGGAATTTGGTTATAATACGATCGTTTTCTTAGCTGCTCTAGCAGGAATCAATCCATCATTATATGAAGCTGCTGAAATAGACGGCGCTAACCGCTGGAAGCAGACACGTTTTATCACAATGCCATCTCTATTGCCAATGGTTGTGGTGGTAGGTACCTTGGCTCTCGGAAATGTATTGAACGCAGGGTTTGACCAGATTTTTAACCTCTACAATCCACTGGTCTATCAGAAAGGCGATATTATTGATACCTTCGTGTACCGCACGGCTATTCTGAATGGTGAGATGGGCTTTGGTACGGCAATCGGACTGTTTAAGTCGGCCATTAGTATGATCCTAATTCTCGTCTCGTACAGTTTGGCTAAGAAGTGGGCAGGATATCGCATTTTCTAATCTACCAAAGGAAGAGGGAGACAACTTATGTATTACAAAACAAGAGGTTATCGTATATTCAACGTGTTTAATACTTGCTTTCTAATCCTGCTCGCACTGATGTGTATTGTACCTTTGATTCACGTGCTGGCTGTATCCTTTAGCGCGAAGTCGGCAGCGGATGCCAATTTGGTAGGGTTATGGCCAAAGCAATTCTCTCTGGAAGCTTATAAAAAGACAATAAACAATCCGATCTTTCTACACTCCATCTGGGTATCTGTACAAAGAACCATACTCGGGACTGGACTTACACTTTTAATTACTTTTTTGGCAGCCTATCCGTTGTCCAAAGAAAACTCAGCCTTCAAGGGCCGTAATGTTTACTCTTGGTTGTTCGTTTTCAGTATGGTGTTCAACGGTGGATTGATTCCATTTTACATTGTGATTCAAAAGATTGGTTTGATGGATTCCTTCTGGGTACTTGTTCTGCCAGGTGCGGTAAATACGTTCTTGGTGATTCTGATGCTGAACTTCTTCCGTGGTATTCCAAAAGATCTGGAGGAGGCTTCGCTAATAGACGGAGCCGGACATTTCCGTACGTTGTTCAGTATTTACTTGCCGATTTCTCTGCCGTCGATCGCTACGATTGCCTTGTTCAGCATGGTATTCCATTGGAACTCCTGGTTCGATGGACTATTGTATTTGAATAATTCCAAGCAATTTCCACTGGCGACATTCCTGCAGACGGTTATCATTCAACGGGATATGAGCTCCATGAGCATCAATCCAAAGGAAATGGAGCTGATCTCGCAGACGACGGTGAGAGCCGCGCAAATATTTATCGGAGCCGCTCCAATTTTGATCGTATATCCTTTCCTGCAAAAATATTTTGTTAAAGGGATGACACTTGGTTCTGTAAAGGAGTAGCAATGATGACAACCACATTTATCAATGGAATGGATATCTCGTTTCTGGATGAAATTGAGCAGGGTGGAGGAGCGTATTACAGCGGTGCTGTAGAGTCCGTTGAGAACGCTGAGGATTTGCTCTACATTCTGAAGGACAATGGCGTGAATGCCATCCGGCTGCGGATTTGGAATGATCCTCCGGGCGGCTTCTGCAATCTAGAACGTACGCTGATTATGGCTAAGCGAATTAAAGAAGCAGGACTTAACTTTCTGCTGGATTTTCATTATTCGGATAAATGGGCAGATCCTGCTAATCAATCGAAGCCAAAAGCTTGGGAGAACCTTGATTTTACGGGTTTAACATCAGCCGTGTATGAGTATACTCGTGAGGTTCTTGAGCTTTTGCAATCTCAAGGCACAATGCCCGACATGGTGCAGATCGGTAATGAGATTACTCCAGGCATGTTATGGAATGAAGGCAAGGTGGATGGTGAGTGGGATACTACGGAGCAGTGGGAACAGTTCATTACACTGGTTCAAGCAGGAATAGCGGGCGCAAAAGCTGTTGCTTCTGATTTGTCCATCATGATCCATATTGACCGTGGTGCTGATCATCCAGCCAGCCGTAACTTTTATGATCGGTTTTTCGAGCATGGCGTAAATTTTGATGTGATCGGATTATCTTTTTATTCTTGGTGGCACGGCACGCTGGATGACTTGCGATCTAACCTGAATGAATTGGCGGTGCGGTACAATAAGGATATTATTGTTGTTGAAACAGCTTATCCTTGGACGCTGAATGCACCTGAAGGTTTCCCCTTAATAGTAAGTGAGGAAAAGCAGCTGCATGAAGGTTATCCGGCTACAGTAGAGGGACAGACTAAGTATATGAAAGATTTTATTAGTGTAATTGAGAATATACCTAACGGTAAAGGTATCGGGTTTTATTATTGGGAGCCAGCCTGGGTTCCTTCGCAAAAGGAATGGTCCGTGGGACATGAGAATGGATGGTCCAATCTGACCCTGTTTGATTTTGCGGGAGGGAAATTGGATTCGCTCGAATTCTGACGTATTTAGGATTGAAACAAGAAGACAGCTTAAGGTAATTACCTTGAGCTGTCTTCTTTTTAATTTCCAGAAGAAGGGTTAGCCTTTCCTGATACCTATAAACAAGCAATATTTCAGTATTTCAAGAAATTGATTCAGAGCAGCAAGAGTAAAAATAAGGCTTTACTCCCATACTACCGTTATCTTGGACCTGAGCTTCACCATAACCTTTAGGAGGAATGCGGATGAAACAACATTCTGCTCCCACCATCTATATACAGCTTAAAAATCGGGTGATGGTTCCCAAAGGTAAAGGTGTCACGTTGGGTGATATTGCTTTTTTGATAGCGGAGCCTGAGCTGAAAGAGTCGTTGGAGACAATTCTCTTAATGAAGCCGGAGCAAAGTGACGGCAATCTGATTTTGATTGATCTGTTGATGGTTATCCCCCGGATATATGAACTTATACCGAATGCGGACATTGAACCGATCGGTGAAGGGAGGACGATTGTGCAGATTGAGAGTCAGGTGGAGCGACGGAAACCTTCGGTGGCGATGTTTGTTTTAGTGTGGCTGCTGCTTTTCTTTGGGTCTGCTCTGACGATTATGAACTTTCATGCTGATGTAAATATGCTGGAGGTACAAATTCGAATTGTGGAGATGCTAACGGGTCATCGGGATGAGCATCCCTATATATTTCAGATTGCTTATTCTCTGGGCATCGGGTTTGGGATGGTCATTTTTTTCAACCATTTATTTAAAAAGAAGTGGAATGAGGAGCCTACTCCGCTGGAAGTGGAAATGTATCTGTATCAGAAGAACATCGACCAATATGTCATCAATGAGGAATACAGCAAGATGAGGCGCCGCAGTGAAAACCAATCTGAGAATACGGAGGACTGAAGATGACGGCACCCATAGCACTAGGACTAAATTTGCTGCTGGGCATTGCGGGTGGTATTGCTGTAGGCGGTGGAGTGATCGCTCTATTTGTTGTGCTGGATATGGTGCCGCGTCTGGCGCAATTAACCTCTTCTTACGATAAAGTTCATTGGTATGAAGGCGCGATGGTAGGTGGATCTTTAGTAGGTACTGTTAGTGATTTTTGGAATTGGAAAATTACCTCAGGTCCTCTAGTTGAACTTGGTGTAGGACTATTTGATGGGATTTTTGTCGGGATGCTCGCTGCAGCATTGACCGAGGTATTAAATGTGCTGCCGATACTCGCTAAACGCTTAAATATGACACATTATCTATTCGGTCTGTTAATGGCGATGGTGAGTGGGAAGGTCGCGGGTTCTTTGTTCGACTGGTTTGTATACCGACAGTAAACAGGGGGTTAGGAAATGAGCAAGTTTATTCACAGCGGTGATTCTGCACCGGAAGATGACCATCTGGAAGATAATGCTGCAGCTGCTGCAGCAATGAAGACAACTGCAGAGGATCTAGTTGCAGATCACACAGAACCTGAGGGCGCTTCAGCTATCGGTGAAAGTGAAGATTCAGCGGAAAATTCTACAACATCTGAAACTAGCCAGGACCAGCAGGATGCAGAGGCATCAGCCGAATTAGGCACTGAGCAGCAGGATGCAGAAGTGACTGCGGAGCAGGGAACAGAACAGCAAGATGCAGAAGTGACTGCGGAGCAGGGAACAGAGCAGCAGGATGCACAAGCGACTGCGGAGCAGGGAACAGAGCAGCAGGATGCAGATGCCACTGCGGAGCAGGGAACAGGGCAGCAGGATGGGGAAGTGACTGCGGAGCAGGGAACAGAGCAGCAGGATGCAGAAGCATCGGATGAGCTCGGCAATCAGGAGCCAAATGAGCCGAGTAAAGGTTTTTTTGCCAGGTTATTTGGTATGGATTCAGAGGATTCAGAATCAGATGATGAGGCACAGGATCAGAATGCTCAGGCAGCAGGCGGAACAGGTAACGATGCTGGTACTGGGGAGGAGTCTCAAGCTCAACCGAAGCCTTCAAAGAAGCAGGCGCAGCAGCAGTCTCAGAACAAAAGTAAAGATAAGCTACAAAACAAACGCGATAGTGAGCATTCTAACTCATTAAAGGAATCCGTTATTTATTGGCAAGGCAATGATCATATCCCAGGTTCTCTACAAGAAACAAAAAACACGCTGACCGAAGTGATGGGGCTGGGAACAAGTTTTGATGTGACGTTTAGAGAAATGTCCTTTGGGGGACATAAGACAGCTTTACTCTGCTTAAGCGGATTCACCAACGAAGATGTGACGGATGAAATTCTGAAACGACTAACCTACCTTTCTTCAGAAAATTTGTCCGCAGGTGTATTAGGTAGCTTTATGAACGAATACATCCCTCATATTCAAGTTGAAGAGGGTAGTGTATTAAGCGAATGTTTCGATAAAGTATTAAAAGGAATGAGCGCACTATTTATTGAGGGTGAGAACAAAGTTATCCTAATGGATACTCGATCTTACCCCATGCGAAGTCCTGATGAACCCTCGATTGATCGGGTGGTGCGTGGTGCGCGCGATGGTTTTACAGAAACCCTGCTTAGTAATATTTCACTTGTAAGAAGACGGATACGTGATCCGGGGCTGAAGCTTGAAATGTTTCAAGTGGGACGGCGGACACGGACAGATGTCTGCGTGGCTTACATCGATGATATCGTTGATAAAACGCAAGTAACGTCAGTCATCGATAAAATCAACAGCATCGATATCGATGGTATTCCACTGGCGGATAAGCAATTGGAAGAAGCGATTATCGGCGGAGGGTGGAACCCTTATCCTATGGTGCGTTATTCTGAACGCCCTGACGTTGTAGCCTCCAATTTATTAGAGGGACGGGTCATATTATTCGTGGATACCTCGCCCATTGTAATTGTTCTTCCGACTACCTTTTTTGATCTTTGCCAGCATGCGGAGGAGAATCGCCAGACTCCTTTTATGGGGACATATCTGCGGTGGGTCCGTTTCATCGGCATCTTCGCTTCCATGTTCCTGCTCCCGTTATGGATGCTGCTTGTTATCCATCCTGAGTTAAAGCCTGCTATGCTGGATTTTATCGGGCCGCAAAAGACAGCGAGAATTCCTATTCTCGCTCAGTTTCTGATTGTAGAGCTTGGGGTTGATTTACTGCGGATGGCCGCCGTGCATACCCCAACACCTTTAGGCTCAGCGATGGGTCTGATTGCAGCCATATTGATTGGTGATATAGCGGTGCAGAGTGGTCTGTTTGTAAACGAAGTAGTACTGTATATGGCGGTAGCCTCAATCGGTATGTTCGCGACTCCGAGTTATGAGCTGGGTCTGGCGAACCGTATAGTCAGGCTTGTGTTATTAATTTCCGTAGCGGCGTTCCAGGTACCAGGCTTTATGATTGGCACGACGTTACTGACTATCTTCTTAACCACTCATCGGTCCTATAACTCCTCATATATGTGGCCGTTTATACCCTTTAATGCAAAGGCAATGAGTGAAATTCTATTGCGTAAACCGGTCTTAAGTTCGAAGGAAAGGCCGTCTTTTAACAAAACCAGAGACAATACCAGAATGCCGCCATCTCAAGAGAATGAGTAACAATCGTAGGAAAATACAAAACTACTGCAAATTAGTCCATTCAATGGAGTTCCCACTGTCTGTTATACTGAATACACTAAGACAGGGTGGAACCTTGATATTCCACAGAAATTGGAGGACTAAAGAATGTTTCTACACGGTACTAGCCGCATTAACGATGCTGGGCATTTGGAGATCGGCGGATGTGATGTAACTGAATTGAAAGCGGAATATGGAACCCCGCTATATATATTGGACGAGCAATTGGTTAGACAACGTTGCCGGGAATATATGGATGCTTTTAAAGCCTCCGGCCTTGGTTTCCAAGTAGCTTACGCAAGCAAGGCATTTTCAGTAATGGCAATGGTTCGTTTGGCTGATGAAGAAGGTTTGTCACTGGATGTTGTATCCGACGGCGAACTATATACAGCTTTGCAAGCTGGCTTCCCGGCAGAACGTATTCATTTTCATGGCAACAATAAGACATCTGAAGAGATCGAAATGGCGATTGATGCCAAAATCGGCTGCTTTGTAGTCGATAATTTGGTAGAGCTTAACCTTTTGCAGTCCATTGCTGCACGCAAAGAAGTTAATGTAAACATCTTATTGCGGGTGACACCAGGTGTAGAAGCGCATACTCATGAATATACCGCAACGGGCCAGACAGATTCCAAATTCGGCTTTGATATCGGTAATGGATCGGCCTATGAAGCAGTGAAAGCAGCAGTCAGCAAAAAGAATATCACGCTGCTTGGTGTGCATTCCCATATTGGTTCGCAGATCTTTGAAACCGATGGTTTCCAGCTAGCTGTTGAGCGTGTGGCAACTTTTGCCCGCAGTGTTAAAGAAGGCTTGGAAGTGGACTTCCGTGTAGTCAATCTTGGTGGAGGTTTCGGGATTCGTTATATCGAGGGAGATACCCCATTACATGTTTCTGAATATGTTGCAGCGATTACGGATGCAGTGAAGACTCATTTTGTTGGAATTTATAGTGCTTTGCCGGAAATTTGGGTGGAGCCGGGCCGTAGTATTGTTGGAGATGCAGGTACTACATTGTACACTGTAGGATCCAACAAGGACATTCCTGGCGTGCGTAAGTACGTTGCTGTTGATGGTGGAATGACCGACAATCCACGCCCTGCTTTGTATCAGTCTAAATACGAGGCATTGCTTGCTAACCGTGCTAACGAAGACGCAACTGAGACTGTTTCCATCGCTGGTAAATGCTGCGAGAGCGGAGATATGTTGATCTGGGATGTAGAGCTGCCGAAGGCTGAAAGCGGCGATTTGTTGGCTGTAGCCTGCACAGGTGCGTATAATTACTCCATGGCCAGCAACTATAACCGTCTTCGCCGTCCGGCTTTAGTATTCGTACAGAACGGACAAAGCGATCTTGTAGTGCGTCGTGAAAGCTATACGGATCTTATTGCCAACGATATTGTACCAGAGCGTATCGCCAAACAGACAGTTGTTGCTAAGTAATAGCCTGCTGCTGTAAGGTGGGTAAAGTTGAGCAGCATATAGAGCAAGCAGGAAAGTCTCCTGCTTGCTTTGCTTTGTGCGTGGTTTCATAGTAATATAATTGAGGTATTCTAAATTTGTTAATTTTGAAAGGGGTCATTTACATATGGCAAAGCAAGCGAAAATCACTCTAGAAAATGGCGGCGTAGTGCTGCTGGACTTGTTCGATCAAGATGCACCTAACACTGTAGCCAACTTTGAAAAGCTGGCAAAAGAAGGTTTCTACAACGGATTGACATTCCACCGTGTTATCCCTGGTTTCGTTGCTCAAGGCGGATGTCCTAACGGAACTGGCTCTGGCGGCCCAGGTTACACAATCAACTGCGAAATTAACCCAAACAAACATGAACGCGGAACACTTGCTATGGCACATGCAGGTAAGAACACAGGCGGAAGTCAGTTCTACATCTGCTACGCTCCACAACCACACTTGGATGGAGTACACACTGTGTTTGGTAAAGTAGTAGAAGGTATGGATCTTGTTGATGCTTTTAAAGGACGCGACAAAATGACTTCGGTAGAAATCATCGAAGCTTAAGATTTAATAGTTAAAAGCCAGTCTCCGAATATCGGGGCTGGCTTTTTTGTGTTGTTAAAGAATCCGCCTAACCTGTCTACGCCGTGAATTGCGCCGCTCTGGTAGCCAGAAGAATATCAAATACATAGCTAGAAACACAGTGAAGGCAAACAGCTCTTCAACAAGCAGGTAATAAGGATAAGGTCCAAAATAATCCAATACGGAATAGGTACTAGGTTTCTGGGATAGGAACATGTAGTTTGAGCCTAGGAAGTAATTAGCAGTCCAGATGCAGGCAGCCACAATATTGAGGCCGAGCATGGTGATGAGTAAAGATCTCCAAGTCGGCTTGTAGCCCTCAATCCAGGTCATGTAAAGAGACGCCAGAATAATAGAACCATGAGCTATAAAAAACAGGAGAAAGCGGAAATGAGGGAACGGATAAACTAGGTTAGGGGTGAGCAACGCAATAAATGCTCCGCCGATCCCGGCAAAGTAGAGAAAGGAATAAAGGGTTCGACTGCGTGAAATTAACATGATAATAGACAGCAGTAGAGTGATTCCACAGAGCTCGAACGGTAATGAGGAGCTGGAGCGCCAGATGTTCTGAGAGATGTACCACATTTGCAGCCCGGCTTCTGAGACTACAAGTAGTATGATTAGCAGCAAACGCACGCTTTGCCGAAGTCTTGAATCTGTACGAATTTCAAACCGTAAGCCATAGAGCAGTAGACAACTTAACGTAATGATAGACAGCGCAACCCAATGCGAAGAGGAGAACATGATGAAATCCTCCGCGTGCTGGCGATCAAAAAAAGATGAAAGCTGCATAGACGAACCTCCTTTGAACGTGAAAACATCCATCAAAAATAAAGTTTGAGAATTTTAATAATCTTGATTCTAGATATCCATAAAATGGGTATATATGTATATGTTCTGTCAACTCCACCGCATAAGGAAGACTTTTCATTATATTAACATAAGATGGGGCGTAGGGCGCGGAATTACATATGAAGCTTTTGAACATGCAGGGGTGGAAAACAATTAGAACAAGAAAATGGAGGCAACAGGAACATGTTTAAGAAAAAAATAAGTGTAATGGTCATTATTTTGATGCTTGTGGCCCAATATGCCTATGGCATCGGATTTGCTCCGCAAGTAAAAGCGGCTGCGATTGATGACGAAAGAAATATCATCACCAGTGTTTCAATGGCTGTGTACGGGCCAGATGGAATCACGGTCACGAACAGCGTATACGAACAAGATGCTAATGTTACCTTGGATTATAATTGGTCTCTTCCTAAAAATCATAATTACAAGCAAGGTGACACTTTTACTTTTCAGCTTCCAGAACAGTTCCAGCTATTTAATGATTTTAACGGACCCTTGGTCTCTGAGGATGGAGATGTAGGGAGCTTTGAAGTGAGGCAAATTTCACATGAAGTGATAATGACTTTTAATGACTACATAGAAACACATGATGACGTGCAGGGAACGCTGCGGTTAAATACTAAATTCGATAAACAGAAAATCTCGGGCAGTACTATTCAGAATATTTTATTTCCCGTGAGCGGCGGTATTCAGACAGTGACAGTTAATTTTAAACCAAGTGTTGGATCAATTATAGAGAAGAGAGGTATTCCCGAAGGCTTCAATGCGAACCAAATATTTTGGACTGTTGATGTCAATAAGTCTTTGGAAGCCGTGGGGAATGCCATTGTGAGTGACCCCATCCCTTCAGGCTTATCATTAAATACTCCAGTCACAGTGAGCGTGTATCAACTGAGCATTCAATTGGATGGTTCAGTAACGGAAGGAGCATTGCTCGACACAAGCAAATACTCTGCAGAGCTCTCCGGAGGGTCATTGATTGTCCGTTTTACGGAGCCTGTGATTAAAGAGGCTTACCGTATTGTATATTCCACAGGGATTACTAATGACCATCAGCTAAGCTTCACCAATACTGCAACTTTTTCAGGAAATGGGCAAGAGCCTACCAGCTCGACTGCCACAGTGAATGTAGAACGTGGAGGAAGCTTGAAAAAGTATTCTACAAGCTATGATGGGGGCAAGCAGATCATTTCCTGGGCAATTGAATATAACTACAATGAAAAGAACATCCCGCAAGGAAACGCTGTGTTAACAGATTTGTTCGATGATTCTCAAGAGCTGGTAGCCGATTCGCTAAAAGTATATGCTGTGCAGCTGGATTCTTCCGGTGGTGCAACGTTAGGCAAGGTTTTGACAAAGGATGTTGACTACACGGTTGTTTCCACGTCAGACGTTCATAAGTCTGGGTTTGTATTGCAATTTGCACACGATGTTACTTCACCATATCGAATCGAATATAAGACAAAAGCGATAAAACGCGTGTTTGAGGATGCTACCATAACTAATACAGTATCTGATAGTACGTATAGTGATCAGGCTACCCGATTAATCCGGTCTTCCATTCTTTATAAGACTTTATCAACCGTAGATTATCAGAATAAAACATTAGGCTGGAAGGTCACATTGAATAGTGATAATTACCCGATGAGCCATGTTACAGTTACCGAATCCTTCCCATTTGGCGGCCTAAAGTTTATTCCAGAATCACTGGTGATTAGAAATCTGAATGGGAATGTTTTAAATCCAAATAACTATGATCTAGTGTACAACTCACCTGTCGAGCCTAATAAAGGCTTTAAGGTAGTGTTTAATTCACCGATATCTGGTCTTTATACGATTAGCTATACTACAGAATTTAACAAGGATTGGATTTGGGCTAAAACTGAAAATTTCAATAACAAAGTTCGGTTAGACTGGATGGACACTACTGAAGCCTTACGCACGATAGAAGCAGAAGGGTTATTCATTCCTAGACCTGAGGCGAAAAGCAATGGATTTAAAGGGGGAGCCTACGATGCTTCAACTAAAAAAATTACTTGGTCGATAGGCGCCAATTATAATGGCAAAACCCTCGAAGCTCCGGCGCTTGTTGATATTTTAAAATCAGGCCAGACTTTGGTTCCTGGTTCACTAAAAGTTTACACTATGAATATTGCAAAGAATGGTGACCCTACCAAGGGTACAGAAGTGAATCCTAATAAATATACCTATAGCGTAAATAGCGATAATGAATTAAAGGTTATTTTTACAGATAAGATTAACTCCGCTTTCTACATTGAATTTAATACAAGTCTTGAAGGGCAAATAATAGGCACTACTGTTGATAATAAAGCTAATCTCTATGATGGAGCAAAAGTGGTTTCCAAAGATTTGACCGCCTCCGTAAAAATTCCTTTTGGAGAGGATTATGTGCTGAAGGACGGTACACAAAACGGGGATAAAATTGACTGGAGCCTGCAAATTAACCGGGGGCAGTCCACAATAAAGGATGCATTAATCAAAGATACTCCTAGTGCTAATCAAATTTTGCTGCAGAATTCATTCCATCTGTATCCTACGGCTGTAGCTGTGAACGGAGATATCACGAAAAGCGGTCCTGAACTGATTCAGGGTATTGATTATAGCGTTGTTATCACAACGGATACCGATGGAAAACAATCTTTTGAGTTAAGCTTTGCCTATGAAATCAGCAGGGCTTACATTCTCGAATATCAATCCCTGATTGTGGCTAACACTGGAGACAAAGTAATAAATACTGTACATTTCAGTGGTTTTAACGGCAGCGAAATAAGTAAAGAAACCTCTAGAGAAATTATTGTCGGGGTCTCCAGCGGTTCTGGCACAGGCAGCGGGGGAAGAGGCACTCTCAATATTAAGAAGTTAGATGCTGATGATAATTTAAAGGCGCTTGGTGATGCGACTTTTGCATTGTATCGACTAAATGGCACGGAACGTGTACTGATTAACAGTCTAACTACAGATGCAGAGGGTACAGCTACATTTAATAAAATATGGCTGGGTAGCTATGTATTGGTGGAGACAGCAGCTCCAAATGGTTACGTGCTCGATACATCCGAGCATCCAGTGGAGATTCGTTCCTCGTCAGCGATTCAACTGGTGATTACGAATCAAAAAGCAGTGGAGCCCACGCCTACGGTAACGCCAGAACCAACCGGTGCTCCAACAACAACACCAGAACCAACCGTAACACCTGCACCATCAACAACGCCAGCACCGACGGTTTCTCCATCACCAGAAGCGACTGCTGCACCTACACCAATCCCTACAAGCAGCACATCTGGAGGTTCGGTGGTACCCACGTCTACAAGCTCGCCCGTACCCGAAGTAATTATTAATGATCCAGCTGTTCCTGCTGGTCCTGGAAATGCGGCCGATCTAGGATCCGCGACATCAACCGATGAGGGAACTCCTGAGCAAGAGATTACCGAAGAAGAAATTCCATTAGGAGAAGTTGATATCGACGATGAAGAAGTACCAAAAAGTACGGTGAACAATAGCACTTCAGGTGCTCCTCAGCTGCCGAAGACAGGTGAGAACAGTCCTTTGCCTCTGTATCTGTCGGGAATAGGGTTGATAACCATAGGATTTGTTATGAACCGAGTATTTAGACGTAGAGGTAAAACAGAGTGATCGAGATTAGTGTGATTTGAGATTTTTATGCAAAAGCACCCAGCATGATAAATGCCGGGTGCTTTTGTGCTTTTTTTTTGGAAATTTTATGGCTGATTCTTAAGTGTACCGGCGTTATCTGAGGTGCTTAGGTTATACCGCAGCCATTCGCCTTCCTTTTCACTTGAGACATTCCAGCCGAGCTGTTCCGCAACAAAGGCTAGCGGGACTAAAACTTTTCCTCCTGCAAGAAGCGGCGCAGCATCAATGGTGAGAGCTTTCCCGTTCACGAGTGCTTTGACACTGCCCACAGTCATAGTAACGGTGTTCTCGGCGGAAGTAAGCGATACAGTTTTAGTGGCCGCATCCCACGTTATGGATGCACCCAGGGCTGTCCCGATATCTTTAGCGGGCAGCCATAATTCTTTATTTCCTTGCACTAAACGGATGTTAAGTGCTAGTGGTAATCCATTTACTTGTACACTGCTGCGATAAACTTTTCCGTTATTATTCATAACGGCGCTTTCCGCCTGTGATTCCAGCGAGCTATTAAGCGCCTTTATGTTGCTGGAAGTTACCCGATATTTGGAATTGTCCTGTCCGATAGCTTCTGCTATCCACGTGTTAACCTCACCATTATGATGGCTTAAATCCTTATAGAGGTCTAGATTGAATGTCCAATCCGCTTCGGCTTGGAAATCGTATAGCTTCACATTTGGAAACTGTTCAAATTGCTCGAATATCCATTGCCGCATGACAAGCTGATTGTTAAAGCGAACGGGATTACTGGCGAACCAAGCGACCTGACGCATAACGCTGTAGGGTGGGTAGTAGAAATAAAACTGGACATCGGGATATTCCTCCAGCAGAGGACGGATATACGTATTAAAATAGCCCTTTACTTGCTCAATGCTTTCCTCGTTAGTACCGTAATCCAGCTCCTTGTCACAAGCCATTAGGTAAGATTCTGCAACGTATTGCTTGCCAAACACTACTTTGTTATCCCAGTTGTATAAATATTCCAAATTCTGTTTAGCTTCACCACTCAGGTTGTTTTTGATGCTGCTTATTAATTGTTTAAATACAGATGAATTGAACCAGTATTTGTAGTCGGTCCATAGTTTGCCGTCATACAGATAGTCAGGGAAATCTTCCTCATCTTCGGCTGTGGCGAGTTTCATAGAGAAATAATCCAAACCCCAGAGCACTTGTTTTACTTTGCCTGTCTCCAAGGCAAGTTTGGCAATTTTATAATGCTCATCGACCGTGGATCCTTCCATAGATAACTTTAAGGTTGTCCCACCTAAGCTGGCATCTACTTGAGAGGGAAGAAAGTTCTCTGTCATAGACGTGCCGATGATAATATTGTCGTAGTCGTAATTTTTAGCTAAACCTGGATTCTGATAACGTTCTTCTTCTGACAAGAGTGGGGTATACCACGATGGACGGTGATAGAATTGTAATGGGTCGATAAAAGCAGTAATCAGCGCCGTTAGAAGCGCTAACAAGCTAAAACAAAGCAGGAAATAACCTATGAAACGTTTCGATTTAGTATGAATCCCGGGGGATTTACGTGGGTTGTTATTATTCTGAAGCCGTGATGCAAGCATCATCATTCCTCCTTACAGTTCTAGAAGTTAAAGTATAAAAAGGTTGTAATTCGGTTGAAGAATAACAGCGAGAACATAATGATAAATGCCATCACAAATGCTGTTTTCCAGCTATACTGAAAATTACGTTTGTTCAATAGATGAAGGGGTTTCCAGAGAATGATCGTCATTAAGATGAGAATCAGGATGATTGCCCATTTAAGCGATCCAATAGATTGCAAAGATACCCCGTTAAGCCCACTCATCCCTTTCAACAAACGAAATGCCTGCGATATATGTTCTGCACGGAAAAACACCCATGTGATGTTCACAAATATGAAAGTCAGCAACCATGATAACCATTTGGGAAGGGAGAAGCCCCAGCGTCCCCAACATTTCTCTACAGCTTGTCCTACTCCATGCAAGAGCCCCCACAGGATGAACAGCCAACCCGCACCGTGCCAAAAACCACCGAGCAGAAAAGTAATAATGACATTTCGGATCGAAATCCAGAAGCTTTTCCGGTTGCCGCCAAGTGGAATGTAGATATAATCTCTAAGAAAATGGCTGAGCGTAATATGCCAGCGTCTCCAGAAATCGCGGATGCTTACGGCTCGGTAGGGTTCATTGAAATTTTGCGGCAGATGGATGTTGAACAGCAGTGCTATTCCAATCGCCATATCGGTATAGCCGCTGAAATCATAGTAGATTTGTAAGGTATAGGAAAGGATAGCCACCCATGAATCTACAAAATATGTTGCAGCTGCAAAACCGTTATCAGCATAACCAGCTAGGGTATCCGCTAGGATGACTTTTTTTCCTAATCCGATGCTGAAGAAGAGGGTCCCCTTCCGTATGTTGTTCCAATTCCAAACCTTATTTCGCAGTTTATCGAATTGGGGCATCATATCCTTGTGATGAAGGATGGGACCGGAGATCAGATGCGGGAAAAAAGTCACAAATAGCGTGTAATTCAAAAGATTGTACTCACGCGCTTGGTTCCGGTAAACATCAACGAGGTAGGCGATTTGTGTAAAGGTAAAGAAACTTATGCCTAAAGGCAATATAAGATGGTGCAGAGAAAGGTTGCTTGCGGTTACCTCATTCCAATTTTCTATAAAAAAATCCGTGTATTTGTAATAGCTGAGTAATAGAATATTTGTGCTTAAGCTAAAGATTAGCAGCGGCCGGCGACGCTTAGCTGTTGTGGTATGAATGAAATGGCTCATAACATAGTTAAATAAGATGGATATCAAGATTAGAGGGACATATTTTATGTTCCAATACCCGTAAAAAACTAAAGAGGCGAGGGTAAGCCATACCTTAGCACAGAGTGTGAGACGAAGACGATTCAGAATAAAATATCCGGCCAGCACGATAGGCAGAAAACCAAACATAAAGGGATACGAATTAAATAGCATAACAACAATCCTCACTTATAGCAGATTTAGTATGAAATCACTATAAGTCAGAGATCTTAAGGCTTTATGTTATGAATTCTTATCATTTTCTTAATGGTTGAGATTGTACAAAAAATCCCCGCAAGCATCATTCGCTCACAGGGAAAGAGGTTTCAAATTCAGTTTGTTTGCGTGTGCTTTTGGCTGTAATGGTTCCGCCGTGAAGCTCTGCAATACTCTTGGCTATGGCGAGCCCTAAGCCACTTCCGCCTGTCTCTCGGGAGCGGGATTTATCGACACGATAAAAGCGTTTAAATAAGTGGGGGAGGTCGGATGCAGGGATAGGAGTACCGTAATTCGTACACAGAGCAACTATTCTATCGTCTTTTCTAACAACAGAAATGTCTAGAATTTTCCCTTCCTTACCGTATCTTACGGCATTGGTAAATAGGTTCTCATACAATCGCACCAGCTCGTCCGCATCTCCGTTGATAATCAGAGGAGCTGTATCCGTATGAATGCGGTAGCTCATATCTGCTTGTTCCAGTACGGGTGCAAATTCTTCAATCAGCTGTTCGAGCAGCTTGCCGAGATCTACAGGCTCAATATTTAGCGGTAATCCGCTGCTGCTGACGCGAGTGTATTCAAACAAATCGTCGATTAGCTTTTTAAGAGTCAAAGATTTCTCATAGGCAATATTCACATAATAACGCAGCTCAACCTCATTTTTATAACGATCCTTCTCCACATATTCAAGGAATCCGAGAACAGAGGTTAGTGGGGTTCGGAGGTCATGAGACACACCTGTGATTAGGTCGTTTTTGGCTTTTGCAGCGGCTCGTTCTTCCTCTATAGCAGATTTTAGCTTGCCAGCCATAGTGTTCATATTTTCTGCGAGCTTTCCGAGTTCATCCGTACCTGTTACCGGCACCTTGAAAGACAAATTGCCATCCGCAATGGCCTGAACTCCGCTAGTAATGTTATGAAGATTCTTAGTTGTATTTCTGGACAATTTTAGGATGAAAAAAATAAATAAAGGAATCCCTATAAGAATCACAACTGGCGTTGATCCAATGGTATTGATCACCCAGAGAATGAGTCTGACTCCCCAAAAGGAGCGTGAAGGATTTAACCACAGCAATAGTGAAGTGCCATAATAGCCGCCCATTAAGATTAAAGCGGTGAGTGCTAGGCTCGTTAAGCTGAAGCCAACTATTTTCCAGGATAGGGTATCGAATCGTTTAAAGTTCAACTAGAAGGACCTCCTTTTTCCAGTTTGTAGCCAACGCCCCATACCGTTTTTAAGTATTGTGGTTTACGCGGATTTTCTTCTATTTTTTCTCTGATTTTACGAATATGCACCATAAGTGTATTGTTGCTTTCCAGGAATTGTTCTTTCCATACTTTGGCGTAGATCTGCTCCATGCTTAGGACTTGTCCCTTATTACGGGCGAGCAGCTCTAGAATCGCAAATTCTCGCGGGGTAAGCTTAACTGGGTGATCATCCACACTTACTTCATGCGTAACCGAATTAATAACCAGGCCATCAATGATGATTTCATCCTGTTTGGCGTTTAGATCTGCCATGTAATTTCGAGTTCTGCGCAGCTGGGATTTAACACGGGCAACTAACTCCAGCGGACTAAAAGGTTTCGTAACATAATCATCTGCACCTACGCTTAGTCCGGTGATTTTATCAAGTTCCTGCCCTTTAGCAGATAACATGATGATCGGAAATTTTTGCGTTTCACGAATTTTAATACAAGCCTCAATGCCGTCCATATTAGGCATCATGATATCAAGAACCATGAGGTCTATAGTCTCTCTATTGATAATTTCGAGTGCTTCCAGCCCGTCTCTGGCAGTTAACAGCCGGTAACCCTCGTTCTCCAGATAGATCTGCATTAGTTTAATAATCTCGGCTTCGTCGTCCACCAATAGCAGCGTTGCGTTGTGCATTTCTCAGCGTCCTTTCTTGCTTGTAAAGCGCAATTCTTGCTATAAGAAGTATACAACATTTTCTTGTTTGGAAGCCTCATTTGAAGACCAGTGAAGGCAAAGGTACTGTATAGCAGCTAATAAATTAGTGGAATAAAAGACCAAATCCCCCACAGCATTATGCCAGTTTGGTTTTTCCTTTTAGTTTGCTCTGATCGCTGTACCTCAATCCATGTGTTGATCTGTAGATAATACATTCTCAGCCATGGCTCTATCATGTAAGAAATAATTCTTAAACTTTATTTAACAGGAAACTTCTTAACAGCGGTGGCAGATAAAAGTAAAGGGAAACTTAATAGTTTCTTAACAAGTCTTAAGAAATAGGAAGCTACTATGCTATAATAATTTCAAATTATATATGTGGGGGTTATTTGGTATATGTGGAAAGAATTTAAATCTTTTGCCTTAAAAGGAAATGTTCTTGATTTAGCGGTTGCGGTCATTATTGGAGCTGCATTCGGAAAGATTGTAACTTCATTAGTAAATGACATTATTATGCCAATTGCAGGTTTGCTTACGGGTGGTATAGATTTAAAGGACCGGGTGCTTGAAGTCACTACGGACCTGAAAATACCTTACGGACTATTTTTACAATCGGTTGTTGATTTCTTTATTATTTCCTTCTCTATCTTTCTGGTGATTAAGCTCGCCAATAAATTTCAGCGCAAAGAAGCCGTTAAAGTTGAAGTGGTAGAGACTCCAGCACCTGCAGAGGATATCGTGCTGCTTACGGAAATTCGTGATCTTTTGAAACAACAAGAACGTGGTTTGTAATCCTGAAATATAACCAAGAAGCGCCAGGAGTCCTTGTCCTGGCGCTTCTTGGTTTCCTTTTATAAACTCAGTACAATCTATAATCTAGTTACAAATTTTAAGTAAATATAATAAACGCACTTGCATTTCGCTGGTGTAAGTGATAATTTTGTTAGTAAGGAAAACTTGAATCTCAATTAAATAAAGGATCAATCCTTCAGGGCAGGGTGTAATTCCCTACCGGCGGTGATGCTGTTGTAGAAATAACTTATTCAGTTTATCTACAGTGCTCAGTCCGCTACCCGGCTCGCGTTGTTGACGCGAACGGTGGACCTGGTGAAATTCCGGGACCGACAGTATAGTCTGGATGGAAGAAGGAGAGGTTAACCGCTTGTCTGCAATGGACTGGCGGACCGCAGTGTTTTCATATAATCATGTGCGATATTTCACAATGCCCGTCGATTGACGGCTATTTAAGCACACTTTTATTTGGACTGCCGATGAACTCTCGCATAACCCATCTTGAACTCCTCCTGGAGAATGAGATGGGTTTTTCTGTTTTTTTTAGCTTAAGAATTGACAGCAGTGGATAGGAGGAAGAGATGGACAACATGAATGATGAGTTTTATATGTCGCTAGCACTGGACATGGCCGAACGTGCCCAAGGACAGACGGGAATTAACCCTGTTGTTGGCTGCGTTGTGGTGAAGAATGGAGCAATGATTGGACTCGGAACTCATTTACAGCGAGGTACGGGGCATGCCGAGGTGCACGCCTTGAATATGGCAGCTGGGCAGGCACAGGGCAGTACGGCATATGTCACACTAGAACCGTGCAGCCATTATGGAAAAACTCCACCTTGCAGCCAAAGGCTGATCGATGAAGGGGTAGCTAGGGTTGTAGTTGCTTGTGAAGACCCGAACCCTCAGGTGGCAGGGCGCGGAATTCAAATGCTGCGTGATCAAGGGATTGAGGTCGAAGTCGGTTTGTTGCGTGATCGTGCGCTTCGATTGAATGAGCGTTTTATCAAATATATTTTGACAAAACAACCTTTTGTTACGCTGAAGAGTGCAAGTACACTTGATGGCAATCTAGCTACCAAATCTGGTGACAGTAAATGGATTTCGAATGGGGAAGCGCGGGAGATCGTACATATGCTGCGGCATCGGCATCAGGGTATCATGGTCGGTGTGAATACAGTGATTGCTGATAATCCCTCTCTGACAACAAGAACAGAAGTGCCTGGCATTAACCCGACGCGGATCATCATTGATTCCGGGCTACGTATTCCTCTGGATTCGGCAGTTGTATGTGATGGTCTAGCGCCTACACTTATTGTAACAACCGATGCTGCAGATCCTGCTAAAAAGGCTGCACTGCTGGAAGCAGGCATTCAAATCGTTGTGTGCGGAGCAGGTCCAAGAGTGGATCTGAAGGCGGCCATGATATCTCTTGGCGAAATGGAGATAGGCTCTATTTTACTGGAAGGCGGGGGGACGCTGAATGGCGCGATGCTGGAGAGCGGGCTAGTGGATCGTGTGATTCTCTTCTTCGCTCCAAAAATTGTCGGCGGTGGTGCAGAAGCGAAAGGGACTTTCGTATTTCCGGGTGTAGAGCTGATGAAGGATGCGATCTCACTTGAAGGATTGGAAGTAAAAGTGCTAGGAGATAATGTATGTATCAGCGGTACTCCGGTACGCTAACAAAAGCTATGCAAGAAGTGAATTTAGGAAGTAATGCTTTTTAGGAGGGATATCATGTTCACCGGATTAATTGAAGAGGTTGGTGTTTTGCGCAGTGTCTCCGCCGGTGGGGAAATGATGGTGCTGAATATTGCCGCTTCGGTCATCATGGATGATCTAAAAATCGGTGACAGTGTGTCCGTCAATGGGGTTTGTCTCACGGCGACAACTTTGGGCGATCATTCCTTTACAGTGGATGTAATGCCGCAGACCTACCGGAATAGCAATCTGAAGGAGCTGAAGCCCGGCAGCCGGATGAATCTGGAACGAGCGATGGCAGCCGGCGGGCGTTTTGGAGGGCATATTGTTCAAGGACATGTTGATGGCACTGCCATTATTAAGAGTGTAAAACGTGATCAGAATGCTGTTGTATTCGAGATTGCACCGGATCGTAAATCACTATTTAAATATATTATCCCCAAGGGATCGATCACGATCGACGGCATTAGTTTAACTGTAGTGAAGACTACAGCCACATCGCTTGCAGTGTCCATTATTCCGCATACGTTAGGGGAAACAGTTCTGACGCACAAACGGGCTGGGGATAGTGTAAATATCGAGTGTGATGTACTTGGCAAATATGTAGATCATTTATTGCATTATGGCTCAGCCGCCCAAGATGAGGAAGGCGAGAGCCGCTCCAGGATTAGTCATGATTTTTTGGCGGCGAACGGGTTTGTTTAAATAAAGAGTTTGCTTACGAAGAAGGGAATAATCTTTCGTAAAGCTTTTAGGAGGATAGGATCATGAGCGAGCAATCGAAAAAGGAAAGTGTCTTGGATCCGATTGAAGAAGCAATATATGACTTAATGCGCGGTAAAGTCATCATTGTAGTGGATGATGAAGATCGTGAGAATGAAGGGGATTTTATAGCCCTTGCTGAACGTGCGACACCAGAGGTCATCAATTTTATGATTACTGAGGGACGTGGATTGGTTTGTATGCCTATTACCCAAGAGCGTGCGGCAGAACTTGAACTGCAAGCTATGGTAACCCACAATACCGATAATCACGGTACGGCTTTTACCGTATCTGTTGACCATAAAGATACAACCACTGGAATCTCTGCGGGGGAAAGATCTTTGACCGTTAAAGCCATGATCGATCCAAAAGCGAAACCTGCTGATTTCCGCAGACCGGGGCATATGTTCCCGCTGATTGCGAAAAAAGGTGGCGTTCTGCGCCGCTCCGGACATACGGAGGCTGCTGTTGATCTAGCGCGGATGTGTGGCGCTTATCCAGCCAGTGTCATTTGCGAGATTATCAAGGAAGATGGCTCAATGGCCCGCTTACCTGATCTAATCGAAATAGCCCGCAAGCATGATCTTAAGCTGATCAGTATCAAGGATCTTATTCATTATCGCAACGAAAAAGAACAACTCGTCACACGCGAAGTGTCTGTACGACTTCCTACCGATTTTGGAGATTTCCAGACCATTGCTTATACAAATGAAGTGGATGATAAAGAGCATGTAGCTTTGGTAAAAGGCGATATTTCCGGCGATGAGCCAGTGCTTGTACGTGTACATTCCGAATGCTTGACTGGTGATGTATTCCACTCCCATCGCTGTGATTGCGGCCCGCAATTTGAAGCTGCACTGCGGCAGATCGAAACTGCCGGTAGGGGCGTGTTACTCTATATGCGCCAAGAAGGCAGAGGCATTGGCCTTATCAATAAGCTTCGGGCTTACAAGCTGCAAGAGGAAGGTCTTGACACTGTAGATGCGAATCTAAAGCTTGGTTTTCCAGCAGATTTACGTGACTATGGAATTGGAGCACAGATTCTGAAGGATCTGGGTGTGCGCCAAATCCGTCTGCTCACGAACAACCCGCGTAAGATCAAAGGGCTGGAGGGTTATGGGTTGGAAGTCGTTGAGCGCGTGCCGATACAAATGCCGGAGAACAAGGACAACACCAATTATCTCCACACGAAGCAAGCGAAGCTTGGTCATATGCTGTCTTTTGACGATATTGAACAAAATGAGGATTCGAAAGCTTAACCATACATTATAAAAAACGAAGGGTAGATGATGGATATGCCAAAATATTTAGAAGGTCACTTAGTTTCTGAGGGGTTAAAATACGGAGTTGTTGTAGGACGTTTTAATGAATTTATTACCAGCAAGCTTCTGTCAGGTGCACTTGATGCCTTTAAACGCCATGGTGTTGGTGATGATGAAGTGGATGTTGCTTGGGTTCCAGGGGTATTTGAAATTCCGTTGATCGCGCAAAAAATGGCTGAAAGCGGCAAATACGACGCTGTAATCACCTTAGGAACGGTTATCCGTGGTTCCACTACACACTATGATTATGTATGTAATGAAGTTGCCAAAGGAGTAGCCGCTATCAATCTTAAGACCGGCGTGCCGACCATTTTTGGTGTAGTTACTACTGAAAATATTGAACAGGCCATCGAGCGTTCAGGAACCAAAGCAGGCAATAAAGGCTGGGATGCTGCGACTGCTGCGATTGAAATGGCGAATCTTAACAAGCTGTTTAAGTAAGTCAGCTATTGACGAATCAGTCGAATTCGTGCTTATTTATAGTATAAGAAGAAAGCATGGATTATAAGAGCCCTTTCTACTTGTGTAGCGTCCAGACGGGCGCTGCACTTTACTTTTTTTGGCGGGAGGATGCTTCGTGACTGTATTGTACAAGCTGGAGACGTTTGAAGGTCCGCTGGATCTGCTCTTGCATTTAATTGATAAGGCGGAAATCGACATCCAGGACATTCCGGTCGCCGAGATCACCGAACAGTATATGGAATAC
Organism: Paenibacillus sp. FSL H3-0310; assembly: GCF_038002785.1. Taxonomy (NCBI): domain Bacteria; kingdom Bacillati; phylum Bacillota; class Bacilli; order Caryophanales; family Paenibacillaceae; genus Paenibacillus; species Paenibacillus sp. FSL H3-0310. The sequence continues at coordinate 1,508,051 of NZ_JBBODC010000001.1, forward strand.
CTGCGTAGCATGCAGGAGCTTGAATTGGATATTACGAGTGAATTTCTCGTGATGGCCGCTACCCTTTTATCTATAAAGAGCAAGCTATTGCTGCCCAAACCACCGGTCATTGAGATCGATGATTTTGAATATTACGAAGAGGATGAATTTGATCCACGAGCTGAACTTGTTCAGCGACTGATTGAGTATCGTAAGTTCAAGAGTATTGCTGTACATTTAATGGATATGGAGAGCGAGCGGAGCTTGATTTTTACGAAGGAGCCTGAGGATTTGGGTCCATTCGTGCCAGAAGAGATTGATCAAACGCTAAAAGGACTACATACCTCAGACTTAATAGCCGCTTTTCGTAAAGCGCTAAGTAAGGCTGCCAGAAGGTCTTCTTACCAGCGGATCACCCGGGATGAAATATCGGTAAAAGATCGTATACGTGATGTATCAGATGCGCTGCAGCGCAGAGGAACAGGCGGTAAGCTGCATTTCTCGGCACTGCTTCACGATGAAATGGCACGGCACGAAATCGTAGTTACTTTTCTTGCGATTCTGGAACTGATGAAAATGAAGGCGATTTTTTGCTACCAAGAGAAATTGTTTGATGACATCGTAATGGAGTGGAGAGGAGGAGAACACTTCAATGGATTACAAAACGCTGAAATCGATTATTGAAGGCCTGCTGTTTCTATCAGGGGATGAAGGAATCTCCGTACGCCAAGTGGCTGAAATTACGGAACAGCGCCCAGAGCTTGCGGCCGGAGCCTTAGAGGAACTAAAAGAAGATTATGTAGCACAGGAGCGGGGCTTACAGGTAGTGCAAATTGCCGGGAATTATCGGCTGGCTACATTGCCTGATCATGCCCACTATTTTGAGCGTCTGGCCTATTCACCATCCAGATCAACCTTGTCTCAGGCTGCCTTAGAGACTCTCGCAATCGTGGCTTATCGCCAACCGATTACGCGGGTGGAGATTGAAGAGATCCGGGGTGTGAAGTCGGAACGCGCAATTCATACGCTGAATAACAAGGATTTGATTCATGAGGTTGGTCGTGCGGAAGCGGTAGGCCGGCCAATTTTGTACGGGACGACTAAATCCTTCTTGGAGAGCTTTGGTCTTGCCAGTCTAAAGGATCTGCCGGAACCGACAAATTTTGAGTCCACGGATAATTTGGAAGAAGAGACACAGCTATTGTTCAATAAGCTGGATACTCAAATGACTTTTGAGGATGTCGAGCTGCCTTAGTTCGTACGAGAACGCTAATAATTGTATTGAAGGGACTGCCCTTAAACCATTTATGTGGTTTGGGACAGTCCCTATTTTATTTAAGCTCATATTTTTTATGCAAACCCCGAATTTTTTCCAGCTTAAATTGCCATACTAAACCAAAGGTTCCCATTATTAAGGTTTCTTGGAGGTAAATACGTGACGTTATGGCTTGCAATTCCCCTTGTTTTGCTTGTACTGGCACTGATCCTGGTCCTGTCTTCATCTATCGATTTCCGCATACGGTGTTATAAACATGGAAAAAATGACCTGCTCGAATTAGATGTTACCTCTCTTTTTGGTTTGATAAAGCTTCACTATGAACTTCCCCAATTGGTCTTTAAGGGATTGGAGCAGGGTGTGTGGGGAAAGTTTAAAGAGACAGGGACTGCGACGACAGGTGTAGATACCGTAAAAGAAGAGATATTTGATAAAGAAAGAGTAATGCACTGGCGCGCCAATGTTAACCAAGCTGTGAAATCTACACGCGGCTTGAAGGAATGGTTAAAAGAGACTGTAGCTCATGTCAAAATATCAAAGCTCGATTGGTCCACCGATTTCTCTCTTGGTGATGCAGCAGACACTGCGACCGCATCGGGAGCGGTTTGGGGCCTGAAGTGGAGTATTGTTGGTTTTATTTCGCAGTGGGTAAAATTGCAGCAGCATCCTCGAATTTTTGTTAAGCCTGTTTTTGAAGATGAGCTTTGTTTTGCAATGGAGTTTGTCTGTAAGGGGAAAATGTCAGTCGGCTATACTTTGTATGCCTTAATGCGACTATCTCGGCGTGTCTTGCGTGAAAAAGGCGGGATCGGCCATTGGAGAAATCTGCTGAAACAGATGCGTCAGGAGCCACACGGGAAAGTTTAAAATGAAAGTTACATACAAATGGGCGGATGTGGGGATGATATACGCTGTAGAAGAAAGAGAAATCGTACTCAATTAAAGGAGGAAACAATATGAGCGACCATCCTATTCAAGGCCTAATGCAAACAGCGATGGAAAATATCAAGGGTATGGTAGATGTGAATACCATTGTCGGTGATCCAGTACAAACCCCTGACGGCAGCATTATCCTGCCTATCAGTAAAGTTGCCTTTGGATTTGCTGCTGGTGGTAGTGATTATCGAGTAGAAGATTCTATAAGTGGTTCAAGCTCCCAAGGTGGAGTCAAAATGCTTCCATTTGGTGGAGGTAGCGGGGGAGGCGTCTCCATTCGACCGATCGCTTTTTTAGTGGTAGGTAAGGATGGAGTGAATATTGTCCCTCTGGACAATCAAACGCACCTATTCGAAAAAATCATCGATGCAACACCAGGGCTCATCGACAAAATTCAAACGATGTTCCAAACCGGCAATGCTGCAGCTCAAACGCCGCCAACACCTGCCACACCGGCAGCAGCACCTGTTAAAACCGATCCAAGTACATCTCAATCTTCAACTCATTAGGTACACATAATTCTACAAATAGCCTCGGGGATATCGCCATACACAGGCGGTGTCCCTTTTTTGACGTGCCAGAAAGTATATTTTGATCCCCAAATTACCTGAGAATGTATCGAAGCAAAGCCTCACGTTGTGGGGATATTTTGTGTGGAACATCCTAAGGAGTGGACATACCCTAAGGCTGGTCCGCATACACTTGTACAACATAAACACTTTTACTTAAGATCCGATAAGAAGCCGGAGGATGAACATGAAGACAATAACCCGTAAATGGCCATTCGCCTTAATATTGTGCCTTTCGCTGCTGCTTCTGGCGCCGCTATCTTCAATTCAGGCCGAGAACAGCTCTATCTCTACACATGCAAGAGCAGCGGCACTGATTGATGTGGAATCTGGGCGTATTTTGTACAGCAGCCGTGGGGATGAGCCTATGCTTATTGCCAGCTTGACCAAAATTATGACCGCCCTCGTCGCCATTGAGAATGGTGATTTAGCCTCTAAAGTCAAAGTAGGAAAAAATGCCTATGCGAAAGAAGGCTCTTCTATTTACTTGCAGCAGGGAGAAGAGATGACGCTGGAAAATATGCTGTATGGCCTGATGCTGCGCTCAGGGAATGATGCAGCAACGGCGATCGCTGAGCATATCGGTGGTTCTGAGGAAGGTTTTGTATACCTTATGAACGCTAAGGCTGAGGAGCTAGGGCTAACCCATACTCATTTTGCTAATCCCCATGGTCTTGACGCTGAAGGGCATTATTCTAGTGCTAACGACTTGGCTGTTCTGACCGCTTATGCTCTTCATAATCCTGTATTTAAAGAAATTGTGAAGACGCAGGAGAAAACTGCAGACAATCCAAATGAGAAATGGGATTACAAATGGAGAAACAAAAATAAGATGCTGTATTTATACGAGGGAGCGGACGGTGTAAAGACAGGTTATACAAAAAAAGCACTGCGCTGCCTTGTCAGCTCTGCCACCAGAAACGGCCAGCAGCTTGTCGCAGTTACTATAAATGACGGCGATGACTGGAATGATCATGCTTCCCTGCTAAACTTCGGGTTTAATCACTATCCGCTCAAAACACTGATCGAACGTGGTGATGCCGTGACGGGCTATAACTTTGTAACCTCCAAAACCTTTGCTTATCCACTTGGACAAGGTGAACAAAATAGAGTGATCACGAAACTTGTTTTAAATCAGAAGGAAAGTGCTTCAGCCGAAGCTACACGAGCGAATTTTGGATTGCAAGGAGCGCTTGTGCTGGAGCTGGGCGGAAAAGAAATAGGTCGCGTGCCGGTGTATACTCCTGAGAACCTGCCTCCTGAGCAATCTGCTTATATGAAAAAGTACAGTCCAACACTAGCACAGGCTTACCCGGCAAATAATTGGTTCCAGGCGCTGGGCAGTGCACTGAAGGCTCTATTTGAAATGGGAGCGAGTTCGAAATAAGAAAATGGGCTGATGAATGAAGAAGGAGGCGTATCCATGATTAACGGGATTTGGCTAGGAATGATCATCATCGGTTTTCTGTTCGCCGCCGTTAACGGCAGAATGGATGAGTTTACAGCCGCCGTATTCGACGGAGCCAAGAGTGGGGTAACGGTAAGTTTTGGCTTAATCAGTGTGCTTGTGTTCTGGCTTGGGATTATGAAGATAGCAGAAGATGCAGGTTTGCTTAAAAAGATTGCCAAGGTGCTTGGCCCTGTCGTAGCTTTTTTATTCCCTGATGTGCCGAAAGGGCATCCTGCCATAGGATATATTCTCTCCAATATGAGTGCTAATCTGCTCGGACTAGGCAATGCCGCAACGCCAATGGGCATCAAGGCGATGCAGGAGCTGCAAAAGCTCAACCCTGATAAAGAGACCGCGACACCAGCCATGTGTACTCTTCTAGCGCTTAACACAGCAAGCATTACGCTTATCCCGGCCACACTGATTGCCATCCGGTTAAACTATGGTTCAGCCGATCCCGCAGGCATAGTAGGTACAACACTTGCAGCAACGGCCGTGGCTACACTTGCAGCGATTGCGGCAGACCGGTTTTTCCGAAGGTTGACTTTATTGCGCAAACCGCCGAAGCCCCCTTCAGCAAAGTCCGGGGTTCCTCCTTTGGCGAAGACAACACTCCCTAATTCCTCATTGAAAGGGTGAACGTGATTTGTACCAGTTTATCAGTCTCATATCGGCATGGGCGATTCCGGTCATGATCACGTTCATCCCGCTCTATGCTTTTACGCGCAAAGTGCCAGTCTACGAATCCTTTGTTGAAGGTGCGAAAGATGGGTTTGGCACGGCCATTGCGATTATTCCCCATCTTGTGGGGATGCTGGTTGCGATCAGCGTTTTTCGCGCTTCCGGTGCGCTGGACTTTTTTATGGGCTTCATATCCCCAGCCCTGCGGGGGCTTGGTGTTCCGGCAGAAGTATTGCCGCTTGGTCTTTTGCGGCCGCTTACGGGGACTGGGTCGCTTGCTTACACTACGGATCTAATCCGTGTGCATGGTCCGGATTCTTTAATTGGTATGATTGCTTCCACCATACAGGGGAGCACAGATACTACGCTTTATGTTTTGACCGTTTACTTTGGGGCTGTAGGCGTACGGAATGGCCGTTATGCGCTTAAGGTTGGCCTGTTCTCCGATGTTGTCGGCTTTGTCGCCGCGATCGCTGTGTGTTTGCTATTATTTGGATAGTCACCCCATTGCCCCCCTGAACATATGCTATTGCAGCAATGTGGAGGGGGGCATTCCGCAATGAACTATAAAGGCTTTATTCTGCATCATTCTAGCTGCACATCCATTAACGGTAAAGGTTTTGACTTCTGGGTAGGAGTGGATGGCGCGATTTATGCAGCACCGCTACTGACAGATCCGGAGTATATTCATATTTGTTTGGAAGGTGATTTTGGTAAGGAAGTGGGCGATCCTCCAATATCCGGAAGGCAGGAGCAGCTTTTTGCAACGGCTAAACTTGTTTTAGAATTAGTAGAACGCTACCAAATCTCCCCTTTAATCATCGAACCCCACAATAATTCCTGCCCAGGAGCATTTTTTCCTTGGAATGAACTTGTGATTTATCCCTCTGATGGTTATCATTGATCTGAGGTGACTAGTCGAATATGGAAAGATTACAGAAAATTTTGGCGCAGGCCGGTGTGGCGTCCAGACGCAAGTGTGAAGAAATGATTTTGGCCGGTAAAGTGGAAGTCAACGGGGAACTCGTAACTACGCTTGGCACGAAGGTGGACCCCGCAACAGATATTATTAAAGTTTCCGGTAGACTGATCCGGGGCGAGAACAAAATCTATATTATGTTCAACAAACCTAAGGGAGTAATCACAAGCGCTTCCGATCCAAAGGGTCGTAAGGTTGTAACGGACTACCTAAAAGGAATTACTGAACGGGTTTACCCTGTAGGCCGGCTCGATTACGATACGGAAGGTTTGCTGCTGCTGACGAATGATGGGGACTTTGCTAACTTGCTGACTCATCCGAAGCATCATGTACCTAAGACGTATCATGCTACGGTCAAGGGTATACCGCATGGCACTGCATTGGACAAGCTGAAAGCTGGCATCAAGCTGGAAGATGGCATGACAGCGCCTGCGGAAGTAGAGTACAAGGATATTGATGAGGCAAATAAGGAAGCGGTTATCAGCATCACGATTCACGAGGGACGTAACCGTCAGGTACGACGCATGTTTGATGCGATTTCACACCCCGTACTCCGTCTGAAACGGATTTCATTCGGGGATATTATGCTGCAAAATCTCAAACGTGGCTCTTACCGTCATTTGACCAAGGATGAAATTAACCATCTGCAGCAAATTGCCAAAGCAGGATTGCTTAAAGAAAGAACTCCACGTAAAGAGTCATAAAGACACAGAATATTCACAATTAAACCCCCTAAAGCTGTGACGAAATTCGCTATAATGTTCATAGGATGTTCACACCTTACAACATAAGTATGAGTTGCGTCACAGAAGGGGGCTTTACGTGTGGGTAAAGCAAGAAAACCAATTCAAATCGTAATTCTGTTTCTAATTGTTATAGTGGGCGGTTATGCCATCGGTTCCTCTGTATTTGGGGGAAGCGGCAAACCAGAGGAAGGGAGCAAAGCACCTTCCTTTGATTTGCTTGGGCTTGACGGTCTGGCTCATACCCTAGACGAATATAAGGGCAAGACTATTGTGCTTAATTTCTGGGGCTCTTGGTGTGCACCTTGTGTCAAAGAAATGCCGGCTCTCCAAGCGCAATGGGAGAAATGGAAGGACAAAGACGTAGTGGTCTTAGGCATTAATGTGGGCGAAGACCGGATGACTGTCGAGAATTTTGTGAAGCAGGTAAACATCGATTTTCCGATTTTGATGGACACTGGACGTGATGCTGTACGAAGTTATGGTATTTCTCCGCTGCCAACTACCTTATTCATTAATTCCAAGGGTAAAATTGACAACATTCATATCGGCCAGCTTGATTTGAATTCACTTGATGATCAAATTGGGAAGCTGGTGGATTGATGAGTGAACGCGAGGCATTTATAACCAATACCAAATGTGAATGTGGTCACCAGAACCCTGTAGGTACTGTTTTATGCGAAGCATGCGGGAAGCCGTTGGGGAAGGAATCAGACTGGGGCGAGAATTTGGAAATGCGTTACGATGGCGTAGCTCGCCGATCTCAGCGCGTTAACCCGGGGATTATTGATCGGGTGTGGAACTTTTTCTCTTCCGTCAAAATAGCGATCTATCTGATCGTGTTGACACTTATAGGCTCTATGCTGGGGACGATTTTCCCGCAGGAGAGTACTTTTCTTAATATTGATGCCTCAGTTTATTACAAGCAAGAGTACGGAACAGCCGGATATATTTATCACAAACTTGGACTTTCACATACATACGAATCCTGGTGGTTTGTAACTCTACTCGTAATGATCGGCGCTTCACTTGTGATCTGTAGCTTGGATCGAGTACTTCCGCTCTATAAGGCTTTAACCAGACAGAAGATTCGGAAACATCGTCAGTTCTTAACTCGGCAAAAAGCTGTGTTAGTGACTGAAGTACAAGAGGAACCAGAAGCTTGGGTAGCCCGGGTAATTCAGCCTATGCGTAAAAAGGGCTATCGCGTGAAGACGGATGGAGGGGCTCTGCTGGCAGAGAAACATCGCTTCAGCCGCTGGGGACCTTATGTAATACATATTGGCTTAATTATTTTTTTACTTGCTGTATTAGCAAGAGGATTGCCGGGACTGAACATGGATCAGCATCTTGCTTTCCCGCAAGGGGAGATCACACAGATTCCGGACACCACCTATTATTTGAAAAATGAGAAATTTACCGTGGAGTTTTATACGGAGGAAGAGATGCCTGAGGAATTTCGCGGCAAAAAAATACTTCCAAAGCTATTCCAGACCCAAGCTGTGCTTTATGAATGCACCGCGGATTGTGGAGACCCTTCGAAGGAACCGCAGCTATCCGAGGTGACGAAACATGATATCCAAGTAAATTCACCTTTGGATTATAAAGGATTGAAAGCGTATCAGTTTGATTATGATCTGACCCCTGTGCTGCGTTCGGTACAGCCTGAGCTTAAGAATTCCACCACTGGCGAGGCGTACGGCAAATTTAAGCTGGACATGAAGAACCCTCAGCGGGCAATTCAGGCGGGTCCTTATACTTTAACTTTGAAAGAAAAGTATATGGATTTTGGTCTAAATGAGGAGGGTCAGCCGATTTCCAAATCACCTTATCCGAATGCACCTGCTTTTTTGTTCCTGATACAAGGTCCGGATCTCCCGGTGGAAGGGCAGCAGTATTTCTATTTTCCTAAACAGGTGGATAAGGCGCAGTTTCAACAGGCTGCCATTAACGATAAGCTTGGCGGGAGCAATAGATTTCTTGAGCTTGAAGTGGACAACATGAGCGACGTTGATTTTTCGGAATCGACTACTTACTTGAATATACGTATTGATCGTGCAATGCCGTTTGTATGGCTAGGTGCAGCAATCGTGATGCTGGGTTTAGTGCTTGGCTTCTACTGGCAGCATAGACGTATCTGGCTTACCGTTGCTAACGGGGAGCTTATCCTCGGAGGACATACGAACAAGAACTGGTTCGGGTTCCGCCGTGAGATCGTTTCTATTTTAGAAAAAGTAGATCTGGTAGTCGATGAAAAATCATTAGATAATGGAGGAGGCCTTTCATGAGCTTGCTCGACATCAGCAGCGCTGTCTTTATTGCCGCATTTTTATTATACAGCGGTTCGTTTATGTTATTCACTATCGCCATCATGGGTCGCAAGTGGTCAGGCCGCAAGCCGGAGGAACATACCGCACGTTGGGGCAAAATTGCTTTTATTTTCTCTTCAATAGGTCTTATCTTTCATCTTATTTATTTCTTTACACGCTGGGCGGGCTCAGGGCATATTCCGGTCAGCAACATGTATGAGTTCATGACTTTTTTATCGATGATGGTGATGGTTGCCTTTACTGTGATGTACGCTATTTATCGTAAGGTAATCTTGGGTCTTTTTGCAGTTCCAATCAGTATTATTGTGATGGCTTATGCCGCAGTATTTCCACAGGAAGTACAGCCGCTGATTCCATCTCTTCAATCGAACTACTTAAAGATTCACGTAACACTGGCTGCACTAGGTGAATCCTTCTTCGCAGTAGGGTTTGCGGCGGGACTGATGTATCTGCTGCGAACAGTCAATTTTTCCAGTAAAGAGAAGGCGGATCGCAAGCAACAGAGGCTGGTCGAATTTACTCTCTTTTCAATCATTGTTATAATTGGGTTTCTGGGTTCTGTTTTTGCATTCCGCGGAGCAGGCTATGAAACTGTTTTTGTCCGTCCGAACGTTACGATTGACAGCCCCGGGCAGGAAAATAGTACAATAGAGAAAGTGAGTTATCGAATGCCGCCGATTGTGGCACCTCACAATAGCGAAATTGAGAGCTTCCAGTCGTTTCTTGGCATAAAAGAACCACTCTTTGAGGCACCATCTTGGATGAATGGTGTAAATGCTGGACGGAAGTTTAATACTGTAATTTGGTCACTCCTTTCCGGATTAATCCTCTACGGAGTTCTTCGCTTGATCGTACGTAAACCGCTGGGCACTGCTTTACACCCAGTGATGGACGGAATTGATGAGGGCGATCTAGATGAGATTACGTATAGGGCGATAGCCATTGGCTTTCCTATTTTCACATTAGGCGCTTTGATCTTTGCAATGATATGGGCGCAAATCGCTTGGGGAAGATTCTGGGGATGGGACCCTAAGGAAGTCTGGGCGCTTGTCACTTGGCTCTTCTATAGCGCTTATCTTCATTTACGTTTGGCTCGTGGATGGCAAGGAAGAAAATCTGCCTGGCTGGCTGTGCTTGGCTTTCTGGTCGTAATGTTTACTCTGGTTGGCGTTAATTTAGTCATCGCCGGACTTCATTCTTACGCGGGGACGGACTGAGCATAGTTTACCTGTTAACGTTGCACAATGGTTTAAAGGTTACGTTCTACTGTATTGATGAAGGGGTTGTAGTGAAATGGCAGATCATTTAAACAGAATTCTGGTAGTGGATGATGAGGAACGTATTCGCCGCCTGCTAAAGATGTATCTTGAAAAAGAAGGTTATGAAATCGATGAAGCGGAAGACGGAGAAATCGCTCTTCGTAAAGCAACAGCAAATGACTACGGTCTAATTTTGCTGGATGTTATGCTGCCTGGCATCGATGGGATGGAAGTGCTGACAAGACTCAGAGGAGTGAAGTCAACACCGGTCTTAATGCTTACAGCTAAAGGCGAAGAGATCAACCGTGTTCAAGGCTTTGAGATGGGCGCAGACGATTATGTTGTGAAGCCCTTCAGTCCACGTGAAGTCATTTACCGGGTGAAGGCTATTATGCGCCGTTCTTCGGCGACTGCTTTCTTGTCCAAGGAGAGCAATTCCAGCAATAACATTGTATTTACTCATCTTATTATTGAACATGATGCTCACCGTGTGACTGCTGGTGGTGAAGAAGTAAGTTTGACACCTAAAGAATATGAACTTCTGCATTATTTGGCTATTTCGCCTGATAAAGTATTTTCTCGTGAAGAACTGCTTAAGGATGTCTGGAATTATGAATTTTTCGGAGATTTGCGTACTGTAGATACTCACGTAAAACGTCTTCGTGAAAAACTGAATAAAGTATCACCGGAATCTGCAGCGATGATTACGACCGTATGGGGCGTAGGTTACAAACTAGAGGTACCTAAATAAGTGAACTTCTGGAGAAGTCTTGTCGGCAAACTGTGGGTTACGATCATCTGCCTGGTCGCTGTCGTGCTTATTACCTTGGGGTTATTTTTGCTTCCCTACATAGACAGTAACTTTGCCAATTCCGGAGATATCAAACGTTTATTTATGTATACTTGTATGATCGGATTTTCTTTGACGACATTTTTTGCGTTGTTTTTGTTTACCAAAATCACTCAGCCGATGCAGCGTGTCATTGAAGCTGCGAATAACATTCGCCGGGGTGAATACGGAACAAGGCTTACGCTTGTCACAAGTGATGAAATTGGCCAGTTGGCGACTTCCTTTAACCATATGGCTGAGGAGCTTGAAGAGAACATTCGCAGTCTGCATCATGAGAAGGGGCATCTGTCTAGCGTACTGCGCAGTATGAGCGATGCTGTGATCACCTTTGACATTGAAGGGCAGATTATTTTGACCAATCCGCATGGCCAAGCTCTGCTAGAGAGCTGGAGCGATTTGCAGTGGGAACATGCGAGTGATGCTGAGCTCCATCCCGAAACGACTGAGAGCAGTGTTCCTCCTCCCTTGCGTCCTTTATTTTTAAGCACCTTGAAGCAAGGTGGCGATGACCGCTCCAATGTACATGTACGGCAGGGCGTCTGGTCTGTTCATATGGCACCGTTATATTCTGAAGGCAGCATTCGGGGAGTAGTTGCTGTACTGCGGGATGTGACGGAAGAGGTGCGTCTGGAAAAGATGCGCAGAGACTTCGTAGCTAATGTCTCCCATGAAATCCGTACTCCATTGTCGATGATGCAAGGGTACAGTGAGGCTTTATTGGACGGGATGGCTTCATCCCCTGAAGAAAGCAGTGAGCTGATCCAGGTCATTCATGACGAATCACTGCGTATGGGGCGTCTGGTTAAGGATTTGCTTGATCTTGCCCGAATGGAAGCCGGACATACGGATATGATGAAAGCTCAGGTGGACATGAACGAACTGCTGGAACGAGTCTACCGTAAATTTTCTGTACGTGCGAAAGAGCGCGATATCCATCTTCACTTACAGCAAGAGAGTGATATTGCTGTTCTGAAGGCGGCGGATGAGGATAAACTGGAACAAGTCTTAACCAATTTACTCGATAATGCTTTTCGCCACACACAGGGTGGCAAAAAAATCACGGTTCATACAGGAACTTGTGTATTAGAAGGCCGTCGTTATCTTGAGATTAAAATTCAGGATGAAGGGGTTGGAATTCCACCAGAGGATCTGCCGTATATATTCGACCGCTTCTACAAAGCTGATAAGGCGCGTGTACGGGGAGAATCAGGTGGAACGGGACTTGGGCTTGCGATTGTTAAAAATATTGTAGAGTCGCATCACGGGACCATCTCAGCTTCAAGCAAACTAGGCGAAAGTACAACCTTTACGCTAAGACTTCCTGTCGAAAAACAGTAATTCCAAACACAATGTGTGATAGCGCCTCTGACAGCAGAGGTGCTTTTTGTTGAAACAAACACATTAATCTTGTTCATCGTGGAACATATCTTGTAGGTTTTGCTTGGGAGGGCATAGAATGATTTTATCTTTAGACCAAGGTACTACCAGCTCACGAGCCATATTGTTCGATACGGAGGCTAAATGGGTCTCACAAGGTCAATATGAAGTTAAACAATCCTTCCCCCATCCAGGCTGGGTAGAGCATGACCCTGAGCAAATCTGGGCGTCACAGCTCGCAGCGGCAAGAGATGCGATTGCGCGGGGTGGCATAGCAGTTGAGGAGATCTCTGCCATCGGAATAACCAATCAGAGAGAAACAGCTTTAATCTGGGATAAAATAACTGGCAAACCGATATACCCTGCGATTGTGTGGCAGGACAGGCGTACTGCAGAGCAATGTGAAGAACTTAAAAGTAAAGGGCTGGAGCAAGTTATTGCGAGCAAGACGGGCCTTGTTGTAGATGCTTATTTCTCAGCTACCAAAATCTCCTGGATACTGGATCATGTGGATGGCGCCCGAGAACGGGCGAATCGTGGGGAACTTCTAGCAGGGACGATCGACAGCTGGTTAATTTGGAGACTTACTTGCGGAGCCGTACATGTCACGGATGTTACCAATGCCTCACGTACGATGCTGTTTAATCTTCATGAACGGTGCTGGGATGAAGAGCTAATGGAAGAGCTCCGTATTCCGCGTGCCATCCTGCCAGAAGTAAGAATGTCTGGCGGCGAATTTGGAGTAGCAGACAAACAGTGGTTCGGGGCGGACATTCCAATTCGCTCTGTACTTGGAGATCAACAGGCCGCATTGTTTGGACATACTTGTCTAGAACCCGGCAGTGCCAAAAACACCTATGGTACAGGCTGTTTTATTCTAATGAACACAGGCACAGAAGCTGTAGCCTCCAGTCATGGCTTGTTGACCACTGTAGCTTGGGGTATGGGAGATGAACTCTATTATGCCCTAGAGGGCAGTGTGTTCGTGGCCGGAGCGGCTGTTCAGTGGCTGCAGGAGGGTCTTGGTCTTATAGAGGAGCCAGCAGGCTCAGAAGATAAAGCACGGGAAGTAGAGGACAGTGAAGGGGTTATCGTTGTGCCTGCGTTTACCGGACTGGGGGCACCCTATTGGGATATGTATGCCCGTGGAGCCATATTTGGCCTTACTAGAGGCACTACCTCAGGACATCTGGTACGAGCTACATTGGAGTCCTTAGCCTTTCAATCTAGAGATGTAATAGGAGCTATGGAAAAAGACGCAGGCATGCCATTGACCGGCCTTCGTGTGGATGGCGGAGCTGTGCGTAACGATTTGCTGATGCAATTCCAGTCTGATATCCTGGGCAGTGAGGTTACTAGAACAACCTATGCGGAGACAACAGCTTTGGGTGCGGCGCTTCTGGCCGGGTTAACGTCCGGAGTCTGGACACGTGCCCAGCTAGAGAGCTTCAACAAGGCTGAGAGGGTCTTCTCGCCTGAGATGGGTATAACTGAGCGGGAAGGTCGTTACAACGCCTGGAAGGACGCTGTAGCGCGTACCATGGGTTGGGAGAAGCATGAAGGATATCAGTGATAAAGGAGCTGTATATATCTATGGTCAACGGAACCGAATCTGATCTGCCGGGCGGACTATCTAAGCCGGCGCTTCGAGCCCTGCATGGGGCTGGATATGTTCAGCTTCAACAATTCAGCAAGCTTACTGAAGCAGAGCTTCTGCAGCTACATGGATTGGGGCCAAAGGCGATCGTCCTATTACGGAGTGCTCTCGCGGAAAAGGGGCTCACCTTTGCGAGTAAGTCCTGATGTTGCGTTCATATTTATATTAAAAAGCAGCAAGCTTAGGTGAATCCCTAGCTTGCCGCTTTTTGTTATACAGCTCCTAATATTCAATAACAAATGCTACATTTTGCCAACCGGCACCCACTGTCCAGAACAGGACTTTATCACCACGTTCGATCTTTCCAGTAGTTACAGCTTTATGTAGAGCAATAAATGGGCTGCTGGTAGAGGTATATCCGAATTCATCCCCTATGTATACCGCTACATTGCGATCAATGCCGACTTTCTCACACATCTCTAAGATATTAGGCAATGAAAACTGTGAGAAGCAGGCTGCTTTAATGGCTTCAGGCGCGATATTGTTGTTAGACAGTAGAGTACGAATAGACTCAGAAGCAGCATCTATGCAAATGGAATTATCAAAAGGAATAAACTTCACATTAAACTCTCCAGCCGCTACACCTTGTTTACCCAGTTTAGCCAGGCCTGCGCACGGGAACTTGGAATTATCGCAAACACAAGGATCCGTTTGGTAGATAGAGTCAATGAAACCGACCACATCCTCAGCTTGTTCAAGAATGACTGCCGCCGCTGCATCACCGAAGTTAGCGTAATAGACTGGATCATTCTTATCGGCATGAGGGGTTACATAATCGGAGCCGATGACCAACGCTCGTTTAATCCTAGGATTCGCTTGCATCTGACGGCTAACCTGTTCCACAGAAGCCGTCATACCCGCACAATTAGCATTACTGTCAATGCAGATCGTATGGGATGCGCCTTTGATCAAACGGTGAATCATTAATGAGTTGGTAGGAAAGATATACTCAGGAGTTTGACTTGCATAGGCAATAAGGTCGATATCGGCACCTGTGAGACCACTTTTCTCCAGAACATTCCTGGCAGCCTCAAAAGCCATCGTAAGGGAATTCTCATCCGCATCCTTAATACTATACCGTGTAATACGACCTAATGCGGATAATAGACCTCGAATATCAATGCCTTTTTCGTCAAAATGCTTAATGAAAAAGTCGTTACCAACTATATTGCTGGGATGATAGATATCAATGCCTTTAATACGAATTCCGGTCATAATACGCCTCCAGGAAAGCAGTAAAATGTGGCCTACATATTAAGATTAAAAGATCTAGACTGTAACCGCAGAAATGATCTCGATGTTATCGAGTCCAGCTTTACGGCCAAGACGGGAAAGCTGCATTTTGAGGATCGGGTTATTTTCAAGCGTTAGATTTACTTTTACAAATCCATCATTCTTAAACATTACAAAGCAGCTTTCTAAAAGAGGTACAACATCTGGTGCAGTTACATTTAGCTTTCTGCAGTCGATTTTTAGTTCATAGTCAGCTGGAGTAATTGGATTGATAGTTTGTTGATAAGCTTGAATAGATTTTAGACCATCTTCTTCAGAAAATGTTCCATCTAACTCAATGTTAATAACCTTGTTTGTAGTGTCTGTCTTCAAAACGAAACTTCCCATGCCTAAATCTCTCCCATAGATTGAATTTGTCCAAAACAGTTCGACTGCAATATCCAGCCATGTATATCCATTTAGCTGTTTTATAAAAGTCAAAATTCGACACTATACAGCAAGTAATGGGATATTCCGACTCTATTATAGGCATATTTTTCAAGTGTATGCAATAATAAAGTCGAATTTTGTATATTGTTGTCGAACTGTTGGGTTATTGGATTTCTTCTATGGTTGCAAGCAGGATATTAAAAGCTGTAATGATTCTAGGTGCCCCTATAACGGGTACTAAGTGTAATAGAATACCTTTAAGCTGTTCTACGGTAACTCCAACACGAAGGGCCATGACATAATGAACGCCCAACTGTTCGAATTGACCCATTGAAATTAAAGATGAAATGACTGCGATTTCCTTCCAGTCAGGGGCTATAGTATTACGTTGAAAAATATCGCCATAGGCATTCCCCATAATAAATTCAGCCAAGTCAGGGAAGTGGTCTTTAATTGGAGCTAGTGCTTTTGCGCCATAGTCTCCTGATAGATTCGTGAAGTGGTTGAGACCACTGTTGATATTTTCCTTCATGGTTAGCCTCCTAGTTTAGGTTCAAAGTACGGTGTGCAGTCGGAGGGACTTCATCACGGTCTGTTAGTAGTTCAATAACGGCAACATGGTTTAGAGCTACCGCATCTTTAATTGCAGCTGTGAATTCATCCGCATTCTCACATTTGTAGCCTTTAGCACCTAGAGATTCAGCGAATTTTACGGCGTCCATTGGTACTTCATATAGAGTTCCATCGATACGACCTGTGGTTTTCTCCATACCCTTAAGAGCCATATCTAGTTGCTTATTATTGACCACGATAAAGATGACAGGGATATCTTTGCAGACAGCGGTGTTAATCTCAGCGCCGAGCATCATGAAACAACCATCACCTGTAATGCAGAGGATAGTTTCTTCAGGAGCAGCAACTTTTGCACCAATAGCCATGCCGATCGAATTACCCATGCAAGCAAAATACGCATCAAAAACAAAGCTGCCCGGTTTCTTAACCTTGTACCATTTTGCAGCGTGGAATCCATGACTTCCATCATCAACGAAAATTGAATTATTATAAGGGATCAAATCACTTAAAGTGCTCATTACCGAAGCAAGGGAAAGATTCTTGAGGGTTGGAAGCTCTTCTGAATAATCCGCATCGGCCAAAGCCTCACGTTTGGTGATTGTGTTTGGGTCAATATGATTTAGGCAGTGCACCAAATTATCGCGCAGGTCCCCAGTGACCGGTATCGTTTTGGACAATAGTATTTTTCCGACAAAGGTTGGATCAATATCAAATTGAATTAAAGTTGCTGGATGATTCTCCCGTTTAAGATTACAGATGGTCATATCACTTAAACGTGATCCAAGCACTATAAATAAATCGCTTTTATTCAATAAATCGTCCCCGTGGGTCGAACCGCCAACGCCAATAGGACCATGATAGAGTGGGTGATCCCAGACTATAGCCCCTTTTCCACCTGGAGATGTTACTACAGGAATATTAAAAGTTTCTGCGAGTTGAACAAGCTCTTTATGTGCTCCGGAGCGGTTAATTCCTTTACCCGCAATAATCAAAGGATTCTTAGCAGCTTGAATAGCATCGATGACTCTATCGATATTAGCTTGACTAATTAGAGATTCTCTTTCTGGGATTACTATATTGCATTCTTCCAATACTTCAGTTTGTACATCAAAAGGAATACAAAGATGAACAGGACCCCGTTTGGTCAGGGCCACAGAAATCGCATGATTAAAAATAGTACCAAAGTGATCCCCACGTTCAACCAATTTACTGAACAAGGTGGCAGGTTTGAACATATCAGCTAAATCAGCCAGAAAAGAGGTGGAGTCCTGACATTGAGGAATTCCAAGCTCTGTAATGGATTGGTGGCCGGTAATAAATAGGACAGGTAGGTTGTTAGCTTTCGCATGTGCTGCTGCTGTAAGCAGGTTAGTTCCCCCAGGACCCGAAGTACCAAATGCTACGCCTAGGTTACCCGTTTTCAGCGCATACCCTGCTGCTTCGAATCCGGAGCTTGCTTCATGTCTGCCGGGAATAAATTCAATACCGTAATCCACCATCTTTAGAACTATTGGACAAATGGATTTGCCAATGATCCCAAAAGAATGGGTGACTCCAAGGTTACGTAGTGCTTCCGCCATGTAATCTGCGACTGTCTTCAAAAGAAACACCTCACAAGTTTTTTGATATATATTAGTTATTAATCTACCGAATAGATACGATAGATCAATATACTCAAAAAGTAAAAACCTGTGCTCTATAGTAAGCACAGGTTGGTGGCATAAGGCACCGCTAAGACTGAACAATAGTTCAGCCGTCCTGGTTCCTCTGCAACCTGGCAATCATGGCCTCAAACGAAAAAATGAGGCTGTAGATCCATGGTTTTGCGTCATCCTCTTTCGAGGATTTTGCCAATATTAATTTATAGTTGATAAGAATAATTTTCCTTTACAATATATTCCTCATTAATTTTTGTCAACATAATCCGCTAAAAAAACTCGAAATTTGACGAAAGTCTTGTCCAAGAGATGAAGTTTTGCCTCGCGAAAAAAACTGCCACCTAAGACTCAGCTTAGGTGGCAGTTGATAGTTTTGAACTAGAATTTAAAGATATGAATGGTTTTTTGCAGATTAAATACGGCCTGGGTCATTTTTTCCGTTTCTTCTGCAACAGACTGCAGGGCATTAATCTGTTCATTCATAGCCGCCGATACCTCTTCCGTGCCAGCAGCAGTTTCTTCGGTGATTGCTGAGATATTCTCAATTGCACTGGAAATTTTCAAGGCACTTTCTAGCATAAGATCACTCTCCGCAGAGAATGAAGAGATTTGCTCGGTAATGTACTGCACGCTTTGTACAATTTGTGCGAAAATATGGGCAGATTGAGTGATCATTTCATTCTGAACCTGCACAACCTCTTCATTGATGGCAATATTATCGATGGCTTGTTTAATATCTGACTCAATGCTGCGGACCAAGCCGAATACTTCTTTTGTGGATGCCGTAGATTCTTCAGCAAGCTTGCGAACCTCTTGAGCTACAACGGCAAAACCCCGACCATGCTCTCCGGCACGAGCAGCTTCGATGGAGGCATTCAGTGACAGCAGGTTGGTCTGCTCAGCGATCTCTGTGATGGTCTTGGTGATCATCGTAATCCCGCGGGCATTTTGTGAGAGAGCTTCAATAGTATCAGCCACTTTTTGTGTAGCCTCTATGTTTTTACGCATGCCTTCAGCCTGTGTATCTACGGATTGGCGCCCTTGCTCGACAAGTTCTAAGGTATGTATTGAACGTCTGTTCATTTCTTTGGTGGAGTTCGTATAATTGGATACTTTAGTTTCAATGTCTTTAATGGATTCTGTCATATCAGCGATATCCGTAGATATTTCATTTGCACCAAGAGCGAGCTCAGTAGAAGAAGAGGCTACTTGTGCCATGACAATTTTCAGGTTCTGGTTCTTATCTTCGATTCCGCGGCTTGCATCCATAACTTGACGGGTGATCTGCGATGCATCGGTCAAAATCTTCTTGAGCTTATCAATCATTGTGTTAAAGGAGCGGCTTACGTCACCCATTGAACCATTTTCGTCCGCTCTGCTAGTGAAATCACCCTTCGAAATACTGTGAGATACATTAGCAATATCATCAAAAGATGATGTAAGCGTTCTCTCCACGAAGCGAGCAACAGGTAAAGTCAGACCTGCAAGAACAACTACTAGTATAATTCCTACGAGAAATTGACCTAGAATCATTAACGTAACTAAGACAGGAATAGCAAACAGTGCGGCAACGAGGTAACATCCGGCAACAATTCTTTGTTTTAACGGAAGTTTGTGCATCCAGCTCATTGGTAAAATGTCCCCCTTATTAAATTTTATGTAATGGTGTTATTATAGGGGATTTATAGGTCATTGGTCTATAGAGAAGTGTCATAAATCTTCTTTAAGTAGTAGATATTTAGAATTCATGTCAAAATTCCTCATATATTGTGGAAATTGTTTTAATAGCAGACTTTACCATCCTTACTAGTTCGATAGGAGCTAAAACAATAACTGAAGGAGAGAAAGAGAGTACGATACGACAGGCAGATTCTATAGCATTAAACTCGGCCTCCACGTTCATCCACCCAGTATTAGCAGAGGGTTCTACTAAAGTTATAGTTACATATCTTTCACGTTGTAATTCTTTAAGAATAGACTCATTCACCTTTAAGTTCACTACATATTTTGGCAGTGCTGCTTTAAAAGCTAAAGTCGATTGTTCCCAGTAGCTTTTTAAATCAAAAGCCTCAGGTCTGACAAATGATTCATAAGTTGCGTCAGCTTGTATTAATCTCGACACGCGAAAAGTCCGCATTTCACCCTCGGTTCGTGCCACTACATACCAAACTCCACGTTTTGCGACTAACCCGAGAGGTTCAATGAAACGCTCCTTCATCTCGTCATTCCGTGGGTAAGTGATCTTTACTTTACGGTCTTCCCAAACAGCTTCCTGCAGGACAGATAGGAACGGATATGTCTCGTCGGAAGGGTGCCAGCTGGCACCATCTATATGAATGCGCTGGCTCAGGTAACTGGCTGGATTATTCGGCCTGGATGGGGAAGCAGCCTCCAGCTTAAGCACGGCAGAAGAGAAGTCGTTTTGTATACCCAGATCTTTTAAGATTGAGGAGTCTGCGGACAGCAGCAGAGTAGCAATTTCTGAGGGCTTCATACCCGTTAAGGAGGTCCGGTATCCTTCTGTGAGCATCCAACCCCCTTCGCGTCCCCGTTCGGCAAGAATCGGTATTCCCGCTGTACATAAGGCTTCCATATCTCTAAACACAGTTCGTTCAGACACTTCTAAGGTCTGGGCTAGCTCACGGGACGTCATCTTTCCACGATTTTGCAGCAAAAGTAAGATGGATAACAAACGATCGGCTCTCATTAAGGGAACATTCCTCCTCCTAATAAATGTTAGTTAGTTCTTAATTAATTATTATATTATATATGTCAGTTGATGTCATATTAAAGAATTATACTTATATAAGGTAAGGATTAAATACAGAACATTTAGAGAAAAACAAGTGTAGAAAGGATTGAGAACATGACTTTAAAAGGAAAAGTAGCATTGGTCACCGGAGGCAGCAGAGGTGCTGGTAGAGGAATTGCATTGGAGCTGGCAAGGAAAGGTGCATTCGTTTATATTACGGGCAGAACGACAGAGGCTTCTGGCATAGAGCATAGCAAGCGGAGCATTGATAACGTACTTAGGGAAATAAAAGCGGAGGGAGGGTCCGGCAGCGCCATACGATGTGATCATACAAAAGATCAGGAGACAGAGGCGGTCATTCGCCAGATTGCTTCAGAGCAAGGAAAGCTTGATATTTTAGTCAATAATGTATGGGGCGGCAACGATTTACCTATTGAGCAGAAGTCTTTCTGGGAGCTTCCTACAGCGCATTGGGACAATATGTTTAATGCGGGTGTGAGGGCACAGTTGATAACAAATTATTATGCAATACCATTAATGCGTGAGGCAAAAGCTGGCGGTCTAATCATCCACACAACCTTTTGGGATCATTACAAATATCTTGGAAACTTCTATTATGATCTTTCTAAAAACTCACTTGTCCGCATGGCCTACGGGTTATCGAATGAGCTTAAAGAGGACAACATTGCAGTTATTCCGCTTACTCCGGGCTGGATGAGGACAGAGGCGGTGTTGGAGAGCATGAACACGGATGAGGAGCATTGGCATGAGGTTGAAGAATTGCAGATGACTGAATCCACAACCTATATCGGTAGAGCAGCCGCTGCTCTAGCAGCCGATCCTAAGGTCATGTCTATGACCGGACAACCGCAGCAGGTTGCTAAGCTGGCTGAAAAGTATGGATTTACAGACATCGATGGTCGGACTGTTCCCGCATTCTTAGTCTAAACAGCAAACTTGATCTGTTTGATCCCATATGTGCGTGTGAAGCAGTATAGGACACAGCTGATCTATAATGCAGTATTTTCGTATATTTAGAACGCTATCGGTCCCCAGAGACGCTATTGATAGGCAAAGCACCTGATTTAGCTCTCTTTTTGAGGAATAGTGGCACCAGAGTCCGAAACCCTGCTTCAAAGGCGAAATTATTGCATATAAGGTCATCTGGGTCCGTAACCTCAAGGGCGTACGTAAGCCTCCACGAGGGTACTCAATTCGATATTGTAAATGAAGCCGAAACGGGTCAACGATCAACAACAAAAGCAGCGAAACTCCTATAAGAGGAGGATCGCTGCTCTGTTGTTTGATTTCTATCGTATTGCTTACAGAAGAATGATTTCTTCGGCAGTGTTGATTTCTGGCAGGCCAGCAAGCTTCACAAGCACATGAGTAGGTACAGCTTTATCAACGGTCAGCAGCATGATTGCTTCGCCACCAACGATTTTACGTCCCACTTGCATGGAGGCGATATTGACATCATTTTCGCCCAGCAATGTGCCCACAAGTCCGATAATCCCTGGTTTGTCGTTATGGGATACTACAATTTGATGTCCTTCAGGAGCGATATCAACCGGGAACTTGTTCACTTGAACAATTCTTTCTCCATAACCTTGCAGCAATGTTCCGGCTACGAGACGTTCTTGGTCGTGATCTGTTTTAAGGGTCACGGTAATCAGATTAGTGAAGCCTTTAGTTTTGGAAGCTTTAGTTATTACTACATTAACGTCGCGTGTTTTTGCCAAGTGCATGGAGTTAACGATGTTAACATCCTCAGCGAAGTGGCGGGAGAGCACGCCTTTCACAATATAGCGGGTAAGTGGTTGGGTATCGACATCTGACAGATCACCCGCATACTCAACATGGATTTCACGAATAGCACTATCTGTAATCTGGGTAACAAAGCTGCCCAGCTTCTCACCAAGTGTGAAGTAAGGCTGGAGTTTGTTCATTACGCTTGGAGCAACTGGAGGAATATTTACAGCATTGATGAACGGTTCATTACGCAGAATATGCAGTACTTGTTCCGATACATCGATCGCTACATTCTCCTGAGCTTCAATTGTAGAAGCGCCCAAGTGAGGAGTCACGATAATTTTTGGATGCGACAAGAATGGGTGATCTGCTTGTGGCGGTTCTTTTTCGAATACGTCAAATGCAGCGCCAGCAACAATACCGCTATCAATAGCTTCTACTAACGCCATTTCATCAATTACACCACCACGGGCACAGTTGATGATGCGCATTCCCTTTTTCATCACTTCAAATTGCGGGCGGGAAATCATATGGCGTGTTTCCGGAGTAAGTGGAGTGTGCACAGTAATGAAGTCTGCTCCGCGGACTACATCGTCAACGGAAGCTAATTTTACTTCCAGTTTCTCAGCACGCTCAGCAGTTAAGAAAGGATCAAAAGCAAGGATTTCCATGCCGAAAGCTTTGGCACGTTTTGCCACTTCGCTACCGATTCTGCCCATTCCCAGTACACCTAAAGTTTTGCCGCGAAGTTCTACACCCACGAAGGTTTTTCTATCCCAGGTTCCACCAATTGTTTTTGCGTAAGCTTGTGGAATGTGACGGGCCAAAGCCATCATCATTGCAAAAGCATGCTCACAAGTTGTAATGGTATTTCCATCAGGAGCGTTGATAACAACAACCCCACGTTGAGTAGCAGCTTCCAGCTTGATATTATCTACACCCACACCTGCACGACCAATGACCTTTAAGTTTTTTCCAGCTTCGATAATTTTTTCAGTTACTGTAGTTTGACTGCGGACGAGTAGACCATCATATTCACCGATGATTGCAACGAGCTCATCTTCACTGAGACCTGTTTTTTTGTCTACAACTACATCTGTTGCGTCCATCAATTGCTGAATGCCCAAATCACTGATTGGATCCGATACTAATACTTTAAACATGGTTTCTTATCCCCCTTAAAGTTGAAAAGCTTTATATGTCGAGGACGCCCTGATGGGCAGTCCACAATACCAGAAGGTTCACGAACTAGTAGAGAAAAACATGTAATAATAGTAGATCAACGCGGTGTCGCACAAAAGAAACAGCGTGCAAGAGTACCGCGAAATCGGTAACTTTGGGCATAAGGTAGTATTTATGGGGGATTAGGGAATTAAAAAAACTCCCAACCCCATACTACTGCCGTAGTAAGGGACGAGAGTTATCTTCGTGGTACCACCCTAATTCACTGCAACTTGGAAGAAGCAGCCTCATTGGCCTGCATAGGCCACACTGTTAACGGAGTTGATCCGATTGTACCTACTTTAAGGTTCGATACAATATCTCAGGAGCGCTAAAGATAGCTGTTCGTCACCGGTTTGCACCAACCACCGGCTCTCTGAAGACTTCCAGGATCTTTGTTCCATCATCGGTTTTGAATGATTAATTTTTTCATAATGTAACACGGTATGCAAGTTGTGTCAATAGGCTTTGCAAGCAGCGTTTCTTGAAGTGAACTTCATTTTTCGTTATGATTCAATAACTGGTTCTATTCAAAAAAGAACGGAAGCTGTGGAAGTGTCTCCCTGTTATAATACTGTTCCCGCCATTTTACAAAATCCTGTTCCTGCACAGCACCTGTAGAAATCAACAAGGTTACTGAGGACTGGATATCCGAAAGATTTAATGAGCTTGCAGTGCCTGAGTAAATCATATCGTCTATTTTAGCAGTGATGTCCTGAGGATCATAACCTGCAAAAATTCCGCGATTCAGCATCATGTCAGCGATAGAAGCATTCTTCAAAAGAAGCGGCATTTTTTTCCACTGGATGAAAGACATCGTTTTTAGTTCGCCAGGTGCAGAAGGTATTTTCTGGTTTGTCTTAGAGCCCCATTTTAGCATAGAATCATAGAAGTTCTTTTGTGCTAACAGACCGTACTTCACGGCGCCGGTTGTAAATTCATCATTTTTCAATAACTTGGCTGTCTCTGCACCAGAGGCACTAGTAGAGACTTTGCCGGAGGCCTTAGAAAATAAAGTTAAGCTTTTGAGTACATTGACCTGTGACTGATGTAATAGAGGAGAGTTAGTGAAAATTGAATCTTGATTAACTCTTTCATATTGCTGGTCTGCTAGAATACTTAGATTCTTCATTACTGCCGCATTCATACGAGCATCTGTGCTGCGCGCTAACTTATCTACTTGAATGTTCCAATTCCGCTTGAATTCCCGATAGGGCAAAAATACGTTATGATAGAAAGTAACAAGATCCTGCTGTTGGTACGAGCCCGTGAATTCTACTAATCCATTCATGCTTGATTGATTGTCATATTTGGCTTCAGTTTTGTCTGCGCCAACCTTGACGCCAGTAAAAAATGCGGCGAAGGCGCAAACTAAGAAAAACAAAAAAACTAGCGTGTATAACATTTGATTGCGGGACTTACGTTTGCTCATAATAAATGCTCCTTTTTCTGGGGGGATTATCCTATGTATTATGTATTGATAGCAACACTATGGACGGTTTCTCTCTCGGAGCGGCCCGAAAAAAATAAAGAACAGGCAGGTCACGATGAAAAAATTCAAATTTGGCGAGATTAAGGTTAAAAAGGTAGAACCAGGCCAGTTGACAGACCGTCTTCTGCTGCTCAATCTCTATATCACTCAGGGGCTCACATTAATTATCGGTTTGATATGGATATTATTTCAGAAAAGAAATCCTTTTCAGCTATTAATTATTCCAGAAAAAGTACATTTTGTGGCATGGGGCCTTGGTCTTGCTGCTGCAATGCTAATTGTTGACTATTTATTGACACATATTGTCCCTGAGGAAAGCATGGATGATGGTGGAATAAACGACCTTTTATTTCGAAATCGCCCTGTGTGGCATATTATCGTCATAGCAGCAATTGTATCGGTATGTGAGGAGCTCTTATTCCGCGGAGCCATCCAATATTCCATTGGCCCTTATTGGACGAGTATAGTATTTGCTCTTATTCATGTCCGTTATTTACGTCACTTTGTACCTACCGGCTGGGTATTCTTAAGCAGTTATGGTCTTGGATATATTTACATTCAATCGGGCAGCCTCTGGGCCCCTATACTATGTCACTTCTTCATCGACCTGATCTCAGGTCTGGTGATCCGCTATAGGAGGGAATCATGAGTGAGGAATTAAGCCGGGTAAAGTCTCGACAAAAACAACACAAAAGTGAAAGCAAACATCCTGGCAAAAGTAAAAAAGAGAAGCGGACTTCGGAGGCTGTAAAAAAGGCTACTCCTGAAAAGAAGTCTACTCCTATAAAGAAAAATGCTACCGCTCGGGTTTCTACGGCAACTTTATCAAGAAAAGCTCGCCGCCCAGCAGGTTCTGCAAAGCGCTCTTCCACAGGAAGTAAAGAGAAGGACGAAGAATCTGTTCCTTCTCGTTCAGATACTTATTCTTCAGAAAAAGTTCGTCTAAGCAAGATGTTTGTGAATTCTTTGATTTTTATCTTTGTTATTTTGCTAATCGGGCTGCTTTGGTGGGGAATTGAAGGAGCGCCTCCGCTGAGTACATTATGGTGAGCACATGGGTATGGGGAATGGCTCTGGTCATTCTATTGATAGCTGCGGCCGTTGTCATAATCATGGTGATTAATGCTTTTAGAAACAGAATTATTACCGAGGAAATAATGCTAGATTCGTTACCTGAAGAGTTCGATGGATTTCGTATTTTGTTTATAACAGATATCCATCGCCGCCGCCTTCCTTCCGCGCTTCTGACACCATTAAAGGGTGGGGTAGATGTTGTCTTTCTGGGAGGAGATCTAACGGAAAAAGATAGCCCTTTAAATCGTCTTGTCGATAATATGACTCTAGTTACTTCTATTGCATCTACCTATGTAGTGCATGGAAATCATGATTACCGGGCTAATATTTCAAGGGTAGATGAGATTATTCAGGACAGTGGTGCAAAACTGTTAATGGATGAAAATGTGGCTTTTGAACGTGAGGGAGCTAAACTTTGGTTAACCGGAATTGATTTTCCGAAAAATGGGGGCAAAACTCCATACGGTCCTTTTCCGCCATTAACCACAACCCCTTCTGCTGAAGGTACCTGTCGTATTATTCTTGTACATGATCCGCTTTGGTTATCCAAGCGCCAGAGTGTGCCAGCGGACCTGATTCTCGCAGGTCATACGCATGGGGGGCAGGTGATCCTTCCATTTGTGGGTCAAAGACATGTAGAGCATTTCTATCATAAATATGACGCTGGAAAGTTTAGTTGGCCAAGAGGGGACGGTTCCGCAAAAAATGCCCTGCTGCTGATCAGCAGAGGGTTTGGAACAGCACATCTGCCACTTCGCTGGGGCAGTCCTGCTGAAATGCATGTGCTGACACTGCGTAAATCAACCCAATAGTGCTTACTCTTTCCAGTAAGAAAAACTGGTAGCGTAAAAAGGGGGTTCCAAAGCCATGCAAATGGCTTTTGGAACCCCCTTCTATTTTTGTTTGATTCGAAAACAATTGCGCTGACGAAGCAACTATCGGACATGTAAAGATGAGAAGATCAACGCATTTTTAGCTCAATGCTGCGCGGATCAACAAAGCTGTAGCCTTTACCCTCAAGTGTAGTGAGCAAGGTATCCAGTCCCTCAACGGTCCATGGTAGCTCATGCATCAGGATATTACTGCCGGAATGCAGCTGATCGGTAACATTACTGATCAATTTTTCTGTCTTACCCGTTTCCTTTTCTTTCATTTCCCAGTCAAGTGAGCCTACAGACCAGGTCATGTATAACATTCCATTCTCAGCCGCGACCTTCTTGCCAACATCCCCGCCGGCACCATGTGGCGGACGGAAAAAGTGAGGAGCTTCTCCCAATGTTTCTTTGACAATATTTTGAACATCTTCGATTTGCTTTTTAACCTCAGTATAGGACTTGTCTTTCAATACAATATGATCCCAGCTGTGGTTGCCGATAATTCCACCGCGGTTATGTATTAACTCCAGAAGCTCAGGATGCTCCTTAACACGATAACCATTTACGAAAAAGATGGCTTTAGCTTGATGTTTGTCCAGAATATCCATCAAAGGGTTAATCATTGCAGCATCTTTAGGACCGTCGTCAAAAGTGAGCAGAACCACTTTTTTATTTGTAGCTTCCTCATTAGGGACGATGTCGTAATTTTTGTTCATATGGTACAGCAGTGGAATTTCAGCGGATGCTTCACCCTTACTGGCTGTACTATTTCCTGTAGTACCTCCATCTGCTGTTGCTTCAGGGGTAGGACTGGCTGTTGCTTCAGGTGCTGGCGCCGTAGTTTCTGCGCTTTGTGTAGCTGCCGCCGTGGGCGGATTGTTTGTGGTGTTTGTTTCCTTGGCTGTATTTCCATTTGCACCGCTGTTGCCACAGGCTGTAAGCAGCAAGGTAGCCAATAGGAGCACTGATGTCATTTTACCCACTTTTTTCAACTCGCTTTCTTGTTATTAGGTTGTATGAGCCGGAATCTTTCCGCGAACACTAAACATGATTTTACCATACAAGGAGGCTGGAAATATGAATACTTCGTCATTTTTATGCGGGGTGCTGATGGGCGCCGCAGCCAGTATGATTATGTCCAAAAAGCGGAATTCTTTAATGTCTTCGCTAGGGCAATCGGGTGGTTCCATGAGTGGGGCTGCAGATAAAGCAAAAGAAAAAATAATCGGTATGGCCACGACTGGTTTTGGTAACACTGCTGTTTCAAGCAGTAATGCTCAAAGTAACGGTTCAAGCAGCGCAACCTCTGAGCATAAGACTGAATCACCAGTGAAGTCGAAGGAATCCAATCTTAAATTGTTAAAGGAATTCATTCGCAGCAATCCTGAAGTAAAGAGCGAAGTAGAGCAGATTCTTAAAGAAACGCATACAACCATACCGGGATTGTAACCGTAAAGGACTCCATCAGAATCATTTTGGGGATGAAATATTCCGCAGAATGATTCTTTTTTATTATTCAGGGCCTTGAAAATGGTTTATTCAATAGAGAGGATTTTATATATTTATTTACGTGCATTTATCTCGGCAAAATGATAACATACTTACATAGTAACCATTTTTGGCTCATTACTCGGGACTCATCATACATTATAATAAATGAGCTTGCAAAAGGAGGATCCTGTCATGAGAATAGAGCGATTAAGTCAAGATAAGATACGGATTTTCCTCACTTTTGACGACCTGAGCGAGCGGGGCATCCAGAAGGAAGACATGTGGCAGGAAGTTCCTAAGGTTCATGACCTGTTTACGGAGATGATGGATCAAGCATATAGTGAACTAGGTTTTGATGCCACGGGTCCGCTTGCCGTAGAAGTTTTCGCATTGCCCGCGCAAGGCATGGTCGTTATAGTGACCCGAGGAAAATATGATCACCATCAGTACGGTGCGTCCGGGGAAGAAGAATTGCCAGAAGAGATTTATGAAATGGAAGTTACTCTTGAACAAAGCGACTCCATTGTATATGCATTCCGCGATTTCGAGGTTCTGGTTGAAGCGGCTCATGTGCTCATCGGTAATATTACTTCCCAGGGGAAACTGTATTCTTATAACAATAAATGGTATCTGTATTTCGATCCAAAGGAATTTGAAGAAACGGCGTTGTCAGGTCTTGTTGGCGTACTTGCTGAGTTTGGAGATTCCTCACCGGTCACAGAAGCTGTTCTCGATGAATACGGGAAAACAGTGATGCCGGAGAATGCGGTCCAGTTATTGTGCACTCATTTTAAGCGTCAGGAGTAATTAAGCAAGATCTAGGGGCTGATGACCATTGTTTAGGCCGATCAGCCCTAGTCTTGTTGTTGGTGATATGTCGGTCATTCTTGTATCAAAGTTATCATCTACCTTGCTGTGTAACGGCAGTAATAGGGTTTAGGGGTGTAGGGAGGTTATTCGGTGCTCGTGTTATCGGTCATTACGTCGGCAGTAGCGCCGGGACTTGCTCTGTTGACCTTTTTTTATCTGAAAGACAAGTATGATCAAGAACCGCTTCATGTAGTCATTAAAGTATTCTTGCTCGGCCTTCTGATTGTGTTTCCAGTAATGATCATTCAGAGAGGGCTGATGCTGGGACTAAATGGTGGTCCCTACGTGGAGTCGTTTCTCATATCCGCTGGCGTGGAAGAATGTCTAAAGTGGTTTGTGCTGTACCATATGATTTACAATCATACCGAATTTGACGAGCCATATGATGGGATACTATACGCTGTGGCGATTTCGCTCGGCTTCGCAACAATAGAAAATGTAATGTACGCTTGGTATAGCAACGCTTCAATCGGATCAATGTTTCTAAGAGCACTTCTTCCGGTTTCTGGACACGCTATGTTTGGTGTGATCATGGGCTACCATATGGGAAGGGCGAAGTTCTCAAAAGGAGTTCATACCCGCAGAATTCTGGTGTTTTCTCTCCTGTTGCCATGGATGTGGCATGGGATATATGACTTTATTTTGAGTACGACAGCCAACTATTGGATATGGTTTATTGTGCCTCTGATGGCTATCCTATGGTATGGAGGTATGGGAAAGGTTGCTAGGGCCAACAGCCGTTCTCCTTTCCGCTTTCTGAAACGTGAAGAAGAGGTTAACCTATAATCGAGATGGACACACTTATATTCGAAGGGCAGTTCCTAGTAAGGAATTCCAGAGAGGAGAGAGGTGTCTTTTTTTGCGTATAAAAGTACGTATCGTTTGCAAACAGTGCGGTGAGACCTACATATTAAGAGGGATTAAAGAGCATGGTGTCATTCAAACCGGCTTTAAACAATGCCTTTGCAGTAATAGCAGTGGCTTTGAGATTGAAGAGAGAGCATGAACGGACGTTATAGTCACATTGTGTAGCAACTTCAGTGCATAAGACTCCTAGTTTATTGTCAAACTAACGCCAATAAGCTATCGAAAGGAGTCTTGTAGCCCTATGTACAAAAGATTAAGTGCTGTA
Organism: Paenibacillus sp. FSL H3-0310; assembly: GCF_038002785.1. NCBI lineage: Bacteria > Bacillati > Bacillota > Bacilli > Caryophanales > Paenibacillaceae > Paenibacillus > Paenibacillus sp. FSL H3-0310. Next base: position 1,538,689 of record NZ_JBBODC010000001.1, read on the forward strand.
ATGTTCCCGCTGACCGCGCTGCTGCTGATTGGTGCGCTTGTGTGGGGTTATCAGGAGAATCAGGAGAAGAATTCAATACTAATTAAGGCGGAGAACCAATATCAACGCGCCTTTCATGATTTGTCCTATCATGTGGACCGTCTTCATGGTGAGCTTGGAAATACGCTTGCGGTTAACTCTGCTTCTAATGGGATGCACCGCAAAGGACTTGTGAATGTGTGGCGGATGACTAGTGAGGCCCAAAATGAGATTAACCAGCTGCCGCTGACCTTGCTGCCATTTAGCAAAACAGAGGAGTTTCTGTCCAAAATCTCCAACTTTTCTTATAAAGCCGGGATTCGTGACTTCACTAAAAAACCTCTGACAGATGGAGAGCTGAGCAATCTAAAAGCATTGTACAAGAACTCAGGAGAAATCTCTAAGGATTTGCAAGAGGTACAAAATAAAGTCATTGGCAATCGGCTGCGCTGGATGGATGTTGAAACGGCGTTGGCGACAGAAAATAAAGCGGAGGACAACACGATTATTGACGGCTTCAAAACGGTGGATAAACGTGTAGGGGCATACCCTGAGCTAGACTGGGGTCCTTCAGTAGCAAGCATCTACGATAAACGTTCCGTCAAAATGCTCGGAGGTACCCCCGTGACTGCCGAAGATATCAAACGTAAGGCGTTGAAGTTCGCGGATGCGGGCTCCAATGCTAAAGTGGATGTTAAAGAAAATGGGAAGAACACCGAATGGCCATCCTATACAGCAACTGTTAGCGCTTCGAATAAGAAGCACACCATTAGTATGGATTTCACCAAAAATGGCGGGTTGCTGATCTCTTATTATGACAACCGTGAGGTTGGCCCTGCCAAAGTTTCTATTAAAGAAGCAGTTACCAAAGCAGAGCAGTTTCTTGAGAAAAAAGGATATCCCCATATGACTGCAGTCAGCGCTGATCGTTACGATAATATCGGGAATTTGACCTTTGTAACCAAACAGAATGATGTATTGATTTATCCTGAAAAGATGACCATTCGTATGGGGCTGGATACAGGTGATACCATCGGTTTTGAGGCCAGCGAATACGTCAATGAGCACAAGGACAACCGGAAGCTTCCAAAACCAAAGCTTACCCTTGCAGAGGCGAGAAAATTTCTGAATTCTGATTTCAAGGAGCAATACAATCGCTTGTCCTGGATTAAAAATGATGATTCCGTCGAGGTCTTGACTTACGAGTTCGGTGGAGGGGTTAATGGCTCAAAGTATCGTATTTACATTAACGCCGAGGATGGAATTGAAGAGTCTGTGGAAGAAATCAGACCTTCTTCGGGGTCTGAGGCAAAATAAAGGGAGGGCGCATCCAGCAGTTGGGTGCGTCCCTTTTTTTTGCAATATCTATAAAATATATCTGACTGGCTGATATTCCCATGCTATAATCAGGGGTAGTGATAATTACTAAACTGATGTGGCGGTGACATCTTTGTATCCTAAAATTAACGAATATCTATACATACAGGTTGCTTCCAGTGACGCTGCTGAAGCAGAAGTTGAATATAGATCAAGAATTGCAGAGACGGAAGAAGACGCATTCCTGATTGAAATTCCTATGCAGGAGAGCAATGGTCGTCTAAAAAGGCTCTTTATGGGGGACGAGCTTTCGGTTTATTTTTTAACTGAGGGTGGCATCAAAAATTACTTTAATACTTATGTACTGGGCTTTAAAGAAGATGTAATTCGTATGGTCCGGATTCAAAAGCCGGAGACAGATTCGATTTTTAAGATCCAGAGAAGAAGCTTTTTCCGAGTGAATGCAGATCTAGAGCTTGCTGTGAAGGATAGCCTTGGCAAACGGTTCCTGGTTCGTACAGATGATATTGGTGGAGGAGGAATCTCCTTTTTGGTGGATAACCAGGTTAAGCTGGAGGTTGGTAATAAATTGTCCTGCTGGGTACTGGTGCCTTATCGAAACGGAAGCACGGAGCACGTCAATTTTGAAGGTGAAGTAGTGCGCATTAAAAAGCTGGAGAATGGACGGCTTTTAGCGATGTTGAAATTTGTCGCTATTTCAGATTTGGAACGCCAGAAAATTATCCGTTATTGCTTCGAACGTCAGTTTGATTTCCGCAACAGATAAGCATTTTTTACAGCTCTATTAAGCTGTCTGATTTTGCACTGAAGTATAAACTGTGGTATAATTTTATAAGTCGCAGGCAATGCCTGCTTTTTTCTTGATAATATCATCAAGCATAACAATCTATGTGTGCTCCTTGATATTGCAGGAATAGTTTTCGTAACGCTAGATGCTTTTTTTATGAAAGAGAGTTTGAGGAGGAATGCCCCGTTGGATAGGCAGGGTACACATACTTATGACAGAATAAACGTCGCCATCGACGGACCTGCCGGGGCAGGCAAGAGCACTGTAGCCCGATTGGTAGCCCAGAAGTTGTCTTATATCTATGTCGATACTGGTGCAATGTACCGGGCAATCACCTGGTATATGATCCAAGAAGGCATTGAACCGGAAGATCAGCATCGAGTGAACGAGAAGGTTCGCGACATGGTGATTGAACTTATTCCGGAACGAGACATTCAGAAGGTGCTGATTAATGGGGAAGACGTGACCCCACATATTCGGAGCCTTCAGGTTAGCGGCCTTGTGTCGCAGTATGCGAAGATCGAGGATGTAAGATCCAGACTGAGTCAATTGCAGCGTCAGATGGCGCTTCGCAAAGGCGTGGTAATGGATGGCCGCGATATCGGTACAACCGTGCTGCCGGATGCCGAGGTAAAGATTTTTATGACGGCAAGTGTGGAAGAACGAGCTCTCCGTCGTTATAAGGAACTGAGAGACGCGGAATCGGTGACGCTTCAGCAGCTTGAACACGATATTGCAAAGCGGGACCGTCTGGATGAAGGACGGGAGATTTCACCGCTGCGCCGTGCAGAAGATGCTATTCTTCTGGATACGACCTTAATGAATATCGATCAAGTTGTGGAGGCCATTGTATCCCACTGTAGATCTCATGTTGACGGGGAGAGAAATCATTTATGATTTATGCAATTTGTGTTGGATTGCTTCGCTTGATTTACGCAATCCTTTTCCCACTTAAGATTGTGGGGAAAGAAAATGTGCCAAAGGAGGGCGGGGTACTGCTCTGCGCTAACCACATTAGTCTGCTTGATCCAATGACTATTGGAATTAAGCTGGACCGTCAGGTAAAGTATATGGCTAAGGCTGAACTGTTTGAGGTTCCGGTGCTTGGCTGGCTCATTAATAAATTGGGTGCTTTTCCGGTGAAACGTGGCGGCGTAAGCAAAGAATCCATAAAAACGGCCCTTAACACACTTCGTAATGGTAATGTCATGGGTATCTTCCCGGAGGGTACGCGTAACTCTGATGCCGGAGTGGCCAAGAAAGGTGCTGCTAGCTTTGCACTTCGAAGTGGCGCAGCAGTTATTCCAGCGGCTATTATCGGCCAGTATAAACCCTTTCGACGCATGGTCGTTGTCTACGGTGCTCCTGTAGACCTTAGTCAATTTGCCGGTGCGGGGAGCGAATCTCTCGAGGCTGTTACCGATGTCATTATGGATCGCATCCGTGAGATGAAAGAGACAGGTAAACCAAGTGCTAGTTAAGGGATGAGCAGAACAACAAATTTTGCTCAATGTTTTGATTAAATAACGGCATAGCCGCTATTTTTTGGAACATACTATCATCAAGTGTAAGTGAAATATTATGCATTGCTTGTTTTGAACTCTGCTATACGCAGGTTTAAATAAATGGGGTTTTGAATCGAGGAGGCTAATCACATGTCTGAAGAAATTAAAAATCAGGAAGCTGCGGAAAAGAATGAATCCGTAGAAGCGGTGGATTCCGCTGTGACAGAAAATAACGGAGCTGTAGAAGAAGTTGCTGCCGTTAACGAAGAAGAAGTGACTAACCAAGCTGACTTGGAAATCATTTCTCTGAAAAAAGGCGATACCGTGAAAGGAACAATCGTCAAAATCGAAGATAACCAAGCTTATGTAAGCATTGGATATAAATACGACGGTGTGATTCCAATTCGCGAATTGTCCGCAGTACAACTGGACAACGCTGCTGCAGCAGTAGAAGTTGGACAGGAAGTAGAATGTAAAGTTGTCAGCATCAACGACAACAAGGAAAGCCTTGTTCTTTCCAAACGTGCTGTTGATAGTGAAAAATCATGGGAAGATCTTGAGAAATACTTCGCTTCCCAAGAAGCTTTCGAAGTTACTGTGGCTGACGTTGTTAAAGGCGGCCTCGTAGCTGATGTTGGAGCTCGCGGATTTATCCCAGCTTCCATGGTAGAGCGTCACTTCGTTGAAGATTTCAGCGATTACAAAGGCCGTACCTTGCGCGTTAAAGTGAAAGAACTTGACCGTGAGAACAGCAAAGTAATCTTGTCTGCTAAAGAAGTTCTTGAAGAAGAATTCGAAGCTAACAAGCTGAAAATTATGGCTGAACTATCTGAAGGCCAAATCATCGAAGGTACAGTACAACGTCTGACTCAATTCGGCGCATTTGTTGATGTGGGCGGAGTTGACGGTCTTGTACACGTATCTGAAATCGCTTGGAGTCACGTAGAGAAACCTTCTGATGTAGTATCTGAAGGTGATAAAGTACGTGTTAAAGTATTGAAGGTTGATCCTGAAAAAGGAAAAATCAGCCTGAGCATCAAAGCTGCTGCTCCAGGTCCTTGGGACTCTGCTGCTGGCGAAATCAACATCGGTGATGTTGTAACAGGCGTTGTAAAACGTCTTGTGAACTTCGGAGCATTCGTAGAATTGCTTCCGGGTGTGGAAGGTCTTGTGCATATCTCACAAATCTCCCACAAACACATCGCTACTCCACACGAAGTATTGAAAGAAGGACAAGAAGTTCAAGTGAAAGTTCTGGACTTCAATCCATCCGAGAAACGTGTTAGCCTGAGCATCAAAGAAACTGAAGAAGCTCCAGCTCCATCTGCTAGACCTGAACGCAGCAATAGCAGAGACAGAGCTCCTAAAGAAGTTCTGAACAACCCTAACGTTTCCCTTAGCAACGAAGGCCTTAGCTTTACGCTTGCTGAACGTTTTGGTGACAAGCTGGACAAATTTAAGGGTAATAACTAATCCCTAAACGAGCTTTTGAATATACGGGTAAAGTAATCGGCGAGCCCTCGATACGGGGGTTCGCCGATTGTCTTTTTTTCGGAACTGGTCGGATTATTGAGAGTTAACATGATTGTTAGCCAATTTAAATGTTTTTTGCTATGATGAGTAACGTAAGGATGACAGGAGGAATGAATATGGCAAGACCCGTTGTGGCAATTGTTGGGAGGCCTAACGTCGGAAAATCGACGATATTTAATCGGCTGATTGGCGATAGATTAGCCATTGTAGAAGATAAGCCGGGGATTACACGTGACCGGATTTATGGTATTTCAGATTGGAACGGTAAGTCGTTCAGTGTGATTGATACCGGAGGTATTGAAATTGATGGAGAAGATACAATTCTGAAATCAATCCGTGTTCAAGCGGAGCTGGCGATTGAAGAAGCGGATGTTATTGTATTTATGTGTGAGGCGAAGAGTGGTGTGACGAATTCAGATGAAGAGGTAGCTCAGATTCTGTTCCGTTCAGGTAAACCGGTCGTTCTTGCCATCAACAAAGTGGATAATATGAAGCGTGCGGATGATATTTATGAGTTCTATAGCCTTGGTTTTGGCGATCCAATCGGAATTTCTGGTAGTCACGGAACCGGACTCGGCGATTTGCTAGATGCTGTAGTTGAACGCCTACCTGAGAAAATAGATGATGAATACGATGAGGATGTCATTCGTGTAGCTTTGATTGGCCGTCCGAATGTAGGTAAATCCTCTCTGGTTAACGCGATTTTGGGCGAAGAACGTGTTATCGTCAGCGATATTGCAGGGACTACAAGAGATGCTATCGATACTCCTTTTGAACGTGATGGGCAACGTTATGTGCTTATCGATACGGCAGGTATGCGTAAAAAAGGCAAGGTATACGAGAACATTGAAAAATACAGTGTTATGCGAGCTATGCGTGCGATTGAACGGGCTGATGTGGTCCTCGTTGTAATTAACGGCGAAGAGGGCATCATCGATCAGGACAAGCATATTGCTGGTTATGCACATGAAGCTGGTAAAGCATCTATTTTTGTTGTCAACAAATGGGATGCCATTGTGAAAGACGATAAGACTATGCAGAACTTCGAGACTAAGATTCGTGACCATTTCTTGTTTATGAGTTACGCACCGGTTGTCTTTTTGTCGGCTTTAACCAAACAGCGTTTGCAAAAACTGCTGCCTGTTGTACAGCATGTATCTCAACAGCACGCACTGCGCATTACTACACATTTGGTGAACGACGTTGTATCTGATGCAATCGCGATTAACCCTCCACCAACTGACAAAGGCCGTCGCTTGCGTATTAACTATGTAACGCAGGTTGCGGTTAAGCCGCCTACGATTGTGGTGTTCGTGAATGATCCGTCGCTGATGCACTTCTCCTATGAACGTTATCTGGAGAATAAAATTCGCGCAGCATTTAATTTCGAAGGAACACCAATCCGTCTCTTTACACGGCGCAAATCCGAAAACGAAGGTTAGGGGAGAAGAAGTGTGGCGCTTGAACTTCTGGTTATCGTTGTAAGCTATTTGCTTGGTTCTGTCAGCTTTAGTGTACTGCTTGCAAAGTTGCTAAAGGGAATTGATATCCGTCAATACGGAAGCGGAAATGCGGGGGCTACCAATACACTGCGTGTATTGGGTAAAGGTCCTGCAATACTAGTGCTGTTGCTGGATGTGCTGAAAGGGGTGGCCGCTGTATGGTTAGGAACCTGGGTCGGCGGTTGGGGAACCTGGGTTCCGGCTCTTTGCGGAATCGCGGCCATCATCGGACATAATTGGCCGCTCTATTTTCGTTTTCGTGGGGGGAAAGGCATTGCTACTACGATCGGTGTTATGGCTACGCTTTGTTTATGGCCAGCGCTGCTCGCCGGTATCATCGCCATCCTGTCTATCTTTATCACACGTTACGTGTCCCTTGGCTCATTAATTTTTGTAGCACTGACACCAGTGGCTTTATTGTTGACAGGATTTACACAACCTGTGCTCTGGACCAGTATTATTATTGCGGTCTTCGCCTTCTGGCGGCACCGGACGAATATTGTAAAGATTGTAGAAGGCCGTGAGAACAAGATAGGCTCAAAAGTTAAAGGAGGGAATCGTGTTGTCTGATAAAGTTACCGTACTTGTAGCGGGGAGCTGGGGAACTGCGCTGGCTAGTGTGCTGGCTGCAAACCACTCGGAAGTTTATCTGTGGACACGCAACTCTGATCAAGCTGCCGAGATCAATGGCTCTCATACGAATAATAAGTATCTGCCTGGCATCGCACTGCCAGCTAACATTATTGCAACTACGGATATGGAAACGGCAGTGTCCGGTTCTAAGGCGGTTGTAATTGTAGCTCCGTCTTCAGGAATGCGGCAGGTTGCTCGCAGTCTGAAGCCATTCTGGAAGGATGACATGTTATGTGTTCATGCTACGAAGGGCTTTGAGTCGGAAAGCAATAAGCGGATGTCCATCGTAATTGCAGAGGAACTAGGCTGTGACGAAGGGCAGATCGTCGTCCTCTCCGGTCCAAGTCATGCAGAGGAAGTTGTACGCCGGTGTCCTACAACCGTTGTAGTTGCTTCACCTGATGACAAACGTAGCGCCGAAGCGCAGGAATTGTTCATCAACAACGATTTCCGTGTATATACGAATCGTGATCAGGTAGGGGTAGAGCTTGCCGGAGCTCTTAAGAATATTATTGCCCTTGGTGCAGGTCTATCCGATGGCCTTGGATATGGGGACAATGCTAAAGCAGCCCTTTTGACCCGTGGACTCGCCGAGATATCTCGGGTGGGAGTTGAGCTTGGAGCCAATCCTTTGACCTTTGCCGGCCTTGCCGGAATTGGCGACCTTGTTGTGACGGCTACTAGTCAGCACAGCCGTAACTGGCGCGCTGGGTCCATGCTTGGTCAAGGCAAGCCGCTGGCCGAGGTGCTGGAATCCATGGGGATGGTAGTCGAAGGTATTCGTACTACCGAAGCAGCTTATGCAATTTCGCTCAAGCTGGGTGTGCAGATGCCGATTACGGATCAGATTTATCATGTGCTCTTTCAAGGAAGAAGCCCACGCAGTGCGGTTGAAGCCTTGATGGGTCGTGATCGTAAGCCTGAGCTTGAGTCGATCTCCCAGGAAACTTGGGAGCAGTGGCATTCCTGATCCTGGTCACCTTTTTCCGCAAATTCTCATATGTTGTAATGGGGATTGACGGAGGAGGGATGAAAAGTGAGCAGAGATTTTTCCAAGGATGCATTGAACGCCATTAACAAAAAGGCGGGCAAGAACATTACGGAAAGTGCCGTCAAAAAGCTAGCCAGTACGGTAAAGCCAGGAACTACGCAGAATGAAGCCCAGCTCCGCCAGTTAATTAAGCAGGTGTCATCAATGGCGAAAGTGCCGGTCAGTGAAGCTACTGTGCAGGAGATTATCAATGCCGTTAAAAAAGGCGGCGCAGGTTCCAGCACAATGGAGTCTTTAATGAAAATGATGCTTAAAAAATAGCTTTATGTTGGGTGAGCAAAAGAAAACGGATCAATGAATGATTCCGTCGTCTTTTGCTTTTTTTATATTCCTGATAATTTTCACGAAGCGTAATTTATTTAAAATAATACATTAAAAATGATGTTTTTTTACAGAAAAGGATAAGGTCATGATATAATAGTCCCTAATAAATTACAGGCGAATGGGGGCTTTGACCATGGATCCGATGACAAAAATGTGGTTATCCCTGATTGCGATGCTGATTATGGGATTATCAGTATTTCTTATAACTTTTGCTCGGAGCAAAACCAAGGGATTGCTTAAGGCTGTACTGTCTATACTTGCTTTTGTCATTATGTTAGTGGGCCTATTGGGCGGAGTTGTTTCAATTATGTAAGCAGTTACATAGTGTTGAGGAAGGAAGTAACATCATGAAATCACAAAAAGGAGTTACCGTTGTATTTCAACCAGAAGGTCGTAAAGCTGTTGTGAACCGTGGCATTTCGTTATTAGAGGCTGCTCGTAAAGCAGGAGTGCCAATAACAACTAGATGCGGAGGCAAAGCAGGCTGTCTGATGTGCAAGGTTACAGTCGCGAAGGAAGAGGCTGCTGCAGTAAGGCCTCCCGGTGATATTGAGCGGCGTAAGCTTGGATCGGCCTTAGAAGAAGGAACGCGTCTGGCCTGTCAGGCTGCCGTATGGAGCGACGTAACCGTTCAGGTGCCGGAAGATCCACTGAAGGCTGCGGTGCGCCGTAAGCTTGAAGCAGCGCGGCGTGGGGAAGAAGATGAACTGTGGTAGCGTAAGAATGTTACCGTGGGAGGGACTCGGTTGGAGTTTATAGGATATAAAATGAAACTGAAGGCAGGGGCCAAGCTTTTGCTAGGGATGGTATCGCTCGCGCTTACGCTTTCGGGCTGTCTATACCCAGGTGAAGAGAAGCGGGCTAGTGTTAATTATCGGGAAAGTGTTAAACGGATACAAGCAGCCGTTGATGATTATCAACAGGAGGAAGGGGTATTGCCCATTCTTAATGCGGATGAAACTACTCCAAGGTATGAGAAGTTTCGTATTGACCTGGGGAAGTTGAATAATAAGGGATATTTGGATGATATACCGGCTACCGCTTTTGAGCAGGGTGGAAGTGCTTATTTTCTTATTTTGAATGAGGAAATTGATCCTGTGGTGAAGGTGATGGACCTTGTTACGGTTCAAAAGGTGAATGACGTGCAACGACAGGTTAACCGTTATAAATCAGCTCATGGCGGCAACCTGCCTGTGCTTGATGAGCTATACCCCGGATTGTATACCATTGATCATAAGCAGGCGGGTACAAGCTCTATAACCTTAACTAGCGTCTATTCCGGTCAAGTTCTTGACTTTATCATGGATAAGGATGGAACTGTCTACGTAGATTATGTTTTTGATATCATGGCTGCCGTCGATAAGAAGGGTGGAGAGCACGACAAGAATCAGGACTTGCGACTGGATCTGGAGGAAGCTTCATATTACGTTCCCGTAAAGTCTTTGCCGTATCTATGGATTAATAATCAGCCGATCCCACAGCCTCCAAGTTAGAGTTATAGTTTAAAAGCGTCTAAGCTTCGGTTTTATCCGGGGCATTAGGCGTTTTTTGTTTATAACCTTTTAATCTCAGCATCCACTAAAAATAGTTCTATCAACGAATCCTACCTCATAAGATGGATGAGTAAGCTTCCGGGCGTCAGACGCCTTGCGGCGCGCAGACTTAACTTTTTTTGAAATTACATTGGGAAATGCGCGAATACGGGTCATAAATTCGTTCCGGATACATATGATGATACTAGTCCAAATGCATGTCCGAGCATTCGGAGTTTAGCGCGGGGCAAGTACGTCCCGGTCGAAAGCAGCTAGGCTTCGGGCGGGCATACGATAAGTCCGGTTGATGTCCTGCAAGGGTCAGATTACCGGCGGAACGCGAAGTCGATGCTCTTCAGGCATTTTTTCTTCGGAGTAATATGAGGAGGGGATCTCTTTTGGAAAAAGTGGATATTTTCAAGGACATTGCCGAGCGTACCGGCGGAGACATTTATCTTGGCGTCGTCGGCGCGGTTCGCACGGGGAAATCGACATTTATCAAGCGCTTCATGGAAACAATTGTCCTGCCAAACATCACGAATGAGGCTGATCGAGTAAGAGCTGTGGATGAGCTTCCGCAAAGCGCAGCAGGCAAAACGATTATGACGACAGAACCGAAGTTTGTGCCAAACAACGCAGTCCAAATCAAGGTTGCGGAAGGGCTTGAGGTTAATGTTCGTCTGGTAGACTGTGTAGGTTACGCTGTAGAGGGTGCAAAAGGTTACGAGGATGAAAATGGACCACGTATGATCTCTACACCTTGGTTTGAAGAGCCTATTCCTTTTCAGGAAGCGGCAGAAATCGGGACACGTAAGGTTATTCAGGAGCATTCAACGCTAGGTGTAGTGGTAACAACAGATGGTACGATTGCAGAAATTCCGCGGAACTCGTACGTGGACTCTGAAGAGCGCGTCATTGCAGAGCTGAAGGAAGTGGGTAAGCCGTTTGTGCTTGTCATTAACTCCACCCGGCCACGCAGTGAGGAAGCGCAGCAGCTCCGTAACGAGCTAGCCATCAAATACGATATCCCAGTTATGACGCTAAGCGCCGCAAACATGAGCGAAGATGACGTAACTGGTGTGCTGCGGGAAGTGCTTTATGAATTCCCAGTGCATGAAGTAAATGTAAATCTGCCAAGCTGGGTTATGGTGCTTGGAGAAAACCACTGGCTACGTAGTAGTTATGAGAACTCCGTTCGCGATACGGTAAAAGACATTCGCCGCCTGAGGGATGTTGACCGCCTCGTATCTCAGTTCACCGAATATGACTTTATTGATAAAGCTGGCCTAAGTGGTATGAACATGGGTCAGGGTGTAGCAGAGATCGACCTGTATGCTCCAGAAGAGCTGTACGATCAAGTTCTGATGGAAGTGGTTGGGGTTGAGATCCGCGGTAAGGATCATTTGCTCCAGCTTATGCAGGAGTTCTCACATGCGAAACGAGAATACGACCGATTCTCAGAAGCTTTGGAAATGGTCAAGACTACTGGCTATGGTATCGCGGCTCCATCTTTAGCCGAAATGGCACTCGACGAGCCAGAACTGATTCGTCAGGGCTCTCGCTTCGGGGTTCGCTTAAAGGCTACGGCACCATCCATTCATATGATTCGGGTGGATGTGGAGTCTGAATTCTCGCCAATCATCGGAACGGAAAAGCAAAGCGAAGAGCTGGTTCGTTATCTGATGCAGGACTTTGAGAATGATCCTATTAAGATTTGGGAATCCGATATTTTTGGCCGCTCCCTGCACTCCATTGTAAGAGAAGGAATTCAAGGCAAGATAGCTATGATGCCGGATAATGCGCGCTACAAACTGCAAGAAACGCTTGGCCGCATTATAAATGAGGGTTCCGGCGGACTTATTGCAATTATTCTCTAAGCTGAATATAAATAAATTCAAAGAGTGGGAGAAATCCTGCTCTTTTTATTTGTATATATCCTAAAACTTGATTCCTAGTTCCTATAATAACGGTGATTCTGACTCAATTATTCTGATGAAATAAAGACCTTAAATGCTCCTATAGGTCTAACAAATTAGATTGAATTTAGATAAATATGCAAGGATAGATGATAATTTCTGCTCCTTTTTTGAGTAACAGCTTGAATTTATGGATGGGCTGTATTACTATAAGTTTGTTGCGCTTCAAGGTCTAAGGGCGCCAAAGTTAAGTTTTAAACGGGATTATCACGTATATTTTACGTTGAAACGGAAACAGTGTATGATACCGGAGAATTTACTCAGGGAGGTGAGAAAACATGAATAAATCAGATTTGATCAATGTAGTTACAGAAGCAACTGAACTTCCCAAGAAGGATGCTACTAAAGCTGTAGATGCGGTTTTCGAAGCAATTACAGAAGCACTGCAAAGCGGTGATAAAGTACAACTGGTTGGATTCGGAAACTTTGAAGTGCGTGAGCGTTCTGCACGTAAAGGCCGTAACCCGCAAACTGGTGAAGAAATCGAAATTCCTGCAAGCAAGGTACCGGCATTCAAACCCGGTAAGGCGCTGAAAGACGGAATCAAATAAAGATTTCTACATACCTATCCCATAGTCTTTTTAAGAACAACTATGCCGCCCTCCAAGGCGGCATTTGTTTTTTGAAATACTATGAACTGTATAATAGGTTTAGAGGAGGATGAGTGATGATGGATAAAAATACGGGTACTACTCCGCTTCCAACGGGCAGCGACTATATTGTGGTTAAGGCTAAAGATAATGGCGTTCAGGTCATTGGGTTAACCAGAGGTACAGATACACGTTTTCATCATACAGAGAAGCTGGATAAGGGTGAGGTATTGATTGCCCAGTTTACTGATCATACCTCAGCGATGAAGATCCGCGGTAAGGCTGAAATATGGACAAAGCACGGACAATTGGAAAGTGAAAGCTGAAAAGCAGGCATAGCCTGCTTTTTTTCAAAATATAGTAAAGAGAAATGATCGTATTCCGCTAAGAGTGGGAATTATGGATAAGGGGGGCGTGTTCATGAACAAGGCCTGGTGGGTTGGAGCCGTATTACTCTTGACTGCAACCTCTGCTGTAATATTGCCCAAAGTGGCAGATATGGATTCAACCTTACAGCAGAGAAATGGTGCAGTGGAGACTTTTACTGGCGGCCATAACACGGTGCTAGACAACGATAATCTTGTTGATGTTCTTGGCGCACTTCCATTGACCTTATCCATTGATAGCGTAGGCTGGGAGGATCACGTTCTGTCTCTGGATTTAAAAGTGAGCGGAAATGATCATGAACCCCAGGAGCTTTATCGAAATATGGCACAGACTATTTCTTTTGCTTTTCAAGAAACCTTGAATGTGGATCAGCTTCTGCTGCGCATCGTGGTCATGGATAAATGGCTGGATAGCCGCCGGCTGCTGCTAGCAGGGGATATCAGACGCGCGGAGTGGTCCGTTGAACTCCAGAATGAACTTCAGTCTGCGGGTAATCTCCCCATATCCGAGCGTCTCAAGACAGGCTTCCGTATTAGTGAGACTGAGCTCTGGAAGAAGCAGTTCATTTATCCTTGAGAAGAATAAAAGAAACTCAGTTGTATCACAGTGCGTGACAAAAAAACATGTGATATAATAGACAAGATTGTGAACAAAGGAATTAATATAAATGTCAATGGCTTCGGAGGCTGAAATGAAACCGTACTGCATACCGCAACTGGCAAAACCCTACACCGACTACGACATGATTCAGAAGCATACGGATTTGCCGCCGTTTTCTGATGGCCGGGGTCATTTGTTATATATTTTTCTAAACCATGGATCTTCTGTAAAAGGAAGTACTGGTGAGTTGTATACGCTCGTAACCGCACTTATTCAACTTGGACTAGATACACATGAGGTAATTGACCGCTCGAATGATAGACGCGGTGGAGATCCTATGCGTTCCCGTCAATTAAAGGTATTGGCTGGTGATTATTTTAGTAGCTGGTTTTACCATCTGCTTGCAAAGAGTGATCAGATTGAGATGGTTGGAATCTTGAGTAAGGCGATTGCTGATTTCAATGTCTTGAAAGCGAACCTCTATGTGAAGATGAGAGGAATCCGTCTTTCGGCTGAACAATACTTGCGGCACATGGTACAGCTCAATATGCGGCTGTTCCTTTCTTTTACGCCCATGATCGAGAATTCCTTAGTGGAATTGTGGGAGAAGTTATTGACAGAGTTCAGTCAGTGCGAAACTGTTGCCATAGAGCTTCAGCGTTGTGATAACCTTGAGAATGCAAGCAATGGTTATTGCTACTGGAAGATGCTGGAGTCAGCGACAGAGGAAGAACGCAAACAGCTTCAAGACCAGAACCTTGATCAGAAGGACTGGAAGATGCTGAAGATGAAATATAAATGTGATTCTCTGCTGACGGACAAGCTCCATCAGTCGATTCAGTCGATTCAGGGACTATTACAAAGCGTTAAAGACGAAAGCCTGCTTAGAGAGCTTGAGATAGCGCTGGATCGTATTCTCCTGCAGATGAAAGTCTCAGGACAAGCAGCCGTGGAGGGTTAGTGGATGACTATGGACAAAACTACAACTGCTGTGGGTGATAACAGCAAGCCGAAGGAACAGTTTGTGCACTCGGTGTTTGAGAGTATTGCAGGTAAATATGATTTGATGAATGACATCTTAAGCTTTCGTCGGCATAAGGCTTGGCGTAAGTTCACGATGAAGAAGATGGGTATGAAGCGCGGGGATTCAGCTGTAGACTTATGCTGCGGCACTTGCGATTGGAGCATTGCCTTGGCCGAAGCCTCACAGACAGGGAATGTGATAGGGCTCGACTTCAGTGCAGGCATGCTTGAAGTGGGGCGCCGTAAGGTGGAGGAGCGCAAGCTTCAGGACCGGATCTCTCTCGTACAGGGCAACGCTATGGAGTTGCCTTTTGAAGACAACGCATTTGATTATGCAACGATTGGTTTTGGACTCCGCAACGTACCGGATCTTGTTCAAGTGCTGAACGAGATGAAACGGGTGGTGAAGCCCGGAGGAATGGTGGTCTGCCTGGAGCTTTCCAAGCCGATGAAACAACCGTTTAAAGGTATCTATTTCTTTTATTTTCAGCGTGTACTCCCATTGCTGGGCAAGTTATTCGCTAAAAGGTATGAGCAATACAAATGGTTGCCAGAATCGCTGGCGCTGTTCCCTGACCGGGAGCAATTAGCTGCTATTTTCCGTGAAACCGGACTGCAAAAAGTGGAATCCTTCCCCTTGACCGGAGGCATCGCGGCATTACATATTGGGCTCAAGGAGAACGGGAATGTTTAAGAAAATCGGTATCTTTTTACAAATGATCAAGTTTGAACATACGGTATTTGCTTTACCTTTTGCTTTTATGGGCGCTTTACTTGGTTCCGTTGTCATGTTTGGCACACTACCTACCTGGAGCCAGATTGGTTGGATCGTAGTGGCTATGTTTGGGGCACGGAGCGCTGCTATGGGTCTGAATCGACTGATTGACCGGATAAGTGATGCTAAGAATCCACGCACAGCGGGAAGAGCTATTCCTGCAGGATTATTGAAGATCGGTGAAGTCGTCATTTTTATCGGCATTTCGTTTTTCTTACTCTTTTGGGCAGCCTTTAAGCTGAATCCTTTGTCGGCCAAGCTCTTGCCAATCGCAGTTTTCCTTCTTGTCATTTATTCATTTACTAAGCGCTTTACATGGGCCTGCCATCTTATCCTCGGTCTGACCATTGCGCTTGCACCTTTAGGCGGTTGGGTAGCTGTAACTGGTAGTGTGAATTGGACTTCAATGGTATTTTATTTCACTATTGTGTTTTGGACTGCAGGTTTTGATGTAATTTATTCTTGTCAGGATGTTGAGTTTGATCTAAAAGAGGGCTTGAAGTCCATTCCGGTTCGGTTCGGGGTTCAAGGTGCACTCTTTATTGCCCGCGTATTTCACATTCTCACGGCGATTGGTTTCGTATCGTTGCTGTTTATGACGGATTTAAGCTGGTGGTATGTAGCAGGCATGATCATCGCATATATCATTCTCTTTTATGAGCACTACATTGTATCTCCGAGTGACCTGAGCCGTCTGCAGACTGCTTTTTTCACTATGAACGGCGTATTGAGCATCGTGGTGTTCTCTTTCACTTTGATTGACTTGGTGGTGCAGTTCTACTAATGACGCTTACTAAACCGAAAAACATCGTGGTTGGAATTACAGGAGCAAGCGGTGCGATATATGGTGTTCGTCTAACTGAAACCTTGCTGTCACTAGGCTACTCCGTGCATTTGGTAGTTAGCAATGCGGGCTGGCGCGTATTTAA
Organism: Paenibacillus sp. FSL H3-0310; assembly: GCF_038002785.1. Lineage (NCBI taxonomy): Bacteria > Bacillati > Bacillota > Bacilli > Caryophanales > Paenibacillaceae > Paenibacillus > Paenibacillus sp. FSL H3-0310. The sequence continues at coordinate 1,555,192 of NZ_JBBODC010000001.1, forward strand.
AGAAGAACTTGGCTATATCGCATCAGACCGGGAGGGCTTTTTGAACGAAAGGTTCAAAGGCTATCCCGGTTCTCTGCTTTATCATCCTGTTGCGGATATCGGCGCATCCATTGCAAGTGGTTCGTTTCGTGTGGAAGGGATGATTATTATGCCTTGCTCTATGGGAACATTATCCGCGGTAGCGAATGGGACCTCTGATAATCTGATGACACGTGCTGCTGACGTTATGCTCAAGGAAGGCCGCCCACTGGTGCTTGTACCTCGTGAGACTCCACTGCATGCTATTCATCTAGAGAATATGTTGAAGCTGTCCCGTCTGGGAGTTCGGATGATTCCCGCAATGCCGGCTTTTTATTTTGGGCCGCAAAGTATGGATGATCTGATTAATTTCATGGTGGGCAAAGTGCTTGACAGCTTTAATATTGAACACAATTTATTTCGAAGATGGGGGGATTGAAAGGATGGACAATAACAGCCACACCATCATTGGCAAAATCAGCTATACCAACTCATGGCCGGTATTTCACAATTTTCATCCCTCTGCACTGAAATATCCTGCAGAGATGGTGAGTGAGGTACCTGCCATTCTTAATCAGGGGATGAGCCGTGGAACTATTCATGTAGGTGCTTTATCCTCTTTTGCTTATGCTGAGGCCAGTGACAAATTATTACTTCTACCTGATTTATCGGTTAGCGCGGACGGTCCTGTGAGATCAATATTCCTTTTTTCCAGGGTGCCATTTGCTCAGATTGGCAGCGGTAAGATCGCTGTTACGAATACTTCTGCAACCTCAGTAAATTTGCTGAAAATTTTAATGGAAAAAGCTTTTGGCAATAAACCGGAGTATATTAGCGCTAATCCTGATTTGGATGACATGATGCATGAAGCGGATGCCTGTTTATTAATTGGTGATAATGCTATTAAGGCCTCATGGCAGGATCAAGGTTATATCGTTACTGATCTAGCTGAGGTTTGGAAGGAATGGACGGGCTTAGGGATGACCTTTGCGGTCTGGGCAGTGAATCGAAAGGCTGCGGAGGACAAACCGGAAGCTATTTCTGAGATTGCAGAGGCTTTTGCCGAGAGTAAAATGCGGGGATTGAGAGATTTAGATCCTATTGTACAAGCAGCTTGTTCTAACATTGGAGGAACAAAGTCTTATTGGGAAGGGTACTTCCGCAATTTATGTTATGATTTTGGAGAAAGGCAGCAGCAAGGTTTGAACCTCTATTTCCGCTATGCCTATGAGATGGGCCTGCTGCCGCAGGAAGTGAAGATGGAGATTTGGAGCCATAAACTGTTGACACGGGTGAAAGAATGAAACGACTGCAAATATTCGGATTACTGAACAGAGATATGGATCAGATTGAAAAAGAGCTGTACCGCAGTGTACAGGGGGATGACGATCTGCTTACAGAAACCTCCCTGCATTTATTAAAGGCAGGCGGCAAAAGATTACGTCCCGTATTTGTCCTAATGGGCGGGAAATTCGGTAAGTATGATCTGGAAAAACTGAAACGGGTGGCGATACCGTTAGAGTTGATCCATAGCGCTTCACTGGTCCATGATGATGTGATCGACGATGCAGAATTGCGCCGTGGTGAACTCACCGTGAAAGCAAAATGGGGCGATAAAATTGCCATGTACACTGGTGACTACATATATGCAAAAGCGCTGGTTATGACTACGGAGCTGAAGAATCCACGAATTCATCAAATTCTGTCTAAGGCGATGATCGAAATGTCGATCGGAGAGATGGAGCAGATTCGTGACTTTTTCAACAGTGAGCAAAGTGTACGTCATTATCTACGGCGTATCCGCCGCAAAACAGCCCTGCTGATTGCAGTTAGCTGCCAACTCGGCGCTCTTGCTGCTGAGGCAGATCCAGAAGTAGCTCGTCTGCTTTATAATTATGGATATAACGTGGGTATGGCGTTCCAGATTCGTGATGATTTACTGGATCTCTCAGGCACAGAGAAACAGATCGGTAAACCTCCGGGCAGTGATATGCGGCAAGGAAACATTACACTTCCAGTGATTTATAGTCTTGAGGATGAGCGACTGCGCGAGTCATTGCTTGAGGAACTGAAGTCTATACGTGAGGGACATAGCACGGTAGGACATGCGATTGATCTCATTCTTTCCGGAGACGGAATCGCCCGTTCTGAGGAGCTCGCTTCACGTTATATCGACAAGGCGCTGGCGGCGCTGGAACAATTGCCTAACAATAAGACTAAGCGCAATCTGCGCGATATTGCGTATTTTATAACAGGTAGAAGTTATTGATCTTCTGGTGAGATTGAAATTAAACGTTTCCAGAAAGCAATGTTTCTGTTAAGATAGCGTCAAAACAACCCTTCAAATGGGAAAATGGAGAGTGCTTCTATGGAAAAGACGTATCTGATGGTCAAGCCTGATGGAGTTCAACGTGGATTAATAGGGCGTATTGTTGCCCGCTTTGAGGATAAGGGGTTTAAATTGGTCGCTGCTAAACTGATTACAGTGAGTGAGGATCAAGCGAAAAGACATTATGCTGAGCATGCAGGCAAAGACTTTTTTTCAGAGCTGGTCTCTTTCATCACTTCAGGTCCAGTGTTTGCAATGGTATGGGAAGGCGATGATGTCGTAACTTTATCCCGGACACTCATAGGCAAAACAAAAGTTGGAGAAGCTCTGCCAGGCACGATTCGTGGCGACTTTGCCAGCCATACACCACTTAATTTAATTCATGGATCAGACTCGCCTGAAAGTGCAGAACGGGAAATTGCTAATTTCTTTGCTCCAGATGAACTGAATCAGTATAACAAAGACATCGCAGTCTGGATGTAAGGTCCAGGTGGGAGGCAGGGGATTAACATGTCTGATCGTAATGTTGCAGCATTAACAACAGATCCAGATTATAGCGGATTTATTCACAACGTTAAACAAAGCACCGGAATTGATCTGGCTCAATATAAAGAAGCACAGATGAAGCGGCGTTTGACGACTCTTCGGATGAAGAATGGTTATCATACCTTCAGTGATTTTTTTGCAGCGATGATGAAAAATAAGGACTTATTTTATGAATTTTTAGATCGAATGACGATCAATGTCTCTGAGTTCTGGCGGAATCCGAATCGCTGGGAAGTTTTGCGGGATATTATCCTCCCTGACCTCCAGCAGTCGGGCCGCAAATTAAAGCTGTGGAGCGCGGCATGTTCCACAGGCGAAGAGCCTTACACGCTGGCTATGATTTTGTCGGACAAGAATATATTGGCGCAGACAGGTATTCTTGCCACTGACATTGATGATGGCGCTTTATCCAAAGCAAAGCAGGGTCTTTATTTGGAACGTTCTTTAAAGGATGTGCCGAAAGACGTGGCAGCACGTTATTTTACGCCGGAAGGCCCTGTCTTCAAGGTCAGCGATTCACTTAAGAAAAACATAGATTTCCGCAAACAAAATTTGCTCTTGGACAAGTTCGACGAAGGTTTCGATCTTATTATTTGTCGCAATGTAATGATCTATTTTACTGAAGAAGCGAAGAACAAGCTCTATCATAAGTTTTCGGCTAGCTTACGTCCGGGTGGTTATTTGTTTGTGGGCAGCACAGAGCAAATCTTTACACCGGCTCAATATGGCTTTGAATCGACGGAAACTTTTTTCTATCGTAAAAAATAAATACTTTTTGCTCCTTCGCCATTAACTTCAAAGGTATACTTTCGCAAAAGTTCAGTGATACTGGATAGTAGAATCTGTACGCTAAGTGAAAGGAAAGTTAAACCGATGGACAAAAGCAAGGTCATTGCCGCGTACAAACGAGGCTTTATCACCGTTCGTGAGTGCGGGCAAATTCTCGGTGTGGAGGAAATGCAATTGGAGCGCCTTCTGCAGCTGGAAGAGCGTAAGTCTACATTCCCTCCACCAAGCCAGCGGCTCGGCAGCTAACAAGCTGAGGACCCAGCCGAGGAGCGCCATTCATACTCTTAAGGGTATGGATGGCGCTTTTTATTTCGGTATACATACAGTGTTTCTAGGGAGATCCCTTTCTTGTCAAAGCGGATTCCCTATACTATAATGAGCAAAGATCATAGGATTTTAGCGGTTTACAGTTTAAAAGTATAAAAGGGGGAAGACATCATGAGTTTACGCTATTTAACAGCGGGGGAAACGCACGGCCCCCAGCTAACGGCTATTATTGAGGGATTGCCAAGTAATTTAACTTTGGATTTTGAAGAGCTTAACTTTCAATTGCATCGTCGACAAAAGGGATACGGACGTGGACGCCGCATGCAGATTGAGAAAGATACGGCACAGATTGTAGGTGGAGTACGTCACGGCTATACTACGGGTGCTCCGGTAGCCTTGGTAGTAGAGAACAAGGATTGGACTCACTGGAAGAACATTATGAATATTGAACCTATTCCAGGCAGTGATGAAGAAAAACGCCGGGTAAATCGGCCGCGTCCTGGACATGCAGATTTGAATGGTGGATTGAAGTACAATCATACGGATCTTCGCAACGTTCTGGAGCGCTCCAGTGCCCGCGAAACCGCAGCCAGAGTCGCATGTGGCGCTGTAGCCAGACAGCTGCTGGCAGCTTTTGGTGTGAAAGTAGCAGGTCAAGTCATTCGCATTGGTGAAATTGAGGCTCCTGCAAATGATCTGCCTATCGATGAGCTGATTGAACGGACAGAACAGTCTTCTGTCAGAGTTGTCGACAAAGAAACAGAACAGAAAATGGAGGCTTACATAGATCAGATCAAGGAAGAGGGCGACTCCATCGGTGGAATCGTTGAATGTATCGTCGAAGGACTGCCCATTGGACTTGGCAGCTATGTACAGTCAGATCGGAAGTTAGACGGGGCAATTGCTGGGGCAGTAATGTCGATTAATGCCTTCAAAGGCGTTGAAATCGGCATTGGGTTTGAAGCAGGTAAATTGCGTGGATCGCAAGTCCATGATGAAATTATGTATGAAGCTTCTAAAGGATACTATCGCGCAAGCAATCGTTTAGGCGGTTTTGAAGGCGGGATGACGAATGGCATGCCGGTAGTGGTTCGTGGTGTTATGAAGCCTATTCCTACCTTGTATAAGCCACTTCAAAGTGTAGATATCGATACGAAAGAACCTTTTACTGCTCAAGTAGAACGTTCGGATGCATGTGCAGTTCCAGCGGCATGTGTGGTTCTGGAAAGCGTAGTGGCATGGGAAGTTGCTAAAGCATTTCTTGATAAATTCGGCGGGGATTCTCTCGAAGAAATTAAAGCGAATTATGAAAACTATCTTGCACAATTGGAGAGTTATTAATCATGCGTACAATCAATGTAGATTTGGGAGATCGTTCTTATCCAATCCACATCGGTAGTGGTCTGCTGCAGAACATTGCCCAGTACTGTGCTGAGGCTGGACTGTCCACTCGTAGCCCGCTACTGGTTGTGAGTGATAGTGAAGTAGCTCCACGGTATTTACCGGCGCTTGAAGAAGCTCTACGTCAGCAAGGTTATACCGTAGTAAGCCATATTATGCCGGCAGGGGAAGCATCCAAATCATTAACCGTGTATGAAGAGGTTATGACGACCGCGATTCAAGCGGGACTGGATCGCAACTCAGCGGTGTTGGCTTTAGGTGGCGGGGTTGTTGGTGATTTAGCTGGTTTTGTAGCAGCTACCTACATGCGCGGAATAGGATTTCTACAAATTCCAACGACGATTCTAGCCCATGACAGCAGCGTAGGCGGCAAAGTGGCTGTCAATCATCCACTAGCCAAAAATATGGTTGGTGCGTTCTATCAACCTTCGCTGGTGCTTTACGATTTGGATACCCTTCGCACGCTTCCGCCGCGCCAAGTCTCTTCTGGCTTAGCTGAAGTAGTGAAGCATGGTCTGATTATGGACAAAGAATTCGCATATTGGTGCCGTGAACATGCTGATGAGCTGCTTGCTCTGAATGCTGAAGCCCTGGGTTATGCCCTTGAGCGCGGTTGTGCGATCAAAGCTCATGTCGTGGCGAACGATGAACGTGAGCATGGACTTCGGGCGATCCTGAATTTAGGCCATACGATCGGCCATGCTATTGAAGCGGTTGGCGGATACGGTGTGTTTTTGCACGGTGAAGCGATTGCGATTGGTATGGCGGGTTCGGCGCTGCTGGCTGTAAAGCTTGGACGTGACCGATCCATCTATGAGGATACAGTATCTATGTTATCTGCACTTTCACTGCCTATACAGCTTCCTTCTGAATATGATGAAGAGGAGCTAATGGAAGCGATGATGCATGATAAGAAATTCAAAGAAGGCAGAATGACTTTTATTGTGCCTGATGCCATAGGAGCTGTTAGTATTGTAAACGATGTACAGGAATCGCTTGTGCGAGAGGTTCTGGCAGAGCTTAAAAAGGAGGGGAAACCGTGGTAAATCGAGGGATTCGCGGAGCAACTACCGTGATTAATAACGAAGAAACAGAGATTTTGCGTGAAACCGTTGTGCTGCTGCGGGAGATCGTTGAACGCAATAATGTTATAGCTGAGGATATTAGCAATGTATGGATTACGATGACCAATGATCTGGATGCTACTTTTCCGGCAAGAGCCATTCGTGAGATTGAGGGCTGGGAAATGGTGCCGCTTATGTGTTCAACCGAGATCCCGGTCAAAGGCAGCCTGCCGATGTGTATCCGGTTAATGGTGCAGTTTAATACGGATAAATCACAGCGTGAGATCCGCCATGTGTATCTGAATGAAGCTCAGAAGCTTCGTCCGGATTTGTCGCAGAGTAAGTCTTAAATTTGAGTTGTGGGTTGTCAATGACCCTTGTCATCATGTATAGTGTAATTAGCCGAGTATAGAAGAGTTTAGTTGAGTTGAGATGAGTATAGTTGAGCAGAGTGCAAGAAATTTTTGCGAATATAAGAAAGTATAAGCTTTGTTCTATACATTCTTATATTTCACGCATATACGCTTACCGTCCTTATAAGGATGCTGAAGACGTTTATGCCTGATTAGCAGTTTTTGTGTACGCAGAGTCTTTATTTTGATATGTACTGGAGTGTTATTTCACATCCGTGATGTATCTTATTTAGAGATAAGTCTGTAGGCACAACATAACGATGCTGATCATTGCTCAAAAACATATACTTACTTACACAAACCCTCTACTTTGGTAGAGGGTTTTTCTGTGTTTCGGAAAGATTTATATAACTGAGGGGGCATCTAAAAATGACGAATCCGAGTGTTCAAGAGGTGGTAAAGCTGTCGCAGGATTATAATCTGATTCCTGTTGTGAAGCGGCTGCTGGCTGATATGGAAACACCTATCCGGTTATTCCAACGTTTTGCTGAACGTGACCGCGCGTTCTTACTAGAAAGTGTAGAGGGTGGCAAACAATGGGCCCGGTATTCGTTCATCGGCAGCGATCCCTTTTTAATGATATCGGGAAAAAAGGGTGCGATTAACGTAGAGATCGACGGTAAGAAAAAACAGCTGCATGGAAAGCCGATTGAGGAGCTTAAGGCGCTGCTTCGTTCATACCGTAGCCCTAAGCTGGATGAGATGCCGCCATTTACTGGAGGAGCGATCGGATTTTTTGGATATGATCTGCTGCAATATTATGAGAAGCTGCCTGAGCATCCAGTAGATGATCTCCAAATGGATGATATCCGGTTTATGTTCTGTGATCGCATCATTGTTTTTGATCATGTGAAACAACAAATTCTCCTAGTTGGCAACCTGCATGTTAAAGACGGTGATACGGACTCAGATATCAAATCCAATTACGAAAGCTTAAGTCGTAAGCTTGAGGATATGGCCGAAGAGCTGCAGAAGGAAGGGCCTAAGGAAAATGTGAACCGCCGCAGCATTCCGCAGGATATTGAGCTGGGTGAGATTCATTCCAACCTGACTAAAGAACAATATATCAACAACGTAGAACAAGCGAAGGAATACATTCGGGCTGGCGATATTTTTCAAGTGGTGTTGTCGCAGCGCCTGCATATTGAAACGGAAGTTTCTCCACTGCATGTATACCGGATGCTCAGGACGCTTAACCCATCTCCATATATGTATTATTTGAAAATGGATGAAGAGATTATTGTTGGAACCTCACCGGAAGCGCTCGTAAAGGTAGATGGAAACCGTGTGGAGACACGGCCGATTGCCGGAACAAGACCAAGAGGTGAAAGTGAAGCTTCGGATCGTGCTTACGCCGCGGAGCTGCTGGAGGATGAAAAAGAACGTGCAGAGCACTTGATGCTAGTTGATCTAGGTCGTAATGATTTAGGAAGAGTGTCCAAATTCGGCTCTGTAAAATGTGATTCCTTTATGGAAATTGAAAGATACTCTCATGTCATGCATATGGTTTCGAATGTGTCAGGCACGCTTAGCGAGGATAAAGATTTCTTTGATGCCTTTCTCTCCTGTCTGCCAGCCGGTACTGTCTCAGGAGCACCTAAGCTACGGGCAATGGAGATTATTGCTGAATTGGAGCGAGAAGCCCGTGGTGCTTATGCGGGGGCGATTGGATATTTGGGATTCTCGGGAAATATGGATTCATGTATCACCATCCGTACAATCATCTTCCGTAAGGGCAGAGCATATGTGCAGGCTGGAGCGGGTATCGTTTGGGACTCGGTTCCGGAGAAAGAGTATGAAGAGACGGTGAATAAAGCGAAGGGCATGCTAAAAGCTATTCGTATGGCAGAGGCTATGTTCCCACCCGAGATAAAAGAGAAACAAGTCATCAATCAAGATTACATGTACGCATATACCCCTGAACAGGTGGTTTGATTAATAAAAAAGATTACATTAAGGCTGGGAGGATGAACATTATGGATGCAACAAAATTGATACAATCAGGAATTGCTGGACTAATCGAAGGCAAAAGTCTGACACGTGTAGAAGCACGGGATATAATGGGTGCAATCATGCTGGGAGAGGCTTCACAGGCGCAAATCGGATCACTGCTAACCGCTTTACGGATTAAGGGAGAGACCGTGGAGGAGATTACGGGGTTTGCGGAAGCCATGAGAGGTTTCGGCACACCTGTCCTTACTGAAAAAGCGCGTCTGCTAGATACATGTGGTACGGGCGGTTCCGGCATCCATAAGTTTAATATTTCTACCGCCTCAGCGATTATTTCATCAGCGGCTTCGGTACGAGTTGCCAAACATGGCAACCGCTCAGCTTCCGGTAGAGCAGGAAGTGCAGATGTACTTGAAGCTTTGGGCGTCAACATTCATCTGAATGCGGATCAGGCTCGGGAATGCTTGGATCGAATCGGCATTTGTTTTTTATTCGCACAAATCTATCATCCTTCGATGCGGCATGCGGCAGCACCGCGTAAAGAGCTTGGAGTGCGGACGATTTTTAATATGCTTGGTCCGCTTACGAATCCCGCTGGTGCTGACCGTCAGCTGCTGGGGATTTATGATCGGAATAAGACAGAGACGGTGGCTAATGTACTGAAGGAGCTGGGGTCCAAGCGTGCGATGGTTGTTAGCAGCTTGGATGGTCTGGATGAAATCAGCATCTCGGCCCCTACATTAGTGTCTGAGCTAAAAGAGGGCATCGTAACCACGTATGAGGTAACGCCAGAGGCATTAGGTCTTAACAGACATCCATTGGAAGCTGTGCTGGGTGGAGATGCAGCTGAAAATGCGGCGATTATTACCTCGGTCCTTCAAGGGCAGATGAATCCTTATCGCGATATCGTTCTTGCTAACGCCGGAGCCTGTATATATGTTGCTGGTCTGGCAGATACCATGGCCGGAGGCGTAGAGAGAGCAAAAGAAGTAGTGGATTCAGGCAAGGCACTATCCAAGCTTAATCAGCTTGTAGCTATGACGGAGGAACTTAATTATGTATCTTGATAAAATTGTCGCGACTAAGATTAAAGAGGTTGAACTGCTCAGTAAAAACTTTTCGCTGGCACAAGCAGAGCGTGATATTGCGCTTCTTCCGGCAACAAGAGGCTTTCGTAAGGCTCTGACCCAAGGGAAGAACAGAGATATGGGCTTGATCGCTGAGGTGAAGAAGGCTTCTCCTTCCAAAGGGTTGATCCGTGAGGATTTTGATCCTGTTTCCATTGCAAAAGGGTATGAAGCTGGAGGTGCAGATTGCTTATCTGTTCTGACGGACACAGAATATTTCCAGGGCAGCGCAGCTTATCTGCAGCAAGTGAAAGAAGCTGTAAATCTGCCGCTGCTTCGCAAAGATTTTATTATCGATGAGAAGCAGATCTACGAAGCACGTCTTCTCGGAGCGGATGCCGTGTTGTTAATCGTCGCTATTTTGACACCGGCACAACTATCTCATTTTATAGATATAGCTTCAGGGCTTGGATTGGATATCTTGATTGAGGTGCATGACCGAAATGAACTGGCGGTTGTACTGAGCACAGAAAAGATAACCCAACCTAACGTCCTGCTAGGAATTAATAACCGTAATCTACGTACCTTTGAGACCTCTTTGGAGACAACAGCCGAGCTGGCAGCTCTTGTGCCGCAAGGTGTTCCAGTGATCAGCGAAAGTGGAATTTCCGGGTCAAAAGACATCGGCTACCTAAGAACTACTGGTGCTCACGGAGTGCTCGTTGGGGAGTATCTAATGCGTCAAGCTAACGTAGAGGATGCGGTTAACGGTCTGCTCGGTGAGCTTCCTAATGGAAAGGACCGTGTCCGGCATGGCTGAGACATTAGTAAAAATCTGTGGACTTCAGGACGTTGAAGTGCTAAAATCTATGTTACACTTACCACTAGATTATATCGGATTTGTTTTTGCACCTAGCCGCCGGAAGGTATCCATAGAGCGTGCTGCCGAACTGATTGCAGAGCTTCCAAATTGGAAGACTGGTGAAATTCCTAAGGCTGCCGGGGTTTTTGTTAATCCGGAGCTGGATGAGTTGAACGAATTGCTGTCTGTGGTGCATTTAGATGTAATTCAGCTTCATGGACAGGAGAGTCCAGCTTTTTGCCAGCAGGTTCGCCGAGCTTATCCACAGGTTCAGGTATGGAAGGCACTGTCCGTTGCGGATCAAGAGCGGGATAAAGCTGAAAATGAATATAGCTTGGAAGATTACGCAGCTGCAGTAGATGCGGTTTTATTAGATACTTATGATCCATTGCAGAGTGGCGGCTCCGGCCGAACGTTCGCTTGGAATAAATTACCTACTTACCAAGAAATTGCAGTACAACATGACTTGCCCTTGTTTGTGGCTGGAGGGCTTCATACAGATAATGTTGGTGAATTGCTTGATACCTATGCCCCGTATGGGGTAGACGTGTCGAGTGGAGTAGAGACTGACGGCATTAAGGATATTCAAAAAATGACAGCTTTTGTGGAAAGGGTGAAGCAATCATGATACAAGTACCGGACCAGCATGGACGTTTCGGTTCATTCGGAGGCCGCTTCGTGCCCGAGACTTTGATGAATGCATTGATTGAGTTGGAGGAGGCCTACCGTAAGTTTTCGGCAGATCCAGCTTTTCAGGAAGAAATAGATTATCTATTAAAGCAGTATTCCGGACGGGAGACCCCGCTGTATTATGCGGAACGGCTGAGCAAACATCTGGGAGAAGCTAAAATATATCTGAAGCGTGAAGATTTGAATCATACAGGTGCCCATAAGATTAACAATGCGATTGGTCAAGGGATTTTGGCCAAAATGATGGGAAAAACGAAGGTAATCGCTGAGACGGGTGCGGGTCAACATGGTGTAGCCACAGCTACAGTTGCAGCTTTGCTAGGTATGGAATGTAAGGTGTTTATGGGGGAAGAGGATACACGTCGCCAGGCCCTTAACGTATTCCGGATGAAGCTGCTTGGTGCAGAAGTGATTCCCGTTACTTCCGGATCGCGTACTTTAAAAGATGCCGGCAACGAAGCGCTTCGCTACTGGGTTAGCAATGTAGATGATACCTTCTATATATTGGGTTCAGCTGTAGGACCGCATCCTTATCCGATGATGGTTCGTAACTTTCAGCGGGTTATTGGGGATGAAACACGGCGCCAGATTCTGGAGGCTGAAGGAAGGCTGCCGGATGTGCTCGTAGCTGCTGTAGGCGGTGGCAGTAATGCCATCGGTATGTTCTATCCATTTGTTGAGGATGAAAATGTCGGTATGATTGGTGTAGAGGCGGCTGGTAAAGGCATTGATACCCCTTTTCATGCGGCAACAATGAGTAAAGGAACTCATGGCGTATTCCAGGGATCGATGAGTTATCTCCTGCAGGATGAGCATGGACAAGTAACAGAAGCACATTCCATCTCCGCAGGCCTGGATTATCCTGGTGTAGGTCCTGAACACTCCTATCTAAAAGATATCGAACGCGCAAAATATGTCCCGATTACAGATGCAGAGGCGCTAGATGCACTGAAGCTGCTATGTGTAACGGAAGGCATTATTCCAGCGTTAGAATCGGCGCATGCGATAGCACATGTTGTAAAAATGGGTCCAACCCTTACTAAGGATGACATTGTTGTCATCTGCCTGTCAGGCCGGGGAGACAAAGACGTAGAATCCATTATGGCGTATACAGAAGGGAAGGGAACTGAATGACAACCCAAACTACAAACCGGATGGATTTGGTATTCCGAAAGCTAAAAGCTGAGAACCGGACCGCATTGATTCCTTTTCTGACTGTTGGAGATCCGGATTTGGAGACTACTCTTGCCATCATCACTGAACTGGAGACAGCAGGGGCAGATATTCTGGAGCTAGGAGTACCATACTCTGATCCGCTTGCAGACGGCCCTGTAATTCAGCGAGCATCTGCCCGGGCACTGCGGGGTGAAGTTCACCTGCGCACTTGCATGGAGACCGCGTTAAAGGCTCGTGAAGCCGGCAGCAGTTTGCCATTTATCTTGTTTTCTTATTACAATCCTATTCTGCAAATGGGTCTAGATACGTTTTTTGCTGATCTGAACAAACATGAAATTAGCGGACTTATTATCCCGGATCTTCCCGTTGAGGAATCAGCGGAGATGCGGCGCCGTAGTGATGAAGTTGGAGTCAACCTCATTCCTTTAGTTGCACCAACCTCAAGCGAACGTATTGCAAAGATTGTATCCGGTGCGAGCGGGTTTATCTATTGTGTATCTTCATTAGGGGTGACTGGAGAAAGATCCTCTTTCCATGCGGATGTAGAAGCCTTTATTGATTCCGTTCGTCAAGCTACGGATCTGCCAGTGGCTGTAGGATTTGGGATCTCTACTGGCGAACAGGTTGCCCGTTTTGCTCAGATTTGCGATGGTGTTGTAGTAGGGAGTGCCATTGTCCGCAAAATAGAAGAGGTAATTCCGTTGCTCGATCATCCTGCTACGCGGAATGAGGGACTGTTGCAAATTCGAGAATTTGTGGCACAATTAAAAAGACCATAACAGTGTCATTCTGACCTGTGTATAGTGGAGTAATCAACTATGGAGAGCGAGGACTATTGTATGAATCCAAAACCGAATATAGTTAATCTCCCTGTCTACAAACCAGGGAAACCTATAGACGAAGTCAAGAAGGAGCTTGGCTTAAGTGAGGTTATTAAGCTTGCATCCAATGAGAACCCGTATGGAGCTTCACCGAGTGCAAAAGAAGCAATTCTAGCAGAACTTGAGAATCTTTATCTTTATCCGGACGGCTCAGCCGTTGAATTGACTTCAGCACTTTCCAGCCGTCTTGGCGTGAATAACGACAATATTATTTTTGGCTGTGGCTCAGATGAGATTATTGCACTTATTGCTCGTGCCTTTTTCTTACCGGGTGATGAGACAATCATGGCGGACCAAACCTTCTCCGTGTATAAGAGTAACGCAGACATCGAAAGTGCGGTATCTATTGAGGTGCCACTTGTAAAAGGTACACATGATCTGGATGGGATGCTGGCCCGTATAACGGACCGCACTAAGGTTATCTGGATCTGTAATCCGAATAACCCAACAGGTACGATTGTTCCAGAGGAAGCTTTGGTTTCTTTCCTGGATGCTGTGCCTTCCAATGTAATGGTTGTCCTTGATGAGGCATATTGTGAGTATGTAACAGATCTTTCATACTCCAATGGCATCCAGTTGCTGACTCGTTACAAGAATCTGGTTGTGCTCCGCACATTCTCCAAAATTTATGGCTTAGCTGCATTGCGTATTGGATACGGTGTTGCGAGTCCTGAGATCATTTCGTTGATCAACAAGGTACGTGAGCCTTTTAATACCTCACGGCTTGCTCAAGCTGCAGCTCTTGCTGCTTTGAATGATCAAGATTACGTACAGGAATGTCGTCGTCTTAATAGCGCGGGTATTGTCCAATTGCAAGGTGAATTCAAACGTCTGGGCCTAGAATCCTTCCCGGCACACGGGAACTTCATCATGGTAGATGTTCGAAAGCCTGCTACAGAGGTCTTTGATGCTTTGATGCGTAAAGGAATCATCGTAAGAGCGGGTCATCAGGTTTATCCGACTTATATTCGGGTTACTGTGGGCTCGGCTGAGCAGAACACGGCTTTTATCACCGCGCTGGAACAAACTCTTATAGAGAGTGGAGTACGCGCCTAGTAATAACAGCAAGTCAAGACTAAAGAAGGCAGGTAGTTCAAAGAACATGACGACAAAAATAGCAATATTCGGTGTCGGTCTGATCGGAGGCTCACTGGCCCTTTGCTTTAAAGGCAAGGAGGGCCTGACCGTCGTTGGCCATGCCCACCGTCCTGAATCCGCGAGTAAGTATATTAGCAGAGGTGTGGTCGATAGTGCCACATTGTCTGTGGAGGAAGCGGCAATCGATGCCGATTTCATTTTTTTATGTGTGCCGGTGGGTATGCTAGAGGATTATTTGCAGCAGTTAAGCAAATTGCCGCTCAAGCCCGGCTGCATCATTACAGATGTTGGAAGTACGAAAGCTAGTATTGCCGCATGCGCGGTCTCTTTGGATATTCCTGGAGTACATTTTATCGGCGGTCACCCTATGGCAGGATCAGAGCGTTCAGGTGTTGAGGCAGCTTCATCGCTGTTGTTTGAGAATGCCTATTACGTATTAACGCCTCCACCGGGAGTGCCAGACGAGGCTTATCATGCGTTGGAGTCCTTACTCCACCTTACTAGAGCGCAGATTGTACGCCTTAATCCAGAACGTCATGATGAGATTGTAGGCGCCATTAGTCATTTGCCACATATTATTGCCGTTGCGCTGGTAAATCAGATTAAAGCTTATGATGATACTGACTCCTTGTATAGTACGTTAGCTGCAGGGGGCTTTCGGGATATTACACGGATTGCGTCCAGTGATCCAATTATTTGGCGTGATATCTTGTTAAACAATCGTTCAGTGATGCTTCGTTTATTGAAGGATTGGAACGAGGAAGTTTCTTCTTTTGTTCGTTTGCTGGAAAGTGAAGATGGTGTAGGGATTGAAGAGGCATTTCATGAAGCCAATGGCTTCCGTAGTCAATTGCCTGAACGGCGTAAAGGTATGATAGCACCTTTATTTGACCTACATATTGATGTACCGGATCATCCGGGGATTATCGGTCGTATTGCTACAGAGCTGGGGGATCAAGGAATTAACCTTAGCAACGTACAAATTATCGAAAGCCGTGAAGATGTGCCGGGGATTATGCGTCTCTCTTTCCGTCAGGAGAACGATATGGAGCGGGCGAAGATCCTGTTGCAGCATCATGATTATACGGTATACGTGTAGTATTAAGGTTAGTTCGGGTTCATTTTTAAATCATAAAAAACAGTAAAATAGCGATTCTCATGTGAATAGAGAATCGCTATTTTTTTGTTTTTTGGGTTATTGGTTGCTTATTTCAACATGCCGTCAGTATCGTCATCGGCATCGGTACCACCATAAGTACCAGTATAAGTACCAGTATAAGTACCAGTATAAGTACCACCTAGTACTTACGGACCCTAATGACGTTATTTGCTCGTTTTTTGCCTTTGAAGCAGTCTTTCGGACTCCACAGACGCTATTTCACATAAAGAGGCTTATATTGGGTGTTTTTCGTGCCAATAGCTACTATGCGGTCCGTTAGCATCCCAAATGCGGATTAATGCTGCATTTAAGGTCAACTGTGTCCGATAGCGTCTTAGTACAAGCTAAATGTTTTTTGATCAACGAAGCAAAGAAAGGAGTGCCGCAAAATGCTTCCGGATTAATACCCGAAGACTCTAATTTAGGTTTGGTTTGTTGCAACTGTTCCCCAACTCGCTTTCTTCATTTCGATCAGTATTTCTTCCAAGAAATTCTCTGGTACTTGAGTTTGTTTCTTCGTAACTAGCTTGGCTACCTACAAAACGATTTCTTGCTGCTCCTAGACCGACAATAAAGAGTAAGACCGAAGCTCCAAGCAGTATGAAAAGTGGCACGTTCCAACTATTTGTCGTGTCATGCAAATATCCTATAAGGGCAGGACCAATTGCGGCAAGCAGATATCCGATCGATTGCGCCATACCAGACAGTTCCGCTGCTTGATGCGCATTTTTAGTACGTAAACCGAAAAACATCATGGACAAGCTAAAGGCACAGCCTCCACCAATTCCGAGTATGATGATCCACAACAGAATGATGTTGGAGCTTCCGTAAAGCAGTCCGAGCGTTCCCGTCAAAAGCAAAATGGTTGTAATGAACACTAACGAACGTTGATTTGACATTCGCCCTGCAATAACGGGGACAATAAAGGTAAATGGAAGCAGTGCTAACTGCATTATTGAGAGGTACCATCCTGATTGGCTTGAGTCAATGCCTTGCTGTTTTAAAATTTCAGGCAACCATGCGATCAGCACATAGAAAATCATAGACTGCATCCCCATAAACAAGGTTACTTGCCAGGCAAGAGGGGAACGCCAAACATTCACATCATTGCCGGTCATCTGTTGACTCGTCGAGGCTGTTTGCTTCGTACGCTTCCTTAATTGAGGCAACCAGCAGAGGATCGATACAAAGCTTAGGATCCCCCAAATTCCCAATGCACCCTGCCATTTTAAACCTGCGTTTGCAGCTAGCGGTACACTGATTCCCGAGGCGATCGCTCCAGATAAACTCATTGAAATTGCAAATACACCAGTCATGGCACCGATTTTATTAGGGAAATCACGTTTGATTAAACTTGGCATTAATACATTACAAACGGCAATTGCAAATCCAAGAATTGCAGTTCCAATATACAGATTTGCAGCCCCAGATAAAGAACGTATTACAATTCCAACAGTCAAAAAGATCAGGGCAAACAAAATTAAAAGTTCAACTCCATACCTACGTCCTAGTTTTGGTACTAGAGGCGATAATAAAGCAAAGGTAAGTAAAGGTACCGTTGTGATCAAGCCTGCTAAAGTATTGGAAATATGAACGTCATCCCTTATGAGACCCACTAAAGGACCGACCGAGGTTAAGGGAGCACGTAAATTTGCGGCAATAATAATAATGCCGAGTAGTAGCAGCCCTAAAGATGATGGTACGAATTTTTTATTCGGCATTCTTCATTTTCCCTCCCAGAATTAATGCGTACTAATATCCGCGCGGACAATGAAAGTATAGTATAATATATTAAATTTAACAATAAGTATTTTAAAGTTTACTTTATTGAGATGGTTCTATAAATTGAAATGCTTATATTAGATAAAAAAATACAACTCAGAGTTTCCATTTAGAATGGAATACTGAGTTGCATGTAATAGGTGAAATTTTCGACTTTTAGAAACCATATTTTAAGGAGATATGGAGCACTGTTTCGCTATTCGTATGATTGGTATAAGAGTGAGGGCGATCTGCACGAAAACTGATCGTATCATATTGATTCAATGTGTACATTTCTCCATCGACTCGTATTTCAATGGAACCAGTCATTACTGTCGCAATTTCAGTTGTATTCACATGATGACCTTCAGGGTGATACGAACTATTTGGCTGTAAGTAAGCCCGACACATTTCAATATCGTTGCTTACATTTTTAAAGACGGGTTCTATGATCCAATTCTTTTGATCATTAGAAAACCGAAGACCTTCGCCTGCTCGATACAAACTAACAGGGTCTTCAGATTTGAACAAAGCTAATAGGGGCAAAGATATGCCTTTTGAAATTTTCCATATTATCGCCAAAGTTGGGTTTGTCTCGCCACGTTCGATATTCCCCAGAGTAAGTTTACTTACGCCCGTTAATTCCGCTAAGTCGTCTAAGCTCATGTTTTTTTCTTTTCTGTACTTTTTCAAGGCACCGCCGATTTGTAGTACCAGTTGTTTTGATTCATCGATTTCATCCATTTCAAATTCACCTCAACAAATAACTTTATAGCTAGTATATTGTTTATCCTGACTCTTTTCCATACGATTAGGATTAGAGGGTGGATTACACACGCAGCTATGCAAATGACGTCTATGTAACGAACCTGCCCGTAGGCTTATCACCTTCCCCGGTTTAATCCTTTATTTTTGCAAAAGGAAGGATACCAATGGGGTGAGCGCAGAGGAGGCTATATTTGTAGTGATCATCCAATGAATGACGTACAAGAGAGCCGTAACGCAGGGCTGCCAGACATTTGGAAATGTAATGAGCATATCCCTCTTCAAGTGGACGTAGACGGGGTAATAGATAATTGTGGGGATTTGTGGAAGCTAATTCGCTCGCTATAGTAAAATAATCTAATATAGATCATCTAAAAAAAGGTAGAGCGCTTTCAGGACAAAAAAAGACCGCTTACAAAGTAAGCGGCTACAGTTCACAATAAATTGGAACCGTTAAGTATTGGATAGGAGTGGAGAGAAACCATACTGTACTTTTATTATATGTATACGTTTACATTTTGTCAACAGTTTTTAAAAATTGATAAATGTGTTATTTTTAAAGCCGGATTCTAAGTCAGAAATCCAATGTCGGGTCTTGCTGGCGAGTCGACCTATCTAAAGTCTATTAATGTCATCCTATGAGAATATGTGGTACAATAGAGCAGGTATGTTTCTAGATTCGTTTCTATATTTATGTAAAATTAGAAGTATGCCTTATTTCTTTTTGTCTTCTTCATATACATCATGCCTTAATTATCGGGTAGTTGAATATACATAGGTGTATTTCATAAAAAAACTAAAAATTTGCAGTAACACCGCAACTTTTAAAGCCCAAACCGGTATAATAAGTACGGACCGGATGGGAAAAGACGTGCAAGGGCGAGGAGGGCCAATCTCACCATGACGGATTCCCAGTTGATCCAGCAAATCAAACAAGGAAACACGGAATTATATTCAGAATTAATGCGTCGTTATCAACGTAAAATACTAGCATTTGTATATCATATGCTTAGAAATTCACATATGGAGCTTATCGCAGAGGACCTTTGTTCGGAGACCTTCTACAAGGCATTTCGTAGCTTGCATTCCTTTCGAGAGGTAGATGCTTCATTCTCAACATGGCTGTACACTATCGCCCGCAACACTGTTCTAAGTGAGCTTCGCAAGAACCGTGCCGGTAATGTATCTCTGGAAGAGAGTGGATATACACCAGTAGCACCGTTTGAAGTTGCACCCGAGCAGGCTGCATTGCGCAATGAACGGATGAATTTGGTCCGTGAGGCGATAAATAATCTTCCCGAAAAACAACGCTCTGCACTTATCCTACGTGAATATGATCAAATGGACTATCAAGAAATCGCAGAAATTTTAGATCAGAGTGTAAGCTCAGTGAAATCATTATTGTTTCGTGCCAGGAGTAGTGTGAAGCTTCAACTCGAATCCTATTTCAATGAGCCTGAAGTTGAAGAGCAGGTTGAGAGGGTGTAAGGCGAATGAATTGCAGGGAAGCGCAAGAATGTATTCCGCTCTTGTGGGACGCTCCCCCCACACTTCCTAGGCGGATTTTACTTGAAAGACATATTGAAACTTGTCCTTACTGCGCTGCAGAATGGGCTCTATGGCAAGAGAGCAGCCTGCTTATGCAAGATTTGAGGGAAGAGATCAGTGAAGAGCGTGCTGAAGCCATAAATGTTAAGGTCATGGAGCGGATTTATTTAGAGAGTCCATGGTTGATGCCCGGTGACGGGAAATCTGCTGGGACCTCTGCTATTGTTCGCCATCGGCTTAGCTTATGGATCGCATGCTTTCTGGCAATATTTCTGTCCAGCGTTCTTTATTTTACGATGTTCAGAACTCCAGGTGATGCAGTTGTTGCTCAGAGTGGAATTGTGGAGACAGGTGTCGCTGGATCCTCGATGGAATGGCAATCAACGTATCCAATTTTGGGCTCTGAAGGTGGGATCATTGAACCCCTTGTAGTAAGTATGGGACCCACTCATCCTCAATACTGGATGATGTTATCAATGTTAGGTGTAGGCTTTGCAGTATTTTCATTAACTAGGCTGAATCGTTATCGCCGATCATAGAGGGTTATTAGACATATGTCTTTGCTTCCGTTGTTTATAATATTCAGAACATTGAATGAGTCCCTTTACTTAATGTAATGAGGGGCTTTTTGCATTGTAAAACTCATAAAAAGAAGACTTTTTATTTCATCCATGTTACATTAAGAGACAAATACTTTGCTGAAAAGGGGGAGGCAACATGCTAATCGGCTTGATACGCCATGGATTGACGGACTGGAACGCGATAGGGAAAATACAGGGACAAAGTGATATTCCACTTAATGATGAAGGACGGATGCAAGCTGCAATGCTTGCTGACCGCTTATTACAGGAACCGTACAGCTGGGACTGCTGCGTTACTAGTAATCTTTCCCGCGCTGCTGAGACCGGTAAGATTATTGCTGACAAGTTAGGGATTCCGCTATTAGAACCTGATCAGCGTATCCGGGAACGTGCTTATGGGCAGGTAGAAGGGCTTACTGCCGCAGAACGTGAAGAGAAGTGGGGGAAGGAATGGAGCCAGCTCTCCCTCGGTCAAGAAACCGACGAACAGCTTCAGGCTCGGGCTCTTGCTTTTATGGAAGATATTTCTGCATTGCATCCCAATCGGAATATACTCGTCATATCCCATGGAGGATTTCTTGCTCAGCTGTATACTGCTCTTTACAAGGATAAGTATTCTGAACGAATTGGCAATCTATCCTTGACGATTCTGGAGAAGAAAGAGCGGGAATGGAACCCTATTTTATATAATTGTACTCGCCATATCCTGCAAAATCAGCATTAACCCGGGCTTCGGGTTATTTTTTTTGCAATAAAGGGAATAAAATAGGCAGTATTCCCCATAATGGTAGTAAAACGGTGAGGCGATAAAACATGAATCTGGCGGATATGCTTACTTATGCAGATATTGGACAACTGACCGCCATAGCGGGCCGCTACCGGTGTGAATGCAAACAGAATTCCAAACACGACTTGATCCAAAGTATTTTGATTATGCTTGGAAGCAGAAGTTTTATGGAGTCTCATATCCGGGAATGCACTCCGGAGGATTTAAGGTTTTTGAATACATTGCTTTTTGATGAACGCACCTACTTTAGTCTTGAGGATTTGTTGGCTGTGGCAAGGCAAGCGTCTTTTGATGCACCTGAAGGAAAAACTGGAGGTTTCCGGGAGATGGTCTCTCGCTTCAAGAGTGGAGGCTGGCTCTTTAGTGGTTCCTCACAGCAGACCAGATATTTGTACCAGGTACCCAAAGATTTAAAAGAGCGTTTTCGGGAGACGATGAGTGCGCATATCAAAGAGAGCATCGCAACTAGCCCTGAACCTGTGATGTATCGCAGTGAAGGAGAATTAATGATCAGTGATCTGGTAATGCTGCTGAGATATATTAAGGACAATGAGCCAGAACTGAATCAGGAAGGGGCAATGTATAGGCGTTATCAGCAAGGTGTGATGAACGCGCTTCATATTCCGGAGGAGCTTCTTAGCAAAGGCGGTTGGAGGTTTGGTTATGGGAGAGCTTGTGAGCATTATCCTCCAAGATTTGCGCTTTTGTATGACTATATTCGTCACCGCCGCTGGATCTCTGAGGAAGGCTTCCGGCTAAGGCTTACTGCGACCGGTGAGGCTGTGTTAAACGATGGAAAATGTGATTCGTTGATGCAGATATTCTCTTTTTGGTTAAGACTATATAAAGGGGCTGTGCCAAATCTACCTTCACTTGTGTATTGGATAAGCATCAGCGCCGGTAATTGGGTGACAGTACCTTCTTTAGTGGATGGTGTGGGGTGGCTAATTAAACCGTTTTATTATGACAGTGCTGCTTCTATTCTAGAGCAACGTATAATACGGATGATGGTGCACCTAGGGATGCTTAAATTGGGCGAGACTTCTGGTGGACTCGCTGTGATGATGACGCCATGGGGGATAGAGACAGCCGTGCCTAAGTATCTTCGGTAGAGGTGCGTGTGCGAAATGCTTATGGGGATTACATACGCAGATGTAGGAATCCGTTATTGTTGCTGATGGGTACAATAGAGGAAGTATTGAGCGGAATGGGCAAATATGTAGAACGAAGACAGGATTGATGAATATGCTTTAGTAGGTGCCGATTCTCTTGAAACCGAAAACATAATCATCTTGATGGATATCAAAATATCAAATAACAAGAAAAAAGGATCTCTTAAACAGCGGAGGTGTATCGAATGGACAAAATGAAGGCTACGTATGAAGTGATGCTAGGACTTGCGGCAGAAATGGTGTGGGATGAAGCGCTGCGAAAGCGTCGCTCCGACATCTTGCACCGTGAGATTGACACGGCGCTGGCTACCGGAGATGAGATGGCTTTCCGAAATCTTACTGAGGAACTTAAAAGTTTGGCATAAAGAAATGCGCTTAGCGCATTTCTTTTTTTGCTTATAATCTACTCAATTTGCTTAATCGAACGAAAATATAAAATCTAAATCTGGACGTTCCTCCTCCTCCTTCAATATAATGGGTTCTATAACTTCAGGAAGCTTTGCGAAAGAACGGAAAAATTAACAATTATACATAGGGAGATGAATGGGAATGAAATTCAGCGATTTTGAAGTGGACACTTGGGAAGAAAATCAAAAATTCTATGATACATGTCTCATACCTTTTACAGGATTAAGTGGACTTGAGAGTCCTCCTGAGACCGTTCAGGCACTCGAAAGATTACGTAATTTCATGGATATGGTGGAAATACCGTTCAAAGGGCGGATCGTGACTTACCCAGCCATTCAGTACGCTGGAGAGGGCTATGTGAATTTAATTAATGAGATTTGCCAAAAAGTCAAATCCAGTGGTTTCCAGCATGTAGTGGTGTTGACAGCGGATGTACCTCTCCAAGAAAGCCAAATCTATGAAAGCGATTTAGTTCTCTCTCTGCCTATCATTGAGGCTTCTCAAGAAGGGAGGAATAACAGTGAAATTAGTATGAAAATTCAAGACATGTGGCGGGGATGAACTCCTTATAAATGTGACAGAAAATCAACAATTATAGGTTGAAACCGCTTTTTAGCCTGTCACAAATTAGACAATATTCTTGACGGGTTTTGGAGCCTAAGCTATTATTAGGTTGAATCCAAATGGTATGTGATGTATTTCATTGAAAAGATTTGAAAACGGATTATTTATATTGAGACATCTCTGATCGGACACCACAGATACTTTCTTATATCTTGAGAAGGGGGTTATATAACAGTATGAGCAGCCATAATGAACAACAGGAGACATGGCCTGAACAACCACCCAGCCGTAAAGAGATGTCGCGCAGGCAATTTTTGACCTACACGCTTGGTGGCGCCACTGCTTTTATGGGGGCGGGTACAATTCTCCCCATGGTCCGTTTTGTCGTGGATCCGATATTACATAAGAAGGGTGCTGGAGATTTTATCAAGGTTGCTGAGATAAGCAAAATCACCGAAGAGCCCCAGGAATTTACTTTTGAATTGAAACAGAAGGACGGATGGTACGACAGTACAGCGACACTCACTGCGTGGATCCGGAAAGACGCGAAGGGTGATATTTATGCGCTTTCACCGATTTGTAAACATTTGGGATGTACGGTCGGGTGGAACAACGATAAAGCTCATCCGGACGAATATCACTGCCCTTGCCATGGTGCACGTTATACAAAGCTTGGCAAAAATCTCGAAGTTGCTCCTAAGCCGCTTGACCAGTATAAAACGAAATTCGATAACGGGTGGGTGCTTTTGGGAGACATTGTGCCAAATACAGTAGCTCGTGAGGAGGCGTAGTTCTGATGTTTAAAAATGTCTATAACTGGATTGACGAACGTCTGGATGTTACGCCGATTTGGAGAGACGTGGCCGATCACGAGGTTCCTGAGCATGTTAATCCGGCCCATCATTTCTCTGCGTTCGTGTATTGCTTTGGCGGACTGACCTTTTTTATTACAGTCATACAGATTTTATCAGGTATGTTCTTAACGATGTATTATGTTCCGGACATTATTAATGCTTATGCTAGTGTTGAGTATTTGCAGACAAGTGTTGCATTTGGACAGATTGTCCGCGGGATGCATCACTGGGGCGCAAGTCTAGTAATTGTTATGATGTTCCTTCATACAATGCGCGTCTTCTTTACAGGCTCTTACAAAGCGCCGCGCGAGATGAACTGGGTAGTTGGAATGCTGATTTTCTTCGTAATGTTGGGACTTGGTTTAACAGGTTACTTGTTGCCTTGGGATAATAAAGCTTATTTCGCAACAAAGGTAACTCTTGAAATAGCCAATTCTGTTCCAGTGATGGGGCCGGTGCTGAAGGAACTGATGCAAGGTGGAACGATTGTTGGTGCCGAAACCTTAACTCGTTTTTTCGCATTACATGTATTCTTCCTCCCAGCGGTGCTTCTTAGTCTGCTCGTAGGACACTTTATTATGATCCGCAGACAAGGGATTTCCGGACCGTTGTAAGTTAATCTGAGAGAGGAGGAATACGGATGGCGCATGGAAACAATTCTAAGGAAAAGGTTGTATATGTCGGTGATTCCAGAGTTCGCAGAGGGAACGGATTTATCACACCTCCGGACTACACGGCTTACCCCGGCAAATCGGAAGCCTTTATCCCTAACTTTCTACTGAAGGAATGGATGGTCGGAGTCGTTGTACTTGTAGGAATATTAGTCCTTACTATTTCAGAGCCAGCTCCGCTAGGGTTTCCAGCAAATGCTAGTGCTACGGTTATCCCGATTCCTGACTGGTATTTCTTGTTCCTCTATCAGTATTTGAAGCTCCCATATGCTTCGGGCGATTATATCGTTCTGGGTACACTAGGAGTTACTGGTGTAGCTTTTGGTTCACTTCTGTTGGCTCCTTTTCTGGATACGGGTAGAGAGCGTCGCTTTTACCGTAGGCCGATTGCTTCATCTTTAATGTTCTTGTCACTTGCAGCAATTGTTTATTTGACCAATACAGCCTGGACTGAATACAAACATGAAATGGCTGAAACGGATCAGATTCCTGAAGATGTTCAAAGGGAAGAAAAGGCGGCGGAGAACAGGGCAAAGGGTCTTCCGACCTCCAGTGCCGTTAAGCCAAAAGAAGTAGCGATTGTGGACAAGGATGATCCTGCTATGGGGCTCTTCAAGCAAGCCACTTGTATCTCCTGTCACGCAGCGGATTTGAAAGGGGCGGGCGGACCTTCACTTCGTGGAGTTGGAGACACTCATGACAAAGAAGCAATCCTTACTATTATAAAAGAGGGTCAAGGGCAGATGCCGAAAATGTACGATACCGCCTTGGGAGCAGGTCTATCAGAAGCGGATATTGATACCTTGGCCGGCTGGCTTGCCAAACAAAAAAGCGAACAGTAAAATAATGATAACGCAACCTGATCGTGCATGCGGTCAGGTTTTTGTATGTCTAAATGCAAAGTGCCATTACTTGGGGAGGTTAATAATCTGTATGCCAGTTCATTGGTTTAACAAACTGTTTAAGAACCGGGGAATTATTTGGTTGTTATTTATCGTAAATTTCCTGGGTACAATTTATGGTTACATATGGTATGGCAATCAACTGGAGTTCACTGCGGCTAATTATCCACACTGGCTGCTTCCATTTGTTCCGGATAGTCCAACCGCAAGTTTGTTTTTTACCTTGGCTCTGTTGCTGATGCTCTTCCCTCCAAAAAGCTACACAGGAAACAATGTAAGGGAACTTATTGAGGCTTTGGCGGTCGTTACGTCAGTGAAGTACGGGATATGGGCAGTGAGTATTATTTTTGCCGGGGGTTATCACGGTGATGTTTTGGTTTGGAAAGATTGGATGCTGGTAATCTCCCATACGGGGATGGCAGTTGAAGCATTGATTTATGCAAGGTTTTTTTCTTTCCGCAAAATGATTCCATTAGCCCTGCTTTGGACACTCGCCAACGATATGCTGGATTATTCTTACGGAATCTATCCGTGGTTACCTTCTGTTTTGAACGATTATGTTATACAGGTACAGTACTTTACAATGGCGCTTACGCTGCTTAGTGTTGCAGCTGCTTGGTTGTTTAGTAGAAGACAAAGACCGGTAGAGTCAATCTATCAGTTCAAGAATAGACGTTAGTAAGCAGTTCTATCCCTTGTCCCCCTGCCATACATTTAGAATTATAAGAAGTATAAGTTTTATACTATGCTTTATCCTTATAATTTTACGAGAAACGAATATCGTCTTTAAAAGACGACAACGTCGTTTCTTCTTAAGTAGGAGGGGGATGTCTCATGCGCCGCGGAAGATATTATGTAGTGGTTGTTCTAGTATTCTGCTGGCTGCTGTCCAGTATGGATGTTGTAAAGGCTTCAGCAGCGCTAGGGGATGCTGGTGAAGGGTCTGGCAAAGCTTCGAAGCAAAGCGCCGACGTTAGTTCGGGCAACGGTTTGGCAGTAATGAGCGGAAAGACTGGAGCGCAGCAGCTGGAACAAGCTGCTGAGGCATTGTATGGGAATGTTTTGGAAGGAGATGTAATGAAGGTCCGACAGGAGACCGAAGCGATCTCCAAGATCTTTGTGTCCTCATCCTTTGAAGGAATGACCTCTGTGGAGGGTATTAATGCATTGTCAGGGGTCATTATGGACCTGAAGGCTACCGTGGCAGGCGCGAAAATAAATCCACAGCAATGGGAAGCGGCAGCCGCCAAGCTACGTCTAGCTGCCAACAGTCTTAATCATCCGCGCCAGCCTATTTGGCTTCAGTACTACAAGCTGATTCGTGAGGATCTAAATGCGATGGAGCAAAGTGCGGTTGCGAATGATTTGGCGGGCTGGAAAACAGCTCTGGAAAGACTGCAGGGCAGGTATGATAACATCCGGCCGGCAGTGATTGTCTCCCGCCAGCCTGAAGTTGTGAATGCTTTTGATTCCTGGCTCTCATATGCGGCCGGCATTCCTTCGTCCTCACAAAAGGTTGAACGTGCCCGCCTGCTTGAAATTGTATCTTATGGTCAGGATGCGGTAAGAGTAATGTTCGGAAAAGAGAAGGATGAACCTGCTTTGTCCTTGCCGCTGGCATCGCAAGAATTTGGGATTTGGGGAGGGTTAGCCGCAAGCTTCATTATAGCTGCGTTAGCCTATGTAGCCTATCGCAAGTATCGTGGTCAGAATCAGAATTGGAAGCCGATTCCGTAGGATGAAATTATAAACAGCAAAAAGGAGTGTGGGCTTGAAATGGCCTACACTCCTTTTTATTTAGGTTTCTCGAAAGCCTTCTCCATGTACGTCGTGTACATCACTAATAATTACGAAGGCGCGTGGATCAACGGATTTGACCAGCAGACTTAGCCGGCGGATTTCTTGCCTTGAGACTACACAGTACACCATATATTTGGCTTGCTTGGAATAAGCACCAATGGCAGGGATGAGGGTTACACCACGGTCCATTTCGGCTGTAATCAGATCGGCAATTTGTGGTGCTTCATCACTGATAATTGTAAATGCCTTGGCAGCATAGGCGCCTTCTTGGATAAAATCTATAACTCGTGATGAGATAAAAACTGCGACGAGTGTGTAAAGTATTTTTTCTTTAGGAATGTAGAGGATGGAAGAGCCAATAATAATAATGTCGATGGCCAAAATAATCTGCCCCATGCTCCAACCAAAATTCCGTCCCAGAATTCTTGCGACAATATCTACACCACCTGTTGTACCCCCAAAACGGAATACAAGCCCAAGCCCCGTTCCAAGCGTTACTCCTGCATACAGTGCCGCAAGAATAAAGTCGTGTTCGGTACTGAAGGGGATAATCCATCCCGCAGTAATCATTCGTTCGAAAACCCACAGGAAAAAGGTCAATGCCCCAATCCCTACACCTGTATACACAATTTGCCGCCCGCCTAGAACTTTCCAGCCTAGCAGAAACAAAGGAAGATTGATCAGCAGTGTGGATAAAAAGATGGGAATACTAAAGGCATAATTAAGGAGAAGTGTGATCCCGGTTACGCCGCCTTCCATCAACTGATTAGGAATGATGAAATACAGTAGCCCGAAGGCATATACTGCGGCTCCGAGCAAGATGGGAGCGACTGTCTTGCTGATTGTAATTACCTTTTTTGAATTCATGAAATCCCTCGTTAGGCCTTTTGTAGGCAGTTTTTCTTTTCCTATAATAAGTATACCTTTTCTTGCGTGTGTTAAAATATTCAAAAAAGATTGTCTTCAAAACGTCTTTACGATAACATAGGGGCAAACAGAAGGCAAGATATACAGAGGGGGAGAAGTTACATTTTATGGACAAAAGTCTTGGTGACATACAGCGTGAAGTAGACGCTTATATATCGCAGTTTAAGGAAGGGTACTTCAGTCCACTCTCTATGCTGGCCCGCATGTCCGAGGAAGTCGGAGAACTGGCTAGAGAGGTCAATCATGAGTTCGGCGAGAAGCCTAAGAAGTCTGATGAAGCTGAGAATTCCATTGAACTTGAACTGGGAGATATTCTGTTTATTACCGTTTGTTTTGCAAATTCTCTCGGGATAGACCTGACGGAAGCGCATAATAAGGTAATGCATAAATTTAATACCCGTGATGCGGGACGTTGGACGCCGAAAGACACCGATTAGGCCTCTATAACATATGCTGTACCAAACGAACGGGATTTAGCCGTGAGGATGGTGTGTATATGGATCATAAGGATTATGTAAGAGAGGCCTACCGCTCGATATTGCGCAGTGACTTTGCCGAAGCTATTGTTTGCTTCGAGTCTGCAATTGCAGCAAGCCCTGCTGATGCCGAGGTTAGATATCGTTGTTCCATAACGTATGCCCGCAGTGGTATGCTAGATAAAGCTTTAGTTCATGCTCAGGCTGCTGTAAAGCTGGACACCAGCAAACCTGAGTATAGTCTGCATCTGCAGCATTTGCAGGCTATGATGCATGTACAAGAAGCCAAACGGTTGATAGAAGATGAAGATAACAAAACTCGCAACCCTTATCATCCGATTACACTGCTCAAAGAGGCTATTACCCTTGATCCATTATATGGGGATGCTTATGTATGGCTTGCTATCGCGCATAGCCGAGTGAATGAACATTTACAAGCTATGACTGCCTTAAAAGAAGTGATTTCGTTACATCCGGATGATTCTGGCTTGCGGGAATTGATGAGAGACCTTCAGAAATCCATACAATCGTATATGCAATAACTATATAACTAGTGAGAGCGAGGATGGAAAAAATATGAATAACAAGATCAGGGTCGTTGTATCCGGCGCAGGCGGAAGAATGGGTAAAGAGGTTGTTAAACTTGTATTGCAGGACGAAGAGCTGGAGTTAGCAGCAGCAGTAGATCGTTCTTCGGGCGATATTGATGCAGGGCGTCTGGTAGGTCTGGAAGACTCAGGCGTTATTGTAACTTCTGATCTTGAGGCCGCCCTCGCGGGAAGCAACGGAGATGTCCTTGTCGATTTCACTACACCGCAGTCAGCGTATACGAATACAGCGCTAGCTATTAAGTACGGAGTGCGTCCGGTTATCGGTACAACCGGATTCACACCGGAGCAGATGGTGGAACTGGACAAGCAGTGTCAAGAACAGGGGATTGGCGGACTTATTGCTCCGAATTTCTCCATTGGAGCTATTCTATTGATGAAATTTGCGGCACAAGCTTCAAAGTACTTCCCGCATCTGGAAATTATAGAGTATCATGGTGACCAGAAACTGGATGCTCCATCCGGAACTGCGGTCAAAACCGCAGAGATGATTTCGGAAGTTCGTGAGGAACTTCGTCAAGGTAATCCTAAAGAGGAAGAAACCATTGAAGGTGCCCGTGGTGGTTACTATAACGGATTCCGGATACATAGTGTCCGTCTTCCTGGCGTGTTTGCTCAAGAAGAAGTGATTTTTGGTGGATTCGGACAATCCTTGAAGATTCGCCATGATTCTTATGAGCGTGCAGGATATATGCCAGGCGTTAAGATGGGTATTGAAAAGGTAATGGGATATACAGGCTTGATCTATGGATTCGAGCACTTTATAGAATAGACAGGAGAGAACACCATGTTAAAGATCGCATTTATTGCCCACGATCGTAAAAAAGATGAAATCGTAAATTTTGTATTAGCTTATGAACATGTATTTGAAGGTCATGAACTATTTTCTACAGGGACTACTGGCCAACGGATTATGGATGTAACTAACTTAAAAATTCATCGTTACATGTCTGGTCCATTAGGTGGAGATCAGCAAATCGGTGCAATGGTAGCACAGGATGAACTGGATCTTATTATTTTCATGCGGGATCCATTAATGGCGCAGCCACATGAACCTGATATTTCAGCTCTGCTTCGTTTGTGTGACGTATACGGGATACCGGTAGCTACGAATATTGCCACAGCGGAGGTTCTTGTGAAGGCGATTGATCGTGGTGATTTTGCTTGGCGTGCACTGGTTCACAAATACAAACCAGGTGTTGATGAATGAAGCTGGACATTCTTGTATTTGGTGCGCATGCAGATGATGCGGAGATTGGTATGGCAGGAACAATTGCGAAACATACCGCTGCGGGACTTAAGGTGGGACTTTGCGATTTAACAGCCGCGGAAATGTCATCGAACGGTACAGTAGAACTTCGCAAGCAAGAAGCGCAGCAAGCTGCAGACCTTCTCGGAGCATCCGTGCGGACAAACCTGGGTCTGCCAGATAGAGGGCTTTTTATTACAGCAGAGCATGTGGCGGCTGTGACTGCTGAAATTCGCCGCTTTTCTCCTACGATAGTTTTTGCTCCTTATTGGGAGGATCGTCATCCCGATCATATCGCCTGTAGCAAGCTGGTGGAAGAGGCTGTGTTTAATGCCAAGCTACGTAAATATATGCCGGACAAGCCGGCAATTCCTGCTCCACAGCTGTACTTCTATTTTATCAATGATTTAGGACGTACCGATCTTATTGTTGATGTTACTGAACAATATGGCTTGAAGGAGCAGGCATTGTCCTGCTATCGCTCGCAGTTCACCAAACCTCCGGGTGAGGATGCTGTATCCACACCGTTAACGGAAGGCTACATTGAACGAGTCCGTTCGAGAGATATGCTGCTTGGCCAGCGCAGGCTGATTCCTTATGCAGAAGGGTTTGCAACCAAGGTACCTCATACGGTGGAATTGTTTACTTAAGGAACGGATATAACGAAGTTTGTATGATAATATAATAAGCTGATTATGATTGATCCAGGAGCGCTTGGAATGAATACGCCATTGCGCTCCTGAGAGCTTTTTTTGAACAGCTTAGAGAAATGAAGTCCTGTGTGATTTTGAAAGAAACGGTGTTCGCTTCGCTTTTTTGAAAGCGGCCGACAAACAATAGATGATTCATTACACGAATCAATACTGGAGAAGAAGGAGACAGGAAGATGGATCGTATGCTAAAAATAGGAATTACCTGTTATCCGTCTCTTGGCGGTTCAGGCGTAGTTGCGACTGAATTAGGTAAACTCTTGGCCGAGAAGGGTCATGAAGTTCATTTTATTACACATAGTATCCCGTTCCGGTTGGGAACGTTTCAGAAAAATATTTTTTACCATGAGGTAGAAGTAAACGATTATTATGTATTCCGCTATCCCCCGTACGATCTAGCGCTTGCTACGAAGATGGCTCAGGTTGCCAAAATGCAAAATCTGGACCTTCTCCATGTTCACTATGCAGTGCCACACGCAGTGTGTGCTTTCCTTGCAAAGCAAATGCTTGGGAACGATATGAAGGTTGTAACTACGTTGCATGGTACGGATATAACGGTGCTTGGTCAGGATGAATCGCTTAAAGATTTGATTCGTCTGGGGATTAATGAAAGTGATGCCGTTACGGCGGTCTCTCAGGATCTTATTAGAGAAACACGGGACGTACTCGATATTACCCGCGACATTGATCTCACTTATAACTTCGTGGATCATCGGGTCTATTATCCGCGTGATGTAACGGATCTGCGGGGAGATTTCGCAGCGCCTGATGAAAAGATTCTGATGCATATCAGTAATTTCCGTCCTGTAAAAAGAGTCAGCGATGTTGTTGACGTTTTTGCCAAAGTGAATCGTGAACTGCCTTCACGCCTGCTGCTTGTAGGTGAAGGTCCGGATCTTCCCAAAATTCAAGCCAAAATTAGCGAAATGGGTCTGGAAGATAAAGTTCGTTTTCTGGGAAGGCAGGATGAAATCGCTCAGGTGATCTCTTTAGCTGATCTGCTTCTGCTACCTTCCGAGAAGGAAAGCTTTGGTTTGGTTGCTCTGGAAGCAATGGCTTGCGGCGTACCGACGATTGGCTCGCAAACCGGAGGCATCCCTGAGCTTATAGAGCATGGAAAGACTGGATTCCTTGCCCCGATTGGCGATACAACGGCTATGGCTAAATATGCAGTTAAGCTCCTGTCGGATGAACGTATGGTGCAACAGTTCAGAGAAGCTTGTCTACAAACAGCCTGCAAAGATTTCTGTAAGGATTCGATAACGAAACAATATGAAGATATTTATTACCGGGTGCTGGGGCGCAAGGTACTTGGACTGGACCCGGTTCGGGGGTAAGGAGTCATATATGGAATGGACAATGGCACCTTCTGCGATGGCAATTGCAGCGGAGATTGTAATTTCCGAGTTAACCCAAAATGGCCACGAGGCTTATTGGGTTGGAGGATGTATTCGCGATGAGCTATTGGGTAGGCCAGTGCATGATATGGATATTACAACCTCAGCACTGCCGGAGGAAGTGATAGCTATCTTTGCGCGCAGTGTGCCAACAGGATTAGCTCATGGTACGGTCACCGTGATACAGGATGGTTGTGGGTTTGAAGTGACAACATACCGGACAGAAAGTGGTTATGTAGACCATCGTCGTCCAGAGCATGTTTTTTTCGTCAACGATGTGAAGGAGGATCTTCGTCGTCGTGATTTCACGATCAACGCGATTTGCTGTGGATTAAATGGGGAACTTATTGATCCTTTTGAGGGTGAGAAGGATCTACAGCTGCAGGTGATTCGCTGTGTAGGCGATGCGGAGGAGCGGTTTGACGAAGATGCGCTTCGTATGCTTCGCTGCATTCGTTTTGCAGCGGTGCTGGATTTCTCCATCGCGAAGAACACGTGGAGGGGCCTGATGCGCCAGCGGGATAAGCTGGCGCATATTGCTGTGGAGCGTGTCCGCGCGGAGCTGGACCGCATCGTCGAGGGGCCGCATCCTCTGCGCGGCCTCGGCATGCTAGCGCGCTGCGAGCTGCTGGCGCGCGGCAAAGCCCCGTTCCCCTGGACCGGAACCGATATGGCGGCTGCCGCCGCCTCAACGGCCGGGATCGGGGAACTGGAGAGCGCCCGCCTGCGGTGGGCGCTTCTCCTCCATGCCCTGAAGCAATCGGCCCAAGAGGCCGATGTGCTGCTGCGGGCATGGACGTTCTCGGGGACGACGCGGAGCGGCGTCGTCCAGGTGCTTCGGGTCCGCGAAGCTTGGACCGCTGCGATAGAGGCCATGCCGCCGGATACGGGCGGCATGGAAGGTCTGCGGCGGCAATGGATCGCCGCCGTGCTGGCCTTCGGCGTGGAAGCTGCCGAAGCGTGGCTCTCGCTGCTGGCGATCCTGCCAGCCGCCGCACCTGCGCTTCCCGCTGTGGTTTCAACAGCGGCTTCTTCTGTCTTTTCCGTCGTGGAATCGTCAGAGGCCTCAACCTCACCTGCCACTGTAAATGTACAAGCGGCAAGAGAATGGATCGCTCAAATGCCGCTAACCAGCCTTTCAGAGCTTGAGATTACAGGCAATGAGCTGGTGGAGGCTTTGGATAAACGTCCGGGACCATGGCTAGGCAAAATGTTAAATGGACTCCTGCAAGCGGTCGCTTCAGGTGATTTACCTAACGATAAACAATTATTGCTGCATGAAGCAAAAAGGATGGATGGACATGAGCGATGATAAAGCGCTGTCGCTAACTGAGCTGAAGCGAGAGACCTCCGCTTCGAATTGGGTAGGTGACATTCAGTTGCTGGAATCTGTGGTGTCCACTCAAGAAGAAGCTAAGTTTTTAGCGGAAAACGGCGCGCCGGAAGGGACAACAGTCATCGCGGAGGAACAGACGGGTGCCCGCGGCCGAATGGGAAGAAAGTGGTTTTCTCCCCGTGGCAAGGGCATTTGGATGAGTATTGTGTTACGGCCCCAATTACCCTTGTCGGTGACTCCGCAGCTGACATTGCTGGCTGGGGTTGCCGTCTGTAAGGCAATTCGACGGGTAACAGGTGTAGATGCCGGCATTAAATGGCCGAATGATCTGCTCGCAGGCGGTCGTAAGATTTGTGGGATTTTACTCGAATCTTCTCTAAGAGAAGGGGAGCTTCATTATTGCATTGCTGGAATTGGCATTTCCGCGAACATGACAGAGGAAGATTATCCTGATCATCTGCAGGAGGTCGCGACTTCACTTCGGATTGAGCGGGGTGGTGCTCCAGTTGACCGTTCTGAGCTGGTAAAAGCGGTTTTGGACGAGCTGGAGATGCATTACAATTTGTACATGAAGCAAGGTTTTAAACCCATCAAAGAGCTCTGGGAGTCCATGTCAGTGACTTTGGGTCGCCAGATCGCACTCAATAGCTCTCAGGGGCGTTCTGAAGGTGTGGTAGTAGGTTTGGATGAAATGGGGGGTCTGCTGCTTAAAAACAGCTTGGGAGAGATCTCTAACGTATGCTCAGGTGAGATTGAACTTTTATAATATTTTTTATATGACAAGGGTATCATCCCTTGTCATATTTTTTTCGTGTAATTCCGAGCTTTTTTTGTTATACTATGGGTCGGAGGCGGTATCGTTTATCGAACTGTACTCTTGAACTGAAGAACTTTTTTATATTTTTATTATTGGAAATACCTTCATAACTGCGTTTGACGGTTACGTTGGATTCTGCTCTGAGCCGTAAGGACCGAGACAGAAGGGACGATCGCAAGTGACTCTTTTTTGCCCTTCGGACCTTTTTAGCAAATGATTGCTAAAAGGTTTTTTTGTTGCGATTTTTACGGGCAGGTTACTTAAAAAGGAGGACGAAAAGAGAAATGGCAAACAAACAAGCGCTAAATATTGTGAAAATGAAAAAAATGAAAGCAGAAGGTGTGCCACTGAGCATGCTGACCGCTTATGATTATCCGTCTGCAGTTCTTGCAGAAGAAGCAGGTATCGACCTTATTTTGGTTGGTGACTCTCTTGGGAATGTAGTCCTTGGATACGATACAACTTTACCGGTAACGATTGAAGATATGGTGTATCATACCCGCTCGGTAACTCGAGGAGCACAAAGCACCTTTATCGTGGCGGATATGCCATTTATGACTTATCACGGAAGTGTAGATGAAACTCTGCGGGGTGTGCGCAGATTAATGCAGGAAGGGCGGGCTCATGCCGTCAAAATGGAAGGCGGACTCGAGATTTGTGATACTGTAGCTACGGTTGTAGCTGCGGGAGTCCCTGTACTGGGACATATCGGGCTTACTCCGCAATCTGTGAATATGATTGGTGGCTACCGGATTCAAGGCAAAGATGCCAAAGATGCGCAACGCCTGATGGATGAAGCTAAGGCGCTTGAGGCAGCAGGTGCTTTTGCAATCGTTCTGGAGCTGGTAACGGAAGAAGTAGCCCAAGCGATCTCTGAAGCGCTTAGCATCCCAACCATTGGTATCGGTGCAGGCCGTTACTGTGATGGACAGGTATTGGTTTTCCATGATTTGCTGCGGTATGCCTCACCTTACCGTGAGAAACGTTTTGTCAAAACCTATGCGGAAGTGGGTAATGTAATCCGTGAGGGCATCAGCCAATATGTGAAGGAAGTGAAGGAACGTTCCTTCCCAGATGAAGACCACGTTTTTAATGCAGATGAAACGGTTTTGGAATCTTTATATGGCGCTGCAAGAAAGGAAGGGAAATAAATGAGAGTCGTCAGAAGCATGGAGCAGCTGCGCGAAGCTTTGGAGTATATGAGACAAGGCGGGCACGCCCCGATTGGGTTCGTTCCTACGATGGGATACTTGCATGACGGACATGCCAGTCTGCTTCGCCGGGCTGGAGAAATGAGCAACACAGTGGTAATGAGCATTTTTGTGAATCCATTGCAATTCGGGCCAAACGAGGATTATGATTCCTATCCGCGTGACGAGCGTCGTGATTTGGAGCTCGCTGAACGTGAGGGAGTAGATATTGTATTTATCCCCAGTGTGGAAGAAATGTATCCGCAGCCTACTCGGACTACGGTCTCGGTATCGGAGCTTACTACCCGGCTTTGTGGGGCATCCCGCCCTGGGCATTTTGATGGTGTAACCACAGTGGTTAATAAATTCTTCAATATCGTACAGCCGGATTATGCTTTCTTTGGGCTGAAGGATGCTCAACAAGTTGCTGTGCTTCGCCGAATGGTGTCCGATCTTAATATGAATATCGAAATTATTCCTTGTCCGATCGTTCGTGAAGGGGATGGACTTGCACTCAGCTCACGTAACGTATTCTTGTCTCCAGAGGAGCGTAGTCAGGCATTGGTGTTATCTCGATCCTTACGTGAAGCACGTCAGTCTATTGAAGAAGGAAAAGTAACAACCGTTGCTGAAGTGCGGGAATTGTTGACATCGGTTATTTCCAGCTCCCCTCTAGCGGTGATTGATTATGCGGAGATCTTAACATTCCCTGATCTTGAAGGATTAGAGGATGAAGCTCTTTTATCAGAAGTGGATGGGGAAATTATAATAGCGCTCGCCGTGAAGTTTGGCAGAACACGCTTGATTGATAATAATGTATTTATTCCAAAGGAGGTTGCTGCACTTGTTTAGACATATGATGAAATCCAAAATTCACCGCGCAACAGTAACGGAAGCGAATTTGAACTATGTAGGCAGTATTACCATTGATGAGAGCTTGATGGAAGCCGCGGACATTCTTGAGAATGAAAAAGTTCAAATTGTGGATAACAATAATGGTTCGCGACTGGAAACCTATGTAATCCCTGGACCGCGCGGAAGCGGAGTGATCTGTCTTAATGGT
This sequence comes from Paenibacillus sp. FSL H3-0310, assembly GCF_038002785.1. Taxonomy (NCBI): domain Bacteria; kingdom Bacillati; phylum Bacillota; class Bacilli; order Caryophanales; family Paenibacillaceae; genus Paenibacillus; species Paenibacillus sp. FSL H3-0310. The sequence goes on from NZ_JBBODC010000001.1 coordinate 1,592,488, forward strand.
GCCGCAGCTCGTCTTGTTCAGCCGGGCGATACAGTAATTATCATTTCGTATGCGATGTTGTCCTCAGAAGAACTGGAGTCACATAAGCCAACGGTGGTATTCGTGGATGAGAATAACAAACCAGTGAAGCTGGCTGATCATGAATTGCATGCTACAATCGCTTAATGTATGGACTTACGCCATGTAATGAATGGCAGGGATGAAAGACCCCGATCTCGCAGAAAATGAAGTCAGGCAAGCTGAACTGATTTCATCTTCAGTAAGGGGGGATCGCCCATGTTTCAACATTTGTTTGCTGAAATGAACAAGGTGCTTCAGGAGATCGTAACAGATTACCCTACAGCGGAGGGTGCCCGCCGGAACGAGCTTTTATGCAATTATAATATGCTGCATAGACTGAGCGACAAAGTGATGGATGAATGGCTCGCTTTTGCTGAGAAGCTTAGTTCCTTTCGCGAAAGTGCGGATTTTACAGCAGTGGTCGAAGAGGAAGTGCCGGAACAGGAAGCACCAGAGCTATGTATGGATTCCTTTGTAAGAGGTCAGGGGTATTATAAGCTGCTGATGTATGGAAAGTGTATTGATCAGTTTAAAGAAGTTATTGCGCAATACCCGGATAGCTTGGCTGCTCGATTATATTTAGCCATCTCTTATCTGCAGGAAGGTGACGGTGAGGCCGCTTGGGGTCATCTGAACCATATGCTGGGCTTGATACGGGAAACCAAGCTGAAAGCCATGGTTTATAATGCTTTAGGCTGCATACGAGCCTCACAGGAACGTTTCAATGAAGCGCAGGAATTATTTGATCTTGCTTTGCAGCATGACCCTGCGCTTCCGGAACCAAACGTTAACTTAGAGGTATGCCGCCGTCGTGGAGGGAAGCTGCATTTTGGAAATCAGCTGGTTTCCCTTTTGTAAAAGAATAACGGTTTTGGAAATTTCCATTCAAGCGATGCATCCCCTGAACCAGTGGTGTGCATCGCCTTTTTTCGCAACTTCTGTTATGCTGATTAAGAGTCTCAATTGAAAGGGAATAGAATTATAATGAAATTTGCCGTGCTTGATTTTGAAACAACAGGAACCCAATCCGTGGGTGAAATTATCCAGGTTGGCCTTGCAATTATAGAAGAAGACCGGTCCATCTCCCGGGTATATGGTTCCTATGTCAAGCCCGGAACGCCGATTCCTCCTTTTATAACAGGTCTGACGGGGATTACCGATGATGATGTTAAGGATGCGCCTGAGCTGGATGAGATGATGATGGAGCTTGTTCCGCTCTTGGATGATGTTGTGCTTGTAGGGCATAATGTCGCTTTCGACTTCCATTTTTTACAAAATGCTTTAGATCGTTGTGGTTATTTGCCATTTCAAGGGCGGATTTTGGATACGATTGATTTTCTGAAAATTTGCTTTCCTTCGCTCACATCTTATCAACTAGGCTCTGTCAGTGCTCATTTTGGAGTGACACATGATCGTCCGCATCAGGCAGATAGTGATGCACTTGCGACTGCTTTAGTGCTGCTGAAATGTCTGGAGGAGCTCTACGAGCTGCCGCTGCTTACGATCCAGAGACTCTGTGAGCTGTTTACCGAAGAGGATAGTGATCTGGGCTGGTACTTTGATGGTCTGCTGCGAGAGCGGGAAGCGGAAACGCTACAGCCCGAAGGTGATCTGACTTTCTATCGTCAATTAGCGCTTGCAGTAGGAGATTGGACGGAGTTAGCGCCACCTAGAGATGAGCATGCTGAGAATCCGCTAGCGAATTTATCTTTTACTGATTATATGGACGAAGTAACCAAACGACTTAAAGACACATTACCGCAGTATGAAAGCCGGGAAGCTCAGGATATTATGATCAATGAGGTGATGACGGCACTTGCCGAAGACAAACACCTACTGATCGAAGCGGGCACAGGAACCGGTAAATCGCTCGGTTATTTGTTGCCTGCCATTTATCAAAGCGTTCGCACCAATGAAAAAGTCATGGTCAGCACTCATACCATTAATCTGCAGGACCAATTGCGCGAGCGGGATATCCCTTTGTTAACGCAGGTAGTTCCTTTTCCGTTTAAAGCTGCTATTTTTAAGGGAAGAGGGCATTATTTGTGTCTGCGTAAGTTTGAGCATAAAATTAATAAGAAGGACTTTATAAGCCCAAGGGAAGATGCGCTTACTGCCGCTCAGATGATTGTATGGCTCACTCAAAGTGAATCAGGGGATGATGAAGAGCTGAATTTAAGCGGCCGGGGCGGTGACTTCTGGGAGACGGTGGCAAGCGATACCGATTCCTGTCTGGGCCGTTCTTGTCCTTGGTTCCGCAAATGTTATTATCATAGGGCCAAGCATGAAGCTGGGATTGCTGACGTGGTTATTACGAACCACTCCAAGCTATTCGCAGATGTTAAGGCTGGGCACCAGCTGCTTCCGGCTTACGAGCATCTTGTCATTGATGAAGCACATCATTTAGAAGATGTGGCTGGTAAACATCTTGGCATGCATATGAAGCATTTCACTGTGGCACACACGTTATCGCGACTGTATAAAGATAGCCGAAACGGACAGCTTCCTGCTCTGCGTCAGATATTACAGTCGTCAGGCAGTGAAGAGGCTTCAGAATGGAGCGGAGTCATCGATCGGATCTACCCGGATCTGCTTACCGTCAAAGAAACCTGGGATGCACTCAGCGACAAGCTGTTCAGCCTTTTGCCGGAACGCAGTGATGCAGGGGCAGGGGAAGCGGGACAACTGGTTATGCGGTTGATTCCCGCCCGTAAGCCGAAGGATTGGGATGAATTGGTTGCGCTAGAGAACACTATGAATCTGACGTTAAGCGACATCATCCGTAAGGGTGATAAAATGCTTAACGAGATGCGCGACCAGGAAAGCCAATCTTCAGCAGACAGTCTTGTTACTGATATTAGCGGTTTATTTAAGGATTTGGCTTCCATCCGTGAGCAAGTAAGATTCTTTATGGGGCTGAATGACGATAATGTAGTATATTGGCTGGAGGCAAATGGAAATTACCGCAGCAAATCACTGCAGATGTATGCCGTCCCTGTGGATGTTAGCAGCCAGCTTAAAGAGTTGTTCTTCGATAAGAAAAAAAGCATCGTGCTTACCTCGGCGACGCTGTCTGTAGATAAGTCTTTTCAATTTATGATTGATAATCTCGGACTTAACGAAGCTGCAGAAGAGGGACGTCTAATGACCTCACTCCTTCCATCTCCCTTTAAGTATCGCGAGCAGGCACTGCTAGTTATACCGCGTGATTTTCCTAGTGTGAAGGGGAGTGTGGGCGATGCTCGATTTGTCGATACACTCGTACAGTCATTATCGGAAGCTGCTAAAACAACACGTGGGCGGATGCTGGTTCTGTTTACTTCTTATAAAATGCTGCGTCAGGTATATGATCCGCTTAAAGAGGCTTTGGCCTCACAAGAGATTACGGTGCTTGGTCAAGGCGTGGAAGGTGGCAGCCGGAGCAAGCTGATCCGCCGCTTTCAGGACAGTGCAGCATCCGTATTGCTGGGGACGAGCAGCTTCTGGGAAGGTGTAGATATTCCAGGTGAAGCACTGACTTGCCTGGCCATCGTGAGACTTCCATTTCAACCGCCGAATCACCCGTTGGCGGAAGCGAAGTCGGAGTTATTACAGGCCCAGAAGAAGAATCCGTTCATGAAATTATCTGTTCCTCAAGCGGTTATTCGTTTTAAGCAGGGATTCGGAAGACTGGTTCGCACGGCGCAGGATCGCGGAATAGTTATTGTTTATGATACAAGGGTTATTGAATCTCATTACGGGAAGTATTTCCTTTATTCATTGCCTGGTCCCAAAATGGAGCATATGCTTACTGATCAAATGGTCCCTCGCATAGCGGAATGGCTAGAGGATGGCGGCGCTTCTTAAAACGCTCGTCTTCAGTTTAGCTCCTCCTTATCCTTAAGGGCGGTGTGTTACAGTACCGTCCTTAATAAGGAGAGGTAGACGTTTGAATATGGATTTTCACAAGAACATTACTATTTTTAGGAGGAAAAATATGAAATCGGATAAAATATCAGAAGCCGTTGTTCGCAGACTACCTGTGTACTTGCGTTTTTTGAATGATCTCCAGAATCGCGAAATATTAACAGTTTCCTCTCAGGAACTTGGACAAAAGCTTGATCTTAATCCCGCACAGATTCGTAAGGATTTAGCATATTTTGGTGACTTCGGCAGAAAAGGTATCGGATATGATGTAACGTATCTTATTGAGAAAATCCGTCATATCCTGAAGCTGGATCAACAGCTTAATGTAGCTTTAGTTGGAGCAGGTAATCTCGGACATGCCTTGTCTAATTACAATGCATATCTCAAAGATACTATGAAAATTACGGCTATATTTGATTCGTACGCTCCTAAGGTTGGACGTAAGATCAACTCCCTTACTGTGCAACCGATGGATGAACTAGGCAGCACAATTCGTGAGCAAGGTATTCGCATTGCCATTATTACCGTACCTGATTCAGAAGCTCAAAATGTAGCAGATATCCTCATTTCTTCTGGGATTGAAGCAATTTTGAACTTTGCCCCTGTGATTCTGAAGACACCACCGAATATCCGGGTGCATGCAGCTGATTTTACAACTGATCTGCAAAGTCTTGCTTATTACTTGCGGGATGGAAAGGAAGAAAGTGAACATGAACAACAATAAAACGATAATTAAGGGCGGGTATTTTCTGACTCCGGGAACGGATGAGCCGGTTCTGAGTGGATATATGACTATTGAAGATGATTTAATCACTTACATAGGAAAAGAAGAGCCTCAGATGGAAGCTGGAGTGCAAGTGGTTGATGGCAGCCGTCTGCTGTTCATGCCTGGACTTGTAAACACACATGGTCATGCGGCGATGTCTTTGCTGCGTGGATATGGAGATGATTTAGCGCTACAAGTGTGGCTTCAGGAGAAGATGTGGCCAATGGAGGAAAAGTTCTCCGGTGATGATGTATACTGGGGAACCTCCTTATCTGTATTGGAAATGCTGAAGGGTGGAACTACGACCTTCCTCGATATGTATGATCATATGGACCGAGTAGCCGAGGTAGCTGAGTTATCAGGTATCCGTTCCGTATTGATGCGTGGTGTGATCGGGTTATGTCCAGAGGATGTACAGAATCACAAGCTTGCGGAAGCGATTTCTTTTGCCCGTAACTGGCATGGAAAGGCTGACGGTAGAATTACTACTATGATCTCGCCACACGCCCCTTATACTTGCCCTCCGGACTTCCTGGTTAAGTTTGTGCAGGCAGCGCATGATCTGGATTTACCGATGCATACGCATATGTCCGAAACGAAACGTGAAGTGGAACAAAATGTGGCGGATTACGGGTTGCGTCCTGTAGCTCACTTAGAGAAGCTTGGCATGTTCACACGTCCCTCGATAGTTGCACATGGTGTTCATTTAAATGATGAAGAGATTGAGATCTTGGCTCGCCATAATGTGGGTGTATCTCATAATCCGGGCAGTAATTTGAAGCTGGCTAGCGGAGTGGCTCGGGTTACTGATCTTCTAAAAGCTGGTGTGAAGGTGTCTCTTGGCACGGATGGCGCGGCAAGCAACAATAACTTGGATATGTTTGAAGAGATGCGGCTTGCAGCTCTCATTCATAAGGGTGTCAGCGGTGATCCAACGGCTGTTCCAGCTCCAGAAGCTCTGCGTATGGCTACAGAATATGGCGCGCAATCCATCTTTTTAAATAATGTAGGCAGACTTGCTGTAGGGATGAAAGCAGATTTCATTGCTATTGATATCGATCAGCCACATTTGCTGCCACACACAGATCTGTTGTCTCATGCAGTTTACTCTGCTAGCGCTAAGGATGTTGAGCATGTGTGGGTGAATGGTAAACAGGTCATCAAGCATGGACAATGCTTAACCCTGGATGAGGAAGCTATCCGGCGTAAAGCGCAAGAAGCCTTCGAAGGTTTATTGAAGCGTTAAGTCTGGAGAATAACGAATAAATAATAGGCTGCGACTTTTTGCTTTTAGCAAAAGTTGCGGCCTTTTGTGTATTTTTAAGGCTGGGAAAGCTAGAAAATTATGAAATTTTGGATAAACGCGCGGGTGTGTTATATAATCAAAAAAGATATATTACTAGAAAGGGAGCTGTACCTTGAAGAAAAGGAAAAAATGGATCCTCCTGGGGTCAGTTCTGATTCTGCTCCTGGGGTTTGGACTTATCCAGTTCTATGCCTATATTATGAAAGATCAATGGAACGAGCGTGATATCGCTAAGGATGTTGCCAAAACCAGAGCGGGTCTAACAGAGGTAACCAAAGCACAAAAATCGGTTTGGGATGAAAATGCAGTGTACTGGGTATTAACTGGGAAAAATGAAGCCGGGACTGCTCTTATGGTCTGGGTCCGCTTTACGGTAGATGGAAAATTTGCTGAAGGCGACGACGCAGTGTTTGCTGAGGAACTAAGTAAAGGAACCTCGGAAGCCAAAATACGCGGCATTATCAAAGCTGATCTTCCGGACATAACGATTGAACGCTTGCTGCCGGGAGTATATAACGGAGAGTATGCTTGGCAGCTTTTTTATAAACAGAGCGGTCGGTATTATTATCAATTTTATCGCTTTTCGGATGGGTCCCGAATGGGCGAAGGTTACAGTTTACCTAAAAGTTAAGCTGAACATAAGGAAATTAAGGGTGGCATAGTAAACAAGCGAACTTTATTATAAGTTCGCTTGTTTACATTTATTTGATGTACAAAAGTGATATACTAAGTGATATACTGAATGGGTGGTTATCACCGAATATTCTCTTATATTCACATACGAAAATAGGCTGATTGATTAAAAATCAAGGCCGATTTTGTCGAAAGTGAGGAATTTATTTGGTATTGATGGAAATATTTAAAAAATTAAATTTTAAATATATTCACATTTATTTTGAAATTAGTATATACACCTGTGATATACTACTACTTGTAATTAGAACAGCAATAAGAGACTTCAGTCTCTCTGATGAGCTCTCAAGTAGCTATAAATTATTATAATGAGCTTTATATTTTGTCATCTTTGAGAGGAGGACGTTTCTTGAAATTACGTCTTGTACCTGTGCTGATAACGTCTCTACTGTCGGCTACTCTATTGTTTGGTGGCTTCTTTTTGTATCGTCAGTTTGCAATGCAGGAACCACTTCAGAAGATTGTATCTCAATATGAGGGCGTCAATAATTCTCATATCAGTATTAACCGCAATGAGGTCACTTTGAAACTTGATCTCCAGCCAGGCACGAAATTACGTGAACTGGTTCAGTACGTCTCCCAAGAAGGAAAATCGATGATTGATGGACGTACACTAAAACTTGATGTAGAACAGAACTCCAGTGAACTGCTGGATGAATACTGGGATAAAGCGATGTTCTCTGTAGCCGAAGCCATGGAGAGCCGTAAATATACACTTATACCCACAGAACTTGATGGACTCAAAGCGCAATATCCGCAATATAAAAATGTGATAGCCTCAACAGAAATTGATGACAATAATGTCTATGTAAGCTTGAGTAATGGAAAAGAAAGCAAATTTATTATTTTGCCGCGTAAACCTGCGACATTGGGGGTATGGAATAATGCCTAAATACCTTAAAGAAATTCTAATCGGATTTATTCCTGTCTTGTTTATTTTTATGGCTTTTCTAGGCATTAATATATTCCCGATTGTAATTGCTGCTGGGATGCTCACGGCGTTACTTATCATTGCTCATTTAAGAGGCGGACTTGCGGTAAATGCAGGTGCCGGGAAAAAACGCAAGAAGGATGGACCTTCAAAGCTTACTTTTGAAGAAATTGGCGGGCAAGACAATGCAAAGCAGGAGCTTCGTGAAGCGTTGGATTTTTTGATCCGGCATGAGGAAATCAGCAAATTCGGGATTCGGCCTTTGAAAGGGATTCTGCTTACAGGCCCTCCAGGAACAGGTAAGACCCTTATGGCTAGAGCAGCAGCACATTATACAAACTCTGTATTTGTGGCAGCATCAGGCAGTGAGTTTGTAGAAATGTACGTAGGTGTCGGTGCCGGCCGTATCCGCGATTTGTTTAAGGATGCCCGTACCCGCGCCCTTAAGGAAAACAAGCAAAGCGCTATTATTTTCATAGATGAAATTGACGTAATTGGCGGTAAGCGTGAGGGCGGACAGCAGCGAGAATATGATCAGACCTTGAATCAGCTGTTGACTGAGATGGACGGGATCTATAACAACGAAACACCACGCATTCTACTGGTAGCAGCCACTAACCGTAAAGAAATGCTTGATTCAGCATTGCTGCGTCCTGGCCGGTTTGACCGTCATATTCAAGTGGACATGCCTGATAAAAAAGGCCGCAGATCGATTCTCGAATTGCATGCCAAAAATAAGCCGCTTCATGCCAATGTGAACCTCGACAAAATTTCCGAAGAAGCCTATGGTTTTTCCGGTGCTCAGCTCGAAAGTGTTATGAATGAGGCAGCAATTTATATGATGCGTGAGGAATTGACAGAGGTTGAGCAGCGGCATCTGTCGATGGCGATTGACAAGGTTATGATGGGGGAAAAAACGGACAGAGAAACTAACCACGAAGAGAAAAAACGTGTGGCGATCCACGAATTGGGACATGCCATTATGGCAGAACTGCTTCGTCCGGGAAGTGTCAGTCAGGTTACGCTGACTCCGCGGGGGCAAGCCCTTGGTTATGTACGTCACAATCCTCAGCAAGAGCAGTATCTGTACACCAAAGATTATCTCGAAGATCAGATTATGATCGCACTTGGTGGAGCGGCTGCAGAAGAGATGTATTATGGCGGACGAAGCACAGGTTCACGTGGCGATTTTGATCAGGCCCTGAATATTGTCGAAACCATGATGAAATCCGGATTGACTTCGTTGGGTATTGCCAAGCTGGAAATGGTTACCACTGAAGAGCTTATGAAGGAAAACAGTAAAATATTGGACGAGTTGATGGTACGTACTCACGACCACCTTGAAAAGCAACGAAATGTATTTGATTACTCCCTTGACATTTTAATGAAGGAAGAAGTGCTCTCTGGAGAGCAATTTCGATGTCAATTTCGTGACAGCGTGCGTTTACCAGCATAAATATTTATGCTGGTTATTTTTTTTTACTTTTCAGGCATGCTAAGATATCATTATATGTCGGGCTTTATAAATTTTTGCGACAGACAAGGTACAATACAAAAGTATAGATACCTGAAAGGATGGAGACTTTTTTATGAATTTCAAGAAAATTGGTGTCATCGGCGGTGGCACAATGGGACAAGGGATTGCCGAAATGCTGGCAGCCAAGGGCCTGGATGTATTGCTGGTGGAGAAAACCCCTGAGAAACTGGACTACTCCTACGAAATGATCGAGACAAGTCTAGATAAGCAACTGGAGAAATGGGCGATCACTCAAGCTGAGAAGAAGCTGATTCTTAGCCGCATTCAAAAAGTGACACATTTCGCAGAGCTGAGCTCTTGTGACATGGTTATCGAAACAATCGTTGAGGATTTAGAAGAAAAGAAAAAAATATTAAATCAACTGGATCAAGTATGTCCAAACCACATTATTCTTGCCAGCAATACGTCAACACTTAGCTTGACTGAACTTGCAAGTTCTACAATGTATCCGGAACGCGTGATCGGAATGCATTTCATATACCCTGTAGCTAAAGTGGATCTTGTTGAAATTGTACGCGGTCTGAAAACTTCAGATGCTACATTTGAAGATACAAAATCCTTTGTTGATGAAATTGTTGAGAAAAAAGGTGTAATGATCTATGAATCCCCAGGATTTGTAACATCACGCCTCATTTGCTTGTTTATCAACGAAGCTATGCATGTATTGCAAGAGGGCGTTGCCTCCGCACAGGATATTGACGATGCTATGCGTATTGGTTATCAATTCCAATATGGACCGCTTGAAATGGCTGACAGATTTGGTCTGGATTCGGTTCTTGCTGCACTCGAAAATATGTTCCGTGAATATGGTGAGCTGAAATATCGTCCTTCCACGATCCTTAAGAAGATGGTGCGTGCAGGACAATTGGGTATGAAATCAGGCGAAGGCTTCTTCCAGTACGACAAGGATGGTGACCGTATATGAATATTCTAGTAATTAACTCCGGTAGTTCTTCTTTAAAATATCAATTGTACAATATGGCTGATGAATCCGTTTTGGCTAAAGGTTTGGTGGAACGTATCGGGATGGATTCCTCCATTCTGAACCATAAACCTACTGGTAAAGCTGAAGTAACAGAAGTAAGTGAAATTTTGGAGCATAACACAGCGATTCGTAAAGTTCTAGCTTGCCTAACGGATAAAGAGCATGGCGTTATTGAATCCATTAAAGAAATCAATGCTGTGGGTCACCGTGTAGTACATGGTGGTGAATTCTTCAAAGCTTCCGCACTTGTGGACGCTGATGCCAAGACTAAAATTCGTCAATTGTTTGACCTTGCACCCCTGCATAACCCAGCAGCAATGATGGGGATTACGGCTTCTGAAGTAAATATGCCGGGTGTACCGCAGGTTGTTGTATTCGATACTGCATTCCATCAAACAATGCCTGAAAAAGCTTATATGTACGCGATTCCTAGAGTACTGTACAATAAATATAAAGTTCGTCGTTATGGCGCACACGGTACATCACACGACTTCGTAAGCAAAGCTGCTGCGGAGTACTTGGAGCGTCCGTTGGAAGATCTGAAGATCATTACTTGTCATATCGGTAACGGAGGTAGTGTAACTGCGGTTCAAGATGGAGTGTCTGTGGATACTTCCATGGGTATGACTCCTCTGGAAGGTTTGATGATGGGGACTCGCAGTGGTGATCTTGATCCAGCAATTGTACCTTACGTGATGAACAAGGAAGAATTGTCCGTAGGCGAAGTTAACTCCATGTTGAACAAACATAGTGGACTCCTAGCAATTTCGGGCGTAAGCAGTGATATGCGTGATATTATTGAGGGTATGGAAAAAGGTGAGCCTAATTCCACGCTAGCTTTTGAAATGTATGAGTACCGCTTGCGCAAGTATATCGGTTCTTATGCGGCTGCTATGAACGGTGTAGATGCTATCGTATTCACTGCTGGTGTTGGTGAAAATGCTTCATTGCTACGTGAGAAACTGCTAAATAACCTTACGTTCCTGGGTATTGAGTTGGATGTTGAAGCTAATAAAGTTCGCTCCGGCGACCCGCGTCGTATCTCTACGGTAGATTCCAAAGTGCAGGTGCTTGTAGTTCCGACTAACGAAGAGCTTGTCATCGCACGTGATACAAACCGTATTGTGCAAGGAATTAACGGCTAAATTAGAGGAGAGATTGAAGGCATGGCTAACAAGAGTGTAATCAAGAACGTGAATGAACATGTTGGAGAAAGTGTTGTTATCGGTTGTTGGGTAAACAACAAGCGCTCCAGTGGTAAAATTCAGTTCCTGCAGCTTCGCGATGGTACAGGTTATATTCAGGGAGTTGTAGTGAAATCAGAAGTGCCTGAAGAGGTATGGGATGCAGCTAAGAGCCTCACACAGGAAAGCTCATTGTATGTGACCGGTATTATTCGTGAGGAGCCTCGCAGTCAATCCGGTTTTGAAATGACTGTTACCGGAATTGAAGTTCTGCACCTTACAGAGAATTATCCAATTACTCCGAAAGAGCATGGCGTTGATTTCTTGATGGATCACCGTCACCTCTGGCTCCGTGCCTCGAAGCAGCGGGCTGTTCTGGTTATTCGTGCGGAGATTATCCGGGCAATCCAACAGTTCTTCAACGAGAGCGGATTTACAAAGGTGGATCCTCCGATTCTGACGCCAACGTCAGCAGAGGGAACTACTAACTTGTTCCACACGAAATACTTCGATGAGGATGCTTACCTGACCCAAAGCGGACAGTTATACATGGAAGCTGCAGCTATGGCACTGGGCCGTGTATATTCCTTTGGACCAACCTTCCGTGCGGAGAAATCTAAGACTCGTCGCCACTTGATCGAGTTCTGGATGATCGAGCCGGAAATGGCCTTCACAGATCATGAAGAAAGCTTGAAGGTTCAGGAAGAGTTTATTAGCTTCGTAGTGCAATCCGTATTGAAGAATTGCCGTGCGGAGTTGGAAGCGGTAGGCCGCGATATTTCCAAGCTGGAGAATATCAAAGCACCATTCCCACGCATTACTTATGACGATGCGATCAAGTTCTTGAATGATAAAGGCTTTGAAGATATTGCTTGGGGTGATGATTTTGGTGCACCTCATGAAACAGCAATCGCTGAAGCATACGATAAACCTGTATTTATTACTCATTATCCTGCTTCATTCAAAGCGTTCTACATGAAGCCGGATCCAAATCGTCCTGAAGTCGTACTGTGTGCTGATATGATCGCTCCTGAAGGTTATGGAGAGATTATTGGGGGTTCACAGCGGATCGATGATCCTGCGCTGCTTGAAGAGCGTTATAAAGAGCACAATCTTTCGATGGACTCTTATAAATGGTACATGGATCTGCGTACTTACGGATCTGTACCTCACTCCGGTTTTGGACTTGGGCTTGAGCGTACTGTAGCTTGGATCTGTGGTCTTGACCATGTACGTGAGACTATTCCATTCCCACGTACACTGTACCGCCTCTACCCATAAGTTCTTAGGATTTGAACAAAGGGGGAAGCACATGGACGGCAAGACATGGAGTACCTGGAGCGAAGGCGTCTCCTTCGGTCTGGAGAACGGAATGGCCGTCATACCTTACGCATTACTGAAGTATTACCGGAAGCTGAATTTAAGCGGAAGTGAAGCCATGCTGCTGATTCATCTGCTCTCCTTCAGGCAAGTGGAAGGGATTGAGTTCCCTTCTCTGGAGGAGCTTCAGGTCGTAACTGGTCGTAGCATTTCCGTTCTGGCCGGAGAATTGCAGAAGCTCATGAAGGAGGGTTTCATTAGCATCGATGGAGACAACGATGAGCTAAGAGATATCCATTATGAACGCTACAATTTCTCAGGGCTATATGGAAAGCTAGGTGCTTATCTTGCGACAGCTGTACAAGAAAATGAGCAAGATAAGGACAAGGGAGCATATGGAACATCAGCTCCCCGGGCTGCTGCGTCAGGTGGAGGATTCGGAACTCCCCCCACATCTCCTTCTTCACTTGGAGATAAAGAGGAGAGCCGGAATCTATTCAGTATTTTCGAGAAGGAATTCGGGCGCCCGCTGTCTCCAATGGAATGTGAGACGATTTCTAGCTGGGTGGATCAAGACCGATACCCTGAGGAGCTGATTCTGTTAGCACTCAAGGAATCCGTATTTGCGGGGAAGGTTCATTTTCGTTATATCGACCGGATATTGCTGGAATGGGCCCGTAACCGGGTCAAGAACGCTCAGGATGTTAAGACGTATACACAAAAATTCCGCAATGGTGGAAGATAGATCGTTTAGGAGAGAACCGTATTGCTTTAGCTATTGCTAGAGTCTGTACGGTTCTTTTTTTATTTTTTTAGATAAGTGCAGGGGTAGGCGAGGATCTCAGCGTCTATTGCTGTGGGAAGGAGGGGAGAGTCATTGAGGAAGAGCTATTAATCAAGCGGATTTGCCAAGGAGACGAAGATGCGTTTCGCCAGTTTGTAAATACATACAGTCAGCACATATACAAAATCACCTATTCTGTATTACGTGAAGTCAAAGGGGCTGAAGACGCTGCTCAGGAAGCTTTTCTTCAGATGTATAGATCTCTCCCTGACTACCGTTATCAAGGCTTAAAATCATGGATTACGCGGATCGCCTTAAATAAGGCTATTGATGCCAAACGTAAACGTGATCGGCTACGAGAGTTACCTGGTGACTATGAGCTTGTGCTGAGCCAGACACCTTCTAATGAGGAGGATGTACTAGCCACTGTTGTCCGTCGTGACCGGATGAATCGTCTGTCGGGTGAGATCAACAATTTACCGGAGGGTCATCGGGAAATTATGGTGGCTTATTATCTGGAAAATAAAAAATATGAGCAAATTGCTGCTGAAAATGAAATTACTCTGAAGACGGTGGAGTCCAGACTATATAGGGCGAGACAATGGATGCGAAAACATTGGAAGGAGGACGAATGGCTATGATGAAGAGTGGAGAAAACCTAATTCGCCGCGAGCAGGCAAAAGCTTATCTTGAAGGGCAAGAAGATAGTATAGAGCGAGATGGATGGGAACAATTGCTGCTCAAGGATGAAGACACATTTGTTTCATACATGGAGATGCTGGATGAGCTAAAGGAGGATCTGCCTTCATTGGAGAATTCGTCTGCTTTTACAGAGAGAGTTATGGGAGATTGGATGGCTACGGTGAGATCTTCAGTAGTCATAGAAGAAGTAGCGGGGCAAGAAGAAGGATCACGGCGTTATCGCTGGTATGATAAAACAATCTTTCATTATGCCGTTGCTGCTTCGTTAACGCTGTTGATTATGTCTTCCGGGATGTTTGATAAGTTACTCACGGGTGAAATGGAGCTTATTGTCCCTAAGAAAGATAATTCGCCATCTTATAGCGAACAATTCATGCAAGCCACCAGCGGATGGTTGAGCCGGATTATGGACGGAAGACAGAAATGAGAGGAGAAATGAACAATGCAACAGCAGCGTAATAAAATTAAGGGTCTTTTTCTTAATATGATTCCTGGAGCAGGTCATTATTATATGGGAAGACGCCCACAAGGGATTGTTTATTTTTTGCTAAGCTTTGGTGTGTTATTTATGTCATTCTTAATCGCTATGGCTGAAGGGGATGAGGGGATTCTGGCATTGGGGGTGATCGGATTCTTACTTCTATGGATTCTTTCGATGATTCATCTGGTGATTAAATTACTGCAAATGCCCACTCCAATTGTAGCGCCTGATGGATCAATGCTGGATTTTAGTTCTACTATGCCCGTAAAGACGGAGGATAATGAACGTGTGCATGTCATCTTATTGTCTTTCATTCCTGGATTGGGTCATTTTCATATGGGGCTGATGCAGCGTGGACTATCCTTTCTGATTTCATTTTTCGGATTCATGACCGTTATGTTATTCTTGGCTGGAATTACTTCGAGTGATGCATTTTTGCTGCTGTTTGGAGTATTGCCAGTAATTTGGCTGTATTGCATGTTTGATGCAGTTCAGTTGATCCATCGTAAACAAGCAGGAGAAATGCTTGTTGACCGCACATTATTCGAAGAGATGGAGGCTGGACGTGAGGAAGGACGACGCAGCAAAGTATTAGCGACATTACTATCCGCATTTCCTGGTGCTGGACAGATGTATCTGGGACTGCAAAAAAGAGGGCTCCAGCTCATGCTTCTTTTCTTAGGAAGTATTTATGTCATGGATCTATTGCGGTTAACATTGCTCTTTTTCCTTATCCCGGTCATTTGGTTCTATAGCTTATTCGATGGCTTACAGTTAGTTAGCCGATATGGACGTGAACCTTTGCAGGATAAGCCGGTTATCGAAGGTTTCTTAAATCATCAAGGCTGGCTCGGAGCAGTCCTGATGTGTCTCGGATTATACTTTATTGTTGTGAATGTCGCAGTTCCTGCCATTGATATCAGATTTCCAGAATGGCGGCTGGAATATCGCGTAAATGAATATTTTAAGACCATTGTCGTCTCCGTGTTATTGATTGGTGGTGGGGTGAAGCTGATGACTGGAAGTAAAAATAATAAAGGTAGAAAAGGGGCGGGGGGTCAATCTTGAATAATCCAATAGAAGTAGAGTCGGGAGTCATGGTAACTAGCGAGTTTCCAGTGAACGTAGGGAAGTCTAGAAGTTGGCGTGTAGGTACGTTGTCGATGGGACTGAGCCTTTTATTTCTCGGGGCATTAATAATGGTCTCGCAGTGGAAAGGAGCGGATGTGTTCGAGACAACACTTGCTTGGTGGCCGCTCATTTTTATCTTACTTGGTTTAGAAATTGTAATTTACACCTTATGGTTCCGTGGTAAAGGGAAAATGTACTATGATGTGCTAAGTGTTCTGTTCGTCGGATTTCTGGCAGTGTGCTGTTTAGTATTCGCAGGAGTCAGCTCTTTAGGATTAACACAAGAACTTAGACATGTGATCTCATCTACGGAGGAGAATTATTCCTTGCCGGAATGGAAGGGGAATGTTCCACAGGGTGTAGGTACACTTATAATCCAGGCTGCCGAACCTTATGGAATTATGGTTGATCGAACGGCTGGGAACGAGTTGAATGTATTTGGGAGTTATTCCACGGCAGAAGGGCAACTCAAGCAAGAGCAAGAGAAGCGGCTGTTGCAAACTAAGCAAGTCGGAGACACATTTTACGTTATCTTAGGAGACATACCTAGACATCTAGTATTCGATAACTCCAGGAATGCGTTGAACGTGACCGTTGCGGCTCCTGTAAATCTAAAGGTAATCGTAAGAGATAATTATGGAAATGTTGTAACAAGGTAAAAAAAGATCGCTTCCCACCCGATGAGGGGATGGGCTGCGATCTTTTTTTGGTTAAGAACGAAGCTCTTTCTCTAGGGCAGCACCCATTTCACGTGAGCGCTCGGCACATCGGTTAACGGCAGCAATCACAGTTTCAAAGAATTCCCCTCGTTCAAGCACTTCTATAGCTGCTTGTGTTGAACCGTTAGGGGAAGTAACCTTCTTACGAAGTGCTGCGGGTTCTTCTCCCGTCTGTTGTACCATTCGGGCAGCTCCCAGCACAGTTTGAACAGTTAATTCGGTGCTTTGATCAAGTGGCAGCCCACCACGGATACCAGCGGCGATCATGGCTTCCATCATGTAATAGATATACGCAGGCCCGCTGCCTGAAATTCCGGTCAAGGTTTCCATACGTTCCTCATCAATGACTGTTGTAAGCCCGACAGCCTCAAAGATATTAAGAGCAAGGCGACGGCCTCTTTCGTCTACTTCTTTGGAGAAGGCTAGACCAGTGGCACCCAGACCGATGGAACTGGAGGTGTTAGGCATTGTGCGAACAATAGGCTGTGCTTTGCCAAGAAGACCTTGCATGGTTCGAATAGATAGACCTGCAATGACAGAAACTACAAGCTGATCCGGAGAAAGAAGCGGGCCTAGTCCGCGTAAGGATTCTGCAGCATCTTTAGGTTTCATTGCCAGTACTATTACTGGTGCGTTACGTAGGTATTCTATTTTTTGTTCGGGATCATTTGTGCCTATTACACCATAACGGCTTTTTAATTCTGCCAGACGTTCACTGCTGCTGCGATTGAGCATGATGACATTATCGGACTTCACGATATTGCGGCTAATCATCCCGCGAACGATGGCTTCTGCCATGGAGCCTGCGCCATAAAAAACAATATTATGATTCATGAGTGGAACTGAAGGTTGCTGACACATGGCTAAAATCCTCCTAAAAGTTGTGTGATAGAATACTTAAACGTGTATACTAACCCCGAATTTGTCCCGTTCCGTAGATCTTATATTTGGTTGAAGTTAGTGCAGGCAGACCCATCGGGCCACGAGCGTGGAGTTTCTGGGTACTAATACCAATCTCTGCACCGAATCCAAATTCAAAGCCATCCGTGAAGCGGGTTGAGGCATTGTGATAAACAGCGGCAGCATCCACTTCTTGTAAAAAGCGTGTGGAGTTCTCCTGATCTTCTGTTACGATACATTCCGAATGTTTCGTGCCATACTGGGCGATATGCTGCATAGCTTCTTCCAAATCACTGACGATTCTAATATTAAGGATATAATCATTGTATTCTGTAGCGTAGTCTTCTACGGTTGCAGGTAATACCCATGGGACAAGAGAGATGGTTTGTTGACAGCCACGAAGTTCTACATGAACCTCACGGAATGCTTCGGCTAAGGATAACAGATATTTGCTCGCGTAATCCTGATGAACGAGTAGTGTTTCCATAGAGTTACATACCGAAGGGCGCTGAGCTTTGGCATTTAAACTAATGTTCTGTGCCATTTCTGGCAAGGCAGTTGCATCGAGATAAGTATGGCAGATGCCTGCTCCAGTTTCAATTACGGGAACGGTTGCGTTAAGGACTACATTTTGAATAAGAGAGCTGCCTCCGCGCGGGATAATCACATCTAAAAGTCCGTTCAGCTTTAGCATTTCATCTACTGAAGAACGATTTGGGTCTTCAATCAGCTGAAGCGCGTTAGGCGGCATTGAGGTTTCAGCAAGAGCATTGTGCAGAACCTCGACAATTTTACGGTTGGAGGACAGGGCAGAGGAGCCCCCGCGCAGCACAACAGCGTTGCCGGTTTTGAGACATAGACCCGCAGCATCAACAGTAACATTGGGACGTGCTTCGTAGATGATGCCGATCACACCAATCGGAACACGCAGCTTCTGGATGTTGAGGCCGTTAGGACGTTCAATGCTTTCTAGCGTGTCACCGATAGGGTCCGGTAATACAGCGATTTGTTGCAAGCCTTCGGCAATGCTGTTAATCCGGTCAACATCTAATGCCAGCCGGTCGAGCATGGATTCCGGAGTTCCATTAAGTCTTCCTCGTTCCAAATCCTCCGCATTGGCGGTGATAATGGCGGGAGCTTCGCGGCGAAGTGCATCGGCCATGACCAGCAGTGCTTCATTCTTCTGGCCAGTTGTTAAGCTTGCTAGAACTCCTGTTGTCTCCTTGGCTAATTTACTCTTATTAATAACTTCACTCATGACGTTTCCTCCCTATATTTGAATTGAAAAAAATGCTTATCTCAGTGTAATCCATTCGTCACGGTGAATGACCTCAAGCCGGTGTACTTCTCCCAGCTTCGGTACAATTTCACGGCTTGGCAGACCTTGAATGCTGCGCAGCTGAGCATCATCGTAATTTACAATCCCACGTCCAAGCAATTTGGAGTCGGGTCCAAGGACTTCTACAACATCTCCTGCGTGAAAACTACCTTCTGTCTGTTTGACGCCTACAGGCAACAGGCTGTGTCCGCCATGTAGCAAAGCTTCTACAGCCCCTTCGTCCACGTATAGGGAGCCGAGAGGGGTAGACATAAAGCCTAACCATTGTTTTTTGACGGGAAGAGAGGATAGCTTCGTTGCAAAATAAGTGCCCCTGCCTTCTCCCGTTGCAGCAAGCTGTAAATCACCAGGTTCGGTGGCTCTTCCGACAAAGACAGGAACACCACCCCGAGTAGCAATTTTGGCCGCATCGATTTTGGATCGCATACCGCCTGTTCCAACACTAGAGCCAGCTCCACCAGCAATAGCATATATCTCTGGTGTAATGTCATCTACGAACTGATAACGGACAGCATCCGGATGCTTGCGGGGATCTCCACTGTATAAACCATCCATGTCGGTTAAGACAAGCAGTCTAGAGGCTTTTAACAGGTTGGCTACGAGCGCAGAGAGGGTATCATTATCGCCAAATTTCAGTTCATCTACGGAGACAGTGTCATTCTCGTTAAATACGGGCACCGCTCCTTGGCGAAGTAGCTCTTCTACAGTCATCATAGCGTTATTCATGGCTCTGCGGCTGCAGAAATCGGTGCGAGTCAGCAATATTTGCGCGGTAGTAATTCCATGCCGGGCAAAAGCTTCCTGATAAGCCTGCATCAGCAGTACCTGACCCACAGCCGCAGCGGCCTGCTTCTCATGCAGCAGCTTCGGACGTGCTGGATAACCGATACTGCGGAAGCCGGCGGCTACCGCACCAGAGGTTACTAACAACACCTCACAGCCGTTTTTCTTCAACTCGGCAATCTCTGAGGCAAAAAAGGAGACTGCTTCACGATTCAAACCGCCCTCGGGTCCGGTCAGCGAGCTGCTGCCTATTTTGACCACGATTCGCGTCGTCATTTCTGTCCACATCCTCTTCGTTTATTAAGTCCTGAAAACAACAAAAAGCCCCCATCCTTAGACTTAGCAAAGGACGAAAGCTTATAAACTTCCGCGGTACCACCTTCATTGATGAGGGATCATCCGACTTCATTCTCATAACGGGAGGATCCGTCCTGTTAGACACAGGCCGCTCGGGGGTAGGATTCGGAACGAAAACCGCGGTAAATTCTTTCAGCCTGTCGGAATCTACTCTCTAGGCGCGGTTAGACTCATTCTTACTGGTCCCGTCTGCACGTTTCACTTATTTTCAATAGAATACCATGGAGCTGGTTGCATTGCAAAGGGAAAACGTAGGATATATTTCTTCATGCAGAAAGCTCTATATATTATGTTTAACCTCAAAGAGAAGGGGTAAAGAACTTATAATCTGTTACCAGGAGGTGGATTAAATTGACTAAAGACAACAATGCCGAGCAGGGACAGAATCAAGATTCAAACGAAATAGCAGAGCTTCAGAATAGTGTGACTCGTGAATTTGTGGAAGAGCACACCGGGGCTCCAGTTGATAAGGGATTGGCTGATTCAAGTAAAGCACGTGTGTCGGATGATCAGAACCGCCTGATTACACAGCGTAATTTGCGTAAATAATCTAGTACTGTTAAAAGAGGTTTACCTGAAAAAGTGCCCCGACAACCACGCGAATGGTTACTGGGGCACTTTATTTGTATCTATTCTATTCTTCCGTTAATTCAGACACGGTTGATTTGAATGTTTCTACAAAAGCCTTTGCGGCCTTGGATAAATATCGTCCGCGTCGATATGCTACAACTAGCGTACGACTAGGCACCGGATCAGCGAGCGGTAAGTAGACTGGAACAAATTCACTCCGCGGTGCACGAGCGATAAAACGAGGAACAAGAGTCACGCCCATACCTGTTGCCACTAGGGATTGAACGGTTTCCATATTATTGCTCTCGAAAACGATTCGTGGCTCGAATCCGGCTTTCCGGCACAGCTCCACAGTCATTTTGCGGAAGCCCTGACCTTCCTTAAGTACGATGAAAGGTTCGTCCTTAAGCTCTTCAAGTGAGGTCCGTGTTCCATCTATGATTCGTTTAGCGAGCGGATGTTCAGGAGGGACGGCAAGATCAATTCTTTCCTCTCCAAGCTCTTCATAAGCTAAAGCTGGAATTTCGAGGGGGAAGGAGAGCAGGCTTAAATCGGTCTGGCCACTTGCCGTGAGCTTCTCTAGGTTCATCGACGAGTCTTCTAGCAGCGTAATTTCTACCTCAGGATAATTTTGTTTGAAAACTGGAAGCACATGCGGCAGAAGATGTGCACCTGTAATCGGCATACTGCCCACAACTACACGTCCAGTGCGCAGTTCTGATATGTCGGACATCTCTTGTCGCAGCAGCTCGACTGCGTCAATGATAATCTGGGCTTGTTCAACGAATTTAGAACCTGCGTAGGTCAGCTCAACTGAGCTGGTATTACGCTGAAAAAGCATTACGCCGAGCTCTTTTTCCAGTTTGGAAAGCTGCTGGCTGAGCGAGGGCTGGGCAATATGCAGCTTGTCCGCTGCACGTGAAAAGTTTTTTTCGGCTGCGATTTGCAGCACATACTGCAGTTGTCTCAGTTCCATATATGGACTCCTTAGGGAAATGATTTACTTATAAGTATATCCTATTGGATTATAGTTTTGTATAGGCAACCCGAAGGAGCATTCACTTCTTCCCTCCCCAGAATTTGCCGGGCCTGTTTTCAAGAATTATCCCTACTGCACTGATCGAAGTATCCGATATCCTCTCACAATATATTTATTGCGCCGGATCTTGAGAGTATCTATGAGATAACTGTATTCTGTGCATCTATTTCGTATGCAAAAGGGATGATTTTGGTTTTAAGTGTATTCTATACAACTAAAAACCAGAGTTCCCAGCTATAGAGCGATAATTCAAGAAAATAGCTGCACAAAATACAGTTATATTCATTAACGAATGATTCACAGGAATATAGCTGTACAAAATACAACTAAACGCTCCTACACATCCCGGTTGCGCAACGCTCCTACACATCAAGCTTGCGCATCGCGCTTACACATCAAGCTTGCGCAACGCTCCTACACATCAAGCTTGCGCATCGCGCTTACACATCAAGCTTGCGCATCGCTCTTACACATCAAGCTTGCGCATCGCTCTTACACATCAAGCTTGCGCATCGCTCTTACACATCAAGCTTGCGCATCGCTCTTACACATCAAGCTTGCGCATCGCTCTTACACATCAAGCTTGCGCATTGCTCCTACACATCCCGGTTGCGCCTCGCTCCTACATATTGCGCCTCAACATCCCCTAACTCAGCTTATAGGTTCAGACTATAACTTTTATAGATATCATATCTTGGAATTATAAAGACAGGGGTGTTATATTTAGATCATTCAAGAGAGACTCCACGCTCTCTTCCAATGAACGATTCTATTAATGAGGTGAAATTATGAGCAACAAGACAATGTTTGAGAAGATTTGGGAGAATCACGTTATTCATCAAGAGGAAGGCAAACCTAGCATTATTTATATTGATCTGCATTTGGTTCATGAAGTTACTTCTCCGCAGGCTTTTGAAGGGCTTCGCCTCAGCAACCGGAAGGTTCGCCGTCCTGAGCTGACCTTCGCAACGATGGATCATAACGTACCAACTAAAGATCGTTTTAACATTAAAGATCCAATCTCCAAGCAGCAAATTGATACCCTTTCTAAAAACTGTGCTGATTTTGGTGTAAGACTGTTCGATCTGAATGATATTGATCAAGGCGTCGTACACGTAATGGGTCCTGAAATCGGGTTGACACATCCTGGTAAAACTATCGTTTGCGGCGACAGCCATACCTCCACGCATGGTGCATTCGGCGCGCTGGCATTCGGTATCGGAACTAGTGAAGTTGAACATGTAATGGCTACCCAATGTTTGCAGCAATCCAAAGCTAAGACTATGGAAGTACGCTTTACAGGCAAACGCAACCCTGGCGTAACAGCAAAAGATATGATCCTGGGTGTTATTGCTAAATACGGTACTGATTTTGCCACAGGTTATGTAATTGAGTATACAGGCGAAGCTATTCGTGAATTGTCGATGGAAGAACGTATGACTGTCTGCAATATGTCGATCGAAGGCGGAGCAAGAGCTGGCTTGATTGCCCCTGATGAAACTACTTTTAATTATCTGCGTGGACGTCAATACGTACCGCAAGGCGAAGCTTATGATGCTGCTGTAGAAGCATGGAAGAGTCTTGTAAGCGACGAGGGCGCCCAGTACGATACGGTTGTTGAATTTGATGTGGAAACATTGATTCCACAAGTGACCTGGGGGACTAGCCCGGGCATGGGAACTGACATCAACTCCAGCGTTCCGAATCCGGCGGACTTCACCACTGAAAATGAACGTAAAGCTGCTGAAAAAGCGCTTGAATATATGGATTTGACTCCTGGAACACCTATTTCCGAAATTCCGATTGATTATGTATTTATCGGTTCCTGCACTAACGGGCGGATCGAAGATTTGAGAGCTGCAGCAGTGGTAGCTAAAGGTCATAAGGTGTCTGAAAAGGTTACTGCCATTGTTGTTCCAGGCTCGGGCCGTGTTAAGATGCAGGCTGAGAAAGAAGGACTTGATAAAGTCTTTACTGACGCTGGCTTTGAATGGCGTGAAGCGGGATGCAGCATGTGCTTGGCCATGAACCCGGATGTTCTGCAGCCTGGACAACGCTGTGCATCTACCTCGAACCGTAACTTTGAAGGACGCCAAGGACGCGGAGGACGTACACATCTTGTATCTCCAGCTATGGCAGCCGCAGCTGCGATCAAAGGTCGTTTCACTGATGTACGTGATTGGAATTATAAGACGGAAGCCGTCAGCTCATAGAACTAGAGAGAACACGGGAGGATAAAACTATGGATGCTTTTAAAAAATTAACAGGAATTGTTGCACCAGTTGACCGGGTAAATGTAGATACGGATGCGATTATTCCAAAACAGTTTTTGAAACGGATTGAACGGACGGGATTTGGACAGTTTTTGTTCTATGAATGGCGTTTTGATGAAGAAGGTAACGATAATCCAGCCTTCGAAATGAATAAACCACGTTATCAAGGGGCTTCTGTTCTGATCTCACGCGCTAACTTTGGCTGTGGATCCTCTCGGGAGCATGCACCATGGGCGATTATGGATTACGGGTTCAGAGTTGTAATTGCACCTTCTTATGCGGATATCTTCTACAATAACTGCTTTAAGAACGGCATTCTGCCGATTAAGCTTTCGGAAGAGCAAGTGGATGAATTGTTCAAACGGACAGCTGAGCATGAGGACTACAAGCTGACAGTTGATCTTGAGAACAATGCTTTACAAGATGAATTCGGACTGAGCATCAGCTTTGATCTGGATGAGCACCGTCGTCAATTCCTGCTGCAAGGCTTGGATGATATCGGTTTGACCCTTCAACATGCAGATGAAATTGCTGCTTATGAAGAGCGTCATGCTGCAAAGCTATTCTCTTAAAAAGAGGATATAACTGGTCTGATTCTTAAACTTTACAAAAAATACGCAAAACTTCTATTTCCGGGTGTCGGAAATAGAAGTTTTTTTGCTATAATCGATATATTCATTGGTCATTAAGGAAACATTTGGTGATTTCTGTCGTCTAAATACTTATCTAGGATCTATTACTTGCAGAAGGAGCGGAAAATGAGAATGAGAAGAGCTGGGCTTCGTGTATTGCTGCTTTTGTTACTGCCTTTATTATTTTTAACATCCACCGGACAAGAAGCTGCCGCAGCTGGTAGCAGCACAGGCAGAATTATTATGGACAATCAGGAACTTGCTTTGCCAAAAGGAATTAAACTCGAAAATGTAAATGGTAGCGTTATGATTCCGGTCAGAGTGGTAGTAGAGAATCTTGGATTCGAGGTGTTATGGGAGCAGCAGACCCGGAAAGTAACCGTTCACCAGGATGGTAAAAGCATTGAGCTGGCGGTAGGACGGAAAACAGCTGATGCAGATGGGGTGACATTTGATTTAAATGCAGCTCCTAAGCAGAGTGGCGGCACAGTACTTGTTCCAATTCGTTTCGTAAGCGAGCAGTTCGGCTTAAAGGTGGGCTGGGATAATGTTGATAAAACCGTCTATTTGACAGGTGGACAAGTTAGCAATCCTGCAGTGACACCTGAGGGGAATACTACCAATCCAACAGCAACTAATACACCTGCTCCAACTCCAAGTGCTACGCCGGGAAATGACAACGGGACAACTGCTGGCAGTGTAGTAACTTCACCCAGCCCGACACCAGTTCCACAAACAACTACGGCACCGGGAAGCACAGCAGGAATTCCAACAGGCCCTCTAGTAAACGGGGCAGTATTCACTGAGAACCGACTTATTATCGCTGTGTCGGGGGCTACTAAGCCAAACGTTACAAAAATGAGCAACCCTGATCGAATCGTCGTAGATTTTCCGGGTGCTGCGTTCGATCCGAATTTCATTGGAAGTCTTACGGGTATTACCACCACTGGCGGTCCACAAGGTAAGCTGGACGTTGCCGGCTACCCGCTCGTTTCTGAGATCCGTTATGCACTGTTCAGTGTGAGTCCGTCCACTGTCAGATTCGTAATTCAAACGGTTGGAAATCAACCGTACCAGCTTAGTACGGATGAAAGCACCGGGCTGGTTACGATTGATTTGAATGTAACTAACAGCGGAGGCAACACCACAGGGGCTAATGGAACGTTAGGTAAGCCAATTGTAGTTCTAGATGCGGGTCATGGCGGAACTCAATCAGGAGCTGTCAGTCTCACAGGTAAGCTGGAAAAAGACTTCAATCTGGCCGTCATCCGCAAAGTACAAACGCTGTTAACGCAGGAAGCATTAGTTGACGTGGTGTTTACTCGAACTGACGATGCTACATTGGGGCTTCAGGATCGCGTGAAAATTGCGGAGGCTGCTAAAGCGAATCTCTTTATTTCAGTGCACGCGAATTCGCTAGAGGTTGGATATCCAAATAGAGATAAAATAAATGGAAGTGAAACCTATTATTCTCGCAGTGATAGTCTGCCTCTTGCTCAGATTATGCATAAGCATTTATTAGCCGCTACTGGTTTTAAAGACAACGGGATTCGTACGAAAAGCCTACATGTTACACGGGAAACCACAATGCCAGCAGTCTTGCTAGAGGTAGGATATCTTACGAATTCAGGAAATGAATCGGCGATGTATAGTGAGCAGCTTCAAGAGAAATTAGCGAGAGAAATTGTTGCCGGAATTAAGGAATATCTGGGGCTTTAACACTTGAGGTTGGTGAGATTTCTCAATTTTTATGGAATATATTCGCAACCTTTATAGATTACCAGCGTCTAATAGAGGTCTGAGGTTGACGGAGACAGGGGCACCACGATCGCCATTCACAGGCGAATACTAGATTCTTAGAGGTGAAGAATGAAGAAATTCAGTTTGATGTTGTTATTGTTGCTCTTTGTGTTGGTTTTGCCTGAGCATGGACATGCTGCTGCCGCGAATAGCAAGATTTATCTAGACGGCAAAGAGATTACTGCAGGGCAAAAAGTACCGGTTGAAAATGTGAATGATACTATCATGGTACCGTTGAGATTGATCTCCGAGAGTCTTGGTTATACCGTGGGCTGGGATCAAAAAAGCAAAACGGTGACGATTGAACAGCAAGGGAAGGTCATCAAACTTATTGTTAATCAAAAGACAGCTTCGGTTGATGACAAAACAGTACAGCTTACCACTGCGCCTGTCCTGCGGAGTGATACGACACTTGTACCTATACGGTTCATAAGTGAGCAGTTTGGTCTCACCGTCACTTGGGATAATGCGAAGAAGATCGTGTATCTTATTACCCCAGGATCCTCAAATGAAAACGGCAGTTCTGATGGGAACTCTGGAAATGGTGGATCTGAAGTTGTTGTTCCGCCGGTAGATCCTACTAAAAATTTAACCATGATAAATGGTTTGAGCTTTAGTGAGAATCGTTTGAGCATTGCGATGGAAGGTAATTCCGAGCCAAAAGTAAGTGTAATGACAGGGCCGGATCGGTTAGTTATTGATTTTCCTAATGCCACTTTCTCAGATCTGTTTGGTACGGGACAAGTTCTTGATCCTGATCTGAATGGTAAACTGGAAGTGAAGGATTATCCTGATGTATCAGGTGTCCGGTATTCGCTTTATAGCTCCAATCCTTATACTGTACGTTTTGTAATTGATTTGAATTATCCTAAGAATTATAACATCAGCGTATCTGGGACGGATTCTAAGTTGGTTATCATTGACCTGAATGCAGAAAGTACGGATGATACTTCAACACAGCCAGGTAATGATGGCAAGAAGCTCGTAGTACTGGATGCGGGGCACGGAGCCAAAGATTCTGGTGCAGTAGGAGTAACAGGAAAATACGAAAAGAATTTTAATTTAGCTATAGTACTTAAGACAGCAGCATTGCTGAAAAAAGAAAGTAATATCGATGTCGTACTGACGCGCAGTGACGATACATTCTTGGAGCTCAAGGATAGAGCAGCTATGGCTAATAATTTAAAAGCAGATCTATTCATTTCTGTACATGCCAACAGTTCCGCATCTTCTGCGGCAAGCGGGACAGAAACGTATTATCAGCGGGAAGCCAGTAAGGCCTTAGCGAAAGTAATGCATAAGTATCTTGTTGAGGCTACAGGGCTTAGTGATCGCGGTGTACGATACGGAAATTTCCATGTCATTCGTGAAACGAAAATGCCTGCTGTTCTACTTGAAGTAGGATACCTTAGCAATAAGAAGGATGAGACATTGCTCTTTACGGAAGCATTACAAAATAAAGTTGCTGCTTCAATAGTGAGTGGGATCAAGGAATATTTGGGTATAAAATAACAGACCAGTGGCAGACGAGCGCCGCAAAGTCAGCTTTCTGCTTTTATCAATAAAAAGGCAAGAAGTGGTTTTGCGGTACCTGTCTGCCCGTATTCATCTAGAGGAGGCGTTTATTAATGTTTAAACAAAAATGGACTATGGTTGGGGTTGCTGCGCTACTTCTACTAGTGATAGCTGGCTGTGGAGATAAGCCTACTGCAGCTCCTGCTAATGGAGTGGAGCAAGATACTACAAACGTTGTAAGTGGTGCGGGAGAAAGTACCCCAGCTCCATCTGATGATCAGGAAACCGAAGTGGCTAGCACTCCGCAACCGACAGCGGATAATACTAATGCAGAAACTCAGCCATCTTCGAAGCCGGTAGAAAATGAGACACAAAAGCAAAGCCAGAGTATTGAAGTTTATTACACTGATTCGCAAATTATGGATTTAGTGCCTGCTAAGACTACGATTAACTACTCTGACGATGTTGAGAAATATACAGAGACGTTCAAAGTACTGCAAAGTAGTGAGAATACAGATCTTGTACCTTTGTGGGGGAAAATTGAACTGAAATCATTAAAATTCGTAGAGGGTCAAATCGTAATGGATATTCATAAACCAGATGAAGCTCAGCTTGGTGCGGGTGGAGAATCCTTTGCCATTACTTCACTTGCCAAAACTTATTTTCAATTTGCGGAAGTAAAGAGTATCGAAGTTTTAGTTGATGGTGAAAAGGTAGAAAGTCTAATGGGCCATGTGGATCTATTGCATCCTATGACTAGAGATAATTCTTAATTGGTTATGCAACAAAGGAATTAGGTATCTAGCTGACGAATTTTTAAACATACTATTTATTTGAGTCATAGAGAGGGGAATAATCTATTGTCCGCGCAAAAAAGGTCAAAACGTCCATTGAAGGCTTATTCTAATAAAGCAGTGTCGGCTGTTATGGCTGGCGTTATGGTTTTTGGTGGTGCAAGTGCAGTGTTTGCAGACACAGCTGCCACTACACCGACATCAACCACTACACAATCTGTAGGGATTTTTAGCGATGTAAAGACAGGCTTCTGGGCTGAAAAACATATTTATAAACTCGCTTCACAAGGAATTGTGGTTGGAAATAATGGATTGTTCCGTCCGGGTGATTCTGTAACTCAGCAGGAAGCAGTGCTTATGGCCCTGCGGTTTATGAAGCTGCAGGATAAAGTGGATGCTTCTTCTGCGGTAGCGTTGCCTACCGATTTTAAAGTTACGAATTATTACAAGGATTATGTTGTGTTAGCTTTTCAACAAGGATTACTCGATAAAGCAACCGAAATGGCTCCAGATAATCTGAAGACTTCTTGGGGAGAGCGTAAAGCATCCCGGGAATGGATTGCGGAGCTGTTAATCCGCTCCCTTGGAAAAAGCGCAGATGCAGCAGGGGCCGCTAGTGAGCCAACAGGCTTTGCGGATGATACCAAAGTGTCTGCCAACAAACGTGGTTACATCAACGTTGCCGTTAATTTAGGCCTAGCCAATGGACTTGACGGAAATCGTTTTGATCCGCAAGGCGCTGTAACACGTGCGCAATTGGCGACTTTTTTCAGTCGTGCTGAAGCTCACAATACGGTTGAATACGACAACACGGTATCAGGAACGATCAGTCAATTAGCAGATGGGAAACTATCCGTTTATAACAACGGAAAGACTTCTACATATACCCTGGGAGCAAGCACTGCTTATTACACAAGTGCCTCTGAAAGCAGAATCAATCTAAGTGATGTCCAACCCTACACTAAGGTTACTGTAATTGGTGCGACATATAACGCGGCTTATGTTGAAGTGACTGACCCTACACAACAAGTAGAGACTCTGTCAGGAAACTTCGCCATGGTAGCTCCAGGTAATAAGCTTTGGTTAAAGTCACCAACAGGGTTCACTGAATATTACTACGATGAGACTACTTCCTTTGTGGATGTAAATGGAGCTGGACTTGAACCTGCTTCGCTGGTAACAGACAGTGTAGTTTCACTGCAACGAGAAACGTATAGTGGTTCGCATAAAGTAGTAAAGGTTCAAGTGACTTCAGGGGTTGTTAACAAAACAACCACAGGCACTATTCAAAGTGTAGATCTTACTGGTAAAAGCATTACTTTCAAAAATACTGCGGGTACTGTAGAAACTTTTAAATGGGAAGATGGGACTTCATTATTCAGCTCCCAAGCATCAGTGCTGAAACCTGCAGATTTGAAGACAGGTAATGCGGTCAAATATACGATTCAAGATAATGTGATCCGCACTGTAGAAGTGACAGAAGGTGTTGAACGGACAGTTGATGGGGTACTCACCGAGCTGACTAGCTCCACAGTTGTTTACAAAAAAGCAGACGGAAATCGTGAGGTTAAACTGCTTGGCACTAAACCGACGATTGTTATTCCGAACATGAGTGGAGCAGTAGCTGATGATCTTATTGCTGATGCAGTAGGTGGGGACAAGATTCAGGTTACCTTAAACAGTAGCGATCAAGTCACCAAAATTGAAGTGTTAAGCCGTCAAATTGAACAGTATAGTGGAGCAACAATTGTGGATTATAATAGCAAAACGCAGCTCCTTACAGTTATGGACAGCAGCAAAAAAGCCCATGTGGTTCAGTTGGATGAGAAAACAAAGCTGATTTATGAAGGTGCACTGCCTAACTTAACTAATATGGGTGCGAAACTTATCGAGAACCGCAAAGTTAATCTGAAGGCAATAGGACAGCGGGCTTTGTCTTTGGAAATTGTCACAAAGTACGAAGGAACTTTAACAGCTGTTAATTCTACGTCGAAAACTCTTGTTTTGAAGCTTAATGATGGACAAAGTTTAACGATGCCTTATCCGCAACTTGTTGATCTCTTTGGTAAGACTAGTCCTTCCCTAAGTGATATTCCTATTGGAAGCAATGTAACGGCTTCACTGACTACAGGTCAGGATCTGATAGCGGTATTGAAAGTGAAGACTGTGCTGCAAGTTGAAGCGGCAACCGTGAATTCTGGAACCAACCGTTTGGGCATCAAATGGAATGGGGGAACCAGTGATATTAATACTTTGGCAATCCCATTGACCAATGAAGCTGGTGAGAGCATTAAGCTAACGGATTTAAAAGCGGGAGATTATCTTAATGTGACCTTTGATGGTAGCTCACCGCTGGCTATTCAAGCAGTTAAGCTCACAACAGGCCAGGTAAGTTCTGTAGATGCCGCTGGGAATAGCGTAGTCGTGAAGGATTATACTGGAGCTGCACAGACCTTAGCGGTAAGTGGAGGAGTCAAAATCATTCGTGACGGCTCGACAACGACTGCTCTTAGCAACTTGACGGCAGGGGACAGAGTAGAGATTCGCAAGGATCCGGATGGATCTACAACGATTCGTATTATGTCTCAGCTCAGTAGAACATTCTCACGTTATGAGAGTGCAACAAACTCATTGGTGACGAAGAGACCTAATTTGAACGATAAATATCAATTCTTTGTTCCTGCTAATGTTTATATTCATCAGGGAGATTCGACTTTATCCGTGCAATCTTTGAAAGAAAATGATAATATTATAATGTATTTCAATAATGATATTTTGGTTGAAATTGTGAAACAATAGTTGCAATGGTGGATTTCTGAGTGAATCACCGTCTTGACACAGGGGGCTTTACCTGCGTCAAGACGTTTTTTTTGAAATATAAGAAAGTATAAGTATTGCTCCTATACTGTATGTCTTATATTTCTCGCTTAAACGCTTACTGTTCTTATTAGGACAATCCAGGCGTTAATACTTGAAATATAATGCCAGTATCGTATGTGTTGAAATGTATGAATCCATACGTTATAATACATACTTTGCTTATATTTCTAACATTTGAGGTGAGACGCTCGATAGAATTTTCTGAGCGTTTTTGCTCCGTGGAGGGGACACTATGAAAGCTGCAGACGTCCGCCACATTTTGGATACGATTGGAGATTTGTTTCCGGATGCACATTGCGAGCTGAATCACAGTAACGCTTTTGAATTGACAATAGCGGTGCTGCTGTCAGCCCAATGTACGGATGCAACGGTGAACAAAGTGACCGAGGACCTGTTCCAAAAGTACAAAGCCCCCATCGATTATATTTCTGTGCCGCTGGAGGAATTGGAGGGGGATATCCGGCGCATCGGCTTATATCGTAACAAAGCTAAGCATATCCAAAGCCTGTGCTCTATACTCATAGAACAGTATGGCGGAGAAGTGCCTGAGGCACATGACTTGCTTGTAACGTTGCCAGGAGTAGGTCGTAAAACCGCTAATGTAGTAGTATCCAACGCATTTGGAGTTCCTGCCATTGCTGTGGACACTCATGTGGAGCGGGTTGCTAAACGACTTGCTTTGGCAGGCTGGAAAGATTCTGTGCTGGAAGTGGAGAAAAAGCTGATGAAGGCTGTGCCACGTGATGAATGGACGCTCACGCATCACCGGCTAATCTTTTTCGGACGATATCACTGTAAGGCTCAGAATCCAAAATGTCAGGTTTGTCCGCTCCTTGATGTATGTCGAGAGGGCAAAAAACGTATGAAAACGGCTGTCGTCAGGAAAGCTAAAGATCATACGCCAAAAAGTTAAAAGTTAGAGTTGAAGAAGAGGATGGGATAGAGATGAAATGCATTTCTGTATACACAGATAATTTTGAGGTATTCTCGGATATTTTTGACCGCGTAGTGGAAAGCCCGTTGGAAGAAAATGAAGAGCAAGAAGTAGAGGGCATTACGATCAGTCATTCCGGTGATGTGCCTGAGCACTATCTGGAGCGTATGTCTGTAAAACCAGAGGTTGTCGTAATGAGAGACAAATCTCGTGGATTGACTATTCTGCAGCACGGAAAAGTTTTTGAAATTCTGTTGCCTGTTTTGGAAACTGCATAATTGAGAAGTGACCTGAAATGGAGTCGGCCCTTGGGGCTGGCTCCTTTTTTTATTGAATATCCTTATATTTCTACGAGAAACGACTGTTGGCTTTACAGGACGACAACCACGCTTCTTTTTTGGTATCATTTCGTAGGAGATGATAGGTTATTTTGTAAGTAGTGTGTATTTAATTTGTGTCAAACTGGTGATAAACTGTAATTATTATTTATAAAAAATGTTCCGCGCTAAAGTTCAGAAATTGCACCTATATAAGTTTTGCATAAAAAAGAGCTTAAATCAGTATTCATGAATGGATTAAGATCAGTGCATGATTAGAAGGTAACTGTGGAGGTGGAATGTCTGTGGGAGCGGAACAGGTTAGAATTCAGAGAGAAACATTAAGTGAAACAGCATCGCAGCTTTCCCGGCTGAAAGATTTAATGCGCCACTGGGGCGATGAGAGTGCTGAACGAATATATGAAGATTTACAAAATAAAGAGGGTGGGAATGAACTGACCCTTGCTTTTTGTGGGCATTTCTCGGCAGGGAAATCCAGCATGATTAATCTTTTATGCGGCAGCTCAGTGTTGCCTTCCGGACCTGTGCCGACTAGTGCCAATATTGTTTCTATTCGCAGCGGGGCTCCACGAGTGCTTATCTATCCAAGGGTTGAGGGAAGTGAAAATGAATCTACCCCTGTAGAGACAACACCAGAAAGATTACAGGAATATTGTCGAAATGGCGGAGAATATTCCGCGATTGAAGTCTGGAATGAGATTCCTCTTATAGGGAAGCATGGTGTTCTATTGGATACGCCTGGCGTGGATTCGACGGATGATGGCCACCAGGCGGCCACTCGTTCCGCGCTGCATTTAGCTGATGTCGTCTTTTATGTTATGGATTATAACCATGTTCAGTCAGAGAATAATTTGGCTTTTGCCAAAAATCTCAGTGACTGGGGCAAACCGCTCTATCTTATTGTTAATCAGATAGACAAGCACAGAGAACAAGAAATTTCCATTGAAGAATATAAACGCCAGCTTGAAAATGCTTTTGAGCAGTGGGGGATTCATTGTGCGGGGATTCTGTTTACCTCACTCAAAATGAAAGAGCACCCACACAATCATTGGGATAATCTGCTGAACCTTATAACAGAGCTGTTGGAGCACAGAGAACAATTGCTTCAATATAGCTTGTCACGTTCCATTCATCATACAGCAGATTCTTCGCTAACCGCGTTCCGTGAAGATCAGCAGGAGGAACGGGAAACTCTTTTAGCTGAGCTAGAGGGTGCAGAGGTTACAGTTGTGATGGATGAGCTGAAATCGTTGGAGGAAGAGAAGGCACTGCTTGAGGAGCTGCCTCAGCAATCACGAGCTAGCCTGCGAAGTGATCTTGATGCCTTACTCAATAATGCTAACTTAATGCCTGCGGATGTTAGAGAGGCGGCAGGGAGCTATGTGGAGAGTGTCAGCCCAGGCTTCCGCTTAGGTTTGTTCTCTACAGCCGGACGGCGGGAGAAGGAGCAAGGCAAACGACTGGATGCCTGGCAAGGATTACTGGTCCGAGAGGTTTCCGCTCAGCTGGAATGGCATCTGATTCAGCTGGTACGTCAATGGGCGGAGAATCTCGGACTGTGGGCAGAAGAGGCAGAGACGACTCTGAAGCAAGGGTTCCCGGCGGTGAGCCAAGAATGGCTGGCGGCTGCAGTTAAGCCGGGAACGGGGAATAGCGGCGAGGCACTGCTCAATTTCTGCCGCACACTTGCGGCAGAGCTGAAGAGCCAATTCCGCCGCGCTGCGCTGTTAGTTGGCGATGAGCTGCTGGCGAAGCTGCCATCGCTTATCGAGGAGCAGCGCGCGGAACTCCAGCGCCGCGATCAGGCCCTTACGCGGCAGGCGAGCGCTGCCCGCGCGCTAGCCGCCCTGGACCGCGCGGCTGACGCCCGCGCGCACGAGCTAGCGGCGCTGCTGCCGCCGCGCCGGACCCTCACCCCCGGCATCCTGCCGGAGGTGAGGGTCACCCCGCGTGCGGCTGCGCAGAGCGCCGCACCGCGGGAGACCCAGCCGCGCGAACGCGCCGCGGCTGAAAGTGCCGCCGCCGCAAGCTGGGCGGCGGGAACGGCTTCGCCGGCGGGCGGACGCCGCCGGCTCTCGGCAGCCGCTGACGCGCTGGCGGCTGCGGCAGAGCTGCTGCGCCGCGAGCCAGCGATGGCATCGGCGGCGCGCAGTCTGGCCGCACGGGCGGAGGATCTCGCCGGCGGCCGCTTCACCCTTGCGCTGTTCGGTGCGTTCAGCGCAGGCAAATCTTCCTTCGCCAACGCTTTGCTCGGCGAAGAAGTACTGCCCGTGTCGCCACACCCTGCCACGGCCGCAGTTAACCGCATATTGGCGCCGGAAGGAGACTTCCGCCATGCCAGCGCGGTTGTAACGATGAAGAGCATGGCGGATTTCTGGGATGACATCTGCCATTCCTTCAGCGTGCTGCAGCTTGGAGAGCCGCAACAGGATACGTGGACAGCAGTACTTGCGAGCCTGCCAACACGGGGAATTCACCCCTCTGCGCTGCCGCATGCAGGATTTCTAAGAGCCGCAGCATCCGGTTGGGCTGAAGCTGAGCCGCTATTAGGAACGGTGCGGACGGTTGATTTGGATGAATATCGAAACCTAGTTGCGGAAGAGACCCGGGCTTGCTTCGTGCAAGGGATTGACCTATTTTATGCCTGTCCTTTGACGGAGAGCGGGATTGTGCTCGTAGATACACCAGGAGCAGATTCACTGCATGCACGCCACACTGGCGTAACCTTTAGTTACATGAAAAATGCGGATGCGATCTGTTTTGTGACCTATTATAACCACGCCTTTTCGAAGGCGGATCGCGGCCTCTTGGCCCAGCTGGGCCGCATTAAAGATAGCTTTTCTCTCGATAAAATGTTCTTTATTATTAATGCCTCCGATCTCGCTTCAAGCGAAGAAGAACTAGATGAGGTTAAAGCACATGTCGTTCAAAATCTGCGTGCCGGAGGTTTGCGGTCTCCGAGAATCTATGCTTTGTCCAGCTTGCTTGCTCTAGAAGCTAAAATTCAACATAATCACGATCTTTATGAAACCTCCCGCTTCAATGAATTTGAGCAAGCATTATCCAGCTTTGCTGGTGATGAGCTTCCACAGCTTTCACTTAACGCAGCTGCTGAGAGCATCGCATCGGTTCGGCGCCGGGCTGAGGAATGGCAGAATCTGGCTTCCAAGGCGGCGAACGAGCGTGAAGCCGGGTTAAAAGAACTGCAGGAAAGGCGGCAGTTCGCCATGAAGCGGTTATCTCTTTTGGAGACTGAGGAACGTCCTAGCAGAGATCTTATTCATGAAAGTGAAGAACTGATCTATCATGTGTGCCAGCGGATTAGCTTCTCCTTCAACAGAAATTTTCAGGAATCTTTTCATCCCTCCTTACTGCGTGAGGATGCAGGGAATTTAAAAGCCATTTTCTCTGCCTGTGGTGCCGAACTAATGCGTACTACTCAGCGCGAGCTTGAGCAAGAGCTATGGGCAACAACGCTGCGGCTAGAGAGCACGGGACGCAGGCTTGTACATGAAGCTGCTGAAGCGGCAGCTACAGAGCTACTCTTTTCCACGGAGGAATTTCATCTTATGGAGAATGAGGAGCAGGCTTGGCCATCTCCTAAGGATCTGGAATGCCAGCTTCAGCCTGTGCAGTGGTCCGCTTTATGGGGCCATTTCAAATCCCCGCGTTATTTCTTTGAGGGAACTGGGCGGGAGTTGGTCAAAGGTGCGGCAGAGCCGCTTTTGAAAGAAGCGGTTAATCTTGCAGCGGCAGAGCAGAAGGAAAAATTAATCGCTCATTACGTTGAGAATATCAGCAGAGAATTAAAATCTGCTGCCGAAAGCCTGCAAGAAGGGCTTGCGGAGCAAGAGAAAGCGATGTTAGATCTCCTTAAAGGGGGTGAGACTGCAGATCATTGGGGCCAAATAAGCCACCAATTATCACGTCTAGAACAAACTTTCGTTGATAAAGTCGACAAAGTTCTGTGAAGTTTGTAGGAAAATGTCGAAGAACACTTGCAATCTGGCGTATGATGGATGAAAATAAAGAAGCCTGAAAATATACAATGAAACTGTTACGTTTTCTGAAATTCATAAAAACGAGACAGTCAATTTGCCGAAAGAGGTTGGAATCGACAATGTGGGGAGCTCCTTTTTCAGCTCAAAGCCGCAAGCTGTTGCTGCTGGGCAGCGGGGAACTGGGTAAGGAAGTCATAATTGAAGCTCAACGCCTTGGCGTAGAGACCGTAGCTGTAGACCGTTATACCGATGCACCGGCGATGGGTGTAGCTCATCGTTCACATGTAATTGATATGCTGGATGCAGAGGCGCTGAAAGCGCTGATTCGCTCTGAGAAACCGGATGTCATTGTTCCGGAGATTGAGGCAATTGCCACTCATGCTCTTCAAGAGCTTGAAGAAGAAGGCTTTTTCGTTGTTCCGACGGCGCGGGCGGCTCGGCTGACCATGGACAGAGAAGGGATTCGTCGTCTTGCGGCTGAAGACCTTGGACTGCCAACTGCTGATTACCGTTTTGCGGATAGTCTGGAAGAGCTGCAACAAGCTATAGCCGAGCTAGGTACTCCTTGTGTCATTAAGCCGATTATGAGTTCTTCTGGCAAGGGTCAGAGCGTATGCAAAAGCCCTGAGGATGCAGAAAACTGCTGGAACACTGCTTTGGTTGGAGCGAGAGCTAAAGGAACACGGGTTATCGTGGAGGCTTTTGTTACTTTTGAGAGCGAGATTACTCTTTTGACGGTTCGATCTGTGTCTGGTACGGTATTTTGTCCACCTATTGGACATATTCAGAAGGATGGAGATTACGTGGAATCCTGGCAGCCTCACTTTATGAAGCCAGAGCTGCTTGAAGAAGCGCAATCTATTGCAAAAGCAGTAACGGATCAGCTCGGAGGTTTCGGTATTTTTGGAGTGGAACTTTTTTTGACAGATCGAGGCGTATTGTTCAGTGAAGTGTCACCTAGACCCCATGATACGGGGATGGTAACGATGGCGACGCAGGATTTATCTCAATTTGCAGTGCATGTCAGAGCTATTCTTGGTTTTCCTGTCCAGTCAGTACAATTGCTGACACCTGGTGCCTCAGCTACGCTGAAGGCTGATGGAGAAGGACGAGCCTTTGCTGTGACCGGAATTGGTGAAGCTTTGGAACTGCCTAGGACTCAGGTTCGCGTATTTGGTAAACCGGAAGTTCGTCCTGGTCGGCGGATGGCAGTAGCGTTAAGTGCGGCGGAAGATGTGGAAATCGCGCGGACGATAGCCAAGCAGGCGGCGTCTATGCTAAAAGTGGAGGTATATGAGGATGAACAGTAGTACCATGGCACCTGTACTGGAAATTCGCAAATGCGGCTTGAATGATCTGGAGAGAGTTACAGCGCTTCTGCGGGAATTCGGCTATCCAACAACGCTAAGCGTGATGAAAGAGAGACTGGAAAGCATGGAGAACAGCAATCTCCAATGCACACTTGTAGCAGAGCTGAACAATGAAGTTGTGGGTATGATCGGCCTTAGACAGGTAAGCTCGTATTACAAACAGACAGATTGTATCACTGAGATTACTGCACTTATCGTATCAGAAGAACTCAGAGGAAACGGACTCGGTAAAAGACTTGTGGCCGCAGCAGAAGAATGGGCACGTGAGCAAGGTTGCTGTCAGCTTTTCCTTAGAAGTGGCAACCGCGTAGAACGCGCACCGGCACATGCTTTTTATCGTCATATCGGTTTCGAAAAGACAGCAGGCTATCGCTTTAACAAAGCGTTGCTATAATACTTATAGGTTACCGATCATCCCCATCCCAGCTACGGCGGGATGGTTTTTTTTTGCTCTGGAACTCTTTTTTTATATGTATTTAATATATTAATACCTAAAACTATTTAAATAACTTAACCATAGATGGATTGGTTTGAATCATATACAATAAAATTTATGACATCTAAAACGTTTCCAAAGAGGGATGAGACATGTATAAGCTAGTTCTTGCTGAAGATGAAGAAGACGTTAGGGAAGGCGTTATCGGGCAGATTGACTGGGAGGGTTACGGATTTGAGATTGTTGAGCAGGCGGAGAATGGACGGGAAGCTGCGGATGCCATAGACCGTTTGCTGCCGGATGTGGTAGTTACCGATATCCAAATGCCTTTTATGAATGGACTTCAGCTGGCTGAATGGATTCGTAGTCATCATCCTAACACTAAGATTATCATTTTGACTGGGTATGATGAATTTGAATATGCTCAGAAGGCGATAAAATTGCAAATTGATGAGTATATTTTGAAACCGTTCTCTTCACAGGAATTAATTGAAGTATTGCTTAAGGTTAGAGCCACTATCGAGGCTGAAATTGCAGAAAAAGAAAATGTATTTGTACTCAGTGAGCATTACCGGAAAAGTCTGCCTGTGTTAAGGGAGCAATTTTTATCGTCCCTTATTTCGCGTAGATTGCGTACGGATGAAATTGCTGAGAAAAGCACTGAATATGGTATAAAATTAACGGGACGGTGGTTTCAGGCTTCGGTAATTAGTGTGGATTATATTCGTCCTGAGCGAGAATCTGCTGGGGGTGCAACAGGCGGACAAATTTCTTTACGAGACACTGGTGAAAAGAATTTACAGCTATTCGCTGTGCTGAATATTGCTGAAGAAATATGCTCGAAGCATGGTTTTGGAAGGGTGTTCATTCATCGTGATGAGGTCGTATTGCTCACAATCCATGAAGAAGGGGAAGAAACTGATATCACTGGAAAGACTTTTGAGCTTCTTGAAGAAATCCGCCAGAACGTACAGCGTTTTCTGAAGCTGACGGTCACGGCAGGCTCCGGAACGGTCTGTTCATCGCCTGCTTTGTTATTTAATTCTTTTGGGGATGCCTTGCAGGCATTAGATTATCGGCTTATTCTCGGCAATAACCGGGTGATCTGGATTGAGGACGTTGAGTCACGTTCCAGCACACTGCTAACCTATGATGAACTAACCCAGCAATCCTTAATCCGGACGATTAAACTAGGTACGGTGCAAGAACTCAAAGAGGTTGTTGAGGATTTATTTGCCGGTCTTGACGCAGAGCAGGTGTCTACACAGGATTATCAGATTTTTTTGCTGGAGATTTTTACATCTATCCTGCGAGTGGCTAAAGAATCCGGCAGTGAGGCTGCAAAGTATATTGGTTCTGGCATTTCGTCGCTAACTGCCATCAATAAATTTAATAGTATGGCCGAAGCCAAGCAATGGATTATTGCAGTCTGTAGCGGTTTAATGGATACGATTGCATTAGAACGTCAATCTTCCTATAAGCTGCTTATTGATGAAGCTAAAGAATATATACGCAGCCACTATGTTGAATCTGATATTTCTATCGGCAAGGTTTGTCAGCATTTACATATAAGTACCGGCTATTTTAGCAGTATTTTTAAGAAGGAAATGAAAATGACGTTCGTTAGTTATCTTTTGCAAATTAGGTTAGAGGCAGCCAAGGAACTTTTGCGGTCCACGGAGCTGAAGGCTTTTGAAATCGCAGAAAAAATAGGTTTTGCCGATCCTAACTATTTCAGCTTTTGTTTCCGCAAAAAATATGGCCAATCTCCTAAAGAGTATAAAAACAGCTCCAGAGGAGGGTAAAGATGCTGAAGGATAAACCTTATTCCTTTCATCTAAGACCGCAGCATCCCAAAGGCGGAAAACGTCGGTTGTCCTCCAAGCTCCGAAGCATTCAAGTTACGATTACACTCACTTTTACATCTGTTGCCGTGCTGGTAGCTGTCGTTGTCAGCCTTATGCTGTACAACAAGTTTGCCAAGACCGCAGAAGAGAATGCCAATATGAATATGCAGCAGATCATTGAGCAAGTGAATTACAATCTGGGTCTTTATGTTAAGGGAATGCGCAATATTTTTGAGACAGCGGAGGAGCAGATTACGAATAGCCCTTCCGTGGATTCCGCTTTATTGACGGAAAGAATGGCTATGCTAATGGGGAGCAGAGAGGATCTGGTCTCGGCGGCTGTTTTTACACCACAGGGGAAATATGTCGTGGGTACACCCGGTCAGAAGCTGCGCAGCAACACACAGCTGGAGACTCAGAGCTGGTTTACGACGGCGCAAAGAACATCAGAGCTCTCCTATTCCGCACCTCATATTCAGAATTTGTTCAAAGGTCAATATATCTGGGTCGTGTCTATCAGCAAATTAATTCAATATAAGGAGAACGGAGTCTTAAAAACCGGCATCCTGCTGATGGATTTTAACTTTCGAACCATTGATGAGCTGAGCAAGCAGGTTAAGCTTGGCAAAAGAGGATACGCTTACATCCTCGATCAGCTAGGAAATATTGTGTACCATCCCCAGCAGCAGCTGATTTACGCTGGCTTAAAATATGAGAATGTGGAGCCAGTACTGGAATATGCTTTTCGTAGCTATTTGGATGAGTCTACGGGTGAAAAACGGTTTATCACCGTAAGAACACTGGAACAGACAGGCTGGAAGATCGTGGGCGTGGCTTATTATGATGAGATTGTAACCACCAAACGTGATCTAAACACTTTTTTATCCTGGTTTTTAGCGGTAGTCATTTTATGTGTAATTATTGTATCTGTCTTTTTGTCTGCACGTATTGCCCGCCCTATCCGCAAGCTGGAACGGACGCTTCAGCAGGTGGGCGAAGGGGATCTCAACACCCGAATAGATGTCAGTGGGGCGTATGAGGTGGAACAGCTGTCCAAACGGTTTAACCTTATGCTGCAACGTATCCGCCAACTGATGGATCAGATTATTTATGAACAGGAAACCAAACGTAAAGGTGAGCTTGAAGTACTGCAATCCCAGATCAATCCGCACTTTCTGTACAATACCCTGAATTCTGTGATCCGGCTCGCTGAACGCGGCAAGACTGAGGAGGTAGTCACGATGATTCAGTCCTTATCGAAGTTTTTCCGGATTAGCCTTAGTAAAGGGAATAATATGATTACCGTGCAGGAAGAGCTTGATCATGTTCGTCATTACCTTGTGATTCAGAGTTTTCGGTTCAAAAATAAGTTCCGCTACGAGATCGAGGCTCAGGATGAAGTGCTGCAGTGTCAGACGATTAAGCTAATTTTACAACCTATTGTGGAGAATGCTCTGTATCACGGGATTGAAATGATGCCTGATGAAGGTTTTATTTCGATCCAAGCGGAGCTGAAGGATGATCTTGTCATCATCCGCATTCGTGATAATGGACTGGGAATGTCCGAGGAGACTATGAAGGTTCTTTTAACAGGCGGCAGTAAGAGTATGCATGGCTCCGGGGTAGGCGTTAGAAATGTTAACGAGCGTATTGAGCTGTATTATGGGCGTGATTATGGTCTTTCTTTTGAAAGTGAAATTGAAGAAGGCACTACGGTTACTCTTATCTTCCCGGCACTCGCAGCAGGCGAGGGCAATCCTGGACAGGAGGAGGATGAGACATCGGTATGAGAATCGTTCGTTTTTGGCTAACCCTGCTGGTATGTGTGGTGTTATGGACAACTATCACCTCTTGTTTTAATTCGGCACCTAATTATATCAACACGAACAAAACCCGCAATATTCATCTTATTGTAAAAATGAACAAAGGTGACTATTGGAATACAGTTAGATTGGGTGCAGAAGCCGCGGCACAGGAATTTAATGTGAAACTAACGTTCAAAGCTCCGAATGCTGAGAGTGATATTGCGGAACAGGTCAGAATGGTTGAGGACTCCATTAAAGAAAAAGCGGACGTTATTATTTTAGCTGCCAGCAGCTATATGGGACTTGCACAAGTGGTTGATCGGGCGGCATATTCCAAGATTCCCGTATTGTCTGTGGATGCAGAAGTCGGTTCGGCCAGAGTAAGAGCCTATGTGGGTTCAAACGGTTATGAAGCGGGACAAAAGTCTGCAGAAAGACTCATTCAGCTGCTAAATGGATACGGGGAGGTCGGCATCATTAACTTCACAAATTCATCTTTGGGGGCGGAGCAGGAGTCTTCAAACGGCATTGAATATGGTG
Organism: Paenibacillus sp. FSL H3-0310; assembly: GCF_038002785.1. NCBI lineage: Bacteria > Bacillati > Bacillota > Bacilli > Caryophanales > Paenibacillaceae > Paenibacillus > Paenibacillus sp. FSL H3-0310. The sequence continues at coordinate 1,635,146 of NZ_JBBODC010000001.1, forward strand.
CTAGGGACGCGGAGGAGCGGGAAAAGGGATTTTTAAATTACGCTGCCCGATATCCGAACATACAGGTAGTAGAGATTTCTTATACCACTTCGAGTATTAGTGATGCTGAAGAGCTGACACGGTTAATGCTGCTGAAACATCCAAATCTTCGCGGGATCGCCAGCTTGAATGAGACAGCTTCACAGGGGGCGGCAAAAGCTATCCAGAGCCGAGGGCTGCATAATATTAAAATGGTTGCGTTCGACAGCTCCCCGTCAATGATGGAGTTGCTGCAGGAGGGTACGGTTCAAGCGACCGTAATCCAAAATCCTTTTAGTAACGGGTATTTAGCCGTAAAACATGCCGTTGAGGTAATCGAAGGAATGGATGTTCCTGAACGTGTCGATACGGGCACTAAACTCATTGATTTGGACAATATGCTATGGCCTGAGAATCAGAAATTGTTATTTCCCTTCGTCAGATAGTGGACGGTTTATTTTTGAAAAGACGAATGCCATCCTTAAAATGGGAGGTATTCGTTTTTTGGGTTCAGTAGAATTTTTATAAAAGTGAGTAGGATTTTATATTCGAAACCGTTTTCACCTAAGGCATAATATGGATGTGCCCGAGAGAATTCAGGGTTAAACCAAAAAAAAGAAGTATAAACAGGAGGTCAATGAATAATGAAAAAAATCACTTCCGTTCTTTTAGCAAGCGCAATACTGGGTGCCGCCCTGGCAGGCTGTGGCAATAGCAACAATAATGCAGACAGTGGTAAAGCTACCAACGCTCCAAAAACTGAAAATGCGGGCTCTTCCACTGAAACGCCAAAAGTAGGGGTAGCCATTTACAAATTTGACGATACCTTCATGACAGGTGTTCGTAACGCAATCGACACTGCTGCCAAAGGCATTGCTACTGTAGATATCGTAGATAGCCAAAATTCTCAACCCACACAAAATGACAAAGTTGACTTGTTCATCACCAAAAAATATAAAGGCATGCTGATCAATCCGGTTGACCGTACTGCGGCTGGCGTTATTATCGAAAAAGCAAAAGCGGCAAATATTCCGGTGGTCTTCCTGAACCGCGAGCCGCTGCCAGAAGATATGAAGAAATGGGATAAGGTTTATTATGTAGGCGCTAAGGCAGAAGAATCCGGAACTATGTCCGGTCAACTGATCGTGGACTACTGGAAGGCACATCCTGAAGCGGATAAAAACGGCGACGGTGTCCTCCAATACGTAATGCTAAAAGGCGAACCGGGGCACCAAGACGCTGAACTTCGTACTACTTACTCCATCCAAGCAATTGAAGACGCCGGCATCAAGGTAGAAAAGCTGGCTGAAGATACTGCGATGTGGGACCGCGTAAAAGGGCAAGAAAAAATGGCAGCCTTCCTTGGCTCCCATGGCGACAAAATTGAAGCTGTGCTTGCGAACAACGACGATATGGCTCTCGGTGCCATCGAAGCTCTAAAAGCTTCAGGTTACTTCACGGGTGATAAATTCATGCCGGTAGTAGGTGTAGATGCTACTGCTCCTGCGATTCAAGCGCTGCAAGATGGAACGATGCTTGGTACCGTGCTGAATGATGCGAACAACCAAGGTAAAGCTGCGATCACAGTTGCTGCTCTGCTTGCTAAAGGAGAAACACCTACAAAAGATAACGTAGGCTTTGATATCACAGACAACCAATACGTGTGGATTTCCTATAAAAAGATCACCAAAGACAATATCGATGACGCCAAATAATAACGCTCTAATCTAGATGGAATTCATGATCTTATGGCAGCAACGGGGAGCGGATTTTCGCTCCTCGGATTTCTTTCAGGCAGGGAACAGGATGAAACCGCTGTGCCTCTCATGAAAAAAGAAAAAAGCGTAGGGGGCGTAACAACATGGAAAAAGCTGAGTTTTTGCTAGAAATGAATGACATTACTAAAGAATTCCCCGGCGTCAAAGCGCTGGATGCAGTTAGTTTAAAGGTCAGACCAGGTTCGGTGCATGCCCTTATGGGCGAGAATGGTGCGGGTAAGTCCACTTTAATGAAATGTCTCTTTGGTATTTATTCACCGGATGCCGGTGAGATTTTTTTGGAGGGTGAGAAGACCTCTATCGGAAGCTCAAATGACGCTTTGAAAAATGGGATCTCCATGATTCACCAAGAGCTGCATCCCGTGCCGTTCCGAAGTGTGATGGAGAATATCTGGTTAGGACGTTTCCCAACCAAAGGGATTGGACCTTTCCAGTTTATTGACCATAAGAAAATGTACACTGACACGGAGAATTTGTTTAAAGATCTGGATATCGATCTGAATCCCGAGACATTAGTGGGTAAGCTGTCTGTATCCAAAATCCAATCCATTGAAATTGCGAAGGCTGTCTCTTTTCACTCCCGCGTTATTGTAATGGATGAACCTACTTCCTCCCTGACCAGTGTGGAGGTGGAGCATTTATTTCGAATCATACGGGACCTTAGGAGTAGAGGCGTAGCTATTATTTATATATCTCACAAAATGGAAGAGATTCTCGAAATTTCTGACGAGGTTACCATTATGCGGGATGGTAAAAAAATCGGAACCTGGCCAGCGGTGGAATTGACTACAGATCTTATTATTTCCAAAATGGTCGGCCGTGACTTGACCAATCGATTCCCAGAACGCTTTAACGTGCCTGGCGAAGTATATATGAAGGTGGAAGGATTAACCTCCCCTGAAGAAAGATCGTTTAAAGATGTTTCTTTTGAATTAAGACGAGGTGAGGTTTTAGGGATTGGTGGTCTGGTAGGCGCTCAGAGAACAGAGGTTATTGAGGCATTATTCGGCCTGAGGGCTATCAAATCGGGGACGATTTCTATCGATGGTAAGCGCATTCATATCCAATCTCCCAAGGATGCTAAGAAACACGGAATGGCTTTGCTTACGGAGGAACGGCGTGTCACTGGTATTTTTCCAGTCTTGTCTGTTCATGAAAATGGCGCAATCGCTAATCTGCATCGATACCAGAAACTACTACTTCTACTAGATGGAAAAAAGAAAAAAGAAGAAGTCGATAAAATGATTGAAAAATTACGGACCAAAACTCCAACAACCAAAACGCTGATCATGAATCTTTCTGGTGGGAATCAGCAAAAAGTGCTGCTCGCCAGATGGCTTTTAACCGAGCCCGAAATCCTGCTTCTGGACGAACCGACTCGCGGTATCGACGTAGGGGCTAAATTCGAGATTTATTCGATTATTGCCGACTTGGCGCAGCAAGGGAAAAGCATCATTATGATCTCCTCAGAAATGCCGGAGCTGCTCGGAATGTCTGACCGTGTAATGGTCATGTCGGAGGGTAGGCTTACCGGAATACTAGAAGGCGAGCAAGCTACGGAAACCGAAGTTATGCGACTCGCTGCACAGCATTAGGATAGGATTTCAATGATAGTTTTGCTGGGCGAAACTAGATTTGGTTTACGAAGAGAAGTACTCTTCGCGTAACTTTAAGGAGGAACACTACTAATGAACGCTAAAAGAGCCCAATCTTTTATTACTCAAAATGCTATTTATATTGTCTTGGTAATTCTAATTATGGGTATTGCCTTATATGAGCCGGCCTTTATCTCTGTAAATACTTTACGGGACATTCTAATTCAGTCGTCAACACGGATTATCATCGCGCTTGGTGTTGCCTTCATCCTTATCACAGCTGGGACGGACTTGTCTGCTGGACGTGTGGTTGGTTTTACAGCGGTAATCTCTGCTTCGATGCTGCAAATTCCGGATTATTCCCGGCGCTTTTTTCCTGATCTGCCGCAGGTGCAAGTGTGGCTTCCGATCCTTATAGCTATTATCGCTGGCCTTCTCTGCGGACTCGTCAATGGTATTGTCGTCTCCAAGCTGAACGTCCCGCCGTTTATCGCAACACTGGGTACGATGGTTATCGTCTACGGCTTGAATTCCTTGTACTTTGACATGGACCCCAACCAATCACAGCCGATTGGCGGTCTGCGTCCAGATTTCACTACAATCGGTTCCGGGTTTATCGGCAAGGGACAATATTCAATCCCGTATATCGTGCTGATAGCCTTGGGTGTCGCCGCCATCGTATGGGTGGTGTTCAATAAAACTAAGCTGGGCAAGAACATGTACGCTATCGGCGGTAACATGCAGGCAGCAAAAGTATCTGGCATCGATGTTTCCAAGAACTTGATCTACATCTATGCGATTGCTGGAGCCCTTTATGGTTTGGCTGGTGTGCTGGAGGCTGCCAGAACAGGTGGCGCAACCAATAACTATGGTAACATGTATGAGCTCGATGCGATTGCTGCTTGCGTCGTGGGCGGGGTGTCCACAACCGGTGGTATCGGAACAGTGCCAGGTGTTCTGGTCGGTGTTATTATCTTTACCTTAATCAACTATGGCCTGACCTTCATCGGCATCAGCCCTTACTATCAGTTGATTATCAAAGGTCTGATCATCATCGCCGCGGTCGCATTTGATATGCGGAAATATTCTTCGAAGAAGTAGTTGTGTGGGGGATGTGTGGTGATTATAGCGTTTGCTATTTATGGCAAACGCTTTTTGGTTTGTCCATTTCGCTTGCGGATATAAGCAACTCGTAAGAATCAGTTCATAAGTACCAATTCATAAGTACCAATTTAAAGTACAAATTCACAATTGCAAATTCATAAGTACTGAACGTCGCCCCCTTGCTCCTCGCATAGGAAAACTACGCACGAGCACGAAAACTACCCACAAAAACTAACCACAAAAACTATGTATGAAAAACTACCCACAAAAACTAGTTTAATTAGTTAGGGATAAACCAATTTCGCTCCCACTAGTACCATTGGGACCAGCATCAAGTACAGCAATAATATCAACTACGCCAATAATATCAACTACACCAATAATGTCACTGTCAGCACTGCTAACTACAGCACTGCTAACTAAAGCACCACTAACTACGGTACTGCCAACCACAACACTGTCAACCAAAACACGACTAACTACAGTACTAACAACTAAACACAACACCAAAACTACCCACTAAAATGCCACCACGACCAAATAGTGTCACCACCACTAACACACAGATCATCAATGGCTACTACAAACATGAAACAAATACACCACTAAAACTACCCGCCAAAATGCCACCACGACTAAACAGCGCCAGCAACACTAACATCAACATTACTTACCACCATAAACTTCAATCAACATTGCCACCCCTGCTCCATCAAATCTAATATTCCACCAATAGGATTTACTTCACCCAATAGTTGCACCATAACCGCCACGGTACTACTACAGCATCATTACCATCACCAATTAATATCATCAACACAAACACGGTTATCACAATCCTCTCAACATTAACAGCATGAACACGGCAATCACCGCCACAAATCAATATCAGCAGCAATAAAACTACCATCGCCATCAGGAGCACCACGAAAACACATCATATTCATCATAGCTCACCAACAATATCAACAAACTAATATTAGTAACAGAACAGAAGCACCATGAGTGAAAGAACGGTATAAATCCCTTAGAATTGGCTGAAACGAGCTAAGTGGGGCGAAAGAACGGTATAAATCCCGTAGAATTGGCTGAAACGAGCTACGTGGGGCGAAAGAACGGTATAAATCCCGTAGAACTAGCCGACCTGAGCTATGTGAGGAGAAAGAACGGTATAAATCCCGTAGAATTGGCTGAAACGAGCTGGGGCGAAAGAACGGTATAAATCCCGTAGAATTGGCTGAAATGAGCCACGTGGGCCGAAAGAACGGTATAAATCCCGCAGAATTGGCTGAAACGAGCTACGTGGGGCGAAAGAACGGTATAAATCCCGTAGAATTGGCTGAAATGAGCCACGTGGGCCGAATGAACGGTATAAATCCCGCAGAATTGGCTGAAACGAGCTATGTGTGGCGAATGAACGGTATAAATCCCGTAGAATTGGCTGTAACGAGCTACGTGGGGCGAAAGAACGGTATAAATCCCGTAGAATTGGCTGAAACGAGCTACGTGGGGCGAAAGAACGGTATAAATCCCGTAGAATTGGCTGAAACGAGCTACGTGAGGTGAAAGAACGGTATAAATCCCGTAGAATTGGCTGAAACGAGCTACGTGAGGTGAAAGAACGGTATAAATCCCGTAGAATTGGCTGAAACGAGCTACGTGGGGCGAAAGAACGGTATAAATCCCGTAGAATTGGCTGAAACGAGCTACGTGGGGCGAAAGAACGGTATAAATCCCGCACAATTAGCTGAAACGAGCTAACGTGAAAGAAAGAGAGTCATTAATGCCCTAGAATACGCCAAATCGAGCAACGGAAGCGGAAAGAGAGGCAAAAATGCCCTAGAATACGCCTCCCCCTAACCCCAAAGATCAAAAAGCACATAAACCAACGTTCTCCCATATTCTATAGGCAAATGCCTTTGTTAAAGGGGAGCGACTGGATGTTAAGGATTAGGTTGAATGAGCTGGGGAAAGGGAATGACAATGGTCTGATACAGGCGGATGTATGGAAATGGGATGGCATTGGCTGGAACGAATATATTACTCAGCAGGATGAGGATTTCATACGCACGGAAGAGGAGTTGTTCGTCACGATTCCGGCAGAAGCGGGATTATATCGTGTAGATTACTCTAATAAACCTTTTGAGGCGCCATACTTATTGCCGGAGTGGGTGGGGGACGATCTGCGGACCACGGGTCTGCATCCGGCGCCGTTTAATCTCAAAGAGGGCACACTTTGGGGATATATTAATGACGAGGGCCGTGTTCAGATTGAACCCCGGTACGAATATGCTGAGGATTTTCAAAAGAACGGTCTTGCCGTAGTTCAGCGAAAAAATAACAGCGGGCTGATTGACAGCACTGGAAGAGAACGAGTGAAGCCGATCTATTCTTTTATTGCGCCTTTTTCGGAAGAGCGCGCGGTCGTGTCGGATGCCAAGGGCTACACTTTTATTGATGAAAAAGGCAAAGAAGTGACGTCCGCCCGGTATGATTATTTGAACTCATTACATGAGGGGCGAGCACTATTTTCAAAACAAAATACGACCGGCGGCCAATCGCTATATGGATATGTGGACGCGCAAGGCAAAGAGGTGCTGCCCGCGATTTATGTAGATGCCAATGATTTTATGAACGGCGTGGCTTTGGTTAAAATCAAAGAAGGAGAGTATGCGCTCATCGATCCGGATGGGAACATTCTGCATACGTATAACCATCCTTTCGTTGGAAGTCCGGGAGAAGGTTTGCTAGCCTATCAAGCGACTGAAAACGGTAAATATGGCTATTTAAATACGGATGGTTCTGTAGCTATTCAGCCGCAATTCACCTCTGCTTTACCTTTTTCAGAGGGACGTGCGGTGGTGAATACCGCTGAAAATTATGGCAACGCCTACGGGCTGATTGATAAACAAGGAAAAATGATCATCCCGGCAAAATATTATGAAGTATTGCAGCTAGGTGAAGGCAGAGTAGCCATAGGAACGCCTGTATTCCCCAGCCAGCCTTATCGCGGATCACGTTACGTAATTGCAGATGCGAAAACGGGAGCGGTCCTGAGCAATCACACCCTGCTTGGCGTGAACAATTACCAGGAGGGATTGGCGTCTGTATTTGATGCTAAAGATACCTATTTTATCGATAGAAGTGGAAAAAAGGCAGCCCAGCCCCCAGTTATTCCAGGGGCAGGAACACTCACCCTTAGCGGACGTTTGATAAGAGCAGATGTAGATCAACGCACATCTTATTATGATCGGCAGGGAAAGCAGGTTTGGCGCCAAAATGGAGTCATTCCGCTGAGACCTCCCTATTCCGTAGTAGAGAAGAAATACAAACCGAACAGGGATTATCTGGTGTATTATCCGGTCGTTGAGGGGATTGCAAGTGCGGAAGTTTCGCGAGAGGTTAACGATAAGCTGCGCAAGCTATCCCTTGCTGAAGACGTTGGGAGTGGAGGGGTTTCCCAGGACTTTAGTTATAATGGTGATTTTTCAGTCTCTTTCTTCCGTAAAAATCTGCTGGTGCTGGAGCTGACCGGGTATCGTTTTCCTTTTGGAGCAGCACATGGAATGCCTACCAAAATCTATCCGCATATTAATTTGCGCAGCGGCAGGTTCTATAAGCTGGGGGATTTGTTCAAGCCGGGCAGCAGATATGTGGAGAAGCTCAGTAAAATTGTGGGCAAACAGATCGAGAACGATCCACAATATTCATATGTTTTTCCGGATACGTATAAAGGAATTACCTCGGATCAGCCCTTTTTTGTAGATAATGAAGCGTTGTATCTATATTTCGCACCTTATGAGATCGCTCCGTATTCTGCAGGTTTTCCAACCTTCCGGATTCCTTATGCGGAAATCATGGGATTGATCTCTACGGAGGGCGAGTTCTGGCAATCGTTTCATTAATCGTCAGGTATCCATAGGTTTGCTGAAGTTGCCGTCCTTTCGGGGAGGGCGACTTTTTTCGCTTTTTTTCGCTTTTTTTCGCGCATAACAGGTAAAATGGTATTTTTAGGCAGGAAAACAGCGAAAGAAAGCGAATGTATCTAGGAATCGGAAATCTTACAGTCAAGACTATTATATGTAAAAAATTAGAAGCGCACATTTGAGAGATTTATGCTACAATGACTGAGGAACAAATTACAACTTTGTAACATTTGTAGATGGTCACTCTAGGCAGAAGCATATATTACACGCAAGAAAAAAGGAGATGGCAGATTGAAGAACAAGACATTAAAAGCAATCATCGGTGGTAGCGTGGCAGCTGTTATGGCACTTAGTATTTCTCTTCCATTGGAAGCAAATGCGGCATCGAATGAATCGACAGTAACAATAAAAGGCACAAGTTATGAGCAAATATTACAATATTTTAAACAAGCTAATCTTGAGGGATTCCCTTTTTCGAATAGCACAATCGTGGTGACTAAGCCGCAAACTGGAACAGTACCAAAAAAAGACAACACGACCACAACTACAACTACAAAACCGGTTACAAAGCCAGCAGACACAACTACTGTAACTAAGCCAACAGATAATACAACTACAACAGGTGCTGTGAGCAATAAAGGAACCTATGTTCAGCAAATCGTAACGCTGGTAAACAAAGAACGTGCAGCAGCTGGTTTGTCACCTGTAGCTGGATTGGACAGCCTGCACAAAGTTGCCGCTACAAAAGCTACAGATATGCGTTCGAATAATTATTTCTCACATACTTCACCTACGTATGGTTCACCTTTTGATATGATGAAATCCTTTGGCATCACTTATAAAGCCGCAGGTGAGAATATCGCAATGGGACAAAAAACACCAGAGGAAGTAATGAAGGCATGGATGAATAGTCCAGGTCATCGCGCTAATATTTTGAATGCTAACTTCAATTATATCGGTGTAGGCTATGATAATAATTACTGGGTTCAAGAGTTTATTGGTAAATAATACGAGTAGATGCTTCAGGAAGAAATCGTTCTCCGATGTAAGTCGGGGAGCGGTTTTTTTTGTGTGGTGAAGATTAAAAATGCAACAAAAAAAGAAGCAAGGAACTTGTCCTTACTTCTTCTGTCTAGCTCTATGGGTTATGCAGGGGTCGAACCTGCGACCTGCCGATTAAGAGTCGGCTGCTCTACCAGCTAAGCTAATAACCCGTAATGTCTAAAGAGTCAACGGTGAATATTATATAATGGCATTAATTAAAAAGCCAGTATTTTTTTATTTTCAAAAAAGTCCACACTCGTTCCTCGGCAAAAACACTGTAGCAGCGGGATTTTTTTCTTTGCTAGACATTTGCAAAACTTGTATGGAAGAATTATGTTTATGTAACATAGTTAAGATCTTTGTAAATTGTGGAACAATACATAATAGAACGGCATACGGAGGGATAGCTTTGAAGGATTCGAAATGGACATGGCGCAGCGTCAGCTTGATTTCCATAGTAACAACTATAGTTTTGATGGTTGGTTTAGTTTATGCGGTTAAAGATATTATCTATCCGGTCGGAGAGGTTACCGAGAGCAGCTTGCCTCAGCAAACAGCCGCACCGGTGACGGAGACCGTCAAGCTCCTCAAAATTGTTGCGCTCGGGGATTCGCTTACCAAGGGGACCGGTGATAACACCGGAGAAGGGTTTGTTAAGCGTACGGTTACTGGTTTATCCGCAAAAGGTGTCACAGTAGACTTTTTAGGCAATATGGGGATTAACGGGTTGACTACTGCGGGGCTGTTAAGCAAACTGAACGAAGATGGTGTGGAGTATGCCTTGCGCATGTCGAATGTTGTTTTGCTATCCGTCGGAGGAAATGATCTGTTTAAGGATTCGGATATTCTTGAGAATAATGGGGCGCAACAGGGCAACACAACTTCATCAACCTCTGGGCAGGAGCTGACTCCAGAGTCTTTATTAGCCGCTCTGCCAGAAGCAGCAGCTAGACTGGAGAAGATTCTCGATAAAATCTCACAGATCAATCCGAATGCGCAAGTTTACTATATGGGGCTGTATAATCCCTTTGGCGATATTCCAGAATTACTGGCACCAGGCAATCAAGCGGTAACGAAGTGGAATAATACGGCAATGGATATTATTAATGAGCATAGCAACATGACCTTGGTTCCTACGTTTGACTTGTTTAACAGACATTTGGACAAGTATCTATCCACCGATCATTTTCATCCTAATGGTGATGGCTATCAGCGAATCGGAGAACGGTTCATACAGGCTGTGCAGTAGTATATAGGTGAGTGTTAAATTTTGCAGTAAGATCATGTAGGTAAATGCCCTTTGAGCAAGTACAAACCGAGAAAATGACAGTCACAAGGAGCTAAATTAAATATGACAAAAGCGAATAGTGAAGACTCCGGCACAGTCGTCTTGTCTGTGGACGGGGTACGTAAAAAAATAGGGCGAATATGGATTATAGATGATGTCACTTTCGATGTGAGAAAAGGGGAGATCTTCGGCTTTCTCGGGCCTAATGGGGCTGGGAAGACGACCACGATCCGCATGCTTGTGGATTTGATTCGACCTACTGAGGGCAAGATTACAGTATGTGGGTACAATGTGAACCGAAATCCGGAAAAAGCATTGCAATATGTAGGCTCTATCGTTGAGAATCCTGAGGTATATACCTATTTGACCGGGTGGGAGAATTTGCAGCATTTTGCCCGGATGCAGCCTGGCGTAGACAATGAACGTATTAGCGAAGTGGTAGATATTGTTCGATTAGATCAGCGGATACATGATAAGGTAAGTACATACTCGCTTGGGATGAGACAACGATTAGGCATTGCGCAGGCGCTGTTGGGACGTCCACGGCTGCTTATTTTGGACGAGCCGACGAATGGACTTGACCCTAAAGGCATTAAAGAGCTGCGAGAATTCATTCGCAAGCTGGCGGAAGAAGGGCTGGCGGTGTTCGTATCGAGCCATCTGCTTAGTGAAATTCAGCTTCTTTGCGACCGTGTAGCGATTATTAGTAAAGGGCGTGTATTGGCAGTAGGTGCGGTAGATGAGCTGATCGCTCGTAATTCGCCGTATGTACTTTGGGAGCTGGAGCCTTTTGCTGAGGCCCGGGAAATGCTGGCTGATCGTTCAGATATTCAAATTCAGAAACTGGAAGACGTCACATTAGATGACTCAATTATTGCCGGGATGGGCCCCAATTCTTTAATAACGATCATGGATCAGGATCTGATCCCCGAGATTGTGGCCGTAATGGTTACTGCTGAAATTGAGGTGAGAGCTGTGCATAAAATTAATCCGACACTGGAACAGCTATTCTTGAAACTAACGGAGGGTGAGAATGTTGAGTAACTTGCTTCCGCTAATCCGTAATGAGTGCTTGAAGATTATAAAAAAGAAACGGTTTTATGTTATACTGCTGATTCTGATTGTACTGGTGCCTATGTTCACCTATGCACAGATGCGTTCAGCCGAACGGAGTCGGGAGAAATTTAATTCCGATTGGCGGCTTGAGATCCAGCAGCAGATTATCGATAATCAAAATTCACTGGGCAGTGACCGGATTCCAGAGGAATGGAAGACTTATCGGCGAATATTTGTACAACAGCTTCAGTATTATCTTCACCATGACGTTAATCCGAATGAACCTAGCGGGGTTACCTTTACCCGAGAATTTATGGATAATTCGGTTACATTATTTATTCCATTGCTCATTATGGCGGTGGCCTCAGATTTGGTCTCGGCCGAAAGGACAACTGGAACTATCAAAATGCTGTTGACTAGGCCGGTCAAGCGTTGGAAGGTGCTTTTTAGCAAAATGACAGCACTGCTAATGTTTGTCTCGCTTATCGTACTTTCCACATTTGCAATCAGTTACTTTATCTCTGGTCTCGCCTTTGGTTTTAAAGGTTTTAATATTCCTGTTTTTACAGGCTTTAAAATCAGTGGTGATTCGCTAGATATGTCTACTGTACATGCAGTGCCCCAGTGGAAATATATGCTTATGCAAGGTGGTTTGATTTGGTTCGTCAGCGTAGTGGTTGCACTGCTCGCGTTCATGATCTCGGTGCTTGTTCGCAGTACTGCGGCGAGTATAGTAGTTATGATGGCAGCGCTGATTGCAGGTAGTATACTGACCAATATGGCCTCTGCCTGGACAACAGCGAAATATTTATTTATGGTAAATCTTGGACTGACCAGCTATTTGTCTGGTACTCCCGCCCCCATTGAAGGGATGTCCTTGTCATTTTCCATGGCTGTGCTGGCAGTATGGGGGGCCGCTTCGGTGATCATTTCATTCGCCGTCTTTACGAAAAGGGATATTTTGAATTAGAATGAACAAAGTGACCAAAACGTTTGTTTGCATTTCTTAGAAATATAGGAGAGTATAATTTCACGTTATATTCTATCCTTAGGTTTTTGGCAGTAACGGATACCGTTCTTAACATAAAGGACGGCCAAGCCGTTTCTTCTTAGTATAGAGAAAAGAAGGAGGAGCATGAATGCTCGAACAGATCGATATGTTTGCTGAAGTTTCTAATAACGGCGAGAATGGCCGTACTGGATACGATGCTGACGACATTCAAGTGCTCGAAGGTCTGGTTGCAGTACGCAAACGACCTGGCATGTATATCGGCAGTACGAGTTCTTCAGGACTACATCATTTAGTATGGGAAATCGTAGATAATGCCGTAGATGAGCATTTAGCCAAGTATTGTACAAAGATTGACATACTGCTTCGCAAGGATGGCTCGGTAACCGTTAGCGATAATGGACGGGGGATCCCAACTGGAATGCATAAGACAGGGGTACCTACCCCGCAAGTTGTATTTACAATTTTGCATGCGGGCGGTAAGTTCGGTGGATCGGGTTATAAAAAATCAGGCGGTTTGCATGGCGTAGGGGCTTCTGTCACAAACGCTTTGTCTGAATGGCTCGAAGTAGAGATTTATCGTGAGGGCAAAATCCATCGGCAGCGGTTTGAGTACTGGGTGGACAAGAAGGGCAAGGAGCATGTTGGCGAACCTGTAACTGGTCTTGAAGTTCTGGGTAACACCAATAAAACGGGTTCGAAAATTACTTTCAAGCCAGATATTCGTGTCTTCCCAAATGGAATTGCTCTGAATTATGACACGCTGGCAGAGCGGGTTCAGGAGATTGCTTTTCTGAATTCCGGTCTGCGTATTACACTGCAAGATGAGCGGAGCAACCGTCAGGATGAGTTCTTTTATGAAGGTGGAGCCAGTCAATTTGTGCAGTTCCTCAACGAAGGTAAGGATGTTCTCCATGATGTTATTCATTTCAGTGCAGAAAAGGATGATATCGAGGTAGAAGTAGCTCTGCAATACAACGGAGGCTACACAGAAACCTTGGCTTCCTTCGTAAACTCCATTCCAACTCGCAGCGGAGGCACACATGAGACCGGCTTTAAAACTGCGTACACTCGTGTATTAAATGAATATGCCCGCCGCACGCAATTGCTTAAAGAAAAAGATAAAAACCTGGAAGGTAATGATCTGCGGGAAGGCATGATGGCTGTCATCAGTGTAAAAATGTCCGAGGTTGAATTTGTTGGACAGACGAAGGATCAGCTTGGCAGTGCTTCCGCCCGTAGTGCAGTAGATTATATCGTTTCTGAAAATATGGCGCGTTTCTTGGAAGAAAATCCACAAGTTGCGCAGAGCCTGCTGAAGAAATCGATTCAAGCGTCGAAAGCGCGGGAAGCGGCACGTAAAGCCCGCGATGAGATCCGCACAGGCAAGAAACGCAGCGAAAGCTCGAATCTTGGCGGTAAGCTGTCTCCTGCACAATCAAAGGACGTTACACGTACGGAGCTGTTTATCGTGGAAGGTGATTCCGCCGGTGGTTCAGCTAAGCAAGGCCGTGACTCTAAGATTCAAGCGATATTGCCGCTAAAAGGTAAACCGATGAATCCGGAGAAAGCTAAGCTGCTGGACATCCTGAAGAACGACGAGTATAAAGCAATTATTTCTACAATAGGTGCTGGAATTGGTCCGGATTTCACCGTCGAAGACAGCAATTATTCTAAAATTATCATTATGACCGATGCCGATACCGATGGAGCGCATATTCAGGTGCTGCTGCTGACATTTTTCTATCGTTATATGAAGCCTTTATTAGATGCAGGTAAGGTCTTTATCGCTCAGCCTCCACTTTATAAGTTGACCCGCAAAACGGGAAAGCTGGAGACCGTAAGGTATGCATGGAGTGATGAAGAGCTGCAAAATTACTTAAAGGAATTCGGCAAAAACTTCGAGCTTCAGCGTTATAAAGGATTGGGCGAGATGAACCCCGATCAGCTGTGGGAGACAACGATGAATCCAGAGTCGCGTACGCTGCTTCAGGTACAGATTGAGGATGCCGCTAAGGCGGAGCGCCGTGTTTCAACACTTATGGGTGACAAAGTCGATCCACGTAAACGCTGGATTGTTGAAAATGTCGATTTCACCGAAATTGTAGAGTAATGTCAGTGCTGCAAGTGACGATAATCCCGATTTTCTAAGAGCTTGGTGATTTATGGGACCTAGGGAGATTTTGGAACTGTAGGAGCGATAATGCCCGGAATTCCAAAAAGCTCTGAAGTACCTGAGAATCACCACACTATTTTAAAACGGGCAGTTTGAGGAACAGAAGGTGAGCAAAGTGAGTAGTTTATCAGAACAATTTTTGCCGGCATTTCTGGAAGAGGTCGTCGGTGACCGCTTTGGTCGGTATTCCAAATATATTATTCAGGACCGGGCAATCCCCGATGTCCGTGATGGACTTAAACCCGTGCAGCGCCGGATTCTTTATGCGATGTACGACTCCGGCAACACCCCTGACAAGCCATACCGCAAGTCAGCCAAAACTGTCGGAGATGTAATGGGTAATTACCATCCACATGGTGACTCCTCTATTTACGATGGTATGGTACGTATGGCACAGCCTTGGAAGATGGGGCATGTGCTAGTTGACGGTCACGGTAACTGGGGCTCTATGGACGATGACCCAGCAGCGGCAATGCGTTATACAGAAGCACGGCTGTCTCCCATTGCAATGGAGATGATGCGTGATATCGAGAAGCGGACGGTCTTGTTTAAAGATAACTTTGACAATACCGCCAAAGAACCTGTTGTGGTTCCTTCCCGGTATCCGAATCTGCTCGTAAATGGCACGAGTGGGATTTCTGCTGGTTTTGCCACTGAAATTCCGCCACATAATCTGCGTGAAGTAATTGACGCTTGTATCGCAGTGATGCAGAAACCAAATATTGAGCTGGAAGAAATTATGACCTTCATGAAAGGTCCGGATTTCCCTACAGGCGGCACAATCATGGGCGGAGACGGCATCATGGATGCTTACCGCACAGGTAAAGGCCGTATTTACCTGCGCTCCAAAACAGAGATTGAGAATATGCGGGGCGGCAAGCAGCAAATCGTGATCACGGAAGTTCCATTCCAGATTGTAAAATCACGGTTGGTTACTTCCATGGAGAATATTCGGCTGGAGAAAAAGATCGATGGCATTGCCGAGGTTCGTGATGAGAGCGGTCGTGAGGGACTGCGGATTGTAGTCGAACTCAAAAAAGAGGCTGATGCTCAAGGCGTGTTGGCGTATCTGCTCAAAAAAACCGATCTTCAAATCACCTATAACTTCAATATGGTTGCTATTGTTAACAAAGCACCTCAGCAGCTTGGTCTAAAAGCCATCCTGGAAGCTTATATCGCGCATCAGCGTGAAGTTGTGACTCATCGCACCCAGTTCGATCTGGAACGCGCTGAAGACCGTGCTCATGTCTTAGAGGGCTTAGTTAAAGCACTGAACATCCTGGATGAGGTTATCGCTGCGATCAAAGCTTCGAAAAATCGTCAGGATGCTCAGAACAATCTCGTATGGATGTTCGGCTTCAGTGAACGCCAAGCCGATTCGATCCTTACTTTGCAATTGTATCGTCTGACCAATCTGGAGATCACTTCACTCCAGAAAGAATTAGATGAAATGATGGCAAAGATTACACATCTGCGCGGTATTTTGGATAGCGACAAAAAGCTAGTTGCTGTAATTCGTAAGGAACTGCTGGAGATTCGCGACAAATACGGCATTGATCGCCGTTCTCTGATCCAAGGCGAAGTCGAGGAGCTCAAGGTTAGCCTTGAAGCGCTGGTCAACGCGGAGGATGTGCTCGTTGCTCTTTCAGCAGATGGTTATATTAAGCGGACTAGTATGCTTTCCTTCACCCGTTCTGGTGGGGAGCGTCATACCTCAGGCGTCAAAGAAGGCGATC
Source organism: Paenibacillus sp. FSL H3-0310 (assembly GCF_038002785.1). Lineage (NCBI taxonomy): Bacteria > Bacillati > Bacillota > Bacilli > Caryophanales > Paenibacillaceae > Paenibacillus > Paenibacillus sp. FSL H3-0310. The sequence goes on from NZ_JBBODC010000001.1 coordinate 1,651,876, forward strand.
ATATCGTCAGGCTGCTGGATGTAAATACCCGTGACAGTCTGCTGGTATTTACCCGCAAAGGGCAATACTTCTTGCTTCCTGTGCACCAGATCCCGGAGTTTAAATGGAAAGACCCTGGTACAGCGATTGTGAATGTTATTGGATTGTCTAAAGGAGATGGAATCGTTAGTGTGATTCCGGTGAATAATCTAGATGATCCGCAGCAGAGCCTTGTGTTTGTCACCCGTCGGGGTCAGGTGAAGCGTACAGAGCTCAAGGAATACTCTACAAGCCGTTCTGGAGCTGTAGCGGCCTGTAAGGTAGCCGAGGGTGATGAGATCATTACAGTGGCTTCTAGTACGAATGACAAGGACATTGTGCTGGTCACCCGTGAGGGAATGAGTATCCGATTCCATGAGAATGAGGTTAACCCTATGGGTCGCGTTGCATCCGGTGTAAGAGGAATTCAGCTGCGCGAGGGCGACGAGGTGATTTCCTGCTTCTGGGTCAGCGAAGATGAAGGCGAAATCCTTGCTATTTCTGATATTGGTTATGCGAAACGTTCATTACTTGTGGATTATCCATCACAAAGCCGTGGTGGCAAAGGAATGCCAACCTTCGAATTCAAGGAAGGCAAACGAATACGTCCAAATGGCAGCAGGTTAGCAGGGGCTTTCTATTGCAAGGAGCCATTAGAACTGAATGCCGTTACCCGTGAGAATGCCCACCATACGTTCTCCTCTGAATCAGCGCCGCTGGGCGAGCGTCGTTCTACAGGCAAACAGATTGTAGCTGTGGAGAAAAAGGATGAGATCATAAATCTTTTCCCATCAGTTCATTAAAACTAGCGATTAACAAGTGATTTTATAACGGCGTTTAGTCCGCTCTTTTGGAGGGTTGACTAAGCGTCGTTTTTTATTTTTTTATACTGAAGGTCCGGCAGATTTATTTTTCTTCGTTTGCAGGAAATGGAAGTTGTTTCGCGAAAATGTAGATATACCGGATAGAACCGCGAGGAAAGGAAGGAATAAGTGTGCATGCTTCTGAATTCAGTAAAATTTGGCATAAGATTTTAAAAGATTATAAATTACATATGGACAGTAATCTTGCTCCAACGCTGACGGATGCCCAACTTACTGTACTTGAACTGCTTCAGGAACGCGACGCCATGAAGCCTTCTGATCTGGCTCCACATTTGGCGACCAGTCCTGCAGCGGTTACGATGTTACTTGATCGGATGGAGAAGCATGAGCTTATTGTGCGGGAAAGAGATGCTTCGGACCGGCGGATTGTATGGGTGAGTATAACGGAGACTGGAATGGAAGAAACTGCACGGGGTCTAAAGATCCGCAGTGATTTTTTTGCGGAAGCGCTTGATCCGATCTCCTCTCATAACCAACAGTTACTGCTCTACTTAATGGGCAAAATGGTTGTTACAACTACACCGGAGGGTTCTACACCTTGAAGCAAATAGCTTGGCTGTATCACTACTATGATGAATCTACAGGTCCATTTCAAAATCTGTCTGATCTGCCATCCCAAGAAGCGGAACAGGTTCTGAATGATCTACGTCAGCGTAATAAAGGTTTTGCGAGTAAGCGTTCAGCAGATTATCTAGATATTCGCCGGGGTCTTGAAGCAAAGGCCAGGGAATTATTTATAATAAAAGGTGGTAAGCCTTCTAGAGCCTGTCCGCATTATATGACGCTGGGAGAATGTCCGTGGTTATTAGACTGGTATCCTAGAGGTAAAAGCCTGCAAATTACTATTGAGCAGTTTGATCCTGCTTCGATCAGTTTCACTTACGGGGATTTGTTTCCTACTATGAGATATAAAGATGGCAAACCTTATCGCAATCAAGTTTATACATGGGACGAGATTATAGATGTAATCGATAAATTCGGTATGCCACAGGAATGGAATGCCAATGGTGACAAGGGACCTGAACGATATATTGAGGTTCAAATTTGGGATGATAAGCCTTTAATAAATATGATAGGGTATTAGATTTGGATCTACACCCATTTAGAATATATGTATAAAGAGCCGATGGAAGCAATGCGGAAAATGTTGAAGAAGATAGAGGCGTTTAGAAGAATTAGATGAATGTAGAAATATATAGAAATATATAGATATATATAGAAGTATATAGAAGTATATAGAAGTATATAGAAACATTTAGAAGCGTTTGAAAGTATATATAGGTATTTAGTGGCATCTAGAAGTAAGAGAAACATGTAGAGGTATCTAAATGTATTTAGTTGTATTTTGTACAGCTATTATTTGTAAATTACTCGAGCATTGAGATATAACTGTATTTTATACAACTATTTTCTTGATTTACTTCTCTTTTTACAGTTTCCCTGATTTTTAGTTGTAAAGAGTACACTTAAAATCCGACCTACTGTTTTTTTATTCGGAATAAGTGTATAGAGTGCAGTTATCTTACTTTCATTTCAGATTCCATCTAGGATCCACTGCTGCTCCACTGCTGAACCACTGCTGATTCACCGCTAAACAGAGCCGGTTGACCGTTAGCTAAGTTCAGGCTGGAAGGTGGAAAGGATGTTTAATCTCTCAAAATGATGTTTAATCTCGAAGGGATTTTTAATCTCAAAGGGATATTCAATGCCCGGCTGGAAAAATCGGATTAAGCATATCCTGCGGAGCTAGGAAGAACACTCCAACGTGGATCCTCTTCCCATATTCTGTTCAAGTAGCAGACGCAGAACCAAAAACAAGGCAGTGATTCTCCACTAACCGGAGAATCACTGCCTTGTTTTAAATAACAGGGTTTGTTTCATTGCCTAAAAAGGGCTGCTTCAGGACAGCCCTTCTTGTAGTGTTTCACGCGGCCACAGATCCCAAGGATGGGTTTGTGGGGGCAGAGAGATGAGTTCCACTTCTTCTTTAGTAACAGGGTGAGGGAATCCTACAAGTGCTGACCATAACGCAATTTGTTGCCCCGGTCTGTTCACTGAAGCCCCGTACTTCTGATCACCGTATAATGGACAGCCGATCGAACTCAGCTGCACCCGAATTTGGTGGGAACGCCCTGTAAGTAAATCAATCTTAAGCAGGCTGTATCCTTCTGCACTGTCAAGCACTGTGTAATCCAGAATTGCTTCCTTGCCGCCGGGAGTTCCTTTTCGAACCACGGTGACGGTGTTACTCTTTGCGTCTTTAAGCAGCGTATCTGTAAGACGGCCACGAGTGGCTGGCGGTTTACCATGCACGACTGTTAAATACACCTTATGAAAGCCGTGAGTACGAACACTCTCGGATAGTCTTGAAGCCGCTTTGGAAGTCTTGGCAAAAATCATTGCTCCCCCAACCGGTCGATCCAAACGGTGGACCAGACCTATATAGACGTTGCCGGGTTTGTTGAAACGTTCCTTCACATCTTCTTTCAGCAGGTTCAGCAGGTCAGGATCTCCTGTTGCATCCTCCTGAACAGGAATATTCACGGGTTTTACAATCCCCAGAAGATGGTTGTCTTCGTACAAGACTTCAAATCGTTGCGATCCGCCGCTTACAGCCTCATTGTTGCCGGAACTATGCTGTGTCATGGCTTACGCCTCCCAGCGACCCAGGATACCACATGGCAGGTTCATGCCGGAGGAGGTGATCGGAAGACCAATTTCGCCGGAGGTAAGTTTTCCGCCATAACGTTTGCCCATGGTCATGGACAACATGTTGCGCAGTACAGTTGGAGAAATTCCAGTGGTGTAGGAATTAATGAGCATGAACAATGGGTTGTCGCTCATAATTTCCATACAGCTCTCAAGGAAAGGGTACAAGCTTGATTCAAGCTTCCACATTTCTCCACCAGGTCCTCTTCCGTAAGAAGGAGGGTCCATAATAATCGCGTCATATTTGCTGCCGCGGCGTTGTTCACGTTGTACGAACTTGAATACATCATCCGTGATAAAACGCACTGGACGTTCTCCAAGACCAGACAGCTGAACGTTTTCTTTCGCCCACTGCACCATACCTTTGGCTGCATCCACGTGAACGACAGACGCACCGGCACTCGCCGCTGCCACAGTAGCTCCACCTGTGTAAGCAAAAAGATTCAGCACTGAGATTGGACGGTTAGCCGCTGCAATCTTGTCCATCATCCAGCTCCAGTTGGCTGCTTGTTCCGGGAATAGTCCTGTATGCTTGAAGTTTGTAGGACGTAAGTGGAATTTTAATTTACCATAGCTAATCTTCCAATCGTCTGGAATGGTTTTTTTCATTTCCCATTGTCCGCCACCAGCGGAGGAACGGTGATAATGTCCGTGCACATCACGCCATTTAGCGGTCTCATTATTTAGAGGCCAAATAATCTGTGGATCAGGACGACGCAAGATAATATCGCCCCAGCGTTCGAGCTTCTCTCCACCGCCTGTATCAATTACTTCATAGTCTTTCCAATCGCTCGCTATATACATGATTTAATCCATCCTTCAAAAAAATTCATTTAGCCTTTATTGTACAACATTTCACCTGATTGCTACAAACAAATTACGCCTCAGCCAGCTTCACCAATTATTTTGTCCAATGCTAATGAGGTGTATAATATTCCCATGCTTATGCGGCTATTCAACTGGTGCTTCATGACTTGATTGTGTATGATCAGATAGTAGAGTTCTTACCCTATTTACGATCGGAGAACTAAAGCTATGTTCAATCTCTCACCGCTGTATTTCCCTATAACTGCAAAACCCAACCACACTAGTGAGTTTCTGCCCAGCCATGCCTTGCAGCCGTTTATTCGCTGTTTTTGGGGTTCTGTAGATGTGGAGTCTATACAACAACCTGAGACGGAGACAATAATTCCGGACACCTGTATGGATATTATTTGGGATTTGGATAGAGAATCAGGCAATACAAACACTTTTTTCTCCGGCATCAATGACACTCCATTTGAAGTCTCCTCAGACAGAAAGCCAGGGGGGAGTTCAACCTTTGGTATCCGATTTCATTTCTGGGCGGTTCATTTTTTTGCAGATGATCATCTGCGGAATGTCTTGAACGCACATGTCGATGTAGAACAATATTTTGGCACTTTTAAAAAAGAGCTTGGTCATCTATTGGAGAAAGTAAACTCGATGGACGAAAGGATTGCAGCCGCTGAAGCCTATCTGCTTCGTCGTCTTGAGCGTAGAGGGCGGACTAACGATCGGATGATGAACGCAGTCTATACTATGGTTAAACAAAAAGGGATTGTGACCGCAGAGGATTTGGAGACCAGTTCTAATTTAAGCAGACGACAACTTGAACGGCTTTTTCAAGAATATATAGGTGTATCGCCCAAAAAAACAGCAGATCTCGTGCGGTTTCAGAATGTATGGCGGGAGATGTGTCATTTACCTGGGCAGACGAAGAATATGCAGGATCTTATTTTCGCGTATGGTTACAGTCACCAGTCCCATTTTATCAATAATTTCAAAAAATATGCAGGAAGAACCCCACTTGAAGCCTTGGTCTATGCAGACCGAAGAATGTCGTAATTTTGCAATACAAAGCGTGTCAACCTTGTTAGACTAAACCCAAGTAAGAAATGAGACATATTATGAGAATGAGAGGGGACAAGTTATGATTTCGTCTTTTGAAGGGACTAACATTTACACTAAAGATACTGCGGTGTCAGCTAAATTTTATACGGAGGTACTAGGAATTCCTATGCCTTTCGAAGGTTACGGTAATTTCGACGGGGCAAAGCTTGGCTTTGGCAAGAAACAGCCGGGAATTATTATTTGGGATGCTGCAAAGTGGGAAAATCTTACGACAGGTTTTGTTAATTTAGTATTCGGCTGTGATAATCTGGATGAGACATACAAGCAGTTGAAAGCTAAGGGACTGGATTGTCAGCCACCTGTTACGATGGAATATGGCGGTAAAGAAATGAATTTTCGTGATCCTGATGGGAATCACATAACCTTGCTGGAAGGTGCTTATTAAGCTTCTTTTTAAGAAAAATGAGACGGAGCGCAAACCTCAACCGTGTGTAATAACGGGGAGTTTGCGTTTTTTTAACTTTATTTATTGACAATGATAATCATTATCAAATAGAATGAGGTGAAGCGTATATGATTTAAATTTAAGGTGTTAGTAGGGGAGGAACAGGAGTTTATGGCTAAAGTGCTTGTGGCATATGCTAGTTTAACTGGGAACACTGAGGAAATGGCTGAATTGATTGTAGAAGGAATACGCCAAGCAGGCGGTGAGGCTGTTTTGAAGTCGGTCACTGAATGTAATGCGATTGAGATAAAATCATATGAAGGCGTTCTGCTAGGGGCATATACTTGGGGAGACGGAGAGTTGCCGGATGAAGCTCTTGATTTCTATGAGGAGATGGATGAACTTGATTTGACTGCTATGAAGTCAGCAGTTTTTGGTAGTGGAGATACAGGCTACGCCATTTATTGTGGGGCAGTGGATGTTATCGAGGAGAAGCTAAAGGAGCGTGGAGCAGTCATTTTGCAAGATAGCCTAAAGATTGAGTATGGCCCTAATGCTGCCGAAAAAGAAGCCTGCCGTCAATTCGGACGTCAATTCATCGAAGCCTGTATGGCGGTAACCTAAGATGGGTGGGCCAGTGGGAAGTTGGTTTAACAAACCAAGGGATGTACATACCCCTCCGTATAAACGGCTGCACGATTATCGCATGGAGCATATTATGCTGGGCGGGACTGAGAATTTAGCTAGCGGAGCTCCAGCGACGGGGCTCCCACGCTGGCGTCAGCAGGTTCAATATGCTGTGGGGCATACACTTAATGACTTCTATAGTCTGTTGCCGGAAGTGCGAAGAGAGACACCTATACAATTTCTGTTAGAACGCCGGTGGCCTCCTAGGGGAGATGCTTTTCCCTCCCTTTTGCAATATTGGGATATCAAAACGAGTGTAGCTGATGAGCTTATGCGTATCGTTTCAAGCAATCATCTACAGGAGATTCCAGTGATGTTATATGAACAGTGGCATGTTCCAGTTCCAGCGCTGAATTTGGAGTTATCGATGATTACGCAGCTGGCTTGGAACTCTTCAAAAAGTTGCCGAAGCGTGAACATTCAGAAATTTATGGTTAATGGCAATGAGGATATCATCACTGGATTTATGCATATGGCCAATGTTTTTTGCCATCATGCTTATGGTGAGCCAGCGGAGACCGTGGAAGTTTTCTCGCTGCTGGATGGACGTAAATACTGCTTTGATGGAGAGGCAATCTCGATTATGGAGTCACTGGATTATGTGCGTCTGTTATCCGTATTTCTTGAGCGTGAAGTGTTAGCTGACGGTTCCTTAAGCTGCAGCGATCGTAGAAATGAGAGAGGCGAAGCGGATTATTTACTATAATAAATAGACCTCCTTATCTGCAGGTTAGAACACCAGCAAGTAAGGAGGTCTTATTGTGACTGCTTTATTAAAATCTCAAGAGTAGGTCTGGGGATTAGCCGATATATCGGTAATAATCCTGTTTATTCTGAATGACAAAGCCGCAGCTCTCATACAGCTTAAGTGCATTGGGATTATCCAGTGCGACCTCCAGATTTACACCATTATAATTTTTGCGCTCTCGTTCGATGGTCTGAAGAAGGGCGCTGCGGCCAATGCCAAGCCCACGTAGCTTTTTGTCGACTGTAAATCCATAGATCCAGGATTCATTATCTTCAGTCCACACTCGCATCTTCCCAACAGGCCTGCCGTCCATCTCGATCATAATATTCTCTTGCATACCTTCCTGTTTGTGCAACTCATACTGCTCTGCAGCATCTTCTGTCTTCATATCAAAACCTCCACAATCCAGTTCGACCAGAATGTGTGCCTCTTCTTCACGAGCTGGCCGTAAGACGACAGTCCCTGTTGCTGAGCTGACATCAGATGACACCATGGAATTGCCATCCCATTTCATTTGATATTCAGCGTGATTGAACTGCAGAGGCAAGGTTTGCAGGAAAGCAGTTCCAGATGAAGAAGCGGCGGGTGCATTTAGAAGAAGAGTAGAGACTTTATTGCGCTTGATTATGGTTTGTGCTCGGTTCCACAGAGAGGTGAAGATTCCGCGTCGACGGTAGCCTGGCCGAACCATGCCACAGACCTCCATATCGCTTCCAAAACCATAGAGTCCCAAGAAACCGACCAGTAATTCGTCCTCATAAGTCACGAGCCATTCCGTATCACCTGCGCTTGATGGCTGGCGGAGCATATCCCAATTCAGTTTTAATGAAATTCCTTCATATTGCTCACAGCGTTGTTGTAATTCCTCAATATTCTTAAAAGTGTCGGCAGTCGTCAAACCCGTTTCCCCCTAAAGTGTATTTGAACTATTATAAGTTCGCATAGTTACTAAAAAAGCTTCGCGGAAACGGGAGCAGGTTTAAGCTCTCCCGCCAGTATTCCCGCTCAGCACGTCTTTGTACTCCGGGTGCTTCTCGAATTGATGCGCAGCATAGGAGCATACGGGTACAATTTTTAAATTCTCATTCCGAGCCTTGTCCACAACAGCACGTACAAGCTCTTGTCCAGTACCTTGCCCGCGCAGTTCTTCGGAGACACGAGTGTGGTCAATGACCAATTCCCCGGTTCCTTTATCCAAACTGTATGTGATTTCGGCAAGGTCCTTACCGTCATTAGCAACAAAAAAACGTCCGTTTTCATTTTGAATTTGCATCTTATGGCTTCACTCCTAATTAGTTATTGCCTATATTTTACTACCATGAATTGCAAAAAGCGAGGAGCGAACCAGATTGATTGTTCTTCGGGCTGAATGTTGTTTTCCTTGTTACCCGAGGATCGCTGCACTGCATTTTTGTTCATGTGGGCAACATGGCTATAGCAGAATATGAGCAAGTGAGAGTTAACTAACCTCGAGTATTTGTTTTGGTAAGCTGAAAACTGGGAACGCTGGGAATGCTGGGAACGCTGGGAACACTGGGAACACTGGGAATGCTGGGAACGCTGGGAACGCTGGGAACGCTGGAATGCTGGGAATGCTGGGAACGCTAGGAACGCTGGAATCCCGAACCCCGGAACCTCAGAACGCTGGAACCATGGAACCCCCGAACCCTTGGAACCTCGGAACCCCGGAACCCCGGAACCATGGAACCCCCGAACCCTTGGAACCTCGGAACCTCAGAACGCTGGATCCATGGAACCCCGAACCCTTAACTCTCGCTTGTCCTAATCTCTGCGGAATCTAACGGACCCAATTGACGCTATTTGCACATTTTTAGTCATTTGAGCAAAGTTTCGGACCCCAGTGCAGCTATTCCTTTGGAATAGGCGCGAAATAGGCATTTTTAATGCCCATAGCGCCTATGGAGTCCGATAACATGCTGAAAATGGGATAATACTGCGAATAAGGTCAACTGTGTCCGATAGCGTAGGATCCTAATCCGCCGCAGAAGCTTACGGACCAGAGTCCTAATCCCCCGCTGATGCTTACGGTCCAGAATCCTAATTCCCCACTGATGCTTAGGGACCCAGCAGACGCTATTTGCACATATTTAGCCTTTTGAGTAAAGTTTCGGACCCCAGTGCAGCTATTCCTTTGGAATAGGCACGAAATAGGCATTTATAGTGTCAATAGCGCCTATGGAGTCCGATAGCACACAAAAAAGGGGATAATACTGCGAATAAGGTCAACTGTGTCCGATAGTGCAGAGTTTTGATCTCCCGCTGGAGATTACGGACCCAGCAGACGCTATTAGCACAAGGTCCACTGAGTCCGATAGAGCAGAGTCTTGATCTCCCGTTGGAGATTACGGACCCAGCAGACGCTATTAGCACAAGGTCAACTGAGTCCGATAGTGCAGAGTCTTGATCTCGCGCTGGAGCTTAAGGATCGAGCAGACGCTATTAGCACAAGGTCAACTGAGTCCGATAGCGCAGAGTCCTGATCTACCGCTGAAGCCTACGGCAGACGCCATTAGCACAAGCTCAGTTGTGTCCGATAGCGTCCACGCTCGCGGAAATGACAGCTAAACCACCGTGCAATACAGAAAATTTGATGCTGAAACAGCAGCTAATGAATTTTTATGCACTCCCGTTTATAGAGTAGCTTGCGTATTCTCAGGATAATACAATAAGATTAAGAGAATATCTCACTACTGAAAAGAACCGCTAGCAGGAGGAATCATTGTGGAATACAAGGTTGAGGTTGAATTTGGATCGATTTATGAATTGTTGAATAGCTTACATACTTATCTCTGCAAAAAATCCTATAAGAAGATTGATTTAGGGGTAGCGTGGGCTAATGAAATTGAAAGCACGCTCAGTGAAGAGCTGTTATCCCGTCTGAAAGAAACCGAACTAAACAATGAGTGGAAAATGTTGAATCTGCTCATTTACTGTTGTCCATTTAAAGATGATGTAGACAGTGTGTTGAACTGGATTGAAGGGTTATCGGTTGGCGAGTTATATGAGACCTTATCAAAGTATGTAAAGGTATTTCCAAGCCATATGGAGGATTACCGTAACCGCGTAGTATTTTTACTCTCCGAGTGGAACCGCCAGTACTTTAGCCAATGCAATCCTGCGATTTTGAGCAAACTACAGCAGCATGCGGATTCCAAGAACATGGAGCTTAATGGACTGGACACTGCGGATTTCGTGAACAAGACGACCAACGGATTTTACTTCATGCCTACGGATGGGCTTAAGAAGCTCGTACTGATTCCACAGTATCATTTTCAGCCTGCTAATATTATCTATTGCTACGGTGAATTAACGATCTGCCATTATGCGGCGTGGATATCGATGGAGAATGAGGAAATCTCCCCTTTTATGTACAGAGCGATCCGTAGTCTGAGTGAAAAAAGCCGGCTAAAAATCCTCCAAGCCCTTAGTGGTGGCCGTAAGACGTTTACCGAAATTGTTAAGCATGCGGGGATCTCGAAGGGGATTGTGCATGATCATATTTTTAATCTTCGTTGTGCAGGTTTACTTCATGCCTATATTGAAGGGGAGAATGTCACCGGATACAGTCTGCGTCTTGAAGGCATTCATCGGATGAATGAGCAGCTATTCGAGTATTTGAAATAATGATTTTTAAAAAATATAACCGCCTGAAAGCCAGGACTTCTCTTATGCAGAGAGAGTTTTGGCTTTTTTTATTTATTTTAATTATCGCCTAATTCTGTTTATGGAGAATTTTTTTGAAGTTCTCTCTTTACAGAACTAGAAAACCTTTCTATAATGAACATCAGATGTTATTCATACTTAACGGGTAGGAATTATAGTTATTATTCTATTCAGAGAGAAAAGGGAGATAGGTACATGAGAAAAAATGCGATTGTAATCACTTCATTACTGCTTACGGGGTCACTGTTACTTTCTGCTTGCGCTAACAACAGTAATAACGAATCCTCATCCGCAAACAATGCGGCTGCAGGCTCCAATTCAACCAATGTGGAAGCAACCACTGCACCAGAGATTGTTCCTGCGGGTGCTCTAAGCGAACCTTTTACTGCCACGGATTTATCCAAACTTCCAGCGGTGGCCCAGAAACGTACAGATACCATTATCGTCGGGCTTACGGACCCAAGCGGAGCGTTCACTCCTTATTTTCAACAAAGTGGTTATGATGGCAATGTCTCTTCACTGCTATACGCTTCTCTCGTAACTGTTGATGACAAAGGCGTTCCAACGCCGGAACTTGCGGAGAGCTGGGATGTTTCGGATGATCAGCTTACATACACTTTCCACTTGAGAAAAGATTTGAAATTCAGCGACGGTTCACCGTTAACAGCGGATGATGTGGCATTTACATGGACGATCCAATACGACAAATCGTATGATGGTAGCTCCCAGCTTCCATCGCTAAATGTTAAAGGCGGCAAAGCCTATAAGGAAGGTACATCCCCTACAGTTGAGGGCATTAAAGTAATTGATCCACAGACGATCTCAGCAACCCTTGAGCAACCAAACGCAACGGCGCTGGTACAGCTCGGCTCGAATGTACTGTCGAAAGCTTTCTATGGCAAGGACTATAAAATTGGAAATCTTGAATACATTAAAAAGCTGCATGAGAAGCCACTTGGCGATGGACCTTACAAGCTGGAAAAATTTATTCCAGGTCAAGAAGTGCGTTTTGTAGCGAATGAGAATTATTTCAAAGGTAAACCAAAGACGGAGCATTTCATCTACAAAACTACGGAAGGCGACGTATGGCAGTTCGTAGAAACTGGTGAAGTGGACTACGCTTCCTTTAGTGCGACAGACGAGAATATCGAGAAGCTGAAAGCACTCGGTTTTGTGAATATTATTCCTTACACTCCAAGTACCTATGGTTACTTGCAAGTTAACCTGAAGCATGAGCAGCTCAAGGATAAGCTTGTACGTCAAGCTATTGTGTACGGTTTGGATCGTCAGAGTATTTATGTGGATGCAGCGCAAGGTGCAGGTTCTATTGCCAACATCCCGGCATCCCCTATCTCTTGGTCTTACACGGAGGAAGGCATTAATCCTTACAAATATGATCCGGAAAAAGCAAAACAATTACTCGATGAAGCTGGCTGGACGGTAGGCGCGGGGGGGATCCGTGAAAAAGATGGCAAACCGCTGTCCATCCATTACCTCGGTTCGAAGAGTAAAAACACAGATATTTTCATCGCTGTAGCTAAAGAGAATTTTGAAGCGCTGGGTATCGAATTCCAGCCTGAGGTTTTCGCAGACTTTAACTCACTGGTATCGAAAGTAGAAGGTGGGGACTACGATCTCGTATCCTTCTCCACAAGCATGTTGACTGATCCGTCTGACGGGTTCATGCAATTCTTCGATGGAGAAATCACGGATTATGACAATCCGAAATTCCTGGAGCTGTACAACAAAGCCTTGGCCACTACTGATATTGAGGCACGCAAAGCGGTATATAAAGAGCTGTATCAGCTTTTCAATGATGAACTGCCTATTATTTTCACAAGTTATAAAAAGACAGTATACGCCTATAACGGACGTATTGAGAATCTATCGGTCAGCCCGTTCATCGGTCTTGCTGGCAGTCTGCCAACTTGGAGCCTGAAATAAATAAACCAGTGTCCCCTGCCCTGACTGGATTCAAGGGCAGGGGACGAATCATAAGGAGTCTGTCATGAGCGCTTATTTATCGAAAAGACTGTTGTACATGGTCATCATCTTATTTGCGGCATCATTATTGATCTTCTGTCTGTATGCTTCAACTCCCGGTGACTTCATAACCGGAAATATTAAATTGACCGCTGAACGCAAAGCTGAGCTGCGTGAAATCTACGGCTTAAACAAGCCTGTGCTTGAACGGTATGGGATCTGGATGAAGAATGCGCTGCATGGTGATTTCGGGTATTCCTTAGCCCAACAAAAGCCTGTGCTGCAGCTTTTTAATGATTATATTTGGAATTCCTTTCTGCTGGCTGCCGTATCTACGTTTCTGACGTGGGTGATTGCGGTCATTATTGGCGTCATCTCGGCCTATAAGCAGTATTCATGGTTCGATACACTCGTGATGATCGCTATATTCGCAGCCATGTCGCTGCCGTCATTTTTTATAGGCTTATTCCTGATCAAAATCCTGGCCGTCGATCTCAAGTGGCTGCCTCCAGGTGGAATAATCACCACGGGTAGTAATGCTACGGGTTTGGCTTACTTTAAGGAGATCGTAATGCATATGACCCTTCCGGTTGTGGTTATGACCCTTCTTGGATTAGGTTCGCTCACCCGTTATTTTCGCAGTAATATGATCGATGTCTTAAAACAGGATTATATCCGTACGGCACGCGCCAAAGGCCTGAAAGAACGCAAGGTGCTCTTTACACACGCCTTACGTAATGCCTTGCTGCCCGCAATTACACTGGTTGGTTTTGAGCTGCCGGCACTATTTGGCGGATCACTTATTATTGAGAAAATATTCAATTGGCCTGGGATTGGCCAACTGTATATGCAGTCCTTCGGACTAAGGGATTATCCTTTACTGATGGGCTTTACGATGTTTATTGCCATACTTACCGTCATAGGAACGTTGCTTTCGGATGTTTTGTACCGGATTGCCGATCCTAGAGTTCGGCTATAGAGAGGAGGAAGCTGACGTGGCAGTTCAAAGTAATGTAGCTGGGATCGCGAAGCCGCAGACCACCAAAGGAAAATCCTCTTTATTCCGGCAATCTATGCGGAGGTTGCTGAAGAACAAGCTGGCGGTATCCGGATTTGTGGTGGTGATCTTTATGTTTGCGCTTTGTTTTATTGGTCCGCTGTTCTCACCCTATACGGATAACAAAATTAATATGGCTATGATGAACAAGGCACCCAATATGAAGCATTGGCTGGGCACTGATGCATTGGGCAGAGATATTCTGACCCGGGTAATGCAGGCGGGGCGCATTTCACTGACCGTGGGACTAGCGTCAATGGTTCTTTCGGTGTTTATCGGTGCCCTTTTGGGGGCTATTGCTGGGTATTACCGCGGTATTGCCGATCAAATCATTATGCGGATTGCGGATCTTTTATTGACGGTCCCGAGTCTGCCACTGCTCTTTATTTTTGGTGCGTTATTATCGGAGTGGAAGATTCCAACGGATTATCGGATGTATATCGTTATGCTGATGCTTAGTATTGTGAGCTGGCCGGGTATGGCACGTATGGTACGGGGTCAAATGCTTAGTCTTCGAGAACGTGAGTTTATGCAGGCGGCGGTAGTATTAGGCCTCCGTGATCGGCGTAAATTATTTAATCATTTGCTGCCGAATATCGTTCCGTTGCTGATCGTTATGGCTACCCTTAACATCGGTGGTGCTATATTGAGTGAATCGGTTCTTAGCTTTTTTGGACTAGGTGTTATGCCGCCAACTCCAACCTGGGGCAATATGATTGATGCTGCGAATAATATGATCGACTTTCAGGATCGGCCGTGGCTGTGGATTCCACCAGGGTTATCGATTTTTGCGACAGTGATCGCGATCAATATCTTTGGAGACGGACTCCGGGACGTGCTTGATCCTAAACAGAAGAGGTAGGTGACCCTCAGATGAGTGATTTAATGAATATAGACGGTCTAAGTACATACTTCTTCACGGAAGAAGGAAAAGTGAAAGCCGTTGATGATGTAAGCTTCCGTGTTCGCGAGGGAGAGACGGTATGTATTGTTGGAGAATCAGGCTGCGGCAAAAGCGTGACCGCGATGTCCATCATGGGGCTTGTTGAGGAACCCGGGGGCAAGGTAGCCCAAGGGAAAATTGATTTTCAGGGTGAAGATTTGTTGAAAATGGACAAAAACACACTGCGGACCATCCGCGGGAATGAGATCGCGATGATCTTTCAGGAGCCCATGTCCTCCCTTAATCCTGTAATCAAGATCGGTGAGCAAATCATGGAGCCGCTGATTGTACATTTGAAGATGAACAAGAAACAGGCGCGCATCCGGGCGATTGAACTGATTAAGCAGGTAGGCATATCACGACCAGAGCAAATTGCTGATAGTTACCCGCATGAATTAAGTGGAGGTATGCTGCAGCGGATTATGATTGCTATTGCCATTGCCTGCAGTCCAAAGCTATTGATTGCTGATGAACCGACTACGGCGCTGGATGTAACGATTCAAGCGCAAATTCTGGATATGCTGCGTGAAATTAAAGATAGCTCGGGCATGTCCATTCTACTAATCACCCATGATCTTGGCGTAGTGGCAGAGATGGCCGATTATGTGATTGTTATGTATTCCGGTAAGATTGTGGAGGAGGGTGAAGTTGTTGAATTGTTCAACAACCCCAAACATCCCTATACAAAAGGGCTGCTCAAATCGAAGCCGGTAATCAATCAGCGACAGGATGAGCTGTATTCCATACCAGGTCAAGTGCCAAATCCGCTTGAGCTGGTGCCCTCTTGTTATTTTCATGACCGCTGTGAGCATTGCATGCCTGTATGTGTCAGCCAGCAGCCCCAGCTTAAAGAGGTGGCCAGCAGACAAAAGGTAGCTTGCTGGTTGTATGAGGAGGCGGTTGTTCATGCCTGAAGCACTGCTTGAGGTCAATCATTTAAAGAAATATTTTCCTGTTACTAAGGGGCTGCTTAACCGAACCGTTGGGCATGTAAAGGCTGTTGACGATATTAGCATCACACTTCAACCTGGGGAAACGTTTGGGCTTGTAGGGGAATCTGGGAGCGGCAAAAGTACAGTCGGACGGACGATTTTACGGCTAACGGATAAAACGGCAGGTGAGATCAAGTTCAAAGGGATAGACATTCACTCCCTGTCGCCCGCTGAATTGCGCAATATTAGACCCCAAATGCAGTTGATCTTCCAAGATCCTTATAGCTCACTTAACCCACGGGTTCGTATAGGTGATGCCATTGGTGAAGCTTTACTGGATCATGGTCTATGCTCAAGGTCCGAGGTGCGAGATCTGGTGCTTGAAGCGCTAGCGGCTTGCGGGTTATCTTCTTATCATATTGATCGCTTTCCGCATGAATTCTCCGGGGGGCAGCGGCAGCGGATTGGGATCGCCCGTGCGCTTGTTTTGAATCCTGAGCTGATCATTGCAGACGAACCAGTTTCAGCACTGGATGTTTCCATCCAAGCACAGATTATTAATTTATTCAGTAAGCTCCAGCAGAGTCGAGGGTTAACGTATTTGTTTATCTCCCATGACTTGAGTGTTGTGGAGCATTTGTGTTCAAGAATCGGTGTCATGTACCTGGGCTCTATGATGGAGACGGCTTCAAGAGATGAACTGTTTAAGAATCCGCTCCACCCGTATACCAAAGCGCTGCTGTCGGCTGTTCCGATTCCTATTCCAAAGCTGAAAAGGGAAAGAATTGTACTTAAGGGAGATATTCCGAGTCCGGTAAATCCGCCTTCTGGCTGTAAATTCCATACCCGTTGTCCCTTTGCGCAAGAGGTTTGCAGATCTGAAATCCCAGTATTTCGTGATGTTGGCAGTAACCATTTTGTAGCTTGTCATTTAGTTTAATAGTTGTCACAAATATAGCAATGATTTACTCCTAAGACATGAATAATTAATGTTGAATTGTATAATAATACAATTTGACCTTATTTTTGCCTGGGCTCAAAAGTCGTGAGAGGTTTCAAAGCCAGGTCAATGGGGTAATTAGAGAGTGGTTAGGTTAGGCGTACATATCTAATCGGTCTAGTATAAAATCCCTACTTAGGAGGAATCATCGTGAATACAACAGTACGTTTGACAGAAAGATCCGGCTCGACTTCTTCACAGCGCAGAAAAGGCTTTGTACCGGTAGTCGTGTACGGTGCAGGTTCAGATAGCCAGTCCTTTACAGCGGATGCTAAGACAATTTCAGGTATTTTAGCCAGCAACCCACGGGCTGTTCTTACTTTGGAATTGCCAGACTCGGGCAAAAAGAACGTGGTTATTCAAGAAATCCAACGTCAGCCAATTTCCAAACAACTGCTGCACATTGATTTTCAGCAGATTGATATGAAGGCCAAATTGGATACAAAAGTAGCGTTCCACTTTACAGGTGAACCAGTAGGTGTGAAGAGCGGCGGCGTGCAACAAATTGAATTGCATGAGCTGGATATTCGCACACTTCCAGATAAAATAGCTGCATCCTTTGAAGTGGATATCAGTGGACTAGATATTGGTGATCAATTGCTGGTATCTGATTTGCCGAAGCATGAAGGCTGGGAAGTATTGACGCCTGAGGACACATTGATTGTCCGTATTTCACCTCCAGCAGCGCAAGAGCCAACAGAAGAAGATACTGCTGAACCCGCTGTAGCTGAAACTGCTGGCGAAGATAAAGCAGAATAGTATAGAGATAAATAGTAAAGAGCAGATAGAATCCTTATAAAGGAGCTGTCTGCTCTTTTTGTTTTGTCTTCATAAATATGAATTCATAAAAATGATGCTGGTCTTTCGTATGATTTCTCAAATGGCAATTTTGGTTGTTTCGCCTCATTTAGTTAAAAATTTACATAAAATCGTTGACGAACGGGTTTCTAAGCCTGAAAATGAGGACAATTACCATGGTAAAATATTCAAAAGTCCCTGTTGTTGCTGTTTGAAAACGCTTTAGTTTTTATGCTTCAAAGAACTCTTATTGCCTAGTTCATCATGATTAAGAGGAGGAAAGTTATGAAGATGAGGAAGCTGTTTTCGATCTTAATGACAAGTTTGCTGGTGCTTGGGGTAGCTCTACCCTTTGGTGGAAAAGCGAATGCAGATGCTGCAAGTGACGCTTCAAATCGTGCTTTAATCTGGCTGAAGGCCCAGCAGGATGCAACAGCGGGGTATGCTTTTGAGGGACTGGTCGATAGCTTTGAAGATTTCTGGGGACCAAACAACCCCAAACAGATTGTATACACATATGATCAAGCGGTTGCAGCTATCGCCTTTATTGTAAAGGGTGAACGGACGCGGGCAGAGCAGGTTTTGAACAAAATGCGGGACATTCAAGATCCATCAGGCTTCTGGCTGAATTCTTATTGGTATAACAACGGCTTCGGAGAAGAAATCCGTAAACATGTGGGACCCGTTGTATGGATGGCAATGGCTGCTATGGCTTATGAGAAGCAATATAATGATTCACGGTATCGTCCGATGGCACTCAAAGCATTAGATTGGAGTTTACAGTATAAAAAGGCTAATGGCAGTATTGCAGGGGGATGGAGTGGTTGGAGTAATTCCGATGAGCCTTGGAGCTCAACCGAGCACAATATCGATATTTACCGGGTATTGCAGTATTATGCTTCGGTGGATTCCTCAAAGGCAGCCACTTATAACAGTGCGGCTTCTGGAGTCAAAACCTTCCTGGATAATTATGTGTGGGATGACACAGTCAAACGTTTCAAGGGGGGCTGGAAAAACGATACAAATCTGATCGACCCCAAAATACCTTTAGACGTGAATCCTTGGGGAGTATTAGCTTTAGGCGTATCCGGAACACATAACTACGGCGCAAGCTTAACCTATGTGGAAAATGCCTCCGGCACCCCGGGAACACTTGCGAATCCGCGTTACAAGCAGACGCTTACTTACAATGATGCTGGGAATACGCTCACCGGATATGATTTTGACTGGACAGATGAAGTATTGCCAGCGTATGACGATAACGGAAATCAAATTGGCAATACGGGTGCTGACGTATGGTTTGAAGGAAGCGCATTCATGTCGCTCGCTTATTATCTGCAAGGCAATGCCTCAAAGGCAGACGCTATTAATACAGAGATTATTAAAAAACAAGGCACAAGCGGTGCTTCGCTTGGGGGTATTCCCTACTCGCTGAAAGGGTCCAGCAACAGTTATTGGGTGATGGCGCAGCAAAACTGTGTTTCCAGCACAGGTTGGTTAATAATGTCCCTGCACCGGTTTAATCCATTCACAGGTCAATATTTGACGGGTGGTGGTAATACTGGGGATACAACCGCGCCAACCGCTCCCGCTAATCTAACGGTAACCAGTAAGACGGATACAGGAGTTAGCTTAAGCTGGTCCGCTTCTACCGATAATGTTGGCGTTACAGGTTATATTGTTTATCGCGGAACACAGCAGGTGTCCACTGTGGGGGGAACTACAGCTACTGTTAGTGGACTTACTCCAAGCACAGCCTATACGTTTACAGTAAAAGCTACAGATGCAGCAGGTAATTTATCCTCCGCTAGTAATACCGCAACAGTTACTACTAATCCCACTGGAGGCAGCGGAGGCGGTGATCATGTGACGGCTGACTTTACAGCAGGGGTAACGAGACTTTCTGCTACAGAGGCGAGTATCTATATTACACCTGTAACCAGTGCCCTTTATGTAGATGTGCATTACAAGATTAACGGGGGTTCCCAGCTTAATTACAGGATGACTAATAACTCAGGAACATGGAAGCAGACGGTGAGTGGATTAAGCGCTGGCAGCAGTATTGAGTACTGGTTCACTTACGAAAAATCCGGCCCGCAATATGATTCAGCACATTATACTTTTGTTCAGTAAGATTAGCAGATCGTAAAAATCATTCTAAGAGAAGGCTGTTCCATGCTGCTATTTATAGCGGCGGGGGCAGTCTTTTTTTGTGGAAAAAATAGTGAATGACCGTTAAATCCTTCTCAAGACGGAGGTCTGCTCTTAAGGTATGCTTTAAAATCTTTGGGGGAGACGTTAGGACACGATGGTTACTAGCGTAGATAGGTATGAGGGGAGTTTAATTTATTGGTTTTACAACGTAACAGTGTTATGTTACGATGGCTTCAAGGAGTGATAAGCATGGAAGAGGATTTGATCTCAAAGAAGCAGCTATTGGATTTAACCGGTATATCTTATGGGCAATTGTACCGCTGGAAGCGGAAGCAGTTGATTCCAGAGGAATGGTTTATCCGTAAATCTACGTTTACTGGACAGGAGACTTTTTTTCCAAAAGACATGATTTTGTCCCGTATCGATAATATTGTGAATATGAAAGATGGACTTTCTTTGGATGAAATGGCTGATAAGCTATCAGATAAGGCTTCTTTTGACAGAGTAAGTATATCTGCTGCGGAAATTATAGAACGTAACATTGTTTCGTCGATGACGCTGGGGAAATTTGGAGAGAGGCTCGGTGTCAAGAATGGATATAGCTTCGATCAACTCACTTATTTATTGGCTGTAGATCGCCTGCTTAGTGCAGGGGAGATGAGTATGGAGGAAGCAGAGCTGCTGTTTCGAACCTTAATGGATAAAGCCTCCAATCTTGAGAGTGGCAGCTGGGAGTTATTTTTTATCCGCAAAATGGGGGTGTCATCCTTTATTCTGGCTCAGGCACCAGCGGAGTTATGGTTCGATGAAGGGGTAAAGCTGGTCAGTAAAATACTAAGTGCAGATGTAATAGAACAATTGAAAGGTAAGCTTGCTTTTAAGCTTGTTGAATAGGGGGTTAGTGTAATGGACAAACGAGAGCTGCCGGATCTGATTATAAACGGAGTCAGCGGGGGGGCAGGAGGTACTTATAACAGCGTGCGAATCGATGGTGTAGGCAAAGTAACGGGACCTATCGTGACGCGAATTTTTAAAGGAAACGGGCATATGAATTTGAAGAATGATCTCTCGGCGGAAGAAGCGGAATGCAATGGAACGATGAAAGTGCTGGGCCATTTGCGTTTTAACTCCCTAAAAGTGGACGGAATGATTACTGTCGGGGAGAGCATTCGGGGAGAAAGCTGCACACTTCATGGAATGCTGAATATCAAGGGTGATTGTGAGCTTGAGGATTTTGCGGGGGAAGGAAGCTTTAGTGTCGGAGGTTTACTTAGTGCAGGACATGTAGACTTCAAACTGCAAGGGCAGGGAAAGGCGCATGAAATTGGTGTGGAGAGTCTAGTGATCCGGCAAACGAATAGTGGAGTCTGGAGCAAAATGTTAAGTGGAATCATCCCTAAATTAAGATCGGAGCTGCGGGCTCGGACTATTGAAGGAGATTTTATTGATTTGGAATATACAACGGCTGATGTTATCAGGGGCAATATTGTGATTGTAGGTCCAGGCTGTACTGTCGAACGGATAGAGTATCGTGATCAGATTACAGTACATCCTGAAGCAAAGATTGGAAAGGTGGAGAAGATCGGTGACTGAAGAAACAACTCGGAGTAATTTGAAAATAATGGGCACAACGACCTCAGCGGGAGGCTTTTTTCGGGATATTAAGGTTACTGGGGAAGGTCATTTTGCAGGGGATGTAGATTGTGAGAAGCTGAGCCTGACTGGAAATGCCAGGGTAGATGGAAACCTGCTAATGACCAAAATGAAAATAACCGGTGAGATGACACTTATGGGTAATCTTGAAGGCGATGCCTTGCGGGGTCAGGGGGAAATTAAAGCAGCCTCCGTAAAAATCGACGATATTCATCTTAACGGTAATTTGGAGGTTAATGGTGATTGTGAAGGTGAACATCTGCGTATTTCGGGCGCTCTCAATGTGGCAGGACTGCTAAGTGCGGAGCAACTGGAGATCAATTTATATGGTCTAAGTAGAGCGAAAGAGGTTGGAGGCAGTGCTTTAACGATCAAAAAAAGCAAGACCGGAAAATTCCTGCATTTGATGAAGCAGAATCCTAAAGTGCTTTTTGAGGCTGGGCTCATTGAAGGCGATACGATAGAGCTGAATAATACAAAAGCAAATATTGTCAGAGGAGATCGGGTAATCATCGGTGTGGACTGTGAGATTGATACTGTGGAATACCGTAGTGCTTTGGAGATTCACAAGAATGCAATAGTGAGGCATCAAGTGAAGCTGTAACAGATAGTTATAGATCTTTTGACAATGGGGAGTGGAATAAATGAGTGCTGCCAAAGCGCCCAATCTGGGCATTGTAATCGCAGGTCTGCTGTTAGGAATACTGATGGCCTCCATGGACAGCACCATCGTTGCTACAGCAATGGGCAATATTGTTGGGGAACTAGGCGGTAT
Organism: Paenibacillus sp. FSL H3-0310; assembly: GCF_038002785.1. Lineage (NCBI taxonomy): Bacteria > Bacillati > Bacillota > Bacilli > Caryophanales > Paenibacillaceae > Paenibacillus > Paenibacillus sp. FSL H3-0310. Next base: position 1,674,218 of record NZ_JBBODC010000001.1, read on the forward strand.
GGACAAATTTGTCTGGGTAACATCAGCTTATCTCGTAGCTGAGATGGCGGGGATGCCTATCTTTGGCAAGCTGTCTGATATGTATGGGCGTAAAAAGTTTTTTGTTTTTGGGATTATTGTATTTATGGCGGGTTCAGCGCTTTGCGGGACGGCAGATACGATTACTCAGCTGGCTGCTTATCGGGCGATTCAGGGAATTGGAGGCGGCGCGCTAGTGCCGATTGCTTTTGCCATAATGTTCGACGCCGTACCGCTGGAGACACGGGGCAAGCTGGGCGGTGCATTTGGTGCGGTATTTGGATTATCAAGTATTTTTGGTCCATTGCTAGGCGCGTATATCACCGATCATATTGCTTGGCAGTGGATATTTTATATTAACTTACCGCTTGGACTGTTGGCTTTTGTGATGGTCGTTTTCTTTTATAAAGAGTCACATGAGCATTCCAAACAACCTATTGATTGGCTGGGTGCGGGCACATTGCTGGGCTCTGTCATCTGCTTAATGTTTGCGTTGGAGCTGGGTGGAAAAGAATACGCTTGGGGCTCATCGATGATCCTCGGCTTATTTGCAGCTTTTGCTATATTGGCGGCAGTGTTCCTTTTTGTAGAGACGAGAGCGAAAGAGCCGATCATTTCCTTTGCGTTATTCAAAAAAAGACTGTACGCCGTCAGCATTCTGTGCGCGCTATTTAGTGGTGCTGCATTTATCGTGGCTTCCGTATATATCCCGATCTTTATCCAAGGTGTATTAGGGGGTTCGGCTACCAATTCGGGACTTGTCCTGCTGCCGATGATGGTCGGCTCAGTAATTACCGCCACAACGGGAGGATTCCTGATGGCAAAAACCAGTTACCGCAATCTGCTGATTCCTACGTTTGTACTTTTGGTGATCGGCACAGGACTGGTAGCAACGCTTACTCCGGAAGCTTCACGTCTCTTGGTTACCTTGTATATGATTTTAATCGGATTAGGCATTGGCGCTTCCTTCTCTGTGTTAAGCACGGCAGCCATTCATGGTCTGACTGCGCAGCAACGCGGCTCCGCCAGCGCAACACTGAATTTCATTCGTTCGCTTGGCATGACCATCGGAATAACCACATTTGGCATTATTCAAAGCCATTATTTCTCGGGCAGTCTAACTAAGTTGCTCACAGCAAATGGAGGAGGAGCTGCTTCTGCGGGGGCTGCTGGGGTTATGGATTTTAAAGATCCGCATTCCCTGCTGTCGCCTGAGACTAGAGCACTGATTCCACCGGAAATTTTGAGCAAAATTACAGAGGGACTTTCCTCTTCCATTGCGAACACCTTCGCTTGGGCGGTTATTCCTGCTGCGTTAGCTTTGCTGGCCTCCTTTTTTATGGGGCGCCAGAAAATGGATGCCTCCGCGGAGGGGAAAGATCAGGCGCCCGGGCATTAGGCAATGGCGGAAGGCGCGGGCATTCGAATGACGAGCGGAATGTAGTGCGTATTATGCGGAATGCAGTGAATTAGGTGTAAACAAACTAGGGTTGTAAAGTGATGGAGCAGCTTCTCATTTGAGAGGCTGCTTTTTTATGTGTGGTTGGGAGTACAAATGAGCATGAACCCTCGAAGTAAGGGAGCTGAGTTCGAAGGTTGAGTAAATGCGATGAATCCGAAAAATAAGAGCATCTGAGTCCGATAGCATGAGGGAATGCGATGGATTCAAGAATGAGTCCGATAGCTTGAGCAAATGTGATGGATTCTTGATAGAAGTGCGCCTAAGAATGATGCGTGGAGTGTTGCGGACCGTATAGTCGCTATTGCTGATTTTTGAGCTACTTTGCCGTAGTTTCGGACTGTATAGCTCTTATCGGCATGCATATGCTCGTATTTGGGCTATATTTGTGTGGATAGCTGCGCCTGAGTCCGATAGCACGAGAAAATGTGTTGAAACCCGGAAATAAGTGCACCTGAGTCCGACAGCATGAGCAAATGTGATGGATTCTAGATAGAAGTGCGCCCAAGAATGATGGATGGAGTGTTGCGGACCGTATAGTCGCTATTGCTGATTTTTGAGCTACTTTGCCGTAGTTTCGGACTGTATAGCTCTTATCGGCATGCATATGCTCGTATTTGGGCTATATTTGTGTGAATAGCTGCGCCTGAGTCCGATAGCACGAGAAAATGTGTTGAATTCCGAAAATAAGTGCACCTGAGTCCGACAGCATGAGGGAAGTGTGATGAATCCAAGAATGAGTCAGACAGTATGAGGGAATGCGGTGAATCTAAGAATAAGTCAGACAGTATGAGGGAATGCGATGAATTTCCGAAATAAGTGCACCTGGGTCCGAAAGCATGAGGGAATGCGATGTATTCTCGATAGAAGAGTGCCTGATTTCGCTGCATGAAGTGTGTTGCGGACCGTATAGTCGCTATTGCTGATTTTTGAGCTACTTAGCCGTAGTTTCGGACTGTATAGCTCTTATCGGCATTCATATGCTCGTATTTGGACTATATTTGTGTGAATAGGTGCATCTGAGTCCGATAGCACGAGAAAATGTGTTGAAACCCGGAAATAAGTGCACTTGGGTCCGACAGCATGAGGGAATGTGATGAATCCAAGAATGAGTCAGACAGTATGAGGGAATGCGATGTATTCTCGATAGAAGCGTGCCTGATTTCGCTGCATGAAGTGTGTTGCGGACCGTATAGTCGCTATTGCTGATTTTTGAGCTACTTTGCCGTAGTTTCGGACTGTATAGCTCTTATCGGCATGCATATGCTCGTATTTGGGCTATATTTGTGTGGATAGCTGCACCTGAGTCCGATAGCACGAGAAAATGTGTTGAATTCCGGAAATAAGTGCACCTGAGTCCGATAGCGTGAGCAAATGTGATGGATCCAAGAATGAGTCAGACAGTATTAGCAAATGCGATGAATTCTCGAGAGAAGAGTGCCTGATTTTGCTGCATGAAGTGTGTTGCGGACCGTATAGTCGCTATTGCTGATTTCTGAGCTACTTTGCCGTAGTTTCGGACTGTATAGCTCTTATTGCCACGGATTTGCTCGCAGTTGGACTATATTTGTGTGAATAGCTGCACCTGAGTCCGACAGCACGAGAAAAAGTGTTGAATTCCGGAAATAAGTGCACCTGAGTCCGAAAGCGTGAGCAAATTTGATGGATCCAAGAATGAGTCCGACAGCATGAGGGAAAGCGATGGATTTCCGAAATAAGTGTATCTGGGTCCGACAGCGTGAGCAAATGTGATGGAGACGTGATAGTAGGGTGCCCAAGAATGATGGATGGAGTGTTGCGGACCGTATAGTCGCTATTGCTGATTTTTGAGCAACTTTGCCGTATTTTCGGACTGTATAGCTCTTATCGGCATGAATTTGCTCATATTTGGACTATATTTGTGTGAATAGCTGCACCTGAGTCCGATAGCACGATGAAAAGCGCTGAATTCCGGAAATAAGTGCATCTGGGTCCGATGCCAAAACTATGAAGTGTGAAAGACCATACAGACGAAGAGGACAAAGCGCACCATAGGTGATGTAGCGGACGAAGAGGACAAAGCGCACCGTAGGTGATGTAGCAGACGAAGAGGACAAAGCGCACCACAGTTGATGTGGCAGACGAAGAGGACAAAGCGCACCACAGTTGATGTGGCAGACGAAGAGGACAAAGCGCACTATAGTTGATGTAGCAGACATAGCGACCCTTAACAAAGCATATCCATCAGCGGCAGGATGACGGGAATTCCCTGTCATCCTGCCGCTTTTTATAAGCCAAAAGGCATGTAGGCTCTCCATCACTAGACCTACAGCGATTAGGTAGAAAATGGTCGAAATAGATGCGAATTTGGTTCACAAGCATCAGACGGTTCTCCAGTGAGGCCGTTCTGTGATCTATCTCGTCATACGTAAAGGTTCTGATACTATGAAAACGTAATCAAAATCTGGGTATAGGAGATTCCGACATGGGGGTACCTTCTGGTGAATTACTTCCCAGCGTCGATCCGGTTCATCGATCCCGCTGGAAGATGAAGAACAAACATAAGTTGTTCTTCATGGCTTTTCCGTTTCTTGTTGTCACCTTTATTTTCTATTATCTGCCGATCAGCGGATGGATTTATGCATTTTATGATTTCATTCCCGGAATACCGTTGTCTGACACGCCATATGTCGGGTTGAAATGGTTCAAGACGATTGTATCCAATCCAACACAGACCGCAGAGGTTGTGCGCGTGCTGAAGAACACTCTTGCCATGAGTTCACTTGGACTAATTACCTCAATATTTCCAGTGATCTTTGCGATTTTTCTGACCGAGATTAAGTCAGGCTGGTATCGCAAGATGGTGCAGACGCTAACCACGATTCCGAACTTTATCAGCTGGATTCTGGTATATGCATTGGCCTTCTCGTTGTTTTCCGTTGATAACGGGGTCATCACACACATTTTAGTGCAGCTTGGAATCGTTGATGAGGGTTATAACTTTTTAGCCTCCAGCTCAAATATTTGGGTCACGATGATCATTTGGTATTGGTGGAAATCGTTAGGCTGGGGTGCCATTCTCTATCTTGCTGCAATCGCAGGCATTGATCAGGAGTTGTATGAAGCCGTAGAGGTGGATGGTGCAAGCCGGTTCCGTAAAATCTGGCATATTACCATTCCGGGTCTTATCCCAACCTTCTTTGTCCTACTGCTGCTCTCCATAGGTAACCTGGTCAATAACGGGATGGAGCAGTACTTTGCCTTTCAAAATGCGATGAATAAAGATTCCATAGAAGTGCTGGATCTTTATGTATACAATATTGCGTTCGCTAACAACTTTCCGTTTGCCACAGCTGTCAGTATGCTGAAGTCGGTCGTTAGTGTAATTCTACTGTTCGCGGCAAACACATTATCCAAGATGGTGCGTGACGAATCTATCATTTAAGGCAGGGGTGATCCCATTTGAGAAAGAAAAAACTAACTTCTGGAGAATTAATCTTTCAAATTATTATCTACACACTCTTTGGATTGTTCACCCTGTCATGCATTTATCCATTCTACTATTTGTTCATTAATACGATCAGTTCGAATGATCTTAGCGCAGCAGGGTATATCAAATTTTATCCAAGGCAGATCCATTTTGATAACTATAGTAAGGTTCTAAGAATCAGTGGTTTAGGTCATGCGGCTACAGTCTCTATTTATAGAACAGTTGTTGGTACTTTGCTCACCGTTGGATCTTCGGCATTTCTTGGGTACTTGTTCACCAAAAAGGAAATGTGGGGCCGGAGTATTTGGTACCGCAGTGTTGTAGTTACGATGTATTTCAGTGCAGGGCTGATCCCATGGTATATCACCATGCATAACTTGCATCTGACTAATAATTACCTGGCTTATATTTTGCCAACCATTATTACTCCTTTTAATATCATTTTGGTCAAAACCTTCGTCGAGGCTATTCCTCCCTCACTTGAGGAGTCGGCGTCAATGGATGGAGCAGGTTACTTCCGGGTGTTCTGGAGTATCATTGTTCCTCTTACAACACCTATATTGGCTACGATTACGATTTTCTCAGCGGTGAATCAGTGGAATGCCTTTATTGATACGGCGTTTCTGATGACAGATACGAAATACTTTACGCTCCAGTTCTTATTATGGCGTTATTTGAACGAATCCAGCTCGCTCGCAGCCTTAATTCGTAATTCGCCAGATATGGCCGCTAGTGCAGCGAATATGCAGACTCCAACCTCTGTGCGGATGACTGTAACGATGATCGTCGTATTGCCGATTTTGATCGTGTATCCGTTCTTCCAACGCTTTTTCGTCAAAGGAATTATGATCGGTGCGGTTAAAGGCTGATGGGTGGCCGCTCTGGACCAGAACTGGGTTTTCCTCTGCAATAAGCAGAGTTGAACTATAAGTGAAGAGATGAAAGGGAGGGTATAAAGCAATGAGATTAAGAAGAGCATCGCTTGTCATGCTATCCGTAATCCTGGTCTTCGTTCTTGCAGCATGTGGCGGGGGGAATAATACGGCTAACTCGGGCAAAAACACGAGCACAGAGAAACCTACGTCGGCTGCCACGAATGCCCCGGCGGAAGAGACAGCAGCACCGGATGACGGAGCGCTTGATCATTCCAAGCCGCTGAAGCTGACTGTATTCTCAACAACCGCTAACTATGCCGGTCCACAGACCGGATGGTTTGCAAAAATTATCAAGGATAAGTTCAACATCGAAATGGACATTGTAGCTTCAAACCTGACTGGTGGAGATACCAAAATCTCTGCAATGATGGCTTCCGGAGATCTTGGAGATATCATCATTTTCGGTGACGACAAGAACCACTATCCAAACGCCATCAAAGGAAAGCTGCTCTTGGACTGGACACAGGACGGTCTTTTGGACAAATACGGAAAAGACATTTCCAGCACTTTTCCAAAAGCTATTGAAAAAGCTAAGGTAGCTTTTGGCGGTGGATCATCAGTCTTTGGTATGGGGAACAGCGTAGCTTCTAACCCATCCGGACCTTCTGAAGGAAAAGATATGACTTGGGGTCCAGACCTGCGCTTTGATCTTTACCAACAAATTGGAGCGCCAGAAATTACAAAGATTGAAGATTATCTGCCTGTGCTGAAAAAAATGCAAGAGCTCGAGCCTAAGAATGAACAAGGCAAAAAAACCTATGCTTTCTCGATGTGGTCTGATTGGGATGGCAACTATAAAATGACATTGGCTAAACAGTTCGCAAACATGATGGGCTATGACGAAATTCCTGATACTGCTGTGTATGTTAAGGCAGATGAAGAAAAGTATTATGACTTCTTATCCGAAGATAGCTGGTACATGAAATCGCTCAAACTGTATTTTGAAGCTAACCAGATGGGGCTGGTTGATCCGGACTCTATGACGCAAAAATTTGACGATGTTGTTGCGAAATACAAAGATGGTCGTCTATTGTTCTCTTGGTTCCCATGGCTTGGAGCTGCTAACTACAATACACCAGAAAGAACAGCCGAAGGTAAAGGTTTTGCGCTGGTTCCGTTCAAAGATGAATTGATGTATTCCACAGGGTTCAATGTTTACGGTGGTAACGGTATTATTGCAATCGGCGCAAAAGCTAAGGAGCCTGCTAGAATTATGGAATTCATTAACTGGATGTACACACCGGAAGGTGCAATGATTTCTGCAGGAAGTGGTACAGCAGTACCTAACGGACCTCAAGGTCTGACTTGGGATATTGATGCAAACGGCAAACCTGCAGTGACTGATTTTGGTTGGAAAGCTTATACTGATCAACAGAATACTCAAGTTCCTGCTGAATACGGCGGTGGTGACTACTACTATGGCTCCAATCAAATGAACTTCTCGTTTGTAGTTCCGGCGATGGTGAATCCAGAGAATAGTGAGCCATTCGATCATAATCTGTGGACAACAACCCTAGAGCGTAACCCATCCAAGCTTGATAGTGACTGGAGAGCGAAAATGGGCGTTCTGACTCCTAAGGAGTATTTTGAGAAAAACAATCTATTGGCTGTAGCACCACAAGGCTTCACTGGCAAAGAACCATTAACCATGGATAAAACAGTGGAACAAAAGAATAAACAAATCGGCACGGTTATTCAACAGATTTCCTGGAAAATGGTCTTTGCTAAAGATCAAGCGGAATACGACAAGTTGAATAAAGAAATGCATGATAAGGTAAATGGTCTTGGGTATTCCGAAGTTATGGATTTCTCGATTAAAAAGGCTGAGGAATTGTTCGAGGCCCGTAAAAGCGTTAAATAAACACGGCTAGTAACTATAAAATAAGGCGGGGCGGCGTGGAGGCTGTTCTGCCTTATTCTATTCAATTAAGGATAAATGTGGTATTCTCACATTAATATAAAACGCTTTCAAATAGAAAGAAGAGGATAATCCAGATGGTAAGAGTACCCCTGCGGAGTCATACTCCAGCTGTCAAATCCTTACGCAATACCTTATTTATCTATCTAGTAATCGGAACATTACTTCCGCTTCTCTTAGTAGGATTCGTAACCTACACCTCTATTTACTCCATCCTTTCAGGTAAAATTGGCAACGGGATCAGCGCTAGTCTGAGACAGGAAGCCTCAAGCCTGGAGAATGCCATCGACAATATGGATTTTGCCTCCAAGCAGTTTGCTCTGGACGGTCAGATTGTGCAGGAGATGTCCTCATTTATTCAGGAAAAACAAATTTTTCGCAAATCGCAAATGATGAATTCCATCAACCAGAAGATCAATCTAGTCAATTTTACGAACCCTTATATTGGACTTACAGCCTACATTATGCCGGACAGCGATGATCCCGTTCTGTTCACCAACATGAGCGCACGCAGAAATTTTGATATCAGTACATTGCCGTCTTTTATGCGATATAACGGGGCTGACTATTATGGACCACATCCTACTATGTACGCTGTTGGTGATAATCTCGTATTCTCGGAGCAGCGGATTGTCCGTGTGCCGGGCCAGCATAAGCTTTATATTTATTTGGAGACGAATTATAGTTTGTTTCGCAAAATCTTCAATCAGGAGTCCTACGGGATGAAAGTAAATCATCTGCTGGTCAATCAGCAAGGTAATAGTACAAAAGTGATCGACGGCAAACTTCCGCTAAGTATTATTAAAGCTGCGGGAAGCAACTCCAATCTCACCCATGAAACGCTAAGCGGATATCATCTGTTTCGTTACGCGAGTCCTCAGGGCTGGAAGCTTATTGCCGTTGTGAAAAAATCAGAATTCAACAGTGAAATTTATTCTTGGTTTTATAAAATGATCTTACTTGCCTTCTCCACCCTTCTTTTTGCCGGATTTCTGGCTTGGATCATCTGGAGGAAAATTTATGGTCCGTTGCGTAAGGTCAACCTTGAAATCAACCGAATGGCGGAAAATGTTACCGCTCCGGTAGCTTATACGAATGTGGAAGAATTTGATTTCGTGCTTACCAACTTTCAGCAGATGAAAAAACAGGTGAATGAGCTGATTGTTGCGGTTGCCCATAATGAGAAACAGAAAAGCCAATTTGAGATTGAGAAGTTGCTCAGCCAGATCAATCCTCATTTTTTGCATAATACCTTAAATACGGTACAGTGGATGGCCCGGTTAAACGGCCAGAAGGAGATCGACAAGCTGGTCACTCTTCTTGTAAAGGTGCTGCATTATAATCTGGGCAAGCAAAGCATCATTGTTACCATTGGCGAGGAAATTGAAGCGATTCGAAATTATATGGAGCTGCAGCGTATTCGTTATGATTATGAATTTGAATTTAACGTTGAAGCTGATGAGGATGTATTGTCTGTGGCTGTCCCGAGATTTTTGCTTCAGCCTCTGGTGGAGAACTCGATTTATCATGGATTAAGCGATAATGGCAAGGTAGATGTTGAGATAACGAAACATGGTGAAGGAGAGGTTCAGCTATGTGTGAGAGACAATGGCGCTGGGATGGATGCAGATACATTAGATCAGCTGTTGTCTGATGATGGAGCGAAAAAAAGGGGACTTGGAATTGGTTTTTCATATGTAAACCGGATGCTTAGAACCTATTATGGAGAACAAATGAAGCTAGAGATGTTCAGTAAGCCAGGAGAAGGTACGGTTGTATCCATTGTGATTCCGAGGAAAGGTAAGGAGGACTTCGATGATTAAGGCTGTAGTTGTCGATGACGAGAGACTCGTGCGAAAAGGCTTCATATCCCTGATCGACTGGTCATCCTTAGGGATTGTTATAGTTGGAGAGGCAGGTGATGGTAAATCTGCTTTGGAGCTGCTTCAACAGCAGGAAGTAGATTTATTATTTGTGGATTTGACCATGCCAGGCATTTCAGGCTTCGAGCTCATTAAAATGGTTAGACAACGGTTCGCAGGCATTCGCTGTGTTGTCCTTACTTGTCATCATGAATTTGACTATGTTCAGGAGGCTATGCGTTTAGGAGCCGTTGACTATATTGTAAAAACACTGCTTGAGATGGAAAATGCGGATGAAACCATCAGACGTCTTGTCGATCGTATTAAATGGGAGGACAATACACGGGATGCTCTGGTTCGTGGGGAAAGTAAACGTATGGCTGCTGATAAGGCTCTGCTGTATTTGCCCCTAAATCATCAGTGCAATGAAGAAGAATTATTTCAGCTGTCCAGCGTGAAAAATAATCCGCTCATTACTTTTCATGAGATGTGGATGTCGCCCTTATTACATCGTTTCTCAATAGATGAGAGCAAACGTGAGCTTAAGATCCAGCTATCCGGACGATGGCAGACCGCGCTGATCAGTGGATTGAGAGATCAACCCTTGCAGGAACTGGAGGAACAGCTCACTGCGAAATTACACCGTATTCTATTTTATCATCCTGAACCTGAGGATTTGACCTCATTGAAATATGAAGACATAAAGAAGGAACCAGCGGCTCCCTACTCAAAACAAGAGGCGGATAATCTGCTGGAGCAAGCACAGAATTTGAAGTGGACAATTGATGGAAATGAGTGGGAGAAATTTGTAGCAAACATACTTCAGCAGAAACCCCGTTCTGATCAGTTTCTGGCGTTTGCACACTCTCTAATACAAAGCTGGAGTTCTTTACTTTTAAAGCCTGAAGATGCTGCTCAACTGGAAAGGGACATCTCCCATAATCTGAACTGGTGCCATTGGAAGAACTGGCTGCGGCGATTTTCTGATCATGTGGGACGAAGAATGCTGGAGCTTGGATTAACTAAAGAGGTTATGTCCTGTCTTATTCGTGCAGTTCGTTATATGCAGAGCCATGCAGGTGACAAAATCAATCAGAGCGACGTAGCAGCCGTCATTAATATGAGCCGTGGTTATTTCAGCCAATGTTTCGCTCGTTTTGCCGGAGAGACATTTGGTGAATGTTTACGGGGAATGCGGCTGGAGCTCGCCAAATCACTGCTGCTGGAGACTACTCTTCCCGTCTGTGAGATTGCTTCGCGGTCCGGTTTTGAGGATGATCGTTATTTCAGCAGATTGTTCAGAGAACGTATTGGTAAATTACCAAGTGAATTCCGTGCGGAGGGGAAAAACCAAATATGAAATTTTGGAAATCTATCCTCCTAGTGTGTATGGTCATTGGAATGACATCATGTCGTGACAATATTGGTATTGTAGATTCGGTTGCAAGCCCTCAGGCAGGGGATGAGGCTACTTCTATCGCTTATAGCAAATATGAGGATCCGATTGTGATCCGAGTAGGGTTTAAGGTTCCCGACTCGCGGCTTAATACAGGTGACAGCAACGATAACAATCCAATCACCCGTTATTTAGAGAGCATTACGAATATCAAAGTGGTTCACTCCTGGGAAGCGAAGGGTGAGGATGCTTTTACGCAAAAGGTACAGCTTGCCATTGATAGCAACGATTTGCCTGATGCCATGGTTGTGGATCGGGATCAACTGAAGAAATTAATTGATAATGATATGATTGAAGATTTGACAGAGACTTATAAAATATATGGATCTGAACTTATCAAGGATATGTACAATTCTACAAAGGGGGAGGCATTAGAGGACGCTTCCCGCGATGGTAAACTATATGGATTACCGAATGTAGCTATTGATGCTGACTCTCCCGTGCTGCTCTGGGTACGTCAGGATTGGCTGGAGAAGCTGGAGCTGCAGCCTCCTCAAACTTTTGAAGACATCGAGAAAATTGCCAAAGCTTTTATTGAAAAAGACCCTGATGGAAATGGAAAAAGAGATACCGTCGGTCTAAGCGGCTACAAAAATATCGTATATGGAACTAAACCATTAGTTAATGGTCTGGATGCTGTGTTTAGTGCATTTCACGCTTTCCCCACGAATTGGATTAAGGATAACAACGGCAATATCGTGTATGGCTCCATTACACCAGAGACCAAACAAGCGCTTGCTAAACTTGCTGATTGGTATAAACGCGGGTTGCTGGATCCGGACTTTGCACTATATAAGGAAACTCAGGAGCCTATTATTACAGGTAAATCCGGGATGTTTTTTGGTCCTTGGTGGATGCCTTATTATCCTTTATCAGAGGCAGTGGCTTTGGATACGAAGGCAGAATGGAGAGCATATGCAGCTCCAGTTGACGATTCCGGTAAGTTTGTCGCTCATTTAGCGCCGGTAACAGATCGATATCTTGTTGTGCGTAAAGGTTTTGACCATCCTGAGGCTGTAATCAAACAATTAAACGTGTTTACAAGACTCGAAAGAAGACAGGATCCTAATCAAGAGGAGGTAAAAAAGCTGGGTGATTTCTCTGCGCAGACAGGCATTCAGCTGCGTGCTTATTATCCGTTCGATCTTCTGATAGATTATAGGGATGCGATTGAGAAACATTATGCTGATATCCAGCAGGCTTTGCACGGAAAGATAGACCCGGATACATTAAATTCTGATACCCGGCTCATTTATGATCAATGGGTAGCGGAAACAGAGCAGCCCAAAAAAGATCTTGAAGGCTGGAAAGCAGCGAATGCGTATAAATATGGAGTAGCTGTGTTAACCTCAACTGCTATAGAGGGAGTGCGTGGGGTCTTTTATGGGAACACCCGGCTTATGAAGACTAAATGGCCGGAACTGCAGAATCTGGAGAATGAGACGTTCTTAAATATCATTGTGGGTGATTCACCGCTTAGTGATTTTGATGCGTTTGTAGCTAAATGGAAGAGTATGGGCGGAGAAGAGATTACGGAAGAAGTTACTGAGCTCGTAAAGCAAAAGTAAACGTGGGATGCCTCAACAGCCTAATGGCTGTGGGACATCCTTTTTCTTATGTTCTATTCTTCGTTTTTGCTGATTTTTTGCAGCAGGAAATGTAGTTGCTCTACTTCTTCATCGGTTAAATGGCCCACAAGGCTTTTATTAAATTCATCTAAGATGGACTGTAAAACTGGGAAGAAATCGATGGCTTTCGGGGTAGGATATAGAAGGTGAGAGCGTCGATCATTAGGATCGTCTTTGCGCTCGATATATCCCGAGTTCTCTAATTGCTTCACAGAACGTGCTGTAGTTGCTTTATCGAACTTCAATTCGGCAGTTAACTGATCCTGAGTAATGCCTGGCCGAGAGAGAATCAATTTAAGAAAGCTATGCTGTCCACCACTACCGATTCCATAGGGGACAAATTGCTTAACCAGTTTCTTTTGATTTTGACGGTGAAGATGGGAAATTAGCTTCCCGATAGGCTCTCTTGCCAATATAGACACCTCTTTGGGTTATATGTTCGTTCATTTGTTGCCTTGAAATAAAGTGTACAATAAAGTCGTTGCGCACGCAACTAAATTGTTGTACACTGGGTATGGCGAGTTTGGTTGCGTGCGCAACTAAACAGTGATTATTAATATTTAATGAGGTGTTAGTTATGAGTTCTGTAAGTGCAACCTATCAGGAGGATAAAGAAATTCAGAAGAAGCGCTGGATGATCTTAATTGTTCTGAATATTTTTACGTTTATGTCCACCCTTGATGGTAGTATTGTCAATATTGCTCTGCCTGAGCTATCCAAACAACTGAAGCTGCCCATGGCGCAAATCGAATGGGTAACAACAGGATATTTAATGGCGATCTGTGCGGCGATCCTTTTCTTCGGCAAGCTTGGAGATATCGTAGGAAAGATTCGAATTTTTAAGATTGGCACGATTGTATTTGTTATTGGATCTATGCTGTGTGGGCTTAGTGTAAGCTTACCAGCCTTAATTGCTTCGCGCGTAATTCAAGCCTTAGGTGCTTCGATGACCATGGCGAACAGTCAGGGAATTGTTACGGATATCTTTCCTGCCACGGAGCGTGGTAAAGCCCTTGGTTTCATTGGTACATTCGTGTCTCTGGGAAGTATAGCCGGTCCAAGTCTAGGCGGGATTATGGTTTCCACCTTAGGCTGGGAGTATATCTTTTGGGTAAACGTCCCTATTGGCCTGATCGCTATATTTTTTGGATGGAAGGTATTGCCTAAGGATTTAACGAGAGTGAAATCTTCGATTGATGTGCCGGGCAGTTTACTGTTCGCTGTCTTTATCATTACTTTGTTCGCAGGATTATTACTAGGTCAACAGCTTGGATATGGTAACAGCTTAATTGTTACATCAATAATTGTTGCTGTAGTCAGCTTCGTTGCTTTCATATGGATGGAGCTTCGCAGAAAAGAACCGCTGTTGCAGCTGTCATTATTTAAGAATCCGTTGTTTTCTTTAAGTATCTTATGTGGTTTTCTCGTATTTACAGCGAATTTCTGCTTCAATATTATCGCGCCGTTTTATGCACAGAACATGCTTAATTTATCGCCATTCTATGCAGGCTTTTTGTTAATGCTGTTGCCGATATGTATGGTAGTCGTGGCTCCAATGAGTGGAGCGCTATCGGATAAAATAGGCTCGGAATTTTTGACTTTTGCAGGGCTGGTGGTCATGGTTATTGCGCAGTTCGGATTAGCACAGCTTCATGTAGGAAGCTCTGTTGTGCTGGTAGGTGTGTGGATCGCTATGCTGGGGATAGGAAGTGGTTTATTTCAATCGCCGAACAATTCGCTTGTCATGTCTAAGGTACCAAGAACACAGCTTGGTTCTGCGGGTAGTGTCAATTCGTTAGTTCGTAATGTGGGTATGGTTGTCGGCATAACAATTGCTACTACAATTCTTTTTCAAGTGATGAGCAGTAAAGCCGGCTATAGGGTGACAGGGCTAGTTCCTGGTCGGCCAGAGTTATTTATCGAGGGCATGCATGTAGTGTTTGTAACCTCGGCATCGATATGTCTAGTGGCTGCTTTATTAACTGGCTGGAGATTGGTGAGTGCAAGAAGCGCCAGAGTGCAGTCATCGGAAAGATAACATACCATGAAAAAGATCCTTCTGGCGCTACGGCTAAGAAGGATCTTCTTTGTGATGAAACTGTAAGGCTTCCTTAACGGCTTGCAAGTATTGATATTGATAACGTACATCCGGTTCTAGGTAGGCCCCTTCAGCCCATTCATTCCAGGCGTTGATATAAATATATTCACTTTTGAACATTTTTTTGGCGCGCTCAATTTGTCGTGAAAGGTATTGGCCGAATTTTTGAGGATTAGCGCCTAAGGTGCTTTGTCCGGCAGGGCCTTTACGTGGTGTGTTATCCCAGTTGACAAAGGCTCCCGGATATATGATTTCTCCGTCTCTATGGGGTGTCCGCTCCAACATAGATTCCCATAACTCATCATAATCAATTACGATATGCCTCTGATCCTCCACCTGCTTTGAGCTCCATAAATGCTTAACCCCGCCATGTGCGAATGTGTAATGCGGCTCAAATTCCAGACTGGCATCGAATCCTTGCTCTTTCTTTAGGGGGAAACCGCCCAGTGTCCGGACCAGATGAAGTCCTTTAAGTCCGTTCTGCAGAGCCAATTCGCGCCAATATTGAAGCATTTCTTCACAGTGCGGGATACTAGCAGACCGATAAATGATAAAGACAGGCTTATCCTCCACCCGGATATAACGATCATCTTTGAAGGCTTCCAGTAAAGCATAAAAGTGCATTCGCCAATCCCGTTCTTCTCCGTATTCCTGTGGCATCAGGACATCCTCTTCGGTGCCATCCCAGCTACGTGTCCAGGGTTCGTTAGCCCAAGAAAGGCAAAAGGGGAAGTCAGGCTCTTTGCTCGCAAGAATCTGCTGAACCGGTTGTTCCAGCAGCCGCCTGCCATTAAACCAATAGTGATAATAACAAAAACCGTAAATGCCATGAGCCTTTGCGGTCTCTGCCTGCCATTGTTTCACTTTAGGATCCGTTAAATCATAGTAGTTATTATTTAATGGCTTCTTGGGCTGATCATGTTCAGGATAAAGGGCTGCAGCCTTCCTGACATTCGTCCATTCTGTAAAACCCTCACCCCACCAGGAATCGTTCTCTGAGATCTGATGAAACTGAGGCAATACAAAAGCAATGCATTTCAAGTCAGGTCACCCCCTATGGTTCCTTGAATATTTTTCTCAGCAGTAACTTTCCTTGCTGGATATAAGAATGGTTATATTTAAGTTCCTTTAGGGCACGAGAGGCAGAAATTCTTCTTTCTTCACTATGTGAAAAATAGTGCTTAAAGCTATCGGAGAGCTCTTTGAAGTTCTGGAAACGAATGAGATCTTCTTCTGCAATTCGGTAATTATGAAGATGGGGATGATCCTCCACTAACTGAAATACACCGCAAGCGGTGACCTCCATAATCTGCTGCACAGAACCAGTGCAATTGATGACGATTTTTGCTCCATTATAATAGCTGGACATATCTTTACTATGGGTGATATCAATGAAATTTCTGGGGGGTTCCCAACCACGCCCGTCGATCATTACCTTAAGGCCTTGAAGTAGGTCTGAATACGCCAACGTGTAAAGCACACTATCGATTTGAAAATCGCCCAGAATGAGTACATCACTCTGATAACAGTCCTCCACACGTCTTGGATAATAGAGATCCGTATCCGCAGCATATGGGAGATAGCTGGAGTGTTTGCCCCATAAACCCTGGTAATAGATCAGATTAGCTATGTTCTGTGTGAAAATATAATCGAACAACAATGCCAGATTACGTTCTGTTGGAGTAAGACAAGCGGCATCTGCCATCCATACCGCTTTGGGAACGTTGGAAGCTTTCAGAGCAGGGAGGTTCTCCTCCGGAAATAGGGTCTCCGATCCTAGAGCTAATATTAGATCAGGTTGAAAATGAGCTAAATATTCCTCCAGATTATGCTGGAATTTAATAGCAAGTACTTCTTTGACCAAATGCCTTAGTTGATCCTTAAAAAGTCGTACATTAGGCATTTTATCACTTGCCACTGTAGGAACCAGCAGTAATATTCTTAATTGCTTGAGTTCCCGTTGCAAAGGCTCTGCTCTATAAGAGTTCATCTCTAGGATGAGGTTATGGTGTTGCGATGGATTAACTTGGCTGATGGTGACTTCGTGACTTGAAGGCCTTTCAGGAGTGAGCCTATTAGCTGTCTTCTTCATAATTCCTCCTGTATTCTGTGGAGCCAGTCGTCCGCTCTAGCACCGAGTCTTGCTAATCATTATATGTGTAGGGGGTTATTTTGACTTTAGGTATAAGACCATTAATCAGAGTCTCGAAGATAAAAAGCGGATTTAGTGAAAGCTGTATATCTATCTATGACAGGGCTGGCTTGTTTAACATAAGATATACTATAAAACCTGAAAGGGATGATCGCCTTGCCAACCTTCGATAGCGTTCTAGTTACAGGAAGTCAGACCATTCAAAATGATCTGCACGTTAATGGAAATGAGACTATCGATTCGAATCTGCATTTGAATGGTAGTCAGACTATAATGGGAAGCCTAAATGTGAACGGCAGTGAATCCATACTCGGTCATCTGGGGGTAACCGGTGAAATTAGCGGGGCAGGCACCATCAGAGCTGCAACCCGGTTGATCGCTACGAACCAAGCAACATTGCCACCAGGCGCTCCTACCAGCCTGCAACAGGTTCGATACTTTTCTGTAGGTGCTGTAGGTCAGACTGGTCTCGTGCTGAAGGGCACAGATGGAAATGATTATGTATTATTTATCGATTTGACTGGCGGAACGCCTAATATCGGCATCCAACGGGCTTAATCAAGGTAAACTAACATTCTCAGCATCCGATTAATAAAAAAACAGCAAGTCTCCTAAGTACAAATAGGGACTTGCTGTTAGAGGTTTCTATTAATTCTTAAAGCTATGAATTGGTGCAGGGATTCGTCCGCCACGATTAACGAAATTCGCGCAGTTGAAGCCATTCACTGCCATAACTGGTGCATATCCGAGCAGGCCGCCAAATTCGACCATTTCACCAACATCCTTGCCGATTACTGGAATCACGCGAACCGCAGTGGTTTTGTTATTCACCATGCCGATTGCAGCTTCATCCGCGATGATGCCGGAAATGGTCTCCTTGGTAGTGCTTCCTGGGATAGCGATCATATCCAGTCCTACGGAACACACACAGGTCATAGCTTCCAGCTTCTCTAGTGTAAGGGCACCCCGCTGAACCGCTTGAATCATGCCGTGATCTTCACTGACTGGAATAAAGGCTCCACTAAGTCCACCTACATAGGAGGAGGCCATCACGCCACCTTTTTTAACATTGTCATTTAGGATTGCCAGAGCAGCAGTTGTTCCCGGAGCCCCAGCTTCCTCCAGACCCATGACTTGAAAGATTTCGGCAATGGAATCTCCGATTTCTGGAGTAGGAGCTAAGGATAGATCGATAATCCCAAAAGGAACATTCATCCGTTTGGAAGCCTCTTGAGCAACTAGCTGACCGACACGTGTGACTTTGAAGGCTGTCCGTTTAATGGTTTCACATAAGGTTTCAAAATCCTGCCCTCGAACCTCTTCAAGCGCACGTTTGATGACACCAGGACCGCTGACGCCAACGTTGATGACACATTCCCGCTCTCCAACCCCGTGAAATGCTCCGGCCATAAAAGGGTTGTCCTCAACGGCATTACAGAAGACTACCAGCTTGGCGCAGCCGATGGAATCCCGATCCTTGGTGCGTTCCGCAGTTTGGATAATGATATCGCCCATTAATTTCACAGCATCCATGTTGATTCCACTTCTGGAGGAACCGACATTGACCGAGGAGCAGACTCTTTCAGTGACTGCCAATGCTTCTGGAATACTGTCGATCAGAATACGATCGCCTTTGGTGCAGCCTTTTTGTACAAGTGCAGAGAAGCCGCCGATAAAGTTAACGCCTACCTCTTTTGCAGCCTTGTCCAGGATTTCAGCAACAGGTACATAGGTATCTGTCTTCACCGCACCAGCGGCAATAGCGATGGGTGTGACAGAAATCCGTTTGTTAACGATAGGAACCCCAAATTGTCTTTCCAGATCTTCACCCGTCTTTACGAGCTTTTCAGCGGATCTGGTGATTTTGTCATATACATTTTGATTAAAGGTGCGCATATCCGTGTGGGCACAATCCATGAGGCTGATCCCCATCGTTATGGTACGCACATCCAGATTCATTTCACGAATCATCTTATTCGTTTCTTGTACTTCCACTAGTGATATCATGGTCAGCCATCCTCCTAGATTCGGTGCATAATATTAAAAATATCCTCATGCTGAAGCTTGATTTCCACGCCAATCGATTCGCCAAGCAAATGTAATTCCTCTACAATATTCTCAAAAGCTTTAGTTGAGCTAGAAATGTCTACAATCATCATCATGTTAAAATAATCTTGAACAATCGTTTGCGAAATATCCAGAATGTTCAAATTGTGTTCGGCTAGATATGTACATACTTTAGCAATAATCCCTACTTTATCTTTTCCCAATACAGTAATAATCCCCTTCATGAATACAGCCTCCCTTTGTATTTGTTGATTTCACCGTGTATACGGAATGAACCATTCCAACTATTATTGCAAATGATGAAACAAGCTTCAACCAAAGGTTTTTTGTCAGTTTGATTAAATATTTATTTTGGCAGCTGAAATTATAGAAAATTCATTTGACAGCCTATAAAAAATGTGATGAACTGAGAGTTTGATATGCTAGTCTGAAGGAGTAAATATGACTACACAAAAATATAAAGATATGGTTGAGCAAAGAACGAAGATGACCCTCCAGGAATGGACGGAACAGGCGGAAGTGAAGGAAAAGGACATTTATCGTTTTTTGCATAATTTAAAAGGCACTGCTGGTACTGTCGGATTACCGGATGTCGAACAATTTGCCGAGGATACGCTGCCCTATTTCATGGAAAGCAGTCTTAAGAGTTGGTCAGTCGAGGAATGGGGGGATTATTTATATCCACTGATTCCATTGTTTAATGTCCATTCATTGGCAGCTTCAAGCTCTGTTAAAGCATTGGATAAAAAGGGACCTGCTGAGACGCTCACACAGAATGATATTCTTCTTATCGACGATGATGTAGAGCTAGTTGCTTATCTGAAAGAGTCGTTGGAGAGGCAGAATTACTATGTAAGCATTGCCTTATCTGCTGAACGGGGACTCAAAATCTTTTATGAAACGAAACCAGATCTCATTCTGCTGGATATTCTTTTACCGGATAAAAGCGGGATTGAGGTGTTGAACCAAATTATCGGCAAGGCTAAAAAAGAACGAATTCCCATTATCATTATAAGCGGGGAGTACTCCAAAGCGACGCAAATGCAGGCGTATTCGCTGGGGGTGATGGATTTTTTACCGAAGCCTGTAGATATTGATTTATTTCTGGTATTGATCAAAAATCGCTTTCAGCTCAAGAGAGAATGGCAGGAGTCCATCATCGTGGATGATTTGACCGGCGCATTCAATCGCAAACACTTTAATCAAGTCATGAAGCAGCTGATTGGTGATTTTAAGCGGACCAACCGCGTATTTTCGTTAGCGCTGATTGATTTGGATTATTTTAAAAACGTTAATGATACATATGGTCACCTAATCGGAGACGAAGTTCTGCAGGGCTTTTCCGAGCTTGTGAAGAATTCCATCCGTCTGGAGGATACCTTTTGCCGTTATGGGGGAGAAGAGTTTGCAGTGTTCTTACCTCACACGGATGCGGAATCTGCAATGTTGGTTATACAACGTATTCAAGAGCGGTTTGCGGCGACTGACTTTTTTGCGAAAAATGAAATCTTTCATGTGACTATCTCTAGCGGGATTTCTGAGGTAACAGATGCCGAGAATATAGCCGATAAATTGATTGAGGAAGCAGATCAGGCTCTTTATGCTAGTAAGCATGCTGGAAGGAATCAGACAACGCTTTATTCGGACCATTTATCCACTACTAAAAAGCATTCGGTTCTGAATGTGATTGTTGTGGATGACGATACGCTAATTCGGAGAATTGTGACCAGTCAGTTCGCCATTTGGGAGCCGGAGAATATTGCTGAGGTGAAGGTTAGCAGCTATGCGAATGGGCTTGATTTCCTGCAATCGGATTGGTATGCCGTGGATGAGAAGTATATTATTTTGCTGGATGGTGTGATGCCTGATCTGGATGGGGTAGAAGTTCTGGAAAGAATCCGCAAAACGTATCCGGAAGTAAATATATTAGTGATCATGTTGACGGGAAGAAATAATCAGGCGGATATTGTACATGCCCTGCAGATGGGTGCCGATGATTATGTAGTCAAGCCGGTCCATATGCCTGAGTTATTGTCGAGGATAGAGCGGTTGGCTCATAGATTTTTGTTCTAATTGGGTTCTGAATATGTTGTGAGCACTAGGAGAGATCTAAAGCGGAGGGAACTAGGCAGCTATGCAAAAGGTAATGGTAGTGGATGATGAAGAAGTATTACGAATGTTAATCGTAGACACCTTAGAAGATTTGGAAGACGTGGAGATACACACTGCCGAGAACGGATTAGAGGCGCTTTCAAAATTGTCACGGGATCATTATGATTTGGTGATATTGGATTATATGATGCCTGAAATGACAGGGATTGAAGTCCTAGGCCAACTGGATGATGAGAAAAAGAAGGCTACAGCTATTTTAATGTTAACAGCCAAAGCCCAAGATGTAGACCGTCTTCGAGCGGTAGATGCAGGCGCACGTTATTTTATGCCAAAACCTTTTAGTCCTATGGAACTCTTGCAGATTGTGGAGGGGATCCTAAGTGACAAAGGGAAGCAGCTCTAATCACAGTATTAAAAATAGATATTTTCGTATCATTGCCTTGGTTTTTTCGTTAATCATTATTATGGGATCTGTATTTTTATTTTTCATAAATAATGAGCAGAACAAATTAAGTAGAGACCGTGAAGTTCTGCAAAATAAGGCGGACACGATTAACGAATTGGCGACTGCGTTAAATGAGGTTTTTTTCCGAGCGAGGGGATTCAGCGCACTTAAGAGTGACAATGAATTAGATCTCCTAAACTTAGGACTTGTTAACTTTGATAAGATTCTGGATACCTATTCTAATCTCAATTTATCTCCGGAAGAAGCCTTGTTTAGAGATGGTTTGAAAGCATTTTATGTTCAGTACAAAACTAAAGTTTTACCTGAAGCGATTCGGTTTGTCGAGGCAGACGATTATGTGTCTTTGAGAGCTCTATCCGCAGATGGCAACACGAAATCAGTAAATGATTTTTTAACGTATACAAAAGAGTACAAGCAACGATCCGATGCCGCATTAAATACTATGGCTATGGATTACATCAAACGTGCCAATGAGTTTACCTTTATCGCATTCTTTTTCAGCACGATTATTCTGCTAATCTTCACCTTTATGATCTGGCGGATTCTGAAGAACCTAATAGATCCTATTCTGAAGCTGGAAGGGGCAACCCATTCCCTGGCTGCAGGAGAAGAAATTCTTCTGGGCAAGCTTAAGAATCAAGATGAAATTGGCCGACTTTATGATGCTTTTCTAAATATGGCTAGAAGTATTCAAGATAAAGAAGAAGAATTGATGATGCAGAATGAAGAGCTGCATGCGCAGCAGGATGAACTTCAGGATCAGCAATATAGGCTGCAGCGCTCGCTTAGTGAAATTGAGAGTATGATGAAAGCCTTGGATCAATCGTCTGCGGTGGGGATCCTTACTGCTAAAGGTGTCTTTACCTACGCGAATGATAATTTAAGTGGATATACCCGCTATAAAAAGTCTGAGATTATCGGTTACACCTATAAGTTATTTGAACTTTATAATCTCTCTGATGAGGGTTATCAGAAAATCTTTAACAAATTAAATACAGGCGGAGTGTGGAACAATGAGCTGCAGATTCTAGCCAAAGACGGATTGCCCATCTGGCTGCATCTGACGATTGTGCCGTACCTGAATGAAGAGGGTGTGATTTATCAATACATCCTTATTGCGAACGATATCACCTCAATGAAAAGCGTGCAGCAGGAGCTAGCCGAAACGTTAAAAAACACAGAACAGACCAAGATGATGCTTGAACTTAATAATCAGCTGAATCATGATATTACTTATACTTTGGATAAACATGAATTTGCCGATAAGTTTATTGAGTTTATGCATCGCCTGTATGCCTTTGATTCGAGTTTCTTCCTGCTTGTGAAAGATAATATTGCGGCTGTGAAAGGCATTCCACAGGAGAATGTGGAGCGTTATCTTGATCATGAGAATAATGAGATGTTATATCGCTTGCAAGCGGAAAAAACGTACCTAATCAAGCGCCTGGCCACACAATCAGAGCAAGGGATTTCTGCGAGTGAGGTCTATGTTTACGACTTCTACACTACTGTTGTGAACGCAGAGGATGAGATTCTTGCAGTGTTCTGTGGCAGCCGGATTGGTCATTCCTTCAGCAAAGAAGAGATTAATGAGGTTCAGGGGATGATGAACCGCGTAGCGCTGGCGATTGAACGTTTATTCATGTATGAAGAGATTGAACATGGACGAAAGCTGAATCGGGACATCGTAAATAATGTGAACGAGGGCATACAATTTGTGAATACAGAAGGTATGCTCCTGCAGATGAATAAAGCGTTGAGCAACATTTTTAATTATGAGTGGACAGAAGGAACTTTGATTCCCCGTCAGAAATGGATGGATTATTTCAT
Source organism: Paenibacillus sp. FSL H3-0310 (assembly GCF_038002785.1). Classification (NCBI taxonomy): domain Bacteria; kingdom Bacillati; phylum Bacillota; class Bacilli; order Caryophanales; family Paenibacillaceae; genus Paenibacillus; species Paenibacillus sp. FSL H3-0310. The sequence goes on from NZ_JBBODC010000001.1 coordinate 1,697,688, forward strand.
TGAGCACTCGAATGAGAATCATGAACTTCGGATGTTTTTTGAAAAAGCGATTGCTGAGGATGCTCTGGAATCCAGCAGCATGCAATACTCCATTGGAACTGAATCGAAGAAGCATATTGACGTGTATGCGATCCCTGTATTCCGTCGCGAGCTGCGTATTGGTACATTGTTTGTCTACAGAGATATCACTAGAGAATATGAGCTGGACCTTATGAAATCTGATCTTGTCAGTACGGTAAGTCATGAGCTAAGAACACCGCTATCGAGTGTACTTGGTTTCACAGAACTGTTATTGTCTAAGACCATGAAGCCTGAGAAGCAGCTTAAATATCTGGAGACGATTCATAAGGAAGCTAAACGACTGACGGAGCTCATTAATGATTTTCTTGATTTGCAGAGAATGGAGTCAGGTAAGCAGCAATATATCACGGAGCATTTGAATCTCAGTGAAATTGTATTAGGTGTAATTGATCAATATAAACTGAGCAGTACCCATCATGTGCTCCTAGTGGATGAGGCTTTAAATGCGGATGTTGATGTGGACAAGGATAAGATTGTCCAAGTTCTGACGAATCTGTTAAGTAATGCGATTAAATTCTCGCCTGATAACAATGAAGTTAAAGTACTGCTGCATAACGAGTCGGATAGAATTATTGTACGTATCCAGGATAATGGTCTTGGCATTCCTAAGGATCAAATAGGACAGCTATTCCAAAAATTCAGAAGAGTGGATAATAGCGCCTCTAAAAGAATTGGAGGAACAGGACTCGGACTTGCTATCTGTAAGGAGATCATTGAGAAACAAAAGGGAAATATCGGTATAGATTCCGTAGAAGGAGAGGGCACTACCGTCTGGTTTAGCCTCCCTATCCTCCATGCGGAAGCGAGCCGGCAACAGGATGAGCTTAATAAATGGAGCACCGATAAAGAGCTCAAACCTAATGTAATGATCGTTGAAGATGATTACAGTCTTTCGTTGCTTTTATCAGAAGAGCTTAAAGGGAAGGGCTTCCGTGTTACCCATCATTACCATCCACAGCAAGCTTTTGATCAGGCCTTGAAAACACCATTTGTGGCGATTGTGGTAGATTTGATGTTGGGTGAAGAGCTGGATGGCTGGGATTTGATCCGAATGCTTAAAGAAGATCCAAGAACTGAAAATATACCTATCGTTATTTCTTCTGCTCTAGATCAATCGGATAAGAACCAATTAAACGATGTAATTCAAAAATATTTAACAAAACCTTATCCGCCCGGCGAGCTGTCGAATACGCTTGAGGAGATAGTGAAGATTAAGACGGGGATCGGCGAGGTGTTATTTCCCGAAAGTAAGCAAAAATTATAGCTTTTATTTATCACAATATTTTATAAATAGTATCACTTTTTATAATGAAACCGATCAAAACAGGTTAAATCATACTGTTTTGATCGGTTTTTACGTACTTTATAGATGATTTTTCAATAAAATACAATTATTAGGGTAAATCGACATCATTGATCGTTTACAATTATTGTGATAGCCTGATTTCATGAGGTACGGATCATCAGAAGATTTCATGTTTAGGAGAGGTGGATATTGTTGCAACTACAGGTAACGAACAGTCCTTTTAACGAGAGCCAAGTCGAGCTACTCAATCGTCTTCTACCATCCTTAACGGAGACACAGCAAATATGGCTTAGCGGTTATTTGTCAGCCATGGGCTTTACTACTGCACCATCGGCAGGTGCCGGGGTTCAAGCAGTACAATCAAATACGATAGGAAATGTGGAAGGTAGTGCCGTTAGTCAACCTGCAGCTTCACGTGAAGTGACCGTGTTGTTTGGGTCCCAGACAGGGAACTGCCAACGGCTGGCTGGGAGCTTGTCCCGCAAGCTGGAGGAGCAAGGATTTCAGGTCACACTCACTGCGATGAACAGCTTTAAGCCCAATGCGCTTAAGAAGGTTCAGAACCTCCTATTGCTGGTCAGTACACACGGTGAAGGCGAGCCGCCAGATAATGCACGGATGTTCCATGAATTTCTCTATAGCAAAAGAGCTCCTCAATTAGAGAATCTGAAGTTCTCAGTGCTGGCACTGGGGGATACCTCCTATGAATTCTTTTGTCAGACCGGCAAGGACTTCGATCAGCGGCTTGAGGAACTTGGCGGCAAGCGGTTAAGTCCGCGTGTGGATTGTGATCTTGATTATGATGATTCGGTTACCGAGTGGTTTGAAGGCGTCATTAGTGCCTTAAATGCACATTTAAATGCTCCGGCCATTGCGGCAAAAGCGGTTCAAGCTGCAGAAGACGCAGATTCTCAGGAGCCTTTGTATACCCGCAACAATCCTTTTAAAGCGGAAGTATTGGAGAATCTAAATCTGAACGGACGTGGTTCTGACCGTGAGACCCGCCATTTGGAGCTATCCCTAGAAGGTTCTAACATACAATTTGAGCCAGGGGATGCGCTGGGTGTCTATCCGGAGAATCATCCTGAATTGGTAGACGCTATTATTCATACTATGAGCTGGAATCCTAATGATATTGTTCCATTTAATAAAAAAGGGGAAGACGGCACCTTACGTGAGGCCCTTCTTCACCACTATGAAATCACTGTATTGACCAAACCGTTACTTGAACAAGCGGCGAAGTTATCTTCTTCTAACCAATTAAGTGATCTATTGTCGCCAGAACGTGCGCAACAGCTTAAGGAATATATTCAAGGCCGCGATCTGCTCGATTTGGTTCAGGACTTCTCTCCATGGGAGGGTTCGGCCAGTAGCTTTGTGACTATTTTGCGCAAGCTTCCGGCACGACTCTATTCAATTGCCAGCAGCTATAAAGCTAATCCAGATGAGGTTCATTTAACGGTTAGAGCTGTACGTTATGAGGCACATGGCCGTGAGCGTTATGGGGTCTGCTCGGTACATTGTGCTGAAAGAGTCCAGCCGGGAGATACGTTGCCCATCTACATTCAACATAATCCGAACTTTAAGCTTCCGACGAATCCTGATGCACCGATCATTATGATTGGACCGGGCACAGGTGTTGCACCCTTCCGCTCTTTCCTGGAGGAACGTGGCGAGCTTGGGGCGGAAGGTAAATCATGGCTGTTCTACGGAGATCGGCATTTTGTGACGGACTTCCTCTATCAGACGGACTGGCAGAGAATGCTTAAAGACGGCTTGTTAACTAAGCTGGATGTTGCTTTCTCCCGTGATACCGAAGAGAAAGTATATGTTCAGCATCGCATTCTGGAAAAGAGCCGCGAGGTCTACGAATGGCTGCAAGCGGGAGCTCATATTTACATTTGCGGAGACGAGAAGCATATGGCACATGATGTTCATTCTGCTCTGATTACTGTCATCCAGCATGATGGTGGTCTGAGTCCTGAAGAAGCGGCAGCTTATTTGGATAATATGCAGCAGGCGCAGCGCTACCAACGTGATGTTTACTAATGGATAGAGGAAAGTTATCGAATGACTTCGGGGGGAGATAACAACAATGGCAAACAATGAAAAGGTTAAGCCGATCGGCGGGCCTCCAAGCGATGTTGAGCACATTAAGCAAGAGAGTAACTATCTGCGGGGCGCGCTTGTTGAGACATTAAGCAATCCGATTACCGGAGGCTTGCCGGAAGATGATAATCGGCTGCTGAAATTTCACGGAAGCTATATGCAGGACGATCGGGATTTACGCAACGAGCGCGAACGGCAAAAGCTGGAGCCTGCATTCCAGTTCATGCTTCGTGTAGTTGCCCCAGGCGGGGTAGCGACACCAGAGCAGTGGCTAGTGATGGATGATCTGGCACAAAAATACGGCAATGGAACCTTACGTCTGACTACCAGACAGGCGTTTCAAATGCATGGGGTACTCAAATGGAATCTTAAGAAAACCATTCGCAGCATTAATGATACGCTGATGACGACGCTGGCAGCTTGCGGCGATGTTAACCGTAACGTAATGAGTAATCCGAATCCTTACCAGTCAGAGGTGCATGCAGAGGTCTACGAATGGGCGCGCAAAGTAAGTGATCACTTATCACCACGTACGCCTGCTTACCATGAAATCTGGTTGGACGGTGAGAAGGTAGTAGATAGCTTAGGCGAACGTGCGGAAGTAGAACCGATCTATGGACCGGTATATTTACCGCGTAAATTCAAGATTGGTCTAGCGGTGCCTCCTTCTAATGATGTGGATGTATTCTCGCAAGATCTGGGTTTTATCGCTATTCTGGAAAATGAGAAACTAGTCGGCTTCAACGTTTCTGTAGGCGGCGGTATGGGGATGACTCATGGCGATACCAGTACTTATCCTCAGTTGGGACGTATAATTGGTTTTTGCCGTCCGGAACAGTTGATTGATGTGGCAGAAAAGACCGTAACGATCCAGCGGGATTATGGTAATCGTTCTGTCCGCAAAAATGCACGGTTCAAATATACAATTGACCGCCATGGTCTGGATTGGTTCGTAGACGAACTGCATGAAAGACTCGGATGGCAGCTTGAAGCAGCACGTGATTATCATTTTGATCACAACGGAGACCGTTACGGCTGGGTGAAGGGGACCAACGGAAAATGGAATCTGACACTTTATATCCAAAGCGGACGGATTCATGACCAAGAAGGATACACCTTGATGAGTGGCTTGCGGGAGATTGCTAAGATTCATACTGGAGATTTCCGGCTAACGCCGAATCAGAATCTAACGATTGCCAACGTCACTACTGCCAAAAAACGCAAAGTAGCTGAGCTGGCTAAACAGCATGGACTAACAGATGGAGCACATCTTTCTGCATTGCGACGCAGCTCCATGTCCTGTGTAGCACTGCCAACCTGCGGACTTGCGATGGCTGAAGCGGAACGCTATCTGCCTTCGCTGATAGATAAGCTGGAGCTTGTTATAGATAAGGCTGGTTTGCGTGACGAGGAAATTGTGATCCGAATGACCGGCTGCCCTAATGGCTGTGCTAGACCGGCGCTGGGTGAAATCTCGTTTATCGGCAAGGCTCCTGGCAGATACAATATGTATTTAGGAGCAGGCTTTACGGGTGATCGCCTCAATAAAATGTATAAAGAAAACATAGATGAGAAGGAGATCCTAGAGACGCTTGAACCTATTCTTCACCGATATGCCAAAGAACGTCAACAAGGCGAGCATTTTGGAGATTTCGTGATCCGTGCAGATTATGTTAAAGCCGTTACCTCTGGACTTAATTTCCATGACTAAATGAAAGTAGATTTAAAAATGTCCCGGGGCCAGTTGATGGCTGCCGGGATTTTTGTGGTTTGGTCGTAGTTAGATGCGCGGGGTGTCGTGTCGTACACATAATGCTCCAGAGGTAAAGAACGGTAGGTGAGCGCAGACGAATAGAAGATGAGTAGTAGATGAGGGGCAGATGAGCGCAGACGAGTATTAGATGAGCGATAGTAGAGCAGTAGATGAGCAGTAGATGAGCAGTAGATGAGCGCAACGAGCGGCAGTAGACTAACAAGGTGACGGACTCAGGAGCCCTTATTTCCTGAAATCTTGCCAAATTGCCGAGTATTCGGACCCCAGCGCCGTTATGGGGATGAAAAGAGGCTGAAATAGGCCTTTTTCAGAGGAATAAGGTCTCTCCAGTCCGAAAGTTATTCAAAACGGCTTAAATCGCACAAATAGCGTCATCTGAGTCCGAAAATCACAACAAAGCGCTCAAAAGGTAAAGAACGGCAGATGAGCAGCAGATGAGCGAGATGAGTAGTAGATGAGCAGCAGATGAGCGCAACGAGCGGCAGTAGACTAACAAGGTGACGGACTCAGGAGCCCTTATTTCCTGAAATCTTGCCAATTTGCCGAGTATTCGGACACCAGCGCCGTTATGGGGATGAAAAGAGGCCGAAATAGGCCTTTTTCAGAGGAATAGCGGCTCTCCAGTCCGAAAGTTGCTCAGAACGGCTTAAATCGCAAAAATAGCGTCATCTGAGTCCGAAAATCACAACAAAGCGCTCAAAAGGTAAAGAACGGCAGATGAGCGCAGACGAGCGGTAGTAGACTAACATTAGAGTAGTGAAAGGGTCATATTAGATAGTGGGACAGAGTGAAATTAGCTCAGTAGGAGCAATTGTAGAGTAATACGCAGAACAGCAGGAGCAATAGTGAAGTAAAGCAGAACAGCCAAATAAAAGAGAAGCAACCGACTATCGGAACAATAGACGAGCGACAGTAGACTAACATCAGAGTGGTGAAAGGGTCGAATTACATCGATAGTAAAATAACATTAGATGGTGAAAGAGTAAAATTAGATTAGATCAGTAGGAGCAATAGTGGAGTAGTACGCAGAACAGCCAAATAAAAGAGAAGCAACCGACTAGCGGAACAATAGACGAGCAGCAGTAAACTATCATCAAAGTAGTAACAGTCCAGCGGTAGACTAACATCAGAGTAGTAACAGTCCGGGAGCAGGCTAACAGCAGTAGATCACCGTTGACTGACAAATCTAGCAACAGCCTTCATTTGATCTACAATAATCTAGTAAGATCCCAACATCTGCGCTACAACAGATCCCATTTAAAAACCAGCAAGTCTCCAATTCCGGGAGGCTCGCTGGTTTATGTTTTTAAGGAGCGATGCCGGAGATCAGTACATCGTCTTGATACAGGGTTACTTTGTTCCAAGTGCTGAAGGAAACTTTGGTTGGATCGAACGAATAGTCATTTGCTTCATTGAAGTTAGACCAGTCGCTTTTGTGCACGCGTAATTGGATTTCTCCTGATTGTCCACCGGCAGGTATGGAGCCCGCGCTAGTATTGAAAGTAAGCTCAACGTAAGAGTCGGCGTTCGTCCCACTTGTGGACCCGAGGGCAACCGATATATTAGAAGCACCGACCTGCGCCCAATCGATTACTCCATTGAGAGAGGCGCTTCCATCTTTAGTAAAGTAATAACGAATTTTCAGTCCATTTAAATTGACTGCCGTTGTTCCGTTGTTATAGATGTTGAAGTAGGGCTTGATTGAGTTATCAGTAGCATTGGTATCTGCTGCACGGTAGTAAAGTGCCAGATTATTACTGGATGGCGAGCCGGTAGGAGTGGCTGTAGGTGTTACTGTAGCTGTTGGCGTAGGTGTAGGTGTAGGTGTTGGCGTAGGTGTAGCTGTTGGCGTAGGTGTAGGTGTAGGTGTTGGCGTAGGTGTAGGCGTAGGTGTAGCTGTAGCTGTTGGTGTTGGTGTAGGTGTTGGTGTTGGTGTAGTGCCACCATCCGGCACAGGTTGGTAACCAGGTGTTGTGTAAATTTTATTAAGCACGGAGGTTGCTAAGGTTCCGTTTGCTCCATTAACGACTGTATTTCCCCAGTTGCTGAGTGTTCCTGCTGGACCGCTGGCTAGATCCAGATATTCAACGCCTCCGCCATTACCATACCAGGACCAGGCGAGCCAGCCCACCTTTTTTTCCTTCGTGTAGCTCATAATGGTGGCTTCATCGACATCTCCACCCGTGTGCTTGTCACCGAATTCGCCGATAATCACAGGGGCTCCAATAGCCAAGGCACTATCGATATTACTCTTGACTGTAGCAGCATTACCACCAGCATATTCGTACATATGAATTGAGAAAATAGTGTTTTTTAAGGTATCTGAATTAAATACAGCCTGACCACTAGTGAAAATAGATTGTGGGTATTGACCCCATCCCGCTGCATCTACAACTAAAGTGTTCTTAATGCCCGCATTTCTTAACGTAGGAATTGCCGCTTGGTATCCACTGGCCCATGTTGCAGTGTTCCAAGAACCGTACCATTCATTAGCAATATTCACAATGACACGATCTTCTTTACCGATCAAAGCATCCTTGATGCTGATCCAATAGTTTACTGCAGCGTTAAGGTCAGAGGTGTTGTCTGAGCCCGTAGCATCATGCACTTCCAGCATGGCAATCATTTTATACTGATCACAAAGCTTTAGAATATTTTGGACATCAGCTAAAGTATCGAGAGACCACTTGCTGCCATTAGAAAGTACAATTCTGACGGTATTGGAGCCAGTCGCTGCGATGGCCGGTATTGCAGTAGCCAGATCGTTTTTGTACCAAGTGTGTGCATGATTAACCCCGCGCATTACAAAAGGACTGCCGGTGGCATCGTATAAAGTGGTACCGCTTACATAAAAACCTTTAACAGAAGTGTTTGCTGCCGCTGCCTGCTGTTGAGGTAAAGAAATAGAAAGAGTAAGGATACTAATTAATACTAACAAACTGATTTTCCGGAACGAAAAATGCTTTCTGAATTTCATCAACATTTCCTCCTTAATCAAATAGGGTTGCTTCTTTGATTATGCGTATCCTCCAGGTGGTTGCAGTAAATGCACTCAATTACAGGCATGTATCACCTCCTCAGTTATTTTGAATATAACATATAAAGGAATTTTTAGGAATAATAAATAATTTAACGATAACAATAACTTTATGTTTTATTAGAAAGATAAGAGAAATTGCTGATAAGGCACTCGTCCTTCATCTAACATTCTCATAAAAAATGATGTTATTTTTAGATTCAGGAAGGAAAATATAATTTTTTTTTGCCTAATGATTTGGATTTCTCGCGATTTTCTTTCATAATATAAAGGGTAAACTAAATACAAAAGAAGAACCGTTGCCCGAGAGCGATGTGTTCTGTACAGAAGAGGCGATATTATGATTATCATGAAAACGATGGAAGAGATCGAAAAAATGCGTGCGGCGGGAAAAATTCTCGCTGAATGTCATCGTCAAATTGCGCAAATTTTGCAGCCTGGTATTACGACCTGGGAAATTGATGAATTTGCAGAAAAATTTATATTGTCTCAAGGAGCTACTCCTGAGCAAAAAGGATATAATGGGTACCCGTACGCAACCTGTGCATCTGTAAATGATGTAATATGCCACGGATTCCCGAAAAAAGAGCCGCTAAAAGACGGGGATATCGTAACCATTGACATGGTTGTTAACTTAAACGGCTGGTTGGCAGATTCGGCCTGGTCTTACGGGATTGGCAATATTAGTGAACAGGCGACCAAACTTCTAGACACTACTAAGGAATCTTTATTCCGTGGAATCGAGCAGGCGGTTGCAGGCAACCGTATTGGCGATGTTGCGCATGCCATCCAAGTTTATGCAGAGTCTAACGGGTTTTCTGTAGTGCGTGATTTTATTGGCCACGGGATCGGTTCAGAAATGCATGAAGCTCCGGAAGTACCTCACTATGGTCCAGCAGGGAGAGGGCCTCGTCTTAAAGAGGGGATGGTATTTACCATTGAGCCCATGCTGAACACAGGCAGTTACAGAACAAAAATTGATGCGGATGGTTGGACTGCGCGTACCATTGACGGCGGATTGTCAGCACAATATGAGCATACTTTAGCGATTACCCCACAAGGAACGATTATCCTGACTGAACTGTAATTTTGATGAAAAATAAAATGACCAGTCTCCGTAATGGAGATTGGTCATTTTTTATTAATCTGTAATGTTGCGAGTGTAATATTCAATGATATCTTTTCTCCTAATAATTCCAACAAATACACCCTCATTATCAATCACAGGAACGAAATTCTGATCCGCAGCAAGCGTCAGCATATCCTCCATTTCTGCATTAATGAGAACACTTTCGTTATGAACATGCTTTTGGATGTCGCTTACTGGAACTTCCCCTATATTGTCAAAGGTTAAATCTGCTGTGTTTTTCAGCTTCCACAATAGATCACCCTCCGAAAGTGTTCCTACATATTTTCCTTCATTATCAATAATAGGGATAGCCGTGTAATGGTGCTGTTCTAATTGTTCTAAGGCTTCCAGCATGGATAGTGAGTTAGTGATATAGGCGACTTGATCTTTTGGCAACAAAAAAGAGGATATTTCCATCGGCATGAACTCCTTTGTATTATGTTATTTTTTGATTAGGCTACTTTTATTTAAACATACTTTTGGAATGGATAGAATTTTAAATTTTCACCCCTTGAATTATAGGTAATAAGTCCTATTGAATAGAGGTCGTATTTTGTCGATTAAAGATATATTATCCTAGAGTGGAGTTGTTCAGATGGCATTGTATCGAAGGCTTTCATTAACGTTTAAATTTGTTATGGTGGTAAGTTTAGTAATTATTGTGATCTTTTTCTTTAGTTTAGTCGCAAACCTGGCTAATCTGCGTAGTGTGAGCATATCCAACGGTGAACTTCAGGCAGAGGTCGCAGGAAAAAGTTATGCGGAGACCATTCAGAATAGAATGATAGACATTCAGTCGACGGGTGAAGCGCTCGCTGAAGTACTCCTTGAATCAAGAGAACGTCAAACCTTGGACCGTGAAGATGTTGTTTCTACAATGAAAACTATGCTTGAGCACAGACCAGAAATTTTTGGGATGAGCATATTATGGGAACCCAATGCTTTTGATCAGAACGATCAGGCTAATATAAATAAGATGCCATATGATGATGGTACGGGGCGTTTTATTCCTTATGTCTTTAGAAATCAAGGTGCAATAAAGGTTGAACCCTTAAAGAATTATGATGTAGAAGGTGCGGGTGATTATTACCTTTTACCAAAAAAAGAGAAAAAACCGGTCTATATTGAACCCTACTCCTATGAGACGACTGGTGGAGCTATAGAGATGATTTCGGTCATGCTGCCAATTTTGGATAAAACGGGTGCATTTCTGGGGACTGTAGGGTTCGATGTTTCGTTAACCCAATTGCAGGAAGAAGCCGTTAACTATAAACCTCTGGGAGGTTATGTTTCTTTAATCACTGGTAATGGCAAATATGCAGCCAACCCAAATGATCCTCAAAGTGTACTCAAAGAATTCGGTGATACAGAAGATAAAACAGTACTGTGGAAGCGTGTGAAGAATGGGGAGGCCAAACTGGGATACACGATAAATTCCAAGGGAGAAGACGTGCTGCGGACTTTTGTTCCGATACCAATGCCTGGAAGTGACCAGGTCTGGTACACACAGACAGCGATCTCTAAGGATGTTATCATGGCTGATTATGAACAAGCTAAAACAGAATTTTTTATCATTATGATTATTGGGATTTTGATTTTAGCTGTTATTGTTGGTCTTCAACTATGGTTAATGGTAGTTAAACCGCTTCGTTTGTTATCTGAGAAATTGCAGCTGATGTCTCAGGGGGATTTGACTCAAACCCTGCAGGTTCGAAATGATGATGAATTCGGCAAAATGGCTACACATTTTAATCATATGACCCATAAGCTTCGAGAAATGTTTGGACTTGTCGCTGATCTATCAATGTCCGTGGGAGCTACCTCTGAAGAGCTGACAGCTAACGCTGAGCAGACTGGGAAAGCTGCTGAACAAATTGCTGTGGCAATTGGACGAGTAGCCGAAGGAGCGCAGCTGCAGAGTGATTATGCGGGTGATTCTTCAATGGCGATGAGCGAGCTGAATGTTGGAGTGCAACGGATTGCTGACTCTTCGTCATCGGTATCTGCATCTGCAGATGAAGTTACCGATCAGACGAAAAAGGGCAGTGCCCAGCTGCAAATGGCAGTGAATCAAATGTCGGAGTTAAAGCTGTCTGTAGATGAGACGAGTCTGGCGATTGAACGTTTAGGCGAACGATCTGCTCAGATCAGCGGGATTATCGGCTTGATTTCGAACATAAGTAAACAGACCAATCTGTTGGCACTAAATGCGGCTATTGAGGCGTCCAGAGTGGGTGAACATGGCCGAGGTTTTGCGGTGGTGGCCTCAGAAATTCGCATGCTGGCAGATCAGACTAAAAAAGCTGCCGAACAAGTTACTGCTTTGGTTGAAGATGTGGTGCAAGATACTAATCAAGCTTCACAAGCGATGGCTGTCGGCAATGAAAAAGTAATTCTTGGTGTGCAGAGTGTATCTGATAGTGATCTTTTATTTACGTCGATTCTGACAGAGATGACACAGGTAACCGATCAGATCCAAGAGGTCTCAGCAGCTGCACAGCAGATGACCGCGGGAACGGAGCAAATTTCAGTTACCGTTAAACAATTAGCCGATCTTGCTTCGGAAGCTTCCTCTGACTCCCAAAGTGTGGCAGCAGCCTCTGAGGAGCAGCTTGCTTCTATGGAAGAGATCTCAGCCTCGTCGGAGTCACTCAGCTCAATGGTGCAAGACCTGTTGGATAAATTATCTTACTTTAAAATTTAGATTCCCTTTTCAAATATAGAGAAGGGCTGGCACCTAAAACTATGAAAATGACTGCTGTGTCGAAAGCACATGCTTAGTCACTGGAAAATACGCTTAGTAACCTGCTAACGGACACAGTGGTCCTTAAACGTACGATTATCCGATATTTGGAATGTTATCGGACTCCAGTGCAGCTATTGGCCTGAAAAATGCTTATTATGAGCCTCTTTCCAAGGAATAGCGTCACTGGAGTCCGAAATCTAGCGGTAAAGAATAAAAACATGTAAATAACGTCTACCGAGTCCGAAAGCCCCGTAGGATAATGAATGTGTAGTCGTAGCAGGCCGCAAATGACCAAAAAACGCTGAACAGCGATTCTTCGATAACAGAAGAATCGCTGTTTTGTTGATTTTAGGATTTTGAAAGTGAGGAGGTCAGTCTCCGCTCGTAGAATCACTTATGGCACAGCTCCTTCTTACCTCCCATTTTCTTCATAATACAGAAGAGTATCTATTTGGTGTTAGCTGTGTTATAATCAATCTATCGAAAGTATTTACCTGGCGAATTCACATAGCGTAGAGGGTTATTCTTTAGACGTTAATAACCTTGTACCATATGTGAATTTTTATTTTTTTAGAGATTTTGCAAGAGATTTTTTGAGGATAAGAATAACATGTAAATAAAAATAAGGTGGTAATTATATTATGCAAACAGGAACAGTGAAATGGTTTAACGCAGACAAAGGTTTTGGTTTTATCGAGGTTGAAGGTGGAGAAGATGTATTCGTACATTTCAGCGCAATTACTGGTGACGGATTCAAGTCCCTGGATGAAGGACAACGTGTAGAATTTAACGTAGTTCAAGGTAATCGTGGTCAACAAGCTGAGAATGTTGTAAAACTGTAAGTAGTAAAATGAATCCCCAAACGTATCGTTTGGGGATTTTTTTATAGAAAGGTGGCGGATGTAAATGCAGGTGTTTGAAGACTGGAATTTAAAAGTTAAGAAAACCTTTAACGCTACAAGTAACAAAGAAGTATTGACGGTGTCTGAAGCGGGAAGCTTGCTCGGGCTGTCTAAAGACCAAATGAAAAGTTATGTAGATCAGCATAAGTTGACTAAAGTTCCGATCATGAGAAGTGTCGTCAGATATCTTTTACTCAAGAGTGAGATCGATATGATTGTGAAAAAAACCTAAGATCATCATTAATAAATAGGGTAGACCAATCCTTGATAGGATATGGTCTTTTTTTGTCTCACAAATTTCTTATAAATAGAAACTTATCGACCCTAAGATCGTCTATAATAATGGGATATTTTAGGTAACAGTGTCATCCAGCAAAAAAATATCCTCGCATACTGGTGGTTATCTATCAAAACATTACGTGAGATCTAAGGAGAAAATTATGAAACGACTAGAGAGTAACGATTATTACAAAGCTATTGAGCCTTTAGGAAAAGTGAAAATAAATACGATGTTTGCTGAGTCAGTGGTTAAACAAGTCATACCTGGCAGCGTATATGTTGACGATATTGTTAACCCGCGTGCTTTTTACATTGCACACCCTTGTGGAATGTCTTTATTAATTGGAGAGTCGGATAATGAAGAGTTTAAGCGCGATCTTTTTGATTACATAACCAATAAAAATATGATTCGGCATCATCAAGAGTTGCTGCAGGCTGATCCAGCGGGAGGCTGGACGGAAGTTATCGCTCATTGGAGTGAACAGGAAATGCTCCATAGAAATACAAGGGTCAACTTCAGCTTTAACCGCGAGAAATATCTGAAACAGAAAGCTTCTTATCTTAACCAAGACCTTGAAGTGGTGCGAATGAACAAAGAACGGTTTTTGGCGGCAACAGGAGGTGTCAATCCTAAGGCGTTTTGGAGGAATGAAGAGCAATTTCTTGCTGAGGGGCTGGGCTTCAATATTCTTGACGCTGGGGAAATTGCCTCTACGGCATTTTCGGGTTTTGTTAATGAGCATCAACTGGAAATAGGCATAGAAACTTCAGAAGCACATCGGGGGAAGGGCTATGCCTACGCGGTCTGTTCAGCCTTAATAGAATACTGTCTAGAACATCAGCTTGAGCCGGTGTGGGCGTGTCGACTGGATAACGAGGGTTCTTTCAACTTAGCGCATAGATTAGGCTTTGAGACAACCTACATGATTCCCTATTATCGGCTGGTAGAATCCGTCATCAGGAAGGGTTAAGGATCCGAATGAAAAATAAACAGACTACCCATTCAGCTTCTTCATTTTCTTTAAGTAGAATTGAGAAAAAAAAGGTGAAGAAGAAAACTAAGACCAGCAAGAAAAAAAAGATCTGGTTATTTACGCTTGCTATCGTACTTATTGCTGGGCTAGGATCTTATGTTTTTCGTAAAGAACTGCTGATTTTCGGATTTAATAATGTTGTGGCTCCGACTATTGAACACACGCTTGATGGATCATACGTTCCTTTAGAAAATAATGAAAACGCTGAAGCTCCCGGATTACAGCCAACGGCGGATAACAAGGATCGTCCATTTTCTATCCTCCTATTGGGTACTGATCAGCGGGGAAAAGAGAACGGGCTTTCTGATTCGATTATATATACTGTGATCCGGCCAGTTGATCATAAAGTATTGTTCGTGTCGATCCCTCGTGATTCCTATGCAGAAATTATCGGAGCGGAAAAGGTTAAAGGAGCTAGGAAAGAAACCAAGATTAATGCAGCTCATTCCTATGGCGGTCCTCAGATGAGTGTAGACACCGTTAAAAATTTATTAAACGCGCCTATCGAATATTACGCTACTATTAATTTTAACGGTCTTGTGGGCGTTACAGATGCTCTAGGGGGTGTTGAACTTCCGATTACCAAGGTGATTGAGAACAAGAGCCCGGATCATGAGAAATTAAGAATTGAACCGAACAAACCGATTTATTCTGGCGCTGAAGCATTAATGTATGTAAGATACCGCGAGGATTCTGATTTTAAACGAACGGAGCGGCAGCGGATCTTTTTGAAATCTGCGCTTGAACGGATGAAGAGAGTAGATAATATCCTTAATATACAGAAAATCATCGAAATAGCAGGCAGTAATTTCCAAACCAATATGAAGTCAGACTTTATTCTTGATTTGGCGAAAAGAGTAATTCTTGAAGGGGGTACTCCTGAGATCACAAGCCATATGTTGCAGGGTGAGGGCAGACGGAAGGATCAATGGTATTACATGCTTGACGAAAATGATGTGAAGCGTACCCATGAGTTGATTGAGATTTGGCTGAATCCTGACTCTACCGATACGGATCTGTCCGCAGCTTCTGCGGATGACGCAGCATAGATGTTGTGACTGAATTATTTTATTTTTCATGTGGAGGTTGATCTCTCTGGCTGCAAAAACAAATGAGCAAATGTTACTCGAATTTAAGTCCCTCATCCCGTTCGTAGAATCTTTAGGTGAAGTATCAGACAAACATTGGAATCAGCCTATTGCAGCTGGTAAATGGACTTTAAAGGATATCATCTGTCATCTCATGTTATGGGATAAATATTTTTATGAAGGTGCGATTAAGAAAATAATTCTCCGGGAACCGATCACAACCAAGCATTTGGATTTTAACGAGTTTAATGCTAACGCTGTAGAATATGCTAAATTATTATCTGAACAAACATTAATTGAACAATTTGTACGTTATAGAACTAAAATCATAGATGCAGCTGTAGGCTTAACGGAAGATGAATTCAATCATGAATATAAGGATGGAGATCGCAAAAAATTCAGCGTTCGCAAGTACTTGAGAAGTTTTATCCCACATGATAAGCATCATAAAAAACAGATTGAGCAGTTCTTAAAACCTTAAACCTTGGCGCGATTTTGGACTAACTTCATGGATTGGCGTATGAGGATAGGACCAAACATGCTTCCGGCAGAGGCGGCAATTAAGGAATGGAAGGGGAATTTTATAGCAAAATAAAAGACCCATCCAGCAACAATATCAATAAGGATGAATTTTTTGATCTCGGATAATGGAATGGTCACGAAGACAATGGATTGTTTGTTTCTCACAGCAATGACCTCCTAATTTTAAGAAAACATCTTATAAATCCACTGTTCATTCTATTTTGGAACTAAGATGTCCCATTCCGTCTAAATCTACAATCGAATCGTAAAAAAAGGAAGTATGCCTTGCGGATCTTTTTCGCAAAGTGTACTTCCTTTTTTGTATGTGAGGATATTATCCGACTAATATTTGGCAGGGTATGGAAAGTCACAGAAGATATATTCAATCACTAGTACAATGTAAGCGTTGTCTTTTGTGAAAATATATCCTAAAGGAGCTAAGCTATGAGAGTGAAGAGACTATCTTTTAACCAGCTTGTGTTTATCTGTTTAGGTTTTCAATACTTGTTAATGCGTTTGTTCTCTGCCGGCGAGGCGATCGTTATCACATCGATAGAGCTAGTAATATATATTGTTTATACTGTCGCCACCCTTGCCGGATTGTTTCTCCGGAGCAGACGAATTGATAGTGA
The DNA here is from genome assembly GCF_038002785.1 of Paenibacillus sp. FSL H3-0310. Classification (NCBI taxonomy): domain Bacteria; kingdom Bacillati; phylum Bacillota; class Bacilli; order Caryophanales; family Paenibacillaceae; genus Paenibacillus; species Paenibacillus sp. FSL H3-0310. Next base: position 1,714,327 of record NZ_JBBODC010000001.1, read on the forward strand.
AGCTGTATCCGGGTTGTCGTCGTTATTTTTCAGCGTGTTATGGACGGTGTCTTTGTTCTCACAATTTCGGAAAGAAAGTTATCCAAATGCTTTAACAATCATTAATTCGCTGGGGGTGTCTTCAGCGGTAATCGTGATGCTCACGCAATTTATAATTTTGGCCAAGGCTTAGGCCTTAGCTGAAAAAAGGCGGGTGCCCAGTAGCTATTTTATGGCTATTGCGGCACTCGTTTGTTTTTTTTCATCCCCAGAAATGAAAGCTCACCCTGTTCATTTCGTTTAAATTCAAATTCACTGTCATGCTTGGTATGATGGAATCTTGTTTCTGAGATAGGATAGAACGGTGTAACCTCTTCATCATTCCAGACAAAATAATAGTCCTGGCCCCTACGCTCCACGCTCGCTTTGCAGCCAAATCCCTCATAGGTCCCCATATATTCAGCATACATGCTATCATCAAGTGGAAAGGCTCGCGGGAATATCGGCATTTCGGCAGGCTCACCGAATACTAATCCAGATAGAGATTCCGTTAACTTGGTAATGGGGACACAATCATAATTGGTCAACATGATGACGGTTGTCTGCTCTTCTGGATATCTGTGCATTTCACTTCGGAAGCCGCGATAAGCACCACCATGATACATTCTTTTGCGATCATAACGTTCGTCCAAAAACCAACCAAATCGATATTTGAGATTACTTGAATGAAAAGCCATCTCCAGAGTATCGTGAGACACTAATTGATCGGAGTATAACGCTTGATCCCACAGGAAAAGATCAGCAGCCGTCGAATACATGGCACCCGCTGACAGGATAGAGCTCATATGTATGTATTCACCCTGAGTATACTCTTCCCATGAGGAATGATAAGGTGAGGCTAATTTTGAAATGATTTGCTGATTGTTATAAACTCCTGTATTTACCATGCCAAGAGGCTGTAATATAAAAGTAGTGATATAATCTTCAAATGTCATGCCAGTAATCTTTTCAATGATCATTCCTAATAAATAATAACCCGAATTATTATAGGAAAACGATGTGCCGGGCATAAATGCAGGCGGTTGACTCACAAATAGCTGTAACATCTCCAAGGGAGTCAGCTTCAGTTTATTTAATTTTTGATTATATTCGGGTAGAGAAGTGTAGTTGGCTATACCCGAGGTATGTCCCAGCAGATGAAGGATGGTCATCCCCTCGAATGCATGCTGTTCAGGAAGATATTTTAAGATCGGATCTTCCAGTCGCAGACGTTTTTGTTCTTTTAGCATCAGAATCGCCATGCCAGTGAATGACTTGGTTAGCGACCAGATCCGGAATTTGGTATCTATAGCGTTCGGGACCTGATGTTCAAGATTCGCATACCCATATGCTTTTTGTAGCTTGATTTCTCCATGCTGAGCTATCAAGACTGTGCCGCTCAATGGCCAGCTTTGTTCGTATTTATCTAAAAATTGCTCCAGACGCTGGGATTGTTTATCCACAGGTAACCCCTCCTTAAAGGCATATTCTAACATAATACTAAATTCTGTTGAAGCGGAGAGAAATCCATGAGATATGATTGTTTAATTATTGATGATGAAACTGAACTTGCGGAGACCACCTGCGAATATTTTAATTTGTTCGATGTTCAAACCGCGTTTGTTACAAGCGCTGATGCCTGTCGAAGCTTTTTACGTGAGCATCAGGTCTCAATGTTACTGCTAGATATTAATTTAGGCGGTGAATCCGGCTTCCAGTTATGCAAAGAGCTGCGTCAGACGATGGGGATTCCCATCTTGTTTATTAGTGCCCGCTCCAGTGAAGATGATGTATTGATTGCTCTTGATATCGGAGGAGATGACTATATTCATAAGCCGTATACCCTGCGAGTGCTGCTCGCAAAAGTGAAGGCGGTGCTTAAACGCCACAATAACGAAGTTATAGCTGAGGCAGCTATCCTCCAAGCCGGCCCTATCCAGATAGACCCCGAACTTAGGAGGGCAAGCCTTAATGGCGTAGCTCTCAAGCTGAAAACGATGGAATATAAATTGCTCAGCTATTTGATTCAGCAGAAAAATAGGGTAATCCCCAAAGAGGAGTTATTTACTGAGGTATGGGGAGATGTTTTTGCGGGGGATGGCACCTTAAATGTACATATCCGTCATCTACGTGAGAAGATTGAGCAGAATCCTAATGATCCTCAGTACATCCGTACAGTATGGGGCATCGGTTATGCTTTTGAGGACAAATAGTTATGACAAAAAAACTGCTGTTGGCCCTTCTGCTTACTATATTTGCCGCAAGTTTAGCGCTCACCTTCCTAATTCTTAATTTGCAGGTGGAGACAGGAACAGATAGAGTGGCGATCAATACCATTGTGAAGCTCACGGAACAGAACTGGGACAAGCTTGATCCGAAGCTGTACAAGGAAAGTCCTTATGAATTTGCCATTATCGATACCACGGGAGTACTTAAATATCAGACGGGAAATGCGATTTCCGTTACTGTTAACGAAGCCATCTATAATCGGGATACTCTAGTGGACGTTTTTGTTCAGGATAAGATGGTGGGGAAGGTGATTATTAATAATGATTACCGTGCGATCTTTATACATATGAAAAAACAATTTATACAAGTTTCTATTGTGATGCTGCTTCTGCTTACGGTTCTAGGCGTTCTCTATATTTGGTTCCTGAATCGATCGGTTCTCCGTCCGTTCCGCAAAATGCAGCAATTCGCGAAGCATATCGCGAGAGGTGATCTGGAAGTGCCGCTGGAGATGGATCGTAATCATTTGTTTGGTGCTTTTACCGAAAGCTTTGATATGATGCGGGAAGAGCTTGCAGCGGCTAGACACAGCGAATATTTGGCGAATAAAAGTAAAAAGGAACTGGTTGCTAGTCTCAGTCATGACATTAAAACACCCGTTGCTTCGTTAAAGGCGATCACGGAACTGATGTTATTAAGCGCAAGGGATGAGAAGACCGGCAGACAGCTTAACACTTTGTACTCCAAAGCAGATCAGATTGATCGTCTGGTGACTGATATGTTCCATTCGACCTTGGAGGAACTAAATGAACTTAAAGTCAGCTTAACGGAAGAGCAAAGCCACCTGCTGATCCAAATTATAAATAATGTGAATTTCTATGAACGGATTTCAGCAGCATCTGTGCCTGACTGTCTCATTACGGTGGACCCCTTGCGGTTGCAGCAGGTGATCGATAATGTTGTGAATAATTCCTACAAATATGCCTACACAGACACACCCATAGATATTAAGTTCGAGATCACGGATCATTATCTGGAGGTAGATATTCTGGACTATGGTCCCGGGGTTCCTGAAGAGGAGCTGCCTTTAGTATTCAATAAATTTTTTCGGGGCAGTCTGGCCGTGAGCCAGAATGGTGCAGGTCTAGGCCTGTACATTTCCCGTTATATGATGCAAAAAATGCAAGGCGATATTCTGTGCTCCAATCGGGAGGACGGATTTACAGTCAAACTGCTAATTCCTTTAGCAGGACAGAATTAAGAATTAGCTAAGGATTGCACAAAGACATGTTAAGAACATTTAACGTACGATAAGGTTGCAATTACGAATGAGCTTGTGATTGCAGCCATTATATTTCGCGTAGAGCTATGATTTTTTTTAGCGCAATTAATGAGCATGAATGTAAATGGAGTGTTCAACATGAGCGAAGTGAATAATAAAGTGCTGATGCAGACTAATAAGCTTGGAAAAACCTTCTCCCATGGAGGAACTCAGCAGCATGTTTTGAAAAATCTGGATCTGACCTTATATCATGGTGATTTTACGATTATCATGGGCAGCTCTGGTTCTGGTAAATCAACACTGCTATATGCCATTTCGGGTATGGATAAGCCAACACTTGGAGAGGTTCTATTTGAAGGTCAGGATATCACAGCCATGAGTAATGATCAGCTTGCGATATTCCGGCGGAAGAATTGTGGGTTCGTGTTTCAGCAGATTCATCTGCTGGATACGATGAGTGTCCTCGACAATGTATTATCAAGTGCTTTTCTTGTACAAAAGGATAGAGCAGGCGCTGTAAAAAAAGCCAAAAAGCTACTCTCTGATGTAGGTCTGGATGACTCTGTCTGGGGCAAGTTTCCGGCGCAAATCTCAGGTGGCGAAGCTCAGCGGGCGGGGATTATCCGGGCATTGATTAACAGTCCAAAAGCGGTTTTCGCCGATGAGCCGACGGGTGCGTTAAATAGTTCAGCAGGAATAGGTGTACTGCGCGTCCTTACTGAGGTGAATAGACAAGGGCAAAGTATAATTATGGTTACTCATGATCTTAAAACCGCGTTGCGTGGAAATCGGATATTGTATTTGCGGGATGGAGTCATCGTGGGAGATTTGCGTCTTACCCCTTATAGCGAAGATAACGGACCTGAACGGCAGCAGCAATTACAGTCCTTTCTAACCGAATTGGGGTGGTAGGGATGGGTAGCCTAATAGGAAAATTAGCTTGGTCCAATATTCGTAAAAGAAAAAGTGCTACGGTTACGCTCTTCATTCTTATCATGATAGCTGTGCTGCTGCTGAACATTGGTCTTACGGTCATTTTGAAGCTCAATTCCTTCCAGCAAGAAAAAATGACTGAATTAAGGACTCCAGAAATAAGTGCATATTTTCCAAAAGATGATTATCTAGAAGAGTATGAGGAGCTTGTGGATAGTTATTCATATACAGAATCCTGGGAGAATGAAGCAGCAATTCTGTTAGCAGATGCTAAAATGAAGTACGGACAAACGGACACTACGGTAGCTTTTATAATTCTTAACATGGATACACCGCGGACCAAGGGACTGTTCAAGACAACGACTCCGCCAGGATCTAAGGATGCAAATATGATCTATTTGCCTTATTTGTTCCATGTTGGATCGGGGTATAACCTTGGGGATACCTTTACTTTTGTATACGATAATAACTCATTTTCTTATACCATAGGTGGCTTTATTGAGGAGCCGTTGCTAGGGACGTTAACTAATGGAGCTTTAAAAGTATTTTTGAATGATGAAGGTTATAAACAGTTGGGGGAACGTCTTGGAACTGAAGCTCAGTACAGCTTTCTATCAGCAGATTTAACCGATCCTTCAAAGGATGTAAAGCTGGAGCAAATGCTTAGTGAGCGGATTTTTGCCTCAGGAAGTACGGATCAATTTCAAGTCATGCGGGCAGAGGTTGGGCTCCAAGGGAACCGTGTTTTTGTTAATCTTTTAGCAGCCATTTTAATCGTATTTGCACTGATTATGGTTCTAATCTCGCTTATTGTCATCAGGTTTCAAATATTGGGGCATATTGAAGACAATTTAACGAACATCGGTATTTTAAAAGCTAACGGTTATACTTCATGGCAGATTAAAAATGCGCTTCTGCTACAGTTCACCTCAGTTTCCATCATTGCAGCTATACCGGGAGGCGGGTTATCTGGGCTGGTTATGCCGTTGGTAGGGAATATGATTTCGTCTTCAATCGGACTTCTGTGGCCAATATCCTTTGAAGGGGTCAGTGCAGTACTTAGTTTGGTTATTGTCTCTGGACTAGTGCTACTTGTTACCTATCTGTCGAGCCGGCGAATTCGGAACATTACTCCGATTACAGCTCTGCAGAGCGGAATCCTCACTCACAATTTCAAGCGGAACCCAATGCCACTCGAAACATCCCGAATGAATCTGCAATTCAGCTTAAGCCTTAAAGCTTTAGTAAGGCAGGCGAAACAGAATATGATGATCGTATTGATCGTTGCCGGATTAACCTTTTCTAGTATTTTTTGCTCTATATTGAATTTCAACTTTAAGGGAGATACCTCCGCCGTTATAGAACTGGTAGGTATAGAACGCAGCGACTTTTTGTTATTGCCGAAAAACGGTGACCTACAGCAGGGGAAGTTTACAGAATTAGAAGCCATGCCAGGGGTTGAAAAGTTGACTGTATTGGATAGCATGGTCGCTTCCATTAAGAACACCAGCTTTATGCTCCGGGTATCTGACGATTATAGCAAGCTGGAGACACAAACCATATACAAAGGGCGAGAGCCAATTTATGATAATGAAATTGTGATTTCCGGTGTTATTGCAAAGTTGGAAAATTCAGAAATAGGGGACGAGGTCCCGATCACTTTTAATGGTGTGACGGAGAATTATTTGGTTACTGGCTTAAGCCAGCAGATTAGCCAACTTGGAATGGTGGCGAGTATGACCGGTGATGGAATGAGAAGACTTCAACCGGAGTACACCCCTCTGTCCATCAATGTGTATCTGAAAGAGGGGGGAGATGCGCAAGCTTTTGTGAAGGATCTGGAAGCACGCTTCCCTAAGCAATGGAACATTACTAACATTCGAGAAACGGTTGATAGTACGCTCAGTACATTCACTGCCGCAGTATCTTCTATGACTGCAGTCATCACTGTGGTGACGATTATAGTAGTCAGTCTGATTTTGTATTTAGTGATTAAGACTTTGATTCTGAAGCGGAAACGTGAGTTCGGCATTCTTAAAGGAATGGGTTATACCACTTTTAATCTGATGACGCAGATTACCTTTAGTCTGTTTCCGGTGATTGTGGTGGGAGTAGCTTTGGGGAGTGTAGGGGGGTATTTTTTCTCAGACTCAGCATTTGTACTATTGCTCTCGAGTTTAGGGATTTATAATGTCCAACTGGCGGTTAGTTTGCCTCAAGTATTGCTATTGTGTGCAGCCATTCTAGTAGTAGCTTATGCGGTGTCTATGCTTGTTGCCCGGCGAATTCGGAAGGTTAGTGTGTACGATTTGATTATGGACTAATTTAAGCGAAAAACAAAAAAAACAACGAGCAGGAAGTTAGTTACTCCATGCCCGTTGTTTTTTATTACATATTCATTCGTCCGTCATCATAATTGAATTGCCAGTCGATGCCGAATTTATCTTTTAGACTACCATAACAAGAGCTCCAGAAGGTTTCTTGCAGTTCCATAACTACTTTACCGCCCTCTTGAAGCTTATCGAAATATTTCTTTATGTTATCTAAATCCTTACTAACTACGGAAAGACTAATATTGTTTCCTTCGATAAAAGGCATGCCTGGAAAAACATCAGAAAACATTACATTACTGCCTTCGATATTCAAGCGGGTGTGCATAACCAAATCTTTAGCTTCCTCAGGAAGAGTGAAATTGGGATCGGGTGGTGTTTCACCAAAGGTCATGATTTGTGGACGTTCAGTGCCAAACACCTCTGCGTAAAACTCTGCTGCGTCACGACAATTCCCATTGAAATTAAGATAAACATCGATGGACATTTTTTTCACTCCTTAAAGGTTTGTTAGCGTTACTTCGAAAATACTTAAAATTCAAAATACCTTGTCACTTCCACATTGTATCATTTACCAGTTTATAAACAAATATTCTTATAGTCTCATTATTAAACTTTTATTTCATCTACTATCTTCTAATTAAAAATAGGATATGGTAGTATTCAAGAAAAGGGATAATTTTCTATAAATTAAATAAAATTATATTTATGTTAAATAGTTAGGGTATTTAGGCTCTTGTTAGATCTTTAAAACGGAGAGGAGGTGATGATGAGTGCGGGTAAGGCATAGAGGAGGTGACCATTCTTTAAAGGAGTGAATACTGCAATTGTAGCATCGCGTGGCTATTAATAAATTATTTGCGAATTTATTTAATTGTCGAAAGGAGAATAATAAATGACAAAAGCACTAAGGAAGCAAATGTTGTTATTGCTTACGATCATGGCTTTAGTTATCACCGGATATGCTCCTTCTACCACGTATGCCAGTGAGGCACATGTTGACAATCCGTTTGTAGGAGCTACAGCATATGTTAATCCTGATTATGCCGCACTGATTGATACCTCTATTGCTCAGGTTACCGATAGTACTTTAGCTTCCAAGATGGAGACCATTAAAAAATATCCGACAGCCGTATGGCTGGATCGAATTGCTGCAATTTATGGCGGGACAGAAAACGGAGGCAGAAAAAGTCTTGAGGAAACATTAGATTCCGTACTCGCGCAAAAGCAACCAAACACGCCGATTACAGCCACATTCGTAATTTATGATATGCCTGGGCGGGATTGCCACGCTTTGGCCTCCAATGGCGAGCTGCCACTGACAGCAGCGGGTTTGACAACCTACAAATCAGATTATGTTGACGTAATCGCCAGTATTTTTGCAAAGCCCAAATATAGTGACATTCGTATAGTGACGATCGTAGAGCCGGACTCGCTTCCGAATCTAGTTACTAATCTCAGCACACCACAGTGTGCTCAAGCTAACTCCACGAATATTTACCGTGATGCTACACGTTACACTTTAAATGCTCTCCATGCCATTCCAAATGTGTATACTTACATGGATATTGGTCACTCTGGCTGGCTCGGATGGGATACTAACCGTGGCCCCGCTATCGACCTCTTTACTTCGGTTGTGTCAGGCACTACAGCTGGACTTGCTAGTGTCGATGGATTCATTACGAATACAGCCAATACCACTCCACTAGTAGAACCTAATCTTCCAGATCCGAATCTTACGATAGGCAGCCAGCAGCTTCGTTCTGCAAGTTATTATGAATGGAATCCGTATTTTGATGAAGCTGATTTCACAGCAGCTTTGTATTCAGGTTTTGTAGCAAAAGGTTGGCCTTCCACGATCGGCTTCCTTATTGATACTTCCCGTAACGGGTGGGGAGGACCTAATCGTCCGACTAGTGCAAGCGGAACAACCGTTAACGCTTATGCGGATTCCGGTCGGATTGATAAACGTCTCCATCGCGGCAATTGGTGTAATGCCAGCGGTGCCGGAATTGGAGAAGTTCCACAAGCAGCACCCGCAGGTTATGCAGCCTCACATTTGGATGCATTCGTCTGGGTGAAACCTCCGGGAGAATCTGACGGCTCCAGCAGTGCCATTCCAAATAATGAAGGCAAGGGCTTTGACAGAATGTGTGATCCAACTTATACCAGCTCAAGCGGCACACTGACCGGTGCATTACCTAATGCGCCTGTATCAGGCCACTGGTTCCATGATCAATTTGTTCAGCTGGTACAGAATGCTTACCCTGTAATTCCTCTGAGTAACGGAGGGGGCACTGTAGTTCCAGCGGCACCCACTAACTTGGTAGCGACAGCGGGAGATGCAAAAGTAAGCCTGAGCTGGACGGCATCCAGCAGTGCGACTAGTTTCACAGTAAAACGAGCGACCACAAGCGGAGGGCCGTACACCATTGTAGCAACCGGGCTAACGTCAACGAGCTACACCAACACCGCCCTAACGAACGGAACAACCTATCACTATGTTGTAAGCGCAACCAATAGTGTGGGAGAGAGTGTGAATTCGGGACAAGCGAGTGCGACCCCAGCAGCAGTGGCGACTGTTCCGACGGCACCCACTAACTTGGTAGCGACAGCGGGAGATGCAAAAGTAAGCCTGAGCTGGAGCGCATCCAATAGTGCGATTAGCTACACTGTGAAAAGTGCAACCACAAGCGGAGGCCCGTACACCACTGTAGCAGCAGGGCTAACGACCACGAGCTACACTAACACCGCCCTAACGAACGGAACGACTTATTACTATGTTGTAAGCGCAACCAATAGTGTGGGAGAGAGTGCGGATTCTACACAAGCGAGTGCGGCTCCAGCAGCAGTGGCGACTGTTCCCGCGGCGCCAACCAATTTGGTAGCGACAGCAGGAGATGCAAAAGTAAACCTGAGCTGGAGTGCATCCAGTGGTGCGACTAGTTACACTGTGAAAAGTGCAACCACAAGCGGAGGGCCGTACACCACTGTAGCAACAGGGCTAACGGCAACGAGCTACATCAACACGGGCTTAACGAACGGAACAACCTATTACTATGTTGTAAGCGCAACCAATAGTACAGGAGAGAGTGTGAATTCGGCACAAGCGAGTGCTGTTCCACAAGTTCCGGCAGCAACTAGTCTGACGTTGCAGTATCGGGCAGGAGATACTAATGCGACAGACAATCAGATCAAACCTTATTTTAATATTAAAAATAACGGCACAACCGCAGTGAACTTAAGCGATCTTAAAATCCGTTATTATTTCACTAAAGATAGTAATCAGACGTTAAATGGCACAATTGATTGGGCACAGATCGGCAATAATAATGTTCAAGTCGCCTTTGCAGACTACACTGGCACGAATGCAGACACTTACGTTGAACTTTCGTTTGCTTCTTCGGCTGGTTCCATTCCAGCTGGAGGCCAGTCCGGAGATATTCAACTCAGAATATATAAATCAGATTGGACTAATTTTAACGAAGCCAATGACTACTCCTTTGATGCTACTAAAACTGCTTATACTAACTGGGATAAAGTGACGCTTTATCAAAGTGATGCTCTCGTATGGGGAATTGCTCCGTAACGGAAGCAGGGGATATTTAAAAGAGCCGCTGGAGTGATCCTGGCGGCTCTTTCTGTATTATTTAATTCGTTTACCGAGTAGCACAAGCAGCCAGATGATTCCAGCCCCAACAATGGCGTGACCAAGACCCGCAATATGGGGCAGGAAGCTAATATCACTGCCGTTAATTTGCAGCATTCCGCGTGTAGCCATTGCACCAATCGTGATTAGAAGACCAATGTTATAGACAATGTACCATGCACCAAAAGATTTAGCCTCATGGATATTAAATAACTTGTCTAAGATCATAGCAATAATAAAGAAAAAGAATCCTAAGACTAGAATGTGAGTGTGAAGCGCAACTAATATAGTATCTCCTGTGAAATCATTCATTTTAGTAATTTCGCGATAGGCCACTCCGGCTATCAAACCAAGAATTGCATAGAAAAAAGACGTGTAATACAATTTTTTCATAAGAATATCTCCTTTGTAGGTATCGTTATGATTGAAGTGTATCAAGCAATTAAGAACGCAATATGAACAAATGATTACAAGGTGAAAAAAATCACTAGTTTATAAAATACATTATATCCTAAAGGAAGTTTCACTTTCCACGACGAACTGTACTACTAGAGAAATGAGAGGAGACTTAAGGAAAATATGATCGATAACGTTGAAGGATTTCCTGTGCTCGAAACAGACCGCTTTATTTTGAGAAGAATTACACTGGATGATGCTAAAGAAATATATAATTATTTTTCAAAAGATGAAGTGACCCAGTATTATGATCTGGATAGCTTTACCGATATACAGCAAGCGATCAACCTTATCGAAAGATGGGATGAACGTTTCAAAGGCAAACAAAGTATTCGCTGGGGAATAGCCAGGCGTGAGGATAATATAATGATGGGTTCATGCGGATATCATAACTGGGCGCACAGAAATTTCAAAGCAGAGATTGGGTATGAATTATCTCCACTTTATTGGCGGCAGGGTGTGATGACGGAAGTCCTGACAGCTATTATTGCGTATGGCTTTGAGCATATGAAGCTCCATCGAATTGAGGCGTTTTATGATCCGGCTAATATTGCCTCCAAGAAGTCTCTTTTGAAAGCGGGCTTTAAGTATGAGGGATTGTTGCGCGAATCTTTTTTTGAAAAAGGTAGATTTGTAGATGCGGAGATTTGCTCTTTGTTAGCTTCCGATACGAACTAAGAAGTATAAAATTAAAAAAATGCGAGTTAACCATAATGCGAGAGGACGTATTATGGTTTTTTGTTTGTGATACAATAAATAGATTATCGAATTTATCCTACGTGGTACTAATCCAACATACATATCATGATGAAAGAAGGTGAAGGTATGGAGTTTGAGTATTTGCTTCGTGTAATTGGCGCGGGAATTTGTGGCGTATTAGTTGGATATGAACGCAAAAGCCGGATGAAAGAAGCTGGAGTTAGAACACATTTTGTTGTGGCCTTAGGTGCTGCACTCATGATGGTCATCTCCAAATATGGGTTTCAGGATCAAGCGGATTGGCCTAATCTTTCTCTTGATCCCGCTCGGATAGCTGCTCAGGTAGTAAGCGGAGTAGGTTTTTTGGGCGCAGGAATGATTTTTATGCAAAGACACACAGTCAAAGGGCTCACTACTGCTGCAGGGATTTGGGCAACAGCCGGAGTGGGCATGGCTATAGGGTCTGGTCTTTATATTCTTGGCGTAGGAGCAACGATAATCATTTTACTTGGGCAAAAGATCTTACACAGTCGTAACAGCTGGCTGGCCGCACCAAAAACCCAACAGCTCGTTATAAGTCTAGCTAACACAGAAGGCGCTATGGGCCGAATTCAAGAGTTGCTTAAAGAACACAAAATCGCTGTTCTAAGTTTTCATGCTGAAAATAACAGTGTAGAATCCGAATTAAACGTAGAAATCGTTGTAAGATTGCCTGAATCATTTAATCCAGTACAATTGTTATCGATGATCCAAGAGGACGCAGCGGTTAAGACCGTTGAGTTTCAATGATTTTTTAGCACCTTCGATGTAACTAACTTACTTCGCATCAAAAGCTACCTCCTTTTTGAGAGTTTCCTTTTGATGCGAGTGTTACCTTCAATTTACCATCGATTCACACACCCTCACATTAATCCAAGCAAAATACCACTTTCAGTCTTTCTATTCCAATTAATAGGTTCAAGATTCAAATTAAATGCTAATTCATGGGCTTATATGTTATGTCTGTGTTATATATTGAGTGGTTTTTGTGTTGGTTATCTTTAGTTAACCGCTTACATTTATTTTTAAATAAAAAATATGTCATTTATATTGACACATAAACCATGACCCTTTATTATTAATCCCATCACTGGAGAAACTAAATTAAAATTTAAATCAAAGAATACATTATCAGCGCTTTATTTGCAAATAATTTCTTGTTTTTGTGGTTTATTAATCCAATTAATGCACTGGAGAAAATAATTAGGAGAATGCCCGTGAAAAAGCACGATCAGGATTTTATGAAGCGACAAAATCGTTTAACGGTTTTCGAAATTATAAAAAATCAACAACCGATTTCTCGCGCTTCTATTGCTAAACAGACTGGTATGAGTCCTACGACTGTAAGTCGAATTGTCGGAGAGTTGACGGAGGAAGGATATTTACTCGATTCAGAGCAGGTATCATCAGGATTAGGTCGGAAATCAACGTTAATAGGTATGATGGACGCTTCTGTATTATCGGTTGGCGTTGAACTGGATCGCAGTCTTATGTCTATAGGAATTGTGGACTTACAAGGACAGCTTATCTGCAGTAGTCAATTTCCCCGTACACCAGACGAAAGCCCGGAACGAACGCTGGAACGGATTCATGAAGCCATTGAGCAATTGTTCCAGCAGCATGTGATTGACAGAACACGTATCGTGGGTATTGGCGTTGGACTTCCTGGCATTGTGAATAACGAAGAAGGAATTGTTGTCTTCTCTGTTCAGCTAGGATGGAAAAATGTGCCGTTAGCCAAACGCTTGAAAGAGCTGACAGGTTTTGAAATCGCTGTGGACAATGAGCTGAAAGTAAGGGCTCTTGCTGAACATCTTAAAGGAGCCGCAGTCGGCTCAAGCCGTACGGCATTATTGGGTTTCGGTCAAGGCGTGGGTTCTGCGATGATTCTCGAGGGAGAGATTTATCGAGGGGTGATGAACAGTGCGGGTGAAATTGGGCATACGACAGTGGATCCTAACGGAATGATGTGTGAGTGCGGCAAAGCGGGCTGTTTACAGACCTATATAAATATCAGTTCTTTATTATCTGAAGCTAATCGGATTCGCCCGATCCGTACGATTGAGGAGTTATTCGCAGCAAAACATGCAGGAGAACAATGGGCGATGCACTTGATCGACCGTGCACTCATGTATATGGCCATCACCATTAATAATGTCGTATGCATGTATAACCCCGACAGCGTGATTTTAAGTGGAGAACTCGTGGACAAATTCCCGGATATATACGAAGAAGTTGAGCAGCTGTACCTCTCGCGCTTTACATGGGAGCCGCTTCGTGGTTCCTTTACGATTCATCGCTCGTTGCTGAATGAGAAGGGTGTAATTATCGGATCGGGACTTTTATCGCAGAATCGATTTTTTGCCTTAGATTAAATTAACTACTGCTGGGGAGGTTGTACAGATGGGATTTACAACATTGGTAGAAGAATATCGTGGTGGCCTGTTGGAGAATGTGCATTATGGTGCAGTTAGTGTAGTTGATGAGAAGGGCAACATTTTGTACAAAGCAGGCGATCCGGAGCATATGACTTATCTTCGCTCTGCTGCTAAGCCATTCCAAGCTTTGCCGGTAATGAAACGCCGGATCGATGAAGTATATGGTTTGATAAGTAAAGAAGCTTCGCTGTTTACCGCTTCACACCGGGGAGAAGCCTTCCATATTGAAGCGCTTGAAGCTCTTTTTCAGAAAATGGGATTAAAAGAAGAGTCACTTCATTGCTGCTCTACATACCCGCTGAATGAAGAAGCCAAAGCAGAACGTCACCGGGCAAATGAGCCCACTCGTAAAATCTTTCATAACTGCTCAGGCAAACATGCAGGATTAATGGGCCTTAGCAAATATATGGGTTGGGATATAAACACTTATTACGATCCTAACCATCCTGTACAACAGGAGATTCTTGAGATGATGGCTTATATCGCTGAAGTTCCCAAAGCGTCCATCCCGCAAGGTATTGATGGCTGTGGACTTCCTATCTTCGCACTTCCGCTTCATAAAATCGCTTATTCCTATCTAAAGCTAGCGTGTCCCGATTTGATTGAGGATACGGATATACGTAACGCAGCCGCTGCCATTGCAAAACTTATGAATGATAACCCGGTTATGATTGCTGACACGAAATTTGTATGCTCAGAGCTCCTGAAGGATGACAATCTGACGGCTAAAGGTGGAGCAAAAGGGGTATACGGTATCGGACTCCGTAAGGAACGAATGGGTATATCACTGAAAGTATCCGACGGATCAGAACAAGTCTGGCCATGTATTATCGCATCGATTCTAGAACGTATTGGTTACAGCAATCAAGACACAATTGATCGCCTATATGCACTCGTGCCTAATACGATTGTTAATGATGGCGGTACTGTAGTCGGCGAACGCCGTGCTGTATTTCAATGGGAGATCTAGAGCATAAGGTCAAGAATAATCTTCAAGTTTGGTGATTAATCGGACTAGAAGCTTTTCTAATACATCGTTTGAATAGGGGAGTGTAAAAAATGAAAGCAAAAGGAAAAGTATGGTCAATGTTCATGCTGCTGCTTATTACAGTAGTAGTGACTGCAGGGTGCGGCAACAAAGCGAGCAACGAGGGACAAAACGGCAATACTGCTGGTGGAACTGAAACTAGCACCCCAACTACAAAGAATGATAAAGACATTGTAATTGCCATCAATTCTAACTTTATTACGCTGGACCCTCATAACGCAAGCGATACGCATTCAATCAGCGCTGCCAGAACGATGTACGAAGGTCTGATGGGTTTTGACGAGAATATGAACGTGGTTCCTGTTCTTGCCGCAAGCCATTCCATAAGTGAAGACGGGTTGGTCTACACGTTCACGCTGCAAGAGAATGTTAAATTCCAAGACGGTACTGACTTTAATGCTGAAGCGGTTAAAGTAAACATCGCCCGTATTCAAGATGAGAAGAACAATCTGAGACTGCGCAAAAGCTTCGCAAAGGTAGCGAAAGTGGAGACTCCTGATGCTAAAACCGTGGTTATTACACTCAGTGAGCCGTACAACGCATTTTTAAATAAAGTAGCTATGGCACCTATTATTAGTCCGAAAGCTTTAGAAGAAAATGGCACCGATATTTCGAAAAATCCTGTAGGGACGGGACCATTTAAGTTCAAAGAATGGGTGCAAGGCGACCGCTTGGTTGTCGTTAAGAACCCTGATTACTGGCAAGCGGGCTTGCCAAAAGTGGATAGTGTGACCTTTAGACCTGTACCAGAGAATGGATCACGGATAGCCATGCTGAAAACCGGCGAGGCAGATTTTATTTATCCAATGCCAACGGAGCAAGTATCTGAGGTTGAAGGTCTTGAAGGAATTACTGTAGATACCATCGATTCGACAATTGTCCGTTATGTAACGTTAAATACGATGAAAAAACCTTTTGATGATGTGAAGGTACGTCAAGCCATTAACTATGCTATCAATAAAGAAGCTTATATCAAAGTTGTGAAATCGGGTCTTGGTGCTAAGCTTGATTCCACGATGTCTTCCAAAACACAATACTATTCCCCGCAAACAGGTTATGACTATGACATTGAAAAAGCTAAACAATTGCTTGCTGAAGCAGGTTATCCTGATGGATTCGAAACCGAAATTTGGGGTGAAAATGAATCCGAAACTATGAAGGGTATGCAATTTATTCAGCAACAGCTAGCACTTGTAGGGATTAAGGTAGACGTGAAATCCATGGAAGGCGGCACGTTGTCCGACCAAATTAACTCTGCTAAGACACCAGAAGAAGCGAAAATTCAAATGTGGTATGTCAGCTGGTCTCCGTCTTCTGGTGATGCAGATGGTGCAACCAGAGGGTTGTTCAGTAGTGAAATGTTCCCGCCTGCTGGCTCAAATACAGCCTATTACAAAAATGAAAATGTAGACAAATGGATCGCTGAGGCGAATAAATCTGTTGATCCAGAAGCGGCTAAATCCATCTATGGCAATATTCAAAAAACAATTTGGGAAGATGCTCCATGGGCATTCATGGGCGTCGACCAAATCATCTCAGGCAAAAGATCGTATCTGGAAGGAGTTAAGGTCTTCCCGGATGGTTCCATTAATGTCCTGAATGCAGAAGTGAAATAATGCTAAACAAACGTTAGGTTTAATATCCCAAGAAATGAACGAGGCCGCTTCTGTAGTATGGTGGGAAGCGGCCTCACTAAATCATTTGTCGATACTGAAGGGGGCTTATGAGTTGGGTAGATATGCTTTACAAAGACTCCTCGGGGTTATTCCGCTGTTGTTCATTGTATCGGTGCTTGTCTTTTTGTTTATTCACTTAATCCCAGGCGATCCAGCCCGACTTATTGCCGGTAAAGATGCCACGCTTGAAGAGATTCGTGGAATTCAGGAGCAGCTGGGTCTCAATCTGCCTTTGTGGAAGCAATACATAAACTACATGGGTGATCTGCTAAGTGGGAATCTGGGCAATTCGATCCGTTCAGGGATCCCGGTTACTGACATGCTGGAAAGCAGAGTAATGCCTACGTTGTGGCTGACTTTTCTTAGTATGGCCTGGGCTCTAATTATTGGTCTTCTAATTGGCGTGGTTTCAGCCGTTTATCGCAATCGGTGGCCGGATCATTTAGGGACGTTGACAGCCATTTCAGGGATGTCTATTCCTGGATTTTGGTTAGGCTTGGTACTCATTCAAATTTTCTCGGTAGAGCTTGGTTGGTTTCCAACGGGTGGTGTTGATTCCTGGAAGTCCTATATTCTTCCTTCCATTACACTCGGGATGGGGATTATGTCTATGTTGGCCCGTTATTCTAGGTCATCTATGCTGGAAACTCTTCGGGAGGATTATATCCGTACAGGACGTGCAAAAGGCTTACGCGAGTATGTTGTTATCGGCAGGCATGCGCTGCGCAACTCTTTGATTCAGGTGGTTACCGTAGCTGGACTTCAGTTTGGGTTCCTGCTCGGCGGCTCTGTAATGGTTGAGACGGTATTCAGTATTCCGGGTCTTGGCAGGCTGCTAGTAGACTCCATTTTGTTCCGGGATTATACAGTCATTCAAGCCTTACTGCTTCTGTTTGCTACACAATTTATTCTTATCAATCTATTAGTAGATTTATTGTATGGCGTACTTAATCCGAAAATAAGGTTTTCTCAGTAGCTAATGCGACTAAGAAGCAGAATTTCAATAGATTTATAGGGTGAATTTAGGATCAGGAGGGATATCATGAGTGACAATTCGGCGGTGATGGGAGCAAAATCTCCATTACCCGGAGAGGTACTGGCCCCGGAGAAAACAAAAGGCCGTATGGGTGTTTTTTTACGTAAGTTCAGTAAACAAAAGATGCCCCTTGTGGCCGCATTTTTTATTATATTGCTATTCCTAATTGCAATTTTCGGGCCATTTCTGACCCCGTATAATCCTGATGAACCAAACTACGATGCTCTTATGGCAGGTCCTTCTGCTGCACATTGGGCCGGGACAGACGAATATGGCCGTGATATTCTAAGCCGTTTGATTGATGGTACTCGCTTAACCTTAGCGGTCAGTCTCAGTTCCGTCTTAATCGCAGGTGTACTTGGAACTATCCTAGGTCTGTTAAGCGGATATTATGGCGGTTGGCTAGATCGGATAATTATGCGTGGCAGTGATGTACTATTTTCTTTTCCTGACTTGCTGCTTGCCATTGGGATCGTCGCCATTCTCGGTCCGGGTCTATCCAACGTTGTTATCGCAGTTGCAGTTTTTGGTACTCCATCGTTCGCCCGAATTATTCGGAGCGTAACGCTGTCTGCGAAAGAAACATTGTTTGTGGAAGCGGCTCGTTCCATGGGAGCGAAGCATCGCCGGATTATTTGGCGTCATATTTTTCCTGAGACCGTGCCCAGCATTATCGTTAATCTATCCATGAAGATTGGCGGAGCGATCTTGGCCGCTGCTTCATTGAGCTTTCTCGGAATGGGTGCAAAAACAACAGAGCCCGATTGGGGCGCAATGTTAAGTATGGGACGTGATTATTTAAGTATTGCTCCACATATCGTTTATTTTCCGGGGATAGCCATCTTTTTAACAGTACTTGCATTTAACCTGGTCGGGGACGGACTGCGTGATGCTCTTGATCCCAAAATGAAAAACTAAGGAGGGACAAGACATGACTCAACATTTGTTGGATGTACAAGGGCTGAAAACGGAGTTCAAACGCGGCGATGGAAGTATAACTGCGGTTGCGGGGGTAGACTTTGCTATTAAAAAAGGCGAAGTGTTAGGCCTGGTTGGTGAATCTGGTTGTGGCAAAAGTGTAACCTCATTATCGATCATGCGGTTGCTTAAAGATACGCCGGGCAGAATTTCTGAAGGTTCTGTGCGTTTTGAAGGAAAGGATTTGACGAAGATTTCTGAGAAGGAGATGCGCCAAATCCGGGGAAATGATCTGGCAATGATTTTTCAGGAGCCGATGACCTCTCTTAATCCAGTGCTGCGGATTGGGCTGCAATTAACAGAGCCGATTAGACTGCATTTGGGTTATGGACGCAAGAAGGCTCGTGAGCATGCGATTCATATGTTGCGGCTTGTAGGTATCCCTCGCGCAGAGGAATTAATCGATGAATATCCGCATCAACTATCCGGCGGGATGAGACAGCGGGTTATGATTGCAATGGCCATGTCTTGTCATCCAAAGCTGTTGATTGCCGATGAACCCACGACCGCACTCGATGTAACGATTCAAGCGCAAATTCTTGATCTGATGAAGCAGTTGAAAGATGAACAGGATATGGGAATGCTGCTCATTACCCATGATCTTGGAGTAGTTGCCGAATTATGTGACCGGGTAGTTGTTATGTATGCAGGTCGTGTGGTGGAAGAAGCCTCTGTTCAGGAGCTGTTCGCCAGACCGCAACATCCGTATACCAGGGGATTGATTCAATCGGTACCTAAGCTGCGCCAGAATGTACATCGCTTGGAGTCTATAAAAGGGAATGTGCCAGACCTTTCACAAATGCCTGCCGGCTGTAAGTTTGCGCCACGCTGCGAATTTGCCATGGAGCGTTGTCTGTCGCAAGAACCTGAGCTACTTCCGATTGAGGGGCTAGAGCGCAAAAGCCGTTGTTGGCTTACACAGCAGGAGGACACGGAAGGAGCGGGATGTTTATGAAAGAGACTCCATTAATTGAGGTTAAGGGTTTGAAGAAGTTGTTTTCTGTGAAGAAGGGCTTCTTCGGAACGACTAAATATTTACACGCCGTTGATGGGATTTCATTCGCCATTCGTAAGGGAGAAACGTTCAGCCTTGTAGGTGAAAGTGGCTGTGGGAAATCGACTACGGGCAGGCTGGTGACCCGCTTACTGGAACCCAATCATGGAGAAGTATGGTTTAAGGGACAAAATATTAGCCATATCTCAGACAACCAGATGCGGCCTCTGCGCAAAGATATGCAGATGGTGTTTCAAGACCCTTATGCTTCACTTAATCCCCGCATGAAGGTGAAGGATCTTGTCGCCGAACCCCTGCTTATTCATACAAAGCTGTCCTCTAAAGAACGGGATAAACTAGCTTGCGAACTGCTAGAGACCGTTGGATTGAACAGTTTCCACGCCGAGCGATTCGCGTTTGAGTTCAGCGGTGGACAGCGGCAACGGATTGGGATTGCCCGGGCTCTGTCCGTTCGCCCAAGTCTAATTGTGGCGGATGAACCCGTGTCAGCGCTGGATGTATCGATTCAGTCCCAAGTGTTGAATCTGTTACAGGACTTGCAGGAGGAATATGGCCTGACGTATTTATTCATCTCTCATGATCTCAGTGTGGTCGAGCATATTAGTGATCGAATTGGGGTTATGTATCTGGGTTCTCTTGTGGAGACGGCTGATAAGGATACATTGTATGACCGTCCCTTGCATCCTTACACCCAAGCGCTGCTATCTTCAGTTCCCGTGCCCGATCCAAGCTTGAAGAAGGAACGCATTATTCTAAAAGGGGATCTTCCAAGTCCCGTTGATCCGCCGACGGGCTGTCGTTTTCATACAAGATGCCCTTCCTGTATGGAAATCTGTAAGCAACATGTGCCTGTATTCCGGGAAGTTGAACCAGGTCATGAGCTCGCTTGTCATCTGTTTGATGAAGAAATGTTGAAACTAGAACGATAATTTAAAATGTGAGTACACTTTACGGAAAAGAAGGGACAGCTATGAATATCTTGTTCGATTCCGCTAATGGGGCGGATACGCTTATCTACTTAGCCTATGAAGAGGAGCCTTTTCCTCTTCGACTGGGAGAAGCTCACAAACAGAGTGGCAGTGTGACATGGTTATATGCTCGCTCTGAGGAAGAGTCCGATGTGATAGCTATTGGAATGGGAAAACGCCGGGCTCTTACGCTTGAGAAAGTTCGCCGAGCAGCGGGCTCTGCCGCCCGTACAGCCCTAAGAGAAGGACGAAATTCAGCTTCATTTGTTCGTAGGACAGCAGAAAGTGATATTTCCGCTGCGGATGAGCTGCAAGCATGGATTGAAGGCTGGCTTCTCGGATTATATCGTTTTCAAACCTATCGTGGCGTTACTAAAATAGACATTTCAGTTGATTTGCTGCTCCAGACAGCCGATTGGCCTGAACTGACAAAGCTTGAACTGGAAGTTGTACTAAGTACTGGCCGCATGCGTGCTGAAGGAGCAGTGGTTGCTCGCGATCTGGTGAATGAGGTGCCCGGGACTCTAAATCCGGATCGGTTCGCAGAATGGATGGTCGAATATTTCGAGCGTGATAACGCAGCAGTGAAAGTTCATGTCTACCGGGGGCAGGAGCTGGTTGACCTACAGATGAATGGGTTGCTGGCGGTTGGAGCTGGCAGTAAACACTCCCCAGCCCTCGTTGAAATTCGCTATGAGAGTAACCCTGAATTGCCAATGCTGGCATTGGTGGGTAAAGGTGTTACCTTCGATTTGGGTGGGATGAATGTTAAGACCGCAAGTGATATTAGCGATGCACGTATGGACATGGGTGGCGCAGCAGCTGTTCTTGGGGCGCTGGATATTTTAGTGCGGAATCAAGCTCATGTAAATGTGACCGCGTTGATCCCAGTTGTTGATAACGTACCAGATGCTGAAGCAATGCTGCCATCGTCTGTTATACGCTATCCTAATGGGCTGACGGTTCAGGTTGCAAATACGGATGGCGAGGGGCGGCTTATTATCGCGGATGCTCTTATTCATGCAGCAAATATCGGGGCAACTAAGGTCATTGATATTGCAACACTTACTGGAAATGTTGGCGCAGCGTTAGGATTAGGTATCGCCGGCATATGGGGTGATGGAGAGATGACGCAGAGCCTCGTCGAAATCGGTGAGCGCAATGGAGAACGACTGTGGCCCATGCCGCTTATGGATGAATACGAAGTCGATCTTCGAAGCAATTACGCTGATCTGCGCAACGTTAGTACTTCACCTTTTGCAGGTGCGATTACAGCAGCGCTTTTTATACGGCGCTTTGTAGCGGAATCGCTGAGCTGGGTCCATATTGATATGGCTGGGACGGTTCAGTACAAACAGGATGTGGGGTATTCAGAAGCTGGAGCAACGGGCTATGGTGCTCGACTGCTCGCTGATTATGTTATGAAACAGGCACAACAATAACAACCGGAAGAGTGGAGGAAAGTTATGAGATTGGAAGTCATCGCTACTTGTATGGACGATGCTCTTACAGCCGAAGCGAATGGGGCTGACCGCCTGGAGCTCATTACTGCGATTACGGAAGGCGGATTAACACCAGGGATAGGATTGGTGCAACAAGTTGCTAAATCGGTTAACATTCCTGCGTTTGTTATGGTTCGCCCGCATAGCCGTTCTTTTTGCTATTCAAAGTATGACATTTTGACCATGGCAGCAGAGATAAAGCAAATTGCAGCCAGCGGTGCGGCGGGGATTGTGCTTGGTGCGTTAACTCCAGAAGGGACTATCGACGAGCGAGCGCTTGAAACATTATTGCCGTTGACCGAGGGATTGCAAGTAACCTTCCACCGTGCTTTTGATGAGTTGAAGGATCAAATAGAAGGTTATCGAACGCTTTGTAAGTATCCGCAAATTACGCGTGTGCTCACTTCTGCCGGGCCAGGTCCGGCACCTGAAGCTATTCCTGCTATGCGGAAGCTAGTCGAGGAATCAAGGGGGAAATCGGTAAGTATACTGGCTGGAAGCGGTCTGAAGCCGGAAGGTATTACTTCATTTATACATCAGACTGGAGTAACAGAAGTACATTTTGGGTCGGCTGTACGTTATGACAAAGACGCTTTGTCGCCAATCGATCCAGCAGCCTTACGGGCGTTAGCGGAGAGTATTCATTCTAACGGCTAATAATAGATAGTGAAAAGGTGAATGGGTTATGCAGAAGGTTGATAGCTACGTAGTTGGAATCGATTTAGGAGGCACAAAAATTGCCGCAGCATTGTTTGATTCAAAGGGGACCGTATTGAAACGGGAATTGATGGAAACGGCTGGGGCACGTACCGCTAAAGAAGTGGTGCAGCGAATGATCGATATGATCCGCTCCGTATCCGAAGGGCGACCACTCACAGGAGTGGGTCTGGCTTCTCCCGGAGCTGTAAATAGCCAGGACGGGATCGTTATTCACGGCACCAATCTTCCGGAGTGGGACAATGTTCCACTGAAGCACTGGATGGAGTTGGAGCTAGGCGTTGAAGTAAAGGTAGTGAATGATGCGAACGCTGCGGCTTGGGGCGAGTATGTCCGAGGTGCTGGCAAAGGTGCAGACAACATGGTTTATGTTACCTTTAGCACAGGGATTGGAGCAGGTATCGTCATTGACGGCAAGCTGCTTCTTGGCAAAAATTCATTTGCTGGTGAACTAGGTCATAATATTATTGACCCGAACGGAACGGAATGCAGCTGTGGAAGATTCGGCTGCTGGGAAGTTTTCGCTTCGGGCACAGCGATTCGGGATATGGCGCTGCGAAGTATGGAGAGCAGACCGTCGATGATTACGGAACTGGCTAATATAAATGGAGAAAAAATTACTTCGCGGCACGTATTTGAAGCCATGGCACTTAACGATCCCGTGGCCGTCGAGGTTATTGACCGGAGTATTCATTATATGGCACTAGGTCTAGCCAATGCAGTACATACGTTCAATCCTGATCGGATCGTGATCGGTGGAGGCGTGAGTAAGGCTGGAGATTTGTTATTCCCTGCACTGGTGGAGAAGACGGAGCTATTTATCATGGATCCTTATAAGGGTACTTTTACAATTGAACCTGCCGCGCTCAAAGACGATGTAGGCCTAATTGGAGCAGCTGCATTATTTCATACCACTTAGGTGGAGTGAATGATTGATCACAGCTTTCACTAACGGAGGAGTTGGAGAGATGGGTACAAGAGAAGAAAGAACGAAATGGTTCTTACAGGATAGGTTCGGGATGTTTATCCATTGGGGATTATATTCAATTCCTGCTAGAGGGGAATGGATACGCGGCAACGAGCGGATGAGTAGAGAGCATTACATGACGTATTTCGATGAATTTGACGCCTCTCGATATGACCCGAAGAAATGGGCAAGTGCAGCCAAAGCTGCGGGTCAGAAATATGCTGTGCTTACGACCAAACATCATGACGGGTTCTGTCTGTTCGATAGTAAGCTGACTGATTTCAAAGCGACTAATACGCCTGCTGGGCGTGATCTAGTGCGGGAATATGTAGACGCTTTCCGTGCTGAAGGGATTGCAGTAGGTCTATATTACTCTATCATAGACTGGCACCATGAGGATTATCCCGGATATGGAGATAAGGCACATCCTGATCGGGATAACGAAGCGGTCAAAGATAAGCCGATTGATTTCGATAGATACTTGGAGTATATGCATGGGCAAGTAAAGGAACTGCTCACCAATTACGGTAAAATCGACATTATGTGGTTTGACTTCTCCTACGATAATATGACAGGGGAGAAGTGGAAGGCGACGGAGCTTATCCGGATGATTCGTTCCATACAACCTGATATTATTATCGACAATCGATTAGGTGGCAATATTCGTGCGGCAGAACCTGAGGAGTATGCTGGAGATTTCTTCTCCCCCGAGCAGATCATTCCGCCTGGCGGCATTGTTGACGTAAACGGCCAATCCATCCCTTGGGAAGCCTGCATTACCCTGAATGACAACTGGGGTTATCATTCCGAGGATAAGAATTATAAATCGACCAAGCAAGTCATCCGTACGATGGTCGAATGTATCAGTAAGAATGGTAACCTGCTCCTCAATGTTGGACCAGATGCCAAAGGTGAAATGACGCGGGAATCCCTGGTTATCCTTGACGAAGTTGGGGAGTGGATGCGCCTTAATGGAGATAGTATTTATGGATGCGGGAAGTCTTTGCTACCTAAGCCAGAGTGGGGACGTTATACGCAAAAGGGCAATAAATTGTATGCGCATGTCTACGACCGTGGAATTGGCCCGATCTATTTCCAAGGTCTGAAAGGGAAGATTAAAAAGGCAAGATTACTACGTGATGGTACCGAGCTAAAGGTGGAGGTGCCGTGGATGGCTGAGGAATATTCGGATGTTGACGGTGGAGCTTTTATTACATTAAAAGGCGCGATGTTACCTGATGAGATGGATACGGTTATCGAGCTTGAACTATTTAATTAAATCAGAAGGAGTTGTCCCATATGCCCTGAATGGCTGCTGAGACAACTCCTTTTTTTCGTATTCTTCGCCAACATTTGCACATACGAAACACCTATCGGACACAGATGTCTCTAAACCCAGAAATATCGCACTTTTGGGATGCCAACGGACCGCATAGCCGCTATTGCCTTGAAACACCCCCGATTTGGAGCTGATTCTAGGGAATAGCGTCATTGGAGTCCGAAGCCCTGTTCCAAAGGCAGAAAATGTGCAAATAACGTCATCTGGGTCCGCAACTCTCAGAGGGGGGTGACAATGTTGAAGTTGTTGAAGCATTTGAAGCAGGCATTCAACGAATCAGAATACAAAGCGGCGATTCTCCAAATAACAGGAGAATCGCCGTTCTGTGAATACTAAAGGCGAGCCTTGCGGAAGCCCTCATATATATTGAGGACCGCGACTAAAATCAAGATTGCTATTCCTCCACCTACTAGTCCCGTTTCAAATTGGTTAGCTGTAGTGTTTAATAAATTAGACATGTAATTAATAAATTCTTGGTTAAATACACTCGGATTTATAAGGATAACAGCGAATACAATAAGTACAATGAGCTCAAGGACCGTATTACATAATGCTAATTCTCTAGTCCATTGTCTCTTGATTAATTTATATATAGTTAATGCGACTTCTAATCCGATCACAATAAGAATAATAGGCCAATAATCAAGTAATACATGCTGATTAAAAGCTGGGGCCACGAAGTTAAGTGCGCCTTCACCGCCTCTATAGACTCTGATCAGGTGTTCAGCATTAAAATAAACAGTAGCCCAAATGGCAGTCCACAGTAAACTTCCGAACACTTCGAAGCTTGTAATTGCTTTTTTCTTATGGACAAGCGCGATATCCTTCAAATCATCAGGAGTCCATTTCCTTAATTTTGTAGTAAGAGGATGACCTTCCTTTCCTTTATCCGCCCGTTCGATAATAGCGAACACAACAGTTATCCAGAAAAAGACTTGGATGCCTACTTCAAGGAAGGTTCCAATTCCTGTACTTATAACTGCAGTAACAATATCCGCAACTGTTTTATCGCCGCTGTAGCCAATCAAGTAATCAGCAACCAGAGCGATTAAAGAAACAACTACAGCGATGGGTATAATCATTTTTAATAACGTAACATATAAATCGAAATAGCGTGGGCCGATGAGATACATGGGCTGATCGCGGTACTCACTAGCTAAAATAGCTGGATTGCCCAATTTTGCAAGGACGGCTTTTACCTCTTTTTCGTCATAATCATCCGGTAACATATCCTCGATGGTTGATCGTAATTCTAATGCGATGTCTTCCCGATTTTGTTCTGGTAACCTCCGAGTAACTTCATGAATGTAAATCTCAATCAGCTTCATGGTCATCCTCCCCTTGTAATAGGCCGTAGAGTTCTTTCGAATTCTTAAGCCATTCTTCCTTTAGCTGTAAAAAAATCTCTACGCCATAGTCACTTAGAACATAATACTTACGGGGTCTGCTCTCGGATGTGTCCCAGCTGCTCGTCACTAATTCCTGTTTCTCTAATCGGCGAAGTAATGGATATAGGGTGCTTTGATCGATGATGATGCTGGATTCCTCCAACAATTGAACGAGCGAATATCCATACTGGGGCGTTCGTAATTGACTTAAAACGGCTAGCGTTAACGTACCTCTTCTAAGCTCTGTGATTAAAGAATTTAATAAAGTACTCATTCACCCACCTCATTATTTAAAATATAAGAATTTATAATCTCTTATAAATTGTTCTTATATTTTTGGTTTAAACGCTTGCTGTCCTTAAGAGGACGTCGAAGTCGTTTATACTTACTATGTGTCATACAGTATTCGATCTATACTATGCATCATACACTATTGTTGTTCCAACATCAATTGAATAAAATAATTTTCTGAGAAATATATAAGAAAATTTTTCTATTTTGTGAAGCAGTTTGATTAAAAGGAGGTCGTGAAATGATTCCATTTTTTAGTGACATCCCGAATGCTTCTACATGGGAGGGAGTTGAACCGGTTCATAAGGGCAGAGCGTTATTGTTGAGAACGGCGGAGATTTTTCATTATGATCATAAAAAACGGGAGTATGATCATTACGAAGTCGAGGAACTTGGAATTATTGATTTTAATAGATTTGATTATGGTGATCCATGGGTATTTTAATCATGATGTTCCAGATGTATTCTTTAGGCTTTATATACCGAAGTGGTATTGGCAAGTTATACTGAGTGAAAAGACTCAGCTATTTGAGAATAGTTAGGGGAATTAAGCGATGAATATACTGATTGCTGAAGATGAAACCGATATAAGAAAACTAGTGAAAATACATTTAGAAGATCGATCCTATCGAGTATTCGAAGCCAAGGATGGCATTGAGGCTTTAGAGGTTGTTAATCAACATGAAATAAATCTTGCCATTCTGGATATTGTAATGCCCAGGCTTGATGGGCTTAATCTGCTGCGACGGATAAGAGAGAAAAGCCATATTCCGGTTATCTTGTTAACTGCCCGCGGTGAAGAAATTGATAAGATAGTGGGCTTAGGCCTTGGAGCAGACGATTATATGGTGAAGCCATTTAGTGCTTCAGAGCTTGTGGCTAGGGTTGAGGCGCAGCTGAGACGAAGAAATGTATACGATCTTAGCCAATCGATAACTGAAGAAACAATCCAACATAGAGAATTGAAGCTGAATTTAAAGGAATGTATGTTGTACATAAATGAAAGTCCAGTTCTTCTAAATGCCAAGGAATATAAGGTGTTACAATGTCTGATGCAGAGTCCTAATCAAATTTTTACGCCCAAAAAGTTATATGCAGCGGCGTGGGAAGAAGATTTCTATAGTGATAATAATACGATTATGGTTACCATCAGCCGTCTAAGGAATAAGATCGAACGGGACCCACACCATCCCGAATATATCGTTACAGTGCGTGGACTAGGTTACAAATTCTACAACCCAGGTAAATAAGATGAGAAAACAAAATATATCCTATCAATTGTTAAAAAACTATATCGCGATCTTTCTTATAACAACGGTTATAACGATATTGGTGATTGTTGCTTTGTTTTGCATGAACAGGCTGGGATCTAAGGACATTATTTATAATCAGTTAACGGCTGCTAAGCTTATGCAAAATGACTATCAAAGAATTGACACTAGTGTTGTTAATGATGTCGGGGGCAGTTTACAGGTTGTGAATTCCAATTACGAAGTCATACATTCCATTGGCAACAATCCATTTACGTCCAAGCAGATTAGTGTCAAAGAATTTACGGATTTTCTAATGAATACTGGCGCTAACAAAGATATGATCACTGTTGAATATAATGAGCAGGAACAATTTTGGCTGATCGTCTCTTTACCTATACAAGTGAAAATGACAGGCAGTTTCCATTGGAATTCAGATTCACCTATGCAGGATCATACCCTTCAAATGCTTGGGTTTATTGGGTTAGGTTATTTGTTGATTCTGATTCTAAGCACGATGATTTATGCGAGAATTACGGCGGTTAGTTTCATTAAACCCTTAGACCAGTTGTCCGCTGCTGTTGAAAAGGTTAAGAATGGGGATTATTCAGCAAGAGTGCAGGTAGGCGGGAATCGGGAGTTTAGTCAACTGGAGCAGGCTTTTAATCATATGGCAGAAGTGATTCAGATCCAGACCTCGTTAAAAGAACAGAGTGAAAACAATCGAAAAAATCTAATATTGGATATATCCCATGATTTAAAAAATCCATTAACAAGTATTATGGGTTACGCAGAGCTTGAACTAAAAGAACAGGTGAGCGGTCGGATAGAACATTTGGAATTTGCCAAAATAATATACGAAAATAGTATCCGTGCCAATGTATTGATTCAGGATTTGTTTGAATTATCGAGAATGGAAAGTCCCGAATTCCGCTTGGATGTTACAACAGATGATTTCTCAGAATGTTTGAGAGAAGAAATGATACATATGTTGCCCGAGCTTGAGGCTGCGGGTCTGATCCCTGATTTTGTAATCGAGCCAGAAGAAATAATTCTACAGTTTGATAAAAAAAGAATGAATCGAGTATTCTCAAACCTGCTTTATAATGCCATCGCTTATCAGGAGCAAGGTTCTACGTTTCAAGCTGTGCTGGAAAAGGTGAATGATGGAGCCAAGCTTACTTTTATTAATTACGGCCAACCATCAGCCTTGAACCCGGCAGGTTCTGGATTAGGGTTACTCATTGTTCAAAAAATAATAGCTGCTCATGGAGGGACTGTTCAGCTGAATACGCAAGATAACCAGTTTGAAATTATAATTGAGCTGAACCGGCAAATTTAAGGTCTATGTAAGATTACATTAAGTCGTATGAAATTTCCCAATGCTAAAATGGTTGATATTCAGTCTATTAACAATTTTACTTGGGGGAATAGATTATAATGATTGATGAAAAATTAAGTAAAAGGCAATTGATCTTGGGCATTATATTAGCAGTAATGTACTTTTTAGGATTGTTCTCCATTCTCTTGCTCAGGCCGGTTATGGGGATTCTTAACCATGTTTTTATTTGGCAGCCAGAACAACAAAATCGAATGGCCTTACTGTTGAATAGTCTGATCTATATAGGAGTGATTATAGGTTTTAGGGGGTTCTATAAACAAGCTATCCATGATTTCAGACAATACTGGATCCGTAATATGTTATGGATGGTTTGGGGACTTTGTTTGATTATTATCATCGGAAATATATTGATTCCCACACTAATTTCCATTTTTCATCCTATTACAAAGTCTGTTAATGAGGTGGATTTACGGGCAATGTTGTCCTCGTATCCATTTATTTTTACAGTGAACGTGGTATGGATTGGCCCCGTGATTGAAGAATTAGTATATCGGGTTACCATTTTTAGAACGATCCGCAGGAAGAGTCGTCTTCTGGCTTATCTGATATCCTCCTTTTTATTTGGCTTCCAGCATGTCTATAGAGCCGTGGTGTTCCAGAGCAACTATAATGAAATGTGGAATATCTTCTCCTATATGGCTGCTGGATTAATCTTTGCCTACCTATATGAGAAGAGAAAAAATATATTAGTGCCTATAGGCGCGCACATGTTTAGTAATGGTTTATCTGTGCTTCTCTATTTCTTAAGTTAATACGAAATTTGACTTCACATCAGATTACTAGTAAACTGATAATCAAATAGATCCAATTCCAAAGCAATGGATGTGGTATAATGCGAGACAATGGATTCACTGAAGACAACAAACTAAGCTTATTGATCTGGCTGCGGCTGGTAAGAGTTTATGACAATAGTAACGATCTTTCCAATGAGTTCTTGAAGCAGTTTGATTTAACGGTTAGCCAGTTTGATGCGTTAGTACAAATACTATTACATCAGCCTGTGACACAGATGGAAATGGCCGAGCATTTAACCATTACTAAAGGTGGAGTATCACATATGCTTGGCAGATTAGAAAAAGAAGGATGGATTGAACGCAAGCAGGATTGGAAGGTGAAGTATATTTCTTTAACTGAAAAGGGCCAGGCGCTTATCGAGAAGGTGCTTCCTTTGCAATCGGATTTCCAAGCTTCGTTATTCGATCCACTGACGGACGAGGAGAAAAAGGTATTTTACAGCATGCTTAAGAAGATTCACCGCCATAGCCAGAATGAGAATCGAATTCCACGAGGAGTTCAGTAGTATTGTATAAGCTTTATTCTGAATAAAGCTTCCTTTTTTCAGCATCAGTTTACTAGTAAACCATAATTATATTAGGAGGAAATTAAAATGAGCCAACCACAAATAACCGGACAACATCATGTATCAATGATTACTAAAGACGCTAAACAAAACCTATGGTTTTATACAGAAGTACTGGGACTAAGACTTGTCAAAAAAACCGTAAATCAGGACGATCCAACCATGTACCATTTATTCTATGGCAACTCTAATGGCGCTCCAGGCACCGAGGTATCCTTTTTTGAAATGCCAAATGCAGGCCAGACCCGGAAAGGAACGAACAGTATTTCTGCAATCTCTCTTCTCGTTCCTAGCGATGAGGCTTTAGTATATTGGGCTAGCAGATTAGATACATTTGAAGTCGCTCATGAAGCTATCGTAAGTATAGAGGAGCGCAATTCGCTTACTTTTCAGGATAGTGATGAATTAACGGTTCATCTGGTGTCCGCAGAAAAAGATAATGTGACTCAGCTGGTAGAACCTTGGATTACTGATGATATTCCACCACAATATGCCATTGTTGGATTGGGTCCCGTTGAATTGACTGTTCGTGAGGCTAGCCGTACAAAGGCTGTTTTGGAGGATATTTTAGGCTATACACAAGTTCGTAGAGTGCCATCCATGGGTGACCCGAAGGTAATGGTGGATATTTATGAAACAGCTAAAGGCGGCTTGTACACTGAACTTCAGCTCAAAGAAGTTAATGATCAAGACCGGGAAAGACCGGGAAGAGGGAGTATCCATCATGTGGCTATAAGAGTGAAGGATCTGGAAGAATTAACCGCATGGGCTGCTAAAATCACAGCTGCAGGGTTCAAGAACACAGGGGTCATTGATCGTTATTACTTCCATTCCTTGTATTTCCGTGATCCGAACCATATTCTTTTCGAGCTTGCTACAGATGGTCCAGGGTTTGAGATTGATGAATCTTTTGACACATTGGGCGAGAATTTGACCTTGCCTTCTTTTCTGGAAGAACGCCGGGAAGAGATTGCATCGAAGCTTCATCCTATCCAATAATACAGCTAAGAAAGTAGGACATCATCATGATGGAACAATATAGAATCGACGAGAATAAGGGTTTAGAAATAGGTTTATACACATTAGGTGATCATGTTGCAGATGCCTTAACAGGTAAATCAATCAGTGAACGACAACGGATTCAAGAGATCATTGCTGCCGCCAAATTAGCAGAGGATGCTGGATTAGATGTATTTGGAGTGGGGGAGAGTCATCAGGCGAAATTTATTACTTCAGCAGCATCGGTCGTACTTGGAGCTATAGCAAACGCAACGGAACGAATCAAACTCATCAGTTCAGCGACTGTATTGAGCACAGCGGATCCTGTACGTGTACATGAAGAATTTTCGACATTGGATTTGTTATCCGGAGGCAGAGCAGAGATTGTTGCTGGACGTGGATCACGATTAGGAGCTTATGAACTGTTCGGATATGACGTGAGGGATTATGAAGAATTGTTCGAAGAGAAGATTGAATTGCTTATGAAAATAAATAACGAAAAAAGAATTACCTGGGAAGGGCAATTCCGTCCTGCTCTAAATGATATGGAGATTTTTCCGAAGCCACTGAGTGGTAAACTGCCCATCTGGAGAGCGGTTGGAGGACCTCCGGCAAGTGCAGTTAAGGCAGGAAGAATGGGCATCCCGATGATGCTGGCTGTTCTAGGTGGACCTGCTTCAGCGTTCAAGACCTCTGTGAATATGTATCGTCAAGTTGCCGCACAATCAGGTTTTAATCCGGCTGAGCTGCCGGTGGGTACAACCACCCTTTTATATATCGATAAAGATTCACAGCAAGCGTTCCGTAACTATTACCCTTATTTAAATCACATGATGAAAGAGCTTCGTGGATCAGCGTACCCTAAAGACCAATTTGCTGAAGCCATGAGTGTGAGAAATGCGCTGCTCGTAGGCAGCCCACAACAGGTTATTGAAAAAATCCTTTATCAACATGAGCTGTACGGACACAATCGTTTTCTGGCTCAGATTGATATTGGTGGTTTACCTTATGCTCAGGTTGAGCAAATCATTGATTTGTTTGGATCGGTAGTCGCACCAGCCGTAAGACGGGCCACAGCTAAGAAATAAGAAAAACTATGAGATTGGAAAAAATTATATTAAAATTATTCCAATAAGGTTAGACGATGGTTTGAGAAGGATCACTTAAGGAGGCGAAGTGTGACGAATAAAATGATAGCTGCGCAACGTCTATATAACCAGAAGATCGTTGATTACAAGCTAATCAAGCCTGAACAGGTCGTTAAAGAATTAGGGGCAGTACAGGCGCAGGATTACATGCAGGCGATGTGGGCGATCGGGTTACGTACTCCATCTTCGAATTTAGCTGATATAGAGCGTGCTATCGCTGATCGTAAGATGATTCTGAATTGGACGCTGCGAGGTACGCTTCATTTTGTCCCACCGGAAGATGTAAAGTGGATGCATCAGCTATCTGTGCCGCGTTTAGCGGGACAAACAAAGCGGCGGAATGCAGAGCTTGGGCTAGATGATCAGACACTAGAACGTTGTAGACATATTATAGTTAATGCTTTACAAGGTGGAAAGCAGCTAGATCGTGCTCTTTTACTTCAGCTTATAGAAGAAGAAGGTATTCACACAGGGAACCAGCGTGGTTATCATATGTTGTGGAATGTTGCGTACCAAGGGTTGATTTGTTTCGGACCGATGAATGGTAAGCAGCAAACGATTGTTTTGTTAGAGGAATGGGTGCCACAGTTTCGAGAACTTTCTTACGATGAATCATTGTATGAACTCGCTCGGAGATATTTCACTGGACATGGTTTTGCAACTGTTCAGGATTTTGCTTGGTGGGCAGGCATCACCCTTACCGATGCTAGAAGAGGTCTGGAAGCGGCCAAAAGTCAACTGCAATCAGAGGTTATTGATGGCAGTGAGTATTGGATGTCCTCTCATCGGCTAGAGCCAGCTGCTGAGGACTCGGGCGTTCATCTGCTTCCGGGTTTTGATGAGTACATTCTGGGTTATAAAGACCGAAGTGCCGTTCTAGAGCCCGACGTTGCTCCTTTAATAGTTCCGGGGAATAATGGTGTTTTTCTTCCGACGATTGTTGTGGAGGGTCAGGTTGTGGGTACATGGAAAAGAACCCTAAAGACCAAGGGGATTGAGATTATGATCCATCCTTTTGCCGATCTGGGCGATACGGAAAAGTTGGTACTTAAAGAAGCTGACCGATATGCCGCATTTATTGGGCTGCCGATACTCAAAATGAATGTGAGTGGTCATTGAGATGAGTATTTCACTATTCTCACCAATCTCATCATTCTCGACATTCTCACCATTTTCATCTTTCTTACCATACTTTTGTGCGCATCTCTCTCGCTAACGGACACCGTTGCACTTATTAGCACCTAAATGCTGATTTACTGAGCTTTTCGGACTCCAATGCAGTTATTCCCGTCGCAGCACCTCTTTTGACCCCTATTTTTGCGGAATAGCGGCATCTGGGTCCGATAGATTCGTAAAAAGGCTATTTTTAGCTCAATAGCGTCTCCTGAGTCCGAACGGCATAATGGGTGAAGGGTGAAGGGTGAAGGGTGAAGGGTGAAGGGTGAAGGGTGAAGGGTGAAGGGTGAAGGATTAAATGGATACCGATTACCGAATAGCCGCTCACGAATGCACTCTGAGTATAAAATAACCCGGCAGGGCGGATCTGCCGGGTTATTTTCATGAAGCATATAGTTAGCTTAATTAGATTCGTCTAGCTAATTCAGCGCCTTCCCAAATCGCATTCAGCGCTCTACGCGCTTGCACCGCATCGCCAATTACATGATAAGGGATGGAGCTTTCCTCCAAGAAATCCTGAAGGATTTGTTTGTTGAGGGCGCGTGAACCTACAGCAATTACTACATAATCAGCAGGTAGGCTGTGACGTTCGCCGTCTTTTTCAACAATTACACTATCCCCTTGAATCGCCATACATTTGCTGTTGGTCATTAATTCAACGCCATGTCCATATAGACTTTCCATGACACAGATTTTCCGCAGAAGCCCTAGATCATTAGCAACATCAGCTTGCATTTCAACTACAGTGATTTGATGTCCGCGCTCTACAAGCAGTTCTGCGACCTCAAGCCCCACTAAACCACCGCCGATAATAACGACTCTTCCTTCTGGATGAACCGTTCCCCATAACACATCATGTGAATTGACCACATGTGAACTGTCGATGCCTTCCACAGGCGGAATAATAGGAGAAGATCCGATTGCAAGAATGACCTCATCTGGAGCAATTTCCTGGATTAATTCAGGTGTAACCTCTGTATTCATTCGAATGTCTACACCTTCACGTTTAGCGGTTTCTCCCATATTCAGAGCGGCTGCAGCCATTTCCTCTTTACGTGGTGCGGCACCGGCAATATAAAGCTGTCCGCCCAGAATGTCATTTTTTTCGCATAATATTGGATGATGCCCACGTCGTTTCAGGGTGACAGCTGCTTCTAATCCGCCAGGGCCACCACCAGCAATAAGTACTTTTTTGGGGATACCCGTTTGCTGCAATTCATATTCACTTTCACGACCGGTTGCAGGATTAAACACACAGCTGATAAATGGAACATTAGGATTCACGAATCCATCGAAGCAGCCTTGGTCGCAACCCACACATTTAACGATCGTGTCTGCACGTCCGGCTAAAGCTTTATTGCAGAATTCCGGATCTGCCAGCTGCGCACGCCCAATGGCTACAAAATCAGCCAAACCCTCCGCAATAATCCGGTCTGCAATTGCTGGATCATTAATACGGCCTACGGCAATAACAGGGATGTTAACCACAGATTTAATTTGTGCTGCGTTATCTACATTGAAGCCTACAGGTAAATCGATCGGCGGAACTTCATATTTAATCGCAGCGCCAGCAGGGACCCCACGAGATACATTAATAGCATCAATTCCAGCTTCTTCAGCGAGCTTTGAGAAGAGCTTCATATCTTCCAGCGTAAGTCCGCCCGGTAGATCCTCAATCGCAGAGATTCTCATCAAGATAGGGAACCCAGGTCCAACCGCTTTCCGGATAGCCCGGATACAAGACAGCGGGAAGCGGCAGCGATTCTCCCAAGAACCGCCGTACTCATCCTGACGAAAATTCATTGCAGGACTTAGAAATTGTTGGGGCAAATAACCATGGCCGGCATGGAATTCCACACTGTCAAATCCGGCTTTCTTCGCACGTAATGCTGTATCTGCGTAAGCTTGAACCATCTCGCCGACTTCATGATGCGCAAGTTCACGTGGTATATGAGTCACGCCTTCAAACGGAACAGGTGAAGAGGAGACCTGAATTAGGTTGGGAGTTACTTTACCTCCATGCCATAACTGTAGACAGCTTTTGCCTCCTGCCTCTCGAATAGCTAATGCTAATTGAGCCATACCTGGAATGAATTTATCATCATAAAGGGCAGGAGCATCATCGGAGGCCGCCGTTGGGTGAATAGTTGTTACTTCTACAGTATTTAAGCCGCTGCCGCCTTTAGCTCGTGCTACATGGTAATCAATCAGACGATCACTGACGTATCCACCCGGCGCATTCATTTTCGTGCCCATCGCTGGTAAAATGACCCGGTTCTTAAGCTCCATATTTCCGATTGTGCCCTTGATAAATAGATGTGTGAATTCCATACGATAACTTCCTCTCTACATATAGGTTAAAAATAAATAGGTTATTTTAACCTATATTAGCGAAAGAGCAGGGTGAAAGTATGTGCAAAAAATCACGAGTGATTTGGCAGGAATGTAGTAATTGAGGTAATATAAGAAAATGATGAACCGGATACGTATTCCGGAAGCCCGGAGGATGATTATGGATATTGAAGTTTTGATTCTGGCCCAATTAATGAAAGGGGCCAAACATGGTTATGAAATTAAAAAAAACATTATTTTTGTAATGGGCAATGATAAAATCGTAAACAATAACTCGCTTTATCCAAAGCTGAAATTATTTGAAAAGCGAAAATGGGTAATCAAAAAAACGGAAATTCAGGAACGCCGGCCTAAACGTTATGTATATTCTATAACTACTGAGGGTGAGGAGCGGTTTAACACCTGCTTAACAGAATTTACGCTGGAGACTATTCGAATTGATAATGAATGGTCTATTCGTCTTTCTTATTATGAGCTTTTGGATCAGGAGACACGTAGAAGATTGCTTGATTACAGAGAGACTTATATGAACGAAAAGCTGGACCATTTACAGCAGTTATCCAAAGTAGTTGGCAATAGTGAGGATATGGATTACTCTGAGGAGCTCTATTTTTACACCCGAAGTATGGTTTTACGAGAGATCGAGTTAATTAAGGAGCTGTCACGTAAATTAGAAGCATAAGGAAACAGTTTAGCACCCTATGAACCAATCATTTTTTAAATATGAGGAGGTACAATAGAATATAAGATAGGAGAGACAAGCTTATGACTGTGAAGAAATGGTTAACTATATCCTTAATGTTCTTAGTCTTATTATCAGGATGTAAAGGAAATAGCTCCGATGTTTCAAGTGATACAAAAGTAGCAAACGATAATGAGTATAATTTGTTGATTAGTAATAATAGTCCGTTATTTTTGAAAAGCGTAGTTGTAACTGTTGAAGAAGAAAAAGAAAAAGATAACAATCAAAAAAATGCTTTAATTGATGCTAATATCAACCATGGAGAGGTCGCGAAGTTCAGGATTGGAAATGGAAAGCAGGTATTTAAGATTACTCTTAATCCTCAAAAAAACTACTCAGTAAGTAAAGTATTTAGCGACAAATTTAAAAAAGACGAAGTTGTTGAGTATCAAGTGAAAATTGATCAAAACGAAGTAACTATTGAAAAAAAGGATAATTAATAACTCAACGCCGGTGACGTCAATCCCGAGGTAATCAGAAGTGAGGATGACCCCTGTCCAATACAGAGATCATCCTACTTAATCTGGCTAGTCTTTTATTATTTGCTTTTATTTTTTGGCTTTAAAACCTGATGCTTGCATAAGCTTGGTGAATACTTCGGTGTTTTCGTAGATTCCAGTAAATAATTGTGCATTTTTGCCCATAGCTGTAATTGGAATATCAACCGCAGTATGGCCTGAGGTCGTCCAGTCCACTACAAAATTGTGTTTGGAATTGGCGATGGCGAATGGACCGTCTTCTTTGGATATGCCGTCACCGGACTCATCATCTGCGTCAACTGCTTCAATAGAAAATCCGCCGGTCTCATGGTCGGCAAGCACTAGAACCAGTGTATCTGGATTCTTTTTGGCGAAGTCTTTGGCTACTTGCACGGATTTGTCCAGTTCTTGACCTGATTTAATCGTCATTTTAGCGTTGTTTTGATGTGCAAATTCGTCAGTGCCTTCTTCTTCCACCATAAGGAAAAATCCTTTTTTATTTGTTGCTAGCGTATCTATAGCTTTCTTAGTCATCTCGGGCAGCGATACCACCGGATTATAAATATCTCCTTCACCCTCAGGCTTTTGCTGGAACATTTCCTCGTTTGCGAATATTCCAAGCAGCTTGCCGTCTTTTGCTTTTTGCATATCCGCTTTGTTCGTTACATAGGTGTAGCCCAACTGTTTAGCTTTATCCACAAGGTTACCTTGCGTTCCTTTGCTTTTTTCTGAAGGATCTTCAGCGGGTTCATCTGGGAATTTGCCGGGATTGCCTGCCGGGTACCAGAAATCCTCACCCCCACCGAGCAGAACATCAACCTTGCTCTTTGTCAGAAGCTGAAGAGCGATATCACTTTGCTTTGAGCGGTCTTCAACGTGAGCACCAAATGCGGCGCCAGTCGCGTCTGTAATCTGACTAGTAGTAACTACACCTGTTGATTTCCCGGCATCTTTAGCATATTCCATAATGGTCTTAACACTTTTTTTATCGGCATCCATTCCGATAGCACCATTATAAGTCTTCACACCGCTGGCATAAGCAGAAGCAGAAGCAGCCGAATCTGTAACAGGGACAGTGGAGCTTGTATGAATTAATCCAACGTATGGCATGGAATCCATTGCTAGATTTCCTTTTTCACCTACGGTGGCAAGCCGGATGGCATCACGCTGAGCAGCACCCATTCCGTCTCCAATAAACAGAATTACATTTCTTGTGTTCGAAGATGCTGCGTCTGCTTGATTAGGTGCATTTGTAGTGACTATGCTGGATACAAAAAGAGCAGTTGCCGCTGTCGCTACAATTGCTGTTCTGACGCCATACTTTTTCGGTGATTTCATAATTTCCCTCCTAATGTATGTTTACAGTCTCATATTATAGTAGTTACATTAAGAGAATGTTTTCTTGACTTGTAAAAAATGTAAAATGATATAGCGGATATAAATTATCGGAGCTGTGATAAAAGATTTTAAAATAAAAAATATCTGGGTGTATTATTGGCATATTGGATATATTCATCTCCGAATACGGACATTAAATGTTGCTCTTCTTGAAGAATTAGTAAATGAATCGCGGCAATGTTAAGAATGAATATTAGGAGTGTTAATAGATTGGGGTACATCAGATACAATCCCAAAAACATGAGATCAAACCCGACAAATGCAGCGTTTCTACTATATTTATAAATACCGTGTGTGATGAGTTTGGTTACAGTAGTCTTATCAATCCCAACTCTCCATGAAGTGCGCATAGCAATCATAGCTTGAATGAAAATGGAACACCCGAGGGCAGCTACACCCACACCGCTAAAGTGAATTACAGGAATATCAAACGTTTTGTTTACAAGTGTAACCATAAAGGACTCTGCTACGGAAAAAACAAACCATGCTGCGCCCCATAAAAAAGTAGAGGTTTTTACCAATAGCTCGGTATAATGGATCTTAGATAGTTTAGCGCCTTTAGCCAGAACGTTTCCTTTAATGTGGTTTTTCTTGTAAAGTATAAGGAGCTTTAATAGATAAGAAATTAGGAAGATGCAGAAAAGAAGTAGAGATAGGATATTTTTAAGATCGCTCATTTTAATTTCCTCCTCACTAATACATATGAATGATTGCTCATATGTTTGTTTATATCTTATTTCCTAATATTGTACATGTCAACTAATTATTGATTTAGGGGGATATCGTGAAAATAAGAGTATACAAAAAACGGTGGCTATGGGTGTTGGTTATCGCGGTTATTGTACTTGCAGGTACTGTAATCGGTATGCTGGTTACGCAAACTGGGCTTGCAACCTTTACTTCCAATGCTTATGGAGTCTCTTTGAAGTATCCAACGGAATGGGTCGTAGATTCAGCAGATGATAAGAAGGGTCAGGGGGAGGATGGTTTTTTTCAATTATCCGCTATGTCTGGAGAGGGACAATCAATAGATGAAGTTGCTGAAATCGTTGCCTCCCATCAGCTGAAGCCTTATGGCTCCAATCCGCAAATTACTGAACTGACATTAGAGAGGTTGAAAGAGGAAGAGAAGGCAAAGTTGATTATGCCTTCTGCTGACCAAGGGGAGGAATGGAATCATCAAGCGGCGCTTATAATTAAATATCCCGAAGCGGTGAAAATAGGAGATGATG
This sequence comes from Paenibacillus sp. FSL H3-0310, assembly GCF_038002785.1. Taxonomy (NCBI): domain Bacteria; kingdom Bacillati; phylum Bacillota; class Bacilli; order Caryophanales; family Paenibacillaceae; genus Paenibacillus; species Paenibacillus sp. FSL H3-0310. The sequence goes on from NZ_JBBODC010000001.1 coordinate 1,754,863, forward strand.
TATACTATTATTTTATTTTGCAGGGCGATAAGGAACATGTGGAGGAGATAGGTCAGACCGTAAGATTTACGGGTAAACCGTAAAGTGCTTGCGCACGAAGGTAGTCTACGGGTTTATTTGCAGGGATATCCAAGAAATATTCCGACTGCCATGTTTGCGTTTTTTGAGCTTGGCGACTCGTGGGAATGTCCCAAGGCGGGTAGACTCGAAAAGCTCTTTTTCCACCTTCACCTTTATCAGATAGAATATCTTGTTCTCTTAGGACAGCTTTTGGAAAAATAAATTGGCCAAAGTGATTCCCATTTCGTGTACTTATAACGAAGAGATCAGCAGGATCTGAGATGTCATAGGGTTGGATGGGATGATCTCCAATTCGCTCCCATAGTGTCACAAATTGCCCGACTTTAGTGGGTGTGATTTTAGCCACCCGGAATCTAATGGCCAGCGCATTTAAGGTAAAGATATATGCTCCGTATTCCGCATTTTGCGGTTCAAGAATTGGTTCGGAGCAATCAAACCTGCAAGGATTATATACTTCTTCCATGGTAGCAAGTAAGTCACTATGTAGGGTATCTAAAAAGCTCAGCTTCTTATCATTCATCTGTTATTCTCCCATTTGAGTTCGTAATGTTCACTATCTTAATGCAAGTGAACCGAGTTCACAAGTGTAGGAATAATAGAGAAATTGAAGTTGGATTTATTTTATTGATATGGTTTTCCAAAGAAAAATAGTTTGTGATTTTTGGGGGAGTAGAAATTTTGGATACGATGAACATACTGGTTGAAGAACGCCATTGTCCTTTATGTAAAGAATTGAATCGTTGTGGCGCTGAAGGCGGTGACTGTTGGTGTTTCCATACAGAAATTCCACTCGAATTGCAAGAACAGATCCCGGAAGAACTGAGAGGGAAAGCTTGTATCTGCCAAAAATGCGTAGAAGCATTTAATAAACATTAACCGGGATTTTAATTAACTCTCGACGAAAACCGTAATTTCATTGTATATAATTAAAGTGTAATCTAAAAAAATAATGGAGGCGCAGATGAGGAAGCCAATAATTGCAGTAGATATGGATGATACAATTTGCCATCTAGTTAAGCGAGCCATATACCATAATAATAATGATTTTCCCACGCATCTGCTGCGGTATGAGGAAATGCTTGATTGGAATACGGATCATTTACGTCATCCGGATTGTACACAAGAGATTTTCTATGGGCGGCCCGGTCTGTATGAAGAGCTTGAACTGTTTGACGAACATGTCGTAGGAGAAATGGAGAAGCTGCATAACGCTTATGATGTAATTATAGTTACGGCAGCCCAACCCCAGTCGGTGGTGGAAAAATGGAACTGGCTGCAGAAGCATATGCCGTTTATTCCGATTGAAAATTTCTTTACCTGTAAGCGAAAAAATCTTATTAACTACGATCTATTGATCGATGACGGGGTGCATAACCTGGTTCCGGCATTGCAGGAGGGAAGAAAAGTGCTTTGTATTCCGCATCCATGGAATTTGCGGGCCCGTGAACAATATGCTTTTCCATTATTGACCTCATGGGAAGGTGCAAAAGAGAAGATAGATCAGATGTTAGGACGTCCAGAGAACGAATGAGACTGTTTTTTTATAGATGATGTACAGAAAAATATCCTCCGCCAAAAAATGAAGGTATCCCATTAGCCATTGTGGCTTTTGAGATACCTTTTTTATGTCTATTGCAGAAGCACAATTTCATTATTATGCTCTGGATGTAAATATGTTGAATTAGTGACATTTCGATTCTTGGACTCTTTTCTTTGTATATTATTGTATATAAAAGGAGTGGAGATAGTAGTGAGAACGATCGGAATTGATTTAGGAACGACCTATAGTCTTGCTGCTTATTGGGACGGCAGTCAGGCTGTAATTATTCCCAATGTACTCGGGGAGCATGTAACACCCTCGATTGTTAGTGTAGATGCAGGGGGAGAAGTATTGGTTGGAAGAATCGCACAGGAACGACTGATTACACATCCACAGCTAACCGCCTCGACTTTTAAGCGCTTTATGGGATCAGCAAAGAAATACACGCTAGGTACGATGACTTTTACTCCTGAAGAGTTATCTTCTTTTGTTCTGCGGTCACTGAAAGAGGATGCGGAAAATCATCTAGGTGAGTCCGTAACGAAAGCTATAATCAGTGTTCCGGCTTATTTCAATGATGTTCAGCGGAAAGCAACTAAGAAAGCGGCTGAGCTGGCTGGTTTACAAGTAGAGCGGCTTATTAGTGAACCTACGGCGGCAGCACTCGCTTATGGCCTGCATCAGAATCAGGAGACTTCATTTCTTGTTTTTGATTTGGGTGGAGGAACCTTTGATGTGTCAATCCTGGAGCTTTTCGAAGGGGTAATGGATGTTAAGTCGATTGCCGGAGATAACTATCTTGGCGGGGAAGATTTCACAGAGATACTAGTGGCCTATTTTATCCAAAAGAATAAGCTGGACGCTGAATCGTTAACACCAATAACGAGGTCGATGTTGTATAAGCAGGCTGAGCAGAGTAAACGAATTCTTGGTACAGAGTCTGCTGCGACTATGCGGATAGTTATTAAAGAGGAAGAATACGTGCTGACTATAGAACGCTCAGAGCTTGAGCAATTGGTACAACCATTACTAATACGTCTAAGACAGCCGATAGAAAGAGCATTGCGGGATGCTTCTCTGCAGCCTTCCGATCTGGATGGGATTGTGATGATTGGGGGTGCGACTAAAATGCCTCTGATTAAGCAAATTATCAGCCGTATGTTCGGGAAAATGCCTTATGCGAATATCAGCCCAGATGAGACCGTCGCACTGGGAGCTGCGGTTCAGGTGGCGCTGAAGCAGCGTGATCAAGCGCTGGATGAAATGATTTTGACGGACGTTTGCCCCTATACATTAGGAACCAGTGTTCTGCGAAGAGGTTCAAGCGGACAAACGTCATCTGGACATTACTTTCCGATCATTGAACGTAACACTCCGATTCCTGTTAGCCGGGTAGAACGTCTATATACAGCCGCAGATAATCAAAAGATCATAAGTGTGGATGTGTATCAGGGGGAGAGTCCTCGCGTTGAAAATAATCTTTTCCTGGGAGAAATGGAGTTTCAGATTCCGCAAGCACCTCGGGGAGAAGAAAGTATAGATGTGAGATATACATATGATGTGAATGGGATTCTTGAGGTGGAGGTTACAACCGTTTCAACAGGTCAGAAGCATCAGATGATCATTGAGCAAAATGCTGGTGGAATGACGAAAAAGCAAATTGAAGCTCGTTTACTGGAACTGCGGAGTATCAAAATTCATCCGCGTGAGCGTACCGAGAACAGGCTTCTGCTTGCTAGAGGTGAGCGTTTATATGAAGAGGTGCTTGGGGACCAACGGAAATTTATCGCACAGTGTCTGAAAGTATTCGAAGATGCTTTATATACTCAGAACGAGAAAGTGATTGAAAAAGCGGCACAAGCTTTCAATGAGCAATTGGCGGAAATTGAAGGGTGGTCATACTTCACATGACAATCTGGAGTATGTTGGAGATTGAACCCACAGATGAACTAGCTATCATCAAAAAGGCCTATGCCAAAAAACTGAAATCGCATCACCCCGAAGATGACCCTGAAGGATACCAGCAGCTTAGAGAAGCTTATGATACAGCTGTGAAATGGGCCCGCTCCGGGCAGCGTATAGCAAGTACTGTCCCTTCATTTATAGGTGAGGATAAGAAAGAAATAGCAGAAGCAATATCAAAAGAAATAGAAAAAATGGTGATACAAGCAGAAACAGTAATACGAGTAGATGAAGCTGAGGAGGAAGAAAGCGAGGAGGAAGAACAAGAAGTTGCGGAGGAAGACACCGAGGAAGAAGTAGAAGGGGCTACTACTATACCGCATGAAAACGAGTGGGCGCTGTTTCGCCCACTTCCCATTCAACTTGATGCTGATCTTCAAGAACAGCCAGCAGATATTTTTGACAGACAAATTAGGGAACTGTATGCGGATTTCTCGCGGCGGATTCAACAAGCTTCGTGGCATTCACTTTTGAATGAAGATTTCATGTGGAGTATAGAGCATCGTGATCGGCTAAGGGATAAGCTTATGTTGTTCCTTGATCAGCATCGGAATTTGCCTCATGCCGTATGGGAGGCGTTGGATTCATTTTTTCATTTTCGTGAGGACAAGGAAATATTTCTTCAACGTTATGATAATAAGTTAGTCGAGTACATACTGGGGCAGGTCGACGGAAGCATGGAGATGCGTTATGAGTGTTTCCTTTTGCAGGAGTCTCTTGAGTTTGACATAGAACACTATCTAAATCTGAGGCAATCCGCTCAATTCATGCTGATGGAGGATAAACATACTGAAGCGGGTCAACTGCTCGACGAAGCAAATAAGCTGTTTCAGTATGATCCTGATCTGCAATTATTGCGAGCTAAGTATTGTCTGGATACTGCTGATTATATGGAAGCGCTGGTGTGTTTGGACCAAGTAACCGCTATGTGGCCTAACGAAAGAGACGGTTACTTATTAAGAGGCCGGCTTCTCTACTATTTGCAGCGTTATGAGGAAGCGATGAAGGATTGTGAATATTTGCTGCAAGAGGATGCTGGAAATAGAGATGTGCAATGTTTAATTCTGGAATGTAAGATTGCATGTTCTCAAATTGAGGAAGCTCTTACACAAACGGAGACTAATGAGCCTAAAAAGGACGAGTTCATTCATTTTCGTTACCTTGCGAATAAGTTCATGTTGAAGAACAAAAAAATGTATCCACAACGTCTTCGTATCTCTTCGCTCGTAAGCATTGGAAAGAGCATTATAGGGTCTATATTATTCTATCTATTGGTTTTCCTGAAATTAAGCTGGTTCTATATTTTGGTATATACCATATATTATTTTTCAGTATCTGAGCTTCCCCCGCTTGTCAATGCGGTGTTCATTCTTATTTTTCTATGGAAAATCAGGAAGATTTGCAAAACAGCATACCTATTCTCGAACTAATATCAGGAGGCTCTACATGCTGAAGGAATACAATGTTAAGCAAAGAAAACGATTGGAAATGTATTTCCGCTGTCTTTCCTCTACCTGCATACGTGGTCTCTTAGGGAGATACTATGTGGTTTATGAGTTTGATTTCAGTAATGTCTTCTTCAAAAGAGGGTTAATCAAAAATGCTTGTGAAAGATGGAATATCGAGGATGCTAACTCCTTTCATCGCCAGATTCGCTGGCTTCTAGAAGATGGCAACCGTGCAGAATATAGATCTTTACATGCTCGATTAGCCACACTTTCCGAAACCTCACGCAGTAAATATCTTGAGGCACATAAGGATCATGAGGATTTTGTTAATCTGAAGGTTGTTGCACAAGGTATACATCAGTTGCCTTCTGGTGACATTTCAGCTTTTGGATTAGCTTGGGTAATTTATCTGAGCCGGATTGGTTATGTTGAGGATTATTTGAAGAAGGAAGAAGCCTGGGAATACAAAATAGAAGCCGCAAGGCAGCTACAAGAACGCTATAGCAGTTGGGCGGATTATTATATAGCCTATTCCTTGGGCAGCAAATTTTCATTAGTACAATCCGGCGGATTAGATAATCTATTTGAGACGGGATTGCAGAAGCTCATGCGAAATAGCAGCATTCTATACAGGGAAGCCGTTTGGGGGCAAAATCTGCAGCCGGAAGCCACTTAGTCCGAACTTAGGTAATTAATACCTATTGAATACCTATCCCGTGTTGCTTAAGGACCCAGAGGTCGCTATTTGCAGATTTATAGCTCTTTGAGTTGGTTTTCGGACTCCAGTGCAGCTATTCCTTGAGGAAGGGGTCTTTTGTGGCGTTTTTCATGCCAATAGTGGCTATGCGGTCCGTTAGGATCCCAAATGGGGGATAATGCAGCGTATAAGGTCAGCTGTGTCCGATATGCTGCGTCTTAAGTGTAAATGTGATCTAAGCAAACGAAGTTTAGTGTTACAACGCGAGCAAAGGTTTCGCTCAACGGATCAGATCAAAGAGCAAGCTAAAAGTAAAACGCAGCAGTAAGACCAAACAGTAAACAATAAGACCAAACAGTAAACGATAAGACTAAACAGTAAATAGTAAGACTAAAACTCAACAGCAAGACAGCAAGACCAAACAGTAAACAATAAGACTAAAACCCAGCAGTAAGACCAAACAGTAAAACTCAAAAGTATATCCCAAAACGAGGGAGTTCCAGATGCTATAACGTAGCTTTTGGAATTCTCTCTTTTTTGTGATGCCGGGTTAATCTTGACACGATCTAATATTTGTATATAATTGGAATAGACCGACGGTCGGTCGATAGAATGGAGGACGTTGCAGATGAGAATTTCCAAAGAAGCGGAAGAACGTAGAAATGAAATATTGGATACAGCAGAAATGCTGTTTTTTACGAAAGGGTATACCAAAACGACAGTGAATGATGTCTTGCAGGCTATAGGTATCGCGAAGGGAACCTTCTACTATTATTTTAAATCGAAGGAAGAGGTCATGGATGCTGTTGTGCTGCGATTTATTGATGCTGGTGTAGCAGCTGCTAAGCAAATTGCTGCAGATCCTAAGCTGACCGTTCATGAAAAGCTGCTGCAAATCATTATGGCGCAAAAGCCGGATACGGACAGAAAAAGCCAAATGATTGAGCAGTTCCATCAGGCTGATAATGCACAGCTGCACCAGAAAAGCTTGGTGGAAACCATTTTGCGGCTAACTCCTGTTTTGACGGAGGTCATTGAGCAGGGCATAGAGGAGGGACTGTTTCACAATCCGTATCCCCGGGAGACGATGGAATTTCTATTGATTACCTCTCAATTTCTTTTTGATGAAGGGATATTCAAGTGGCAGCCTGAGGAAATCATCCAGAAGATAAGAGCTTTTATCTATACGATGGAAATTACGCTGGGGGCGGAGAAGGGCAGCTTCGACTATGTGTTTCAAATGTTTGAGTAGGGGAGAGGGAATATTCTGAACAACAAATCCTTCGGAAATTTTATGATCATTTGGATGGGGGAGTGGATATCCAGTGTTGGCAGCGGGTTGACAGCTTTCACCTTAGGGGTTTATGTGTTCCAGATGACACAGACTGCCTCTAGCGTGGCACTTTTAACCTTATGTGCTTTTCTCCCTTCCATTGTGCTCAGTCCTTTTGGCGGCGTGTTAGCGGATCGGTTTGATCGGCGATTGATGATGATAGCAGGGGATTTGTTGTCTGCTTTTGGACTTGTATATGTTCTCATCATCATGCTGCTGGGTGAACCTCATTTATGGCAGATTTGTCTGGGCGTGACGTTTAGTTCGATTTTTGTATCCTTGCTTGAACCTGCCTACAAGGCTACCATTACAGATTTATTAACAGAGGAGCAATTTGCCAAGGCTAGTGGTTTAGTTCAGCTTGCTGCGTCCTCAAAATATCTTCTTTCCCCTATCCTTGCCGGGATTTTGCTTAGCTTTATGGATATAAAAACTATCCTGCTTATAGATATCTCAACCTTTCTAGTTACAGTTCTTGCAGTGATGGCTGTTCGCAGGAATCTACAGACTGAACACAGAGTTCCAACGAATCAGTCGTTTGTAAAAGATTTGAAGGAGGGCTGGGATGCTCTTATTTACACGAAAGGTGTACTGCAGCTTACGATCATTTTGTCTGTCGTTACTTTTTATGTGGGTTTTCTCCAAACCTTATATACGCCTATGCTTTTACCCTTTACGGATACGAAAACTCTAGGCACGGTATTATCTGTAAGTGCTATAGGGATGTTGCTCGGCAGTCTGATTATTGGAGTTTTTAGCATCGATCGTAAATATATCAAAGTATTAGCGCTCGGCCTAGGATTCGCCGGACTGTTTTTTTCTATGGTGGGTCTGACCACGAATGTTGCTTTTATTACAGCTGCTGGCTTTTTATTTTTTGCAACGTTGCCTTTTGTTAATACCAGTGCTGACGTTATGATTCGCAACCATATCCCAAATGACACACAGGGGCGGGCATGGGGGATCATTGGCATTTTATCACAACTCGGTTATGTGGCTGCGTATGCTTTTGCTGGCATATTGGCTGATCAAGTGTTTAATCCTCTTTTACGAGAGGGAGGTCTACTTGCTTCATCAGTAGGTAAGGTGATAGGCACTGGGGAAGGACGGGGAATCGGTTTATTATTTATCATCTCTGGTTTGCTCATCATTATTATGGCATTTGTGATCCCCCGAATGAAATCAATTCGCTGCCTTGAACGTGAATAATTGAATTCCGTATTAGAGAGGAGAAGGCCCGTCAATGCTGCTACGAATTGTAAAAAGAGACCTTCAACGCAATAAAATCATTACCTTCGGATTATTTGTGTTTATCATGTTATCGGCTTTGCTTGTTGCTTCAGCGTCGCAAGTGATTATAGAATTGTCGGGGTCCTTGAATCAGCTATTGATTAAATCCAAAGCCCCTCATTTCGTGCAGATGCACGCAGGACAAATCGACAGCTCAGCAATCGAGAGCTTTACAGCCGCTAATCCACTGGTGAAAGATCAACAAACCGTAGAGATGCTTAACTTGGATGGATCTAACGTTTATCTAGGCAATAACCAAGGCTCGGAAGCAAACAGCGTGATGGATATCGGCTTTGTAGAGCAGAACCCTTCGTTTGATTTGCTGTTGAATTTAGAGAACAAGGTGATTGAGGTATCGGCAGGAGAAATCGCTGTCCCCATTTATTATATGAAGCAAAAGAATCTGAAAATCGGCGACGTAGTTAGCGTTCTAGGTGAACAGTTCGATAAAAAGTTTGTGATTACTGATTTTGTAAGGGATGTCCAAATGAATCCAGCCATGGTCAGCTCCAAACGTTTTGTCGTAAATGCTGCTGACTTTACAGCGCTTAAACAACAGCTCGGCGAACCTGAATACCTGATTGAATTTCAGCTTACAGATCTATCTAAGCTCAATGATTTCCGCAATGAGTATCAATCCTCAAATCTGCCCAATAAAGGCCCCTCCATTGACTATCCTTTATTTAAAACGCTGAATGCACTGACGGACGGGATTATCGCAGTTGTTATTATTTTGGTAAGTGTTCTGCTGATGCTGATTGCTATTTTATGTCTCAGATTTACGATGATCGCTACCTTGGAAGAGGATTACAGAGAGATAGGTGTCATGAAAGCGATTGGGATCACGCAGCAAGATATTCGCAGCATTTATTTAGCAAAATATATCGTGATGGCAGCCGTCGCCTCTGTATGTGGATATTTACTGTCTTTAGGTGTGGTTCGTTTGTTTACAGCTAATATTACTTTGTATTTGGGCGTTGCTCCTGCCAGTATCCTTCAATATTTTGTTCCTGTCCTGGCGGTAGGTTTGATCTTTGGAGTTGTTGTATTCTTTTGCCGGATGATTCTTAGACGCTTTAATCGCATCACGGTTGTAGAAGCTTTACGGTCAGGTACGAGGGGTGAAGCAAGGATGAACACAAGCAGATTTTCACTTAGCAAGCGTAAATTTGTTAACGTGAATGCTTTTCTCGGGGTAAAAGATGTTTACGGGCGCTTCACCATGTACGGATTATTGTTCTTCGTATTTGTGATCAGTTTGTTTATCGTTCTAGTGCCAGTGAATATATTGAATACCCTTCAGTCTCCCCGGTTTGTTTCTTATATGGGCGTCGGTCAGAGCGATATTCGCATTGATTTGCAGCAATCGAACCAAATAGAGAAGCGTTTTAATGAGATGATAACCAAGCTTGAAAATGACCCGGACATCTCTAAATTTTCTCCACTGATTACTTCTAGATTTAAGGTATTAGGTAGTGATGGTGTATGGGAATCGCTAAATGTTGAAACCGGTGACTTTACTATTTTTCCGCTCTCGTATGTTCATGGAGGAACTCCTAGAAGTGCAAGTGAGATCGCTCTTTCTGACCTGAACGCCAAGGAACTGAATAAAAAGGTGGGGGATATCGTTCATTTAGAGGTTGCTGGGGTGGCAAAAAAATTGACCGTTAGCGGGATCTATCAGGATATAACTAATGGTGGTCGAACCGCAAAAGCGCAATTGCCATATGATCCGAAGACGGTTCTCTGGTATGTAGTTGCTTTGGATGTGAACCCGGGAATTTCCGTCCAGGCAAAAATGGATCAGTACACCAAATTATTTTATCCAGCAAAAATCACTCATCTGCAAAGCTATTTAGCTCAGACATTAGGAAATACAATTCGCCAATTGAAGCTGGTTACAGGCTTATCCATCGTTATCGCATTTTCGATTTCGATATTGATTACCTCTTTATTTCTGAAAATGCTGCTTGCCAAGGATTCTTCGCAAACCGCTATTTTGAGAAGTGTTGGCTTTACGTTAGGAGATATTCGTAGGCAATACCTGGTAAGGATGCTGATAATATCAGGGCTGGGCGTCATTCTTGGTACTTTTGCGGCTAACACTCTCGGGCAAAAAATTGCTCAAATGCTAGGCTCTTTTATGGGGGCTTCTAAGATACAGTTTGTAGTCAATCCGGCGGTAGCCTATCTTATTCTTCCTCTACTTTTCATGCTGATTGTAGCGCTCACCACCGTAACAAGCACGATCTCAATGAGAAAATCCAGTATAGCCAAACTAATTGCCGAATGATAGGAGGTGGCAGAATGTTCATATTAGAGACGAAAGGGTTAAAAAAAAGTTATTCAACAGGGCAAGGAACTCCGCAGTCGATATTAAAGGATGTTCAGCTTCAGGTGTCTCAGGGGGAATTCATAGCTGTCATGGGACCTTCTGGTTCAGGAAAATCAACATTGCTGTATACGATCAGCGGGATGGATAAGTTGACAGAGGGAAGTGTTATTTTTAAAGGGCAGGAGATCAGCGGAGTTTCAGAGAACGAATTAGCCGGTCTGCGCTTAAAGCATATGGGCTTTATTTTTCAGCAAATGCATCTGTTAAAAAACTTGAATATCCGCGACAATATCATCCTGTCTGCTTATCGGGCGAGAACCAGCAGCCGCAGAACTATCAATAAAAGAGCAGCTGAGTTAATGAACAAAACAGGAATATCTGCGCTGGCTGAACGTGATATTACACAGGTGTCAGGAGGACAATTACAAAGAGCAGCAATCTGCAGAGCACTCATTAATCAGCCAGATATATTATTTGGCGATGAGCCAACCGGGGCGCTTAACTCAAAAGCAGCTAGTGAAATCATGGACATATTAGCAGATATTAATCAATCAGGAACAACGCTTATAATCGCCACACATGATGCTAAAGTCGCTGCTCAAGCTGAGCGTGTCTTGTATATGCTAGATGGCAGCATTGCAGCTGAGCAACGGCTTGGAAAATATAATCGCGTAGATGGGGAATTGAAAAGGCGGGAGGAGAAGCTTGCGGCCTGGCTATTAAAGCTGGGGTTCTGATTGGGGATCTAGCGCTGTACGAATGTCAAACAACGTTTTGCAGTTTAATATCTGCCCAGCACTAAAACCTATCCTATATGCAATAATAACCACTCAATGCGAAGGCATTAAACAATTAAAAAAACTATTAACGCACCTCGATCATTGCTGATGCTGGTATAAACCGAACAAAAAAGCAGTTGCCCCGGCACATCCGGATAACAGCAATTGCTTTTTTGTTCACTTACTGATTCTTTAGAAAGCTTACGGCACTACGTATATATTGGGTTTAGACACAGTGGCCATACCGTTGCCTAGGAAAAATCCTGTGTGCGGAGGTTGATTGTAAGCTGTATTCTGCCAGGCAATGCTTAACCGATATACTGGATCATGCATTAAGGTATATATTTTATTGGTGGTGATGTTCGTAGTTGTATAGATTCGTAGAGCCGAGTTATCGGACTTTCTCCAGATAGCCTCTTCGCGCCAGTCTCCAAGCAGGTCGGCCTGTAGGCTTGGCGTTGCTTTGGTACTATTGTTGGATGCTACGCTCGCTCCGGTTAATAAATTGGTAACGGAGTTGCTTGCAGGGTTCCATTTATCAATCTTGACACCATCCAGCAGTTCGCGGGACAAGTCGCCATCCCACCAGATCCCAAAATTCACAGAAGGCATTGAGCTGCTTATTTTGGTGCCTGTAATGGAGTATAGGCCAACGCCGTGAGCCCATACCTCTTCCCCGGGATAATTGGGATCAATATCGGCAGCCATCCCCCGGCCGGTATCTTTTCCCGTGTATACACCCCATAAGACCGTCCCGTTTGCAGCATCCCATACCGCAGCGCCATAGGGAGAACTAGTATTTTCCATGACTTTAAAAACTTCGAGACCGGGGCGGTTCGGATTTAAATCACCTACATGCAGCGCGTCTCCATGACCCAGCCCTGTATTGTATAAGGTCGCACCGTTATTATCAATGGTTAAGGCACCATAAATGATCTCATCCTTACCATCGTTATCCACATCGGCTACACTTAAGCTATGATTACCTTGACCGGCGGTTCCAGCATTGGTGGAGCTATTGCTATCAAAGGTCCATTTACGGGTCAAAGCACTGCCATTCCAGTCAAAAGCTACAACGACTGTGCGTGTATAATAACCACGTGCCATAATGATGCTTGGATGTACTCCATCCAGATAGGCTACACCTGCTAAAAAGCGGTCTACTCGATTGCCGTAATTGTCACCCCAACTGGATACGGTTCCTCTGGCAGGAACATAATCAATCGTGGTTAAGGCTTTGCCCGTTTGTCCGGAAAATACACTCAGATATTCAGGCCCGGTCAGGATATATCCACTGGAGTTGCGATAATCTGCACTTGTGTTTCCAAGGGTTACGCCAACTCCATCAACTGTACCGTCTGCTGTTTTGCAGACTACTTCGGCTTTACCATCACCATTGAAATCATAGACTAGAAATTGAGTATAATGTGCGCCAGCCCGAATATTTTTACCCAGATCAATTCGCCATAGCCGAGTTCCATTCAGCTTATAGGCATCCAGATAGACGTTGCCTGTATAGCCACTTTGCGAGTTGTCTTTGGAATTGGAAGGATCCCACTTCAACACGATTTCATATTCCCCGTCACCGTCTAAGTCGCCCACGCTGGCATCATTGGCACTATAGGTATAACTTACGCCATCTGGCGTAGTGCCACCTGCCGGAATCTGAATCGGAACGTCCAAATAATTGTTGGCCCATACATTTGCTGCTGGGGAATCAGATTGCTCAATACCGCCGACGATTGCTCGAACTGTATAGCTAGACGAAGTTATGCCAGCGTTATCCTGATAATTCGTGCTGTCCGTGATTGGGGTAACGTTTACTTTTGTACCATTGCGGTATAAATTAAAAGAAACCGACAGTTCTTCTGTTCCGAGTAGCCGCCAGCTCACAAATACACCGCTGGATACCTTCACTGCTACTAGTCCTCGATTTAGCTTTTCCGCTTGCCGGGCAGATGCTGCCGACACAGAGGAAAGAGAGCCAAAAGCTGCCGTCCCTAAGGTAAAGACTAAAAACCAAATGATTACAAGATACCCTGATTGATGTAACCGCTTACTCATTAACGAAGCCTCCTTTTCATTTTTGGTTCACGAGGGTTACACAGGATGTCATAGTGAACAGTACATAATATTTCATAAAGATAAAAATATGTTTTAAATTTACTTGAACCATTTTAAATGAGTACGACTTTACTCACACAGAAAGGAATACATAACATGGAAAATATAAGCTATAATTTAAAATTCGCTACACTTTGTGCCAAATATAATCTGGGTCTGTTGATGAATGAACCTGAACCGATAACAGGCGGACTCTTGCACAGAATGTATCGCCTGCAAACGGATAAAGCGCAATACGCAGTAAAGGCCTTAAATCCTCAAATTATGCAACGAGATACAGCAATGTCCAATTATATTTTTTCTGAAATGGTTGCGAATCTGGCTTATCAAAAGGGAATCCATGCTGTTCCGGCAATCGTATCTAATGGCAGTAGTATGCATGAGGTTGAAGGGCAATTTTATTTATTGTTTCCATGGGTTCAGGGGAAGGCATTACCTTTAGATGAAATAGATTTAGATTGTTGTAAAAAGATTGGGGCAATTCTTGCGCAGCTCCACATCATCGATTTCTCACAGGGAACGGATGATCATCACTTTGAAACGCTTAAAGCGTCTAAGGCTGCAGTTGCCAATTGGAAAGAGCTTGCTCTCAAAGGAGAGCAGCAGGGTGCAGAATGGTCAAGCTTGCTGGCAGATCACCTGCATAAGATAGAGAATTGGGAGTCATTGATTCATTCTTCAACAAGTCTATTGACGAATCATTATGTTATCAGCCATCGGGATTTAGATCCCAAAAATGTCTTGTGGGATGAGCGGAAAGTTCCAATAATAATCGATTGGGAAGCAGCAGGACCTATTCATCCGACGTTAGAGCTGATAGATGTAGCTTTATATTGGTCAGGTTCTGTATCGGGAGATTTAAGCAAAAAGGCATTCTCAAATTTGATTAACAGCTATCTGGAGCATGGCGGAGAGATTTATGCGGATTGGCAGGTTGTGCTCAACTATGGCTTTTTGGGAAAATTAGAATGGTTAGCTTACAATATCAGACGTTCGCTAGGACTGGAGAGCTCGGATGACGCAGAACGGGAGCTGGGTACTCGTGAGGTAATCCGTACGATTAATGCATTACACGACTACGCTGATTTTATTCCACAATGTTTATTATGGTTGGGAGATTTAGAGGAAGGTAGTGCCTAATCTATTAAAGGAGAACTTATTTATGAATGTTGTTAACGCTATGATGGAAGATATAAATGGATGAGTGTGTTCCGATGGACCGGAAGGGGGTTCACGCCAAAAGTTTAAACTGACTGTACGTTAAAAAGGAGGACTTATGAAGAAGTTTATAGTTATATCTGGCGTCTCGCTATTTTTGCTGGCGATTTCTTTTAACCCATTGTTCAACTATATACGTGAGTACATAATCTCTGATCAAATTAATCAGCGTTATGAGATAAAGCATGCTGAAAAAGAATATAACCCAATAAACGTACAAGAGATAACGGTTGATGATAAGAATATTAAAATCAGGGAAGAAAAAACAGGCAGGAAAGCAGAGTTGACCCCATGGGATGTAGAGGAGAAGGTCCCGCCTGGTGATATTGTCAAAGTTCAGTTCTTTTTAAATGATCAACAAATCTCCACCCCTGATGAAATATGGCTATCCAATCGGGACAGAGGCAGCCGGTATTTTTCGTGGATAGATATTCTCACAGTAAAGGACCGAAAGACTGGTGAGAAACAAATAAGTATAGTCCAAAGACTGACCGATGATAGTCAACCCATGGAAACAAGAAAATGGAAAATCATTACGATTGCCCAAGACGGAGAAGTAGACGAAGAGGTTCTCAGCTATGCGCAAAGAAGCAACAATCATTTAGGCGTCAGGCTAATCGAGTTCTCCGGTACCTCCCTTATGGGTATGGGCTATTATTCAGATGTTACTAAGGCCTACCCTAGTATTTTCTTCCCACTCCTATTTCCGTTTCTAACTGGTATAGCGGGTCTCCTGTTATTGATTTTTCTGATTGTTCTTTTACTGTTTGAGCTTTATTTTAGACGTGTTATTAGAAAAAGAGGGCGATAAAGAACACAGGATACGTTCTGAAATTACTTGTAGTTTCGAATTACCTTTAATTTAGTGATAGTTGATAAGGCAAACAGCAGCAGTAAGACTCCGATTGAACCCATGACAGGACCAGGGCTGAAGAGATCAGACAAGGATGAGACAGCAGTAAGACCAATGGTTGGGGCTACACTCATGATAGAACCTAATACACCAAACACCCTACCCTGGATGTCTTCTGAAACTTCCAGCCTAAGGATTGTATTAATCAGCAAAGTGGAGAATGAGAACATGAAGCCAATCACAAGAATGATAGGAATGGCAATCGCAGCGGAAGTGACGAATGATAACAGGAGGTACAGGGGACCGAGACATAGCAGTCCAGTCATAATAAGGAAACCTCTGTTTTTCAATTTGGAGCCGAGCAGCAAGATCAGACCGGATCCGATCATATAACCAAGTGGAATACAGGCTTCAATAAGTCCAAACTGAAAGGGAGTGGAATCCCACACTTTGACGGCCATAACCTGGGTCAACATCAGAGAGGGGACAAAAAATAAGGTTAAGGTAGGAAGCATAATCATAACGGCGCGTGCAAAAGGGTACCTCCAAATATAGCGAATTCCATCGATCAAATCCTGTGTGAATTTCCGTTCTTTCTTGGGCACGTTATTTAATTGAGTTGGCAAAGGAAGGGAACGGACCGCTAACACGAGCAGAAAGGAGAGGAAGAATGTAGCTCCATCAAATAAAATAGCGTCGGCTGCTCCAAAACTCGCTACGAAAATCCCACCGGCGGAATAACCAATAGTCCGGCAGATGTTTTCAGACAAGTTCAACAGTCCTACCGCTTTTTGTAGATGTTCTTTACCAACAACAGTAGTGATAGAAGCTTGGTATGCCGGGGACTGGAATAAAGCTGAAATGGTCGTAAGACCCGTCAGTATGACGACGATAATGAACGAAGTAGAGGGCAGGGAAATGGCTAAAGCTAGCGTCACTACGAGTCCGCAACTTATCAGATCTGTGATCAGCATGAGGGTTCGACGATTGACCCTATCCGCAAAAGTTCCCCCTATCGATCCGAGCAAAGAACTAAGCAATAAATTGATTATCGTGATGATGGCAATCATTTTGGCGCTGCCGGTCGTTTGCAGTACCCATAAACTTAAAGCAATACTATGAAAAGTGTTACCGAACAAGGAAATGGAGTACGAACTGAGTAGCAGCAGGAATCTCCGATTTCCCCAAAGAGAGGGATGAGCTTGAACAGCAGAGGGAACTTGTTTCACTAATACAGGACCAGGCATAAGTTATGCTCCTTTCAACTTAAACGCTTAAGTGAATAGCCAAAAAATTATTCTACAAAATAACAATTATTTTCTTGTGCGGAGTAGTCAGAATGATGCAATAATTTGTCCATGAGTTCAAATGCAGTAGCCGCTTTATCCCCTGTGAAAATGAATTTATGAACGTCATCTCCTAATATTTCCGGACAATTGCAGGTGCAAAGAACAGAGAGTTGTTCGAACCTCCCGTTTTTTTCAACGTAACTTCCAATAAACTCATTAATGACAATGGCCTCTTTATAGCCCCCCTCCTGTAAGAATGTATTTAATTCCTCCAAATTGACAACGGTGAATATCGCTTCTTCAGGTAATGGAAGACTGTCCTGAATAAAGCGGGTGAGGAAAGAGTTATTGAAGCTCTCCATAATTAAACATACCTGTGAAAGGTCCTGTGGTTTTACCTTTTGCAGAGCTGCTCGATAGTTGAAAAAGACTTGCTTAAAGAGTTTATCTTCTATCATGCTGTCGATCAGAATCAAAGGAATTCCTTCTACAAAATGCTTGGAGATCGAATAAAAGGCTTCCTCGCGCACATCGATCAGAAATACAGCCTCCAGCTTTCTTTCTACGATAATATCCAAAGAAGGCTGGTCAACATCAAGTGAATATAGCAGCGTATGGTAACCAGCATTTGTTAACCGTTGTTCCAAGGCATGTATAAATGAGAACTGGGCATGGAGCTTCCAGTGTGGGGTATGGGCTGCTGTGTTAACAAGCACACCGACCAATCCTGTTTTCTGATTCGCAAGTGAACGTGCTGCCAGATTCGGTATGTAATGCAGTTCCTCGGCAAGCTGAAGAATCTGCTGGCGCGTTTTCTCAGGAATGGTTTGGTTGCCGACACGATTCAGAACATAGCTCACTGTTGCGACGGAGACATTGGCACGAAGTGCGATGTCCTTCATGGTTGTCTTTTTCACCAGTAAATAGCTCCCTTATCCTTGTGATATTTTCTAAAGATTAACATTCTGATTCTAAAGCGTCAATGGGGGGGAGTGAGCAGTCAGATGACCCTGTTAAGTTGCTAGAAATGGAAGAATGTAGCCCTTGAGATTCAACCCTGGGAAGATCTGCTTGATAATCGTCTTAAGCTAAATTATACGAAACAAGCTTTATGCAAAAGCTGAAAAAATGTTTATTGACCCAATGGTCATCCTTCCGCTGTATTATTTTTATGCTGGAGTTTTGCATAAACCTAACATTAAAAAAGTAAGCATAGAGTATGATGGTTCCATATCTTTTTCAAGAGGATATCTAATCTAAAGATTTATAGTAATAAAGATTATGAGGATACTTCCGCAGTTATTGGGAGTGTCCTTTTTGTATGGAATTAAGCACCTTTGTGACCTTTCTTAAAATTTGGGTAAATAAGTATTAAGATCCATGAACCTAAAACGGGCAGCGAGATGAGGTGTTACTTATGGATACGATTCCGGATGGAGAGGAGTGATCTTTGTGAAACCGCTTCAGATAACGACACAATATTGTGAAAATTTTCACCTGTTTATTAAAATTTTTAATATATAATTAATTTATAATCAAAAACAAGGGGGATTTCAAATGAAGTTATTTAAAATGATGTTAGTAGCAGGCGTCTCGGTTGCAGTCTTGTCTGGTTGTGGTGCGAATAATAATAATGCGACTAATTCGGCGGCTACTACGGCTCCAACTACAGAGCAAACGGATGCAGTTACTACAGCTTCAATCGTAAATCAAGCAGATGCGTTTACCAAGGCTGTAAGTAAAGATGGAAATTGGATTATTGCCATTCTAAATGATGTGACGATTGCCCAAGATGTTGTTGTTGAAGGCGAATTCCATGATAAAGGGGCCGCAGACGGCGACATCTACCGTAAGATTGCTCTTTATGCCCAAGACGCTGATCACAAAGTTACTGCCAATTACACACTCACTGTACCTAAGTTAACTGTACAAAGTGAAAATTTACGAGTTCAAGGCGGAACCATTAAAGGTGATGTTTATGTAGAAACGAACGGATTTAATCTGCATGAAACCTCGACTATTGATGGAAATCTTTACTTCGCAAACGAAGATGTGAAAGCAACTGCAGGGATTGAAGGTAAAGTGACTGGGGCAACTGAAGTTAAATAAGTTAGTAATGATTTCGATTAGGTAGAAGTTGAAGGACTAACTATATAGATAGAATTATCCGGATAGGTTCAGGAAAAAGGAATCAGTATGAATGGGCAAACTCATAATGGACTACACCCCATCTAGTTACCATATGAGAGCCGACGGAAGCTTTGAAGTAACAAGTAATGGAGTATTGAAGTGTACAGTAGATGGGTTTAACTGTATTTTGTACAACTAAAATGCTCAAAACGCCCAGCCAATAAAAATAGCTGTATTTAGTACATCAATTTTTCTTGATTTAATACTCTACAGGCTACTTCTCTAGTTTTTAATTGTATAGAATACACTTAAAGTTAGAATTAGCCCTTGTGGATATGGAATAAGTGTACAGAATGCAGTTATCTTACAAATTTCACCAAGATAGTGCGTTACAACGGAGTGGGTATCCGAAAGCTACAAATGATTAAGCTTAGCTCGTAACCTACTCAAGCAAACCACCGCAGACCCAAAACACCAGGCAGTGAACCTCCAACGGAGAATCGCTGCCTGGTTGTTTTTTGTGGATGAATATATGAACTATTGTTGATTTTCTTCATATTGACTTATAATATTACTACCACTACTAGGAGGAACACATATGTCTAAGGAGTATTCGCGCACATATATTGAGAGCGTAAAGCTTGAAATGTTAAATAGGTTGGGATTAAAGCAGGTGTTCTTCAAGGAGCAAATAGGGGATAGCCTAATTTTTGAAGCTGTGGGCTTTGATAAAGGGGCAAAACATCGCTTTTGCGTTAGACCAAAGACGAAAACGATTGATGAATTCATTTCAGGCAAATGGATGAAGGTCCGCAGTTTTATAATCAAAAGTGTGGATATTTAATGTTGAACCCTATAAAGGTAGCCCCGTTAATCGGAGTTACCTTTTTATTTTTTGACCCATAGTCATTGATAATGTGAAGTATCTCCATACAGATCAATGGTTGTATTGTTATCAGTTAGGGTTACTTTACATAATGCTGTAGAGAGAATATCCGGTAACTCCCCAATTTCCTGCAATGATTTATTGAGAAAATAAGCCATAATGACTTTTAAAGTCATCCGATGCGTGACGATGAGCACTTCTAGCCCTACGTTATCGTTTATGATGCGCTCCATTGTCGGCACTACTCTTTGTTCAAGTTGCTTGTAAGTTTCACCTGAGGTTAGAGGAATATATAGATCGGGTCTGGTGAAAAAATGGGAATATTGTAAAGGGGATTCTAGTTGTATCTGATCCGTATTCATTCCTTCCCAGCTCCCCATGTTAATTTCCATTAAAGAAACTTGCTGATGAATAGGTAAACTCCGCTTTCCCCGTAAAATCTGCGCAGTATGCAATGCTCTTGGACTAGTACTAGAATAAATTGCGCCTAAGTTTTCTACTTCCAAACGATCTCTTAACCATTCCGCCTGCTGTTCGCCCAAGGCTGTAAGCGCAGAATTTTGATGCCCTTGCATTCGTTTTTGTAAATTCCATTCTGTTTGCCCGTGGCGGGTTAAGTAGAATACTGTCTTTGTCATTAACGTGACCTCCCTTATGAATAGTTGTAAGTATAAGATAAATAAATATAAATAAACAATATATAATAGTTAACATCCATAATGTATAGTTATAATAAAATGGCTGAGGATAAGCGGCGAATACAGATATTATTTTATAAAGTGAGGAAGAGTTGACGATGAACTATCATGTATTAAAATTGTTTTATTACGTTGCGATCACAGGTAGTGTGACCAAAGCCTCTGAACGTTTGCATATCAGTCAACCCGCTATATCAGCGCAAATCCGTAAGTTTGAACGGGAGAATCATATTTTATTATTTGAAATTAAAGGAAAGAGGATGGTGCTTACCCCTTTAGGAAAAAGGTTAATCGAACCTCTTGAGAAGTTTTTTGCCATGGGTGATCAAGTCCAGCAAATCATTGAAGACTATCACAAATTTCCTGAGGGGAATCTGCGGATTGCAGGTAATTATTTAGCGACAAGCATCCTCATTCCCCGGTGGGCGTCATTATTCAAACAATCTTTTCCGGAAGTTAACATTCAGATCACTACTACTAATTCTCATGGTGTCATGGAAAAATTAAATAATTTTGAAGCAGACGTGGCGATTTACAGTGATATGGAGTTTCCTTCGCATAATACAGGAGTGTTCGAACATCGGGAGTTATATAGGGACGAGTATGTATTCGTGGTTTCTTCCCATCACCCTATTGCCAATCAGCAGGCTAGCTTTGAAGAAGTAATGTCTGAAGCATTTATTATGAGGGAAGAGGGCAGTGCAGCCAGAGAGCGGCTTGTCCGGTTGTGTGAAGAAAGAAGTGTACAGCAGCCAACGATTGGGCTTCAATTTAATGGAGTGAATGAAGTTATTCAAGCTGTCATTGCCGGTTATGGAATTAGTTATGTATCCGCTTTGTTGGCGAAACCTTATCTTGATCAGGGAACATTAGCTAAAGTAGCAGTAGAAAATGTAGTCTCCAAGCATTCGATATGGATGGGCTACAGAAAGAAGAAACTTCAAGAAAGTTATATGCAGTTGTTTATTACGCTCGTTATGAAACAATTAAGTATAAAATAATATTAGGAAATTAAAGATAATCTTATGGTAAACTATGGATAAAAATTAGGAGGGGTCATAATGGATCAAATTGTATTCAAACAAATTAAGTTTGTGCGTAGTGTTACTGTGCGTGCTGTCGAGGGACTATCTGAGGGAACTTTGAATAGCATTCCAGAAGGGTTTAATAACAATATCCGATGGAATTTGGGACATATTTATTTGGTGCAAGAGAAGTTTGCCTTTCATTCTGCTCGGGAGCTTATGCAATTGCCGGCAAGCTTTGAACGCTTATTTGCGAAAGGGACTAAACCAGCCGAGTGGAATGAGGAACCGCCAACGCTTGAAGTTTTACTTGAGATGCTTACGGAGCAACCCAAACGGATCCAGGAAGCTTTTCACAATCGCTTAAGTGAGCAAGTAACCCCTCTTACAACAGGGAGTGGATTAACCCTAAATTCAATCGGTGAATTCATAAATTTCACACTTTACCATGAAGGTATGCATTTCAATACAATAAAATTATTAAATCGCTTTGCAGATAAATAAATTCAAATAACAAAAGATATCGATATATAGTTGGTATCTTTTGTTAGCTTTATGTTCGAAAAAAAGATTTGTAAATGAAAAGGTTATGTGATAATCTAATTTATGTAATACATGTAACCGGTTACACATTGGGGGATGAATGAAAGAATGATGACGATCAAAGATGTCGCAAAAATAGCTGGAGTTTCGGTAGCAACAGTCTCACGGGTTATAAATGAATCTGGATATGTGAATATCGATACTCGCAAAAAGGTTGAGGCAGCGATCAAAGAAATGAATTATACCCCTAATGAGGTTGCAAGATCATTATACAAGCGGAAATCTAAATTAATCGGGCTGCTCTTGCCTGATATTACTAACCCGTTCTTCCCGCAGTTAGCGCGGGGGATAGAGGATCGGATGCAGGAGCAAGGTTATCGGATCATCTTTGGCAATAGTGATGAGAACGAGGACAAAGAGATGGATTATATTCAAACCTTTATCCAAAACAATGTCATTGGCATGATATCGTCAACCAATTTCCCTGAGAGTGACGTTTATTCTAACTTGAAGATTCCGGTTGTATTTCTGGACCGTACTTCTAATGATAGCCCTTCCGTATACGCAGATGGCAAAAAGGGCGGACGTCTTGCAGCACAGGAGATTATCGCACGGGGAAGCAAAAAAATTACAGTGATACAAGGACCGGCGCATATCAAACCTGCACAAGATCGATTTCTTGGGGCGATTGAAGTCCTTAATGAAATGGGAATCAGCTATAATGTGATCGAAACTTCATCCTTCTCCCATACAGTAGCAGAACAATGGGCTGTGGAGTTATTTGATAAATATATAGATACGGATGGCGTAATTGCCAGTAATGATATTGTGGCGACGGCAGTCATTCATGAAGCACATCGTTTAGGTAAAAGAGTGCCGCAGGATCTGCAAATCATCGGATTTGATGATATCCCGCTCAGCAGCTTGTTGTCACCTGCTTTATCCACCATTCGCCAGCCGGCACATGATATGGGTAGAGAAGCAGCGGGTTTACTTATTAAGCTAATTGAGCAAGATAAGGTGGAAGAGAAGATTATTCAACTACCCGTTAGCTTTGTGGAGCGGGAAACTACAAGAAGTAAAGAATAGATGACAACATGAGAAAGGTTGATGAATATGGCTAAGATATGTGTAATTGGCAGCTGTTCAATGGATTTAGTAGTGACTTCGAATAAGCGGCCTCACGCGGGTGAGACTGTGCTTGGAGAACAATTCTCCACCGTTCCGGGCGGTAAGGGTGCGAACCAAGCCGTCGCTGCTGCCCGTCTAGGAGCAGAAGTTACGATGGTTGGTTGTGTAGGTGATGATTTCTATGGTACCGCTATCATGGATAATCTGAAAAAGAATCGCGTTTTTACCGCCAATGTGGAACCGGTTACACATGTCGAAAGTGGAACAGCTCACATCATTTTAGCGGAAGGCGATAACAGCATTATCGTTGTAAAAGGAGCCAATGATTTAGTTACTCCTGCATTGGTTGAACGGGCACTTGATAATATTAAAGGCTCTGACATGGTATTAATCCAACAAGAAATTCCGGAAGAGACGGTGTCTTATGTAAGTGAGATTTGCTATAAATTCAATGTGCCTATGTTGCTTAACCCAGCACCTGCTCGGCCTATCAGTGAAACGATTATAAACAATGCCACCTATTTAACTCCCAATGAACATGAATGTGCAATATTATTTCCTGAGATGAGTACTGCTGAAGCTTTACGCAAATATCCCAATAAGTTATTTATAACCGAGGGCAGCAATGGTGTACGTTATTACGATGGTAAACAGGAAGTTTTAGTTCCCACCTATAAAGTGAATGCTATAGATACCACTGGAGCAGGAGATACTTTTAATGCGGCATTTGCTGTTGCTCTAGCTGAAGGCAAGTCTATTCGTACTAGTGTAAAGTTTGCCAATCGCGCGGCTTCTTTATCCGTCACAAAATTTGGTGCCCAAGGTGGCATGCCAACAAGAGTAGAGGTGGAGGTGAGTCTTTAATTATGAAAAAACAAGGAATCTTAAACAGTCATATTTCCAAAGTGCTTACTGATTTAGGCCACACCGATACGATTGTCATTGCTGATATTGGATTACCCGTTCCATCTGGTGTTCCAAAGATTGATTTAGCGCTTAAATTGGGAGTTCCCAGCTTTCAAGAGATTGTCGAAATCATTTCAGAGGATATGGTCATAGAGAAAGTTATCGTGGCAGAGGAATTAGCAGCAAAAAATAAAGGCACTTCTGAATACTTGAATGACAAATTTAAGGAAATACCTATAGAGGCGATTTCACATGAACAATTTAAATTGTTAACCCAACATGCGAAGGTCATCATTCGTACGGGGGAAGCTAAGCCGTATGCAAATTGTATTTTACAAGCCGGGGTCTATTTTTGATAAAAAGGGGGTTCAAAGCATATGCACATTACGATGAAGGATATTTATAAATCTTTTGGGGCTAACCGTGTGTTGACGGGTGTGGATTTTGAGCTGAAGGATGGTGAAGTTCATGCCCTAATGGGAGAGAATGGTGCAGGAAAGTCTACTCTGATGAACATTTTGATTGGACTGCATCAGCGTGATCAAGGAACCATTAGTATAGATGGTCAGGAAACATACTTTAACAATCCCAAAGAGGCTGAACGTTATGGGATCGCTTTTATCCATCAGGAGTTGAATGTGTGGCCGGATATGACAGTTCTAGATAATCTGTTTATTGGTAAGGAACGAACCTCCAAACTAGGGATCTTAAATATGAAAGAAATGAAAGCGTTAGCAAATGAACAGTTTCGTAAGCTCTCCGTAACGATTCCCTTAAATCAAGAGGCGGGGGAATGTTCGGTAGGGGAGAAACAGATGATTGAGATTGCAAAAGCGCTTATGACTCATGCAAAAGTTATCGTCATGGACGAACCGACAGCGGCATTAACCGAACGGGAAATCCAGAAATTGTTCGAAGTCATAACTTCCCTTAAAAAGGAAGGCGTCTCCATCGTGTATATTTCGCACCGGATGGAAGAGATTTTTACGATATGTGACCGAATAACGGTCATGCGAGATGGGAAAACAGTAGACACGAAGCCCATTCCAGAGACTAACTTCGATGATGTAGTTCGGAAGATGGTAGGGCGTGAATTAACCGACCGGTTTCCTGAGCGTACCTCCAAACCCGGAGAGGTTGTTCTTGAAGTTAAAAATGCTACGAAAAAAGGGCAATTTAAAGATGTTAATTTCTCCGTTCGTTCGGGTGAGATCTTAGGTTTCTCAGGATTAATGGGATCTGGACGAACAGAAATGATGAGAACCTTATTCGGATTGGAATCGTTAGACCGTGGAGAAATTATGGTGCGGGGAGAAAAGGTCACGATTCGAAATCCCAATGATGCGATGAAGGCGGGGATAGGATTCGTTACGGAGGACCGTAAAGATGAAGGGTTAGTGCTTGATTTCTCTATTCGAGACAATATGGTGCTTACAAATTTATATAGCTTCGCTCCTAAGGGTGTAATCAATGATAAAAAAGAACAAGAATTTGTAGACATACTTATCAAGCGGCTGCACATCAAGACACAGTCTTCCTCCACTTTAGTCCGGAATTTATCCGGGGGGAATCAACAAAAGGTGGTCATCGCCAAATGGATTGGGATCGGCCTAAGTGTGCTTATCCTCGATGAACCTACGCGTGGAGTGGACGTAGGAGCTAAACGGGAGATCTATCAGCTCATGAACGAATTAACAGAGCGTGGAGTCGCCATTATCATGGTATCGTCAGAGCTTCCTGAAGTCTTAGGAATGAGCGACCGGATCGTAGTGGTTCATGAAGGGGAAATTAGTGGAGAGCTATCACAACAAGAAGCTACGCAAGAAAAAATCATGACGTTAGCTACAGGGGGGCAATAGTAATGACAACTATCAAAGGTGAGAGAGAAAATAAAGGTTTTCAAATCGGGCAAATTACACAGAAGCTAGGTCCATTACTAGGGCTGATTATTCTAATTGTTATCGTTACGGTGTTGAACCCAAGCTTTATGGAGCCCCTTAATATCCTGAACTTGCTTAGACAAGTTGCCATAAATGCGCTTATCGCTTTTGGGATGACCTTTGTTATTCTAACGGGTGGTATCGATTTATCGGTGGGTTCTATTCTAGCCCTATCCAGTGCCTTCACCGCTAACCTGATGTTGTCTGGTTGGGATCCTGTCTTAGCCATTATTGTAGGTTGTTTAGCGGGTGGCGTGATGGGGATGGTCAACGGACTGATGATTACAAAAGGTAAAATGGCGCCATTTATCGCTACGTTGGCGACCATGACGATTTTCCGGGGATTAACACTTGTATACACAGACGGAAATCCGATCACAGGTCTCGGAGACAGCATGACCTTCCAATTGTTTGGCCGTGGATATTTACTAGGAATACCTGTACCTGCTATAACAATGATCATCGTCTTCGCAGTCTTATGGGTTGTATTGCACAAAACTCCATTTGGCCGTAAAACCTATGCCATTGGTGGTAATGAAAAAGCATCTATTATTTCAGGGATTAAAGTCGACCGCATTAAAATAATGATCTATTCATTGACCGGTATGTTGTCTGCATTGGCAGGAGCGATCCTGACTTCCAGATTGAACTCCGCGCAACCCACAGCAGGCACATCTTATGAGTTGGATGCTATCGCAGCTGTAGTATTAGGCGGTACGAGCTTAACTGGTGGTCGTGGACGTATCGTGGGCACATTGATTGGTGCACTGATTATCGGGATTTTGAACAATGGATTGAACTTGCTCGGCGTATCTTCTTTTTACCAAATGGTGGTCAAAGGGATCGTTATTGCCATTGCCGTACTCATAGACCGTAAGAAAGCCGTATAAGGGGGATTCCAACATGAAAAAGTTAACTTTGATTCTTACTTCCTTACTATTAATTCTCATGACAGGTTGTTCCTTGGAGCCTCCAGAGTGGGCTAAGCCTAGCAGTGGTGGAAGCATGGAGAACATGAAGATTGGATTATCCATATCTACATTGAATAACCCCTTCTTTGTATCCGTTAAAGATGGTGTTTTGGCCGAGGCTAAGAAGCAAGGCTTGGAAGTCCTTGTCATTGATGCCCAAAATGATTCTGCTAAACAAAGTAATGACGTCGAAGATTTGATGCAAAAAGGTGTGAATGCGTTATTGATCAATCCAGTGGATTCATCAGCGATCTCGACAGTAGTGCAAACAGCTAACAGTTTAAATATTCCCGTCGTTACGTTGGACCGTTCCGCAGATCAAGGGGATATCAAAGCTCTTGTTGCCTCTGATAATGTAAAGGGTGGCTCTATGGCGGCACAATATATTGTAGAGCAGCTTGGGAAAGGTGCAAAGGTCATCGAGCTAGAAGGATCCCCAGGAGCTTCAGCGACTCGGGAACGCGGTAAGGGATTCCATGAGATTGCGGACAGCCAGCTAGAGGTCATTGCTAAGCAAACGGCTGATTTCGACCGTACGAAAGGGCTGACCGTTATGGAGAACCTTCTACAAGGAAATCCTGGCGTACAAGCAGTTTTCGCTCATAATGATGAAATGGCGCTAGGTGCTATTGAAGCCATTCAAAGTTCAGGCAAGAATATCCCTGTGATTGGTTTTGATGGAAATGAAGATGCACTTAAATCCATCGAAGCTGGTAAATTAACAGGAACCGTTGCGCAGCAGCCTGAATTAATTGGCCAACTAGCCATTCAAGCCGCTAAGGATGTATTAGAAGGCAAAACCGTAGAGAAGCTGATTGCGGCACCGCTTAAACTAGTTGTTAAAGAGTCAAAATAATAATCATTATAGAAAAAGACTGCGCTCACCGATTTGGTGAGCACAGTCTTTTTTGCTATACATTGCAGCTTATTCTTCAATAACTCTATCCGGTAGCTGTGTAACATAGCTGTCTGACAAATGGAGCAGCTGTAAGGCACGCTCGAATTCGTCTTCTGTGGATTGCAGAGGTTGGTTGCCGTTACCAGATAAAGTATAATGCTGGCCATCCTCGAAGCCACTGCCGGATAAGAAGAGCTCTTCGTTATTTACGAAAGATCCTGTAGGCAAGTAATACCGTTGTGGTAGTAAGTTATAAGTTGATTGATTCAAGAGATCTTGTCCGAAATGAATATGATCTGCAAGAGAGACACCCAATAAATTAGATACGGTAGGTAAAATATCCACTTGCCCGCCTAGTTGTTCTTTTACACTAGGAGTTGTAATCCCTGTCGCTGACATGATCAACGGAATATTAATCAATTCACGTTCCGAATATTCATGGCCGAGAATCTCTTCCAGTAGGAGATGATCATCCTCTTTTAAAGAGAAGATAGGCAGTCCACGATGATCCCCGTACAATACGATCAAGCTGTTATCCCACACACCGTTTTGTTTGAGCTCATCGATAAAAAGTCCCAGCGCATAATCAGCATAATTCTGAGCCCGAATATAATCGCCAACAAGCGTTCCTTCGAATCGCTCTGGAAGTGTCATTTTATATTTATCCTCTGGGATGGAGAACGGATTATGAGATGACATCGAAATTACATGGGAGTAGAAAGGTTGCTCATTCTGATCCATTCTTGCCAGCTCTGCAGCTGTTTTTTCATACAAAACTTCATCAGAAGCGCCATAGAATACTGCGTCTTCTTCTCCGAAGTAAGTTTTATCATAATAACGATTGAATCCCAAAGCACTATAAAGCTCACCACGGTTCCAAAAGTCGACTTCGTTCGTATGGAATGTTGCCGTATCGTAACCTTGTGCTTGCAGCAGCTTGGGTAAGCTTGGAAGCTCTTTAGGAGCGTACATTTGGGTAGCTGGACCATCAGGGGGTACATAAAAAGAAGTGTTCACAATAAACTCTGCATCTGAAGTGTTGCCTTGTCCAACCTGCTGGTAGAAACGCGGGAAGTAGAAGCTGCTGGCGGCAAGCTTGTTCATATTTGGTGTGATTTCTTGTCCATCAATCTTTAGATTGATTAAGAAGTTCTGGAAAGACTCCATTTGCAGAATGATTAGATTTTTTCCTTTGGCGGCTCCAAATAAAACCGGATTAGAGATAGCTTGAATTCCTTTGGTTTCATCAATAGTGGATTGCGTAATCTCAGAAACGTCAATTTGTTCTTCCTCTTGATCAGCTAGGAGAGAGTAGGCTTCATAATTAAGAATGCCCATTTGTTCCGCTTTAATCGTTTCGTTCATACTGGCACGGTTTGGAAAAATATTCATTGCACAAATGATGATGGAAATACAGAACAGGACTGCCACCGCTTTACGGTTACTTTTGCGCGACATGGCTTTTTTCCAATCCAGCGCTTTCTGTTTTCTAAACATCACCAAGCTGATGACAATGATATCCACAAAGATAAGCATATATTGAGGACGAAGGACCGAAAATATACTTTTCTTTACGGCTCCCACTTGTTTGACCTGATCTAATACTTGCGAAGTAGCAATGATGCCAAAATGATTATGATATACAATTAATGAGAAAAATAGAGTAGTAATCAATACATTGACAAGCATGTAAATTGCAATTTTTCGTTTCGTAGCGAACCATTCAATCAAGCAAAAGACTAGAAGTACAAAAGGGATTTCTTTAAGCCAAGTGGTCCAAGTAGGGCCATCTTCAAATAGAAAATACCAGGCAAAATAGCTTTTTACAAGCATAATGAGAGAGAAGAATAGCAGAGATCTTTTACTAAGTGTACGAGGTTCTTTAAACGGCATTGCTTATGCCCATCCTTTTCTTTTTAGATTAGTTCATTCTATTACATTGAAGCGTTTAAAATCAACTAGATTTGGGTATGTCTGAGTAAAATTTTCCTGAATATTACAGTTTAGGTGGATTGAATAGTTCACGATATATAAAAATTTTTTATGAAGATGAACTTTTTACAGTGCTCCTGACTCATATAGGGGAGAGAGGTGAAGGCATGGATGTTGTTCGATTGGTGAAAAAAGCTAAAAAGGGAAATAAAGAAGTTTTGCTGCAATTAATCATGTATGAAAAAGATATTTTTTATAGGCTTGCGTACAGCTATATGGGAAATGCGCATGATGCTATGGATGCCATGGAGGAAATGATAGTTACGTTATACGAGAAGATTGATCAACTTAAGAAAGAGGAGTCTTTTTACAGCTGGAGTAAGACGATTTTGGTAAATGGCTGTAAAAGGCAACTTCATAAGCGAAGCAAGCTGGTGTTATTAGAGGACTGGAACATCACTGACGAGAAGGAAAAAGCCGATGTTACATCAGGCGATCCTTATCATAAAAGTGAACAGCAAATGGATATGCAGGCGTTATTGTTACATGTGAACGAGCAGCAAAGAGAAGCAATTCAATTGAAATATTTTCATGATCTCGATTATCAAACGATAGCTGAGATCACACAGGTCTCGATCGGAACTGTTAAATCAAGGATCTACAATGGATTACAAACGCTGAAAAATCATTACAGAGGTGATGTTGATGAACAATAACGTCGAACAACGATTAGTGGATGAGAAGAGGAATTTAGAGTCCATAACTGCACCTGAGGGTTTAGAAATGAGATTAAGAAATGCTTTAGACTCGGCACCTCCAAAAAGAATAAAAAGAAAAAGCTCGCCCCTCTGGAAGATTGCAGCCGTCATTATATTAGTGATAATAGTTTCTGGAAACAGCTATAATGCCTTCGCTTATTATGGAAAAAAGTTATTTGGTTTTGATGAGGTGTTAGAGGGAACTTTACAACAACTCAATGAACAAGGAATGGGACAAAGCATAGACAAAAAGACGACGTTAGCAGATGGAACAGAACTTACGATTAACGGAATTATGGCAGATGCCAATCAATTTATTGTATATTACACGTTAAACAATCCTAAGGGACTAGAGGAGACGGGAGATCATTTTAGTCCTTCAAAAATAGAAGGGTTTCTCACGAATTCCAACATAAGAAGTGGCGTATCTTTAATCAACGACGAACATACAGAAATAAAAGGCACGATGACATTTGATAGCGTAAGCCCATTCTCGAAAAAACTGACACTTCATTACTGGGGACCTCCACAGAAAGGGCAGATGAGTGAAGGGAGCATAACGTTTTCTTATAATCCAAATCAAGCGATGGTGACTCAGATCAAACAGTCGATTAATAAAAAGGTCAAAGCCGACAAAGGATCAATTACCTTCAAGTCGATCACGGCCACACCCACCATGACTGTGATTAAAGGGAGTATGAATGTC
Organism: Paenibacillus sp. FSL H3-0310; assembly: GCF_038002785.1. Lineage (NCBI taxonomy): Bacteria > Bacillati > Bacillota > Bacilli > Caryophanales > Paenibacillaceae > Paenibacillus > Paenibacillus sp. FSL H3-0310. The sequence continues at coordinate 1,786,336 of NZ_JBBODC010000001.1, forward strand.
GAGAATTTCGATCGAATAAGATTAGGGTTAGAAGGCATTCAATTAATTGCCAATGGAAAGCCTGTAGAAATATTAGGTAGTAGCAATAAAACCTCGCTGGGTGGGAGATCATTTGATATTCGTTATGACACCTTGCCAAAAGAACTGCATTCATTGCAGCTGGTTGTTAAAGAGTTTGTTGGATATCAGAAACTGGAAGAAAAGTATCCTCTAAATGCTGATAGTAATGAGCCGATTCTACTGGGGGATAAAGAATTATGGATTAAGGATGTGACCAAGACCGCTCAAGGGATTGAAGTAACTATTGCTACAGATGAGGATGTAATGTTGGATGGTGTGTCTATAGAAAATGTTAACGAAAACACGGCTTTAAAAACAACAATTAATCAAAAAGAGTCAGAACAAACGAACGGTAAACTCATGAAGGAACGCACCTTATTATTTGATACACAAACGAAACCTGAAAGTATTCTGATAGAAGGAATACATTATATGAAGGAATATAACAAGGTCATTGAGATTCCTGTGGATTAAAAAGGAGTGCCATATCCATAATTTATGAAATATAGTAAGCTATAATAGTCTGAGAAAGTGAGGGGGTTATGGAAAATATAGGAGCTTATAAGGTGAGTCGTCCGTCGTTAATGTCGCTTCTGTTTTCTATGATTTTTTCAAGTGGCATACTATTGTTAAATACCAGAAATAATACGGAGTTTAAAGTATTACTTTATTTTGGTTATATATGGTCGACCTTCTGTCTGATTGTTGTAATCATATTGCTCTATAGGATCATTACGATTAGAAAGTTCATTGAGGTTCGGATTCTTCCGGACTCTATAATAGTAGAAAACAAAGAAATTCAAGCGAATCAAATTGATAATATTTATGTAAAGGGCTATTTCATACCCGTAATAGGCATTAAACCTGTAGATCACAAATTTCCTCCCTATAGATTATGTTTTAGTTTTCTTGACGAAGAATACAAGGGAATGAAAGAACTAACCGCATGGGCCGAAAGTAATCAGATTAAACTATCTAAAAAAAGATTTATGAGATGGCTTTAACCGGGCTCTTACCAGTCCACCATACCGCGCTATATGCGCATTGCGGAAAGGATGGGTGTCCCAAAAGCCGAAAATGGCTGCTGGGGCACCTCATTTTTTTTGCTCCATCATCGTCCCCCAAACGTCGCTCGTTTCCTCCATCCGCGAATCCTGAAACTTCGTTTGCTTCCTCCATCATCAAGAACCCTCTACTTTTGTCACCTCCGCTATCCCCCAAAAAAAACTACACTTTCTTCGATCACATTTGCACACCCGTAAGCATCTATCGGACTCAGATGACCCTTAGACGCGTCATATCCCACTTTTGGAATTCTAACGGACCGCATAGTCGCTATTGGCCTGAAAAACACCCCGAAAGCAGCCTTTTCAGGGGAATAACTGCACTGGAGTCCGAAACCTTGCTCCAAAGCCGAAATATTCGCAAATAACGTCATCTGGGTCCGAAAGTAGCCATCTTCCATCATCGAATTCCCAAACCTCGTTCGCTTCCTCTATCCACGCATCCTCATACTTCGTTTGCTACTGCTATCACTGATTTCCAAATCCCGCTGACATTCTCTATCGTAGACCCGCAAATCTCGCCGATCTATTCTCCTTCACCGATTTCTCAAAGTTGGCTCACTTCCACTATCATCACCTTTAAGCCACGCTTTCTTGGATCGAATTTGCGCGCCCGGAAGCATAAATCGGACTCAGATGACCCTTAGACGCGTCATATCTCACTTTTTGAATCCTAACGGACCGCATAGCCGTTATTGGCCTGAAAAACACCCCGAAAGCAGCCTTTTCGGGGGAATAACTGCACTGGGGTCCGAAACCTTGCTCCAAAGGCGAAATATTCGAAAATAACGTCAACTGGGTCCGAAAGTAACCGTCATCCATCATCGAATCCCCAAACCACGCATTCTTGGATCAAATTTGCGCGCCCGGAAGCATCTAACGGACTCAGATGACCCTTAGACGCGCCATATCCCACTTTTGGAATCCTAACGGACCGTATAGCCGTTATTAGCCTGAAAAACACCCCGAAAGATGACGTTTCGAAGGAATAACTGCACTGGAGTCCGAAACCTTGCTCCAAAGCCGAAATATTCGCAAATAACGTCATCTGGGTCCGAAAGTAACCGTCATCCATCATCGAATCCCCAAAACCTCGTTCGCTTCCCCTTTTGGAGTTCTGACTGCCGCATAGAGACTGATTACGCCAATACGCGAATAGGTAGAATGAATGGTAAATCCTTAATTTTTTTGTTGCAAATACAACAATTATGTTATACTATTTTCCTGTCACATCTGCATAACACCATATAATTAGAGCTCGAAATAAGAGTTTATTTGTAAATTGATATTTTAAAAGGAGAAAACGATATGGCTATCAATATAAAAAAGTGCACGTTCGAAGATCTAGGTTCACTTCAAGGAATTAGTGTTGAAACATTTAATGAGACATTTAGTAATCAAAATTCACCTGAAAATATGAAGGCCTACCTGGATAGAGCATTTAACTTAAAACAATTAGAAAAAGAATTGTCGGATAGCTCATCAGAATTCTATTTTATTTATTTTAATGAAGAAATCGCTGGGTATTTAAAGGTTAACACCGAAGATGCTCAATCTGAAGTAATGGGTAATGATTCACTTGAAGTCGAGAGGATCTATATTAGAAAAAAATTTCATAAACAGGGGCTTGGGAAATATCTAATAAATAAAGCTATAGAAATAGCGGTACAATGTAATAAAGAGAAGATTTGGTTAGGGGTTTGGGAAAAAAATAAAAACGCTATTAGCTTTTATGAAAAAATGAAGTTTGTTCATACAGGAACTCATTCTTTTTATATGGGTGAAGAAGAACAAATAGATTTTATTATGACAAAACAACTATAACATTTGTCTAAAATGATGTTAACTAAGAGGATCGATAGGAGGCTTAGAATGAAGCAACTTTATATAAAACAAAAGGTATTCAGTCTAAGTGGTAAATTCACGGTAAAGAATCAGCAGGAGCAAGATGTCTATTACGTAGAGGGCAGTTTTATGCAAATTCCCAAGACATTCTCCATTATGAATACAACAAGAGATGAAGTCGCACTTATTACGAAAAAAGTGTTCAGTTTTTTACCGAAGTTTTTTGTAGAAGTAGATGGTCGAGAGGTATTGACGATTAAGAAGGAGTTTTCTTTCTTTAAAGCACGTTATACGATTGATGCGGCTGACATTGAGGTACATGGTAACTGGTGGGACATGGATTTTCAGGTTTTACAGCATGGTGTAGTCATCGGTAAAGTGAACAAGGAATGGTTCACTTGGGGGGATAGCTATAAGGTTCAAATATTGAAGGATGAGATGGAGACGCTCATGATTGCGTTCGTTGTCGCTATTGATTGTGTGAAGGCTGACCAGGCATCTACATCACATCAGTGAAGATTCAATATTAAAGTTAAAAACTTAGTAAGGTGATGTGGACGGAATAAATTCAGCAGGTAAAGCTGAGTGTAATTGGTCAGTTTATCTATGATGCGCTGAACGTACCATAAGTAGAGCAAGTTAGGTTTCCGATAGGCCTATGTTAGATCTTATTGTTGATTTTCATTTTTTGAAAAAACGTCTATTGCGCCCAAACGCTCTCTCCGCGAATGCATATGATGATTATGCCTACTCATTGAAAGGAGCGATCACATATGGGATTTTTTCCAACACCGGGAGCCGGCGGAGGATTTCCAGGATTCCCAAGCGGACCAGGCGGACCAGGCGGACCTGGCGTGCCAGGAGGACCTGGAGGACCAGGGGGACCAGGGTTTCCGGGTGGAACCCCCGGACAATTTCCGGGGGGTGCACCGGGAGGCGTTCAAGCGCCGACGGCTCCTCCACCGCAATTCGTGCCACAAATGTCGTCTACCACATTTGCCATTGATCCCGGCGGGATCAGACGCTGCCTGTTCCGCAACACATACATTTGGCTGAACAACGGCGAGCAATTCTGGTTCTTTCCGGTATTCGTCGGACGTAATTCTATTGCAGGGTTCAGATGGAATGGTTTTTTCTGGTCGTACTTCGGCATTGATTTGAATCGGATTAGCTCGTTCACGTGCTTCTAAGGCAGACAGCGATAGAGAACAGCCAGCAGGCTGTTCTCTATGTTGTGCAAATTATCGTGTCCCGGGAGTTGTGAATTTCGCAAAAGATACATAGTGAAGAATCGTTTCCCCTGACGCTAACGTTAATGCTGGATCAAAAAAGGGACTACTCTGCAAAGGATAGCCTTAAAGCTTGCCGTTACAGACAGCGCGTTGAGCCATCTCATAAATCACGGTAATGCGGAGGGATGGGCACGTTGGTGATCCATTGTGTTATGAATTCAATTAGTTTTTTTGCCGCTGGAGAGGCATTTTTAATGGAGGCGGCTGCAATACCAATAGAACGATAATACTCGCCTTCCAATGGGCGATAACATACATTGTCGGGGAGATGTGACAAAATCATTTCTGGGAGAATACTTAACCCTAAACCATTTTGTACCATGGCGATTATGGCATGATCATCTTCTAATTCATATTTGATCGTGGGTGTGAGTTTATTTTGCGAGAAAATTCGCTTTACATCGGTGTCACAACCCGCAATGGGCATGATAAAAGGTTCATTAATCAATTGCTCAAGGCGGATATTTGATTGGCGCTCGAGAGGATGATTCTGCCACATAATGCAGACCATCCTATCTTTTTGAAGAGGGACCACATGAAAAGCATCTCGAGTAGGCAGATTAACAAATCCCAAGTCAGCGGTTCCATCGGCAATCCATTCTTCTATTTCAGAGTAGTTACCATCAAGTAGTTTTATTTCAATATGTGGAAACTGATTTTGAAATTGTTTAATGATTTGGGGCATCCATTGGATCGATACACTAGAGAAAGTACCTATTTTCACAGTGCCGATTTCGACACCCTTTAATGCAGCTACTTCTTGATTGAGTTTTTCATTAAGTTGGAGGATTTCTCTGATATGTGGGATTAAACGTTCGCCATCGTTGGTTAACCGGATACCCGATCTGTTTCTTATGAGAAGACACAGTCCGAATTCAGCTTCTAAGCTAGAAAGCGCATGACTGATGGCTGATTGTGTTAAATTTAATATCTCTCCTGTTTTGGTAATGCTGCCGATCTCAACTACCTTACTGAAAATTTGATATTTTAAAAGATTCATAATGATTTCTCTCCTCAATAATGTATGAAAAAAATTCATTAAACTAACAATTAATATTCATTATTTTTATCTTAATTATAATAGTATAATCTGTTTTATATAAAAACATCTACGATTAAAGGGGAGTTTGAGCGGAATGGTTCATGAATCAAACGGATCTTATTATGCAGTCATATTTTCAAGTCAACGTACGGAGGGGGATAACGGGTATAACATTATGGCTGAAAAAATGGAGCAGCTTGCGTCCGGGCAACCTGGGTTTTTAGGAGTGGAAAGTGTCAGGGATTCTTCAGGAGCGGGTATTACGATTTCTTATTGGGAGAGCTTGGAGGCGATTAGTAACTGGAAACAACATCAATCTCACAAAGTTGCTCAGGAGAAAGGTAAGAAAGAATGGTACCAAAATTACAAAGTGAAAATTTGTAAAGTTGAAAGAGAGTATTCTTGAGTGGTAAAATATTACTGCAAAGTAATTGGGAATCAATCCATTGAAGCGTGCAACAACAATCATTTTATTTCAAAAGGATGCGAAGAAACTTATCCGAGAAAATAGAAGAGTCCGTTACTAATTAGATAAAATATAGATATGGGATGGTTTTTAGATGAACTATCAAATTAAAAGGGCGACCCTTGAAGAAAAAGAAATCCTCAACAACCTAATGCAATTTTATATGTATGATTTCTCCGAGTATATGGATTTGCACCTTGAAGAAAACGGAAAATTTAATGATTATCCTCTCAACGATTACTGGACAGAAGAATCGAATTTCCCATATCTGTTAACTCTGAATGGGAAAAATGCTGGATTCGTTTTAGTCAAAATAAAAAATAGAGATGATGATTTATACTTTTCCATTGCAGAGTTTTTTATTATAAAAAAGTATCGGAGAGTAGGATTAGGTAGACTAGTTGCAAAAGATATTTTTAATATACATAAGGGGCAATGGGAAGTTTACCAAATAGATAATAACGAGCCCGCACAACGCTTTTGGAAAAAGGTGATAGAGGAATACACTGGCGGAAAATTCACTGAACGAATTGAAGCAGGGAGAAAGACACAGGTGTTTGTTAATCGAGTTGAATCTTAAGCTAGGGTACAATAGATCAATAAAAAGCGGCAGTCGTGGACTTTATTTTCTAGTCCAGGGTTGCCGTTGTTTTTTTAGGATCTCCAGAAGTGATGTTATAGGCCAGTTGTCCGGGTATTTTTGAGTAGTACAAAATCACTTCTAATGTTAAAATTACCCAAAAAGTATTTTAGGAGGCTAAGACGGGAATTATGCTAAATATACAGCAGATTGTAGAACTTATTCCTCATCGGTATCCGTTTATTTTAGTGGACAGAATAATAGAGCTGGAGGAGAACAAAAGAGCAGTAGGTATTAAAAATGTATCCATTAATGAACCGTTTTTTAACGGCCATTTTCCTGAGCATCCTGTTATGCCGGGTGTTTTAATTGTGGAGGCATTAGCCCAGGTAGGCGGAATCACAATGTGCAAAAACGAGAAGCTGATGGGCAAGATAGGGTTATTAGTTGGCATTGATAATGCCCGTTTTAAGCGCCAAGTAACGCCTGGGGATCAGCTTCTTCTCGAATTCGAAGTCAATCGGATGAAAGGTGAAATTGTAAAAGGCAAAGGCACCGCAACAGTAAATAGTGAGCTTGTATGTGAAGCTGAGATTTCTTTTGCATTTGTGCAAAAAGGAGGTTCAAAATGAAAAGGATGCCGTTTGTACGACCAACCGAACATTACGATCTGCAAATTAAGGATATTGACGAGCAAATATGTGCATTGATCAAGCAACGAAAGGAAATCTCGAATAATAATCCAGGATTCCCACCGTTTGAATCTATCTCTAAATGGGCAGAAAATTATGAGCTCTATGAGGATTTTTTGAAAGCGGTATTTGGGACGTTGCTAAGTGAAGATCATTTTAAACCGATGGTTGAGCCAATTGATTTTAGAAAACATATTGCAGTTCTTAAATCAATTGAGAAAGATGGATTTTTTTATACACTGACCTCTATACGCCAATATAGTAATGCTAGTGTGGTCACCCTTAATATAGATTGGGACATGACAACTGAGCTTCCAACAAATTCTCATAACCATAGCTTTTTCGAGCTGTTTATAGGAGAAGAATATGATAGTCGAATGATGAATGGCGGAAGTTCAACCGGACAAGCTTCTTATAATTACGTAATTTCTCCACCGCTTTCTGACGATCCTTCAGGTGTTATATTAGAGTTCAGGGAACATGGTAAACCCTTCAAGAACAATGAGACAGGAAATCAAATTGTTTTTAGGCTGTAGTACTTATTTCTTCTCCTCCGGAAAATATTGCTTATAGCTGTCTCCATTGCTATTATCAAAAGTGGAGATCCGAGCGAAGTTAAATTAGGCGCCGCTCCATATCACAGTTAACGGATTTTTAGTGAAATAAAAACCGGCCATCCTGAGGGGATGGCTGTTTTCTGTGTAAGACAACTTAATGATTCATTTCCGAATGCGTTCCTTCCTCAGGAGATTTGCCTTCTGGTGGGATCCAAACGGGACGAATCGCAAAGGATAAAAGCAAAAGTAATGTTAATATAGAGGCTACGATTAAACCGAGTTTTCTAATCCTCGTAGGTGAAACTAATACTATAACAAAAATGACAAGGACAAACCCAACCGACGTTACAATTTCGATTACGGTTATGGGATGCAATGAAATCCTCTCCTTCTCTCAGATACAGAAAGGTGGCAGCTCTAGATTTATGAGCCCTTAAAAACTACGAAGGTACAGTTTACAATTTAGATATTCAGGAATACGAAAATTGATGACCCCACACAGACTTCAGATGTCTGTATTTTTTTGCTAATTGTGGTTCTATAGTATGATTTTTTGGGATTATTTGAAAAATGGTTGAGAAATACATAGTGTATAGTCAATACTGTGACTTATAATGTTAGCTTAGGTAATGATCTAAAACTCTTAATATAACCTTGAATATATTCATTTACGCAGTAAAAGGCTGAAAGGAAGTCATCTCTTGTTTGAAACCCTACTTTTAAATTTTTTGTTTTTGCTTTTTCCAGTATTAACATTTCTAATATTCTTTGAGAATCGGGCCTATTCCTACAATAGATTGATTCTCGTTTTTATGTCTGCAGTGACCATGAGTCTCTGTATTGCAAAACCTATCAGACTTGAAATTGGCTATATTTTTGATTTGAGGTACATTCCGTTTATTATTGTGGCACTGTTTGGAGGATATAGGAACGTTCTTCCTCTATATATTATTTTGAATGCTTACAGATTCTATGTGGGTGGAGGTGGAGTATTTTATTCGTTTCTATTTGCGACAGCGATTCTGATTTTGGTGCCGTTATATAAAAATAGATTTTTAAAATTACCATCGAAGGGCCGTGTGATTGCGGCAAGTCTGATTGCTTTGCTAATTATGGGGGTTTATCTGTTAATTTTAGGTTTTGTTCAGGATTCCTTAGACAAGCAATTTTGGATTCTTTCATTAAATGCGTTGACAACTCATGTTGGGGTGATGAGTGTCATTATGATTTTGATTGAGAAGATTATCTCCAATATTAAAAATCGGGAACGGATTGTCCAATCGGAAAGATTAAATGTCGTCAGCGAGCTAGCGGCAAGTGTATCCCATGAAATCAGAAATCCACTTACAGTGACTAGTGGTTTTTTGCAGCTATTAAATAAATCTAAAACGATGACGCCAGAGGAAAAGGGCTTTGTAGAGTTATCTCTACAAGAGCTACAGCGAGCAGAAAAAATTGTAAGTGATTATCTCTCCTTTGCCAAGCCACAATCTGAAAACATGGTTTACTCCAATATGAAGGCAGAATCAGAATATACTAAAAATATCATAATGCCTTATGCCACTATGCACAAAGTAGATGTCCAATTTAGTTTTAATAATTCGTTAAATAAAAACTATGACCGAAACCAGATTCAGCAGTGTCTAATTAATTTATATAAAAACGGTATAGAAGCGATGAAGGAAACCGATGGCGGTACGCTATTTATCGATATATTTGAAAAAAAACAAAATATTATGATCAGTATCAAAGATAACGGAGTCGGCATGACTAAAGATGAAATATCGCGACTCGGTAAGCCGTATTATTCGACTAAAGCAGAAGGAACGGGGCTGGGTATGCTTATGGTCTACAGTACCGTCGATAAAGTGAAAGGAACTATTGAAGTCGATAGTGAAAAAGGCAAAGGGACAACGTTCCTTATAACTATCCCAACATAGGCAAGTTGCAGAGAGTATCTTTTGCTGTTTATACCCCACTAGGAGTGTGTAATACCTCTCATGAATGGATTTCGTGTAAAAAGGGTAACGAGCCTGTGCGAGTCCCATCTGGAGGTGCAGCAATGGAGATATTTGTATCTATAGGCGTCAAATTGGTCATCAGCTTTTTTGGTTTGTGGATCATTACCTTTATTACCGGCCGCAAGACGCTTAGTCAATTGACACCACTCGATTTTCTGTCTTCATTGATTTTAAGTGAAATTGTCGGCAATACGATATATGATGATGAGGTGAAGATCTGGCATCTGCTGTTTGCTCTTTTTATTTGGACCGCATTATCTTATCTGTTCGAAAAGGTGACCACCCATTTTGTGAAATTCGGGAACATGGCGGAAGGCCGGACAGTGCTGCTAATTGACGATGGCAAAGTGAATCAGGATTTGTTGGAGAAATACGATATTGAGTATACCCAACTGCTGTTCATGCTGAGGCAACAAAATATCTTTTCCCTAAGTGAAGTGCGGTATGCTCTGCTTGAAACGAACGGCTCTCTATCGGTTATGCGCAAGTCTGAAGCTGAGCAGTCTTCTGCTTTTTCCATAACAGTTATTGATAAAGGCAGGGTACTGGAAGAGTCCATGCGGGGCAGATCGATGAACAAGGAGCAGATTCAGGAACGCGTCAGAGAGCAGGGTTATAATTGCATTGAGGATATTGCCTATGCTGAATATAAAGAAGACGGAACGCTCTATATCCTTCCCAAAAACAAACCATAAATCAACATGATAAGACGCTGGAGCCGAGTGACTCAAGTGTCTTTATTTGAAATCAGGAGTGCCTAGTGAATAATAAATTTTAATGGAGGTAAGGATGATTAGTTTAGGATTATGGATCTTAACCGCTCTAATTGTGCTAGTTGTTGTAATGTTTCACGCAGGAGCATTATTAGATTTTATCCGGCCTAGTGTCCTACAAACTCAAATTTTTGGTCTTCACATTACATTGTTTGGAGTAGTTGTGATATTGGCCTATGAGGGTGGTCGCGGGATAGGCGTTTTTGTTGGATTAATTGGACTGTTTACGGGGATCTTGGGCTCTTTTAGAGATTCCTCTAAACCGGAGGATAAAAAGAATATCTGACAGCTTATATATTTACTAACTTTCGGAGGGGTATAACTTTATGGAGATTTCTTTATGTAAAGCAGACGCGAGCGACGCAGAGTTTATTCATGAAATGCAAGTCAAAGCCTTTATGCCATTGCTGGAGAAATATAAAGATTATGAAACCAGCCCAGCCAATGAATCTGTGGAACAAATCAGGGATCGAATTAATCAGACTTTTGCAGATTATTATATGATTAAGTATTTTGATATTGCTGTGGGCGGTGTCCGTATCGTTAAAAAGGATAATAAAACTTATCGGGTCAGCATCATCTTTATATTGCCAGAACATCATGGGAAGGGGATTGCCCAGCAGGTTTTTGCAATGATTGAACAGAGATATAAAGATGCAAAGAAATGGGAGCTGGATAGTATTATACAGGAGCAAAGGAATTGCTATTTATATGAAAAGTTAGGGTATAGAAGCACGGGGGAAACCAAAAAAATAAATGACAACTTAACATTAGTTTTTTATGAAAAACATATGAGTTAAAGCCTTAGGGTTATACTTAAAAAAAAGACAGCGGGCAGTTCATGTCCACTGTCTTTTTCACATACAAATCAATACACTCGAATACGCTTCACAAATAACGATATAATCAATCCAATACCTGCAATTGCTGCGATAAATAAGTAAGCATGTGTAATTCCAGCGGTTAATATTTCAGGCTGTGCAGCGGTTGGATGTGTGTTTGCGAATCGTGTTTGTCCGCTAGACATTAGCGTAACAGCGAACGTTGTACCAAGAGCACCTGCAATTTGCTGAAGTGTACTCATAACAGCAGCCCCATCCGGATAGTATTTCACGGGTAATTGATTTAACCCATTGGTTTGAGCGGGCATAATGACCATAGCTAATCCGATAAACATTGCGCAGTGTATTAAAATAAAGGTTAGGCTACTGGTTTCAGTAGAGTTTCTTGTAAATAGAAAACCAGCAATGGTTGCGATAAAAAATCCAAGCGGCAGCAATAATTTCGGACCGTATTTATCGAATACTCTACCCGTAACTGGAGCCATAGCCCCGTTAATAACACTGCCTGGAAGAAGTAGAGTACCAGCCATTGTGGCCGATAACAATAAACCTCCTTTTAAATATAAAGGTAATAAAATTGCAGAAGATAAAATGATCATCATTCCTAAAAAGAGCATTATAAGACCTATCGTAAACATGGGATATTTAAATACCCGTAAATTCAGCATTGGGGTTTCCAATTTAAATTGCCGTAATACAAACAAGATTAAGCTGATGAAACCAACAATAAGAGGCAGCAAAACAATGATTTCACTCAAAGAATGATCAGCAAAGTTACTAAAACCAAAGACGATTCCACCAAATCCAAAAGTAGAAAGCAAGATGGATAAAATATCTATTTTAGGTTTTGTGATGTTGGCTACATTTTTAATGAATGTTAATCCGAAACCTAATGTAAATAACAATAAAGGTAAGCTTATCCAAAAGATATACTCCCACCCAAAATGATCTACAATTAAACCAGATAGAGTAGGCCCAAGTGCCGGTGCACACATAATAACGAGCCCCATCATTCCCATGACAGTTCCGCGTTTATGTGCAGGAAAAATAATAAGAATAATATTGGTCATTAATGGAAGCAATAAGCCTGTCCCTAAGGCTTGCACTAATCGTGCAATTAATAATGAGGTGAAATTAGGCGAGAGGGCAGCAATTAATGTACCGACGATAGATAATAGCAAGGAAGCTGTGAATAATTGTCTAGTGGTAAACCATTGCATTAATAGGGCGGATATTGGAACGAGGATACCTAATACAAGTAAATATCCTGTGGTTAGCCACTGAACCGTTGAGGCGTTGATTGAAAATTCATCCATTAAATTTGTAAAAGCCATGTTTAAGGCGGTTTCACTAAATAGCCCGACGAATGCACCTAACATAAGCGAGAAGGCCATGAGGGCTGGACGTTTAACTTGAACAGTTGATGATGATTCCATAATAATGATGAACCTCTTTTCAGAATTTTGATTCGTATTATTTTTGCATGATAGATGATATATCAACTATATGGGGGAGAGAAATGCTTTAAGCACTTCTTACATTATTCAGCACATGTGTTAGCAAAGTCTTTAACGTTGAGTAATCTGAAGCAGATAATCCTGACTCGATAATTTCGTTTAAATTGACCGTCACCTCATTTATAGTATTCTCTAATTTCCGTCCTTCTTCTGTTACATATACATTTACCGCTCGGCGATCTTGCGCACTTGTTACTTTGTGTATGTAACCTTTGCTCTCTAAGCTGGCGATCATTCGGGCAACACTGGCTTTGTCCTTACCAAGATTAGCAGCAATCTCGTTCTGAGATAGACCTTCTTTCTCAAGCATCAGAGCCATAAGTAGATGCTGTTCAGGTGCAAGTCGAAAAGGAGCAAGTAACTTTGTTAAATAATTTGCTATTTCTAAATGCAAATCTCGAATGACCAAACCTAAAGGTTCTCTTGAATCCATATGATCTCTCCTAATTGAAGAATAGATGATATATCAACGTTATTGATTTGTCTATATTAGCATAAAGTTATGTATGCTTGTCAAGTTAAAGAAAATGAATTGAATCATAGACTTAGATACAAGCGGCAAAGTTGTTTAATGCCCAATCACTTGATGATACATAGTCATATGCTGTTGTGAAATTTGAAAAAATTAATTAGGGAGGGATTTAAATGGGGTATAACTGTGTTGGGGGCGTTCAAGAACAAAAAAAGGCTCCAGTTTGTATTAATCCTTGGACATCAACGGGTACGATTCTTGTGCTTTACATTCTTCTCGTCATTATCCTTAAAACTTGTTGGATCTAGAATTCATGTAAATTGATGCCCCAAAGTTTTTTTCTTCGGGGCGTTTCTTTGTTTTCTTTAGTTAGATAATAGACACGTTAAGGATTCAGGATAGACTTAACGGGAATAATCGGGTTGTGTCATAGAAATAGGCTGAGGATTGGCAAGTACCCATTGCACCGCCAGCTCGCATAATCTGGCTGGTTGCTCATTGCCAGCGATGTTGCGGAACCGTTTGGCGAGTGATGTTGCCTCTTGAAGAAGGACGGGCTCTAAAGGCGTTCCCGTGCTAAAATGCCGTATCAGTGCATCCAGCATTTTACGGTAATCGGCATCCCAGTTTCCTCCGCCATTATTAAGGATTTCATGAGACACCCGCCCTGTGATGCGGATAACCTCACCCTGCACCGTTGTCGCGTGTCCTGAAGCAGGGACGAGAAAATCCCACAGCTCTTGGTGCTGTGCGGGCCATGCGGTTGCCGTTACCTCGATAGGAGAGATTCCATCATGTCTCTGCAGTTTCGCTATAGGCTCGACATCAAATTGCCGGTACAGCTCCAGGAGAGCATTTGCAGTTTCATCCAGTCGATCTTTATTGTAATTTGTTCTGACGAATTCAAAATCCTTGCCGATACGCCGCACGGATTCCTTCATCTCCGGCGTGATTACTGCTCCTGCATCCAGCATAATTCGCGAGATTTCTGCCATGTGAACTATATCGATATTCCGGCATTGTAATAATCCTTTGGCGAGAGGTGTGTTTTTCCGGTTATTTTCTGCATGGACATTTGCGCCGCGTACCACCAGATCACGCACTACTTTTGTTTTGTAAGAAGCAGCTGCTGAGTGCAGCGGTGTCTCATTCTGGTAATCCAGAGCTTCCATATCTGCACCTAGTTCAAGGAGTAAGGGGACATTTCCGGACCAGGTTGCAGCCTGAGCATGAAGAGGGGTACGCTTATAGTTGTCGGCAGCGTTGATGTCAGCACCCTGCTCCACAAGCCAGGAAACCATCTCATCCGGTATTTGCCGGAAGCTGAGGGCGGTACCTTTGCTGTAACCCCCACGGGCATCCCATTCGCATAGCTCAAATACCTCTTTTAAGGCAGATATATCATTCGTTTTAACCAGCTCGGCAAAATTGGCGGGTAATGTTTTTTTCTTTTTGCCCATCTCATTTTTCCGCTCCTTTATTAATAGATAAATAGCAGATAACTTCTTGCAAGTTTATCATATAGTAGAATTGAACACTAATTCATGCAGGACGAAAAGGTTGAAGATATAAACGTAACTTTATTGGAAAAGAGTGGGATATCGTTTATATGGCGTTCCCGAAATCATAGACTATTAGAAAATGAAAACATTAAGCTTGTGTCTTGGAAATATATTCGAGATTTACGAAGGACATCGAAATTACGCTAACACAAGGCAATCAGACAAAGTGATCGACTCTGCCTTTTTTGATTTTTTAAGTTCGTTCATTTCTAATTTTTCTGAACTCCTTAGGAGTTATGTTTAAGTGTTTTTTAAAAGACTGGATAAAGTGATTTGCGTTATTGAAACCAACTCGCTGTGCGATTTCAGTTATCGTGTAGTCAGTTGCTATTAACAAATCACAGCTTTTATTAATGCGATATTTAATTAAGTAGAAATACGGAGTCATATGGATACTTTTCTTAAAACCTCGAGTGCACTCCGATACACTTAGATGTGCTGTATCTGCTATTTCCTTCAATGTCAAATTATTAGAATAGTTTTTGTGAATAAAACTAAGCATTAATTGTAGTCTCTCTTGCTGGAGTCTGTTATATTTAGACGATTCCTCAGAGGATAGAGAAAAATTTGATATAAGGATTAACCATAACTGGACTGTTTTGATAGAAACTTCGTACTCCCATCCCCATTTTTTTTTCGATTCAAATTCTTTTTTCATATCCCAAAGAATTTGTAGGATTTGATTATGCCAGTCCTTATCTCCTTTGATTTCTAAACTTAACAAGAATGAATTGGTATACGGAAGTACATACTTTTTTTCCATTGCACTATCAGAATAAAAAGCAAGTAACTTCTCTGGGAAGTTAAAACTAACATATTCACCCTCTTGGTTAAGGTATGTAACAATATGAAGTACGCTCTTATTAATAAAGATGGCCTGACCTGCTTCTAAAGCATAATTGATTCCGTTGACTTGTATGGTTAGTTTCCCTTTGGTCACTAAAGTAATTTGTAGTTCTTGGTGCCAATGTAGATCGTTAACCCCTCTGCCATTAGGAATAGATTCATAATTGGTATGAGTGTACATGATGTATGGAAATGCATCATCAGGAAATTGAATGGATTCGTGCAATTGCTTTTTCAAAGTGCTTATTCTCCTTATTTGACGATATTTCTATATAAATTAAAGATATAGTTGCACAATATAGACCCTGACGGTGATATTATTATATCCAGCCTAGACTTATCATACAATTCTGTGCACAGGGATTGTCACACATTTTGGAGGAACTATGGTTAGTTCAAATAAACCGTCTATACTATTTCATCCGTTTATTCTGTTATTTATCAGTATTTTGTCCGTTTCTATCTCTTCAATCATGATTAAACTTTCAGATACACCTACTTCAGTGGCCGGGATGTATAGATTGTTTATTTCTGTAATCATCATGCTCTGTTTTACATCTGGGAAAATGGCTCGTTCTACTGAGATGAATAAAAAAGATTGGGCCATCGTTATTTTATCCGGCCTATTTCTAGGGTTACACTTTTTATTCTGGATGGAATCATTGGTCTATACTTCAGTTGCAAGCTCCATGGTGATCTTATCGTTACAGCCGCTATTTGTTATGATGGGGTCTTACTTTTTATTCAAAGAACATGTTAACCTGCTAACCGTTTTTTGCCTGATTGTTGCTCTTTTAGGTTCGATTGTTATTGCATGGGGAGACATATGGGTTTCGAAAGATGCACTAATCGGCGATGGTTTATCGTTAATTGGCACATTCTTTGCTTCAGTCTATCTGTTGGCCGGGCAAAAAGTAAGCGGCAAAATCAATGCAAATAAATACAGCATTTTCGTCTTTTTTATTGGTGGTACTGTTATGCTCGTGTACAATTTGATAAATAATGTCTCATTAATTAATTATGCTTCATCAGATTGGATTTATTTTTTGCTTCTTGCAATAATTCCAACTATTTTTGGTCAATACATCTTTAACCTTTTGTTAAAGTCGATTGGAGCAACTACTGTCTCGGTTGGGATTATTGGTGAGCCTGTTCTTGCCATTGTCCTTGCATATCTATTATTAGGGGAAACTATATCGTTATTCCAGTTTTTAGGTGGCATAATAACCTTATTCGGTATGGGAATGTATTTTTGGGCGAAATCTTTAAAGTACAACATTCAAAATAAGTAAATAAGTAGTCGGAAAATGTTTTAGCTAAATAGGGGGATGGCAAATGGTAACTATTGATGATTTTTTAAAACTTGATGTTCGTGTTGGAACAATTATTAATGCGGAGTTTTTTGCAAAAGCAAAAATACCTGCGATTAAACTCCAAATTGATTTTGGACCAGATATCGGAAGCAAAACATCAAGTGCACAGATTACTAAACGATATAAGGCCGAAGAGATTGTAGGGCAACAAATCATTGGGGTAGTTAACTTTCCTGCTCG
The DNA here is from genome assembly GCF_038002785.1 of Paenibacillus sp. FSL H3-0310. Lineage (NCBI taxonomy): Bacteria > Bacillati > Bacillota > Bacilli > Caryophanales > Paenibacillaceae > Paenibacillus > Paenibacillus sp. FSL H3-0310. The sequence continues at coordinate 1,803,520 of NZ_JBBODC010000001.1, forward strand.
AAATATTGCGGGTTTCCAATCAGAAGTATTAGTTCTTGGAGGAATACCGGATAAAGGGGATGTGGTTCTCTTGAAGCCAGATATTAAATTACCTAATGGGACACCTATTGGGTAATATAGGGTAATTGTAGTATACAAAAATTGATAGTAATCGGAGAGAAGACAATGGAAGAATTACCAAGCTTAGCATCTGAAAGTATTGAGGCAAGTAAAACGGTGCTAGTCGTGATCGACTTGCAGCAGGGAATTGTCCACAGTCCAAAGCAGGGGCCGCATACAAGTGCTCAGGTGGTTGAGAATGCCAGCAAATTAGCCAAATCCTTTACGGAGAAAGGAGGATTTGTTGTTTTGGTGAGGGTGTCATGGCTAGATGGGCAAGATATGCTTAAACCTAAAACTGATTTGAAAATGAATTCCGTGACCTATCCAGAAGGTTGGGACAACATCGTACCAGAATTAGCGAATATCAAAAATGCACATCTGATTACCAAACGGCAGTGGGGGGCATTTTTCGGTACTGATCTTGATTTGCAGTTACGACGCCGCGGAATAGACACGATCGTATTATGTGGTATTTCTACCTCGATTGGTGTGGATACTACTGCTAGAGAAGCTTATCAGCTTGGTTATCATCAAGTTTTTGTAGAAGATGCTATGACCGCGATGGCTAAAGAAGAACATGATTATGTATGCAAAACTATCTTCCCTCGCATAGGTAAGATCCGGTCGAGCGATGAAGTAATATCCATGTTGAAATAGTACAAAAAAACCTCATGCTCTCTCTGTGATCTCAGAGATTGTCATGAGGTTTTTTAATTGAAGTTATGTCTTACATAAAGATGAGGAGAAGTATCCCAGCTAAGAAGCAGTAATAAGAGAAATACTTCAAATTACCTTTAGCCATAATCCCCATAAACCAACGCATGGAGAAATAAGTGACGATAAGTGTAGTAATAAATGCAATCAAGTATGGAATGGCTAGCTGCGAGCGGTTAGGATCGTGGGCAATATCAGATGCGCCCATAACGAGTCCGCCCAAACTGACAGGAATATAAAGCATAAAAGAAAAGCGTAAAGCAGTTTCTTGCTTCATTCCCACAGCGATGGAAGAGATGACAGTTGCACCAGAACGGCTTATCCCAGGAATAAGGGCGACTGCTTGGGCAAGTCCGACTATAACTGCATCCTTCGCTTTTAAGTCACCATCTTGTTTACGTCCGCGAAGGTTACGGATCAACCATAAAGCTACCCCTGTAACAAGCAAGGCGATGGATACGGTATGAACCGACGAGAAGATATCCTCAATCTGATCCTTGAAGAGTAAGGCAACAATTACCGCAGGCAAGGTACCGATGATGATGTACAAAGAGAAGAGGAAATCCGACTTATATTCCTCTTTGCGGGTCAGAATAAATTGAACGAATCCAGTGATCAATCTTCCGATATCTTTGCGGAAAATAAAACAAATCGCAATTAGTGAAGCCGTATTTGTTAAAATTTCAAATGATAGCCCATTTTGTTTTAAGCCTAGCAATTTCTGTGCGATGATCAAATGGCCGCTCGAAGAGACGGGGATTGGCTCAGTTGCCCCTTGAACAAACCCTAGAAACAAGTATTTAAGCCACAGTATAATATCTTCCATTTTACCTCCCAGTATTTTTGTAATCTTTTCAATCATATCGTATTCAATAAAGAAATGACAATAGAACCATCGTGCCATATTCAATTGGACGAGTTATACTAATTCATAAGACTATTAAATGAGGTGGAACTATTTGTAGTACATTACTAAAAATTCAGCAGCATGATATTCCAAGAGCAGCCAGTGTTCTGGCCGAAGCATTTGCCAAAAATGATCCGTTATATCAGCATATCTTGCCTGATGAATCAACCCGATTACGCGTGTTGAATATTTTTTTTCATCGTTACATTGAGATGTTGTATCCATATTCGGATTTACTAACGACTTCTACTAACTTTGAAGCAGTGGCTTTAGTGTTCCATTCGGAGCGTCAGACAGGGACAGTGATTTCGAACGTCAGGTATATGAAACAGATAGTCCTTGCGATAATTAAGTCATTGCCGATTTGCCGAATCATTGGGGTGCGAGGATTTATACGTGGTTTATCTATTTTGTGTAGTATGAGTTCCTTGTGGTTATCAATGTTTGGGGATCAGAAGTATAAACATTTGGATATGCTTGCAGTGCAGGATCAATATCGAGGTCAAGGATATGTATCAAAAATCATGACACCGCTACTCGCGGAATGTCGTATGAGCAATACGTTATGTACGTTAGAGACACAGACACCGAGCAATTTGCCCGTTTATGAGCATTATCAGTTCCGTACGGTTAAGGTCATTCCTCTACCTAATAGCACACTTGAGCAGTATTGTATGGCGTTTACGCCAGGAGTTGCCGAGTAGTTAATAAAAAAGGGCGGTCCCATTCAGCCATTTCATGGTTTTTGGGGCTGTCTTTTTTTTGCGGAGTCTATAAGGGTTAATGAAGCTTCAACAGAAAAATCAGGGAATTTCTCCCTGTAATTCTGCGATCTTTTGTCATCCGGCTAGAATCAATTATTTTGTTTAACAAAAATAGCATAACCTTTGTAGGATTGTTATAATAGAAACATATATTCCCGTGCTTCAGAACCCTATACAGGATGTATAGGGGTTTTATTTCTTTTAGTGAGGGTGATCGAGAACAAGTATGGGGTTGTCCGTACAGGGAAAAGAGGATCGGAGAGTTCCGCAGGAAATTTTAAATTATGAAGTGATGGCGAGGTTAGCAGAAAGATGAATTGGTCGGATTTTGGCGAACGAAACAAACGATTGAATCCCCTGTGGAATTTGGGGGCTGGCATGAACCTTGGCGAAATCCAACCTTACAAAGAAATGGTATCTTTAAGCGTTCTGCTGCAAGTCTATTATCTGGAGCTAGAATCGAATGAGAGAAGATCCAAAGAGGATATTATTGAGCTTACTTGGACTGCGCTGGAACGTTTTAATATCGCCAATCTTGGGACTACCGAATCCGTAGAGCGTCTCGTGGACGGTTTATTGTGGAGCGGGAATGGTGGGGATTTCGAATCCTTTTTCTATGATGATGTGACCCGGCAAATGTCCGTGCAGAAATATAAGTATTTCACAGTGGACGAGGATGCGACTCGCAGCAGTTGGGAAGAGAACGGCAGAACCATCTATCGTCTCTCTGAATATGCAATGGAGCTCATTTTTATGAGCCATGAGATTATTGATGAATTTCAGATCAGCATCAAACTGCTCGAGATTCAAATGCATATTAAGCATGGGCGCGTAACTCGGGCTCTTCAGGATGTTAATGAACTGATCTCCCGTGTCCGTAAGATGACTCAGCAACAGCAAGAATACCGCAATGCGTTACGCCGCAATCCGAAGCATATTTTTAGTGAATTCGGAGTGGCTCGGCATCAGCGACTCGAAGAGATTCATCATCAGTTCGAGGAGGAACGCAAACATTTTGACAGTATTCACCGTTCTCTGGCCCGGCTGGCCAATGATGAGAAAGACGTGATCGACTTCAATGAGATCCGTATTCTCTCTGAACGAGTCGAGCTTTCTAGGCGTGTACACGATGAGCTGGCTGAGGTAGTGTTGAATATTTTTGAGATGGAGACCAATTTAAGATTGAACTTCCCTGAATTATTCTGGGGAGCAGCCGGGTTTAACTTTCGTACTCACGTATGGGAGGAATGGGTGAAAGAAGAGGGTCTGCCAAGCGGTGACAGTCTTGAACTGCTGCTCAGCGGATTATTCGCTCCGAATCAGGACTTCGTTTATCCGCTTCCTTGGGCTTGGGAGGAACAAGAGGTAGGGTTTATCCCCGACTTAGTGATGGATGATTTCGAAGATGAGGTGGACACAGAGCCTGTTCAATATATTCCTAAAGGTATTCCATGGGCAAGAGTAGTGGAGCTGTGGAAGCCGGTTTTTGCTGCCTTGGCTGAGCATGGAAGCTTTACCTTTACTGCAGGCGCTTTTTCCGCCGAAGAACTGACAGGGTGGGCAAACACACCGGATGCTGTCGATCTGTGGGTGCAGTTTTTTCATACAGATTTTTTAGTGCAGGAACAGGCACCAGAAGGTGGTAGCGGCGTTTCTGATGAATGCCAACAGCTAATCCAATATGTACTTGCAGAAGATCTTCTGTTGGAGAGTTTACGCGGCAAAACGCTGCGGACGAGCATTGCTCCAGAACCAGCCTCAAGGGTACGGTGTCCTGGTCTGGATATGAGTCCATATATGATTACGATCGTGGAGAGGTGAGAAGTTACTAACATGAGTTATACATTAGAACAGGTACAGCAAGCTTCGCGGCTATTTTTTGAATTGCTCCGTAAAAAAGTAATTCCTCTCGATGACCCTGCAGCGGCAGAATGCCTTCAGGATGCAGGAACTTATGATGCACTTCAGTACGTTGCTAAAGAAGGGGGCTGTCGGGTGATGAATTCCGGGCACCGTCTCCATCTGCTAGTTAATCCGCTGGGATCAGTGTTTGCAACCAACTTCACCCAGTTGAAGAACAAATATTCACGTGTTGAGCGTAAAACACACTTACATATTATCAATATTATTATCCTGGTTTTTCTGGCCGAAATGGATCAGGATGAGACTCATTTTAAGTCGGGGCAGGACAGTATGTCCTATATTCAAATTGCTGATCAGGTGTCCTCGCTCTTTCAGGCGTGGATTCAGATGGATGAGGATGGGCGATTTAGCCAGCAGTGGCAGCTTGATATCCAAGCGATGTTTAAGGTATGGACCAGTCTCTATATGCAGACTAAAAGTCAGGAAGAAAGCGATCTTCTGACCAGAGGCGCAGGCTCACGAATTGGGCTGATTCATGAAGGCATGAAACTTCTGGAGGAGGAGAAGCTCGTATTCATCTCTGAGACAGAGAAGCGTATCTTTCCTCGGGAAGAGCTTTATGAGAGAATGCGTTATTTATATCATGATGTCGATCGATACCAGGAATTAAAGAGCCTCATTGGAAGAACTTTAGCTGAGAAAGACGGTGCTACCTATGCCGCGGATTGAACGCATACGAATTACAGGACTTAAATACGAGAAGATGCTCAAGAAATACGACGACATGATTCTGGACCTCTGTAACGAAGAGGGACCCGCTAATACGCTTATTACGCTCATGAATGGCGGTGGAAAGGGCGTACTGCTGCAATCCATTTTCCAGCTATTGATGCCCAAAACACCATGGGGCAAAGACAGTGAGAACCAGGTTGAGGCATTCTTTCATAATCATAAAAAACAACTTAAACCGTACACTTTTCACGTAGCTATCGAATGGCATCTCGACAACAATGAGCGCAATGAGTATATGACCACGGGAATCGCTATGACGGCACATAATTCGCTTGATCAGCAGGATATCAAAGTGGATTACTTGCTGTACGCACTTACAGATTACGGTGAAGCGGCTGAACTTACGCTATCAACGTTGCCGTTATTTGACGAGGTGACTGCTGAACCTACGAGTTTTGAAACGATCCAGCAATTTGTGCGCGATCGGCGGGGAGAGATTGTACCTTTTGGCAGCCATAGCTCGGATTTGAAAAGATATTATGACTTCCTGGCTACCCGGGATATCCATATCGCCGAGTGGCGTAATATGCGGCGGATCAATGGTGAAGAGGGCGGTATCAAAGGTTATTTTAAAAAGAATGATGCCTTCACCAATCATAACTTGTTCGAAAAGCTGATTATTCCTGAAATCGGATCTAGTCTGAATGAAGGATTAAAGGAAGACGACAATACGCTGCAGCGGATGTTTATCGATACAGCAACAGTGGCTCAGCGCTTGCCGATGCTTGAACAGCGGGAGCAGGTCTATACAGAGTTTCTTAGTATGGCTGCACCACTTTATGAGCTGGTAAAACTAGGCGTGGAAGCAGAAAACGTAGTTCAAGAAACGGAATTACGTGGACGCCAAATCTATACGGTTATCTATGAAGAGCAGAGAAATGCAGAAGTTGAGCGAAGTAAGATTGCTGATGAACTGGCTGGACGTTATCAGGATGCGAAGCAATTGCGCTTTGAGACAGACAATCTTAAATACTTACGCAGCAAGGAAGAAACGGAACTGAAGCAAGAAGAGTTTAAGAAGCTCAGTGATGATCAGAGCCGTGCGCGTGGTCGGCTGGAGGATTCCAAAGCGCAAGAGAAGAAGCTTGAAGTAGCTTATTTTCTGGCTAAACGGTTGCTCCATACCCGGCAAATTGAGCAGTGGCAAAAAGAAATTCAAGCTATCGAAGGTTCTCTGGAGATGAAAGAACGGCAAGAGGTCATTCAGGCAGCCAAGGAACAGCTGCGGAAACAGTGGGATGTGGTGTTTAATCTCTGGCAGCAAACGATCAGAGAGTTTGGGACAGCACAGCAAGACCTAACGGTGGAAGAGAGAAGATTGCGCAAGGAAAGGGAAAGTTTCTTGGTGGAGCTGGCCGGGCTGGATAATCAGATCAATGATTTGACCTTATCTATTCGGCAATACACGGAAGAACTCGGAGCATTCGCAGCCCAATATGGGCAGGATGCCGCCCATTCTCCGGCAGCTGCCCTGCAGCGTACGATCTCAGCGGCCAAAACGATTCTTCAAGACATTGGAGACTTGGAAGAACAGCACAAGCAGGAAGAGATTCGGAAGCTGGCACTGCATAAGAGTCATGCTGAGCTGAATGAGAAACGGCGTTCTTATGAGCGTGAAGCGGACGAGCTTGGGGTTCTGCTTGAGTCACAGACTCAGAAAGAATCCCAGTTATGGTCACAGCTCGTTGTCCTGCTGGAAATGTATGAAGAGCATAATCGTTTAGGAGCTACCGGCCTTTTTGAAGAACAAGATGTTATCCCGGCACGTTTTATCCGAAAAATAGATGAAGTAGAGCAACAGACTAAACGTTCCAGAAGGGATTACTATAATCAGCTCATGGATGTGGAACTTCAGAACCAATCCTACTGGCTACCCAATTCAGATATTCTGACGGTCAAAGATACACTCGATTCGTTAAAGATTCAATCAACGCTAGGTAGTTCCTACTTAAATGACCGTCCGTATCTTGAACGTGAGGAAGAACTGGAGCAATATCCGTTACTTCCATATAGTTTGATTATGACCCGGCGCGAAGCTGATAAAATTCAGCCGGAACTGATGAAGGACACCTTGCTTAAATCAGCGGTGCCGATCTTTATCCGTGAAGAGATGGCAGCTTCGCATCAAGCATCCTTCATGCTTTTTGCGAATCAAGGGCCGCAAATGGTCTTGCAGCCGGATCGTTTCCAGGATTGGAAGAGCAGTATTCAGGGGAAGCTCAAAGAACAGGAGCAGATCCTTCAGGACTCTGAAGCTTATTTATCTAAGTTAAAATCGGTGCGTCAAGAATATGACCGTTTATTCCAAACTGAGAATACCATGACGCTTACAGCCAAGCATGATGCCCTTATTAAACTGCAGGCTGAACTTCAGCAGAGCATTAACAATCTGAGCCATGAGATGGATGAGAACGAAGGGACGCTTACCCGGATCGGACGGGAGCTCGCTGAGAACAAAGTTCTAAGTGTGGAGCATGAGCAGAGAGCGGGGGTTCTGCAAGCTTGGATTGAACGGACGAAGAAACAGGAACAAGATTATAAGGAAAAACAAAAAATAATCGAACGAAAGAATCTGGTGAGCAAAGAGTTAGCAGGTAAAGATCAGCAGCTTGAACACCTAAAGGTGCAAATGGAAAGCTTGAGTGGACAACGCAATAAATGGACGAGAGAAACCGAATATGCGTTGTTCCCCAGACTGCAACGATGGTTTCCTGAGATTGTTTTCCCAACAGACCACCAGCTTTCTGATGAAGGAGAAGTCATACCTGTAGATCCTGTAGAGCAGAATCTTCTCTTGCAGCAGCTCAGTACCGTGGAAAGTCTACAGCAATCATTAACTGAAAATGAACTGGAAGTTCGGACAAGAGCTGCACAGATTAAAGCAGCAAGCGAGAATCTGGCTGAGCTTGAATCCAGCCTGAATCAAGTGGATGTGAATTGGCGGAAGGCGACTGAACCTACGGAAACGTCTGAGACCATTATGGCTGCAAGAAATCGCCAAAAGACGGATACTACTTCGTTGGAGGAAGACTATCAGATTGTTCACGACGGTTACATCCGCTGCCAGACTGAATTGGAGAACTTGCAGAAAGAGTTGCGCAAAGTAGAGAAGGGGATCAAAGAGAAACATGAACGTGCCGTGGAGCTTTGGAATGAGGCGCTAGGGGATAAGGAGACAGAAATTCAGGAGCGCTGCCAAGCGAATGAGCTTATGCTTAATCAGTGTAAAAGATCCTTGGACCGAATCGATGTCCTCCTTCAGACTTTATCCAATCAAATCAAAATAATGAACGCGCATATTGAGGATCGCGTCAACCTACGGAGTGTGCCAGAAGAAATAACGCTGAGGGTTAGAGAAAGCTGCGAGCCTCTAGTAGCCGACTGGCTTCTCCGCATTAAGGATAGCCGGATTAGACAGGATGAGATCTCCAAAAAGGTGAAGGAAGAGAAAAATTCCTTAACCGAAAAACTTGCGAAAAATGAACGGAATTCCGAACTGGAGACCAAGATTCTAGATCGATTGAATACGGTCCATTGGGATAATTTCGCCATTGCACTGCAAGTCCTAGATTCCATGCTACGCAGTTCGCGCGATCAGATCGAGAGCATTCAAAGCGATAAGGAAGGCATGGATCTCTCCCGCAAGATGTGGGTTGGCCGGGCATCTCTACGAGTGGTACAAATCATTGATATTATGAAGCGAATGGAACGCCGGATGATTATTCATAACGAGAATAATTATGCCTTCCCGCTGGTACGTCTGAATTACAAGAATATCAATGTGCCAAGAACAAGCGATGAGGTAGAGCCGATGGTGAGTGACTACTTCAATCAATGCATCAATGAATTGCTCAAAAAGTATCCAAAGATAGAACAAGTGCCGGCGCTGGTAATCAAAGAGGTTATTAATGACGGACGAATTGTCTATGCGGCGCTGCAGAACCGCTTTCCGATACTTCAAGTGTATAAACCGGTAACGGAGAATTATTTCCTCTACGCCGCACCGGAAGATTATCATTATTCGGACTGGGAGATTATTAATCGCGGCGCACTGGATGAAGCAGTCGGCAGTGGTGGGCAACGTCAATCTGTACAGCTGCTGGTCGCAATGATGATCATGACGCATAAACGGGTGAATCGTGAGAATAAAGGCTGGACGGTCTTTTTATATGACAATCCTTTCGGAGAAATGGTCTCCAATAACGTGCTTGACCCCGTCTTCGAAATTTCCAAGGCACTCAAATTCCAATGGCTGATTGTTACGCCGCCGGAGCTGGTGAAGAATGATGTCAGCGTGCGTTTTGGCGTATATTGGCAGCTTTATTTTGGAGGCGTCAAAGGGGACATGCTGGAATCGACCCTGATCAAGGGAGGAAGAAAGCTTATTCCTGTCTCGTTGTTCTGAGTATGGAATGAAACTTAAAGAAGCTCCAGTATGCATCACGCTGCTGGGGCTTCTTTTTATTAAATGTTAAAGATGGTGTGGTTATTTAGGTTTGCGTTCGGAAATATATGAACCGGTGAGCGTTAAAAAAGTTCCCGTCAGGATTGCCCAGGTGATCTTTTCATTCAGAACAAGGGCAGAAGCTGCCACTGTAATTACAGGCACAATATAGATGTATACACTTGTTTTTACAGCCCCCAGAATCCCTACAGCTTTATTCCAAGTCAAAAAACACAGTGCCGAGGCACCCAGACCTAAGAAAAGCAGGTGAGCTACATTTGAAATCTCTTTGAATCTACTCAGACCCAGCTGGAAATCAAACAGAAACAGAGTAGGCAGCATAAACAGCAGACCATAGAAAAATACTCTGCGGGTAGCCCCTATAGTATGAGCCTTTAGTAGGCTTATTTTTCGCATCAACACTGAATATATTGCCCAAACCACAGGTGCCAGCAATGCCAGCAAGTCGCCGATGGGGTTCAGTGGCAGAAGATAACTCCCGTTCAGCCCAATTAATATAATTCCTGCCAAGGCTATCAAAAATCCTATAAAAAACTGCCTATGAAATTTCTCTTCTTCTAAAAAGAAGTGAGCGATAACTGCCGTGAAAAATGGAGCGATGGAGACAATCACACCTACATTGGATGCAAGGGTATAGACTAGGGCAATATTTTCTATAAGAAAATATAACGTGACTCCACAAAGACCTGCTGAGATAAAGAGTAATTCCTCTTTAAAGGATGTAGTTCGGATTGGACGTGAATAGATCAGTAACAGTACAAAGTACCCAATAAGAAAACGGAAGAACAGAATTTCCACAGGCGTAAAGTCTTTTAACAGTATTTTTGTGGAGATAAAGGTGGTTCCCCAGATTAAAATCGTAAGCAATGCCAGCAGATGTCCTGTGTTAATCTTGCGTTGATTTATCATTTCGTAAGTTCCATTGATGACTTTACTCCCGTTTGTTGAACAAATATACGCATATATTGCTTAGGGGTTAAGCCTATGAGTCTTTTAAAAAAATTTGTGAAATGGCTCTGATCACTGAATCCGGTTAGAGAGGCCACTTCTATTGGCAATATTCCTTGTTCTAAAAGCCTTTTGGCGTGGTTGATGCGAATAGTTTCCAAGTAACGGTAAGGTGATATTCCTTTCTGTCTGGTAAATAAACGCAGCAAGTAATATTTACTTAAGCCGCTCAATTCACTTAGCTGGTTCAGCGTAATGTTCTGCGCATAATGTAACTCTATGTATTCGCAAATGATTTTAATTTCAGAAGTAGGCTCTTGAGCGGGACAGAGGGTTTCTGTCTCCGTGTATTCTCTCAGAAGCTGCTCCAAGAGAAATAGAAACAACTCTTCTTTTTGAAAATCGGATTGATCCTCTAATATCATTTGGTGCAGATCGTGTAAAGGGCTCGACAGTTCACTTTGGTAGAGGACATTGTGTGTGAACCGCGGTAAGTAGTCTATGCCGGTAATTTCTAGCACATACTCACGCATGACTTCCGGCTGAATATTGATGCAGCGATAGTCAAGCGTTCTCCCGTCTATCTGTTCACAGGCATGGGGATCCGCCGGATTAAAGATGACCACATCTCCGCTGTTAAGAATATGCTCTTCTTGGTTACATAGCAGATGTCTTTTTCCTTGTTCAATAAAACCTATGACATAATAGTCATGAAAATGGTTGGGAAACTTCTGCATAATACCTTCGAATCGATAGGCCTCAAATTTTAAGTCACGATCGAAAACAACTGTTCGAACTTCACGAGTCATTGCTGCACCTTCTTTTCCAATTATGTATAACCATTATAATGTGAAAGTTAGGGGCATTCTTGCATGATGTTGCGATACCTCATCTTCTACATGATAGGTTCCTCAGGTGTAATGATCGTTGGAATACTCACAGTAAAAGTTGTTCCTTGCTCCAGAATACTTTCTATAGAGATCGCTCCGCCATGATTATGTATAATATTTTGTGTGATCATATAACCTAAGCCTGTTCCTGTTTCTTTGGTCGTATAAAATGGTTTGCCGAGGGCATTGATCTGTTCCTCTGTCATCCCACAGCCTTCATCCTGCACACTGATTCGGGCTTCTCTGTCATAGGTTTGCACATGAATATAGATGTTTCCCCCATGATTCATTGCTTCCATCGCATTTTTAAGTAAGTTAATAAATACCTGCTTCATCTGATAAGCCTCACCATTGATCCAAATGGATTGATCAGTACAGACAGGGAGGATCTTGAGATTTTTTAGGGCAGCTTGTCCATTCATTAGTGTGGTGACTTGTTCCAGCAAAGACAATAAATCCACTGGTTTACTAATATGAGTGGTTTGGGGTTTAGATAAGACAAGCAGTTCGTTGACGATGAACTCGATGCGTTTCAACTCTGACTCAATAATGGAAATATATTTATCATTCATCCGCTCGGAAGAGCGCAGTAGCTTCATAAAGCCATTAATGGCTGTAAGAGGATTCCGTATTTCATGAGCGATTCCAGCTGCTAACTGTCCTGCTGTGGATAATTTCTCGGACTGTATCAGTCGTTCATCTTCCAATACTTGCTCGGATATATCTTTGAATATGCCAATGTAGGCTTCGTTTCCCTCATAAATGATCGGCAATGTAATCCCATCTACATATTTCTGCTGGTTATTTAAACAATTAATCAGGTAGCAGACAGAACCTGTTGTTCTATCAGTGTTGAATTTCTTTCTTCGTTCTGAGAGAATTTCATAATTAGAGTAGTCTACAATATCCATAGTCGATAGACCAAGCACTTGATCTAGGCTTTCCGCATGGATTAATTGTAAACCTGCCGAATTTGCATACAGAACAATCCCTCCCCTAGTGATAAGCACGGGCTGAGGCAGTTCCTCCAGCAGCTGTAGAAAAGAGCTCTCTTTTTCAAGTAGATGGGTCTTCACAACCTGAAGCTGAGTCTCCATTTCCCTGATCAGGGTCTTATTCTCGAATTGAGTAAAATAAAATATGGGTTTACCAATGTCATCCGAAAGGATAGATATGGAGATTTTTAAAGATAACCGGTGTCCGGTGGGATGGAAATAATCTACTTCGAGTCTCTGCGGATCAGTACTCGTAGGTGGAAGAGAGCTTCCTAATGAAATGAATTTATGAATCTGATCTAGAAGGGTACGGACGGTTGGAGAGGGTGTCGTTAATTCGGTTTCATCATACCCCAAGAGGTCGCATAATGCTGAATTCAGTTTTAGGAACGTTCCATCAAGCGAAATAAGGGCCATACCCATCACGGCTTGAGTAAAAACAAAGTCAAAACCTTGAAAATCATTTGTCCGCACAGCAGGTTACCTCTCTTCTTTATGGGGGAGTGAGTGTTATTTCGAAATGCAATATGTCTAACAGTCATAGTATAAAACATATAACTCAATAAAACATATAAAATTTCTGGGTTATTAGATATTCATACAACAGTTAAATAAAATCAGGTAGAATGGGAAGATACGTTGCATTTTAAGACAAGTGGAGGCGTTGTATTATGTTATCAGTTGTTGGTGAAATTCAAGGAATTAATCGTTATCCGGTCAAGTCATTTGCGGGTGAAAAATTAGAAAGCTGTATGATTGAACCGTATGGAATGCTTGGTGACCGTTTTTGCTCCTTTTACGATGAGTCAAAAGAGGGCTGGCGAAGATATATCACCGCTAGAAATATACCGAATATGCTTACCTATCAAGCGCAATTTATAGATGGACAAATCCATGTAACGGCATCAGACGGGCGAACCTTTGGATGGGATGATAATCTATTGGAAGAAATCCAAAGCCAAACCAAAACTCCAATCACTATGTCTGGTCTAAAAGCTGCACATCCACAGCCAGAACATCCGCAGCTCCTATCCGTGGATGGCGCTAGTATTCTACTCATTACGGATGCCAGCTTAAAAAAACTGGAGGCAACCTGGGGGCATTCCTTGGATCAACGTCGTTTTCGCGGGAATTTTGTTATCGCGCTGAATGATGATTCTCTTTTTGAAGGAGATTGGATTGGACGCCGGCTCAACATTGGGGATGTACAGCTACAGGTAGATAGTTTTTGTGAGAGATGTGTTGTGATTACGATGGACCCGGATAGTCTCCAGAAGGACCCAGTGCTTTTGAAAAAATTACATAAAGAGTTTGATTTGCATTTCGGAGTCTATGCCTCTGTAATCAAAACAGGGGAAATTCGAATCGGAGATAAAGTAGAAATAGTAGATTAGATATATAATCCCAATAGTATAAACTTCCTTTACATTACTCCATGGATAAATTATCCTTTAAAGGATGACGATTTCATATCGGGAGGTTATGTATGAAGAAAAATTTGGCATCCTTATTAGTTGCATTGCTTCTATTGGTGTATGTCCCTACTAGTGTTTTAGCAGCGGATAGCAGCAAAGGGCAAACGTATGTGAACACTCAGAAGGTGGCAGCAGAGAAGGCGGCGTTCTTAACGGAGAAGCTGGGGACGACTAGTCTCCAATATGCTCTTATTGATGGCGATAATATCGTTGTGAGCGGTCAATCTGGATTTAGCCATGTGGAGAGTAAGACAGCACCAAGCGTCACAACGATGTATGGTATTGGCTCGACGAGTAAAATGTATACAACAGCTTCTATTATGAAGCTTGTTGAGCAAGGAAAAGTAGATTTGGACGGTTCAGTCGTATCTTATTTGAATAATTTTACGATGGAAGATTCTCGTTATAAGCAAATCACTGTACGGATGCTGTTGAATCATTCATCAGGTCTTGCTGGCTCGAACTTATCCAATTCTTTCTTATTTAATGATTCCGATCCTATTGCAAAAGATAGTTTGCTAGAGACTTTGTCAACACAACGTCTGAAGGCCGATCCAGGCGCCTACTCAGTATATTGTAATGATGGATTTACGTTGGCTGAGTTGATTGTTGAAAAGGTCAGTGGCACGGACTTTACCACATTCATTCATCAAAATTTCACAGAACCTCTAGGGCTTGAACATACGAAAACGCCTGTAGATTCTGTAGCTTCTTCTCAGCTGGCTAGTGTCTATAATGCTACCTACTCAGCAGCTTTACCCAAAGAAACCATTAACGTGATTGGAACAGGTGGTATCTATTCCACTGCTGAGGATTTGGTGCGTTTTGCAACTATTTTTACAGGCCAATCGACTGGCATTTTGTCAGAAAAGTCTGTAAAAGCGATGGAACAAGAGGAATATAAGCGTGGAATATGGCCTAAAGGAGCCGATAATTCGTTAGCTTATGGATTAGGCTGGGACAGTGTGAACTTATATCCATTTAACCAGTACGAAATCAAGGCTTTGACAAAGGGTGGAGATACAGGTCTGTATCATACCTCATTAGTTGTACTGCCCGAGCAGCAGATGGCAGCAGCAGTAATATCTTCTGGCGGATCAAGTACAACGGACCAGATGCTTGCCAACGAAATTTTACTCAGCGCTTTACAGGAAAAGGGAGTTATTAAGGAACTGAAAGCTACACCTACATTTAAAACTTCGAACAAAGAGGATATGCCGCAAGAATTGCTAAACTATGCGGGTGTCTATGGTGATTCTACGCAACTGATGAAGATAGAGGTTAGTAAAACTGGGGAATTGAGTATATCTTCAATTATAGCTCCTACAATGCCGGTGCAGAAATTTTCCTATAATTCGAACGGAGAATTCTTAGATGCAGAGGGTACAAGTAAAGTTAGCTTTGTGAAGGAGAGCAATGGCCGTATCTATCTTTGGAGTCAAGGGTATGGGGTGATTCCAGGACTTGGTGAAACTGCCGTTACCCAATATGCAGCTGAGAAGCTTGAACCTAATGCCCTATCTCAAGAGGTCACTACTGCATGGCAGCAGCGCCAAGGGAAATTGTATTTTGATGTCAGCGAGAAGTACAGCTCCCAATATTACATGAGTATGCCGGTAGCTGGAATCGCTATGTTCCCTGACGCACCTGGTTATATGGGCTCGAATAAAATAACTGGGCCTAATAAAGCAGAAATGACCGTGCAAATCCCAACCATCGCTGGGCGCGATCTTGCGGATCTTATTTTTGAAGAGAAAAATGGTGTGGAGTATTTAAAGATTGGCAATCAATTGTTTATACATCAAGATGCGGTTAAACCTATTTATGCAGGCCCGCAATCTATGGTAACTATCCAATCAGATGGATATGCTAGATGGTATGGAGTTCCTGAAACGGCAACAGGTAAGATAATGACAGTAGAGCTGCCAACCAAAAGTTCCTTTGCCGTCTATGATGAGAATGGTGTATGTGTGAATTACTTCACCATAAGCGGTCTTAAACAAGTCAAACTTCCTAGCAACGGCAAAATTGTATTTGTAGGTGATGTCGGTGCGAAGTTTGAAGTGACCCTCAAGGCGCAATAAACGTATATAAAAAAAGAATCCTGTTATCAAGATTTTCGTCTTGGTAACAGGATTTTTTATTTGAAATTTTGTGAGAATTCTCTTATTTTATCTACCAAAATCCCTTTTAGCTGATCAGTACCTTCCTTTGGAGCCTTATAGGCCTTATAACCTCCAAAAGATTCAATACAAATCGCAGCTTCTTTCAGATCATCAGGGAAATTTTTCTCTATTAATTCTTCGGTTTTCTTAGGTTTCTCGTTGCAAATGTAGTAGCCCATCTTCTTAGTCAGTAACTCATCTTTATTTTTT
Source organism: Paenibacillus sp. FSL H3-0310 (assembly GCF_038002785.1). Lineage (NCBI taxonomy): Bacteria > Bacillati > Bacillota > Bacilli > Caryophanales > Paenibacillaceae > Paenibacillus > Paenibacillus sp. FSL H3-0310. The sequence goes on from NZ_JBBODC010000001.1 coordinate 1,819,810, forward strand.
TTGATAAAGTCACGAATGGCTTTATATATTTTTTCATCTCTTACTCCTGCTCCTAAAATAATGCTATCAAATGCCTCGATATTCGGCTTCTCTAATTCTATATTGCAAATTTTGCTCTGAGGTAGCTCTTCTGATAATACTTTTGCACATTGTTCTGTTGCTCCAGATTTTGTAGCGTATAGAATAAGTACTGCCATTGTGTTCCCTCTTTTCAGTTAAGATTAATCGTGTTCCCGCATTGAAAAAACTCTCGCATACCAATTATCTTGATTATCAAGATATAGTATATTTTATCGAATATACTGATCATTTGTCAAGCCAACGGCAAGCTCCTGAGTGTTAATTAGATATCCTTATTATGGTATCATGGGAATAATATTAATCTAATGCTAACTATATCTTTAATGAAATATACAAAAATAAGAGGAGTGAACGTAAATTGGGGATCATCGTAATGCTAATCATCTATTTGTTGCTTGGAATATTCGTGATTAAAGTAGGCATCGATAACTCTAGAAGTACGCAACTATCAAAAGAAATATTAAATGAGTTAAAAGAAATCAAAGAACTAATGATCAGAAATAAATACGAATGAATTCTATATAAGAGTGGAGGTGAACGAAAGTGAAAATTGGACTTATACTTATAATCCTTGCTTTTTCTAACCTATTTCTAAGGATATGGATTGTTGGCCCGGATAAAGAAAAACTTCCTGAAGACGGTTATGAGCTTAATATAAAAGGGAAGCTTATACTTGCACTTGTGGGATTAATTACGGGGATTGTGATAATAATTGCCGATGGCCCAGAGGGTACGGTTATGAAGTGGTTTTGGATTGTAGTTATAATAGTAGCAATAGGATTTCAGTCGTTTATCGACTGGAAATTTCTAAAACATACGAAACAGCACATAGTTTCACTTATTCTGTTAGTCCTGGGTGTGGTATTAGTTTATTTTATATTCTGATCTAGTTTCATTCGTACCGGTATCGGACCCAGATGATGTTAATTGCTAAATAATCGCCTTTTGGGCAGCGTTTCGGACTCCAGTGCAGCTATTCGTTAGAAAGTGACTTATATTAGGTGTTTTTTATGCCAATAGTGGCCATGGGGTCCGATGGAATTCTTAAAGTGGAAATATACTGCTGTTAGTGTCAATGGAGTCCGTTAGTGGCTTTGTAACTGCTGATGGCATCGAATCATACGAAGAAAAGAGGTGTTCCGGCAGCCAGCATATGGCTTGTTGGGCACCTCCTTTTTGTGTTCACATTATACTTCTGCTTTCGTAGCCACGAGTGGACAGAATCCAGGGTTCGTTATACATAATTCTTGAGCGAATTCCGGTTGGAGCTTGGAGAGCTCGGCGAAATAGCTGCTGATTACGTGATTACCACTTGTAGATCCATTCTGGAAAGACAGTGAGTTAAAAGTATGGACATGATTGTAATAATACTTTTTTTCCCGTTTGGGGAGCTTATAGACATGTGGAGGTGCGTAGGTTACAACATCAAAAAGATTGGCATACCGGTAACTCTTCTGCACATATTGTTTAAAAATATTAACGAAGTCCGGATCACCTACCCGTGGGGAACCATAAGTATATAGGTTAGGTGAGGTGTAAGAGGTATTTGCCGCAATATCTAAGGTACATAAGGTGGCGAGCGCTCCACCGAGGCTGTGGCCCGTAATGTATAAGGTCTTGTCAGGAGATAGCTTGGAGAGCGCAGAGAAGATGACGTCCCGAGCTGAAGAATAAATGTTGGTGAAGCCACGATGGGTGAGAGAGTCTTCTTTAAGATATTTGAACCGTTCCTGTGAAGCGAGGACGTTGGATATCCAATTGGTCGTCGTACTGGTTCCCCGAAAGGCAATAATAATCTCTTGTGGAGACTCCAAAATAAAGCCGAAACGTTCCCATACATTATTGAAGGATTGTGCTTCAATGGGATGACATAGCTGATAATCGAATGGAATGACGAAAACTCCATCTATATTTGAAAATTGTGTATAGGTTTGCCCGCAGACTACAGCTAGAAAGATCGCCCTTTGCTCTTGCTCATCCCTCTTACTCACGTACATCCCGCCTTTCTTTCCTACACTATATTAGGGGGATGAAGGAGTGATTCCTAAGAAAAAGGATTCCCTGAAACATCTCTCTGAGTTACTATATATAAATAAGTCCAACAGCGAGAGAAAAGGGGGAAATGCATACATGAGCAACTTATTGGAAATTTTACACAAGGAAGTCGTGCCGGCAGAAGGCTGTACGGAGCCGATTGCAGTTGCGTATGCCGTCTCCTTGGCGGCAGAGCTTCTCGAGGAAGAAATTACGGGGATTCAGCTGCATCTCAGCGGTAATATTATCAAAAATGCAATGGGAGTGGGCATTCCCGGGACAGGCCAGACAGGCCTGCCCATCGCAGCAGCCCTTGGAGCGGTGGTCGGCCGTTCTCACAAGGAGCTGGAAATTCTGTCAGGTCTGACGCAGGCTGAGTTGAAGATGGCAAATGACCTGCTGGATAGAAAGCTGCTAAAAGTGGAGATAAAGGACACTCCTGAGAAATTATATATTGAAGCCCAGTTGTTTACGCAGAACCATACGGCGACTGCCATTATTGCCAGAGAGCACACCCATATAGAATATTTGGCTCTGGACGGGGAGAAAATAACACCCCGGAATTCAAAAGCCGACTGTGGCAAGCCTGGTCTTTTCGACACGGAAGAGTATGCGGGCTCAGTTGACCAGATATTCGAGTTTATCTGTACCGCTCCTTTTTCAGACCTAAGCTTTCTCTTGGAAGGGGCGCGGATGAACAAAGCGATCTCTGATGAGGGATTGCGAGGCGATTATGGCTTGCAAGTAGGTAAGAAAATGAATCAGCAATCAGCGGTGAATCTGTTCGGCAATGATGTAGCGAACAGAATTATCGCGGCTACCGCAGCGGCTTCAGATGCTCGAATGGATGGCAGTGCAATGCCTGTGATGACAACTGCGGGCAGTGGCAATCAAGGCATCGCCTGTACGCTTCCCGTTATAGCTCTGGCGGAATTGCTGGGCAAAGATGAAGAAATGCTAGCTCGGGCGCTTGCACTGAGCAATCTGGTCACTGTGCACATCAAACATTATATCGGGCGTTTGTCCCCATTATGTGGTTCAGGGATTGCAGGGGGAGTAGGAGCAAATAGCGGGATCATTTATCTCATGGGCGGCAGTCTTGAGCAGATCAAGCATGGGATACAGAATACGATAGCTTCTTTGTCAGGCATGATCTGTGACGGTGCGAATTCTACCTGTGCGCTGAAGATTTCCACCTCCACCAATACGGCGATCCAGGCAGCCACTCTGGCTATGAACAACATTGCTCCTACAACCAAGGATGGTGTGATTTTCGAAGAGGTGGAAGATACCATCCGCAACATGGAGCGTTTGGTTCAGGAAGGGCTGGCGGATACTGACAAGACCATTCTCAATATTATGCTCTCCAAAGGCGGAGCGAATTAGCTTCCAAATAAGTTGAAAACAAGATAGAACATCATAATTAAGACCGCCCGGTTCCCTGCATAAAATGGCAGGAAGCCGGGCGGTCTTTGTAACACTTCGGCAAAAACATAGGTCTGCGAGAAGATTTGCATTAAATTTTAACATAACTTATTCTGAGTTAATAAAGGCATAGAGACTGAGGGTATAAAAAGGAGATAATATGACAGAGAAAATAGATATAGGCTGGAATTTTGCGAACAGTTATACTCATCTGCCGGAATCAATGTTTACAAGGATTAAGCCAACGCCTGTGCGTAAACCGGAACTGATTATTTTTAATGAACCATTGGCTGCTACTCTTGGGCTGAATAGCACAGCACTACAGAGTAAGGAGGGTCTTGGGATTCTTGCCGGCAACGAAGTTCCTGAAGGTACCCTGTCGCTTGCACAAGCTTATGCTGGACATCAATTCGGACATTTTACCATGTTGGGAGACGGTCGAGCAGTGCTGCTGGGCGAACAGATCACCCCTCAAGGTGATCGTGTAGATATTCAATTAAAGGGTGCGGGAAGAACCCCATACTCTCGTGGTGGCGATGGCCGGGCAGCGCTTGGACCGATGTTACGCGAATATATCATCAGTGAAGCTATGCATGGACTTGGGATTCCTACGACTCGCAGCTTGGCGGTGGTAGCTACAGGGGAGCCGCTAATTCGGGAAACGGAACAGCCGGGGGCGGTTCTGACCCGGATTGCTGCCAGTCATTTGCGTGTTGGAACCTTCCAATATGTTGCTGCATGGGGGACTGTGGAGGATCTGCGTATTCTGGCTGATTACACGTTGCAAAGACATTATCCAGAAGCTCCTGTGGAAGATAATCCATATCTTGTTCTGCTTCGGGAAGTAATGGAACGTCAAGCAGCGCTAATTGCTAAATGGCAGCTTGTAGGTTTTATTCACGGAGTGATGAATACTGATAATATGGCCCTTAGCGGAGAAACGATTGATTATGGTCCATGTGCCTTCATGGATGTGTATAATCCTGAGACAGTCTTTAGTTCCATAGACCAGCAGGGTCGTTATGCTTACCACAATCAGCCCGGGATTGGCGCATGGAATCTCGCCAGATTTGCCGAGACTCTCTTGCCATTGCTGGCTGACGATCAGGCACAGGCGATTAAGCTGGCTGAGGAGGCAATTTCAGATTTTTCGGAGCGGTCCTATCAATATTGGCTAACGGGAATGAGAGCGAAGCTGGGAATCTTTAACGAAGAGTTAGAGGATGTTGCTCTGATTGATACCCTCCTTGAACTGATGCAAAAATATCGGGCTGACTACACTAATACATTTCGGTCCTTAACTCTAGGCGTAATGGAAGATGCTGCTCTGTTTGGCACCCCTGAATTTAAGGAATGGAATGAGCTGTGGCAGGCGCGACTTAGCAGGCAGCAGGAATCACAATCCTCTTCGCTGAAGCTGATGCACAGCAGCAATCCTGCGATTATTCCACGGAACCATCGTGTAGAAGAAGCGCTTGAGGCAGCGGTAGAGCGGAAAGATTACGATGTGATGGAGAGGTTACTTCAAGCTTTGACTAACCCATACGCCTACTCCTCTGAACAAGAGGAATACTCGGCACTTCCTGAGGAATCCGCATGTCCATATCGTACATTCTGCGGTACTTGATTTGCATATAATTTATCTGGAAAATGGGGGAAGGAAGAATGTTTCATGCTTATGATGTTCTAGCCAACCAGTTGCTGGCCAATGCGAATGATCCGAGTTGGTATGTGCCCTTTGAAGTGGCGGTTAAAGACTTAAGTGAAGAAGAAGCTTTTTGGAAGGTAACGGAAGAAAGCAATAGTATTGCTGAGATTGTGCAGCATCTGCTTTACTGGAATGAAACTTGGCAAACAAGGTATAAAGAAGCTAGTGTTCGGGCGGTTCCTCCAGTGGATAGTAATAATAATACCTTTGTCGTTGCAGAAGGGAAAACGTTCGAAGCGCTGCAAAAACAACTTTTAGAGGTTCTTTTACACTGGCAGGAATTGATTAAGAAAGAACAATTGGAAGCTGATGTTCAAGGATTTCCAGACAGTAAATGGTGGGAAGTCCTCGGAAATGTAACAACCCATAATGCTTATCATGTGGGCCAAATTGTTTATATTCGAAAGATACAGAAGAGCTGGAACCGCGATGTGAAGTGACATTGTGAAGTGAATCCTAAAGAATAGACATTTTAAAGGCGTTAGCGGATGCACATTCATCTGGCTTTCGTCTTTTTTTACGTATTAATACTTATATATACTTAATTATTAACTTATAAACGCTTGTAAATACTTATAAAATGACTTATGATGACTTTAGGAGGTGAATTTCATTATGTATCAAGAGGAACGATTATTAAAAATACTCGAATATTTGAAACAACACCAATCGATGAGTGTTCAAGATATCTGTACGCAATTTGAAGTCTCAAGAGATACTGCCCGACGGGATATTGTTAGGTTAGTACAAGAGGGCGTCGTTGTTCGGACGCATGGCGGTCTAGCGTTACCTGAATTGCAAAAAGAATTATTATCTTATCAAGATCGTTTGATCGATGAATCCGAGAGTAAGCAGAGAATAGGGAAGATCGCGGCCGGGCTTATCCAAGATCGTGAGACTGTAATTTTAGACGTATCGACCACTGTACAGTTTGTTGCAGAACAAATTAGTGCGCAGGATATTACGGTTGTCACGCACTCGATAGATAATGTAGGGATTTTATCCCATCGCGAGGATCTGCTAATTTATGTACTTGGTGGTTACTTGAATGTGAAAAACCGCTTGTTATATGGTTCTTCCATTATCGATAAACTTAGTGAAATTCGTGCGGATAAAGCCTTTATTGGAGCATCGGCGATCTGTGCTGATGGACTCTATTATCCTTATGAAGAAGATGCGCGGGTAAAAAGAGAAATGGCTCGAAGATCTGATCAAGTGATTTTAGTAGCGGATCACACCAAATTTAATGCTAAATCCTTTTATCGGCTAGACTTTGATTTCGTTGATATTTTAGTTACAAATCGAGAGCTTCCAATCGAGATCAGAGAAGTTCTAGATCAGAAGAACATCACAGTTATTGAGTGCCTAGATCAAGCTGAAGAGGTTCGAAATCAAGAGTGATAACGACTGGAGGAGAATGTTTATGACTTATATTTTGCAAAATGTACAAGTAGTGCTTCAGAATAGTATAGTTTCAGCGGCCAATGTATGGATTTCTGAAGGAAAAGTGATGAGGATAGACTCAGGAGATATTTCTATCCCAGAGGGTGAGTATGAACGGATTGATGGCGGAGGGCATTTGTTAGTGCCCGGAATGATAGATGTGCATATTCATGGCGCTAACGGGTTTGATATGATGGACGGTACTGAAGAGAGTATTCAAGAAGTATCGAAGGCTTGTGCAGCTTCTGGTTGCACCTCATTTCTGGCTACCTCTGTGAGTTCTACGATGGAGGATCTTTTAGAGATGATTCGTAGTGTCAAACGTGTAATTGGGTATGAAGTGGGAGCAAAGATCGCAGGCATTCACTTAGAGGGACCTTATCTAAACCCCAAGAGAAAAGGAATGCAAAATGAAAAGTATCTGCGGCATCCTAACTTAGAGGAAATGAAGCTCATTTTCCAAGAAGCTGGATCACTCATAAAAATGGTTACGATTGCTCCTGAGCTGCCGGGAGGCATGGAGCTTCTTTCCTTTTTGAAAGAACAGGGAGTGGTGATAGCGATTGCTCATTCGGATGCCACATATGAGGAAGCCAAACAAGCTTTTGCCGCTGGGGCAAGTCATGTTACGCATTGTTTTAATGGCATGCGGCCGATCCATCATCGAGATCCGGGGATTGTGGTTGCCGCTTTCGAAGAGAAGCATGTGAGCCTGCAAGCTATTGTGGATAATGTCCATCTGCATCCTGCAATTATCCGTTTGATGCATACCATGAAAGGACCGGAAGGAATGGTCTTGATCACAGATGCCTTACAGGCAATGGGGTTAGGGGATGGGAATTATATATTTGGAGGACATCAGGTTACGGTATCTGGTGGCATAGCGCGATTGGAAGATGGCACGCTGGCCTCCAGTACAGTTACCATGAATGAAGCCTTACGTTATACTGTCGAAACTGGAATTTCGCTCACAGATGCGGTGCAAATGGCTTCAACTACACCGGCCAATATTCTTGAACTTCAACAAAAGGGGACGATCACCTCTGGCTTGGATGCTGACCTGGTTCTCTTGGATGATGAATTCAAAGTGCTCTGGACAATGGTAGGAGGGCAGATCTTACAGCTGTGACCGGTATTCATGTGCGGTTATTCCGAACACGCTTTTAAAATGCCTGTTCAGATGAGTTAGATCCACAAATCCGCAATCTACAACAGCTGCATAGATATCCTTGGTTCTCTCTATGGACTGCTTGGCACGCTCTACCTTGCAATTTAAGAAAAATTGATAGGGTGATATTCCTGTATGTGTCTTAAACTCGCGAATAAACTGATATTTGGATAGACCAAACTCTGTGCAGAGATCGTCCAGCTTCAGCACATGGTCTAAACTGCAGTACATCATTTCCTTTGCTTTTTTGAGAAATTTATTATTCGTTCTACGATCGGTAACTATTTCAGTATTGGATACTAAATGAACCAGAGTGAATAGCAGTTCACTGCACAAAGACTCCTCTTTGCCATTCTGAATGGCATGGTTTAGGGCTAATATGCACTGCGCCAATTTGTCATCGTATAAGATAGGAGTGGCGAAGCGGAGTTCTTTTTTTCTTAATATCTCTAACATTAGGGTTGGCTTAATATAAAGCATGACATAATCAATGCCACCTTTATCATACGCATTGCCATCATGCGTTTGTTCCGGATTAAACAACATTACGCCATTTTTATGAGAGGATTGCAAACTACCGTCAAGATTATATTGCTGAATGCCACGAAGGGTCACACCGAGTGCATATTCCTCATGGCAATGTTTTTTATAGGTGAAATCAGTAAGGCTGGCGGATAAGGACAGGATCTCTGCTGACTTTTTATAGTTAAATTTCTCCACGTTCTTAACCTCCGCGACTTTATAGGATTCCCGATATCATAATGGCCGAGTATACTAAAAACAGTGCCATCACGGTATTTAGAACTTTTTGATGATTTTTCATAAATGTTCTGAAGATTGTCCCAAATACAACCCATGTCGTAAATGCAAAAAATCCGATCACAGTTATAATTATAACAAATATAAACAAGGCAAGCGAAGAGGTATAGAATGGCATTACGTAGTTGGGAATGACCGTTAGTGTAAATACTAGCACTTTAGGATTCACAAGCTGCATAAGCACGCCTGAGCGGAAATTGGCATTAGGGTCAGGCTGGTCTTCCATTGAACCCATTTTAAAGATTTTATAAGCAAGGTAGAGCATATATAAACTCCCAATGATTTGCATAATGATCAGGATATTTGGGATGATTTCTACTAGAACACGGTTCAGCAGAGTAGAAAGGATGAGTAATAAGCCAAAAGCCAGCGTAGATCCGTATACATACCCCATTGATTTTTTAGCCCCGGAATGTTGCACGGAAGAAAGAATAACAATATTGGTAGGACCGGGTGTAAATGTAGCGACAACGCAATAGATCAGAAAGGACAATGTATTCATGATGACCTCCAGTAAAGTAGTTCTATGAATATAAACCTTTCAGTCTGAATGCTGATAGTATATTATTGCAGGATTTTTAAGAATTCCGGCCGGGAATAGAAGAGGTGTCCGAATCAATGAATAAGAGTAATCCAATGACCATAAGCACGCTTTCTCCAGCTGAGTTTGAATCCACATGCTCTGTTTTTGAAACTTCAATCCAAGATGCCTTTGAAAAAGAAGGGCTTGATCATTTACAAGACGATATCCAAAGTGAAATAGATCATAAAAAGCAAATGGTGATGACTTCACTGGATACTACGACTGGGGAGCCTTACTTCCTTCTTGCAAAAATAGAAGAGCAGGTTGTCGGTACGATTTCCTTTGGACCTTGTGGCGAAGATATTCAAACCTGCACGGATCATCAGTTAGATGAAATAGGGGAATTGGGCAGTCTATACATTATGCCAAGTTATCAGGGCCAAGGTGTGGGTTCAGCCTTAATTAAGGAAATGATGATATTTCTAAAAAAGCAAGGGGTAGAGCAGTTTTGTCTGGACAGCGGTTATAAACATGCACAGGTCAGGTGGCAACGTAAATTTGGGCAGCCTTATAAAGTAGTAGAAGACTATTGGGGACCTGATTCTGTCCATATGGTTTGGTTTTGTAATGTGAATGATCATTTAAGCTAGAGATATATAGTACATGAAAATAACAGTCCCTTTGCTACGCGCAGAGGGATTTTTTGTTTTGTTGGATAAAACGGGTGTAATGTCGTTTGACAGATGATCTTTTGCCGGGTAATATGAATCTTATATTTAGTAAATTAGTAATTTAGTAAATGAGTAAATTAGTAAATCATAAAATGGAGAGTGACTAACATGAAAATTCCAACAACTCTAAAACATAAACCTGTAGTCGTGTCAGAAAATTACGAGCAGGTTGATGGCCGGTACGCCGGGGACACAGATGCAAAAGGTCTGTCCCTAGGATTAGCACAATGGAACGATAGAGGAAAGGTCGACATCTCAGCAAAGGTATGGAGACATACAGGGGACAAATGGTCGAGACAGTCCGAAGAGCTGCCAATGCACAGAGTGCTTGACCTGGCAATTTTGATTTGCAGAAGTAGTTTGTATTTTCAAGAGGCCTATCGTTTTCCAAAAATGTATGATCCCGAGAGCCCTATGATTGATCGTATTGGACTGCAGGGAGATGCAATGAGTGTATCTGTATGTGCAGATAATCCCATGATTGATAATGATATTAAGCTGTTCGCTCAGGCGCTTAGTGATGATGGTGAAATGATCGGAGAACGACTTTCGGTATTGTCCCGTTTATTAAAAGAAATGGGGTACTGAAATTTAGCAGAATGGCCTGTGAAAGGAGAATCATAAATCATAATGGACAAAAGTAAACGTAAAGAACTTCAGGAGCAATATAAGCAGCTCAAGACGTACATGGGTGCTATTCAAATTACAAACAAAAGAAGCGGGAAAATATTCGTTGACAGCTATCCCAACCTGAAGAATAAATGGATGACTATACAGATGCAATTAGATATGGGCAGATTTGCAAATGCGGAGCTGCAAAAGGACTGGAAGGAACTTGGAGCAGAAGCTTTCAGCTATGAGGTGTTAGAGCAGAAGGAGTCAGAAGACGTAACCGACGTGCGCTGGGAGCTTAAACTATTGAAAAAGAAGTGGTTTGAGAAACTGCAGCCTTTTGATGACAAAGGATATAATAAGCCACTAACCCATTAAGCCAAGTATAAAGAAACCTTTAGCTTTTATAGCAAGGGTTTCTTTTTTTAGGAATCGTATTTCACTCCGGATTTTATGTGTCGTAATATTATATATGTTTTGTCGCATTTTCCTACTAAAAAAGCTGTTTGTTATGTGTTATTTTTATAGCAGATGTCAGAATAACATATATACGGGAGGCACAAGTAAATGACCATTAGAATTGGTAAGCTCAGCTATTGGCATGTGCATGCATGGGATTATACCAAGCAAGCTCAGGAGCATGAAGATACCGTATTAGCTGCAGTTTGGGACGAAAACGTAGAGCGTGGGAACAAAGCTGCGGAAAGCTTGAATATTCCTTTTTTTGAATCACTGGATGATCTGCTTGCGCAAGAGGATATAGATGCCGTTATCGTGGATGCACCAACGAATATGCATAGAGACGTAATCATGGCTGCGGCCAAAGCGGGTAAACATATTTTCACAGAAAAAGTTATTGCCCCAACGTTAAAAGAAGTTAACGCAATTATCGCAGAAGTTAACGAGAACAAAGTGAAGCTAACGGTCTCCTTGCCTCGTTTAAATGACGGCTATACATTAACTATTCAAGAGATTCTAAGTCAGGAACTGCTCGGCAAGATTACTTACGTTAGAGTTCGCTTATCCCATAACGGAGCAACGGAAAGCTGGCTTCCCGATCATTTCTTTAGCTTGGAGCAATGTGGAGGCGGAGCTTTGATTGATCTGGGCTGTCATCCCATGTATTTGGCGAAGCTTTTCTTAGATCAAGATGTGACTGGGGTTAGTGCTAATTTTGGGTATGTAACCGGTAAAGAAGTGGAAGATAATGCTGTAGTGACATTATTTACGGATTCAGGAGCAATTGGTGTGGTGGAGGCTGGTTTCGTGAATAGTCATTCGCCGTTTACTATCGAGGTGCATGGAACTGAAGGAACGCTGCTTTACGGAACACCAGAGAATAAGCTTCTTCTTAGAACGAACAAATCCACGGATAAAGAAGAAGGCTGGAAAGAAGTAGCCCTGCAAAGCAATCGTGAAAGCGCCTTCCATCAATGGGTTGATCATATTCAAAATAATACACTCGCCACTCACAATGTTGAAATGGCAGTTGAGCTTACCAGATTAATGGAGGCGGCGAACCGCTCGGCTAAAGAAGGCTGTGTAATTCCGATTGGGAGGACTTAACGTTGAGCAGCTTTCCCTATGAGATGATGTTTGAGAAGCAGGACATGCTTGAAAGATTGGATATCACGATTCTATGGGGACATTACGAGATTACAGTGTTTAGATTTCATTTGACATCTTTTCCACCGGGCAGAGTAGTCGAGTTCCATAATCATTCTGAATTTGAGTTTCATTTCATTCCGCGCGGGAAGGGAGAAGTCATTCTTGGGGATCAAAAGTATCCTCTGTCAGAGGGAATGTTCTATCTAACCGGACCAGGTGTCATGCATCGTCAAGAGGCAGCCGTAGATGAATCCATGGAAGAGCTATGCCTGCATGTTGACATCAAGAAGAGGATCCGGGATGATGCTGATCTTTGGGAGGTTGCGGAAGCTGAGACCTGTGTGGAGAAGCTGAAGTGTTTACCCTTGGTCCCAGCACAAGATTATCACGGGGCTATGAAGTGTTTTCGAGAAGCGTACGAAGCATGCGATGGGAAGTTGACCGGATATTATACTTCAATTAAGCATCTCGTGATTAGTATTTTATTAAAGGCCGTTAGAGCGTATGATTCAGGGGGGATCCGCACGGAGGCGCCGGTTAGAGATATGCTGACTTACCGGTATCAATACGCAATGCAATATATGGAAGCGAATTATTCAGGAACGGTTACCTTAGAAAATGTTGCGGAAAAGCTGAATATTAGTTCAAGGCAGCTGCAGCGGGTGTTTAAGCAAGTAAATGCAGAACAATCATTCAGTAGGGCGCTTGAGGACATCCGATTGCAAGCGGTCTGCCGCAAGCTTGAAGAAAGCAATTATCCGATAGAACAAATCGCACAGTCGGAAGGGTTTACCAATGCTACCTATTTGCATATTGTCTTCCGCAAGCGGTTAGGCATGACACCGGCAACTTATCGAAACAGCAAACAAATCCATTAGAGGTGAGGGTGAAGGATATGAGTAAGGTTTTTCGTGTAGGGATTATTGGATGTGGTGGTATTGCGAATGGCAAACATCTTCCAAGCTTGAGCAGACAAAGTAAGGTTGAGATCGTGGCTTTTTGTGACATTATTAAAGAACGTGCTGAAGAAGCAGCGGAGAAATACGGAAATAATAAAGCTACTGTCTATACGGATTACACTGAACTATTAAAAGATCAATCCATCGATATTATTCATGTGCTTACGCCTAATGATGTCCATGCGGAAATATCAATCGCTGCACTAGAAGCCGGAAAACATGTGATGTGCGAAAAACCAATGGCTAAGACAGCGGCAGATGCCAAACGAATGGTTGAAGCAGCGAAACGTACAGGCAAGAAGCTGACCATTGGATATGACAACCGATATAGAGAAGACAGCTTATATTTGAAAAAAGCCTGTGAGTCCGGAGAGCTTGGTCATATCTATTTTGCAAAAGCACATGCCATCAGACGGAGAGCCGTACCGACCTGGGGAGTATTTCTTGATGAAGAGAAACAAGGCGGCGGTCCGCTTATCGATATCGGAACTCATGCGCTGGACCTAACCCTTTGGATGATGGATAACTATAAACCTAAAGTCGTGCTTGGCACTAAATATCATGAACTTTCACAAAAAGAAGAAGCCGCCAACGCATGGGGACCGTGGGACCCTAAAAAGTTCACCGTGGAGGACTCAGCCTTTGGAATGGTCGTAATGGAGAATGGCGCAACAATCATGCTGGAAGCGAGCTGGGCTCTGAATTCACTAGACGTACATGAAGCGAAATGCAGCTTAAGTGGGACGGAAGCAGGCGCAGATATGAAGGACGGACTTAGAATTAACGGAGAGAAATTCAGCAAGCTGTACACTAATAAAATTGAGCTTGGGGCAGGCGGCGTTGCCTATTATGAAGGAAAAGCTGAAAGTGCTCCGGATATAGAATTAAGAAAGTGGATTGAAGCGATTGAACAGGATAAGGACCCGGTTGTAACTCCTGAACAGGCTTTTGTTGTTTCGCAAATATTGGAAGCTATTTATGAATCGGCGCAGACCGGCAAGGCTGTGTATCTGGATTAGATTTTGACAACTATAGCGATTTAGAGTAATATCCACTTGTGATTTAATTATAGGGATCTGAGACAAGACTCTCTCTTTACCGGGAGAGTTTTTTTGTTTTTTTACTTGTTTAGACTCTGGGTAATAGGGGTGGAAATCGTGGATACTATTGATCGCAATCATGTGCTTATTGTGGAAGATGACGATAATATTAGACGTTTTATATCTATAAATTTAACGAATAACGGGTTTGTGGTTAGTGAAGCTGCTTGTGGAGAAGAAGCCTTGCAGAGCTTTGAGGTGAGCCGTCCAGATGTTCTGGTTCTGGATATCATGTTGCCTGATTCTAATGGGTTCGAAATATGCCGAAAGCTAAGAGAGAAAGACGCTGGGGTCATCATCATTTTCTTAACCGCACGTGGACAGGATTTGGACAAAATCAATGGCCTTGAAATGGGTGCTGACGATTACATTGTTAAACCTTTTAATCCATTAGAATTGGTAGCACGTATTAAAGCGATTTTGCGCCGTACAGAATCAGCTCTCAAGCCGCAAAAAACGATACTTCAAGCTGGACCGATTCGGCTGGATCTGAATGCAAACAAGATGTTTAAGCAGGATGACAGCATTGAATTAACTCCGAAGGAATTTCAGATGATGAAGACCTTTCTGGAGCATCCGGATACAGCACTCTCTAGGAATGAATTAATGAATCTTGTCTGGGGAGAGGATTATATTGGAGATCCTAAGACGGTAGATGTTCATGTGCGTAAGTTAAGAGAGAAAATTGAGGTTGATCCTTCTAATCCGCTTTGGATTGAGACGGTATGGGGGCTCGGATACCGCTTTAGAAAGGATGGTTGAAGAATGGGGATTCAGAAAAGATTAGTAGGAAGCTATTTTGTAGTCATCTGTCTTACTGTGCTCATTCTTGAAATCATTCTTAATGTATCTGTACGATATTATTATTTTCATAACATTGAGGAAACCCTGATGAATCAAGCAGAGCTATCGGCTTCTTTTTTTCAGCAATACTTTGGGGACCAGGATCTGGAGGAACAATCGGATAGGTTACTGAAGGGTTTTGCGAGTCATTCCGATGCACAGGTACAGATTATTAATGTTGAAGGCCGGCTGTTGCAGGATTCAAATGGACTTCAAGGCGATCTTACTATGACTGAGAACATAGATGTGCAAGCAGCAATAAAAGGGCAGCCCGGCAGTTGGAAAGGTGCGGACCCTAACACAGCGGAAGCGATTTACGCGGTATCCTATCCTTTACAAGCGAATGGAAACATCGTGGGGGGAGTCAGATTTATCACGTCCTTAACGGAAACTATACATACAGTTAAACAGATTGCGGTTTTACTGATCGGGGTGGGGATCATCGTCATTGGCATTGTCACCTTACTTGGATTATTACTGTCTTGGACCATAACCAGATCCATTAAAGATTTGAAGCAGGCAGCAGACCAGATGACCGAAGGTGATTTCAGCATCAGAGTGCATAAGCGCTATCAAGATGAGCTGGGTTCATTGGCGGATACGTTAAATATGATGGCATGTCGAATCTCCAAGAGTGAACAGCTTAAGAATGATTTTATCGCTTCCGTATCCCATGAACTGCGAACACCCTTGACCTCGATCAAAGGTTGGGCAATTACCTTAAAGGCAAGTGAGGTGAGTAATCAACCTCTGTTTTATGATGGGCTTGATATTATTGAATCCGAAAGTGACAGGTTAACTCATATGGTGGATGAATTATTGGATTTCTCCAAGTTGGATAACGGAAGAATCGCCGTTCACTTCACATCTGTGGATCTAACAGAACTACTGCAGCATATCGGCAGACAACTTACCCCTAGAGCGACCCGACAAGGCATCTCACTAGATGTAAAAATAGAAGAACATCTGCCAGTGATTCAAGCTGACGAGAATCGTGTGAAGCAAGTCATGATTAATCTCATTGATAATTCACTCAAATTTACTGGTTCATCAGGTCGAATCTTTATCACCGCTCATACGGTTCCAGGGAAAGTCGTGATTTCTGTAAAGGATACAGGCTCAGGCATCGCTGAGACGGATTTAGAGAATGTGCGGCAAAAATTCTACAAAGGGGATCAACAGGCTTCGGGCAGCGGCTTGGGATTATCCATCTCGGAACAGATCATTAAATTGCATCATGGAGAGCTGCGAATAAGCAGCACTTTAGGCAAAGGAACGATTGTCCAATTTGACTTACCGATAGAATAAGAATTCAAATTTAACTATTTCATAACCACTTTCATCTCTTTCACAGATAAAATACTATATATGCGGACAAGCGAGGAGTCGATGATCCAAATGCCGAGCAAATTCATAAAAATAGGTACCCTGTTGACAACTTTATTTTTGCTCGGAGGATGCGGAGTCCCGGCGACACCCGGAGAGCTGATTAAACCTCCATCATCAGAAGCAAATCTGCAGCGAGACAAAACGAGCCAGGAATTTATTAAGTGGCTTCCAGACAAAGCTCAATTGATAACTCCGATGAAGGGACAAGAAGATAATGCCATCTCCTTTGGCGATATGGATGGAGACGGAATCGACGAAGCTGTAGTTGTGTATGAGTACAGTAAAAACAAAGGATACACTATAAAAGCAATGTTGTTGAGGCAGGAAAATGAAGCTTGGCAGAAGATTTCCGAGGTTGAGGGGTTTGGGTATGGTCTAGATTATGCCGGATTCTTTGATGTTGATGAAGATGGCCATAACGAGCTTGCACTGGGCTGGTCATTGGGTGAGGCAGGTAATGGTATGGATATTTATACGCTAAGTGAAGATAAACTTAAGCTGTTATCGAAGAAGGCGTATCAGGGCAAATATGATCTGAGGTAATCATTTAACCTAATCATCCGCAGCGCTTCATTGAGAAAAAAGAAGTAAAAGTGCTCAGCGGATTATTTATAATGCCCATTTTCATGTATATATCCTGTACACAACAAGAAAACTACAGAAATTAAATAGAGGTTGTAAATGCTTATCTCTACCAAAATTGCAAAGCTGGACAGATCCGTACTTTTTCTCACCACCTGCTTAGTTGGCATGGGTACTGTTGCTATTTATGAAGCGACTACGGATACGCGGTTAGACGGTCTTTACATAAGTTATTTGTATTTATTTGCTTTATTTTGCCTACCCATGTTATTCATTGCTTTGGTAGATTATAAGATTCTATTAGGCAGGTTAGCGTATCTCTTTTATGGCGTGGGCATAGGTTTACTAGTACTAGTCAAGCTGGTTGGAGAAAACCTCAATGGTGCCGTGCGTTGGTTAAGTATTGGGAGCTTTCAGCTTCAGCCTTCCGAGCTGGCTAAAATATGTACGGTGCTGCTCATTGCTCATCTATTAGGTACACGAGAGGGCCAGCGGCTGCGGTTTTTTCAAGATTTAGTGCCGGTCTGTTTCGTTTTTTTAAATCCTTTCATTTTAATAATGGATCAGCCCGATTTGGGTACAGCACTCGTATTTGCTGGCATATTACTTAGTATGCTGTGGATTGGTAACATCCGTGCTCTATATATGATTCTGATCCTTGGTGTTGTGATTATTTCGATCGGCACGATACTATGGCTGTATTATGCTAACTTCGACCTGTTATCCAAGATTGTCGAGCCCCATCAACTGTCACGAATCCAAGCTTTTTTGGACCCGCAGAGCGATCCAGATAAGTCTTGGCATGTAAAAAACGCAATGATAGCCATTGGCTCCGGAGGATTATCGGGCAGTGAAGGTATTTTTTTGCGAAAAGGATATATTCCATATGCGTATTCCGATTCGATCTATGTAGTCATCGGGGGGAAATACGGTTTTATAGGTTCATCCGTGCTGCTGATGCTTTATTTGCTGCTCGTGTACCGAATGATCTTTATTGCGCTGGATAGTAGGGACCGTGCGGGTAC
Source organism: Paenibacillus sp. FSL H3-0310 (assembly GCF_038002785.1). Classification (NCBI taxonomy): domain Bacteria; kingdom Bacillati; phylum Bacillota; class Bacilli; order Caryophanales; family Paenibacillaceae; genus Paenibacillus; species Paenibacillus sp. FSL H3-0310. The sequence goes on from NZ_JBBODC010000001.1 coordinate 1,837,860, forward strand.
CTATATTGTCACCGGGTTTATCGCTATGTTCATCTTTCAAGTTTCCGTTAATCTTGGGATGCATATTGGCTTGCTGCCTCTGACGGGGATTTCATTGCCTTTTATTAGTTATGGAGGCAGCTCATTGCTAACTAATATGATTGCGATTGGCATAGTGCTAAGTGTTAAAGTTCATAAGGATGAAAGCGCTGATTGAATAAGCTATTGGAACTGAGTGGAGGAAATTATGTCTAACAAACGCAAGTGGACAACAACCCGTAAAATTCTGACGAGCATTGGTCTTGTCTTAGGCGCAACTATTATAGGGATTGGAGTATATGCAGGGTATTTATACAAAAAGACGGATGATGCGATACAGCGTATGGCAGCTCCAGTCACCATCCAACCCACTGCTGCTCCAGAGGAAAAAAAGGAGACGGTATCGGTTGAACCTATGATTTTTCTGCTTGCCGGGGTAGATAGCCGGGACGGTGGCGGTGGGGTAATGAATACTGATGTTCTGATGCTTGTCAGCTTCAATCCGGACACGAAATCAACGAGTTTCTTATCTTTACCCAGGGATTTGTTGCTAAAACCTAAATCGTTACCTTCCCGTAAAGCCAATTATTATTATGCTTATCATTACATAAAAGACAAAACAGAGGCTATTCCGAATACAAAAGAGTTTTTCAGCAATTTGCTCGGTCTGCCGATTGATCACATGGTTGTGGTGAATTTTGATGTGTTGCAGGAGACCGTGAATTTGCTTGGCGGACTGACTATAGATGTAGATATGGATATGAAATATACCGATACGGCAGATGGTACACACATCGATTTAAAGAAAGGCTTGCAGAAGCTGGATGGCCAACAAGTTCTTGATTTTGTGCGGTACCGTAAATCGAATCAAGGAACGGCTGAATCCTCCGATTTCCAGCGTAATGATCGGCAGCAGCAAGTAATCAAGCAGATTCTGGATAAGCTAGGAAACTTCCAAGGTGTGTCCCAATGGGGAAATGTATTGGATATCATTGGTGAAAATGTGAAGACGGATATTCCTCAAGCAGATCTGCAGCAGTGGTTATTCAACTTCCCTAAACTTAAACCAGAGCATATTAATTCCTTACATGTGGAATCTCTTTGGAAGAGTCCGTATGTCTATGTGAATAAAGAGGATCTAAAACAAGCACTTACTACTCTGAGTACGGAAGCAGGCGTCAGCTCCGAAAGCTCATTACACTTGGAGAATGTTGGAACGGTGGATTAACATCTATAACCCTGCTCTTAAGAGCAGGTTTTTTTTGTTAGTTCTACTATAAATCCCGCTAACCAGTAAAGTAATCCGCCAAGAGGTAGAGGCCTGACTTCCATGCATAGTACCATAAACACAGCGATAATGATGAATCGTATATTGTTTCTGGTTTACTTGAGAGGAGAAGGGAATTTTATGAAATACAGACGGGGTATTATGTTTCTAATCGTACTTACAGGAATGATCTCAATAGCTGCTTTTAATCCGATTATTGGTCCGCTTGCGCGAAATTTGGGGCTGAGTGATTTTCAATCAGGATGTTTAGTATCGGTGGCGGGGTTATGTTGGCTGCTCGGAGGATATTTCTGGGAAAAACAAACGTTTATGAGCCGAAAGTGGCTGCTTGCTTCGATTATGTTCGTCTATATGGCCACACTCATCATTTTTGCACTATTGGCTGATTATGCAGTAAATGCACAGAGTAAAGAGAGTCTGTTTTGGAGTTTCTTTTTACTTCGCGCAATCGCTGGCTTTTTCTTTGGAGGAATTCCGGCATTAGCACAAGCTTATGTTATGGGCTGGAGTACAAAAGAAACCCGTACACAAGGAATGGCATTATTTGGTGCGGCCAACGGTCTTGGTTTCGTAGTAGGACCCGCAATGAGTGGAGGAATGGCTTCACTGGGCCTGACCTCACCAATGTACGCGGCAGCTATTTTATTGTTCACCTTGGCTATATTGTTTCTGGTGTTTATTCCTAAAGAAAAGAATATTGAGATTGAGCGGCAGGCGATTTCACTTTCCCCCAATGATCGACGTATACGCCTCTATTTGTGGATTGGACTTTTGCTTTCGTTTGCTCTGAATATCGTGCAGGTTACTATCGGATTTTTTGTGCAGGATAGCTTGGGTTACAGTACTCAGCAAGCCACTCAGTTAATTGGAATGGGGCTGGCGATCTCGGGAATAATGGTAGTGCTCTCGCAAATTGTAATCAGTAAGTATCTCAAATGGCATCCTAAAAAAGTGCTGCTCGTAGGACTCTTATTTGTTGCCTTAGGCTTGCTGGGATTGTTATTGTTCATCAGATTTGCGTATGTAGACTTTACATTCTTGGGTATTGGCATCGGCTTTACACTGCTCGGCTACAGTGCGGGTGCTTCAATGGCGGTTCAAGACCATGAGCAAAGAAGCGTTGCTTCCTTTATTGCGGCCCTGCAAGGTGGCGGGTCATTCATAGGGCCAGTTATAGGTACGGCCTTATACACCGTTAATATGGCGCTTCCTTATTCTATCTGCGTACTGTTGATATGTATTGTAGGTCTCGCTAATATGAAGAAAAGAGCGGCGGATCGTGTGGAGAGTTGTTAAAGAAGAAAGGCTGCTCCTAATAGCAGCTTCAGGCTGTCGAGGGTGACTCGACAGCTTTTTTTGTAGCTTTCTGCTGGCAGTGAGTTTATGTAGAAAATAAGGAGAAAGAGTTTTTTACCTCGTATTGAGCTTCCAGTTAATAGTATAATAAGAACTCGTAGGAGTTATTTCAATATGTTGTAGAGAGGTTATCCAGAATAACTGTATACGAATACATACTCATATTTTTTTGAGGAATAAGGAGATGAAGACATGACTGTAAAAACTACAGCGGAACAAATCCGCATTATCGAATACGATTCTTCTTATGCTGGGGCGGTCGCAGAAATGTGGAACCGCAGCAACGAAAGCTGGGGCGGAGGCACCAATCAAAGAACTGAGGACAGTGTGCGCCGTGAGATGGAGATCTCGTCCAATCTTAATGCCTTTCTTGCCGTTGATGGCAAAGAGGTAGTCGGCTTCTGCAGCTTCGCCCACTACCGTCAAGATGAAGGGGCTTTGTATGTCCCGCTATTGAATGTACGTCCCGATTATCACGGATACAAGGTTGGCCGCAATCTGATTCTGAACGCTGTTCGCCAAACAATAGAAGCGGGCTGGCCACGTCTTGATCTGTTCACCTGGGCAGGTAATACGAAAGCCGTACCAATGTATAAGAAATGCGGATTTTTTTGGGAGAAAAATGAAGATTACGTCCATCTGATGAACTTCATTCCAACAGTACTGCAAACGGAAGCACTTGCTCCTTATTTTGAAGAACTGGATTGGTATGCAGACAGTACCCGTGAACTTCCCATTCAGCCAGATGGCCGCCAGGAGCGTGGCTTTGATTTCTTTGATTACACTTGGCAAAAGGGAGAACTCTCCTTGAGGGCGGAATTCGAGAAGACTGGCCGCGGTCTGACCGCTCTTGATACACCAGACTATGAAATCTCTACAGAGATAGATGATCATGATCTAGTGTTTGGTTCGACCTACAAGATCCGCTATCGCATCAAGAATCGTTCGACGTCTGAGCTGGCCATTGAGATCGAAGGCCAGAACGATAAAAATATCCGTTTTGCTCTATCTGCTGCGCGAATACTCGCTCCAGGTGAAACGGTTATCGTGGAAGGTGATTTTGAGCTTGATTCAGTTCGGGAAGAGCAGAACGATAAGAAGACACACCCCGTTGTTATGAGCAAGTGGATCATCGGTGGCAAGCGTGCGGAATTCCGCATTGGCGTTGCTCCTAAATTTCCACTCAAAATGAAGATAGCGCTGCCACACCGGGAACTGTATCTGGGTCTTCCTTCGGAACTGTACCTTAATGTGGAGAATAATTTTGCTGCAGAAGCAGAATTTTCTTTTGATTTGCCCGAAGACGAATTCCTGATGTGGGCGGATCGTACAGTAAGCTTTACTGTTCCAGCTAAGAGTAAGGCTTCTATTCAAGTACCCTTTACCCTAAATTCATACGGTCTTTATTCACAGGCTATTGAGGTAACGGCCGTTCCGGTTGGAGAGAAGGCAGTCACCTTTATCAGCAAGCTATCCGTTCTAATGAAGGGAACGCATGGCCGCTTTGGTGGGGAAAACGGGGATCAGTGGGTGGCGGTGAATGGCGCCTACTCTATTCATCTTAATAATACCGACAATGGAATGTGGATTGAATATCCCGGCTCGAGCCATAATTTCTGGTTGACCCATCCGAAGTTAGGCAAGCCATTCGCAGAAGAATTCTCTAAGAAACAGGCCAAAGAGGTAAAGATCTATTCTGAAGGGGAGAGTCAGGTTCTCGAAGCTCTTTACGAGTCGGAAGAATTTCCGGGTCTTGAGATAAAAAGAGTGGCTAAGCTATTTGCCAACGGAATCGCTGAGTTTTATAGCGAGGTCTGCAATACCAATAGTGATATCCTGGAAGAAGACATGTATCTGTTGACGAATTTCGGCTTTTTCGGTAAACAGCTCATCTTACCATATCAGGGCCAATACGTGGACATGGGCGACGCTTACTCAGGCGATCCAAGTCTTTGGGACAGTGCACAAATTACGGAGAACTGGTTGTTCTGCAAGGAAGAGAACGTCACATGCGGAATCTGCTGGGATCCTTCGCTAAAATTGCTTCGTCCGGAATACCCGCTTGGGCTGGAGCATAATCTTGGCCGAATCTCCGCTGGAGATGTCGTACGGACAAAAACTATGGTGTTTGCTCTTAACACCTTCCTTAAGTGGTCGGAATTCCGCGCCTTTGCCCTAAAACAGCAGAATTCGGTCATACCGGTGTTGGATGACCATCTTGAGCTAACGCTCGGCGGTGGAAATCCTTTTGCGGCAGGGGCACTTCATGCCGAGCTAATCGAACGAAAGATGACACCGCTTGATGGAAGCCTTGAATTGTATGTACAGGCTGATGGAGAAGAGGAGCGAAGTGTCGCTGAGATGGAGTTGCAAAGAGGACGAAATTTGCACTCCGCTGGTTTTGAACTCTCTACTGAGGATACAGAATCACCAGAACACAACGAATCTGGCCGTAAGGTCCGGGTCGTCTATCGTGGTGAGGATCGCATTCAAGAGCGAACAGGCCTCTGGTTTCCACAAACGGAAACAAGCGTTGTTTGTGGGATAGAAGAAGGACCTGCGGGTCCCATTTACACAGTGAGCAACGGAGTTCTATCTATTGCAGCTGCTCCTGATTTCGGCAGCGTTGTGCATTCCTTGAAGCACCAAGGAGAAGAGTGGCTGGACAGCACCTTTCCCAAAGCTGAACCACGTTCCTGGTGGAATCCTTGGCATGGTGGACTCGGTGTGGGTATTTCTGGCATAGGCGGATTTAGCCGGTTGCAGGAGCCAAGAAGCGCAGCTTGGACGGAGCAGATGGATGATCACGGCAACGTCTGGAAGGGATTGAGACTGACCACTTCGATGGAGAAGCAGGAAGCAAACCGGGGGATCACGATCAATCAGCATTACCTTATGCTGCCCGGAGTCCCTGTGCTCTGTGTGTTGATTTCAGTAACCAATGAAAGTGGAATGACGCTACCGCATTATTCGCTATCCGAGGATAGTTACTTTAAGCCTTCACCAATCTATTCGGAAGGCTGGATGGAGCTCCCAGAGGAAGGCAACTTCCCTATCGGGAAGGTCGAAGCCCATCTGGAATCCAAGGGGCTTATCCGAATCGGTGCAACTTCGCGTAAAGACATGCTGCATGTGGTGCATAGTTATCCTAATCAGAGAGCTATGTCTTACGTGAACAATAAGGTATTCACATATGGTGTGAATCACCATCTACTACTTCTGAACGGAGAAACCGCTTGGACACAGCCGACCTTCATGATCATGGGAGAGCTCGCTCTGGATCCAGAGGCAGTTCGTAATCTTATGAAGGTGACCTTTGCTAGTGCTTCTGACAAAAAGGAGACTATAAATGCCAATCATTGATATTCACATTCATCTGTCGGACATCGATAGCTTTCATCAGACAGCACTGGACCTCTCCAAAGTTGATTACACAGCTGCTGGGCTCAAAGCGGAGTTTGACAAGAACGACGTTGTTCTCGGCATTGGTATGGGGGTCACGGAGCAGACGAAGGGAGCCTTCCCTGACTCTGCCTCTCCCAATCCGATGGGACTCGACTTGGAAGCCAGTGTGCCGCCATTCTTAATGGAATGCGTGGGCATTAATCCGAATATGCTCGGAGGAAAGGATGCTTTGGATGAGCTGGACCGAATTGAGGCACGGCTGCAAGCTCCTGAGGTAGCTGGTATTAAGCTCTATGCCGGGTACTATCATCATTACGTTTATGACAAAATCTACTCGCCGATCTATGAGCTGGCCGCCAAGTACGGCACACCTGTGGTTATTCATACCGGTGATACGTATTCGATGAATGGATTGCTTAAGTATGCGCATCCGCTTACCGTGGACGAACTGGCGTTCCAACGGCGCGACGTGAACTTTATGATCTGCCATCTAGGCGATCCATGGGTGATGGATGCTGCCGAAGTGGTCGCCAAGAATCCAAACGTCTATGCCGATTTGTCCGGTCTCGTTGTTGGTGACCGGCCTCATTTTGAGCGGTTCATGAATGAACCCCTGTTTATGGATCATTTTCGCCGGGCGTTGGTGTACTCTGATCACTATGAAAAAATGTTGTTCGGTACCGATTGGCCACTCGCGCCTATTGACCTGTATGCGGAGTTCGTCCGCCGGCTTGTGCCTGAGCAGCACCACGAGAAAGTATTTTATGAGAATGCCTTTGCATTATTCCCACGCATCCAGCAGAGAATTGCAGCGCTCTGAGCGGAGCGGGACAGTATATCTGAAACGCAGGAAAATAATATAATTACGAACAAGCCATCCTTAGTTAGTACTAAAGGATGGCTTGTTTTTACATTTGTATGATGACCATGCCTATTTTTAGATTGAGTTTCCAAATTTTAATCTTCCTTTTCTTTACTTAACAGATCAGCTAGCTCAACCGAATTCTTATTTCTTAAATCCAGCATCTTTTCGCTATTGCTAGCTTTAATCAGGAAACCATCTTTCGTTTTAAAATCCATATAAAGGCTGAATCCGGCCACCTTTGAATTAGCGTAAGTAACAGTCATTCGATAAGTCGGTTCACCCACATCAACAGACCCGCGTACTTTTTTTACAGTTCTTATAGCATCTTCGAAGATTTGAAGGCTTTCACGGTCAGTATAAGTAATTTCTGTTGTTTCGGATGCAAGATTGACACTTACGATCTTTTGCGTGGGTCTGACTAATACAAATAATAAAATTAGTAAAATTATCAGTGAAAATGATAGAATACTAAATTTTTTCATAACCTACCTCCTTACTTAAGAATAATGCAGACCAATCACTTAGTTTCCAAAATAGTTATAAATTTCAGCTGAGTGTGCGTTGGTTATCTCATTGTTGGAATCTTATAAAAATTCCTAGGGTTCTATTTATTATTTGCTACTGGACTTGTGAAACCTTTATTAAAATAATAAACGTCTAAGAATGTATACATATTTTAGAAATAATGTGCTTGATTTTTAATTACACGTTTGTATAATGAATGTATTACACAAATGTATAACAAGGAGAAATATGGATGAATAACAAAATCAAACGCTTGCCAGATGCTGAACTGGAAATTATGCTGGTGATTTGGAGAGCCGAGAGTTGGGTTAGCTCCTCTTATATTTTGAATCAACTGGGGGATAAACGTAAGTGGGCGCTTGCTACTTTGATGACAGTGCTGTCACGGCTGGTTGAAAAGGGCTTTCTATCTTGCGAAAAAGAAGGGCGGAGCAACCGTTATCTCGCTGCAATTTCTGAGACAGATTATAAAGAGAGCGAAGGGAAGTCTACGCTTGAAAAGCTGTTTGGCAACTCTGTGCAGGATATGGTGATGTCCTTATACAACGGGAAGGCGATTGATAAAAGCGATCTTGCTGAGTTGCGGGAACTGCTCGATAGAGTAGATAAGGAGGAATCCTGATGATAACAGGTCTTTTTACAGATTTTCTGGTTATTTCTGTGACCCTTAGTTTAGTTATTATCGGCTTAATCACATTAACTCCCTTGTTAAGAAAACATTATTCGGCTAAGTTGAGCTATTGGATATGGTTGATCCTAACCTTGCGATTATTGTTGCCATTCAACTTTTCCTTTACCAATCCTCCTGTGGCGATTCAGCTACCCGAAGGTCAGGCCATAGCAACTGTCTTTCAAAGCTCAGTGTCCCAGAATTTGCAGGCGGATACGCCAGTAATCTCTCAGCCGGTCCAGACAGGGGATGTAAGCCATATCCCTTCTAGAATTAATATTTTAGCTTACATCTGGGTTACTGGCGCTGTGCTTTTTTTAGGGTATCATTTGCTGAGTTATTTCTTTTTCAGGAAACAGGTGTTACGTTGGAGCAGCCCTCTTCAGAGAGAGGATATGTTCTCCAAGCTCAAACAAGTCGCTAAAGAAATGCATGTAACAACCGCCATTCCGGTTCTGATAAGCAGTAAAGTTCCGAATCCGATGCTAATGGGTTTTTACAAGCCAACACTATTCTTGCCGCATGATCAATATAGTGACGAAGAGCTGGAGTTTATCTTAAAACATGAGCTGGTCCATTACAAAAGGCATGACATCATATATAAGCTACTGCTACTGATTGTGCAGGCACTGCATTGGTTTAATCCATTGGTCTGGTTCATGGCACGCGAAGCTGTCCGCGAAATTGAAATTTATTGTGATGACACCGTTGTACGTAAGCAAAATGCGGCATATCGAAAGAAATACTGCGAAGCCATTTTATCGGTTATGCAAAGTAATGCTACTCGGCATGTAGCTTTATCAACGAATTTTGCAGGAGGAAAACACTCGATGAAGCAGCGATTTGGCAGTATTTTAAATATGAAAGAAAAACGAAATGGAGTAGGCGCATTTCTTGCGGTCTTAATGGTGGTTAGTGTAACAGCAGTGCTAGCAGCCTGTACCAACCTAACCGGCCAATCTACAGATACGGCGGCGCTCAAACCAGGTACTATTTATTCCTACAGCTCTAGTGGCGAACAAGTGGTTGTGCATGACGCTGGGAATGCGTATTCCATGGACGAGGATGGTAATGTCTCTGTCTCCTATCGGAAAGGGGAGATTCAAGCGCAAACGCCTTTAAAACTTGATACGACTGGAACAGAAATGGGGATGGGGAGAGCGGATACCGGATTTTATATCTCCGAGGACAAAACTGCAATTGTATATGGATTTGCGGATGGTAAAGAATCCCCTCTACATGTATTAATCAGTGATGACATGGGGAAATCGTGGAATAACTACAACATTGCAGGTGCCAAGGGTTATGACGCCAAGTTCATCGGGTTTACTGACAAACAAAATGGATGGATCGTCTCCGGAGGTTCTGCAGGTGTGGGACGCTCATTAAATTATGTATACCAGACCTCTGACGGCGGGAAGACATGGACGGAGCTTGGAAATCCTAACGATTTATACGCGGAAAGTTTAGCCGGGGCAGGGTTTTCTAACAAGGATATCGGATTCTTAGGGTTCAGATATTATGAAGATAATGGGCCTGTTATTTATTGGACCAAAGATAAGGGACAGTCATGGGAAAAGCTCGTGGTATCCCTTCCGGAAACCTTTAATGAATATCAAAAAACGCCGCTTTCACCTATTTTTATTGGAAAAGAAGGATTGTATCCTATTCTGCTCAGCAAAGAGGGCAACACTGTAGGTACCATCTATCTGTCGAGTAAGGACAACGGCCTGAAGTGGACGTATGATCCAGCATATGATCAAATAGGCGATTCTAAATAGGAGCAAGTGGAGCAGGGGGTGATCTACAAAGATCTCGCCCCTTTTTTATATGGAGAGCGGACGAATTTAATATGTAGCGGCTTTTAATTGTATTTTGTACAGCTATTTTCGCTCGAAAAACTCGCTCATGAAGATAGTTGTATTTTGTACAGCTATTTTTTAGTTTTTTGCCGCTAAAGCTGATAACTGTGATTTTTAATTGTATAGAATACAGTTAAAGTGAGAAGTTAGCCTTTTACAGACGAAATAAGTGTATAGAGTGCAGTTATCTCATAGGTTACATAAAGTTACAGCGATAAAATATACAGGGAGAGGATAGCGGAAGCAAGCTGCTGTCAGTGAAGAAACCAAGCTGCTATCAGTGAGGAAAGCGAGTTGCTGTCAGTGTGGAATGGATGCTCGATCGTAATTCGGCTGGGAATTGGAAAATTCTGCGTATTTTTCTCCGAGGGTTGCCCAAAGAAGACATTAAAATCGGATAGCTACGATTTATGATTATCTGCTTAAACAAACCGCTACAAACCAAAAACACCAGGCAGAGCTTCTCCATTAATCGGATAATCCATGCCTGGTTGTCTTTTTACTATTTTTATAATAACGAGACTTTATTTGAATCTATCATAATCTGCTTTCGTACGACGCCTCGTCACCGATAAAAGTGGAATAAATTACTTTTTCCAGCCTCCACCGCTATGTGAGGAGGACTCTACATAGTCTACGTTGATTTTGCCAGTGCTTGTTCCTACCTCAGTGTTGAAATTATATTGTCGCAGGTTCCAATCCTCGAAGGTTCCCTGCCAGTCATTATCTACGATGAAGGTGTAACGTGTTGTGGCGGAATTAGTGCCTCGAATATGAGAGCAGACTGCTCGTGATCCGTAGATACCCATTTTATAACCTTTGGAATTTTTAGTACTGCTGTCTAGCACTGATTTTATGCCTTGAAAATAAGGTACTATATTGTTTGTGATTTCGGTAGAGGTCATATCGCGGTCTATCGCAAAATAAATCGGAGTGCTGCTGGTTTGTCCCAAATCACTTGCTAATCCTACAGCCGTTTCAGCATCTTTAACCCCATTGGCTTTCGTAAAATGATCGAGCGATTTGCTGATTTGATAAAGGGATATGATATATAATCCCCCATCTGAAATCCGTGTAATCTCAGCTGAGGTGAGACCATCTTGGTATCCTTCCACGCGATTTAAATATCGGCAAACGAATGTGAATTTATTATTTTTAAGTGTAGTTAATCTTGCTGCTGTTACATTTGTAGCTGTATCACAACCTAAAGCCATTGTAATTGCCTTCTTTCGATTTTTTTGTTTAAGGTTTGGCGCCAACCTCCCTATCAATTTATGAGAAAACTTTCACAGATTCTTGGGGGAACAACGAAATGAGAGAAAAAGAGGCAGATGAGAGGATGAATAGAAGGAGAGACTTTGATCTTAGAATTTACTATTATTGTTAACTTCTAGGAACCTTTGGAATTAAACTGCGTCTATACCCTATGAAGAATTTATGATTTTCTAACATGGAGGTTGATTAAGATATGGATAAAAGATGGTTGCTAGCTCCAATACTTGTTGCATCATTGCTTGCTGCTCCAGTTGCGAATGCGGCATTGCCCGCTTACTTCACTTTCATTATGGATGGAGGCGGGAAAGGTACGAGCGCTGCACTAGTAAAGGATGGGATTACTTATGTTTCAGCCAGTCACTGGGAAGCGGCAGGACTTAAGGTTGTATGGGATAAATCGCATCAAAGAGCGGAGTTTACTGGATGGGGAAAAAAGATAGCCGTTCGTATTGGAAGTAAACAGGGGGTCCTTGATGGTAAATTGGTAAGTGTAGAAGGTGTTCCTTTTGAAATTAATGGTCAACTCTATGTACCTGCCCGTTTTCTTGTAAATTCATTAGGAGGAACAACGGTCAGCTGGGATGCGACGAAGAGGATATATACAGCAACTGGGCTATTGAACTATGCTAGTGCCAGCGCACAATTTGCTGGATCTACTTATACAGTGGATAAAAAAACAGGGGGTTTATATCTAACAGATTCCGCAGGACAAACTCGCTTGCTAACGAACCTTGGTTCGCAGTTATTCGATGCTGTTCAGTTCGATTTTCAGAAGACGCCGAAAGGCCTAATCTATCTGACCGTAACAGATGTTTACGGAGAACCACATATCAATAATAAATGGTATACGATGATTATTAAGGATGGAATGGTCATTCGCCACGCAAGTGTAGGATACCATCTTCGTTATGGTGACAATGTGAAAATAGCTGGCGATCAGCTCCTGCTTACCGATGGGAAAATATTACGATTAATTGAAGATGGAACAGGGAACGTAACGGAGACGATTAATCTGAACACCCTAGGTGGTAATTCGGATAATTATTTAGTGGAGGGAATGGACGAGGATTTTCTGCTGATTCGGTCCAATCAGCAAGGTTTCCTCATGATGATAGATCGTAAAACAGGTGCCAAAACATTGTTGTACAAAGCACTTCTTGACGTAGAGCAGCAAAAATATGCCGAAACAAACGACCTTCCTTTTTTTGGAGACAATCTGAAATTCCTGAAAAGAGAAGGGGATGCCCTGCTTTTTAATAATGAATATGCAAAAGACGGTAAGGTTTATAAGTTAATGCTGGACGGTTCATAATGGGGAGGCTGAGCGTTATCTCCGCAGGTTATCATAGTAAGATTTGATCCCAAGGTTTAAGAACCTTGGTTTTTTTGCTAACTAGAATAATATAAGATCATGCTTAAACGGGTCAATGATTGTCCTGGATTATAATATACATGGGGTTTGTCTGCGTTAAACGTGATAGAATCACCAGATTTTAATAGATATTCATTATCATTGACACGCAAAGACAATTCACCATCAAATACAGTGATTAATTCTTCAGTTCCTTCCATATGTGGATTGGCATCAAGGTATCCACCTTCGTCTAACTCCACTGTATACCCCTCAAATCGTTTGCTTTCATCAAATGGGAAAGAGGGATATACCCGATATTTTCCGTTGTCTTCAAGCAATGGTTGAATTTCATTTCTTAATATTAATCTTGTGTCAGGTTTTGGATAATCTATCAGCGCAGAAAATGAAGTTTTTAATCCATTGGCGATCTTCCAAATGGTTGTAATGGTAGGTGCCGATTCGCCTCTTTCGATTTGACCAATCATTGTTTTGCTTACTCCTGTTAATTCTGCCACCTTTTCCAGGCTTAAATCTTTACTTCTTCTAATCTTTTTTATATTCTCCGCAATGATTTGATTTATCTCTTCCACGGTAATTCTCCTATTCCTATTTACTTTATAACGACCAGGATATACAATAAAACGCACATAAGGACGTTATAGCGTCTGATAAATACATTATAACATACAACGAGGTGGAATTCAGTGATTGTTTCTTTGTTTTTATATGCATTTGTGGCTAGCTTTACTCCGGGACCTAATAACATTATGGCAATGACTTTTGCAAACCAGTTTGGTTTACGAAAAACAATGAGATTTTGTTTAGGAGTGGGCACAGGTTTTTTCGTGATTATATTGTTATGTTGCTATTTTAATATACTTCTGATCAATTTTATCCCTAAGATTGAATCTATTATGGCTGTGATAGGCGGAGTCTACATGTTTTATTTAGCATTTAAAATTATTACAAGTAAACATCAAGAAAGTGATGGAAGTGGCGATAAACACAACAGTTTTATTGCGGGTATGCTTTTACAATTTATTAATCCTAAAGGGATATTATATGGAATCACAGTTACATCTACATTTATTCTTACCTCTCATTCTTCCTATTTTAGCTTATTGAGTTACTCTATAGTCTTAGCATTCATCGGTTTTATGGGCACTTTTAGTTGGTGTTTATGTGGTTCTCTTTTCAAAAAAATGATATCTAAATATAGAAGTCAATTTAATATACTGATGGGATTGTTGTTAGTGTATTGTGGAGTTTCGATAGTGATAGGATGAATGAATGAATGGAGCCCCATGTCAATAACGCCATAACATTGAACCGGCTTGATAACCTGACCCCAATGTCCAAAATAATAAGTTGTCGCCACGTTTGATCAAACCATGTTCAATAGCACAATATAAGGCCAGAAAGGGACTGCTTGTGCCTGTATAGCCATATTCGTCGGCTACATAAATAATTTTATGTTGATCCAGGTTCAGCTTAGCTTGAAGTAATTTAATATTAGCCAATGTAAATTGTGAAAAACAAAAAACTTGTATATCCTCGAATGTTAGGTGATGTTTGTTTAATAATTCAACAATAGATGCTTCCGCAAATCGTACACTGTCTATTCCGCTGAATCTCCCCCAGTGTAAGTAGCGGTGTTCAGCCCCATCACGCAAAGACTTAGCCAATCCTTGAGCGGGGTACACAATTTCTTCTGTAAAACGGCTGTCCGAAAGATACCTTACGTCAATTAATCCACTCTCTGAATGATCTTTTTCTAAAATGAGGGCTACGGCGGCATCGCCAAAAATTGAATATGTTATTGGATGTGAAGGATCAGCCCATAAATTTAAAAAATCCGAACCGATAACCAACGCTCTATCTCTATCAGGATCATCGTATAAAGTACGAGCAGCCTGTTCAACCGCAATAAACATTCCTATACAATTACCATTCAAGTCATAGCAAAGCGTATCATCTTTACCTTTGATAGCTTTGTGAATAAGCAATGAATTCGTAGGTGATAAATATTCCGGAGTTGAGCTGGAAAAAAGAATCAGGTCTATATCTGCAGATTTCAATGATGCAGCATCAATTGCCTGTTGAGCGGCATTAATCGCCATCGTCAACGAGTTCTCCTTCGTTCCTTCAATAACATGGCGGTTTTTTCTGCCTGTCTTTTTAAGAATCCGCTTAATATCTATACCTTGCTTTTGAAAATGGTCAATAAAATATTGGTTGTTAATCACTCTTTCAGGACAATAAATGGAGACTTGTTTTATCGAGATACCTTCTAACATAGCATGATCACTCCTTGTAATAATTTTGCAATCACATTACATTAAGTAATCTAAAAGTATCTATTTACCTAACAAAGCCTGCTTATTTCTATAAGCTTGTTTGTCCAAATCTTATTTGATGTTATACTTTATGATCTTAACAAAGCATAACATTAATTAGTAAAAAATTCTATAAATTACTATAAATGTAACTATATCGACGCATCTAAAATATCCACTAAGATTAAGTCCACAGCAACCATGTTGCGAGTGGACTTTTATATTTTTGAATTAGAGATGAATAAATCAGGGGTACTTTACAAAAACTTTATTCGATTAAGTCACTACTTTGCCAAATCAGGAGGGGTTCTAATTAAACCATTTATCGTAATAGTAGCGCTATTACTCGTTACTGCTTGTTCGGGTAATAACTCGGCCAACAACCAAATGACAACTCAACAAACGAAGGTTGACAATCATGCTCGTAAAACTGCCTCAAGTTCAACTTTAACGCAAGCATCTTCCATTTCCACGGAGAATGCAGGGAATACAACAATTAAGACTAAACAAGTTCCTGGCGATGTAGCGAAATGGCTGGATGGGTTCATCCGTACCAATCCACCTACAGGAAGCACAACAGATCAAACAACGTATCCGCAGCAGTCGGCGAAACCACAATATTCTGCAAATCCGCAACATTCTGCAAATCCGCAACATTCTGCTGTCCCACAGAAGTCTGCAAATCCACAACCATCCACCAATACATCCCAATCGGTACAGCAAGTATTGGATCTGGTGAATAAAGAAAGAACGAATGCAGGCTTGAAGCCTCTTAGCTTAAATAGCGAACTTTCGAAAATGGCTTTGGCTAAAGCGCAGGATATGTATGACAATAACTATTTTGACCATCAGTCTCCTACGTATGGATCTCCGTTTGATATGATGAAAGCATTCGGGATCTCATACAATTCAGCAGGGGAAAATATCGCCAAAGGTCAGTCGAGCGCAGAAGAAGTAATGAACCAATGGATGAACAGTCCTGGTCATCGTGCCAACATCCTGAATAGCAGCTTCACAGAAATTGGAATAGGTTACTATAACAGCGAGTGGGTTCAAGAATTTATTGGTTAGAGCGAGTAACGTAATAAACTTAACAGGGGTGTCCTAATAAGCTAAAAGTGGCTGTTGGGCATCCCTACTTTGCTTCGTTTGATCCTATAACAATTGCACAGACCAAGCCCATCGGACACAGCTGACCTTAAACGCGTCATTGGTTCATATTTTGCATCCTAGCGGACTGTATAGCAGCTATTCCCACAAAAAAACACTCAATATGAGTCTTTTTATATGAGATAGCGTCAGTGGAGACCGAAACTCTGCTCCACAGGCCAAAAAATTGGGAATAACGTCCTCTGGGTCCGGAAATCTCAGAATCTTCAATCGCGATGGCAAGCAATTATGTAGAGCAATACTTTTGCTGGCGAGCTGGATCCAAGAAAAGAAGAAGCTGAAGTCTGCGAAATGAGATAGGGGATATTGAATCCGTTTAGAACGGGTTATTTTTTGTGTTGATTTATATGATAACGAATAAAAGTGACCAATAGAATCAGAAGAAACGGCAGGATGTAAGCTAGGTTAGTGAGCAAGGGCCATGTAGTATTCACGATTTTCTCAAGCTCAGACTCCTGTGTGTAAGTCGTTACAGATAACAGCAGGCAGACAAAAGCAAGTGGGAAAACAATTAAACGTTCATCATTCAATCTCAGAAGCTCCTTTAGTACTTTAATAAGAATAAGCAGCAGGATAGAAGCCTTGAAATAGAAGCCGATAATGAGTGAAAAACCAATCACGGATTCGATTCTTTCAATGGTTTCCTGAAAATAAATGAGTCTCGCCAACTGATATAATGAATATTTCAAGCTGCCGGACAGTGGTCCCAATACCATAATACTGCTAATGACAGAAGCAATTAACGTCAGGGCATTGATGATGAGTGCAAGATACATCTGTTTTCCCAGTTTAGAATTGTCTTCTTTACGCACGAACGGTAAAATCATCGAAAAAACGATAAGCTCGGAATAGGGAAAGCCATAGACTACATATGCAGCACTTAGGATAGGCCTAAATCCATCAGGCATGATGGGCAGTAGGTACTCGGGATGATACAACCCTGCTACGAGTATCCAGACTAAGATGATAAATCCGAACATTAGTGACATTAGGACGGCTGCCATGCGGGCAATCACTTCAATTCCAGCTAGAGCTGTCATCGCAATCGTTATAAAAAACATGGTGTTTACTGCGTAAGTGGGCGTTTCTTTTAACATCGTGCTTTTGAAAAAGGTTCCGATCTCAATTACAATTCCAGCGACATTCCAAAACAGTACACAAGTGAAAGGAATCAGGAGGACGAGGGTCAGTCCGTTTCCAAGTACGGAGCGGCTTTGTTCCACAAGCGAAAGATCTGGCGCTCGTCGGTTCAAATATAGAATACCGGAAAGCAGAGCCATTCCTATGGCCGAGGCGATTAAGAGGGATATCCAGGCTCCGTTGCCGGCAAAGTTAGTTAGTGACGCAGGGACGATAACGATTGAGGAACCGGTCATAAAGAAGAGAAACAGCATGGACATTTGGATCGAACTAACACGTTCTTGCTTATTCATACGTTCCTCCTCATTCTTTAAGCTTATGAAATGGCAGGGTTGATCCAATGGACGATGTGCTCAGCTGGAGCCGTGAATAAATTGAAGATGGAATCTAAATTGGGCCATGGCTTAGCTGCAATAAAGATAAATCCGAGATAAAGTACGGGTAGTAATAATACTCCATAAACTACTCGATCGCGGATGGAGGCTTGCTTAAACCTTGGGATGTCATGGGCTAGCATAGCGGAAGCTAATAAGAGAACGCAGATTATTTTTCCCACCATAGCTACTTCTCCTTTGTTCCAAATATTGTGCCTGAGTTCATTCCAGTGCTTAACACTTTGACATCAACGTTGATATCGAACTGAGTCTGGGCGAATGTATCCTTCCATTGAGGCTCTAGTTGTTTCCACAGCTGCGGATTTTTCCGGTAAATCTGATTGCCAATTCCGAGTGCGTCGATCTTTTTTGTTTTCAAAAACTTGGTTGCGTGCTCAACCTGTTGTTCAACCTGAGTTATGATACGCTGCTCAAAAAGCTTCATGTCCTTATTGTTTTTTAAATGTGAGCAACGTAATTCTCCGATCATTCCTTCAATAGCAATTTTTACACCGACGGACACAGAACCATTTTTTACGATTGGAGTAAGCGTACTGTTGAAGGTAAGCACTTCAAGCGTTTCTTTTTTCCGCAGCGGTACTTCGGTCTCATCCGGGCAAGGAAATTCTAGTACTCCATAGATATATCTATCCGTCAGCATCATGAATGCTTCTGTATCCTTCTCCTTTAGAATGTCAATCATTTTACCGTTATGAATTACAGCCAGCCCAGATATCAATGGTTTATGATCCAAACTGGTCTTATGCAGGTAAGGGATGATGGAAGTATTGGAGGGGCTACACATTTGTATAGCCAGCTCATAGAGAGGAATCTTGGAAGTTTTTGCGGCATATAGAGCACCGCTCGTCTCCATTCTCTTATACTGTTGACCAATGGTCTGCTCGATAAACGGGTTGATATCTAAAAATGGTGCCGCAGATTGCTCAGCGATGAGAGGAAGAACGGTACCACGCGGTTCTTGATCCCTGGAGAAAAAATCAAGTACCTCCCGGATGTTCGTGGTTCTGGCTAGTTGCTCCCCGATTAATATGACACGCATATGATCCCATTTGGCTTTTCGACCAAATTTTGCCGGGATCTCCCTTATTGCTTCAAAAAAGGTTTCTCCACTCGTAACGATATTAATTCCCTTGGACGCTGGATCCCCTGCTTGTCCCATTTCTATTTTGGTGGAAGGATTATAGAAATGTGTCGTGATTACAATCCGATTGTCTTCGCTTTGGTCAATGGCGACCGCCTGCACATACCCATACTCGTCCAATTCTTTATTATCCCAGCATCCGCTAGTTAGAGTGAGTACAAGAAGGGAAATTAGTATGGTAGTAAGCCGCTTCACTATATCTACTTCCTTCCCGAAGTCTTTTTATATAGGTGTCGATTCCGTGGTGAATGAAGCAGCAGTCTTCTCGGAAGTAGAAAAATAGAATCACGTACTCTTTTAAGATCTAACGGAGCTAACGAGTCTAAATACGGTTCTCCTAAAGAGCGCAAGGTAGCCAGATGGAGATAAATTAGAATAAAACCGACCATGATGCCAAGTCCTCCGAATGTTGCCGCGAGAATCATTAAGGGAAACCGTAAAATCCGCAGCGCAATTGCCATATTGTATTGTGGTAGCGCAAATGAGGCAATGCCCGTCAAAGCGACGACAATGACCATGACCGGAGAGGCAATCTGCGATTGAATAGCAGCTTGTCCAATGACCAAAGCCCCAACGATACTGACGGCCGATCCAATCGGTCTGGGTAAGCGTATGCCCGCCTCTCTCAATAGCTCAAAGAAAAACTCCATGATCAAAGCTTCAACCATAGCCGGAAAGGGGATTCCTTCGCGTGTGTTTAGAATAGCAAGCAGCAGAACCGTGGGAATTAGTTCGGAATGGAAGTTGGATAAGGCAATATAGGTACTGGGTAACAGCAGGGCGATGATGAAGGCAGCGACCCTAATCAGTCTTATCAATGATGAAAAAATAGTCCGGTAGTAATAATCTTCGCTATTCGTAAAAAACTCCATGAAATTCCCGGGACAGATCAGAATGGAAGGACTTCCGTTAACCATAGCAATAATCTTCCCGTCTAGCAGAGCTGTTATAGCTGTATCCGGTCGTTCTGTATAGCGGACTTGTGGAAATGGTGAGTAGAGCGAATCACCGATCCACTCTTCGAGATAGGAGACGTCAAGAATTTCTTCCTGATCAATACTTGCTATCCGTTGTTTGAATTGATTTAATGTTTCTGCTTTGACTACTCCATCCAGATAACCATAGGACAACGTTCTTTGAACCTGCTTACCAGAGGTAAAGAACTCGAACTTAAGATTAGTAGATTTCAGCAAACTACGAATAACACCTACATTACGCTCCAAGCTTTCTATAAAGCTGACGTGGGGACCTTGAACAGTAGGCTCTGAAATGGGCTCAGAGGTTTGGCGCTGTTCTACATCGAAGGCATAATAGGCAACGGCTTTTTGCCAACCTGTAAAGAAAAGGACAACTTTCCCATCAAGAATCCCCTTAATGGCTTGACCGATATTGTCCATTAATTCAAGCAGCGGTGATGAAACACCATTTTTTTCAAAATAGGAGATGACATCTTCAACGGTCACGTCCAAGGTGGGACCCAGCTCATGCGGAACTAAATTCTGCAAGACATCTTTAAAATAATTTGTAGGGTCAGACTTAGTAAGTGTATTGAAATAGACGGATGAGGCTTCATACTTAAGATCCGGGCCATAATGCCATGGAATAACCTTTAGGTCCGAACAATTCGCAAAACAATTATTAATAATCTGTAAGTTGTCTTCGAGAGACGCAGAGATAGCATGGGAAAAAAGATCCTTCATTGAAAGCTCATTTTCGGCTTCCAATTGAGGGTGCACCTTAGGATTAGACGGAGGTGTCTTGGCGTTAAAAAATTTCCGCATGCAATTCTCCTTAAATAAATGAGATGTTAAGTGATTTTTATCTTCTCCCTTATTTAGGAATTTATTCGGAAGATAGAGATAGATCAAATTTTTCGTAAAAAGAACAATTGGAACTGGCTCAGGGAAGAGATGCGATGTTATAATGAACATAATTTTTTCCAGGAGGTGCTCCTTGTGACCCATTCCATTCGTTTATGGTAATCAGTGGTGCAAGACAAGTGGACTCATTCATTTTTTTGAGATATGGAAATGAGTTTATTTGTGATGTGCCTGTTTCAGTGTGCCTATGCTCATGGAATGAGTTTATTTAAGTTTTTAATCAAAGGAGATGACCTTATGCAAATACAATGGAAAAAAGCCTTCGCCCTTATTTTTAGCGGACAGATTTTCTCGATTCTCACGAGTTCGATGGTTCAATTCGCGGTGATCTGGCACTTGACGGAATCGACAGGGTCAGCGGCAGTTTTGATGATTGCTGGGTTGGCAGCGTTTTTGCCGCAAGCGGTCTTGGGTCCTTTTGTAGGGGTCTGGCTGGACCGTTGGAATCGTAAAATAACGATGATTATTGCTGATAGCGCAATTGCGCTCTTCAGTCTGATATTAGGTATTTATTTCATGTGGGGGGAACCGGGACTTGGCTTTGTGTATGTCATTCTGAGCTTGCGTTCGGCGGCATCAGCCTTTCATGCTCCGGCTTTTCAGGCGGCTGTACCGTTGATTGCACCTGAAGAAG
Source organism: Paenibacillus sp. FSL H3-0310 (assembly GCF_038002785.1). Lineage (NCBI taxonomy): Bacteria > Bacillati > Bacillota > Bacilli > Caryophanales > Paenibacillaceae > Paenibacillus > Paenibacillus sp. FSL H3-0310. The sequence goes on from NZ_JBBODC010000001.1 coordinate 1,859,174, forward strand.
AATTGACAAGAGTCGCGGGCTGGCAGCAGATGGTGTTCTCTTTCTCGAATGTAATGGGTCCTGCACTTGGGATAGCGGTTTACTCGGCAACTTCGCTCGGGGCAGTATTACTACTCGATGTGGCCGGGGCTTTGATTGCGAATCTGATGCTGTTCATGGTGAAGATCCATCAGCCTAAAGTGCAGGCTACAGTTGCGCCGTCTTTCGTTCAAGAATTCCGTTTGGGTTGGAACGCACTCATTCAAGCGAAACCCATTGTGTTGATTACGGGGGCTACTGCGGTGTTTAGTATCGCATTTATGCCGTTAGCGACACTGTTTCCTTATATGACATTGTCTCATTTTGGCCGCGGAGGATACAGTGCCAGCCTGGTGGAAGCGGTGTTCAGCATCGGGATGATTTTAGGTGGTCTGCTATTGTCGATGTTCTCATCTAAATGGAGCGACATTAGCTATATGAGCGTAGGTCTGCTAGTCATCGGTCTTACCTGTGTGATCAGTGGTTTGATTGGTCCGAATGCATTTGTGATCTTTGCCATTCTCTCGTTCTTGATGGGCAGTGCGGCACCCTTCTTCAACGGTCCCTTCATGGCGATGATCCAACGTTCTTTTGAACCCGAGATGCTTGGGCGTGTCATTTCACTCGTGACCAGCATTATGATGTTGTCTTCGCCAATTGGGCTGCTGTTGGCAGGACCTGTGGTGGATCGATACGGTGTGCAGCTATGGTTCCTCGGTTCAGGAATTGTGGTGATGCTGACCGCTCTGTTTATTTTCATCCAGTTTCGGCGGCTGGCGTCCGCTCTTCCGATGAATTGACTAGGGTAGAAACTTCCCTGTAAAAAAGAGTTTATAGGCCGGTCCGAGAGGATCGGCTTTTTGGCGGTTCTTCATATTTTTTCAAATTATAATATGATAGAATTACGTTCACTTGGAGGGATACATAATATGAATCTTCACATTGCAATCTGTGACGATCAGAGGCAAGATGCCTCGCGATTGGAAGAATTACTCATGAAGCAGATAACTAGCCTGCAAGGGATGACTGCCTCTATTGAGATTTTTGAATCAGGCCAAACCCTGCTTCAGGCAATGACGACTACCGCATACGATATAGTTTATCTGGATATGGAGATGCCCGAGTATAACGGTATAGAAGTCGCAGAGAAGATCCGGCTCAAAGATGCCAGGGTATTAATTATCTATGTCACCAGCCATACAAGTTATATGAGAAGAAGCTTTGCGGTTCATCCCTTTCGCTATTTACTGAAACCCATTGATGAACATGAACTGCAGACCGCCACAGTCAAAGCCATTCAGCAATGCATGCAAAGAAACAACGTGCTGTCATTCTCAATCCATCATATGAGCTATAATTTAAGGGTAGATGATATTATGTATATCACGGTAGAACGAGGCAAAAAATTGGTCCTTTGTACTGAACAAGGGACTTACTCGTATTATGGCAAACTGAGAGAGTTGGAAGGACAGCTGGGATCACATGATTTTTGTCGCGTACATACGGGATTCCTGGTAAATTGGCTGTATGTTCGTTCTTTAAGCAAAGAACTTATTCAGCTGAAGAACGGGGTGGAGCTTCCCGTCAGCCGCAGTAGAAGCTCTGATTCTTTACGGTCATACCATGCCTTTATAGAAAAGAGGCTCTTAAGATAAATGTCTTTCATCCGGGAGATTAGTCCTTACTTTTTTGGTGTATTTATGCTCGTCCTTATATATGTCCCGCAAGGGGTCACATTTTATATTTTTCTCAAGAAATTCCTGATCCTGAGCAGGAGCAAACAGTCATTTATAGGTTGTCTTATTATCTTTTATATAATTAAATCGCTTACCGCTGCTAGCTTACCTCTAGTTGATTCGGTCATCCTTCACCTGCTTGTGTATAGTCTGATTACTATTTTTTATTTCCGCGGCAGTGTGCTACAAAAGCTGTTCTTTAGCAGTTTCTATACAGTGTTTACGGTGGTTATTGAGATGCTGGTATGGTCTGGGATTCAGCATATCCCACTCAATGCCGAGGGAATAGATACAGTTAATTTCTGGTGGTTATCTTTTGCTTTCCTATTTGTTGTTTTGCTAAGCATCATGTTATGTCTGCTATTGCTGCGATTGTTCAAAGTGGATACCACAACGTTACTGTCGAATCAGGATTGGGCTGTGCTGAATCTTGTTTCGGCGGGTTCTTTGCTTATTATTATTGTGAATCTGAGACATTCCAGTGATAAACCTTTTGATATTCCGTTTGATTTTGTATTCATCCTGCTTGGGATTCTTGTAATTAATGTGGCTGTAATGTTTATATATCAAAAGTTAATGAAACGGATGCAAATAGAATTGCATAATCATGTGCTTCAGCAGCAAGTGAAGGATTACACGAGTAAACTGAAAGATAATCAGGAAGCACAGCGTTTGCGGCATGATCTGAACCATGTGTTGATCCTTATTCATTCTCTGCTGGATGAAGGAGCTGTACAAGAAGCCAAGCGATATATTGCGGAGCTTGCTTCGACACAGGAGGCAGGAGAAAAGTATATTTCTTCTGGAAATATAGCTATTGATGCCATCTATAATGAGAAGTTCGCCAAAGCCGAGCTACATCAAGTTACAATGCAATCTCATTTTTGCATCCCGCAGGACCTGTTACTTGCAGGCAAAGAGGTTGAAATTGCAATTATTTTAGGCAATGCATTAGAGAATGCAATCGAAGGGGTTCAGAGATTGCCAGAGTCAGAGCAGAATGTTATTGGGCTGGAAGTGATTTATTGCGACGGGTTATTGGTGATTTCTTTAAAGAATCCTGCATCTCTGCTTACAGAGGACGGGCAGGGCTCTTTTTTGTCCAGCAAGCGGAACTTTGGGCGTAGAGGGTTCGGAATCGAAAGCATTGAGTATGCGGTTCAACAGCTTCAAGGAAGCGTCAGTTTCAGATATGAGAATGGGCAGTTCATGATGTTGGCGGTATTACCACTGCCTGAGTAGCAATCCGCAACCAACTACTCCACCTAACCTGCAAGTTACGGTCTCTTTCCGCTGGTAAGCAGCGGTCCATGATATATTGAGGCTGTTCTTATTAAAGGGAGGGTATTCCGTTGACATTGTCATTGCTCATCAGTGCAGTCCTTCAGCTCATCTTATTCAGCATCATTCCCTATACATACTGGTTTTTTACAAGCAGAACAACTTCATCCTTTGCCATGTGGATTGGCTGGAAGAAACCCCACTTGCTTTCTAGGAAGCAGTTCATACTATGGTTTATACTTACCATGACTATATTCACCAGCCTGGGAATGCTTACAGCAATCTATATGCTGGATAAGAATACTTTGGCCAGCTCACAGTTTTATGGTACAGGTCTTAAAGGTTTGATTCCGGCATTGATTTATTCTTGGTTACAGACTAGCTTGTCCGAAGAGATTCTGTTCCGCGGCTTCATTGGTAAACGGTTAAGTTCGAAATTCGGATTCGGAATTGGAAACTGTGCTCAAGCTTTATTATTTGGTGTCGTACATGCTGTGCTGTTATACAGCAGTTCCGGATTATTGAATTCTGCTGTTGTAATGATTCTTACAGGTTTTGTGGGTTGGAGCATCGGAATGTTGGATGAGAAATTATCCGGCGGTTCGATCATTCCAGGTTGGGTTCTGCACGGGCTGACTAATCTGATTTCCACCATTTTTATGATGTATCAATGGATGTAGCAATCAAAGTTTTTAGAGAGTACATTTTAAAAATATGGTAAACTAAAAAAGTCTTAAATTATAAGATTAAAGTTTATATACCATTTTTATTGGGAGGTAGATATTATGAAAAACAATGTCAGCTTGCAAAATGATATGGGGATAACGTTTAACTGATCAAGCGTTGACGTTTCCCCACCATTCGAAAGGGGAAAATCATTTGAATCAGGTATTATTAATCATCGATGCACAACAAGAATTAATGGATGGAAACGAAAAGGAAAGTGCAGTATTCAATAAAGAGCAGCTTATCCGGAATATTAATAAAGTGATTGAACAAGCAAAAGAAGCCGATGTCGAAGTTGTGTTCGTTAGGGATCTAGATGTCGCTGAAGGAACAGGTACAGGCTTTCAAGTTCACAATGAAATCAACAGGTCTGCAAATGCCAAAATCTTTGATAAGCTGGCAACGAATTCTTTTCACGGAACTGAGCTGCTACAATATCTGAAAGATCAGCAGATTGAGCATGTGGTGATTATGGGATGTAAAACTCAACACTGCATCGATACTGCGGTTCGGACGGCTACGGTTAGCGGCATGGATGTTACATTGGTCGGAGATGGTCATTCTACAACGGACAATGATGTTTTAAGTGCAGAACAAATCATCAAGCATCACAATAAAACATTACATGGGCACTACAATGTCGAACATTTTTCTATGGTCAGAAGTTCCGAAGAAGATTTGTTTCGCCCAACGCATGACTCTTATAGATAATAATTCAGTGGCGGCACTTAAATGTGCCGCTTTTTGCTGTTTCGCAGGACCTCTGATTTTCCTCACCTATACTGATAGACATATTCGCCTAAACCATTTCCATCCCATCTTTATGGGATTGTTCTTGCAAGGGATCTACTTATAATTGTTAGTAATTCTTAAACAATATGAGTAGGGACGGGATCAACATGATGGCAGCAAAAGATATAGAGTTTAAAAGCACACACGGGCAGCGGCTGGGAATGATGGCGGCTATTTGTATGGGGGCGTTTATTTCCCATTTTACAGCTGGAATTGTGAATGTGTCGCTTCCTTTTATTGTGAATTATTTTCAGACAGAGCTTGGGAAGGGATTATGGATCACAACAGGTTATCTGCTAGTGATTACGGCTCTTCTTCCTGTTATGGGGAAACTAGGCGACCGTTATGGTTTTCGCCGGATTCACAATCTTGGATTTATTATTTTTACTGTTGGTTCTGTCCTAGTCGCTTTTTCACCTAATCTGCCAATATTGCTAACGCTCAGAGTTGTACAAGGAGTAGGAGCTGCAATGTTTCAAGCAACTAATATTGCACTCATTACCATTCATATGCCGAAAGAGCAAAGAGGTCGTGCACTCGGAATTTTAAGTACAGCTGTCGCGCTGGGCGGGATGACGGGACCTATAGCGGGAGGTTTGATTGCAGAGTGGCTGAGCTGGAAATGGTTGTTTTTAATCCATGTTCCTGTGGCGATTGTGGCTACAATTATGGCATATCGGTACATACCGAACCGTGTGCAAGAGCGCAAGCCGGGTGCTATCAGCTTCGTGGGGGCCAGCTTGTTTATGGCATTCATCACCTTGGTCCTTCTCGTAATAACAAATGGGAGCAAATGGGGCTGGGTGTCCGTGCGGACAATGACAAATTTGGTGGGGGTTTCCTTGTTGTTGATTACTTTTCTATTCTGGGAGCGGAAGCAAAAGAATCCTTTTCTACCCTTACAAGCATTGAAAATTCCAACTGTAGCGGGAGGCTTGATCGTTAGCTGTGCCTCTTTTATTTTATCTAATACATTGCTTGTCCTCATTCCATTTTATTTGATGGGGACTTCGGCTCCGTTCTCGTCATCTACGACAGGATATATTATGGCGGCTTATCCCATTGCCTTGGCGTTTGCAGGTCCTCTCGCAGGCTACTGCTCCGACCGTTATGGCTCTCATCGTTTGATGCTTATGGGACTGAGCTGCATGGGAAGCGGGTTTATCTTGTTACTGGTGTATTTAGATCATATACCGATTTATGGAATCGCGGCGATTCTATCTCTTATTGGCCTTGGTATGGGGCTCATTGCCTCTCCTAATAATAGCTTCATTATGCAGCAGACACCTCGGGAACACGTGGGTTCGATTGGCGGATTAATTGCTTTAACAAGAAATGCGGGTATGGTCTTTGGCTCAGCACTTGGACTTGGTGTGATGAGTGGAGAGACAGGACAAGGGAGTCAGTTGCAGGCGTTCAAATTGGTTTTTGAGATTAATATTTTCATTTGTTTAAGCGTTATTGTATTAATGGTTGTTATAAATAGAAGGACATTTAAATCTGCTTGATCTAAAAAAATGTGTGTGTAATCACAACTCAAGCTTTGGTGTTCTGTTACGTTGGAAGTAACGAATGATTATCTAGATATGGAGGATAACGATATGTTTTGTTACCAATGTGAACAGACACCGAATGGCGGATGCACCGTTGTAGGGGTATGTGGCAAAAATGAAACCATTGCGAGTTTGCAGGATACGATGATTTTTGCATTAAAAGGAATTGCAGCGTATGCGACACATGCCCGGCAGCTAGGATATAGCGATCCCGAGGTGGATCGTATCACCCACGAAGCTTTGTATATGACGTTGACCAATTCCAACTTTAATACACAGGAACATTTGGAGATGGCGATGAAGGTCGGGGATGCGGCGGTTCGCATCATGGATGTACTGGATCGTGCGCATACGGACCGCTTTGGCATTCCGCAACCGATCACAGTCAGTCAGAACAAAATTGAAGGTCAATGTATTGTTGTAACAGGACATAATTTATATGCGCTGGAGGAATTACTGCGGCAGACAGAGGGGAAAGGCATCAACATTTATACCCACTCAGAAATGCTGCCTGCGCATGGATATCCTGCACTCAAAAAGTATAAGCATCTGAAAGGCAACATCGGCAAAGCATGGTATGATCAGCGTAGATTGTTCGAGAAGTTTCCCGGTGCAATTCTTGCTACCACAAACTGTGTAATGCCGATTAAAGGCACGTATGCAGACCGCTTTTTCTCATATGAAGTAGCGGGGCTGGAAGGTGTAGAGAAAATAACGGGCGACGATTTCTCCCCATTAATTAATCGTGCGTTGTCCCTACCTGCGGCTGATGTAGAGTCAGATCTGGTACTTACGACCGGATATCATCATGAAACTGTAATCGGGTTAGCACCAGAGATCATTCAAGCTGTCAAAGACGGGCATATCCGCCGGTTTTTCGTCATTGCTGGCTGTGATGCGCCAGGTACTGGCGGGAATTACTACCGTGAGTTGGCGACTTCCTTACCGAACGATACTGTCATTTTAACGACTTCTTGCGGAAAGTTCCGTTTCAATGACGTAGATTATGGCACCGTTGGAGACACTGGTATTCCGCGTTACATTGACCTTGGGCAATGTAATAATTCCGGTTCTACAGTGAAGATTGCTATGGCTCTGGCTGAGGCATTTGAGTGTACGGTGAACGAGCTGCCTGTCAGCATCGTGCTGTCTTGGTTTGAGCAAAAAGCAGTAGCCATTCTGCTAGGCTTGTTCAGTCTCGGCATTCAGGACATTCGCATCGGACCAAAGCCACCCGAGTTCATTTCACCAGGTGTACTGGATGTTCTGGTAGAGCTTTTTGGATTGAAGCTAATTACTACTGCTGAAGAAGATATGAACGCGATGTTGGCGTTGTCGTAGAGTAAAAATCAAAGGTTGCCGCCCATAAGGGATTGGCAGCCTTTTTTTGATAGGGGATTTAGGTGATACATCATTGTTGAAGCATAGCGATCCGTAATGGATGGTCATGCTTCTTAACTTGCCATTACAAGATGAGCTTATCGCGTGCTCGCCACATAATTATAGAGGGTATCTCTCAACTCGAACTCGTACGTCAAACCATTAACAATCCCCACAACATGATCGTTATCATACAGGTCAAGCATGAATCCAGCCATTTCCTTCGCGGTATGATATTTCGGCACAGTCCCATGATATTCGAATTCGGGGACATCGAAAGAAAGCTTCGCGAATTCTGTTTCTGTTGCGGCAGGTGCTAGCACTTTAGCCTGCATAAGTGCACCTTGACTCTTCAACTCATGAGAGAGTCCTTCAGTAAAGGCACTCACATAGAACTTAGTCGCACAGTACGTAATGGCATTTCCCACAATCGTATAGCCGCCACCGGATGAAACGTTGATTAATTGTGTTCCTTCAACATTGGAATAATCACGAACGAATAGAGAGGAAAGGATCGTCAACGATTCAATGTTCAGATGCAGCATTGCAGAAATTTTATCTAAATCTTGCTTGGCCACTGAAGCGAAATTTCCAAACCCCGCATTGTTGATCCAAGTTTCGATTTCGAACCCTTGTAGATCCTCATAAAGCTTATAAGCATTACTAGAAACGGATAAGTCAGTTACTCGAATAACGACATCTATATCGGGGGAGTTATGATTGATTTCAGATTTTAGCTCCTCCAGTTGCTCCCTTCTGCGGGCTGTAACAATTAAGTTTTTACCGCGAGCCGCAAAGGCTAGAGCGGTTTCATAACCTATACCTGAACTGGCGCCTGTAATTACAGTATATTTCATGTGAATTCCTCCGTTTTTACAAGAATATTTAGTGTTTCAACAACGATGTAATCATAAATCTTAGAGTTTACTCTAAGTCAAATATTTTTTATAATTATGGGGAATCTTAAAATCAACATAGATTCGGGGGCTTGTATGTATACGATCAGCGATGTAGCCAAATTACTAGGGATTACCGCATATACACTGAGATATTATGAAAAGGAAAAGATTATTGCTCCGATACGGAATGCGAATGGAGAAAGAATATATGATGACTCCAATCTTGCTTGGCTGCGATTTGTGATGAGGTTGAAACAAACCCAAATGCCGATCTCACAAATTAGAGAATATGCGCAGTTATATTTAGAAGGAGAGCATACGGCCCAAGCCCGCTTGAACCTTCTTGAGAATCATAGTAACTCTATACAGAGCCAAATCAGAAACTTAACAGCCACAGAGAAGATGTTGAAAGACAAAATTGCAGCCTACAAAAATTCCCTTGCAAAAGAGACAGGCATTTACTAAGCAGGCGACATAAAAGTATGCCAATGATTACGATAATTGTGAGATCAAAAAAAGGGCCCTCACGATTCATTGATAGACGCTAGTTCCGCACGTATGTTTGCGGATCAGCGTCTTTTGCTTTTGGGCTAGACTCCGGCAAAATAGCCGTATGCTTCGCTATTCGCATCCTCGTCTCATTCGGCAACACCTTATTGACAGCGCTAGACGTATTCGTTATTGTGTTTAGAAACATGATTCAATTGAGAATGATTATCTCTTGAGAATTTAAAGGGAGTTTGCGAATCAGTTATGGATGTTCTGAAACTTATACAAATATGGAACCAGGTGATTATGAGTGTGCTGGACGTACGGCTAAAGCAGGCCGGAATCGACAACGATTTGAATCAATACCGTTTGCCGGCAAGCGCATTTTTATTCGCTTTTCAAGGACAAGGCGAGTTGTGGGTTGACGATGAGGTATGGCTGTGCGATCGTTTCCATGTACTGCACGCCGGCAAAGGCTCTCTGGTGACGGTTCGGAGCCGAGAAGCGCTGAATGTATATATCGTACTCTACAAAGCGTTTCTCCCCGCTTCGGCCTCGCGCGAATTTCATATGATGATGGAGGAATCCGACCCGTTTCTGGAAAGCTGGGGGTTCCCGCCTGGCGAACCGCTGGCCATGCTTGAGCTGCTTCAAACGATACGCGACGGTTGGCTTAAATCTGACGACGGATTGACCCGGCTGTCGGCCAAGGGAGACTTTATCCGCTTCGTTCACGCTGTCCTGAGGGAGCGTCTGTTCGGAGCCGGCGAGCCATCTTTATCGGAGCAAGTTATTCGACATTTGTCCAGGAATTATCGCCAGCCGATCTCGTTTGAGGAGCTTGCTCGGCAATTGAATTACAGCCAACAATATATATCGCGAAAATTTAAAGAACAGACAGGGCTCAGTCCGCTGGACTACGTCATTCGTTTCCGAATGGAAGATGCGAAGGCTCTGCTGGCCGGTACGATAGCAACACAACAGGAAATAGCATCACATGTCGGTTATCCGGACCTCATTTATTTCAGCCGCATGTTCAAAAAGCATGCCGGCATGACGCCAGGTCAATATCGTAAACGATACGGCCAGTTCGTTTCAGATTATGCAAGGAATATGTCACAATCGTCCGTTGTTCTAAGCGGGTCATTAAGCTATCCTTTTTATGTGAGTGATATTGATTATCAATTTCAACAGGATGGGGCGAATAAAATGACTAGAGCAACCCGAAGTTTTTATGCAGTGATGCTGTTATGTTTGACCGTGATGTTAACAGCTTGTGGTGGGTCGGTGAACAACGGAGGCGCAACGAACAGCCAGGTTACCGTCAGCGCTTCTCCAACCATGATTACTCAAGAGTCAGAGGTTTTGGCATCTTCTGAGATCAAGGTAGTCAAGACCGCTTTCGGCGATGTCGAAGTTCCTGCACACCCTCAGCGCGTAGCGGCAATTTCTTATCTCGGCACCGTACTTGCTCTGGAAGTCCAGCCGATCGCAGCCGAATCGTTCTTGATGTCGAGTCCTTATCTCGAGGGAATGCTGGACGTCGTGACGGATGTAGGCGACTCGTTAGAGAAGCTGCTGGAACTCAATCCGGATTTAATCATAACGCATAATCCACAGCCTGAGGTAGTCGAGAAATATCAGATGATCGCACCTACGGTATCGGTTCCTTACAATCAGTTTGTATCCATTCAGGAAGAAATGCTGTATTTTGGCGAGTTGCTGGATAGACGTGAGGAAGCGGAGAAATGGAACGAACAATTCGAGAAGGAAATTGTAGACATTCGGGAGAAAGTCCAACAAGCCGTTCCCGAAGGAGAGACGCTTTCGATTATGCAAGAGTACGATGGAAACGTGAGCCTTTTTGGTCCGAAATCGGGACGAGGCGGCCGGCTGATGTATGAAATAATGGGGCTGAAGCCGCCGACGACGGTTCCAGAATTTATGCTGAAGGAATCCTACTATGAATTTTCGCTGGAGAAACTTTCGGAGTACATGGGTGATTATTTGATTCTGACGACGGAAGCCAGCTTGGAATCGCTGCAGGCTGATCCAATCTGGGGGTCGCTAGAGCCGATTCGCAACAATCGGGTATTTTTATGGACGGAGAACCAATCCTGGTACCGCGACCCAATCGCCGTGAAAAGACAAATCAACGATTTGACCGACTGGATCATCGAGGCAGCGAGTCGGTAACTGCCTAGAGTAAGGATTGATCGAACGGTAATATAAAATCAGAACTTGCCGTTACAGCCAGCGCGCTGAACCTTACCATAAGTGACGACGAAAAAATTTTGTTTTGGAAAGATGAAGAGTGTTGTGGGGGTGCGGAATAGCTCGACTGAGGGTGTCCTAAACGTCATAAAATGGCAGAGGGATACCCTCCTTTTTTTAAGAGCGGAGTGGGGAAGGGACTAGAGATTGTGTTGAACGGTCAAGGTTATAACTCTTTCTGTGCAAAGGTTATTTCTAAAATCCAGGTGAAAAGTAGGTAGACTCAGGACAAGCGATCACTATAATGGAAATATGAGACATTCATAGAACCGATCAATAGGATATAAATAAGAATCCGGCTGATTAAAAAAGCGATTAGAGGAGGCCATTTCGTGGGAAGATCATTCGCAAATTTGCATATCAAGTCGAATAACCTTGAGAAGACTGTCGAAGCATTAAGAGAGCTAAGTGAAGGGCATGCCAAAGTATTAGGCAAGAAAAATCATGAAGCTCCAGAGAGCAAGGTTGTCATGTATGTAAGCAAAAGCAACGAAAACTGGATCAGCGTGCTCCACGATTATTTTGTATGGGGTACGGTGAAGAAGGCCGGTAAAACGTTGTCCCAGCTTACCGGGGAGCCAGTGATGACCGCCGGATATATGAATGAGGAAATATTCGAGTTGTCGTTGTTCGAGAATGGAGACATTCAAGCCGAAAAGATCTTTTGTGAACAGTGGACGAGGGATGAATATGAACAACTCCGGGAAGAGCGTCTCAATGATGATTACTTGCGAAAAGCGTTGGATATCCGTAATGAGGATTTTGACGGCTTCATTGGCATTACGAGTCCGGGACTAGCCGTAGATAAGCTGTCAGAAATCGTAAGCATGTCTTTATGGAGTGACTGGGAGTGGATCCCGTACGAAGAAGCTCTCAAAAATCGATTTGTGAAATATGAATTTTGAAAATACACGAGTAAATGGCTAAGGACATCTGAGATGACATTTTAATACATGGCGGTGAGCGAAAAGAAATGGATAAATTAAAGAACAGCGGATTTTATAAACTTAGATTCTTCATCAGGCCGGAAGAGTTTGAAAGCGTTTTGAAGCGTTTTGAACAAAAGCAAGCGCAATTTCATCTAACTAATTATGCCCAGACAGAGCATGATCTGAATCAGGTGTATGAGGCGTATCAGATCTTTTATTATTATTTTACGACAGAAGAAAAAAGGAATGAGGGTCTCCCTTTCTTTGTTTATTCTATTTCTGTTGCGTCTGATAATGAAAGCTCTGGATTTTTCGCGAGAAATGAAGGTGTCTATTTTCCATATTACGGACAATGGGCAGAGGATGAACTGCCGTGTATCTTGCTATCATTTCCTAAAGGCTTTCAAATAGATTTGGAAGATGAAAAAGGGAAGTATTATATCTATGAGGATATTCGGGACCATAAGCCGTTAACATATACGTTTTTCGATGAAATAACGGGTGCTATTAAAAAAATGACAAAGCCGCTTCGCTTCTCGGCGCATGATGCAGATGCTATGAAGGAGCAAAAGCCTTCTGTGCGTATAAGCCATGGTGCGATTCAAGATTTGAGCAAATCGTGGATTTTCAATAAATATGGGCTTGTGACGGGTGGCAAATAGTTCAGGGCAAATTACACCGAGGCATTGGCCAAGCTGGAGAATTCAAAAATTGGGGATTGATATGTTGCACTCTCTAAAATTTCAGTATTATCTTGGATAAAAAAGCTGCTCAACCTGCAATATTTTAAAGAATTCTCTTATCTGGAGGAGTTGCATGTTGGGGCAGCAGGAGGAGTATTTATGTACATCGTATCTCGGCCAAAACCGCTGTCTGATGGTCAAAACCAAGCACTTGCAAAGGAAGACGCCACTGTTTATCCACCGGGCTACCTCCGGTTTTTGCGGCGATTCGGCGAAGGGACTTACAGAGGGTGGCTGAATGTTCAGTTTCCGGATGCGGAGGTGCTTAAACCTTTTGCAGAGTACGGATTATGGGAGCATGACGAGAATAGCCCCATTACTGAACAACAGATCGGTGAGTGTATCGTTATAGGTACAACGGTGGACGGTGATTTTCTGGCAATACATCCCCAGACAACTGGGCTGCTTTGGCTACCTCGGCATGCGGAGCACGTAAAGGCGATTTCCCTGCAGGCAGGGGAGCAGGAAGACGAAGGGTTGTACGCCTTGGTGCTGGACGAAATTTATCGTCAGGTGTATGGAATCAGTCAAGGGGAGAGCGTCTATTATGAACCGTGGACGGGCACTCGCAGCCATCGCTTTTTGCGTTTGCCACAAGGGCAGGCCCAGCTTACGCTACCCGAACTGGCTGGATTGTGCCAACATGAATTTCCGCCGGATTTGTTTATTGAGAATACCTATGTTTGTTTCCTGTTCTACCGGCAGCTGGGAGGCTATGTACGGTTGAATTATGCCTACCAGCAAGAGGTGGCCATCTTCTATGAACAGGATATGGGGCAGGCATTTGTCGTAATGGAGCAGTGGCTCTTGTCGAAAGGCTGCGAAGCGATTTCAGAAAATAACAGCTGATCTGGGTGCTCCGTAAGTCTGGGAGAGGGAGGTATGCATGAAACTAGTTTTTACTTTGGATACACATGGAACGTGTGTGGGTCAATTGAGAGATGAACTGCTGCCCTTAGAGGAATTAGCAAATACATGGGAGTTTCCCTATGATATCTTTTTTGTGTTGCGTGTTTTACCTGAAGGTTATGGTCGAAAAACATCCAGACGGTTTGATAGCAGGGATCATACCCTCGAATTAGATATCAGCATAAGTTATGAGCAGTACCAACGGATGTCCAAGCATGAACAACGTGAGGGATTAGGTATTCACCTTTTTAACTATTTGTCAGAGTCAGTTGCTAAATATAATAAGCATGCAGTTAAGGAAAACCAAAATCAACTACTGGACCTAGTGAAAAAATGGATGCTCGAAAACAATTGGCTAAATGGAAAGTTAAATCAAGCACGGGACCTACTTTCGCAAGACATGGATCTTTATGAAGTCAGCCAGAAATTGCAGATGCCATTAGAAGAGATTGAGTATATCCTTCTCCGTATGAATGACTATGAGCCAACTGATGTTCATCCTGATAACCTTGTAGTAGAAAAAGCACCGCCATATCATTTCTAGAAGGCTGGAGCAAATAGAAGACATCCTGCCTGAACGGATCCACTAACGGAAAGGAGGAAGCAGATGCAAGAAATAGAGAGGCTGGCGATAGAGATCGCCGATGCTGCTAGAACGTCTTTTCGCGCTCTTTTTGAAAATGGCGAACGTTACTATTACTGTACCCTTTACACTACTGGCGAGGGACATGCGCCAAGTATCTCCGCCTGGTCGTGGGAAGCTTTGGAGGTAGAAGCAGCCAGGCAAGGCGTCGAAAGTGACACACCGGCATCGACGATTGCGGAACTTATCAAATGGTCTTATGCGGATTCGCCCTATTGTTGTTTCGGCGATGAGAACTTTGATAATGTTAAACAACGATTTACCGATCGTTCTTTCATTGCGGTTCTTGAGGATGACGAAGGGAATCGCGAGTTTGATTTGAGGCTGAAGGCCATGGAGCTGGCGATGAAAATACTCGATGATGAAGGTGTGTTTGCCTTGAATCAACTGCGAGAGTCAGTATGCGTCCTTGTCGAAGTCATGCCGCCGGATGAGATCAATACTGAAATCGCCCTCCGTTTGAATCGGGCAGAATCTCCAGCTATGCAAGTATGGTTGGCGGAAGCGGCGGAGTAGAAGCCTCCGCTTTCGGAAATCGTCTACTATATTCGGATTTAAAATGAGAGGAAAATAATTTATGAGCAATCTTTTTCGATTCATTCCTATTAGCCAACTAGCAGATAAATTTCCCGAAGGATCTTGGTGGGCGAAGTTTTACCAAGATTTTAGTGACGAGCAACTTGCCGCTTACTATGAAGGGGATTTGACGCTGCCTTCTCTTAATCTAGATTGGGAGCAACCTTTCCCGCAACAAAAAGAGGTAATCATCATTTTTATAGAAGGAAATTTTACTGTAGACAATCTTTATAATAAAGAAACAGATGGTGCCATAGGGCTTTTGGTGACCGGTAATATGAGTGCAAAAAATATAGCTGTAGGCGGTCAGGAAATTTATGTTTCGGGCAACCTGATGATTGAGGAAATATTATGCGGCTCCTACAATCATGGGGAAACGATTGTTAAAGGTGATCTCAGCGCTGCGGTTTTAGTTCAGGATGACGAGTACAGTTTCAAAGTGGACGGACATAAATCGATCGCCTGCTTAGTAAATGTGTGGGAGGGGGACGGCGTATTTCAGGAGCTTCCGGTAGACATTCATGAAGTGTTGATTGATGAAGTTTTTTTGGATATGGAAGAGGATGAGGAGGACTTTTCCTTTGGCACACTGGTGAACGTAATTAAAGAAGGCCGTTCTGCTCTAAAAAAAATAAAGGAATCCCCCACTAGCAAGAAAGCTATTCATTTATATTTCACCCATAACACAATCAATGAAGAAAATATATTGAAGTTGACGCAGTGTATTTTAATGCCAAGTGACAAGCCTTCTTTTAATTTTCGGGAGCAAGACGTTTTTTTCAAAGTTCAACTGGAGCATATTGATGCTGACGGGGATGAGCGGGATCTTAGCGTTTATATGAATGATAACCGGCATCACTATTATATTTGGCTTGAGCAAGATCATTCTGTCGGTTTGTTGAAGAGAACCATAGAAGAAGGGTCTGAGTGGGAGGACATTACAGAAGAGTCTCAGGAACAACTAGCAGAGATTAGCGATTGCTGGACGATGTTGCTGACCTGCGTTAATATGGCTGAGCTTTATCTACGAAACATTGAGGTACAGTATGTGCAAGACATTTTGCAACACACTGTAATTCGGGAATTATATTCGGAAGTGGAGGATAATGGCGGGTTCTGGGACGGCTCTAAATGTTACAGCTTCCGTCAAACGCATACGGACGAGGACGGAGACCTCCTACATGGTCGGATTGAAATCAGGACTCCAGATGAAGCGTATTATTTTTATACAGTGGACAATGGAACTTATGTTTCCCGGAATTATCAGCCGCCCGATCAATATGGCAAGCAGGACATGTCCTATTTGGATCTTAGGCGCTGGGAAGCATCAGAGCGGTATTTTACAAGATTCAAACAATTTATTACAGACACGATAGAGTCAGGTGTAAATAGTTAGATCTTGATATGCATTAGAGGAAAGGATGATAGAAATGCCAAATGATAGCCAAGCTGGTCCTTCAGCTGGTTCTGTTAGAGAAGTTGGTAGTTATCCTATCAACCTGACAGGTCCACGTAGTCATACTCTTGTCCTTAAGCCCGGTGTGGGCAGTCTATCCATGGGTCCGTCGCAATTGGGGAAAAAGGTTGACCTTCATGTCGCGTCTGATGCGCCTATCGATTGGACCGTATTCGATGTCTTTGCCACACCGGCTGGCTCTCCCTGGCCGCGATTTCTGCATTATACAGGCAGTGATTCAGGCTTCTTTGACTGGGCACAGAAACGTCCCATTGAAGAGATGACATGGACTCCGATCCTGTCTGCAGACACGGTGGCGGACGCCAGTCAGTCCAATTTGCATGGCTTACATGTCGAGTTGGAACCATCCGGGAGGTCCCTTAGCCTAATACTTCCGAAGCAGCCTTTCCGCCTGAGTGTGTCCGGCGATCTATCACGCTTCTCGGCCACAGGCGAAATGCCATCTTCTCTTACACTAGCACCGCGCACCGGCCGACGTAAGAATGATCCCCCTTTTTTGCTGCCCGATATGGGGGAGCTGCACCAGGTAACGAGCTTGACGCTACATAACGCACCGCTGGGACAGCCCATCTCGCTAGAGTGTCTAAACCGGTACCCAAACCTTAAATCACTGAGTTTGTGGGGAAACTTCTGCCACCTGAATTTATTAGCTCATCATACCCAGTTAACGAATCTGGAGCTGCGCTTCATGCCTGATCTGGGGGACTTGCCGACCTTGAACGCGTGGCCGTTGCTTGACAGATTCATCGCCTACAATGTCGAAGAAAGCGCTGGCAAGCGTCTAAAAAAGCAAATGAAAACTCGCGCTGAAACCCGTTCTTGGACCGACCATGCTTCAGTGAGCCAATTACGAAAGCCAGAGTGGTGGACGACCGAGTTTGGCCGCCCATTCTCCTCCTGGGCTAAACGTCTAGCCAAGCTGGCTAATGAAGCTTACAACGTTGCACAGGTAACCTTGTCCGAAGCCCGTAGCTTTGCTGAAGCCGAGGCCGCCATTACCGCTTTCACCGTGCGCTTCAACAATCTTAAGGGCATCGAAACCACCGAACGAGAAGACCTTGGTGAAGCGGTATGGCAACTTAGCCAGTCTGACCACCTGATTGGCCAGCCTATCACAGAGGAGATGGCTCAACACTGGTTCGATGCAGCACGCGATTACTAAATGAATTGAAAGTCACACCCCTAGAATAGAAATCGGAATGACCCAGGGGTTTATCCAATGTCTATTCTAAGGGGTGCACTTCACTATACTGGCGGGGTTTTGTTATACGATCATCCCCATTTCTCGGAGTCTATCTTTAATTTTCTTTAAACGAGCTTCTTTTTCGGTGTCTTCAGTTAATACCTCTACAAATGTTTCGTTATACTTCTTAATGATCCTCTTTAAAGTTAATTCTTTCATTTCCTTTTTACTGTGGATGGTAACATGAGGGACAGCTGTATAGTTTTCTATGGTCTTGGGATCTGCAGAAATTCGTTCTAGTAAACTAAGTAGAAGCACCAGTCTTTGCTGGCCCAACCTCGGAACTTGATATAGTGTTTTCCATGTGGAATTTAATAGATGTTCAAGATCTGTATATCCCTTCGAGTATAGAGCATTTATGAGGCCTGTTAAATTTGGACCCCGTTCTTCTGCATGCGCCACAGCAACAATACAAGCAATATTCTTAGAATAAAGATGCAACGGAAGTGGAAAAAAATGTATTAATGCCGCATTTCCGTCAATGATGTCAATCATGATGATATACCTCCATTAAAATATGTGTTCACTATACATGTTTAGTATTCTGGCAAGGTTTGAGTCAGCAGGGTGAATTTTCCTGACTTGTACAATCGATTGATACACTCTGCATTATTAAACCCCAAGCTACTGATCATTTTCTGAACACCAGCAAAACCCATTACATAAGATCGTAGAATATGTAGCAGATATGATTCGCTTGCTTCATAATCATTGCTAAGTAATGATATGATATAGGTATCAATTTTGTGGGGTGCACTGATATGGATTTCCGAATCAAAGAACTAGTTAATGCTACACAGCAAACCTATGGACTGGACAACTACTACTTACATACAAAAGAAATTTATCGCGAAGTTACGATGCTGGGAGAAACCGACTATTTGCTTAGTATGGAATGGTTTCCTTTTCACATTAAGGAATGGAAGGAAGATTATAATCCGGAAGGAACTGCAGTCATTACACTTGACTTGCTATCCTGTAACTATAAAAGTGTTATTTTTGTTGGAGGGAAATCTTATGCAAATCGAACACCATTCCATAACATTGAATTAAATGGGGTTATTCAGTGGATGGAAGCTGAAGTAGGGCTTGAATATGGTAAACAATTCTACCTATTGAAGGAAGAAAGAGGAGAATATTATTTTGCCGAATGTATAGACGGTATACCTATCTCTCCCGGCGGGCGAATGGAGTTACGCTTCGATGGGGAAGGTAGGATTATTTTTTATAGTGTCTATCGCCAGTTTCCTTCCAGTTCCCTTGTGCAAAAAGAGGATTATTCTCTCACGCTTCAAGCGGTAGAGCCACTGGCGAAAAACCAACTACAGCTTATAGAATATCCAGTGTACGAGATGAAGCATCTCCTGCCGATCTATGGGATAGAAGAAATCTACATTACAAATGATGGAACAACCACAATTCCATTTGAGATGATATCAGGAACGAGAGCACGACTGAATATTGATCAAGTAATGCAGTGGGAGCAAGCGGACACGAAACAGTTCGCAAGGATGGAGATCCGTCTGCAAGAAGTGGTTACAATCGAACAGGCAATAGCACGTGAGCCGCATCCAGATTCATTTTCAATCACAGACATAGAACAAGCACAATGTATAACCGCAGTCGAAGTTGGTTTAAGCCAGCTCTATCCGGATGAGTCCGGACAATGGATATTGAAGACTTTACATCGGGAAAGAGGACATATTCAAGTGACATTGAGGATGAATGCGCCAAGTAATCGTATTTTTCAGCGTAAGCTTTTCCTGTTCATCGATACGAACAATTATAAGGTTATAAATTATATGGATAACAAGCTAATGCTCGATATGTTTGATGAATTCAAGAGCGAAGGTGAAATTGCTGTGAGCCATGACGAAGCTTATGATAAGCTCAAGGGATGGTTCGAATTAACACCCGTCTATGTATATGATCCTGGGCAGAAGAGGTATGTGCTGTGCGGAAAGCTGGATTGTGATTATGCCGTGAAGGCCACCAGCGGAGATGTGGTAGAGTTGGGTAGTTTGGAATGATAGTGAAACCAGATTGATTTAGTCAAAAAGATAACATCCGAAACTCATGTCCAAGAGACATGGGTTTTTCTTTATGTAGTTGGATTTTCTTGCAGAAGTTGTCTAATTTAAGACCTACTAAATTTTGTCCTTTTTTTAGGTCAGAAAGTTTTTTTAACTAGATGCCACAAATTTAGATCTTAATGAAAATAATTGTATAAAAAATCTGATTTACACGCAGAGAAATTCCGGTGAATAGCGTCAAATAGAAGTAGACGTTAGGAAAAAAGAAAGTTTCGTTAGGTACAATGGATGAAATAAGAGACAATAACCGTTTTAAGGATGGTGAAAAAGTTGGGTTTCAAAATACGTAAAAACACGGTGCAGTCCGTCTGGATGATGTGGGAAAAAACTTTTGCGTTGCTTTCACATTTTCGCGGATCACATAAGTCACGCTTTGGTATATGTACCGTGATGCTAAAAAAGCACCGGGGACAGCCTATTGTATGCCAAGACGCCACGGTCATCAATCAGGGAGAGTGGGTGGGAGAACTCCACCTCGACAATGAAAGAATCCTGAAGTTGATCCGGTCCGAAGGATCGGATCGTGCCGCACTGCAAACGGCTCGCATGCTGCGCAAATCAATGCAGCAAATCAATGAAGCGTTCGAATCGCAGTCGGAGTTCAGGCAGGTCAAGGCTTTATTGGGGATTACACTGCTCCATCGGGGATTAACGCACGGTCTTGGTTTTGAACAACAAAATATAAAGTCCGGCGTTTTCGAACGCATCACCACCATCTATCTTCGATTGCTGCTGTCTGCCATGCATCCTGAAGGGAGACAAAGAATCAATCGGCGAACAGAGCAACTGGTCCCGATGTTACTGATCCATTCACGCGCCTCACTGAAAAATCGATTTTCACCCGGACAGAACTACTCTGGATAGGTCTTAAGCTTGTTATAAGGAGGTGTAATCATACTTACATATCTGATAGGAGGAATACTATGTGCCGCTACTCTTTACATGTTTATTCCAAGTTTGATTACACGAGTGAGCGGCTTTGGTGTCTTTCGCAAAGGAACGGTAGAAAAACAGGTGGCATTCACTTTTGATGATGGGCCACATCCGAAATATACGCCGGAGTTGCTGGATTTATTGAAGTTACATCAAGTGAAGGCTACTTTTTTCGTGCTTGGAGCGCGAGCGGAGCAGTATCCAGATCTGATCAGAAGAATGGATCGGGAAGGCCATCAGATTGGCATCCATAATTACTGCCATACCTCTAATTGGCTGATGCTGCCCAGTACGATTAGGCGAGAACATCTGGAACGCTCCGCTGATATTATAGAGTCTATTGTCGGAATCAGACCCAATCATTACCGTCCACCCTGGGGATTAATCAATCTATTTGATTTCTTTCGGCACAAGCAGTATCGAATTGTTTTATGGTCGCTGAAGGCGAGTGACTGGAACATCCGGGCCTGTCAAACCCGGATGCAGGCCATTTTATTAGGTGGAATCACCGATGGCTCCGTTGTTTTACTTCACGACAGCGGAGAGACTGCGGGCGCGGACCGGCATGCTCCTTATTTTATGCTGCAAGCTTTAGAAGAAGTGCTAAACCAACTACAGGCAAGAAACTTGCAATTTGTTCGGCTTGATGAAATGTCTTGATGTATTCCAGTGATTTGTTATTAAGACTTAAATTGTTTGCGGAAGCAGAGCGGCGAGATGCCCATTATTAATTTGAAGGTTCGTCCAAAGTGGGAGGTGTTATCGAACCCAACCATTCCCGCAATTTCAGTAACATTAAAAGAAGAGCCAACCAGCAAATCACGCGCTTTTTTAATGCGGATGTTATTGATATATTCAATGAAGCTGAACCCGGTGGATTCTTTAAAAGTGCGGCAAAGGTAGGAAGAGCTTATGTCGAATTGCCGTGAAATCTCACAGAGCTTGAGCGGTTCCATATAATGTTGATTTACATAATTAACGATGTCCAGGACTTTCTTATGTGTACGATTGGATTCTACAAATGAAGCTACGCGGCTGTCAAATAGTTTACGATTAAGATAGAGGAGCAGCTCCACCAATAATATTTGTTGGTACTGTTCATATCCGCGGGCTTGCTTCTTCCCCTCCTGGATCATTTTCTGAAAAAGCTGTTCGATGAAATATTGATCCATCCCGGTCATCTTCAAAGCACGGTAATCACTTTTGAACAATTCGAGCAGTTCCTCACATTGACTGCCGGTGCAGAAATGCTGCAGGAATTCTTTTTTAAACAGGAGTGTAACCCGTTCATACATATTGCAGCCGGAATTGACCAGTTTGTGCATTTCGTGAATATCCATAAATAGTAGTGTTCCGCCCGCAACCTGGTAAGTTCTGTCCCCTATAAAATAATAAAAATCCCCGGATATTAAATACAGAATCTCATATGCATCATGATAGTGTCTTGAAGGCATGCTGGTGTATACCTGTTTCTTGCGGCTGATGTCAAAAAGAGTAGACTCATAAAATACCGGTTTCATTCAGCACCTCCTAAGAGGATTGTAGACTTAATCTATGGTTTGTAGCAACATATGTATAAAAATTAATATTTACAAGAAAATACGTGCTGTTTGGACAAAGTTTTTGAGATAAGCTTAAATTGAATTACCAAGTGTTGGAAAAAGGAGGGCTGTCATGCTCAGATAGGTTAGGGATAAGGTTCACTGCCACTAAAAGTTAAAGCGCTTAAACTATTCAATTAAAGGAGAGATTGCGGTGCTAAATTCAACGAAGAGTAAGGTTTCCAAGAAGATGAAATTTTCATTGATGATTCTGCTCAGTTTTTCAATGATTTTTTCTTATGGCTGTCTGTCCAAAACATCTCAACAGAAAAGTTATGCGGCAGGGAACCCTGATTCTAATTTCTCACCGGCAACACTTCAATTCTTGCGTGACAACACAGGTCTGGATGGTGAGCAGTGGAACAATATTATGATGCTTGTCAACAAACCGGAGCAGGACGATCTGAACTGGATCAATTTTTACGGATATTGTGAAGATATTGATGATGACCGCGGGTATACGATTGGAATATTCGGTGCGACTACAGGCGGCTCAAATGATACCGGTCCCGACGGTCCGGATCTGTTCAAGGCATATGACGCTGCCAAAGGCGCGAGTAATCCTTCGGTTAAAGGCGCATTGGCCCGGATCGGTGTTAAGGGTTCGATGAAAGGGAAGATCCTCGAGATCAATGAAAGCGAAGAGAGCTTCTGCAGAAAAATCGGCAATTTGCAAAATGATCCCGAGTGGAGAGAGGCTATGTGGAAAACGTTCTACAATATCTATATTAAATACAGTGTGGAGCAGGCCCGCAAACGCGGCTTTAACTCGGCATTAACTATTGGTTCCTTCGTGGATGCAGCGCTGAACCATGGAGCTACCGGCGGCTCCGAGACCCTTCAAGGGCTTTTGGGTAAATCCGGAAGCAGCACGGATGAGAAGACTTTTATGACCAAATTTTATAAAGAACGGACCAAGATTGTGGATACTAATGAGTACAACTCTCCGCCTAACGGCAAGAACCGTGTGAAGCAGTGGAGCAATTTGCTGAACATGGGAGAGACAGACCTGAAGGGTGCAGATTCGGCAATCCTTCAAGTCACCGACTGGGAACTCCAATAACCGGAAGGTAAGGGCAGAACCGCCGTTCTTCTCGAAGACGGCGGTTCGATGATAAGTGAGATTAAGGAAGAGGGAGATGGGCTGAATGGATAACAACCAATCTTATCTCAAAAATAGATTTTACAAGGTAATCAGTCTAATGGTTATAGGTTTGCTGCTTGCCATGGAGTTGACCGGTTTTGTCTCAGCAGGAAGGGAAGAAATTGAGGAAGACCTTGTAAATGAAGCAACTGCAGTTCAGGAAACGATTGCCCAGTGGATTTTTAAAGACAAAGGCGAAAACGGTGTATTTCCGGCTACAGGCGGGGTATATCAGACGTCTTCATCCATTCGTGATGTAGGAACTAATACGGATGCGTACACCTATGAGTCAAGTGAGAACAGCGTACGCAACCAGGGCTGGCATGAAGGAACGGGCCTAAAATACTGGCTTGCCACGCTTTCTACCCAAGGCTTCGAAGGGATCTTCCTCTCTTCACAGCAAACCTCTTCAAGTACAGGACCCAGGGATTTTAAGGTGCAATACAGTATAGATCAACAGGAATGGATAGATGTTACGGGCGGCAACCTTGTTCTAGCCCAGAACAATTTTAATTGTTCCAATAATTCCTGCAAATTAACTAACCTCGCTTTGCCTGCCGGAACAAACAATCAAGATGTACTCTATATCCGCTGGGTGGTAAACTCTGCGAAAAGCGTAAGCGGGGGAACGGTGTCCAGCTCAGGCTCAAGCAGAATCAAAGATGTGATAATTAAAGGAACACGCAGCAGCGGCGAACCTGGGAACACTCCCACACTTGAGGTAAGCAAAACTCCCGCTTCAGGGGCTGCAGATGTTCCCCTTAACGCAGAGATCACCGTGAAGTTTAACAAAGCCATCAGCCTCGACAATAGTTATCAAGTTGTAATCACAGAAAACAATCTTCCTCTTACCAACATTTCTGCTTCACTCCTCGGTCAAGACACAGTCAAAGTCAGCCACCCTAATTTCACTGCCGGCAAAACTTACAACGTGACCGTCCCTAAAGAGCTTGTTAAGGGGACTACGGATGGCCGTACACCTGAGAACGATATTACATGGAGTTTTAAGACGAAGTCTCCGGATACCGGCATCAAAACTCCAACGCTGCTGAACATGACTTTTAATGGAGACCCAAAGACAAGTATTGCCTTTGACTGGTATACAGCCGAAACCGTCAGAGGTACAGTAGTGCAAGTAGTGGAGGCCACCAATGCGGGAGGAAGCGAGTTCCCGGAACAACTGGCAGCTTCTTATGAGGGCAGCGCAACAGTTATTGAAACCTTAATGACATCAGGAGACAGAAGCTCCAAAAAGTATAAAAAGTTCGCCAGCCACAAGGTTATTGCAAGCGGTCTTAAGCCTGGAACCAAGTATATCTACCGGGCCGGTAACGGTGATGCGGACGGCTGGAGCGAGGCGGGTTCTTTTACCACGGACAAGGCGGATAATCAGGATTTCCATTTCCTCTATGTAACCGACACCCAAGGCTCAAGTAAATCGAATTTCGATCTGTGGCAGGATACTTTTAAGAGAGCTATTGAGAAAACGGTAGATCCCAAGTTTGTTCTTCTTACAGGGGATCTAACGGATGACGGTGATCTGGAGCAGTTGTGGCAGTGGTTCTTAGGTGTGACGAAAAAAGAATTTGCCAATGTGCCATTTGCACCGATTATCGGCAACCATGAGATAGAGGATTATCCGAATAACAACTTCTATAACCATTTTAATCTTCCAAAAGATGTCGGGACGGGCGCTCATGACGGGTCGGTATATGCTTTCGAATACGGCGATGCCCTGTTTATGCAGATCAATTCCCAGTACGAAGGGGAGGTTAAGCCGTATAAAGCGGATATTCAGTTCACGAAGCAATTGGAATGGATGCGGAATCAAGTGGCAAAGACCGACAAGAAGTGGAAATTCGTCTCGATGCATAAGGGAGCGTATTCTTCAGGGGATAATGCTTCGGCAGAAAGCGACCGGGTAGAATTTTACCGGAAATATCTAATTCCTGTATTTGATGAGCTGGGTGTGGATATGGTGTTTGAGGGACATGACCATATGTATATGAGGTCTTTTCAAATGCTGAACAACGTTCCGATTAAGAATGTTATTACCGATGAGCAAGGAAATGTGCTGAATCCCAAAGGGACCGTGTATCTGATGGGCAACTCGGCCGCTTCGAAATTTTATGCCATTAATCCAGATGCAGACACTTTTTTTGCAGCAAAAAACGACCAGCCCAATAAGAAAATGTTCGTGGATGTTTCCATTACAAGCGACGTGCTGAAATTCACATCCTACACAGCTGTTAAAGATAAACCTCTTGCCGTCTATGATGCTTACAGTATTAAACGGACTGACGTCAAACCCGGCATTGTAGAAAATCCAAGTGCAGTAAGACAGTCAGGGAACCGTGCAGTTCTTTCGTGGAAAGCGCCAGCAAATAGCTCTGAGCCTGTGCGAGGTTACCGGATTTACGAGAAAAATGATAAAGTCAGCACAAATTGGAGCGTGTATGTGCCGACGGTAAGCGGTCAGACGAGTTACAGTTATACATTAAACGGCATAGATTCTGCTAAAGCCTACAATTTCGTGATTAAAGCAGTGGGGACAAGAAATAATTCGCTTCCAGCAGAGGCAGGAATGCAATGAATGGATAGAGGAGGCGTTGACGGGGCTTAGGCATCCGTTAACGCCTTTTTTTCATAGTTGTTGAAGCTGTCCATTCCTCCTAGGGTAACTCCTCCAAAAGATAGCTTCACTTTTTACCAGATCATGATTCATTGCGCATTGGCGTGACTTGAGTTCCTTTTAACGGCATAACCTCTGCATTTGTCCCTTGAAAGTATAATTAAAAAGATATTTAATATTAGGCCTACGAAACCTAGAATTGGGATGATAAATTTAAGTGCCATCCATATATAGACCCCAGGTAAGCCGTGAATCAAAAATACGCAGATCCATGACAGTGAAGCTGCAGCCAACATTGTACTACCTAAATACCCGAATGTTTGAGTTATTTTTTTCATATTCGCTCCTAACGTATAAGAAAGTGTCTAATAGTTAGATGAATATAACTGGAAAATCACTTCGGCTGCTAACATATCCGAGGCTCGACTCGGTGATTTGGATAATACCACCGTAGGGAAATCTGAAAAACAATCATTTGTGCAACTGTATTTGTCTTGTACCGTTCTTTGAAGTTAGTAATAGACTATATCAATCTCAGAGAAGGAGTTGATTTAGTTGGCTAACAGTGATATACGTCTTACTCTTTGGTCGGGTACTAATTTTACCAATCGCCGGATTCGATTCAGACGTGGGGGAGTTGCGGTTCGTGATCTTGGAGCGTTTCGGTTTAACAACGTTCTCTCGAGTTTCCGTCTCAGAAATGTTGTGCAGAGCTCTCAAGTAACGCTTGTACTATTTTCGCGAATTAACTTTCAGGGATCGTTCCGTGTATTCCGTGGCAGCCAAAACGTAGCGAACTTGAATAATTTTAACTTTAACAATGTCACATCTTCGTTGATATTGGTAGGCCGTATCCTTACAAGCTCCGAAATTTCCCAAATTCAAAGCACGGGTAGAGCGCCTCGAGATGTCCTCGTAATAAGACAATAATAATGCAAAGGGTGCCCCTAGGGCGCCCCTTTTTTACAAATATCAGTAGCACAGGTCAAGACAAAATATGCATAGAATTTAATATAAAATAAGAGAATAGGTGCTGCTCCCGCAAACAATCCTCCTTTAAACTAGTAACGTACTTAACAAAATCTGCTAGAGGAGGATTCAAATGCGCAAAAAGGTTATCGGGAGAATTTGCAGTACAGTTATGGTTTGCAGTCTGCTTGCAGCAGGCAACGGAACATCCTACGCCGATGGCGCCAATAACTCTGATGCTCCTACCAACAAATCTGTCAAAAACGTAATCCTGTTTATTACGGATGGGATGAGCTTATCCGATGTGAACTTGGCCAGATGGTATCAGGGAGGTCAGGCGCTTGCGATGGATAAGTATTTCAGCGGGCTGGTGAGAACCTATTCTACGGATTCACTGACCACAGATTCCGCTGCGGGAGCTACGGCTTATGCCACAGGCCATAAGGTTAAGAGTGAGACGGTATCCATACTTCCAGACCGAATAACGATGCCTTTCGTAAGCGCAGTTAAACCAGAGGACATGAACAAACCTCTGCCTACCCTTATGGATGCAGCGAGAATGGCAGGTAAAAGTACAGGAACGGTATTCACTTGTGAATTAACGGATGCGACACCGGCTACATTTTTAAGTCATGCATACACGCGTGACAATGCGCAGTCTATTGCAGAACAGATGGTCTATAGTGGTGTAGATGTTCTACTTGGGGGCGGTTCCGGGTATTTGGTACCCGGCAAAGAAGACATTAACCGCAAGGACGGAGAAGATTTAACCAAAATCCTGAAATCAAATGGGTATGAATACGTAACGGATAAAGCAGGTTTAATGAATTCTAAAACGAATAAAATCTGGGGACTATTCAACCCCGAAGCACTGGATGCTGATTTTGACCTGAACCCGCAAAAGCAACCGAGCCTTGCCGAAATGTCCAATGTAGCGATAGAGAAGTTGTCACAGAACGAGAATGGTTTTATTCTGATGGTCGAAGCAAGCCAGATTGACTGGTATGGTCATGATAACGATCCAGTGGGGATTATGAGTGAGACCTTAGCGTTTGATAAAGCCTTCAAAGCCGCTGTTGATTTTGCAGAAAAGGACGGGAATACAGCAGTCTTATCGGTTTCGGATCATGCTACCGGCGGGCTCAATATGACGAACTATGATTCTACCAAAGATCTAATCTCCGTGCTGAAGAAAGCGAAGCACACCAGTTATTACATTGAAGGCAGTATTAATGAGAGCAATTTCAAAAAGGTCCTTGCGGATAATTATGGACTTAGTGATCTAACCAAAGAAGATGCGGATCAAGTCAGATTGGGAATGCAGGATAACCTTTCGCCAGTCATCGGTAAAATTTTGGGGGATAAAATAGGTGTAACCTTCTCTACGGATGATCACACATCGGAAGAAGTTGGATTGTTCGCCTACCATCCGGCTAATTTTAAACCGACCGATTTCATGAACAGCGGTGTAATCCAGAATACGGATGTGAATAAGTATATTCAAGAAGTGACCGGACTCAATCTGGCGCAGCTTCAGGATACACTGTACGTATCCAGTGATAAATTCAAGGCCAAAGGAGCTACGATTACCCTAGATAAGACCGATAAGACTAATCCGGTGGTTGTAGTGAAAAAAGCAGGCCAAGTTCTCAAGCTGCCTATAGATAAAAATATCGCCATTCAGGATGGCAAAACAACGAAACTAAATGTGCTGACAGTAATGATTA
Organism: Paenibacillus sp. FSL H3-0310; assembly: GCF_038002785.1. Classification (NCBI taxonomy): domain Bacteria; kingdom Bacillati; phylum Bacillota; class Bacilli; order Caryophanales; family Paenibacillaceae; genus Paenibacillus; species Paenibacillus sp. FSL H3-0310. The sequence continues at coordinate 1,887,941 of NZ_JBBODC010000001.1, forward strand.
AAGATAAAGTGTGGATTTCGCAGGATGCTTTGGACTTAATTCTCTAATTCTTAAAGTTCATGTTGTGATCTGTCGCCTAAAAGTTAAAGCGCTTAAACCCAAAAACCCCTTTTTAAAAGGGGTTTTTGGGTTTAGATAAGAAATTCCGACTTGAATTGAGGCGAGGAAAGCGAAGCTTTTATCGTTTTATTGCAGGCTTTGTTCCATAGGTCATCAAGCGCCAAACCTTTTCTAAAGGGCCCATGGAAAAAAACTTGAACCAAATGGTGCTAAAAATGATTTGAATCATATAAATCAGAACTGCGATGTAGAGAATATCTTTTGGTGAAACGACTTCGAGACCTATCATTGAAATGATTGCCGTCCCTATAATGCTTTGTGCTACATAATTTGTAAACGCCATTTGACCCACCCGTGATATGGGTTTCAGGAATTTCACCATTTGTTTATTTTCTAATAGTAGAAATAATGTTGTTAAGTAGAACAAAGTGGTTGGGAGAGATCCTAAGCCCGTAACTGAATCTACATTGCTGTTCCCATTTTGAGAAGCGTTCCAAATCCATAGTGAAAAACCAATGAACAACAGAAATGATACCATTTGAATCCATCTAATGGGTCTTGTTAATTCTTGTATGTGTGTCAGCCAACCTGACTTTGCGGTTAAAAAACCAGCTAAAAACATAATAAAGATTTGTATAGCGTCATTAGAAAAAATATCAAGAATAGATGAGATTGCCCCTTGAGAAGGCAGGAATATTTTTACCACTAAGGAAATGATGTAAATGGATGTCATACCCATAAGCCACTTTTTAAGTGTAGAAACCGTTGTGTGATAAAAAGGGATCAGAAACAATCCGATAATGGCATATGCGGGCAGAATGGTTCCCCAAAAGATAAATACATGAATGATTCCCAGCAGCAAAAGGATTAGTAAACGTCTAGCCATACGCCATCTGGGTTTATCTCCCCGGCTTTCGGCTCTTGAGGCGAAAATGTATAGACCTACACCAAATAGGAATGAAAAAATAGAAAAGAACTTTTTTTGTACGAAGATGATTATCAAGCTATGGATGATTCCATTAATGCCACTATAGTCTGGTAAGGGATCTCCTTCCATAATAACTTTAAAGGCTCCAACATTTATAAGCAGAATGCCAAAAAGAGCAAGTCCGCGAATGATGTCGAGTGAAATGATTCTTTCTTTTTGCGAAATGGAGGGATTCATTAATAGTGCTCCTTTGAAAATATTTTTATTTGCCTAGGAGTCAGTATAAGTTGCGAACCTTACATTAAATTGATGCCAACATTACAGGATCCTTAAATTTGATAAAATGTTCCAACTCCAGTTGAATTAGAATCAGTTTTATGGTTAATATGAATACTAAATCATTTTGGGGTGTGAACTAGAAATGTCAGCATATACTCAACCGATCTTTGTGGCAGCGATCTTTTTTGTGGTTTTAGCATTTGCCTTATTTATCCCATGGCTCATTTATACCTATAGAAAATATAATTACCTTCCCTTTTCTACCACGTTAATTTCGTTTTCGTTTATCTTTTACTTTCTAGCAGCGTTATTTTTAGTATTGTTGCCGTTGCCGGAAATACGTAACACTTGTTCTCTTCAAAAACCGGGTACACAACATTATTCACTTATGCCATTTCAATTTATAGTGGGCACCTTTGGGAATAGTGGCATCGTGTTATCACAGCCTGCAACTTATAGGCTATTATTTAGCCAACCCTCATTCTATCAAGCGTTTTTTAATTTCTTGCTATTATTACCTTTTGGTGTTTATCTGCGATACTTTTTTCAAGATAAGAAATATTGGAAGAAAGCTCTAGGCTTCACGTTCTTATTAACTTTATTTTATGAGATAACACAGGTAACCGGCATTTACGGGATTTATAATTGCCCTTATCGTATTTTTGATGTGGATGATTTATTGTTAAATACTACTGGCGGTGTACTGGGGTTCTTTATTGCTCCAGCTGTGTTGGCGTTATTCCCGTCAAAAAAGAAAATTAAGGAGAAAGCGGAAAGATTATTAGCACTTGATGAAGTAAGAGGGATGTCTGTGTTACTGGCTGTTATTATTGATCTATTTATCAGCAACCTAGTAGTTAAAGTTGTGTTGAGTATGACCAACGTTAATATGGTTAGTGAATTTATTGCGAGCACCATTACACTTTCTGTAACCTTTTTTATTATTCCGATGATTTGGAATGGATCGACAATCGGTACGAAAATAATGCGTTATCGCTATGACAGTAAAATAAGTCGAGTGGAAACTAACAAGCGATTATTTAAACGCTTTGGTGCCATTTACGCGATGTACTTCATAACAGTCATTGCGAAAACGTTGAATAATGTGGAAATATCAATGGATTCTCCATTTTATAAGGCATCTATATTCTTAACGCTAGGTGCTGGATTGACCTCTCTCATTTTAACAATCGTATTGTTGGTTCATGTTATATTAGTCGTGTTTGGCAAACAAAAACGCCGCTTTTACTTTGATGAAGCTTCTGATTTATATACAACGAGAAAAAAATGAATGCTATTCAATAGCAAAGGGATACTCCGTAGTCTTAAATGGCTACAGGGTATCTTTTTTTTGTAGATTTAAGCTTGTTGTAAGGTTGGCATGAATTTGCTGTAAGGTTCGGTGCCTATAGTATAAGTATCAGCAAATTATGAGGTGAAATGAATGGAACCATTATTAAAAGTAGAAAACGTAAAAAAAGTGTACGGGAAGTTAAGTGCTGCTTACACAGCGTTGGAAAACGTGTCTTTTGACATTCATGAAGGTGAGTTTGTAGGGATTATGGGACCTTCCGGAGCGGGAAAATCAACCTTGCTAAATTTGTTAGCAACCATAGATTCTCCAACAGAAGGAAAGATATATATGAAGAACAAGAGTATTCATGATCTGAAGGAAGCAGCTTTGTCAGACTTCCGGCGTGAACATCTCGGGTTCATCTTTCAAGATTACAATTTACTCGATTCCTTGACGGTAAAGGAGAACATATTGCTTCCCCTGGCGATTGCTAAAATTCCAGCGAAGAAAATTAATCACCTTGTGACTCAGATCTCTAAAGTATTTGGGATTGAAGATTTACTGGGGAAATATCCTTACCAAATCTCTGGGGGTCAAAAGCAAAGAACCGCTGCGGCTAGAGCGCTCGTGACAGAGCCAGCACTGATTTTGGCTGATGAACCAACAGGTGCACTTGACTCTAAATCAGCAACAGATTTATTGGAAAGCTTAAGTACTTTAAATGAAAAAAACAATTCGACCATTATGATGGTGACCCATGATGCCTTTGCCGCAAGCTTCTGCCGCCGGATCATTTTCATCAAGGATGGTTCATTTTCAACAGAAATCTATCGTCGTGATCAGACACGCAAAGCCTTCTTCCAAGAGATCTTAGATGTTCATGCGGCCATTGGGGGTGAGGTAGATGACGTTATTTAGTCTAGCAAGAAAAAATATAGCCAGAAACTTCTCGCAATATTTTTTATACATCGCATCGATGGTGTTTAGTATCATCATTTACTTTACATTTGTGACCTTAAAATATAGTGATACGATAGCAGAACAGACGGCTTCATCCCAAAAACTGGGTTCCCTAATGAGTGGAGCGGCAGTCATTCTTATCTTTTTCGTGTTCATATTTATAGCTTATTCCAATTCATTTTTTATGAAAAGACGTAAAAAAGAAGTCGCACTGTATGCGTTGCTGGGGGTACGTAATCGTCAAATAGGTTTTATGCTCTTTTTTGAAAATTTATTATTAGGATTATTCTCTTTAATAGTAGGGATTGTATTTGGCTTCCTTTGTTCAAAAGGATTTATGACGATTTTGATTCATTTAATGGGTTATGACGTTGTAGCACCCTTTACATTTTCAGCGGCGGCAGCGATGAACACGGCTATCGTATTTCTGGTTATTTTCTTAGTGACATCGTTTCAAGGCTATCGCTTGATCTATCAATTTAAGCTGATTGATTTATTTCATGCTTCCAAAAAGGGAGAAGTGGCGCCTAAACCATCTATGATAGTAGCTGTTCTTGGAGTGTTACTTATTGTCTTGGGCTATTGGCTTGCAATGCAGGACCTTTTCACTTCTAAGGTATGGGCAAAAATCGGATTTCTCATGACCGTATTAATTATTTTAACAACGGTAATTGTGGGTACATTTTTATTGTTCCACAGTGTGACTGGCTTTGTGTTAGCAATGATTAAGAAAAATGAAAAGTGGCTGTGGAAGGGCCTTCATGTAATAACCATTTCGCAGCTGCTCTATCGTATCCGTGGGAATGCACGTACATTAACTGTGATTGCTGTGTTGAGTGCTACAACAGTAACTGCCGGTGGAGCGGTCTATAGCCTGTATTACAATACGAATGACTCGGCAAAAACGATTAATCCGAATACCTTTATGTATCAATTAACAGATGCAGAAATGGATAAACAAGTAAGTGCTGTACTGCCAGCTACAAAATACGATGAAAATATCGAAACGCTATCCATTACGTTTCATACGAAAGAATTAAACTCGCCATCCTCGTTCGATAGCTCTGATAAAAGAGTGTATACAGTTATCAATGAAAAAACATACAACAACTTAGCAAATGTACAGCATAAAGAAAAATTAAATGTAAAGGATGGCTACGCGGTTATTTTAGATATCGGATATAACAAAAGGTTCTCACCTATGTATACAGGAAAAACTATAACAACAGGCAACGGCCATCCACTCACATTCCAAAGCTTTAAAACACAAACCGTATTAAATGCAGGTACAGCAGGTATAACAGTTGTAGTCTCGGATGAACAGTATAAAGTATTACGGAATGATGGAGAAGTGCTACGCTATCGTGTTCTTGGGGTAGAGGATGCCTCTGTGGATTTATCTGCAAAAATTGCAAACCAATTACCTGAAGAAGCGCTATTTTCAAGCAGGCCTCAAGATTACCAAACAAGCTTGGAAAGTGTGGGTTCTCTACTTTTTATAGGAAGTTTCCTTGGACTCGTATTTCTGGCTGCCACAGGCAGTATCATTTACTTTAAAGTTTTAACTGAGGCAGAAGAAGATAAAGCACAGTACAATATGCTGCATAAAACGGGTGTCAGTGCAAAAGAAATGCGGAAATCCATTGCGTCACAGGTATTCGTTATCTTTGTTGTACCGCTTATAGTAGGGTTATTGCATAGTGTAGTGGCTTTAAAAGCATTCTCTAGTCTACTGATGATAGATTTAGCAAAGCCAGTGTTGCTCTGGATGATTGCTTATACCATAATTTATGGGTTGTATTATTTCTTAACCGTAGCTTCATACAATCGTATTATCACACTAAATAATAGAACAGAAGGATGATTGAGATGAAAAAATTTCTAATTACTATGGGTATTTTGTTTGTTATTGGGGTTGTAGGTGTCTTTGCTCTAGCAAAGATTGATTTCAATCGCATGAATGCCGAAAATTACTATTTACAAATTACAGAGGATGGGAAACCCCATGAATATAAACTGAGTGATGGTACAGTGATGACTTCCTATTCCTATACACTAGAAGCTACAAATGCCAAAGGTAATACGATTCCACTGGAATTTAATGCACAAAAAAATCTTCGTAAAGGCGCCTACTTAAAAATGTATGTAAAAAAAGGTGATCAAGTCTCCTCATATGATGAAGTGAAGGTAGAGGATATTCCGCTAAAAGCAATAAAAAACTAATAAATTGAAGAAGGGCTGTCTCCAATAAAGGTAATGGAGCACAGCCCTTTTCTCTGCCTAATGAGTAAGTAAGGCATTTGTATTATAAAAGTATAGTAATGGTGGTTCCGGTATTCTCAATGCTCGTCATATCGAGTTTCCCCTCATGAGCCCAAATAATGTCTCTTGCGATGGCCATTCCTAAACCAGTACCATGCTTACTCGTTGTGTTTGTACCCCGATAGTAACGTTCGAAAATCTGTTCCAGATCTTTAGCTGGAATTCCCTGGCCATTATCAGAAATCGAAATTCGGGTATGAGATTCTGGACCTGTATCCACTCGAATCTTCACCACGACATTTTCATCGTTATGCACCAGCGCGTTGTAGATCAAGTTAAGGATCGCTCGTTTTAGTAACTTCTTATCTACTTTATGCATTGCTTTAGCCACATTCGCCTCAAACTCTATCTGCCGTTCACCAAAGGTCGGGTCATTTAAAAGTTCAATCGTCATTTCTCGTAGAAACTGAACGAGATTCACCTCTTCAAATTGCAGGGATAGCTGGTGATTACGCAAACGTGTCGTTAAATTGAGGTCATCTAACAGATCTTTCATATACATCGATTTACTCTTGATAATTGATGTGTATTCCTGTAATTCTTGGGCTGTTAGATCTGTGGCACTGTCGTTAATAAATTCTGCATAACCTTGAATAGAAGCAAGTGGTGTCTTCATGTCATGTGAAACATTGCTAATCCATTCCTCACGCATTTGATCGAGACGTTTACGTTCCTCTTCATGTCGATCGAGCTTTTCAGATAGTTCATTCATATTACGAAAAACATCTTCATAAACACCTTTGGGAGTAGGCATTTTCTTAAAACGTCGTTCCCTGAGCTGTTGAATACCCTCTATTAATGTATGAAGGGGTGCAGTTAACTTTTTCCCAAATAGAAATCCAATGAGGATTACAATAAGCACATCAACGATTAAAAAAGTGAAAAGAAAAACATTAACATCTTTGAAAATTTTAGCGTAGTCATAGGTCATTACGTAGCGGCCTATTTTAGGATTATTAATCCCTAAAAAGTAACTGAAATGTTGGGCTTCGCTGACAAAAACCGTCGTGCGTGCATCTAATTCTTTATATTTATACATTTGTACAATTTCAATAGGAGAATACTCTGTTTTCAATTCTTCAGGGGTATAAAATGCTGCTGCTTGCTCCCCTTGGTCATTCAAGAATTGTACCCAGGCGCTCATTTCTTGTAGTTTTTTGAGACCTTCTTCATTCACAACAGGTTTGCCAGCCTGTAATTCTACGTATTGTGAAAAGGTCCGGCTAAAGGTTTCTGCAGATGCTTCTTCAGTGCCAAAGTTATTATTATTTACCTTTATAACGAATAAGGAAAGGAACAAAATCGCGTTTACAATACCAACGATCACAACAATAGTCATAACCGATCTTAAAAAGCGGAGTGTCAATTTCCATTTCAACTAGTCTCACTCCTTGGTATTTAATTTATAACCTAACCCTTTAACCGTCAAAATAAAGGAAGGGTTTGAAGGGTCTGCCTCAATTTTTTCGCGTAAGCGCCGAATATGTACCATCACTGTATTATCGGAACCAAAAAAGTCCTCACCCCACGCCTGTCCAAACAAGGTTTCTTTGCTTAGAATCTGATTGGGATGATGCATAAAACAGCTCATTAAACCGACTTCTTTGGCGGTTAGCACGAGGACCTCGCCATTCTTTTTTAATTCTGTCTCATTGGCACTAAGCTCAAAGGGGCCAGCTTGTAAGCTTTTCGGAGCTTTTTTTTCTTCTGTAAAGCCAGCTCTTCTCAGTTGTGCCTTTACCCGATAAGCGACTTCTTTCGGACTGAACGGTTTAGTAATATAATCATCGCCACCTATCGCCAGTCCTAACAGCTTATTAATTTCCTCGTCTTTTGCAGACATAAATAAGATGGGTGCATTTGATGTTTCCCGAATTTTTCTGCATAAGTCATATCCTTCTCCATCTGGGAGCATAATATCTAGCAATATAAGCTCAGGATTATACTCCTGGAACTTGTCCCAACCCTCTGCAACGGTCCCGGCAGTTACAACGTCTGGAACACCTTCTTTATGTAAAACAGCCTTCATCAGACGCGCTAAATCATCTTCATCGTCTATGATTAATACCCATTTACGACTTGCCATTTATTTCCCTCCAAATCCGTCTTTATGTACATTATTACATTATAAAGAACTCTTTATTTCTTGCGCAAAAAAATCGCAAAAGAAAGGCTTGCATGAAGATGGATATTACTTAGACGAACATAGCAAAGCAATATTCGGTCATTTATTAAAATTCATTCTAGATATAGTCAAATCAGGTAAGGAGGAGAAATTGTTACGCCCCTGCCTTCCATGGCATTGATCTGCACTGTATATGGCCCTTTGAAGATGTTCGCTAAAATGATGGAAGAAGGTGAGTTACTGTATTCGCTTGAGCTCGAAGAAGAACTTGCAGACAGCTTTTGGAATGCCATTAGATTGCAGCGACTTGCAAGGAGTGCAAGCAGCCTTAACAGGAACAACTGCAACCAATGCTGATTTGCAGAATATTTCACAGGATGACTTTGTACGTACAGCCGTGATTATGCTGGTCGGAATCATAATTGTGCTAATAGTCATTACGCGCTCTGTGTCCAGTTCTCTGTTCATTATTGCTTCCTTGGTGCTAGTGTACTTACTTCTCTTGGAATCAGTGAAATCTTGAGCTGGATCGTTTCATTTTTCAGCTTCATTATGATTGCAGCCCTGGGCGTTGATTACAGCATATTCCTGATGATGCGGTATAACGAGCTTGAAGGGGATGTTGGATCACCTGCGCCGCGTTGATTCCTTCGGGCGTAACGACACTTATACAGGTAGCATTCGTATTAATCATTGCACTATTATTACTAAGTGTAGCGGCCATGCCGGTGTTCTTGACTGCATTAATGCAGCTTGCTAGCAAATTAAATGGTTCAAGTACGGTGTTCAAGTACGGTGCTACATCAAAGAATGTCGTTGACAAATCGAGTCATATTTAGACGGCAGTAAAATTTAAAAATACATGCGTATTACGTATGCTGAGAACAATAGAAAGAATCTTCGGGGACCTTTGTGATCCCTTGTTTCACCATATCAGAAAGTATATAATTATCGACTATACCTTACAACTTTATTACGCTATAATCAACGTAAAGTCACCAGATGACCTAAGAGTAGGATGATTTTAATAGATTAATTAATATTAGCTTTTGATATGCCGAAACGTATTTTGTTATTGAAATAGGTTGTTTATATTGTTTATGATATTATTAAAGGTGTTAATTAAATCTAGAGTAGGTAGATTATGAGTCTAAATGACAACGTATTAATTAAAATTCGTGATATGCGAGAGAGTTTTACACCAGTTGAACGATTGGTCGGAGATTACATTTTAGAAAATACGGAAGATATCCCTCATTTGTCGATTAAGGAATTGGCTCAATCGAGTAAGACAAGCGATGCATCTGTCCTTCGTTTCTGTAAGACGATGGGTTACAGCGGATACCGCAATTTTATTGTGAGTATATCGGCATCTTTGGGTTCTCGTGATGAGGATTCAAAGGCTCAATATACAGATATTCAGCCAGGTGATGATCTCTCGACAATTATATCAAATATTTCATTGAATAATTGCAAGTCCATTGAGGATACGCTTAGTGTTATTGATCGAAAAGAAATTACAAGAGCTGTAGAATTACTTTGTCATAGTAAGCGAATTGTTTTCTTTGGAATAGGTGCTTCGGGACTCGTTTGTATGGACGGGGAACAGAAGTTCTCGCGAATTAATAAGATGTGTCATGCCTATACAGATGGTCATAGTCAGCTCACAGCAGCAACTTTACTTGAGAAAGATGATGTTGCCATTTTCATTTCTAACTCTGGAGCAACTAGTGATATTATTGATGCACTGGAAATTGCCCAAAAGAATAGAGCGAAATGTATTGCGATTACGAAGTACAATAAAAGTGAGCTTGCGGAGCGGGCGGATATTGTACTGAGCATATCCACACCTGAAATAACAATCCGCAGTGGGGCTATGGGCTCGCGTATTGCGATGCTTACGATCATCGACATATTATTTGCTGGTGTCGCAAGTGCAGAATATGAAGAAGTAAAAACCTACTTAACAAAAACGCATAATATATTAAAGAAAAAACTTAGAAATTAGGTTCTGATAGAATGAATGTGAAGGAAAGCATTGATCATGGATCAATGCTTTCCTTTTTTTTGTATTTCATTCGCTTATTCGTGTACTAAAATGTACTACTTATCAATCTATGTCAGATTATCTACATGATGAATACGTTGATCTAATGAATATAATAAGTAGTTTAATTCAATAATTAATAGCTTGGCACACAATAATGAGGAAGAAAATGAATGGAATCGAAGACGAAACATCATCCGGTTGAACGCGGATGATGTAACTTTATGTTTCGTTTGGAGCGATAATCAGCAAATAATGCATTTTTTAAAATCGCTTTAACCTTAGAGCCATAGCGATCAAAGCAATTGGTAAAAATTTAAATTGTATCTTGTAAGCGCTTTATAAATGTGGTATAACATAGTATGTAAGAAATGAAATAAAACATCAGAATTTAATTTCTTTATGAAATTATATTTCAAAATCTATTGACGAAGCGATGGTGTTGTATTAGTATAAGAGCATAATAATTGTAAGTTAATATAACACGTTTTGTTAACTAGGTGACAGATTGAGACTGGGAAGAAGGAGGATGGCTATGAATGACTACCTTGCGGGATTGACAACAGAGGCTGTGAATCCAGACACATTAATGATTGATGAATGTACTACGGAAGAAATGATCCAGTTAATGAATCAACAAGATGCACTGGTCCCCAGAGCTATAACTGAGGAGATTCCGCAGATTGCAAAGGCGGTAGATATTCTACATCATAGGTTGTCTAATGGTGGAAGAATGTTTTACATAGGAGCTGGCTCATCAGGAAGATTAGGTGTTCTGGATGCTTCCGAATGTCCTCCTACCTTTGGTACAGATCCTTCCTTGGTGCAGGGCTATATCGCTGGTGGTGATATTGCTTTGCGTACTGCGGTTGAAGGCTGTGAAGACGATATGGATGAAGGGATCGCATTAATCGAAAGCATTGGTGTAACAAACAAAGATGTACTAATTGGGATTTCGGCAAGCGGTAGTGCAAACTACGTTATTGCAGCTTTAGCGAAAGCAAAGGAACTTGGAGCAGCCACTATCGGTGTTTGTAACAACAGAGGCTCAAAGTTCGAACCCATTGTAGATGTTTGTATAACACCTGTTGTAGGACCTGAGGTCATTAGTGGTTCGACTCGATTAAAGGCAGGAACTGCTCAGAAGTTGGTGCTTAATATGCTGACAACATGCACAATGGTCAAGTTAGGAAAAACGTACAACAACTTGATGGTTGATCTGAAGGCTAGTAATTTTAAGCTCGTAGATCGCTCGATTCGTATCATCATGAACACGACTGGTGTAGATACATCAACCGCCGCAGAAACACTTGATAAAGCATCTATGAACTGTAAGCTGGCAATTATGATGATTAAATCGGGGTTAGATGCAAAAGAAGCAGAACAAGTACTTAACGCAAACGGAGGACGCTTGAAACAGGCAATCGCATCATTGGTTTAGGTGTGAAAAGTGGAATAACAGGATGGATGCTATTAATAATTGAGGGGGCTGTTTTCGATGAAAAAAAGATCACGTGGATTAACTCTGTTTTTGTCAGGAATCATGATGGTATCACTCTTATCGGCTTGCGGAGGAAACGGAAATAACGCTACAACTTCTACAGATTCCGGTAATACAGGAACTAGTAACGGTGGTTCTGAGCCTAAAAAGGATACGATTACAGCACTTTTACCTCCGATATCAGCGAACTATCAAACACGTTTTGCTGATATGGAAAAAGAATTTAATACACTACATCCTAACTTGACTTTGAAAATCGAACCAGCGAGCTGGGAAGATATGACGCAAAAACTTGATACTCAAGTAAATGCAGGTTCTCCTCCAGATATTGCTTTTATCGGTGCTTCAGGAATTTCGAAATATGCAGCACTTAATGTACTAATCGACCTTAACGGTGCCCTTTCTGATGAAGCCAAGGCCGATTATGACGAAGTTCCATTGAAATATTTCCAACTAGGTGACGCTCAATACGGCCTACCAGCATATATGGAAATCCACACTATCGGTGGTAACAAACAATTCCTTGAAGAAGCCGGAATTGATTGGAAAAGCATTCAACAAAACGGTTGGACTTATGAAGAGTTCCGTAATGCAATTTCTAAAGGCGTAGTGAAAAATGATAAAGGTGAAACTACTCGTTATGGTTTCGTGTTCGCAACATCTGGTGTAGCATCTAAAGACTATCTAGCTATTCTTGCTAAAACTGCAGGCTTACCAGATTACTTCGATAAAGATCTTAAATATACGTATACAAGCAAAAACTTCTTGGGGCTACTTACATCTATTCGCGAAATGATCAACGATGGTTCTATGCCTAAAGAGCTAAGCTCTATCGATGCTGGCAAACGGTGGAACATGTTCCTAACGGGCCAAACGATGATCACAGGTAAAGGTTTATCTGCATTTGAAAACTCTGCTCGTCTAAACAATGAGAAGATTAAAGCGAACGATGGTTCAGCTGTTGCAGATTCTATTGAAGTTGATTATATTTCACTTCCAGTCCCAACATTCAACGGTGCTGATTATGTCCCTACTTCAATCGTTGATGGTTATATCGCACTTCGTGGTAAAAAAGCTCCATCTGAAGAGCACATCAAAAATATTGCCCTAGCAACGAATTTCTTGTCTTCTGGTTCAATTGCTGCTAACTACAGTAATGAGCTGTTCTTATCACCAATTACTGAATCTGCACGTAATGCAGAAGTACTTGAAAAATTCCCTCGTAACGAAGATAACGTTGCTGCAGGTAAAGCTATGATGGCAAAAGCGCTTCCGGCTCGTACAGATATTCCTACTGATCTGGCTGCTGAAGCATTAAAAATTGAAACAGAAGTTATTATTCCTAAACTACAAGCCTTACTTGCAAATGAGATTGCTCCACAAGAAATGTATGATGCAGTTAAAGCAGCTGCAATTAAATCTTTCGGTAAAGATGGTATTGTAGTTGACTAGTCTGTCGTAGGCTGACATGTGAAAGCTGTGCGTAGCTAGAACGTACAGCTTTCCTTCTAAATTAGCTAGAGCTTGTACTGTTTTTAGAAGAGAGGTGCGACCCAATGAATCAAACGTTGACTAAAAGAAAAAAATTGAAGCTCGAAAGTGACTCAGGTTGGGGATACGCGTTTATCGCAGTAGCACTTATTGCGTTTTCTTTATTTACCGCATATCCAGTCATCAATGCTTTTATTATCAGCTTACAAAAATATGGTCCATTAGGATCCACTTTTGTCGGCATGGATAACTTCGTTAACTCGTTTTCAGATGAACTTTTCTGGAAAGCGCTGAAAAACACGTTAGTATATACGCTATTAACTGTTCCGTTTAATATTCTTCTGTCATTTTTAATTTCAATTTTGATTATTCCTTTCAAGAAAAAAACACAAACGATCTTTAAAGCACTATATTACTTGCCAGCCGTAGCATCTGGTGTAGCGCTTTCTGTTGTGTGGCTGTGGATCTTCGATCCTTTAAAATCAGGTATTGCCAATAAGCTCGTGAGTTTTTTAGGTATTGAAAATCAAAACTGGCTTGGTTCCAGTGCAACTGCAATGTTCTCACTTGTGTTAATGTCATGGTTATCAAGTCATGGTACAGCAATTATTATTTATATAGCCGCATTACTCGCTATTGATAACAGCTATTATGAAGCAGCTGAAATTGATGGCGCGTCTTTCCTGCAAAAGCTTTGGTTTATCGTTGTCCCTTTCCTTAAGCCAACAACGCTATTCCTACTTGTTACGGGTGTTATCGGTTCCTTCCAAGTATTCCAAAACGCTTATCTTATGACAGGCGGTGGACCAGACCATGCAACAACAATGGTAGGTTTGTTAATATTTAACAATGCGTTCACATATTTTGAGTTTGGTGAGGCAGCGGCACAATCATTAGTTCTAGCAGCGATTATCGGATTTATCTCATTCCTTCAATTCAAGTTTATAGGTAAAGATGTAGAATACTAGGAAAAGGAGCAGAATACTATGGGTTTGTACAACAATAGCTTAAGAAGCAAAGGGTATCTGTTTATACGTAATGGTGCAAACATTACGTTCCTTATCCTATTCGCCGCAGCTACCATATTCCCGATATACTTTATGGTCATTTCCTCGTTCGGTGATCCGGTAGAAGCTGGTGCAATGAGCTATTCTATCCTACCAAAGAAGATTTCATTTGAATCTTATAAATTCTTTTTTAACTTTAGCCCGCATACATGGGACTGGTTATTGAACTCTTTTATAGTGGCAGCGTGTATCACGGTATCTAACGTATTTTTTGCTACTCTTGCTGGATATGCTTTTGCAAAAATGAAATTTAAAGGGAAAAACATTTTGTTCGCTATTTTGCTGGGATCTATGATGATTCCTGTTCAAGTTACTCAGGTTCCACTATATATTTTGATCGTAAATATTTTTGAATTACAAAATACGTACACTGCGTTGATTATGCCGAGCATAGTAACGGTATACAATATCTTCTTGGTTAAGCAGTTCATGTCCTCCATTCCAGGTGAAATTATTGAATCTGCTAAAATCGAAGGTTGTTCCCAGCCTAAAATCTTCTGGTATATCATTATGCCTCTATCTAAAACAATTATGGCAGTACTAGCAATCCTAACGTTCATGGCGGCATGGAATGACTTTTTCTGGCCGTTCCTAGTAACGAATACGATGGATATGCAAACCATTCAGGTCGGCTTGAAAAACTTTCGCTTTGCGAATACAACTTACTTTGCACCGATGATGGCGGGGGCAACCATTTCAGCAGTTCCAATGTTTATTTTGTTCTTCAGTTTACAAAAATACTTCCTTGAAGGGGTAACAGTTGGAGCGGTGAAAGGTTAATGGACAAACAATCAAAAGTGGATGCAACATACTTTGTTGGCTTGATGTCAGGTACATCAGTAGATGGTATTGATGCAGCAGTAGTTAAGCTTTTCCCTTCAGCCGAAAAAGAGTATGGAGTAGAGATTGAATTACTGGCTTTTGAAAACACACCTTTTGAGGTGCAAGTTAGAAACTCCATATTTGAGCTTTTTGATCCCGCTAGCGCTACGATTGATAAGGTTGGCGCAATGAATATGTGGCTTGGCGAATTATACGCCCAAGCCACATTATCCGTTATAGGGAAATGCGGCCTTTCGCCTTCGCAAATATTCGCAGTAGGATCGCATGGTCAAACAATCTATCATGCTCCGGAAGAGAATGTTATGGGCGGCTATAATCTGCATTGTACCGTTCAGATTGGGGATGGTGCAGTTATCGCCAATCGCACAGGAATTCCTTGCGTATCAGACTTTCGAGTTGCTGACATGGCAATGGGTGGACAAGGAGCTCCGTTAGTACCATTTACTGAATACTTATTGTTTAACAATCCAAAGAAAACACTTCTGATGCAAAATATTGGCGGAATAGGCAATGTGACTGTTTTGCCTGTAAATGCCTCACCGGATGAGGTATTTGCTTTTGATACGGGTCCTGGAAATATGATTATCGATGGCCTTGTATCGCAATTATTTGCACCAATGACAATGGATGTTAATGGCGAAATTGGTGCGGGCGGTCAAGTGATTGATGAGCTATTGAAATGGATGCAGCAGGATAAATATTATACGATGCCGTTACCAAAATCGACAGGCAGAGAACGGTTTGGCCAACAATACGTGGCACAAATTATTGAAATGATGAAGGTTAATCACTGGAAAGCAGAAGATGTTGTTGCAACAGCTACGTACTTAACTGCCTGGAGCATCGTCGATAGCTATGAACGGTATATTGCACCGCAGCACCAGGCTGAGCAATTGCTAATTGGCGGCGGTGGAAGCTATAACAAGACGCTTTTGCGTGATTTACAGCACTTATTTGCACCGCATAACGTGCAGGTGCTGACGCAGGAGGATATCGGTGGTAATAGTGATGCTAAGGAAGCAATTGCTTTTGCTCTGCTAGCGTATTACACGATGGAGCGCTTACCCAACAATATCCCGCTAGTAACTGGAGCTTCACAGCCAGTAGTAATGGGCAAAATTTCCTGGCCCTATATTGGACGTTCACAGGAGGCTTAAATGATGCAAATCAGATCCTTTTCAATTGAAGATCACTATGCAGTTGTAGAACTTTGGAATCGTGAGGCTACAAAATATGATTATAAGCCATTTACAGAGCGAGAGTTTCAAGATACATTCATCGACCATCCTTATTTTGACGCTGACTGTATATGGGTAGGCTGTGACGAAAAAGGGATTGTTGGTTTTGCAGCTGGCTGCTGCGGCTCTGATCTCCCTCTTGGAGATGTGGCCGGTTATATTACGAGTGTTATTATAGATTCCCATGTGGCTTCTCTGGAGCTTTACGATGCTTTTCTATTGCGTTTAGAAAAAAGATTCCAAGAACTTAGGAAAAGACAAGCGGATGTATTGTTTTTCAACCCTGTTAAGCTGAAGTGGAGTATACCAAGTGCACCTCAGCATGAGCATAATAATGCCCCGGGCATCAGTAAGGATCAGCCATTATATGAAGCTTTAATGGCTAGAGGCTACGAAGATCGAGCGACGCAATGCGGCATGTATTTAAAACTCGGAAGCTTTATAGTTCCCGAAGATATTTTAGATAAGGAAACCAATGCAAATAGCAAGGACTATTACATTACGTCCTATGTCCCTGATTTACATACAGGGCTTGAAGCAACGCTTGCTGCCCTGCAAAATCCGCAGTGGAAGAAGGATATTGTTACTTATGTGAAGGTTGGCGCACCACTTGTAGTAGCTGTGTACGGCAATGAGGTTGTGGGCTTTGCAGGTCCAATTATTTCGCAGCCTGATGGAAGAGCATTTTTTTGCGGTATCGGAGTGCACCCAGAGCATGAGGGTCATGGTCTTGGCAGTGTATTATTTTTCCGAATGGTTGAAGCTTTTCAAAATGTGGGCTGTCAATATATCTCTCTATTCACTGGAAATAATAATCCGGCTCTTCGAATCTATCAAAAAGCGGGCTTTACTATTGAAAAACAATTTTCTATATTGCGGAGGGAACTTTAAAGATGAGCGAAAAATTCACAGTATTAGCAATTGGAGCGCATGTTGGTGATGTGGAGCTAGCTTCTGGTGGTGTACTCGCTAGTCATAGTTTAAAGGGAGATCGCATTGTGACACTAGCGTTAACTGCGGGTGAACGAGGGGTCCCGGCAGGACAGGATATGAAGGAATATCGTCAGCAAAAAGTGAAAGAGGCACAGGTTTTTGCGGATATGCTAGGCGGTGAAGCCATTGTATTCGATGATTATTGTGACGGAGAGTTGCCTGACAATCAGGAAGTTCGTATGGAGGTTTGTGATGTAATTCGTCGCGTGAAGCCTAACATTATTATTACACACTGGAAAAACAGTATGCATAAGGACCATGCGCTAACGCATCATATCGTAAATGATGCCCGTTTCTTCGCAAGTCTATCATCCTTTGAACGAGCGCTCCCCGCGCACTTTGCAGCAAGATTATATTACTCCGAAAACTGGGAGGATGCGGTTGATTATGTCCCTTACGTATATGTGGATTTCGATCAAGCGGCATTTGATCTATGGATAGATGCTTTAAGCAAGCATTGGTTTGTGACGAATAGCAAATCTTTCAAATACATGGATTACTATAAAGCACTAGCAGTTGTTCGCGGCTGTGAAGCAAGAAAGACATATGCAGAAGCATTTATGGTGCCAGCTGAAACGGTGAAGGTTAGGCAGTCTAGTCTTTGGTAACTATTCAACTAGCTAAGAGGGAGTGTTTCTATGTATTGCAGGAAACATTCCCTTGTTCTATCCATTTATGCGAAAAAGCAGCTAGGAGGCAGCTTCATATGGTGTTAAATGGGATTGATTCTATAACGAATTATCGTTATTTGTTCGAAGGTAAGCGCGTAGGATTGATTACAGCGCCGACAGGTCTTACGAAGGATTTTGCATCAACGATTACTATTTTACATGAAAATTTTAATCTTGCTGCGATGTTTTCACCTGAGCATGGCGTTCGCGGAGATTTGGATGCAGGGGCAGTAGTAGACACTTACATGGATCCTTTTACGAATGTTCCAGTCTATAGCTTGTACCGTAAAGACTCCAAGCGTTTAACAAAAGAAATGCTGAATGAAGTAGACATCATTGTATACGATATTCAAGATGTTGGTGTACGCTATTACACATTTATTTATACGATGCTGTATGCACTTGAAGATTGTGCAAATGCAGGTGTAGAATTTGTTGTTCTTGATCGTGTTAATCCGCTTAACGGGGTAACGGTAGAAGGGAATGTCTTGAAGCCCGGCTTCAAATCATTTGTTGGAAATTACGAGCTAGCCGTACGATACGGCTTAACAGCAGGTGAGGTAGCAACGATGGCAAATGATCAAATGAATTGGAATGCATCGCTGCATGTCGTTCGTTTGGAAGGCTGGGAACGGAGCATGTCCTTCCCGGATACAGGATTAACTTGGGTTCATCCTTCACTTGGAATACCACGATATGAAACGGCGTTATTATATACAGGAACATGTTTATTTGAAGGCACAAACTGCTCCGAAGGACGTGGAACAACGTTCCCTTTTGAAATGATTGGTGCTCCGTTCATTCAAGCGCAGCAATTGGCAGATGAGATGAATGCAAAAGGTATCCCGGGTGTGCTTTTTCGTCCAGTTCATTTCAAGCCAACGTCATCTAAACATTGTGGCGAGCTATGCGGCGGGGTACAAATTTACATTACAGATCTCCAAGTGCTGAGGCCTTTAGAAGTTGGGGTAACCTTATTATTTACGATAAGAGATTTGTACGAGCAATTTTCATTCCTGCCTCCTGTGAAGGAGGGCTCTCGTCCATTTATCGATTTGCTGGGGGGAGACAACATGTATCGTACGGACAATATTCAAGCCAAGCAGCTGCTTGAACAGTTTGCAGCGGAAAGCAAGCAATTTGCAGAAATAACACAGCAGTATCATTTATATCGCTAGAGGAAGGTGAATAATTGATGAGAACAATAGAACATATGAGCTTGCGCGAAAAGATTGGACAAATGTTCGTAACAGGCTTCCCTTCAACCGAGATCACTCCTGAGCTGAAGGAAGTTATTGAGCATTATAAAGTCGGCAATATTATTTTATTCTCACATAATATCGACAATAAATATCAATTAGGCGAGCTTGTTACTGAGCTGCAGCAATGGTACACGACACATACTGGTATCCCGGGCTTTATTACGATCGACCAAGAAGGCGGTCGAGTCACTCGTATGCCTAAAGACGCGACCAATGTTGCTGGAGCCATGGCAATTGCTTCTTCAGGACGACCTGAAAATGCGTATGCAGCAGGCAGAATGACTGCCAGAGAATTGAAAGCATTAGGTATTAATTTTAATCTAGCTCCAGTTATGGACGTTAACAATAATGCATTGAATCCAGTCATAAATGTTCGTTCCTATGGTGATTCTGTTGCAACAGTATCCCAGTATGGAATTCAAATGATGAAGGGATTGCTCGATGGAGGCGTCATGTCCTCACTTAAGCATTTTCCAGGTCATGGTGATACAAATGTCGATTCACATATTGGCTTGCCTACCATTGAAAAAACACTTGAGGAAATAGAGCAGCTTGAGCTGCTGCCGTTTAAGGCCGCAATTGAGCAAGGCGCTCAAGCGATTATGAGTGCACATATTTTATTTCCGAAAATTGAAAAATCCGGTGTGCCCGGAACTATGTCTCATACCATTATTACAGAGATATTAAAAGGAAAATTAGGATATAAAGGGTTAGTTGTATCGGATTGTTTAGAAATGGACGCGATCAAACGATACTATGGTACGGCAAAAGGAGCGTTAGGAGCTGTTAAAGCAGGTATTGATTTGGTATTCATTAGTCATACTCCTGAGACAGTGAAGGAAGCGATTCATTTGATCGAAGAAGCTGTAGCCACCGGTGATTTGGATGAAGCGCTGATTGATGCAGCTGTTACAAAAATTATAGCTTATAAAGCACAATATGCGACGATTGAGGAGCTGGATTATGAACTAGTTGGCTGCGATGTACATCGCCGAGCAAATGAGCTAATGCGTACGGAAACGATCTGCCTCATGAAAGGAGAGCTCCAGCCCATTCATACCGGTGACGAGCAAGTGTTATTTATGGGTTCCTATTCATACCGCACCGATCTTGCGTCCAGCAGCTTGAATCAAGCTCTTAGCTTTCCGCAATATATGGGGGAGCATTTTAATACAGCTTATGAGATTATCGACATTGACCCGAGCGAGGAGCAAATCAACGCTGCGCTGCCAAAGGTACAAGGCTACAAGCATATTGTTATCGGCTTGTTCAATGCGCGTGAAAACAAAGGTCAGCTTGCGCTTGTTCAGAAGCTGCTGGCAGCAGGCTGCAAAGTAACGGCCATTACATTAGGTCGCCCGTATGATTTACCGTTAATCGAAGGCGAGTTCTGCGGAATTGCGGCATTTGAGTATACACTTGATGCATTCAAATCACTCCTTCCAATCCTAAATGGTGAGGTTGTACCCACCGCCAATATTACGATACAGATGTAGATAAAAAGTACAACAAGGGGACATAGGTATGGCATTTATCGTTGGAATTGATGGGGGTGGCACGAAAACAGCTGTCACCATTACGCATGACCAGGAAGACTCTTTATTCACCTTTACTGTAGGGCCTATTAATTATAACGGTGGTGATGCTGATGCTATTGCCGCCTCCTTTGAGGAAATTTTTAGTCAAACGAAGCTCTACTGCGGTAATTTACAAGAAGTTGCTCATATATGTATAGGTGCGGCAGGAATAAGTAATCCGCTGGTCATCAATTTTTTGGAGCAGCATGTGAGAAATAACGGTTATATCGGGCCATTAACGATTACAGGCGATCAAGAAACTGCATTATACGGGGCACAAAATGCGATGCAAGGCATCATTCTCATTGCCGGTACAGGATCGATTTGCTTCGGGGTCAATGAAAAAGGAGAGCAGCATCGCACAGGAGGCTTTGGTCATCTGATTGATGACGAGGGAAGCGGTTATAGCATTGGGCGCGATCTATTATCTGTATTAGTTCAAGTGGAGGACGGAAGAATAACCGATACGGTCATCCCAGCGATGGTATATGATCAGCTTGGCTTAAGCACTGTGAAAGAGATTATTGGCTTTGTTTATGATAAAAATACGACGAAAAAAGATATTGCGCAGCTCGCACCGATTATGACGACCGCATGCGAGAAGGGCGATGCACATGCACTAGCGTTAGCGGAGAAATGTGCAGCCAATCTATATGAGCTTGTTGTGCCTGTTATTGAACGGCTTAAGCTATATGAAAGTCCGATTGCGATTGCAGGAAGTGTGCTGCAAAAGTCTCGCTTTGTGAAAGAAGCCTTGGAGCGAAAGCTCGCACAGAGCTACCCGCAAACAAAGCTGATTTTGCCGATTAAGGATGCAGCCTACGGTGCTGTCCTGTTAGGAAGATCAAAAATGAACAACGACTAGTTTTTGTCGATATGGAAAAAATAAGGGTGTGTCATAAGTCCGAGCAGTTGGACTTGCGACACACCCTTATTTTAAAATGGTAGGAATCAAAAATGGCTTAAAATTTATCGGTCAAATAAAACACGGCTTGTTGTTTCGGAAATAGAGCCTGAAGGATGTTAGCGTCCTCCGTACTGTCCTTTGCTGCGCCTGCTTCATTATAGCCGAACATGATATAAGTCATTAGCTCGCGTTCATCTACTTCTATTGAAGTATAGGGATTGGTATGATTACTAGCATCCGAAACAGAAAGCTGCTTTTGCTTATAATCCAAGTAGATACAGTCCTCATTGCTGCGAAGTGCAATATGCAGCTCCTGGCCTGCAATTATGTTGCTACGGTTTAGGCGATCTTCTAATTCAGGCTGAAGCTTATGGAAAGTTGAACTGAGATTGATCATTTTCCACATCGCCATATTGATTTGAATTGAATTTGCTTGATGCTGTTGGTAATAGGAATATAGCTTATGGTCCTCTGGGAGCATCGCTAATATTTGCTTTGCATTTTGGCGCAGCTGACATAAGGCATGAAACAAAGCTTCAACGCCGTTTTCGGCTTCGTTCAAATACAATAATTCATTAATAAATACTTGTTCAGTATCTTTCTTTTCAATGATGCCATAAGCGACGATTTTTCCATTTCTGCGAAGGAGCAAGCAGTCAACTTTCTTCCATTCCGGCCAGGTCAATAAATCATTCCAATACGTTTTACTTCGGATCACGGTGTAGGTACGATTCTTATTGAATTGTTCATAGATGAAACGGATATCATCGAGATAACAGGCTTCAAAAGGAATGATTTCATCACTGTTTTGCTGCTGCTCCAAACTTGCTGGTTTTTCAATTGCGAAAGCAGTCTCGGGAATAAGTCTCCAGCCAGCTTTTTCATAAAACGCATGCTTACTAGCCAAAAGTAAGCTTATATCATAATCGGTTTCTTTCATATAGTTGGTCTGTGCATGAAGAATTTTGTGTGCAAGCCCCAGCCCGCGGTAATTTAGATCTGTACCGACACTCCCCATTGCACCCGTTTTCAAGATCGCTTGACCGACTCTAATATGAAACGGAAAAATTTGTACATTAGATGCAATCTTATCGTCAACCATCGCAAACCATGTTGTATCTGGATCATATGTGGTGTCTAGGTCTAATCTTTCTTGGAAAAAAGCTCGGCCTACGGAAAAGCATTCATCTAAAATATCGTAAATATTTTCAAGCTGCTCTCTAGTTGGATGGTTCATTACGATGATGTTTGGTGTCGTCGTCATCTTTCATTTCCTCCTGCGCCGTAATGTTGGGATAAATTTAATAAATGAAAAAAACGGTTTTCTTTGAAATTTAATTTCTTAACTTATAGTTTAATGTTGAAAAAAAATTTCGTCAATAATGGAACGTGGGGAATCATAGAAGTGATACAAAATTTAGATTGCTCAATATAGTCTAAATGAGTATTAGGAAAATAGCGACTTCGGCTGAGCAATTACAAGCACAAAGTGCACAAATGAAGGCGCAGCTTAAAAAGAAGAATGATAAACCGTTCAAGAACTTTTTGCGAAAAATCGGAAATATTTTCATACCAATGATTCCTGCATGGACGGACTTATTTATACTCTGACGCAGTAATCCGCACCATTGCAGATAAGAGGCGAGTCCTTTACCAACACAGAATTTCAAACAGATATAATTGCCATAATTGAGTTGTCAGATGAGTAGCTTTGCGCAGCAAAAAAACTGGATAAATTGTTAATTTCACCCCTATAGTCACTAAAATCGATTATAATAAAATTTATGTTCAAGTCGATCACCTATCCTAAGTTAATAGGATCATCATACGCAAAAAGGCATAGCGCTCAATTGCCTATGCTATAAGGGTTATAGAGTTTTCAAATACACACTTATGTATAAGATGAGGCGAATGATATGACGATAATGCCTGTTATAGTAATGATCTTTGTATTTGTACCTGCCATTGTACTCATGGTATGCATGCCTTATTTAACAAAAGAGACGATTAGTTTTGGGGTCACCGTCAGCCCTGTACAATTCCATAGTGAGCCTCTGCGCCAGATGCGGAAGTCATATGCTAGGATTAGTGCTACCGTGCATACCATCCTATTCATGGTTTGTATCCTCTGTCTAATATACGGTGATGAACATTCCAAGCAACAAAGTTGGATCATTGTCACTTATTCACTCGCCATGGTCGGAATCTCCCTAGTCATAAACATTAGCTATCATTTCAAAATGAAAAGTTTACTACCTATGCTGCCTATTGCTCTGGAACCATCGATCATGGCAGTGGACACTGGATTTCGGAAAAGAAACATTGGCTTGTCTAATAATTGGTTCCTCATTCATGTTTTAATTACTGTTGTTAGTATTGTAACTGTGCTGCGCAACTACGATCTGATTCCTGATCAGATTCCGATCCATTACAACAGCAGTTGGAACGTAGACCGCTATGCAGCTAAATCTTTTAGTTCTGTGTTTATGCCTACGATCATGCAAGTGTTCATAACACTTTTGTTCATATTTGAGAATTGGAGTATTCGCAGAGTAAAGCAGCAGGTTCAACCCAATGATCCTAACCGTTCCATCAGACAAGACGCAGCTTACCGCCGTACTTGGTCATATTTTATGCTTACAGCAAGCTTCTTAATAGTTATCCTGTTTTCCGTCGTGCAACTAAACATGATATCTCTGCTTAACATGAGTTTCGCTATCCCTATTATCCTAATCATAATAGCCCTTGTCATCCTATACGCCTTGGCCTTAACGTTCTGGGCTGGTCAGGGCGAAAGCCGCTTGGAGCGATCTGCCGATAGCTCCAATGTCAGACCTGTCCATGACGATGATAAATGGCGATTAGGTATGATTTATTTCAATCGCAAAGATCCAAACCTAATCGTCAAGAAAAGGCTCGGAGTCGGCTGGGGATTAAATTTCGGTCACCCAGTAAGCTGGCTGTTTTGGCTCGGAATTATTGTACTGTTAGTTGTGGTGCGGTAACAAGGCTTGGAGGTTAATACTCACCGGAGTATAGGCGAAGTTAGAGTTTCGAAACAGAATATGTACCGAAAAAAACGCCTAAAGGGCGTTTTTTATTATCTTTAAGGATCTCAGTAATATCTTTTTTGAATTAAATCGCATCTTAAAGAGTATTTCTCGTATTAATATCTCTTTGTTACAATCAGATTGTTATCTAAAGGAGGGTATAAAATGAACTATCGTAAATTAGGAACGAGTGGCTTACATCTAAGTGAGATTGCTTATGGTAATTGGATTACACATGGTGCTCAAGTGGACAATGATACTGCCCATGCTTGTGTTCGCGCTGCATTGGATGTAGGGATCACAACATTTGATACTGCAGATGTATATTCCGATACGAAAGCTGAGATGGTGCTGGGCCAAGCATTAAAAGGAGTGCACAGAGCTGATATCGAATTGTGTACCAAGGTGTGCCATCCCACAGGGACGGGACGTAACGCAAGAGGTCTGTCCCGCAAGCATATTATGGAGGCGTGCCATGCTTCACTGAACAGATTACAGACCGATTATATTGATATCTATTATGCGCATCGCTTTGACGCATCAGTATCCCTTGAAGAGACCTTTTTGGCTTTTTCGGATCTGGTGCGTCAAGGTAAGGTTCTCTATGTCGGGATAAGTGAGTGGACGGCGGATCAGATAGCAGAAGGTGCTATTTTGGCGAGGGAATTGAAGGTGCCATTGGTGGCTAGTCAACCTCAATATTCGATGTTATGGCGTGTGATGGAGACGGAGGTAGTTCAAGCTTGTGAGCGGGAAGGGATTGGACAGGTGGTCTGGTCACCGCTTGCTCAAGGGATTCTTTCAGGCAAATATATGCCAGGTCAACCATTGCCAGAGGGTTCTCGTGCTTCAACAGCTGCGGGCTCACCATTTATGAATAAATTGGCGGGTCAGTGGCTTCGGACTGAGGTGCTTGAGGCGGTCTCGAATCTCTCTTCCATCGCCAGTGAAGTTGGGTTGACGCTTCCGCAGTTGGCTATAGCATGGGTGTTGCAAAATCCACAAGTCTCATCTGCAATTATTGGGGCATCCAAACCTGAGCAGGTTATAGAAAATGCCAAAGCTGCGGGAGTTCGTCTGGATAGGGAAGTGATGTTGGAAATCGATAGGGTGCTAGAAGGACTCGTTGAACGTGATCCTAGAAAAACGGGCTGAATATTATATCATTCACCATTAATAACTTCTGAACTCATTTGTCCTATGATCTCTAGTAACGCGGATAAGGAGGCACGATCGCAATCGGTTCTCCAAGCGGCATAAAGGGGAATCGATGGTGTGCTTTCTTCAAAGGGACGAAATGTGACACCTTCACGCTGAAAAATAGCAACTGATGAGGGCACAATGGAAACTCCAAGATTAGCAGCTACCAAGTTTACAATGGTGTACATCTGAATGGCTTCCTGTACAACTTTCGGATACATGTCGTGTTGGGCGCAGAAGCTCATAATGAGGTCATGAAAAGGAGCTCCTAAATGACGTGGGAACGATATAAATGGTTCTAAAGCTAAAGAGCGAATGGATAACACCGGTAAATGAGCTAGGTGATGCTGCTCTGGCAAAACGGCAATAAGCGATTCATTGACTAAGGGACGATGGTCGATATGTTTGCCTGACTCTGTATAACGTACAAATCCAATGTGAATCGTTCCTTCATGTAAAGCCTGCCACTGCTGAGCAGACGTCATCTCATGTAATGTGAGTTGTACTTGTGGATAACGTTCCCGAAACATTTTTAACATATCAACCAATACTCCACCAGCTGCAGAATCTATAAATCCAATGTTCAAATGTCCGATAATTCCTTGATCGACTAATTGTGTTGTTTTAATAGAGCGTTCCAATTGAGATAGAATGGATTTAGCTTCCTCTAGAAATACCGCCCCTGCTGACGTGAGACGAACTTGTCTTTTATTCCGTTCTAATAGTTTCACACCAATCTCATTCTCCAGAGCTTGAATTTGCTGGCTTAAGGGAGGCTGCGTCATATTTAGCTTCTCAGCTGCACGGTTAAAATGCAGTTCCTCTGCTACTGCGATAAAGTATTGTAATTTTTTTATGTCCATACTTTTCATTCTCCCTTGAAATGCTTCTCCAAGCAAGTATAAGGATCTTTGAACGAAAATGAAAGGAATGACATGTCGTCTCCTCACTTAAACTCTACCTCCCATCTTACTTTTAGACAAAAAAACATTTTTGCAGTCAAAGACATGATGTCTAAAAACGCATACATTTAAATAGAAAGTTTGAGGATCATGGGAGGTAATAAGGATGAAAAATAGAAAGATAATGTTTATGAGCCCACACCATGTGGAAACGGTTGAAGAGGAGCTTGTACTTAAGGCATTAGGTGACCATGAGGTACTCGTAAAATTGATTTATTCGCTGATTAGTCCGGGAACGGAGATGGCAATGTTATCTGGCAAAGAGGATTGGGCAAAACTCCCGCTGTGTCCAGGTTATGCAAGCGTCAGTCGTATCGTAGAATGTGGTAAAGGTGTTCAGGAATTTCAAGCGGGCGATGTGGTTTTTCATTACGGAACTCATTGCGAATATCAAGTGGTTGAAGCTAGGGATGTTTTCATTCGAGTGCCGGATGCGCTAGACTTGAAATGGGTACCGTTTACCCGGATGGCTACGGTAGCTTTTACATCGATACGTGTGTCGGATATCGAACTTGGAGACAAAGTGAGTGTGACAGGTCTTGGATTGGTAGGCAATCTTGCAGCTCAATTGGCGCGTTTGCAGGGGGCTACGGTAATTGGTATGGATTTGTCCAAAGAACGGCTGCGGACCGCGCGTCAATGCGGTGTGGATTACACCCTGGACAGTGGCGAAGGATTGGTAAAAGAGCAGATTATGACGTTAACTAAGGGCAAGGGTGTTTCCAGTCATATTGAGGCAACCGGTGTTTCCAAAGTTGGGGTTGATAGTCTTCAATACATCGGCTCACAGGGAGAAATCATCTTTTTGGGTAGCCCGCGTGGAGAATACAATACAGATATTACGGATGTGCTTAATTACTGTCATCTGTATAACCGGGGATGCATTACATTTAAAGGTGCTCACGAATGGCGTTATCCAACAGAGCCTAATTCGTTTGTGAAACATTCCTTGGTGCGTAATTCTGGCATTGTCTTCGAGCTTATGCAACAACAGAAGCTGCACATCGAACCTTTGATTAGCCATGTCATCAAGCCGGAGCAAGCTAGCGAAGCCTATGAGGGATTAAGAACCAACAAAGATCAGTATAATGGCGTACTGTTTGATTGGTCATAAAGGGGGAGAACGACGATGATAAGAGGATTAACAACAGCGGGTTTGGGAGAAATTGCTTCTAATGAAGAATATATCAGACTTGCGAGCCAATTCGGGTTTCAGGCCATAGACGTCAATCCATTAGAGTTGGTACAGCAGTATGGCAAGGATGGGGCCATCCAATTACTGGAAAGTCATGGCATCATGCTAGGATCATTTGGTTTAGAGGTAGATTGGCGCACGACAGAGGAAAGCTTTAGGGAAAGTCTGAAATCGCTTACGCTGATGGCTGAGGCCGCTGCTGCATTAAATTGCACCACATGCTGTACCTATATTTTGCCTTCGACAGATCTTCCGGTCGCACCGTTCATGATTGCAGCCACTAGACGTTTAAGACTATGTGCAGAAATATTAGACGCCTATGGTATTTCGCTAGCCTTAGAGTTCGTTGGTCCTCATCACTTACGTACACAATGGGCAAATCCGCTAATCTGGACGATGCAAGATACGTTGGACTGGATGGATTCAATTCAAGTGAGAAATATCGGTTTGTTACTGGATTCCTATCATTGGCATACGAATGGATTAACGAGGGAGGACCTGCTGAAATTACAACCGCATCAAATTGCGTATGTCCATATTAATGATGCTAAACCTCTGCTGATAGAGGAATTGCTTGATTCCGATCGATTGTATCCAGGGGAAGGATCCATTGATCTTACCGGATTCTTGGCAAGCTTGAAAAAGATCGGATACAAGGGCGTTATCGCTCAAGAAGTGCTAGCGCCAGCTTCATCACAAAGTTCATCTGAACTATTTTCTCGTTCCAAAGCAGGCTTCGATAAAGTATTCTCATCACTGGAAATCTAACCCCATCGAATCCCACATTGGAAGGAGCGTTAAGGATGAGTCTGTTCAAGGGTAGAATCGCTGCACACACCATCACTTGGGGGCAAGCGCATTTCAAAGCGTTGGAGGAAGTCTCCAGACTGGGTTTCACGGGGATTGAGCCGTGGGCGTCTTTTGCACTTCAATATGAAGAAAGTCCAGAACAATTACAAGAGCTCTTGGCTGGGTACGGGCTGGAGATGACTGCGTTGTATGGAGGTACGGCTGGGGGACAGCAGCAAAAATTCGGCAATGCCGCGAACACTTCGGGTATCATTGACTACAATGTGCGACTTGCTAAAATCATAGCGAAGTGTGGAGCAGACATCCTTGTCCTAGGGCCAGGTGGCACTCGGGATCAACCCTCATCGCTGGAAGAATTGAAGGTTGCCGCAGCCACGATGAATGAAGTGGCGGAAAGAACCTATGCCTTAGGGGTAAAGACATGTGTTCATCCGCATTTGTGGACGGAATTGCAAGACGAGAAAGAAATTGAGATTGTGATGAGCCTGACAGATCCGCGGGTGGTATATCTTGCCCCGGATTCAGCACATTTGCTCGGAGCGGGGATGGACCCGGCATCCATCATCCGAATGTATCAGGACAGGGTAGCTTATGTTCATTTGAAGGACCTGACAGACAGGTCTGCCGCTACACTTGATACACAGCTTCCTCATTTTTGTGAGTTAGGCAAAGGATCTGTTGATCTACACGCAACTATTGAAGCGCTGAATGAAATTGATTATTCCGGTTGGATGACACTCGAAGTGGACGAATCGCTAAATAGCCCGTACAATACCATGGAAATCTGCCGAGATTTTGTAGAAGATCACTTAAAGATTCCGGTTAGGATATAAAATAAGATCAATAAAATGTCAGAAGAAGGAGAAGATTCGAGGTGAATGAGTCGTGGATGAACAGCATTTCCCCTTATGTTCGAGTAGCCAAAGTCATGGAATCCTCCTTACTAGCAGGTGAATGGTTGGATCAAGATCACGTGTATACCTATATAGATCAGGGAGAGGCGGAGTTTTTCTTGAATGGGGTGAAGTTCCTGGTTCGAGAAGGGGATGTGCTGCTCATGCATCCATGCTTGCCCCATATAATTAGGTCCACCTCGGCTTTACCCTTAGTGCAGTATATCTTTCATTTTGATTTGTATGATAACGAGGATAAAAGCTCATCGGATCAAGCGGATGGACTTAGGCCCGGGATCCAGGATATCATGCCAAGTGAAATGCAGCTTGCTGATATTTATCCGCTATCTCATCTGCAGCTCCCAGATCGAATCGAATTGAAGAGAAGATTCATGCAACTGCAAAAAGAGATGCTAGATCCAACGTACGGTGGGGTATTAATCAACAAGTCTATCTGTTTGGAATTGTTGTTTTTGTTCTTTAGGAATCAGAATCTGTCCAAAGGAACGGAAGGGAAGAGAACCAAAGGATGGCCTTTAATTGAAGGCGCCATTCATCACATGCACCAGTGTTATCAAGATCCGCAGTTAAGTAATGAATCTATCAGTAGGCATGTTGGGGTGACTGCCAATCATTTGTCGTATGTGTTCAAGACTCAGCTTGGGGTGACCATTCATAATTATTTGAAGCATGTTCGTATCGAGCAGGCTAAATTGAGAATCATTCAGGGAAAGCAAAATCTAACGGAGATTGCCGAAGATGTGGGGTTTTCTAGTATTCATCTGTTCAGTCGGACGTTCAAAACAAATGTGGGAGTAATGCCTAGTAAGTTTGCCGCGATGCGATCTGCTTTAATCAATAAATCGCAATAAAGGAATCGACCATCTGCTCTTTGGGATGGTTGATTTTTTTCCTCTGAACATAGGAATACATACGTCTATAGGCCTCTTAATATAGTATAATCATACTGTATTGCTCAAAGTTGGAGATAGGGATATAGCACTATTAAATACTATTGACGAATGAGGAGTCTATGAGAACTTCGGAGAATAAAATTAAGTTAAGTCATATGTTGTACATAGTAGTATTCATCTGCCTGCTGATTGCAATACGCTGGAGCTGGTACAATCATTTTACTCTGTCCAATCCTCCTGTAGTGGAGCAAGGTGTGCTCGATTTGCGGGGAGTAGACCTTGAATCACTAAGCTCTTTTCCATTGGATGGAGAATGGGAGTTTTATCCTCAACAATGGGTGAATGCCGCCAATGTGGATAGCGTTTTAAAAGGCCAAATGCTTCAGGTGCCGGGTAACTGGAATTCTGTATTCAATTCTGCTGAGCAAAAGAAGGCGTATGGATACGGAACTTATCATTTGCGGATTCTGCTAGAACGCCCCTTGTCTGAACCACTTAGCTTTTGGTTCCAATCCATCTATACTTCTTCTGAAGTGGAGATTAATGGAACAATTCTCTCACGGTTTGGAGTGTTATCTGACGAGAAGGAAGAGCATGTTTATGTGACGAAAGCATTCTTAATCAGTTATACACCTACAGATCAGAAGCATCTGGATCTGTTTGTTCGGACGTCAAATTATGAGTCTCCACTAAAAGGAGGCATAATTCGGTCCGTGGAGTTTGGCATTCAACATGAGGTAGACACTATATACTGGAATTCCATTGGCTTGCAGCTAGTCGTAGGAGTCATGCTTCTTCTACATGGGTTGTATTTATTGATTATCTATCTGATGGATGTACGAAAAACAGAGCTGATTATTTTTTTCCTAATGATGGTCGCTGCGGCTGTATCCATTGGGGTTGAACATAATGGACTGATGTTCCGGTTTCTTCATGTTGATTTTGCCTGGATGTTGAGGTTAAAGGTTCTTTCGTATATAGGGTTTTGTTTATTCCTTTTATTGATGGGAAGAGAACTATTGGGGAATCGACGGAAAGGCAAGGCGTTTTATAGTTACATCCTGTCAGTTCTCATTTTTACTTTATTTATTATTGTAGGTCCTGAAGAGGCAGTGTTATATATCATCGGAAAAGGGTATTACATGATCCTGTATTACGTTCCAGTGTGTTGGACGGTATATTATTTTTGGAAGATGGTATCCTTACGAGCTGAAGGTGCTCTATTTTTATTGTTTTCAGTGTTAGCAGTACTAAATAATATGTTGTGGGGGGCTGTCTACTATGCCGGTAGCTCACAATTTATGTTTTATCCCGTAGATTTAATTGCTGCCCTTGCCGCATTTTCCGCCTATTGGTTTAGGAGATATTTTCATCAATCCCATCAAAATGTGTTACTGAACGCTCAATTGGCGGAATCCAATAAATTAAAGGACCGTTTTCTAGCCAATACGTCACATGAACTGCGCACTCCACTGCATGGGATTATGAATATTGCCCAAAGTGTGTTAACAAGAAAAAAACATGTGCTGGATGAAGAGAGCCAGCGTGACATGGAATTGCTAATTATGGTCAGTCGCCGGATGTCGCTTATGCTGAATGACTTGCTTGATGTTGTGCGATTGCAGGATAAGCGGATTGTGATGAATATAAAGGCGTTGCAAGTGAGGTCATTGGCTGAAGGTGTACTGGATATGTTACGTTTCTTAACCGGTGGGACGAAGGTGGAGCTTCGAATGTCTATAGATGAGAATCTGCCTCGTGTTTATGCTGATGAGGAGCGATTGGTGCAGATTCTGATTAATTTAGTTCATAACGCACTAAAGTACACCGAACAGGGAAGTGTTGAACTGGCCGCAGAACAAGTGGGTGGGGATGTATGGATACATGTTACGGATACAGGAGTTGGTATGGATGAAGCTTTGAAAAAGCGTGTTTTTATGCGCTATGAACAAGGGGCTTACGGTCAAGGCGGCATTGGGCTGGGACTTAGCATCTGTAAGGAGCTGGTCGAACTGCATGGCAGTGAATTATTGCTGCAATCGCAGCCGGGTCAGGGAAGTAAGTTCAGCTTCAAATTACCTGTAGCTAAAGGGAGCCTGAAGTCATCTATTCCAGATTTTCATACAGAAAAAGATTCGGATCCATTGTCACCATTCAGCACGTGGATAACTGCTGAGAAATCAGCTATGGTGGCTGCCGCCTATAACACAAAGGAAGTAGAGGCACTCTCGAAGCTCGATACAGACGCTGACATCATACATGTGCTAGCGGTTGATGATGATTCGGTCAATTTAAAAGTTCTGCAAAATATTTTATCAGATGGAGCTTATCGGATTGATACAACGACTTCAGCCCGTGAGGCGCTGGATATGTTGCATCATGAGCAGTTCGATTTGGTTGTCGCTGATGTGATGATGCCGGGCATGTCTGGATATGAATTGACAAGATTGATACGCGAGCGGTTCACGATGTATGAACTTCCTATTATTCTATTGACCGCTCGCAGTGAGCAGGAGGATGTTTACGCAGGTTTCTTGGCTGGCGCTAATGACTATGTAACCAAGCCAGTAGATGCCATGGAATTGAAGTATCGTGCTTCGTCGCTCACTTCTATGAAGCAAGCAGTCAATGATCGTTTGAGAATGGAGGCTGCTTATTTACAAGCGCAGATCCATCCACATTTTCTCTTTAATACATTAAATTCGATTATGTCCTTGAGTGATTTTAACACTGTCAAAATGAAAGATCTTTCAGATGCATTCACTACTTATCTGCGGATCAGCTTTGACTTCTTAAATGCAGGCAAACTTGTTTCGCTGTCGCAAGAGCTGGAGCTGGTCGAGAATTATGTATATATCCAGCAGCAGCGTTTTGAGGAGAGGCTGCAGGTTGAATGGGAGGTAGACGCGAATCTACAGCTTCTAATTCCTCCGCTGACCATTCAGCCACTGGTCGAGAACGCCGTCCGGCATGGGATTTTAAGTCGGGCAAAAGGTGGAACCTTGCGTATTCACATCGAGACACATGTGGAGGCTGTTCATTTTATCATTGCAGATACGGGGATTGGAATGGATGAAGCTCAAGTCAGCAAGTTATTACAGCCAAAAAGCCTTAAGGATCAAGGAATTGGGCTTCTTAATACTGATCGAAGATTAACACAATTATATGGACAAGGCTTGAAGATTCAAAGTATTCCAGGGGTGGGAACTACGGTATCTTTCATTATTCCTGATTAGGAGGGTTATAAAACCATCCTTTTCTGTCCAGCTGTAATTGAGTGGATGTGATTTGGATGATCAATTCTTCCACAGCGGATAAGGTTGCAACTATACAGACAATGGTTGTCCAAATGGTGTGGTTACTATGGGAAAGCCATATAGGAGTTACAAATAAGAGAAGCCCGGTGAGTTTATTGCCGTAGGTATGGATACTTGCGTAAGTTTTGAATCTGCGGAGGGCAATCCCTGTCGATGTTATGCGGATGGCCGCGATCAAGAAGATCCATAGGATGAATTCGAGGGTAAGACCCAGATATGGATACAAAGTAAATAAGCAGATCCCGATTAGTATCGTGTCGGCAGCAGAATCCAGCTTTGCTCCGAGATTACTTGTTGTGTCTGATTTTCGGGCAATTGGACCATCTATCAGATCGGTGACTCCGCAAAGGATATAAATTGCAAGAAAGGCCGAACTTAGCGGCTCGAAGA
The DNA here is from genome assembly GCF_038002785.1 of Paenibacillus sp. FSL H3-0310. Taxonomy (NCBI): domain Bacteria; kingdom Bacillati; phylum Bacillota; class Bacilli; order Caryophanales; family Paenibacillaceae; genus Paenibacillus; species Paenibacillus sp. FSL H3-0310. The sequence goes on from NZ_JBBODC010000001.1 coordinate 1,922,237, forward strand.
ATAACAGCATTATTGCCAAAATAATTCTGCCAAGTGTAATACAGTTAGGTATAACTTTCAACTTCAATCCCACCTTTGTTCATGACCTCATTTAATTCTATTGTACCAGAGGAAGAGTATATGCTATTTGGAAAAGGATTATAAGATAGTATTGAAGAAGTAGTGAAGTAGAAGTATAGATTAGGATTCTAGCGGTAAATTAGGAGGGATTTTATGAAGCAGAATACAAACTTAAAGGTACATACATTAGCTGATATCGAACATCTGAAAATTCACGGCAGAACAACAGGGTCACTTTCTCCACTAACGTTATTTTGGACAGGCAGTGCGGTCGAATTAAATGTTAAAAGTTCTGAGCTATGGCTTGAAGTAGAAGCAGATTATGATGTTTATGAACCCTGGATTAGCATCCTGATCAATTCCGTTCCTGTTAGCAGACAAATGTTAGTAGCAGGCAGGTATTGGATTTGTGTATTTAGAGGCATGAATGATCGTGTTGTCAACAATATTCGTATTGTAAAAGATGTGCAGGCAATGAGTGGAGACCCTGGCTGCTCTTTGCAGATACATGCGGTGAAGATGGATGGAAAATTCCTGCCTGTTGCGGACAAACCCCACAAGATAGAGTTCATAGGTGACAGCATCACATCCGGAGAAGGAAGTATAGGTGCCAAGGCTGAAGAAGATTGGATTCCAATGTGGTTTAGCGCCATCAACAACTATACCAGAATGACAGCAGATGCTTTAAATGCAGAATATAGAGTTATTTCTCAAAGTGGCTGGGGAGTCCTTACTAGCTGGGATAATAATCCGCACGGTAATATCCCTGATTGTTATGAGCAGGTTTGTGGTCTTCTAACTGGAGCAAAAAACGAAGCTTTAGGAGCTTTTCAAGAACATTCTTTTGAAACCTGGCAGCCAGATGTTGTGGTAGTTAATCTAGGAACAAATGATGGGGGCGCCTTTCAATCGCCAGAATGGAAAGATGAGGTAACAGGGGAGAGCCATAAACAACGCTTAAATGAAGACGGGACCTATCATGAGGATGATATACAAGCTTTTGTCGATGCCGCTGAGAAATTTCTGATGAAGCTTAGAAAAAATAATCAACATGCACATCTCGTATGGGCATATGGGATGCTTGGTATCCCGATGATGCCAGCGATCTACCGGGCGGTCGATGTTTATAGCAAGAAAACAGGGGACAAGCAGGTTTCTGTATTGCAGCTTCCAAATATGACGGATGAGACCATAGGGGCAAGAAGTCATCCGGGAGCATTAGCTCATGAACAAGCGGCAAAAGAGTTGACGGGGTATTTGAAAGGGATTCTAGCGAGCGAAAGTTAATGAGGAATTCATAAAAAAACAAGCCGGAGCGAAAGGATCACGCTCTGGCTTGTTTTTATTTACTTTAGTCTATTTGGTGGATACAGACTTGAACCATTCGTTAACTTCTTTGGTGATTTGATCACCACCATTTGCTTTCCAGTTGGAAACAAAGGAGTCAAAGGCATCTACAGGTAGCTTACCGTAAATGATTTTGTTGAAGGTTTCCATTTCGGATTGACGAAGCAGATTCCATTTGGATACCATCGTTGGTGTCGCAGCGCCAGTGAAATAGTTCTGTCTACGAATGTCTATTTGTGACATAACAACTTTTGCAGCGGCCCAGTTTTCCGGTTTACGGAACTCAGCCATTTGTTTTTCATAAGGAGTTACAGGGGTTTCACCGTCAGCAAGTTTAACCAATGTCTTCATGAACAGATCAGGAATACGAGCCGGTCCAGTTAAGAAAGGAAACTCATTGGAGAAGTCTTTAATCTTCTCTTTATCACTAGTAGGCTTTCCATCAATCATGTCCCAATCGTAGCCTTTAGCAAAGCCGTATTCAAATTCACTACCAGCTGCTGGATTAGCTAGGTTATCAAGCAAGTAGTTGTAGTATAAGAAAATTGCTTCAGGGTGCTTAGCATCTTTGTTAATCATGATACTAGCGTTTACCCCAGAGTTCTGCCATTTGGTACCGATGAGTCCGTCTGGACCTGCTGGAACCGGATAAGCTTTGATCTTCGCTCCAGGTACATTTTTCATAAGATCGGGAGCCGGCCAGTCTGGAACCCAGTTTGCCCCTGGTAGAATACCTGCGGCGCCTTTTGTCCAGCTTTCAGCAGATTTACCTTCATCCCAAAGTGCAGAGTCTGTGTGAATATAACCTTTGTCCATCCACTCACTAAGCTTAGCAAGGGCTTGTTTAGCACCAGGGTTAATGGAACCGTATTCTAGATTGCCGTCGGCATCTTTATTCCATTGTTCCTCAATCGTACCGTAAGCACCGAATAACCAGTCGAGTTGGCCCATCCAGGTGTTTGTATTATTTTTCAAAGAAATCGCAAGTGGGAAAACATCTTTAGGTGCTAGACCGTCAGGGTTTTCGTTCTTAAATTTGTCCATGATATTCTCAAGATCGGCGATTGTTTTTGGAGCCTGAAGGTTCAGCTTTTCCATCCAATCTTCACGTAACCAGAGAAGAGTATCGTCATTATCAGTATATTCAAGGATCGGCATATTGTATTTCTTACCGTCTTTTGTGAATGGATACCAAAGTTCTGGGTGTGCTGCAGCATGATCTTTTAGAATTTTATTAGCATATTTGTCGAACAACTCATCGATAGCAATGAACTGACCGGAATCAATCAGTTGATTGGTCAATACTGCATTGGTTGGTACAGAAACGAAGTCAGGCAGCTTTTCGCCAGAAGCAATGGCAAGCTGAAGCTTTTGTCTGTATTGATCGTCATTGGCAGGATACCAAGTATCTTTATGCTTCATGCCCAGTGTTTCCAGCATCCAGCGATCGTGAACATTGTTTTCTTTGGTATCACCTTGAACATATTTCTTCGGCATCAATACCGAACTGAACTCGATGGGTGGATCGTATTTACCTTTTTCAAAAGCAGCATCTGCTTCAGATAAACTAGTCTCAGACGATGTGGTATTGTTTTGTTTGGCGTTTTCATTATTTCCGCCGCCACTGCCACAGGCTGTGAGTGTGATAAGTGCTGTGACCGTTAACAACGACCACATTTTTTTGAACTTGATCATTCTTTAATTCCCCCTACTGTGTATGATCTTTACAAGTGTAACTTTAACAACTAGTCGGGGATGGCATCTATATGAGATTTTTAGTTTCGATAGGACTCTATCATGCTATTTATTATTGTCTCGATATTCCTGCGGCGTTACTCCGAACTGTCGTTTGAACACTTTTATAAAATAAGCAGGGTCCATATAGCCAATCTCCATGCTGATTTCATAGACTTTTTTAGAGGTAGTCTTCAGCTTATGGCAGGCGCGATCCATGCGCAGGCGCGAGATATAATCGCTTATTCCTTCACCCGTTTCAATCTTATAAATTTTTGATAAATGAGTCGGATGGAGGTTTACATGGTCAGCCAGAACCCGTAATGAAACATCTAAATGCAGGTTTTTGTCTGTGAAATCTTGAATCTTTTTCACATATTCAGACCTGATGTCTTTAATTTCGTTAGACGTTCCCTCTTTCAATTTGCTCAGAATGCTCAGGGACCATTTTCTAAGTTTACCGATGGTCGAGAACGCTTCACCGCTTTGCAACCAACCGAGATCGTCTCCCGCTAAGTTAGCTAGAGTATGCCCATTTCGGTGTGCGAGATTCGTGAAGGATGCAGTGATTAAAAAACCGGCCTCCATGCAATGCTCCCACGATTCAGACCATTTCTCATCCAGCTCCGCGCAGACAGCGAGTAGTTTCTCTTCCGCAGCATCCCAATGCCCACTTTCAAGCAGGTGAATTAGTGTCGGCGGGGTGTAAAGGGCATCCAAAGGTCCTTGGGTAGTGGAAGGTTCAAATTCGCTGACCCGCATTACGAATTCGCGCTCGTCTCCCACGATCTGCCGGAAATAAGCTGTAGCCTGACGGAAACGGCTCGACACCTTCTCGGGAAACTGGAACCATTCAGTGATTACTATGGACAGGGAACCTTTCAGAAATTGCTTAACCTTATACTGAAGCTGTAAAGAAAGCTTTTCTAGGATGGTTTCTTTGCCGATGTCGGATCCTTTCTCTTTAAGCTGAAGCAGAAACACAAGATATCCATGTTCCTCTTTAACGCCCCAGACCTGCATGAATTCACCCATAATCTCTTCAGCCATATTGATGATGGCATATTCAATTAAGGTTTGATCATTATTGTTATAATGGCTAAATTCTTCTTCCATGCGTACAAGCATCAAAGCGCAATCGCCAGAATGGAAGGGCAAATCATAAGTTACGAGCTTCCGTTCCCATTCGCCAGCTTGAAATTGATGACCTTGCAAGGCATCAAGCAGCAGTTGACCACGTAAAAGCGGCAGATTCTCACGAAGGGTAAATTGGGTTCGTTTAAGCGAACTGATAAGTTCCCATTCTGTGTTCAATTGCTCGATGGCAGTTTTGACTGCACCGATAATTTCATCATCGGTAGGTGGCTTAAGCAAGTAATCGACGGCATTATGCTGAAGTGCTTTTTTGGCGTAATCGAACTCCGAATGGCCTGATAAAATAATACATTTGATCTTTTTATCACGTTTTCTTATCCTCTCTATTAATTCAATTCCCGTCATTTCGGGCATTTGGATATCCGAGATCACAATATCAATAGGGTTTGTATCGATAATTTGTAGCGCTTCACGTGCTGAATACGCTTTATGCACCTGTTCAATGCCTAGCGTATGCCAGGGTTTAGTCATGGCAAGATTATCTACCCAGTGTGCTTCATCGTCTACTATAATCATTTGCATGTTGTTATTCTCCTTGATGATTCTTAAATTTAGAATATTCATCCTCCGTAGGGATTTCCCAGATAATCTCTGTTCGGAAACCTCCAAGAGGGGATGGTTTAAAGGTTAGACAGGATTGATTGCCGAACAGGTGCATGATCCGCTGATTCGTATTCCAGAGCCCGCAGCCCATTTCTTCCTGCAATGGCTCCTGCATTTTACGATTCAAAGCTTCCAGCTGCTCCGGATTCAAGCCAGGTCCGTCGTCATCAATGTAGATCTTGCAGAAGCCGTTCGAAATCTCACCACTAATGCTGATCTCACCCGAAGAATACGATTTGGCCACTCCGTGAATGACTGAATTCTCCACAATAGGTTGTAGCATTAGACGTGGCACAGACTGGCTTAACATGTTCTCAGGGATTTCGATATGATAATCAATTCTGGCATTGCGCAGCTTTTGAATATCCAAATAGTTGACGAGCAGCTTGATTTCTTCATCCAGTGACGCGGTTTCCCGTTCCATTCGGGTAGTATAACGGTAGTAAGCACTTAAATTATAAGCCATGGAGACGACAGCGTCCTCATCCTTCATTTGGGCCATATTGATAATATAACCAAGGCAGTTATAGAGAAAATGCGGATTGATTTGCGCCTGCAGTTGCTTAAGTGTAGCTTCGCGGGCACGGATTTTCTCATTGAACACATTCTCTATCAGGTCTTGAATTTGATGGGACATATCATTAAAGCGATGGAATAGAAACGAAAACTCGTTCCGGCCTTCATTATGAAGACGTACAGAATAATCTCCACGCTGCACGCGCCGTAAGCCTTTAATTAGCTTTTTGATAGGATATTGAACATTTCTGTATAGTAATATGGAAGCGGAAATTCCCATAACAAACAGCAAAATCATCGAGATATAGAACAAATCCTGACTGAGCGAAATGGGTTTTAGAATTTGATATAGAGGGACAACATCTATTAAATTCCAATCCAAATAGGAGGACTTCACAGAGCTGACCAGGTAGTTCTTGCCATTGAGTTTGACTACATCCTGGGTAGTATTCTCAGGTGAGTGTTTATCCAGGTAACGAATGAGTTCTTCAGATAGCTGCTTGTCCGCACTGCGATTCAGAATTGGCGAGTTCCCTTTATGATAGAGAAAAGGATCACCTTGTCCACCTTCCTTGTACGTATCCAGCATGTTCTGAATATTCTCATAACTGAAGCTGGCCTCAATCACCAAGTTGCTTCCCGTCAACATCCCCGGCTGAGCTAAGGAATCTGTATAGAACCAGTAGAAGGATTTTAACTCGTCTTTAGATTCCAAGCTGTGATCGCCATACGTCCATTTTCCACTCATATTTCTTTTTAAGTAATCCTCATCATACCCAAATGCTCGATTGTAGTTGGAGAGGACATCTTTATTTTGCTGTGAATGTACGGCATATCTGGCAGGCCAAATATCTGCAACCCCAGATTGAAGCACCATCTTTTCCTGAATGACATACCGGGTCTGCATCTGATCATAACGATCAGCCCAAATGTTTAATCCGTTGAAGGCTCTGACATTGGGATCTCTAGAAAGGATAAGGGTGAAGTCCATCATCTGATTAATACGCGAATCAATTTGACTGGACAGAAAAGTGAGCTGCTTCGTATTGGACACCTGCAGCTCTTTGCTTACAACATCGTATGTGACGTTATTTGAAAAGGTATACATGATAATAATGGGGATGAACAAGAGTATGATCAGGCAGTTTATTTTGGCAAACAAACTAAACCGGGATTGTATTAATTCTCTCAGGGATGTAAAGCGCTTCCAAATATTCATAAATGTACCCTCCAGATGATGTCCTAATAAAACCATATCAAGCCTAACAATGTTATATAGTCAAACCTGAGAAACGCCTGATACTATTTATAGCAGAGATCCCCATCACACACAAAATATTTTTTTTGGGAACAGGAGAGAGCTATGGAGGCTAATTCAATACAGCAGGTAGGCCTGGAAAATAAACCAAGTATAAAAAGAAAAAGAAAAAAAGGCTATAAACAACCATGGGTGCTCCACTTCATGGTATTACCGGCGGCAATTATGGTTTTTATTTTTTCTTATATCCCCATGTCAGGAATACTCATGGCATTTCAGGATTATAAGCCTGCATTAGGATTTTTTGATTCCGAATGGGTCGGACTTAAGCATTTTAGGTACATGTGGGAGAACGATTATTTCCTGCAAATTACCTGGAACACACTGTTTTTTGCTTGCTCCAAAATTGTTTTGAACCTGATTATTCCTTTTATATTCGCCTTGTTGCTTAATGAGGTAAGGAATATGGGCCTTAAAAGATCGATTCAAACACTCGTCTATCTACCGCATTTCTTGTCATGGGTTACCCTTTCAGGAATTCTGATCGATATCCTAGCTCAAACAGGGATTGTGAATCAGTTTATTTCGTCCGTTTTCGGCATAAAACCGATATTTTTTCTAGGGGACGGCAACTGGTTCCGATTTACCATCATAGCCAGTGATGTTTGGAAAGAATTTGGTTTCAACACGATCATTTTCCTAGCTGCGCTATCCGGCATTAATCCATCACTTTATGAAGCTGCTGAAGTGGATGGGGCAGGTCGCTGGAAGCAAACGATGTATATTACCATACCAGCACTTATTCCAATTGCTATTGTAATTGCGACCTTGGCACTGGGCAATGTATTGAACGCCAACTTTGACCAGGTATTTAACCTATATAGTCCTTTGATCTATCAACAAGGGGATATCATTGATACCTTTGTGTATAGAGAAGGTCTTCTCAGCGGACAATTCAGCTTTGCGACCGCAGTTAATCTTTTTAAATCAGCAATTAGTTTAATTCTAATCGTTATTTCATACCGACTTGCCTATAGATTTGCAGGGTACAGAATTTTCTAGAAAGGATGACAACAAATGTACCATAAAACCCTTCCATATCGAATATTTAGCATATTCAATAATGTGCTCCTAACTATCCTTTCGGTGCTCTGCTTGCTGCCATTGTATCACTTACTCATGGTATCTCTTAGTGCGTCCGCCCCAGCCAATGCTGGGTTGGTCACCTTTTGGCCAATTGGCTTCACTTTGGAGGCCTATGCAAAAACTTTTAACAATACTAATTTTCTTACATCCCTGTGGGTGTCGGTAGAGCGGACAATACTAGGAACTGCACTTGCACTGGTAGTAAATACGGTTGCAGCCTATGCTCTTTCTAAGGAAACTAGAGTTTTCCGGGCGCGTAATATCTATCTTTGGTATTTTGTCGTAACCATGCTGTTCAGTGGGGGTCTGATTCCGGGATATATCCTGATTCTAAAGCTCGGGCTGATGAATTCTTTGATGGCACTTATCTTACCTGGATTGGTAGCCGTGTTTAACATCATTTTGCTGCTGAACTTCTTCCGTGGTGTACCTAAGGACCTTGAGGAAGCAGCCTTTATTGATGGAGCAGGACATTTTAAGACCTTTTTGAAAATATATTTACCAGTCTCCTTACCAGTCATTGCAACAGTTTCCCTATTCATGATGGTGGGCCATTGGAACTCTTACTTTGACGGTATAATCTATATCAGAGATTCGGATAAGCTGCCACTGGCGACGTTTATGCAGACCATTATCGTTCAGGCAGATATGTCCAAGCTTGATCCGTCAGCTGTAGCTAACTTGTCTCAACGGACCATACGGGCTTCACAGATTTTCATAAGTGCGCTACCAATATTGTTGGTTTATCCATTCCTGCAACGTTATTTTGTGACAGGGATTGTAGTCGGAGCAGTAAAAGAATAGTCAAAAAAGAGGGAGTTACTGGACTAGTCCATGTAGCTCCCTTTTTTTTGTAGGTATGGCATGCAAATAGGCAACCCGAGATGAATTGCGCCTTCTAAAATACGGTGCTATACTTTTGGCATGAAATATGCTCGGAGGTGGTACAGTGCTAATGTTGAAATGCCCATTAGCTAGAAGTTCCTCACGCAAAGCCTAATATAGGGCGATACTTTGCGTGAGGTGCGATGGATGGATATATCGCCCAACTTAATTTTATCGTTTCTATAAATGGGCTTTGCACCTTATGAACTTTTAATATAAATAAGGGGCTGAAAAGCGATGTGTACACCATTTATTAGAAACCATCAATATAACTTAATTAAGAAACAAACGAAATTTGTTCTGCATACCCTGCGAACCGTTGCGGATCGTAGAGTCTTGGAGACTGTAAGATATAGTGCTGCTACGAACATTATTGAGGCATTTCCTTCTCTTACGGAGAATCACAAGCAGATGCTGGAACAAATATCGACCTTCGAAACTGCAGAAGATTTCCAGAGATATCTTAGTGAATTAGAACCATACCTAGAGTCATATCCGACGATTACGCTGAAGCAGATTCAGAAGCTATTCCCTAAGAATAAGAAACTGAAAGTACCTGATCTACAACTCATCGACTATCGCAACATAACGTATTTGAGTTGGATAGATATTGCCAGTAATAAATTATTCATTATCTATCCGTACGAAGGACAGTTCATTGGTATTGAGGGTAGAATCACACCAACGCACAAAAAAGGGTACTGCATGTTCTGCAATCGGCATCAAGAGCTTGCATTCTTTTATGTTAAGACCAAGAATGTGAACGTTTCGCCGGATAATATTTCTGCTGTGGGTCAATACGTATGTCTGGATAATCAGGAATGTAATCGGAGCATAACCGATACAGCTAAGCTTGAGAGGTTCATTCTCTCTGTCCGCAAATAATGTTTAGAAAAGGCTCCCTTAGTGGGAGCCTTTTTTGTTAAAAATATTGTCAGGATTTAGACAATCCGTTTCATTGAAGCAATGAGGCACGACATTAGTGGATATAATGAGATTCAAGAGCTGAATAAATAATATAAGCGTTTACAAACAGAGAATTCGAGTGGTTATAAAAATAGTCAGAAAATTTCCATATGACGTGCTTTGTTACTTAAGCTATAATGAGGTCTAAAAAAGAAAACGGGGCGTTATAATGAATCAAATGAAGGGTAACAAAAATCTTCTCTCGGAGAAGGAGGAACGCTTCTCTTCCGCGGGCTTTATTTTTGCCGCCATCGGCAGCTCGGTTGGGCTAGGGAATATGTGGAAGTTTCCTTATATTACAGGAGAAAATGGGGGGGCAGCTTTTTTCCTGCTTTTCATCGTCTGTTTAGTGCTGATAGGGTTACCGGTGCTGTTGGCAGAACTGGCTATCGGACGCAGCGGGCGTGGTAGCGCGGCGACCTCTTTTATGCGGGCTGGAGGCGGGAAGAGTTGGTTTGCAGCTGGAATGTTGCAGGTACTTGCGCCGTTTCTAATTCTCTCCTTTTATATTATTGTTGCTGGCTGGACGCTGAACTATTCGATGATTGCTTTTAATGGACAACTATTCAGCACTACTGATTATGCAGGCGAATTCAATTCGTTTGTCTCTGGATATATGCCAATCGTTTGGCAGGGGATAGCCATTCTGATTACGGCGGGTGTAGTCATCCTTGGCGTATCAGGCGGGATTGAGAAATTTAACAAAGTATTAATTCCTGGTATGGTCGTACTCCTTGTAGTGCTAATGATTCGCGCGGTAACCTTACCAGGTGCATCCGCAGGGGTATCTTTTTTCCTAAAACCGGACTTTTCAGTGTTGACAGCGGAATCTGCGCTAGTTGCATTGGGACATGCCTTCTTTTCATTATCGCTCGGGATGGGGATTCTCCTGACTTACGGATCTTATGTTGATAAAAAACAATCGCTGGGTACCGCTGCCATCGCAATCGGTGCAGGAGATTTGTTATACGCGTTTATCGCAGGCTTGATTATTTTTCCGACGACGTTCTCATTTGGTATTGCTCCTGATCAGGGGCCTTCGCTGATTTTTATCGCTTTGCCAGCCGCTTTCTCGGCTATGCCTTTTGGTGCGCTCTTCGGCGGTTTGTTCTTTATCTTGCTGGCGATTGCTGCTCTAACCTCAGCTGTATCGCTGCTTGAAGTGCCTGTATCCTTCACAATGGAGCGCTGGAATTGGAGCCGGAAACGTTCGGTTTGGATTTTGACGCTGATCTGTTTCCTTCTTAGTATTCCTTTAGCGATGTCACTGGGAATGTTCCCGGAGCTAACGATTGGTGGCAAATCTCTATTTGATGGGTTGGACTTTATCACCTCTAACATTATGCTGCCGCTTGGAGGTCTGCTGATTACCATCTTCGCCGGTTATTTCTGGAAAGGTGCAGCGGAAGCCGCTGGACTACAGGCGCGCTGGTTCCGTGTTTGGCTGTTTATGCTCCGTTATGTGGCGCCGATCCTAGTGTTCCTAGTGCTACTCCATACCTCGGGGATTATTTCCTTCTAATTCTGAAATTTATTTATCCAAAAATAACTCTACAACCCCTGAGGGTTGTAGGGTTTTTTTGTGTTGAAAAGAGGGGATTAAATTGATTTTTAATTCCTACTTGACTAGGTGGAATAATTGGAATATAGTATAAAAAAGCTTGAACGGTATGGAAGGGAATGTAACTAACCAATCCATTCTTAACTAATAATTGTATACAATTATACAAATATATTATTGGGGTTCGGATCCCACAGATTATCGATGAGGAGCAGTATAGAAATGGCGATACGATCACGAAGGTTATCAAAGGATAATACCTACTATGAATTAAAACAAAAAATTATTGATAGCGAGTTTGAACCGAATCAACCTGTAAATGAAGAAAATTTGGCGGCCTTGCTCGGGGTCAGCCGCACACCTCTAAGAGAGGCGATACAGAGACTGGAGAACGAGGATTTTCTGGTTCGACAGCCAAATGGAAGACTGCGGGTAGCTTCAGTAACCCTTAAAGAGGTTGAAGAAATATTTCTTATTCGCAGCATGCTTGAAGGCTATATTGCAAGAAGTGCAGCTAAGCATGCCACAGAGAAAGATATTGTGAATTTAACGACGATGATTACAAAAATGAAACACTCGTTCCAGCTTGGTGATAATCAGAATTTTGTTACATATGGATTTGAGTTCCATGATTATTTATCAGAAATCAGCGAACTAAAAACCTTCGAGAAGGTTCTGAATCAATTAAGAGATCATTCGCTTCGTTATTGTCGATTCGTCTCTATGCATGGGGATTGGAACACACAAGCGGATGAAGAACATGATCTTATTTTACAAATGATCGCTGCTAAAAATGAAGATGGTGCTGAAAAAGCCATGCAAGATCATATTTTAAGCAGTCTATCGACTGCGCTTGATCGTATCAAAGGGATTGAAGAAAAGCTGGAAGCATAACGAAAGGGGAGTACGTCACCTATGAAACCACTGACTGAAGTTGAGCAAGCTTTAGCTATTCAATTAATAGAGGTTCGCAGAAACCTGCATCGTGAGCCTGAATTAGCGTATGAAGAGTTTAAAACCACAACAAAATTACGGGAATGGCTGACCCAAGCCAATATTCACATCCTTGACTTGCCTTTACAAACCGGACTCATTGCAGAGATCGGGCAGGGTCACGGACCCATAGTGGCCATTCGTTGTGATATTGATGCACTTCCCATAGAGGAACAAACTGAATTGTCCTTTGCCTCAGAGATCTCAGGAAAGATGCATGCCTGTGGTCACGATTTTCACACGGCTACTATTTTAGGTGCTGCATTATTATTAAAGGCTCGTGAAAATGAACTACCTGGAAAGGTTAGAGTATTGTTTCAACCCGCAGAAGAAACAGGGCATGGGGCGGAAAGTGTCTTAGCCTCGGGAGGACTCCAGGATGTGGCAGCTATATTTGGTCTCCATAATTCACCTGACTTGCCTACGGGAGCTTTTGGAACAAGAACAGGAGCTTTAACAGCCGGTGTTGACCGGTATGAAATTACAATAAAAGGTGTCGGCGCTCATGCTGCTTATCCTGAAAAAGGTGTGGATACGATTGTAACTGCGGCTCAGATCATTACCGCACTACAAACCATCGTAAGTCGCCAAAACAGCACCACGGAACCAGTAGTGTTAAGTGTTACCCGAATTAATGGAGGCTTCACATGGAATGTATTGCCGGAAAAAGTCGAATTAGAAGGTACAGTAAGAACTTACAATGAAGAGATTCGCCGCAATATTCCAATACAAATGACTCGTCTTATCGAAGGGATTGCTGCGGGAGCTGGGGCAGAGGCCCAGTTACACTGGTATCCAGGTCCACCCGCAACGATAAATCATGGGGAATGGGCGGACTTTACCAAAGAGATCGCCTCAAATTTCGGCTATGAAGTACATGATATTCCTCCACAGATGGGTGGAGAAGATTTCTCTTTTTATTTACAACAGATACCGGGTGCTTTTGTGAATATAGGATCGGGTCCAGCCTATCCCTTACATCACCCTCGTTTCGATGTTGATGAAGCTGCGATATTGCCAGCTGCTAAGTACTTCGCTTTATTGGCAGAACAAGCGCTGGTGAAGCTGCAAGAGGAAGCTTAATCCTAAAGATGATTGAGGGGAATGGAAATGATTGAATTAAAGAATGTTTACAAATCGTTCACTCGGAAAGGGACCACTATTGATGCTCTTAAAGGAATCGATTTAAAGGTCGAAAAAGGCGATATATTCGGGGTTATCGGCTATAGCGGTGCTGGGAAAAGTACATTAATTCGTTTAGTCAATTATTTGGAAAGACCCACCAAAGGACAAGTTATGGTCGCTGGACGTGATTTGGGAACATACAACGATAAAGAGTTGCGTACCGCTAAGAAAAATATCGGAATGATTTTTCAACATTTTAATCTATTAGAATCTAAAAAAGTATTTGATAATGTGGCGATCCCTCTAGTTCTCCTGAAAAAGAATAAAAATGAAATCCGCCAGCGGGTAATGGAGCTGCTAGAGTTTGTTGGATTAAGTGACAAAGCGGGGAGTTACCCGAGTGAGCTATCAGGTGGTCAGAAGCAACGTGTCGGGATTGCCAGAGCGCTTGCCTCGAATCCGTCTATCCTTTTATGTGACGAAGCGACCTCTGCCTTAGATCCACAGACCACACATTCTATCTTACAGCTATTAAAAAAAATCAATGCTGAATACAACATTACCGTGATGATCATTACACATGAAATGTCCGTGATTCAAGAAATTTGTAACAAGGTAGCGGTCATGGAAGAAGGCCGGATTATTGAGCAAGGAAGTGTTCTAGATGTATTCGGAAGTCCAAAACATCTGACCACGCAAAATTTCGTGAAGACGGTTATTCAAAATAGCATGACCTCTAGCGTGCGGAAATCTATCAAAACAGAACCCGGAAGTCAGCTGTACAAGCTTAATTTTGTGGGAGCAAGTGCCTCTGAGCCTATCCTGTTTGAAATGATTCGCTCCTGCGATATAAAGGTCAATATTTTATTTGCGAATACGACGGAGATTCAAGAAACAACTCTGGGAACAGTGATCATTCAATTCGATGGTGAGGCAGCAGAGATTAACAATGCATTATCTTTCTTAACAAGAAATGGAGTCGGTGTAGAGGAGGTAGAATCTAATGTTTTCGACCACAGTAACAGGTGATCAATTTCTGCAGGCGATTATAGAAACAATTCAAATGGTAGGGTTCTCCTTGTTTGTTGGTTCCCTGATTGGGATCCCATTTGGGATATTGCTTGTCATCACTCGTCCGGGTGGGGTTTTGGAGAACAAAGCGCTTTACGCCGTACTAAATCCAATTATCAACATCATTCGCTCATTGCCTTTTATTATTTTACTGGTTGCGATTGTGCCTTTCACACGATTGATTGTTCATACTTCAATTGGGACAAGCGCAGCGATCGTACCCTTGATTATCTATATCGCACCTTATATAGGACGGTTGGTAGAGAACTCACTGCTTGAAGTGAATCCGGGAATCCTTGAAGCCGCTGAGGCGATGGGAGCCACTCCTTTTCAAGTCATTTGGTACTTTTTATTGCCAGAGGCGGTTGGATCCTTAATCCTGTCTCTTACTACAGCGACGATTGGTCTGATAGGTGCAACTGCAATGGCTGGAACGGTAGGGGGAGGCGGCGTGGGAGACTTGGCGATTGTATATGGATACCAACGCTTTGACACTGTTGTCGTAGTAGCCACCGTGATTATCCTCATTATTTTAGTGCAAGGTATTCAGTCTTTAGGCAACACGCTAGCAAGAAAAATTCGTCGTTACTAGTTACTACATATTCTGGGAGGGACTCGACAGATGAGTGAATGGAGTAAGCAAGATCGTTTTAAAGCATTATTATCTGGAGAACGGGCGGATCGTCCAATCGGAAGTGGTTGGCGCCATTTTATCGACAAAGAACAAACTGCAGATGATTTAGCAGAAACTACGATTTCTTTTACGAAAAAATATGATTGGGATTGGGTCAAGATTAATCCAAGAGCGACTTATCTGGCGGAAGCTTGGGGGAATCAATACGATTTTACGAATTATCAGACCGTATTTCCGAGACAGCAAACGACGGCTATTCCAACAGCGGCTAGTCTGTGGGATATCGACGTCAAAAAGGCAGTCCAGTCAGCCCCTTTGGCAGAGCATTTAGATGCGGTTAGAAAGATTCGTCAAGGGTTACCAGACATCCCGCTAATCCAAACTGTATTTTCACCATTAACAGTATTGCTATTTATTGTAGGGCGTTCTGCTTACGTTACTAAAACGGTGTTTGGTATTGAGCACCCGGTAACTTTGGAATCCTTGTTTAAAGAACATCGAGCGGCAGCACATCATGCGCTACATGCGATTTCCTTAACCTTAGCCGATTATGTACAAGAGTTACAGCAAGCGGGTTCTGACGGTTTGTTCTACGCAGTGACGGGCACAGCTCACCCAGGATTATTTGATGAAGCTATGTTTGACGAACTGTCCAGACCTTATGATTCTATTGTGTTAGAAGCAGCAAGCTATGGAAAAAACATTCTTCATACTTGTGGAGCCTACGCCCAGCCTGAGAAGTTTAACGATTATCGGATTGACGGGATCAGTTGGGATACGGTAGCCGAGGGGAACCCAGGGTTAGAGGCAAATCTCAAGGCTACTAAAGTGGGTGGAGTCGATCATGGGTTGTTTGCGGTAAACGATATTGCCCAAATCAAGCAGCAGGCTGAAGATGCATTAAAGTTAATGAAAGACCAGCCGTTTATTCTATCTCCAAATTGCGCAATCCCACTCAATGTGACGGATGAGGCGTTGGCACAATTTAAAAAATCTATATTGGAATAGGGGAAGTAAGTATGAAAAAGTTAATGTTAGTGATGATGATAGGTGTTCTTGCAGTGTTGACGGCTTGTGGCAATAAAGAGGCGGGGGATTCTGGAGATAAGAAAAAGCTTACCGTTGGATTTGGTGTCGGAACCTATGAGGAACAATTCCGCCAATCGATTCTACCGATTCTAGAGAAACAAGGGTATTCCGTTGATATTAAAACCTTCTCGCAAAACATGCAGGTCAATCCAGCAATGAAGGAAGGCTCCATTGACGCAAGCATATTCCAAAGTACAGCTTATATGGAGGCCATTAACGAAGAAATCAATGCAGATATGGTCGGAATTGCTTATGTTCCAGGTGCTCCACAAGGCCTTTATTCTGTAAATCATACCACGCTAGACGATGTTAAAGACGGTACAACCGTAGCTGTTCCGAACGATCCGGTAAACCAAGAGCGTGCACTGCGTATTCTGGAAGAATTGGGTTGGGTCAAAATTAAAGAAGGGGCAGGCGTAGCGGATTTTAATATTAATAGTATGGAACCGGATAAATATAATATTGATATCAAAATATTGGACCCCGCTCAAATCCTTGTCTCCCTTCAAGATGTTGATTATGGCGTTGTAAATGGTAATTATATTGCTAATTCGGACAGAAAGATTACGGATGCTTTGAAAATAGAAAACACACCTATGGAACACAGAATTATCGTATCGGTTAATAAAAAGGATGAAAATTCTCAGTGGGCTAAAGATTTGAAAGCTGCTTATGAATCCAAAGAGTTTGAAGAATATATTCTTGGATTAGAAAAATATGATGGTTTCATTCTACCTGAAGCTTGGGACAACAATTAATTAAGGAAGTGAACGGAGTGACCAAAGAAAAGATTCATTTTATTGGTGGCGGACAGATGGCGGAAGCGATCATCCGCGCATGTATAGCGAATAACACCTTGTCTGTAAATCAAATTAGTGTAGCGGATATTAATGAAGCGCGTCTGCAGTTTTTGAATACCAAATACGGTGTAGATACGGAGAGTTCGCAAAAGCATAACCTGTCTACAGCAGATGTGATTGTAGTGGCAGTTCGCCCACAGGATGATTTAACTACACTTGGTCAGAACGTACAACAATTCGCTACAGCTTCTGCCGCAATCGTATCGATTGTGGCGGGTGTGACGAATGATCAGTTAGCTGGGTATTTTGGAGTTGAACGGTCCATTATCCGGGTTATCCCCAATACTTTAACCGATACAGGATATGGCTATAGTGGTGTAGCGTTAAATGCTTATGCTACTCGTGATCAAGTGGAGCATTTCCTACTCGGCTTTGGAAAAGTACAATATCTGGATGAGGCGTTAATGGATGTTTTCACTGGATTTGGTGTGGCGGGTCCTAACTATATCTATTATTTCATTGAATCTCTCGTAGATGCAGGTGTACTTGCCGGACTGCCGCGTGAGCAAGCCTGGAAGGTTGCACTGGAGAATATGATGGGCTCGGTAGCAATGCTGCAACAGACAGGGCTGCATCCACGACAGCTGCTGGATATTAATAATTCACCTGGCGGTGTCGGCATGCATGGCTTGTACGAATTAAACAACAGTGATTTCGCAGCGGGTCTGCAAAGAAGTGTTCTGGCAGCCGTAAAACGTACTACTGAGCTGGGAGTGAAGTAAGCATGGCAACGATGAGATGGGATCATTTAGTTCACTATGTCAATGATTTGGCCAAACCGGTTGAGCTCTTTGGAGCTCATGGATTGGTTGCTTTTAAGGGAGGCTCTCATAAAGATTGGGGAACCTATAATGCCTTAAGTTACTTTGGGCTAACCTATCTCGAGTTTCTGGGCATTGAGAATCTTGAGCTGGCAAAGGCAACTGAACATAATCTAGTGGTGAAAGATGCAGTTGAACTTTTACCAGAACATGAAGTTCTAAGTAGAGTAGTCATCCGGACGGATGATATTGAAGAAGTAGCGGCTTCCCTGGAAGCAGCAGGCTTATCATTATCTCCAATTATCGATGGTAAGCGTCTAGATAACGAGGGCAGATTAATAGAGTGGCGGATGATGACCATTGCTGGTGACTTTGGGGGACTGGTCTATCCGTTCATCATTCAATGGAGCGGAACGGATACAGAGCGAGTGGAAAGATTAACATCATCTGGAGTCATTAAACCTCATCCTGCGGGAGAAGTAGAAATCGTGCGTGCTGTATTCCATGTCTCCGATCCTGAAGCTGCAGCCAACCATTGGGGAACGATATTCGGACTGCCAGTTACGAAGTCAGAGGATGATACCTTCAGCCTTAAGATTGGCGATAGATCATTTGCTTTCGTGCAAGGAGACGAGAACCAATTTAAGCAGGTGGTTTTTGAAACGGATTCGTTAGAGCTGAAAGGGAAGACGATTTCGATTGGTGATGGGGAGTATGTTTTCGTTTAAGGGACTAGTAACGTTATAACTTTAGAAATAAAGACTTACTTGAAGGGATCGATACCTCGAGTAAGTCTTTTTGCTGTTCACCGAAGGAACTAATGATGCTGGCATTATTTTGTTTTAATCAATTTGTAAGATTTATTGAATTTCATTATATGGTACGATGTCCATGATATAAAAGGAGGTAAAGATAATCGGTGCAGAACAAAAATACGTGGTCCATTTCCTCGTCGGATAAGCTTAATGTGGATCTAGGGCAGATAAAAAACCTTGATTATGCCTCTAAATTTATATTACTATAGATATTTTTTCTCGCTTGGCACTATGGATTTTGATAAACATAATGGATAAATTTAAATATTACATATGGAGGTAATTACGGATGAAAACTCACTATTACTTAGATTGGTTTTATGATAAGGGTTTTTCTGAGAAGCTAGTCAATGTGTTGCATGAGGATATAACAGACAGAAAATCGCTTATTATGATTAGCGCTGAATCGTCTGATTTTAAAGATGAGCAAGTTAATATTGATAGTGTTTTTGAAAGGACATGGTTTAATCAGGCTAACATTTATTTTGATGAATATCATTTCATTGATGACCGCACGCAGAAGGAAGATGCCCAGCGATTAATTCAAAACGCCTCTGTCGTTTTTTTATGTGGTGGAACCGCTCGGGACCAAAAGCACCTTTTGACGGAATATGAATTATCGGATTTGATTAAAAAAAGCAATGCTGTTGTAATGGGAACAAGTGCTGGTGGGATGAACATGTCTGATGAATATGTGGATGAATGCACTGTTTGTGAAGGTATGGCTCTTAATCACTTTTCTTTTGAAGCTCATTTTGATCATGATAACACCGCGCTAATTGAGGGGCGTTTTCCTTTATCGAATAAAATGGATATTTATGTGGCGGCAGACAAAGATGGTGCTGTACGTGTGAAGGGCAGCAAAATCGACATTATAGGCAATGTATATTTAATTTCCCACTCAAAGATTCAGAAATTGGCTGAGACGCTCTAATTATGGTTGAGTGGTTGTGACACTGACGGTTAACTAAATGGTATTTGTTTTGAGTCCCTATTTGACAGCACCTTACGAGCAAATCGAGTTGATTACTCCTGCGAAAAAGGAAGATTACGCATAACGCGCATACGATGTTCAAGCCATCAACATTCGATCTTGAATTTATATCATTCGAGATCCATGTAAAGTTATCGGAATCTGCGATGGTAAGGATATGAAGTTTTAAGTGAAGAAGCGTTTGATACAGTGAGAGGAGAAATCAAGTCTCTTTTCTTATGTACTGGGTCTAGAAAGGAGTGAATAAGCAATGGAGTGGAAAGGCGATGCAAATGCCAATAAAAAAAGAGAGTCTCAGTTCACTGAGGAACTATCGGAGTCACAATTATCGGCTTTAGAATATGTTACGAATTACGCGCGAACTCGAAAAAGTGAAGCAGTTCAGACCATCCATGAAATTCTTCAAATGTCTAATGTGGATCGGGAAGAGTTTGAAGATGCTGTGGTCAAAATAAAGTCACATGCGAAGATTGCTCTGCATTTCCATCCAGATCGACTAGATCCGGTAAAGAAAAGTGTTGCAGAGGCGCTATTGGAGCAAGGCGTGTACAAGAGCCAATTTGAGACCTTGTTATCCAGTGGTAGTGTATCAGCCTATTCTGGCGGTCCACGTGATTTGTGGGAGGAAAGACTATTTGGAGGGGCATACCAACAAGAGGGTGCTTCGAATAGCGAACGCCCTAAATATGGCGCTCTTGATTTGATGCGTCATTCGGATGGGCCAGCTCCGCGCTTTGGCTCCTGCTATTTCCTCCTATCCCCTGAGGTTTCTTATCGCAGTACATACACCTATATCGATTCGCATCAAAACCCTGTACAGAAAGGGACATATGCAGAATTTGATGATATGATGGCGGCATTATTAGAGGAGATTTTCTTAAGAGATTCCGCTCTAGGGGAAAAAGATCTTCAATCACAAAAATTAGTCGACCATCTTCGGGTCAACCTCACAATGCCGTTTACAGACCCTTCAAAGGGTGAAGCTAAACGTAATCTTAACCACTATATTGAGGCGCAAGTTCATGGAAACATTCGTCTAAAGGAAGATGTGGAAATTTTAGTTGCCGATCCTTCATTCAAGGGTACTCCAACAGGGCGAGTCATGGAGCAAATATGTTTACAGTATGCCATCCAACTCTATTGGCACATGGGATTCGCGATGTGGGTAGACGAAGTGCCTTCAGATTTTAGAGGGCCTTCGATGCCCTCCGTGGCTAAGCGTATTGCTCATCACGGTTATATTGATGCGAGCATGATTGGATCTGCTGCTATGCACTTAAAGCATGATCCTTCAGCATGGCGGGACCGAGGAACCGAAAAAGAAGTACTTCAAGAATTAAAACTCTTATGGCATGTTTTGGTATGGTACGGAAAGCCGCTCCGAAACTTTAAGTTGTAAGAAGCCTTGGTACGCTTGAAGTGAGGGGGATTTAGGTAAAAGAAACAAAAAAAGCGAATTTCCCTCCGTATGGGATATTTGACTTGTCATTGATGGAATTTTCGTGTGAATCAATTTTTCAAAGAAGCTTTTGCGGCTCAGTGTTGATTAGAAGTTTTTTGCGTTGAATCATGGAAATATCGTGCTACATCTTCTACCATGTTACAGTACAATGGGACTGTGGTTTATAAGACCTAGATTATAAAAATAAAACATTATGTTTAGTAAGATTCTGCACCGGCCATTATACAAGTGATTGCGGATAGCTCAGTCGAAAAGCTGAGGATGCTTCGCTCCATGTACCTGTATTCCTTCGAGAATTCGCTTAAGTATCTGAAAAAGTTGGAACGGGAATTCATTCAAAATAACCTGAAATAGAACAAGTCGGAGCATGGATTGGTCATGTGCTCCGGCTTGTTTTTATTTTGTTAATTTTTCTGACTGTCTTGCGTAGAATGATGCGCCTTGGGGAGAGGTATGTCTATCTCGGCATCGGCTTGGACAGTTTGGCTCAATATCCGGGCCACATGCTCATGAAATTGCCGCAACGCTTTGTCGGATGGCTGATTACTTTCCTTGATTACATATTCACGTTTTTTCATTGGTATTTTCCTTCAAAATTTTACAGTTGTCATATTCGATGATGTGTCATCAAAAATGCTCAACATTCTACTAGGATGGCGGCAAAAATTTAACAAGTTTGGAGTAGAAGCTATTATGGAAAGCAAAACAATTAAACACGTAGCCGTTTATTTAAGAAAATCACGAGACGATGGTGAGTTTGAAGAAGTTCTCTCGAAGCATAGGGACACCCTTCTGACTTTGGTCGAGAATGGAAATTGGACCTATAGGCTATATGAAGAAGTGGCCTCTGGTGAGAAGATAGAGTGCCGTAAGGAAATGCAGAAGTTACTTCGGCATGTTGAAGACCAGCTCTATGATGGGGTAGTGGTCATGGATATTGACCGTTTAGGGCGTGGAGAAAACAAGGATTGGGCACTCATTAAAGATACATTCTTAAACTCAGAAACGGTCATTATCACACCAAACAAGATATACGATCTGGAAATAGACAATGAGGATGTATCATTTGATTTCATGTCCATTTTTGCCAGAATAGAATACAAAGCGATTAAGAGAAGAATGAAGCAGGGCAAAGAGGCTGGGGCGAAGAAAGGCATGTGGACAAACGGAAAGCCACCGTTTCCATACTATTATGATAAGAACACAAGGTCGGTACTGGTGGATGAAACGAAGCGTCCGATTTACCGAGCGATTGTTGAAAAGTATTTGAATGGAACAAACCTTGGTCATATTGCCATTTGGTTGACGGATAACAAGATACCTACGCCATACAACATTAAGCCCGATGGAAAGAATAAGGGATGGTCAAATATTACGGTTCAAAGATTGCTGGCAAGCGAAATCCATTTGGGTTTCATCACATACGGCAAAACCCGTTCCAAGCGTGGACAGGTGGAGCTTGTACCAGAAGAAGAGCGGATTAAAGTCATGGGAACACATGAAAAGCTGAAAACGCTGGAAGAACATGAAGTCATTATGGAGCGGCTGCTTAAGAATCGCATGCTGAATCCCAATTCAAGGCGTAACATTTTTCCTTTGTCAGGGTTGCTGTATTGTGAGAAATGCGGTTCTCGGATGAGATTTAGAGTAGGTGAGAACAAGAAGCAGGGACAGCATTGGAGTGCATTATGTTATCACCAGTACAAAGACGGAAGCAAATGTGAGCAGCGTGGCAAGGTAATGGATGTTGACTTTTTCAATGCGCTATATGACCGAATTATTCATGTAGATCTAAACATTTTACGGGAGATTGAATTGCATGGAAGTAGGTACAATGATACACAGGTCATTATCGAGGTCAAAGAGCAGGAGTTGAAAAAGCAGAAGCGGGCATTGGACAAGCTGTATGAATCGTATGAAGAGGACATGATAACGAAGCAGGTATTTTTGGAGCGAAAGGCTGTTCGGTCAAGGCAGATACAGAAGCTGGAGGAAGAGTTGAAGGATTTGCGGAAAGTTGTAGTAGATGAAGGGAATTATCCGACTGTGGAGCAGATATATGAGCGGATAGGTGAGTTTAGGGAGTTGTGGAGCGCTTCAGTGACGAGTGAAGAGAAGAATCGAGCGTTGAAGAAGTCAGTGGAGCGGATTGTGTATGATCGGGAAGGGAGTCGGGTGGAGTTGACGGTTTTTATAGGTGATGTATTAAAATTTTTAGTAAAAAAAGAAGCTGCTGTCCTCGCCTTAATAGTGCTTTTGGTTCTTCTATTTTTATTAGTCAGTATTTAATAAGGATAGGACTTTGAATTGGGTTTTGAAACAAAACATGACAATAAAGTACAATATATTCCACTTGTGAAAAGTATATGTTATCCTTACTAGGAAGAGCTATGAACAGGCAACAATAGGATGGCCTAATTGGACTTCTATATATGGAATTACTGATAGATGCGGTATCTGAACTACAAAGTTATTAGGGGTGATGTTGATGGAGTTATATAAATATCTCGACTCAATTGGTCTGAAGCGTCCAGATAAAGCATTCAAAAAAATTCATTATGAATGGAATAAGAGAGATAGAGAGACTTTCATGAAAAATTTGTTTGTGCTAGTGGATGTCAGTCCCCCTCTAGATCATTCTTTATTTAACTTTAGTGTAAACAGGAGTTTAGCAGGATTTCCGACGCCATGTTCAGATTTTGATTGTAGAATTAATAATATTGATAATCTAGCCAGATTTGCATCTTTATATGCTGATACGATTTTTATACCTTCACCTTTTGATAAGTATCAAGAAGATACCAATATTCCTTTAAGTGAACTTTTTTTTGATGTATGTCTTTTACTAAAATTGCGGCCATTGGTAGAAAATAATATTATTAAATTTTCATCTGAGTATCTATGCTTGTGTTCTTCTTGCTTAGATAAACTAGCAAAAGAAGAAGTGAGTTTCGGAGAGAATATGTCATTAGTCGAGGAAATTCTTATAGAAGAATACCTTGATAATGTAGATTATACAGTTAATTATGTAGATGAAGAGCCTTTTGTTGAAATAAGTGGTCCTGAAAAATACATAATACATGGAAAATCATTTGTGCATTTCCGTAATTATATCCCTGATTCCATAAAAGGATTAGCTAAGAAGGGGCGCTCTATTCAACTACCCAAAAGCGCTATTATCGAGAGCGGATTATTAGAATCTTTGACCTCTCCGATCTTTGAAGATTTATATCATCAAAATTCTTTAGTGAATTTATACGATATTTCATACCTTACTAATAGAGATATTGACTTTGATATTTTAAATGCTCTTCACTCCAAAGAGGACGCTCAAAAGTCCACAAATCTAATGGAAGGCCTTACGCATCTACTACCGGTTCTTAGAGATACAAGTATTGAGAAGATTGTAAATCTTCGATTAAAAGATGGTGAAGCTTTTTCAGTATATAGAGATTCCTTATCAAGTGTAGTTAAGGGGAATCATAATTATAATTCAAAAGAATTAAAGGGAATATTTAGAGATAAAATTAATCCGGAATTGAATAAAATAGAACAGACTATTAAGAGAAATAGAAAACATCTCACAGGCTCAATAGTCAAAGATATTATTTTTGTATCTTCTATTGCTTCAATCGGTCTGTATAGTGGATTACTTCCAAAAGATATTGGGAAAATTGTAGCAGCAGTAGGGGGAACTAGACTTTTATATGACATGTATAACAAAATGGGGAAAGCACTAACATCTGATGAAGAAATTGAAAAAAGTTCATATTATTTTTTATGGAAGTTACAAAAGTAATCAACTATTTTTAGATTTTAAACATACGAGCCTAGCAAACCGAGGAGTATTTTTTGATGAACTATTTTGAGATTTATAAAGTTTTTATCAAAAAAATAATTGATTTCTTAGAAAGAAATAAAAAGTACATTCCTTTTTCTTCTTTTTTTATCTGGTATTTAAAAGTGCCTTGGTATTTAAAACTAGTCATTGGGATTGTTACAGGCTTCATTACAGTAAAATTGTATTACACAATTGGGTTTATTGTTTTGCAAAGTAAGGCTAAAAATGAAGCTCTTTCAATAATTACAGCTTATCAAAATCCGATTAAATTTGATGATACATTAGTTTATAGCTATTCATTTTTATTTTGTTTTATTGTCATTTGTACACTACTTCCTTTTGTAATTCCATGTGGAGTACACATTTACTTAAAGGATTCTATGAAAAACATTTCTGAAAGAAATAGTGAGAAAAGATTTTTGAAATTTATAGTAATAACATTACTATATCTATTCATATTTTTCTCATTGCTCTGGGGTGTTTTGATTTCAGTTCCATACCTTGCTTATATCATGTTATATAAATCGAAGGATGCAAGTTTATTAGAACTTATTATTAGAAGAATAATGGGACAAATAACGTCGATACCCAATATAGTTTTGTTAAATGTAGAGTATCTAAATTCTCAGATCAAGTATTCTTTAATAATCGAAGTATGGATGCTTTTGGTTCCAATACTGCTATTAATTGGCATGAAAATTCTTTCGAATAAAAGAAAAGGCAGATTATCTAAACTTTTGTTTAATATCTTATCGCCAATAGTCTCATTTTTCATATTATTTGTGTTATTAACACATACATTTTATATCACTGGTTATTTCGGCAAAAGTATATCTAATTTTGACATGGATTATGTAAAGGTAGAATTTGATTTAAATGGTGTTCAAAGTATTGAAGGAATCAGGGTGTTTGAAAATAAAAATGAAATTATAATTAGAGATGTATGTAATATAACACACAATATCATTTCCGAAAAAATTCATGTCACAAGTATAAGTGAGTTTTCTATAAGTTGTAAAAATGCCGAGCTAGTTTCACCATAAGTGTTTCTAATCCGGTGAACTGGTTCCCCGTGGTCCGAAGAAGTTTTGAAATCTACAAACATGATAACAAACCTGTCTTCTTATCTATTGGGTAAACTATTTGTTGATTCACACGTACCTGTCATTAATGAGTAGTTTGTATGAATCAATGTTATTTAACTCCTCCTAATAAATATTGGTGGGAGTTTTTTTGCATGTGGAAATTTTCTCGATTTGATAGATTTACAAAATATGGAATATATGCTATCTTATCTATGAAAGCGCATCCAAGAGATGGTATATTGAACTTTTATTTACCATATTTAACATAGGGAGGAAAGGTGGAAATGAAAAATTTGCTCAAGAAGGCAATCACAATGATGCTGGCATTTACTCTGCTACTTGGATTGATGACAGCGCCGCCCGTTCATGCAGACAACGCACTTTTCACAATTGAAAGCGAAAACGCTCAGCTCACCTCCGATCTTCAAGTGACGACCCAAATTTACGGACAGCCCAAACCCGGATACTCTGGAAGCGGATTTGTCTGGATGCAGAATTCCGGTACAATTTCCTTCACAGTGACTGTCCCAGAAACCGGCATGTATACGATCTCCACACGTTATATGCAGGAGCTCAGTGCTGACGGCAGGCTTCAATCTTTAGCCGTTAACGGCGTTACGAAGGGGTCGTATATGCTGCCCTATACGACCACATGGTCGAATTTCGATTTTGGCTATCACAAGCTGAATCAAGGCAGCAACACTATTCAACTGAAGGCTGGCTGGGGTTTCGCTTATTTTGATACCTTCACTGTGGATTATGCTGACCTTGATCCCCTGGATGTGCAACCTGTCCTCAGTGATTCTCAAGCCACTCCAGAAACTCAGCTTCTGATGAATTATTTAACGGAGGTTTACGGCAATCATATGATCTCCGGCCAGCAGGAGATTTACGGAGGCGGAAATGACGGCAATTCCGAGCTGGAGTTTGATTGGATTCATAATTTAACGGGAAAGTATCCGGCCATCCGCGGATTTGATCTGATGAACTACAATCCGCTTTACGGCTGGGAGGATGGTACGACCGCCCGGATGATCGATTGGGTGAATAACCGGGGCGGTATTGCGACAAACAGCTGGCATATCACTGTGCCCCGAGATTTCACCGCCTATCAGCTCGGGGAATTTGTGGATTGGAAGAAAGCCACCTACAAGCCGACAGAAACCAATTTTAATACAGCCAATGCAGTAGTTCCAGGTACGAAAGAATACCAATATGTACAACTGGCCATTGGGGATTTGGCGGAGCAACTGCAGATTCTGCAAAATAACAATGTGCCGGTTATCTTCAGACCCTTCCATGAGGCGGAGGGCAACGGTGGATTGAATGGAGAAGGTGCATGGTTCTGGTGGGCTTCGGCAGGCTCGGAGGTGTACAAGCAGTTGTGGGACCTGCTCTATACTGAACTTACAGAAACGTACGGTCTGCACAATTTGATCTGGACCTACAACAGCTATGTGTACAGCACTTCTCCCGCATGGTATCCCGGCGATGATCAGGTGGATATTGTAGGCTATGATAAATACAACACGATCTATAACCGCTATGACGGTTTGTGTGGTGTGCCCAATGAGGACGCGATTACCTCGATTTTCTATCAGCTTGTTGATTTAACCGGCGGTACGAAAATGGTAGCCATGACGGAGAACGACACCGTTCCAAGCGTTCAGAATCTGACAGAGGAAAAATCGGGCTGGCTCTATTTCTTACCGTGGTATGGTGAGCATCTCATGAGTTCCGCCTTTAATTATCCGGCTACCTTAACAACGCTGTACCAAAGCAATTATGTAATCACGCTCGATGAGCTGCCTGATTTGAAGGTTAACAATCCAATTCCAAGTGCGTCTATTACACCTGCAAACGTCGAATTTGATAAAAATGCCTCCAATCAGAATGACAAAGCCATCACCGTGAATTCAAACGGCAATACGTTAACCGCTCTCCGGGCAGGCGCCAATGCATTGACAGCGACTCAGGATTATACCTTGAGTGGAAATACGCTGCTGCTCAAAAAAGCATTTCTGGCGACACTGCCGGTTGGCGAGCATTCGATCATCTTTAATTTTAATAAAGGACAAGATCCCGTATTAAAAGTGAAAATTGTCGATTCCACGCCAAGCGCATCCATTGCGCCCGTGAGCGCTGCATTTGATAAAGCGGCGAATCTAGCCCAGGATATTTCCGTAGTCCTTACCTTAAATGGACACCAGCTTGCAAGTATCACAAATGGAAATTCTACACTTTTAGCGAGTCAGGATTATACGGCATCAAGCGCTGCTGTTGTTCTGAAAAAATCCTATCTTTCCACGCTGCCGCTGGGACAGAATACCCTAACCTTTCATTTTAATGGAGGAAATAATGCTGTTCTTACAGTGAACGTAGCGGATAGCAGTGTTCCAGTACCCACTGGAGATTTGACGGTCCAAGCTTTTAATGGCAACACAAGTGCCTCCACCAACGGGATTTCACCCAAAATCAAAGTAGTCAATACCGGTGATTCAGCGATTCAACTAAGTGATGTGAAGGTCCGGTATTACTATACGATTGATGGCGAGAAAGATCAGAGTTTCTGGATCGACTGGGCCAGCATCGGAAATGCGAATGTAACCGGAAATTTCGTTAAGCTGGCGACTCCTGTTGCCAGTGCAGATTATGTTTTGGAAATTGGTTTCACGAGTTCGGCTGGAACACTTAATCCAGGTCAGAGCGCAGAAATTCAAACCCGTTTCTCCAAAACCGACTGGTCCAATTACAACCAGGCTAATGATTATTCGTTCAAGGCATCCAGCAGTCAGTTCATCAACAATGAACAGGTCACCGGGTATATGAATGGTCAGCTTGTGTGGGGGATTGAGCCGTAAGCTTTTAATGAAAAAAGGTATCTTTGTTTTACACAAAGATACCTTTTTTCATTTTGGGAAGAAGCAGGGAGTGCAATGGGAGAAACATTTCTGAAGTAGCCAGATTGCTCGATGATCAGTTTCTGGAGAAGGAAAAGCTTGAATTGAGCAATATTACCATCGACTGTGTTGGCATAATTGCAGAACTGGAGCAAAGAAAATTTGTTGAAATTGGAGAATTGGGTGCTTGTGTGGAATTTTTGTAGTCAGTCGCGATTCTCCTGAGTCGTTCCTATGGCGTGCAATGTCGCATTAATCCGGCTGCAATGTCGCAAAAGTACATGGAAATAGAGTATGAAGATAGATTATACTCGCTTTATTGATCTGATAATGAAAATCATTATCATACATAAGGGGGAGTCAGCATGAAAAGAACAAAGAAGAGGCAAGCAACCGCTAGAAAGGTAGATGCTGCCCAAAAAGCAGGACTATTAATGATATGGATGATGGCACTGGTACTTGTGCTAACGGCTTGCGGTACTGGAGGGGGAGCAAATGCGGGCACTGCCGCACTGCCATCTGCTTCAGCCGAGCCGTCACCTACATCTGAGACACAGGCTCAGACTACAGCCTTCCCGGTTACCATCTCGCATATGAAGGGTGAATATACGCTGACTGAGAAGCCGAAGGTCATCGCCGCGCTTGATGTGAAATTCGTCGATCAATTGTTAGCGATAGGCGAGCATCCGGCAGGAAGCGTTGTGGCTGGAGCGAAAGATGCAAAGTTTCCAGAATATTTAAGTGAACAATTGGGTGATGTGAAGGTCCTGGGCACACGCGATGAGCCCAATCTTGAAGCTATTGTAGCGATGAATCCGGATCTTATATTGATGACGGACTTTCAGGAGCAGGTGTATGACAGCGTTAGTAAAATAGCGCCCACAATAGTACTCGACTTCTATGAAGATTGGCGGGATACATCGGCTACCATCGGTATGATAACGGGCAAGCAGGCGGAGGCGAAGGTAGTGCGTCAAGCCTACGAGGACAAAATCGTCGGACTGCGGGAACAGCTGTCGGCGAAGCTGGGTGACGAAACGGTAGCTCTGATTCGCCCAAGACCGGAAGGTATTCGCGTACACGGTCCCGAACATCGGACCGGAAGCATTCTTTATGAGGATTTGGGATTGAATATCCCTGCATTCGTTCAGGAGATCAAAGATGATACCTCCGTTGAAATTTCGATGGAGACCATCGCTGATATCGGAGCAGATCACTATTTCCTGTTATCGGATGAATTGTTTGCCAAAGAGGCAGAGGCAATGGCGAACAGTCCGGTCTGGAAATCTCATGATGCCGTTAAAAATAACCGCGTATACAATGTGAATTCAACGCTCTGGATCGCTTATTATGGCCCAATTGCCCTCAACATTATTGTAGATCAAACGGCGCAAGCGCTGTTGGGATCACATTAAAATGGACAACTATCTGTCGTCTGCCTCTTGGAAGCAAATGGCGGAGGAATATCGTCTGTGGGTAGGTGAACCGCCTGAAGGCAACGTTCGTACAATTGCTCTTAGCCAGTTGCACGAAGAAGCTGCATGCCGCGAGTATGTAAGCTGGCTTAAGGGTTATATCGGTGCGCCTGATATGCAGGTTGCCGCTTCCATGCTGGCCAAGCGGATCGGTTATCTGTGGATCGCGCCGATGCTGACCGCTATGACCCTTCATAACCGGGAAGTCTCCATCCCGCTGGAGAACTGCTTCCTCTATCATCCGGCTTCCCCAGCTTTTAAAGGGGATACGCGTTTTCCTTTCCTTGCGCTAAACGGGCTTCGAGCGACGGCGGCACCCGAAGACAGGGAAGCCTGGCGAGAAGAGATCGTAGAGGAAATTTTCGCGGTACGTCTTGCGCCGCTGCTGCACACACTTGCTGCAATTGGTCCCGTCTCCATGGCAGTACTTTGGGAGAATATTATGGTACGCATTGCCCCGTTGTATTCTCCTGGAACAGATGAATTTGGGCAAGAAAGGCAACGAATGCAAGCCGATTTTGCTTTCCTAACCCGGATAGCTCCCGGACAATTGTTCGGCGTAAGACGCAATCCGTTTACCAGGTTCACAGAGAACAATGACCTAGCTCCGGTTGCAAAAAACAAGCGTATCACCTGCTGTTTTTATTACAGGATGTCGGCGGAATATTGCGGAAAATGTCCGAAAATTGACAATGAGAATGAATCTCAATTAAAATGACAACAGTAACGCACTCACTTATGTTGCGGACGCGCTTTCACTAAAGCATTTAATCCTATTCAAGTGCGCCCGTTAAACAGAGGATGCTATTGTCAGGAGATGAGAGAAATGCCGCTCAAAGAACAGGCAAGTTTATGGAGTGATACAACGATCAAGATGCTTGATGTGCTTAGCGGTACTTTGCCACCCGGCGGCGTTATGAGCGAAACCGGATTAACAGCCAATGTGTTGCTGCTGGCAGGCGGCGGGGAAGGTAGGCTTGTGATGAATGGCGAAATTTGCCATATCCAGGCCTATTTCGCTTGTCACGCAGTCAAGGGATCAGCATTTACTTTGACTGCTGGATCAGAAACCATTCATTATACCGTTATTATGTACAAGGCTTTTCCAATGTTGGGGGCTGCCCATGTTCTGTTTCCGCAGAGCAATCACCCATTACGAACTTCATTTGTTCACCGTCCTGTGCTCCTGGCTGAACTGCATCAGACTGCGGAACAAATCGAAGCCAAATGGAGCCGGGGCGAAGGGCTGGAGCGTTTCCATGCGAATGCGCTACTGCAAGGAATGCTTTACGAGCTTATTATGGAGTATGAATGTGGTCAGAAAGGCACAGAGGCGGATATGGTGGATGTTGTCGCTGCCTATATAGCGGGGCATTATCGTCAGGAGCTGGAGCTTAAGGAGCTGGCAGCGCTTGCCGGATGCAGTACAAGACAGTTACAGCGGCGATTCAAACAGGAGAAGTTACTAGGACCGATGGAATATGTAATCCAGCTGCGGATGGAGAGTGCCGAGCGGATGTTGCGTCATACGGATGCTCCCATCGGCGAAATTGCAGAAAAAACGGGCTATCGCGACATGTATTACTTTAGCAGGGCATTTAAGAAATATCATGGAGTTCCCCCGCAGATCTACAGGCGCACTACCGCTTCAGGGATCCGTGCTCTCTCAGCATATTCTGGGCTGCCGGATCGCCTGGCCTCATCGTACGAGTCGCTGCAAGGCCCGGTAATTTGTCATATGCGAGGCGAATATTGCGTCACCGCTTCTCCGAGGCGTATCGCCGTACTCGACGTTCAATATGCAGACCATTTGCTTGCGCTTGGGATATCCCCGGCAGGGAGTGTAGGAACGGGCAGTGCAGGGTTAAGATTCCCCCAATATATCAGGGAAAGACTTAAGACAACGGAAATGCTCGGAACTTATGAGTACCCGGACCTGCAAGCTGTCGAACGGCTGCAGCCGGATTTGATTGTCTGTACTGAGGTGCATGCCCAGCATTATGAACGGTTAAACCGGATTGCGCCAACCCTAATGTTTCAACGGAATGAGAGCTGGCAGACGATTTTGAGCCTGTTCGGTGAATTGACGGACAAGCGGATAGAGGTGGAGCGTATTATTGCGGATTACCTGCGCCGAACAGCATTGCTGTCTGAGCAGCTTGCAACGGCGCTGGCGGGTCAGAGCGTGGCCTTGATCCGTCCGCGTGAGTCGCTGGTACGGGTACATACTGCCTCCCATCGCACAGGTGCCGTGCTGTACCGTGATCTTGGTCTGCCTGCTCCTCTATTTGTCGCAGACACTTCCGACACGGCTTATCATATTACAGTTGATAGACTGCCAGCTGTGCATGCCAACCATTATTTTTTACTTAGTAACGAGATGATGCAGGAGGGGGTATCAGCGACAGAGCAAAGCGTCCGAGGGATGTTGGATTCCGATGAGCGGCCGTATATATACCCGGTAGATGCCGCTACATGGATCGGCTGCTACGGACCGACAGGTATCAATTACATTGTGGATCAGGTAGCCCGTACCTTGCTGGCCTGAGCGGTATCTAAGAGCATCCCCTAATTTCAGGCTATTTTTAGCCTAAACGTGAACAGCTCCTGTGATTATCACAGGAGCTTGTTTGTGCTGCGGATTATTATTTGTTGGGATAGCGCTTAGAACTATCTGTTGGCTCATGCAGGTGCTAAGGGCAGGGCCTTCTTTACGTTATTCCAGACCATTGACAATTATTGTAAAGATGGTGTATTGTAAGTAGTAAGTAGTAAGTAGTAAGTAGTAAGTAGTAAGTAGTAAGTAGTAAGTAGTAAGTAGTAAGTAGTAAGTAAATCAAACGCTCACCATACGGAATAAATATCATCCTGTAAATATGAATTAATGGATAGGGGTGGATGGTTATGATGGATCTTAAATTAGCACCAAGTTTTTCATTGATCGCGCTTAATGCACAGAGAAGTCTTCAGATGACTACTGTTAAGAAAGTGTCTTTGCGCTGCATGGCAGCAGCGGTTATATTGGAGCTTTACTTAGAGGGATGTTTTACACAATCTGAGAACAAGTTAACTTTGCACAAGGAAGCACTTGATCAATCTCATTCAACACTCTATAGAGAAACTGTTCTACAACCCTTACTTCATAATAGTGCTGAGGTAACGGGTGACCTAAATTGGTGGTTAAAGAAGGCTTCGAGGAAGTCTAACCATCAATTAAAAAAGTTCGAAACCGCGATTTCAGATTATCTTCAAGCAATGAATTTGCTTGAAGATATACCAAGCCTGATAGGAAGCGATATGTATTTTGATTCTGCTGAAGTTGAAATTAGAGCCTATCGCAGTAATATGGAGGCGTACACAAGCATTACAGAGAATATGCGGGCAGAGATTTTGGAAGAGGGCCCAGTAACAGATGAGGTCATTTGTATGCTATGGCTACTTCGTGAATGTGGATGTATGCATGATTTCTTCTCGCTGAACGAATTAGAAGAGGTGAATATCAAATTACATGATCTATACCAAAGTAACTTATGGGCAAAGGCGCTGTTTCCTATACAAATTCGCCAGGGAGTTGAGTTAGGTATCAAACGTTTTTTAGCATTGAAGACAAAGTTTGCGAAGACCTTTATCGGCAGTAGTCTCAATCTTATCTTCCCTGCCCTAGAGCGATCACGAGCTGTCTTTATAGAAACAGAGTCCTGGTTTGATAATTCTAATCAAAGGTTAGACGCAGTTATTACAAGATTAATGTCCTATGGACATGAAGTTAAGGTGCTGGAGAGAGGATCGATTGCGACTCTTAAAATTGATAATTTGCTCTACGATGCGATCCCACATTTTGTAATGATGAAAGTGCCAATTCAAGGTGTGCGTCTTATTCCGAAGCGCCCGCTGTAAAGGAGTTGGTTATCAATGTCTAGACAACGATCCATGGAGAATATTATGGCGTCAGAATATGTATCGATAGGGGAATTAGTAAGAATCACAAATACTCGTTATAGTACACTCAAACATTATACAGAAGAAGGCATGCTGCCCTTTGAACAGGCAGAGGAGAATTTAACACGCAGATATAAAAGAGAAGAAACCGTCGCGCGCATTCTTTGGATCAAAGAAATGAAAGCAAACGGTTTATCTATCCCACAAATTAAAGAAGCTTTAGGAATGAATTAAATTCCCCTTATCCTTGCAGTCAAATCTAAACCTAACTCCGTGGGAGCTTCCCCCCATACTGCGCGCGCAATTGCTGCAATTTATCCAGCTTGCTTAGACTACTGTCCCTATTCGCTAATCCCACTCCAAGGATCAGATTCTCAATAATATAGGTGGGGCCAACCATGGAATGGAACTCCCAAACCTCACCTCTCCCCGCATAAAGCACGATATCTGCATCTTGGGATCGCGGGTAGACAAGTCTATCTGTGATCAGGATGACCTGGTAATTTGCTTCACGTGCATGGTTCAGTATGACTTCAATCTCAGGCAGTATTTGCACAAATCCAAAGACAAGCAAGACATCTTGTTTGTCAGCATGCATTAAGGTCTCTAGCAGCTCATGGCCGCTGGGGGCCATTTTTTTCATTTGAAGACCAAAACGCGCCATTCGATAGATCATTAGCTCTGCTAATCCGGCGCAAGGTCCAGGGCTGTATACATAAATAATCCGAGCTGTAGATATCGCATCTACTGCACGCTTTAGTACATCGTCGCTTAAATAGCGGCGTGTTTCTTGCAAATGATGTGAACAATTGTCCAGCAGCAGTTGAGGGAGTGAGGTATCGTCTGATCGCTGCATGGCATCACGCATTTTTACAGAAGGTGTGGATTCAAAGCGGAAACGGAGCCGGTTTTTAAAATCTTTGGCATGTTTGTATCCCGCAGCTTTCCAGAACCGTGAAACGGAGGCGATGCTCAAATGCAGCTCGTCTGCCATTTCTTGTTCGGTCATGTAGACCACACGTTGCTCATTTTTTTGAATAAAGTCGGCAATTATCCGTTGATTAGGCGAAAAAGCGCGGTGGTTCCAATCTTTATACAATCTCTCAATCCTCCTATGATGATGCGATAGATAGAATATAACGTGTGAATATGTTGTAAATATTTTTACAACGTTAAAAATATTGAAAAAAATATTACTCTCATTTAACAAATGAAAAAAGCTGTGATGACATGGCCTTCTTATAATGAAGATAAATTCTTATTGGGAGGCCAAATATTTCATGAGCACGATAAAAACGCGTTACACACTGACTCAGTCACAAAAAATGATGATTTTTGTACTGTCGATGTCGCTTTACGGGTTGTCCAATATGTTTACCGAGCTAGTGCCTGGGATCAAACTGGGCCCGATTGAATTATCCATTGAATATTTCGCCTTCATTCCTTTGACATTATGTATGTTGTTTCACCCCTTATATGCGGCGGTCGGAGCAGCTGTTGGTGAGGTAATCTTCGGGGAATTGATGTTAGGCCAATTTGGAGGTTTAGGGGAGCTGGAGAAATTCATTACCTTCTCACTGGCGATGTATACCGCAGGCCGCATGGTATCTGATCCGAAGAATCGTAGACAGGTTGGAGTGGCTGCGATTACCGGCGTGGCGATTCACCAGTTTTTTAGCTCCGTTATAGATATTGTGAAGGTATGGGTAGGGGTAGAAGAGCTAGAGGCTGTTAAAGGACTGGCAGAAAGTATCGTTGTAATTGAGGGAGTAGGGTTCTTGAATGATGTCCTCTTCTCCGGTATTTTGTTCGCGCTAATTCCTACTATGTATCTGGTTCCGCGTTTATATGGAAAAATTGAACCATTGCTCGGCATGAAGCCACGTGAGCGGAATATGAAATATGCAACAGGAGCATGGCTATCTCCCAAGTTGGTCATTGCCGGAACCTTTCTAGTGATGGTAGCGGTGGGTTCGGAATTGTTATCGGAATCGGGCTGGAACTTCGGTGATTTTGAGCTTGCAGGCGCGGAATCGAATGAAAAGACCTTGATTTGGCTCAGTATGTTGGTAGCGGCTGTTGTAGCGGCAACGGCGATTATTGCACTGCTTCGGCGTTCGGCACGAAAAAGACAGGAAGCGGGTCAAGCAGATGCGTAATACAATTCTTGAATTGAACAAAATTAACTTTACGTATCCGGGAGCCGAACAACCAGTATTGCAAGACGTAGACTTACGACTGGGAGAAGGAGATTTTATTGCGATCATCGGCAGTAATGGCTCCGGGAAATCTACTCTCTGCAAATGCTTTAACGGCTTAATTCCTCATTATTACACTGGTGATTTCAGTGGAGAGGTGACAGTTTGCGGCCAATCTGCGGATGGAAAAAGTGTAGCAGAGCTGTCCAAACGTATCGGTTATGTTTATCAGGATTTCGAGAATCAATTGGTACGGCCGACTGTGCTTGATGATGTGTCTTTTACACCTCTAAATTATGGGTTTACGGATTACAAGGAACGGGGAGAGCGTGCGCTGGCGTTAACCGGACTTAGTGACTTGAGGCACGAATTTATTTGGCAGTTAAGTGGTGGGCAAAAACATCTGCTCGCTCTAGCTGGAGCCCTAGCTATGGATCCGGAAATTCTGGTGATCGACGAACCCGTAGCCCAGCTGGATCCGCAGCATGCCCGTCATATCTATGATATTTTGCAGCGTTTGAATGAGGAGCATGGAAAGACCATTGTAGTGATTGAGCATCATGCGGAATTTATTGCGGATTATTGCAAAAATGTTGTCCTGATGGATCAGGGGAAAATGCGCTGGCAGAAGCCTGTGCGTGAAGCTTTGTCATCTGTACAAGAATTGCTAGAGCTGGGCATATACCCACCGGATGTGACCCGGGCGGCTTGGCTGCTACAGCCCGACGATCAGAAGACAAGGCGGCTTCCCTTAAATGCTGAGGAAGGCAGTACCCGCATGACGCTTCGTCAGGATGCCAAGGAGACACTTCCAATCGGACGTATGCAAGAGCAGCTCCCCATAGCTGCAAAAGAAAAAAATTCTATCGTTCAGCTGGAGAATGTTCACCTCTCTTACCGTACGATTCATAAGGTGCTGCATCCTGTACTGAATGGAATTCAGCTAGAACTGGGGCGGGGAGAGTCCATTGCTCTTATTGGCAACAACGGAGCAGGTAAATCTTCATTAATGAAGCTGATTGCTGGTATTGTCAGACCTACAGCTGGAACCGTAAAGGTTAAAGATATGACGGTGAACGGACTGCCGCCTGAACGTCTCTCCGGTACGGTAGCTTACGTATTCCAGAATCCGGAGGAAATGTTTATCGAGGATTCTGTGCGTAAGGAAATTGCTTATTATCTGAAGGCGCGGAAACTACCAGATACGGATGGAAGAGTGGATGAGATGCTAAAGGCATTTCGCTTAAGCGAGCTGGCTGAACGGGATGCCCGACTGCTAAGTGGAGGGCAGCAGCGCCGGGTATCCTTGGCGATTGGTGCCGCGGTTAGGCCTGCTATCATGTTGCTTGATGAACCGACAGCTAATCTGGACATTTCGACCAAACAAGAAATGGTACATGTGCTGGAGACGCTTCGTAATCATGTGAAGACGGTCGTCATCGCAACACATGATATGCAGCTTGTCTCTGAATGGGCCAGCAGAATAATTGTAATGCATCAAGGGCGGATAATTGCGGATGGGACGAAGGATGAAATTTTCGCTGACGGCCTTCTTTTACGGCGTGCGGGTCTGGCACAGACCCAATTGATGGAGCTAAGTCGTATGCTCGGTCTCCCTAGAATTTGCAGTAGCTTAGAAGAGTTTGTGAGTTTAGTGGAAAAGAAGGAGGTAGCTGCAATCCATGGAAGCCGTTAAACGGGCACTTGACCGTATATCTGTAGAACAAATCAAATTGGAGTTACTCGGGACCGCATATAACAGCAGCAGCACTTTTCTGGGCAGGCTGGATCCGCGAACCCTGCTGCTCTGGTATCTCTTTTTTGCCATCGTGCCTTGGTTTGTACATAACCGGACAATCCTGTTAGGGATGTTCGTGCTTATGGTTTTAACGACCGTCCTCTCCCGGGTCAGCCCTTATATTATTTTTATATTATGTCTCGGCTTAATCAGCCAGATTGGCTGGATGTTTATATTGTCGCTCTTTTTCGGTGGGGGGATTGAATCCTTGCTGCCTATGCTGACACTGACGCTTAAGCTTTCGGTGATTTCGCTGGCGAGTATAACGGTTTTCTCTAGTCTTGATCCGGAACGACTTAGTGACGGCTTACTGTCTTTAGGAATCCCTGATACCTTTGCATTCAGCTTATCTTATGGCTATCGTATTTTGCCTACTTTACTAGAGGAATTCCATCAGATCCTACTTTCCTTTAGATTGAGAGGGCAACGACCGCTTCAACATGGAATTTTCTATTGGCGAACAATAACGTATTATTTGCGAATCGTCATTCTGGCATTTTACCCGCTCATGTTGAACACAGCTAAACGTTCTCGAACAACGATTGAAGCACTTGAGACTCGGGGATTTAGCTACGGCCTTAATAATAAGAAAGTGAAGAAGATCAAGTTATCTTATTTGAAAATGAAGCGGTCCGACTGGTACTTTTTATCCGGATCCACTGCTTATGTCATCTTGATATTCTGTATTGGTTATCTCTACCCTGAACTGGTGTATTAACATAACTTACAAGCTCAAAGGAGACGAATTAGACATGATGAATATTGATCTGCATACCCATGGTAAATTATCTAAGAAATCTACGTTTTCACCCGAATATTTTGCGGAGATGATGTTCGAAGCCAAGGCGAATGGATTACAGGCTGTAGCATTGACCGAGCATTTTAATACTTCTAATTTCTTTGCGATGTATGATGCGCTGGATCAGACTTATCCCTATAACGGGCATTATTACGATGTGAACGGACTTAAACTGTTTCCAGGCATGGAAGTGGATATCGCGGAGACAGGTCACATCCTGTTGATCGGACTGAAGGAGAATGTTCTAGCTGTCCGCGCTTTACTAGATGAGCATACGCAGGAGGGGGAATTCATACCTTTTAAGCAGTTGCTTGATATGGCCGATGAACATAATCTTTGGAAAATCGGAGCCCACCCCTTCCGAACTTCTACGCCTTTACATCAACTGGATCCGGCATTGCTTCAGCGATTAGACGCTTTTGATTTCAACGCTAAGGATATTTACATGCAGGGGGTGGAAACTTATAAGAACCTGATCACGCCCTTTGCTGAGAAGTTGGGTGTGCCTGTGATTGCTGGCAGTGACAGTCATCAGTGTTTGCAGTATGGCAGTGTTGTGAATCGACTGCAAGACTCCTGCTCAACGGTGGAAGAATTGAAGGAAGCTATCAAACAAGGGAACTATGAAATAGAGGTTTCTCCGTGTCTTCATACCAAAGTAAAGGCTTCGGTAATGATGAAAAAACTATTGAAGCAGTTAATTGGCGAAGCTCCCTCCAGAGATGAAGCGGAGTTAGGATATATGGCGTAGAAAATAGAAGAGGGTTGTTCCATAAGCCATGAAATGGCTACTGGGACAACCCTTTTTGTTGTTCGCTGGATTTCATTACTTTTGCATGTACAAAGATAACTATCGGACACAGATGACCTTAAACGCAGTTTTATTCCGCATTTGGGATGCTAACGGACTCCATAGCCACTAATGGCACGGAAAACACCATATATGAACCTCATTCTACGGAATAACGGCTCTGGAGTCCGAAACTCTGCTCAAAAGGCTGGAAATTTGCCAGTAACGTCATCTGGGTCCTCAAATCTCAGAATGTATGAATTATCGTTTGTCTTTCGAATCTTTATTGCTGACTCGGGTGGGTCTGGTCACCCAATTCGTGCGATTCATCGGTTTTACGGTATCAATTCTTGAATTGGAAGGTTCATTCGAAGGTTCTGTGGATTCAATTTCAGTAGAAGCTGCACCCTCTTGATCTCCGGTTTTTTTCCTCGATAGTCCTGTACCATCATGTTTGCCTCTGTTCCATACTCTACCCTTACTCATACATACACTCCATTTCTATACGCTTATTCATAAACCATATCATATAAGGACAAGTTAAGGAAGAAAGACATAGCACAGATCGAAGAATTTTTCAAGTTATAAAGGTTACTGGAGATTTCATTTTATGGTGGCTATAATAGTACTGATATTGAAAGGAGAGTACTTATATTATGGCAATCAAGATCATAACAGACAGCGGTTCAGACCTACCCCTTGACTACATGGAGAAGTATAATGTTTCCGTGATCCACCTACCGGTTCATTTTGGGCATGAGTTAATGCCGGCAGATACGGACACGAAAAGCTTTTATGCTCAAATGCGCGAATCCAAGGAGCTGCCTACCACAGCTAGTCCAAGTCCCAACGAATTCCTTGAGAAGTTCAAGCAAGTGGAGGAGGGAACTGACATTATGGTCATTTGTATGTCCTCTAATATTAGTAGCACTTATCAGACGGCTATGATTGCTATGGAAATGTATAAGGATGAAGGACATACCAATGCAATAGAGGTTATAGATTCCAAAAACTTCTCAGGCGGGCTGTCATTGATTGTAGGACTGGCGGCGCAGTGGTCTTTAACTTGTTCAAGCTTGCAAGAGCTCAAGGAAAAGGTACTTCAGCAGATAGAGGAAGTTAACGCTTATTTTACGCTGGACACTCTGGAGAATGTAATGAAAGGCGGACGTCTAAGTCGGCTCTCGGGAGCCGTAGCGTCTGTACTCAATATAAAGTTGCTGCTCAAAATCAGCGAAGAAGGCACTGTCGAAGTAGTGGAGAAGACCCGGGGTCTTCCAAAAGCACTGAATCGTCTGCTA
Organism: Paenibacillus sp. FSL H3-0310; assembly: GCF_038002785.1. Classification (NCBI taxonomy): domain Bacteria; kingdom Bacillati; phylum Bacillota; class Bacilli; order Caryophanales; family Paenibacillaceae; genus Paenibacillus; species Paenibacillus sp. FSL H3-0310. The sequence continues at coordinate 1,963,398 of NZ_JBBODC010000001.1, forward strand.
GCGCATTTGGATGAGAAGCAGCATGATTACGAGAAAGCGGTTATCGCTATTGTACACAGTAATTGTGAGAAGCTGGCACTCGAGATTAAAGAACGCATTTTACTAAAGCATCCCTTCAAAGAAGTCTTACTCTCAAGCATGGGGCCGGTTATGGGAACCTATGCTGGGGAAGGCGGAATTGGCGTAGCTTTTTAAAGTAGTGATCCTCACAATCCAGACAAATTACGATCGTACATGGGACGGTTTCCCGTGTGCGATTTTTATTTTATTACTATGTGATAATTTAGCTATTCTTTAGATTGTGTTTAGGCTCTGTTAATAATCACAGAATATAGTTAGATGGGGGGATTATCATGTATACAATATTGATCGCTGATGATGAAGCGGAAATTGTGGAATTGCTAAGATTATATTTAGAGAAAGAGTACAACATTTTGGAAGCAAACAGTGGTACTGAAGCCTTAACACAGGTACAGAACCATAAAGTTGATTTGGCAATTCTGGATATTATGATGCCGGGTCTGGATGGACTGCAATTATTGAAAAAGATCCGCGAGGTGCATCATTTTCCAGTGTTATTTTTATCCGCCAAAAGCGAACATCATGACAAAATTCTGGGTCTTGAACTAGGAGCCGACGATTATATTTCCAAACCGTTTAATCCATTAGAAATAGTAGCCCGTGTTGGAGCACTGCTGCGGCGTGTACATCATTTCGATGCGCAAGTCGTTGAGGAAAAAGAAGCTGAGCAGATTGTATTAGGTGAATTAATGCTGGATCAAAGCCAGTGTCTGCTCTATCGTTCTGGTGAACCTGTGGTGCTTACTTCTACCGAGTACAAAATTTTGGAACTAATGATGAAGCAGCCTGGACGAGTCTTTACACGCAAAAAAATATATGAGGCCGTGTGGGAAGATTTCTATGTGTACGAAGATAATAGTATCATGGTACATATCAGCAATATCCGGGAAAAAATTGAGGAAGATTCCAAAAAGCCAGTATATTTAAAGACTATTAGAGGGCTGGGATACAAAATTGAAGCGCCTATGGAGCAATAGAGATCAACGACCTTTACAATCATCGCTGACGCTGGATTTTTTGTTGTTTATCTGTATTTTGTTTTTTCTCGTGATTGTATATTATTTGTTTATTAATCTTGATGTGACCCATATTTTTGAAAAAAATAAAATCGCTGATCCTGATTTGAAGGTGGAAGCTAGTGCTTATCGAGATAATCTGGAGCATGGGATAGAAACCAAACGTCTTCTGCGTAGCGGGGGATGGATCGAGATCTTGGATCAAGACATGAAGGTCACCAAGGTTGTTGGAGAAAAAAAAGACGGTGTAACCCAATATACCAGTAACCAGCTTTTAAAAAGTTTGGAAAATGGAGAAGATCAAGCTTACTTTTACTCGTTGACCACGCTAAATGCTCAGAGCGAATCGGAGTGGCTGCTCTTGAAGCTGCCGCGGGAAGCTATCACCATCACCATTAATAGTGATCCCTTCGTGGCCTACTTTAATCATTCGCTTTCATACTACGTCTTTTTGGGTGTGGGAATGATTCTTTTGCTAATTATCGTGTACAGCTATTGGGTAGCGCGGCGAATCAGGAAACCACTGCGTATCATCACGCTTGGATTGAAGCAGATGATTCAGGGGAATTATGATACTCGAATCGCTTTATATGCAGAGAAGGAATTTTCGCAAATTGGAGAGACTTTTAATTATATGGCAGACGTAATTGAAAAGACGACCAAAGAAAAACGCCAGGCAGAGGAAAGTAAGAAACGGATGATGGTTGATCTATCTCATGATCTGAAGACGCCGATAACGAGTATACAGGGCTTTGCCCAGGCGCTTGTAGAGGGTAGAGGCGAGGATGAAGAACGCCAAAAAAGATATTTAAGCTATATTTATAATAAATCCTCACAGGTTACTAAGCTGATTCAGAACATGCTGGAGCTGTTAAAAATAGATTCACCGGATTTCTTGCTACGAATGGAACATCAAGAACTGGGCGAATTTATTCGTGAAATCATTGCAGATACCTACGGAGAGATTGAACAAAAGAACTTTGTTTTGCATCTAAATGTTCCCGAAGAGGATGTGTTCTTGAACTTTGATGCGGAGCTGCTCTCGAGTGTGGTTCATAATTTGATCTCCAATGCACTGATCTATAATCCTCCAGGTACACATTTGCGTGTGGAGGTGATTCCTTTGGAGAAAGAAGTCACGATTGAAATCGCTGATACTGGAGTGGGTATTCCAGAAGAGCTGTGGTCCACAATGTTTGATCCGTTTGTTCGGGGAGATAAAGCGCGGACAGCTTCGGGAGGGACAGGGCTAGGTCTCTCGATAGCTATGAAAAATACAGAGAAAATGGGGGGTACGCTTCATCTCAGTCGCCGAAAGAAGGAACCTACGGTATTCACCATCCGGATTCCGAAATAACGAGCTGGAAGACATCCAAATCAGAAGACGGGAGAGAAAGTATGGCTAAACTGAACAATTTCATCAAAGTTTGTCTAGCGATTCTTTTAGTGTTAGGCATTGTATTTTTAGGCTCACGCGTAGATTTTTTATTCACACCGATCCTGTCTTTGTTCAGTGTCATTATAGTGCCTTTAATGCTGGCGGGTTTCTTTTATTACTTGCTGCGGCCACTGATCGATACCTTGGAGAAATATAAGCTGAATCGTTCTTTGGCGATTATCATCGTATATGTAGTTATTTTAGTGCTTCTGTTTGCTTTTATTATCGGCGTTTGGCCTTCACTTCGCACACAATTAGTTAATTTCGTCGATAATATGCCGAATCTCATTGCCTCCTTGAATCAACAGCTATTGAAACTAGAAGATAATGAATTTCTGTCTGCGTTGATCCCTGCTGATGCGAATCCAGCCTCCACATTGACGGATTATTTGAATAAAGGGTTTACGCTGTTAACGAATTACGTATCAGGATTGTTCTCTTTTGTTTCGAATTTCGCGATCATTTTATTCACCTTTCCGATTATGTTATTCTACATGCTTAAGGAAGGTGGGAAATTCGGACGTAAGATTGTAAGTTTCTTTCCAAAGAAGTATCGTGAAGAAGGAACTACAATGATGACTGAAATCGACAGTGCGCTTAGTGGCTTTATCGTGGGCCGGGTGCTTGTTAATTTAGCCTTAGGCGTTCTGATGTATATTGGTTTCCTTATTATCGGCCTGCAATATGCATTGCTGTTGACTGTAATCGCAGTTGTGATGAACTTCGTGCCTTTTATTGGTGCGATACTGTCTAGTATCCCTATTTTCATCATCGGATTCATTCAATCGCCGTCTATCGCCGTCTGGTCCATCATCATTGTTCTGGTAGCGCAGCAGATACAGGATAATTTAATCGCTCCCTACATCTTTGGGAAAAAGCTCGATATTCATCCACTGACAACGATTATCCTGGTATTAGTTGGCGGTGATTTAGGCGGGATCATTGCGATATTGCTGATTATTCCGCTGTATATGATTGTTAAAATCGTCTTGACCAAGGCCTATTATTTGTTTGTCAAGCAACGCCGGGTAGAGATAGAGGTAGAGGAGAGTCCTGATATCTCTTAAGTTAATAAAACATTATGGAGGGATTTCTATGAATGAAGGAACGGAGCAAGGACTAATTCATATTTCAGATGATGTGGTGACTTCGATCGTCGGGCAAGTGGTTCTGGACACACCGGGTATTGCCGGCATGTCAGGAAGCAGTATCTCGGACAACTGGGCTAAACGTCTAAGCGGTAAAAATGTAAAAAAAGGAATGTCCGTTGAAGTAAAAGAAGTGGATGTTGCCATCGATCTTCAGGTCATAGTTAATTACGGATGTGTGATTCAAGAGGTCTGCTATATACTGCAGCAAAATGTAAGAAATGCTGTTGAAAATATGATGGGACTGTCTCTAGTTTCTGTAAATGTTAAGGTTGAGAAGGTCGCTCTGCCATTCTAAGAATAGCCCATTTAATAGGCACCGTAATCTAGGCTTCTGCATAGAATGGAGCAAATCCATTTACGGAGGTCAGAACATCCATGTCGACATTTAACACTGGGCAGCAACAGAATGTGATTTATCAGGCTGATCCTGCTGTGATCCGGCACCTGCACGGTGTCCGCGATTCCCTACATCAATCTTGCAAGCCATACCTTAACCATAAGGTGAACGTACAGACAATAGATGGCTTTGTACATGAAGGCGTTATAGCCGGAGTAGATAATAAACACTTGTATCTGAACGTTGCAGCTAATGGGCAAATGCCCCGAGGGTTTTACAACCCTCATCAGCCTTATCATCCTCATCCGGGCCCGGGACCTGGCCCATATCCAGGACCTTATCCAGGTCCCCCATACAATAATAATGTGATTTTACCGCTTGTGTTGTTTGAACTGCTTGCTATCTCTTTAATCTAGTGTTTGGGTTTAATTGAAGAAGGACATGTGCAGGATTTGCGGTCATACGTTGACGCATCCCGCCAGGTCCTTTTTTTGTAGGCGTAAAGTATGTGTTAGAAGAAGGTGTTCTCATTATCACTTTAGGGATATAATGGGTACAAACTCTGGGAGGTGGCATATGATTAGATACCCTTTTTTGAAAAAGAATGCGACGATAGGCGTTACAGCACCTTCATCTGGAGTAGGCATTCAAAATGCAGAACTACTAACACTGGCCTCCAGCCGGTTGAAGTCGCAAGGATTTAATGTCATTATCGGCGAAACGGCATGGAAGCAAGATAAGGCTAAATCTGCACCAGCCAATGTTCGTGGTCATGAGTTTAATGAGATGATCAAAGATGATGGAATCGATGTCCTTATTCCGCCTTGGGGCGGGGAATTGTTAATTGAAGCTCTGGAATTTATTGATTTTGATGCTTTGCAGGACAAATGGATCGTGGGATATTCAGATATAAGCGTCTTGCTGCTTGCGGTCACGCTGACAACCGGGTTGGCTACTGCCCACGGAGCGAATCTCATTGATTTACGGGGAGAGTATTCGGATGATACTACAACCCTCTGGCAGGCGGTTCTAGAGACACCAGTGGGTGGGTCCATTGTGCAGCATTCATCTCTTAAATATCAGCGGGAATGGCAACATGATGTGCCCTCGCCATGCGTTTTTCATTTGACAGAGGAGACTTATTGGAAGTCTCTAACTACAGATGCTGTAACGATGAAAGGACGTCTGTTGGGTGGTTGTATAGATGTAATTAGGCATTTGATCGGCACACCTTATGGAAAGCTCCAGCATTTTCAGCAAGAAATGATTCATGACGAACCTATAGTTTGGTATTTGGAAAATTGTGAATTGAACACAGCGGATTTACGCAGATCTTTAGTGCAGATGAAGCTGGCAGGGTGGTTTGAGAATTGTTCGGGGATTATGTTTGGCAGAAGTCCAGCTAATCGGCCTGTGGATAACTATACTGTCGAGGATATCTATGCTGAACTATTTGAAGAGCTTAAGGTACCGATCGTTTATGATATCGATTGTGGTCATGTCCCGCCGCAGGTTACTTTTATTAATGGAGCTTATGTAGAAATTGAAGTGGCAGACGGAGTAGGGACGGTAAAGCAATATTTCTATGAATAGCGTTATATCAAAAAAGGACAACCCCTCGGGTTGTCCCTTTTACTATCATTAGTTCCCTGTATTTACAATCGCTGTGATTTCCTCATCCAGGTCCAGTCTTACATCTTCACGATAGGCGCGAACACCATATTCGCTGAGCATGTAACGCAAGATCGCTTCAATCATATTGGACTCCACTAGAAATTGACTGCGGCCCTGTACCCAAACCTCTGCAGAGTAACCGGTATCTTCTTCCCAGCTCAGTTCTACCTGAACATCCTCTGGGCGAACAGCCTTTCGTTCCGCCATGTGCAGACAGAGGGCATTGATGATCTCATCCATGCTTAGAACAATTGTAGACATTAGTAACGACCATCCTGTTCTTCTAAGCGGCGACGTTCTTTTCTACGACGGAAGAAGGACATCACGAGCATAACCAATACATAGATAGCTAGCATATTAACGGCAAAGCCTAGGAAGTCACCAAAAGCTCCCATTCCACCAAACATTCCACCGAATAATAATCCAGCCAAACCACCGATCATCATGCCTTTCATTAAGCTGCCGCCGCTGAAGAAGCCACGTTTTGTATTTGCAGCAGATCCTGCTGTGGAACTTTTAGTGCTGTCACTTTTTTTGATGTTATTTGTTGTTGTTGATTTTTTTGGAGTTGTTGAATAGCTGCGAGTGCCGGATTTGAATCCGCCGCCACCTCGACGTGCATCGGCAAAGTCTGGAGCAACCACTGCAAAAAACAGAGTGAAGGCCATTAGAATCATCATTACGCGTTTCATTGGTTTCATTTAGTACGAAAACCCTCCTGTGAGCATGAATTTTTGTGTATGGTCGGTAATACGCAGACATGTCCCACAAGGTTTCAATTTTATTTATCATAATTTATACTTTTATACACAAAAAAAGCGTGGATCCAGGATCCACGCAAACAGCAGTTAGAGAGTCGTCATTCGTTACTTATACCCATCAGCGACAAGCTCAAGCGCTCCGGTTGCCGGATCGATGATCATGCCATGGATAGGTACATTAGGAGGAAGCAGTGGATGACGTTTAATCAGGTCCACAGTCTGAATTACCCCTTCTTCGACATTGTCAAACCCACGCAGCCATTTTGTAAGTTTGATTCCGGAATTCTCCAGTGTAGACAGCACTTCTTCAGATACTCCACGTTCTTTAATGGAATTGATCATATGGTCCGCATTGAGGGAGGCCATACCGCATTCATAGTGTCCAACCACGATTACTTCTTCAGCATCTAGTTCATATAGAGCTACCATTACACTACGCATAACACTACCAAAAGGTTGAGAAATAACCGCACCAGCATTTTTGATGATTTTGACATCACCATTTTTGAAATTCATGGCTTTCGGCAATAATTCAACGAGTCTAGTGTCCATACAGGTGATGATCAGCATTTTTTTGTCAGGATAACGACTGGTTAAATAAGCTTCATAGTCCTTATTCTCTACAAAACTTTTATTAAAGTTAATAATTTCTGATACGTGGCTCATATTAGCTTCCTCCCTCAAATTCCTTGAATTGTACTTACGTTGCGCATATCTCTTACCATGATATTGTTGCCATAAATCTGAGAATCACTGACCAGCTTATAGGAAGAGAAACGTTCCTCTGCATCGAGTCGCATCTTGTCTTCATAAAAGATTTCCTGTTGCCGGCTTACGATAAAGGGAAGAGAATTCGTCTCTATCCTAGAATCGCCTTGCTCCACTTCTGAAACAATCAGTAACACATTAATTCCGTCACACCCGCAGCCTACCGTATCATAAAAGAGCTTGAAAAATCCTGGCTGATCTCCAAGCCTTTCCTTCAACTTCCTTTCTGCGAGAGGTGTAACTTGAATCATCATAGCCCTGTTCACGCTCCTTGATTTTTGTTCGAAGCATGGTCTGCTTCTTATGTAACTCATTAAATATTTAAAATTAGAGATGTATCTCTGAAGTTGATTATACTCATTCAAAAAAGTATCATCAAGAGGAGTCTGTAAAACAGAGAAAGCAGGTGGAGTAGAATGGAACAACAAGTAAAGGAACGATGGGAACAATTCAGCGAGTTATTAGCAAAAATTAGTGGATATTCAGAGGCCATAGAATTAATGCACTGGGATTTGCGCACAGGTGCACCACGTAAGGGAGTAGAAGTTCGTTCCGGTACGATTGGGATGCTGAGTGGAGAATTGTTCAGACTTGAGATTTCACAGGAGATGGGTGACTTTACAGCATTTTTCAGCCGTCCAGAAGTGTTGAGCCAGCTTACAGCTAATCAACAAAAGATCGTCAACGATTGCCGCAAAGAGTATGAGCGCAGTAAGAGTATTCCTTCCAAAAGATTTGAAGAGTACGCTGTCCTGTCTGCTCATTCCCAAACGATCTGGGAAGAAGCTAAGGAGAACAATGACTTTGCTACATTTGAACCTTATTTGAGTAAAATCGTAGCTCTGAAACAAGAGTTCATCGATTATTGGGGTGTAAATGGCACACGTTACGATACGCTACTAGATATGTATGAGCCTGATCTCACGGTAGAAAAGGTGGATGAAGTGTTCAGTCGCCTCCGCAGCCGCTTGGTTCCGTTAGTGGAAGCTATCGCTGCTTCACCTAATAAACCAGATACCAGCTTCTTGCAGCAGATTTTCCCTAAAGAGCAGCAACAAAAGTTTGGTAACTTTATTCTGAAGCAAATGGGCTATGACTTCGACGCAGGCCGCTTGGATGAGAGTGTGCATCCTTTTGCTACAGGGCTGAATCCAGGTGACGTTCGTATTACGACCGCTTATTTACTTGATAACGTGACTAGCGCCGTCTTCAGCTCACTGCATGAAGGTGGACATGCGCTTTACGAACAAAATATCAGCCAAGATTTAGTGGGAACACCACTGGCTCAAGGCGCTTCGATGGGGATTCATGAATCTCAGTCGAGACTATGGGAGAATATGATCGGCCGCAGCCGTGCGTTCTGGCAACGTTATTACGGTGATCTGCAGCAGCATTTCCCAGAGCAGCTTGCTAATGTAGATGTAGAGGATTTCTACCGGGCTATTAACAGTGTGGAAAATTCATTCATCCGAATTGAAGCAGATGAGCTTACATACAATCTGCACATTATTGTGCGTTACGAGATCGAAAAGCTTATTTTTAATGAAGGACTATCTGTCAAAGATCTGCCTCAGGTATGGAATGCTAAATATCAAGAATATTTAGGTATTACACCGCCTAATGATGCGCTTGGTGTATTGCAGGACGTGCACTGGTCCGGTGGAGACTTCGGATATTTTGCATCCTACTCTCTGGGAAATATGTATGCTGCCCAAATCTTGAATACACTCCGCAAGGAGCTGCCGAACTACGATGAATTGATTGCTGCGGGAAATCTTTTGCCAATTAAAGAATGGTTAACAGAAAAAATCTACCGTTTCGGAAAAAGCCTGACCCCTTCGCAAATTATCGAACAAGTAACAGGTGAGCCGCTCAGTCCAGATTATCTGGCTGATTATTTGGAGGAGAAATACACGGAGATTTACAAACTGTAATCCAGTGAGGTCCGCGTGGTATAATAGAAAGAAAGCTTAGACGGAAGGATATGGATATGGCAAATACTCACACCTACACCCGGAGAGAAGAAGTCGCGAATGCGATTACGCACGGGATCGGAGCTGTATTAAGCGTCGCTGCACTTGTCCTGCTTGTTGTTTTTGCAAGTCTGAAAGGAACGGCATGGCATGTAGTCAGCTTCTCCATTTATGGAACGACAATGCTGCTTCTGTATCTCAATTCAACACTTGTGCATAGTCTCAAAGAGGGCAAGGCGAAGGATTTGTTCGAATTTTTCGATCACTCCTCTATTTATCTGTTTATCGCAGGCACGTATACACCCTTTTTGCTAGTAGCTATTCGGGGAACACTTGGCTGGAGTTTATTTGGTGTTATATGGGGAATCGCAGTATTTGGCGTTTTCTTCAAAGCGTTTTTTGTTAAAAAGTTCTTGTTCATGTCTACGGTGTTCTACATTGCTATGGGTTGGCTGATTGTTATCGCCTGGAATCCTCTTTCAGCAGTGGTAGCGGATGGTGGCATGATTCTGTTGATGGCTGGCGGAGTGCTTTATACTCTAGGTACAGTTTTTTATGTATGGAGAGGGTTTCCGTTCCATCACGCGATCTGGCATGTTTTTGTTCTTGCGGGCAGTGTCACACATTTCTTCGCCATATTGATTTATGTACTGCCAATCCAATAATTTCAAGCGGATTTATCGCGGAAAATATGGATTTTTAATAAAGAAAGAGATGACAAGCAAAAGTGCTTGACATCTCTCTTTCTTTTAGGTATCATAAGGGACGTTGTGAAGGTGTAAAGTGTTTTTCCTTGACGAAGGGGTTGTCCTTAATGAGTCAGGAGAATAGGCTCGAGAAAACGAATCGTATCAATTTGCTTTTTGCCTTCTATGAACGACTGCTTACAGATAAGCAGCAAACGTTTCTTAAATATTATTTTCACGATGATTTTTCCTTGGGAGAGATTGCCGCTGAATTTGAAATCAGCCGCCAAGCTGTTTATGAGCATATTAAGCGCGCTGAGCAAGTCCTTGAGAATTATGAAGAAAAACTTGGACTATTAGTAAAACATGAGAGTCGTACTAAATATTTAGAAGAGCTGCGCAGACTGCCGGAGAATGGGATGCTGCCTGAGCAATATAAACTTCGGTTCGCGGAGATCGTGGATCGCTTGCAGAGGTTAGAGTAGCATGAAGGGAGAAATCTGCATATGGCGTTTGAAGGTTTAACCGGAAGATTGCAGAATGTGTTCAGCAAGCTACGCGGTAAAGGTAAAGTATCCGAAGAAGACGTAAACGAAGCTATGCGTGAAGTGCGGTTAGCCCTTCTGGAAGCCGATGTTAACTTCAAGGTAGTTAAAGAATTCGTGGCTAAGGTGAAAGAAAAGTCCATCGGCAAGGAAGTCATGGACAGCTTTACGCCTGGCATGGTAATTATCGACATCGTCAACAAGGAACTAACCGAGCTGATGGGCGGAAGCCAAGCGAAGCTGGCCAAGTCGAACAAGCCACCGACCGTCATTATGATGGCGGGTCTACAAGGGGCTGGTAAGACAACCACTTCGGGTAAGCTAGCTAAGCTGTTACAGAAGGGCAATCATCGTCCGCTCCTGGTTGCGGGAGATATTTACCGGCCTGCTGCTATCAAGCAGCTGCAAGTGCTGGGAGAACAGATTAAGGTTCCTGTATTCTCGCTTGGTGATCAGACTAGTCCGGTAGAAATTGCCAGACAAGCTGTACAACATGCGAAGGATAACGGACTTGATTATGTTATTATCGATACTGCAGGCCGCCTGCATATTGATGAAGAACTAATGGAAGAACTCAAGCAGATTCACAATGTTGTAAATCCTGATGAAGTACTTCTTGTAGTAGATGCTATGACGGGTCAAGACGCCGTGAATGTAGCCGAGAGCTTTAATAAGCAGCTTGAGCTTACAGGGGTCGTATTGACGAAACTCGACGGCGACAGCCGTGGTGGTGCTGCACTGTCAGTAAAAGCTGTTACCGGTTGCCCGATCAAATTCGCCGCTTTAGGGGAGAAGATCGACGCGCTGGAGCCGTTCCATCCGGAACGTATGGCTTCGCGGATTCTGGGTATGGGCGACATGCTGTCGCTGATTGAGAAAGCCCAGGCGAACATTGATACTGACAAGGCTAAAGAAATGGAACGTAAGATGCGTAATGCAGAGTTTACGTTCGATGATTTCCTTGAGCAAATGGATCAGGTGAAGAAGCTAGGCCCTATCGATCAAATTCTTGATATGCTTCCGGGTATGAACAAAGCCAAGGGCATTAAAGATTTAAAGGTCGACGATAAGCAAATGGGACGCGTTGAAGCCATAGTTCATTCTATGACTAAGGCGGAGAAGCAACAGCCTGAGATCATTAACCATAACCGCCGCAAGCGTATTGCAACCGGCAGCGGAACCTCAGTCGCTGAGGTCAACCGCCTCATCAAACAATTTGATGAGATGCGTAAGATGATGAAGCAATTCTCCGGCATGATGGGCGGAGGCGGCAAAGCCTCCAAGAAAAATGCCATGAAGCAGCTTAAAGGTCTTGGTGGTGGAAAAGGGCTGAAATTCCCTTTTAAATGATCTTGAATGTCTGACCAACTAATGTTGGAAACTATTATAAGGAGGTGATTTTTCGTGGCAGTACGTATTCGTCTAAAAAGAATGGGAGCGCATAAAGCGCCTTTCTATCGTGTAGTGGTTTCCGATTCCCGGTCCCCTCGTGACGGTCGTTTTATCGAGGAAATCGGTTATTATAATCCGATTGAACAACCGGCAGTAGTTAAGATCGATGAGGAAAAAGCTCTTAAATGGCTTCAAACAGGTGCGCAAGCATCTGATACCGTCCGCAACTTGCTTTCCAAAGCAGGCGTGATGAAGAAGTTTCATGAGCTTAAGCAACAGAAATAATGACTGATTGCGAGGGTCCTCTATGGAAGAATTAGTTGGAGTAATTGCTAAGGCTTTAGTGGATCATCCAGAAGATGTGACGGTACGGGCTGTGGAGAAAGAGCATTTGATTGTCTATGAGCTGTCCGTACATCCAGATGATGTAGGAAAGGTCATCGGCAAGCAAGGCAGGATCGCCAAGGCGCTCCGTACAGTAGTCACATCTGCAGCAGTCAAGAGCGATAAACGCGTAACTGTAGATATTTTATCTTAAATAATGCGTACAATGAGGGGCTAGGGATAGTATATCCCGGCTCCTTTTTGTTCAAATATATAGATGAAGCTTGTAGAGGAGAGGGTTATATGACGGAAGAATTAACCGTAGGCCGGCTTGTGAATACACATGGAATTCGCGGGGAGATTAAAGTATTATCCCATACCGATTTTCCTGAGGTTCGTTTCGCTAAAGACAAGAAGCTGTTCGTCATTCCTGCGGATGGCAGTGCAAAATTCGAAGTGACTGTAGAATCCGCTCGAGAGCATAAGGGTATGTTTATCGTTAAGCTTAAGGGATATACCAATATTAACGAAGTGGAAAAGTATAAGGGAAGTTTGCTTAAGGTGCCAAGTAATGATCTGGTTGAACTGCCAGAGAACGAATATTACTTCCACCAAATCGTTGGCTGTGAAGTTTATACGGATGATGCTGGAAGTGAACCGCTTGGCACAATTACGGAAATTTTACAGCCAGGTGCAAATGACGTGTGGGTTGTTAAGCCTGCTAAAGGTCAAGACATCCTTATCCCTGTAATTAACGATGTAGTGCTGAACGTGGACATTGAGGCCAAACGAATTACGGTTCACTTAATGGAAGGACTATTGCCATGATCAGAATTGATGTGCTAACGCTCTTTCCGGAGATGTGCGAAGGCGTATTTAGCACAAGTATTCTTGGTAAGGCACGCGAAAAAGGGATTGTATCTTTGAATGCTGTGAACTTTCGTGATTTCTCAGGAAATAAGCACAACAGTGTGGATGATACACCGTATGGCGGGGGCGGGGGTATGGTACTAAAGCCTGACCCGATCTTTGCAGCGGTAGAACATGTATTGGGGATCGAGGCTAGTCCTTTGGAGAATGGTTCTGAATCTGCAGTCCCGTCGCCTTCCTCTGTGAAGCCGCGCATCATTCTTATGTGTCCACAAGGAAAGACCTATAATCAGAAGATTGCTGAGGAACTGGCACAAGAGCAGCATCTAATCTTTATATGTGGTCATTATGAGGGCTACGATGAGCGGATACGGGAGCATCTGGTTACAGATGAACTGTCGATTGGCGATTACGTGTTAACGGGTGGAGAACTACCAGCACTGACGGTTATTGATTCAGTAGTTCGGCTACAGCCAGGGGCGCTTGGAAATGAAACCTCTGCGATCACGGATTCGTTCAGTACAGGGCTGTTGGAATATCCTCACTACACTCGACCCGCTGAATTTCGCGGCTGGAAGGTACCAGATATGTTGCTGAGTGGCCATCACGCCAACATCGAAGTATGGCGGAGAGAGCAAGCGTTACAGCGTACACTTGAACGTAGACCTGATTTGCTCGAAAGTGCAGAACTAACATTGAAAGACAAGAAAACACTGGAACGTCTGAAAAATGAAATCAAGCCGGAGTAAAATTTTAATAAAACAGGCATATTTTACGTCTTTTTAACGTATCTTACGTTAAGGAGGCGTTTTTGTTATGTTTACTTAAGTATAAGAAGGGCTATAATCTCGTATTTTTTTTGCGTAATTTCCAAAACAAATGAGCATAGGTGCGTTGAACTCTTCTATTTGGGGTAATAGATAGAGGTGGCGTAATACTATATGCAGCTTACGATGCAGCAAGCTTAACTATTGAAAGGAATGAACTGAAGTGACTACGAAGACGCGTGAAGAATTCAAGCCTAGCGTGGACACGATCCACAAAGATGCGGAGCCGCTCCGCACCGTGAATGATATTATCGATTATTATACAAATCGCAAATCGTAATTCCCATTCGCCCTTTAAAGCTTGAACATATAAGATTAATAATTAAGTATGAATAAGCAAGTCCAATAAAACCATTAGAGTATAGCGAACGAAAGTTCACTACATCTAATGGTTTTATTGTGCTCTACTAAGTGGTCAAACCCTGTGATTCTGATCAGAATGTAAGCGCCCACTCTTCAAGGAGAATTAAAAACTCTTTGGAAAGGGGGCGTTTGGTTAACTATAAAAATTCGTGGAGGCTTATTCTACTCTTTGCGAAAGAGGCGATATACTCCTGTAAGTAGAGCGTAAAGCGCAAAACATACGAGAACAGTAACTGCCCATGCATAGTTGCGGACGGTATAGGTAAGCGATGATAAAATAATAAAGATGGTAATACGCAGTACGCCTTCCTTAATAAACTGTTTACGTGCTACATTCATTCGATTGGCCTCCTTGAATGGATAGGATGGTACGGATAACAAGCCGAGAATATGTCTTTCCTTATATATAACCTTTGGGAATACAAAAAATGCAGAGAACGGAAAGTAAATATCGATCCAAACAAATGACCTATGTAACTTAGCCGTTACCGACCTGTACTCCTCACCATAGAGTATATCATTACGAATGAGGAGGAGTACACTAGTGGAGGCTTATTATAATTGCTTACGTTGTAAGAATAGAAGGGTACGTATCCTGACTACTGATGGCAGACAGCATGAAGGTGTGATTACAGATGTGGACAGATATAATGTTTACTTAAGAACAGGATCCAATGGACCTGTGCAGACTTCTGCATTTTTTGGTTACCCTTATGCTGCTGACAATATTTTAACTCTCAGCTTGTTCACGCTGTTGGCTATTGCATTAATCTGATATGATGATGCAAAAACAGACCGTCCGCTAATCCGGACGGTCTGTTTTTAGTGGTTGGTTACTCTACTGTAATTGCACCTATATCTGAGCTTAAGGACAACAAAGGACCTCCTCCGTTAACATCACGTTTGCCACCCTCAACCCCGGTGATCTGGCCTAGATCACTTTTAGCCACCAAGCTACATTTCACGCCATCGGCTAGAACAGCATTGAGGCTACCTACATTTGTTGTCGCTTTAAGACGGCTATCACTCTTCATTCCGGCTATATCCATGCGTATGCTTCCTGTATTAGACTCTAGAGTGGACTTACCGGTGATGTTAGCTCCTTCGATATCAATAGCTCCAACGTTGCTGACGATGCGGTAATTTCCGTCCAGATTGCGGAGACGAATTTGCCCGACATTATTGGTGATTTGATATTCATCCATACGGGTGGGGATCTCAATGGTATAGTTAATGCTAAAATCTGAATAACCGTATTTGTCTTGAGCCCAAGTCCATAAATCCTTCTTCGGATTTGATTTGGAATTTGTAGATACCTTCAGAGTATCGTCACTAACGTCTATTGAAATCTCAGCGTCATCCAAAATTTTCTGGCGGTCAGCTTTATGAGCGGAGCCGTTATGGGCTAAGATTGTCGCACTCACATTAATTTGATCACCCGTAGTTGATGTAACTTCTATTTCTCCCACTGCATTGTTCATGCTAAGCACTGAAGCAGAGCCGATCTCTTTAGATAAGGATAGTTCTTTGCTAATGCTGTTTGCTTTAACTTCGTCGACCACCTTGGTAGCTGTATCCTGAACGGCCTGTTCCACGCTTGCAGCGGCTTTACCCAGCTCTTGCTTCACAGCCTCACCAATATTTTGCTGCACATCTTCAGTAATATTCTTTCCTAGTTCATTATTAGCGGATTGCCTACCCGGTAACTCTGTGCATCCTGCCAGAAGTACGATGGACAAGACGGCTACAGCTGCCATTACGCTAGTTGTATTACTCTTTTTCATTGAATAAAATCCTCCTTATTTTTGGGTATATGTGTTCTTCCCTAAGCGCTACGTTATGTACGTACTTCTGTAAGTATAGCCTATGGGGATTTATTGTAAAAACGGCTGTAGGCGGGTTAATATACTGGACCAAAGACTAGGTATTTAAAAAGTGTTCACTACACTTCAAATTTCAATTGTGCTAAAATGAAATATAGATCTTACGCTCACATTAAAATGGGTAAGGGTACATATAAAAAGAGCGAAGATGCTCTCATATATAATCTTCAGCAGCTACTGAAAAGCGCTTTTTATAGTGAGATGTGCTAAGGCTAGTTTGCGAATACGATATAGACCGTTGCCTTACTTGCATCACAGGGCGGTCTTTTTATTTTCTTACCTCAAGTAAATCATGAAGAGCGGAGGGAGCCAGATGAAATATGTAGTTATTTTGCTTGTCTTGCTAGCGCTGGGTGTTGGGTATTATATCGTTCAGAAAAAGAAAACAAGTAGCTCAAGCGATCCTTTGCGCACGACTAGCAGTAATGTGATCTCAATGGATAGTCATCGCAAAGCCAAACAGAGTCCAGGGGAGCAACCTTGCTCTTCTTGCAAGAAGAAGAATGGGAAGTTGATCTTCTACGCTCAAGACAATGGAACCGTGGTCGGCTTGTGTAAAGACTGCCAGTCTAAGGCAAAAAAAAGAGATATGTTACCGTTATAAAATAGAAAAATAAGTTGTATTAGCCCGTCCTTTATGATATTATTAACTCTGTTGTGTGGAATACGGTGGTCCGCTGCGGATAATGAGGGAGAGCTCAGATCTCTCCGGAAGAGGCAAGAACACCTGTACGGAAGGAGGAAGTCCTTAATGAATATCCTACAAGCTATTACGCAAGAGCAACTTCGTAAAGATATCCCTAGTTTTCGTCCGGGTGACACTTTGAAGGTGCATGTAAAAGTTATCGAGGGAACTCGTGAGCGTATCCAGTTGTTCGAAGGCGTTGTAATCAAACGTCGTGGCGGTGGAATCAGTGAGACTTTTACGGTTCGTAAAATTTCTTACGGTGTTGGTGTGGAAAGAACATTCCCAATCAACTCGCCTAAACTCGAAAAAATCGAAGTGGCTCGTCGTGGTAAAGTGCGTCGTGCTAAGCTTTATTACCTTCGTGAACTACGTGGTAAAGCAGCGAGAATTAAAGAAATTCGTCGCTAGAATAGTGACAGAGGAGAGGGGCTTGAGTTCAAGCCCCTTTCGCTTTATTTTTTTTTGAAAATATAAGAAAAGCATAAGTTTTACGTTATACATTATTCTTATATTTCTCGCATAAACGCATACCGTCCTTAAAAGGACGCTGAGGGCGTTTTAGCTTGGTATACAATGCGTGTGACATATACGCTTGGGGATAAGCTTCTCCGAAAAGGCCTCCTGAAGGAGTATCTGTGGAGGGGTTTTTGGCAGGAGTTTTTTTTGTGTTGTATAGTAAGAGTAGTATTAAGAGAGGACGGTGAACTATGCAGCAGGAACAAAGCGAAACTTTGGAATCAAGCGAGCAGAACCCACGTAAACAGAAAAATGAAGTGCTGGAATGGGTCAAGGCCATTGCGATTGCTTTAGTTCTGGTTATACTGATTCGCTGGCTTTTATTCAAGCCTTTTATTGTAGATGGACCTTCCATGCAGCCTAATTTCCATACGGGAGAACGTGTTATCGTTAATGAAATTTTATACGATATAAGATCTCCGCAGCGGGGTGAGGTTATTGTATTCCACGTGCCATCTGAAGGCAGAGATTTTATTAAACGTGTAATTGGTGTGGCTGGAGATACTGTGAAAGTAGAAGGAGATGTAGTTACAGTTAACGGTGAGGTTGTTAACGAGACTTACATCCAAGGCGCTATTGATGCTGCGCATAGTAACAACGCTCTGTATAATAATAAAGATTTCCCAAATGAAAAATTCACGGATGGTACTGTACCAGAAGGACATATTTTCGTTATGGGGGATAATCGCTCGGATAGTACAGACAGCCGGATGATTGGCTATGTGCCGCTGGGTGATATTGTGGGTCGTGCGGATTTAATCTTCTGGCCGATAAAAGATATTACACTGATTAACCATTAAGTTGACAGAAGTCAAAGGAGGTGACGGCAATGGCCATTCATTGGTTTCCTGGTCATATGACGAAGGCTAGGCGGCAAATCGAGGATAAGCTGAAGCTGATTGATGTTGTTATAGAGTTGCTCGATTCCCGTCTGCCGCTTTCCAGCCGCAATCCGATGATTGACGATATTTTGCGGGACAAGCCGAGATTAATTATTTTGAACAAAGCGGATCTGGCGGATCCGGAAATTACTCGGAAGTGGCTGGCGTACTTTAAGGAACAAGGGCATGTTGCCCATCCTGTGGACGCATCTACTGGAACAGGCGTTAAGGAGATTCCGGAGCAGGTCAAGCTGCTGTTGAAGGAAAAGATTGATCGGCAGATCGCAAGGGGAATGAACCCACGAGCTATGCGCGCATTGATCGTCGGTATTCCTAACGTCGGTAAATCAACGCTGATTAATCGAATGGCTGGTAAGAGTATCGCTGCTACGGGTGATCGCCCGGGGGTTACTAAGGGCCAGCAGTGGATTAAAACAGGAGGTAATCTGGAGCTTCTGGATACTCCTGGTATCTTATGGCCGAAGTTTGAGGATCAAGACGTGGGTTACCGCTTGGCCGTGACGGGTGCGATCAAAGAAGAAATCCTGAACATTGAGGACATTGCTTTTTATGCAGTGAAGTATTTGGTCAAGGATTATGGTTCCAGATTTCAAGAACGCTTTGGTATTGAGAAGCTTCCTGAGGATCTTGAGAACCCTGATGAGATCGTTGCAGTTATGGAAGCCGTGGGCCGCAAACGCGGTTGTCTGATTAGCGGTGGACGTGTTGATCTGGAAAAAGCTTCACGTGCTTTGCTGCATGAGCTGCGGGCAGGTAAGCTTGGTCGTTTTACGCTGGAAACACCTTAAAGGCGTTTAAATGAATGGGTATGGAAGAGCCATCCGGAAATTTTCGGGGGCTCTTTTTTTTGCCGATTTGGATCAAATTGGAGTGCTTATTTGTACATGACCATGTGGGCTTTACTATGGTAAGCTGACTTATGTAGTTTATAGAATAATTTATAATTGGCGGTGACAGATTCGTGAGTACGATAGATATGTTGAGTTATGAAAAAGAGGGCTGGGAACAGTCTTATCGCCGTATAGCCGGCGTAGATGAAGTAGGCAGAGGTTGTTTGTTTGGGGATGTTGTTGCAGCAGCGGTGATTTTGCCGGAAGGGCTTATTATTGATGGCGTCAACGACTCTAAAAAGCTTACAGCGAAAAAAAGAGATGCCTTATTCGAGATTATTATGGAGCAGGCGATAGCTATTGGTGTAGGTTATGTGGATTCCCGCATGATTGATGAAATTAATATTAAACAGGCTTCTCGTCTGGCGATGAAAAAAGCGGTAGAAGGTCTTAGTCATACTCCGGACTATATGTTAATCGATGCTGAAAAAGTTGATCTTCCGTTGCCGCAGCAGGCGATCATAAAAGGGGATGCTAACAGCCAGTCTATTGCGGCAGCTTCGATTATAGCTAAAGTAACAAGAGATAGACTGTGTGAAGGGGTGTGGGAGGAATTATACCCTGATTATGGGATTGCGATACATAAAGGTTATGCGACCAAGCTTCACAGGGAACAAATTACGGCGTTAGGTCCGACACCTATGCATCGGCGCAGCTTTATTGGGAAGATTCTTGCTGAACAGCAAACCCTTTTTTAGAAATATCAGAATATAAAAGACGCCAAAGGCGTTTAAGCTTGGATAAATTCACCGCTCAAAAAAGTCGGATTAATACCGATATAGTAAGAAGAGAGAAAATGGAGGGAGGAGAAACGGTATGAATATCGGAACATTGATCCGTGGATTGCTCGGGGATAATAAACCGGGAGCAGCCAAGTCTTTGGAATTGAAGGAAGGGCAGGTTGTACGTGGTGTTGTATTGTCTGTATCGGATTCGGGAAAAGAAGCCGTTGTGCAGATTCAAGGTACACCTGTTCGTGCGGAGTTGGAAACACCACTACTGCCAGGAGAGACCCTGAACTTACAGGTTGGAGCACCCGGAGAAGGCGGATTGCCCGTATTGAAGCCGGTCTCCCTCGGCGAAACGGTGTTAGCCACCCCGCAAAACATGGGCGAGGCATTGGAATCGCTAGGGCTTACTGACTCCAAAGCGGGTCGGGAAATTGTGTTGGCGATGCAGTCGGGTGGTATTCCGCTTACCAAAGAGACAGCGGCGATTCTGGATGCTGTAATGAGTGCGAAACCTGCGGGCGTGCCGACCTCAGAATGGCTTGATGCAGCTGTCATTTCTGTAAAGCGGGGCTTGCCGGTTACCCCTGAAAGTGTGAAAGGATTGCAGCAGGCGGTTTTTGGTCCGCAGCTTCATCAGCTTTTGTCAGCGCTCGAAGAACAGATTACGATTTGGGCAGGTCAAGTCGCCGGTGAAGAAACAACAACAGCCGAAGCTAAACCTGGAATGGGTACCCCAACAGGAAAGCTGAATGCTCCTGTAACGACAGGTACGGGCGCTGTGATTAACGGGGAAGTGGTATCAGCAGGTGATGCTGATGCGGAAATGGACCAGGTGGCGGTTAAAGGAACTGGACAACCTGTAAGTAAACCTGCTGAAGGTAGTGGTGGTGTTACTACTACAAGCGGAAGTGCTGCTGCAACAGGAGGGGCAACGGGAGCCGGAGTTATTTCTGATGAACCAATAATTCCTTTGAATTCAGTGAAATCAGAAATATCAGGAAGTGCAGCTGCAAGTACAGCTGAAACTCCTGAGAATGAAACCGGTATTGTAACTGCCAAGCCAGTGGTCCCCGAAGAGGCTGGTGAGGTAGTTCAGCTCTCGAAGAGTGGAAATACTGGTGAACCTTTGACTGGGAAAATAACTTCTACGCTTGCTTCAGGAACTCAGAGTAGTGCTGCTAACACGCAAGGGGACGGAATTGTAAGCAATCAAAATAGTTCTAATCAGAGCGAAACTCATGGCAATGAAATGAGTCTAAATAAAGATAGAGCGCAGGGTAGTGTCAGTGGCGCGATTACAAGCGCCACTGGATCAGCAGGTGCAGATAGCCAAGCTGCTGCGGGAAGCCAAGCTGCTGCAGCAAGCCAAGCTGCTGCGCCTAGCGGGGCTGCCCTGCTCGCGAAGCTGCAGGGCGTGCTCACCGAGCTGCGCGGCAGCATGCCGCAGCTCGCGAACGTCCCGCCCGCTGAGGCGGCGGGACAAGAACCTGCCCCCGCGCCGGCAGCGCCGCGCGGGGAGACCACGGCTGCTGCGGCTTCGCCGGTGCAGCCAGACACCGCCCCACCCGCGGATGCGGAGTCGTGGGTGGGGCGGGTGTTGAAGCTGCTCGGTGCGGAGCACGAGCAGCAGGCCGTGCGCGGCGGCGCTTTGCCGGCCGCGGAGACAGCGCGAGCAGCAGCGGGGACAGCTGCAGCCGCGCTAGGCAGTGTCGGCGGGGAGCAAGCTGCCGACACGTTGAAGGGCGTGCTGCTGCAGCTTATGAGCAGCAGCGAGGTGCCGCCCGCGGTAAAAGATGCCGCGAGCGGGCTAGTGCAGCAGCTGACAGGCCAACAGCTGCTGCTGAATACAGATCGGACTGCTCCCTTCGCACAGGTTACATTGTTCTTGCCGCTGCAAGGTCCAGATGGGCAGGAAACTGCATCGGTTCATATCCAGTCCAGGCGGGGCCGCAAAGGGGAGTTGGATGCAGCTAACTGTCGATTATGGTTCGATTTGGACATGAAGCAGCTAGGGCAGACATTGGTAGATGTGCAGGTTGTCGATCGAATCGTTAGTCTTAAGCTTCATAATGATCATCCGTGGGTGCTTGAGCTGCTGGAGACGCGGCGTGAAGAAATAAAAACTGCAGTAGAATCCATCGGTTATCAATTATCAGGTTTAAGAACCGAACCCTTGCCAGAATTGAATTTGCCTAAAGAGCTTGCTGGCTCCAATACTAATAAGTTTGTTGATTATGTTCCTGAGGCTTACAAAGGAGTGGATTACCGTATATGAATGAGCCTGTACAGCCAATTTCACAAGGGCTCAAAAAAGCGGTCGCTCTCAAATATAGTCCCGGACAAAACGAGGCTCCTGTCGTAGTAGCCAAGGGACAAGGCGCGATAGCAGACCTTATTCTGCAAAAGGCTAAGGAGAGCGGGGTTGCTGTTCAGGAAGATGCAGCCCTCGTGGAGGTTCTTTCAAAGCTTGATCTGGACCAACAGATTCCGTCTGAGCTCTATCAGCTGGTGGCGGAAATCCTCAGCTTTGTGTATCAGAGCGATCGTTCCGCTGGTGAACGGGGACAAGAATGAAAGAGCCCTATGTAAGAAAGCACTATAACCGCAAAGAGAAAGGAGCTGCTGCAGAGAACGGAGCTGTGCAGTACCTATCTTCTAGCGGGTATATGATATTGGAACGGAATTGGCGTTGTCGTACTGGAGAGCTTGATATCATTGCGGAGCGTGAAGACTGTATTGTTGTTGTCGAAGTTCGTAGCCGCAGTGGAGAGCTGCTTCAGGGAACTCCAGAAGAATCGGTGAATGCTCGCAAAATAAACCAGGTTCGGAGTACAACACAGGTTTATTTGCATATGAAGGGTTATGAGGAACGGCGGGTTTCTTTTGATGTAATTAGCGTCTTGTTAAATGACGATCTTAGCCTAGCTTCACTTAGTCATATTCGCGAGGCGTTTTAAGAGTAACTCTATTTTCTCATGCGATTCTTTATGAATTTGCTGCTGTTCTGATAAAAAAGTCTTTACATACCTTCCGCACTGTGGGTCATTTCTCAAAAGAAATGGGTAAACATTAGGAGTAACTTTTTAATGTCATCATGAGGAGGGCTGTCTAGTGAAGAATAAACCTTCTGAAATGCAGGTTAGTTTTACATGCCAATATTGCCAGCAGAAGATTGAAGTGAAATTTAAAGCAGAGCCAATATCTGTCGTCTGTTGCGATAATTGCAATAAGACCTTCACGGTAATGCGGCCCACTATAGCGGAGGAAATATTAATAGATTGGGAAAATGAAGCGTTATTTCAAAAAATCCGGGCTGAAAAGTCGCAAAACAGCAATAGCAGTCTCTTAGCGCTTGTAATTAGAGTTATTGAACTGCTTACATGGCGTGACAAAGGCAATGGACAGGTGGAAGCGATCAAGGAGATGCGTGGCTGGCTCATTGACAATGAGGAGGCGCCTCCTTTAGCTGAACTGATTCAGAGTGATGTTAATAAACGTTCGAGTAAGCGGCGCGACTGGGAAAAGTAACATTAACAATAAAGAGGTATTCCGTCATCGCCTCATGACATAGAATGATACGTATAATTTCGTGAGAAATTAGGCGGAAAAGTCCTCGGGGCTCCGAATTTCCTAGGGTTTATGGGTAGTCGGAGCTTTTTTCATACATACTGTCATTAGAATAGGAACAAAAGGAGGGTGCACATGGCTAAGGTTTTTTTCACATCAGATCATCATTTTGGGCATAAGTTGATCATTGATTTTGAATCCAGACCCTTCAACGATGTAGAGCAAATGAATGAAGTTATGATTGAAAGTTGGAATTCGGTAGTGAATCCGGACGACAAAGTATTTCATTTGGGAGACTTTTCTTTTCTGAATAAGGAGGCAACTCGTGCGATTGTGGCCAGGCTGCATGGATACAAAATCCTGATTCTTGGCAATCATGATCGCGGCCGCAGCCGAAGTTGGTGGCTTGATGCAGGTTTTGATGAGGTTAGTGAATATCCTTTGATTTATAAGGATTTCTTTTTCCTCTCACATGAGCCTATGTACATGAATAAACATATGCCTTACGTAAATGTGCACGGCCATATTCATGGGCAAAAATATGAGGGGAACAATCATTTTAACATTTGTGTAGAGCATTGGAACTATAAACCGTTGACTTTTGAGCAGATTAGGGACTCGGTCGTAGTTAAAGAAGGAGATTGATGTAGGTCTTTAGAGATGTGCTTTCGCTTTTATGTAAAACTTGAATTTCTTATTCTAAAGATAAATTGCTCACAGATTGCGTTAGGACACAACTTCTATAATGTACTTAACAGCTAATATATATTTGGAAAATAAGGAAGCACCTTTTTTCTTGAAGCTATGACACCCCAAATTAGGGTGTAATTCAGGAGATGAGGTGTTTTTATTATGTATGGGAAAATGTTTAGCGCGTGTCTGTATGGGATTGAAGGGGTAATGATCGGTGTGGAAATCGATCTTGCAAATGGACTGCCGCAGACGAATATCATTGGCTTACCAGATTCAGCGATTCGCGAGGCTGTTGAACGAGTTAGGGCTGCCGTTAAAAATTGCGGTTACCGCTATCCACAGCAGCGTATTACGATCAATCTTGCTCCAGCTGACCTGCGTAAAGAAGGTTCCGCTTTTGATCTAGCGATTGCTTTAGGGATACTGATAACTAGTGGCCAGTTGATTATGCCTTCAGCTCAAGAGATGCTTTTGATTGGAGAGCTTGCGCTCGACGGCAGTCTGCGTCCGGTTTCGGGTGTGCTGCCGATGGTTGAAGCAGCGCGTAAAAGCGGGTTTAAAGCCGTTCTGCTCCCGCAAGGCAATGCGGCAGAAGCCGCTTTAATCAGTGGCATGAATGTTTATACCATCGACCATTTGCAAACGTTAGCGAATGCTGCTGAAGCTGTGGCTAGCTTTGGTCCGATTATAGATAAGCTAGTTCCTCTAGAAGAATCTGAAGGATCACCACTTCCTTTTCCTGTATCCGTGAGTATGGGGACGGGGGCAAAAGAACAACCTCCGGTGCTTGTTCTTTCTGTAGAGCATCTCAAATATAACCCTAAATATTCTGATTCTGAGGCTGCTTCTTCCGAAGCGAATGAAATAATGGATGATTACAGTGATGTGCTTGGACAGCAACATGTGAAAAGAGCACTAACTATCGCGGCTGCAGGGATGCATAATATTATGCTCATCGGCCCACCTGGCACAGGCAAAACGATGCTGATCAAACGCCTTCCCAGTATCCTTCCACAATTGTCGGACAGTGAGGCACTTGAGGTAACCAAAATTTTTAGTGCGGCTGGAAATTTGAAGGATGCACACAACGGTTTGCTGCGAAGTCGTCCATTTCGTTCTCCACACCACACGATATCTTCTGCCGGATTAATTGGAGGGGGCGGTATTCCCAAGCCAGGTGAGGTAAGTCTTGCGCATCGAGGTATTCTGTTTCTGGATGAATTGCCTGAATTCTCCCGGAATGTGCTTGAAGTGCTGCGACAGCCACTCGAAGATGGGGTGGTTACTATAAGTCGTGCCCGGGCTTCCTTTACTTTTCCTGCCAAATTCATGCTCGCCGCATCGATGAATCCGTGCAGCTGCGGCTTTTTTGGAAGCGGTATCTCCCAGCAAAATTGTACCTGTAGTCCATCAAGGATTGCCCAATATCGAGCCAAAATATCCGGTCCATTATTGGATCGGATCGACTTACAGGTTGATGTTCCCCGCCCGAAGGAATGGAATCGGCAGGGGCATGTTTTATCGTCAGCAGATATGCGTGCGGAGGTGTTGGCTGCTCAGGCCATCCAAGCTAAACGTTACAAACGACTGGCGATTTCATGGAACAGTGAACTTTCCGGTGCTTCCCTTCGGAAATATGCAAGCCTAAACCGAGAGAGTGCTCAAATGCTGTATGATATTTTGGAGAATTTAGGTCTAAGCATGCGAGCGCATGATCGGATTATTAAGCTATCCCGTACCATAGCTGATCTGGAGGGTGCACAGGATATTTCTTCTGCACATCTCGCGGAAGCTGTGCAATACCGTAATCTGGATCGACAGGTATTAGCGGAGGAATAAAGATAAAAGAGCAGCGATTCCCGTTAATGAGAATCGCTGCTCTATACTATGGACCGGTAGTGACGAGCATCGCCGAACCATTATTATGCTCTGATGCTTACGGAACGGACCTTGAGGACGTTGTTTGCAAGTTTTTAGCCCTTGGAGCGTAGATTCGGACTCTGGAGACGCTATTCCTTCGGAAGAAGGTTATATTGGTGGTTTTCATTCCAATAGCTGCTATGAGGTCCGATAGCATCCCAAATATGGGATTAAGTTGCGTTTAAGATCAACTGTGTCCGTTAGCGACTTCGAATGTGAAATGCCACGTATTCAAACGAAGGTTAGATCGTTTAGCAAATTTCACATACATTTTTCTCTATAATTTCTTACAGTACATTCAGTTCTACTTCGATATTGCCACGAGTGGCACGGGAGTAAGGACATGCGCCATGGGCAGCTTCTACCAAAGATGCTGCGGTTTCTCTGTCAACGCCTTTAACCAGCACGTCAAGCTTAACCGCAATGCCGAATCCGCCATCTTCAACTTTACCAAAGCTTACAGTAGCCGTAACTTCACTGCCTTCAATCTTCACTTTTCCAAGACGAGCAACCATGTTCAGAGCACTGTCAAAACAAGCGGAGTAGCCAGCTGCGAATAATTGTTCAGGATTAGTGCCTTCACCACCGGCACCACCCATTTCGCGTGGTGTACTGATCGTAAGGTTGAGTTTAGGGCTTTCTGATTCTATATAACCGTTTCTTCCCCCAACGGCTTTAACTGTGGTTTCATACATCTTTTGTTGAATTGTCATCATAATAAATCTCTCCTATTCACTAATTAGTTTGTGTACAATCTAATTTATCACAATTAATATAAAAGTCAAATTAATTTTTTGCTATTATTATGATATATGAGGGAATTATGATAAAATAAAGAGATAAGGCGGGTGAATAAATATGAAAATGAGTGAAGAAGATATGCAGAAAATGACTACAACCCCAGAGCTGCTGATCGAGAATCAGCTCTGTTTTACCATTTATGCTTGCTCGCGTGAGATTACAAAGCTGTACCAACCGTATTTGGATAAGATCGGTTTAACTTACTCCCAATACTTAGTAATGCTTGTGTTATGGGAACGGCAGCAATGTACAGTGAAAGAGATTGGTGAGGCGTTATTTTTGGATTCAGGAACGCTGACTCCGTTATTGAAACGCTTGCAAGCTGCAGGCCTAATTATACGTGAACGCTCGATGCAGGATGAGCGAAAAGTATTAATCTCACTAACGAAACAAGGCTGGGCACTCCAAAGTGATGCCGTGTGTATTCCCGGCAAAATGATGGAAGAAACGACACTGACAAATAATGAATCCATAGAGCTACTTGATCAGTTTAAAGACTTACTGAATCGTGTTCACGAAGCTAATATCCAAGATAGTAAAAAGTAAGCGTAGTAAGGAGTCAATGCGATCGTTCGCATTCCGGCATGAAATCAAGCGAAAAAATGTGTACAAATCATGAATATATTTAAGGTAAGCGTTTTAAAAACATGTTACACTATTCTGGGTTCCTTTGTATGGCATATAGGTAAATATAAGCTTAGTCTTATAGATTTACACAATGTCTCTTGCAGAAACAATGCCATTCTTTTTACGAGTGGTAGATCAGTTTCTGCTGGTTCCGGAATAGTGCTGCATGTATAGCATCAGCCTATCCCTAACCCCGCGGCAATCAAAACGGAAAGCGAGATGACAACAGGCTGCCTGTTTAGTCACCACGCTACTTTAGGAGGCTACCGCTATGAATATCCACGAGTATCAGGGAAAAGAAGTGCTTAAGAAGTACGGTGTAGCCGTACCGAATGGAAAAGTAGCTTATACAGTGGAGGAAGCGGTAGAAGCCGCAGAGTCACTGAGCACACCGGTTGTTGTAGTTAAAGCTCAGATTCACGCAGGTGGACGCGGTAAAGCTGGAGGAGTAAAGGTTGCTAAGAATATCGATGAGGTGCGTAGTTACGCAACTGAGATTCTGGGTAAGACTCTAGTAACTCACCAGACTGGACCGGAGGGTAAGGTAGTAAAAAGACTGCTCATTGAAGAGGGTTGTCAAATTGTTAAGGAGTATTACATTGGTATCGTAGTTGACAGAGGTACTGGCCGAGTGGTCATGATGGCTTCTGAAGAAGGCGGTACTGAGATTGAAGAAGTAGCTGCAACACATCCGGAGAAAATTTTTAAAGAGATCATTGATCCGGCAGTGGGTTTGCAGACTTTCCAGGCGCGTAAGCTGGCTTACAGTATCTCTATTCCTAATGAGCTGGTAGGCAAAACTGTGAAATTCATGCAAGCGCTATATTTAGCTTTCGTGGATAAAGATTGCTCTATTGCCGAAATTAACCCATTGGTAGTGACTGCGGATGGGAATGTGATGGCACTGGATGCCAAACTGAATTTTGATTCCAACGCCTTGTTCCGTCATAAGGATATTCTAGAGCTGCGGGATTTGGATGAAGAGGATTTAAAGGAAATCGAAGCCTCGAAGTATGACCTTAGTTACATTGCACTTGATGGCAATATTGGGTGCATGGTAAACGGTGCAGGTCTCGCGATGGCGACTATGGATATTATTAAGTATTATGGGGGCGAACCCGCCAACTTCCTGGATGTAGGGGGCGGTGCAACGACCGAGAAAGTAACAGAAGCCTTTAAAATCATTTTATCGGATGAAAAGGTGAACGGAATTTTTGTTAACATTTTCGGTGGTATTATGCGCTGTGATGTTATCGCTAACGGTGTTGTAGAAGCGGCTAGTCAACTGGGTTTGACTAAACCGCTGGTTGTGCGTCTTGAGGGAACAAATGTTGGATTGGGCAAGCAGATTTTGGCTGGATCGGGACTTAATATTGTTGCTGCTGATTCTATGGCGGACGGTGCCCGTAAGATTGTGTCTCTTGTGCAATAATGGCCTGATTTAGGAAGCCAGTTATCGTATTTGACAATATAAGTAGGGATGTGACTTAAGGCATGAGCATTCTTGTAGATAAAAATACGAAAGTTATCACGCAGGGAATTACAGGATCAACGGGTTTGTTCCATACTAAAGGTGCGCTGGATTATGGAACACAGATGGTTGGAGGGGTAACACCGGGTAAAGGTGGAACATCTGTCAACATCACGCTTGAAAATGGCAGTGAGGTTAGCCTTCCGGTATTCGATACTGTTGTAGCTGCTAAGGCGGCTACAGGCGCAACCGCTAGTGTAATCTATGTACCGCCAGCATTTGCAGCAGACTCCATAATGGAAGCCGTGGACGCAGAACTCGACCTGGTGATTTGTATTACCGAAGGGATTCCAGTGCTTGATATGGTAAAAGTGTCCCGTTATATGGAGGGGCGCTCTACTGTATTGATCGGACCCAACTGTCCGGGAGTTATCACTCCTGGTGAGTGCAAAATAGGAATTATGCCGGGTTATATTCATATGCCAGGGTATGTAGGTGTTGTCTCGCGCAGCGGAACTCTAACCTATGAGGCTGTTCATCAGCTGACCACGCGTGGAATCGGGCAATCTTCAGCTGTAGGTATTGGCGGAGACCCTGTTAAAGGCTCAGAGTTTATTGATATTCTGAAGCTTTTTAATGAGGATCCGGGTACAAAGGCAGTCATCATGATTGGTGAAATTGGCGGAACCGCAGAGGAAGAAGCAGCAGAGTGGATTCGTGAGCATATGACTAAGCCGGTAGTAGGGTTTATTGGCGGCGCTACTGCACCTCCTGGCAAACGTATGGGGCATGCGGGTGCTATTATTTCCGGAGGCAAAGGCACAGCGAGTGAGAAAATTGCCGTACTTGAATCGTGCGGAATCAAGGTTGCTCCTACACCTGCCGAAATGGGTTCAACGCTAGTAAGTGTGCTCGAAGAACGCGGTATTCTTAGCGCTTTTACAACGCATTAATTATTTTATTTAATTGAAGGAATTCACTCTACGCGAGTGGGCTTCTTTCGTGTATAATTATTTCAGAGGTAAGCAACCTTTTGTTCCTATCCAAGGGATAAAAGGTTGCTTTTTTGTTTTTTAACATAGAAAAATATTGAATTAAAAGAAAATATTGCATTCCTCTAATTCATGTTACAAAATAGGGAAGGCTAACCCTTCCATTAAAGGAGAGTAAGCTTATATGGAAGAAAAAGATCTGCTGTTTGGTTTTAATGAAGTGGAGGGGATTGGCTGGAAGAGTATCGACAAGATTCGCAGAGCCGGCTTAATGTCAGAACGAGCATTTTCCTGTAGTGCAAAAGATTGGAAAACGATCGGATTGAACGGAAAGCTGTCGAATTATCTTGCTTCCATATATACATTAGAATGGATCGCCAAAAGGCGCTTATTAATGGAAGAATGTGCAGTGAAGATGGTCACTGTGTTTGATGCGGCTTATCCTGTTTTGTTGAAAGAGACGGCACAGCCACCGTGGATCCTTTATTATCGAGGTCGTTTGGAACTGTTATCAACTCCTAGTGTGGCGATGGTTGGCACTCGTGTGCCAACAGCATATGGACGAAAGGTAGGGGAGATTCTCGCGGAGGAGCTTAGTGCAGCAGGTCTAACGGTGGTTAGCGGACTTGCGAGGGGGATCGATAGCATTTGTCATGAAGCGGCGCTAAGAAGCGGTGGAGGGACCATAGCGGTAGTGGCAACAGGGTTGGACAAAGTCTATCCAACTGAGAATATTGAACTGGAGCGGCGTATTTCTCAGGAAGGGCTTGTCATTACAGAGTATCCTCTTGGAACTAAAAGTCATCCTGGATTATTTCCACAGCGTAATCGGATCATAGCAGGTTTATCACGGGGGACAGTGGTCGTGGAGGCTGACAGTCGCAGTGGATCACTTATTACAGCCGATGCTGCCTTGGAAGCTGGGAGGGATGTCTTCGCAGTTCCCGGACCTATTACATCACCTAAGAGCAGAGGGGCGTTAGAGCTTATCAAGCAGGGGGCAAAGCTGGTAACCAGTGGATTAGATATTATAGAAGAATATACTTCTTATTTGCCGACAAACGTAATAAAAACAGGGAATAATAGCACTACCGAACAGACAGCAGACGACTTTATGATTGAAAAGAAATTGACAAATGAGGAGTCTCACCTATACCATATACTGCATCAAGGCCCTTTTATATTGGACGATCTGCTTGTAAGAACAGGATGGGATTTTGGACATTTGCATTCAGTTCTGTTATCTTTAATCATAAAAAAAGCGGTAACACAATTACCAGGAGCTATTTATAAGGTAATTTAATATAGAGGTGCGAGTGTTAACGAGGAGGAAGAGTCTATGGCAGATGCATTAGTTATTGTCGAGTCGCCTGCAAAAGCGAAGACAATTGGCAAAT
The DNA here is from genome assembly GCF_038002785.1 of Paenibacillus sp. FSL H3-0310. Lineage (NCBI taxonomy): Bacteria > Bacillati > Bacillota > Bacilli > Caryophanales > Paenibacillaceae > Paenibacillus > Paenibacillus sp. FSL H3-0310. Next base: position 1,994,682 of record NZ_JBBODC010000001.1, read on the forward strand.
ATCTAGGTAGTAAATATATTGTAAAGGCATCAATGGGACACATTAGAGATCTACCGAAGAGTCAAATTGGTGTTGAGGTGGAGAATGATTTCAGTCCCAAATATATTACTATCCGCGGTAAGGGATCTATATTGAAGGAATTGAAAGACGCTAGTAAAAAAGTTAAAAAAGTTTATCTCGCAGCTGACCCCGACCGCGAAGGGGAAGCAATTGCTTGGCATTTGGCGCATGCGCTGGATTTAGATAATACACAAGAATGCAGAGTTGTTTTTAATGAGATCACCAAACAAGCGGTAAAAGATGCTTTTAAGACACCGCGTAAGATTAATATGGATCTCGTGAATGCACAGCAGGCTAGACGTATTTTGGATCGACTGGTAGGGTACAAGATTAGCCCTCTATTATGGAAGAAAGTCAAAAAAGGTTTATCTGCTGGACGTGTACAATCCGTTGCCGTGAAGATCATTATGGATCGTGAGAATGAAATCTCCGCTTTTGTACCCACCGAATATTGGAGCATAACAGCGAAGCTTGGAATCCGGGATTCCGTCTTTGAAGCTAAGTTTCATAAGCTGAATGGTGTGAAAAAAGAACTGAACCAGGAAAGTGATGTTCAGGAAGTTCTTGAAGCCATTAAGAACGCATCTTTTAAGGTGAGTGATGTGAAGGAGAAGGAAAGACAACGTCATCCTTCGGCTCCTTTTACCACCAGCTCCCTACAACAGGAAGCAGCCCGTAAGCTTGGATTCCGTGCCGCTAAGACAATGTCTGTTGCACAGCAGCTATACGAAGGTGTGGAACTCGGTAAAGAAGGTACCGTAGGTTTGATCACTTATATGCGTACTGACTCCACGCGTCTCTCTGTCACCGCTCAGGATGAAGCTAAAGAGCTTATAACAGCTAAGTATGGTGAGAAGTTCTTGCCAGAATCCCCACGGCAGTATTCTAAAAAGGCAGCTGGAGCACAGGAAGCGCATGAAGCGATTCGTCCTACCTCGGCATTACGCGAACCAGAAATGGTCAAAGAGTTCTTGAGCCGTGATCAATTCCGTCTCTACAAGCTAGTGTGGGAGCGATTCGTATCAAGTCAGATGTCTTCTGCCCTGCTGGATACGCTTTCGGTCGATATTGCTGCAGGTACTGCTACATTCAGAGCTGTTGGTTCGAAGGTTTCATTCCCCGGGTTCATGAAGGTTTACGTAGAAGGCAACGATGACGGAACTACAGATGAAGACAAGTATTTGCCGCCGCTTCAAGCGGGAGATGCTTTAAATAAGCAGGAGATCGAGCCTAAACAGCACTTTACACAACCACCTCCACGATATACGGAAGCAAGACTTGTAAAGACGCTTGAGGAGCTGGGTATAGGCCGTCCAAGTACATATGCCCCAACGCTGGAAACCATCCAGAAGCGTGGTTATGTGGCTATTGAAGAGAAAAAATTCATGCCAACCGAACTTGGCGAGCTTGTTATAGAGCAGATGGAGCAATTTTTTCCGGAAATCCTAAACGTTGAATTCACCGCGAACATGGAAGGGGATCTTGACCATGTGGAAGAGGGCTCAGAAGACTGGGTAAAGGTTCTTGCAGAGTTTTACGAATCGTTTGAGAAGCGTTTGGTATTCGCGGAAGAAGAGATGAAAGAAATTGAGATTGAAGATGAAGTCTCTGATGAGATCTGTGAGAAATGCGGTAAACCTCTCGTGTATAAGCTGGGTCGCTTTGGGAAATTCCTAGCATGCTCTGGCTTTCCGGATTGCCGAAACACGAAACCGATTATCAAGGATATTGGCGTAACTTGCCCTAAATGTCATGAAGGTAAGGTTGTGGAGCGACGCAGCAAAAAAGGGCGTGTTTTCTATGGCTGCGATCAGTACCCTGGTTGTGATTTCGTTTCATGGGATAGACCTTCTATAAAACCATGTCCATCATGTGGATCTTGGATGATTGAGAAACGTAATAAGCAAGGAACCAAGCTACAATGTACATCTTGTGATCATACAGAGGCGGTTCTAGACAACGAAGAAGAATTAGCAGATTAATAGTCTCTATGGGAGGAAAAAAGACAGTGTCAGATACAGCAAAAGTAACAGTAATTGGAGCGGGTCTCGCAGGAAGCGAAGCCGCTTGGCAAATAGCATCACTAGGAGTTCCGGTAAGATTATATGAGATGAGACCTGTAGTAAAGACGCCAGCCCATCACACGAATCAATTTGCTGAACTGGTATGCAGTAACTCCTTGCGTGCGAATGGATTAGGAAATGCTGTAGGTGTATTGAAGGAAGAAATGCGACGTTTGAACTCTCTTGTATTAGGTGCTGCTGACCGACACGCGGTACCCGCAGGAGGAGCACTTGCCGTAGATCGGGACGGATTCTCAGGTGAGATCACCCATACTTTGCATAATCATCCGCTCGTGGAAGTCATAAATGAAGAACTTACGCATATACCGGAGGAAGGGATTGTTGTTATTGCAACGGGCCCACTAACTTCACCGGCATTATCTGCTGAAATAAAAGGGCTGCTGGGTGAAGAGTATTTCTACTTCTATGATGCAGCAGCACCGATTGTTGAGAAAGACACCATTGATATGAACAAGGTGTATTTGGCTTCCCGTTATGATAAAGGTGAAGCGGCTTATCTGAACTGTCCGATGACAGAAGAGGAGTTCGACGTGTTTTATGATGCGTTGATTTCTGCTGAGACAGCAGCACTCAAGGATTTTGAGAAAGAAATATACTTTGAGGGCTGTATGCCTATCGAAATCATGATGAAACGCGGCAAGCAAACAGCGTTATTTGGCCCAATGAAGCCAGTAGGACTTATCAATCCGCATACAGGTAAACTTCCTTACGCGGTTGTGCAACTCCGTCAGGATAACGCTGCCGGCACACTTTACAATCTTGTTGGTTTTCAGACCCATTTGAAATGGGGCGAGCAAAAGCGTGTATTCTCGCTGATCCCAGGTCTTGAGAATGCTGAATATGTTCGTTATGGTGTGATGCACAGAAATACATTTATTAATTCTCCTAAACTTCTGCACCCTACCTATCAGATGAAAGGCAAGGAAAGACTCTTTTTTGCTGGACAGATGACAGGTGTAGAAGGTTATGTTGAATCAGCTGCTTCCGGGCTCATAGCTGGTATTAATGCTGCACGGGCAGCACTCGGTCAGGAAGGACTGATCTTCCCGCAGGATACTGTTCTAGGCAGCATGCCAGCTTATATTACTTCTGCCGATCCAGAGCATTTTCAGCCTATGAATGCCAATTTCGGTCTGTTGCCGAAGGTAGAGAAGAAGATCCGCAATAAGAAGGAAAAGAATGAAATGTTAGCTCATCGCGCTCTGGACAGTCTTGCCGAGTTTGCCAACCGTACAGGACTCGCTTATTCGGAGCCGGAGGTTGTCGATAGCGAACAAAGCCCATCTTAAGGAGGTAACTTACAATCATGGTACCCAGCTTTCATGCGACTACAATTTGTGCTGTAAGACATAACGGACAGGCAGCTATAGCAGGTGATGGACAGGTTACATTCGGAGAGAGTGTTATTATGAAGACGACGGCCAGAAAAGTCCGTCGCCTGTACAGAGGACAAGTAATAGCAGGCTTTGCGGGATCCGTTGCGGATGCTATTACCCTGTTCGAAAAATTCGAGGGCAAGCTGGAGGAGCATCATGGGAACCTGCAGCGGGCTGCAGTTGAATTAGCGAAGGACTGGCGTCAAGATCGTATTCTTCGGAAGCTTGAAGCTTTGATGATTGTTATGGATAAGGAAGGAATGCTCCTGATCTCCGGAAATGGTGAAATTATCGAACCGGATGATGACGTTCTTGCGATTGGTTCCGGGGGTAATTTTGCGCTGGCTTCAGGTCGAGCACTCAAACGTCATGCACCCAATCTTTCCGCTGCGGATATTGCTAGAGAATCGCTTCAGGTAGCTTCTGAAATTTGTGTGTACACTAATTCCAACATTATTGTTGAACAATTATAGACTCAGTGCCATAGAGACAAGGAGGAATTCACGATGGTGAATCAATCGCTTACACCCCGTCAAATTGTAGCCGAATTGGATAAATATATCGTAGGTCAGAAGCAAGCCAAGAAATCGGTAGCCGTTGCGCTTCGTAATCGGTATCGGCGCAGTCTGCTAGCAGAGGAACTGCGTGATGAAGTCGTTCCTAAGAACATCTTGATGATCGGACCTACAGGTGTGGGTAAGACAGAGATCGCCCGGCGTCTAGCAAAGCTTGTTAATGCACCGTTCATCAAAGTGGAGGCCACTAAATTCACTGAGGTCGGTTATGTTGGTCGAGATGTGGAATCTATGGTTCGTGATCTGGTAGAGACTTCTATTCGTATGGTCAAGCTTGAGCGTACGGAGAAGGTTAAGGATCGTGCGGAAGAACTGGCTAATGAGCGGATCGTTTCTATATTGGTCCCTTCCTCTTCCAAAAATAAATCACAAAAGAATCCTTTTGAGATGATTTTTGGAGGGAATTCTGCCCAAGAGGACTCTAAAGAAGACACTGAGCAGGATGGAAGCCTAAGTGAACGCCGCCGTGGGGTTAGATTTAAGCTATTAGCTGGTCAGCTGGAAGATGACATCATTGAAATTGATGTTGAGGATACAGCGCCAACTATGCTGGATATGTTTGCAGGTCAAGGAAACGACCAGATGGGTATGAATATGCAAGAGATGTTCGGCAGTTTGCTGCCTAAGCGGACGAAGAAACGTAAGCTTCCTATTCGGGAAGCGCGCAAGGTACTCATTCAGGATGAGGCGGCCAAGCTGATAGATATGGATGATGTGATCCAGGAATCCGTGACTCGGGCTGAACAATCAGGCATTATTTTTATTGATGAAATCGATAAAGTAGCGAGTCAGGGAAAAGGGTCTGGACCGGATGTGTCGCGTGAAGGCGTGCAACGGGATATTTTGCCGATTGTAGAGGGCTCGACCATTATGACGAAATACGGTCCTGTGAAGACAGACTATGTACTCTTTATGGCTGCCGGAGCTTTCCATATTGCTAAGCCTTCAGATTTGATTCCTGAACTTCAAGGTCGTTTTCCGATTCGCGTAGAGCTGAGTAGTCTAACGTTAGAGGATTTCGTTTCTATTTTGACGGAACCAGAGAATGCTTTAACTAAACAATATGTGAATCTGCTTAAAACAGAAAATTTAGAAGTGGAATTCCAGAAGGATGCTATACATGAGATCGCCAAAATAGCGGCTTCAGTGAATCAAAATATGGAGAATATAGGTGCACGGCGTCTTCATACTATTTTGGAGAAGCTGTTAGAGGATCTTTCTTTTGAAGCGCCTGAGCTGACTTTAGAAAAAATGGTTATTACCCCGGAGTATGTGCGCGAGAAATTGGCAAGTATAGCTCAGGATCGTGATTTAAGTCAGTATATTCTTTAAAGCGACAAAAAAACAAAAAATCTATGTATTTTGAATTTGGGCATAACGGATTAGATAAATTACAAATTGGTGTCGTGAAAACGTAAAATTATGTCAAAACATGCAATTAAAAAGAAAAAAATGAGTTGAAAATGTAAATAAATAGTAATAAAGTGCTAAAAGCCCTGTCTTTTCTAAAAAGATAGGGCTTATTTCTTATTGTAATAATATACAAATTAAATGAAAATCAATGTATGTGAAAATGCTAAGTGTTATTCATTGCGACAGCGTTCGACGGAATACCGTAAATTTAGAGTATTTTTTTCTTTATTTGTCGAAAGCAAGCAGGTTTTTTGATGGAAGTTGTGGAATTCTTTTCATTATGATAGCTTTGAAAGGAGGAATTGTCTTGGGATTGCTGAATAGTGTCAGTTTTCAACGATTGCAGGGAGGCATTGATGCTGCCTATAAACGACAAAATGCTCTAGCAAATAATGTGGCTAATCAAGATACGCCCAATTTCAAACGTTCTGATGTTTCATTCGAAAGTATCCTGCAACAACAGGAAAGTGGAATCCAATCTACACTTAGAGCGAAAGTTTCGGATACCCGGCATTATCAATTTGGCAGCAACACAATTGTTCCCGCTGCTGTTGAAAATACTGATGAAACTACCTCTATGAACAATAACGACAACAATGTGGATGTAGATCGCGAAATGGCGTTAAGCGCAGAGAATCAGCTTAGGTATAGTTCTTATGTTGAACAGATTAACAGTCAGATTTCGATGATGCGAGCCGTAATTCAAGGAGGATAAGAGAGTATGAACTTTGGAAGTAGTTTTGGGATCAGCGCATCTGCATTAACGGCTCAACGGTTGCGGATGGATGTAATTTCTTCCAACGTAGCCAATGCTGAAACTACAAGAGCATCCGTGGTGGATGGCAAGGCTGTTCCTTACCGACGTAAGTTGGTTGTTTTGGAAACGAACGAAAGTAATAAATTCTCGAATATACTAAATTCGAAAATGAATAATAGCAATGAAGGGGTTAAGGTGCAGTCGATCATAGAAGACACTTCACCATTGAAGCCGGTATACAATCCGAGCCATCCCGATGCGGATGCTGAAGGATATGTCTATATGCCAAACGTAGACATTACCAAAGAAATGGTTGATATGTTATCTGCATCTCGCTCTTATGATGCCAATGTTACGATGCTTAATGCATCCAAAGCTATGGTAAGCAAGGCACTCGAAATTGGTAGATAAATGAATGTTAATTAACTTAAGGGGGGGAAACAGTTGATACAGAATATATCTAATGGGGTTCAGGCTGTACAGCAGCTTGCAATGAAACCGACAACTTCCGAAGTTTCATCCACTCCTGCTAATTCGATGGAGAGCTTTGGCTCTTATCTTGAGGATGCGCTCAATAAAGTGGCTGATCAGGAACAACAAGCTAAGGATATGAGTAATAAATTTGTATTGGGAGAAGTGAACATTGACGAAGTGATGATTTCTTCCCAACAGGCTCTACTGAGTTTACAGTTGACTACACAAGTCCGGAACAAAGTGATTGAAGCCTATCAAGAAATTATGAGAACTCAAATATAATAAATCCTAGCTTAGTTTCGGATGGGGTGACACTGTGAATGAAAGATTTGCCCAATATCGGGAGAAGGTTCTCTTGTATTGGAACAGATTTAGTGGTAAACAGAAGATTTTATTCTTTTCAACATTGTTTATCATTCTAATAATAATCGTAGTTATGACCATGCAGCTTTCAAAAACAGAATATGAAGTAGCATTTCAAGATTTGGACAGTACGGATTCGGCTGGAGTAATGAAAGCCTTAGATTCAGCAGGTGTTTCATACCGATTAAGTCAAGATGGAAAGAGTATTTCTGTACCAAGTACAGAAGCAGCTCGGGTCAAGGTGGATATTGGTTCTCAGGGGATTGTTCAAGGTGGCTCTATCGGATATAAAGTCTTTGACGAAAATTCGTCAATGATAGGTACAACAGATAGCGAGTTTAACGTGAAGTACAATAATGCATTAAACGGTGAAGTTGAACAGTTAATGAGACGTATGCAAGGGATTAAAGATGCAAAAGTGCTGATTAATTTGCCTAAAGAGACAGTTTTTGCCTCACAGGCTGATCAGGAGCAGGCGTCTGCATCCGTTGTGCTTTCATTTGATCCAGGATTTAGACCTACCCAAGACAATATTGACGGGTATTTCAATCTTGTGAAAACTGCTGTGCCTAATTTACCAATTGACAACATTACCATTGCGAATAATGAAATTGAATTAATGCCAACAGCTAAAGGTGGACAGGCTGGTGTCACAAACCAAGTTGAAGAAAACTTCGCTCTTCAGAAGAAATTCGAAGAAGAAGTAAAGAAAAATGTGAAACAATTCCTTAGCACTCTTACCGGTCCTGATAAAGTGGATGTTCTTGTGTTCTCGAAGTTGAACTTTGACAAGGAAAACCGGAAGGAAGATCTTGTTACCCCTGTGGATACAGAGAACATGAGGGGGATTGAGATCAGTTCACAAATAATTAGTAATTCGTATTCGGGTCAAGGTAACACGACTGGCGGAGTGGCTGGCACTGGTTCTCAAGATGTTACGGGCTATCCTTCTAATGCGGGTGCGGATACTTCTACCTCGGAGGAATCTTCGGAAACGAGGAACTTCGAAGTTAACCGAATTACTAAAGATGTTATTGCTAGTCCGTATACTGTTAAAGACTTAACCATAAATGTTGCAGTTGAACCACCTTCAGGAGAAAAAAGTTTAGATGATGCAACATCAGCTGCAATTCAAAATATTTTGGTGAATATTGTTCGCGCTTCTCTTGCAGATTCAGGTACTACATATACAGACGCTGATTTGACCAAAAAGGTTTCGGTCTACTCGCAACAATTTGGTGGCACCGATGCCAACACCGTTAAAGGTGGTCTCGCTTCTTGGATGATATGGGCTATCGGAGCAGCAGCATTGCTGGTTGGAGCAGGTGGAGGATATCTAATCTACCGGAGTCGTAAACAGACTGTGGAAGAGGAAGATGAAGACATTCCATTGCAGGTTCCTACTGAATTTCCTTCTATTAACTTGGAGAGCGTGACGAATGAAAGTCAAGTTCGTAAGCAATTGGAAAGTTTGGCCAAGAAGAAGCCAGACGAATTCGTAAATCTGCTGCGTACATGGCTTGCAGACGAACAGAGGTGAACTAATGGCAAAGGCTAGCCAGCAGGGACTTAGTGGCCGTCAAAAAGCTGCGATCCTGCTTATCACACTAGGGCCCGAGGTATCGGCGCAAATTTTCAAACATTTAAGAGACGAGGAGATTGAACAGCTGACTCTTGAAATTGCTAATGTTCGCAAAGTGGACAGCGGTGAAAAAGAGTCGATCATGTCTGAATTCCATCAGATATGCCTCGCCCAGGAATATATATCACAAGGCGGTATTAACTACGCTAAAGAAATTCTGGAGAAAGCGCTTGGGTCAACAAAAGCAATGGAGGTCATTAATCGTCTGACTGCAACATTGCAAGTAAGACCTTTCGATTTTGCACGAAAAGCGGATCCTAATCAGATTCTCAACTTTATCCAGAATGAAAATGTACAGACTATTGCACTTGTATTGTCTTATCTGCAATTTGAACAAGCTGCTGCAATCCTTTCCTCGCTTCCTCAAGAGAAGCAGGCAGAGGTGGCTAGAAGAATTGCTGTGATGGACAGTACCTCTCCAGAGGTAATTACGCAAATTGAACGTGTGCTGGAGCAGAAGCTTTCCGCTACAGTAACCCAGGATTATACAAATGCCGGTGGTATCGAATCAATTGTGCAAATCTTGAATGGGGTTGACCGGGGGACAGAACGTACGATTCTGGATTCTCTCGAAATTCAAGATCCAGAGCTTGCCGAAGAGATCAAAAAACGGATGTTCGTATTCGAAGATATTGTTAATGTGGACAATCGTTCAATACAGCGCATTGTTCGTGATATCGATAATGCGGATTTACAGCTTGCACTCAAGGTTGCCAGCGAAGAAGTACGGGATGTTATTTTCAGAAATATGTCCAAGCGTATGGCAGAAACGTTCCGAGAAGAAATGGAATACATGGGTCCTGTGCGGCTGCGTGATGTTGAAGAAGCACAGACTCGTATTGTAGGCACGATCCGCAGACTCGAAGAGTCTGGTGAAATTATCATCGCTCGTGGCGGAGGAGATGACATCATTGTCTAAGCTGATCAAACACTCCCAGTATGTTCCGGTTGATGTCTTTAAGAGACTGGAACAGGCCCGGCAATATGCGGGCCTAACTGAGGAGCCCGTTCCCGAGGAGACTTTAAGCGAGACTGACTATCATGATCCCGCACGTGAAGAGGCAGAAGAGACGCGTAAGCAAATGCTTAAGGACGCTCAGGATTTTGCTGAAGAGCAGGTTCGGAATGCATCTCTTGAAGCGGAACAGATTGTAGAGTCCTCGAAAGCGGAGGCTGAAGAGTGGTGGAAACAACGGCGTGAGCAGGATGAACATCTGATCGAAGCTATCAAAGCTGAAGCTCATCAGCAAGGTTATGAGGAAGGTGTTTCTCAGGCTGAGGAAGAGATGAAGCATAAGATCGCAGAGATGATGGAAGAAGCGCGTGCTGTTTTGACTGAGGCGTATAAAGCAAGAGAAGTGATTATTCAGGAAGCAGAGCCTTTTTTAGTAGAGTTAAGCTGTGATATTGCAGAGAAAATTGTGGACAAGCAGTTAACGGTAGAACCACAATTCGCAATGGACTTAATTCGCAAAAATCTGGCTCGTAAGCGAGAACAGGGTTTGATCTCACTTTGTGTATCCCCAGCGCAGTTCGCTTTTGTGAATGCTGCTCGGGAAGAATTATCACTAGCTGTTGATTCACAGGCTGAACTGCAAATCTTGCCCGACTCAACGGTAAAAGACCAAGGATGTGTTATCCGCTCTTCCTTTGGCAGCATTGATGCTCGAATCGACACTCAGCTCGCAGAGATCAAGAAAGAGCTGGTAAGAATTGCGCTGGACACCGATGAGCAGAGAAATGGGGAAGACGATGCTTAATAGCAACCGTTATAAGGAGCAACTTCGTAATCTCGATCCGGTGAGGATCAATGGGAAAGTGACGCAGGTAATCGGTCTAATGGTTGAATCGGAAGGTCCTGACGCAAGTATAGGTGATGTATGCTACATCTACCCTTCTAAAGGAAACAAACCGCTGCAAGCTGAGGTCGTTGGTTTCCGTGATAACAAGGTACTATTGATGCCACTTGGTGAACTGCAGGCGATTGGACCTGGTTGTGATGTAGTGGGCACTGGTAAGCCGCTTAGCGTGCAAGTAGGTTCTGAATTGTTAGGAAAAGTACTGGATGGTCTGGGGCAGCCGCTTGATGGCTCTCTCATTCCAGCACGAATGCCACATAGCTCTACCTTTAATATTCCTTCCAATCCACTTAATAGACCGCGGGTGCAGGAACCCATCAGTATTGGTGTGAGAGCGATTGACGGTTTGCTAACGATTGGCAAGGGACAGCGGGTCGGTATTTTTGCTGGCTCGGGGGTCGGCAAGAGTACTTTGATGGGGATGATTGCCCGGAATACATCGGCTGACGTAAATGTTATTGCTCTGATTGGTGAGCGTGGCAGAGAAGTATTGGATTTCATTGAACGGGATTTGGGACCAGAGGGCTTGCAGCGATCCGTAGTAATTGTTGCTACCTCAGACCAACCTGCATTGATTCGCATAAAAGGTGCGCTTATCGCTACAACGATTGCCGAGTATTTCCGCGATCGTGGCCTTAATGTAATGCTGATGATGGATTCGGTCACCCGTTATGCCATGGCCCAACGTGAAGTTGGACTTGCAGTTGGAGAGCCGCCAGCCATGCGGGGATATACACCTTCGGTGTTTGCCAGCTTACCCAAACTGCTGGAACGTGCCGGTACAGGTCCTACAGGCTCTATAACAGCCTTTTACACGGTACTGGTTGATGGTGATGACATGAACGAGCCAATCGCAGATGCAGTCCGAGGGATACTTGACGGACATATCGTACTCAATCGAAATATTGCTAACAAAGGACATTTTCCAGCAATAGATGTTCTTTCCAGCATAAGTCGAGTAATGAAGGATATTGCTCCAGAAGAACAGATTGCAGCAGCGGAGAATGTGAAGCGCCTTATGGCCGTTTACAAGGATTCAGAGGATTTGATTAATATTGGAGCTTATCAGAGAGGCTCTAATGCTCAAATCGACGAGTCGATGGAATTTATCGACAGTATATGGGATTTCACCAAACAAAAGGTGAATGAAAAAGTTACGCTGGCTGAAGTTCAACAGTCTTTAATTTCACAGTTCTCAAGGAGTTGATTCGGTATTATGAGGTTTCATTATACTTTTCAAAAAGTCGTTGACTTGAAGGGCAATGAGAAGACACAGGCAGAATGGATGCTCTCAAGCGCGCTTGGAGAATTGCAGGCACAGGAAAGAAGCCTGGATGAACTCATCTTTCAGCGGAGTGCTATCATGCTATCCTTACAAAATGCCGCAGAGCAAAAGACACCTATGATTAAGATTCGTGAAATGCAGGAGTATGTGGAATATCTGGATAAATGCATTGCCCGTAAGCATACGGACATTAGCCGTGCACATCAAGAAGTCCAGAAGAAACAAGATCAGTTAAGCACTAAGGTTTTAGATGAAAAAGTATGGTTGAAGGCAAAAGACAAGGCTGAGACACTGTTTCAGCAAAGTATGATTTTACGGGAACAAAACGAACTGGATGAGATGGCAACCGTCCGCTTCGCGATGAAATCCCTCTAACCCGGGAGGTTTCCGCTAGTGGCTAATATTGATAATGATATGGAACTTGAAAATGAAGGGTCAGCGGGGAAATTTGAGCGGTTCTTATTCTTAATGATACCGATTATCTTCACGCTAGTACTGCTTGGAGTACTGTTGACGCTTTTTAATATGGACATTCGTAATAATGTGCTTGAAGTTGCGAATAAAATTCCTATCCTGGAAAAATGGGTTCCTGATCCGCCTGCAGATCCTTCTAAACCGAAGGAAGAAAGCAAAAAGCAGGAAGTGAGCTCAGCGACAACGATTAAGGAGCTTAAAGCTCAGCTCGCCCAGCAGGAAGAAAACCTGAAGAAGGTTACAGATGAAAAAACAGCCCAGGATACCAAGGTTCAGGCGCTAGAGTCACAGATTGAAGGTATGAAGAAGGAAGCTGAAACCGCAGAGGCAAGCACAGAAGAAACTGAAGATCCTTATCAGAAACAGGTTTCTGATTTGGCTAAGCTGTATGCGGGCATGAAAGCTTCGAAGGCTGCACCGATCATGGAGAATTTAACTACAGAAGAAATGGTACAGATCTTCAGTGTCATGAATAAAGCGAGTAAAACTGCGATTTTGGAAAAAATGGATCCGCAAAAGGCTGCAGATGTAACGATTAAGTTAAAAGAAACCACATCTTCGAGTGACATGGCGATCGCAGCCCTTCAATCTAGATTGAAGAAAGATGCCGGCACAACAGCATCAACAACAACCAGTAAGAATTTGGATAAGGAAAAGTTGAATCAGACCTTCAGCTCAATGACTCCTGCTAATGCGGCATCGTTACTAGGAGAAATGTACAAGATTAGCCCTGATAAGGTCGTGACGATTATGAATACCGTAAGTGATAGTGTTCGTTCATCTATTTTGGGAGAAATGACTAAAAATGATAGCGCGCAAACTGCGAAAATTGTTAATCGTCTGATGGGTGCTAAATAGATAGGGAAAGGAGGTGAAAAATAAATGAGTTTAGTCGTTCAATCGCTTGTGAGTGCAAACGCAACTTCAGTAAATGGGAGTTCATCGACTACAACGGGCACAACAACGACGGGTGCACCATTTGCTCAAACCCTGGTACAAACCATGGGAGGCAATGCCAACACCCCGTCGACACCAGCTGAACCCCTATTGGGAAATCTAGCTTCTTTGCTGCAAGGCCTGTTAAAGGAAGTGCAGCCGACTGGAGAAGAGCAAGCAGGGCAAGACACTCAGAAGGGTGAACTCCTTGAAAAACTTGCTGCTGATGTTGAGAAGCTGGATGAAAGTATCAGTAGTGATCCAGCTCTGTTGGTAGCCTTGCAAGCTTGGATTCTTCAGGTATCTGCACTTCTATCTGGAAGCCATGCTGCAGAGAATGGTACTACTACAACGGAAGCAGAAGTGGCTGGAAGCTTGTCACCATTGGCACAGAATGCTGATACATTAAGATTTGCAGTTCAAGATGACTTGCAAAGTTTAGTTTCTATGATTCAAGAAGCTGCAGTAAGTGGCAATGAGGAAGTTGCAACTAAGGGAATCAGTTTATTGAATAATTTCACAGCGCTTTTAGAAGAGTCCTCCTCTAACACTAATAAGGGGAAGGGAAAGACCAGCAATGTGAGTATTAATTCTGATTCTTCCTTACAACAGCCCGTTATTACTGAAAGCAAAAATAACCAAACGGATAAAACAATTCAGAATGTGAGCAGTCGTTCCGGAGAAGCTGTTGTAGTGAAAAATGATACGGTTGTAAGCTCGCCTGTGACATCAGGAACTGTGCAAGAAGCTGAAGCAGAGACTGCGAACACACCGTTAATCAAGACAGGCGTAACCGGGGAAACGAAGACAACAGAATCTGCTCAAGATTCCCCGCTAGGAATTACAGCTAACGAAGGGGATCATGAGGTTGTTACTGCGGGGCAGTTATCTCTGCGCGGAGGAATTACAGCACCGCTGAAGGCTGAAGTGCCAGCAGCGCCTGTTCCGGTTCAGCAATTTGCTCAAGAAATGACAGGTTTCATTACAGGCAAATTAGAGATTGTGCAAAAAGGTGGGATCGCTGAAGCGACTATATCCCTTTTTCCAGAAAATCTCGGACAAGTTGATGTTAAGATCACCATGCAAAATGGTCATTTAGTTGCCCAGTTCATGACTGAACATACCGGCGCTAAAGATATGCTGGAACAACAAATGAACCAGCTTCGCGCTGCATTGCAATCTCAAGGTCTTCAAGTGGAGAAGCTGGAAGTTACGCAAAATAATACCCCACTCAATTCGCAATGGGGGCAGGAAGGACGCCAACCTAATTCCGGAAGTGGACAGCAGGGTAGACGTTCCAAAGAAAGCAGAGAGGAAGCCAGTGATGCTGTTCTAGCCGCAGAGCTGAATGGTGAATGGAAGGACTGGGTTTCAAATGCGGGACAAGAAGATCAGTCCCAAGGTGGATCTTTTTCTGCTAAGGCTTAACTTTAATAACAAAGGAAAGAGAGGTGAGTGGTTATGGCGACAACAGTTCCGGTCTCTACTAAAGATCAGTGGAATTATACAACTCCCGACTCTAGTGCACGCACAACGGGTAATTCTACTTTAGGTAAGGATCAGTTTTTGAAGATTTTAATTACTCAGCTGCAAAATCAAGATCCGATGCAACCGATGGAAGATAAAGAATTTATTGCGCAAATGGCTCAGTTTACATCCGTGGAGCAATTGATGAATATCTCTACTCAGCTTAATGCTATGAATCAGTCCCTTGGATCTGTATCCGGGTTGATTGGTAAAGATATTACTTGGACAGACTCCGCCACAAAGCTGCCTAAGACAGGTAATGTTGAATCTATCGTTGTTAGCAATGGTATTCAATATGCGGTTGTGGGAAAAGACAGAATTGCTTTAACCGATATTACACAAATTCAGAATGCCGCAGCAACACCAGAAAGCGGTTCTGGTACAGATAGTAATACTCCGGAGAATAGCGGAGGAAGCGGGGCGAGCATATGAGTGACAGGCTTACTATAGGCCAACTGTATCCTGCGTCCCTGCATTCTACAACGTTACAACGATCTTCGCTGCCTAAGCAGTCTGTGGCGGGGGAAGCTTCTTTTGAGAGTTTACTGCAACAGAAACTATTAAAATTCAGCAATCATGCTGCTAAGCGCCTAGAACAAAGAGGGATAGAGCTTGGAAGCGGTCAGCTGGATCAAATTTCATCTGCTGTGGACAAAGCTGCTGCTAAGGGAAGTAAAGAATCCTTGATATTAATGAAGGATTTGGCGTTTATCGTTAGCGTTCCTAATCGCACAGTAGTTACTGCTATGGATGGTAACTCGATCAAAGATAATGTATTTACACAAATCGATAGTGCAATAGTGATTTCATAATAGGCTGGTCCTAACGGAAAGCCGAGGCGGCCGCTGACCGACTGACGCGGTCCCAATTCACTTGGAAAGTTATTAGGACTCTATAATCTGGGAGGACATTAAACATGTTAAGATCAATGTATTCAGGGGTTTCAGGAATGAGAGGCTTTCAAACTAAGCTTGATGTAATCGGTAATAATATTGCTAACGTAAACACTATCGGATTTAAATCCGGACGTGTTATGTTCAAGGATATTATGAGCCAAACCGTTTCTGGTGTTACTGCACCGGGTGAGGATGGTCAAGGTGGGGTAAATGCGAAACAAGTTGGACTAGGTGTTAGTATTGCTTCTATAGATACCCTACATTTGGCTGGCAGTGCTCAAACCACCAACAACCCAACAGATTTACGTATCGATGGAGATGGTTTTTTCCTGGTTAAGCTTACTGAGGATCAAGAAACTGCGTTTTTGACCCGCGCCGGAGATTTCCACATTGACGCTGCACGTAATCTGGTTACTGCTGACGGACTTCATGTTTTAGATTCCGACGGCGGGCTCATTCAATTAGGTGACGATGTAACGGCGTTTTCTATCTCTAATGATGGAACAATTGTACAGACCATGGCGGATGGAACGACTGAAGCTGGGGTAAAGATTGGTGTAGCCAAGGTTACTAACCCATCTGGTCTGGAGAAAATCGGAGGCAATCTGTATCGTATGACACTTAATGCGAATGCAGAAGGCGAACTAGTTCCGACTACAGCGAACAATACAGAAGATGGCACCGGGGCAATCATCTCTGGACAGCTGGAAATGTCCAATGTGGATCTTACCAATGAATTTACAGAAATGATCGTATCACAGCGTGGATTCCAGGCGAATTCCCGTATCATCACAACTTCTGATGAAGTGCTGCAGGAAGTAGTAAACCTGAAGCGTTAATTTAATCAATAAATTCTATATTTTCTTAAATGGTTCATGCGGAGTCGTGGGGGAGTTACTCCTCCCCCTATTTTGTTAGGAGGCCTGTTATGATATCGGTAACAAGATTAAATGGAACACCGATGTGGATCAATGCCCTACTGGTCGAAATGGTAGAAGAAAGCCCGGATACATATATTACGCTCGTAACCGGAAAAAGACTGATCGTTCTCGAAAAAGCCGATGAGGTTATTACGAAGATCCGGGATTATAACAGGGACATAGGCACATATGCTGCCACCATTAAAATCCAGTCAATGGAGGAGCTAACATGAAAAAGATGATGCCGTGGCTCATCACGATATTACTAGCGATTACTCTGATCGTGGTCGCCGCATTTTTACTAATGGACAGGATCTTTCCGAAAGATACGAACGAGGTAAGTGCTGCTGTTCAAAATGTGGAAACAAAACATTTAACTGCAGATGAAATCGTCGAATTGACGGCAGAGATCATTGATATCAAAACAAATCTTGCTGATCCCGATTTTATCCTTCAAGTAGATTTCGCCTTCCAACTGAGTTCTGCGAAATCAAAGGAAGAATTCGAAAAAATAAAAGAGATCAAAATCAAACCAATAATTATCAAGACGCTTGCAGATACCAAACCTGAGGACCTTAATGGAGCGAATGGAAAAGATCAGCTTAGCAGTAAGCTTATTAATCTGATCAATAAGACATTGACTGAGGGCCAAATTACTCAGATCGAAATCACCAAATTCCTTTTGGCTTCTGTGTAGCTTTATTCCTGATAATTCTTTGATGGGGGGGTGATTGAATTGGTTGATGTACTATCACAAAACGAAATTGATGCTCTACTTGCTGCACTTTCTTCAGGTGAGATGGACGCCGATGAACTTAAAAAGGAAGAAACTCAGAAGAAAATCCGCTCTTATGACTTTAAACGGGCTGTCCGCTTTTCCAAAGATCATATCCGCAGTCTTACACGGATACATGACAATTTCGCCCGTTATCTTACAACGTATTTTTCAGCCCAATTGCGCACCTTCGTTCAGATTAATGTCGTTCAAGTAGAGCAGCTCCCTTATGATGAATTTATTC
Source organism: Paenibacillus sp. FSL H3-0310 (assembly GCF_038002785.1). Taxonomy (NCBI): domain Bacteria; kingdom Bacillati; phylum Bacillota; class Bacilli; order Caryophanales; family Paenibacillaceae; genus Paenibacillus; species Paenibacillus sp. FSL H3-0310. Next base: position 2,012,342 of record NZ_JBBODC010000001.1, read on the forward strand.
GCTCCATACCGAAAATGACGATATTGAACATTTTTGAAGCAGAACCTTTAGAGGGCCGCATGGTAATGGAAGTTCATCCTAACATTGCTTTTGCTATGCTGGACAGATTGCTTGGAGGCTTTGGAACTGCACCTTCTAAGATTAATGCTCTTACTGAGATCGAAACAACAATTATGGAGCGCATCTTTAGTAGATGTTTTGAGAGTCTGCAGGAGGCTTGGAAAACGGTGCTGGATATTCATCCGCGGATGGAAGCTCTTGAGACGAATCCGCAGTTCATGCAGATTGTATCGCCCAATGAGACCATTGCATTAATCTCTCTAAGTACCAAAATTGGAGACACAACAGGCATGATCAATCTTTGTATACCGCATGTCGTTCTAGAGCCTATCATGTCCAGACTTTCTGTTCACCAATGGTTTGTGACAGAGAAGAAGACGCGGGATGAAGATGAGCTTCTGGCCATTAGAGCTAGAGTTCATAAAGCGAAGCTGCCGATTGTTGCTGAACTTGGAGAATCGAGCTTATCCATATCTGAATTCCTAGGGCTTAGCGTCGGTGACGTGATTTCTCTCAACAGAAACGTAGATTCTGGACTGTCGATTAAGGTAGGGGAGAAGCTTAAGTTCATCGGAAGTCCCGGAATGGTTAAAGATCGGGTAGCCGTGCAAATAGACGAAATTGTCAATGAAGGAGTTGAAGAATTTGACGAGTAAAGATTATTTATCCCAAGAAGAAATCGACGCCCTTCTGAGACAATCTGCGGAGGGCTCATTAGCTCCTACGGAGAAAACGGTAGATGACTATCTAACACCGTTTGAACAGGATGCTTTGGGCGAAATTGGTAATATAACGTTTGGCAGTGCAGCAACAGCACTTTCCACTTTACTAGGGAAAAAAGTAGATATTACAACCCCTCAAGTTTCGATCATTACACGCGGGGAGTTTGAAATTGCTTTTCCTAAACCGCATGTAGCTGTTCACGTTCAATATGTGGATGGGTTTCAAGGGATTAACTCACTTGTTATTAAGATTAGGGATGCGCAGGTTATTGCCGATCTGATGCTTGGCGGTGCTGGCGAACCTAAGGATGAAGAGTTGAATGAAATTCATATTAGCGCTGTGCAAGAAGCTATGAATCAAATGATGGGTTCTTCTGCTACATCAATGTCTACGATTTTTAATCGTTTTGTTAATATCTCGCCTCCGGGTATCGACATTTTGAATATGTCCAGCGGAGAAGGAGTAGGCAGTCTGCCAGACGATGAGACCCTAATTCGTATTTCGTTCCGGCTTAAAATTGGTAATTTGATAGATTCTACTATTATGCAGCTCTTGCCTGTTCAGTTCGCAAAAGATATGGTATCCATGCTTCTTGGTGATGTTAGTCCTGCAGAGGAGGAGGCAGCGGTCACAATGGCTGAAACACCTGCCGTGACTAATTCTGCTGAGACACCACCTCCAGCACCTCCGGTGCAACAGGCGCCCTCACAGCCCGCAGGAGGAACGCAACCACCATATCCACCGCAGGGTATGCCACCGTATCCAGGGATGCCAGAAGGCGGGTATTATTATCCTCCAGCGGGTATGCCAGCATACGGAATGCCTGGGATGCCACCATACGGTATGCCACCGCAAGGGATGCCATATGGACAGACACCACCGCTTAATTCTGAGGTAAATCGCAATGTAAATGTACAGCCTGTGCAATTTGCAAATCTGAATGGTGGGGCCTTTGGTCATATTGATGAAAATAATTTAAATTTATTGATGGACATACCGCTTAGAGTAACCGTAGAATTAGGAAGGACCCAGAAGCAGATCAAAGATATTTTAGAAATGTCACAAGGCTCAATTATTGAGCTGGACAAGCTCGCAGGTGAGCCTGTAGATATTTTGGTTAACAACAAGCTTATTGCCAAAGGTGAAGTCGTTGTTATCGACGAAAACTTTGGCGTACGCGTTACGGATATCGTCAGCCAGTGGGACCGAATTCAGAAATTACAATAAGCATACTTAGGGAGGATTTTGTAAAAATGGCTAACCGAATTCTAATCGTGGACGATGCAGCATTTATGAGAATGATGATCCGTGACATTTTGTCGAAAAACGGATTTGAAGTAGTGGGCGAAGCTCAGGACGGTTCTCAAGCGATAGAAAAATTCAAGGAACTGCGTCCGGACCTCATCACGATGGATATTACTATGCCTGAGATGGACGGAATCGCCGCCCTGAAAGAAATCAAAAAAGTAGATCCGGCTGCAAAGGTTATTATGTGTTCAGCCATGGGCCAGCAGGCTATGGTTATCGATGCAATCCAAGCAGGAGCTAAAGACTTTATCGTGAAGCCTTTCCAAGCTGACCGGGTTATCGAAGCTATTAACAAAACGTTGGGCGCGTAGGATAAAGTCATGTTATATTCCGAAACGCTCGGAAGCAGTAACACCCTGCTGAATTTGTTTAAAGTTATTATTGTCCTGGCGATAATCATTGTACTTATAGTGGTACTAATTCGTTTTCTTGGACGACGTAATCAGACCTTTATGAGCAACCGTTCCATAAGAACGCTTGGTGCAATTGGGCTTGGACCTAATAAGTCGATGCAGGTTATCGAACTGGGAAGCAGTCTTTACTTAATCGGGATTGGTGAGAATATATCCATTTTGGATAAAGTCACCGATCCGGATGAGGTAGCATTGATCATTGCGGCATTTGAGGATCAGTCCTCTAACCAGAATAATTTCCTCGCACCGCTTATTGCCAAGGTTAAGGTAAAGCTGCGTGGGGAGGTTCCATCTCAGGAAATTGAACTTAGTGAAACATCATCTTTTTACGAGACTCTGCAATCCAAGCTTCGTTCTGCACCAGAGCGTAAAGAGAAAATGGAAGAGCTGCTTCGGGATGATGTTACTAAGGATGAGTCGAGGAATATATGAAAAAGAAGCTAATTCTTGCTATTCTGCTGTTCGGTATTATCAGTGTGGTTATGATGACGCCGATACATGCTGATCCTATACCTAATGTTAATATTCAGGTCGGTAATGAAGGTTCAAGCAGTGGTACCAGTTCCATATCAATTCTTCTTCTTGTTACGGTTCTGAGTATTGCTCCGGCGTTTCTGGTTCTTATGACTAGCTTTACTAGAATTGTAATCGTATTAGGTTTTGTGAGAACCTCGCTGGGTACTCAGGCAATGCCTCCGAACCAGGTGCTGGTAGGACTTGCTCTGTTTTTGACCCTGTTCATTATGTCACCAACGCTGGCCACAGTGAATGAAAATGCGTTGCAGCCGTATATGAAGGGGACAATCACTCAAACTGAGGCTTTTGATAAAGCTGCTGATCCGATGAAAGAATTTATGTTTAAACAGACGAACACCAAAGATCTTTTGTTATTTATGAAATACACCGGTTATACCGGATCTACTAAACCGGCTACATACAGTGATATTCCACTGACGGTGATGGTGCCAGCTTTTGCAATTGGCGAATTGAAAAAGGCTTTTACAATGGGCTTCTTAATTTTCATACCATTCCTGATTATTGATATTGTTGTGGCGAGCACACTGATGGCCATGGGGATGATGATGCTTCCCCCGGTTATGATTTCATTACCTTTTAAAATAATGCTCTTTGTACTGGTAGACGGCTGGTACTTAGTCATTAAATCATTACTTCTTAGTTTTAACACCTGACCTAAAGAGGAGGCATGAGGGATGAGTACGGAGTTTATAATCGGGCTAGCAAGCCAAGCCGTATATTTAGTGCTGGAAGTCAGCGCACCCATGCTGATTCTTGGTCTGGTGGTAGGGCTAATAATCAGTATTTTTCAGGCTACGACACAGATTCAGGAACAGACGCTAGCGTTTGTTCCCAAAATCGTCGCAGTGCTACTGGCTTTATTGCTATTTGGTCCGTGGATCATCACGAAGCTGATTGACTTTACAAGCCAAATTTTGGGTAATCTCTATATGTATATTGGTTAATCAATGAACATGGAGACCATACTGCAAAGTTTACCCGTCTTTTTGCTTATTTTTTGTCGAATAACCGCTTTTTTTGTTGTCGTTCCTGTATTTTCTTCACAAGGGGTCCCGACAACCTTTAAGATTGGCATTTCTTTTTTTGTAGCATTGGTTGTCTTTAGTGCTAACGGAACAGGGCTTACGATCCCGCAGGATTTCAGTTATATTTTGCTGATTGCCAGAGAGGTATTAATAGGATTATTGCTAGGTTTCGTTGGATATTTGATGTTTATGGCGATTCAGACAGCAGGTTCATTTATTGATATTCAGATTGGCTTCGGTATTGCTAATGTTATCGATCCTATGACTGGAACGTCTGCACCAATTCTTGGTAATTTCAAATATATGATAGCCCTGCTAATGTTTCTAAGCATGAATGGTCATCACCATCTGCTAGATGCTATTGTGTACAGTTATAAATGGGTTCCTATGAATAATGATTTATTTCTAGGCATGATTGACGGTAGTTTATCAGAGTTTCTGGTTCGAACATTTGCTCAGTCCTTTGTACTCGCTTTTCAAATGTCGGCTCCTTTAGTAACTGCGCTGTTTCTGACTGATGTTGGCCTTGCTTTCTTGGCGAGAACGGCTCCGCAATATAATGTATTTGTTATTGGGGTTCCGCTCAAAATCATTATAGGTCTTGCACTGCTTTTAGTGCTCATGCCTGGTCTGGCTGTGCTGTTTCAGAATCTCTTCGATATCATGTTCGAATCCATGGAGAATTTATTGAATCTCATGGGGAAGAGTCCGTAGGTGACCGTAAGGGGAGCGTATTATGCCTAAGACGAAGCGGTATAGACTGGATCTTCAACAATTCGCCGGTGAAAAGACGGAAAAAGCAACCCCGAAGAAACGGCAAGATGCTCGTAAAAAGGGTCAAGTAGCCAAAAGTGCTGAGCTATCCGGTGCAGTTGTATTGTTATCAGCAGTAGTTAGCTTGATGATGTTTGGTGGTTTTATGAAAGAGCGCTTCATGAAGCTATATATGGATGTATTTCAGAATCAAATGACACTGGAGGTTACTCCTGAGAATATAACGCTGCTATTTAATCAATATGGACTACAAATACTGATTTTGCTAGCTCCATTACTTGGAATAGTTTTTGTTATGGCGCTGGTAAGCAATCTGGCGCAGGTGGGCTTTATGACCACTGGAGAGGGGGTCACCCCTAAATTCAGCAAGCTTAATCCGATAAAAGGGTTCAAAAATATTTTCTCCATGCGTTCGTTTGTCGAGTTCCTGAAATCCATATTTAAGCTTCTAATTATCGCTTATCTGGTATATAGCACTTTATGGGGAGAAAAGAAGAACTTTGCATCCCTGTCGCATATCAGTGCGGAGGGGATTTTTAAATTTGCGGCCAAGCTGACGATGAGTCTTGGTTTGAAAATCGGGGCTGCCCTATTGGTTATGGCTTTTCTGGACTACATGTATCAGAAATACGAGCATGAAAAAAGCCTAAAAATGTCCAAGCAGGATATCAAGGATGAATACAAAAAAATGGAGGGTGACCCTCTAATCAAAGGTAAGATCAGGGAACGCCAACGTAGAATGGCCATGCAGCGTATGATGCAGGAAGTTCCAAATGCGGATGTAATCATTACGAATCCTACGCACTTTGCTGTTGCGCTTAAATATGACGGTACCAAGATGGAAGCGCCGCAGATTATAGCAAAAGGGCAGGATTATGTAGCACTTCGCATCCGGGAGCTGGCTAAAGAGCACGGCGTCGTGACTATGGAAAACAAACCGCTGGCACGGGCATTATTCCAAAGGGCAGAGATTGGAGATGTCGTTCCAAATGATCTGTTCCAGGCTGTGGCTGAAGTGCTGGCATATGTATATAAGCTTAAAGGTAAGAGGAGATAAGGCGGGGGGGTTAGGACATTGAAAGCTAAAGATTTAACAGTTTTGCTAGGCATCATCGGGATCGTGCTTATGATGATTCTGCCTATCCCGTCCTGGCTATTGGACGTTTTGCTTGTTATTAACATCTCAATCGCATTAATTATCATTCTGGTTGCTATGAATACGAAAAATGCACTCGAATTTTCAATTTTCCCTTCATTGCTCCTAGTAACCACACTGTTTCGTCTGTCACTTAACATCTCGACTACAAAACTGATCCTGACTTATGGAGATGCCGGTTCAGTGGTATCTACTTTCGGTAGCTGGATCGCTGGCGGACAAATTGCTGTTGGATTTATCGTGTTTCTGATCTTGGTAGTAGTTCAGTTTATTGTTATCACCAAAGGTTCAGAGCGCGTAGCTGAGGTAGGCGCTAGATTTACCTTGGATGCGATGCCCGGTAAGCAAATGAGTATTGATGCCGATCTTAACGCAGGCATGATTAACGAAACCCAGGCACGTGAGCGTCGTCGTAACGTAGAACGCGAAGCGGATTTTTTCGGAGCCATGGACGGTGCGAGTAAATTCGTTAAAGGAGACGCGATTGCGAGTATTATCATCTTGCTGATCAATCTCATCGGTGGATTTATCATCGGTATGATGGTTCACGGGATGGACTTTGCTACTGCGTTATCCACTTATTCTGTATTGACCATCGGGGACGGTCTCGTCAGTCAAATTCCAGCTTTGCTGATTTCGACAGCAGCCGGCTTGATTGTTACTAGAGCTTCTTCGGAAGGTAATCTTGCAGAAGAGCTGACAGGACAGTTGTTGTCCTATCCGAAATTGTTGTATATTGTCGCAGTTACGGTAGCTTTTCTTGGACTCTTTACACCCATACATATGATTACAACGCTCCCATTGGCCGGTTTGCTGGCTTTTGCAGCCTACCGTATGGGACAAAATTTAAATAAGAAACAGATTGCCGAAGAGCAACTTGTTGAAGAGAAGCAGATTGAAGAGGTACGAAGTCCGGAAAGTGTCATTAATTTGCTGTCAGTTGATCCCATTGAATTCGAGTTTGGTTATGGTCTTATTCCTTTGGCGGATACAGGTCAGGGAGGCGATCTGTTAGATCGTATCATCATGATTCGACGGCAATGTGCCCTAGAAATGGGTCTTGTAGTACCTGTTATTCGCATTCGCGACAATATTCAACTAAAACCGAATGAATATGTCATAAAAATTAAAGGAAATACAGTCGGTGGTGGTGAATTATTACTTAATCATTACCTTGCAATGAGTCCAGGATATGATGATGAATCTATAAACGGTATTGAGACCATCGAACCATCCTTTGGGCTTCCAGCATTATGGATTGATGAATCGGTTAAAGAGCGGGCTGAATTGTCCGGCTATACTGTAGTCGACCCTCCATCTGTTGTCGCAACACATCTGACGGAGTTAATCAAACGTCATGGACATGAGCTGATAGGAAGACAGGAAACTAAGATGCTGGTGGACAACCTTAGGGATAATTATCCAGTGCTCGTCGACGATCTTATTCCTTCCGTATTGGCGATTGGGGATGTGCAGAAGGTTCTTGCTAAGCTGCTTCGTGAAAAGATATCGATCAGAGATTTGGTTACGATTTTTGAGACATTGGCGGATTATGGGACATACACCAAGGATCCGGATATTCTCACTGAATATGTTCGTCAGTCCTTGTCCAGACAGATTACTCAGCAATTCTCACAAGTAGGAGAGACACTGAAAGTCATCACGGTTGGACCTAATCTTGAAAAGAAAATTTCCGAGAGTGTGCAGCAATCTGAACAGGGAAGTTATTTGGCCCTTGATCCAACTTCGACACAAACGATCTATCAGCGGTTAAGTGAACAGATCAATCGATTGCTGCAGACAGGGCAACAGCCAATAGTGCTCACATCACCAACCATTCGTATGTATTTGCGGCAGGTGATTGAACGAACGATGCAGGACATTCCTGTACTGTCTTATAGCGAGCTAGAGCCTAACATTGAAATACAAAGCGTCGGAGTGGTGAATTTATGAGAGTGAAGCGTTACGTGGTCGATTCGATGCCTGACGCCATGCTTTCCATTCGCAACGAGCTTGGGAGCGAGGCCGTCATTTTAAGTACAAAGGAAATCAAAATCGGCGGATTTTTAGGGTTATTTAAGAAGAAAAAAATAGAAGTTGTAGCAGCAGTAGAAAAGGCAGAGAAGAATAATGTTCCAAAAAAGCCGGCTGCGCCAGCGATGAACATTCCACGGAGTGCAGTACCACAGGCTTATCAAAAAGCGTCATCTGCTTCCACTACATCTTCTATACCTTCCGTACCTTCTGTTTCATTAGAAAAGCCAGAAGAGTCACGGACGTTTGCTGAGATTGCCGCAGCCTTATCGGAAGCTATCAATGTACAAGAATCGATAGCCAAGCATCCGGAGCCAGTACCTGAGCAAAAACTTCCTGAATTAAATCTGGAAGATGCACCTTCTGTATCAGCGTTGTATGAATCATTAGGATTAGAACAATCGCCAGAGGTTGCCACTGCTCTCGAAAATGATGTTCTTCGTGAGATTAGAGATATGAAGCTCTGGATGGAGCGAATTGCCAGACAATCCTCAGGTGGAAGAGAACTTCCAGACAGTCTGCAGGAGCTACGGGATCTTTTATTAGAGCAAGAAATGGATGCTGTGCTTGTTGAGGAATGGATCAGTAACATCTCGGAACGTTGGGTAGATGAAGGGCGTACTTGGGGACCAGAGAAATTTATGGGATCTCTTAAAGAACAGATTGATGGTTTCCTGACGGGACGAATTGCTGATGGAATTGCCCGGGATACTCAAATTGTATATATTGCCGGACCCACTGGAGTTGGAAAGACCACAACCATAGCTAAGCTTGCGGCAGAACAGCTATTTAAGCACGGACGCAAGGTAGGTTTTATCACCTCCGATACGTATAGAATCTCAGCTGTTGAACAGTTGCGAACCTATGCTGCTATCCTCAATGTTCCACTGGAGGTTGTCCAATCGCCAGGAGATTTGCAAAGAGCACTCTTTCGCTTGGAGAGTTGTGATCTAGTATTAATGGATACAGCTGGCCGAAATTATCGCAATGATATGCTAGTAGCAGAACTGCAAAGCTTGCTTGCGAAGGAATTGAGAAGTGAAACCTATCTTGTGCTTAGCCTGACCTCCAAAAGCCGTGATATGAAACTTATTGCAGAGCATTTCGGCAGATATAGACTGGATAAGGTTATTTTCACAAAGCTGGATGAGACGGGGAGTTACGGCCCGCTCTTTAATGTCCTGAATGACTTCCCACTTACCTTGTCTTATATGACTGATGGTCAAAATGTACCTGATGATCTGCTTATGGCTACCAAAGGACAGCTTAGTGAGTTGCTTCTTGGAACAGGTGAAACATGATGGATCAGGCACAATCCTTAAGACAGCTTGTATCCAGTCAGGATTCTAAAGTAGCTGTAAGAGGGGGATCATCCGCCAGGATCATTACGGTGTGTAGTGGTAAAGGGGGCGTTGGTAAGTCGAATTTCACACTTAACTTCGCTCTAACTTTAAAGGCTATGGGCAAACGGGTTTTGCTGTTCGATGCAGATATCGGCATGGCTAATATAGATGTGTTGATGGGCGTATCGGCGAGATATAATCTTTATCATTTGTTAAAAAGAGAAGCGGATATCGAGCAGATTATTCAATACGGTCCGAATTCGCTCCCTTTTATAGCTGGTGGCTCTGGAATGGATGAGCTATTTACTCTTTCAGAGTCTGATCTTGATTATTTCACAAATCAGATAGCACTTATCGCGGACAGCATGGATTATATTTTATTCGATACAGGTGCTGGATTATCTAAGGAAACGATGAAGTTTATAACTTCTGCCGACGATTGCTTAGTCGTTACTACACCAGAACCAACAGCTATCACAGATGCATACGCATTAATGAAGGTTGTGAATCGTACCTATCCTGAGACTTCCTTTAAATTGATTGTGAACCAGGCAGGTGATGAAAGGGAAGCCATAGCGACAAGCGACAAGATCCGAATGGCCGCCAGTCGTTTTTTGCAATTAGATATTTCTTATCTTGGTCATATAAGCTCAGATGCCCATGTAGTGCAGGCTGTCAAAAGGCAAACGCCATTCACATTGGCTTTTCCAAACTGTATTGCTGCAAAGGATATACATCGGCTTGCCCTAAGTTATTTGACCATTGATTCTAAAAAGACCACAAAAGTCCAAGGGATTAAAGGCTTTATCCATAAATGGTTAAAGCGAAGTAAATAGTTGTTCTGAATTTGGGACAGAGGTGGAAATGATATGAAGCCATATAAAGTATTGGTTGTTGATGATTCGGCATTTATGCGCAAGATCATTTCCGATTTAATTGAAAATGACGCTGACTTTCAGGTGACGGCAACAGCAAAAAACGGTCGTGAGGCTATCGAAAAAATCAATGAGCTTCGTCCAGATCTGGTTACTATGGATGTAGAAATGCCAGAAATGAACGGCCTGGAAGCGCTGAAAATAATAATGGCCTCAGACCCTCTGCCAGTGATTATGCTGTCAGGGATCAATGAAGAGGGCATGAAGGAAACCATTCTTGCACTGGAATGGGGCGCTTTTGACTTTATTCGTAAACCTTCGATTACCAACTCTCAGGATATCATGGGAGTGGGAGAATCCTTAAGGGAACAAATGAAAGAGGCTATGATGGCCCGGGAGCAGCGCGAAGCACGTGCTTCTGCATTTAAGTTGCCAGACATACCGCCAGTAGAAGTCGCACCGCCAACTGTACCGAGAGTGATGCCCGGCAAACCCAAGGTAGAACCTAAAGCTTCACTCAAAAATGAAGTGACCAAAAAACCGCGGGTGAAGCAGCCGTTAGATCATACTGTTCCTAAAAGAGCAGCAAAACCATTAATCTCTACTCCACCACCTTTATCAGAAAAGAGTAATGCAAGGTCAAGAGTAGAGAATAACGCTACCCCACCAAAACCGTTGCCTAAACCTAAAGTGGAAGTGTCTTCTGACGCTCCTGCAAATCCTCAGGTCCGGAAGTATGGGAGTAATGATCTGCAAAAGTTGGTTGCCGTGGGGTGCTCTACAGGTGGACCACGTGCTCTAAAGGTATTTCTGGAGAAGATTCCTGCGGATTTTCCAGCGCCTATTGTTATTGTGCAGCATATGCCGCCTAACTTTACCAAATCACTAGCCCAGCGACTGAATACCTTCAGCCCGCTAGAAGTGATTGAAGCTGAGCAGGGGATGATATTGCAAAAAGGAACTGCTTATATAGCACCTGGAGGCTATCATTTACAAGTTGTCCCATCCTCTAGAGGGCAATATGCGGTTGTACTCACAAAGGAGGAGGCACGTAATGGCCATCGACCTTCTGTGGATGTTTTATTTGAATCATTGCTGCCGCTCACATCGTTAGAACGTCATTTGTTACTAATGACAGGGATGGGTAGTGATGGGGCAAGAATGATGAAATCCTTATACGACTCTGGGGTAACCTCAACCTTTGCTGAAAGCGAAGAAACTTGTGTCGTATATGGAATGCCGCGATCTGCGGTGGAATTACAGTGCGTCCAGCACGTACTGCCTTTGCAAGAAATTGCTCCAAGGCTGGTGCAAGCTGTTAAATAACAGAAAAGCGAACTCAAAGGGGAGGTGCTCACTGATGGACATGAACCAATATTTATCCATGTTTATTGATGAGTCGAACGATCATCTGCAGTCATTGAACGAGAGCATGATGGGGCTGGAAGCGAATCCTGAGGACATTAGTATTGTACAGGTAATATTCCGCTCTGCGCATACCTTAAAAGGTATGGCAGCAACTATGGGCTTTGAAGATTTGGCTTCACTCACACACCAAATGGAAAATGTTCTTGATTTGGTACGCAACAACAAACTGCGCATGCAGGATTTCATTTTTGATACGTTGTTCAAAAGTTTGGATGCCTTGGAGTCTATGGTTGAGGATATTACGGGAGGAGGCGAGGGTAAAGCGGATGTTTCGTCTATCGTCTCCTCCTTACAGGCTATAGTCCGGGGAGAGATTCCTGTTGCGGGTGGTGAGGCAGCTTCTGTCTCAGGACCTGCTGCACAAGCGGTTGAAACCCCGATTCATTTAGATGAGTTTCAATTTTCTGTTCTAGAACAGTCGATTCAAGAAGGACATCAAGTATTATATGTGGACGTAACCATTCGCAAGGATTGTCAGCTTAAGGCAGTACGTGCATATATGGTGTTTGATCTTTTGGAGCGTTCAGGTGAAGTGGTTAAATCCTTCCCATCCGTTCAGGATATTGAACAAGAGAAATTTGATCAAAGCTTCTCTCTCTATTACATAACTCAAAAAAGTGCTGATCAAATTCAGGCTATGATACTAAATCTGTCTGAGATTGATAAGGTATCGGCAGTAGCATTGGATCAAGACTCTCTGCAACAGCTGGGTCAAGAAACAGCAGCAGCAGCCTCTGAAGTGGCTGCCACGACTACTGAGGCTCCAGCAGCTACACCTGCGGCTTCTGCCGCTAAACCCCTGCCAACCAAAGAAGAAGGGAACAAACCGGCAGCTCACAAAACAGGTGGGGCACCATCACGTACCATTCGTGTAGATATTGAACGTTTGGACGTGTTGATGAATTTATTCAGTGAACTTCTTATCGACCGTGTCCGATTGGAACAGCTGGCTTCTGAGGTTCAAAATGGTGATCTTACAGAAACGGTTGAGCATATGGGCCGGGTAAGCGGAGATCTCCAGAATATTGTAATGAAGCTGCGGATGGTTCCAGTAGATACAGTATTTAACCGATTCCCACGTATGATTCGTGATCTAGCCAAGTCACTAGACAAAAAAGTAGATCTTATCATCACAGGAGCAGAAACTGAGCTAGACCGAACGGTCATTGACGAAATCGGGGATCCGCTGGTGCATTTATTGCGTAATGCAGTTGACCATGGTATCGAATCCATTGCGGATCGTGTTGCTGCTGGTAAGCCTGAGACCGGAACGGTCTATTTGCGGGCTTTCCACAGTGGTAATCACGTCTTCATTGAGATCGAAGAAGATGGAACAGGGATTTATCCAGAGAAGGTTCTGAAATCTGCTGTGAAGAAGGGTGTTATAACACAAGAGCAGGCAGCCAGTATGTCGGACGATGAAGCTTTTCAGTTGTTATTTGCCCCAGGCTTCAGTACAGCAGAGGTCATTTCTGATGTTTCAGGCCGCGGGGTAGGGCTGGATGTAGTGAAATCTAAGATTTCTTCTTTAGGCGGCAATGTAACGATTTATTCTGCTCCAGGTAAAGGAACAAATTTCTCAGTGCAGCTGCCTTTAACTCTATCAATCATTGCTGCAATGCTTATCCGATTAGGTTCCGAGAAGTATGCCATTCCTTTGACCTCTATAGTGGAAACCGGAATCGTGAAGCAATCTCAGATCCGTACAATCCATGGCAATAAAATGGTAGAATTCCGTGATTCGCATATTCCTCTGGTTTCGCTAAGTCGTCTCTTTTCAGTACCAGATTATGATGAGAGTACCGAAGAAGAAACAGAAATCGTAGTGGTGCGCAAGGGAGAAAGATTAGTTGCCTTAGCAGTACAGGATTTTATTGGCCAGAACGAGGTTGTGATTAAGAATCTGGGTAAATATTTGCCTGATGTACAAGGAATATCTGGCGCAACCATTCTTGGTGATGGTCAAGTAGCACTTATTATTGATCCGAACGCTTTTATTAAATAACTAGGATAGAACAGGGAGGTTCATTCCATGGCTGAAGATATTAAAGTGATAGTGTTTAAATTAGGCGTAGAGGAATATGGAATTGAAGTTGAAAAGGTACAAACTATTGAGCGCATGATGCCCATTACTCGTGTACCTAAGACCTATTCATTTATCAAAGGTGTAATTAATTTACGTGGGGTTGTTATTCCTGTAATTGATCTACGGGGCCGTTTCGGCATCGAAGAGGCTGAACACACCGATCAGACAAGAATCATCATCGTGTCTGTTAATGAAATGGAAGTAGGCTTCATTGTAGACTCTGCAAATGATGTTATAGATTTGAACAGAGATTCTATTGATACACCTCCTGATGTTGTTGGCGGCATCAAGGCAAAGTATTTGGATGGGGTGGCCAAGATTGGAGACGAGCGCTTACTGATTATGCTTAACTTGTCAGAAGTGCTTAACAAAAGCGAAATCGTTCAATTAGAAAGCCTAGAGGGCTAACCTGTGGAACTATTTAAGCACTATAAGGATTTCAAAATGGATGTGCTTAAGGAAGTTGGGAACATTGGAGCTGGAAATGCAGCCACCGCATTATCACAGCTCTTGAATAAGCCGATAGATATGGCTGTTCCTAAGGTACAGCTCCTTAACTTTGAAGAAATAACAGATAAAGTTGGCGGAGCCGAAGAACTTGTATATGCGGTGTTTCTACGTGTGGAGGGTGAAGCTCCAGGTAACCTGTTTTTCATTCTGTCACCAGAAGCGGCTATGAACTTGCTTAGTCGTATTGCGGGCATTGAGCTATCGAGTAATGAAGAGCTTGGAGAAATGGAGCTCTCTGCACTAAGCGAAATTGGCAATATTTTGGCAGGATCGTATCTTTCTTCTCTAGCAGATTTCACCGCACTTTCTATGTATCCAACGGTGCCGGCCCTTGCTATGGACATGGCTGGCGCTATCCTTAGCTACGGTCTGCTGCAATTCGGGCAGATGGGGGACGATGCATTGTTGATCGACACTACCTTCTTCGAAGGGAAAAACGAAATTGAAGGGCAATTTTTCCTTATTCCCGATCCGGAATCATTCCCGAAAATCTTCAAATCGCTAGGAGTTCCTTTTGAAAATGATTGAAGAACAAAGCATTATTAAAGTAGGGATGGCGGATCTTAACGTGGGTAGCCAAGACAGTTTAATTCGTACCACAGGTCTTGGCTCCTGCGTGGGATTAACATTGTTTGACCCTGGAAAAAAGCTTGCAGGGATGGCGCATGTAATGCTCCCATCATCTGAGATTGCTAGGGAAGGGCAGTTAAACATCGCTAAGTTTGCAGATACTGCAGTGCCGGAGCTCTTATCCCGTCTGCTAGAGCTTGGGGCGGTTCGGAGCCGGATCGTAGCCAAGATGGCCGGAGGTTCACAAATGTTTGCCTTTGCCGGGGGGAGCGACACCATGAGGATCGGGCCTCGTAATGTTGAATCTTGTAAACTAGCACTTGAAAATTTAAAAATTCCGTTAATCGCAGAAGACACAGGCGGCAATTATGGCCGTACGATAGAAATAGCCTGCAACACTGGTATATTGTTTATTCGCAGTGTGCAAAAAGGCGCTAAGGAACTATAATTATGAATATGATTGGAAACATTTTGATAAACTTGGTGTCGGGTTTGGTAGGTTTCATATTTACCTTTTTTGTAACCTACAGTAACAATGTATTGGGTACTAGTTTATTAAGAAGCCTAATTGCATTTATCATCTGGTTTCTGCTTGCTTTCCTCGTAAGATGGGTATTGGGTTTTATTATGATTCAAACATCGCCTCCGGATGAAGTGGATACTGGTGGTGAAGAACTTGGGGCGAAGCTGGATATCAGCACGCCTAATGAGGATGAAGAATTAATCAATCTACTAAAACCGAAGCCAGGACAAGGAAACGAAAATAGCGAGGGATTTAAGCCTCTTACACCTCCTAAGCTAGTTTCGATGAAGGATCCTGAAGAATTGGCCAAGGCCGTTCGTCACCTGAAAGAAGAATAAGTGAGGGCTGAGGCGGAATCGGTGATCTTATTGGAAGGTACATTTCGCCGCGAATGCTCGCTGACTAAACTTTGGGAAGGGTGAAAGCTATTGAACGAGCGTAAAGCTTCTCAATTGGAAACTGACGAGCTATGGGAACAGTGGAAAGAACACAGAGACCCTGATGCCAAAAAGAAGCTGATAGAGAGTTATCTCCATATTGTTGATTATGTATCCAGTCGTTTGGCTGTGGGATTACCCAAAAATGTATCCAAAGATGATTTAGCCAGTAATGGGGTTATGGGACTAATTGATGCGATTGAGAAATTCGACTACAAACGAGGATTGCAGTTTCAGACCTATGCGTCCTGGCGTGTGCGTGGTGCGATATTAGATTCATTACGCCAAAGTGATTGGGTACCTAGATCCGTTAGGGAAAAAGCTAAAAAAATTGAGGACGCTTATCAGCAGCTGGAGCAGAAGCACTTAAGGTCAGTTAGTGACGAGGAAATGAGCCAATACCTTAATATTAGTGAACTGGAATTTCAAAATATGTTGCAGGATGTGGCTGTGATGTCACTTTGTTCACTGGAAGACCCGATTCGTGAAGAGGAATCAGAGACCCGAATGTCCATACTGGTGGACGATAAAGCTAAGAATCCGGATAGCAAGGTAAATGAATTCTACTTGCGCGAAGCGCTCACCAAAGGTATTGAGAAATTAACGGTGAAAGAAAGGACCGTTGTGTCCCTTTTATATTATGAAGATTTATCTTTAAGTGAGATTGCTGAGGTCATGTCGTTATCTCCTTCAAGAATTTCGCAGTTGCATTCCAAAGCTATTCTGCGGCTGAGGGGAACGCTCGAGAAGAACCGTGATCTCCTTATGCAGAACGATTAACCGTTAGCGGTGACAAGGGGGAGCAAAATTTGATCGGTCAATATGCTTTGAATCAGTACTTGAGTATAACTTTTTCGGAGGACAAAGGAATCGCGTATTTGCAGTTCTCCAAAAAGGATGAGAATTTTTCCTGCTCATCTACAGAACTGGAAGCCTTCCTGCACAGTCACAATATTCGCTACGGTATCAAGAGTGATGTTGTCGAACGTATTAGTAGTCATCCTGAGGAGTTTTTTTGGAGTAAAGTTCCGATTGCTGCAGGTTATCCTGCTGTGCATGGCACGGATGGACGAGTTATGCTTACAGTTGATCTGGAAGAGGACCGCAAACCGCTTGAGAAAGCGGATGGTAAGGTCGACTACAAGGACTTGGTCCGGCTTCGTAATGTGCTTAAAGGAAAGTTAATAGCTAAAATTATCCCTGCCCAGCCTGGAAAGTTAGGGATGACTGTTACTGGTGATGAGCTTGCTTTCAAGGCTGGAAAGGAAGCTCATTTTAAAATCGGGAAAAATGTACTCATTGATAACGATGGCACTTCGATGTACGCAGCGATTGATGGACTGGTCACGTTAACTGATAACGGGAAAATTAATGTGTTTCCTGTATATGAAGTGAATGGTGATGTCGATTACGGCACTGGAAATATTGATTTTGTAGGTACAGTCGTCATACGTGGGAATGTCCTTTCAGGCTTCACTGTAAAGTCTGCCGGTGATATTCGGGTTGTAGGCGGCGTTGAAGGTGCAGAGTTAATCTCTGGGGGCTCCATTGAAATTACTGGTGGAATTATCGGATATAACAAAGGCCAAGTTACCGCTGGAAAAAGTGTGAAGGTTTCTTTCATTCAAGATGGAAACGTAACCGCTGGTGAAGATGTAATTGTTTCTCAGAGTATTATGCACTCCAATATACGTGCTGGTAGAGATGTTATCTGTAACGGCTCTAAAGGTTTGATAGTGGGTGGAATCGTTCAGTCTGGAGAAAGAGTTGTAGCAAGAACTATAGGTAACACCATGTCCACTGCGACTGTGATTGAGGTAGGCGTGGTTCCAGAGCTTAGAAATGAGATTAACGAACTTCGTCAAGAGCTGCGGCAGCTGCTGGAGAACGAGGATAAAACCTCTAAAGCTTTGTATCTATTAAATCAATTGGCTACTAACGGTCAGCTCCCTGCGGATAAAGTGGCGCTTCGCGTCAAATTAAATGCTACTAAACAATCCCATCAACGTGAAGAAAAAAGAATTAAAGAACGAGTGCTAGAGATAGAAAGAATGTTAGAAGATACAGGTAGAGCGAGAGTTGAGGTTATCAAAACCATTTATGGCGGTTCAAAGATCATGATCGGCAGATATACCCGATTTGTTAAGGATGCTACGGAGCGGGTTGTGTTTATTTACAGTGATGGGGATATATCTTTAACGCCGTACAATTAATCGGGCGGGCAGCATTTGCGGCCGGCCATTACTTGTGAGAGAAGGGTTAAGATGAGCCTAAAACCGGTGGAACTGCAAATTGCTTTGCCTCGCACCACGGAGGCGGGCAAGCTTCAGAATGAATCTCAGCAACGTCCTGCTATCGACCAACATCAATTGGCTGGGCAAAATGTAAAACAAAGTCAGGAATTGGCCATGCGGAGCACTGAAGTGGATGAGTCTTCTGAATCAGCTTTACGGGATGGCGGTGGAAAAGGCAATCAGCATTCAGGTGGCAATTCTTCGTCAGATAAACATTCGAACCCGCCTGCAACCCGTGATGCTGAGCATCCTTACAAAGGCCAACGCATTGATCTAAGTCTTTAATAAGAATCTACACGAATCTACATCTGATATGTAAAAGGAGATAAGGCACTTGCAACCATGGGTTTATATTGTGCTAGTAGGTGTCGCCGCTATTCTTTATGCCCTTTTACTTCCCGCACGTGTAAAGGAAGGAAAAGCTAATCAGCAAAGCCTCAAAGATACAGAGGCTGCGCTTGAGCTATATATGGCAGACATAGAGCGCGAGAATGAGGAACTGGTACAATTAGTTAGTAGTATTAAACAACAATCGCAAACTAATCATAATGTACTGCAGGGACAGGTTAATGAATTACAGAGTCAAGTGGTAGAGTTGCAGAACAGCTCTTTAAAGCTAGAAGCACGAGTGGCCGAGGAAGAAAAGAGTTTGAAAGAACTTGCAGTGTCGGTTGAACAAGGTTCGAAGGTTAAAGTTGGTGTAAACGAAGATCCGTCTCTCCCAGCAGAGATGAGTTCAGTGTCGCCAGATGTGAAAGCGAAACCTATTAGTTCGATAAAATTACGTTACCCAAGATTGTTTGAACTGCATGAGCAGGGCAAATCGATAGACTCCATTGCCAAGACAGCTGGACTTCAGCGAGGGGAAGTGCAACTGATTCTGCAACTTGCCAAACAGGAGGAATCGGTATGATTAAGAACCGTTCATTCTTGTTCGGGCTAGGCACAGGACTAATTACTGGCGCTTTATTACTTCAATTAATGATCTCCGGTGGAGCGGCTCCACTTACCAAAGAACAAGTTCTACAGGGTGCGGAGAAACTGAATATGAAAGTCATCGATGAAGCTGCAGTACCTTCCTCAGGGGAAACTGAGAATGATAATAAAGAGGAAGTCACAGAGACCGGGGGGGCGACAGCAGAAAGCAAGGAGAACGTCAGCCCCTCTGCGCCGGCTGCTGCAGCCTCCCCCACGCCGGCAGTGTCACCTACAACGCCTGAGAGCTCTGATAAAGCCATTGCGCCGAACAAGCCATCTACGCCTACTAACGGCAAGGTTGAGCAGCCAAAGGTCACTCCAAAGGCCAGTGCCGCTCCAACCGCTGTAGCTCCTGTAACGCCTAAAGTCACAGCAAATGCTAGTGTTTCTGTTCGAATTCCATCTGGCAGCACATTGACCGCAACAACAGATATTTTAGCGAAGGCTGGCGTCATTAAAGATAAGTCTACTTTTCTAGAGGCTGCAAACAAACGTAAGATTAATACCAAAATTCAATCCGGTTCTTATAGCTTTAATAAGGGAGAAAGTATTGACTCGATAATAGAGAAATTAATAACTTTAAAGTGATCGTTGCATACACTGAGATAATATGGTATAGTAATTGACGGTGTTAAAACACACGCCGGTTGATTTCGACAAGGGGTGCTTTCTTCTGAAGAAAGTCTTGCTGAAAGATGACGCATGGCGGAGGAGACACACAATAAACCAAACTTAGGAGGTGTGTGAAGATGGCAGTAATCTCCATGAAACAGCTTCTAGAAGCTGGGGTACACTTCGGTCACCAGACTCGTCGTTGGAACCCAAAGATGGATCGTTATATCTTCACTGAAAGAAACGGAATTTACATTATTGACTTGCAAAAAACAGTCAAAAAGGTAGAGGAAGCTTACAACTTTGTAAAAAGCGTCGCTGGTGACAACGGCACAATCCTATTCGTAGGAACAAAGAAACAAGCTCAAGATTCCGTAAAAGAAGAAGCAGAACGTTCCGGTATGTTCTTCATTAACCAACGTTGGTTGGGCGGAACTCTTACCAACTTCCAAACTATCCAAAAGCGTATTGATCGCTTGAAGAAATTGGAATCTTGGGAAGAAGACGGTACTTTTGAAGTACTACCTAAGAAAGAAGTTATCCTTCTTCGCAAAGAGAAAGATCGTCTTGAAAAATTCTTGGGCGGTATCAAGAACATGAAAGGTCTTCCAAGCGCGCTGTTCATCATTGACCCGCGTAAAGAGCGTATTGCAGTTGCAGAAGCTCGCAAATTGGGTATTCCAATCGTAGCTATCGTTGATACTAACTGTGATCCAGACGAAATCGACTACGTAATTCCAGGTAACGACGACGCTATCCGCGCTGTTAAATTGTTGACTGGTAAAATGGCAGACGCTGTTGTTGAAGCTCACCAAGGCGAAGACACAACTACTGCTTAAGTAGCGACTAACACATACAAGAACTTAAATGAAAAGGGTGGTTGGCAGGTGGATAACCTCTCACTGCCCTTTTTTTAGGATAAAGGCCTTGAATAATGTAAGAAAACGACAATTACCTGGAGGGAATAAACAATGGCAGTTGATGCAAAAGCAGTAAAAGAACTTCGTGAAAGAACAGGCGCTGGTATGCTTGATTGTAAAAAAGCGCTTGAAGAAGCTAATAACGATATCACTAAAGCAGCAGAATTGCTTCGTGAAAAAGGTCTGTCTGCAGCAGCGAACAAAGCAGGACGTATTGCTACTGAAGGCGTTGTAGAATCTTACATCCACGCTGGCGGCCGTATTGGTGTACTTGTAGAAATCAACTGCGAAACTGACTTTGTTGGTAAAACAGATTCCTTCAAGGAATTTGCTCGCGATATCGCTATGCAAATCGCTGCAGCAAACCCGCGTTATGTTCGTCGTGAAGAAGTTCCACAAGAAGATGTTGAAAAAGAAAAAGAAATCCTGAAAGCTCAAGCTTTGAACGAAGGTAAGCCTGAGAAAATCATTGAAAAAATGGTTGAAGGACGTATTGGTAAATATTACGAAGAATATTGCTTGCTTGAGCAAACTTTCGTTAAAGACCCTGACAAAACAATCTCCCAATTGTTGAATGAAAAAATCAGCACCATCGGAGAAAACATCTCGATCCGTCGTTTTGCTCGTTTTGAACTAGGCGAAGGTTTGGAAAAGAAAGTGGATAACTTTGTTGAAGAAGTTATGGCACAAGTTAATCAATAATAGTTTCATCATAAATGTGAAGAATTGAATAAAGGCAAGCATCAGAAGAGCGGAACACGTACACGTAGTGTTCCGTCTTTTGCAGAAAGTGAGGGTATACATTTGGAACAGCCGGTATTTAAGAGAGTAGTCCTTAAGGTAAGTGGAGAGTCTTTGGCAGGACAAAACGGATATGGTATTGATGCCGACATGATTATTTCCATCGCTGAACAGATCAAGGAAGTTGTAGAACTTGGCGTTCAGGTTGCGATTGTTTGTGGCGGGGGGAACATTTGGCGCGGGATCGCGGGCAGCGCAAGCGGCATAGATCGCGCTACTGCAGATTATATGGGCATGCTGGCAACAGTAATGAACTCACTTGCACTGCAGGATGCATTGGAGCAAATCGATGTGCCAACAAGAGTACAGACTTCGATCTCGATGCAGCAAATTGCTGAACCATACATTCGTCGTCGTGCGATTCGCCAC
Source organism: Paenibacillus sp. FSL H3-0310 (assembly GCF_038002785.1). Classification (NCBI taxonomy): domain Bacteria; kingdom Bacillati; phylum Bacillota; class Bacilli; order Caryophanales; family Paenibacillaceae; genus Paenibacillus; species Paenibacillus sp. FSL H3-0310. The sequence goes on from NZ_JBBODC010000001.1 coordinate 2,034,118, forward strand.
TTGGAGAAGGGCCGTGTTGTTATTTTTGCAGCAGGCACAGGTAACCCATTCTTCTCAACAGATACTACTGCAGCACTTAGAGCGGCAGAGATCGAAGCAGAAGTTATTCTGATGGCGAAAAATAAGGTTGATGGAGTATATTCTGCTGATCCGTTCAAAGATAGTACCGCTGAGAAATTCGAACAGCTTACTTATATGGATGTTCTGAACAAAAACCTCGGTGTTATGGATTCAACAGCTTCATCTTTATGCATGGATAACAATATACCGCTCATTGTATTTGCCATTACAGAACAAGGCAATATCAAACGTGTCGTTCTCGGTGAGAAGATCGGAACGATTGTTAAAGGGAGTGTAGATTAATGCCACAATCGGTCAAAAAAAATGCTGAAGAGCGTATGGAAAAAGCGATTTCATCGCTGAAACGTGACTTGGCGACATTACGTGCAGGACGTGCAACAACATCGCTTCTCGATCGTATTCAAGTTGAATATTACGGGGCACCTACTCCAATTAATCAGCTGGCCAACATTAGTACTCCGGATTCCCGGACACTGTTGATTCAGCCGTGGGACAAAACATCGATGTCTGATATTGAACGGGCGATCATGAAATCCGATATCGGATTGACACCTGCCAATGACGGCACCATTATTCGTCTTTCTATCCCTCCGCTGACTGAAGAGCGTCGGACGGACTTGGTTAAGCTGACTAAGAAATTTGGTGAAGAAGCGAAAGTTGCGATCCGCAACATTCGCCGTGATGCCAACGATGATATTAAAAAGATGGAGAAAAACGGTATCTCTGAAGATGAGTCCCGTGGCCATCAGGAAGACATTCAAAAAACAACGGATAAGTTCATAGCCGAAGTTGACAAAGTGCTTGTTTCCAAAGAAAAAGAGATTATGGAAGTTTAATGATATTCAAGAGACTTAAGGCCCCTCCGTTAATGGTGGGGTTTGTCTCTTTCTGATAAGAGCTTGGAGGAAACGGAAATGATCAAACGGATTCAAGCGTGGCTGAGCCGTAAAGACAGGCAACAGTCAGTCGAGATTTCACCGGATAACATTCCCCGGCATGTGGCTGTGATAATGGATGGTAATGGACGCTGGGCTAAACGGCGCGGCTTACCGCGCGTTATGGGTCATCAGAACGGCATGAAGGCTGTCAAACGTGCTACGATCGCTGCAGACGAATTAGGTATTAAATACTTAACGATGTATGCGTTCTCGACAGAAAACTGGATACGCCCGAAAGAAGAAGTCGATTACTTGATGCGTTTGCCTGGGGAGTTTCTGGCGATTGAGCTTGATGAGCTAATCGAGAAGAATGTTCAAGTACGCATGATGGGTGACGCTGACGCTTTACCTTCATATACCCGTAAGGCTATGGAAGAGGCGGTAGCTCGAACAAAAGAGAATACTGGATTGATCTTAAATTTTGCTCTTAACTATGGTGGACGCAATGAAATAGAAGGCTGTATGCGCAGTTTAGGGAAAGATATCCAAGCTGGTATATTGTCGCCAGAAGAAATTACATCAGAGTTGATTAACAACAGACTATTAACTGCTGGTTTACCCGATCCTGATTTGCTGATACGTACAAGCGGAGAAATTCGGCTTAGCAATTTTATGTTATGGCAGGTTGCCTATAGTGAACTGTGGTTTACTGATGTGTACTGGCCTGAGTTCGACAAAGAGCATTTGCATCAGGCCGTTGCTGAATATCAACGACGAACACGCCGTTATGGTGGACTGAAGTAGCTTGTTAGGAGATGGAACCTTTGAAGCAGCGATTGATTACCGGAATTGTTGCCGGAGTATTATTTTTAGGGTTATGTGTACTGGGAAACTGGCCGTATCAGGTTCTGCTTATTGCTATGGCTCTTATAGGTTTTTATGAATTTGTCAAAATGATAGGTATTCCTACGCTTTCCGGTACTACTGTTCTGGGTTACGCAGCTATTCTAAGCTTCATGATCCCATGGAATTTGCTTGGTGTTAATGAGCCGTTGTCCTGGGAGCAAGGGATTTGGATTCTGCTGTTATTGTTCCTTCTGGTCACCGTTTTTACTAAAAATAAATTAGATATTCGAGTAACAGCCTTGCTGTTTACTGGCATTGTATACATTGGAATGGGCTTCTCTTATATGGCCGTGGCTCGTGCATCGGATGACGGACATGGTTTGTTCTGGACTTTTTTGCTCCTGTTCTGCATTTGGGGCAGTGATGCGGGGGCATATTTTGTAGGCAGAAGCTTTGGCAAGAATAAGCTCTGGCCGGCCATCAGTCCTAACAAAACGGTGGAAGGTGCTGTTGGCGGGGTACTGATCTCGATGCTTATTTCTATCGTGTTTGCGCTGCTTGCTCCTGAACACTTGACGATAGGACGAGCATTGCTTATTGGGCTTTCTTGTGCGATATTAGGACAGCTTGGAGATCTTGTGCAGTCAGCTTATAAACGTGCGTATGGCATTAAAGACTCAGGTACACTTTTGCCAGGGCATGGCGGTATTCTTGATCGATGTGACAGCTGGATTATCGTATTTCCATTCGTACATATTGTAATGCTTATGCCTTACTATTAAACGAAGGGAGAGAGAGTATAACTATGAAAAAAATAAGTGTTCTAGGTTCGACGGGTTCGATCGGCACTCAGACTCTAGATGTCATCGCAATGCACCCAGACTCTTTTGAAGTAGATGGCTTGGCGGCCGGAACAAATACAGCATTATTACTGGAGCAAGTTCGTCGTTTTAACCCGCGTAGAGTCTCTGTGGCAACGAAAGAGCTGGCAGATGAGATTAGATCCAGCCTACCTTCTGGTATAGAGCTTTACAGCGGGAATGAAGGGCTTGTTGAAGTGGCGGCTGGCGGCGATGCCGAAATGGTCGTAACGGCTGTTATGGGAAGCGTAGGGCTTCAATCAACACTAGCGGCAATTGAAGCTGGCAAACATATTGGACTCGCCAATAAGGAGACATTAGTAACGGCCGGACATTTGGTCACTGATCTTGCTAATCGTAAGGGAGTTAAGCTGTTGCCGATTGATAGTGAGCATTCAGCTATTTATCAATGTCTCAATGGCGAGAACATCTCAGATATTGCCTATATTACTTTAACAGCATCCGGCGGCTCATTCCGTGACTTTACGCGTGATCAGCTTAAGGATGTGACGGTAGAAGATGCGCTTCGTCATCCGAATTGGAGCATGGGCGCGAAAATAACGATAGATTCTGCTACAATGGTGAACAAGGGCCTAGAGGTTATTGAAGCGCATTGGTTATTCGGTCTTCCGTATGAACAAGTGAATGTGCTGCTGCACCCGGAGAGCATCATTCACTCATATGTTGAATTCCGTGATAGCAGTATTATTGCCCAGCTTGGCAATCCCGATATGCGTGTCCCGATTCAATATGCACTTACTTATCCAGCTCGTTGGGAATCTCCGGCACAGCGTTTGTCGTTAGCAGAGATAGGACGTTTGACCTTCCGTGAAATGGACTTTGAACGTTACCCTGCACTGAAGCTAGCGATAGATTGTGGAAAAGCTGGTGGAACAGCGACTACGGCTTTTAATGCTGCGAACGAAATAGCTGTTGCTCGATTCTTGAGTCATGAGATCTCGTTCCTGCGTATTGAGGAGATTATCGGAGAAGTGCTAGATCGTCATAATAACGAGCATAATCCGAATCTGGAACAAATTGAATCCTGTGATAGACGTGTTCGAGAACTGGCAGCTACGCTGTAGAACGTTGAAAGATCTCCTTTTAGAAATATAAGAAAGTATAAGTTTCACTTTATACAGTATCCTTATATTTCTCGCGTAAACGCGTACCGACTCCTTAAGGGACACCGATGGTGTTATTGCTTGACTGGAAATACTTACTTTGCCCTAAAAATAGGTTGGGACAGTTGATTCTCTTGTGCCTGATCGGAGAATAATGATAAATTAAGAGGACATACTTCGGTCTTACACCTAAAGGGGGATGATACGTTTGGAAATGGTTCAGGTCGTTTTTTTAACGGTGCTCATGTTTTTTGTACTTGTGACTGTACACGAATGGGGTCACTATTATTTTGCCAAACGCGCCGGTATTCTCGTGAGGGAATTTGCTATCGGTTTCGGTCCGAAACTGTTTTCTTATAAACGGAATGAGACTCAGTTCACTCTTCGTTTACTGCCTTTTGGCGGTTATGCCCGCATGGCTGGTGAAGATCCTGAGATTGTCGAGATAGGTTCTGGACAGACCATTGCGGTAAGGCTCGGACAAGACAATAAAGTTAAAAACATTTATCTGGATGCACTAGACACCCGTAGAAATGTTATCCGTGGTGAGGCGCTGAATACCGATCTCGAGGATAAATTGCAGATTACCTTAGATGTGGACGGAGAAGTTACAACTTATGATGTTCATCCGCAAGCGATGATGATTAAAGGAACGCAACAGACACAAATTGCACCTAAAGATCGTCAATTCGGCAGCAAGACCGTGGGTCAGCGTGCGTTGGCTATCGTTGCGGGTCCTGTGATGAACTTTCTGTTAGCCTTTGTACTCTTTGCCATCCATTTGCAAATGGTCGGTATTCAAGTTGAAAATCCTACTTTTGTTAAGATTGGTGACGTCTCCGAAGGAATGCCTGCGCAAGAAGCAGGACTCCAAAAGGGTGACATCATTGTCTCTATCAATGGTGAGAAAATCGGTGCTGATTACAAAAAAATGATTAGCTTGACCTCGGAGTCCAAAGGGAAAGAAATGAACTGGACGCTGCAGCGGGGAGAGGAAACCCTTAACGTTACGCTAGTTCCTCGCAGTATGGAAGGACAAGAAGGCGGTAAAATAGGCATCACTCCTGAGCTGCCTACTCGTAAAGCTGGTTTTGGCGAGACGATAACGGGTTCAGGAAAAGCTATGGTCGATACGACAGAAGCTATCTTTTTGGGCTTTAAACAATTGATCAATAAATTCAATATGGATGATATTGGAGGTCCGGTTCGTACGTTTGAGGTAACCGGTCAAATTGCTCAACAAGGTATTCAGTATCTTACATACTGGGCCGCTATTTTGAGTCTATATCTGGGGATATTTAACCTCTTGCCGATTCCGGCACTCGATGGAAGCCGTCTGGCATTCCTAGGTGTAGAGGCACTGCGTGGCAAACCTGTGGATCCGGGTCATGAAGGCATGGTTCACTTTGTAGGTTTTGCACTGCTATTTTTATTAATGATTGCTGTTACGTATAATGATATTTTACGTTTGATCAGCGGCTAATTTTCTTCGGGAGGCATTCCATTACATGGCAAAAGATAAACAATTCGTTACGGAAATCACGCCGCAAAGCGAGGATTTCTCACGCTGGTATATTGATGTTATTAAAAAAGGAGACTTGATGGATTACTCTCCTGTTCGTGGCTGTATTGTATTTAAGCCAGAAGGCTATGAAATATGGGAGCATATTCAGGAGGAAATGAACCGTCGACTCAAGGAAACTGGGCATCGAAACGCTTATTTTCCAGTGTTCATTCCAGAGAGTTTCTTTCAGAAGGAAAAGGATCACATTGAAGGCTTTAATCCAGAGCTGCCATGGGTAACAGAAGCGGGTGGTGACGTACTTGAGGAACGTCTCGCAGTTCGTCCTACTTCAGAGACCATGTTTGGCCACATGTACTCCAAATGGATTCAATCTTATCGTGACCTTCCTGTACTTATCAATCAATGGGCGAACGTGGTTCGTTGGGAGAAACGTACATTGCCATTTATCCGCACTACTGAGTTTCTTTGGCAAGAAGGGCATACCGCGCATGAGAATGAAGCGGAAGCTCGTGAAGAAACTATGCGGATGCTGGATAACTACCGTGATTTTGTCGAGACCTATCTTGCCATTCCGGTTATTACCGGACAAAAGACACCTTCCGAGCGTTTTGCCGGTGCGGTAGATACGTATTCTATTGAAGCGATGATGAAGGATGGACGCGCTGTTCAGGCTGCTACTTCACATTACCTTGGCACCAAGTTTGCCACAGCTTTTGAGATTCAATATTTAAGCCGTGACAATAATTTGGAGTATGTACACACTACTTCATGGGGCTCAACCACTCGCTTGATTGGCTCCTTGATTATGGTACATGGAGATGACCGCGGTCTTGTTCTGCCGCCTAAGGTAGCTCCAACGCAAGTTATTATGATTCCTATCGGACCTCCTAAGACCCGCGAAGCTGTGATTGGGCGGACGGACGAGCTGTTCAAGGAATTGAAGAATGCTGGCGTACGTGTACGTGTAGATGATCGTTCAGATGTTACCCCAGGCTGGAAGTTTAATGAATATGAAATGCGTGGAGTGCCAGTACGTTTGGAGCTTGGACCACGCGATATGGAGAATGGCGTCTGCGTTCTCGTCTCACGTGTCACCGGAGAGAAGAAGGTTATTCAACAGGAAAACCTCGTAGAAGAGGTTCAAACAATGCTTGAACAGGTTCACAATGAAATGTTCGAACGTGCGCTGAAATTCCGTGAGGACCATTTCTATTCTGTAGATTCCTTGGAGGAAATGAAAGCTTCGATGGACGAAAAACGTGGATTTGCTCTAGCGGGATGGTGTGGTTCCGAAGAATGCGAGTCCAAAGTTAAGGAAGAGACAGGTGCGGGTAGCCGCAATATTCCTTTTGATCCAGCGGAGACTAAGCAAGTCTGCATTTGCTGTGGCCAACCAGCCAAGCATACTGTGGTTTTTGCAAAGGCGTATTAATCATTAGGCACCGATCAACAGTCTTGTAGTATTTTAATTTAGCTTCTGGCGAAAGGAGTCGGCGGGCCGTAAGAACCCAATGCTTTTTGAAACCAGAAGCTTTTTAAAATATAAGAATTTATAGGAATTCGCTATAAATTATCCTTATATTTTACGAGAAACAGTTGTCGTCTTTAAAAGGCGACTACATCGTTTCTTCTTATCATATTGTACTTTCACTGTATATCATGGATAGTTTTAACTGGGTTATTAAAGGTGGGAGGAAAGCATGGAACAAAACCAGGAGAGAAGAAAAAGGTTCGAGCTCTTGATGAAGCAGGGTGAAATTCCGCCTGCAATCATGGACCCCTACTTTTTGGACGGGTATATAGAACGTGTTGAGATCAGTCGCGGTAATCGGGACTGGCAAATCATTATTGCGAAAGAAAGTCTGGTTCCAGCACAGGTATATCGGACATTTTGCCTTAGAATGCGTGAGAAGCTACAGCATATAGCTAAAGTAAGCTTTTTGTTCCTATATGATGAGAAGGTTAGTAGAGCGGAGCTTGTCCAGGAATATTGGGGACTGTTTCTGGAGTGGGTGCATCGGGAGATTCCATCGGTGAACGGCTGGCTGACCCGCTCCTCACAGGAGCTTAAAGAGGATACTTTAATGTTAACGATGAGTGATTCCACCTCGATGGAGCTGGCTCGCAAAAAAGGCATCGATGGAGCAATTATTAAATTTTATGAAAAGTATTTCGGTCTCTCCTTAAAAGTTAAATTACTAATGGCGGAGAACGAAAATAATAATGTTGAAGCATTCGAAGAATTTCAGCAAAAGCTTCAGCAAGAACAACGCGAGATCGTTGAGCAGATGATGACTGCTGTGGAAACAGAAGCTCCTGCTGATGATAGCGATCCTAATGAAGTAATTAAGCTTCAAGTGGGGTATGAAATTAAGGAACAGGCCGTGCCGATTCTTGAAATTCAAGATGAAGAGAAGAAAATTACAATTCAGGGTACCATTTTTGGTCTGGATCGTAAGGAGCTTCGCAATGGCAGTACCTTGTTCACTTTCAGTCTGACCGATTTTACGGATTCTCTACAAATGAAGATGTTCGCGAAGACTAAAGATGATCTGAAGGTTATGAGTCAGCTAGCTAATGGCAAATGGGTAAGAGCACGCGGGAAAGTAGAATATGACCGTTTTATGCAGATTCCTGAGCTCGTGATGATCCCTTCAGATTTAACGGAAGTTAAGGCACCGCCTGCGCGTAAAGATACAGCTCCTAAGAAACGGGTGGAATTCCACCTTCACACTACGATGAGTACGATGGATGCGGTCACTCCGATCACTACCTATGTCAAAACAGCTGCCCAGTGGGGTCATCCTGCGATTGCTATTTCTGATCATGGCGGCGTTCAGGCTTTTCCTGATGCAAACCATGCAGCTCATAAGCATAAGATAAAAATGATTTATGGTGTGGAAGCTAATGTTGTGAATGACTCTGTGAATATTGTCGAGAACGCTCAGCCTTTGGACTTGAAGACAGCTACCTATGTAGTGTTTGATATAGAAACCACGGGTTTATCGATTACCCGCAATAATATTACGGAGCTGGCGGCCATTAAAATGTGCGAAGGCAAAGAAGTAGACCGTTATTCTACTTTTGTTAATCCGCATGAGAAAATCCCTTATCATATTCAGCAATTGACCAATATTACGGATGAAATGGTTAAGGATGCTCCTGATCTTGAACCAGTGCTGCGTAAGTTTGTTGAATTTGTGGGTGACAGTATCCTTGTAGCTCATAACGCCAGATTTGATATGGGTTTTATTCAGGCCTCGTTACGTAAAATAGGTGAACCTGTGCTTCCGAATCCATCTCTTGATACGCTTGAGCTCGCGCGGTTACTATATCCAAGCATGAAGAATCACAGGCTGAACACATTAGCCGATAAATATAAAGTTCTTCTGGAAAGCCATCACCGTGCGATTGATGATACCATAGCACTCGGCGGTATATTAACAGGATTGCTCGCAGATGCTGAAAAGATGAAGGGCATGACCCGCCTTGATCGACTAAACGATTATGTGGGTAATGATCTTTCGAACACACGACCGTTCCACTGTAATATTTATGCACTAAATCAAATAGGGAAAAAAAATCTCTATAAGCTCATTTCCATGTCACATACGGAATATTTCAAACGTGTACCTTGTATTCCGAAATCCAAGCTGGAAGAGCATAGAGATGGACTGCTCGTGATTTCCGGTTGTGAACGTGGAGAGTTTTTTGAAGCAGTACTCAACAAAACGACTGAGGAAGCCATGGAGGTTGCTCATTTTTATGATGTGCTGGAGATTCAGCCATTGACCATGTACATGCACTTGGTGGACAAGGGCTTTGTAGCAGGTCCTGATGAGCTTCGCGATGTAGTCCGGAAGGTTTGCGAAATAGGGGAACAGTTGAATAAACCTGTTATCGCAACGGGGAATGTGCATTATCTTGAACCCCGGGACAAGCTGTATCGTGATATTACGATTAATGGGATCACGGGCTTTAGTCCGCTTAAAGACCAACGCAAACCGGATGCACACTTCCGCACAACAGATGAAATGCTGTCTGAATTCGAATTTCTTGGTGCTGAAAAAGCGATGGAAGTCGTTGTCACAAATACAGTTGAGCTGGCGGAGCGTTTTGAAGAACTGGAGCTATTTCCAGATAAGCTATTTACACCAATTATTGACGGGGCGGACGAAGAAATTCGCGAGACCTGCTACAATACTGCCAAATCCATTTACGGTGAAGAGCTGCCTGAGGTAGTTATTGCCCGTTTGGAGAAAGAGCTTGCACCGATTATTAAATACGGGTTCTCTGCCAACTATTTGATTTCTGAACGTCTTGTTAAAAAGTCAAATCAGGATGGGTATCTCGTAGGCTCGCGGGGTTCCGTAGGTTCTTCTGTAGTAGCTACATTTCTTGGGATTTCAGAAGTAAATCCTTTGCCTGCGCATTATATTTGCCTAAACCCCGAGTGTCGCCATAATGAATGGTTCCTGGACGGTAGTGTGCGGAGCGGATTCGATTTACCAGATAAAGTCTGCCCGGATTGCGGTCAGAAGCTCAAAGGTGAAGGCCAGGATATTCCGTTCGAGACCTTCCTTGGATTTAAAGGGGATAAAGTCCCCGATATCGACTTGAACTTCTCAGGGGAATATCAGCCGAATGCACATAACTTTACCAAAGAAATGTTTGGTGAGAAAAATGTATTCCGTGCCGGAACGATTGGTACCGTAGCTGAGAAGACAGCCTTCGGATTTGCAAAAAAATACGAAGAACTGCACCAGAAACGTTGGCGTGGAGCTGAAGTTGGCCGTCTGGCGGCTGGCTGTACAGGCGTTAAACGTAGTACGGGACAGCATCCGGGTGGTATAGTCGTTGTTCCAGACTATATGGAGGTAGAAGATATTACGCCAGTACAATTCCCGGCGGATGATGTCAATGCTGAATGGAAGACCACACACTTTGATTATCACGCTTTTGACGCGAATTTGCTGAAGCTTGATATTCTGGGTCATGATGATCCGACGATGATGCGGATGCTTCAGGATTTGACAGGTGTTGATCCAACTTCTATCCCGATGAATGATCCGAAAGTAATGAGCATGTTTAACTCTACAGATGCACTTGGAGTAAGACCTGACGAAATCAGATCACCGGTTGCGACCTATGGTGTGCCCGAAATGGGTACCAAGTTCGTACGTCAAATGCTTATTGAGTCGAAGCCGTCCAGCTTTGCTGACTTACTGCAAATATCAGGTTTGTCTCATGGTACTGGAGTTTGGCTTGGTAACGCTCAAGAGCTTATAAAGAATAACACTTGTAACATTAAGACCGTTATCGGTTGTCGTGATGACATCATGCTCTTCTTAATTTATAAAGCGGGAATGGATGCGAGCTTGGCCTTTAAAATTACCGAGAGTGTTCGTAAAGGTAAAGGTTTGTCTGACGAGTGGATCGAGGAAATGAAAAAGTGCAAGGTCCCACAATGGTATATTGATTCTTGTCTAAAGATTCAATACATGTTCCCGAAGGCGCATGCTGCTGCATACGTAATTTCTGCAGTGCGTACCGCCTACTTCAAGCTGTATCATCCTATTGAATATTATGCGACTTATTTCTCTGTACGTGCAGCAGATTTTGATATTGAATTGTGCTGTAAGGGGTATGAAGCCATCAGCCGTCAGATCGTAGAAATTGAGCAAAAAGGATTTCAAGCTTTGCCTAAGGAAAAGGCTATGTTGCCTGTCCTTGAGATGGCTTTGGAGATGACGGCACGTGGGTTTACATTCAAAAACATTGATCTTTACCGCTCAGAAGCGAATAAGTTTATTGTTGATGACAAGAGTTTGATCCCTCCGTTTTCTGCTTTAGCGGGAATTGGTGAGAATGCTGCTATCAACATAGCTGCTGCGAAAGATGCTGGCGAGTTCCTGTCTATTGAAGATTTCCAGCAGAAATCAAAGGCAAGTAAGACGGTTATTGAGCTGCTGACCGGCATGGGCTGCTTCCGCGGCTTACCGGAAAGCAATCAACTTTCCCTATTTTAAAGGCTTTAACAACACTTATTTCATGGCTAGAAAAGAGTGCTCCAAAGGGGGAGTCAAGGGCTAGCACTTGTCAGTCCAGTTTCCCTATGGTATAATTTCTTTGGTAATAATGAGATAAGTCCGTTGTGTAAAGAGTGGGGAAACCCACTCTTTATCTTTGGTATATAGCAAAAGACAAGTTCGTGGAGGTAATTTTCTTTTGAGCACACCCAAATCTAAAATTAAACAAACGGTAGAGCAGATGCTCGGGCCCTATCTCGACGACAATGGTTTCGAACTGGTGGACGTTGAATACGTGAAGGAAGGCTCCAATTGGTTTCTGCGTATATTCGTAGATAAAGAAGGCGGCATTGATATTGATGACTGCGGGATCATTAGCGAATATTTCAGTCAGAAGTTAGATGAGAATGATCCTATTCCTGAGGCATATTTCCTTGAGGTTTCCTCGCCGGGAGCAGAGCGTCCTCTCAAAAAAGCTGCGGATGTAGCTAAAGCGGTAGGTAAGGACGTGTATGTGACTGTTTATGAGCCGATTCAAGGACTCAAAGAATTTGAAGGTCGTTTGCTCTCGTTCGAGAACGAGGAACTGCTCATCTCCGCGGGCAAAAAAGAACATGTAGTACCGTACGCCAAGGTCGCAAGTGCGAGATTGGCCATTATTTTTTAACGTCTTGAAAGGGGGGCCGGAAATTCATGAGTATGGAGTTTATTGAAGCAATGAATGAGCTGGAGAGGGAGAGAGGCATCAGTAAAGATGTGCTGTTTGAAGCGATTGAAGCGGCGCTGATCTCTAGTTATAAACGTAATTTCAATGCAGCACAGAACGTGCGTGTTGACATGAATCGCAATACAGGTGTCATTAAAGTGTTTGCCCGCAAGTTAATTGTTGAGGAGGTCCTGGATACAAGGACTGAAATCTCGTTGCCGGCAGCCAGAGAAATTAACCCGCATTTCCAGCTGGAAGATATCGCTGAGCTTGAAGTGACACCGCGTGATTTTGGACGTATTGCCGCACAGACTGCTAAGCAGGTTGTAACTCAACGAATTCGCGAGGCAGAGCGTGGACTTATCTATAATGCTTTTATCGACAAAGAAGATGATATCGTTACTGGACTAGTTCAACGTCAAGATATGCGGAACATTTACATTGATCTTGGTAAAATCGAAGCGGTTCTTCCGCTTAGCGAATTGATGCCAGGTGAAAAGTTCAAACAAAGCGAACGCATCAAGGCTTATATCACAAAAGTTGAGAATACAACAAAAGGTCCGCAGATTATGCTCTCCCGCAGTCATCCTGGATTACTGAAGCGTCTGTTCGAGCTTGAAGTTCCTGAAATATTTGACGGTGTAGTTGAGATTCGTTCTGTAGCCCGTGAAGCTGGCTTCCGCTCGAAGATTGCTGTGTATTCCCGCAATCCAGAAGTAGATCCCGTTGGTTCTTGCGTAGGTCCAAGAGGCACACGCGTTCAGACCATCGTTACTGAGCTTCGCGGTGAGAAGATCGATATCGTCCGTTATTCTGATCTGGTGCAGGAATATGTTGCGAATGCACTTAGCCCTTCAAAGGTTCTTGAAGTTCAAGTCTTTGAAACGGAGAAGATGGCGAGAGTTATCGTTCCTGACTATCAATTGTCACTGGCTATCGGTATTAAAGGGCAAAATGCACGTCTTGCCGCTAAACTTACCGGCTGGAAGATTGATATCAAGAGTGAAACTCAAGCGGAGCAGGAATACGGCAGACCGAAATCTTCTATTGATGAAATGCATCAGGATTCCGTCTCCATAGATTAATTAACCTGCTTGACGGGAGGCGTTTGTAATGAAACAAAAAAAGGTGCCGCTGCGTAAATGCGTTGCTACCCAAGAGATGATGCCTAAAAAAGAGCTGATTCGTGTGGTAAGAACGCCTGAAGGTGAAGTGCTGATTGATCTGACGGGCAAGAAGTCAGGCCGTGGTGCTTACATATGCGGCAAGCTTGAATGCTTTCAGCTGGCACAAAAGAACAAAGCACTTGACCGTGCATTGAAATGTCAAGTGAGTCCTGAAATCTACGCCCAGCTAGCCCGGGAGTTTACTTCCGTGGAAGAGCAGTTTCTAGCAGCAAAGGATAGTGAGGATAATGAGTAAGGCGCTTTCTTATTTAGGGCTTGCCATGAGAGCAGGCAAGATAGTCACCGGTGACGAGGCTGTACTCAAAGCTGTACGGTCTTCAGAGGCGAAGCTGGTCGTTCTGGCAGGTGACGCTTCAGATAATACCCAAAAAAAGTTCCGTGATAAATGCGGAACTTACGATATTCCACTAGTAATCGCATTTCACCGGGATGAACTCGGTGCAAGTATTGGTAAAGACCAGCGCGTAGTACTGGCCATTACGGATAAAGGATTCGCGGAAATGATCTCCAAGCAACTCGGAGATACTGTCGGAGGTGGATTTATTGACTAAAGAAGAGAACAAAGATAAATTGCGCGTGTACGAATACGCCAAGTCACTAAACATGAGCAGTAAAGAAATTATTACTATTCTGAAGCGTTTGAATGTCCCTGTGAATAATCATATGAGTGTCATGGAGAATGGATCCGTGAACAAAGTTGAACAGTTCTTTAAGGATATCAAATCAAATGCTGCAGCCAAGCGGGATACCGGCACCAGCAGCCGGCCGGTAACAACCGGTGCGGTAACAGCCGAACCTCAAAGTGCTCAGAATGCCAACAAAAATCAACAGGAAAAGCAGGTAGGTATGAACAGTAACCAAAACAACAACCAATCGACGACGTCCCCAAGGCCCCAAAGCGGACAAGATTCCCGCAGAACACAAACAGGTTCAACGCAGAATGCACGTCCGCAACAAAGCGGTGCTCCACGTACTAACAGTACTAGCAGTACTAGTAGCAGCCGCCCGCAAAGCAGCAGTACTGGCGGCAATCGCCCACAAGGTAGCAATACCGGTGGCAGCCGTCCGCAAAGCAGTAATACTGGCGGCAACCGTCCACAAGGTAGCAATACCGGTGGCAGCCGTCCGCAAGGTAGCAATACTGGTGGTAGCCGCCCACAAGGCAGCAACACTGGTGGAAGCCGTCCACAAGGCAGCAATACAAGTGGCAGCCGTCCGCAAGGACAAAGCAGTGCACCACGCACTGACAGCCGTCCACAAGGTCAATCTGGCACAGGCGGAGGTTTCACACGCGGTGATGACAGAGGTCCTAAAAAGAACACAACTGGTGGCAGACCGAATAATAATCAAAGACGTTTCGATGATGGTAAAGGTGGTAACTACCGCGGTCGTGGTGGTAAGAATGGTCGTGGCAAGAACCAGCCAATGGTACACCGCGAGAAGATCGATAACACACCTAAGAAAATCATCGTTCGTGGCAGCATGACCGTTGGTGAAACAGCGAAATTGCTTCACAAGGATGCTTCTGAAGTAATCAAAAAGCTGATTTCGATGGGTGTTATGGCTACCATCAACCAAGAACTTGATATCGACACCATTTTGCTGCTCGCTGCTGAATTTGGCGTAGAAGTAGAAGTGAAGATTCCTGTTGACGAGGACAGCTTCGAAACAGTGGAAGAGAATGACAATGAAGAGGATCTTCAGACTCGTCCTCCAGTAGTTACTATTATGGGTCACGTTGACCATGGTAAAACTACACTACTTGATGCTATTCGTTCGACCAATGTGACGCTAGGCGAAGCCGGCGGAATCACTCAGCACATCGGTGCTTATCAAGTCGAAATCAACCAAAAGAAAATCACGTTCCTTGATACACCTGGTCACGAAGCATTTACTGCTATGCGTGCTCGTGGTGCACAGGTTACGGATATGACAATTATCGTAGTAGCTGCTGATGACGGTGTTATGCCTCAGACCGTTGAAGCTATTGCACACGCTAAGGCTGCTGGACTTCCGATTATTGTCGCTGTTAATAAAATCGACAAACCGGGTGCAGATCCTGATAAGGTGAAGCAAGAGCTTACAAGTTATGAACTTGTTCCTGAAGAGTGGGGCGGAGATACCATCTTCGTTAACCTCTCTGCGAAACAACGTATTAACTTGGAAGAACTGCTGGAAATGATCCTGCTCGTAGCTGAAGTTAATGAGTACAAAGCGAACCCTGACAAACGGGCACGCGGTACTGTTATAGAAGCTGAGCTTGATAAATCCCGTGGACCAGTTGCTCGTATACTCGTTCAGAACGGTACGTTGAAAGTCGGCGATGCCTTTGTAGCAGGTAACTGCTTCGGACGTGTACGTGCGATGGTCAATGATAAAGGTCGTAAGATCAAAGAAGCTGGACCATCTACTCCAGTTGAAATTACAGGTTTGACTGAGGTACCACAAGCTGGAGATCCGTTTATGGCTTTCGAAGATGAGCGTAAAGCGCGTGCGATTGCTGATAGACGTTCTACTTCCCAACGTCAATCTGAGCTGAATACGAACACCCGTGTAACTTTGGATGATCTGTTCCAGCACATTAAAGATGGCGAGATCAAAGACCTTAACGTGATTATCAAAGCTGACGTACAAGGTTCAGTCGAGGCGCTTAAAGGATCCTTGGCTAAGATCGAAGTGGAAGGCGTACGCGTGAAGATCATTCACAGCGGTGCTGGTGCAATTACTGAATCCGATATTACGCTTGCAGCAGCATCGAATGCTATCGTTATCGGCTTTAACGTTCGTCCAGACGCACAGACCAAAGCAGCTGCTGAGCAAGAAAAAGTAGATGTTCGTCTGCACAACATTATCTACAATGTAATTG
Source organism: Paenibacillus sp. FSL H3-0310 (assembly GCF_038002785.1). NCBI lineage: Bacteria > Bacillati > Bacillota > Bacilli > Caryophanales > Paenibacillaceae > Paenibacillus > Paenibacillus sp. FSL H3-0310. The sequence continues at coordinate 2,050,220 of NZ_JBBODC010000001.1, forward strand.
AAGAAATCGAAAGTGCCATGAAAGGTATGCTCGATCCTATCTATAAAGAGAATGTTATCGGTCACGCCGAAGTTCGCAGCGTGTTCAAAATCAGCAAAGTGGGTACCATTGCAGGATGTATGGTTACTTCCGGTAAAATTACCCGTAATGCTGAAATGCGCTTGATCCGTAGCGGAATCGTAGTGTTCACAGGTAAGGTTGATACTTTGAAACGTTTCAAAGATGATGCCAAAGAAGTGGCGCAAGGTTATGAATGTGGCATAACTTTGGAACGCTATAATGACGTCCAAGAGGGCGACATTATCGAAGCGTTTCTTATGGAAACTGTAGAGCGCTAAGCGAAGAGGTGAATATAGATGTCTAAAATTAGAGCAGGACGAGTGGGCGAGCAGATCAAGAAAGAGCTTAGTCAACTTATCCAAAGCGGTCTGAAAGACCCTCGAATCGGTTTTGTAACTGTAACTGGCGTAGACGTGACTAACGATCTATCGCAAGCCAAGGTATACCTAAGCGTGTTCGGGGATGAAGAGCAGAAGTCAGACTCGCTTAAAGCGATTGAGAAAGCCAATGGTTTTCTTCGCTCAGAGCTTGGCAAGGCCATTCGCCTTCGGCATACACCGGAGCTGATCTTCAAGTTCGACGAATCTGTCGCTTATGGCAGTCATATTGAGAAGCTTCTTGGAGAGCTTCATAAGAACGATTAGAAATAAGTGATTAAAGTGGGGTTCAAAATAGCGTTATGCTATTTTGAACAACCTTTAAAAAGGAGACGGCGAATGCAGAGCTATGAACAAAGTCTCCAGCAGACCCGTGAGTTTCTGCTGGAACACGACGATTACCTTGTAGTGTCGCATGTTCAGCCGGACGGAGATGCAGTCAGCTCCACCCTTGCGGTGGGCTGGCTTCTCTCATGTCTGGGCAAAAAATACACTATGCTGAATGAAGGACCAATCCCGAAGCGAATGGAATACCTATGGCATTCGGATGAAATCATCAATATGGCCTCTAGTGAACCGCCCCGTCAATACAGCAACGTCATCTGTGTGGATTGTGCGGATTTTCAGCGAGTAGGGCTGACAAATCGCTATTTTGCGAATGAGGCTCTTATCCTGAACATTGATCACCATCCAACAAATAACGGTTATGGATTCGTTAATTTAATCAAACCGGATGCAGCTGCGACAGCGGAAATTTTGTTCGACCTGCTGAAGACATTCGAGATCGAATGGGATATTGATATCGCCACAGCTATATATACGGGTCTGTTAACAGATACCGGTGGTTTTCGTTATACCAACACATCACCAAAAGTAATGGCAGCTGTATCTGAGCTATTATCCCTTGGGGTTAACGGTCCTGAACTCGCTGAGACATTGCTTGAAGAAATGACGCTGCCACAGGTTAAAATATTAAATAAAGCCTTAAATACGCTGGAATTATCTCCTGAAGGAGATATTGCCTGGCTATATGTTACACCCGAGCATATGATCGAATGTGCTGCTGCTAATGAAGATTTGGAAGGAATCGTAAACTACCCTCGTAATATTCGGGGCGTGGAAGTAGGCATTCTTTTTAAAGTTATTCACGAACATGCGGTCAAGGTTAGCCTGCGTTCTGCCGGTAAAGTAGACGTGGCTGCATTGGCGCAAACGTTTGGAGGCGGCGGTCATACCCGTGCTGCAGGTGCGCGTATAGAAGCTACGCTTGAAGAGGCAATAGCTCAGGTGCTTGAGGAGGTAAGACGTCATTTATGAGTGAATTAGAAGGTGTTCTGGCGGTTTATAAACCGGCAGGCTTCACTTCACATGATGTTGTAGCCAAGGCACGTCGGATTCTCGGCATGAAACGAATTGGTCATACGGGGACACTAGATCCCCAAGTGACTGGTGTATTGCCGCTTTGTCTGGGACGTGCTACTCGCGTTGTGGAGTATATTCAGGAGCTGCCCAAAGAATATGTGGCAACACTGAGACTGGGGATGTCCAGTGATACTGAAGACTTAACTGGAACCATTACGGAAACTGTTGATGAGGTTCATGTAACTGAGGAAGAGATTCTTGCAGTGCTTGCCTCTTTCAAAGGCGTAATTTCTCAGGTTCCTCCCATGTACTCTGCGGTGAAAGTCGACGGCAAACGTCTTTATGAATTGGCTAGAGAAGGCAAAACCGTTGAACGGAAAAGTCGCGAAGTAGAGATTTATGAAATCGAAATGACGGATATGACTTGGGAAGGTAATCATCCCGACATCACTTTCCGGGTATTATGCTCCAAAGGCACGTATATTCGTACACTTTGTGTAGATATCGGTCGTGCGCTTGGACTGCCGGGTGTAATGGTGAAGCTGGAGAGAACAATGTCGGCAGGAATTTCTGCCAGCCATTGCTTATCTCTTGAGGATATTGCCGCGCACAAGGAAGCCGGAACATTGGAAGATCATTTAATCGCTGCTGATGAGGCAATTTCGCATTTGCCTAAGCATACCGTTATGGATGAGAAGAAGAAGGCAGCACTGCAAGGGCAACGTTTGTCTTCGCGGTTCATTGCTCCAGAAGTGAAGACAACAGGTCAAATTCGGCTATACGATCTTCAGGGATTGTTTCTTGGCATTTATGAGCTGGAAGAGACAGGTGCTATTGCCCCAGTAAAGGTGTTTGCACAAGCTTAAATCAATTTTACCAAGTGAATTGTAGGTGAGAAACAGCGTGAGAACCGTAACGTTAACCTATCCGATGTCGCCGGAGACTGCTGCCGAATGGGCACAACCTCAAGTGGCTGCTCTAGGGCAGTTTGACGGCCTGCATCGTGGACATGCCAGCGTCATTACATCCGCTGTAGCCTTAGCCCGTAAACAAGGTGTGCCGGCTGCAGTCCTTACATTTCATCCTCATCCCAAAGATGTTATGGGTAAGGGAGATTATGAAGGGTACTTGACGCCACCCTTTGAAAAGCAAGAGATTCTTGCCAGCATGGGTGTCGATATCCTGTATGTTGTTGAATTTAATGAGCAGCTTTCCCGGGTTAGTCCACAGAATTTTGTCTCTGTTATGCTTTTGCCGCTACATATTGTAACTGCAGTTGTTGGCTTTGACTTTCGCTTTGGCTACCAAGGTGAAGGCGATGTTGAGATGCTTCGCAAACTGGGTGAAGGTGTTATGAATGTGGAAGTTGCTCCTCCTTTTCTGCTTGAAGGTGAAAAGGTTAGCAGCTCCGGCATTCGTAAAAGTCTCCAAAATGGAGATCTGGGGCTGGCAAACTCCTGGTTCGGACGTTGCTATCATCTGCGTGGTGAAGTGGGGCATGGTGAGAAGAGAGGCCGCACAATTGGTTTTCCAACTGCCAATTTGAAGCTCAGTGATCATTTTGTCATTCCGACCAAAGGTGTATATGCGGTCCGAGTCTTTTATAAGGATAAAGTTCTGTACGGGGTTATGAATGTGGGTGTTAAACCAACCTTTCATGAGGGTGTGTTAACTCCGAGCTTTGAGGTTCATCTTTTTGACTTCGAGGGTGACCTGTATGATCAAGAGCTTAAGGTAGAATTGGTATCTTACATTCGTCCAGAACGGAAGTTTGACTCCATTGGAGCATTGATTACTCAGATTGGCGAGGATGCAGAAACCGCGAAGAAGATTCTGGAGTATAATTTATAGTCATCCCGGACAAGCCGTTTACTTTTGTTAATGGAGATGCTATACTAAGTAACGTTGCTGGCTTACAGCATCATAACCTTAGCTTGGTTGCACGTTCTCACCGACGGTGACGAGGCTAGTGGCGATTATATTGAAGGAGGTGAACAGGATGGCATTAACTCAAGAACGTAAACATCAATTGATCGACGAGCACAAAACTCACGAATCCGATACTGGATCCCCTGAGGTGCAAGTTGCTATCCTAACGGAGAACATCGTTAATTTGACTGACCACTTGCGTACGCACAAGAAAGATCATCACTCCCGTCGTGGATTGTTGAAAATGGTTGGACAACGTCGTAAACTTCTGGCGTATTTGAAAAACAAAGACATCAGACGTTACAGCGCCCTGATCGAAAGACTGGGATTGCGTCGTTAATTTTCCATAAGATTACTCTTAAAGCAGCCTGGTTGTATACCGTATGTCCTTCTCGGAGCGACAGCGGGACAGCTGGGTTGCTTTTTGAAAATTTAGGGAAAACTTAATATTAGGATCGATGAGATTATTCGCAAAAACGGCGACTTTACTTTTCAGTAAGGCCCAGCCGTTTCTTCTTATATGCATACAGAATAGGCAGCCTCCCTTTGGGACAAGCCTTTCCAATTCATTTAGATCGATATGTGAACCTGCTATTTTAGACTGCGGGTCTACTACTATTCAAGGAGGTATTTATGGAAAAACGTGTAGAAATGCAGCTGGGTGGAAGACGCCTTGTGCTGGAAACGGGCCGCCTGGCTAAACAAGCAAACGCAGCCGTTATGGTGCGTTACGGGGATACTTCGGTATTATGTACCGTTACGGCTTCAAAAGAGCCTAAGGATCTGGATTTTTTCCCGCTTACAGTTAACTATGAGGAAAGATTATATGCGGTAGGTAAAATTCCTGGCGGATTTATTAAACGGGAAGGTAGACCGAGTGAGAAAGCGATTCTGTCCAGCCGTTTGACTGACCGTCCAATCAGACCACTGTTCCCTGAAGGTTTCCGTAACGATGTTCAGGTATTGAACATGGTAATGAGTGTGGATCAGGACTGCGCACCAGATATTGCTGCTATGATCGGTACTTCAGCAGCACTTAGTATTTCCGATGTGCCTTTTGATGGACCCATCGGCGGCGTTGCTGTAGGTCGGATTAATGGAGAGTTTGTGATCAATCCGGATATGTCTCAGCAAGCAATCAGTGATGTTTATGTGGTGGTTGCTGGAACGAAGGATGCAATCATGATGGTTGAAGCAGAAGCGAACGAAGTGACGGAAGATGTGATGCTCGAAGCGATTATGTTCGGTCATGATGAAATCCGCAAGATCGTTGCAACCATTGAAGAACTGGTTAAAGTGGCTGGTAAAGAAAAAATGGCTGTGAAGCTGCATACAGTGAATGCTGACGTGAATACTGAGGTCCGTGCATTTGCTGAGGCTCGTCTGGTGGAAGCCGTTAAAATAGCTGAAAAACATGCGCGTCAGGAAGCGATTGATGTCGTTAATGATGAAGCGGTTGCGTATTTCGTAGAGAAGTACATAGAAGCACCGGAGCTTCTGAAAGATGTTAAAGAAGTCCTACATGATATCGTGAAGGATGAAGTAAGACGTCTAATCACACATGATAAGGTTCGTCCAGATGGACGTAAACTTGATGAAATCCGTCCGATTGAATGTGATACAAGTCTGTTACCGCGTACACACGGTTCCGGTCTGTTTACACGTGGACAAACACAAATCCTTAGCGTTTGTACTCTTGGAGCACTAGGTGATGTGCAAATTCTTGACGGAATCGATCCTACTGAAACGAAACGTTTCATGCACCATTACAACTTCCCGCCGTTCAGCGTAGGGGAAGCTCGTCCGCTTAGAGCACCAGGACGCCGTGAAATCGGTCATGGAGCACTTGGAGAACGTGCATTATCCAAGGTTATTCCTAGTGAAACTGAATTCCCGTACACGATTCGTCTAGTATCAGAAGCGATTGAATCTAACGGTTCTACTTCCCAGGCAAGTATCTGTGCCAGCATTCTGGCTATGATGGACGCTGGTGTGCCAATCAAAGCACCTGTAGCCGGAGTAGCAATGGGTCTGATCAAAGACGGAGAGCATGTCTCCATCCTGACGGATATTCAAGGTATGGAAGATCATCTCGGAGATATGGACTTCAAGGTAGCTGGTACAGCAGAAGGTGTTACAGCTATTCAAATGGACATTAAGATTGCCGGTATCGACCGCAAAATTCTTCAGGATGCACTTCAGCAGGCTAAAGAAGGCCGTCTGTTCATCTTGGACAAAATGAATGAAGCGATCTCTGCGCCAAGACCTAATCTGTCCAAATATGCTCCAAAAATCATTATTATCAACATCAATCCGGACAAAATCCGTGATGTTATCGGTGCTGGTGGTAAGATTATCAATAAAATTATTGAAGAAACCGGCGTAAAAATCGACATCGAACAAGATGGCCGTGTCTTTATCGGTTCTTCAGATGAAGAAATGATCCAAAAGGCGCGTTCGATTATCGAAGGACTTGTGCGTGAAGTACAAGTTGGAGAAATCTATGTGGGTACAGTTAGACGTATTGAGAAATTTGGAGCATTTGTTGAACTAATTCCGGGTAAAGACGGATTGGTACACATTTCCCAATTGTCTACTGAGCGCGTAGCTAAGGTTGAAGATGTTGTAGCTGTCGGGGATACAATTACCGTTAAAGTTACCGAAATCGACCAACAAGGCCGGGTTAACCTGTCGCGTAAAGCGGTATTGACTTCGGAAACTGGAGCTAAAGCTTAAGTTTCGATTGTAGAGGTACCTTTTCTAAAGTACCTAATAGCATAATAAAAGGAGACAGAAGCGATTGCGTTCTGGCTCTTTTTTTATATGAAATAAAGTAAAGTGCATCACTATCACGCCTCTGGCCTCTGTTCTTATGACATAAATTCCTCTCTTGTCTCATAGATTGGGACAAAGTGTCTTTGTATTCGTGTGGAACGGACTACAAGTCGTTTCTACCGGGGAGGAAGTCGTCATGAAGACGGAAAAAGTGGCTTTAGTGGTTGCTTGTATTGCGATCGTGATAGGAATTGGCAGCACTCAGGGACCGGTAAAGGACATGCTTGCGCAATTGAAGCCGCAGGATGACCTAGCTGTGTGGAAGGATATTTCTAAGGCGGAGAACAATGATCTTCGGGCACGGATTGAGACCGCCGCAGCCAAGCTTAATGCCCCTCCAGTGAATGCTGTGGTTGATCGGGTATGGAAGGCGATTCCGGGTTATAACGGGCTTGAAATTGATGTAGAGAGTACATATCGGAATGCTCTTTTGGCACCAAAAGAACCTATAAAATTTGTGTATCGGCAGATCGAACCACAGATATCCCTGAATCAACTGGGAGCTGAACCCATATATCGTGGGAATCCGGCTAAGCCGATGGTATCGCTGATGATTAATGTGGCGTGGGGAAATGAGTACATTGTGCCAATGTTGGATGTTTTGGATGAAGAGAACGTTAAAGTTACGTTTTTTCTGGATGGGAGCTGGCTGAGTAAAAACCCGGAACTGGCTAAAGAAATGCTAAAACGCGGTCATGAGATGGAGAATCACGCTTATACCCACCCTAATATGAGTACTTTAAGTCGTGCACGAGCTACTGTAGAAATTGAGAAGACACAAAAGCTGTTAAAGGAATCGCTTGGAGTCACTAATAAATGGTTCGCTCCCCCTTCTGGTGATTTCGATCAGGAGACCGTAGAAATTGCAGGCAGTTTAGGGCTCAAAACCGTACTTTGGACCGTGGATACCGTAGATTGGCGTAATCCGTCTCCTGAATCTGTGGTTGCCAAAATCACAAGCAAAGCGGAACCGGGCACTCTAGTCCTAATGCATCCCACAGCCGCATCCTCCAAAGCTCTGAAGGCCATGATACGTGGAATCAAAGCAAAAGGGTTACAGCTAGGCACAGTTAGTCAAACACTCTCAGCAGAGCGGCTAATCCCCTCTAATGTTGAGTGAGAGATGTATTTCTGGTAGGATTATAGGCACGTGTAATTAAATTAGATAGAACATGGCTATTAGCCAGGAGGACTTGAAGTGGAAAAAATAGTGTTATCCAATGGTTTACGAGTGGTAATGGAGAAAATCCCGACCGGCCGGTCCGTTTCTTTCGGAATCTGGGTAAAGACAGGCTCTCGGAATGAACATCCTGGAAACAACGGGATATCCCATTTTGTAGAACATATGCTTTTTAAAGGTACGGATCGGTACAGTGCCAAGGATATTGCTGAGCAGTTTGACGCCATCGGCGGCAATGTAAATGCGTTTACCTCAAAAGAATATACATGTTATTATGCTAAAGTATTGGATGAGCATCTGCCCATCGCTGTAGATGTGTTAGCGGATATGTTCTTCCGTTCACGGATGGATGCTGAAGAGCTGGAGAAAGAAAAGAATGTCATCCTTGAGGAAATTTCCATGTGCGAGGACACGCCGGATGATCTTGTGCATGATTTGATGTGTGCTGCTGCCTACAAGGACCATCCGCTTGCGTATTCCATCCTTGGCTTGAAGGAACGGCTAATGGAGATGAAGCCGGATGATCTTCGGGCGTATATGAAGGAACAATACACGATTGAGAATACGGTTATAAGCGTTGCCGGCAACATCAGTGATGGATTGATTGAACTGCTGGAACAGCATTTTGGTTCTTTTGATAATCATGGTACAAGTGCGCCGCTGACTCCACCAGATTACTATGGAGAGCTCTTATTTCACCGCAAGAAAACAGAGCAGAATCACATCTGTCTTTCCTTACCAGGTGTCCGTTCTGGCGATCCCCTGCAGTATGCTATGGTGCTGATTAATAATGCCGTAGGCGGAGGGATGAGCTCCCGCATGTTCCAGGAAATTCGTGAAAAGCGCGGATTAGCTTATTCGGTGTATTCCTATCACAGCTCCCAGGCAGATTCTGGTCTGTTTACGGTCTATGCTGGAACAGCGCCCAAGCAAACAAAGGATGTCATGGAGTTAATCAAGGAAATGATGTACGAACTTGCTACCAACGGCCTCAGTGAAGATGAGCTGAGAAAAGGTAAGGAGCAGCTTAAAGGCAGCCTCATTCTTAGTCTCGAAAGCACTAGCAGCCGAATGAACCGTATCGGAAAAAATGAACTTATGCTCGGAAGACATAATACATTGGACGATATGATCGCCAAAATTCAGCTAGTGACGATGGACAATATCAACAGTGTGCTGGACCATATGTTCGCGGAGCCGCTTTCTTTAGCGATGGTAGGCTCATCAGATAAAGCTATTGCAAATGTTAGGAGAGATGATCTTGTCTTATTACGTACAAATCAATAAACTTGCTGGAAACGAGGATGTAAATCTTCCTTGTAAAATGTCGGAGCAAGCTTCCGGTTATGATCTTTATGCTGCCGTTGCGGGTGAAATTGTACTTGCACCAGGAGAGCGGGCATTAATTCCAACAGGGATTTCACTGGCTATGCCAGAGGGGCTTGAAGCGCAGATCCGTCCGCGTAGTGGACTGGCCTTGAAGCACGGGATTACCTGCTTGAATACACCTGGAACTATAGACGCTGATTACCGCGGAGAGATCAAAGTGCTCTTGATCAATCTGGGGCAGGAGCCTTTTGCTATCGCTCGCAATGAGCGGATTGCCCAAATGGTATTTCAAGCCGTTCCAGTGGTTAATTTGGTGGAAGTGGAAGAGTTGTCCGAAACACAACGCGGAGCCGGAGGCTTTGGCCATACTGGCAAGTAAGATTGTTGTTACAATTCATTTAAAAAGCTTACGAATTCATGCCCAAGGCATGATTCGTGAGCTTTTTTTGATATGCAGAGTTAATTATCCAAAACTTTAATTTCTTCGATTGTTATGCAACTAACTCCGATTCCCCCATCGAATAAACTCAGCATTTTCATTGGCGCTCTGCCACTACTCTAACCCTACCGTCAAAGTAAAGACGAAGCCCCTATCGGACCCCAGTGCTCTTATTTATAACAATTCTGCTTAATTCGGCTGTTTTCGGACCCTAGTGTCACTATTTGATCAATAACACCTGTTAACGAACCTATTTACATCGAATAAGAGCTCTCCAGTCCGAAACTCCTCCTAAAAGGCAAAAAATACACAAATAGTTGCATCTCGGTCCGTAACCCGTAACCCGTAACCCGTAACCCGTAACCCGTAACCCGTAACCCGTAACCCGTAACCCGTAACCCGTAACCCGTAACCCGTAACCCGTAACCCGTAACCCGTAACCCGTAACCCGTAACCCGTAACCCGTAACCCGTAACCCGTAACCCGTAACCCATTAGTTCATCATCAGCCTTGCGTGCCGGGGATTTCATTTCCGCTCTTCACCCATTAACTATGCCCAGCATAAGATGCTTTATAGTCGATAGTGTATGTTGAAAGGAGCGTCATCCCTATGCTTACTGGCGTCAGGATCGTGTTCCTGGGCGGGGACGCGAGACAGCTTGAAGTGATTCGGAAATGTGTGGAATTGGATGCGACGGTAAGCGCTGCCGGGTTCGATAAGTGGGAGGCCCCTAGCCCAGGGGTGAGCCTGGAACAATTGACGGTAGAGCTGCTGAGTAATGCAGATGTATTAGTGTTGCCTACGGTAGGCTGTGATGATGAAGGAAATATTAGTGCTCTATTTTCTTCTGAGCGTTTAACGATTCTGGAGGAGCATTTCACTGCGCTGCCATCCGATTGTTTAGTGTATACCGGTATGGCTAAAAGTTACTTGCGCGGGATGTGTACCAAGCACTCACTGAAGTTAATCGAACTGCTTAATCGTGATGATGTGGCTATTTACAACTCTATCCCGACAGCGGAGGGAGCGCTGGTAATGGCCATTCAGAACACGGATTTTACAATTCACAGCTCGAAGTCAATGGTGCTGGGTTTAGGTAGAACTGGATTTACAATGGCTCGAAGTCTACAGGGACTGGGGGCCAGTGTAAAGGTTGGTGTCAGAAAACAAGAACATTATGCACGTGCTGAGGAAATGGGCTGGAAGCCTTTTATGACCAATGAGCTGCTGCTTCACGTACCGGATGTGGATCTTATATTTAACACGATACCAAGTATGATCATCACCGCGCAGGTGCTCTCGCGGCTTGCGCCGCATTGCGTAATTATTGATCTGGCATCTGCACCAGGCGGCTGTGACTTTCGTTATGCTGAGAAACGTGGGATTAAGGCGATGCTGGCTCCAGGACTCCCTGGCATTGTAGCTCCAAAAAGCGCTGGGATTATTATGGCAAATGCGCTGGTACAGTCGATTTCGGACGAGGCTTTAATCAAGGGGGACGAATAAAATGGATTGGCACGGAAAAACAGTAGGGTATGCGATCACTGGATCTCATTGCACTTTTGCTGAGGTAATGCCACAAATTCAGCGCTTCGTAGACGGGGGAGCAAACGTAGTACCTATAGTTTCTGCCTCTGTACTAGGAACAGACACCCGCTTTGGGACATCGCAAAATTGGTTAAAACAGTTGAAAGATATAACAGGGAATGATATCATTTCTACAATTGTTGAAGCGGAGCCGCTGGGTCCTTCCAAGCTGCTGGATGTGCTGACAATAGCACCTTGCACAGGAAATACAACGAGTAAACTGGCTAATGCCATGACGGATAGTCCCGTGCTAATGGCAGCTAAATCACAGATGCGCAACGGACGTCCACTAGTTCTAGCGATATCTACAAATGATGGATTGGGCCTAAATGCCGCAAATATTGCTAAGCTTCTGGTGGCTAAACATATTTATTTTGTACCATTCGGTCAAGATAACCCTGAGGGTAAACCTAACTCGCTCGTGGCACGCATGGATCTTATCCCGGAAGCTTGCTATGCCGCTTTGCAAGGTAAACAACTACAGCCGATGATCATCGAACGGTTTCATTCAGCATAGAAAATTGACAGAGCTCGGCTGATTTTGTTGTGGACAATAAAAGGGGAGATGCACCAAATGAGCAATGAGAAGTGCCAAGATAACGTAGTGGAACCAGCTAAGTTCATTGCTATCAAAAAAATATAAGCAGTATTGCTACCGTCCTCAGGTTCGAGGGCGGTACAGCCATTTAACAACTTACTTAACGAATAAGCTCACGTACCGTAATCTTTTCACGAATGATTAGTGTGTTTGCTTTGATAATAATGGGGGAATTATACATGGGTATTCTGGTACAAAAATTCGGAGGAACATCGCTATCCACACCGCAAGCTAGAGAACACGTAATCCGCAATGTCAAAAGGGAGCTGGCTAGTGGCTATAGCCTTGTAATTGTTGTATCGGCTATGGGCCGTCGTGGAGAGCCTTACGCAACTGACACTTTGCTGGATTGGGCCGTGCAGAACGGAGATGCACTTCCAGACCGGGAAAAAGATCTCTTGATGTGCTGTGGTGAAATTATTTCAGCTACTACTCTATGTGGGCTACTGGAGAATGAAGGCATCGCTTCTACAGTATTAACGGGAGCTCAGGCAGGATTTCTGACAGACAGCAACTACGGTAATGCCAGAATTCTGGATGTACGTCCGGAACGCATTCTCCGTGAGCTGCGTGAGGATAAGGTGGTTATTGTTACCGGGTTCCAGGGCCAGACTGAAGCGGGTGATTTGACAACTTTAGGCCGTGGCGGCAGTGATACCTCTGCTACAGCACTGGGTGCTGCTCTTCATGCTGATATGGTGGATATTTATACGGATGTTAACGGGATTCTTACAGCAGATCCACGGATCGTTGAAGATGCTAAGCCATTAACTTACGTTAGTTATACTGAAATTTGCAATATGGCTCATCAGGGAGCAAAAGTCATTCATCCACGTGCGGTTGAGATTGCTATGCAGGCACAGATCCCAGTTCGTGTTCGTTCAACCTTTTCAGAAGCTGAAGGTACGTTGGTTACGAATCCAGAAGGATTTAACGATATCCAAGCAGGGGGAATTGTGGATCGATTCGTTACAGGGATTGCTTATGTCAGCAATGTTACACAGATTTCTGTGGAATGCCCGGACGGTAACGGAACCGGAGTGCAACTGCAAATCTTTAAGAGTATGGCAGATAACGGGATAAGCGTTGATTTTATTAATGTAACACCTACGGAAGCTCTTTATACGGTTTTTGATGACAAATCAGAGAAGGCTATTTCTGCTCTACAGCAGCTGGGTTTGCGACCTAAGAGTTTGTCGGGTTGTGCCAAAGTTTCTGTTATCGGGGGCGGAATTAATGGTGTGCCTGGTATTATGGCGCGCATTGTTGAGGCGCTTAGCTCGCAAAACATTCAAATTCTACAATCCGCGGATTCGAATACAACGATATGGGTGCTTGTGAAAAAAGAAGATATGGTGCAGTCCCTGCGTTCGCTGCATGCTATGTTTGAATTGCACCGCTGACAAGGAGGAATTCAAAGTGGATTTCGGAAGATTAATAACAGCCATGGTAACCCCTTTTGATGGGGATGGAGAAATCAACTGGGATGTAACTTCACAGCTTGTCGATTATTTAATTGAGGTACAGAAATCAGAGGCTTTGGTTGTCTGCGGAACGACAGGGGAATCGCCTACGTTAAGCGATGAGGAAAAGCTGCAGCTGTTTTCTTTTGTGCTGGAAAAGGCGAATGGACGTTGTAAAGTTATTGCTGGAACTGGCAGCAATAACACGAAACATTCCATTCATCTGACGAAGGAAGCGGAGAAAATAGGCGTAGATGGAGTGCTTTTGGTCGTTCCTTATTATAATAAACCGAATCAGGAAGGTCTTTATCAGCATTTTTCCACGATTGCTTCAGAGACTTCATTACCAGTGATTCTATATAATGTTCCAGGTCGAACAGGTGTAAGTATGAGCGTGGCCACTACCCTGCGACTTGCTGAGATTCCGAACATCGTTGCTACGAAAGAATGCGCGTCTGTAGATCAGGTAACACTTATTGCCTCTGCTTGTTCAGATGATTTCCGTGTATATACGGGTGATGATGCCTCAGGTCTTGCCAGTCTGGCTGTCGGTGGATACGGAATTATAAGTGTATCTAGCCATGTGGTTGGTGCGCAGATGTCAGAAATGATTTACGCTTATACCTCCGGCAATGTTCAGCTTGCTGGAGAGATTCATCGCCAGCTGTTCCCGATTTTTAAAGGAATGTTTGAATGCCCACAACCGCTGCCCAATCCTTCAGCTGTAAAATATGCTTTAGGACTCAAGGGGATCCCTGTGGGCGGAGTCAGATTGCCGCTTATTTCGCCAACGGAAGCGGAAGCGGCTTTTATTGAAGCACTTTTTCACTAAGAATTAATCATTGCTGATGTACGTTCTAAACCGGCTACTCTATTGAGGGAGCCGGTTTTTGCATTTATATTTTTTTTCTGAAATATTGAGGCGAATTTAAGGAAAGAATTTGGATACGAGGCGGATGACTTGTCTTTTGCCAAAAAAATCATGTATAATGATCTTAAGTGACTGGGTGCGGTTAAAATTAAATATGCGGTAATCTTCCGTCAATGTAATACATTGTGAGACAGGATAGGTCCCAAGATGAGTCTGTTTAAATAAATGACATGTCTTCGCGCGAGGGGCGCGACGGTGAATTTTGACGGCGTTTGTCCGCTTCAATATGAACTTTACTGCCCGGAATCGGGAGCTTTCGCATTGCGCATTTTACAGATTTCAGGAATTTCCTCGTCGATTGGAAGTTATTGGCTGTTTGAAAGAAATGTGTTCAGCGCCGCTGAAATAATCGAAGTTCGATATTTACCAATAAAAGTATGACGTCCAACATCATAGGAGGGTTAGATTCATTTGTCCAAAAAAAACAACAACGATAAATTGACGATTTTCGCATTGGGCGGAGTCGGAGAAATCGGGAAAAACATGTATGTTATTCAATACGGAGCTGACATTGTAGTCGTGGATTCGGGACTCAAGTTTCCGGAAGAGGATATGCTCGGTATTGACATCGTAATTCCTGATATCTCGTATTTGACAGAGAACCGTGACAAGGTAAGAGGTATTGTGCTTACTCACGGACACGAGGATCACATCGGTGGTCTACCTTATGTCCTGAAGAATTTGAATGTTCCAGTCTATGGAACAAGATTGACTTTAGGTCTTGTAGAGAACAAATTGAAGGAAGCGAACCTGCTGGGTGACACCAAACGGATTCTGATCAACGAAGATTCAGAAATTCAATTGGGGAACTCACTTAAGGTAACTTTCTTTAGAACCAACCACAGTATTCCTGATTCCGTGGGTGTATGCATTGAGACTCCGGAAGGAAATGTTGTTCATACGGGCGATTTCAAATTTGACCACACCCCAGTCAACGGTCAATTTGCAAATCTGCATCGGATGGCAGAGATTGGCCAAAAGGGCGTACTTGCTCTTTTGTCGGATAGTACGAATGCTGAGAAACCAGGCTTTACCCCATCTGAGAAGAATGTCGGTATTGTGCTGGAAGATATTTTCCGCAAGGCTGAGCAACGTGTCGTTGTAGCAACTTTTGCTTCCAATGTGCACCGTATTCAACAAGTGGTTAATGCAGCAGAATCTACGGGTCGTAAGATTACAGTAATTGGCCGTAGTATGGTCAACGTTGTATCCATCGCTTCAGAGCTTGGATATTTGAACGTACCTGACGGAATGCTGATCGAACCGGAAGAAATGAATAGAATGGCAGCAAATCGTGTAGTTGTTCTTTGCACAGGCAGCCAAGGCGAGCCAATGTCTGCATTGACACGTATGGCACGTTCTAGTCATCGCAAAGTAGATATCCTGCCAGGCGATACCGTTATTATTGCGGCAACACCTGTGCCAGGTAATGAGAAGTATGTAGGCCGTACTATCGATGAATTGTTCCGTCTTGGTGCTAATGTGATTTACAGCGGTTCCAACTCCGGCGTTCACGTATCCGGTCACGGTAGTCAAGAAGAACTTAAGCTTATGCTTAACCTGATGAAACCGAAATTCTTCATTCCGATCCACGGTGAATACCGTATGCAGCGCAAACATGCTTTGCTGGCAGAATCGGTTGGCGTAGAGCCACAGAACATTTTTATCACTGAAATCGGTGAAATTGTTGAAATCCAGGGCGGTGCCGCTCGTAAGGCTGGTAAAGTAACAGCTGGTAACGTATTGATTGACGGACTAGGTGTAGGCGATGTTGGTAACATTGTATTGCGTGACCGTAAGTTGCTGTCTCAAGATGGTATCTTGGTTGTCGTGGTTACACTTAGTAAGCAGAATGGTGCAATTGTTTCTGGACCTGACATCATTTCACGTGGTTTCGTTTATGTTCGGGAGTCCGAAGGGCTGCTCGACGAGGCTAACCGAATTGTATCCAGTACATTGCAACGCCTGATGAGTGAAAAAGTAAATGAGTGGGCTTCCCTTAAAACAAGCGTAAAAGATTCGCTGGGCCGTTTCTTATATGAACAAACGCGCCGCAGACCGATGATTTTGCCAATTATCATGGAAGTGTAAGGAGAGTTTCTCCTTCAATGAATATAGCTAGGGCTGAGCCCCTTTTCCCCGGAAATATTGGACGGTTTCCACGGGAGAAGGGGTTTTTGTATGTTCATAAGCTGAAAATTGCATAATGCAGCACCCTGAAACGTCATACTAAGGATTGTTAGTAAGGCAACAGCAGACTAGAGCTGCATATAACAAGGGAGAGCTGCGAAGATGAACTACATCGAAGGATCAAATGGAGCAAAAAATGAGGAAGTTGTCCCAGGAGAAACTAATCCGAATCCTAATGAAAATATGCCGCCCACTACAATGGGAGCGATTAAGGAGCTTGGACAAACAGTAGTCCCAAGTGGAGAGCCTGATATTTTTTGCTTAACGATTATTGGTCAGATTGAAGGACATATTGTTATGCCTCCACAGAACAAAACAACAAAGTATGAGCATATCATTCCGCAGCTGGTGGCAGCTGAACAGAATAAAAACATCAAAGGCCTGCTTATCATTTTAAATACGGTAGGTGGAGATGTAGAAGCGGGATTAGCAATTGCGGAAATGATTGCATCCCTCTCCAAGCCAACGGTAACCGTAGTCATTGGAGGCGGGCACAGCATCGGGGTGCCGATTGCAGTTTCCTCCACTTATTCGATTATTGCTGAAAGTGCAACGATGACGATTCATCCGATTCGAATGAATGGTTTAGTGATCGGAGTGCCGCAAACTTTCGAGTATATGGAGAAAATGCAGGAACGTGTCGTTAAATTTGTGACTTCCCATTCGCGCATTTCTGAAGAACAGTTCCGTGATCTCATGTTTAAGACAGGTGAGCTCAATCGTGATATCGGGACGGCTGTGGGGGGCTTGGATGCCGTTAAATATGGTCTGATGGATGAGGTCGGCGGGATCGGAGCGGCACTTGCGCATCTTAACCGAATGATCGGCGGGGATTTCTCAGCATCGACTCCAGGAGGGATTACGCAATGACACTGTACACAGTAGTTGCAATGGAACAGGTGTGGGAGGGGGCATTTAACAATTATGCCGCAACCCGAGAAGTTAGTGTGCAGGGCATGCTGATGCAGGTTGAACCGATGGAGGAAGGACGTGCGCGGATTGTGAGATTATTGGATTGTCCGCTGAACCGTTATCTAGATCCGGCGTTCTCTCCAGGTTCGATAATTACATTAACATAAAGATTCATTTTCTGACAAAAGAGAACATAGGTACGCCACGCCATTATATGGTATAATGTTGTTCCGGGGGTGGCTGGCGTGGCTAAACGAAAAAAGAAGAAGAAAAAAGCGCTGCTCGGCAGCGTTTTAAAATATGAAATATATGGAATTTTATTAATAACTATTTCCGTCATTGCACTGTCTGGTGAAGCAGCCGTAGGGCGCTCACTTTCAAGTATGGCGGGTTACTTATTAGGGAGATTTTATTTTGTGTTGCCGCTTATCGGCATTTTTTATGGACTTATGGTGATGATCCATCGAAGATGGCCTTCCTCGTGGAACAGCAGGCATACTGGCGTGCTTCTGCTTCTATTGTCTATGTGCCTTATGAGCACAATATCTGCAATGGAGCAGAAGCTTGGCCCGTTGTCTTTGTTACATCCTGGCAATGTAATGACACAAATACATAATGATCTTTCGGGATCACTTTCACCTGGCTCGAACGAAAGCAATGTCTATATGCTGGGTAAGGATATAAGCGGAGGGTACATTGGCGGGTTGGAGTATGCAGCGCTGTTATGGCTTTTTGGTAGTCTGGGCGCTAAGCTGCTTATGATCGTCATGCTGGCGATCAGCTTTATGCTAATTACCAACTTGTCCTATGTGGAGATTTTTACGCTTTTGCGAGTGCGCTTGGTTAAGTTTGTGGAGGGGATTCGTCTCCATGCTGCAAACCGTCCTAAGGCGGTTCCCGTAGCGGCCAGACCTTCTAGAGCCGCTGCTCCAGCTAAAGCTCGGCAGGTGAAGCAGCCTGTCTATGATGACGAGGAGGAAGAAGACGAAGACGATCGGTATTTGCCTAATCGCAAACAACCTGTCCTTTTGAAAAAAATATCTGGCTGGTTCTCAGGGTCCACGCGTTCACAGGTGGAAGCAGATTCTGAGGATGACGATCAGGGTCCAATTGTGACAAGTGCTTCAACCGGTCCGATTATTTCGGGATTAACTCCAGATAGTCATGTAATTCCATTAGACGATATCGATCATGATTTTGATGATGCGGATCTGGATATTGAACCTGTGACGCCTATTATTCGTGACTTCTTTGAACATATCCGTTCAGAAGGGTTAAACGAAGAAGACCGGGAAGAGTGGAGTGAATTCTCACCCGCAGCTCGTGGTGAAGCAGCTAAACCTGCTGTAGCCGGACCTAATGCCGTTAAGCAGCAGCCTACGGATGAGTCTGAGGAGAATGTAAGCATAGACTTGGAAGGCCTGCTAGGTGCTTCTCCAGATGGAGAGATTATTCCTGCTCCTCCAGCACCACCGCCACCGAAGCCATATAAGCTGCCATCGTTCCGTCTTCTAGCCAAACCTAACAATGGTGGCAAAGCTGGAGATCAGAATGATTATATGCAGACTGCCCGTAAGTTAGAAGCAACACTTGAAAGCTTTGGGGTACGGGCTAAGGTGCTGGAGGTAGTAAGAGGCCCAGCGGTTACGAGGTATGAGATACAACCGGATATTGGGGTTAAGGTTAGCCGTATTGTAAATCTGACGGATGACATTGCCCTTGCACTTGCGGCCAAAGACATTCGGATGGAAGCGCCGATTCCGGGTAAATCTGCAATAGGAATAGAAGTTCCGAACTCTGAGGTGTCTATTGTTACCATGCGCGAAGTTATGGAAACACAGATTTTTCAGGAGGCTGAATCCAGATTATCGATTGCTTTTGGCCGTGATATTTCCGGCCAGACCATTATTGGAAATCTGGCTAAGATGCCCCATTTATTGGTGGCCGGTGCAACTGGCTCCGGTAAATCTGTCTGCATCAACGGGATTATAACAAGCATCTTATACAAAGCTAAACCTGATGAAGTTAAATTCCTCATGGTCGATCCTAAGATGGTAGAGCTGAATGTGTACAATGGAATTCCCCATCTTTTGGCTCCGGTTGTCACAGATCCAAAGCGGGCTAGCCTAGCTTTGAAGAAGATTGTTGTGGAAATGGAGAAGCGTTATGAGCTATTCTCCAAATCGGGAACACGGAATATGGAAGGTTATAATAAGCTAATGGCTGAGAATCCAGCGGCAATTCTCCCGTATATCGTTGTTATTGTGGACGAGCTTGCGGATTTGATGATGGTTGCAGCCAATGATGTCGAGGATGCAATTTGCCGACTTGCACAAATGGCGCGGGCGGCTGGAATTCATTTAATTATCGCTACACAACGTCCTTCAGTAGATGTCATCACAGGTTTAATTAAAGCTAATATTCCATCCCGGATCGCTTTTGGCGTATCGTCCAATGTGGATTCACGTACCATTTTGGATATGCCCGGTGCAGAGAAGTTGTTAGGCCGAGGTGATATGTTGTTCTTGCCAATGGGCGCATCTAAACCTATTCGTGTACAGGGAGCTTTTATGAGCGACCAAGAAGTAGAGACTATTGTTCAATATGTCAGCAGTCAAGGTGAAGCCGAATACGATGAGTCCATCGTTCCTGAAGTGGATGATACGATCACAGAGGATCAGGAGCCGCAGGATGAATTATACGAGCAGGCCGTACAAATTGTGCTGGAGGCTAAACAGGCTTCAGTGTCGCTGCTACAGCGTCGTATGCGTGTCGGTTATACCCGTGCAGCCCGGTTGATTGACTCTATGGAGGCTCGTGGAGTCATCGGTCCTTACGAGGGCAGCAAGCCGCGTGAGGTGCTGGTGTCACTTGAGCAATATCAGCATAACAAGATCAGCTCCTAAGCTGGACAAGCCCGTCGAAATCTTCAATAGACAGTAAAAGAGATGGCCACTTTATGAAGTGGACCATCTCTTTTTTGTATCCTGAGTACTTATTTGACTCTTGGTGCAGCAAGCAAAGCTTCAACAATATAATCCAGTTGCACATTTAGAGAATAGATATCACTGTAATAACCTAATCCAAAATCAATTTCCATCAAACGGCCTTCTTTCACGGCAGGGATATTGTTCCAAATTGGGTTTTGGGTCAGATCAGCCATACCATCATAAGAGGAGCGGAAGATATAGTCACCGCTGTATTTGCCAAGGACTTCAAAGGATACGGATTCGCCATCCGCACCAGTCGCCGTATCTATTTTCTGTTGAATGATTTCCGGCGCCTTCATGCCTAAATATTCATAAATGATTTGCGAACCACGTCCGAATTGTTTGCTTGCCACAACAGCCATACTGTTGTCTTTTCCACCTTCCATGATGGATATTGTGTGATCCAGAATACCAGCTTCTTGCAGCTTTTGTTTGCTGTCTTCAACTTTTTTATGGAAATCAGTAAATAATTCTTTTGCTTGATCTTCTTTGCCTACGACTTGTCCAATAAAGGACACCCGTTCTTCTGTTGACATTTTTTCATACGGAACTAACACTGTTGGTGCAATTTGGTGGAGGGCTTCATAAGTTTCCTCTGACGGCACGATGATAAGATCAGGATTTAGAGCAAGGATTGCTTCAGGGCTAGCCTCAAACCAGGTGCCAAGCTTTTGCACATCTTTTAGCTCATCTTCAAATGCAGCACCCTCGGACACATCGGATACACCTATAGGTTTAATGCCTAGAGCCAGTACATCACCGAGCAAATAAAGAACTACGACTCTTTGTGGACTAGTGGGAACGGCAATGTCTCCTTTAACTGTGGAAATTATCCGGGTTTGTTGTTCGACAGCAGCTTTGTCTGTATTTGCTACTGTACTTGTTTCTGCTGAGGGGGTTGGTGTCCCATTGCTTGACGCATTTGAATTTGTGGTTCCCGTGGAACAAGCGCTTAACACTATGGTAAAGCATAATAACAGGGTGAGCAGTAATGATGGTTTGGCATTTCTAAACATTGGTAATTCCCCTTCTCCGTTATAATGATAATGATTATCATAATCAATATAACGGAGAGGTTGTGTTCGGGCAATGTCAGTTTGCGCACCTTGGGATGGCATATCACGCCAACTGGGTTGGGTGATCAATTTATTTTTGTATCGGACAGGGGAGGTTCCGTAATATTTTTTGAACATTTTTCCTAGATAATAGCCATCAGGATAACCTACTGCAATTGCGATGTCATGCAAGCTCGCCTCAGTGTTCAGGAGCAGTATTTTCGATTTTTCCATGCGGATGCTGATTAAGTACTGAGCAGGGCTAGTCTGCAGTCGTGTTCTGAATAATCTGGATAATGTTCTAGGGCTGCTGTTTACCGCTTTAGCTAATTTTTCAAGAGAGAAGGTTTCCTTATAATAAGTCTGCATATAGCGAATTGCTTGATTTAGCGGATCAGGTTGGATTAACTGTGTTTCCAGCGTATGCAGCTGCCTAAGCAGCTCATAAATCCATTGATAAAACAGTGTTTTAACATGCAGCCGATCCAAAAGACCTGTTTTGCCCCAATCAGTAAACATGTTCTCCATCTTATCAAATAAGGGCAGTGGACTAGTAGGCGTAAATCCATATTGGAGATTGAAGGGATTATTGTGTTCCATAATTGCTTTTAGATTGTTGCGTGAGGCGAGTGAAAGGTTTGCTTTATATAAAATTAAGTAATACTCCAGTAGTTCCTCCGTGCGTAAAAATTGAATGTTCATTCCTTTTCCACCATGAAGGATATGAAAGTTGCCGATCTCATGCGGGATCTCGTCAATCAGTATTTCGGCTTTGCCGTTTATGATCAACAAGAATGCGCTTGAGGGCAGCTGATAATGTGAATTCAGATCACTAGATCGTTGAAAAGTATGGCGTATATCAATAATTTCTATTAATGCGTGGTTCCACAATAAAATGTGGTCCTTTAAATTCATGATTAATATCAACTCCAACGTTTTCTTATTTCGATTATAGTTGATAATTATTCTCAATTACAATGAAATGCTATTACTTCTTTTTTAGTAATGCATAGGATGTCCTGACAGTCGTCATAATAACTTTAGCCATCCATGCAGAACTCACAAAAGAAAGGTAGAGCGAACCCCTATGAAGAAACATAAGTTGTGGATCTTTGCTTCTTTAACCCTTGCACTTGCTGCCGCGCCGTTTGCAGGAATGCTGCTCCAGGGTAATGGCATAGTACAGACCAAGCAAAGTGCTGCTGCGTCATTTGTCCATGAACTAAATCATCCTGAAGAAGAGGCCTTGCCTGCCTTCAGCACGACTCCGATTAAACTCGGTTCTTCTGGTCAGGATGTTTATGAGTTGCAAGGACGTTTAAAACATCTGGGCTTTTATGAAGGGAAAATAGACAGTCAGTTTGGTCCGAAAACGAAAAATTCAGTAACGTGGTTTCAATGGAAGTTTGGAATGAAGTCTGACGGCATCGTAGGCGCTAAGACTAAGCTGAAATTGTATAACGCAACTAAGAACTGGAAGCCAACAGAGTCGGCTTCAGCAACCGGAAATAATACAGCAAACAACAACACCGGTAACAAAACAAATACAACCAATAATTCGGATTCAGCGTCTCTGTCTTCAGGGAATACGATGGGATTATCAGAAAATGATCTCAAAATTATGGCTAATGCCGTCTATGGTGAGTCAAGAGGTGAACCTTTCGAAGGACAAGTTGCTGTTGCTGCAGTAATCTTGAACCGGGTAAAATCCCCGAGCTTTCCAAATACGCCGTCTGGCGTTATTTTTCAGCCGGGAGCTTTTACAGCTGTAGCTGACGGGCAGATTTATTTGGAGCCAAATGAGCAGGCACGAAAAGCAGTGCAGCAAGCGCTGAATGGCTGGGATCCTTCGGGTGGATGTTTGTATTATTTCAACCCTAAAACGGCGACCTCCAAATGGATTTGGACTCGTCCACAGGTCAAGACTATAGGCCAGCATATTTTCTGTATGTAGATAAGTAAAGAAGTAAATCCAGAGAGCAACCGGGAAGAGGCATCCGGTTGCTTCCTTACTTTGGAATGGTTTAGAATGGTTATTAATTCATAAACATGTTAATGAGCAACTATCCACGCGGTAAAGGAGTTTTGGACTTGACTAATAATGTATTTCAGCATGGCAACGTTGCAGGTATGCGTATTCACGTGATGCCTACCAAGGCGTTCAAGACCTACGCCATCTCACTTTATGCCGGCGTCCCACTTAATGAGGATACGGTCACCCCTACAGCACTTGCTCCATTTGTGCTCCGCAGAGGTACCGCTTCTTATCCAGAGACTACTCAATTCCGTGAGCGTTTGGAGGAGCTGTATGGCGCTGGATTTGGTTTTGATATTTATAAAAGAGGCGATTATCAGATTGTTCAGTTTCGCATGGACACCATTAATGACTCCTTCGTGCAGAGTCAGGAGAGCTTACTTGAACAATCCTTTGCTTTCCTAGGAGAAGTCCTGACCCGTCCGTTGGTGGAGGATGGAAGCTTCCGTCCTTCCTATGTTGCAACAGAGCGTGAAACAGTGCGCAAGAAGCTGGAATCTATCGTAAATGATAAGATTCGTTATGCTGCGGAACGCTGTATCGAAGAAATGTGCCGTAACGAGCCCTATCGTCTTCATCCACTGGGTCAAAGAGCAGATTTGGATCGGATTACCCCAAAAAGTTTGTACGAATCTTATAACTCATGGCTGGATGGAGCCATTTTGGATCTCTATGTTGTGGGAGATACGACTACTGAGGAAGTTGAAAAGCTTGTGCAGCAGCACTTCGGACGCATTCAGTCGGAGGTGGGCTTATATAGCTCCAAGTTTGTCCCAGTATCCGTCAGCGAGGTGCGGACGGTAGAGGAGAAGCTGGATGTCAGTCAGGGCAAGTTGAACATGGGTCTGCGCACATCGATTACGTATAAGGACGATACATATGCGTCCGCACTTATGTACAACGGAATATTAGGAGGGTATCCACACTCCAAACTCTTCGTCAATGTACGGGAGAAAGCCAGTCTTGCATACTATGCTTCTTCACGCTATGACGGTCACAAGGGGATTGGAACGATACAATCAGGCATCGAAACGCAAAATTACAACAAAGCTGTTGAAATTATAGAGAAACAACTGGAAGAGATGAAAGCTGGCAATATCAGTGATCTGGAGTTAAGCCAGACCAAAGCCATGATCCGCAATCAGCTTTCCGAGATTCCGGATTCTGCTTTTGAGATGATCTCTTACGACTTCAACCGCCAGTTGTCAGGAAAAGAACGGACAGCGGATCAGCTGCTAGAAGAGGTGGAACAAATCGGTGCAGGGGAAGTAAAAGCTGCAGCGGAGACCTTTCAGCTGGATACGATTTATTTCTTGACAGGGAAGGAGGAATAGAGATGGAACAGATTCAATACGACAGACTTCAAGAGACCCTTTATCATGAGGTGATGGAGAATGGGCTTCAGGTTTATGTATTGCCAAAACCAACATTCAAAAAAACTTACGCCACATTTGCAACTAAATATGGTTCTGTAGATAACCATTTTCATGTCGCAGGTGGAGAAGAGACCACTGTTCCTGATGGTATAGCTCACTTTTTGGAGCACAAAATGTTTGAAGAGCCAGAAGGCGATATTTTTGCCACTTTTGCTTCAAATGGAGCTTCAGCTAACGCTTTTACAAGTTTTGATCAGACGGTTTATCTTTTCTCGGCAACAGAGAACATAGAGACCAACCTTAGTACACTCGTTGATTTTGTACAACGACCTTATTTTACGGATGAGAATGTAGAAAAGGAAAAAGGGATCATTGGTCAAGAAATCAATATGTATGCAGATAATCCAGACTGGCGCGTGTACTTTGGCCTTATTGAGGCGATGTATTCGAAACATCCGGTTCGGATTGATATTGCCGGAACTATAGAGTCGATTAGTACGATTACGAAAGAAACACTGTACACTTGTTACAACTCTTTTTATCATCCCAGCAATATGCTGTTGTTCGTAGTGGGTGGTGTGGATCCGGAGAAGGTATTCTCCTTGATTCGCAGCAATCAGCAGGGGAAATCTTATGGTAAACAAGGTGAGATTAAGCGTATTTTTGAAGAGGAGCCGGAACAAGTCGCTACGAAGCGCTTAGAAAGCAAACTCGCTGTTTCGATGCCTAAGATTATGTTTGGATTTAAGGAAAAAGTTGATGGTCTTACAGGTGAAGCTGCGCTTAAGCGTGATCTCGCCACAAAGCTTATGCTTGATTTGCTGGTTGGCAGCAGCACAGCGTTGTACCAAAAACTCTATGATGAAGAACTGATCTCAGACAGCTTTGGCCATGAATTTAATAGTTCAGAACAATATGCTTTTTCAGCTATGGGTGGAGATACCAAAGACCCGGATTTGCTGCTAAAACGAATTAAAGAAGAAGTGGATCAGATCTTAAAGTCTGGCTTTGCTGAGAAGGATTTCGAGCGGGCACGGAAAAAGAAAATAGGCGGATATTTGCGCATGCTGAACTCCCCTGAAAGTATCGCACATGAATTTACACGTTACCAATTCCGCGGTGGTGACCTGTTTGAAGTTCTGCCTATTTACGAATCGATTACTTTAGCTGAAGTGAATGAGCGTTTACATGCCCATGTAAATTGGGAGCAGCTCGCTGTTTCACTAGTGGTGAGTCCTTAAATGGCGCTTTTGGGAGAGAGCAACAAACCATTAGGAGAAATGACAGTTCTGGTGACAGGGGGCAGCGGGGGAATCGGTGGCGCCATTGCAGAACGGTTTGCCTCTGTAGGCATGAATATTGTTATTCACTACAAGCACTCACATGAAGCTGCTAATGATGTCGCTCGGCGTTGTATGGCTCTTGGAGCAAAGGTAATGACTGTAAATGCGGATATGAAGGATCGCAGTCAGATTGTACGAATGGCGGAGAAGCTTGAAAGTAATGGAATGCAGCCGGATATTCTTGTCAACAATGCCGGTAAATCTCATTATGGGATGCTGGCTGATGTGAGTGAAGAGGAATGGGATGATATTATGGCCATTAACTTGAAAGGTACCTTTATGTGCAGCCAGATTTTTATGCCGTACATGGTATCCCAGCGTTATGGTCGAATCATCAACGTTTCTTCCGTGTGGGGAATATCGGGAGCCTCTTGCGAGGTCGCTTATTCAGCCAGTAAAGGCGGAGTAAATGCGTTTACTAAGGCGTTAGCCAAGGAACTAGCACCTTCTGGCGTAACTGTGAACGCGGTAGCTCCAGGAGCGGTTAATACGAATATGTTGTCTAACCTACAGGAGGATGAGGTCCGGATGCTGGAGGATGAGATTCCGGCGGGACGTTTGGCTACACCGAACGAGATCTCCTCACTGATTTACTTTTTAGCATTGCCTGAATCCGGGTATATTACTGGGCAGATCATTAGCCCTAACGGTGGCTGGATTACTTAATGCTTAACTTGGAGAAAAGCTCCAGCATAAGAATCTATCGTCTGAGACATATTATAAGTGTTGTTTTTTAATCTCTCGTAAGGCGGCTTACAGCCTGTATGCAGGTGTTTGACCGTAAACATGAAGGAGGATTTAAGATGACACAAGACGATAGCGTAATCAAAAATTTTGACACCTGGAAGAAATTCCTAGGTAAACGGGTTGTACAGGCGGAGAAACTTGGGATGAGTCAAGATACAATCTCAAAGCTGGCTTTTGAAATCGGGGAATTCCTTGATGAAAAAGTGGATCCAGCAAACACTCAAAACCGTGCGATCAAAGAGCTATGGGATGTCGGCAACGATGAAGAAAAGCAAACGATTGCTAAACTCATGGTCAAGTTGGCGAAAGACAACGCCTAAGCTTGCGGAAAAGCTCCCCCTGTGGGAGCTTTTCTGCAATTATTACAGGACTGACCTTGCCTTTCATTTTTATTTTATATATCATTAACATGACCCGTGTAAAAGACCGCTTTGCCGGGGCAGCTTTTTTTGCTGTATTGGCAAAGGGTAGGGAAAAGGAATCTATGAGGTGTACAAGTGGAATATAAACAGTGGTATATGGAATACAAGATTCACAAGAACAGACCCGGTCTGCTTGGTGATATCGCTTCAATGTTAGGGATGCTGGAAGTTAACATTCTGACGATTAATGGAGTTGAAGGAAAAACTCGCGGAATGTTGCTGGAGACCAATGATGATGAGAAAATTATGCTGATGGGCGAAATGCTCAAAAAAGTTGATAATATTACAGTTTCAGCTCTGCGGTCTCCAAGGCTCGTGGACAAGCTGGCTGTGCGCCATGGGCGATATATTGAACGGGATTCAGATGATCGGAAGACGTTTCGTTTCACCCGCGATGAGCTAGGTCTATTGGTTGATTTTCTCGGTGAGCTGTTTAAAAAAGATGGGAATCAGGTTATAGGACTTCGTGGTATGCCCCGTGTAGGAAAGACGGAATCCATTATAGCTGGCAGTGTCTGTGCTATGAAACGCTGGACATTTGTCTCCTCCACATTATTGCGGCAGACGGTGCGCAGTCAATTGGCTGAAGATGAGATGAACCCACATAATGTATTTATAATTGATGGTATAGTTAGTACGATCCGCTCTAATGAGAAACATTATAATTTATTGCAAAATGTTATGAGCATGCCAAGCACAAAGGTTATTGAGCATCCAGATATTTTCGTACGCGAATCTGAGTATAGTTATGATGACTTTGATATTATTATTGAGCTGCGGAATAATCCAACGGAAGAAATCTTGTACGAGTCATTTACGACGAGCTACAGTGATGATTTATAGAACACAAACGATGAAGAATACACTTCCGAGCATGTTTTTTTATAAAGCTGGTTAAGGAAGTTTACATTCATAGAACTTACAGGAGGTGATGGTATGTCGGAACTGGGCCGGCAATTGAAAGAGGCACGTCTGCAAAAAGGGATGAGTCTTGACGATGTCCAGGAAGTAACAAAAATTCGCAAAAAGTATTTGGAGGCCATCGAGTCTGGAGACTACAAGGTGCTTCCAGGAAGTTTTTATGTGAGGGCGTTTATCAAAACGTATGCAGAAGCAGTAGGCATGAGTCCTGACGAACTGCTCGAGGAGCATGGGAACGTACCTGCACCACCCGCAGACACGACCATGGAGACGGTGATTCAAAAGCGCAGCCGTAGACCCGAAACCGAACGGAATGCAAAATGGCTGCCAACGGTGCTGATGTGGACATTCCCTATATTGATTATTGTGGTGATTTACATTTATGCTTCTAGTTTAAACAAAGCAGACCCTGATCAAGTTGATCAAACAAATATCACCAATAATGTGCAGGATCCTAATACAGCACAAACATCTCCACCCGCATCAGGAGGCGGTGTAGTAGCGCCTACTTCCTCGGCAGGTGCAGAAGCAACTACTGAGCCAACTACGGAGCCTACGCCAACACCGACACCAACGCCGTCTCCTCAATCGATCACAGTTACACCAGATGGGAAGTCAGGCAAAACAACGAAATTTAAGGTTACAGCTCCTGCCGGAAGCGAAGTTAAGGTTGAGATTGTTGCATCCGGAGTAAGCTGGCTTGAAGTTTACAAAGGCGAAAACTCTAAAGGTGAAAAACTCTCCTTCGGAAATACTGCAGCAGGAGAAACTATGAGCTTCGTTCTTGGTAGTGAGGGCATGTATATTAAGTCTGGGTATTCCCCAGCAACTGAAATTACCGTAAATGGTCAAGTAATCACGGATGAGAAGACGTCCTCACGTCTCCTGCTTAATCTTGACGACGGTTCTGGAAGTGAAGGTACCCAAAGTGACGGGACAGGCGAATAACAAATAGGATGTATAGACTTTGGCTTTAGGGAGAACATAAGACTGTTTTCAGTTTTAGCCAAAGTGAGGTGTACATCTTATGACAGTTAGCTGGATTGTAGCTGGCCTTGGGGTTGTTGTCAGTCTCATCGGATACTATTTGACACCAGGTGCTTGGGGATACGGAATTCTCGGATTCGGTATTGCACATATTGTGCTAGGAATTCTGGATATGTTTCGTAATCCGGTCCGAAGCAGATAGAAGCTGTAGAAATGAACGTCTCCAACGGCGTACTTCCGGTGGAGACGTGTTTCTACCCTTTGAACCAAACTCACTCGAAGGAAAAGCTCCACTTAGTGGGGCTGTTTTCTATGTCGGGTGAGCTACATAATGATTTATCCAAAATTAGACTTAATAGTACCATTCTCTTATAATAGTAGCAGACTAATTGTATAAAGGACGTGGAGTTTAATGAGTTCAGAATGTTCATTTGATATTGTATCCAAAATGGATATGCAGGAGTTAACGAATGCTATTCACCAAACAGAGAAAGAGATCGACAACCGCTTTGATTTTAAGAACAGCAAAAGCAGTCTGAAGCTGGAGAAAGACGCACTTATAATCGCCTCTGAAGACGAATATAAGCTCAACGCTGTTATTGATATTTTACAATCAAAGATGGTGAAAAGAGGCATTACCCTAAAAAATCTGGATTTCGGTAAAGTAGAACCGGCTTCCCTGGGATCTGTACGTCAACGTTTAGGGCTTAAGCAAGGCATTGATCAGGAGAATGCGAAAAAAATTAATATTCTGATCCGTGATTCAAAATTAAAGGTGAAGAGCCAAATCCAAGGGGATCAAATTCGTGTAACCGGTAAGAGCCGCGACGATTTGCAGCAGATTATTCAGATCTTGCGTAAAGCTGATTTGCCGCTGGATCTACAATTCATGAACATGAAATAGAATTTTGTGCCCCGCAGTGCTTATTAGCACTAACAACGCGGGGTGCTTTCTGTTTTTTTGACACCTATTTATTGCTATAATATACTTGCTTAAGTAGAAATGGATTAGCCTGATTTAGGCAATTTGTATGAACGATTTAGGGGAGGAAAACTTCAGTGAATTTGCCCAACCGCATCACGCTAGCTCGTATTTGCCTGATCCCGATTATGATGTTTTTTTTACTGGTGGATTTCAGTTTTTATCCAGAACCGATACATTGGGGCTCGTTTCAGCTATCTGTTAATCATTTGGTAGCAGCTGTAATCTTTTTGCTTGCGGCCAGCACGGATGGAATAGACGGCTACATTGCTAGGAAATATAATATGGTCACCAATCTCGGTAAACTCCTTGATCCACTTGCGGACAAACTGCTGGTATCTGCAGTTCTGATTTCACTTGTGGAGCTGGGCAGATGCGATTCATGGATTGCTATTGTAATCATCAGTCGTGAGTTTGCAGTCACCGGACTTCGCCAGATTGCATTGCTAGAGGGAAAAGTGGTTGCCGCCAGCAAATGGGGCAAGATAAAGACGGTTGTACAAATTGTTGCGATCTCACTGCTGTTGTTGAATAATTTCCCATTTCAATTTGTCAGTATTCCTGTAGACGATATTGCTATTTGGGCCGCAGCGCTGATCACTATTTATTCTGGAATTGATTATTTTGTGAAGAATAAGGATCTGCTACAGCTGCATAATGCGTAAGCATGTAAGCTGGATATACAAGGAAAGGTAATAGGTGAAGCACCTATTACCTTTTTTGAAATCCAAAAGCAGTGTACCTACATTATAACGAGGAGGCGAAAGCCAGGTATGAAAGCGGAGATTATTGCAGTAGGGACAGAGCTTTTGCTCGGTCAAATCGTGAATAGTAATGCCCAGTTTTTGTCTATCGAGCTAGCTGCCATCGGGATCGATGTATACTTTCAAACCGTTGTCGGTGATAACAGCAGCCGCCTACAGCAAGCCATCGAGATCGCTCAGAGTCGGGCTGACGTTATTATCTTTACGGGCGGAATTGGCCCCACTGAGGATGATCTGACTAAAGACGCACTGGCTGCATCGCTAGGTAGAACGCTCCATATTGATCGTTTGGCGATGGATCATGTACAACGTTTCTTTGATGATCGTAAGATCGTTATGACCGAAAATAACCGCAAACAGGCACTTATAATTGAAGGAACTACACCGTTGCCGAATGAAATCGGTCTTGCGGTTGGGATTGCTTTTGAGCATGAGAAGAAATATTATATTGTGCTTCCAGGTCCACCTCGTGAGATGAAACCGATGTTCGTTGATAAAGCAGTACCGTGGCTACAGCAGCACGCCTTGACGAACGAAACACCGCTTTATTCAAAAATGCTCAAATTTGCCGGCATCGGAGAATCACTGCTGGAGGACAAGCTCATCGAACTGATTCGCAGTCAGACTGATCCAACGATTGCTCCGTATGCCAAAGAGGGAGAGGTAACTGTTCGTATTTCGACAAAGGCCCCTTCTGAGCATGAAGCTACAAAAAAGCTGGAGATACTGGAACAACAAATCAAGGAGATTTTGCCGGAACATTTGTATGCGAACATTGATGTGCCGCTGGAGCAATTGATTGTGGATTGGATGGCGGATGCCGGCCTGACCTTAAGTGCGGCAGAGAGCTGCACCGGAGGTTTGCTGATGGAGAGCATAACAAATATTCCAGGCAGTGCATCGATGTTTGCCGGCGGAATCGTCTGCTATTCGAATGACTTAAAGAAAAAGTTACTGAATGTACCAAGTGCTTATTTGGAGGGACCCAATGCTCCTGGAGCCGTAAGTCGAGAAGTTGCCGAGGTGTTGGCTGACCAAGTGAGAATGATTGCAGACAGCGATTTCGGCTTATCTGTTACGGGTGTGGCTGGACCGGGTTATTCTGAGCGCAAGCCTGTTGGACTTGTATTTATCGGCTTGGCTGAACGGGGACGTAAGACAGAGGTCTATGAGCTTAATCTTAAAGGTACACGGGAAAATATCCGGTTGCGTACTGTAAAGGCTCTGCTGTATCGTCTGTGGCGGAGACTTGAGGAACGCAAGGTGGAGACACCTCTTGAGGGTTCAGACTTGTAATGGGAGATTAGCCCAGTTATAATAAACACATACGGAAGAACCGTGGCACTGAGATTTCTTTGCTGCGGTTTTTTGTATATTTGCAGAGATTTTGATCACGATGGCTACTCATGATCATAAGTCGTTGATGTCCGGTGAAGTGGGGAATTTAATTAACTTCTATCTCCGGAGGGAGGCTTACAATAAAAGGGATAAATAACGCCCAAGACAAAAAAAACGAATGTATGTTCGAAAAAAAGCTTGGCAAGACCTTAAAAACACGTTATTATATTACTATAAACAGTGAAGGAAGTGGTCTGATTGTCAGATCGTCGTGCAGCGCTTGATATGGCGCTTCGTCAAATAGAAAAACAATTTGGTAAAGGTTCGGTAATGAAACTGGGAGAATCCACGCATATGCAAGTGGAAGTTGTACCTAGCGGATCTTTGGCACTTGATATTGCGTTAGGTATAGGCGGACTTCCAAAGGGACGTATTATTGAAGTATATGGACCGGAATCTTCAGGTAAAACAACAGTTGCTCTTCATGCTATTGCAGAAGTGCAAAGACAAGGCGGACAAGCTGCATTTATCGATGCCGAGCATGCGCTTGATCCGAAATATGCACGTAACTTGGGCGTAAATATCGATGAGTTGCTGCTTTCTCAGCCAGACACGGGTGAACAAGCGCTGGAAATCGCCGAAGCACTCGTTCGTAGTGGAGCCGTTGATATTATTGTCGTTGACTCCGTTGCTGCTTTGGTACCTAAGGCTGAAATTGAAGGCGATATGGGTGATTCCCACGTCGGATTGCAGGCTCGCTTGATGTCTCAAGCACTTCGTAAGCTTTCTGGTGCCATTAGCAAATCCAATACGATCGCTATCTTTATCAACCAGCTTCGTGAGAAGATCGGTGTTATGTTCGGTAACCCTGAGACAACTCCGGGTGGTCGTGCATTGAAATTCTACTCTTCTGTACGTTTAGATGTACGTCGCGTAGAGAGCATCAAGATGGGGAACGATGTGGTTGGTAACCGTACTAAGATCAAGATTGTGAAGAATAAAGTAGCCCCTCCTTTTAAACAGGCTGATGTTGATATTATGTACGGTGAAGGGATTTCCAAAGAGGGAAGTCTTGTAGATATCGGTACTGAAATGGATATCGTGAATAAGAGTGGTGCATGGTATTCCTACGAAGGCGAGCGTCTCGGTCAAGGACGTGAGAATGCTAAACAGTTTTTGAAGGAACATCAGGATATTGCCCTTATTATTGAGAATAAGATCCGTGAAGCAAGTAATTTATCCACTATTGTTGCTGCGCCGAAGAATGAAGATATTATTGCAGAGCAAGAAGAAGAAGAGAAATTGCTTCTCGAAATCGAATAGTATATTAAGCAATAGGACGCCCTGTGATTGATTGTTGCAGGGTGTCTTTTCTTAACAAGTAACGAAAGTAAGACGATAACCGATCTATTGCTACGAGGTGACAAACAACTATGGTAATACAACTGGATTTTGAAGCAGAAGAACAAGATGAGCAGGTGTTATCTGATTTTCCTGAAGGAGAACTCTTAGAGATCACTAAAGTAGAACGTCAAAAGAAATCTGACCACCGTTATATCATACATTTCGGAGCATATAACATGACTGTGCACGAGGACGTCATGATTAAATATCGAATGATTACTGGTAATTCTTTTATGAAGGCTGATTTGGTGGAAATTGTTGTAGCTGATGAGCGTCAACGAGCTTATGTAGAAGGCCTCCGTTATCTAGAACGTAAACCACGCACCGCTATGGAAATGACTCGCCGTTTACGCCAGAAGGAAATAGGAGAGACTATTATTGCGGAAGTGGTGCAGCGGCTGCAGGAGGAAAGACTTCTTGATGACCCTTTATATGCTAAGCAATGGGCAGAGCAACGAATAGCGAACCAGCGGAAAGGGAAGATGTGGATTCGACAAGAGCTACGTGAGAAAGGGATAGACAAAACCCTTATATCGGAAGCTTTGGAGAATATTACTCCTGAACAAGAGCTGGAGAGCGCACTCGAAACTGGGCGCAAGAAATGGAATCTCATCCGTGGAGAAGCTTCAGATAAGCGAAGAAAGACTGGAGCCTTCCTTATGCGCCGTGGATTTTCGGGCGATATGGTTCGCCAAGTGATCAATACTTTACTTGCGGAAGACAATTATGAAGGTGAAGATGAGGAGTTTTACTAGAATCACTGATTCTCTTGACATTAATGCGTATATCGACTCTCTTGACAATGTCTTTTTATAAATAATAAAATATAACATGAATCGGCATAAAATTAGAATCCTTTTTCCTTCCCAAAAAGGAGACTGTTTTAAACGGTTCACGTACAACTCATATGAAATGTAATCGCCGGATAAGGCGGGCAGTGTGCATGTGCAGCATGTGCAGTATGGCAATCGGTTGTTTACCGGTTTTTTGTATGGTGATGAACGGATAGTTAAACAACTGCACA
Organism: Paenibacillus sp. FSL H3-0310; assembly: GCF_038002785.1. Taxonomy (NCBI): domain Bacteria; kingdom Bacillati; phylum Bacillota; class Bacilli; order Caryophanales; family Paenibacillaceae; genus Paenibacillus; species Paenibacillus sp. FSL H3-0310. Next base: position 2,084,801 of record NZ_JBBODC010000001.1, read on the forward strand.
ATTCCCAGGGATATACCTTGGAGAGGAACCAACGAGGAGGTGAACAGATGCTGGAATCATGGATCTGGGTCATTATCGTTCTCGTTGTAGCTGCAATATTCTTTGGGTTCGGTTATTTTATTCGTAAATCCCTTGCAGAAGCTAAAATCCAAAGCGCAGAAAGAGAAGCCGTTGTCATCGTTGAGAATGCGAAGAAGGACGCTGAGGCGCTGAAGAAAGAAACAGTATTGGAAGCTAAGGACGAAGTCCATAGAATCCGTACTGAAGCTGAGAAAGAAACTCGTGAACGTCGGAATGAAATCCAACGGCAAGAGAGACGTTTGCTGCAAAAGGAAGAATCTCTGGATAAAAAAATGGAATCGCTTGAAAGAAAAGAAGAACAAGTAGCTAACAAAGAGAAACGAATTGATGAAACCCAACAGCAAATTGATGTTATTTACAAAAACCAAGTCACTGAATTGGAACGTATCTCCAATTTAAGCATCGAAGATGCAAGAAGTATCATTCTTAGCAATGTTGAGCAAGAAGTTCGCCATGAAACGGCACAAATGATCAAAGAAATTGAACAGCAGGCGAAAGAAGAAGCGGATAAGAAATCCCGTGAAATCATCACACTCGCTATCCAACGCTGTGCAGCTGATCACGTAGCGGAAACAACGGTTTCAGTTGTTACGTTGCCGAATGAAGAGATGAAAGGTCGGATTATCGGTCGTGAAGGCCGTAATATTCGTGCTTTGGAAACTCTTACAGGTATCGACCTCATTATTGATGATACGCCGGAAGCAGTTATTTTGTCAGGATTTGATCCAATCCGCCGTGAAGTGGCCCGTACGGCACTTGAGAAATTGGTGGCTGATGGACGTATTCACCCCGCTCGTATTGAAGAGATGGTGGAGAAATCCCGCAAAGAAGTGGACGAACGGATTCGGGAATATGGTGAGCAAGCTACTTTCGAAGTGGGCGTTCACGGTTTGCATCCAGATTTGATCAAGATTCTGGGGCGTCTGAAATTCCGTACAAGCTATGGTCAAAATGTATTGAAGCACTCCATGGAGGTTGCTTATTTAACAGGACTGATGGCCGGTGAGCTTGGGGAAGACATCGTGCTTGCAAAACGTGCAGGATTACTCCATGATATCGGCAAAGCGCTGGATCATGAAGTGGAAGGTTCGCATGTTGAGATCGGCGTTGAACTAGCGAAGAAATATAAAGAACATCCGGTTGTTATCAACAGTATCGCATCTCATCATGGAGACTGCGAAGCTACCTCGGTTATTGCTATGTTGGTTGGTGCCGCTGACGCATTGTCGGCTGCTAGACCTGGTGCTCGCCGTGAAACACTGGAAACGTATATTAAACGTCTAGAGAAACTGGAAGAAATCTCAGAGTCATTCGAAGGCGTTGAGAAATCATTTGCTATTCAAGCGGGCCGTGAGGTGCGCGTGATGGTACAGCCAGAGAAGATTGACGATGCAGAGGCATTCCGTCTTGCTCGCGATATTACGAAGATGATTGAAAGTGAACTGGATTATCCAGGACATATCAAGGTTACCGTTATTCGTGAGACACGGGCTGTTGAATACGCTAAATAGGCAATAAGTAGATAACATACGCTTCGGAAATAACGATATTTATGATCGTTTCCTGGTATATGTTTCTGCTAGGAATATAAGGTTAAAGGATAAGATATAACTTATACTTTCTTATATTTGATGAAAATTGGCCCCTAAGCGGGGCCTTTTTTCTTTTAAATATGAAGACTTATCCGCTAGATGCAGAGGTTAAGATTAGGAGGAGAGAAACATTAAAGTACTATTCATTGGAGATATCGTAGGTAGTGTAGGTAGGAAGGCACTTCGGGAGATGTTGCCCTCATTAAAAAGCAAATATCAACCACATATAATCATAGTTAACGGTGAGAATTCTGCTGCCGGTAGAGGTATTACTAAAGCGATCGCAAATGAATTTTTTAACTGGGGCGTTCACGGAATCACCATGGGTAATCACACATGGGACAACAAGGACATCTTCGAGTTTATCGACGATGAGGCCCGGATTATCCGTCCTGCTAATTTTCCTCCAGGAACACCGGGAAGAGGATATACAGTTGTTAAAGGTAACGGCAAAGAGCTAGCTATAGTTAACCTGCAAGGCCGTACATTTTTGCCTGCGATTGATTGTCCTTTCCGTGTGGGTGAAGAAATTGTGGAAGAGCTACGTAGAGATCATAAATGCATTCTCGTTGATTTCCATGCAGAGGTTACCTCTGAGAAAATCGCCATGGGCTATTTCATGGATGGTCGCGCATCAATTGTAGTAGGGACCCATACTCACGTTCAGACGAATGATGATGTGATTTTGCCGGGTGGAACAGCTTACTTGACCGATGCGGGCATGGTTGGTTCAAGCGAAGGGATTCTGGGTATGGAAAGAGATGCAGTACTTTATAAGTTCACTACACAGCTTCCAGCACGATTTGTTGTTGATGAAGGCAAGTGGCAGCTTCACGGTTTATTTGCAGAGTTAGACGAGAGTACTGGCGCGGCTACCCGTCTGGAGAAAATACGGCTACGTGAAGATGAATGGGTAATGAGCTAGTAGTAGGATAAGATAAGTGATTTTCCGGGTAATTTCGCCGAATAAGGGTAAAGTGTGATATTTATTATATCGAAAAAGAGTATCTATTGTACCATTTTCTCCAGAGTAGTCCGCAAAAAGAAGGAATTATTTCTTCTCTCGCGAATAACATCTAAAGTAGTGGAAGAACACCATTATTTTCCCAGGGGAGGTACTTACTATGGATGTATTAAAAGTATCAGCTAAATCCAATCCAAATTCCGTCGCCGGCGCTTTAGCAGGTGTTCTTCGTGAACGTGGATCGGCCGAATTACAAGCTATTGGAGCTGGAGCACTGAATCAAGCAGTCAAAGCAGTTGCCATTGCCCGGGGATTTGTTGCACCAAGCGGAGTAGATTTGATCTGCATTCCGGCATTTACAGACATTGTGATTGATGGAGAGGATCGAACCGCGATTAAATTGATTGTAGAACCCAGATAATAGAAGCATAGAACGGATGAACCTGTTTACTTATGTAAACAGGTTTTTTGCTTTTCGTATATAGTCTGGCGTTTTTAAGCATAGAATCTGGAATAGGGCTGCATGAAAGCGAGGGCTTGGGATGAGAACCGATAAGCTACAGGTTGCGGATTTTCATTGTGATGTGCTGAGTAAAATGCAAGCATCACCGGATATGGATTTTAAGAATGATCCTCGGCTGGATGTTACCGGAGAGCGGCTGGTAGCGGGCGGTGTGGAATTGCAGATTTTTGCAATATACCTTTCGGCAAGTAGAGGAAGACCTAGCTTTGAGAATGTTTTAGGACAAATTGATTTGTTCCGGCAAAAAATAATAGGCACAGAGAGCCTTCAGTGGCTGCGTTGGAAGGAGGAGGTAGGAAAACGAACAGCTGGAGCATCCCCATGGGGAATGCTCTCTCTGGAGGGTGTAGACGGTCTAGAAGGGAACTTGTTTTATGCACAGCTCTGCTTTGAGCTTGGCGTGCGGTTTTTGGGAATCACTTGGAATTATGCCAATTGGGCAGCGGACGGTGTTCTGGAGCAGCGCAACGGCGGATTTACGGAAAAAGGGCGAATGCTGATCGAATGGTGCAACGACAGTGGAATGCTGCTTGATGTGTCGCATTTGTCTCAGGCAGGTTTTTGGGAGCTAGCCGACTTAAGCACACGTCCGTTTATAGCTTCCCATTCGAACGCCGCAGCAATCTGTGGGCATGTTAGAAATTTAAATGATGAACAAATTAAAGCTTTGATTGCAATGGACGGAAGAATGGGCCTGACCTTTTATCCGTGGTTTGTGTGTGATGATGGAAAAGCTCGTATGGATGATTTATTAAAGCATATTGATCATGTATGTAGTCTAGGTGGCGAGAAACATATGATGTTTGGTTCGGATTTTGACGGCATTGACACTTGGGTAGAGAACATGGAACATCCGGGAAAATACCCTGAGCTCGCGGAGCACCTGCTTCGTTACTATCCAGAAGCTTCCGTAAAAGGTTGGTTATATGAGAATGCGGTCTCCTACTTGCGCACAAACTTACCTTCTCAGGTGTCTAAATCATGACAATCCTGTTCTAAAAGTATGAATTGTCGAAAAAAAGGCCCTCGTTATGACGTGGGGCTTTTTATTTTTGGTTAAGAAGATGTATAATGGTTAATGGCTTGTACAGATACTAGAGAAAATACAAGGAGTGACTTTACTATGAGTAAGACTGTACCCGTAGGTGTGTCGGCTAGACATATTCACCTTACGCAAGAGCATGTGGAGGCTTTGTTTGGCCCAGGATATCAACTAACGGAGTTCAAACCCCTCTCTCAACCAGGACAGTTTGCAGCAAATGAGCAAGTAGCAGTTATCGGCAGCAAAGGTAAATTTGACAAAGTAAGAATTTTGGGACCTGCTCGTCCGGCTTCCCAATTAGAAATTTCCCGTACTGACTCCTTCGCACTTGGCGTGAAAGCTCCAGTTCGCGAATCTGGAAATATTGATGGAACACCTGGCATTACGCTTAAAGGACCTGCTGGCGAAGTAGAATTGGAACAAGGCGTTATCATCGCCGCTCGTCACATTCACTTCCATACTTCTGAAGCTGAAGCTTGGGGCATTGCTGATAAGCAATTGCTTAAAGTTCGCCTCGGAGGCGACCGTGGTCTCGTATTGGAGAACGTAATTGCACGCGTATCAGACAGCTTTAAACTGGATATGCATATTGACACTGACGAAGCTAACGCTGCAGGTGCCAACAACGGCGATACTGCTGAAATCGTAGAATAGTCATCATAGTTATAGCAAAGATAAGAAGCGGGGGAGAAATCCTTCGCTTTTTTTGCGTGTCTGATCGGCGTGCTGTAAGGATTGTGTGGTTGATCGGCGTGCTGTAAGGATTGCGTGGTTTACCCGACGGCTTGTACTTATCGGACTGTATTGCAGCTATTTCAGCATTTTGATCTATTTTGCCAAGGTTTCGGACTGCATAGCTCTTATTGCCTTATATTTGTACTGAATTGGGCTTCGAAGGTGTGAATAACTGCATCTGAGTCCGATAGCATGTCCAAAATCCACGAATTTTCAAAATAAGGGCGTCTGAGTCCGATGGCTCAGCAGACTCAGCAGTCTCAGCAGTCTCAGCAGACTCAGCAGGCTCAACAGGCTCAACAGGCTCAGCAGGCTCAGCAGGATCAACAGGCTCAACAAAAGATACGCCGCAGGATAAATTGAGAAGGAGTATTTTACGGTTAGTAAAAATATTTCTGTAAGAGCAGAACGGATAGTATCCTGAAATGGATTTTTAATGAAAATTGGTGTGATGATAAAGAAAATCTATTATTATGTAACTTATTGTGTTATGATTATGGTTTATGACGTGACAAAAGGATTTATTGTTAAGAATATATGTATTAGAAATTAAGGAGACCCAATGACATTTAATGAACTGAATATTGTGCCTGCAATTTTGAAGGCTTTAAGCAAAGAAAACTATACATCACCTACACCAATACAGGAGCAGTCGATTCCAGCTGTATTAGCGGGTAGAGATTTACTTGGATGCGCGCAAACGGGAACAGGAAAAACAGCTGCATTTTCCGTGCCTATTATTCAATTGCTAAGCGAACAATCGAGCCCAAACAAATCCAATAATGTGCGACGCATTCGCTCGTTGATTTTAACACCGACAAGAGAACTAGCGATTCAAATTGCTGATAACATAAAAGCGTATAGCCAATATACAGATATCCGCTCAGCTGCCATTGTTGGCGGTGTGTCACAGAAAGTGCAAGAGCGCGCACTGAATCAAGGTGCCGATATTCTTATTGCTACCCCTGGTAGACTTATCGACCTGATCAATCAGAAACGTGTAGATCTGCAATATGTACAAATTTTAGTTCTGGATGAAGCTGACCGGATGCTGGATATGGGCTTTATTCATGATGTGAAACGAATCATCGCCAAAATGCCTACGAAGAAGCAGACTCTGTTTTTCTCGGCAACGATGCCAACTGAGATTTCTAAATTGATCAAAACATTGCTTGTGAATCCAGTGAAGGTAGAAATCACACCCGTGTCATCTACTGCGGATAGAATCAATCAATCGATCTATTTATTAGAGAACGGAAATAAGCAAAACCAATTGAACCTGCTGTTACAGGATAAATCCATCGTCTCAGCTTTGGTGTTTACTCGTACTAAACGTGGTGCAGACCGTGTTACCCGCGATCTGGCTAAAGTGAACATTGCTGCTCAAGCCATACACGGCAATAAATCACAAAATGATCGCCAAAACGCTTTGCGGAATTTTAAAAGCGGTGCGACTCGTGTTCTCGTAGCTACGGATATAGCTGCCCGGGGAATTGATATTGATGAGCTGTCTCACGTAATCAACTTCAATTTACCGAACATTCCGGAAACCTATGTGCACCGGATCGGTCGTACAGGCAGAGCGGGATTGAGCGGAACGGCAATTTCTTTTTGCGAAGCTGAAGAGCTTCCTTTCCTTAAAGATATTGAAAAATTGATTGGAAAATCGATTCCGGAAGTTAAGGACCATCCTTATCCGATGTCTCGTAAAACGCAAATGAAGACAGATCGTTCTGCGAAACCGTCAGGTTCGAAAGCAGCAGCTTCGAGACCATCGTCTTCCAGACCGTCGAATTCCAAACCAGCAACTGCTAAACCTGCGGCAACAAAACCGGCAGCAACAAAATCAGCGGCATCTAAACCAGCTAAAGCAAAACCTAAGTCTAACCCTCCATTGAAGCCAAAGTCCGAGTGGTTCACAAAAGGAAGACAAAAAACGAGCAGCAGATAAGTTAGTTTGAATGCGTATCGTTTCTATAGCAAAATAAAAAAACCGTCAGAGTAAATCTGATGGTTTTTTATGTTTTATGTCCTGATAATTTACAACAAAAAACAGCCGCTAAACAGTTCCTCACTGTACAACGGCTGTTGTTATTTCATTTATGCGGTTGCTTCAATTGTATTCTCCTGAACATAGGGGCTCAGTTCTTGCTGAAGTCCTGCGCTGATGGAAGTCATAGGGAGGCGAAGCGTATCCGAGGACAGTAGGCCGTTTTGGCTAAGCATCCATTTAATTGGAGCGGGATTCGATTCCTTGAATAATAGGCGGATGATCGGCAGTAGTTGTTCAAAGCTTTCTTTAGCGAAGTCCACTTGACCAGATGTAAAGGCTTCAAAGATACGAAGGCATTCTGCCGGGAAAACGTTGGCAGTAGCAAGCATACCCCCAGCTGCTCCGCAGCTAAGCATTTCATAAAAGAGGGAATCATCGCCGCCAAGCACAGGTTTAGCACCTGTACGGACTAACTCTGTAACCATTTTTGTACTGCCTGAGCAGTCTTTTAAACCGACAACATTATTCATTTCTAGGATTGTACGTGCAGTATCTACCGTCATGGCCGTACCTGTACGACTTGGAATATCATAAGCCATGATTGGTATGCCTACTTCTGCTGCTCTGCGGAAATGGGCAATGATACCCTCTTGTGAAGGACGACTATAATAAGGTACGACTACTAGTGCACAATCAGCACCAAGGTTTGCAGCAATTTCCGTGCGTGCAACCGTAGAGGCTGTATCATTGGTACCTGTACCAACTACTAAGGGGATTGATGTGGATTGTAGAAGCTCACGGGAAGTGTTTACTAGAAGCTGCATTTCATTTACGGTTACAGTGGGCGATTCTCCGGTGGTTCCATTAACGACCAGACCTTGTATGCTGTTGTTAATAATGTTCTTTACATAACGCTGATACGAATCCAAATCAACTTCACCAGCAGCATTGAACGGGGTGACCACGGGGACATAAACTCCATAAATCTGTTGTTCTGTAAGCATAAATTATCGGCCTCCAAAATATTTTAATTCCTCTACATACACTTTACCATGGAAAGTAGCATCGTCGTTAGCTATAATAAATGATATGGATCATCAAAAATATTGATGTTAGGGTGAGGTAATGGATTTAACCTATTTACGAACCTTCCGCGAGGTGGCTAAACGTCAGAGCTTTACGCGAGCTGCTGAAGAATTGGGATATGCACAATCAAGTGTGACGATGCAGATACAGAAGATAGAGAAGGAATATGGAGTACCTTTAATAGAGAGGCATGGCCGTCAGCTGCGGCTTACCCCGCCAGGAGAAGAGTTATTGAAGCTGTTCGTGGAGATTTTGGATTTATATGATCGTTCAAAAGAAACCATCGCCCAGCAAATCGGAGGTACGTTAACTATTGGGACGATAGATTCTTTAGCGGCCTTTTATTTACCTCCTTACCTGCAGCAGCTAAGGACTAAATTTCCGAAGCTGGATATTCATCTGCAAACGATGCAGGAAGCTAATCTTCTTGCCAAAATAAAAGATGGCGAAGTAGATCTAGGCTTAATGTTGGATCGCACCACTGCGGATTCCATCCTTGAGCGTACGATCGTCAGAGATGAGCCGCTTGTTTTGATAGCTCCCATTCATCATCCGCTTGCCCAGATGGATACGGTAACCCTACAGGATCTGAATAACTGTGAGCTAATAGTCTCGGAGGAAAGCTGTATTTACCGGAGTTTGTTCGAGAATTTGTTAAAAGAGCACGGGATCATATTCCGCATAGGTTTTGAGCTTTCGAATCTGGAGGCCATTAAACGTTGTGTAATGAATGGTCTTGGAATTGCTTTGTTACCCAAAATCGTGGCAGAGGAAGAAATTGAACGGGGAAGCTTGGCTGAGCTGTCCTTTGTTCATCCCGAAATTCATTTTGATCTGCAGCTTCTGATGCACCCTAAGAAGTGGAAATCACAACCACTGCAATTTCTAATCCAAATGCTGTTTGCAAATCATTAGTTTATTTCCATCAGGGTCTTTTACTACAAACCATTTTTGATCTTGAATTTCGGTTACTATATTTACACCGAGCTCCTTTATATAGTTGAAAGAGGCTTGCAGATCATCGGTTATAAGCATAAGAGCAGGTGTTGTAATTGGAGGAGCCCCTTCAGGCTCTAAACCTCCCCACATGGGCATGGTGTCCAGAATGATCCCAGTGCTTCCTTGCATAGTTAACGGACATAAATGACCGTTTATAATCGAATGATCTGCTTCTTGGAGTCCTAGGACTTGGCAATACCAGTTACGGGCTTTTTCAATATCGTGTACGGGGATAAATACACTGCCAATCAAATTCTTAATGGGACTTGTTGCTGAAGAATTTACAATGGACTGTGCTTGTTCATGCATTTGAATCCCTCCAGAGAAGATGCTAGACCTTTATTTGTAATTTATGTATCTAATTTATTTAAAACATAGAATCATCCTATGTGCAAGTTGAATGTTATTTATCGATCAAATCCTAAATTTGTATGCAAAATACAGCTTTATTTAATGAAAGTCGCTGTAAATATTGACATTGAAAATGAGTTTATGTTATATAAAAAGAAGAATTAGCACTCATCTAAGAAGAGTGCTAATCACGATGTGCTGGATAAGAAGGATATTTTGAAAGGAGATTTATTTATTCATGGCCAAAAAAGAGTTTAAAGCCGAATCGAAAAGATTGCTGGAAATGATGATTAACTCCATTTATACACAACGGGAAATATTCCTGCGTGAGCTGATTTCCAATGCAAGTGATGCGATTGATAAGATCTATTACAAAGCATTAGCTGATGAAGGCCTGGTCTTCAATAAAGAGGATTATTATATTAAAGTGACCGCCGATAAGGCGAACAGAACCTTGACGATTTCCGATACAGGTATCGGGATGACACAAGAGGAGCTGGAGAATAACTTAGGTACAATCGCGAAGAGTGGATCTCTTGCTTTTAAGAAAGAGAACGAAGCTAAAGATGGCCACAACATCATCGGACAGTTTGGGGTGGGCTTCTACGCTGCGTTTATGGTGGCTGATGACGTTATAGTGATCAGTAAGGCATTAGGCAGTGACGAGGCCTTTAAATGGGAGTCTAAGGGCGCTGACGGCTATACCATCGAGACTGTCGAGAAGGATTCTGTCGGCACTGATGTGATTTTGAAGATTAAAGAGAATACGGAAGAAGATCAATATGATGAATATCTGGAAGAGTACCGCCTGAAATCCATCATTAAAAAATACTCCGACTTCATCCGTTTCCCAATTAAAATGGACGTGAAGGAGCAAAAGCCAAAAGAAGGCACGGAGAACGAGTTCGAAGAAGTTATTCAAGAACAAACCGTAAACAGCATGGTGCCTATCTGGCGCAAGAACAAAAGCGAGCTGACTACAGAAGACTATGATAACTTCTATGCAGAGAAACGTTACGGCTTCGATAAGCCGCTTAAACATATTCATATCAGTGCTGATGGTGCTGTAGTGTACAATGCAATCCTGTTCATTCCAGAAAATACGCCGTTTGACTATTACACAAAGGAATATGAAAAAGGTCTTGAGCTCTATTCCAACGGTGTGCTGATCATGAACAAATGTGCGGATCTGCTGCCTGATTACTTCAGCTTTGTAAAAGGTATGGTGGACTCAGAGGATCTTTCCTTGAACATTTCCAGAGAGATGCTCCAGCATGACCGTCAGCTGACTCTGATCGCTAAGAACATTAAGAATAAAGTGAAAAGCCAACTGCAAAGCCTGCTGAAGGATGAAAGAGAGAAATATGAGCAGTTCTATAATGCTTTTGGCAGACAGCTTAAGTTTGGTGTCTATAACGATTATGGGATGCACAAAGACACCCTTCAAGATTTGTTGATGTTCTACTCCTCTAAGGAGAAGAAGCTGGTTACGCTGGACGAATACGTCTCAAGAATGCCAGAAGATCAGAAATATATCTACTATGCTTCCGGAGAGTCGATCGACAGAATCGAGAAGCTCCCGCAAACCGAGCTTGTATCGGATAAAGGGTATGAAATTCTCTACTTCACTGATGATATTGATGAATTTGCGATCAAGATGATTCAGTCTTATAAGGAAAAAGAATTTAAATCCGTATCCAGCGGAGATCTGGGGATCGAAGCCGACGAAGCGGACAAGCCAACGGAAGCGGAAGAGAACGAAAACAAGGAGCTTTTTGAAGCGATGAAGGACATCCTGTCCGGCAAAGTGAAAAATGTCAAAGCTTCCAAACGTTTAAAGACTCATCCGGTATGTCTCTCTGCTGAAGGTGAACTGACAATCGAGATGGAAAAAATCCTGAAATCGATGCCGAATGGCCAAGAGGTGCAAGCGGATAAGGTACTCGAAATCAACATCCATCACGAAGTGTTCCAGTCCTTGAAGGCGGCAGCAGAGAACGACAAAGAAAAGCTCGGTTTATACACGAACCTGCTGTACAACCAAGCCCTGTTGATCGAAGGTCTACAGGTTAGTGATCCTGTTCAATTCACCAATGATATTTGCAAAATCATGAAATAATATGAAGTACAGAGACCATCCAATTGTATTATGATTGGGTGGTCTTTTTTATTTCAGTATTTCATTTTGTTGTGCGAAAAAGGTAGTAATCAATTTCAGAGTCATTATTTGTGCAACCGCTGATCGAATAGATAATTTCACCTTGTGTGCTTTTTTTACTCGTCACTTCGGAGCAGGTATCGGTTCTGACTCCTGTGTTGCTTCCACCGAATGCATCATTAGAAGTATCATAGCTGTAATTAATCACGTTACCGTCAAATTTTAAATCCTTAAATATGGGATCGCCTTCATCTGTGTAACTTGTAACGCGTATATTGTCTGCTTTTTTGCTGGAGAGATTAGTTATAAATTTCTCGAATTTATCGAGGTTGTACACTTTTTCAAAAGAAACAATATCCCCTCTACTGATGGCTTCTTTGGAAGTATAGGGTTCACTTTTGGGAACAGAATTAACTTTATGATCGGAACAACCCCATACTCCTGCTAGTAAAAGAACAGAGAGTGTAAGCAAATTTACTTTTTTCACTGAGGGACCTCCTTGTAACGTATTTATATAAAAGACGGAGATTAACTGGAAAAGTTACAGAGAGCTTGATGTTTCACATTGACAATAAACAACAAATTGAGTAATATTTTCTCTAACTTGAATATGTAAAAGCAAAGAAGAGAAAGAGTACCACGGCAATTCTTTCAACAGAGAGCTCCGGTCGCTGAAAAGGAGTAAAGAAAACCCTTGGGAATATGGTCTCAGAGCTGCGCATCGAAACCTTATGGGTTGTAGGCTGCGCCGGAACCTGCATCCGTTACAGTGCTAGGGTATAAACGTTAATTAACGTCGTACCTGAAGAGGTAAATGTCATGAGGCATTTATAAAATTAGGTGGTAACACGTGAGTAGAACTCTCGTCCTTTGTGGATGGGAGTTTTTTTGTTGTCTAAAAAAAGGAGGAGAAGGTTAATGAGTAATGTGTTTATAGGTGGCGCTTGGCCGTATGCGAATGGATCTTTACATCTGGGGAGATTATCAAGTGTGTTGCCTGGGGATGTGCTGGCACGATATTTTCGCTCCAAAGGGGATAACGTATTATATGTATCAGGCAGTGATTGCCATGGCACACCCGTAGCAGTTCAGGCTGCGAATGAAGGGATTACGCCGGGAGCTTTTGCAAGCAGATATCATGAAGAGTTTCTGAAGTGTTTTGAACAGCTGGGATTTAGTTATGATCTATATACTCGAACGGATCAACAGCAGCATCATAAGGTTGTGCAAGCGTTGTTTACAAAGCTGCTAGAGAATGGTCATTTATATAAAAAAACCATTGCGCAATGTTACTGCGAGGTGGATCAGCGCTTTTTGCCAGACAGATATGTGGAAGGGACTTGTCCGGTATGTGGTGAGCGGGCGCGAGGGGATCAATGTGATTATTGTTCTACGATTCTAGATCCTGCCGATTTGTTAGACAGAGTCTGCAAATTATGTGGGAATACACCAACAGAAAGGCCGACAGAACATTATTATCTTAGCTTATCTAATTTTCAGTCTGAATTAACGGAATATGTAGAGGAAGCACAATTTTGGAGAGAAAACACTATAAAACTGACTAAACGCTATTTACAAGAAGAGCTGCAGGACCGCGCGGTAACAAGAGACTTGTCTTGGGGTGTAGATGTTCCTGTGGCTGGATTTGAAGATAAAAAAATTTATGTTTGGATTGAGGCGGTAAGTGGTTATTTATCAGCCAGTAAGCAGTGGGCTGCACAGTCCGGAGGAAGCTGGGAGGATTTTTGGTTAGAGGAAAAAGGGGCGATTGCCGCTTATTATGTGCATGGTAAAGACAATATTCCTTTTCACACTTTAATATGGCCGGCTGTATTATTAGGAGCAGGAGGTCTGCATTTACCGGACAGGATTATATCTAGCGAATATTTAACCCTTGAAGGGCAGAAATTCTCCACTAGCCGAAATTGGGCGGTCTGGGTACCTGATATTTTAGATCGGTATCAGCCAGATTCTATTCGTTATTTCTTAATTGCCAATGGACCTGAGAAGCGGGACACGGATTTTTCCTGGAGAGAGTTTATTTATAGCCATAATGGAGAGCTGCTTGGAGCATTTGGTAACTTAGTGAACCGTTCATTGGCTTTTGTAGAAAAGTTTTATGAAGGGAAAGTGCCAAATGGGCAATTAGATAAGGGGTGGAAGGACAATATCGACCTCTTGTATCTGGAATCAGGACGACTTATTGAGGCTGGGAATCTAAAAGATGCGCTGGAGTTTATTTTTTCTTATGTGCGCAAGGCAAACCAGTATTTCGATCTGCAAAAACCATGGATACAGATAAAAGAGGATCAGGTTACTTGTGATTCTGCAATATACACATGTGTGCAGATTATTGCGAACTTAGCGAATTTGTTGCATCCGTTTCTACCGTTCTCTTGTGACAAGATCAGGGGGTTCCTGTCGTTAGAACTACCGAATTGGCAGCCTTGCTTGGTGCCCCCTTACCAACAGGTTACTGATTTACAATTATTGTTTGAACGAATTGATATTAGCCGTATTAAAGAAGAAGAGGATAGGCTAGATCAACAGCAAGTGAATAAATAGAGCTGGTATTTATCCATTCTTGAAGCTTTCAATAAACTTGGAAGCCAATGATGACAAGTATTTATCCTTAATCCACACGGCGGCGACCCGCGTGCGTAGTGATTCACTACTGATTTCTTTATAGATCAAATTACGGTTACTCGTTAATTCGAAAGCGGATTTGGGGATGATTCCGATGCCAAGACCAGCGTTTGCCCAGAGCAGTGTTGTTCTAGCATCATCATTCATACAGAAAATCAGCGGATCAAAGCCGTTCTCAAGACATGTTTCCCGGATAAGCTGCTCAAAACGGCGGTAGATAATAAGCGGCTTATCCTTTAACTCACCGATCTCAATAAAGTTTTCATCCGTTTTCCAGTCATACTCAGGTGTCATTACGGCAATCATAGGTTCAGCTTGTGTGTAAAGACATTCTAAATTTGTACCATTAAAGGGTGTCCTAACAATCCCGACTTCGACAATACCTTTATTCAAGAGGTCAATGATTCTAAAGGTATTTCCTTCATGAATCTCAAACTTCACACCTTTATACGTTTTGTGGAACTCACATAGCCGATCTTGAAGCAACGTAGCTCCAGAGGAGGAAACTGTACCAATGGCTAGGGTTCCTTTTAAACCTTTGACAAAATCAGTGAGCTCACGGGCAGTGGAATCTGCCAGCTCCAGGATTTGTTGGGCACGGTCCCGCAATATGGCTCCAGCTTCAGTGAGCTGCACGCTGCGTGGACCTCGTTCCACTAGTTTTACACCGAGTTCTTCCTCTAGGAGCTTTAGCTGCTGGCTCAGCGGAGGCTGGGCCATTTGCAGTTTTTTGGCTGCAGATGTAATCTGTCCTTCCTCAGCTATCGCCATAAAATATTTAAGTTGTCTAATATCCATATAAAAATCCTCCGAACTTGAGATATGCTAATCGTATGGGAGCGATACGAATCCAATATTATTAATATGTGAGTAGATATGCCATAATCATAACTGTTCTTATACATATTTCAAGTGGTTAAATACTTCTTATGTTGGGTGTGGATGAATTTGTTCAAAATTGCAGTATATTTAAAGCCGTACAAAAAAGAAGCGATCATTGGACCGATCTTCAAACTGATGGAAGCGATACTGGAGCTGATTTTGCCTACCATTGTCGCATTGATCATCAACAACGGGGTTGGTAATCATGACAGCGCCTATGTTTACCGCATGGGTGGCCTAATGGTGCTGATGTCACTGCTTGGCTTCGGCTGCTCCATGGTATGCCAATACTATGCAGCCCGGGCTTCACAGGGATTCGGTACGACACTACGCAATAAGATGTTTAGACATATCACATCTTTGTCATATGCTGAGCTGGATACCTTAGGTACACCTACACTGATTAATCGGATTACCAATGACGTAAACCAGCTGCAAATTGCTGTGGCTATGCTAATTCGTCTAGTTATTCGTGCACCGTTTATCTGTATCGGGGCTATCCTAATGTCCATGATTTTGGATTTTAGATTATCGCTGATTCTAATTGCGGCAACACCGATTTTTGGCATTATTTTATATTTTATTATCACCCGTAGTGCTCCTTTGTACCGAAAATACCAGCAGAAGCTGGATGCCCTTGCGCTCGTACTGAGTGAGAATTTATCGGGGATTCGAGTGATTCGTGCTTTTGCCAAAAGACGTACAGAAAAAGAACGTTTTGATGCTTCATCCGATGATTTGACTACTACAGCGATCCGGGTTTCGCGGATTTCTGCTTTGCTTGGGCCGATGACTACACTTGTAGTAAATGCGGCGATCATTGCTATTTTGTGGGTAGGCGGAATTCATATCGATGGGGGCCGATTGTCTCAAGGGGAGATCATTGCCTTCATCAATTACATCACTCAAATCTTGCTGGCGCTGATAGTGGTCTCCAACTTGGTCATTATTTTTACCAAAGCCTCATCCTCAGCTAATCGTGTAAATGAAGTGCTGGGTGTTAAGGTCTCCGTGTCTGAGGAAGGAAATGCTGTGATTGCTGAACCTGACCATGCTGCCCCTGCTATACAATTCGATCACGTATCCTTTGGGTATAATACGACAGGTGAATCGGCATTAGAGGATATATCTCTAGTAATTAATCGCGGAGAGACCGTGGGCCTGATTGGCAGTACGGGTTCAGGTAAGTCTACTTTTGTGAATTTGATCCCTCGTTTTTATGATGCGGTGCAAGGTGAAGTAAAAGTGGATGGTGTGAATGTCCGAGATTATAAGCTGCATCAGCTTCGTGAGAAGATCGGGATTGTACCGCAGAAAGCTGTGCTGTTTACAGGAACGATCGCTGAGAATATACGTTGGGGCAAGGAAGATGCAACTGAGGAAGAAATCATGCAGGCAGCCTCTATTGCTCAAGCGGAGGAGTTTATACGTAAATTACCCGAAGGGTTGAATACGCAAGTATCTCGTGGGGGATTAAATTTATCCGGTGGACAAAAGCAGCGCTTAACCATAGCTCGTGCAGTAGTAGGAAAGCCATCGATTCTTATTTTGGATGACTCCTCCAGTGCGCTGGATTTCTCCACAGATGCGGCACTTCGAAAGGCTCTCAAAGAGAGCAGCCAGGAAATGACCGTACTCCTTGTCTCGCAGAGGGTAAGCACTGTAAGACAAGCGGATAAAATAATGGTATTTGAGGAAGGGCGGATCGCCGGTGTCGGAACCCATGAGGAGCTGATGCGTGGTTGTGAGGAGTATAAAGAAATCTGCCTGTCCCAGCTATCAAGTGAGGAGTCGGGCCAATGAACAAAAACAACATTTGGAAAAGACTTATTGTATACACAGGGCATTATAAAAAAATAGCTATAGGTGCAGTAATCTGCGCAATACTTAGTGTGATTGCCAGTCTAATTGGCCCGCTGCTCATCGGTAGCGCCATCGATTTTATGATCGGGCCGGGAGAGGTTGATTTTGACGCCGTACTTAGACTGCTTTTGATTCTGGCAGGGGTGTATATTGTCGGCAGCTTTTTCGGATGGCTTCTTACCTACCTGACTAATCGAATTGCCTACCGGACTGTATATGACTTACGGCGGGAGCTTTTTGATAAATTAAATGTTTTGCCGTTAAAATTTCACGATAACCACCCGCAAGGGGACAGCATCAGCCGGTTTGTTAATGACATGGATGCGGTCTCTGATGGACTGCTGCAAGGCTTCTCAACACTGCTCACGGGGATCATCACTATCGTGGGGGCAATTGTACTCATGTTGTACATTAGTCCTTTAATGACCCTAGTTGTTCTTCTGTCAGCACCCGTTACATTTTTTGTGGCAAGATTCATTACGATGCGCTCCCAGAAGATGTTTAAGGAGCAGGCTAAAATTCTGGGCGGTCTCAACGGATACGTGGAGGAAATGATTGGCGGACAAAAAGTGGTCACAGCTTATCATTATGAAGACCGTGCACTGACCCAGTTTGAAGAACGAAACGAGACTTTGTACCAGACTGGTGTGAAATCACAATTTTACGGTTCCTTGTCCAATCCGACAACACGGTTAGTAAATAATATTACCTTCTCTGTTATCGCGATGATCGGTAGTGTTATGGTGATTCGCGGGCTTGTGACGGTAGGGGATTTGTCCAGCTTTTTGATCTTCTCCAACTTGTTCGCTAAGCCGTTTAATGAAATTACAGGTGTGATTACGCAGCTTCAATCGGCAACGGCATCAGCGCAGCGGATCTTCGCCATTCTAGACCTCTCGCCTGAACCAGCGGATGCAACAGACGCCAAAATTATGAATACAAGCCAAGGGACGATTACCTTTGAAAAAGTATCCTTTGCTTATAATCCTGAACGTCCTCTGATTAATGATTTCAGTCTGGAAGTGAAACCAGGTACCCGGGTTGCAATTGTAGGGCAGACGGGAGCGGGGAAAACCACACTGGTTAATCTGCTTATGCGTTTTTATGATGTGGATAAGGGTTCCATCAAGATTGACGGTGTGGATATCAAGACGATTACCCGTGACAGTCTGCGGCGTAATTTCGGGATGGTGTTGCAGGACACCTGGCTGTTTGGCGGCACGATTAGAGAAAATATTGCCTACGGCAAACCTGAGGCTACCGAAGAAGAGGTCATCGCTGCTGCTAAGGCTGCAAATGCTCATAGCTTCATTAAACGCCTGCCTGAGGGATATGATACAAAGATCAGTGGCTCAGGAGATAATTTGTCGCAAGGACAAAAGCAGCTGCTTACCATAGCACGAGTGATGCTCGTAGATCCGCCTATGCTCATTTTGGATGAAGCAACCAGCAGTATTGATACGCTGACTGAGGTACGGATTCAGAAGGCTTTTCTAAAAATGATCGCAGGTCGGACCAGCTTTGTAATTGCTCACCGTTTGTCAACGATTCGAGAATCGGATCTCATTCTTTTCATGAAGGACGGAGACATTGTCGAAAGTGGCACGCATGACCAACTCCTAGCCAGCGGTGGATATTACGCCAGATTATATAACAGTCAGTTCGCATCAGCTTAGACTTTGCATTAAGAAAAAGAGCATTCAATCCCTAAATTGGGGGTGAATGCTTTTTTTGGTTGAGTTAGTTTTGTTTGGTTTGGTTTGGGTGTAGCCCGCCGTCACCAAAGTAGTTTGCTCAGTGTTCCAATGTAGTTAGCTCACCGTCCCAAAGTAGTTTGCTTAGCGTTCCAAAGTAGCTATCTCATCGTCACCAAAGTAATTTGCTTATCATTCCAAAGTAATTTGTTTACCGTTACGGACTGTATTGCAGCTAAATGGTGTTTTTTGTGCCTTTTTTCAAAGTAACGGACTGCATAGCACTTATTCGCCTGATTTTGCAGCAAAAAGGAGCGGATATGGCACAATAGCTGCATCTGAGTCCGAAATGGGTGGAAAAGAGCGTGAATTTGCGAAATAAGGGCGCCTCGGTCCAATACGTAGCAATGGCTGCCACTACCAAAGGTAGATTGCTTCTGATCCGGAGTAGAATGGAGTTAGCTCAGTGTTCCAATGTAGTTAGCTCATCGTCAGTTTGTTTAGCGTTTCCAAAGTAGTTGGCTCATCGTCAGTTTTTTTAACGTTTCCAAAGTTAGTTAGCTCATCGTCCCCAAAGTAGTTTGCTTAGCGTTCAAAAGTAGTTATCTCATCGTCAGCAAAGTAATTTGCTTACCGTTTCGGACCGTATTGCAGCTAAATGGTGTTTTTGGTGCCTTTTTTCAAAGTAACGGACTGCATAGCACTTATTCGCCTGATTTTGCAGCAAAAAGGAGCGGATATGGCACAATAGCTGCATCAGAGTCCGAAATGGGTGGAAAAGAGCGTGATTTTACGAAATAAGAACGCCTCGGTCCGATACGTAGCAATGGCAGCCACCACCAAAGGTAGATTGCTTCTGATCCGGAGTAGAACGCTTAGAAAGTAGTTTGCTCAGCGTTCCAATGTAGTTGGCTCATCGTCAGTTTGTTTACGTTCCAAAGTAGCTAACTCACCGTCAACAAAGTAGTTTGTTTAGCGTTCCAAAGTTAGCAATCTCATAGTCACCAAAGATTTGCTTAGCGTTCGAAAGTAGTTTGCTCAGTGTTCCAATGTAGTTTGCTCAGCGTTCCAAAGTAGTTAGCTCATCGTCACTAAAGTAATTTGTTTACCGTTCCAAAGTAGTTTGTTTAGCCTTGCGGACCGTATTGCAGCTAAATGGTGTTTTTGGTGCCTTTTCCCAAAGTAACGGACTGCATAGCACTTATTCGGCTGAATTTGCAGCAAAAAGGAGTGGATATGGCAAAATAGCTGCATCTGAGTCCGAACGGAGTGGAAAAAGGCATGAATTTGCGAAATAAGGGCGCCTCGGTCCGATACGTTGCAATGGCAGCCACCACCAAAGGTAGATTGCTTCTGTTCTGGAGTAGAATGCTTAAAAAGTCGTTTGCTTAGCGTTCCAAAGTAGTTAGCTCATCGTCACTAAAGTAATTTGTTTACCGTTCCAAAGTAGTTTGTTTAGCCTTGCGGACCGTATTGCACCTAAATTGTGTTTTTGGCGCCTTTTCCCAAAGTAACGGACTGCATAGCACTTATCTAGCTGAAATTGCAGGAAAAAGGAGCGGATATGGCACAATAGCTGCAGCTGAGTCCGAACGGAGTGGAAAAAGGCATGATTTTGCGAAATAAGGGCGCCTCGGTCCGATACGTAGCAATGGCAGCCACGACCAAAGGTAGATTGCTACTGTTCCGGAGTAGAATGCTTAGAAAGTAGTTTGTTTAGCGTTCCAAAGTCAGCTATCTCATCGTCACCTAACTAATTATCTCAACGTCCCCAAAGTAGTTTGTTTGCCCTTACGGACCGTGTTGCACTTAATCGTAATTTTATCCCACCCGTTAGAGGTGAAAATCTCAAAATAAAATATTTGCAAACGAATGAACTATCTGGACGGGCTAAACGTATTATAAGAAACGTATATTGAACACGACGAAGCTACAGTAAATATGGCATATTGAGAGTGTTATGAGATTGGAAGGGGAGTGGCAAGATGTTGACAATCAAACATTTTACCAAAAGCTATAAGGGTGGCAAGAAGGCGGTAAATGATCTGAATTTGGTGGTCGAAAAAGGTGACATCTACGGCTTTATCGGTCATAACGGTGCAGGGAAAACAACGACTATCCGAGCAGTGGTCGGAGTTTTAGATTTTGAGGAGGGAGATATCGAGATTGGTGGGTACTCCATTAAAAAAGATCCCTTAGCCTGCAAAGCGATTACTGCGTATATTCCAGATAATCCGGATTTATACGATCATCTGACGGGCATTCAGTACTTGAATTTTATTGGTGATCTTTTTAGCGTATCGAAAGCGGATCGGGAGTTACTGATAAAGAAATATAGCGATGAATTTGAGATTACCTCTAATCTGGGGGATTTGATCTCCGCGTATTCTCATGGTATGAAACAGAAACTCGCGATTATCTCTGCGCTTATTCATAAACCGAAGCTGCTAGTTCTGGATGAACCCTTTGTGGGACTTGATCCAAAAGCGGCACACACGCTCAAGAGAATTATGGCGGATATTTGCAGCCAGGGCAGTGCGATCTTTTTTTCGACGCATGTACTGGACGTGGCCGAGAAGCTCTGCAATAAGATCGCCATTATCAAAGCGGGTGAATTGATCACTCATGGGAAAACAGAAGAGGTGAAGGGTGACAGCAGCCTTGAAGATGTGTTTTTGGAGTTGATAAAACATGATTAATATCTGGAGATTGACGAAAATTCAGCTAATCTCATCCTTTGGGTTAAATAAAGCTTTGCATACACGAGATATGAAAGAAAGACGAAAAATGCTTTTGCTGAGCATCGGTATCTTAATAGGGATTGTCATGATGGCAGTGGTTTCGTTTGGATATAGCTTCATGATAGCAGAGACCCTTGAACAGATAGGCCGTGCAGAGCTGCTGCTTGCGATTATGATGGCTGTTACATGCTTGATTGGATTTTTTACAACGATCTATAAGGCGAGTGGGGTATTATTTGGCTCCAAAGATTACGATCTCGTAATGTCGCTGCCTATCAAAACGAGCCATATCGTAGCAAGCCGTGTAGTTCAGCTCTACGTGCTGAATATACTGTTCTCATTGATGGTGATGGTGCCAGCAGGTGTAGTTTATGCTATAAAGGTAAATCCGGCAGTAGTATATTATTTATTTTTCATGATAACGCTGCTATTTATCCCATTAGTGCCGATCATTGCTGCAACGATTATTGGGGCATTGATTAGTTGGATTTCCTCACGGTTTAAAGGAAGTCGTTTAATAAGTCTCATTCTGACTTTTGCCGTAATCATTGTTATTATTTTGGGTTCAGGCCAAATGAATGGGAATGACCCGCAGTTACTTGCGGATATGAGCACACAAATTGCCGATCAAATCTTTAACTTATATCCTTTGACGGTCATATATGTAGATGCTGTCTGCTCGTATCAGGTTGCTCCTTTATTATTATTTATAGGGATTTCGTTACTTTCTTTTATGTTGTTTACCCTTATTCTTGGCAGCAAATATAAAGCAATACACACAGGCCTTACGACTTCTTACTCAAAGAATAAGTATCAAATGAGGTCACTTGCAGTCTCTTCACCGCTTTACACATTGTATAAAAAAGAGCTGCGCCGCTATTTCAGTTCTTCTATATATGTGCTAAATACGAGTATTGGTATGGTCATGTTACTTGTCATGGCGATTACCCTACTGTTTGTTAGCTCAGAGCAATTAGGAAAAATTATGGAAATACCAGAACTTTCTAACTATCTAAGCAGATTGGCGCCATTATTTGTTTCCCTCTTTGTTGCATTAAGCTGTACGACCTCGAGTTCGATTTCGCTTGAAGGTAACCATATTTGGATTTTAAAAAGCGCTCCCGTTCCGACAAAAACTATATTATTAAGTAAAATCGCAGTGAATCTCACCATTACTGTGCCGATTGTGATTGTTAGTAGTGTGCTTCTTATGATTTCTCTGGGCACTGGTTGGATGGAGAGCTTGTTATTGCTAATAATCCCCGTCCTATACGCTTGTCTTACCGCAATGGTAGGTGTGATCGTAAACTTGAAGCTTCCTAAACTGGAGTGGACCAATGAAGTCTCTGTAATTAAACAAAGTGCTTCGGTCCTTGTAGCGATGATTATAGGATTTATCAGCTTGCTGATTCCATTTGGTTTGAGTTTTCTTTTATCTGATCTAAATGGTAATCTCGTTATGTTAGGGATTGGTGTGGTGATATTAGTGGCGTGTGGAGTGATGTATAGATACATCCAGTCCACAGGAGAATTTTTATTTCGGGCTCTTTAAAAAAAGGGCATTCCAAAAGCCGAAATTGGCTGCTGGGATGCCCTTTTTATGTGCAAGATTTATTTTCGTGAAAAATCCCTAAGTTCTACCGTCGCACTTGTTGTTCTTGTTGTTCTTGTCGCTCATTAGCTAACTGTTCAATTCCGCCCACCATTATTTTTAGACCTGTATAGAACATCTTATCGGAGCCAATTTCATTAAAAATATTGTTTTCGTACATTCGTTTTATAACATTAGGTCCATCCCCGGATAAGTGCTCAAGCGATTGTTTGAAAACCACTCTAGCATCTCCATTAGGTTCATTTTTCATGGCTAAGTCAATTCGATCCTGCTCATATTTGTCCAATTCGAAAGAGATCACATAATTTAACACGCATGCAATTAAGGAGAATTTATCACTATCGCTTAAAGGAAGATGATCCACGATCTGAAGCAAAGTATTCAGTAAAGATAGATAATTAGGTTCAGAAGGCAAGGTTCTCATCATCAGCTGAGCCGAGCAAGGATACTTATGTAAAACCCCACGAATTCGGTCCACAAAATTAAATAACTGTTCTTGCCAAGTACCTTCGAGATTCGCAGTTTCGAGGGCTTCTTTGGCGACCTCATTAGCAAGCGTCTGGAAAATGCTCTGTTTACTCTTAAAATGCCAATACAGAGAGGCGGCTTGTATTTTTAGTAGTTCTGCTAATTTACGCATACTAAATGCCTCTATGCCGATATCATCCAACAGCACCCAAGAAGCTTTTATTATATCTTGTTCAGTGATTTGCAGATTTTTGATTCTCATCGAAACGACCTCCTGTTACTGTCTTTCTTTATCATAAGCGAAGATGAATGGCTGGTCTACCATCGTTAGATTACTGCTTTATCTTACACTGTTAGATATTTATATTTACAAGTGAATAAACGGGTGCTATATTAATCTTACGCTGTTAGTTTAAAGGTGCGATTTTTAAAAAAAGGAGGCAGCAGTTAGCAATTTTATTAGTAAAAATCAAAAAGGATGTGTATAGACCCATGAGTAATCTTCAAGTGGAACAATCCCAACCAGTCACCAAAGAATTTTCTATAAAAGCAATACTTCCCGTAATACTGGCACTTATAACAGGAATGCTACTGGTTATGCTCGACAGTACAATTATGAATGTAGCGATCCCGCAGCTTGAAAAAACCTTTGATGCCAGCCTAAAAACAATACAGTGGGCCATTACGGGTTATACGCTGGCTTTATCCGTAATTATCCCATTGGCCGGTTGGTTCTCGGATAAATTTACTGCCAAACGTGTTTTTTTAGCTTCGATCGTATTGTTTACCATAGGTTCTTTATTATGCTCAATGGCACAATCCACAACAGAGCTGATAATCTTTCGTATTTTGCAGGGATTAGGCGGAGGGATGATTGCCCCAATTGGTATGGCTATGTCATTCAAAATCGCACCTCCCGATAAAAGAGGTTCAATCATGGGATTGCTTGGACTACCGATGTTAATTGCGCCTGTTCTTGGTCCTGTACTGTCAGGATGGCTGTTGGAATATGCCAGCTGGCACTGGATTTTTCTGATTAATGTTCCCATTGGCATTATTGCAATGATTGTTGGAGTGAAATATCTTCCGGTAATAGAGAAGGGGAATAAAGCTAAATTGGATATTTGGGGTGTGATTTTATCACCGCTCGCCTTCTCCAGCTTGGTATTTGGGGTGCATAGAGGGGGAGTAGATGGCTGGGGGGATCGTATAACGATTATATCTCTTGCGTTCAGCTTCATTGCTTTAGCCTTGTTTATTTTCGTGGAATTGCGCCAAAAAGAACCGTTATTGGAACTTCGCTCTTTTCGATCTCTAGAATTTAGTAAAGGTATGATTTTGACCTGGATTAATCAGTTCGCCTTATTTGGTTCGATTCTGTTAATTCCAATTTTTTTGCAGCAGGTCAGAGGTTTTTCTTCCTTTGAATCGGGGCTTTTAGTAATTCCCCAAGCATTAATATCCTTTGCTGGCATGATTATTGGAGGAAAGTTATTTGATAAGTTTGGAGCTCGGCCCGTTGTGTTCTCTGGACTTGTGCTGCTGTCCACCGGACTCTTTCTCTTGTCACGTTTACAAAATGATACAAGTGTATACGTTATGATCAGTTATTTTGCCATTATGGGACTTGGCCAAGGATTAACTACTATGCAGCTCGGTACACATGTGCTTAAAGCCGCTCCGAAGGATCTGATCAGCCGTGTTACCCCACTTACTGCCTCTGCGCAACAAATTGTGGGTTCCTTTGCTGTCGCTATAATGTCGGGCTTATTGACTTCCAATATAGCTACACATATGAGTCAAGGGAATCAGAAACTACCCTCAGCGGCTATGGTTGCAGGATTCCACGACACGTTCCTAGTTTCATTGGGCTTGGCGCTGTGTGGTGTGGTTCTTAGTCTCTTTTTGCGTAATCCGAAGAGCTGATCCTATCGTACTCTACCAATATTTTAGCGATGTTTATTGATTGTATCCTTGGTATAATTCAAAGATTGATAACCAAGGGGGAATCTCTTAACCCGTGAAAAATATATTTGCTAGATTTACTATAATAACCTTCGCTGTCGTGCTAGCCGCCGGAGTATTTATTCAGCATATATCGGCCGATAACGGGGTTCCTTTTGAGGATATAAACACTAGTTATGCAAAAAAAGAAATCATAGATTTATATAACCGGAATATATTAACTGGCACCTCGAATACTAAATTTTCACCTACTCAATCGATTACTAGAGCTGAATTTATAACAGTTCTTGATCGACTGTTGAAGCTTGATCCAGCGTTGAGTCCGGTATCTCCTTATACCGACGTAGCCAAAAGCGCTTGGTATTACGGCTGGATCCAAGCCGCGGTTCAGCTTGAACTGGCAAACGGCACTTCGGCAACTACTTTTGCACCCGCAAAAGCAGTCACTCGGCAGGAAGCGGCTGTGTGGATAGCCAAAGCTCTAAAGCAAACAAACACTGCAACTGCCGCACAAACTAATTTTAAGGATCGGCAACAAATTGCTAGCTGGGCAAGTGCTGCTGTTGCTAAGGTTAATGATCGCGGATTAATGAAAGGCGATAATAGCGGGAATTTTCGGCCCACTGACCCGATAACCAGGCAAGAGACGGCAGTGCTGATGGATCGGGTGCTGCAACATACAAGCTGGGCGGCAGAGCTGGAAAGTAGTCCGGACAAACGTATTGTTATAGGCTGGCAGTATGGTCTCACGACGGCACAATTTGAGAATCATGTTCTGCAATCGAACGTCAATACATTATCACCACGTTGGTATTATGTTGGAAAAACAGGGGCAGTAACGGATTCGACAGATGCCTCGCTGGTAACTTGGGCAAAAAAGAATAAAAAGCAAGTCTGGGCGATGGTTGGCAATCGATCGGATCAAGAAGCGACGCATCAGATGCTGTTGAGTACAACCGCAAGGAATACGGCAGTTAATCAGTTAGCTGCTTTAGTGAGTAAATATGGATTAGATGGACTAAATATAGATTTTGAAAATGTAGCGGCCGAAGATCGTGTGTATTTGACTTCGTTTATTACTTTATTAGCCGAGAAAATGCATTCGCTCGATGTTATCCTGTCGATGGATGTATCTCCTGATCTTGGAACGGACTGGACAGAAGCTTTTGACTATGCTGCCCTAGGCAAGCAAGTGAATTATATGGTGATGATGGGTTATGATGAGCATTATGACGGGAGTCAAGTTCCGGGGTCCAATGCCTCGCTTTCTTATGATCAAAAGGCTGTGAATACAATCCTAAAAGTTGTACCTAGTCAAAAAGTTATATTGGCATTGCCCTTATATAATCGGGATTGGACATTGAACCAGAAGGGGACGGTTTTATCCTCTCAATATATTACGCTTCCGGAGCAAAATCAGATTATCAGCAGCTATGCATCGAGACCCGTGTGGAATCCTTCGCTGGGACAATATGTCGCGGGCTACTCGAAACAAGCTATAAAACATACGATCTGGATTGAGGATGGGCGTTCATTAATAACAAAATACAACTTAGCGGTTACTAAAAAACTTGCTGGAGTAGCTTATTGGTATATAGGCGGTGAAAGCTCTGATGTATGGTCCAGCTTAAGGAATGCAGAGAAATTTTACGATTATACTTTTTAAAAATATGAAAGACTGGATGCGAATAGCCGCTTAGCTATATTGCTGTCCAGTCTTTTTATAGGGTTATTAATGCATAGCTGGTAGAATTAGATTGATTAAATCAGCCTCGCGTTACGTATTTTTTGAAGTTTTTCACGTTTAGAACTTTAACATTTTGAGCTAGAAGTTTCTTGTCGCTAACGACCCAAGTGTGATCTTTGGAGTTTTTTCTACGAATCGCAGCGAAGTTATACTTATTTCCTGCATAGATCTTAAAGCCCTGTGCAGCACAATCCGCACAAAACTTAACGCATTCACCTTTATTCCAATCTGGAAAGGAAATCTGCTGGAAGACATTTCGTTTTACGAGTAGGGTCGCACCCTGAACATTGGTTACCTGTTTATTTTCCATATGAAGATAACGAAGCAAAAGTAGCTTCTTATCAGTTAAATACATATAGTGAGCTCGTTTTCCAACGATATCAGCTTTAGTTTTATGGAGGATGTTCATACTATCCGTTAAATAGTTGGCAGAGTAATAATCGTCGTCATCAAATTTAGCGATACAACTATAATTCGCTAAGTGCACACCAAAATTCAGACAAAACCCCAGTGAACGATATTCTGGTAGTTTATAGATCCGTACGTTTTTATGTTTTTTTGCAGCATGTATATAGTCTTCTATTTTCAAGCTATCATTATTAATGATCACGATAAGCTCTTTAGATTTGAAATTCTGTCGTTGATAGTTATCAAATATTGTTTTAATACAATCCATTCGTTTTGTACAAGTTAGAATAGACACAGCAGATGAAGTAGATTCAGCAGTTAATTTCATAACGAAATCTTTGGACGGCGTCCAACAAAATTCCTGTAGTTTTTAATATTCCGGATGATCTTATGGTTAGCTATTAGTGTACTATCACTGATGATCCATGTATGTTTTGAAGAGTTTTTTCTACGTATGGCAACGAAGTTATTTTTACTTGCAGAATAAACCTTATAACCTTTCTTTTTGCTTCTGCTGCAAAAGAGATCATCTTCACCTACGTTTTTATTAGGAAATTTCACATGATCGAATACTTTTCGTTTGAAGACGAGCGTAGCGCCAGGGAGATGGGTAACCATTCGGTGTTCATCATTTGCGAAACGAAGAATCAAAGTCTTTGAACCTAGTAAATACATATAGTGAGCCCGTTTTCCTAGGATATCAGCTTTAGTTCTTTTTAAGGTCAGAATACTTTCCGTCAAATAATAAGGGGCATAATAATCGTCGTCATCAAATTTGGCGATGGTATGATATTTGCATTTTGTTACGGCATAGTTTAAGCATGAACCGAGGGATTGCTGTTCAGGTTTACGATATATCTTAATATTTTTGTGTTTTTTAGCTAAGGTTTGGTAGGGGGGAAGTGGAATTTTATTATTATTGATAATAATGATAAGTTCTTTATTTGCATATCTTTGTCTGCTGAAATTTTGGAGTAGGTTGTTTAAATAATTATGGCGATTGGTACAGGTAATAATGGAAACACCTTGTTGCTTCGCTTTGTTGTGAGGTACAGCACTCATTTAACCAACCCCTCATATGCATTTTTGGGAAAAGTCTCATAATACGATATGTCCAAGTTAGGATAGAGTAACGGCATATCAACCTCTTACAAGCAAAAATGGACTTGTTTAAAGAACACAAAACCCACAGTGATAGCTGTGGGTTTTGTAAGAGAGACAATTCATATGAAACGCTTTGGATGTTTGTTCAGAAATAAGATTCAATGATGGATACGCTATTCTCGATTCTCGCCTTACTCTGCGTTAAATAATCTTTGGTCCAATCATCTAGGTTAGACATATCAAAACTCCGGTACATCCCTGTATAAACAATAATCTCTCTTAATCGAAGAAAAAGAGGAATTAGCTTCAGCTCATTTTCTGAAATCCTGTTCTCTTTAACGTAGCCTTTTAGAAAATGCTCCATAAAACGCTGACATTGAAGCTGCCTGTCCTCCATGCTATCATCCCCGTAAACGTAGACTAGATAATACAGTTGAATGGCGATATCTTCTACAAACCAGCTGTACTGAGCTTCATCAAAATCAAACAAGGTCAGCTTGCCATTGTCGACCAAAAAGTTGCCTACATTGATATCCCCATGGATGAGACCATAGGTATTTATATCAGCGTCGAGATGCTTTAGCTGATCCATAAGCGCCTTACAGCTTTCCAAAACGCCACTTTGGGATGGAGGAATAAACCTGGTTACATTCTGCAGGTAGTAGTTCTGATGCCACGCATGTCTTTTGGACTGTGGTTTATAAGATTTTGCTAATCTGTGCATTTGTCCAGTGATCATGCCACACTGCTCATAGAGGTCTAGATCCTTCAGGCAGTCTGGGTAACCTATTCGTTTCCCTTGTGCTTTTTCAAAGGAAGATACCATAAAGCATGAATCACCAATCTCTATTTGCTCAACTAGATTACCCAGAAGAGAACCTACGGGTCTTGATACGGAAACGCCATGATCAGCCAGGTATAGAATCCATTCAAGTTCAGCCGTTAACAATTCCATACTGCGCAGCGAGCTATGAGTAAATCTTAGAATATATTGATGATTGCTAAGTTGATATTCATAAACAAAATTTTGAAATCCGCCAATGAAGCTTAGCTCATCTATGGGGATACCGTATTTCGTGCAGGCAGCACTTACAATCTGGTCATTAAATAAAGACTTAATCTTTTGTTCCAAGGGTTCTACTCCGTTCTACATTACAATGATTTTATCGAAATCGTTCTGGAGCTTTCCTGGACCTCAATAAGCAGCGGCCGTTCTTGTGGGTTGAGATTTGGGGCATGAATGGCCAGCATAAGTCTGCCCGTCAAATCACGAAACAACATTCCATGTCCGCCATCTTTGGCATAAAGAGGCTCAGGATCATGTTGCCAAGGTCCACTAATGTCACCGCTGACGGATCGGGCTAAACCCATGGCATAACCACTAGCTCCACTGCTAGACCACAACATAAGCAGCTCACCACTGCTAGTCTGATGCATAAAAGGACCGTTAGTTACGTATTGCCCTTCTTTGCCACCTACCGTCCAAGGAGCTTGTGAAGCCTGGAAAAGCAGCATAGATTCGCCAATAGTAGCACTTAAATCCTCCTTCAGCCGAACGGCATACATTTCTCCATCCGTCACTTCAATCCATTCACGGCAAAAGATCATCCAAGGTTTGTCTTCTTTATCTACATATAACGTTCCGTCAAGGCACTCCCAAGAAGCAGGGGTAATCGGATGATTGCTGATAGGGAGATAAGGACCCTCAGGTGTTTCCACGCTTAATATTTGTGTCCCCCGTGGAACGCCATGTCTTTTAAAAGAAGCGAACATATAATATTTTCCGTTGTAGCGATGAACCTCTGGTGCCCAGAAATGATGATCAGCCCAAAAATCAGGATCTGGACGAAAGGCAGCAATGGGTCCGGACCATTCCTGAAGATCTGAGCTGATATATACATCGAAGCCGTGAGGTGCGCCACTCCAAGCTGTTAAGCCATCTGTGCCAAATAAATAGTATTGACCAAGTTCAGGAACAGATAGGATATAGGGATCTCTAAAGTTAATATCAGATAATGTTTTCATTAAGGTGCCCCCAATTTACAAGCTATCATTTGCTTAATTTCACAATATCTTCTTTAGGCTTGGAAGCGTTACTTCATTTGCTCGTCTTGTAGCAAACGTATTTTCATTACTCCGGGTGTACAGCCGTAGTTTTTTCGGAAGACACGTATAAAATAATTAGTCTCCATGCCCAGCTGAAGCGCAATATCTTGAACGGGGATCTCCACATCCTCCGTCATTAATTGCAGCGCCCGCTCCAGCCGCAGATTCTGCAAATACTTATGCGGAGTGACCCCATATTCCTGCACAAATAAACGCTGGAAATGCTGCACAGAGTACCCGACTGCTGCTGCAAGATTGGAGATCAGAAGCGGTTCTGTGTAATGTTCGTTGATCAGCCCGACGGCTGTAGTTAGGGCTTCATTTCGGACCGACTCGAAGGCTAGACGATTACCGGAGACTTCTGAACTCTTGGCAGGGCGCAGCATCAAGAGCAGTCTATAGAGTGTGATAGACAACTCTTGCATCCACATCTCGTCCTGCCGATTGGGGGCAGGAGAATTCACCGTATGCCAGATTTGGCCGATTTCTTCCCAGCATTGTTCAAAACGATCCGTTCGATAAGGAACAGAAGGGAGCAGTTCAAGCGCTTCCAGCAATCCATGAGCTTGACTGCCTTGAAAGCCGATAAAGCCAACATGCCACGGTTCATGAGAGGTAGGATAATATTCATGACCACGATCGGGCGGGAAGGCAAAAGCCATCCCCGGTTCCAGTATGATTTCTGTGCCACTTTCCAGATCACGAAATAACCCGGTTCCGGTCCGGATTAAAAAGATTTGATACACAGGAAATCCTGCTGGGCGCACATGATGGAATTGGATATGGCGACCTACAGAGTAGGGGGATAGGGGCAACGTTCCAGAGTCGCGCGGTAATTCAATCAGAGAAAAAGGTAGCAGGTTTATCACCTCATCTTCATTTTGTGCTATCACTTCGAGACTATATTCCTACTGATTGAAATGAATTTTCTTATATTATAAATAGTATAAATGATGATTCCTGAATAAGATAGCTTACGCTTCTAGCCTATCATCAGAGAATAGTCCCATTCTATAAATGGGCAGAATTGAGAGGATGATCGTACACAATGAATAAAAAACATTCCCCGATAAGCAGAAAAGCTGGTGTCATGCTGCACGGTGCTGATTATAATCCTGAACAATGGCTGAAATATCCGGAAGTATTGCGTGAGGATATCCGATTAATGAAGCTGGCGGGCTGCAATGTCATGTCCGTAGGCATTTTTTCGTGGGTATCTCTTGAACCTGAAGAGGGTGTGTTCACTTTCGAATGGTTGGATGGTGTACTTGATTCTTTTGCAGAGAATGGGATTTACGCTATCTTGGCAACGCCAAGTGGTGCCCGCCCAGCATGGATGTCGCAAAAATATCCAGAAGTCTTAAGAGTGGAGCGTAACCGTGTTCACAATTTGCATGGCTTCCGTCATAACCATTGCTTTACCTCACCAGTGTACCGGGAGAAAACTGCAATTCTGAATGCAAAGCTAGCGGAACGGTACAGCCAGCATCCAGCCATTATCGGTTGGCATATTTCGAATGAGTTCGGTGGGGAGTGTCACTGCGAGCTCTGCCAGGATGCTTTTAGAGAATGGTTGAAGGTGAAATATAATAACAGTTTGGATGAGGTGAATCATGCTTGGTGGGCTACTTTTTGGAGCCATACCTACACTTCATGGTCACAGATTGAATCCCCAGCTCCACATGGTGAGACACAAGTACACGGCTTGAATCTTGACTGGCGGCGTTTTGTTAGTGAACGGACAATTGATTTCTGCCAGCACGAGATCAATACGGTTCGTCCTTACAATCCAGAGCTGCCTATCACGACGAATATGCATATGATCGATGGCATTGATTACCGCGAGCTGGCCAAAATCCTGGATGTGGTCTCATGGGACGCTTATCCAGACTGGCATTATACCGAAGACGGTGACGATACTAGATTGGCAGCATGGACGGCGATGCACTACGACTTAATGCGCTCTTTTAAAAAGAAACCGTTCCTGCTGATGGAAAGCACGCCATCCCTTACGAACTGGCAATCGGTCAGTAAGCTGAAACGTCCCGGAATGCACAAGCTGTCTTCCTTGCAAGCGGTAGCGCATGGTTCGGATTCTGTGCAGTATTTTCAATGGCGCAAAAGCCGCGGATCAAGTGAGAAGTTCCACGGCGCAGTTGTAGACCACAGTGGCCACTCCGAGACTCGAGTATTCCAAGATGTAGCGGAAGTAGGAAAGACGCTGGCGGGAATGACGGAAGTAGTGGGTACGTCCACTCCGGCGCAGACGGCGATTATTTTCGATTGGGACAACCGCTGGGCGATAAAGGATGCGCAAGGCATCCGTAATTCCGGATTACGTTATGAGGAGACGGTGCTACAGCATTATCGTGCACTTTGGGAGCTGGGCATTCCAGTTGATATTATAGGCTCTGGAGATGATCTGTCTGCTTACAAGCTGGTTGTTGCCCCTATGTTATACCTGATTAGTGAAGAGAATGGAAAGCGCATTGAGAAATATGTGGAGCAAGGCGGCACATTCCTCGCAACCTATTGGTCAGGAGTAGTTAACGAAACGGATTTATGTCATCTGGGAGGATTCCCTGGTCCACTGCGCAGAACACTGGGGATTTGGGCAGAGGAGACAGAAGGGCTGCACAGCCGTGATCTGAACGGGTTAGTGATGGAGGCCGGTAATAAACTTAAGCTAAGCGGTGACTACGATGCGCATGAGATAGCCGAGCTGATTCATTTGGAAGGTGCAGAGGCTTTGGGGCATTATCGCAACGATTTCTATGCGGGCCGTCCAGCGCTTACAGTCAATCGTTTTGGTGAAGGAAATGCGTACCATCTTGCTACCCGTGTGAAAGACACTTCGTTCTATGTTGAGCTATACGCAGCGATCACATCTAAGGCAGGAATTACCCGTGCGATGGATAGTGAGCTTCCAGCAGGTGTGACTGCACAACTTCGCACAGATGGCGAAAGTGATTATGTTTTTGTGCAAAATTTCAGCGGCAGTCCGCAAACGGTAGAGCTGGATGGAGCGGAATACACAGACTTGGAAACAGGTCTTTCAGCTCCGGCCCTATTGAATCTAGCGGTGAATGGACTTGCGATGTTGAAGCGTAAAGCATTAGTATAATAAAAAGGCAGGACCTGAGTTTCAGGTTCTGCCTTTTTTTTGAATAGAATCAGTTCTTAACTCTTCCCATCATAATGGTGTTATACAATTTGCCGTCCGATAGAAGTTTATCTTTCTTTAAAATCCCTTCAATTTCAAAGCCAAGCTTTTGATATAGCTTAATAGCGTTGGTGTTCGTTTCCAGCACATTTAGGGTGATCTTTTGAATACCATTAGTGTCAGCCCAGGCAATCGATTCGGCGAGAAGATTTTTTCCAATACCATATCCCCAATAATCCTGCAGCACACATACTCCAAATTCTACTTTATGAGCAAATCTTTTTAAGGGATAACCTTCGCATCTGGAGAACGCAACGATTTGATTATCAACTACTGCGACTAGAAAAAGGTTATTATTTTTCTCAGAATCGGCTTGAATAAGCTGTTCAAACCCTTTTTCGTCAATAAAGGCTTCGCCTGGTTCCCGATCTAAATTCTCGGTTTCTCCATCGATCCGCACCCTTAATTCAGATAACACTTTAGCATCATGAGAGGCCGCAGATCTAATGCTGTATTGGATTCCATTCACTGTAAATGTTTGAGGATTAATGATCATATGTCCTCCGTGACGATGGGTGATGTTAGAATTATTGCTTCGATGCCCTCAATGATCCGAGTGAAATAGGCTGCTTCATGAGGCACAAAATGAGTCCGATCCACACTTTGTTGAATGTTGATTTTTTGTCCGTTTGAATCCACTTTGAAACCATTGATTTGTAGACTATGTATTTCTCCTTGCCAAAAGCTTCGGAAGTCGGCAAACTTTGTGATAACTATTCCTGCGACCTCTTCTTCTTGCAGCTTAAAATCGTCCAGAGGATAAGGATTGTTATAAACAAAAACATGCGCTCGTTCTTTATCGATAAGATTTTCTTTGATCATACTGTAAGGAATCGTACCTAAGGGAATCAGTTCATCAAAAGCTAGCTCCAAACCGAGTTCTTCTTGAACCTCGCGAATCCCGTCCTCTACCGTTTCGTGTGTCAGCAAATGTCCAGCGGCCGTGATGTCCAGCAATCCTGCATAATCTTGTTTCTGCTCACTACGAAGCTGTAAATAAATATAGGGGATTTCTTGGGTTTTGCTTATAAACCAGCAGTGGAAGGTCTCGTGCCAATGTCCTAACCGATGTACTTCTGCCCGTGGAGCTGTACCGATTCGGTGACCCGCTTCATCAAATATAGTAAGTATCTCATTATGCATAGAAAAGCTCCTTTGTGAAAATATCTACTGCTTAAAGCCTATCATAAAAACGATCGAATTGCTTAATGTCCCCAAGTGATTTTTATTGACATCGTTAAGAAATATATGTATATTTTTGGATGTTAATCAAAGGAGGAGTTAAATGAATTTATTAGCCATGAAGCGGGAAGACTTGGACACTTTAAGTGATGAAAGGTTAGGATGGGCCTGTATGGAGCCTACCTTTCAGCTGATTCGCGGAAAATCGCCATCGACCAAATCAGAAGTGATCTCGAAGCTCACAGAGGGGCAACAAGCCTTATGCATGTTCAGAGTGCTATATGGTCACAGCTGTAATTCCGAAGGGGAATATTATGCTTGGATTTCCTACATGCAAGACCTGCCAGGGTATTGGACAGGGGTGATAGGAGGCATACGATTTTTTGACGATTCACCCATGATTCTTTTGCTTCAGGAAACAAAGACATTTCTCGAGGAAAGAAATCATCGACTGGGTAAAGAGTGGGCGGATGCGGCCATCACGGATTTGGATCGAGACCCTCAGCTGTTAGAAGTAATTAGTGAGTTATTCGAACGATATAAGAACCTGACACCAAATACGCATAGAATTATCGGCGAATATATTCGCACTCATCCAGAGGAGTTTGTAGAAATAGGGTGTTCATAATTATGAATATCAAGAAACGTTATGTATTTCTCGTACTTATTTTTTTATTAATCGAAATCCCTGTAATCATTAATCTCTACCATAGTTATAATTCATTTGAGAATTTAGTGTTGGATCAAATCGATGAAACTGAAATCACCTCAATCGAGATTGAGAAATCTTTAGTGGATGAAAAGGTAGTGATTGAAGATCCGAAGGAAATTGAAAAGATCATTTATGCTTTTTCAGATGTAAAATTGAGAAGAAGTAGTGCTTTGGACAAATCTACGGAGACCTACTGGATAAGTATTATTGTAAATAACAGCTTGAGGTTTGGCATGAATCTTACGGATACTAACTTCCTGTATGTGACAGATCTTGATAAGAAGGACAAATACAGTTCGGGAAACTTTAGAATGACTAGTGATTTTGATGTGAATTCCATTGCAAGCTTATTTAAATGATGTAGAACGATCCACAACCACTGATACTGAGATTTTCGGACCCAGATGCCCCTATTTGCGAATTTATCGCCTTTTGAGCAGGTTTTCGGACTCCAACGACGCTATTGCTCATGAAAGAGCTTATAATTGGTGTTTTTTGCGCCAATAGCGGCTATGAGGTCCGATAGCTATCCAAATAGCGGATAAAACGGTGTATAAGGTCAGCTGAGTCCTTTAGCTGCTGCGTGTGCAGATCGGTCAGCTGAGTCTGATAGCTGCTGCGTGTGCAGATCGGTCAGCTGAGTCCTTTAGGTGCTGCATGTGCAGATTGTTCAGTTGAGTTCTTTAGCTGCTGCGTGTGCAGATTGTTCAGTTGAGTCTGATAGTGCTTCATATCCACACAAAAAATGGGTGCCCCTATGGGACACCCATTTTTGTATGGATTATCTAGCCATCCATCCGCCATCCACATTAAGAACGTGACCGTTCAAGTAGTCAGATGCTGCGGAAGCCAAGAATACAGCAGGGCCTTTAACGTCATCAGGCGTTCCCCAACGTGCTGCAGGGATACGGTCTAAGATAGAGTCCGAACGACTTTGGTCGGCACGGATTGGTGCGGTATTTTCAGTAGCCATATAGCCTGGTGCAATTGCATTGATGTTCAAACCGGAGCCTGCCCATTCATTGGCAAAAGCTTTAGTAAGACCCGCAACCCCGTGTTTACTCGCAGTGTAACCAGGGACATTGATTCCGCCTTGATAGGAGAGCATGGAGGCGATGTTAATGATTTTGCCGGATCCTCTTTCCAGGAAGTGGCGGCCTGCGATTTGCGACAGAAGGAAAACTGTGTTCAGGTTCAAATTGATGACATCAAACCAGTCTTTTTCACTATGATCTTTTGCCGGTGCACGGCGGATCATTCCTGCGCAGTTTACGAGAATGTCAACATGTCCGGTCAGCTCTAGCGCTTGGTCAAAAGTGCTTTGCAGCTTGCTGTGATCACTTAAGTCAGATTCGATACTAACTGCTTTTACTCCAAAAGCTTTTGCTGCATTTACGGTTTCTTCACTCGAATTAAGGGAGACAGATGCAACGTCTGCACCGGCTTCTGCAAATGCAAGCGCGATTCCTTGTCCAAGACCTTGAGCTGCGCCTGTTACAATAGCTGTTTTACCTGCCAAGCTGAATAATGATGACATATAAATTACGCCCCTTTATTGTAAATGGATTGTTATTCCGGGTTTACCCGCATTCAATGGTAACGCCTGCACTGCGGAACTGATCTGCCGTTTCGGGGGAGAGCCCTTTGTCCGTCAGAATCACGTCAACTTCTTGTAGGGAAGCAAAGGTACGCAGTGCAGTATGGCCGAATTTATGATGATCTACAACCGCGAATACCTTACGGGCTGTAGATACAAGGGCTTGCTTGAACTCAATTAAATCTCCGGTATAAATGGAGAGCCCATGCTCTATATGAATAGCAGTCGATGAAAGGAATGCTTTTTGAATATTAAGCTTTTGTACATAGGAGACGGCTTCAGGACCAGCCAACATATTACGGACACGATAACCACCGGGAACGACCAGACGGATGTTATCTTTGGGAACCAGTTCGCTGATGATGTATACATCATTGGTGACTACCGTTAGTGGCATATTGTCCAAACGCCGAGCAATTTCAAGCGTAGTGCTACCGCCATCAAGAGCGATAATATCGTCCGGTTCAATATGAGCAAGCGCACGCAAGGCAATCTCCGTCTTCTCGTCAGAGTATTTATCCAGCGGATCCTTGGAGGGCAAAATACCAAACTGGTCGCTTTGTGCCAACACAGCTCCGCCATGTACACGTACGATCAGCCCTTGTTCCTCCAGCCTGCTTAAATCCTCGCGTATTGTTTTTCCAGTAACCTGAAGCTTATCGCTCAGTTCATTCACCGTTACATCTTTTTGGTTCAGCATAACTTCCATAATCATCTCGTGTCGTCGTATCGGGTTCATCCGCCTGCCTCATCTTTCCGTAGTTGATTTATCTCTATTGTAATTCTTTCATGGATACGGGGTCCATATCATCATATCTTTTATTATCGCCAGCCATACTCCAGATAAAAGTATAGTTATGAGTGCCGACACCACTGTGGATGGACCAGCTTGGAGAAATAACGGCTTGTTCGTTATGCATTACGATATGGCGGGTTTCGTCAGGTTCTCCCATCAGGTGGAACACAACGGAATCGTCCGGAAGATCAAAATAGAAATAGGCTTCCATCCGGCGTGGATGGGTATGTGCTGGCATGGTGTTCCACATGCTGCCTGGTTTCAGTTGGGTCATACCCATAACCAGTTGGGCACTTTGCACACCATTTGTGTGAATGAAGCGGTGGATTGTCCGCTCGTTAGAGTTCTCCAGACCACCCATCGCACCGGATTCAGAATCGGCCAGTGTGGTTTTGGTAGTAGGGTAGGACTGATGGGCAGGAGCAGAATTCAAATAGAATTTAGCAGGCTTGGAAGCGTCTGCACTTTTGAAGACTACATCTTTAGAACCTTGACCTACATAAAGACATTCTTTGAAATCCACTTCATATTCTGTGCCATCTACAACCACGGAGCCTTTACCACCGACATTGATGATGCCCAGTTCTCGGCGTTCCAAGAAATAAGTAACCCCAAGTTCTTTAAGGTCAGTAGTTAGCGCAACCTCTTCTTTTACAGGATTAGCTCCACCAACGATCATACGATCTTCATGGGTTAGGACAAGCTTTAGCTCATCAGGAGCAAAAATAACGGGAATGTGGAATTCCTTACGGAGGCGCTCAGTGTCAAATTGTTTTACTTCATTAGGATGGGATGCGAAACGTCTTTCCATTGAATGTTCAATCTCCTTTGTGTACATATTATCGTTCGTATAGGTACACTTTAGTCCATTTATGTTCATTTTACAAGTACTAATCTTTTTTATTTCGTTTATTTATGTTTATTTATTGGTTTTTCCAATTGCAAAATGAACGAAAAGTGTGCACAATAGAGCTATTATGCTCGATTTTCATGAATGACGGAAGATGATATAAAACTGAAATGATGGAGGTTGAAAAGTAATGCCGGGGTTGAAAAATATCCAGAGTACTTATAAGGAACGTCAGCAAGAAATTATTTTTAATATAGCACTGGAAGCAGAGCAACGCCCTTTATTGGAAAGTGGACTCTGGTTCCATGATGATGTGCGAAATAACTTTTATTATGCTTCGTATCTTTTTGCAGTGGCTGTTGATGATTCTTTTGAGCTGCCTTTTGATCGTGAGCAAGCGAAACAGAAAGCACAGGATGTACTGCTGGAGATTTTAATGCTTCAGAACCGGCAGCCCGGCACAGAGTTATACGGTCATTGGCCGCTCGGTTTGAATCCGGTTCCGCGAGATGCGTCACCGCATGAGTTACCAGTGGAGCTTATGGGCAGCCTGCTGGCGTATTTTTGCAAAAGATACGGAGGAGCATTAAATGCTCAACTTCGCATAGTTCTGAATACAGCGTTTGGACATATTTATCGCAGTGATTTCTACCGTAAGCCGGTGGTTACTTTTGGGCATCATGAAGCTAAATATACAGCTGCTAAGCTGATTTTTGGCACCCTGTTTGCGGATGAAATATTGCTTGAGGATGGCCGGCAGAGTCTGAAGGATACGCTGACTTATATTCGTACTAAAGGGATGCCGGAATACGGCAGTCTTCCGTGGTTTTGGCATTGGGTACAGGCATTCACCTGCGCGTTGGAACTTGTCCTGCCTGAGGATACGGAGCTTACTACAAGCCTTAAAGAAATGCTTGACCATCTATGGAATGTACGAGCTGAATTCTATCTGCGTGGTGCTTGGGTTGGTGCGCATTCTAGAGGCTGGCCGCATGATGTTCCCGGCGATGCTAATGTACTTCATGATTATGTTCAGTTTGGAGACTTCCAGCTGCCTGAGAGGATGCCGCGCACTGAGTATGCCGGTTTATTATTCTATCAAGTATCCGATGAAATATTAGCCGCAGCCATGAATCGCCAGACACCAGTGGAAGTAGGGAAGATTACTCAGAAGGTTGTCCCAACGGATCCACAGCCGCAGCCTTTGCTTCATTCCTATGCTTATATTACAGAGGAGTTTGCAGCAGGCGGGATGTGGGAGCGGGTTGAGGAATTCGATAATGAGCAGCTTCGCTGGGCTTTTTCGTTACCTGTGAGTGGAGAGGG
Source organism: Paenibacillus sp. FSL H3-0310 (assembly GCF_038002785.1). Lineage (NCBI taxonomy): Bacteria > Bacillati > Bacillota > Bacilli > Caryophanales > Paenibacillaceae > Paenibacillus > Paenibacillus sp. FSL H3-0310. Next base: position 2,125,247 of record NZ_JBBODC010000001.1, read on the forward strand.
AAGCGCAAATCAGCTGTATTTCTTCCACCCGGGACAAGGCTACAATGAGGGAGATCCCCGCCATCAAAGCCGTTATATGGAGGTTCTCTATCACAAGAATGTCATCATTTCTTTATTCCCAATCCCCCAGGGTGAGAAGAATACGATCATAGGTGTACTTCCCCAAGGGGAATGGAAACAAGAGCCGTATACATTGTACGGGCAAGTTGGTGAGACGTATTTTGTTATTTATTTATCTCACCCTTATCAGCTGCAGGAACGGTCCAGATTCATAGAGGTATCCGTCGCAGGGATGCCGGGCGGTGTGATCGTTGAAGCATTGGGCATTAAGAAAGCTGCCGAATGTGGTATTATTGGTTTAGAGGCTTTTGCCGCAGCTATGGCTCATAAAGAAAGGAATTTCGAAGTGGGAGAGGTATTAGCAGCGAATTATACCAACATGGATGGTGAAAGCTTAGTTTTGAGTATTAGTAGGGAGTTAGAATTACCGCAAGCTCAGCTTAATGGAATTCAGATCTCATTAGATCATTATTCAGTATAAAAAAACACAATTACTGTGATAAATAGTAATCCGAGTCGGCCTTTTTGGCCGGCTTCTTTAATAAGGAGCTACATGAAAGGATGTGATGCCCCATTGCACAGCCCGCAATAGATACCTAAGTATCTGTAAACGTGATTTTGTCCAAAATACTTATAATTGGGGTGAGCGACGATTTATCTGGATAAACTAGACCTAACGATTTGGTAATTCAATCCTCCCTAAGCACATTTCCCTTTAGAATAGCGGTGTTAGGTTACTAAATAGTAATTAATTACATTAAACCCTATTTTTCTGAGAGACATTTGTCACAATAAAGGTTAATATCTAAGTGAGATAGAAATGATTGCGCTTACTTATTTTCTAATAAACCTAATCATAATGAATGCGAGGGATATAACAGTGATTGAAACTGAATTTCGTGTAGAAAATGACTTTCTAGGCAGTAAACAGGTAGATAAGAACGCTTATTATGGGATTCAGACACTACGCGCAGTCGAGAACTTTCCTATTACGGGCTATCGGGTTCACAAAGAGTTAATTAAAGCGATGGGGATTGTAAAAAAAGCCGCTGCGCTTGCAAATATGGAAGTTGGCCGTCTCTATCGAGGGCTTGGAGAAGTTGTAGTGAAAGCAGCAGAAGAAATCATCGAGGGTCAGTGGCATGAACAATTTATTGTAGATCCTATTCAGGGTGGTGCGGGAACCTCGTTAAATATGAATGCGAATGAGGTTATTGCTAACCGTGCCTTAGAACTGCTTGGCCATGAAAAGGGAGACTATCGTCACTTAAGTCCCAATTCACATGTAAATATGGCGCAGTCTACAAATGATGCGTTTCCGACGGCAATTCATATTGCCACACTTTCACTGCTGGAGCAGCTACTTGTAACGATGCACAGAATGCATGATGTGTTTGCGGTAAAAGCGGATGAATTCGATCCTGTGATAAAAATGGGGCGGACACATCTTCAAGATGCAGTGCCGATTCGTCTGGGTCAAGAATTCGAGGCTTATCGCAGAGTGCTTGAAAGAGATATCAAACGTATTGAGCATACACGCCATCATTTGTATGAAGTCAATATGGGAGCAACAGCAGTGGGTACAGGATTAAATGCTGATCCTCGTTATATTGAATTGGTGGTAGAGCACTTAGCTGAGATCAGTGAATTACCGCTCGTAACGGCAGATCATCTCGTCGATGCCACCCAAAATACGGACGCCTATACAGAAGTGTCTGCTGCCCTAAAAGTGTGCATGATGAACATGTCCAAGATCGCTAATGATCTGCGGTTGATGGCCTCCGGTCCGCGGACTGGGTTTAATGAGATTTCATTGCCTGCACGCCAGCCTGGATCTTCAATTATGCCGGGCAAAGTTAATCCGGTTATGGCAGAGGTCATTAATCAGGTGGCTTTTCAAGTTATAGGGAACGATCATACGATCTGTCTGGCTTCCCAAGCGGGTCAACTGGAGCTGAATGTTATGGAGCCAGTGCTTGTGTTCAATCTTATTCAGTCCATCAGCATCATGAACAATTCCTTCCAAGTCTTCACAGACTTCTGTCTGGCTGGGATTGAAGCCAATAAGGAAAAGCTTGAGCGGGACGTGGAGCGGAGTGTCGGAATCATTACGGCTGTGAACCCGCATCTGGGGTATGAAGTGGTATCGCGGATCGCTAGAGAGGCGATTTTGACTGGGGAATCTGTACGGGAATTGTGCATTAAATATAATGTGCTGACCGAAGAAGAGCTTAATCTGATTCTGGATCCATACGAAATGACACACCCGGGAATTGCAGGAGCAGCTTTATTGCATAAAGAGTAGGATGTTCCGGAGGAGTGAGCTTTTTGCTTGGAAAAAGAAAACCCCCGCCACCGTTTAAGGTGACAGGGGGAGAGCTTAAATATGTTTTTAATTTATATGAATCTACTTCGCGATTGTCTGAAGTAGGTTCTTTTTTTACATTTCAGGCTTAAAAGAAAAATAAAGAACGTAACAGGCCGCGTTTTCTTGGCGGAGCCGTTAGCCTGGTAGAGGCAGTGGACTGGGAATTTTCATAAGAGGTGAGCGGTTTGCCGTTAGACACTTGCAACGGTTCTATTGATGCCGCGATTTGCTTGATCATTATTCGTAGGTCCTCAAGCTCCTCACGCTGCTGGAGCAGTTGGATCAATACTACTTCATCGGCTTTTTGATCGAGTGCACGTTCAACATTGTTGATGCGAGACAAGATATCCTTCATAGGCTCAGCATCTGTGTGCTGTAGTGGATTTTCCTGTTGTGATGTGGAAATTTGCTGCTCATTCGTGAGTGTGAGTTGTATACATTCCAAGGCCTCTCCGTGATTAATACGGTCTTTAATATGATTGAGCAGGTCGATTTGCTGCTCCGAGAACACATAATGGCCAAATCGGTCTTTTGGAAAAAAATCAGGGAACATGGCAGCCCAACGTTTAATTGTGGTTAGACTAACTGACAGCAGCTCTGCGGCATCTTTTGTTTTTAAGATATACATTTCGATTCCTCCAGTTCACGTAGTCATGTTATGAGTAATATTCGTTGTCCAGCAGCGGCTCCCTGCACGGTTGACAAAGGTAGTGCGTATTCGCTAAACAAAGTGTAATTACGAGCAATCTCACCCTTTTGGATTTCACTATCTTGCTTTTCCATTCCAAATTGAGTACAGATGAGCCTGCTCAGGGGTATAATTGCATTAGAGGTGAAGGCGATGAACAGGATTGAAGATGAGAAACAAATGACTGAGGAGCAATGGCAGGCTATTTTGCAAAACGATGTTGCTTATAACGACATATTTTTTTATGCGGTGAAGACTACAGGAATTTTTTGTCGACCCTCCTGCAAATCCAAAGCACCCAATCGGGAGAATGCGTGTGTTTTTCAGAATGCTGAACAAGCGCTGGCAGCCGGATTTCGTCCTTGCAAAAGATGTAAACCGACAGGTGAGCGTCTTCCTGATAAGGAATGGGTAGCTGTGATGACGGAGTACATTGATCATAATTATATGGCCCCCCTCACCCTTGAAACGTTAGCTGAGGTATGTCATGGCAGTCCTTATCATTTACATCGAACCTTTAAGAAAGTAACAGGAATCACTCCTGTGGATTATATACAGCAAAAGAGAATCGCTAAGGCATCTGAGTATTTGCTTACTACAGAGCAGGCAGTTGCTGAGATTGCATTGCGCGTGGGTCTGCCCAATACATCGTATTTTATTACTTTATATAAGAAAAAAACAGGGTATACGCCCACACAGTTTCGTCAGCTTAACAAACAGAAAGTAACGTTGGCTTCTGATTTTAATTTGGAGGGACCGAATCATGGAGAATAAAAAAAATGCTATTCTATACTGGACATTATTAACCGATAAGGATTGGAGTTTTTATATTGCAGCCACTGAGAAGGGGTTAAGTTATGTGGGTTCGCAGCAGCAACCCTTTGAGGAATTAAGCGAATGGGTTAGACGTCGTTTTCCGGGGAGTGAACTGGTGCAGAACGATGAGAAGATGGCGCCTTATTTGAGGGAGCTTAGTGAATATTTGCAAGGGAACCGGCAGAGCTTCGGCATTCCTTTTGATTATCAGGGAACTCCTTTTCAGCTTGCGGTATGGAAGGCGTTATGTGAAATTCCATATGGGCAAACCTGGTCCTATTCAGATATTGCTACACATATTCAAAAACCAGCTGCGGTACGCGCGGTAGGGACTGCCATTGGCGCGAATCCGATTCTGATTACGGTGCCCTGCCACCGGGTTATTGGAAAGAATGGGACATTAACAGGATACCGGGGTGGTTTGGATATGAAGACCAAGCTACTTCAGTTGGAGAGAGGAGAGTATACAGCAGATATATGAAAATAGAGTCCAATTACACCTCCCCAAAAACCTTGCTGAATAAAGGAACAGGTTATCTGTCAGGCTACAGTCATTCCTTAAATCCATATACGGGCTGCACTTATGGCTGTTCCTATTGTTATGTACGTCAGATGCCTGTCTCGCTGTTCCGCAAAGAGGAGTGGGGGACGTGGGTAGATGTTAAACAAGAAGCGGCTGCAATTTTACAAAAAGAACTGCACAAAGCGAAGGCGAAAGGTCCCGTCTCTATTTTTATGTCGTCAAGCACAGATCCCTATCAACCGGTAGAGCACAAGGAAGAGGTGACGAGATCTTTACTGGAGGTTATGGTTCAAGATCCGCCCGATTTCCTATTCGTGCAGACGCGTAGTCCGCTGGTTCGCAGAGATATAGATTTATTATTACGTTTAGAGGATAAGGTTCGTGTAAGTATAACTGTAGAAACAGACCGAGAAGATATTCGCCAAAAATTCACACCAAGCGCTCCTCCCATTGCTGCAAGACTGAAGACGTTACAGCTTTTACGTGAAGCTGGCATCCCCATTCAAGCTACTATAGCGCCAGTACTGCCAAGCAGTCCAACTTTTCCAGCAACCTTAAGGGCTTTGGTGGATAGAGTCTGTGTGGATGACTATTTTATGGGCGACGGCAGCGGCGGCAAACGCACACGGAGATTAGGGATTTATTCCCTATATGAAGAGCTGCAACTGGAAGATTGGTATGATCCTGCAGCATATCGCAGAGTGTATGAAGGACTTCAGCAAGTTTTTTCCGAAGAGGAGCTATTCTTGAGCCAGAAGGGGTTCGAGCCTTAATCTGAAACATGGTATAATAAATGAGAGCATTCATACTTAGTATTTAATATACTTAATATCCGTAATAGCTTATTGGAGGATTAGTGTGGCAAAAGCAAAGGTGGCCAAGCGGCCCACAAGAGATGAATTTGTGCTTGAGGAGTTAGGTAATCAGTTAGTTGAAGCTAAGCAAGAAGGTTCTGAGATTTTATTGACCGTATGGGGAAAAGAAGAAGAGGTACGCGGCATGATCGTGGAAATGGATTCGCGAACCGGGAAAGTACACCTCAGTAACCATGAAGAAATCATAAAAGTTCCTTTTATGGATATCATGCAGGTTAATTATCCCAGAGATTAATGGGCACGGCAGCAACAGGAGGTCCTGAAAGCTATCATAGCTTTGGGGCCTCTTTGATCATAAAGGTAAGGAATAGAGGATATAGAAAGGGAGGTCAACAATGCAAGTAACCAAAACCAACGCGATGCGAATGCTGGATGCCAAAAAAATCGGCTATGAAGTGTTCGCCTATGACAATGAAGATGGACTAATCCATGGCACGGCTGTGGCTGAGAAGATTGGAAAGGCGGCAGAGACGGTTTTTAAAACGTTGGTCGCTCATAGCGGTGCAAATCTTTATGTATTTGTTATCCCAGTTGCCGAAGAGCTGGATCTCAAAAAGGCGGCCAAAGCCGCCGGAGAGAAAAAAATTGAGATGCTGCCAGTGAAGGATCTGCAGAAATGGACAGGGTATATCCGCGGTGGTTGTTCACCTGTTGGAATGAAAAAGCTGTACCCCACGTTCATTGACAGCAACGCAGAAGGGCTGGAAACGATGGCTGTCAGCGCTGGGAAGATTGGCCAGCAAATGGATGTAGCCCCACAGTTACTCGCTGAGGTTGTACATGCGAAATTTACAGAACTAATCAAATAGCCGAGCAGCAAGCTGGCCTAAATATTCCTTCAATGCTAACCCTGTTGTGGAGATCGCTCCTGGGGATGGACTGAACTTGGCGGGCTGCAGTGCAATATCAGCGCTGGCGATATAATCCGTAGGATAGGCTTGCGCTGTTAGCCCTGCATTCTTAAAGTGCAACATCGCTCGGGACATATGAAAACCTGAAGTAACTAGTATAGGTTTTATAAGTCCGGTTTGTTGCAGGATGGCTGCGGTATTTACAGCGTTTTGCTCCGTGTTGAGGGATTGATTTTCGATCAGGATGTCCTCTTCGGGTATGCCGAGACCCAGTAGTTGTCTTTGCGCGATATCCGCTTCATTACCACTGTCGGAGAATACTTGTCCGCCAGAAAATAAGATTGGCAGACCTGTCTGCCGATGGAGGCGAACAGCAGTAAGCAGGCGATTTGCCGCTGATCCGTATAAATTGCCCTCGCCGTCTATATCCGGTGTGCCAGAGCTGGCGCCCCCGCCGAGTACGACGATGACATCTCCTTGCAAAGTTTCCGGCTGCGGATATTTCCGTTCTAGACTGCCGATCAGCGCATCGCTGACTAAGGGTGTCATGGAGAAATACATTAATAGTGTAACCCCGAGTAGAACTAGTGCTGGCCGGCGGTTTTTTTTCCATAACCAAATGACTAAACCTAGCAGAAGCACGATAAACAGGCCGGGAGGAAGCACAAAGCTGTATACAAATTTGATGATGTAAATCAACAGTATCAACCGCCTTCTAAAAATATAAGTTCAGGTTGTATTGTAACATGAGATTGCAAGATTACATATTTACATGCGCATCCTTATACAAAACGGATATTGCCGCAGCTATCAGGATCATCCCCATAAAAGCGGGTGCAGCATGGCCAAGTGATACATATATTTGCCCTCCAATGACAGGCCCGATCATTCTTGCTAAAGCCTGAATAGATTGGCTACCTCCTTGAATCCTCCCTTGTTCACTAGAATCGACAGACTTGGAAAGCATCCCATTGAATGAAGGCCCAAAGATCGAATCCCCAAAACCAAATATAAACATTCCAGCGATAAAAAGCGGATAGTATGAGAACAAAGCAGATAGTGCAATAAGGCTGTAGCCTATAATCTCCGAAACCATTCCAAGAATTGCGATCTGTTTATCCCTAAATTTCAGCAAAAGCTTAGGCATGATGAAACCCTGTGAAATGATGTCTTGGAAGCCCATAATTGAAAACATCAGTCCGATTAGTGCAGGCTTCCAGCTGAAAGTATCCATTGTGAATTGTGAAAAAACAGCCTGTAAAGATCCGTTGGGTATCCAGAGTAAGAATGCTGAGACCAGTAGCCTTTTTAAGTTTTTTATGGACAATATGCTTGCAAGCTGTGTAAATGGATTCAGTCTTACCAAGGTAATTTCTTTTAGTCTATTGTTCTTGTCAAGGCTCTCAGGCATAAAAAAGAATCCGTAAACAACATTTAATAAGGTTATTATTGCTCCGAAATACATAGGTACAGAATAACCAAACTTGGCAAGTAAACCGCCTAGCGTTGGACCAATGACGGTGCCTACACCAACAACCGCACTCACCCAGCCAAAGTATTTGGTTCTCTGTTCTGGTGGAATGATGTCAGCAAAATAGGCGAAGATAGTACCTATGCTTCCGCCGGTTATACCTTCTATTAAATGTCCAACAAAGAGAACCCATAACGCTCCTCCTATCCCAAAAACTAAGTATCCAATCGCGGAACCCAAAAGGCATACCAAAAGTAATGGACGACGCCCATATTTGTCACTCAAAGCTCCAAGTGCAGGGGCTGCAAAAAATACGCAGACTGCATAAACAGAGGTTAGCAGCGTGACAACTATTGCCTGTTCTCCCGGATTGCTTATATAAGGCTGCACTAAAAATGGGACAACGGGCATGATGATACTGAAGCCTATTCCGCACAGAAACACAGAGATCAAACCGAAGATTAGAGCGTGTTTATCTACGGTTTGCTCTGTGTTCTGTTCATTATGTGATCTGAATTTGAACATTAAATTCTCTCCTCAAAAGTTGATGTTTTGATTCCTTGGAAACAAATCTGGTACATCACCATTTTTATCACTGTTTTGTTTCCGTGTCAACAAAATAATGACCATAAAAATGCAGCCTTTCTCATAAGAGCCCGGCTGCATGGAGTTTCATTTTCATTATTCGAATTTATTCGGATTAAAATCTATACCCTGTTTCTTTATTTCTGCATCCAAATGCCTACTATACTTTTCTACGAAGCTAAGCATACTGTCAAATTGCTCCTCAGTTACCTGCTCAAATACGGCTTTATCCCGCTCTTGGAACTCTTTGTGCAGGTCCTCATGGATTTTATAAATTACTTTCCCTTGCTCAGTAAGCCTAAAATAGATTTCTTTTTTGTTATCCGATTTTTGGTAGCTTTCGATGAGGCCCTTTTGGATGAGCTTCTTAGTTAATTTACTTATGGCACCGCGAGTCATATAAAAGGACTCTGCAAGTTTTGTGACGTTGGAATCTGCATTTTTTTCAATGTATTCGATGCAATGCACTTCAGAAGGTTTATAACCCTTAAGACTGTCTTCCATCTTATCCTTATTAAGCCAAACCATCTTGTTATATACGTCCCTGAAACCCATCATGACCTGATCTTCTTTGTTCATGGCCTGTCCTCCCAGCGCTCTTACATTAACAAATTATATTGATTTTTTGTTTCTATTTCAACAATATTAAAGTTGAGGATAGTTTGTTTTATTGAACTTTAGATAAAAATAACAGGTGAGTAGTAACAAGCGTAGATATAATATTCTTAAGAAACTGCGGTTTCTTCTTAAGAAAGTTCATCCGCTTGAAGCTGCACCAAAGATTGTTTGTCTGTTATCATAAGATTAAGATGATTGGACAGCTGTGGGATGATTTCTCTAAGGTAGGAGGACTGCATAATGAAGAGTATTCGGGTACTGCTCGCAGATGATGAACCGGTGATTTTGCGAGGCCTAAAAAAACTGATTTCATGGGAGAAGCTTGGACTCACCATTGTAGGAGAGGCCAGTGATGGAATTGAGCTGAAACAACAGATCGAGGATTGTGATCCTGATCTGATTATTAGTGATATAAGTATGCCAGGATATACAGGGATTGATATCATCCGCGAAATTCATGAAGCTGGCAGAGCGGTGAAGGTTATTTTTATAAGCGCTTATCAGGAGTTTACGTATGCCCGTCAAGCACTGCAATATGGTGCGCTGGATTATTTGGTGAAGCCCGTGAACAAAAATCAGCTGGAACAGGTTGTGAGCAAAGCCGTCTCCCTTATTCGTCAAGAAACAGAAGGCGAGCGCAACAAAGAGAAGCTGAACCATTATGAACAGAGAAACCGCAGATTAACGATCGAAGAATTGCTCGACAAGCTGACGGACGGCAATAAGGGAACAGCAGACACCTTGCTTGATATGGGGATTATTGCGCTAAGTCGCTACGTCAGTATTTGTTTGGTAGAGACGGACGAGTCGTCGGGGCAGCCTTCCAGATGGGAAGAACGCGAACGTAAGCTAATTGATTTTGCACTGTCTAACATTATTAAAGAAACCGTGGAGCAAAGCGATAATAGCTATATGTTCCGTAAAGGGGAACGTTTTTGTATCCTGCTCCAGCATGAATATGCTGAGGAACCAGCGAGAATTGCCTTAGACCTCCATGACAAAATTACAAGTTTTCTGAAATTAAAGGTGACTCTTGGGGTAGGCAATCCTGTTGACGGTATGGATGATGCTGATGAATCTTATCGCCAAGCTTTGAAAGCGCTAAATTATAAATATTTTACAGGGCCTAATCGTGTGATTCCTGTTAAAGAGAGCAGGTATGAGAGTGAAACATTGATTCAAGCTCCGCTGCATGAAATCCAGTCCGCCCTTGGGATTGCCATGAAATTACAACACAAAGAACAAATTGAGCAAGAGTGCCTGCGATTATTTCAGACGATCCGGCAGACGGCAGGCGGGAATAGAAACCAAGCCGTTTCTACCGTATACAATACATTCTTGCAGCTTGAACAGGAGCTTATTCAATTCGGTGTGGAGGCAGGTCCATCACTTCAGGATACAAATCCGATTCTTGAACGATTGGCTAATTATTCTACCTTCCAAGAGGTGGAGGAAGATTTTCGTGTGCTTTTGAGCAAAATGTCCGGGCAAATTGGCAGTCGCATGGGCAGTAAGGAACTGAAGCAGCTATCCCAGGTGAAGGCTTATATTGAGGAGCATTATCCAGAAAATATTACACTGGAATCTATGGCAGGGATGATGTTTATGAATTCCTATTATTTCAGCAGCTTTTTCAAAAAACATACCGGACAGAACTTTAAGAATTATGTCACTGAGGTGAGGATGAATCATGCCCTTCGTTTATTGCTGCAAAGCGATATGATGGTTTATGAGATTGCCGATAGTGTAGGCTACAACAATGCCCGGCATTTTAGCGATATGTTTAAGAAGAAATATGGCAAGCTGCCACAAGAATATAAGCAATCCTTCAAAAGCCAATAGTCAGATGGATAGCAAAGGGGATGCCTTCATTCATGTTTATCTGGGGCCGAAGATCCAAAAGTATATTTGTTAAATTCTCCGCTTCCTTTTTATTAGTCGGCCTAATTCCGCTTTTTGCACTTAGCTACATTTCTGTGCAGACGTTTTCCGGATATGTCGAGCGTTACACAACAAGCAATTTGCAGCAAATGGTGCTATATATGAGCTATAACCTGAATTCAGCCTTTAATCAGTACAATGAGGTCTCTAAGCTGATGTATACGGGACGATATGAAGGTTTTATCGAGAGTTATTCGCAGAATCAAACCTATAATGTAAATGAGCTGGAGCAGATCAATACGATTCCTATTGAAACCTTTCTAAAAACAGTTCTCTACAGTGATTCCTACATCACCAGTGTTTATTTTCATAGGGAGTCAGACGATAAGCTCTACTATCAGGAAAAAGAAAACAGAGGGGTCAATTTTGATTTGCTGCCTTATCAAGAGTGGTTAACTAAAATGGCTCCAAATCCTTCACAAGTGGCAATTTTCCCTACCCATTCCGAAGAATATTATACAGGTTCAAAGCGCAGTGTGTTCACCATCGGCCGTACTTTAATTGATATTTCCGGGCGTGTCACCAAAGATCCCAAGATAGTTGGGACCTTGTTTATGGATGTGGATGTTTCGTTATTTAATCAGTTCTTCAGAGAATTAAATCTGGGGGGACAGGATGAATTATTTCTGCTGGATGGCGACGGAAATGTATATTTCACGAATGAGACAAGGTCAGCGAATGGAGAGGCTTTTCGGGCTAAAAAGGACGAGGAGATGATCGTTCTCAGTGAAGAGATTCCTTTTCTTAAAGGCACGGTGACTGCCAGAATTCATCGAGCAAATTTATTCGATCAGCTTTTTTCAGCCCGTACGACGGTGTTTATAGCGATGTTTATTTGTGCGATTGCAATGATCATCATGGGCGTCTGGTTCTCTAGGCGGCTGGCTGCTCCGATTCGGAACTTAATTAAGCAAATGGCTATCGTAGAATCCGGTAATTTGGATACCCAGATGGTCGTGAACAGCAATGATGAAATGGGTAGACTTAGCCATGGTTTTAACCGAATGGTCGAGCGTTTACAAGCCTATATCGATGAAGCTTACGTTGCCCAGATCAAGCAGAAGCAAACGGAGTTAAATGCTCTGAAGAGTCAGATTCGTCCGCATTATTTATACAACACCCTGGAAGTCATTCGAATGAATGCGGTGGATAAAGATAATGATGAGGTCGCAGATATGATTTTATCACTCTCTAACCAGTTGAAATATGTAATCGACTATGGAGAGGACAGGGTAAGCATACGACAGGAGCTGGAGCATCTACGGGATTATTTCTATATTATCTCTGTGCGGTATGAGAATAAATTTGAGCTTGTAGTCGATCTCTCACCCGAAGTGGATCTGAACTGGTACATTCTGAAATTGTCACTTCAGCCGATAGTTGAAAATGCTATCCAGCATGGCTTACGCAGTCAAGGCAGAGGGACAGTTGGATTGACGATCGAAAAGAAAGATGAAATGCTGTTGGTTACGATCTATGATGATGGAATCGGTATGAGCAAGGAAAAGGTACAGCAGTTGGCTGAAACCTTGGAAGAGCCTAGTTCGCCTAGCAAAAATGTTGGACTAAAAAATGTACATGAACGAATTCGTACAGTGTACGGTGCAGAATACGGGGTATCTATCAGCAGCCGGGAGCATATTGGGACATCAATTCTATTGTTGCTTCCGATTGTAGAGGATCCGTATAAAATCTCGGATTCGGAGAATGCGTAAAGGATAGACGATGAACGGAAGACTGCGGTCTTTCGTTCTTTTTTTACTTATTCTTAAATTCACCGCATATCCCGCTTAAAAAAGTTCATTCTAACTATTTATAAGGAATGCTATTCTATTAGCAACGGAAACGCTTTCGAGAGATGATGCGCACATCTTGCTTCAGTTTCCACGGTTCACTAAAAGGGGAGGCTATTATGATATGTACAAAAAAACAATGATGAAACTATCCGTATTGTTACTTGCCACAACAACAGTTTTGACTGCTTGCGGTGGAAATAATAATAATGCAGGAAGTAAGGCAACTAATACGCCAGCATCCGAGACGCCTTCAAATACACCGCAAGAGACCAAAAAAGAGGTTAGCTTTACGATAGGTTACGCCTCCGGAGATCCGGCCACCAAAAAAGCTATCTCAGATACGGTCAAAAAGTTTACTGCAGCTAATCCGAATGTCACTATTAAAGATTTGAGCGAAACTTCATCCGCTGCCTATCTTGACTGGCTGAAAACCAAGGATGCTGTGGGTGAATTCCCGGACCTGGTGGAAATGCGGGATACAGAAGTTTTTGCCGATGCGGGTAAGATTGTAGAGCTGCCTTCCGATCTGCTAGATTTGTTCGAAGCCCCTCCACAAGTGGATGGTAAGGTGTGGAACGCACCGCTGCAAGTGAACGCTCCCCAAGGGATTATCTACAGCAAAAAAGCATATGCGGATGCAGGGATCACCGAGCTTCCAAAAACCTATGACGAATTCATCGCCATCCAAGAAAAATTGAAAACATCAGGCATTACTCCGATTGTAGTAGGCGGAAAAGATATTTTCCATATGGGCTTTTGGGTTAACAAATTCCTGATTGATGAGGTCTACTCGAAAGATGCAGATTGGAACTCCAAACGTACCGCTAAAACGGTCAGCTTCACGGATGCTAATGTAGTTCAAGGCATAACGGACTTCAAAGAATTGTTCAAGAATTATGTAGATAAAGGTTGGCTCAGCACGGGCGACAATCAGACCGCTTCGATTCTTGTTTCTGGCAAAGCAGCACAATTGTACTCCGGTACGTGGATGTTTACACAAATCGCTGAAGCAGACCCGAACTTTGAATTTGGCTTCTATGCTCTTCCTGACCGTGAAGGGAAAATCAATGTCATAGGTCTTCCGTCACCTGCAGGCTGGTCTTTATCGGCTGAAGCCGCTAAGGATGCAGACAAAACAGAAGCCATCAAAGACTTTATCCGTTTCTTCTTCGCCCCAGAACAGTATTCGAACTATTTAGCAACGATAAATGCGATTCCTTCAACAAAAGAGAAAGTAACCTATGACACAAGTGAACAAATGCAGGTGGCTTTGGATCTTATTGCTGACCCGAATGTAGTGAAATCGTTGGCGATCAATAACTGGTGGGGAGACAATCTAATCCCTCCACAATTCCGTAACTGGTACTACAAGCTGTTGCAGGATCTCGTGGTAAAAGATGGAGATGTAGCGAAGTACATGAAAGATGCGGATACAGAGTATGACAACCAAGTGAAAGCTAATCAGATGTAAGAGCAGCGCCTGAACGAGCAACCTCTGCTGCTGCAGAGGTTCTCTTTTTAACAAGCGCGGTCTTTAAGGGAGGGAGAGTAGCCATGGCTACATCCGCAGTAAATGCTGACAAGTCATTGATAGGCACTGTGCAGCACAAAAAGAAAAAGAAAAAATGGCAGTCCTACGCTCTGTTGTTTATATTACCATCATTTATTTTGTACACCTTGTTCGTTATCGTCCCTACGGTAGGCAGTGTCTATTTAAGCTTCACCTCATGGGATGGCATTAGCGACAACGTAAGGTATATCGGCTTCGCTAACTTTGTGGAAATTTGGAATAGTCCAAGGGTGCATAACGCACTGAAAAATACGATGATCATGACCATTTCACTTGTTGTTCTAGAAAATATTGCAGCAATTGCAATGGCTATGATGGTCGATAAGGTACGCTGGTTCCGGAATTTATTCAGAAGTGTATTTTATTTCCCTACGTTGCTTAGTGGGATCGTAATGGGTTTCGTCTGGGCGATGATCCTGAATTACAACTTTGGTGTATTTAATCAGATTCTGGAGTCTGTTGGGCTTGGAGCCTGGATTGTGGATTGGTTGGGCAATCCTAAGTATGCGATGCTGTCGATTATTTTGTCTACCGTTTGGAAAGGCGCGGGGTATTATATGATCATTTATCTCGCTGGATTGCAAGGTATTCCGCAGGAATTGAATGAGGCGGCCAGTATTGATGGAGCAGGGGGCTGGCAACAGTTCCGGCATATTACCTTTCCGCTGCTTGCGGGGTCAATGACTGTATGTATGGTATTATCGATGATCAGCGCCTTGAAGATTTTTGATCAGATTGCCGTCATGACTGATGGTGGTCCGGGCTTTGAGACGGAGACATTAACTTATATTATTTATAAGGTTGGGTTTGGTGAATTAAGACAAGGTTTTGGTACTGCGCTGGCGATGGTCTTGTTCTTAATCATACTTATCATTACAGTCTTCCAAGTGAAGGTTCTCCAGAAGCGGGAGGTGCAGCTCTAAGATGACGATGCAGACACGCAAAAGAGTTGGGCAAATCGCACTTTTCATTGTTACATTATTAGTGGCTATTATCTTTTTCTTTCCTATTTTCTTTAATTTAATGTCAGCCTTCAAGAGTAATGCAGAGATTATGAAGGATGCCATTGCTTTTCCGAAAACCCTTTATCTGGACAGCTTTAAATATCTGTTAACCGAAACAGAGTTTCCACGGGCTATTCTGAATAGTCTGATTTTGACAGCAGTTTCTATTGCGGCACAGGTCTTAATTATTCCGATGGCGGGTTACGCAATTGAACGCAGAAATGCCAGATGGACCCGGTTCATGTTCGTTTACTTTTTAGCAGGAATGATGATCCCTTTTCAAGCGTATATGATTCCTCTGTTTAAAGAGCTTAGAATGCTGGGGTTATACGGCAGCCTTGCCGGTCCAATTCTAATTTATGTAGCCGGTGCGGTGGGCTTTGGGTGCCTGCTGTATACAAGCTTTGTCAAAGGCATTCCTAGAGAAATTGAAGAAGCGGCAGAGATCGACGGATGTTCTCGTTATGCGATATTCTGGAAAATTGTTTTCCCGCTGCTAGGACCCGTCACAGCCAGTATGGTGGTCTTAAACGGACTTGGAATCTGGAATGATTTCCTGATGCCGATGCTGGTATTGCCTTCAGGACAGGCTAAAACTATGGTCGTGGAAATTTACCGTTATATCGGAGAATTCTCCTCACGTTGGGATATGATTTTTGCAGGAACAGCAATGTCAGTTGTGCCTGTGCTGATTGTGTTTATCGCCTTGCAGAAGTATTTTGTTAAGGGGATTGCGTCTGGTGCAACGAAGGGTTAATTCATAAAAAGGGATATATCCTGTAACCACTTAGTGGGCTGCGGGGTACATCCCTTTTTTTTGTATGCGAAACAATCACTAAAGCGTATTTGGATTCGCGGTTAAACGGCGGTAGCCCATTGGCGGGAGACCTGTCCAGCGTTTGAATTGCTTGCTGAAATGGGACACATCCCGGTATCCTAGCCGGTGGGCGACCGATTCGACAGATAGACTATTATCCATTAGCAGCAGTTTGGCGTGACGAATGATCAAGCGGGATAAATATTGTCTTGGCGACATGCCATAAATTTGGTGGAAAACACGATTGCAGTGAGTTGTACTGTATCCGAGTTTTGCCGCAATGTGCTCAATACCGCCGCCTCTTTCGCCTGTGCTTGCAGCGGAGGAGACAGATGCTTGCAGCAATCCTTCGATGGCGTTAGCTAAGGCGACGGTATTTTCCGTAGCTTCTGTATCTGCCAGGCGGGGCATCTCCGAAAGTACCCAGCCGCTGAGTGCGGTTAGAAGTTGCAGCGAAGCATGCAATGTAATCAGGCGATTTCTGTGAGTGTCCTTTGACTCTGACAGGATGGAAGAATTTATGATGACATCTAGAGCGGAACGAATGGCTCGCAGCTCCGGGGTATTCCCACTTAGACTAACAGCGTCTGCTGTTAGTAAAGCTCGCCGTAAAATCAGATCATCAATATCAAAATGCAGGCAGTAATAAGTCATGTCACGACTAGCATTCGAACCGAGGCTGCTATGTTCTACACCGGGACGAATGAACAAAATATCACCGCTTTGCTGGATAAAAGATTTATTGCCGACCGTCATATGTTGCTCACCCTGCAGTACAACGTTAATCTCAAACATAGGATGAGTGTGTACGGGATATTGCCAATCCGGATTTACTTTTCTCCAATGCGCGGCGAAGATATGGAAAGCCGCTTGGATGTCTGGAGACATCTGGCCATCAATAGAATTATGAAAAGCGGGATCATTCGAGATCATTTCAATCCTCTTTTACTGTAAAGTTTGGCTTCATTATAACATAGGTTTTTATCGATGTTTGATTTGCCCAAATAAAAGAAGGCTTTAACCCTGTTGTACTTCCGGAAAGATCGATAACATGGAGATATAGCCCGGAGGTATCCGGGACCATGCTGGAAGGAGTGTTATTATTTATGGCGCATAATCAATTTTTTAATGCCCATCATTCACCGATTGGTGCATTTGCGAGTTTCACTTTAGGATTCAAAGGAGCTAGTGGAGGTTTCGATCTGGAGATTGGAAAACCACCTAGACAAAATATATTCATAGGATTAGAACGTGCTGACGGGAAGGGATATGATACACTGCCATTTCATGAAATCGGGGGTGAGGACGAAAGCAAACGTTATGATATTGAGAATCCGGATCCTAATCCTGACAAGGAGAATATTCTGTTCCCTTTTCAAGAGAATGAGATTTCCAGAGATTTTCATGTAGCCACAGACAGCTGGAGTGCGGGTGATTTGACCTTCCGGATTCTGTCCCCCGTTCGTTCTGTACCGGATCCAGAAACTGCCTCTATAGAAGAAATGAAGGATGTGCTGCTGCCTGCTGTGCTGGTTGAACTCGAAGTGGACAACTCCTCATCCGCCACCTCGCGCCGTGCATTCTTTGGTTTTCAGGGAACAGATGTGTATAGCGGAATGAGAAGACTGGATGATGTATCATCGGAGATTACAGGCGTTGGCCAAGGAAGATTTATTGCGATTGCTGCGGAAAAAGGAACTGCAAAGTCCGCACTGCATTTCACGATGGAGGATATTCTAACGGAGGAGCTGCAGGAGAATTGGACCTTTGGACTGGGACGAGTCGGCGCTTTGATCATGGATGTTCCAGCCGGAGTAAAAGAAACTTACCGCTTTGCTATTTGTTTTCACCGTTCAGGTTATGTCACCTCAGGAATTGATGCTTCTTATTACTACAATCATTATTTCAACAATATAGAGGCAGTGGCTGAATATGCATTAGCTAGATTTGATATCCTTAAGCAAGAAGCGGAGCAAGCTAACGATAGATTTACTCATGATGACCTATCCGCAGATCAAACCTTTATGTTAGCGCATGCGATTCGTAGTTATTATGGCTCCACGCAATTGCTGGACTACAAGAATAAGCCATTTTGGATCGTCAACGAAGGCGAATACCGGATGATGAATACCTTTGATCTTACCGTCGATCAGTTATTTTATGAGCTGCGTTTGAATCCTTGGACTGTACGTAATGAACTAGATATGTTCGTGGAAAGATTCAGTTACGAAGATACGGTGCGTTTCCCGGGTGAGGATACAGAGTATCCAGGTGGAATTAGCTTCACACATGATATGGGTGTAGCCAACGTAGTTTCACGTCCGGGATATTCTGCTTATGAGGTCTATGGCATTGATGGTTGTTTCTCACATATGACACATGAACAATTGGTTAACTGGGTGCTGAGTGCAGCAACTTATGCAGAGCATACAGGCGACCGCGGCTGGATGGAACGTAATCTGAGTATTATGGAGAAATGCCTGGATAGCATGGTAAATCGCGATCATCCAGATCCTGAACAAAGAAATGGTGTCATGGGGCTTGATAGCTCACGTACGATGGGCGGAGCCGAAATTACTACGTATGACAGTCTGGATGTGTCTTTAGGTCAGGCTCGTAACAATATTTATCTGGCAGGAAAATGCTGGGCTGCTTACTTGGCTATGGAGAAAATATTTGCAGAGCATGGGCGTGCGGAACAGTCCAAAACAGCAGGGGATCAGGCTGAAAAATGCGCCGCAACAATGGTGGCAAGTGTTACAGCAGACGGGTATATTCCGGCTGTCATTGGAGAAGGCAATGACTCCAAGATCATTCCGGCTATCGAAGGCCTTGTCTTCCCTTACTTTACAGGCTGCAAAGAAGCTCTTGATCGTAATGGACGGTTCGCCGCCTATATTGGCGCACTCGACAAGCATCTGCATGCGGTGTTACAGCCGGGAGTATGCTTATTCGAAGACGGAGGCTGGAAAATCTCTTCAACCAGCAATAATAGCTGGCTCAGTAAAATCTATCTCTCCCAATTCATCGCCCGCAGCATTCTGGGACTGGAATGGGAGGAACGGGGAGCGGCAGCGGATCGTGCTCACGTAGCTTGGCTTACCCATCCGGAGCTTTCCATCTGGAGCTGGAGCGATCAGATTATTTCCGGTGAGATCACGGGCAGTAAATATTATCCGCGTGGCGTTACAGCGATTTTGTGGTTGGATGAGAAATAAGAGTAGATAGTTTCAATAAGTAGAAACGGAATATGCAAAAATACTAAGAGGGGGCTACCCCTCTTTTTTGCTGTTTCGAAGTATACACCTTTCGAATCTGAGAGGAAATTAATATAGCTTTTACAGCTCATTGACGCGGAGCGTATATAGGCTTGTTATATTGAGGGGAAAAGGGGGATGAAATATGAGAGAAATGGAAGAATCGTCCTTTACCACTACCCAGCCTGTTCTTGCAAGCGATACTTATGGTTGGGATAAGCTTCAGGTTTCACAATGGTATAGCCCGCAGCAAGCTTTCACCCCATCCTCGGAGTCAAAATATTTAATTGGGATTCACTGCACAGCCTACTACGAAAACTATTACACCATTCATATTACCCCTTGTAATGAGAGCCTTCTTTGTCCTTGGGGCAGAACCTCGCTCTATTTTTTGAAAATTGAAATTACACCAGCGGTCATCGAAGAGATTGCTCGTGAATCAGGTTATCTGAAGGAAGGCCATATCCAATTGGACCGCAAATTTCATGTCAAGGATTCCAAGCTGCTGCAATTAGGGCTTTGGATGCTGGAGGAATTGCAGAATGGCGGTGCCAAAGGGAAAATATACAGCGACTCTTTATCAAATATGTTAATTATTCATTTGTTACAACACTATTCTTCTGTGATCCCCCAGCACTCAAACAGTAAAACGCCCGCCAACCAAGAGATATTTCAGGTCATTCAATTTATGCGTGAGCGGTTGGAAGATGAGATTCAACTGACTGATCTCGCAACCATGGCTAATATGAGCCAATCACATTTTATTCGGATTTTTAGACAACAGACAGGATATACCCCCCATAACTATTTAATCCGGCTGCGAATCGAACGTTCTAAATTTCTTATTCGTTCCGGGAAAATTGGGTTGAAGGAAATTGCGTCTCAGGTGGGTTTCGCCGATCAAGGACATTTTACTAGATTGTTCAAACGAGAAACCGGCCTAACCCCAAAGCTGTATGCGAATCAAAGCGCCTCCAAGCCTAATCATATGGTTTATTAATTTTATTCTTGTAAATGAGAGTTTTATTCAAGGAATGAAGTGTTTTGTTCAATTAGAGAGCTGCAGCCAGCTCCTATAATAAGGTTGAAGTAAGGCGTACAAATGCCGAACTACAACCTTATTAGGAGGAGAGAAAACATGAGATTAAAAAGATTATTCAGTCTGATTTGCGCGGGGGTACTTACGACCAGTTCTTTATCTTTAGTAGCATCTGCCACACCTGTCGGACCGGATAACCTAGTAAACACCGTGGTAGAGTCCAGCGCAGAGTCAACTTCAGATTCAATGATCACTGCTGGATGGCATGAAGTATCCAAGCAAACCTTTTGGTTACTAGATGCTCTTGAAAGAGGACAAGGGGTGGCTACAGACGGGAATTCATGGATCTTTAATTCCTCGTATGGGCTCTTACGGACTGGACTTGATGGAAAATCCGTAAAAGCAAGGAATGAATTGGCTATTCCACTGGAGATTGCCTCTCAAGGTGGAGACCATATCGGTGATATTTCCTACTATAACGGTAAAATATACGCTCCTATTGAAGACGGTAAAAACTATCAGCATCCTTACATCGCCCTTTATGATGTGAACACTTTGAAATATACAGGCACATCCTATGCTTTGCCGCTGAATTTGCATATTGGCGGTGTACCATGGGTAGCGGTGGATGCCGCTCGCGGTCAGGTTTATACAGCTCAGTGGAGTAATGCAAGCGTCTTGAATGTCCTTAGCCTCGACGATATGCATGTAATCACAACCGTTCCACTTTCCCAAAGCATTGATCGAATTCAAGGTGCCGAAGTGTACAACGGTATTCTATATGCCTCTACGGATAACGCGACCCAAACGGTTTACCAGATTGATCCGGAGACTGGAAACGTATCTGTGGCCTTTGATCGCAATCTGCCTAGTGGTACAGAGGCTCAAGGAATTGCTGTATTGCCCACCGCTGATGGTGCCCAGCTTCATATTCTTGATGTAGGCTCAAATCGTATTAGTGTGAACTTTCGCCATTATGCATTCTAATTCAAATCCAAGCGAAAAAAGGGGCTAACAGAAATGCTAAAGCAATCCAAAACCATTCTAACGCTATTATCCATTTCCATGCTAGCAGTAGCGGGCTGCGGTCAAGCCAATAACAGTACAGTTGAAGCCAAAGCGAAAACTAATAACGCTCAGCCTACAGCAATCGCAGCAACTCCTGAATCCACAGAGACTCCAGCTACTAAGCCGGTGGAGATTACCTTTTATTATCCGGTTAATGTGGGGGGGCCTCTTACTAAAGTAATCGATGGGATGGCTAATGCATTCATGGAACAGCACCCGGAAATTAAGGTTAATCCCGTGTACACAGGCAATTACGGTGATAATACCGTAAAAATCCAAGCGGGTGTACAAGCCAAACAGCCACCGGATGTCGCGGTCATGATGTCAACAGAGCTGTACAGTATGCTCGATATGAATGCAATCATTCCGCTGGATGATTTTATTGCAAAGGACACGAATATTCAAATGGAAGACTTTTATCCCGCCTTTGTGGAAGATACTCAGTCTGAAGGTAAAACGTACAGCCTGCCCTTTCAGCGAAGCACGATTGTTATGTATTACAACAAAGAAATTTTCAAAGCCGCAGGACTTGATCCAGAGAAGCCACCCACTACATGGGATGAGCTTGTAACTTATGCTGAGAACCTGAACAAAGACGGTCACGTTGGGCTGGAAATTCCGGGCAATGATGATTCATATTGGATGTTTCAAATGCTTGCTCGGCAAAATGCTTCTGATCCGAAGCAAAACATAATGTCTTCTGATGGCAAAAAAGCGATGTTTGATACACCGGAGAATGTGGAGGCATTGCAGTTCTGGTTGGATTTGTCCCATAAATATAAGGCGATGCCGGAAGGTGTTATTGATTGGGCTACGGTTCCAACGGATTTCATTCAAGGTAAAGCAGCCATGATGATGCACACAAGTGGCAATTTAACCAATGTAAAAAATAATGCGAAATTCGAATTCGGTGTAGCGTTCCCACCTGCACAAAAACAATTTGGATCACCCACTGGTGGCGGCAATCTGTATATTTTCAAGGACAGCTCTCCTGAAAAACAAGCTGCAGCTTGGGAATTCGCCAAATACATGACGGCTTCGGAACAGGCGGCCCTCTTCAGCAGCTCATCCGGTTATGTTGGCGTAAGAAAATCCGCTTATGATACAGATGCAATGAAGAAATATACGGCGGATTTCCCGCAAGCATTGGTTGCAAGAGACCAGCTGGAATATGCGTTCCGGGAATTATCCACTCATAATCATGGTAAAGTATCGACGGCAATAACGAATCAGATTCAAGCGGCATTGGCAGGAGAGATTGATGCCGCAGGTGCGCTCAAAAAAGCGCAAGCAGAAGCAGATCAGGCACTAGCTCCCTTCAATAAGTAATTATTAAGGTATGGGGTACGCCAGGACAGCCTTGGTAGCATGTTCTGGCGTCATTCCATTATTCAATAATCATAGAAACCTTTAACAGGGAAGGATTGAATGGTATGAATGCCGGATGGAGTGAGAGGCTTAGACGAAACGGATTCGGCTGGGGACTTGTGTTGCCGTCGCTGCTTTTTCTTTGCTTGTTTACTTATTACCCTATGTTTAAATCTCTTTGGCTCAGCTTTTATGAGAAAAACTTAGCAACTCCTGAGCCTTTGTTCGTAGGATTTGAGAATTACGCTAATCTATTGCATGACCATGTTTTTTTGAAGGTGTTCAGTAACAATATATGGTTCGCTCTTGGCACAGTACCAACCTCAATAGTTTTGGCTTTCTTGATGGCACTGTTTGCCGACAAAGCGATAAAAGGGCGGGGACTGGCACGTCTTTCCTTTTTCTATCCGAATATGATCCCAATGATCGCGGTGGCGAACATTTGGTTGTTTCTGTATACCCCTCATTTTGGTCTTTTCGCCAGATTGGCTTCTTGGATAGCGGATCAGCCTATGAATTTGCTGGGAACTCCTGATACAGTGATGGGCGCATTAGTCATCATGATGATTTGGAAAGAAGCCGGATATTTTATGATTTTTTATTTAGCAGGAATGCAGCAGATTCCTAAGGATTTATATGAAGCGGCTGCAGTAAACGGAGTCAGTACGTTCACTTCCATTCGTAGAATCACAATTCCACTCACGATGCCAACAACATTGTTCGTGGCTGTTGTGGCGATAACGAATTCCTTTAAGCTGGTTGACCATCTCTGGATTATGACAAAAGGCGGCCCGAACAATGCAAGCAACCTGCTGCTTTATTATATCTACGAGTCCACTTTTAATTTCTACGATCAAGGAATGGCCGCATCGATGACGGTGGTCATGATCGTGTTGCTGCTCCTGATTTCCTCTTTGCAGTTTTTTGGCTGGGATCGGAAAATCCATTATGAATAGGAGGTGGATTCCATGGAGGATAATCCATTAAAGCTGCCCTTAGTATTAAGGCAGAATACACGTAAAGCTTTAGAAGAGGAGCGTATGTTGAACTCAGAAAGAACGAAGCGCCGAATCCAGCAGATACTATGGCATGCGGTTGGATTTACTTTTGCCGCGGTCTGGATCATTCCCTTCCTATGGGTGGTCAGAACGGCTTTTTTACCTAAAGACGTCGCTATCGATTCGGGCTGGTCTTGGGGCTTTACGTTCGAGAATTTGATTCATGTCTGGAATGGAGCGCCTTTTGGACGATTTTTAATGAATACATTGCTGGTGTGCGGTGTTGTGCTAGCTGTGCAACTCGTTACGATGACAATGGCTGCTTATGCGTTCGCACGAGTACGTTTCTTTGGAAAAGAGCTGCTATTCCTGTTATTTTTAGTGCAAATTATGGTGCCGCCAGATGTTCTTATCTTTTCCAACTATCAGGTGTTGAACGAAATGGGTCTGCTGGATACCAAGCTGGGGATTATGCTGCCTTACTTTGCCTCCTCCTTTGGAGTGTTTCTCTTAAGACAATCCTTTAAGCAATTACCCTATGAGCTCGATGAAGCTGCCCGGGTGGAAGGCGCCTCACGGCTGCGTATTCTTTCCAGAATCTATGTTCCACTGTCACGCCCGATTTATGTGTCCTTTGCCATCGTGTCGGTCAGCTTTCATTGGAATGATTTCTTGTGGCCGTTAATTGTAACCAATTCAGAGGAAAATCGCTTGTTAACTGTAGGATTGGCGATGTTCGCAAAAGCCACGGAATCAGGCGCACAGTGGTCTGATGTCTGCGCGGCTACGCTGATTGTCTCGGCACCCTTAATGATTGGATTTTTATTGTTCCAACGGCAAGTGATAGGTAGTTTTATGAGCTCTGGCATTAAAGGTTAGGAGGAGGCATTTATGAGGCTGGCGATTATCGGAGACTTACATTATCCGGACGAATTGTTAAACAACAAGGTTTTGATTAAAGAGGCACGAGATGCTTTTTACGAGCAATTTATGAATCTATTTTTGTCCATCCCAGCCGATTATCATATTTCTGTGGGAGATATGGTGCATGCAGGAGAATTTAGCGAATTTAATTATATCATGGGTAAGATTAAGGACAGCAAGCATTCCAGGCGTTTTCTACATGTTCTTGGCAATCATGATACGTACACTTATCCTAAGCAAGAAATCCTTTCCGTCACCCGGCAGCAGCGATACAGTGTGATTGAAGAGACCCATGCGATCATTATATTGCTGGATACCGCACGGGAAAATCGTGACGATTGGAGCGGAACGCTTGATGATGAACAGTTAGCCTGGCTCGAAGCACAAATGAAGCGGACTACAGATAAGCCACTATTCGTCTTTGGCCATCATCCCTTGTATAATACGACGGCTAGATCAACTGAGCCAATGATGTCACTGGATCCCAGCTTGGATATTTGGCCGATATTGAAGCAATGGCAAGGTGTGGGTTTCTATTTCAACGGGCATAATCATGTGCATTCTATCGTTAGACAAGAAAACTGGCATTTCATTCAAACGGCCTCCATTCTGGATATTCCTGCTGCTCGAATTCTCACTGTGCTTGAAGATGAGATCCGGTTAGAGATGGTGAGTCTGGCGAGCGAGCAATTAAGTAAATGGTCTTCATTATTTACCCTCAGCATTTTTGATTATGAAAAATATCCGCAGGCTGAAGGGGAGGCGGGAGATCAGGAACTAATCATCAATCGACTTCAAAGGGACAGAAAGCAGGTGGACCAGCAATGAATCGCCAGCCAGTAAGATTAGCCATAGTAGGCGGGAATCGCGGGGCCAGTTTTATGAATGCACTATACTCTCTATCGGATCGGATACATCTGACCGCTACTTGTGACTTGAATGAGTGGGTTCTTAATCAATGGAAAGAGAAATTTCCGGACATCCGAACCTATCGGGATTATCATGAAATGTTAAAAGATTCGGCGATAGATGCAGTGTTTATCTTAAGCCCCATGCATTTGCATGCCAGACAATCTATTGATGCTTTAAAAGCGGGTAAGCATGTCCTAAGCGAAGTGATTTCGATCCAATCTTTAGAGGAAGCTTGGGAGCTTATCGAAACGGTTGAACAAACTGGACTTAAATATATGATGTCTGAAAATTACTGCTTCTCGCGCTCCAATCTGACGATTAAACATATGGCGGATCAAGGCATGTTCGGTGAAATTACTTATCTGGAAGGCGGATATATCCATGATTTGCGTCACTTGACTCATCATCCGGATGGATCTCTGACTTGGCGGGGGCAATTACATCAGCATTATAACGGGATCAATTATCCGACGCATTCTATAGGTCCAGTTGCCCAATGGATTAATCTCAATAAGCCTGATGGAGATCGATTAAAAAGCATCTCGACTTTTGTTTCTAAATCAAGATCCTTACAATATTATTTTGGAGAGCATTATGGAAAAGATCATCCGGCAGCGCGTGAAGGTTTCTGGCGGCAAGGCGACAGTGCGGTTGCGGTCATCCAAACGGAAAAGGGTGTACTGATTGAGCTGCGTGTAGATTGGAGCTCTGTACGACCTCATAATAAAACTCATTATTTGCTGCAAGGAACTGAAGGGGCGTATATTACGGGCCGCCATCAGCAAGAGGAAGATTTGATCTGGTTCAGGAATCTTTCACCCAAAAATATAGAGGATGGAGAGGAATTGTGGGAGCCGTTAAGCAGCTATCAGCCACTTTATGATCATCCAACATGGAAAAAATGGGGCGAATACGCTGCTGGGACGAAACATGGCGGAGGTGATTTTATGGTGCTTGAGGAATTCATTTCCGCGATTCAGGAGGATCGAACCCCTTCGGTGGACGTATATGATGCCGTTACTTGGAGCTCTGTGTTTACATTATCTATGGAATCTGTAGAGATGGGTGGGAAAGTTATAGCTTTTCCTGATTTTAGATCGAAGGTGAGAATTTGACGGTGGAACAGGCGCTTTCCAAACTTGTAATGAAAAAAGAAATGCTGTCCGACTTGCCTGCTTTTCATTGCCCCGCTGGGTATCGGCTTACGTCTTTCCAGCCGGAGGACGAGCGAAATTGGGAGGATCTTATCCGTCATTCTTTTACGAGAGAAGTTAAATTCGTAGATAAAATCAGTGATCATGTACCCTTGTATTCGGATCGCTTGTTGTTCATTTGCCGCGGGGATCAGCCTGTAGCGACAGCTACGGCCTGGGAATTAGGCAGTGGAGACCCTAAGAGTTGGTACTTGCATATGGTTGGAGTGCTTCCGGAATATTCTGGCAAAGGCCTCGGTTATGCTGTAAGTCTTGCTGTTTTGTACAAAATAAGAGAATCAGGTGGAGCGGCAGCCTCTTTAGAAACCGATGATTTCAGATTGCCCGCCATCCGTATTTATTTGAAATTAGGATTTCAGCCGGTGTACTTAGACGATAGTCATCCTGGAAGGTGGGAACGAATCCTGCAAAGGCTTTGATTTTGATAATGATTAATGCTAGGGATTAGGGGGGCTATACGCCTCCTTATTTCATTCTGGCACCTACGGAAGAAACTTGATTCAAGAATTAACTTGTCGGTAGGTTTAATTGCTGCTATAGTCATACTGACTTATTAAACGCGTTTAATAAGTCAGTATGACTATAGGTGGGAGGGTGGGAGAGCCATGGCGAGTGAGAAACGACTTCCTTCACAGCAAATGAAATCTGAAATTATCCGAAATATTCGAACAGCATTATTAGAACTAGGAAAAGCAACGAAGGCAGAGTTAAGCCATAAATTGCAATACAGTTTCCCAACGATAAGTAAATTTCTAATGCAGATGGAAGAGGCAGGGGAAATAACGGTCAGCGGTCTGGATGAGTCAAGTGGGGGAAGAAGGGCAATAAGATACACCTATAATCCGAATTATCGGTTAGGGATGGCTATTTTTTTGGAAAAAAATGAAACCAATTATACCATCTATAATTGCATTGGGGAGGTAATCAAAGAAGAGAGTTTGCCCAGTATTCTTGAGGAAGATGTTAGTAAACTGGTCATGCTTATTGAAAATGAAAAAAAGGCCAATCCTAAAATCCATTCTGTGGCTATTGGAGTTCCAGGTGCGGTGAATCATGGGCAGATTTTTCTGATTCCGGGTTATGAGAAATATCAGAATTTAGATTTGAAAAGACACATAGAAGATCAACTATCTATTCCGACAATCGTGGAAAATGATATGAATGCCGCTGTAATTGGCTATATGACGCAACAAAATTTGAAAGAGAATATATCTCTAATGTATCTGTATTTAGGGAAAAATGGTCCGGGGGCTGGGATCGCGGTCAATGGTGAAATCGTGCGAGGAAAGACGTTTTTTTCAGGAGAAGTTCAATTTTTGCCACAGTATGATCATAAAAATTTCATAGAGGCATTAACTGGAGATCCTGGTGGATCAAATATGCAATCGAATCATAGTGTGGATGCGATTAGTCGATTAGTGGCTACTATGACTTCTATTTTGAATCCGCATTATATTATTTTTTGTGAGGATGAATTAGCTCCAGCCATGCTTAATCAAATCTATGAACGGAGTGCAACATACGTTCCGAAGGAGCATCTTCCAGCGATAGCGGTAAGTAACTTGAAACGTGATTATCTGAATGGATTACAAAGTCTTGGATTAGGCTTATTAGTTTCACAACAAATAGATGAGAACAATTAAGGAGATAACTATGGCAACTTTTTTTCTTATTATTATTTATTTAGCATTTATTAGTTTAGGCTTGCCGGATTCATTGCTTGGCTCCGCTTGGCCAGTGATGAGAATGGACTTAAATGCTTCATTAGGTACTGCTGGAATTCTTTCGATGGTTATTGCAGTAGGGACAATTGTGTCCAGTTTAATGAGTGGTGTTATCCTTAAACGTTTTGGTACAGGGAAAGTGACTCTTATTAGCTGTATCATGACTGCTGTAGCGTTGCTTGGTTTTGCAGGGTCACCTTCGTTAGTCTGGTTAATTATTGCTGCAATTCCACTTGGTTTAGGTGCGGGATCTGTAGATGCCGGATTAAATAGTTATGTGGCTACGCATTATAAAGCCCATCATATGAGTTGGTTACACTGTTTCTGGGGAGTGGGCGCCACGCTGGGTCCTATTATTATGGGCTCTTTTATCTCTGGAGAAGGTCTATGGCGGCAAGGTTATCTTACGGTTGCTTACATACAATTGAGCTTAGTCATTATTTTATTCGTTACACTGCCTTTATGGGATAGAGTGGCTGGGAG
The DNA here is from genome assembly GCF_038002785.1 of Paenibacillus sp. FSL H3-0310. Taxonomy (NCBI): domain Bacteria; kingdom Bacillati; phylum Bacillota; class Bacilli; order Caryophanales; family Paenibacillaceae; genus Paenibacillus; species Paenibacillus sp. FSL H3-0310. The sequence continues at coordinate 2,154,217 of NZ_JBBODC010000001.1, forward strand.
CAATAACCACCCGAATGCTGAAAGTGATCCTGAGTTCAATCATCCGGAGCTAGAGTATGCCGCAGAGAACACAAAACCATGGAAATTAAGAGGGGTAAAGCTAGCAATGTTAACCTTTTTATTTTATTCTGCCATCGAAACGAGTATGGGCTTATGGGGGAGCAGCTTTCTTGTAAACATTAAAGACATTCCTGCATCAACTGCAGCGACATGGGTATCATTTTTTTATCTAGGGATTACCTTTGGTAGAATGGTGACGGGTTTCATTACTTTTAAAATGAGTAATAAACAGCTAATTCGATATGGCCAGCTCATTGCTTTAATCGGTACGGTGCTGTTAGTATTGCCGCTTCCAACTATAGTTTCACTTGTAGGATTTATGATTATAGGTTTAGGGTTAGCCCCTATTTTTCCGTGTATGCTACATGAAACCCCTGTACGATTCGGGAAGAAACATGCTCAGTCGATTATGGGCTTTCAGATGGCAACAGCTTATACCGGCACCACGCTGATGCCGCCTTTTATCGGCTTATTAGCTTCGAAATTCACGCTGGGTATTTTTCCTGCGATGATCGTTTTTTTCGCCATCGTTATGCTGTTGTGTACAGAAAAGCTTAATCAATACTCAGCAAAAGTAAATGTCGGTTAAATTTGAATTGAATATATTACGGACTAACCCTTCATATATATAGCTATAGGAGGGGGGAGCTGTAAATGTGGTTGTTAATTATTATAGGTGTTGGATGTCTCTCCGGTTTTATATTGTTTAGAAAGAATATATTGGCCGCCGATCACGAACATTTTCAAGGACCGGAGAAATTGTCCATCATTATCCCCGCAAGAAATGAAGAATACAATTTGCGTTTTCTGCTCGACTCACTCCAGCTCCAAACCATTACCCCCTATGAAATTATTGTTGTGGATGATTTCTCGGAGGATCGGACCAAGGGAATTGCCGAAAGCTATGGAGTTAAGGTTATTGCCAACAGCAGTCTCCCTGAGGGATGGACGGGCAAGAGCTGGGCAATCTGGAATGGGTATTTACAAGCCTCGGGCGATATTTTTGCTTTTCTGGATGCAGATATCCGGTTAAAGCCTAACGCTCTGGCCTCATTATTAAAAGCAAGGGAGCTATCGAAAGGTGTCATTTCGGTAGTTCCTTTTCATCATACAGAAAAGCTGTTTGAGAAACTTGCCTTAATCATGAATATGCTGGGGATCTTCACATTCACCTCTGTTTTTGAAAAGAATAACGCTAAAAAAGGATTATACGGTTCGTGTATTCTAGCTTTAAGGCAGGATTATGAAAAAGTTAATGGCCATCAAAGCATTAGATCTGAAGTGCTGGATGATTTGTCTTTAGGAGAGAAGTTTATCGCTGCAGGTGTTCCCATTAGAAATTTTATCGGTTATGGCTTAGTATCTTTTCGTATGTATCCGAAGGGGATAAAAAGTGAGATTGAAGGCTTCAGTAAAGGGGCTGTCTTAAGCACCTCAACGATAAGCCCGCGGACAATTATTCCAATCGCGCTTTGGGTGATCGGACTCATCATCTCAGAAACTGTGTTTATTTTTGCGAATACTACATGGTTTATGCCTTTATTGATCGGTTATCTCCTTTATATGTTCCAGCTCTTTTATTTTATAAAATATGTAGGTGTATTTGGCATCGTTATTCCTGTATTTCACGTGGTGGCAACTGTTTTCTTTATCTTGATCATGCTGTATTCGATTTATCAGGTTGTTTTTCTGAGGCATGTAAGCTGGAAAGGAAGGCAGATCCAGGTGGGAGGCCCTAGGGACTAATGATCATATTGTGGGTCGCGGGTTTATTTTTGTCGGGATCTCTTATGTTTTCCTATTGGCTTGGTCTTGCGCGTAAAAAGAACTTGAAAGACATTGGCGACGGTAATCCGGGGGCTTTGAATCTATGGAAGTCATCTGGCTATAAATTCGGAATTTTTGGGGTGTTGTTGGATTTTTTAAAAGGATATTTGCCTCTTTTATGGGTAATGGAAAGTCATTATAGTCAGGGTTATTTCATTATTCCGCTAGCCTTAGCTTCTATTGCCGGTCATGCCTTCTCTCCATTTCTTAAAGGAAAAGGAGGGAAGGCGATCGCCGTAACCTTTGGGGTATGGAGCGCGTTGACAGGATTCAAGGCCTCTTTAGCATTAGCAGTTATCCTGGCAGTGTTGAAAGTGCTCGGCAGCGGGTACAAAAGCAGAGGGAATTCACCTGTCTCGGATGGTGTGCAAGTGGTTAGCGGAATGCTGCTCCTTTTTGTTTATTTGTGCATCAGTAAGTGGTCTGCTCCTATCCTGTGGGTATGGTTTGGGAGCTTTGTGATCCTTATGTATACGCACAGGTTAGAATGGATTGCATGGGTGAAGGAATATTCAAAAAGGGAGCGGGGGCATTGAAGTTACTTTCTTTGTCGCGATAGATGTTTTGTATAGGTTAATAAACAGGTTTCCAGCGATTAATTTCGGGGAAGCCTGTTTTTTTCGGTTTTATAAGATGCGTTATCTTTAAACAGAAGATTTTATAATGGCTAAAGTTGGTGCATTTTAGTATCTTTAATTATAAATGCTTTCAATTTAGAAAGTTACAGAGATAGGGTTATGAACTAAAGGGGGGCTTGTGATGAAGATCGGCGGCAGATTAAGAAATGGAGGCACATGGTTTACCCATCTGATTTTTTCATTCACATTATTAGCCGTTGTTTTAATCGGACTTGTGGGCAGTTATCTGTATGTTCAGGCTAATCGCTTAATGGTGGATGAGATTGCCAGAGACAGTAAGCAACGACTGATGACTTCAAGTGATTTTGTGGAGAATACGCTGCTGCAAAAATACGAAAACAGTATCCGCAACCGTGCAGTGTCTACCTTGTCGTTAGAGAATCAATCTATGCTGAATTATTTACTGGATAGTGAATGGGAAGGCAATACGAGCAGAATATTAGCTTTTCGCAAGGATCTCGAAATTTTCAAGCTTACTAATGAAGGCGTTTACAAAATATCCACATACTTCGAGAAAGGAAATTATATCATCGATAACAGCCAATTTTATTCGAAGCTGGACAATTCTCCAGATGCTTTCTTCTTGAAAACTTCAGTGACACCAGCCTTAAACCGCTGGACATATAGAACGTTATCGGATGAAGAAGAGGTGTTGACTTACGCAATCGCCCTTCCCTATGGTGCTTTATCAAAAACATCAACCGGCACCATGTACATTGACGTTAGCTTAGAATACATCAATAAAATGATTTCCAGCACGATGAGCTCGCCGATGGAAAAGCTATATGCTTTTGATGAAAAGGGCAGCCCTATTATCCATACGGGCTCGAACGTCGAAGAGGGGCTTAAGACTGCTAAGCAATGGATGGAGTCAGCAGGGGATAATAAGGAAATTCATTATAATAAACGCGACAAATATGTGTTGTCTTTTAAAAATGACCAAACCTCGAATAATCAATGGAAATACGTATTAATACGGCCTATGAATTCATTTGTATCCTCATCAAAGCAGCTGAAGAGCCAAATATTTGTCAGCTGTATCCTGGTATTGTTAATTGGGCTTCTATTCGCTTATTTGATTTCCAAACGTGTATATGTTCCGATGAAGAAGCTTGTTAACAATGTTCGCAGCTTTTATCATCCAGGCACCGTAAACTATTCGCAAAATGAATTCGCTATTATTGGTAGTACAATCTCAAAGCTAGGTCAAAAAATCGAAACCTTAGAATCTAAAGCTAAAGTGAATGAACTAAAAAATCTGGTATTAGGTGCAGGCGTTGGCTCGGATTACTACGATTATTTACCTTTGCAATGTCATTACATGACTAGCTATATTCGTATAACTAAGGGAGATTGCGAGGAATTCAGGGCTTTTTATGAACAGCATGCTGCCTATAGCTTTTATAAATTTATCAGCTTAAATACCCAGGAAGCGGCGCTTATCTATTTCAGTGAGTTGAATAAGGATCACGAAGAGCTGGAGCTTTTATTATTGAAGGAACTGGAGCTTATAAAAAATGTGTTGCCTGAGCAACTACACTTTGGAGCAGCGCTTGGATCGAAGGTTCAGGCACCTGAAGAAATCCCCTTTTCGTATCAAAATGCCTTACATGCCTATCGATATCGGTTTATCTATGGTTCGGAAGCTATTGCGCGGTATTCACATATCCCGCTTAACGATGGTACACCACACTTATTCTCTTTTGATCTTTATAAAAACGCCTTAAAGGCGGGCAATGACGTTACGATGAACAGGTTTATGGACGATTTCCAAAGGGTCATGGAGAAAGGTGATGTCCAATTGGAGACGGTTGAGTTAGGCCTGCTTCAGTTGGTTACGGTCCTGTATCAGACCATTATTGAGCTTGATCTGCAACAAATCGTTTCGCCTTCCAGTCTGTTCGATGAGTTCAAAAAGGAGACGTTGGCCGAAACCCTTGATTCCATTCGTGATTTATCGGCACAAATTACAGCTTATATTCAAGAGTCAGGAAACCACGCACATACAGAGATCATTCATAAATTAAAAATCTTTATCGATGATAATATTCAAGAGGATTTATCGCTAAATAAATTATCTGAGGTTGCTTCGTTGGCGCCATCGTATATTTCTACCTTGTTCGGAACCGTTATGAATGAATCGTTCACTGAATATGTAACCCGAGTGCGGTTGGAGAAGGCGGCTGATTTATTAAGAGAAAAAAAGCAGCTGTCCGTGGCTGAGATTTCTGCTCAGGTGGGTTATCGTAACCCGCAATATTTTCACAACAAATTCAAAACACGTTACGGAGTTACACCGGTCCAGTATAGGAACGCAGGCAATGCAAACCATTCGAACCATTCAAGTGCATAATTCTCCAATCCATGTGGAAAAGGCAATCGTCTCGCGATTGTCTTTTCTTTTGTTCGAAAAATTATAGCCCCAATACGAAGATAATTTACTGATTTTAATGAATTTACAATAGAAAAAGCGCTTACAATGCCCTAACGTAAGGGGTGTTCAGACACAGTCTTAACGCAAAATCGTATTCGGAAGGAGAAAACAACTATGAACCCGGCAAGCACTGCTGGCATTCAAAAACAGGGAGAGAATCTTAAGCCGAAAGTCTCGAGGTGGACACATACTTGGCGCCAATACAAAAAAAACAAATATTTATTCTTATTACTAGCTCCCGTGATCATCTGGTATACCGTATTTGCTTATGGCCCGATGTATGGCATTCAACTGGCCTTTAAAGATTATTTTATTCGTGATGGAATTTGGGGAAGTCCTTGGGTCGGTTTAAAGCATTTCGAATACTTGTTCACAGCTTCACCCGACTTTTGGAAAATCATTAAGAACACGCTTATTATCAGTTTTTACCATATTATTTTTGGTTTTCCTGCACCGATCATATTGGCTCTGTTATTTAACGAACTTAGGTTTTCCTTCTTCAAGAAGGTTGCACAGACGATATCCTATTTACCCCATTTCTTATCCTGGATCGTTATAGGGGGGATATTGATCACTTTGTTATCTCCGAATTCCGGTGTGGTCAATTATATTATTCAGTGGCTCGGCTTTGATCCCATTTACTTTTTAGGCAGCGAGAAATATTTCCGCTTTACGCTCGTTATGTCAGGAATATGGAAGGAAATCGGCTGGGGAACGATTATATACTTAGCTGCATTAGCAAGCATCGATTCCCAAATGTACGAAGCTGCAGTTCTGGACGGAGCCAATCGCTGGAAACAAACGTTATTTATCACCATTCCTTCGATCCTGCCGGTGATTGCTATTCTGCTTATTCTTCGGGTAGGGAGTGTGCTGGATGCTGGCTTCGATCAAGTCTTAACACTTTATTCACCAGCTGTATATGGGGTGGCGGATACGTTAGATACTTATGTGTACCGGATAGGTCTGCAAAACTTTCAGTTCAGTCTAACGACGGCTGTTGGATTATTTAAAAATGTGGTGGGTCTTATCCTGGTGTTATTTGCTAACTTCATAACGAAAAAAATGGGGCAGGAAGGTCTTTATTAATGAATGTATGTAAGGAAGGAGTAACTACAATTGAAGCTATCCACTGGTGAAAAAGTATTCCAAGTCTTTCTAATCCTATTTGTAATCGTTCTTTGTATTACGATGATTTATCCCTTCTTGCATGTGCTCTCTATATCGTTTAGCACCCCTGCGGAAGCACTACGGCCGGGAATTCATTTCTATCCCAAAGAAGTTTCCTTCTTTGCTTGGAAGCGTGTACTGACAACAGATACGGTCTGGCAAACGATGGGGAATACGGTTTTCCGCACAGTTGTAGGAACAGTTCTGACACTCGTGTTTCTGTCACTGGGAGCATATCCGCTATCTCGTAAATATTTGCCGCACCGGGGATTTTATACAATGTTCATTGTCGTAACGATGTTTTTTGGCGGCGGGCTTATCCCTACCTATCTGCTAATCAAAAGTCTGGGACTTATAAATTCGTTATGGGTTTATATTGTCCCCGGCCTGCTCAGCACGTTTAATCTTCTGCTCCTGCGAAATTTCTTTATGGGTATACCGGAGGAACTGGAGGATTCAGCTAAAATAGATGGGGCTAATGATATGCGGATCTTATTTACGATTGTTATTCCACTGTCGAAGCCTGTTCTAGCAACGTTAGCCCTATGGACTGCAGTAGGGCACTGGAACGCTTGGTTTGATGCAATGTTATATATGCAGGATCAATCAAAGATTGTACTGCAGCTCTTCTTAAGACGGCTAGTTATTTCGGCCGAAGGAGATCCGATGTTACCACTTCCTACCAATGAGCAGGCTCCTGAAATGGTCAAAGCGGCGATTATTATGTTTACAGCGCTACCTATATTAATGATTTATCCATTCCTGCAACGTTTCTTCGTCAAAGGAATTATGGTTGGATCACTTAAGGGTTAGGAGGCTCAGAACGGTTTAAACAGTCCGCTATATCCGCGGGCTGTCTAAATATATAGATGAACTAGAAAAGGGAGGAAATAAAAGAATATGAGGCATACATCCAAGAAATGGTTGGAAATTGCTGCGATAGCCCTATCGGCTTCACTTGTCATGAGCGGTTGCGGCGGGAATGTGGCGAATAATAACACTAACGAAACGAAGCCGACGAACCAAGGTCAAGGGGGAACATCAGCAGCTGAAGCTCCGATTGAAATTATTTGGGCGAACAACTTTAATACGCCAGAAGAAGACGGTAACTATGTGCAAACCGAGCTCGAGAAGAAATTTAATGTAAAAATCAAAAATATTAAATTGGAACGTGGAACTTGGAAAGAACAATTTTCGGTGCTTCTTGCTTCTGGAGATATTCCTGATATCTTCCCGGTCGATGCAAATGAAACGGATATGGTGCAATGGGCAGATCAAGGGATTATTGCGACGATTGATAAGGCTGAAATTGAATCCCTGATGCCGAAATATGCAGCAGCATTGGATTCGGTTGATTCCGGGGCATGGGGCGTAGGCTTATACAACGAAAAAAACTGGGGGATCCCGAAAATTTGGCCAGGTGGTCTTGATGGATTTATTCCGGGCTATAATGAAGCCTGGCTGAAAAATATTGGCTACTCAGAACCACCCAAGACATTGGAAGAGCTTGAGGATGTACTCACCAAATTTGTTAATGAAGATCCGGACAAAAATGGGAAGAAGGATACTTACGGTTTAATCGGCCGCGGCAAGCTTCCAGAGCAATTGTTCACAAGTGTCTTCTCAGCATTTGCTGTTTCCCCTTATCAGTTCAAAAAGGATGCTTCCGGGAACGTAGTTTATGGAGGCATTACAGAAGAGACGCGATCAGCATTGGCGTTATTGAGCAAATGGTACAAAGCAGGTCTGATTGATCCTGAATTCATAACTAGTGATAATAACGAAATCAATATTAAATTTGCTGATCAAAAAGTGGGTATGGTTGATAACGGGAAGTGGGGCAATTTTTATAAAGAATCTGGGTTTGTCGCAAAACCTGGTCTAGAGAAAGGTCAAATATTCGTGCCTGGCAAGCCGTTTACAGCTCCAGATGGCGTTGCTTATTCTTTCGCGTATGGTGCAAGACAGGCACCGGTATTGTTCGGTGTTCAACTCGAAAAGGATGAGAAGAAACGTCATAAGATTATGGAAATTCTCGAATATGTGTCTACGGATTCCGAAGGTTTTCTGCTGACAGGTTTCGGTCAATTGGGTGTGAGCTATGATATGGAAGGGGACCTTGCCATTCCAAAAGCGGATGAAGAGGTTAGTGCTCCGAAGATGGGAGCGGGCAATTTCTATAATCCACTTAGCTCCACAGACACTTCAATGGAAAAACATACGGTAAAACAAGAATTGCTAGATTTGAGAGACAAGATCACTCCAGGTGTTACACCATTGCTAGATGTACTGGGACCAGCGGTATTAACAAGCAAACCCAAGTATTGGGGCAATCTGAAGACGTTGCAAGATACGTTTGTTATCAAAGCAATTACAGGAGAAGCGAACACGGGTAAAGATTTTGATAATTTCAAGGATAGCTGGCTAAAGGCCGGAGGTCAGGAAGTAACGGATGAGGTAAATAAAGTGCTGGCAGATCGTAAATAGCAGCGTTCGCTGATTAGTACTGGATGATAGGCTGGAGCAAAAGCTTGCTCCAGCCTATTTATTAAACCCTTAAGTGAGTTGATTCTAAGATAACGGAGGTAGAAATGAGCGAATTAATTATTTATGAGCAGCCGAATGAAGCCCTGGGGAAAGACGATTTTACAGTGAGTGTACGAGAGCCTGGTGGGTTATGGCAAGCACTGTTTGTTTTTGAAGCAAAGGTGGATATGCATCAGGTTCGATCGACATCGATGGTTTATTTTGATATGGAAGGCACGGTGGAGGTCTCTGTTCATTGTAATAACCGGCAGATTGAACAAGCGGTTATTCGCCCTTTGGCAACCCATATTCCCTTTCAAATCGAAGAGAATACCCTTTTGTTCACATTGGAGCACCCGTGTAAGCTTTCCATTGAAATCAATCGAGAACGTTTTAGTAACTTGCATCTTTTTGCCAACCCCTTGGAGACAGCCCCACCTAAACTTGACGATGATAATGTAGTGCTTGTCCAACCAGGAATACATCAATTTGCGGCTATCGAAGAACAAGCTCAGCATTTGTCAGAAAGGGCTAATGGGGAGCGTCAGACGATATATTTTATGCCCGGGCTTCATCAATTCGAGAATCCAATGCTGCATATCCCTTCTGGGACCACAGTTTATATTGCCGGAGGCGCGATCCTTTGCGGATCCATAATGATTGACCATGCTGAGAATGTTGTTGTTCGCGGCAGAGGTGTTCTGTATTTAGCGGATATGGAGAAAACCACTTATTTAAGAGGCGTTCAAATCCAGCATTCTGAACAGATTGAGATCGAAGGGATCATCACGCTTGATCCTCCGCATTACAGTATATATATCGGAGCGTCTAAGCATATCCGCATTCATAACTTCAAAGCTTTCAGTACACGCGGCTGGTGTGATGGAATTGATATGATGGCTAGCTCAAATGTGGATATTAAAGATGTGTTCTTGAGAACTTCTGATGATTGCATTGCCATTTACGGCAGCCGTGGAGAGTATTATGGAGACTCACGCCATATCACAGTTAAAGATTCCATACTCTGGGCGGACGTTGCTCATGCCATGCATGTCGGTATTCATGGTGATCACCAACATAATGGCGATTTTATAGAAAATATTTGGTTTGAAAATATCGATGTGCTTGAGCATCACGAGCCGCAGGAAAATTATTGGGGGGTTATGGCAATCTGTGCAGGGGATAACAATACCGTACGTAAGGTTACTTTCAAAAATATCCGGGTGGAGGATTTTGAACTGGGGCAGCTGTTTGATGTCCGCGTGGTGTGGAATAAAACCTATAATCCGGTGCCAGGACGATGTATCGAAAATATAGAGTTTAGCGATATCACCTACAATGGGAAGAATATCAATCCTTCCCGTATATTCGGCTATGACGAGGAAAGAGGTGTGAAGGATATTTATTTTTATAATCTTCAGATTAATGGAGAGGTTATTGTCGACCTGAATAACAAACATTTTGTAGTGAATGAATTTGCCAGCGGTATTTATTTGCATTAAATCAGAGGATGTAAATGAATGGAGGAGAACAATGAATTCATTTAAAGAGCTACTCTTTGGAAAATCGCTTAAACGTATTTTTAGGATCACAGTTTCCTTAAGTTTGTTGGTAACGCTAGTGCCTTTATCGGCAGAAGGAGCCGCAGTAGAATCGACAGAGCTGTCGATAATTACGGATTACCAACCTACCATTAATGAGGTTATAGATGAAAGCGGATTCAAACATCCGGGTGTTGGCCTGACCAAGGATATTCTTGAGAATATTAGGACACAGGTACGGGCGCAAAAAGAACCCTGGATCACTTATTATAATCAGATGCTTCTCTCTCCGGCAGCTTCAAGGACGGTCACTTCCAACAATCAAAGTGGTGCGGATCCGTTGAAACCAGCGAGCGATGCTTTTAATAGCCAGGGCTTTAATTCAAGATTTATAGCGGATGGTTTGAAGGCTTATACACAAGCTCTATTGTATGTAATATCGGGTGATGAGGTTTACAGAGCCAATGCCATGCATATTATCCGGATTTGGTCACAGATGGACCCTGAGAAATACGTGTATTTTAATGATGCACATATTCATACAGGAATTCCACTTAATCGAATGGTTACTGCGGCGGAAATCTTAAGGTACACAAGTGCTCAAACTGAAGAGCTGAAATGGACGGAAAAAGATGTCGCTGATTTTACGAATAATCTTATTAATCCGGTTATTGAAACGTTCCAACACACAAATGATCGTTTTATGAACCAGCATCTTTATCCGCTGCTTGGAGCTATGTCAGGTTATATTTTTACAGGAAATACAGAGAGGTACAATGAGGGAGTTGAATGGTTTACCGTCAATAAAACCGCTGTTGATCAGGGGCAAAATGGCGCGATAAAAGCTTTATTCAGATGGGTCGATACAAATATTGTAACAGGGGAAAAAGTTAATCCACCCGTAGTTCAGCATGTTGAAATGGGCAGAGATCAGGCGCATGGCGCTGGGGATATAACGAATGTAGAGATTTTATCACGTTTATTATTGGCTCAGGAAACAAAGGTAAATCCGGTAGAGGGGACTGTTTCTAGTGCGCCAAATGCGGTGGGTCCGTATGAATTTCTAGATCAACGGATTTTAAAAGCTGCCGACTACTTTGCTCAGTATATGATTGGCCATGATACACCATGGATTCCAGTGGCGGCACATACAGATGTAAATGGAAATCCAACGATTATCTATAAACACTTGGCTGGCGGTTACAGGGGGAGAATTGGCGGTAATGTCTATGACCTTTATTATTATTATAAATATACAGCTGGAATAAATATGGAGGTTGAAGCTCCTTATTTTAGCGAGATGTTTGCTAAGCGATTGCCTTTCTATTGGGAGTCTCCGGATGGAGGCGGGGATTATTGGCTGTACATTCCTAAAGAAGCAGAGGGCGAGGGTACGCTCAATTTGCCGAAGGTGATAACGAATCCAGATTTGAGAGAACTGGAAGACCGGTACACGAAGCTTGATGGTCACTCCACCACAAAACAAGAAGGAGACACTACTTACGTTGAAATTACCGCAACAGATGAGGGCAGTAAAATTGCTTTTGTGGGTGCAAGCAGTGGCGAACGAATCATTGCTTTTAAGATTCGGACTAATGGCATAGCAACCATGGAGGTGTTTGGCGATACCGTTACGCTGCCTGATACAAAGGGGCAATGGAGGTATATTCAGTATGAGTTCAATGAGTTCCAAGGCTTCAGCGATCTTGTCTATTTTAATGTAAAAGGAAATGGAACAACAGTCGATATTGACCATATTAATTTAAAAGCTGGGGCACAGCTTACCCCTCCAGTATTTACATCAGGAAAGGAACCAGTATCTTTATTTACCTATGAGGGATCTACAGTTGCAATTCAATTTGATTTCTCTGCGACAGACGCAGGTGCAACGGATGTTGTTACCTATCAAGCGGATCAGTTACCTGAGGGTGCAGTGTTCAATGAGACTTCAGGTGTTTTCTCTTGGTCTGGAGCACATGCGGGAACCTACTCCTTTGTAGTGAGTGCCGCAGATGGAACTTCGGTTACAGCCAAGGATGTTAGTGTTGTAGTAGCGAATGATCGGCAATCTGCCGTCAACGCCGTCATTTCTCCTTATCATGTTGATGTGCCTTACATTTCGGCAACGTTAGCTCACTATAAGCAAGTGCACGCTGAGGTAATGGATGTAATTACTACTGCCACTGACGAGGTCTTCTATCAGAAGTTATTTGACCTGAATCTCGCAGTGCAAAGTCTTAAAGAATTGACGCCATTAATGAAAGATGGAAGTGTTAATTTTACGAATATGTTTGTTAGCTCAACCTTTGGTAACGCTGTCCCGAACCTGCTGGACAACACAAATGATAGTTTTGTGGGGTATTATACAGCGCAGGATCGGGCGCATTACATGGATTTAGGACCGGATTTTCAAATATCAGCAGAAAGCTTTGAGCTTCAGGTAAGAGCTAGTTTTCCGGAGAGAATTGGCGGCGTTGCAATGTTCGGATCGAATGACAAAGAAAATTGGACCCGCTTAACCCCCGGCTTGACAACAGTTACTGAAGAGATGCAGAGACTTGAGGTTCAAGCAGGCCTGGAGCATGAAAAATTCCGATTTTTGAAAATGGAAATGATAAAGCCTTCGAGTACTATGCTGGAAATTGCTGAATTTAGAATCTTTGGCCAGCGGTATGAGACAGTAAATCAATTAGAGTCCGTGTCCATTCACTCGGATCAAAGCTTAAGAAATCGAATTATACCAGGGGATACGATTCAATTATCCTTTAAGTCTACAGAAATGATCCATAATGCCACGGCCCATATACAGGGTCAACCTGTTGCAGTCAGTTCTGTGGACAATATCAACTGGACAGCTAAGCTTGTGGTGAATGAATATGTTCCATCAGGTATTGTGAAATTTAAGATCAATTATAAAACGGCAGCTGGAGAGGATGCAGTAGAGACTATTTTTACAACAGATGGTTCTACTTTATTCATTGCAGATCAGACGGGACTTGTCGCTAATGTGCTTGAGATAGCAAACCTAATCGATTCCAGTGGAAGAAATCCGGCTGATCTTTTGGCAACAGCAAAAGTTTTATTTGATAATCATTTAGGTTCCATCACTGATTTTCGTTTAAATGGCAGTGGTTATGGTGCATATCTAACCTTTGACTTTAAAGAAGGCGGCCAGGCATTGCTGTCTAGGGTAGAAGTAATCGGAAGGCAAGATGATTATGCGGGCAGAATTAATGGAACAGTGGTGCAAGGCTCCAATGACAATGTGACGTGGATCACGATCTCTAATGTAGCAGGAAATTCGCCGGAATGGCAGAAGTTGACGATTAACAGCACAGAACCCTATCGTTATATCCGCATCACCAATGGAAACAACTGGTATGGAAACATGGCTGAACTACGTTTGTATGGTGATGTTACAATCAATTCAAAGCTTGATGCGGTGTCCATTAGCTCCGACCAAAGTATCCAGAAACGAATTGTGCCTGGGGACACGGTGAAATTGTCTTTTAAAGCAAGCGATGCAATTAACCAAGTGAATGTCAATATTCAGGATCAAGTCGCAACCGTTGCTACTGTCGATAAGATCAATTGGACGGCTGAAGCGGTCATGGGCAATAACGCACAACCTGGACCTGTGAACTTTAGTATTAAATACAAGTCAAAGGAGGGAATCGAGGGGCCGGAAAAAACATCAACTACAGATGGTTCCTCTCTGTACATTCCCGATGAGACCGAGTTGATTAGTAATGTGCTTGCGATTACTAATTTAAGTGATTCCAGTGGGAGAACACCAACCGATCTCAGGAATGTTGCGGGATCATTATTCGATGGAAATGCAGGCACAATTACGGATTTTCGGGTAAATGGTAGTGGATATGGAGGATTTATAACGTTTGATTTTAAAGAAGGGAATAGGGTCCAGCTGTCCAAGGCAGAGGTGCTTTCCAGGCAAGATAATTATTTTACACGAATCAATGGGACTGTGGTTCAGGGTTCGAATGATCATACAAGCTGGACGACAATCTCCTCTCCTGCAGGAAAAACGATGGATTGGCAGACCTTAAGTATTAGTAACGCAGAAGCCTATCGTTATATCCGGATCTATAATAGTAGTAATTGGTTTGGAAACATGGCGGAATTACGCTTTTATGGCGTAGTGAAAGGGGCGGACCCAACAGCTCCGGTGACAACGGATGATGCGCCACAAGGTTGGACCAACAAGGATACGTTGGTAACCTTCACAGCTACAGATGCGGGCTCTGGTGTTGCGGCAACCTATTTCACAGTAAACGATGGCGAGCAGCAAACCGGGAATTCAGTTATTTTGTCCAATGAAGGAACACATAAGTTAGTTTATTGGAGCGTTGATAGAGAGGGTAATGTGGAACAGCCGCAGAAGCCTGCTGTGGTGAAGATTGATCGGACCGCACCACAGGTGGTAATTAAAGGAGAGAGTTCCTATACCATAGAGCAGACATTAAACATCACCTGTAGTGCAGCTGATACTGTATCAGGCATCACTTATTCGCCATGTGATTCAACGCTCGCAGATTTTAAAGCGTATACGCTGGAAGCGGGAACTCATAGTGTAACTGCGAAAGCCGAGGATGCGGCGGGCAATGTCGGGCTGGCAGAGCATTCGTATAGTGTATATGCGACATTTGACAGCTTGTCGGCATTAACCGAAAATTTTGCAGCTGAGACGGGTGCTCCAGATTTAGAAAACGTAACCAATTCACTTAAGCAGCAGCTGGCGATCGCCAAAGAAAAAGCTCAGCAGCATGCTGGCGCAGAAGTTCACAGCTTGCTGGAAGTTTTTAATAGTGAAGTGAATCTCCAGAGCAATCAGGTGTTCACTTCTGAGCAGGCAGAGGTTCTAGTCCGTTGGTCACAATGGCTCCAGAATACAACTCCGCTTGCTGGTGGAGCCCCTGGAAAGCCAGTGTTATCTGACAATAATGGGCACGACACCGGGCTTCGAGATGGCAGCTATGCCGTCACGATGAATCTTTGGTGGGGGAACAACGGTACCGAGTTTAAGCTCTATGAAAACGATGTACTGATCAGTACCCAGATGTTGACGGACAGCTCACCGAATGCACAAGCCGTGAGTACGGATATTGTGGGCAAATCAAATGGAACCTACACGTACACGTGCGAGCTAGTCAACAGCTTCGGTTCGACTATCTGCGATCCGCTAATCCTTACTGTTACAGATGCAGCGCCGGGCAAGCCTATAGTATCCCACGACAACTGGAATGGGGATGGAACTTACGACGTTGTGATGAATATGTGGTGGGGAACCAATGGTACTGAGTACCGTTTGTATGAGAATGGAGAAGTAATCGACACACAGACACTAAGCACGGCTCCCCCTGCGGCTCAGATGACAGTTACGAAACTTAAAGAAAGATAAGACACCAGGTGTATATGAATACTACGCGGTATTAGTCAATGCATCAGGCGAGACATCTAGCGAGAAAATCACAGTAACTGTCAAGCCAAGAAACTGACCATAGAGCTGATGTAATAGGAAGGCCCTTTCTTCGGGATGACCGAGGGAGGGGCTTTTTTATAGCAGTTAAAGGATATTATTGAGGGATTGAGACGTTGAATAACGAACGGAGAATTAGGGAAATCTGTAAATTGACATAACACCTAAAGGTGTTATAATGAAAAGCGAACCCAAAAGGTGTTATATTAAATGAATGCTGGAGGCTATTTATTATGCAAACTCAAGAACCCTTACAAGAAATTCGTCAAACGATTTTACTAAATGCGCCAATAGAAAAGGTTTGGAAAGCTGTTGCCACGGCAGAAGGAATGGCAGCCTGGTGGATGCCTAGTACATTTGAGCCTGTTGTTGGGCATGAATTCATCCTGCATGCTGGACAATTCGGAGATTCTCCTTGTAAAGTAACCGAAGTTGATCCTCCGAATCGTGTTGGTTTTAATTGGGGGAAGGATTGGCATCTTGCTTTTGAACTGAAAGAAATCGAAGGGAGAACTGAATTTACCTTGATTCATTCTGGATGGGACCCTGAAAAAGTTACTGAATTTGGCCAACCACATCCAATCGTACGCGGCTTTATGAACAGCGGCTGGGAAAAAATCGTCCAAGAAAAACTTCCTGCTTATATCGAGGCTTAATATGCCGGTTGCTGAAGCAGGACATGATGTATTTCAAGCGATAGCAGATCCTACCCGCCGCAGTCTGCTAAAGCTGCTCGCTAATAAGGAAATGTCTATAGCATCTATTACGGATTGCTACCCGATCAGCCGAACCGCTGTTAATAAGCATTTACAGGTATTGTCCGATGCGCAGCTTGTTAGCAGTCAGAAAGTCGGACGGGAGACCCGGTATAAGCTTCAGCCAGAACCTTTGCTGGAGCTGCAAGATTGGCTTGCCTTTTTTGAAGGTTACTGGGCTAATAAATTGTTTGCGCTTAAAGAATATGTTGAGGCTGACTCAGAGGAGTAGTAATAAACCGGGAGGCGTGAGATCGCGCTCCCCGGTTTTTTGTGTTGTTTAAATTCAGTTTATAAAAGGGAGTTACCATCACAATACAAACTAAAACGTTGGAGGAATTGTAATGGTAAATGAACGCAAAAAAATAATTGAGCCCAACCCTGGAGATTGGGCCGTCGAAGCGCGTGGGCTCGTCAAAACGTTTGGTGACAATCGCGCAGTTGATGGAGTAAATCTAAACGTTAAGGCAGGCACGATTTACGGCGTTCTTGGTCCCAATGGGGCAGGAAAGACGACGGTAATTCGGATGCTGGCTACGTTACTTCGTCCGGATGCGGGGTCGGCGCGAATCTTCGGGCATGATGTGGTAAAGGAGTCGCAGATTGTTCGGCAATTGATAGGGGTTACGGGACAATATGCTTCTGTAGATGAGTCACTTAGTGCTACAGAGAATCTGATTATCTTTTCACGTCTTTTAGGGTTAGGGCGGGCAGAGGCGCGGCAAAAAGCAGCGGAGTTGTTAGAAGAGTTTGGTCTGACGGAGGCGGCGAAACGGCCGCTTCGAAATTTCTCTGGCGGTATGCGCCGACGTCTGGATCTTGCAGCAAGTCTGATTGCCCAGCCTCCGCTTATCTTTTTGGATGAACCAACAACAGGTCTGGACCCACGGACACGTTCGCAAATGTGGGATACCATTCGTCGGTTGGTGAACACAGGATCAACAGTGCTGTTAACTACACAGTATCTTGAAGAGGCCGATCAGCTTGCAGATCGTATTGCAGTTATTGATCATGGCCATGTCGTTGCAGAAGGCACCGTGGATGAGCTAAAAGCTTCAGTGGGCATCACCTCGCTGCACTTAAAAGTCCAAAATCTTAAAGATATCGCTCAAGCGCGCCGGATTGTGGAACATGTGCTGCATATCCAGTCTATTGTGCCGAATGAGGCTGGGAAAATTACTGCACCGATGGCGAACGCTGATTTAGTCACTGATTTGCTTATTGCACTCCGCGAAGCGGGGATTCCACTCGCGGAGATGAGTGTGCAGAAACCGACGCTTGATGAAGTGTTTTTGACGATCACTGGCCATGGAGCTACGGATGAGGCATCCCAAGCATCACAAGAATCAATGAATAAGGAGGCAGCAAGAGCATGAGTATGAGAACTTCTACTATTAGTCCAGGTGCGACCCGACAATTGAAAAACCATACGAGCTTCAAACAATCTGTTCGTAACTCGTTAACGATGGCTTATCGCGGGATATTGAAAATCCGTCGCACACCCGAGCAATTGTTCGACGTAACGCTGCAGCCAATTATTTTCACACTAATGTTTACTTATATTTTTGGTGGAGCCATATCAGGAGATGTAGTGAGCTATTTGCCCGTTATTATTCCTGGTATTCTAGTGCAGACTGTAATCACGACCTCCATCGTCACTGGTGTCCAACTGCGGGAAGACATGGATAAAGGGGTGTTTGACCGCTTTAAGTCATTGCCGATTGCCCGAATAGCCCCACTAGCCGGAGCTTTGTTGGCAGATACGATTCGATATACGATCGCTACTGTGCTTACTTTTGTCATGGGCTATATTATGGGTTACCGACCTGATGGCGGTCTGGAGCATGTCGCAATTGCTGCGCTTTTGGTTATTGTCTGCTCCTGGTCGATTAGCTGGATTTTCGCTTTCTTTGGTGTGATTGCCCGAACCGCTTCCAGCGTACAGGGGATATCAATGATTGTGTTGTTCCCACTCACGTTTCTATCCAACGCCTTCGTGCCTGTAGATACGATGCCTAACTGGCTGCAATGGTTTGTCAAAGTCAATCCAATCTCGCATCTTGTGTCAGCTGTCCGTGAGCTTGCTAACTCTGGAACCGTAGGCTGGGATTTCGCTATCTCACTTATCGGAGCTGCTGTGATTGTTGCGGTTTTTGCACCTATCACTGTGCGTGCATATATGCGCCGGACATAATTAGAGAGATGAAGAAGCGGCAGAAATGCCGTTTTTTTTTGTGTTTTTTTAGCATGTTAAAAAAGCCGTGATCTAAGGATATCCCAAGATTACGGCTTGAATTTATTGAGTAGGGACTTGCAAAGAGGCCTTTTTAGAATTAATTATCTTTTTTAAAGAAGGTATGAATTAAATTGGAGACCGATCTATCATATAATATTTTAGCTGTTTCCTCATTTTGAATATGTCCCCCTAAATGCAGATGAATGACGCCATGCAATGACGCCCACACCAGGTTCAC
This sequence comes from Paenibacillus sp. FSL H3-0310, assembly GCF_038002785.1. Classification (NCBI taxonomy): domain Bacteria; kingdom Bacillati; phylum Bacillota; class Bacilli; order Caryophanales; family Paenibacillaceae; genus Paenibacillus; species Paenibacillus sp. FSL H3-0310. Next base: position 2,173,139 of record NZ_JBBODC010000001.1, read on the forward strand.
AACAAGCAGAGGGTCTTTTTCGTTAATAAATCCTTGTTCGATGGCTTCTGTAATAAGGGCTATCACTTGTTGTAGTGCCGTAAAGATAGCATGTAAGCTTTCCTCCTCCGGTTTGAATTCGCTAAAGGCTCCTCCGAACATAACCATATAATAGCTAGTATGATTCCGTGAGAAATCCCAATAAGCTTGTCCAAGCTCGCGAAGATATAAATTTAGATTGTCTTGTTTTGGAACCGCTTGAAAGGCAGCAGCCAACAATTTACACCCTTGCAGAAAAAGCTCCTTCGCTAAACCTTCCTTGTTTCCAAACAAGTTATAAATGATTTTTGTGGGACATTCCATTTTTTCAGCAACCTTACGGATGGTTACACCTTCGGGTCCAGATTCATGCATAATGGCCGCAGCGGCTTCGATAATGTTGAGTCTTAATGTTTCCGCATGCTGTTGTTTTGCTTTTGGGTAGGTTGTAACAGATTGTGCATCTATAGAAGATATTTTGGACGATTTTTGCATGTAGTTTCACTTCCTTAGAACTTTACTTTAGCTTTTTTTAGATAGCCGTTATTTCTAAACCTTATTTTACTGATGTAGAAGAGAAATAGCCAATAATTAAATGTGTAGAACTTTATTTGACAACGCAACTTCACTTGGATACAATGATTCTTATTGAAACACTGTTTCTAAATGGTCGTTAAAGGGAGAGAGGATAACAATGATTACAATTCAAAATAAATGGACGTTGATTACGGGAGCTTCTTCGGGTATAGGTGAAGCGTTTGCTCGAGAACTTGCAGCCAAAGGAAGTCACTTAATTTTAGTCGCCCGTTCTGAAGATAAACTGATTGCTTTAGCGGAAAAATTAAAACGAGAATTTCAAATTCAAGCGGAGGTTCTGGTTGCTGATTTATCTCAAGAAGGTTCCCCTGAAAGGCTCTATCAACAATGTGTAGAACGTGGCTTGAACGTTGATATTCTTATTAATAATGCAGGTTTTGCTACGCATGGGCTTTTTGAACAACTATCTGGTTCGAGACAACATGAAGAAGTGATGCTAAATGTTTTGGCGGTTGTAGATCTGACCCATTTGTTTTTGCCAGAGATGTTAAATAGAAAAAGTGGAGTGATCATAAACGTTGCATCAACAGCTGCATTTCAACCTCTCCCTAATATGGCTGTATATGGAGCGACAAAAGCTTTTGTATTATCATTTACTCAAGCGCTATGGGAGGAAAATCGGAAACGGGGCGTACAATTTCTTGCGTTATGTCCGGGGTCTACGGAAACAGAATTTTTTAATGTCGTGGGAGCCGATGAGGCTTCGGTAGGCAAACGAGACACTCCAGAAAATGTCGTTCAAGTGGCTCTTCGGTCGCTTCAGGCTAAAAAAGTATTTGCTGTCCCAGGATTTACAAATTATATTTCTGCTCAAATGTCACGTTTTTTTACACGTAAACAAATGCTTTATTTTGTTGGACGTATGCTCCGTACACGACATTAATAGGTCAACGTATTCAAGTTGGTGTATTCGTTAGCAATGATTAACTATTTATTAATTATCAAAAAAACAACAAGGCAGCGGTTTTCCTCATAATTGGAGAACCGCTGTTTTGTGTTTAGGCTTGCTGACTTTGACTCAGTTCGCTTGAATTTACATCAACAAAATCAACAACATCACCATCACCATCACCATCACCAACATCAACAACAACAACAACAACAACATCATCATCACCAACATCAACAATATACATCTAAATCACATCGCCGACTCATAATCGTCCACTGTGGTACGGACCCCAATGACGCTATTAGTATGTTTTTCGCAGTTCTAGCACAGTATCGGACTCCAGTGTAGCTATTCCCTAGAAGTGGGCTCGAATATGGTGATTTGTGCGCCAATAGGAGCATTGGGGTCCGATAGGATCAGAAAAGTGGGGAATTTCTGCGAATAAGGTCAACTGAGTCCGATAGTACCTCGTCCAGGGTAATTAACTAACTAATGTATTAAGATTCAATAATAAGGAAAACAAAACAGCGTTGGTTTGTTGCTTCAATAGATATTGGGGCAAGCAAGGCTAAAGGACCGCAATGACGCTATTAGTATGTTTTTCGCAGTTCCAGCGTAGTTTCGGTCACCAGTGCAGCTATTCCCTAGAAGTAGGCTCGAATATGGTGATTTGTGCGCCAATAGGAGCATTGGGGTCCGATAGGATCAGAAAAGTGGGGAATTTCTGCGAATAAGGTCAACTGAGTCCGATAGTAGCTCGTCTAGAGTAATTAACTAACTAATGTATTAAGGTTCAATAAAAAGGAAAACAAACCAGCGTTGGTTTGTTGCTTTAATAGATATTGGGGCAAGGAAGGCTAACGGACCCCAATGACACTATTAGTATGTTTTTCGCAGTTCTAGCGTAGTTTCGGACTCCAGTGCAGCTATTCCCTAGAAGTAGGCTCGAATATGGTGATTTGTGCGCCAATAGGTGCATTGGGGTCCGATAGGATCAGCAAAGTGGGGAATTTCTGCGAATAAGGTCAAATGAGTCCGATAGTAGCTCGTCCAGAGTAATTAATTAACTAATGTATTAAGGTTCAATAAAAAGGACAACAAACCAGCGTTGGTTTGTTGCTTCAATAGATAATGGGGCAAGGAAGGCTAACGGACCCCAATGGCGTTATTAGTATGTTTTTCGCAGTTCTAGCGTAGTTTCGGACTCCAGTGCAGCTATTCCCTAGAAAGGGCCCTAAATATGATGTTTTGTGCGCCAATAGGTGCATTGGGGTCCGATAGGATCAGAAAAGTGGGGGATTTCTGCGAATAAGGTCAACTGAGTCCGATAGTAGCTCGTCCGCCAAAGTAAGGGGAAGTAAACACCTATGTTCTTGCAGTCAACCTTATTGTATTAAGGTTCAATAAAAAGGAAAACAAACCAGCGTTGGTTTGTTGCTTCAATAGATAATGGGGCAAGCAAGGCTAACGGACCCCAATGACGCTATTAGTATGTTTTTCGCAGTTCTAGCGTAGTTTCGGACTCCAGTGCAGCTATTCCCTAGAAAGGGCCCTAAATATGATGTTTTGTGCGCCAATAGGTGCATTGGGGTCCGATAGAACCTGAAAAGTAGTAAAATGCCTCGAATAACGCCAACTGAGTCCGATAGTACCTCATCCGCCAAACTAAGAGTAGGTAAACGTCACCGTATATGCAAACAGCCTACTAGTAAACACTATCGTCCTGCAAACAACCAATTGATGAACACTATCGACTTCGCAAACAGCCTACTAGTAAACACCATCGTCCTGCAAACAACCAATTGGTGAACACTATCGTCTATGCAAACAGCCTACTAGTAAACATCATCGTCCTGCAAACAACCAATTGGTAAACACCCCCGCCCTCGCAAACAGCCTACTAGTAAACACCATCGTCCCCGCAAACACTACTGGCCTGCACAATCGTATACCTAACCTCATATTGGAAGCTACGTCATGCGCAGACAGCAATTGTGATTTAATCAAGGAAGGTTCGGTCCTCAAATTATGTTGGCCTATTTTTCCATTAACTACTTCATCTGTCGTAGTAATTATGTTATACTGCAACTACTACGACAGATGAAGTAATCATGGGGGGATATTTTTGATCAGCAGTGATGTTATACGCGGCTACAATGATACGATGATCCTATACATGCTGCTGGACGGGGAATCTTACGGGTACGAGATTTCCAAAAATATCAGGCAGTTAACGCAGGAGAAATATGTCATGAAGGAGACAACGTTATATTCTGCCTTCACCCGACTGGAGAAAAACGGATATATAGAATCCTTTTATCTGGATGAGAGTCTTGGCAAGCGGCGTACGTATTACCGGATTACCCCTTTGGGTCTCGCCTATTACCGAGAAAAATGTGAGGAATGGAAGGTTACACAGCAAGTTGTAAACCAATTTATCAAGGAGTGGTGATAGAGCATGGAGACGATCATAGTATATCTGGATAATATGTTTGCAGGTCTGCCAAAGACTCCGGAACTGGAACATCTGAAGCAAGAGCTGCTATCTGGGATGGAGGAGAAGTACCTGGAGCTGAAGCTTGCTGGCAAGTCGGAGAATGAGGCGATTGGTATCGTCATATCGGAATTCGGCAATATTGAAGAGCTGACAGCAGAGCTTGGCATCGATCCAGTTGCGCCAGAACAGGCTATTCCGGTGCTGACGGAAGAAGAGGTTTACGCTTATGCGGCGGCCAGACGAAGCGCTGGATTATGGACGGGGATCGGCGTTTTTCTCTGCGCATGCGGAGTGGCGTTTTTGATCACCCTGGATACAATATTTGAAAATAAGGCTGTTATGAGTGATAAAGGTTCGATGCTGGGGCTGGTCGGAATGTTCGTGCTGGTCGCTATCGCGGTCGGGATGTTTATACACAGCGGAATGAAGCTGGATCGCTTTAAGAGTCTGGAGCAAGGCTTTCAGCTGCCTTATGCTCTAAAAATGGCGCTTCAACGCAGCCAAAGTCTTTATGCTCCGACTTACCGTCTTTCTCTGATTACAGGAGTCTGCCTATGCGTGCTGTCGCCGGCTTTTATCTTTACCACTAGCTATGTCAACGATGACTATGCTCCCTATGGAGTCGCTGCTTTTCTGTTTATTGCAGCTGTGGCGGTGTTTTTGTTCATCTATTACGGGAATATCCAGGGTACTTATACGAAGTTGCTGGAGGAGCCGAATATCACTGCAGAGAAGCAGGAAGAGAACCGATTTGTTGGAGTTGTTGGGGCTGTATTATGGCCTTTGGCGACGGCGATTTTTCTGTTCACGGGTTTTGTCTATGGGCGCTGGGACGTCAATTGGGCAGTATTCCCAATTGCTGGAGTTCTATCCGGCATGTTAAGCAATGTTCATCATGTTCTGAAACGTAAAGATATCTCCTGATGGTGTTAACTGCACTTGTACATTCCTGAACTAGATAGATTATATGTAAGGTATTCTACCAGTTGATTTTACTGGAAGAATGCCTTTTTTTGTTGGATTTTAACAGGTGAGCTAAATGAGCCCTTTAATATTTTGACATTTAAATTTTAAGTACGGACTTGGACATATGTTGAGAGAAAGAGAATATGAATATACAACAATAATCTTGTTAAAGAGGCGACAATACATTAACTAGTTAGGAGAAATGATCGATGGAATTCGAACTGGGCAGCATTTTGAAACTAGTAAAACGTAGGCTGCTGTTCATTATTGTATTATGTATCGCTGCAGTCGGGCTAGCTGGTAGTGTTAGCTATTACGTTTTACAGCCGAAATACGAGGCGACAGCTTCTATACTTATTCAAGGGGACAGGCAGCAGAAAGCAATTAATGACATTATGGCCGGACAAAAGCTGGTAACCACTTACGGGGAGATCATTCGAAGCAGCAGGATAGCGGAAGAGGTTGTCAGAAAGCTGCAGCTAAAAATGACAGCGGAAGAGTTGCTCAAAAATGTGAAGACAAGAACCAATAGTGAATCACTCGTAACAACGGTAATTGTGACCAATTCAAAAGCTCAACGGGCAACAGATATCGCGAATGGCTTCGGAGAAGCCTTTAATGCGAATATTCAATCGATTATGGGAGTGGAGAATGTTGTATTTCTCGACCGTGCCAAGGTTCCTTCTGATCCTGTCTCACCTAAGCCGGTCTTCAATATGGCTATTGCCTTCGGATTGGCGCTGATTACCGGGATCGCAATCTCTATCCTCCGGGAATTGATGGAGAAACCCGTGAGAAGTGCCAAAGATATTCAGCTTGATTTGCAGCTTCCGCTTCTGGGAACCGTGGGCAAATTGAAGCCACGTAAACGGCGGAATAAAGCGAAAACCAAATCAGCAGAAGGAGCCACAAGTTATGAAGAAGAAAACGCCAAAATTATATTGCCTGGAACAACCGAAGTCATCTAACGGAGATCAATTCCGAAGCATACGCTCCAATATTCGTTATACCCGCGTTGGTGGAGAGATCCGCTCTTTATTAGTCACAAGCTCACTTCCGGATGAAGGGAAATCAACGGTAGCGATAAACCTGGCGATTGCCATGGCGGAAGCTGGTAAGACAGTTCTACTCATTGATGGGGATCTACGTACGCCAACGGTGCATAAGGCATTTGATCTGCCTAATTGGATCGGGCTTAGCAGTATCTTAGTGGATCATACCCGCTTAGAGGATTGCATTATTTCTATTGAGGAAGCAGAAGGTTTGTCTGTATTGACCTCTGGTCCGATTTCACCAAATCCCGCTGAATTACTAGGCTCTGAAGGAATGAAGCGATTGTTTGCAGAGCTGAGCGTGCGTTTTGATACGATTGTCATCGACTCATCCTCTGTATTAATGCCATTTTCGGATGCCCTTATTTTGGCAACGATGACTGAGGGGGTATTGCTAGTTGTGAAATCCGGAAAAGTACTCTTAAAGCACACGAGTTCTGCCAAGCACTTGTTAGAGCAGCAGGGAGCACATTTACTGGGAGCCGTATTGAATTATCGGAAAAAGAGCAGGCGTTCCAAGATTCGTGGTGAAGATTTTGCCGAGTGGGCCTCTTCTTCAGGAATGGTCTGACGTCTATGTCATTTGCTTCTCTTCGTTATTTGCTCGGGAATATCACTTACGCTGGTGCTCAGTTTGTGATTGTGATCCTGCTGAATAAATTCGGGTCATCGGCAATCGTGGGGAAATATTCGCTAGGGCTTGCAGTTACTGCTCCGATCTTTATGCTGTCGCATCTACATCTTCGTTCCGTATTAATCGTTGATTCATCGGGGAAATACAGTTTTGGAGACTTTCTGGGCTTACGGCTGATAACAACCGCCCTTGCGTTTACGATTACCGCAGGCTTTTGCATTATGAGTGGTTTGGATTGGAATACAGCATTGGTTATTTTCTTCATCGGTCTGTATAGAATCGTTGAATCAATCAGTGATATTTTATTGGGCATCGTTCAAAAGGAGGAGAGATTAGATCAAATCTCAATCTCCAGAATGGCAAAAGGGTTATTCTCCATTCTAATCTTCATCCTCGTATTTATCCCTACACAGAGCCTTGTTCTTGCCTTGTTAGTCATGATTATCGGATGGTTAGCGATAACGATTGGATATGATGCTCGTAAAGCAAGAATATACACTTCTCTCAGGCCACTCTTCAACAAAAGAAGCCTATGGAGTTTACTGATCGTCAGTTCACCGCTAGGCGTGGTGTTGGCGTTGATGTCGTTAAATACGAATATCCCATTATACGCGATTTCCTATTTTAAAGGGGAGCATGACTTAGGTATTTATGCTTCACTCTCATATATGATTGTTGCCTGTAATGTTGTCGTCACCGCACTTGGTGAAGCCATAACACCACGTCTTGCCAGGTGGCATTCAGCCGGGAGACACAAGGAGTTTGTCACTTTACTCAGCCGAATGATAGCGATGGGTTTGGGTTTTAGTGCGGTCGCTTGTTTGATAGGGTGGTTGTTTGGACACAAGCTGTTAACCTTATTATTCAGTTCAGACGTGGCAGGAGAGTTAGGGTTGTTTCATTGGCTGCTGGCGTCCACCATGCTGGTATTTATTTCATCCTACCTGTGGTACGCCATAACGGCTACCGGAAGGTACAAAGCCCAGATTCCATTGTTTCTGTGCACAGCATTCACTAATGGCTTATGTTGTCTGATCTTCGTACCTCATTACGGGGTAGTAGGGGCTGCGATGGGAGCTAGTTCGTCGTTATTTGTACAGATGATTGGCAGTGTAGTTGTGCTGTATCGTGTCATCGGAAAGGTAAGAAATCGGGAACAGTCGGAAGCGGCGGCATAAGTTCTTTGTTTTATAGGAAAGTAGGAAAGTAGGAAAGTAGGGACTTGTATGACATCTGTATCTGTTGTAGGGAAGCCCTACACCATGCACAATTTATTTCTGTTTGCGGTCATGGGGTATATCATATGCCTTCCGGCACAGTTTGATTTTGGTGGAGCCTTCCGTATCGCCCCGTCGGATCTCTTCTTAATGTTAGGTTTGTTTGCCGCTGGATTCCATCTCAAATTGGACCGGAGGATATTCAGTTCATGGCATTGGGGCATGTTGTTCATTTTTGTTCTAGCTTCCTTTGTATCCATTTGGCGCAACGGCTTCATAACCCAATACGCCTTATTGCAAAAAGATATTGGATTCATACTCCTATTGTTGACCTATATCATGCTTGTGCAAGCCGTAGATAGCTGGGAACGGTTATATAAGATGCTCCGATTTTTCCTGATCAGTGTGCTGCTCTTAAATGGTGTTGCCCTATTCGCTTTTTTCAGCGGAGTAAAGGTTCCGTTTATGGTGCAAGACGGGCGGTTGTCCGGCATGTTAATTGATCCCAATGCATACGGAGGATTGCTGGTGACGGCTTTTGCCATTCATATCATGACGAGTGGGGAGAAGATAAAGCTGCTGCGGGGATGGGTCAGCATACTAGCGACGATAAGCTTAGCCGGGGGCATTATGATGACTTTCTCGCGCTCGTCATGGATTGGTCTCTTCCTTGTATTACTTACACTTTTGATTACCAAACCTTCCAGACTGCTCAAGATCGGAATGGGGTTTGGTGTGGCTTTTATAGCTCTGCTGCTGTATAAAGGCACCGCTTATCTAAATGTGCTGGAGTCTATGTCCAGCAGACCTTCCCAGATCCAGTCGCGTCTTGACATCATTGACAAAGCGGTGGATTGGATCGCACAAAGTCCATTATTAGGCATTGGGCTTGGTTCCTATAATTACGAACTGCGCATTATTATCCACAACACGCCAATATGGTTTTTGACTGAATTCGGCTTATTGGGCTTGATTGTATATGGAGGATTTATGATTTGGTTCTTCATTGTGGGTATCCGTTCTTATCGTGCAGCAGATCCCATTCATAGGCCAATTATTATGGCATTGCTGTTGTCCCATGCAGCGATGATTGGGTTATCGATGGGTATTGAGGCGTTATTCCAGCGGTATTGGTGGTTCATGATGGCGATGAACGGAGCTTGCATCCGGTTAACAGACAAAAACCTGAAAGGAGAGATGCCCTATCGAACCCAACACGTTGAACGGTCAACTGGGCGCAAGCTTCGACAACGAGCAGAGCAACCTCAATAAAAGCTCAAGTAAGGACATCGGGAGTATTCCAGCTGAGGGTGGCTTACAAGCAAAGGTTGCTTTTGTAGCCTCCATATATGGGCATTTCGAGAGTTTTCATTTACCTTACATGGTGTTATTGCTGCAAAAAGGGTGTGAAGTCCATGCTTACGCTCAGCCGGGCGAAGCCAGACAGCGCTTGGAACAGCGGGGAATTGTATGTCACGACGTACCTATACAACGAAGTCCTTTACAGTTGAAGAATTGGACGGCTCTGCGGATCTTAACGAAAAGCTTCCAAGCGGAAAAATTTCAGTTCGTCCATGTACATACACCAGTGGCTTCGATTCTCGGACGGATTGCAGCCCATAGAGCAGGTGTCCCTAGCGTATTGTATACAGCTCATGGTTTTCATTTTTTTAAAGGTGCTCCTTTTCTGAATTGGATGCTTTATTATCCGTTGGAGTATTTGATGGCACGTTGGACGGATGTACTGATCACCATTAATAGTGAAGATTATGAGCGTGCTCAGAAATTCCCTGTCCGAAAAAAAGTAACTTATGTGAGCGGAGTCGGGCTTGATCTTCAGGTATACGGTAGCGGTGAGGGGGATAATGAAATTGCAAAAATGATGGGGGAAAGTCGTTACCAGCTATTTGATTTACCTAAGAGTGACAATGATAATCCTTCATTCGTTGTTCTCTGCGTCGCTGAGTTAAATGCTAACAAGAACCAAAAACAGTTGATCGAAGCACTACATCATTTGGGTGATCAAGCAAGCGATATTCATCTAGCATTCGCAGGTACAGGTCCTTTCGAGCAAACCCTTATAGAACTTGCTACTCGGTTAGAGGTTAGGGATCAGGTGCATTTTCTGGGGTTCCGAAGAGATATACCGGATTTGCTACAAGCGTGTGATGTTGCGGCACTTGTGTCCTATCGTGAGGGGTTACCCCGGGCGATTATGGAGGCGATGGCAGCAGGCAAACCCGTGATCGGCACACATATTCGGGGCATTCGCGATTTGATTGAGCATGAGTCAACGGGCATGTTGGTTCCAGTGGATGATATTGCCGCTACGGCAAAAGCACTGGTTCAACTGCGAGCGGACGCAGCTTTGACCGCAGCAATGGGTAAGGCGAACAAGGACAGGATTATTCGCTATGGATTGCCAGCGGTGCTTCGTGAAATGGACTCGATTTATATAGAAGCGCTGAAAGAACCAGGGATAAAGCCATTTCCGTCTGAAGTACAAACGGGTCTGACAGCAGATAGATAATTCATTCTCGCATATACGACAACAAACGAACAAACGAATAAACGAATAATTAGTTAATTAGGGAGAAAGAAGTGATGAAAATGCGGATCGTACGTTTAGTCATGTTGGATGCAGGAATTATAGCGGCTTCAGTGTGGCTTGTGTTTTTACTTCGGTTTGATTTTCAAATCCCTGAGCAGTACATGTGGATGCTTCCGTGGGCGATATTCATTCACATTATGGTGTACGCAGCGTTCTCATTTGGATTCAAGGTGTATAACAATATTTGGCGATACACCGGTATAGGTGAGTTATTGCAGCTGCTAAAAGTGAGTGCTTTAACACTCTGCGGAGTGGTCGTTGTCAATGTATCTGCGCATGTATTCGTCCCTTCCTATCGATTGCCGATTTCGATTTATTTTGCAGCGGGTTACGTATTTCTCGGCATTGCCGGCTTACGTTTAGTTAACCGCCTCATCAACGATAGATTCGAAACACTGGGAACAAAGGGTTCATCCGAAGGCAATCTGCTAATTGTTGGGGCGGGAAAAGCAGGCATCCTCGTTACCAAAGATATCAAGCATTCAAGATTTAAATTCATGAACCCAGTTGCCTTCATAGATGATGATATCTCAAAGCGCAAGCTGGAGCTTATGGGGTTGCCGATAGTCGGTAACCGTAACTTCATTCCCCAGGCAGTCGAGGAGCTGGACATTTCGTTCATTATCATCGCTTTGCCTACGGCTCCTCAAAAGGAATTACTGGAGATCATCGAAATCTGCAAATCTACCAAAGCTCAGATCAAGTTAATGCCTAGTATGACCGATATTTTGGACGGGAAAATGGCCATTAACATGATCCGTGAAGTATCCGTAAATGATTTGCTGGGGAGAAGTCCCGTAGAAATTAATACGGAAGAGATTCGTGAGAATCTGGGAAGCGAGTGTATTCTCATCACGGGTGCAGGCGGTTCAATTGGTTCGGAATTATGCCGGCAATTGGCTGCGTATCGTCCGAAGGAAATGCTGCTTTTGGGGCATGGAGAAAATAGCATTTATCTTATTGAACAAGAGTTGCGGCAGTTATATCCCGATCAGATCATTCATCCCATTATAGCGGACATTCAGGATGTATCGCGGATCGATAACGTTTTTCAAAAGTTCCGCCCCTCCATTGTGTATCATGCCGCTGCTCACAAGCATGTTCCTCTTATGGAGATGAATCCAGTAGAGGCAGTTAAAAATAATGTGATCGGCACAAGGAATGTAGCGGAAGCGAGTGCTAAATATGGCGCTAAACGGTTCATCCTCATCTCATCGGATAAGGCGGTTAATCCTACCAGTGTTATGGGGGCCACGAAACGAGCCGCGGAAATGATCATTAATGATCAGAATTCCTTAAGTAAGACGGTTTTTGCCGCTGTACGTTTTGGTAATGTGCTGGGTAGTCGGGGCAGTGTCATTCCGTTATTCAAAAGACAAATCGAAAACGGCGGCCCGGTGACGGTTACACATATGGATATGGTGCGTTACTTCATGACGATACCCGAAGCAGTACAGTTGGTTATTCAAGCAAGTGTGCTGGCACAAGGGGGAGAAGTGTTTGTGCTGGATATGGGTAAGCCAGTTCGTATATACGATCTAGCGAGGGATTTAATCCGCTTGTCGGGTCTCGAGCCTGACAAAGATATTCCCATTGTGGTCACTGGCATTCGTCCTGGAGAAAAATTGTTTGAGGAGCTTTTGACTGAAGAAGAAGGATTATTGGTCACTAACAACTACCGTATTATGATTAGCCGCCCGCAAAGTGTCTCCAGATCTGAACTGAATTTGGTGTTGGGGGTTCTGGAGAACTTGTGCAAACGGTATGAACTGATGCCAAGCAGTCATCAGATCAAAAAACTGCTAAAGCAGCTAATTCCAAGCTATTCGGGCTTTCAGGAAGAACCGCAGGTGGGCACACATGATCTTGAACGCATTAAATCCGAAGTTCATGCGGGAATCTGACCTATGAAGTCGACTAAGCATTCATGGATGACAAGATTATGGGGCAAGCGCGACAAGGCAATTACAGGTAAACGTTCACGCATGCGGCGGGTGGGACGATACAGCCTGATTGTTATTCTTGTTGTGGTTGTAGTAGGGGGGATCTGGATTGGAGGGATATTGAATCCAGAGCATCGTTTTAATAAGGCGATTCTTAACCCTTTGACGATCCCTAGCTCTAATGTGGTTACGGACAATGAAACGATGGTGCAATCGCTCAGCACACCAGCCCCACAAGCGCAAACGGATGAGCTTACCCTTACAACGTCTACACAGACTCCAACTGCGGTGACATCTCCAACAGACAAGAAAAGCTCATCCTTTAATGTAGTGCTAATTGGAACAGACACTTGGGGCGGAGAAAGCTCGCGGGCAGATACGATCATGGTTGCCCATGTGATGCCGGATCAACGGAAGGTGAATATCGTATCTGTGCCGCGGGACACGCGGGTTTATGTGCAGAACGTCGGTTATACCAAGATCAATCATGCACATATCGTTGGTGAAACAAAGGGTGGGAATCAGCAGGGTACGCTGACACTGATTCAAGCCGTTAGTGATTTTATGAATATTCCTATTCATTACTACATCAAGACGAACTTCTCCGGTGTTCGTGATTTCATCGATTCGATCGGCGGGATCGATATGCTGATTGATCAGGATGTGACCATCACTCCGGAGATCACCATCAAGAAAGGTGAGCAGCATCTGGATGGTGCCCACACGCTTTATTTAGCAAGGGAGCGCTACTCGACTCCGGAGGGTGACTTTAGCCGCCAACGGGAGCAATTCAATATCGTTCGGGCTGTAGCCAAAAAGCTATTAAGTCCGGAGCATATTCCTGATCTAGCGGGACTGCTACTGCGTGAAAAGAAAGACATTATTGATACGAGTTTTAGTGACAGTGATTTGATGAGTTTAGCTTGGCTATTCAAAGGAATGGATTCCGCAGATTTTGCTTACGAACAGATTCCTGGCCATAACAGCTCTGCTCTAGATCCGCTCGTCCGAACCAAAGTGTATTATTGGAGTGCAAATCCGGAAGAGGTAAAGTCACTTACAGAACGTCTTTTTACGGAATAAGAGAAAGGCGGGGGAAAGACTACCATGTATCGCCATATGAAGCGGGGCTTCGATTTGGTGGGAGCGATCGTTATGTTAGGTGTGTTTAGTCCGGTCATGGCTGTGGTGGCGTTGCTGCTTCGGATAAAGCTGGGAAGTCCTATTTTGTTCAAGCAGCAACGGCCGGGAATGGGAGAAAGACCCTTCTACATCTACAAGTTCCGAACCATGGCTGAAATGTATGATGCGCAGGGCCAGCCGTTATCGGATGCTCGGCGTTATATCAAATTCGGCGGATTGATTCGAAAGCTGAGTCTGGATGAGCTCCCGCAATTAGTAAATGTTGTGAAGGGAGAAATGAGTCTGATCGGACCAAGACCTTTGCTCATCCGTTACAGCCCGCATTACTCTGAACGGGAGCGGCTGCGATTTACTGTAAGACCCGGAATAACGGGATTGGCGCAGGTATCTGGACGTAATACTTCGGAGTGGAAACAGCGGCTCTCCTATGACGTTACCTATGTTGAGAAGCTGAGCTTTAGATTAGATGCGTTGATCTTATGCAAAACTGTGCTGAAGGTGATCCGCCAAGATGACGTTGTGGCCAATCCGGGTGAGCATAGTTTGCCGCTCGATGAGTACAGAATGAACCAAAAGGAGGGGTCGGCATGAATTTGCGGTTTAGTCCGCTTCAGGAAGATGATATTCACCTTGCATGCCGGCTCTTACAGAGCAACTTGCCAGAGTCGGTCTATAATCAAACCATATTCGCCTGTGGCGGTTATCCCGAATATTTGAAAGCAGCATGTAAATGCGGAAGCCATTCAGCAACACTGCTGATTGGTGCCTATTCTGAAGATCATCTTATTGGATTCGCTGAATGGCGAAGAATGGAGCAGATGCTGGTTCTGAATAACTTGAATGTGGACGCAGCTTATCGAAAAGACGGCATCGGCGGCAAGCTTATGGCGTACGGGGAGACGTTGGCCCAAAAGGATGGCATTTCGAAGCTGGCACTTGATGTATTTTCGTGGAATGAGCAAGCTCATGCTTGGTATTTGCGGCTTGGTTTTGCAGAGGAAGGCCGGACTTACTGGTATGTAAGAGATTTGGCTCCATCGATTGATAGGGATAGAGAAGCATTGGCGTACATCATAGATGATTATCCGATGGCAGAGGCACATCATCAAAAGTATGGATTCTCTTCTCTTAAGATTAGAACGAAGGAAGAGACTTCAGTTGTGGGCCGGTTAGGTGAACAGTATTATCGTATCCAACTGCAAAGTGGAGGGTGGAGTGGCTGCAATCTTTTGACAGACGTATTAATGGATTTAGACCGGGAGAAAAGGCTATTGTTGCTTTCTTCAGATGCTTATTTGCGTGAGCGAGACCCCGGGCTAATCTTAAGCACTGAAAGTATACGTATGATCAAACTATTGGAGAATCAAGAGGTGTTGTATGAGTAACTTCATCGTGTTAGGCAGCTCTAGTTCAGCGGAATGGGATGCCTATTTGAACCAGCTAGAGACGAAGGATATCTATTTCTCCTCAGCGTTTTTTCGGCTGTTTGAGGATGGAGAGCATCAGCAGGCAGAGCTGTTTGTTTTTAAGCAGGGAGACCAGCTCATAGTTTATCCTTACTTACTTCGTTCCATAAGCCATCTTCCTGCCGTAATCCAACTGGGGCTTGAAGGCGATTGGTACGACATTAGTACACCCTATGGATACGGGGGGCCGATATCGAACCTCCCTCCGGGAGCCGAACGAAGTGAGCTGTATCGGCAATTCAGTGAAACGTTCACGTATTACTGTAGAGAGAAAAAGATCATGACCGAGTTTGTAAGATTTCACCCCTTAATTGGCAACGCTACGGAATATCAAGGCGGTCTGACCACCGAATGGAATAGGAATACAATTTATATTGATTTGACTGTGGGTTCGGAGTCAGAGCTCATCCGGCATTATGGCAGCAATCATAAACGGAATATTCATAAATTAAAGTCCGCACCCTTTACGATTCGAAATTCGAATCTGAAGGATCGTATTGAGTCCTTCAGTGAATTGTATTACGGAACACTAAACGATTTACAGGCGGATTCTTTTTATTATTTTCCCAAAAAATTTATAGAAGATACTAGTCATCTACTTGAGGGGAGAGTAGAGCTATTCGAAGCTATGGATGGGGAGAAAACGGTGGCGACCAGCATCGTGTTACATGAACGACCGTGGATGCATTATCACCTATGTGGTTGGGATCGCGCCTATCTGCAGTGGTCACCTACCAAATTGCTAATACACGCAGCAGCCAAGTGGGGGATGGAAAATGGCTTTGAATGTTTTCATCTTGGCGGGGGATATAAGGGGAATGACGACTTATTTCAATTCAAGCATAGATTCGCGACACAACTGGAACCCCTTGACTATTACTTAGGTAAACGAATTTTTTTCCCAGAGTTGTATGAGCG
Source organism: Paenibacillus sp. FSL H3-0310 (assembly GCF_038002785.1). NCBI lineage: Bacteria > Bacillati > Bacillota > Bacilli > Caryophanales > Paenibacillaceae > Paenibacillus > Paenibacillus sp. FSL H3-0310. The sequence goes on from NZ_JBBODC010000001.1 coordinate 2,189,093, forward strand.
GATCATATCCTTTTGTGACACCAGAATATCAGGAAATTACTTTCCGCTCTATCGGCATCCAGATCTCGATATGATATGTATTCCATCTGAAGAAATCGGGCCAAATGGAGAAAGGAGCTTCGCATGAGCATTAGTCAAACGAGCATTCTGCCACGAATCTTGTTATCCCCGCCGCATATTAGTGGACGTGAGCAGGTCTACATGGAGGAGGCGATACACTCTGGTTGGATTGCTCCTATTGGTCCGCAAGTTGATGCGTTCGAGCGGGAGATGGCCGCCTACACAGGATCAAAGGGTGCACTAGCGTTAAGCTCTGGCACGGCGGCGATTCATCTCGCACTTCGTCTAGCCGGTGTCACACAAGGAGATTACGTGATCTGTTCAACGCTCACGTTCGTTGCTAGCGCCAATCCTATTTTATATTTGGGGGCCACCCCCGTATTTGTCGATTCAGAGCCTGAGACCTGGAACATGTGTCCGCTAGCTTTTCAGCGGGCCTGCCAAGCTTTGAATGACAAAGGGCTGCTGCCAAAAGCGGCTGTTGTCGTCAATTTATACGGACAAAGTGCAGACATGGCGCCCATTGTAGAAATAGCTAACCGATATGGAATTACCTTGATTGAGGATGCTGCCGAATCACTGGGCGCTTTCTACCAAGGCAAGGCCAGCGGAACCTGGGGCCAATTCGGAATCTATTCTTTCAACGGAAATAAGATTATTACGACGTCAGGTGGGGGCATGCTCGTATCCGACGATACCGAAGCCTTAGATCAAGCGCGCTTCTGGTCTACGCAAGCCCGAGACACTGCCCCTCATTATCAACATTCCGAAATGGGATACAACTATCGGTTAAGCAACCTGTTGGCAGCCATAGGACGCGGTCAATTAGAACTGCTTGAAGAGCGAGTAGAGCGTCGCAGATCTATTGGCCGGCGATATAGGGAACGTTTAGGTTCCATACCGGGTCTTCATTTTATGCCGGAAGCGCGCAATTGTCGCAGCACGCACTGGTTGAGTGCGCTGACCATCGATGAAGAAGTGGCGGGGTTCTCTTCACAACAACTCCTGTCATGTCTGGAACAGCACAATATCGAAGCTAGACCTGTATGGAAACCGCTGCATTTACAACCCTTGTTCGAGAGCAATTACTACTATCCTTACAGTGAGGAATACAGTGTATCGGATAAATTATTTTCAACAGGTGTCTGCCTGCCTTCTGGAAGCTCTTTATCGGATGAGGATTTGGAACGTGTCGTTTATGCGATAGAGACATGTAACCAATACCGTTGATTCATCTTATTTAGCCTTCCATCCGCTGGCAGCTGATCCGCTTTCCTTCACATACAAAGTGGCTTGTGCCGTGCCATCCGTTCGCATGGCCAGACTGCCAACTGGGGCGGTTACGACTCCCTCGGGCGAACCCTCTACTATGAACACCGCGGGCAACACTGCCCCGCCAGTGAGGCGAATGGCCCGTTTGAAGTTACCGTAGGTCGAGAACCATTCAGGGAGCGAATATGGATTATACAAGGTTCCTAGTGATGTGCCTTGCATGCCGATTAGTGTTTCGAATTCTAGAATTCGCTTTACCTTCACTGCTCGGGTATCAAACACCGCTACATTATTGAGGCGCAGAGACGGTTTAGCTGCACCGTAAGAAGAGACTAGCACTACCTGATTGGTTCCGCTATTGCGGACGATCATATTGTCGACAGTAGCCATCGCGTCAGACTCCGTTGTGAATAAATGCAAGGTATTGCCCGTTAAATCCTGTGCATCTATCGTCCCCACATAAAGATCGCCTCCGTCGATTCGGACACCACTTGCTAAGGTGGAACCCGAACCGTACATTCCTAAAGAACCGATGTGCAACCTTGGTTTACCTCCGGCAGCATTAAACGCTGCATAGATCGCAGGGCCCCCGATGCCATCGAACTTGGCGCTAGCGATATCAATAAATTGTGAATAGATCGTCTGTAGACCGAAGTTAGCTTTATGATCGGTGGAACGGATAGCCAAATGATTGATTTTCAGCGTCAGTCCATAGGACAGTAAGGCTGGACTTACCGATCCGCTTACACGCATATCTAGTGAACCGATGTCGAGTGTCCAGAGTCTAGCGATAGCATCTGTAAGCCCTGCTGATAGGTCGTTACCGAAACCTATGGTTGTCAAGGAGTCGAATCGCTGATAAAAGCTGCGCGTTCCTTTAAAGACATCGGGTTCAAGATCGAGAGAGTTAGCACCAGTAAAACCAGGCGCGCCACCGCGGCTATTATTCAGAACCGCTCTGTTGACATGAAGCTGGTCTACAAAATGGACCACAAAGTTCTTTCGTCCAGCAGTCTCACAGCGTGCATATCCGATGTGCACATTAACGGAGGGGATTTCTTCTGTCCCCCCAATGAAGATATTATCCCCATAGCAATCGTGAGAGTACACTGACTCTATCGTTATATTTTGCGAAGAAGAAATGAATAAGCCGTGAAGCTGATCGTTGACGGCTGTTTTAACAGTCGATGCACTTCCATCAATTTCAAGGGTGCCCGCGATTGTGATATTTGAGGCATTTAAGATTACTAGAACCCTAGTGTCTGAGGGTGGGTTCGGGGCAAGCACAAGTTTGGAGCCGGCTTCAAAGCTTAAATTCGTTTTGGCTGGAATTCGAAGACACCACCAGTCGAGGACGGAGGGGTTACGCATGCGTCCCGAAGATACCTTATATACACCAGGAGGAAAGATTACTACTTTGTTTTTGGCGTTTCCCGCATTGATAGCATTTTGAATCGCTACTGTATCGTCCTTGATACCGTTTCCTACAGCGCCGTACGATCGGATGTTCACATAACCGTTAGTCTCAGGGTCTATTTTAATAGATGTGACCGCACCATCAGAAAGGATGGACGTAGTCACCGAGCTGTCTGGAATAGGGGCAGTAGCCATATACTTCACTCCTTTATCCTTTGATTTTGTATTTTATGTGAATTTTTCGGGGAATGCACGGTACAAAGATCACTCTTAGCGGGCGAAAGGAGTTTTTTATTTTGAAGGTATTGGTAACTGGGGGGTTAGGCTTTATTGGATCCCATGTGGTTGATCGGCTAATAAAAAAGGGCATAGAAACTGTGATTGTAGATAATGTATCCGGAGCCTCCGGTCTGACTTATATGAATCCTACTGCGGTTCTGTATAAGTACGATATTCGGGATGAGACTTTGCATGAGGTGTTTAACCTTGAAAAGCCAAATGCAGTCATTCATCTGGCTGCACAGATCGACGTCAGAGAATCACAGCGGAACCCGTTATTTGATGCGAATGTGAATATTGTTGGCACGCTGAATGTACTGCGCATGTGCGAGATCCATCAGGTTCAAAAGCTAGTTTATGCCTCGTCGGCAGCGGTTTATGGGAACCCGGAATATTTGAGCATTGATGAGCAGCATCCCTTAAATCCCGAGTCCTGCTATGGTGTATCCAAAAGTGTACCAGAGTCATATATTCGGATGTTTGCCAGCTTACATGGGCTGAAATATACGATTCTGCGTCTCGCTAATGTATATGGGCCAAGGCAAAGTTCGCATGGAGAAGCTGGCGTTGTTTCTGTTTTTCTGGATCGTATAAAGCAAGGGAAGGATCTCGTAATCTATGGGGACGGTGAGCAGACTAGAGATTTCGTCTATGTGGAGGATGTGGCGCAAGCGTTCGTTGACGCGGTTCAGACCGAAGGCAGGGTGAATAATGAGACGATGAATATTAGCTGCGGAATACCAACCTCGATAAATACGATGGTTCGGATGTTAGGGGACATCACGGGTCGGGATTTCCTGACAACCTATGCGGAGCCCCGTCCGGGGGATATTCTCCATAGCTATTTAAACAATCAAAAAGCCCAGGAATTATTGTCTTGGTTCCCTAACCATAACTTTCATACCGGGCTGGAAAAAACAATTACTGACCGCTTAAGTGTAGGAAGCGCAGTAGATCATTAAAAGCACCCATTGAAAGGGGCACTCCGCATGGAACGCAAAATGAACTCGGAAATGTTCGTTCTTCGTAGTGTAGCCTGCTTAAGTATAGCCCTGCTGCATGCTCTTTATCGGGTTTATGACGATGGAAATACATCTTGGGTAGAGTCGGTGGGTTTACTGCTAACGTTTGGCACACCTGTATTCGTATTTATCTCCCAATTCGTGTTGTCATTTGCCTATCCCAATGAAATTCCAGCGAGATTTTGGGAGAAAAGAATCAAGTATATTTTATTGCCTTACTTTTTTTTCGGGACCTTGTATGCAGGACTAAAAGGATTGGAGCTGTCGAGTAGTGACGGCATTCCTTTGCTGCAGGCTCTTTGGTATTACCTCTGGCGTCATTTGCTGATTGGAGATTTCCATGGCTATTTTATACTGATTATCTTTCAGTTTTATGCTTTATTCCTCTGGTTTCAGACGTATGCGAAGCGGCTTAACCCCCGCAATATTCTAATCGTATCGTTCCTTATTAACGTTATCTATTTGGGTTTCTTCAACTTTACTACGCCCGCAGATACGGCTGCCGCCCATTATTTCTGGGATAAAATGTACTGGATTTTCGCACCTGGTTGGATTTTTTACTTTACAGTAGCCTATTACCTGGGACGAAATGAGCTGTGGTTCCGGGAAAAATTAAAAAAGTTCCGCATAGCCGTATACACGCTCCCGGTTCTGACAGGTGCGCTAGTGCTGTTCGTGAATAGTCAAGGCTGGATAACGGCGCATAGCTCCAAAAGAATTGATATGCTTCTATTCGCCTTAAGCATGATTTTGCTGCTCTTCTCCGTGGCATCGAAAATGAAGAAAGTGCCACGTGTGCTGGAATGGAGCAGCAGATATTCTTTTGGCATATACTTGCTTCATCCTTTGCTATTGGCTATATTCGTTAAGCTTCCAGCTTCATTTGGGTTGCAAAACCTTGGACTATTTAGTGTTCTGCTACAATTTGTCGGTTGTGTGGTAGGCTCGGCACTTATAATGAATTTAGCGAATCGAATTCCTGGCGGAGCGTATGTATTCGGTCGGATCGGCGTTGGGATAAACCCAAGCAAACCACCGAAATCGCTGGATAAGCCGATAACTCCGAGTATTGGGAATGCAAACTAGCTTGGATTTGACCGGCCGCTAATCGTCTGTGTTTAGGTGATTAGTGGTCTTTTTTGTTTTTGTATTATTGCGATTACTTCGCTATTACATTGCTATTACATCGCTATTACATCGCGATTATATCTCACTAGCAGCATCCTCTCAATTCTCATTAAAAAAGCAAAATAGTTGTAAAAAGTACATTTAAGCTCTTATGCTCGCAGCTTTGGGGCAGTTTAATTGCATATTTTACAACTATTATTCTAGAATCCCGCCATATTGACGCAAGTGCTCGTATTTAAGTGTACAGAGTGCAACTAAATCCACAAAGGCTACCTTCAAAGCGTATATAGTTGCACAAAATGCAATTAAACAAACTTCGTCGTTACCACGCATTAGCTGCACTGTGCGTTGGTGGTAAATGCAATTAAACAAACTTCGTCGTTACCACGCATTAGCTGCACTCTTGCACATTGGCGGAAAAGTCCCAGTATAATTGTTGTATTGTGGTCAGTTCACACGAGGTCTTGTTTGTTCGGACTGTATTGCAGCTATTTTCACTTTTTAGTTCATTTTGCGATAGTTTCGGACTGTATTGCGCTTATTTCCATAAAAACACACATTATGGAAGCTACTTTGCACGAATAGCTGCATCTAAGTCCGATAATTTAGCAATATGAATGAAATTATTAAATTAACGGCTCCTCAGTCCGATCTATAGTGAGGGGGATCTAATTAGATGAACTTCGATTATAGTCGAAGGAACCTAAATTAGTTAGTATAATTAGGTAGTCCCTTTATGGTTTTTTACATCCAGAGAATAATGCATCGTGCAGAATATTAGGAGGAAATGAATAGTGGAACTTGGAGTAAGCACATTTGTCGAGACCACACCTGATGTCCAAACGGGTGAGACAATAAGTCATGCAGAACGACTACGTGAAGTAGTGGAGGAAATTGTACTTGCCGAAGAGGTGGGGTTAGATGTATACGGAGTAGGCGAGCATCATCGGCATGATTATGCGGCGTCTTCACCTGCGGTTGTACTGGCTGCGGCTGCTTCGTTGACTACTAAGATCCGGTTGAGCAGTGCTGTAATGATCCTGTCTTCAGCCGATCCGGTGCGTGTGTTTCAGGACTTTGCAACGCTGGACGGAATTTCAAACGGACGTGCGGAGATTATGATCGGCCGGGGTTCGTTTACAGAGTCTTTTCCTCTATTCGGATATGATCTGAAGGATTATGAAGAACTGTTTAATGAGAAGCTGGAATTGTTATTAGCCATCCAAAAGTCAGAAAAAGTGACCTGGAAAGGCAAACACCGAGCAGCTATAGAAAATTTGGGGGTTTACCCGCGTCCGGTTCAAGATCCTTTACCGATTTGGATCGGGAGTGCAGGAAGTCCAGAGTCTGCGATCCGCACAGGATCACTAGGTTTGCCTTTTGTTTTAGCGATTATAGGGAATGTTCTACCACTGGATTATGCGTCACATGTACAGCTTTACAAAAAAGCAGCAGCTGAAGCCGGGCATGATATTTCAAAATTTCCAATCGCTTCGCATTCACACGGGTTCATAGCGGAGACTAATCAGTTAGCGCTGGAGAAATTTTTTCCTTCAACGCATGCCCGGACCAATGTGCGGGCGAAAGAAAAAGGAACACCTCCGTACCATCGTGCAGATTATGATGCAGCGTGCAGCTTAGAGGGCGCCCTTTACGTAGGTGATCCAGAAACTGTCGCTAATAAAATCATTCATCTGCGCAAGCATGTGGGAATTACGCGATTCTTTTTACATGTGCCGCACGGCACGATGCCTCATGAGGATGTTATGCAGGCGATTAGACTGCTGGGCACCGAAGTGGCCCCACGTGTGCGGGAAGAAGTAGCGCGCTGGGAAGCAAGTAACCGGTAATTTAGTAAGCTGCGTCCTTAGGACGTGGCTTTTTTTGTAAGGTATACTGAAGAAATGAATAGCGTTTTATACAGGAGGGGCAATGGAAAAAAATCATTATTTATCTCAATTCAATTTGCTTCAATCGTTAGGACTGGAAGATCTTATTGAAATGGAAGAATTAACGCGAATAACAGTAGTCCCCAAAAATACATATATCCAAACACCGTCAACCTTTTCTGAAGGACTGTTTTTTGTGAAAAAAGGAAAGGTTCGCTTATACCAATTAAACGCAAACGGTAAGCAATTTACATCGGATATCCTCAGTGAGGGTAATGTTTTTGGTGAAATGGGTATGATTTCTTTTGGAACGAAGGAACATTATATTGAAACGATAGAGGAAAGCCATATCTGTACAATTGATCCTGCAAGGTTTGAAGAATTTATCTCTCACCGGCCTAGGTTTATGATGTCATTATTGCAAGTATTGAGCGACCGCATAAAAAGTATGAGTCAGTTAACTCAAAATCTAGCCATCGGAAATCTGCATGATAAAATATTGTGCGTTCTTTTAAAGCTAGCGGATCAGCATGGGGTTGAGCATAAGGATAATTGTTACAAAATTAATGTTCCTCTATCGCATCAAGAAATCGCTAATTTAATTGGAGCCAGCAGAGAAGCTGTAACAGTGGCATTGCAAGAATTGGTGAAAGCGGAGGTTATTCAGACAGGGTTCAGAACTATCTATATCCAGCGAGACAAGATTTTGGAAAGAAATATAACATAGCTATCGAGTTGTAAACGAGATTACAGCTTCATTTTTAGAAACAACGGTATCCTAGCTATGACATGAAGGTGATTTAAGCTTTCAAATCATAGTGAAGGGACGATTTCCATGGAACACAGGAAGGGCGCTCGAAAGGTTACTGAAATTCCCGTTGAGATTGTAGAACTGCTGAATAAAGGATATTTACAGAGCGTGAATTTAACGGAATGGCTTGCTGTGGATCATCTTGTCTTGTTGATAAATGTACTGAATGAGCTAGGTTTTGAACAGGAAGCTAAACCAATTTTACAAAAGCTGAATGCGTTAACGGAAAAGAAAATCATGAAGCTCATCCCGGTGATTTCACGTGAGTGGCAGCTTCTATTTGACTGTAAATCAGAGCTGGAACGTTCCCGACTATTTGCTGTGTTAGCTCATCATAAATCCGATAGTGTTCGCTGCTGGGCTGCTTATATCGTGGGCCAGAATCATCAATGGAGTCTAGTTCAAAAACTAACAGCAATCCGTCCTTTTGCAGCGGATGGGCATTTTGGGGTGCGTGAGATTTCATGGATGGCTTTAAGGGAATCAGTCATTGCCGAGCTGGATGCTTCCATTGAATTATTAAAGGCTTGGGTTCATGATCAGGATGCGAATATTAGGAGATTTGCGATCGAATTGACGCGCCCACATGGGGTATGGGCAAAGCATATTACAGCGCTCAAAGAAAATCCAGCGATTGCCCTTCCGCTATTAGAACCGCTTAACTCTGATCCGGCAAAATACGTTCAGGATTCTGTAAGCAATTGGTTAAATGATGCTAGCAAAAGCCATCCGGCATGGGTACAGCAAATTTGTGATGAATGGTTGAACCTATCAGGTACCAAGGAAACAAAGCGGATTGTAATCCGGGCTACAAGAAGTATTACTGATCAAAAATAAAATAAGTGCATCACTTTAGACTGGATAATCAAACGTCAAACACTATGGGCTAATAAGTGTTGGCGTTTTTTTGTTGTGGAGTTAACTTGGATAATTCAAGAGAAAGACTCCTTCGTGTTTATTATTTAAACCAAAATTCATAAAAATATTTATATTGTTAATCCTCAGGTCATCTGTTATACTCAGAAACACCAAATGTTATAAAAACTAACACTAATTATAGGGATGGAGGATTTTCGTATGAAAAAACAAATAATTCGTAATGTAGGTGTCACGTTATCCCTGTTTTTAGGGGTGAACTCGTTATCGAGTGTTATGTATGCTAACACATCGAACGATGCGTATAAACCCAAAACCCATGTACTGAAGGCGAATTCGGAAACTGTTCGATGGGGGAATATAGGTAAGGGAGATCCAGCTCTAACTGTGCATTCGGGAGACATCGTAACGGTTGAGGCCATTACACATCACTCAGGGGATGATTACGAGCGGATGATTAAAGGAGATGCGGGAGTAGAGGATATTTTCCACTGGATTGAAGGGGAGAAGAACGAAGCGCTACGCGGGCCAGGCGTACACATTATGACAGGTCCTATCGCTGTTGAAGGTGCTGAACCAGGAGATGTGCTGGAAGTTAAGATTCTGGACATGAAGCTGAGACCAAATGGGAATGACCAATACGCTGGCAAAACATATGGCGTGAATGCCGCAGCGAACTGGGGCTATCTATACGGAGATATGGTAGAGGAGCCGAAAAAGCGTGAGGTAGTAACTATCTACGAGATGGATACGGAGGGTGGAACAGATTATGCAACAGCTGTATATAACTACAAATGGTCTGTGCAAACCGATCCAGATGGTCAAGTGCACCCGACAATTGACTACCCGGGTGTTATCGTTGACCATAATACGATTGATAAGAACTTCGATGTGCTAAAAGGCGTGAAAATTCCGGTACGTCTCCACTTTGGTACAATGGGTGTGGCGCCGAAAGAAGCGGATGTTGTTGACTCCGTTCCACCTTCTTACAACGGCGGTAACGTAGATGATTGGCGGATTACCGAAGGTGCAACGATGTATTATCCAGTATCCGTAGCTGGTGCACTTCTGTCGATCGGTGACCCGCATGCCGGTCAAGGTGATTCGGAGATTAACGGAACTGCGATCGAGACATCGGTCACTGGGGATATACAAGTCATTCTTCATAAAAAAACATCGCTTAACAACAAGCTGAAAGGTTTAAACTTCCCATTACTTGAAAATGAGAACGAGTGGGTTGTACATGGATTCAGCTACGCCAATTATTTGGAGGAGCTGGGGGCTAGTGCTCAGACGGATATCTTCAAAAACTCGTCCATCGACAAAGCGATGAAGGATGCCGCTCATAAAACAAAAGATTTTTTAATGGCTGGAATGGAATTGAGCGAAGATGAGGCGTACTCTCTGATGTCTGTGTCAGCTGATTTTGGAATTACACAAGTGGTGGATGGAAACTGGGGCGTACACGCCTTAATTGATAAAGGTCAATTCGGCGATTCCGAGCGCAAGCCCGTGGTTTTACGGAGCAGCTTTGAGAACTTTGGAGCAAAGGTTGGCTGGCAGCCAGCCACTAAGACAGTTACGCTAAGCTACAATGGCAATGTTCTGGAGATGAAGGTTGGAGCGACAACGGGGATTTACAACGGAGAGACAGTGAAGCTTGTAGCCCCAATAAGTGTTGTGAACGGGAAGATCGTGGTCAGCGAATATTTCGTGAACTTTTATAAAGCTAAGCTGGCTAAGACAGAATAAGACGAAATAGCAATTATTCGATAATCCTAAAAAAATCCATATGAGAAAAGAACCGTCTTTATAGGCGGTTCTATTTCTTATATATTCAATCCGTCCTGATTTTTGTGGCGTTTTAATAAGATTTGGTTTTCTACACGTACCAGTCCATCCAGACAGTAGATTGATTCATGCATAAACCGTTCCATCTCTTCAAGATTCTCTACCAAGATGTGAATATGCAGAATACATGGTCCCGTCATTTCGTATAATACAGCTACGCGTTCGTTTTCCTTTAATACATCGACGATATGATTTAAATGAGCAGGTTCTACTTCAAGTTCCAGGTAGGCGGAGATTTTCTTTCCTAGCTTTTCAGCACTGATGACAATCGAGAACTGTTCAATAATCCCTTGATTGACTAGCCGATCAATACGATCTTTCACCGCGACACTTGATAAACTGACTTCTTTAGCTAGATCAGTATAGGAAATTCTGCTGTTTTGGGCCAGACGCATCAAAATATGGTTATCGATAGGATCTAGCATGCGGATTCGTTCACCTCTTTTTTCGTAATTGTATCAGAAAAAAAGTGGAAATGCCTAGTAGCGCTTTACAGTAGAAGTGTGTGACGGCATTCTCTGCTGAAGATAGTTGACATAAAAGAATTATTTCACTATACTGGCTGTAATCTTATATACGATATACGTTGAAGGAGCCCAGTAGTAACTTAGTCCCTGTTCCAGAAAGCCGGGGGTTGATGAAACCCGGTACACACTAAGCTTGCGAATTACACTTTGGAGTATCTCGGGTAACACCGAGCGGAATGGCGAACGATATCTCGTCAAGAGTGGTATCAATGGTATGCTTGAGCATAAGCGTTTCATGGATGCAATCTGGGTGGTAACACGGTTATTCAATCGTCCCTATGTCTACAATAGACAAAGGGACGATTTTTTTGTTTTTAAATATAAGGATTTATAGGGTTCACTTCATCAATGATCCTTATATTTCTCGCTGAAACGGTACCGTCCTAGTCAGGAGGGCAAAGCCGTTTCCGCTTGGCGGACTGATGTTTCATTTATAGGATAACTACTAATTTTGAGGGGTGTAAGGCAATGAATATTATCGACGAACTAGAATGGCGCGATGCCATCAATCAACAAACAGATGCCGAAGGGCTAAGAGAACTGACCAATCAAAAATCGGTATCCCTGTACTGCGGTGTAGATCCAACAGGTGACAGTATGCATATTGGCCACTTGATTCCATTCATGGTGCTCAAAAGATTTCAACTGGCAGGACATCGTCCAGTGATTCTTATTGGTGGGGCTACGGGAACGATTGGTGATCCAAGTGGACGTCAATCTGAACGCTCTTTGCAAACGCTGGAGCAAATCCAAGCCAACGTTGACGCACTTACAGCACAGATGAAAAAACTGTTCGTGACTGATGGCGACAATCAAATCCGCATGGTGAACAACTACGATTGGACGCATAAAATCAATGTTATCGAATTTTTGCGTGACTATGGTAAAAACTTCAGCATCAATTCGATGCTTGCCAAGGATGTTGTAGCGAGCAGATTGGACAGCGGAATTTCCTTTACGGAATTCTCCTACCAAATCCTGCAATCCCTGGACTACCTGCACCTGTTCCAGCATGAAGATGTGCAGCTGCAAATCGGTGGTTCTGACCAATGGGGGAACATCACAAGTGGCTTAGATCTGATTCGTAAAAAAGAAGGTTCTGAGGCGGTAGCATTCGGACTTACCATCCCGCTTATGCTGAAAGCCGATGGTACAAAATTCGGTAAAACAGCTGGCGGAGCCATTTGGCTGGATCCGAACAAAACGACAGCTTTTGAATTCTACCAGTTCTGGGCGAATACAGATGACCGTGATGTTGTGAAATACCTGAAGTACTTTACATTCCTCTCTAAAGAACAAATTGATGCACTTTCAGAAAAGGTGCAGACCGAACCGCATAAACGTGAAGCGCAAATAACACTGGCTGAAGAAATGACCAGATTCGTGCATGGTGAGGAATTGCTGGAGCAGGCTAAACGTATTACTGCCGCTCTGTTCAGTGGAGATATTAAATCTCTGACCGCTGACGAGATCGAGCAAGGCTTCAAGGAAATGCCGACCTACGAAACGACATTGGAGTCCAAAAATATCGTGGAGTGGCTGGTAGATCTAGGAATTGAGCCATCCAAACGTCAAGCGCGTGAAGACATCACCAAAGGCGCAATTTCCATGAACGGTGAAAAAGTTAGCGATGTAGCATTTGAAGTTACAGCCAGCGAAGCCATCGGCGGACGTTTTATCATTATCCGTAAGGGTAAGAAAAACTACAGCCTGGTGAAATTGTCCTAATAATAAGAAGCCTTCCTTATGAATAAGGAAGGTTTTTTGTTGTATTTTAAGTATAGAGGCCGACTATTTGCATATTAAGTGAAATTTGAAAGGTGAAATCGTCAAAATTATGGTAAGCTTAGGATTCGTGTGATTTATGGATTAACATGATATTCTACAACTATAACAGAAAATTAGGAGTGGTAATTTGAGAAGACAAAAACCAATGACCATGGAAGAATTAATGAATGAGTTACAAGGACAGAAAACGTATCAAGAAGATCCCAATCACATCTCTTTCGAGAAATTGTTTAATGAAGCGTTTATGAGTAAGTATTCCAATTACAAAAGTTTCGATGAGTTTGTAACCAAAGGGAACTTTCAAGTAAAGACAGAAGAAGATGTTGCTGACATACCTGATGAACTGTTTGATCGTCATGTTGTTAGGGAGACGAAGTTTGCGGATTGGAAATCCATGTTGGAAACAGCAAATAGAGAATACGTCCGTAATTAATAAGACTAGTCTCTAACTACCGTTAGACTCATCCACAAAGAAACTGCACACCCTTATTGCTTTGTCCCAACGGACAATGGGGAGTGCAGTTTTTTTGTGCCCAGTTATTTGACCAGCTATGATGTTTTACTCATCGTTGACTCGCAGATCTATGATTTAATTGAACAAATAGGAATTAGGTTTTACAAAGATAGTATTACATAGGAGGGGCAGAATCGTATGACTGCATGTATACAAACCTCTAAGCAGGAGACCCTTCATGTCATGTGGAAAACCGTCTCAGAGGATTGTAATCTAGCCTGTGATTATTGCTATTACAGTACAGCCGGGGGACATCCTCAGCAACCGATCCGAGTGATGGATACGGAGCTTCTGGAGCGGTTTATCGCTCAGTACATGAAAAGATCATCAGGGATAGCGACTTTCTCTTGGCAGGGTGGGGAGCCATTATTGGCCGGACTTTCGTATTTTGAACAAGTGATTTCATTCCAAGCTAAGTACGCTCCGCCTCATACGATGATCAGTAATGCACTGCAGACCAATGGAACGCTTATCCATGAGAAATGGGCGAAATTTTTTAAACGGTATAACTTTTTGGTCGGGATTAGTCTGGATGGCCCAGAGCCTATTCATGATGCTCATCGTGTAACGGGTTCGGGAAAAGGCAGTTATGATCTAGTTATGCGTGGGATTCGTCATTTACAGAATGAGGGTGTGGAGTATAGTATTCTGACGGTGATTCATGAAGATAACGTGACGAAACCAGATGAGTTGATGGCATTATATCTAGAACACGAATTTCCTAATATTCAGTTTATCCCCTGCATGGATTTTGCTTCTCAGAAAAGTGAAGTAGCGGGACGTTTCCGAATTACACCTGAACAATACGGAGTCTTTTTATGCCGTACATTTGACCTTTGGTACAACGGTGGGTACCCAGAGCTTCCTATTCGTATTTTTGAGAATATGCTTCTTGTATTCATGCATCGTGAGGCAGAGTTATGCGTTCACAACTCATGTTGCCCGAAGATGATGGTGCTTGAAACGAACGGGGATGCCTACCCTTGCGATTTCTTTATTGATGAAGAGCATAGGCTAGGAAATATCGGCCAAACTGACTTGGAAGCACTGCTAAGCAGCCCAGTATATGATGATTTTTTGTTAATGAAGCCCAATATGAATGAATCATGCTATAAGTGTGAGTACCTTAGCTTTTGCAATGGGGGATGTCCGCGCAACCGGAATTGGCTTGATGTTAATGATCGGACTGAGGTTGATTATTTCTGCCATAGCTACAAAATGTTCTACTCATACGCCTATGAACGCATGCTATTACTGGCGAACCGACTTAGATCGGAGCGGATGCTGGAGTACAGGAAAAGTGCAAAACCACTTCCAGGTCGAAATGATCCATGTTTCTGTGGAAGCGGGAAGAAATTCAAAAATTGCTGTCAGGCATTATAGATTAGACTAGACAAGGTTGTCCCAACAGTCATGCAAAGGATTGGGAGCAACCTTTTTGTTATGCTATAGAACCATATGATTTCTCACCATTATTGCCGCACCCGTCACCACAGCTTCTTCTTTTAATATACCTAGGGAGAAGTGAGGTTGGTATTCAGGATAACGGTAAGTGTTTCTCTGTGCCACCTCCACCGCTGTTTGGAAAAACAACTCGTGAGAGTGAATGAGTGCACCGCCTAGAATGATGGTCTCTGGATGAAACAGGTTGATAACGTTGGCGAGTCCGATCCCGAAGTGGCTGGCAGCTTGGGTAAATAATTCACGCGCGTGTGGATTACCGTCTCTAAAGGCTTGTACCAATACATCATAAGTCAGCTTCTCAGGCGCCACTTTATATCTTTGGAGGATCAGATCGTTGTCCATTTTCGCCTCTGAGCGCGCACTTTGTTCTAGTGCCTGCACAGATACGAATGCTTCCAGAGCCCCGTAGTTCCCGTCATGATTTAATCGGGGTCCATCTGTCTGGATGATCATTTGACCAATGGCATCTTCCATATCCATTGTGCCATGAACAATACTTCCATGCGACATCATCGCATAGCGGAGTCCTGCTCCAGTATGTACATAAAGCATATGCTGAATGTTTGCGTGACGGATAGACCATCGTTCCCCAAGCAGTGCAGAATTGGCACCGTTGTCCAACCATGCCTTGAACCCCGTCCGTTCCTCTACCAGTTTGCAAATCGGCAGATTGTTCCAGCCTGAAGAAGGGAAGTGCAGCGGTTTTAGGATCAAGCCTTGTTCCCGATCAAGTGGCCCCACAGCCCCTATTCCTATCCCGATGATTTGACTGTCCACTAACTGATGGTCCCTAAGGAAAGCGCGTATTTGAATACTGATATGATCTATAAATCTTTCAGGTGTGAATGCCTGATCCATTCGCCAGTGAACTATTGATTTTGGGTTCATTTGCATATCAAATAAACCAAGGGAAGAATACACCCTGGAAATCTCTAAACCGATTATATAACCGTAGGAAGGATTGATCTGGTATAAAATAGGTCTTCTGCCTCCGCTAGATTCTCCAAATCCGCTTTCTATCAGCAAGCCTTCTTCCGTCATCTCATCTAATATCCGGGTCATTGTGCTTTTGGTAAGCGAAAATGTCTGTAAAAGATCCAACTTGGAAACAGTGCCTTGTTCGGCAATTCGGTCGTATAGGAGTTTTTTTGGTGACGGAATATGTGTCGAGCGCTTTTCCACGATATACCTCCAAGCTATATATAGGATGAACTTGTAAGATCGTTTTTTATATAGTTTGTATTTATTAACATGAATATAGTATAACTCATAAACCCTTGGTTGTATTTTACCGTTCAAAAAACTTAATTCCATTTTGGGAAAAAGTGATATAATGAAATTACGACAGATTATATAAGGGTGGATTCCATGAGAACAACTATGAAAACAAATATGATACCGAATACAGACCTGAGGATAAGTCTATTGTTTCAGTTGTTTTGGGTATTTGTTCGAATTGGTCCTGTAACCTTCGGGGGAGGTTATGCGATGATCCCTATGATCGAACGGGAAATTTCCGCTAAACGAAAATGGCTGGGTGAAGAGGAGATGGATGAAATTCTATCTTTAGCTGGTGCTGCACCTGGGGGTGTAGGTGTAAATGCAGCAGCATTCATTGGTTATCGTCTTGCTGGTGTGAAGGGTGCGATTGCTGCAATCGCAGGGATAACGATTCCGACCTTTATCATTGTTTGTTTGCTTAGCGCCGTATACTCCCAACTGGCAGACCAGCCAAAAGTCATTGCCGCTATGAAAGGGATAAATGGTGCTGTTATTGCCTTGATCCTAGTAGCTGCATATCGAATGGCCAAGAACGCTATAATTGACAAGACTACCGCTGTTACGGCGTTAGTTATACCGGTTGTTTTACTGGTTTTCGGAATTAATCCCATTTACGTGATTGCAATTGGTTTATGTATTGGGTTTGTATATCTGCAAATTAAACAGCTCTTAGGGCTCCAAGTTCGAACGGAGAAGGAGTCCTTGAAAGCTTCTGATGAAGAATCGAATTATCCGGAGTATTACATCTAGGGGGAAGCGATGTGATTTGGAGTTTGTTTTTCACTTTTATAAAAATTGGCCTTCTTTCTTTTGGAGGAGGGTACGCCATCATTCCGATGATTCAGCATGAAGCTATGGCTGGGGGGTGGTTATCCGAAGGGGAATTCCAAGAGGTAGTTTCCATCGCAGGGATGTCACCCGGGCCTGTTGCAACGAACAGTGCAACCTTGATCGGATATCGTATAGCCGGAATCGAAGGAGCGATTGTGTCAACATTAGGCATGGTTCTGCCCTCATTTTTAATCATCATCGTTATTTCCGTCTTCTTTTATCGGGTGAGGGACAGTCAATGGATTAAAACGTTATTTTATGGTTTGCGGCCAGTGATTACAGGCTTGATTGCCTATGCTGCGATTCGTTTTGGCTTAAATAGCGTGGAACATGCTTTTATTACTTGGCAGACCCTTGGCATGTTGATCATTGTATTCGCTGCACTTTATGGTTTAATGAAATATAAGCTGCATCCGCTCACCATTATCGTTGCTTGTGGCATTCTTGGGGTAGCTTTTTTTTAGACAGAGCCGGGACGATCCCAGATTGGAGGTAAATCATGTCAGAGAATATACGGGCTTGTTGTTCAGCTAGTCGAAATCAAGTCGCGAAACAAGAATCTATTGATGTTTGTAAGGAGAACACAACGGTTCAAGGAGTAACAGGGGATAAAGATTTCTCGGACATGATCCTTATCCCTGGAGGCACTTTTCTTATGGGGACGGATGATAAGGAAGGGTTCCCCGCAGATGGAGAAGGGCCGACTAGGAAGGTTACCTTATCTTCCTTTTTGATGGATGGAACGGCGGTTACGAACAAGCAGTTTGCTGCTTTTATCAAGGAAACAAACTATGTTACAGATGCGGAACGATTTGGATGGTCTTACGTGTTTCATTCTTTTGTTTCCATGGAGACTGGGAAAAAGGTGACCCAAGTAGCCACTCAAACCCCCTGGTGGTGGGTGGTGGAGGGAGCGGATTGGTGTCATCCTGAAGGTCCGGATTCCCATGTAGATGAACGACTTGATCATCCGGCTATTCACCTATCATGGCATGATGCGGATGCATATTGTCGTTGGGCTGGTAAACGTCTGCCTACGGAAGCGGAGTGGGAGTATGCCGCACGAGGAGGACTGGTTCAGAAACGGTATCCTTGGGGGGACGAATTAAAACCAGACGGAGAACATCGTTGTAATATATGGCAGGGAAAGTTTCCCGATAAAAATCATGCCAGCGATGGTTTTGCAGGTACCGCACCTGTAAGGTCCTATCTGCCTAACGGCTATGGTCTTTATAATATGTCAGGAAACGTGTGGGAATGGTGCGCGGATTGGTTTACTAAGGATTATCATTTATCTTCCGAAGCCGTGAATCCGAAAGGTCCAGTAAGTGGTGTCGCAAGATCAATGCGCGGAGGATCGTATTTGTGCCATAAATCTTACTGCAACCGTTATCGGGTGGCGGCTAGAAGCAAAAATACTCCAGACAGCTCTGCAGGGAATATTGGCTTTCGATGTGCGGCTGATTATACAGGTTAGAGCACTTTTACGACTACTACATAAGAAGGAGGAACTTCCTTGTCCTCTATCATCCATAGTCAGTTTGACATCAGCGTGCTGGACGTCCTAAAGATTCAATATCAGAAGCGGATCCTGTTCGATTACGTCCAGTCTTGTTATACCGTCTCTTATATCCAAAAAGGTGAGGTATTGACGACATCCTCCGAAGGAGAATATGTTGCTTCTGCCGGAGACGTGATGATCCACCGTCCTAACGAGCCTTTTAATGTGATCTCCAAAACGGATGGCATACATTATCTGTTTAATATTAACGCTAAAGTTAAAGACGGAGATGACTTCTTTAAGTTATTCCCTCTAGGCAAGGTGATTCGGGTCCGGGATCGAAGCGAATATGAGCGAAGATTTGACGAATTGCGGAGCCTGTGGTTGCAGGAGGAAGATGATTTCAGGAATGTTCAGGTCGGTTCATTGGCATTTTTTCTTCTTTACGAAATTATGGAGAGTACCAAGCTTGGCGGGCGCCGCTCTTCACGAGATCCCTTTATCACGGACCGCTTTAACGAAGCGTTGCAATATATGGAGGAGAGGCTTGATCAGGAGATTAGTAGAGAGGAGCTTTCCAAGCTCTATCATATGAATCCTGTTTATTTTAGCCGGGCATTTCAGAAAATATATAAACTGACACCCATGCAAATGCTGCGAAAATTGCGGCTGCAGCAAGCTAAACAAATGCTGGAATATACGGATTATACAATCGAGCATATCTCCCAGAGATGTGGTTATTATGATGCTTCACACTTCAGCAAGGTATTTCGTGGCGAATACGGCAAGGGGCCGGCAGAGTACCGGAAAAGTATCGAATTTACAAAAACAAACATCGCTGCTCCATAGCGGAGTTTTCCATATTCATTTACTCTTATAAGCATGAGCAGATCATTCTAAGCTCCCCGAATCGAGCGTAACCATTTCGATGAAAAGGAAAGGCAGGGAATAACTCATGAGAATCTTGTATTTGGATTTGGATTCGCTTCGCCCGGACCATCTGGGATGTTATGGCTATCATCGGAATACCTCCCCGAATATCGATTCAATCGCTAAAGAAGGTGTCACCTTTACCAACTACTATTGTTCAGATGCTCCTTGCCTGCCGTCTCGTTCCGCCTTAATGTCGGGGCGATTTGGCATTCATAATGGGATTGTAGGGCATGGCGGAACCGCTGCTGATATGCGTAGAGAAGGAGCCAAACGTGAATTCAATGACCGTCTGGGGATGGAGAGCCTTCCGGCTATATTAAGGCAAGCGGCGATGAAAACCGCATCGATCAGCACCTTCTCCGAACGACACTCGGCGTGGACCTTTAACGCCGGGTTCCAAGAAGTGTTTAATGTTGGTGGCAGAGGGCATGAGACGGCAGAGCAGGTGCTTCCAGTGGCACTTAAATGGATTGAGGATAACGGGGAGTCCGAAAATTGGTTTCTGCACCTGAATTTCTGGGATCCGCATACACCTTATCGTACACCCGATAGCTACGGTAATCCGTTCGAGAAGGAGCCTTTACCCGATTGGATCACGGAAGAAGTGTTTGAGCTTCACCGAAATAAGAAGGGGCAGCATAGTATTGAAGATATGAATGCGCTCGCGAAATCGCATTATCAGCAGCATTTCAGGCATCAGCAGGAGATAGAGAACCGTGATGACCTGCGTGTTATCTTTGACAACTATGATGCTGGAGTTAAGTATCTGGACGAGCATCTCGGGAAAGTTTTTTCTAAGCTGAGAGAACTTGGCGTGATGGAAGATACGGCTATCTTGATCTCTGCGGATCATGGAGAGAGTCTGGGTGAACTAGGAATTTACTCCGAACATGGCACAGCAGACGAGGCGACTTGCCGTATTCCGATGATTGTTCGCTGGCCAGGGGGCAAGAAGGGAATCGTGGAGGAGGAGCTACATTATCACCTTGATCTAGGACCTACATTAGCGAGCCTTTTGAATTTGAAAGCGGCTGCTTCTTGGGATGGTGAAAGTTATGCAGGTGCTATTTTGGAGGGGAATTTGGGAGGGCGTGAGTATCTCGTAATCTCACAATGCGCGCATGTGTGTCAACGCAGCGTCCGGTTTGCGGATTGGTTATATATACGTACCTATCATGACGGACACCATGGATTCCCGCAAGAAATGCTGTTTGATTTGAAGCATGATCCTTATGAACAACATAATCTCGCCGAAGTGCGTAAAGACGTTTGTATGGAGGCTGTCTATCTGTTGAATGAATGGCATGATCATATGATGGGCTCCATGGATTGTGATATCGATCCATTATGGACGGTACTTATGGAAGGTGGACCCTACCATGCCAAAGAGTATCTGAGCTCATCCTTATAGGATGCTTAATAATATCCTAGTAAATGCGGTGAATGAAAGACATATGAAAGGGAGGTTGCCCTGAATGGGCAACCTCCCTATTTATGTTCTCGCTTTTTGTGGATCTATTAAAGATCCGGGAAGCCTCAAAACGGTCTTCGTCCCGCTACCCTCCTTACTGTACAGCAGAACGCCGCAAGGATCGCCATACTTAAGATTTAGACGATTATTGACATTTAGGAGACCGATATGATCTCCTGATTCTATATTCTTACCAGCCAGCAACTCCGTAAGTTGTTCCAGTCTTGTTGTATCGATACCTACACCATTATCTTCAACCACGATTTCAAGCAGCCCCGCTTCGTTTTTCTCTACGGAGATCAGCAAAATTCCTTGTCCTTGTGCCTCAAGCCCATGACCAAGCGCATTTTCAACAATAGGTTGAAGGATCATTTTAGGCACGGGAATGTGTAGCCATTCCTGTGGACACAACAGCTTGTAAGTAAATTTGTCCGGGAAACGGCCTTGGTAAATCCTCACACAAGATTCCGCGATTTTCAGCTCTTCCCCAAGAGTTACCTCCTCTTTGCCTTTGATGCTGTACTTGAGCATTGTGCTTAAGGCGGTAGTCATCTCGAAGATATCCCGATTTCCTTTTACGATCGCAACGCCCTTGATTGTATCTAAAGTATTACTTAAGAAATGCGGATTAATTTGACTTTGTAAATACGAATATTCCGCCCGCTGCTTTTCCAGATCGGTCAGATAAAGTTGAGTTGAAGCATCGATTAATTGGTCCGTCAAATCGTGGATCCGTGTGGTCATATCGTTGAACTGTCGAGAGATGATTTCAATCTCAGCATAGCCCTTTAAATCGACCTTGTTATTCAATATCCCCAGACTTCCGCCTTTTAATTGATTCATATAGCGCATAAGCCTAGACAACGGTCTTAAGAGATTCATCATAAGCACAGAATAGGGAATAGAGACGACCAGCAAGATTAAGGCTAGAAGAGCATAGCTGACCTTCTTCAATTTCTCCAGTTCTTTCATTAAATTATGGACAGGAACAGCGGTTATGATTTTTCCAGAGATCTCCGGTAAGCTAAAGGACTGAATTGCATATTTCTTTCCATGAACCGTCTCGACGATGGACTCTCCATCCCTTCCAGTTGCCCGAGTTTGAAACTGCTGGAGCATATCCTCCGGCTCATTGCTATTAGAGTAGATCATGCCTTTATCATCCATCATAAAAAAGCTGGTTCCGACCAATCGGGGATACTCAGAAATTTCAGTTTGAATGGCTTTCATATCTACAATAACTGCGAGATAGCCAATTTTTTCACCATATAGGGACGTGTCACCTGAAGCGAAGATGTTCATCCCGAAAAGCAGTTTTCTCTTGTCGATGACTTTGTCTGGAGGACTGTATCCGCGATAATGAACGATTCCATCCTCCTCAGCTGTTTTCATAAGATCGATAGCATATTTTGTTCTTCCTGCTAAGGAAATACGTGTGTTTGAGCTACCGATAACAATAATATCTAAGATATCCGTGTTCATATTTCGGGCGATGCTCAACAATCCTTCAACTTTTTGGGATAGATCGTAGACTCGAAGCTTATCATTCTCGACTAGGAACTTTTGGACGGTCGAATCGTAACCCACATTCATCATCATGGAAGAGACGTTGGCATAGTTGTCAGAAATCCGTTGTTTGAGGAGGGAGACCAGCTCCGTATTGTATTGCGTATTTTGATTAATGATAGTCTCGCTTGATAGTTGGTAGACTCGTGAAACGATGATTGGGATAATGGCAACAATAAATAACCCGAATAGCAAAACCTGAGTACGGATGGATAGTCTCTTAAATGTCTTCATTGTTTAGTTCCCTATATTGTGTAGGTGTCATTTTGAGATGCCGCTTAAAAATTCGTGTGAAATAGAAATAATCCTGAAAACCGCATTTCTCACCGATTTGGTAAATGGAAAGGTTGGTTTCGATCAGCGTTTTACAAGCGTATTCAATTCGTAAACGACTGATATGTTCGATGATGGTCTCGCCGACCTCTTTTTTGAATAATTGGCATAAGTAATTTGGGCTTAAAAAAAACTGATTGGCTAATTGCTGGATCGAAATTTCTTGATTGAAATGGTTGCGGATGTATAACATGATTTCTTTGACTTTGTGGTTTGAGATTCGTGAAATATCAGATTCGTTTCTGTTCATAAAAATATCAAGTGTCATAAGAATCAGATCATCGATCATAGCTTCAGCCGTGCCGTACCGATAATAGAGCTGTTCATATCCTTCAAAAAAACGGCCGCTAACCCGAGTCCCTTCCCGAGGAAATAAGTAGAGGATCGATGTATAGAGCAAATAGGCTTCTTTAATGGTGAACGTTCCCTCTTTGAATAATTTCTTTATCGATTCCATGGCTGCTATGAAACCGAGCCGGTCTTTATTATGAAGAATCCGGGAAATCTCTTTGAGTTTCTCGTCGATCGGTATGTCCTGCTGTGGATTCACCCTGTAACATCCGGGCATCCCTGTTGCGAACATACTGAAAGCAGCATGAGAGGCGGACTCTAAAGACGCATCTAATTGGTGTATATCCGAAATAGGAGGACCGATCCCGACTCCGCACTCTTGTACAACTTCTGTTTGTTCAAGAC
This sequence comes from Paenibacillus sp. FSL H3-0310, assembly GCF_038002785.1. Classification (NCBI taxonomy): domain Bacteria; kingdom Bacillati; phylum Bacillota; class Bacilli; order Caryophanales; family Paenibacillaceae; genus Paenibacillus; species Paenibacillus sp. FSL H3-0310. The sequence goes on from NZ_JBBODC010000001.1 coordinate 2,212,602, forward strand.
CCTGGAGGAAGACTTCGTATTGGCACTCTTCCAATAAGTAACCATACCGACGGCGGCTCATTGGGAAGACCAGGGAAGAGAACTGCCTGACATCTACAGGTGAACTTAACCCTTGGATAACAATGGGGATATGAGGGGTATCTTTCGACAAGGGTATTTTCTTCTCATCCAACCATAAGTTAATTCGTTCAAGATCTCCGGAACAAACCGCTTCATAAAGTTCGAAGTCGTGGATAGGTTGTTCTTTAACTGTCTTGGAATCGTGTTGCTGGGCTATTCGGTTGAGCATTCCTTCAATTTCTTCGATTTCAAAGGGTTTGAGGCAATATCCGAAAGTGCCATAATTCATTGCCTTTTGTGCATAAGCGAACTCGGCATGTCCGCTGAGTACGATAAAGATCGTATCAGGCGCGATGGCCTTGCCACGTTGAATGAGCTCTAGTCCATTCATAACAGGCATCTTGATATCTGTTAGAACAAGGGTGGGGCGAAGCGATTGAATTAATTGAAGGGCTTCTTGCCCATTTTCGGCATCGTCGATCACTTCAAAGCCGTATTTCTTCCAATTCACTCCTGCTTTAATTCCTTCTACAATCCACTTCTCATCATCTGCAATAATTACTGAACGCATAAGTGAATCCCCCTCTCTTTATAGAGCTCTTAGATTTATCCTAGCGATTGTGGACCAAGGGGGGTATGGACGATCTTACGCTCACTATGTCCGATATTACGTGCCACAGGAAGGTCTCCCGCAAAGGTGTGAAAAATCCACATAATCGGAGTTGTATTCTCTATACAAGAGAATTTACACTCCCGATATAATTTACCATATAAATCGCTTACAAGCATAACAAACTCATACAGAAAGGTGGGGAGAAGATTGGCTGATTCTGTAACCGCTCGTACGCCTAAACGAAGCTTAAAAACTCGTGCTCCAAAGCAAAGTTTAGGAAAAACGATTTTACAGTACAAGTATTTTTACCTCATGGTTCTACCGGTGTTAATCTGGTATGCCCTCTTCAGCTATGCTCCCATGTACGGTGTAACGCTAGCGTTCAAAACATTTAATTACAGTGAGGGGATTCTGGGAAGTCCTTGGGTTGGGTTGGAGAATTTTCAAACGCTGCTGACCGACCCCGATTTTCGCAAGGCGTTTTGGAATACGGTCATTATCAGCTTGATGAAGCTGGTCACTCATTTCCCGATGCCCATTATCCTGGCGATAGTTTTATATGAGTTTTCCAGGACAAAAATGAAGCGGTTTTTTCAGACGATCCTGACGTTCCCGCATTTTATATCGTGGGTTGTACTGTCGGGGATTATTATCAATATTTTAAGCAAGGACGGGATTTATAACCAGATCATCATGCTGTTTGGTGGAGATCCGAATTCTCCTCTTGTCGATGAAAGTGCATTCAGACCCGTTCTGTATATCACGCATGTGTGGCGAGAGATCGGTTGGGATTCAATCATTTACCTGGCGGCTCTGGCAGGGATCAATCCTGAGCTGTTTGAAGCGGCTGAAGTGGACGGAGCGAACCGGTTTCGCCGTTTGCTAAACATCGCATGGCCGGGTTTGAAGAGTACAGTCGCAGTTCTGTTAATCCTTCAAGTTGGACAACTACTAACCCAAGGTTCGAGCTTTGAGCAAATTTTCAACCTGTATAGTTCGCCGGTATATTCGGTTGCCGACACGATCGATACTTACATTTATCGGACTTCCTTCACGATTGGAGGAGACTTTGGATATATGACCGCCGTGGGTGTCGTCAAGTCCATTATCAGCCTAATCCTTTTATGGGCGGCCAATACGTTCGCTAAGAAGATGGGCGAGGAAGGGCTGTATTAATCTGCAGGAAAAGGGGAGAAGCAAGTGACCGACACAACGGTTAAAAAGAGAAAAAAGTGGAGTGTCTTCGATATCGTCGCATTCGTGGTTCTGGGGCTCCTAGCAATAGTAACATTTTTTCCTTTCTATAATGTTCTTATTATCTCTGTGGCAAAGTTCGAAGCGATTAGTAAAAGTGACTTTTATATTTTTCCGCTTTCGTTTGACCTGTCCGCTTACAAGCTTTTGCTTCAGGATATGAAGTTTTGGACTTCCATCTTTAATTCTGTCATCGTAACTGTGGTTGGCGTGTTGTTCAGTATGACAATCTCTGTGGCGGGAGCCTACGCATTATCCAAGCGGGGTATGCCCGGCAGAAACATAATGCTCAGCATGATCTTGTTCACTATGTTTTTCAATGGCGGTTTAATTCCTTTTTACTTAGTCGTTAAGGATCTAGGATTCGTAAACAATATACTCGTCATGATCATCCCCGCGGGTCTCAATACGTTTTATCTAATCATTATGAAAAACTATTTCAATACCATTCCAGAAAGCTTGGAAGAATCGGCTAAGCTGGACGGGGCGAATGATCTGTACATTCTTTTCAAAATCATTATTCCGATCTCTGCTCCATTCATGGCGACTTTTGCTTTGTTCTATGCTGTGGAAAGATGGAATGAATGGTGGTATGCGCTGATTTTTATCAGTGACGCTGCTAAAGCACCACTTCAGATTTATCTGCGGGAGACACTCATTACTTCGAATTCCTTGCTAAGCCAAATGGCACAAACGATGGCCGAGCAGGAGCAGACGGGGAAGGTCTACACACCTGCACTTCAAATGGCAGCGATTGTAGTTTCGAGTATTCCGATTATTGTTGTTTATCCGTTCCTGCAGAAGCATTTTAATAAAGGGATTATGGTGGGTTCAATAAAAGGATAAGAAAGATTTTAAATAGATTGATTCTATCCTAAAATAGTATAAAGGGAGGTTTCAAGCATGCATAGAAAGAAAATAATGACATTGGCATTATGTATAACTTTGTTGGCTTCAGTACTCACGGCTTGCGGTGGAGGCAATAACGGCAAAGGGCAGGCTGGTTCAAACGGTGAAACATCTCCGAATTATTCTAACTCCACGGATAATCCTTACAAGGATCCAATGACCATTTCTCTTGGGTTTTGGGATGCGGATGCCGAGATTGCTAACATCGAAAAGGACCCGATCGCTAAACAAGTATTGGAGAAATTCAACATCACACTAAAACCTGTCAATTTGTCTTGGGATGACTATACCCAGAAGATTCAAATGTGGGCCGCTTCCGGCCAATTGCCAGACATTTTCGCGATCGACGCCGTCGGCACGCAATATCAGCGCAAATGGGTGAATCAAGGCGTTGTCAAAGCGCTCCCGGATCTTTCAAAGTATCCAAACCTTGCAAAATACTTTGAATCGCCAGATATTAAAGGATTAGGAGTAGATGGAAAGTATTATACTGTGCCTCGCCGGATGTTCCCGAGTGTTGATTGGAGCGCACTGGATCGTATGGTCTTCTATCGTTGGGATCTTGCTCAAAAGGCTGGGATCACCAAAGAGCCAGAGACATGGGAAGAGTTTGAAGCCATGCTTGATGCAATCGTAAAGTCGGATCCGGAAGGCAAGCATGTTACTGGCCTTACGACGACAACTACCAAGATGCTGGGCGGATTCTTCTGGTTGTATGGCAACCCGGTTGCTACTAGTGATGGAAGCGGCAGTGATTTTAAATGGATCAAAGAGGATGGAAAGTTTATCCCTGCTGTATTCTCTAAAAATGCGCTGCCAGCGCTGCAAAACATGAAGAATATGTACGAAAAAGGATTGATCGATCCAGACATCGCGCTCGTCAAACCAGCAGAGTCCTATGACAATTTCGTAGCAGGCAAAGCAGCTGCTCTTCTAAGCGGTGGAGGTTTCATAAATTTAAATAGCGATATGTATGAAAAACGCTGGAAAACAGCTTATCCGGATAAGGATATGACGGAGAGCGTGAAGGCGCTCAAGCCGCTTATCGGTCCTGATGGTGAACGTTCACATGCCATCTTTAAAACATACTGGTCAGAAAGCTATTTCAGCAATAAGATTGACGATAAAAAGATGGATCGCATCATGGCACTCTATGATTATGTGTTGTCTCCTGAAGGCAAGGATCTGTTGACTTATGGCATCGAAGGTGTAGATTATAAGCTCGAAAATGGGCAGAAGGTTGTCATTGAAAAGGGTTCATTAAATGAGAAGTATCCAGCTAGCAGATTTCTGAAGAATTTGGTGGCTTATGAAACTTCAGATAGCTATAACATGGATAACCCGACGATTGCTAACGAAGGAATCCGCAAAGAAGCTGTCGATTACATCGACTGGATTCAGAACAATACAAAGGTGCCAGAATACGACATTCGGTTAACTTATATGTCCACCCCAACAAAGGATAAATTTACTGTGCTTGACCATGATGATTTGCTTAAGATCATGCTTTCCAAAGAACCCGTTGAGAGTTACTGGAATAGCATTGTGAACGATTATAAGGCTAAAGGTCTTGATAAAATGATAGAGGAAGTAAATGAGAAGGCCAAGGAACAAGGTATTGAATAATGGATGAATAGAGAAGATCCGGGCGCTAGTAGCCCGGATCTTCCGTTTAATTATTTGAAGTATGGCTTAGACTGTGCGGCGCTACAGACCGCATACTTATAAGATTGGGAGGGTAAAGTCTATGAACCTTAGCATTCATTTGACAGGGTTAACCGAGAAACAGTTAGCAGCTGTTTCAGAAGTAGCGGGAATATTGAGTATTCGAATGGAACGCTCAGGGATACCAGTGATTTGTAAGAAGCAAGGGAAGGGCATTCGAATATCTTACGATGAGGCTCAGGTCACCATTGCGTATGAACAGGAACATCAATTGTTCCGGGCACTCAGCCGATTTCTTGAGAACGTACGCCGTGGAGAACGAGTTGAAATTAATGAACGGCCGGTTTATGAACAGTTAGGCTTCATGGTAGACTGTTCGCGAAATGCGGTTCTTAACTATGAAGGATACAAGGAATTGATCCGGCGTTTAGCGCTTATGGGATATTCAACGGTTCAGTTGTATACGGAAGACACCTACGAACTGGAGGGATACCCTTATTTCGGCTATTTGCGAGGCCGATATACAGGAGATCAAATTCGGGAGCTGGATCAGTATGCCGCGTTATTTGGCATAGAACTGGTTCCTTGTATTCAGACCCTGGCCCATCTCGGCCAAGCGTTGAAATGGCAGGCACATGCACCGCTTGTGGATTTCGAGGATATTCTCCTTATTGATGATCCCAGAACTTATGAGTTAATTGATCGAATGTTTGCTTTTATGTCGGCTCATGTAAGCAGTCGCCGCATAAATATCGGGATGGACGAAGCTCATATGATGGGACTTGGTAAATACCTGGATAAGCATGGGTATCAGGATCGCTCCTCGTTAATGTTAAAACACTTTAGCACTGTTATGGAGATCGCCAGAAAATATGGTTTCCAGACGATGATGTGGAGCGACATGTTTTTTCGTCTGGCCAGTTCCGGAGAATATTACGATGCTGAAAGTCCAATTAGCCCTGATATTGTAAAGCTGATTCCTGAAGATGTTACCTTGATCTACTGGGATTATTATTCGGAAACGCAGGAGAAATACGACGGGATGTTAAGCAAACATAAGCAGCTGAATGATCATATTGGATTTGCAGGTGGTGCTTGGAAATGGATGGGCTTCGCTCCAAACAATGAATTCAGTCGCCATGTCAGTCTGCTGGCTCATGATAGCTGTGTTAAGTATGGAATTCAAGAAGTGTTGATTACCGCATGGGGAGATAATGGCGCTGAAGCTTCCGTTTTCTCGGTTCTTCCTACCCTTCAACTTTGGGCGGAGCTCTGCTACACGAGATGTTTCGTGGAGAACCATGTCAAAGAAAGATTCAGTAGCTGCGTGCAAGGCAATTATGATGACTTTATGGCACTCGATGCGGCCAACTTGGTTCCGGGTAATTCGGCACCGGGGGGATGTTCTATCAATCCGGCTAAATACTTGCTTTATCAAGATATTTTATGTGGTTTGTTCGATCGACATGTTATTCCTAGCGCGTATTCGAAGCATTATCAGCAAAGTGCAGAAAAGCTCGAACAGGCGATCACTCGCAATTCGCCTTGGCAATCCTTATTCTCTGTACAAGCCAGCTTGTGTCGCTTGCTCGAAATAAAGAGCGAAATCGGGATTTCTATACGCGAAGCTTATCATCGTGGAGATTTAGAGGAATTGGCTCACTTTGCCAAGGTGACTTTGCCACAATTATCTGATTTGGCCAGACAATTCATGGACGACTATCGAGTGCAATGGGAGCAGGAAAATAAGGTGTTTGGTCTTGATGTCTTTGATCTTCGTATGGGAGGATTGCTTCAGAGAATCAGAACGGCGATTCATCGAATCAATCGTTATGTCGAAGGGAACGTGGAACAGATTGCTGAATTAGAAGAGGAGCTTCTGACGTTCGACGGCCTTGTTGACGAGGGCAACCCCAGGGCGATAAGTGCGAATTTATGGCACACGATTGCAACACCGTCTGTGATCGCTGGGGTTTAAGAAGGGGGTGAGGTTATGATTGATACTAATCTGGACAATCAAAAGGACACAAAGCAGCCTAACCTTCTGCTTATCACCGTAGATCAGATGCGTTTTGATTGCCTGAGCATTATGGGACATCCCGTCGTTGAGACACCCAACCTGGACGCTCTGGCATCAAGGGGGATCTTATTTGAGCACGCGTATTCGGCTACCCCCAGTTGTATTCCCGCCAGGGCTGCTATCATGACAGGAATGGGGCAAAGATCACATGGCCGGGTTGGTTATCAGGATAAGGTTGAATGGAATTACGCCCATACGATTGCCGGAGAGCTTGCTCAAGCTGGTTATCATACGCAGTGTGTTGGCAAGATGCATGTGTATCCTGCACGTAATCTATGTGGATTCCATAATGTGGTGCTTCATGATGGATATCTTCACTACAATCGGGATAAGAACCAAACGTTCCATGATGAACACTATGATCAAGTGGACGATTATTTGCAGTGGCTGCGAAGACAAACTGATACCAATTCGGATATCACTGACTTAGGCCTCGATTGCAACGCCTCAACGGTTGCCCGCCCCTGGCACTTGCCGGAAGCGATGCATCCAACGAATTGGTGCGTAACCGAGTCGCTAGACTTTTTGCGAAGAAGAGACCCTGGGAAACCATTTTTCCTATGGTCTTCCTTCGTTCGCCCGCATTCCCCCTTGGATCCGCCACAATGTTATCTAGATATGTACAAGGACTTGGAATTTCCTGATCCTCCAATCGGAGATTGGGTGGACGAGAGTGCTGCCTTAAACGGAGCTAAGGATCCAACTTCTTCGTTCACTAATTTGCCAAAGCGCAGATTGGATCGTGCCCGTGCCGCGTATTACGCGCTAATTACGCATCTTGACGACCAAATTGGGAGGTTGATCAATGGGCTGCAGGAGTATGGAGTTTTAAATGAAACTTTGATTCTATTTACTTCTGATCATGGTGAAATGATGGGGGATCACCATTACTTCCGGAAATCTCTTCCTTATGAAGGAAGTGCTAAGATTCCTTTCATAGTGTTTGATCCGGGAGAAACGCTTGGACTTCTTGCCGGCTCCCGGCTTGATTCCATTGTAGAGCTTCGCGATATTATGCCCACATTTCTTGAAGCTGCTGGCGTTCAAATACCATTTACAGTAGAAGGGCAAAGTGTGTTGCCGCTGTGCAGGGGAGATCAGACATTGTGGCGATCTTATATTCATGGGGAACAAGCCTATGGAGAAAAGTCCCACCACTTCTTAACGGATGGAAGAGAGAAATTTATTTGGTATTCTCAGACAGGGGAAGAGCAGTATTTTGATTTAGCGGCAGACCCCTCTGAGAAGATTAATGCGATAGGCTGTATTGATAAATTCGAGCGCATAAAAGAATGGAGAGAGCGTCTTATTCACGAGCTGGAGGGACGAGAGGAAGGGTTTGTAAACAACGGCGAATGGATTGCCGGACGCCCAATTTCTCATATTCTAAAGGCATCCCAATTGGGGGAATAATCATAACTTAGGGCAACCTGAACTTTCAGGTTGCCCTAAGTCTGTTAAGGATAGAAAGAAAGGTTAGTGAATTTACCAGCTACTCCGGCGTTCAGGCAAAGGGTCCTGATCTTGAATCATTCGATGGACGAGCAATTCAATCATCGAATGGCGAATATCACTATAATCGGGATCTTCAAAACGATTGGAGTTCTCACGAGGATCCTCTTTCAAATCATACAATTCACCGTAGGTCTCACCTGCGAAGATCACCAGCTTATAGCGTGTTGTACGCAAACACTTAGCGTTAATGCCGCGATCATGAGCAATATAAGCGGTTAGGGCAGAATTGCGCACATGGGACTCTCTTCCAGCCAGCACCTCCATCTGTGACACACCTTGAATTCCGTAGGGAGTTTTGAGACCTGCGGCTGCAAGCAGTGTGGGGACAATATCAACATGTTCCATCAAAGCAGGGACCCGTTGCCCGGAAGCAATCCCAGGACCGCGTACGATCATCGGGATTCGTGTTAACCCTTCATAAAACCACGGCCCTTTGTAAATCAGCCCATGGTCACCGAGCAGTTCTCCGTGGTCGCTGGTGAAGAGGATGACTACATCATCGTACATATCTTTTTGACGCCAAGCTTTTATAATACGTCCGATCTGCTCGTCAATGAAGGTAATCATCGCATAATAATTTCGGGTGAGCCGTTTCATATGCGCTTCATCAAGAGAATGCTCCTCACCGCCACCAGGCCAATATCCTCCCTGACTCTGACGCAGCAGATGTGGAGGACGAAGATGCACGTCGTCTGCTTCGCTGGCTGGAGATGGAATGTCAGTGTCAGCGTACATATCCGCGTAAGCTTTTGGAGGGTCAAAGGGGTGATGTGGATCGACGAAACTGGTCCATAAAAATAGCGGTTGTTCGGTTTTGTGAGAGAGGATCACATCGATGCTCCGTTCAGCAATCCAGTATGACTGGTGTAGCTCTGGAGGGATTTCGCTCTCCCACACATCGTTTTGAGCATTAGAAGCTCTGTAACGGTCCTTGCTGAAACGTTCTGCCGCTTCAGGGTTGCGCACTCTAAGCCACTCCATATATTCCCCGATACAATTATCTTCCGTAATATGATGTTCATCAAATCCGTAGTACGTTCCATCGGAAGCTCTTCCGCGGTCACGATAAGCAGGCTCTTCATATTCTTGTGAAAAGTCCCCCTTCATCTGAGGGCGGAAATGCATCTTTCCTATACCGATGGTTTTATAATCCGCTTTCTTTAAATGATCGCATAAGGTAAGTTCGTCTTCTCTGAGTGTGGTACCGATGTTCCAGGCACCGTGAACATGCGGATACCTGCCTGTAAAAATGGAAGAACGTGAAGGCGTGCAAACAGGACTAGCGCAGTAAGCACCAGTGAAGAGTGTGCCTTCCGAAGCAAGCTTGTCAAGCTCAGGTGTCAGTACGGAAGCGTTTTCGATACCTAGTGCGTCCGCACGCATTTGATCTGTGGTAATTAACCAAATATGAGTTCTTTTTGACATCCGTAACAACCCCCTATGAATATAGTGTATAGCATCACAAAAGCCTCTAGCAACCAATGAATTCTCCATATATTTCATTAGAATCGTCCATATGGGTTGATATTTTTATTACCTATAATTAAATAGTCTATCTCAATGTTGGAGGAGAAATTATATGCGAAAGTTATCCATATCAGGGGATCATTTTACATTAGAGGAACAACCCATCCGGTTGCTTTCTGGTGCGCTTCATTATTTCCGGATCGTTCCGGAATATTGGCAGGATCGTTTGCTGAAGCTGAAGGCTTGTGGATTGAATACTGTTGAAACCTATATTCCTTGGAATTTACACGAACCAGAGGAGGGGAGCTTCAATTTTGCTGGATTTGCTGACATCGAGGCTTTCGTTAGACTTGCTGGAGAGCTTGGTTTGCACGTGATTTTGCGGCCAAGTCCTTATATTTGTGCGGAATGGGAATTCGGTGGATTGCCAGCTTGGTTACTTGCGGACAATAACATACAGCTGCGTTGTAATGATAACGTCTATTTATCTAAGTTGGATGCCTATTTCGATGAGTTGCTTCCACGTCTGCGGCCTTTGTTAAGCACTAACGGTGGGCCTGTGCTTGCACTTCAGGTAGAGAACGAATATGGAAGCTTTGGTAGTGATAAGACTTACCTGAATGATCTAAAAGCAGGAATGATCGCCCGCGGCATGGACGTTCTGCTGTTTACTTCAGATGGAGCTGAAGATCATATGCTCCAAGGGGGCATGATTGACGGAGTGTTCGCCACGGTGAATTTCGGTTCACGGGCAAAGGAAGCCTTTGCTAAACTACGTGAATATCAGCCTACGGGACCGTTGATGTGTATGGAATTCTGGAATGGATGGTTTGACCACTGGATGAAACCGCATAATACACGCCCCGAATCTGAAGTAGCGGAGACTTTGGATGAAATGCTGGCTTTAGGAGCCTCTGTTAACTTCTATATGTTCCATGGGGGGACGAATTTTGGATTTATGAATGGGGCAAATCTTTTTGACAAATATGAGCCCATCGTAACCAGCTACGATTATGATACGCTGCTGGACGAATCCGGTAAGCCAACTGCAAAATTCTATGCAGCTCGAACAATAATTGAGAAATACGTAACGTTGCCGCCCCTGGAATTACCGCCGTTAATAAAGTCACAAGCTTATGGTAAAGTGTTGATGACAGAAGCAGCACCACTGTTCACTCAGTTAGACGTTTTGTCTCACCCAGTACATAGAGCATGTCCCGAGCCAATGGAGAAACTGAATCAGAATTATGGGTTCATTTTGTATTCGACGAAGATCAGTGGACCCCGCAGCAGTACGGAGCTCGTCCTTCAAGAAGTACGTGATCGTGCGCTTGTATTCGCGAATGGGGCCTTTGTCGGTACAGTTGAACGCTGGGATCCGCGAGGAATTCCATTAGAGGTTCCAACGGAGGGACTGCAGATCGACATCCTTGTGGAGAATATGGGGCGTGTAAATTATGGCCCGCTGCTTCGTGATCCAAAAGGCATAACCTGTGGCGTTAGACTCGGCTATCAATTCCTGCATGATTGGACGATTCGTTCTTTGCCTTTAACCCATCTTAAGGGATTATCATTCACACCGATAGATTGCGAGCAACGTCAGCAGCCCACTTTTTACCGGGGGAGCTTTCAAGTCAGTAAGCCTGAGGATACTTTTTTGCAGCTGGATGGATGGAGTAAAGGTCAGGTTTTTATAAACGGCTTTAATTTAGGGCGCTACTGGGAGAAGGGTCCAACTAAAACACTGTACTTACCAGCGCCGCTTCTGCGTCAAGGTGATAACGAGCTAATCTTATTCGAACTACATGGCGTAATGGAGCCAGTGGTTACTTTTGTGGATACACCGGAGCTCACATGATATTTAACGGGTGAGGAAGTATCATGATTCTATAGTATGGGTCTGATGATTTTTAATATATAATCAAAACAGCCCAACAATTTATAGGAACTGAAAATGCACGATTAGGGTGGGTTAGAGGAGGATTTTAAATGAGCTATGATTTGATGGCATTCGAGACGTCTAAAGCACCGCAAGAGAGAGCAGCGTTTATGGAGTGGTATGAACAGCAAGTGCAGTGGTCGGAAGACCATGCCTATAATGATCCATCAGTTTTATCGGAGGCGTTGCAACGCTTTTATAGTGAGTTGTCTGAGCAATTTCCTAATATGAATGTAGAGGACGAGATTTTTGAAGCGATGGAGGAAGCCGGAACGGATAACCGGTTGACTGACTACTCGCTTGGCTCATCCGTCATCTATGCGGCTTTCGCTTATTCTGTAGCTGAGGAAGCTTATACGGCGATGCGGGAGTTGGCTATAAAACACAAAGTAGGATTTTTTGATGTAAGCAGCAACGAAGGCGATATTATTTTTCCTCGAAGCAAAACGATTTAGAGTGTAGACAGCTGGTTGCTCTCCTAGTTGTTAATGAAGTAGTGGCAACCAGCATGTTTTCTATCTTCTTTACTCTACAACAGACGGAATAATACAATCCTTAATCAGAGTCCACCGGTCACGAGGCTGAAGTGTGAATTCTGAGGCGATGGCTACGACAAGTTTTTTTTCTGGAATGCAGCAAATGACATTACCACCATCACCTAACGCTGAGTAGGTGTAAACCCCGTCTTCTTCGCGTAGCCACCACAAGTAACCGTAATGATTAGGGTTCATCGCTGTTGATTCCTCAATCCATGTCTCCGAAATGATCTGATTATTCTCCCATTGTCCACGGTTCAAATATAATAAACCAAAACGCGCCATATCGCGTGGAGACAACGTAAGTCCCCAACCTCCTGTGGTGATACGATTGGGGTCTTCCACCCACCCCTTCACATTAACCCCAAACAAATCATCCAACCCAAATGAGCTCATCTCATAATCCGGGATTTCATTCATTCCGATAGGTTTAAATAAACGTTCGTTGGCGAACTCACGGGCACTTTGTCCAGTGCTGCGCGTGATGATGGCAGAAAGCAGATGTGCTCCAGCGGTAGAATATTTGAAATCCCCAATTGTTCCTTGTTGGCCTAGCATATCCAGCGTATATTTTACCCAGTCAGGCTGCATACACATTTGCTCCAGCGGTTCGTGCCAATCTGCAAAAGCATAAGGTGCGGTCATCGTCAGGAGATGGCGTAAGGTGATTTCTTGTTTTTGCGGATCTTGAGCAGCGTTTGGAACATAGTCCGGGAAAAACTCCAGTACCTTTTGATCTGCATTGTTAATACAGCCAGCATCTATGGCAATGCCTATGAGCGCGGATATGATACTTTTTGTTACAGAGGCCACATGATTTGTGTCATTCAGGCCAGCGCCATTATAATATTTTTCATAAGCAATAGTTCCATTTCTTACCACAACAATCCCATTGATATTGCTATACTCGGATTTGATCCTCGATTCTAGTTCTGAAAGCATATCAGCATCCATTCCTAAGTTTGCGGGGGCTGAGATTTGCCAATCTGAAGTTGGATAATTGTTTTTGAGCATGAAAGGTACTCCTTTATGAATTTTTTTTCTTTACTGGAAAATAGACCTCGGTAACCAGATCCTCAGGCACAGCAACCTGTGTCGGGTCCGTTAAGTAGATTTCATAAGGTGAGTTCACCCATTCATAACCTTCATTTTCTATCCATTCTCTCAGCTGAGCATAGACCGAGGTCAATTCTGAATAGGCGCCTTTAAGAACAGATCTCGCACAAAGGGCATCAGGCAAATCTCTTGTACCTTTTACACCCTCTTTTATGGGGAGAGCAAACTCTGTATCATTTCCGGCTGGATTATATTCATGGCTGTGATATATCGTTATTGGCGTACCGAGCAAAGTGAGTTTTTCCGTGGCGATTTTTTCATATAGCCTGCTAAAATAATGTCCATAACCTAACGCATAGTCATCACTGCTCAACATCTGACGCATAAAAAGAATATTCATAGGCTGAGTTTCAACAAGCTCTACTTTTATCTCATTCAGGTAAGACATCATGGGAATACCTTTCTCCAAATTTAAAACATCACTATTGATTTGTTGTAAGGTGTATTCATAAGCGCTTATTTTCTCCTGTATTTCTTTTTTCTTGAGATTAAGGGCTGAGTAGAGCTTCTCTTCTGAATGATTCTGTTCCCATTGTAAAATGTCTTTGATTTCTTCCAGCGAGAAACAATAACCTTTCAGACGATTGATAAAAAGCATTTTTTTAAGTTGTTTAATGGAGTAATACCTATAACCGTTCTCAGGGTTAATCTCATCGGGATGAATTAATCCGATCTCATCATAATATCGAAGCGTCTTCGTAGAAACTTCGCATATCTTCGAAAATTCTCCAATCGACAGCAAAAAGTCATCTCCTTTTTTCGTTTTAATTAAGCTTCCAAGCCAAAACATCGATGTTTGGTTCTAGCTCTACTTAACACCTTACCCTAAGGTCAAAGTCAACAGCAAAATAGTGAACCGATTCCAAGGTTACGACAATATATAGGTGAATGGCCATTCAGAAAGGAGTAGCCTACTTGGAAATTGAAGAGTTGAGTGACCTAATAAAATTACATGGCAAAGCAATTTACGCATTTTGTTTTACGCTTGCGGGGAATAGGGTGGATACGGACGATCTCTATCAGGAGACTTTTTTAAAAGCTATGGAAATGCGGCATAAAATGGACCTGAACCAAAATCCGAAAGCGTTCCTTATCTCGATTGCTATCTCATTACGCAAAAACAAACGCAGAAAATGGGCATGGCGGCAAAGAATTGCACCTACAGCAGATTATAATGAAGCGGTCGATCTGGCGTGTACTTCCGATGGAGAGGTTATACCAGAGGATGCATTGCTGTCCCAGGAGCTTCGGCACATGATTCATGCTGCCGCAGACCGGCTGAATGAGAAACTGAAAATACCGCTCTATCTGTACTATACCGCAGAAATGACCGTTGATGAGATTGCTTCAGCGCTAAGGATTCCACCGGGCACAGTTAAAAGCAGACTATTCCAAGCCCGCAAGGCGATGAAAAAGATTTTGGAGGTTGAATCCCAATGAATGACTCCGAAAAGTTGGATCAACTGCTAAAGCAAGCGCTAGCTTCTACAGCAGAGCCGACAGAGGAATTAAACGAAAGAATCATCCAACAGTTTAAGGAGACTAAACCAATGAAACCAGCCTATAAAAAAAGAGTTTCGATTGGACTAATGGTTGCTATATTCACGCTTGTAATGTCTTTAACGGCTTATGCAGCTACACAGCTATTTAGCCCCAAGCAGGTTGCTGAGCATCTGGGCCAGCAACTGCTGGCAAAAGCATTCGAAAGCAGGGATGCTGTTGAAATCAACCAATCGGTTATATCTGGTGATTATAACGTGACGTTGAATGGAATAGTCTCGGGGGAAGGTCTTTCAGAACTGAGTAAGTCTGATCAGAATATTAACCCAAACAGATCCTATGCCGTTGTATCCATCGCCAGAATAGACGGTGGCCCCATGCCTGCTACAAGTGAACCGGAGTATGGCCAGGATCCATTCTTTGTGTCACCGCTTATAAAGGGACTAAAACCATGGCAGGTTAATATCACAACAATGAATGGTGGCTATAGCGAGGCTGTTATAGATGGAATTATGTACCGGCTGATTGAATGTGATGGAGTGGAGATGTTCGCTGACCGAGGGGTTTATCTAGCTGTCAGTAATGGTAGTTCTTTTTTCAGCAAAGATGCGTTTGCTTATAATGAAAGTACAGGGGAAATTAGCGCTAATAACGATTACAAGGGGACCGCTATTCTATTTGAACTTCCGCTGGATCCAACCAAAGCTGACCCTGTCAAAGCTGAGAGCTATTTACAGGAGCTGTTGAAAGAACCCTCTGCCGACAGCAAAGTTGATTCAGCGGTTTCAACAGATGCAGCTGCCTCTATTGATGATGATGAGAAGGAACTAATTAAAAAAATAGAGGATATGAAGAAAAAAATCTCCACCGGCACGATTATCCCTGAATCTGTAAAGGAAGTGCGTGTTGATGAACAAGGGGCTTTCAATTATGAATACGATAACTGGAGTGTTAAGCTTTTTGTCCAAAATATGTTTGAGGAAGGGCAAATCGGTTACTCGGATTCCGTAAGTTTCAGTGCGGACGATAAAGAAACTAGGGCACTTCAATTTTCCAGAGATGAAAAGGGTGTAATCACGGGCAGGATTATTATTTTGAATTAGAGTATCATTCAGATAACTTTTCACAAGACTTATCTATATTCGTTTTATTTATCGTCCATGACCTTCAGATCAATTCTTTGAACGGTCAGTAAAGAATTTAACGAAGAATTTAAAGCAGGAGAGATTGTTGAATATCAAATCATAATAGAACAAAACGAAGTATCTATTCAAAAGATTAAGGCCAATAAGTAGCAGACTCAATGATTGCAATGAAAAAAGCAGGTGGACTAGCCACCTGCTTTACCGATCACCACACTTTAATATAATTTTTGCCCTTATTCAAAAGTGTAAGAGGTCCTAAAGTGCTTTTATTCTCTTTCTTGTTATCCAGAAAATCTGTATCCAGGATTATATTGCTGCCATCCGGATTCTCAAACTCGGCATCCACGATGCGCACCCGCGGCAAAGTTTCAGTTGAATGTACTTCACCTAAGAAGTTAACGAAGCTACCAGGCAGATCAATGGAAAGGAATCCCTCATCTCCTTGATCTACAATAAAGAAGTCTGGATCAAAGCTTTCCTCAACCAGCTTTACATTCTCTTTTTCGAAAGGCTCTGCACTGTTTAAGTAAGCGTTGTTATTAATGAACATAGGCTGTTCAACGAGTTCAAACTCCTCAAGATCACCGTGTAACTTATGGACATTCTCGATATACTCCGCCAAAGAGGTGGTGTAGTGATTGAAATGTGATGTTCCCACGCCTGTCCATCCGTCTTTTCCAACAATGATATTGTTATAGAACCGATCGTCCCCACCATAAATAAGTGAGAAACCGGCAATTTTTGTACTATGCGGAAGATGATATTGCGTGGACCGGTTTAGTACCTTTCGATGAACCATCCTGCCGCCGATCAGATTGTTGATATAGGCTCCACCTTGGGCTACATTCTCTAAAGCATGTTTAGCTGTCAAGATATTATGGTCAACAATGTAAGGGCCATGGCTTACTTCTATAAACAAATCCCGATGATTTTGATAGAACAGATTTTTGCTGATTCTTGTCCCTTGGGTCTGCCAATCCAGCCATAAACCTAAAGTACAATCGTGAATCCGGTTATGGTGGATGTGAGTATCGATCGGTGCGTGAAGCTTGATCCCGGCAATTTCGTGGCCCCAGAATTCCCGTTTTGTCGCAATGTTGTAAATATGGTTATGATGAATTTCGCTGAAAATACAACCTAAGTGGCCGACGATGGCATTTTGGCCGCAATCATAAATGGTATTATGGCGGATAAGATGTGAACCGATCGATTCTTTGCTCCAGCCCTGACGCTCAGCAGTAAAGACGGATTCAAGCTGATATTGATATCCGGGTTTGTCTTTTCGAAGGGTACGGTAATTATGGCCTGTGGAAGCTTCTTTGCCGATACTGATAGCGCTGCATTTGGCATCGTGAATGATATTATTTTCAATAATCCAGCCTTTGCTCCAGTTAGTGCCCAGCAGTCCGGGCTGGTCTGCCGTTGGAGGTGCCCAAGGTGTTGCCGCATGCGCCATTTCAAAACCTTTTACAGTAATATAATCAATTCCGGTTTCTTCAGGGTAGAAACAAGATCTGCGTACATTGATTTCTACCAGTTCTTTGTTCGGGTTGGCACCTTGGAAATTAGCGTAAATCGTGGTGTGGTCAGGGCTTACTTCGGCAAACCAAACGTAGGTCGTCTGTTTTGGATTTTGGACCGGAACCATCTCTTGTGTCCAGAGATCCTTGAACTCCAGCTTTTCGACAGGAGCTGCCAGTTGATCATACTGACTGACCTCATAAAAAGACATGCCATTTAGATATACATCCCCTAAGTGTCTTTTCTCCTCTATAGTGACGAGCCAATCGCCAGACACTTCCTCAACATACGGATTAAAGATGCCAAAAAACGTGTTCGGCAAGATCACTTTCCATATTTGGTTCTCAACCTGCTGCCAATCTTGTATATGCTCAGAGCCTTTTATGACAACCTGCTCGTCTTCAGCGGCTTGATAAATAATTCTTCTTTGTTCGCTTAATCCTTTGTATCTCGGTTTTACCCACTCGCGATATATCCCTTCATGAACGATAACCTTATCCCCAGCCACAGCTACTGAAGCCGCTTTATTGATGGTTAAAAAGGGATCCACCTGAGTGCCTTGACCTTGATCTGAACCGGTTTTTGATATGTGATATTCCATTGTCCTATAACCTCCGCTTGGTTGACTTTATCCAATATTATAGGAAATAACGTTGTTAGTTCTATACTTTATATAGTACACTTTAAGACAAAATTAGTGTTTTCGTGAAGGAGAATCTACTTGTGGCCCTTTTTTGAAAAACATGGTGTCAGCGAAAAAGATTACTTTAAACTCATTTCATTGAAAAACTATCATTTTCCACTTCATTTTCATCGGGCATTTGAGATTATTTATGTCAAAGACGGGCAGTTATCTATCACCATTGATGGGAAAAGCTATCAGGTGCAGAAAAATGATCTGGTTTTTATTTTTCCTAATCAGATGCATGAATTTGAGACGATTGATTTTTCGGAGATTATGGTAATCCTTTTCTCCACAGAATTGATAGGTGATTTTCACATGAATTATAAAAGCTTTATACCAAATGATAATGTTCTCCATGCTGTGAATGAACCTGATTGTACAAAGCTGGATTCGATTTATAGCCAGAAAAGTTTCCTGTATGGTGTATGCGCGCAGTTGATCTGTCAGACATCATTTGCTCCGGTCAAACAGACCCCGCAAACAAAGGTGCTCTATAAAATCCTGCTTTTTGTAGAACAAAATTATTCTGCCGATTGCACATTAAAAGCGGTAGCAAAACATCTGCAATATGATTACCCGTATTTATCAAAGCTGTTTGTCCAGCTGATGAAAATGCCCTTCACAGATTACTTGAATCACTATCGGATCTCACAAGCATGTTATATATTAAAAAACTCGAATCTGACTATTGGTGAAGTTGCCAACCTTTGCGGCTATAGTAACTTACGGTCATTTCATCGGAATTTCCAGAAAATCACCCATCAATCGCCGAAAGGGTATCGGGTTTCCAATCCTCCTGATAAGGAAATGAACTAGAAGACTTAAAGGGGGGAGGGAAGAGGATAAAAAGAACTCCAAAACCACGAGTATAGTGGTCTTGGAGTTCTTTTTTTTATTTTTGCATCATAATTCTGTAAATCAGCATGGCGGCTTCGGCACGTGTGGAATGGGCAGTTGGTGTAAGCTGCTGCTGAGAGTCTCCTTTAATGAGACCTGCTGATACCAGCGTTGCAATATCATTTGCCGCATAATTAGAAATTTGATTATGGTCGGTGTAGCTGTCTAATGCAGAGGGGGAGGAAGAGGTCGTATTCGATTCCCATACCTCAGCAGCCTTCAATGCCCTAGCTGCCATAACAAACATTTCTTGTCTGGAGATGGAGTCATGAGGGTGGTAAAGGCCGTCGGTTTGGCCCGTAACGACCCCTAATTTCTGAGCTGTCATAAGTCCCTCATAAAAATAATCGTTAGGTGACACATCAGCAAAGCTATTTCCTTCTGCTGCGGATAGACCTAAAGCTCTAACCAATAAAAGTGCGAAATCTGCACGTGTAACAGTCTGGTCGGGCCTAAACTCTGTTTCTGTTACACCATTAATGACACCTTTTGATGTTAGTACTTCTACAATAAACTTCGCCCAATGAGAATCAGTTATGTCCCTGAACGTTTTGTGATTGTAAACGGCGGCGTATTGTCCAGATGAATTTGTTGTTGAGAAAATAGCTTGCTTCTTATCTGAATCATAATTCCCGCCTACTACCGGTTGGATGACTCCGTGCTCATTGACGTTCCACACTACAATAAAGGCGTTGTTCAATGGAGGTACAGCTGCTGGATAAGGAAGCCCAATTTGTATGGCCGAATTTAAACTCTCTAATTGAACTGTTGTACCATCCAAAAGTAACTCGTAATCAATAAGCAAACTTTCACCCAATTGCTTCTTTAAACTTCCTGTTGTATCGACAGGCTTGAGGAGCAAGGTAACCGTCTTCACATTGTCCAGTGTCTTCGCCGGGAATAGATTATCCGGAAGTACAAAGGTAGCTAGTGATGTATTGATCTCCAGCTGCAGTGTGGATGCTCCAACAAGAAATGCTGCGGCAGGGAGAGTGACTTCAAATGAGCCAACTTTTGGCGATTGTTCCTCTGCGAGCTGAATTCTTAGGATTTTGTGGCCTGCGGAATTAGGTTTGGCTAAAGCCATAATCTTTTGTAAGGAAGATTCAGTCAATATTGCGCTAGCTTTTTCTCCATTCATAGTAGTAGGTATCTCAATCCTTACGCTACCGTCCAAATGGAGTATAGTAGTGGCCGAATCTCCAACCGATGTTCCGGAACTGCCTGCACTCACGGCAGCCGTCGGACTTGGAGAAGCGGTCGGACTCGGAGAAACAGTCGGACTCGGTGAGGCCGTCGGACTTGGAGAAGCCGTTGGGCTCGGAGAAACAGTCGGACTCGGAGAAGCCGTCGGACTTGGAGAAGCCGTCGGACTCGGAGAAGCCGTCGGACTTGGAGAAGCCGTTGGACTCGGAGAAGCCGTCGGACTTGGTTCCGGCCCATCCAAAGGAATGAACTTCAAGAAATCGCCCCAGATTATATTCCCGTCAGTATCCCGAGAGTAATTGACTACAGGATTTAAGCTGACAAAGTTAGAATCACTCAGTTCTAAACCTGATTTATTCGCCGATCGCGTACCGTCAAACATGAAATTATTGTCCGCAGCTAAAGAAGCTGGATATTGGTCTTTTGCAATGTTGGCAGTTCGGTAAGATAAGAAACCGTCAATCGTAAAGTCTGCAGTAATGTGATCATAAGTGGTGAAGCTTATATTACCACGCGTATTGTTAAATCCGATGTTGTTGATGGCGATCACACCTGGATTACTATTGCTTGTAAAACCATAAGCGCCATTACCAAAGGCGATGGAATCGCGGATGGTATGTGTGACATGAATGCCTTCGCCACCAAGCTTGAAGCCATTTTTATCACCGGCACCTACGGTTCCGTCTGTTAAGAACCCATTGTTGAAGGCGGCGCTGTGCTCAATCAGCACTGAACCTATTGCACCTGAGCCTGCTTTCGTATATAAGTCCCAGCCATCGTCGATATTGTTATGCGCCAGACAACCTCTAAAAATATTACCAACACCCGCAGTCAATTTTGCCGCAAAGCCATCGGCATTATTGTCGGATGGATCACGGTTGTCGAAGGAGGTACTGTTGAGAATTAAGTTGTAGGAAGGCCATTCATTGATTTCTATCGCGGTACCATCAGTTCGGCTGATTTGTAGACCAGTGTCACCATTCGCATAGAAACGGCTATTTTCAACGATGTTATAATTGCCTCCCACTGTAAAGCCCTTGGTATTCCCAGCTGAGCGAGTGAAATCAAGTCCCTTCACATGCCAATAGTTTCCGCTCAAGAGAACACCTTCTGTTTTTTTGTCAAAATCAAAGATAGGTCTTGCTCCTGGTGCTGCTTCTATATACTTTTTGGCGGAGGCTTTGCCATCATTGTACTTTTTAATCTCAAGTGGTGATTTCCGCACATAACGACCCTCAAGCACAATAATATGCTGACCTGGTTTAACGAAATCAATCGCAGTATCGATATCAAGTGGGAGATTGATTGTTCCATCTCCGGAGCTTGATCCGGTGGGGGATACGTAGATATCATCATCTTCGTTATAACTTTTTAGGGTGACGGTAAAGTTGCTGATGATCTTCTCATAAGAGGTCAAATACTGAGTATCATCTGGTAAAAAAGTAATGCTGAAGTTCGTATCTCCTTGATCAAGAAGTCTCGTGGGAATAGAAAGACGTTTACCAGCTATTGCCTCGATATCCTGAGCGATGATCGTAGAACCTTGCTTCAACGTCACCGTTCCGTTGACATTAGAGCGCACAATCATTTGGTAAGCTGGATCTGAGGTTTTACTTAGTGAAAGTATATTTAAGCTAGGTGTGACGGGAGTCGCAGGTGGTTCTATTTTAGGAGAATCTGTAGCTGCTGAAGTGACTGTTAATTGAATATTGCTTACATTAATTGTGGCTAAACGAGCAGCATAGAATCCGACATACATTTTTGAATCCTGTACGCTTAGAATGTCTGGTGTGAAATGAATAGCTTGTTGGCCATTATTGAGCTGTCCTGTAAAACCACTATTCGTCTTTGCTAAGGTTAAATGGTAAGGTGCTGCTGGAACAGTATTGGCAGGTGCAGGACGTTCTTTTTGAAGCATGATGGTTTGAATCCCTTTACTGCCAGTCCCATCCGTTTTTTCAACTCCCGTACGGACAAAAAGCTGTGTGCCCAGATCGCTTTTCGTCCCGCCGCTATAACCACCGATGGCAGCTATATTGGATGCAAAGACGCTAGAATTTCCTTGTGTGCCGATGACGTCACGTGCCATAATGCCAAAAGATTCTTGCCCGTCATATGGATTTTTTGCAAAAGCCAACACTTGGATATCCGCAGACAGCACGAAATTATCTTCCGCAGCATCTAGCTCGGTGTAATAGAAGGTAATGCCGTCATGATCTTCGGTGACTTTACCGCCGCCTTCCAAAGCGATCAGTTGGGCGGATCCATCCTCGTTGACAATCGTCTGATTGTTAGCAGCTGAAGTGGACTGACCGAATTGAATGCTTTTCCAAACGGGATCCATCTTTTCTTTTACTGTAACGGAATACGTAATGGGCATAATAGAAGAATCGGTAGGGAGTATGCC
The DNA here is from genome assembly GCF_038002785.1 of Paenibacillus sp. FSL H3-0310. Taxonomy (NCBI): domain Bacteria; kingdom Bacillati; phylum Bacillota; class Bacilli; order Caryophanales; family Paenibacillaceae; genus Paenibacillus; species Paenibacillus sp. FSL H3-0310. The sequence goes on from NZ_JBBODC010000001.1 coordinate 2,235,117, forward strand.
AATTTCATACACTCCAGCTGCCTGATTGTTGAACTTGGAAGTGTCGAGCGTATAGCTGTTTAGCTTCTCTCTATCTGAATTATCATACACTTTGGATACGAAGAGATCTTTGCTGTCAAAGTTTTCGTTAATAAAAAAGGTAGTTTTAGGATAGCTGGTGACTTCGATGCCAAGTAGTTTTTTAACGTTGACCTTAACTTGAAAAGAGGTTGTTAAGCCTTTATGCGTAATTGTGATTTTTTTATCCCCAGATGTCGTGGTGTCGAGAAGAGAGACCTTGTATTCATTGTTCAACAGCCGAATCTGTGTACCATCACTGTAATGAGCATAAACCACAAGTCCTTCTAGTTTGAGGGAGTCACCGATATAGTAGAGTGTTTGTTTAGGTTCATTTCGAATTTCTAAAGCGGATAACGTCGCTGCTTTTACTTCCACGTTAAAGGTCGTTGTGATTGCCGGCGCCTCTGTTGAAGTAACGGATACCGCTGTGGAGCCTGATTGCGTAAATAGATACGGTAATAAATCGCTGATCGGTTGTCCGTTAATGGAGAGGGAATAAAGATCACTTGTCAGTTCTTTGGTCAGGAAGCCGTCGTTATAATTGGCAACAAGAACAAGACCTTCTGGATCGAAGGTATCCCCTGGGTAATATACGGTTTTAGCTGGATAATACTTCACTGATAATGAGGTCATAGATAATGGAACGATTTGCAAAGGAATGCTCACGAAAGCACCGTTGTAGTTAATGGTTATGATATTTTCTCCAACCTTGCTGCTATCAAAGCCTGTAACAATATAATCCGTAGAAGATAAAACTGCCTCGCTCTCATCAGAAAAAATAGCCTTAACGACTAATCCAGTCAAATCAAGGGGTTCACCAACCAGATAAGTGGTTTTCGTCATTGCGCTCGTATCAGCGGTTAAGCTGGTTACGATTTTGGATTCAAGCTGGATGTCTATGTCACTGAAAGTAACAGTTGCATCTCTAGCTACATAAATTCCGGCAAAAAGAGTATCTGTGAACGTATCGTCCAGTGTTATGATTTCGGTCTGATCACCCACACTTAATCGATAAGTATCTCCTGATTTTTTAATACTTAGCGAATATACAGCTCCTGCGGACGGAGCCTGGATATCGCTAAAAGGATTTAACTTCACTTGGGTGTCTTTTTTATAAAAACCTTTCATTACCTGATCCAAAGCACCCACCGCCGCATAGTTAGAAGTGGTTGTGCTTGTATCTCCGTTCGTCCCAATACTGTCGCGGAGCATAAGACCGAAGGATTTCTGGTTAGGTGTGCTGACAGTGCTATTGCTATTAAAAGCAATCACTGAAGCGGTCGCTTTCAGTTCAAAGTTCGCTTCCACAGGAATCTCTTTCGAATAAAAAGATAATCCCTCATCGCTGCTGGAGATTTTGCCGCCGTAAGTCGTCATCGTTACAGAGGTTGGACTTTCAATTATAGGTTCGGGGTTCTTTGCTGGACTAGTATTGCCTCCGAAGGCGCTGAAGCCCCAAGGTCCTAGCTCGATTTGGCCTTCTTGACTGAATTGAATGTTTCGGAACGTAACCGTAGTATTTCTAGCAGTATAAAGGCCCGCATATTGAATGGAGCCGTCAAAGCTTTCGATCGTTTTGGTTTCATTGCCGATGCGGATAATATACAGATTTCCGGTCTTTTTGATGCTTAATTCGTAATTCTCTCCTTGGGCAGGGCGATTAGCGTTATCAAACACGTACCCAAGTTTCTGTAGGCTTGTATTTTGCAATTTATGAAACGCTTTCATTTCTTGATCCAAAGCACCCACGGCGACATAATCACCAGAGTAGGCTCCGAATTGGTTATCCCACACATTGCCGCGCAGCATTATTCCGAAGGAAACTTGGTTATTGGCTGTCCAAGCATCCACGTGAGCCGTTGCCTTCAACTCAAAATTAACACTTGGATCAACCTCTTTAAAGTAATAAGCGATACCTTCCGTGCTGCCCGATACTTTGCCTCTGTCGTTCGAGCTTCGCAGTGTTGCTGATCCATCCGTGTTCTCCGTAATGCCAAAGTTGGCCGCAGTAATCTTGTCTTGCCCCCCAACATCACCAAATACGCTGCCTTGCCATTCACTTTGAATGTTAATCATTCCTTCATAAGGATCAGGTGCTTCCTCTGCAAACATCGATAACGGAAAAGAGGAACACAAAAGCAGGAAGGTTACGAGCATGGCTAACAAACGTTGTTGTTTTCTCAATGATTAAAACCTCTCCTTATATGATCGATTTTGACCAAAGCTAAGCTTGATCATCCGAAATTATACGTTATCACTAAAGCGTACAGCTATAATCAATACGCCATATAACGCTGTTTATGCAGCAGGAGAGGGAGAATCTGAGTTAATGACACCCGGTTTATGCCTTTGCTTCTGCTACTTACGTGGAGTTTTCGGAGTCTGTTGCTGGTGGTTAGTACGCTGGCGTGGTGGTTACGGGCGCCGAAGCTGCCGATAAGTATGCTTGCAGTGGAAGTCCGCGACCGTTTGAGCAAAAATTACGCCCGCGATTGTCGTTACGGACCGTAGTGCAGCTATTTCAGCTAATACGTTCATTTTCCCTGAGTTTCGGACTGCATAGCTCTTAATGAGCAGAAAAAGTGGATCAGAGCAGTGTTTTTGAGTAAATAGCTACAACTGAGTCCGATAGCGTGGCGAAAACGAGGAAATTCAGCAAATAAGGGCTGTACGGTCCGAACGTAGGGAGTGCATTGGTGATAGTCGTAGGTATTCTATAAGATACGTAGATTCTGGGGAAATCATAGCCAATACACGGGCTTGGGCTGTTGTTAAGTACTTTCCGCGTGGTGGTTACGGACCGTAACGCAGCTATTTCAGCTAATTCGCTCATTTACCCTGAGTTTCAGACTGCATAGCTCTTAATGAGCTGAAAAAGTGGATCAGAGCAGTGTTTTTGAGTAAATAGCTGCGTCTGAGTCCGATAACGTGGCGAAAACGAGGAAATTCAGGAAATAAGGGCTATACGGTCCGAACGTAGGGAGTTCAGCTGGCGAGAGTGCATAATGAATGGCAAACAGATTAAAACTGGCTTACAAAGTGAACCAAATCATCTAAATATGGCTCAACAACAATATGTCGTGGAAAAAAGACAGCGGTCAAATATGTTCTTAATGGTGATAAGGCATTCTTTTTTGAGAGCATAGAGTGATCAGCATCAGGAATATAGAAGACGGAGAGTAGGTTTTCAGGAATTTTTTCACGGTAAACACGTTCGGTTTCCTCAACATCTACATTTATATCTTGCCCGCCAAGAACTAAGTGGACAGGTGTAGTGAAGTTTTTTAAATCCCCGCTCGCATCTGACTGATAATTTTTAGCGAAAAAACCCCATTTTTCTTTGGAAATTAAATCGTCCGATTGTGCAATTCGCAAGTACTTTTCATACGACGCCTGTTCTTTAAGTAGCAGTAGGATTTGCGCGTTATAATCTTCTCTCTTTTTTATCTCCTGTTCTGAAAAACCTTCTAAAATCATCTCTTGTCTGGTATTGTATTGTCCTTGAGAAATCCATTGAATGGCGGGGGATACAAGAATACTGAAGGCGAGATCAGGCACTTTTTTAACAATCTTAGGAATCACCCAGCCCGCCTGACTTGCTCCCCACAAACCAATAGCTTGAGCATCAATCATAGGTAAGGCTTTAGCCCAGTTAATCGCATAAATAGTTTCTTGCGCTCTATCCTCCATGCTTTGTTCTAGCCAGTTCCCTGAGGAACCCCCAATACCCGGTTTGTTAAGAGATAAGGAAGCATATCCGGCAGAGGCGAGCTTTTCCCACAAAGGTTTATATCCATCATCGTAAGTATCATTAACTGGGCCATCCCCATGAACAAAAACTACCAGTCCGACGGTTCCAGAGTAACTTTCGGGCAGAACTAAGGTTCCTGTTAGTTGACCTTGAGGTGTATCTATTTCAATTTTTTGCTCAGTCATTGAAAAAGAATGTTGCTGTAGTACGAACAGGACCGCTGCAATCAACAACGAAATGGTAATCATCCAGACAGTTAGCTTAATTTTCTTTTTCATTCATTGATCCCCCAGATTGTAGCGATGTTTTTCTTATCATGTAATGCCAAATAGGCTCTTTAAAAAGTAAATGTCTTACCGCGCTATAGTCAGATTTATGGATCTCAAAGTTCAACTGCTGGTACATATTAATGGCTCGTTTATTATTGTTAGCAACATGTAGCGTTAATCTTTCAACCTCAGAATGACTGTTGACAAAATCCGCCGCCCAAACCAGCAACTCTTTGCCAATTCCCTTATTACGGTGACTGGACCGAACAGCCAAATGAGCCACATAACACTCTTTTGCTCTAGGTTGATAATCCAAAAAATATAACCCAAGGATTAACTTACAGACATTTAAGCATCCAAATTTCTTGAATAGCTGCAAAAAGGGAGTCGAATGCAGTGGTTTAATTGATCCTTTTTTAAGGGAGAGCGTATCCTGCCATTTTAAGTAGATAGTGCCAACCACTTCTCCGTTTTCATAAGCGATTATTTGTTTGGATGATAAAGAAGTAGAATCTTGTTCCCAAAGTCTTATAAGTAGATCAGCAATTTCATTGTCCTCGAGAGAGAGGAGAGAGTGAAATTTCCCGTGAAATGCATCTACCAAAAGCCTGCTTACAGCCTCACGATCTTGTTCCTGGTAATGGGCGATGATAACCTCGTTTGTACTCATTTAGTGGTATCATCTAAGGCATGCTCGATTTGAATTTGAAGCTCATAATGAAGCTTGTCGTTGTTAAACATGGATAGGTACGATTTCTCCAAAATGATGATTGGTCCCAATACCATGTAGTGATGCCCATTTAAAAAGTGTTCCAGCTTGGCAATCTCATGATCTACATCCTGATCGTCTGTTACAAAAAATGCTTTATAGAGATAACACCCTTTTTCTAAAACAATGTCAGGGGCGGGAGTGGTTTCAATGGTTTCAAAGCATAAGGTTACTTGTTCAGAATCGTATACATAATGCAAATCTGTTTCAAATAAATGATGGTACTGCGGTCTTTTTTCATATAAACTTCGTGCAGTTAGTGTTTCGTTATCCTCTAGCACCAACCACTTTTTCAGATAACGATTGTCCACATGTTTAATTTGATACTCCCCCTCCATGTTGCCATAATCTGCATGCTCTTTTAGTACCTTTTGTATAAATTGTTGCAGCATTATTAATTGGTTTATTTCTGAGTTGATTTTGTTTAACGATTTCTCTAACAGCAGTTGGTAGTCATTCGTTGCGGATTTATTCATACTTTGGCTAATGGTGCTGACAGAGATGTTTAATTTGCGGAGCAACAGGATATGTGCCAATTGATAGATCTCATCGATGCCGTACATCCGGTACTGATTATTGTCTATATAGGATGGAAACAGGATTTCTTTTTCTTCAAAATATCGAATCTGGTGGATAGATACATTCATAAGTTTTGATAGTTCGCCAATTGTAAGGTACGGATTCAAGGGCGGTGCTCCTAACTGTAAGTTATTTGATAAAATAACTATAAACCTTAGGTCAGACCTAAGGTCAAGCGTTGATTAAAATACGGACTAAGCAGAGCACTTTTTTTCTGAATAATGATTAGTAATAGTAATAGATGGTAATGAAAAAGACTTAGATTTTGGAAGGACAATGCGGGGGTGCAACGGATTAGATTCAGGATCATTTTTTTGTATGAGCCTTGCTGGTATGACCCTAGAGTTGCCATTACGGACCGTAATGCAGCTATTTTAGCTAATTCGCTCATTTTCCGTGAGTTTCGGACTGCATAGCTCTTAATGAGCTGAAAAATTGGGTCAAAGCAGTGTTTTTGAGTAAATAGCTGCAACTGAGTCCGTTAGTGTGGCGAAAACGAGGGGAATTGGGAAATAAGAGCTATACGGTCCGAACGTAACTTTGTTAATCAAACCATACTAATCAAACCAAACTAATCAAGTCATCACATTCTAAGCTGATAGGTTCGATTGCGTACTTTTCCACCGACGATCTCTAGTAGCTGCTGTTCAACTAACTCATGTAAAACACGTCGGGCATGGCGATTAGTGACTCTAAGATGGTGGGTAAGCTCTACAGGTGTGAACGGACGCAGAAGACGTCTTGCGAAACGAAGTGTTTCAGCTTCTAACCAAGTTAATGAAGAGGGCGCGTCTGAAGCCATGAATTTGCCGATGAATGCGAGTACTAGTTGTTGACATAGCTGAGGCTCGTCCGTGATTGAGGGATAGGCGATGGATAGGAAGGTCCAACCGTCTAGCGATAATAAGGAATGGCGTCTACATAAATCTTTGGATCGTCGTACATCAAGATCTCTAGCATGCGGACCGTAGCCTTGAATCTCAATTCCACCCTTTGCTCCACCTGGCATATAGGCCAGATCAAGATAACGATAACCATTGTTGAAATCGCGCACTTCCCATTCGTGGAACAAGTAGTTGAAGTTTCCTACAGCAGGAAACCATACCGCACGCAGAAATTCGACTGTTCCATAGCCCAACCCTTTTGCAAGAAGCTCCTGTCTGCGGGGATTGTTCTCCTTATCCAAGTTGATCTGTAACCATTCCTCTAGTTGCTGTTCGAATCTGGACATTTTGTATATCCTCCTTAAGTAATTTTTTGAAAAAAGAAAAAGCCGCTCCCATACAATTCCTCCTGAGCTTAACCCAGGATAGAGATTGTATAAAAGCGGCGTGTTCTTCACGACCTATAGTTGCTATTATAACGAGTGCTGAGGATTTCTTCAATGAGTTACTGTGTATAAAGATGACGAATTCTAATAGGTTTTAAATGAAGGTAGCTAGCAGGGTGAACGAGCTGAATTTGCTGAAGTTAATAGTTACTCTAAAAGCGGATTCTTCCCCCGCGCGGCCGCATGGCTTTTCTAGGACGATCATCATGTGCTTACTGATCCGCAAAAATGGATTACGTGCTCTGCGCAATATCATTATTCATTTTCGAACGTTGCGGACCGTATTGCAGCTATTCGTACATTTTCGCTCGTATTCCAAAAGTTACGGACTGCATAGCTCTTATTAGCTGCAAATCGACTCAAAATTGGGCAGTTATGTGCGAATAGTTGCAACTGAGTCCGATAGCGTGGCAAAACCCTCATTTTTCAGCAAATAAGGTCTCCTGAGTCCGCAAGCGTGCGGCGTAAGCATTCAGAGTTCCCAACGACGTCAGAATTGTCTATCTAGTCCAAGTCGTCAGATTATCCATGTTGTCTATGTCACCAAAGTCATGTAACTCCGGGATGAACGGACCGTATTGCAGCTATTCGTACATTTTCGCTCGTATTCCAAAAGTTACGGACTGCATAGCTCTTATTAGCTGCAAATCGACTCAAAATGGGGTGGTTATGAGCATATAGTTGCAACTGAGTCCGATAGCGTGGCAAAACCCTCGTTTTTCAACTAATAAGGTCTCCTGAGTCCGCATGCGTGCGGCGTAAGTATTCAGAGCCGCAAGAATTCTCAGACCCTCTTTTCATACAAGTCCCGCTTTTTCCGAAAAAAATCCTAATAAAGGCCTATTACTTTGTCGAATTGTGAAGGAAATTAGAAAATTTTATAGAATTATCTATGTTCATCTAGACTTTTTACTCTACATCACGTGTTGCAGGATGGCCCTGGTGATTGCTGCAGCTTTACTCTTCCATAAAAGGGGCCGATACGATGCTCAAAAGGACATTACTTATCTATCTGATTGGTTTAATTTTATTATCTGCGATTCCTCTATCCATTCTTATGGGTCACGATAAACAAGGAAGTCACCTGCAAGTGCAGCATGGAGTCATGGATCTCGCGGCTTGGGATTACGAACAGGATAAGATTATCAAGTTAGACGGTGAATGGGAGTTTTATTGGAACCAGCTATTAACTTCTGAGCATTTTAGGGCGGGTAGCGCAGATATACCTGATTCTACAGCTTGGATGGAGGTGCCCTCCCGGTGGAACGGCAACATCGTTAATGGAAGCCCTTTACCCGCCTTCGGTTCCGCCACCTATCGGATGGTTCTAAAAAACCTGCCTGTAAGCGGGGTATTCGCCTTGAAAAAAACAAATATCCGCTTTTCAAGCAGGATTTTTGTTAATGGACAGTCAGTTATTGAGGATGGAAATCCTGCTGCTAATGAAGCTGATTATCGGTCAGGGAATATCCCGCTGATTGGGCTTTTTTCGTCTGATAAGGGAGATGTAGAAATCATAATTCAAGTCTCCAACTTCGATTATGTAAATGGGGGCATTCCGGTTTCTTTATCCTTTGGTGAGGAAGCAGCAATGATGGAGGTGCAGCAGAAGAGTACGGCCCGTGAATTTAGCACCGTTGCTATTTTAGGCACACTTGCCCTTATCTTTTTTATCTGCTTTGGGGCAGCGTCCTTATACCGTAAGCAGGATTACTCTTTACTTGTATTTGCTACTATTTGTTTGCTGTTTGCGATATATCATGGGTTGATCGGCGAGCGTTCACTCTTACTCTTTTTCCCTAAACTTTCGTTCATAGTGCTCTACAAAGTAAAGGATATAAGCTCCATCTCCTGCTTTATTGTGCTCGCAATATTTTTTTACCAAATGCACAAAAGCATAATATCTTTAAAATTTACTCAAGCCATAACGATTGTTTTAGGCAACTTTATAATTCTGGTCGCCATCCTGCCGATTCGTTCTTACACGGTCATTTATCCGTATGTGATTATTTTATATGAGCTGATGTTAATTTGGATGTTATGTAGAGTGGCTACCCTATATATTAGAAGCGCAGAAGTAAATAGAATCAAATTGCTGCTGATGTTTATGGCGATTCTAGCTATTAATCTATATTCCATAGACATTATTTTGTTTGCTCTTTCTATAAAAGAGAACCTTTGGCTCGGGCAGTTTTACATTGTGGCTTTTAATATCATCATGATCGTGCTGATTGTTCTACGTTTTTTTGAAGCCTACCATACCATAGACGAGATGAAAAACCAGCTGATCGGGCTGGATAAAATTAAAGATGAATTCCTTTCCAACACCTCACATGAACTAAAAACACCTCTAAATGCCATAGTGAACATTACAGCTACGCTGCTGGATGGGGTTGAGGGTCCAGTTAATGAAAAACAAGCGCAGAATCTAGCGATCGTAATAGGGAGCGGCAGAAGATTAACACATATGGTAAATGAACTACTTGATTATTCCAAAATGAAGTATGGAGACATCACATTATACAAAAGCAACCTGGATTTGAAAGCCGTTGTTGATTCCGTCATTGGTATTCATTCTTTTTTGCTCGGAGAAAAGTCGATCCTGCTCGTTAACAGAGTCGCTTCGAATTTTCCTATGGTGAATGCAGATGGCAATCGTCTGATTCAAATTTTCCACAACTTGGTTGATAATGCGATTAAATTTACGGAACAGGGTGAAATAGAGATTAGTGCCAGAGTTATTCAGGAGTGGGTGGAAGTACGTGTGGCAGACACAGGTTTGGGTATCTCACCGGATATGCAGGAGCGTATTTTCAAAGCTTTTGAGCAGGTGGATGAGGCGGAGATTCATAGTCATGGTGGAACAGGGCTCGGATTAAGTATTACTAAGAAGCTAGTAGAACTGCATGGTGGGAACATAGCTGTGGAATCTACAGTGGAAAAAGGTTCGGTGTTTATTTTTACACTTCCACGGTGGGATAAAGTGGTTAAGCCAATCTCGAGGCCAACCCTTAAGGCGGCACATTCTTATAAAGAATTAAGTTTCTCCCATGGTAGTTATCCCCTTTATATCAAAGGCGAGATCAATGAGCCCATTTTAGTAGTGGACGATGATTTTGCCAATCTGCAATCTATGATCAATCTGTTTAAGCTAGAGAAATATTCTATTGTGGTTGTCAATCGCGGGCAGATGGCACTTGAGGAGCTAGCGAAAAACACAGACTTTTTTTTGGTGGTACTGGATATTACCATGCCGGACATTTCGGGTTACGAGGTTCTGCAAAAGATTAGAGAGAGATTTACCCCTTTTGAGCTACCTGTGTTAATGCTGACGGCCAAGAACAGGGTGAGCGATATGAAGATGTCCATGGATAACGGTGCAAATGACTATGTGGGAAAACCTTTTGAAGCTGAAGAGCTAATGGCACGTGTTAAAAGTCTGACCCGATTGAGAGCTTCCGTGAAGACTGCTAAAGACGCCGAAATTGCTTTTTTACGATCCCAGATCAAACCTCATTTCTTATACAATGCTCTGAATTCAATTGCTGAACTATGTGTGGAAGAACCTGAGAAGGCCGAAGAGTTGACACTGCAGCTGTCCCAGTATTTGCGAAGCAGCTTTGATTTCAAACAACTGGATTCACTAACGAGTCTGGAGAATGAGCTTGAGCTGGTAGAGGCTTATATCAATATTGAAAAAGCACGCTTCGGTGCCAGATTAAATGTGGAATATGATGTGAGAGTGAATACGGATTACCGGATTCCTCCGCTGATTCTACAGCCTTTGGTCGAAAATGCAATAAGGCATGGCCTAATGTCCAATTTGCGGGGTGGCACGGTAATTATATCTGTAAAAGAATTAGAGAATTCTGTGATTAGCTTTATTGTGGAGGATAATGGATCTGGAATGAGTGAGCATAAATTGAAAGAAGTAATGCAGTCAGATGTAGATAAAAGAGGGGTGGGGCTGTGGAATATCAGTCAGCGCATCAAGCTATTATATGGAAAAAATATTCATATTCAAAGTGCTGAAGGATTAGGCACAACGGTATCTTTTGAAATTCCAATACAGCAGCTTAAGCGGATGGGAGGTTGAGGCATGCTGCGAGCGATTATTGTAGATGATGAGGAGTTATCGGTAAAACGCCTGAAGCGGATCTTATCGCAGAGCGGAGAGATTGATGTCTATGAGACGTTTTTGAATCCTGCGGAAGCTTATGCTTTTGCGAAGGCCAATCCGATAGATGTAGCTTTTTTGGATATTTCTATGCCTGAGACGAATGGGATGAAGCTTTCTAGCCTTTTGCATGAATTGGATGAATCGATAGATGTGGTTTTTGTAACCGGATTTGATGAGTATGCGCTGCAGGCTTTTGACCTGAGTGCAGTGGATTATCTTTTGAAGCCTGTAACTGCGGAGCGGTTGTCTAAGACGTTAGAGAAACTCAAAAAAATAAATCGAAATACAACGGCTGAGCCTACGTTAGAAGTTTTTTTATTTAATGGTTTAAAAGTGTACCGCAGAACGCAGAACAGAGAGCTAATCAAGCTGAGAAGTCCAAAAACAGAAGAATTATTTGCTTTTCTGGTTAGTAAAGGGACGGTTAGCCGGGAGGAAATTATCGACACGTTGTGGAGCGGATTGGAGCCTGAAAAAGCATGGAAGAATCTGAACTCGACGCTGTATTATATTCGAAAAGCAATCGGCGCCAATTATATAAAAGCTAGCAGGAATGAAATTCATGTAGTAGAAAGCAGCATTTATTGTGATCTGTATGAATTTGAGCGATTGTTAAAGCAAATCAGGCAAACCTCTGAAAGACATGTTGAATGGATGATTCAAGCAGAAGTTTTATACACAGGAGCATTACTCAAAGGAAAAGCCTATGAATGGGCCAGTGGCAGGACGCGCAGACTCGAGCATGAATATATAGGATTGCTAGAGCTGGCTGCAAGATTTCATTTGGAGCAGAATCAGCAGCAGCAAGCACTGCATTATTTTGGAGAAATAATAAAATTAGATTCCTTGCGAGAGGACATCTATCATGAAATCATTAACTTATTAATTGAATTAGGGCGAATGAATGAAGCACAGCGGAAATTTGGTCAATTGGAAGAGATGCTGCAGCAAGAGCTCGGAACAACACCCGATCCTAAACTCAAAGCGTTAATGAAACAGAAGTTATTGTAATGGAAGGAACCTTCGAAAGGATGGCTATCGAGGGTTCTTTTTTTGTTTATTTTTTGTTTATCTTAATTTTGTATAATACTCTCGATTATTGTCGAATTAAGGACATGATTTATGCTAGAGGGGGAAATAGAGTTTGAAGCCATCATTTATGAAAATAGGCATTAGTATTTCGTTATGTACTGGACTTGTGGTGCAGGGGGTGGGTCCTATGCAAACTCCAATCATAAGTGCAAAAGCTAGTTTCGGTTGGCTCGAGAATAGCCCAGCTATAATAACGTCGATTAATGAAGATGACTATTCCAACGCAGGAGTTGAGGTAGCCAGCTTTTTGACAGGAAAAGTATCGGATCCAGCGTCAACAGGGATTGCTGTAGTAGCTTTAGATAATACCAAAGGGGCCTGGCAGTATTACAACACGGTGGGACGAATTTGGTATAATATCGAGCCGGTGTCAAACAGTAATGCTTTTCTGCTGCTGAAATCGGAGAAAATCCGTTTTGTCCCGGCGAAAGACTGGAACGGAACGGCATCCATTAGCTTTAAGCTATGGGATACAACAGCATCCGGTTATCAAAATTATCAAAAAAATGCGAATACCACAGTATCTGCCGCGTTCAGCTCAGATCCGGGTATAGCCGTAATTACTGTAAATCCAGTGAATGATGCACCTTATCTGACAGAACTAAATGGTGGGGACTATCTTAGTTTTGACGGTAACGGGGATTATGTGACGTTCCCGGATCAACGGATTTATGGGAATTCTTTTACAGTTGAAGGATTTTTGAAGGTAGATGCTTTTCAGACATGGATGAGATTTTTTGAATCATCGATCGCAGAGCAGAACCACAATATTTTTGTAGGTTTTAACGGCAAACGGATGAATTTCACTGCCTACACTAATAAGGGAGATATTAATGTCACTGAGGATTTCCCGATTTCTAAATGGGTTCATGTCGCGATTGTTTATGATCACAGTCAGAAAAAGGGACGGATTTATTGGGATGGTGTACTTAAGGCAGAAGGGGCCATGGATTTAAGTACAGTAGGAAACGTTGCACGTCCGAATAACTGGCTTGGAAAAAGCACGTGGAGACAGGACGGAGATTATAACGGTGGAATGAGAGACGTGAGGTTCTGGAGTAAAGCCAAGACCCAAAGTGATATTGTTCGAGAAATGAATGTCGACTTGACAGGCTCGGAGCCTAATCTGGCTTTAAACTATAAATTAGCGAATAGCAATGATGGGAATGTCGCTATTAATACCTCTGGTCTTCCCCTTAAGAACGGCACAATTACTGGGGCAACCTGGAAGCAGGACACAGGTTTTATGGGGAATACTACAACCGATAAAAACAAGTCGGTCTCACGATCCTTTAAGGTTCTCGATGTGGATGGAGATGACCTACAAGTATCAGCTACTTCCTCGAATACGCTCTTAATTCCGAATAATGGACTGAAAATAAGTGGAAGTGGTGAGTTACGAACTTTAGAAATAACACCCGCAGCGAATGCTTTTGGCACCAGTGTGATTTCTGTTAAGGTAAGTGATGGAGCATTAAGCAACACCTACACTTTTAATGTGACGGTAAACAATACGGGGGATGTAATCGTAACCGGAGTGACCCTGGATAAACCAACACTCAGTTTAACGGAAGGAGAAGCAGGAGACACGCTTAGTGCCGTAATAGCACCTGCTAATGCCACGAACAAAACAGTAAATTGGAGCTCTAGTGATGAGACTGTTGCAACCGTTGTAAACGGGGTGGTAACTCCAGTTGGCGTTGGAACAGCGATCATCATGGTAACGACTACTGATGGAAGTTTTACTGCTTCGTCTGTAGTAAATGTGAGTGCCCCAATCCCGCCTGTTGTGGATGTAACTGGAGTGAAGCTAGATCAGGAGACACTAGATTTAACAGCTGGTGAAGTTGATGGACTCCTAAAAGCAACAATAGAGCCTGCCAATGCAACGGATAAAGACGTGATCTGGAGCTCGAGCGATGAAACAGTCGCGACCGTTGTGAACGGAGTAGTAACTCCGGTTGGTGAGGGGACAGCAGTTATTACGGTAACGACGAAAGATGGAAGTTTTACAGCTACAACCACAGTTAGTGTGAGTGCTCCAATCCCGCCGGTTGTGGATGTAACTGGAGTGAAGCTAGATCAGGAGACACTAGATTTAACAGCTGGTGAAGCTGATGGAATTCTAAAAGCAACAATAGAGCCTGCCAATGCAACGGATAAAGACGTGATCTGGAGCTCGAGCGATGAAACAGTCGCGACCGTTGTGAACGGAGTAATAACTCCGGTTGGAGAGGGTACAGCGGTTATTACGGTAACGACGAAAGATGGAAGTTTTACAGCTTCGTCTGTAGTAAATGTGAGTGCTCCAATCCCGCCGGTTGTGGACGTAACTGGAGTGAAGTTAGATCAGGAAACACTGAATTTAACAGCTGGTGAAGCTGATGGAATTCTAAAAGCAACAATAGAGCCTGCGAATGCAACAGATAAAGACGTGATCTGGAGCTCGAGCGATGAAACTGTAGCGACCGTAGTGAACGGAGTAGTAACTCCGGTTGGAGAGGGTACAGCGGTTATCAAGGTAACGACCAAAGATGGAAGTTTTACAGCTACAACCACAGTTAATGTAGCCGCTCCTAAGCCACCTGACGTTATCGTAACTGGGGTGACTTTAGACCAGACAGAACTTAACTTAACGGTGGGTGAAGGCGAGGGAACTCTACAAGCGACAGTAGCTCCTGCTAATGCAACAAATAAAGGTGTGATCTGGAGCTCGAGCGATGAGACAGTAGCTAAGGTTGTTTATGGAGTAGTAACTCCGATTGGTGAAGGAACAGCCATCATAACGGTAACGACGAAAGATGGTAGTTATACGGCTTCTACAACCGTTACTGTGAAGGCACCTGTTAAACCAGTTACAGCACCTGGAATTCCAACATCCGTAACTGCAACTGCAGAGAATGGTCAAGCAATCATCACCTTTATCCCGCCGGTGAACGATGGAGGCAGCGAAATCACAGGATATATTGTAACTGCTAATCCGGGAGGTTTGACGGTTACAGGAACTGGAAGTCCTCTGACAATCAGTGGTTTGACGAATGGAACAAGCTATACCTTCACGGTACAGGCAATCAATAAAGCTGGCATCAGCGAATTCTCTGCTGAGTCCAATGCAGTTGTTCCTAGCACTCCATCTGGTGGTGATGTTGTTGTTCCGTCGCAACCAACCCCATCACCAACCCCATCACCAACTCCGGCACCTGTGGTAAATGCTGCTTCCATTCTAATCAATGGTAAAGCTGAAACAGTGGGAACCGCAACGAATGGTAAACGGAATGAGCAAACGTTAATCACTATTGTGTTAGATCAGAAGAAGCTAGAGGACAAGCTCGCCACTGAAGGTAAAGGTACAGTAGTTTCTATCGGTGCAAATAGTAAATCTGATGTTATAGTTGGCGAATTAAATGGACAAATGGTTAAAAATATGCAGGGTAATCAAGCGATTCTTGAGATTAAAGCGGGAAATGCGACATTTACACTGCCTGCTCAACAAATTAATATTGACGCTTTGAACGAGCAAATCGGCAAGTCGGTAGCTTTGCAAGATATTAAGATACAGATTGAAATTAGTGCTCCTACAGCCGATAAAGTTAAAGCTTTAGAAGCAGCTGCGCAAAAAGGATCCTTCTCATTAGTTTCCGCGCCAGTTAATTTTACGGCTAGAGGTATCTACGGAGATAAGAGTATTGAACTTTCCCAATTCAATACGTATGTTAAACGTACCATAGCCATTCCTGAAGGGATGGACCCGAACAAGATTACAACTGGAGTGTACGTTGATTCCGAAGGTTCGGTACACCATGTTCCTACTAAAGTGGTTGTAATTGATGGCAAATATTTTGCTACTATCAATAGCTTAAGCGGAGGTACTTACTCCGTAATCTGGCATCCGCTTGAATTTAGTGATGTAGCTAATCACTGGGCAAAAGAGGCAGTGAACGATATGGGCTCCCGATTAGTCATTGAGGGAACAGGTAGTGGTCAATTTACTCCGGATCAAGCCATTACCCGTGCAGAGTTTGCGGCGATTGTTGTACGCGGTCTGGGACTTGAGATGGAACAAGCTGCAACACCATTCTCAGATGTAAAGACCACGGATTGGTATAACAGTGCGATCAACACGGCATTTACTTATCAATTAATCAATGGTTTTGAAGATGGCATGTTCCGCCCTGATGAACATATTACCCGTGAACAAGCGATGTTAATTATTGCTAAAGCGATGAAAATTACAGCGCTACAGACTAAGCTTTCTGTTCAATCGGCTGACGTTTTGTTAGCTCCATTTACAGATAGTAGTAAGGTTTCTAACTGGGCAATCAGTGGAGTTACTGACACTTTGCAGGCAGGCATTATCATGGGAAGAAGCAGTAAAGGGCTTGCTCCGAAAGATGATATGACCAGAGCTGAGGTTGCAGAGATCGTGAAGCGGCTACTTGAAAAGTCGGATTTAATCTAATCTACTGAGCTCCAGAATTGTGATCATTAGAGGATTCGTTCAAAGAACATTGAACGAGTCCTCTTTTCTTTTTATGGCTTAGCTCGTTTATACGATAATTAATCATTAATGATGTATTTCAGACAGCATAATCAGGCTATGCAGAACGGCTGAAAGAAATCCTGAAAGCTCATCCGCACCTTGCGAATATGGAGAATAATATATTCGATAGTGATGGTTATACTTCCTTACATTCTGCTGCTTTTCATACGGATAATGTAGAACTAATAGAGTTGTAAATCGAACATGGCGCCGACATTTCTGCTAAAATAAAAAGTGGTGAATCTGCATGGTCGGTTGCGATTAAGCAGAGTAATCATAATGTTGCAGAAATTCTTCGCGGAAAAGGAGTAGTCTTGAATGAAAATCACAGTGGATGATAAGAATGATTCAACGGTAGCTATAATCTCTGGTGAGGAGATCATAATCAATAATGTAAGGGATGCCTTAGACTTAATGATGAATGTGAAATACCAAGGATGCGATAAAATGCTTCTGAGGAAGGAACAGATTACGGATGATTTTTTCGAGCTAAAGTCTGGAGTTGCTGGTGAGATTGCACAAAAATATACAAACTATCAGATGAGAGTTGCTATCGTAGGAGAATTTACAAGCTATAACAGCAAAAGTCTGAATGATTTTATTTACGAATGCAATCAAGGCGATAAAATGTTGTTCAAAAGTACTGAAGCTGAGGCTTTAGCGGCCCTACATTTATGCAAATCGTGGAGATGATCCAGAGAGGAGTTATATCATGGATGAAAGTAAAATCACATATGAATCGATCAATGCCTATATTTCCGGGTTTTCGCTTGAGGTTCAGGAAATCCTTAATACGTTAAGAAAGGTGATAAAAGAGGCGGCACCGGAAGCAGAGGAAAAAATAAGCTATCAGATGCCTACTTTTGCATTACACGGAAATTTGGTGCATTTCGCTGCTTATCCCAAGCATATTGGATTCTATCCAACTCCAAGTGGAATTAATGCTTTTAAAGATGAATTATCAGGCTATAAAGGTGCTAAAGGTTCCGTTCAATTCCCTATTGATAAGCCTATGCCTTATGAATTAATTAGCAAGATTGTAACCTTCAGAGTCGCTGAGAATCTAAAAAAAGTTGAAGCAAAATAAGGTCTCTACTGGTATGAAATAGAGAGGTCCATCTGGTCAGGGCTGGAAGTGTGCATCCATTGTTGATGTTCTTCTTGATGCTGGTGAACATTGGATCCACTTCCGAGGCACTCCTGCCTCTTTTTCCTCATTTCGGACGTCGTACAAACGCCAGTATGATATCCTGGGCATAGTCCCCGAACCCACTTCCGAACAGATTTAGTCCTCGTTTATTGAGTGCATCCTCCCGAATTTCAAAACGTACACGAATAGGTTCATTAAACGCCAGCTTTAAAGAGCTGATTGTAGTGGAAGATGAGAAAGAACCATTACAGCTGCTGCCCGATTCCGAGACACTCCATGTAGTAAGAGCTCCATATTCAGTTCCACTTCTCCAACGTTCAGGGGTCAGTTTCCCTTTGCGGTTCCCGAAATCGGAGGGACAGGTCCAAGTCCCGACTAACTGGTCATTGATGGATAAGCTGATATCACTGGCCCAATCCTCTCGAAATGAAGGGGCTTCTGAGCATACTTCTGCCGAAATGCGGATTTCGTCCAACTCGACGCCTGGAGGCAGGGGGTTGGCAAAATAGTATTCGACATAACCGGCTTCTGCGAACCATAAGAGAGAGGCATCGACTCGTTCAGGCATGTAGAATGCTCTTGGATCATCCTGGGAGCCAATGACGCCACCATCTTTTCCGGCCATCCCGCAGGACGGTTGTATGGAGCAGTGGGAGAACATTCCGATGGGCATATGTATTTCCTCAGTTTGATGCAGCCCATCCCCTAGCTTTGAAGGGAGATCGAGTTGAATAGAGCGACAGGTGACCGCACAGATTTTTTCGCGATTTGCACCTTGTGTAGACGAGATAAGATTAACCTGTTCTAACGTCTGCACATTGATAGATATCGTTGGCTGAGCTACACCTAACGTCTCAGCTAATTGACTGACACTCATAGGCTTCTCTCCAAGGGCTTCAAGAATGCGGACGCGAACGTCACCAGACAGTGCTTTAGCTACATCTAAAATGCGTGACGCGGGATAACGTATCGTTTCTTGTGAAATATCATTCATCATTTTTGTTCCTTTTCGTATAGGATGGGTTGAGGTTATTGTACAATGAAGAACGAGTATTGTAAAATCATAATAAACATTGCGAAAAACATATACTGGTGCTAAAATGGGCTCAACTTCTTATTTTGAAAGGCTGTGCTCGCCATATGACAACTTCTATATTAGCTTCTGAGACACTTGCGATTCCTCGTTCTGAACACCCTCATCCACATTGGCAACGTCATGAATGGATGAATTTGAATGGGCAATGGTCATTTAAGTTTGATCCGAACAATGAAGGTATGAAGGCGTTATGGTACTCCAATCCTGAAATCGCTTACGACTCAATGATCACTGTACCTTTTTCTTGGGTAAGTCCCTTATCCGGAATTGGCTGCGATCAACAAGGAATAGGCTGGTATCGCCGCACCGTGAATGGGCAGGCTGTTGACCAACAAACACGATTGTTTTTACGTTTTGGGGCAGTAGATTATTCATGTGATGTGTGGATAAATGGAGAACATGTAGGTTCACATCAAGGTGGATATGGTTCATTTGAATTTGATATTACACCTTACTGGGCAGCTAATTGTGAGAATAATATTGTCGTAAGAGCTGAGGATTTCGATCATGCTTATCAAGCGCGGGGCAAACAAGGATATGGAGAAATCCGTGGAATTTGGCAGCCTGTATGGCTTGAAGCACGTCCCGAAACTTATATGAAAGATGCAAAGTTTGTGACCCGTATAGATGGACAGGTGAAGGTAACTACAAGAATAATTGCGCATGAAACGGGTTCGGCAGAGTTTACGCTGCAATTCGCTGATCATTCTGTTGTTCATACAGAGAAGCTGCAGCTTATAGCAGGGGTGAACGAATGTAAGCTGTCTATCGATGTTCCCAATCCGCATTTGTGGAGTCCAGAAAATCCTTATTTATATGAAGGTGAATTGCAGCTTAGTGGATCGTTTGGTACAGATACAGTCAGCACTTATTTCGGAATTCGCGAAATTCAGACTGCCCGCTTTGAAGATCGTGATTATCGGTGGATCACCTTAAATGGTAAACCGATATATTTGAACGGTACTCTTGATCAGTCCTATCACAAGACAGGGTTTTTCACCTATCCAACGGATGAAGACATGCGGGATGAAATTTATCTAATGAAACGTTTAGGGCTAAACATGGTGCGAATTCATATTAAGCCCGAAGAACCCCGTAAGCTGTATTGGGCGGATAAGCTTGGCATTCTTGTTATGGAAGATATGCCTTGTTTCTGGGGTAATCCGGATGACAAGGCCAGAGCCTCCTATGAGAGAGAAGCCCTTGAGGTGATTGAACGAGATTATAATCATCCATCTATTTTTTCGTGGGTTATGTTCAACGAGACCTGGGGTTTGAAGACAGATGCTCAGGAGGCTAGCCTCACAAGTGATGTACAGCAGCAGAGTAGTTATCTTAAAGAGACACAGGAATGGGTGCGGGAGAAATATCGCTGGGCGAAGCAGCTTGATCCGACTAGAATTGTTGAGGATAACTCGCCGTGTAATTATGATCATGTGGAATCGGATATTAATACATGGCACTTTTACATTAATGGTTACGAGCAGCTGCAAGCCCACTTAAATGAGGTTGTAGATAAAACATTCCCGGGATCGGAGTTTAACTGTATTGGCGGCAACGTACAGTCTGATGCCCCTCTAATGAACAGCGAATGCGGTAATGTGTGGGGGATAGAAGGTGGTGCAGGGGACAGTGATTTGGCATGGCATTACCGCTATATGATGAATGAATTCCGGCGGCATGATAAGCTATGTGGATTCGTATTTACTGAATTCCGTGATGTTACGAATGAGTTCAATGGTTATTACCGGCTAGACGGGAGCGATAAGGATTTTGGATATGGGGATTTTGTTCCCGGGATGACGATTGCGGATCTGCATTCCCCAGATTTTATCGTGATAGATGCTCCTCCATGCCAGACAGTAGAAGCAGGGCAGAGTGTTAAAGTACCTTTGCTAGGTTCCAGCTTCGCGGACAGCTATCACGGTCATAATTTGAAGCTGAAATGGGAACTGTGGTACGACAATTTGGGGACTCGGGTCACTGCGCAAAGTGGACATATGTCTGTGAAATGGGATAACTTTGGAAACACTATACTTCCTTCTTTGAACATTACAATGCCTGGTCAGGAGGCGGCTGCAATACTTGCTGTTTCTCTGATTAATGAGAAGGGTGAAGCGATCACGCGGAATTTCATTACTTTTGATGTAAGAGGCGGTAATAACACTGTATTGTTTAAAGGTGAAGGAGCATTTATTCAAATTCCAGTGGGAGCTTATACCGATCATAACTTTAAGCATCAATGGGATGCTATCCAAGGATCTAAGATCAATGGTGCTGGGCAAGGTCAGTATGTATACGAGGTTACACTGCCAGATGCAGCAGATAAATCAATGATTGGTGAGATCGAAATCATCTTCGAAGCAAGTGCTAAACGATTGCTGGCGCGGCATGTTGAAGGTACGAAGCTTAATGATATGGGCCTTGATCTTATGCATGGGGCAGATGCGAGGGTGGAATATAATCCGAATACGTATTATATGACGGATGAAGAGCGTCATCCTTCCCGAGTGAACGTTCTGGTGGATGGGCAGCGGATTGGTTCTTTCTATTTACCGGATGATCCGGCTGATAGCAGAGGGATTTTGTCTTGGCATTATCAGCCAATAGCGAATAAGCTGGATGAGGCTGGATCTTATGGCTACCTATGCAAGGCAAGTGTACCGGGGCAGTTAGCAGCGAAGCTGGATCGCAATCGTGTTTTCCGTTTGGAGCTGCAAGCAGAGGACGGCGGGCTAGCTTTGTATGGCCGTAATGCAGGTCGTTATCCACTGGACTTGTTGATTCGTTATCGCTAAATAACCTTAATATGAAAATAAAGCAATCCCAGCTAAGAAGCAGGGATTGCTTTTTTATCGGTACTGCAAGGTATTATTAAAGTTCTTTATCATTAATGCTGTTTAACCAGCTTTCAATCTCTCCAATGACCGAACTAATGCAGCCATCTTCAAAAGGTGAAGTCAGGCCCGCAAGTTCAACCAGCTTGATAAAGGATTTGCTTCCTCCAGCTTGACATAATTCTAAATAATCACTCCAAGCGGATTTAAAATCTTCATTTGAACGTTTCCAGAACTGGAAGGCACATAGCTGTGCTAGTGTATAGTCAATGTAATAGAACGGGGAGGCGAAGATATGGCCTTGCTTATGCCAAAATCCACCTTGTTCCAGATAAGCATTACCTTCATAATTGCGGTGCGGCAAATATTTTTTCTCGATTTCTCGCCATGCTTGCTTACGTTCAGCAGGGGTTGCTTCAGGATTGCTGTAAACAAAATGCTGGAATTCATCTACAGTAACTCCGTAAGGAATAAACTGAAGGCTATCTGCCAAATGATTGAAACGGTATTTGTCTGCATCCTCTTCAAAGAACAATTCCATCCATGGCCAAGCAAAAAACTCCATGCTCATGGAATGGATCTCACAGGCTTCATAAGTAGGAAAAGCATATTCAGGTACATTAATATTTCGGCTTTCATACACCTGGAAGGCATGCCCCACTTCATGGGTCAAGACATCAATATCCCCTGAGGTTCCATTGAAATTTGAGAAGATAAAAGGTGCTTGGTATTGGCTGAAGTAAGTACAATAGCCACCGCCTTGCTTACCTTTTTTACTTACTAAATCCACTAGATTGTTATCCAACATAAAAGTAAAAAATTCATCAGTTTCCGGAGAGAGCTCTTTGTACATCTTGGATCCGTTAGCTACAATCCAGTCAGGATCTCCTTTAGGAGTGGCATTGCCAGTCTTGAAGCTGAAGTTCTCGTCATAAAACTTCAAGGCATCCAGACCTAGGCGTTCAGTCTGCCGTTTCTTAAGCTGTTGGGAGACGGGTACGATATGCTCCAGAACTTGTTTCCGGAAGTTGGCTACCATGTCGGCGTTATAATCGGTACGCATCATCCGGTCATAACCTAGCTCAACAAAGTTGCTGTAACCAAGCTTTTTAGCAATGCGGTTACGGACTTTAACTAGCTCGTCATAGATTCGATCAAAGTCACTCTCATGTTCAGACATAAAATCATATCTGGCTTGTGAAGCACGTTTGCGCATATCGCGGTCCGTGGACAATTCAAATGGAGTAAGCTGAGTCAGTGTCCGTTCTTCGCCTTCGAATGGAATCTTGGCGGACGCGATAAGCTGAGCGTATTCTGTAGAGAGTTTGTTCTCCAATTGTAAATCTTCGATGATTTCTGGACTAAAAGTACGCAGAGCTACTTCTGCAAGCTGAAGCAGCTGCGTGCCCCATTCTTGTTCGAATTCGGCTCTGTATTTGGAATTGACGAGTGCTTTGTAGTAGTCCGTTATGTATTCCTGAACGATAGGGCCAATCTCGTCCATGAATTCCTGTTCAGCCTTGTAGAATTCATCTGTTGTATTGATCGAATGGCGAACGCTAACCAATGTCTGCAGGGTGTCAAACTCATTGCGAAGCTTGTTAATAGCGGTAACGGAAGCCTTTTGCACTTCTAATGGCTCGGTGTCATTGAGATCTTTAAGCAGGTTGTTAAAATCCTGTTTGAACTTCTCTACATCCGGGCGCTCATAGCGATAATCATTAAATTTCATTAACTATTCAACTTCCTTTCTATACCAGATAGTCTCTATTATATATTCTGAACAGCAATTTACGATAGACCTGTGTTAGCTGTTTTTGAATAAAAAAAGAACAAATGGACAAAAGTGTAAAAACTTGTTAGATGAAATACGGTTTGATATTATCTAAGAATATAGTAGAAATGATATTTATAGCGATTACTTAGCCTTTATTTAACCAGCATTCACTGAATACGGGTTATCTCTGTTTATATACGAAGTTTTGTATTTTTCCACTTTACATCCTTCCTCCCTCTTTTTTTGCTGTAGCCGCACAACTGTCGACAAACTTAATATATCATGATATATTATTATGTATAAGATGAAAAAATTAGAGTCAGGAGATAACGAAAGTCATGAGTGAGACAACATCATCCAAACCGATGTATGAAAAAATATTTGATGAAGTGAAGCAGCTTATCGTTAATAAATCCTACGGACAAGGGGAACGGGTTCCCTCAGAGAAAGAACTGGCTGAAGCCTATAATGTTAGTCGGATTACGAGTAAAAAAGCTCTGGAAATGCTCGCCGCGGAACAATTAATTGTGAGAAAACCGGGGAGAGGTTCATTTGTGGCAGATCCAGCAGTCGATTACATGGAATCAGCGATATCTCCGGGGACGGTCTCCGACGGAACTGTTTTCAATTCCTTTAACCATGAGGAAAAGACGATCGGTCTGGTTATTACCGACTTTGGCAACAGCTATGGCACAGGCTTAATTTATGGCATGGAGCAGGCTTCACGTGACAATGATTGTTTTCTGGTTTTAAGAAGAACGTTTGGGGTGCCGGAGAACGAAGAGAAATCTATTCAGAAGTTGCTCAGCTTAGGTGTAGATGGTCTGATCATTTTTCCGGCTCAAGGCGAATTTTTTAATGCGGAGATTCTAAAATTGGTGATAGGGCGGTTCCCGCTAGTTCTGGTAGATCGCCATTTAAAAGGAGTGGCAGCAGCATCGATCAGTACTGATAATATGCAGGCTGCACTCAAAGGTACGGAGTATTTATTTGATCTCGGGCATACTCATATCTCCTTTCTCTCTCCACCTCCAGCGGATACCACAGCTCTTGAAGAGCGGGTAGAGGGATTTATTCAAGCGCATGCGGAACGGGGAATAGCTGTAGACAAGGGATTGTGGGTCAGCGATTTGACCTCAACACTACCGGATTCCTTCAACGATGAGAATATTGAACATGACATTTCGCGGCTAATTTCTCATTTGCAAAAGAATCCAACAATAACGGCGCTTTTTGCTGTGGAATATAATATTGCGCTGCTGGCTAGAACTGCGGTCCAACGACTTGGGCTACGAATTCCAGAAGATATTTCGATCATTTGCTTTGATAGTCCGCCAACTCCACTTGGTTCGGGTTATGCATTTACCCATTTACGGCAAAATGAAGAAGAGATGGGGCGGCTTGCAGTAGAAAATGTATTGCGAATTATGAACGGGCAGAGTGTGTCCAATAAGATAATGCTGGAAGCTGAGTTAATTTCTGGTGAATCCACAAGCTCCGCTAAACAATCTATCTCTAAATAGAATTTTGGCTTATTCTCCAAATTAAACATATATTAGTTGTTATAAAAACCTATCTTTTTGGATGGGTTTTTTTATTTGTTTTAGATATGTATTTATCATTATAGATGCATTGATATATTATTATAATAAAATAAACATATTGACATACTAATTACATGACAATATACTAATCAATGAAAGCGCTTCAAAGTTAAAAAGAAAAAGGGGGTATTATAACTGAAAGCAACTAGAGAAATACCCGAGTCAATGCATAAACTGGCATCTAGCGTAAAAGCACAGCTGAGTGATCGCCCGAAATTAGCCGAAATGTTCGAGAAATGTATGGCCAACACCTGGAACACAACCTTAAAACGAATGCCAAACGGAAGCACTTTTGTTATTACCGGAGATATTCCAGCGATGTGGCTACGGGATTCCGCCGCACAGGTCAGACCTTTCCTAATCCTTGCCTCCGAAGATGAAGAAATTGCAGACATGATTGAGGGACTTGTACGTAGACAATTTACTTACATCCAGCTTGATCCATATGCTAACGCATTCAATGAAGAAGAAAGTGGGCATGGCCACCAAGAGGATCTGACGGAGATGAGCCCGGGAGTCTGGGAAAGAAAATATGAAATTGATTCGTTATGTTATCCAATCCAACTGAGTTATCTGCTCTGGAAGAATTCGGGCCGTACTAGTCAGTTTAATGAGTCGTTTGTAACAGGCGTAGAAAGAATCATAACATTATGGACTACCGAACAGAACCATGAGCGCGATTCAAAATATCTTTTTCAACGGATGAACTGTCCGCCCACGGATACGTTAGCTCGAGAAGGCAAAGGGACGTTGACGGCTTATACCGGAATGACTTGGTCTGGATTTCGTCCTAGTGACGATGCCTGTGAATATGGGTATTTGGTTCCGGCCAATATGTTCGCGGTGGTTGTTTTACGATATGTGTGTGAAATTGCCCGTGAGATTTTAGGTGATCAGGAGCTGGAAAAGAAAGCTAGAAAACTATCTGACCAGCTTAATAAGGGAATAAGTGAGTATGGAATTGTAGAACATCCAGAGTTTGGAGCGGTCTATGCTTATGAAGTAGATGGTCTGGGACAGGTGAATTTTATGGATGATGCAAATGTACCTAGTCTACTCTCTATCCCTTATTTGGGTTATGTGACTGCTGATGATCCTATTTATAAAAATACCCGTGAACTTATTTTAAGTAGCACTAATCCTTATTTTTTCGCAGGAAAAGCGGCTGCTGGCATTGGAAGTCCGCATACGCCAAATCGGTATATCTGGCCCATAGCTTTAGCGATGCAGGGAATGACATCTACCCGCTTTGAGGAACAGGAAGCCTTACTTCATCTGCTGGAGAAGACGGATGCAGGAACTGGATTTATGCATGAAGGGTTTCATGTGGATAATCCTGATGAATTTACACGTCCATGGTTCTCTTGGGCAAATATGATGTTCTGTGAGCTTGTACTCATGCGCTGTGGTAAGCAGATTAAGCGCGGTTGAGACCAACAAGGTTTGAATAATCGACTCTAAAGGGGATAGAGAACATGAAAAAATGGCTGGTTACCTCAATTGTTTTGGTAATGACTACTGCACTTGCTGCGGGCTGCGGTGGCAATAACGGATCTGCGGACAAAGAGACCGGAAACACAAGCAAAGCTGGGAGCAGTACCGGGAAAAAGACAGAGCTTACCTTCTGGGGAGATTGGGGCGGTGAGGGGCAGAAGCAATTCGAGACCATGGTGGATGCTTTTAATAAATCGCAGGATAAAATTCACGTAAAATATGTGCTGCAACAGGATATGATCACGAAATTCCTAACTTCTGCGACCAATGGCGGCACTCCTGATGTACTGTTTTGGGACCGTTGGAGAACTTCGCTGTATGCCCCGAAAAATGTACTGCATCCGGTGGATGAATACTTAACGCGTGACGGTATTTCCGAAGATGATTTCTACAGTGAATCCCTACGGGAGCTTTCATACGATGACAAATTATATGGGCTGCCGCTTACAGTAGATGCCCGTGCTCTTTTCTATAATAAGAAGCTGCTCGCAGAGGCAGGACTTCAGCCTCCAACAACTTGGGATGAGTTAGAGGCAGCGGCTACGAAGCTAACGAAATGGAATGGCAATAAATTGGAGACCGCAGGTTTTTCTATGGGAGATTTGGGACTTTTTAATATGTATCTCCAACAGGCTGGCGGCACCATGCTTACGGAGGATGGAAAGACCAATTTTAATAATGAGCAGGGCAAGCAGGTGCTTGAGTTCTGGGATCGCCTAATGAACAAGGACAAAGTGTATAAAGTAGGGTTCGAACTTGGACTTGGTGAAGGGCAAGATGCTTTTGTCACAGGTAAAGTGGCTATGCTGTATTCCGGTCCGTGGATGCTCAGCACCTATAACAAATATGGTAAAGACCTGGATTATGGAATCGTTCCTCCTCCAGCCGGACCAAATGGTGATAAAGGTAGTGTCATGGGTGGATTTGGGCTAGTGATTCCAGAAGGCTCCAAACATAAGGAAGAAGCATGGGAGTTCATCAAATGGTGGACAGCGAACAAAGATAACGCGTTGCTCTGGGCAAAGACGAGTCTAAACCTGCCGGGTTATAAGCCATCGATGGAAGATCCATTTTTCAAGGATGATCCAAAATGGCAGCCGTTTCTGGAAACGTTGGAGTTCGCCAAGGTTCGTCCGAACCATCCTGGATATTCCGTGATGGAGACTGATGCTTTGGCCCCTAATTTGCAGCTTAACCAGCAAAACAAGATGAGCATTGATGAGACCTTGAGGAAATCGCAAGAAGAGGGCGACAAAATGCTGAAGGATAATGAAGTAGTGAAGTAGTGAAATAATAAGTAAGACATTTGAAGTGAAGGGAGGTTTCGCCTCCCTTTTGCTTAGGAGGGGGTAGCTGAATGGCTTCCATCAGAAAGCTAGAGAAACATCAGGCGCGGACGGCTTATCTGTTTATTACACCCACGGTATTGCTGTTTACAGTATTCACAGTCATCCCTGTGGTAATGGCGCTATATTTAAGCTTTACCAACTACGATGTACTTAGTAGAAACGATTGGATCGGTTTTGATAACTATCGCCGTTTGATAGAGGACAGTTTGTTATGGAAAACATTCCGAAATGTATTTCTGTATTCCATCATTTTCGTTCCATTTAATATTCTGATTTCGCTTCTCCTCGGGATTCTGCTTAGTCGATCCTGGCGTGGGGTAAAGTTGTTCCGCACATTGAATTATCTGCCTACCCTTACATCCGCCGTTGCTGCTGCTACCGTTTGGATCTGGCTTTTGCATCCTGAATTTGGTTTGGTTAACGGATTGTTGTCTTATGTTGGGATTACGGGTCCAGCTTGGTTATCCGAGACCCGAACGGCGATGTTGTCCATTATTATGCTTACCCTCTGGCAATCGGTAGGTTCTAATATGATTATCTACTTGGCAGGTCTGCAAGGCGTGCCTGACTATTTGTATGAATCTGCACGGTTGGACGGTGCTAATAAGCTGGCTTGTTTCCGGTTTATTACTTGGCCGCAGCTGCGACCAACAACCTTTCTTGTCAGTACGATGTCAATCATTGGTGCGTTGCAGTTGTTCGACCAAGCTTTTGTGCTGACGCAGGGTGGTCCGGCGAATATGACAAAGACCCCAGTTTATCTGATCTATCAGCAGGGCTTTAATCAATTGCAAATGGGGTATGCGTCTGCACAAGCATTTGTGCTTGCTGTGGCGATTCTCATTTTCTCACTAATAAACATGCGGATCACAAAGGCGGAGGAGTCCATTGTATAAGCCGGGCTTGCCATGCAGAAGGGGGATAGAGGTATGGATACTAGCGGAAGTTCGTTATTAAAAAGAAGCTTAAGCAAATCTATCTATTATATAGTGTGCATAGTTATTGCTATCGTAATGTTTCTACCTTTTTATTGGAGTGTTCTTACATCCTTGAAGCCTGACGAAGAGATCTTCGCCATGCCCATCCGGTGGTTTCCTTCACATTTGACCTTAGAACACTATCGTAAGGCATTTACTACGGTTCCGTTTGCGCTCTATTTCTGGAATTCGCTTGTACTTGCAGTAGCGGGTGTATTGGCGAATCTGTTCTTTGGTTCTATCAGTGGTTATGCGTTCGCAAAATTGAATTTTAAGCTCAATAAGCCGATATTCCGCGTGCTGCTTGCGGCGATGATGATACCAGGCATTGTGACGATGATCCCCACGGTTTATGTCATGCGCCATATTCCTCTTTTTGGAGGAAATGATATTTTTGGTAGCGGGGGTAACGGGCTGATGAACTCATTCTGGGGGATTATTCTTCCGGGCGCTTCTGGAACCTTTGCTGTGTTCTTCATGCGGCAATTCTTTCTCACCTTGCCTAGTGACATGATGGAAATGGCCCGGATCGAAGGCTGTGGAGAGTTTAAAATATTTTGGCGGATATATTTGCCGTTGACTAAACCAGCGCTGGCTACTTTAAGTATCTTTACCTTCCAAGCGGGCTGGAACAGTTTCTTATGGCCAATGATTGTGCTGAATGATCCCGACAAAGCAACGATTCAAATGGGACTTCAAGCTTTTTCCTATAATTTTCAAACAGACTACGGTCCAATGATGGCTGGAGCGCTAGTAGCAATCTTGCCGATATTGGTGTTGTTTTTAGCGCTTCAGCGTTATTTTGTACAAGGGATAGCCTTCAGTGGTATTAAGGGCTAATGCAATAAAAATCGAACCAGGGAGAGAGTCTATATGAATCAATTGGAGATAGGGATTTGGGAGGAACGGGCGAATCAAGCACAAGCTGCATTGGATTCATTCTTCTGGAATGAAGCGATCAAAATGTACAATATAGAAACACCTTGTCCAAATGGAGAATGCAACACGATTTTTCATTATTGGTGGATGGCCCATGCTGTGGATGTATTGGTAGATGGACTACAGCGGACTGGAGAGAACTGGTATGCCAAAAGGCTTTCCGCATTTCATGAAGGTCTGCTACAACGAAATGGTGGTATGTGGCCAAATGAGTTGTATGATGATATGGAATGGATGGCTCTCGCGTGGCTTCGTGCTTATCAAGCAACAGGAGTGGAAGGTTATAAAGATACAGCCCTTCTTTTATGGAACGACATTCAGACAGGTTGGAACGAGCATATGGGCGGTGGGATTGCTTGGCAGAAATCACAGTTGGATTATAAAAATACACCAGCCAACGCACCGGCAGCTATACTTGCGGCACGCTTGTATCAAGCTTTTGGTGAAGCTGGCAATCTTGAATGGGCGTTAAAAATATACAGATGGCAAAAAGAGCATCTAGTAGATCCGGCAACGGGTTTTGTATGGGATGGCATGAATCGCACTGGCGATGGAAAGATCGATAAAGATTGGAAATACTCCTACAACCAAGGTGTTTTCATTGGTGCAGCAGTTGAACTGTACCGTATCACTAAAGAGCAGGAATATTTAGAGGATGCTCGTCTAACCTTTGCTGCCGCAGCCCATGAACTTGCTGACTCTGAGGGAGGTGTGCTGCCAGATGAAGGAAATGGTGATGCGGGACTGTTTAAAGGAATCCTGATTCGCTATACAGCTGAATGGGTCAAAGCTGATTCCGCAGCAGTTAAAGCTGTAGATTTCCTGCGAGCGAATGCAGAATGTCTCTGGGAACAAGGAAAGTCAGAGGATAAAGTGTTGTTTGGCACAGATTGGACTTCGACTTCCGCTGGTGTGATTCAGCTCAGCTCCCAGCTTAGTGCGATCAAGCTGCTTGAGAAGATGGCTGAATTAACTAAAGAACAGGGTTGAGGTGAGTTCTTAATGACACAAGCAAAGGAAGTCATAGAAGCAGTCAGTTGGCAGGAAAAGTCCGAGTGGTTCCAACAATGTCTACTACGTAATTATTATAATGCTGAGACGGGGATCATGAACCAATGGTATCCCAGAGCGTACAACGTTGCGGGGGAAAACTTTTATTATTGGTGGCAGGCTCATGTCATTGATATTTTAGTAGATGGTTATGAGCGTAGTGGAGATCCTGTGTATTCCTTGAAAATTAAGGAGCTAAGTCAGAGTCTGCAAGCTTATAACGGGGGGACTTTCAGGCATAATTACTATGATGATATGGAATGGACAGCATTGGCGTTGCTGCGTGCTTATCGGGTTACAGGACATGAAGCCTATTTAAGTGCTGTGCTTGATCTATGGGAGGATATTAAGACGGCTTGGAATGAACAGTTGGGTGGAGGTATGGCGTGGAAGAAGGATCAGCTAGATTATAAAAACACACCTGCCAATGCACCTGCCGTCATCCTTGCAGCCCGGTTATATGAACTTTTTCATAAGCAAGAGGATCTGGAGTGGGCGCTCCGTATCTATGAATGGAACAAGACATATTTGATGGATTCTACGACTGGTTTTGTGTGGGATGGGATGAATAGACTCGGGGATGGCCAGATCGATTACGATTGGGAGTTTACTTACTGTCAGGGGGTGTTTCTAGGCGCTGGCCTAGAGCTTTACAAGAATACGGGTGATGTTCATTACTTAGAAGATGCGAATCGAACGGCTAATACATGTATTGATCGGTTATGCGATCCAATTAATCTGATGTTGCCTGATGAAGGCATTGATGATACTGGATTGTTCAAGGGCATTCTGATTCGTTATTTGGTTCAGCTCTGTAAAATATCTCCTGTAAATATCCGTATTCGTGAGGTTATATTGGCCAATGCAATGCAGTTGTGGGAAAAAGGTCTGGATAAACAACTGGGTCTGTGCAGTTCATCGTGGGAAGTGAAACCGGAGCTTCCGGTTCAGCTGAGTATTCAACTCAGCGGCTTGATGCTTCTGGAGGGTGCTGCGGCACTGGTGAACGAATAGCCTGAAATATATAAAGACACCTCAAGAGAGGTGTCTTTTTGTTGTTTAAATTAACTATCTGCAATTAGAAAATCCGATGTTTCCAGCCATTTAATTTAGCGATAGCCTCAATATAATAGTAGTCTCCATAGATCAGGGATACATCAATGAAGGAATTGCCACTGCCAGTTCCGTGCAATAAAATCGCTTCATGCTCCGGCAGCTCCCAGGTTGCGTAATTTTCCGTCAGTGAGCGCAGAATTCGCTCCGCTGCATTTGCATATAGACTTTTTTCGCCTAAGGGTAAGATATCTGCTAGCTCTAATAATCCTGAAGCGGCTATAGAGGCTGCGGAGCTATCTCGGAACATCCGGGTATCATCCTCTAGGCGGAAATCCCAATAAGGGACTTGATCCTCAGGCAAAGCAGAGATGAAATAATGTGCGATCCGCTTAGCAGTGTTCAGGAAACGTTCATCACCAGTGTGGCGATAAGTATTGATAAAGCCGTACAATCCCCAAGCTGTTCCTCGGCTCCAAGAGGATTCAGCCGAGTAGCCTTGACCGCCAAAATTCTCAAGATAAGCACCTGTCTCTGCGTCAAAAGAAATAATATGTTTGGTGGATCCATCCTCACGTATGCCATATTGCATTGTCGTTTCGGCGTGGCTAATTGCAATATGCTTATAGCGGGGATCACCTGTCACTTTGCTGGCCCAAAACAGCAGGGAGATATTTAACATACAGTCGATAATTACCCAGCCGTATTTATCTTCATTCCATGCGCGGATGAATTTGCCTACAGGATTATAGCGGGCAGCGAGGAAATTCGCAGCTTCAATTCCTCTGCGCAGGGCATCTTCGTCACCTGTAATTGTATGTTTAATTACAGCTGTCGGAAGGAATTGGAATCCCACATCGTGATGCATCTCAACCGTTGGTTTAACAAACCATTCCTCCAAGGTACCGTCCCAATGCCAAGCAGCCTCCTTGTAAAGATCTTTTCCGGTCATATCATGCATGATCCAGAGGAGTCCAGGCCAGAACCCTGTAGTCCACCAGTCTGAACCGATATCATCAAATTTGCCATCTTTCCCGGCGAAATGCGGGCACTTGTCACCGATCTGCTCTACCATACGTTCCACTTTTGTATCAAGTCTACCCATGATTTCCTGCCAATAAGGGTGTGTCATTATTATTGCCTCCAGTGTAATTAGGATGTTATGAGTATAGCTTTCTAAAGCTCAGGAAAGTTGTGTTTTGATATAAGGAAATGTTTGATTATTGTCATGTTGAAGTTGGCTTATAATTTAAAACTGACAAAATACAAACATTTCTGCATAACACATTAAAACTTTATCGGTGTTGGAAGCGATACAATCGAAATGAACAGGAGGATGGTAAAGTGGATGATTTACAAGTATATAAAGCACCTAAAGATATCCCGGGACGTGAGGATTATAAGGTTAGAGTACGGCAGCCTGAAGGAGAATGGCATAGCTTGTTTATTTACGAGGTTAAGGTAGATATGCATGAGGTGCGTCTTGCATCCATGGCTTATTTTGATCTGGAAGGTACAGTAGAAGTTGAAGTCACCTGTCTTTATACGGAGATTGATTGTGTGAACATTGCTCCGGCTTCGCGAGGGATCTCTTACGAATATCATGGAAATACCATTTTGTTTAAGCTAACAGGTCCGCAAAAGTTATCGATTGAGATCAACGGTGATATTTTTCGAAATCTGCATTTATTTGCTAACCCTAAGGAGAAGGATGCCCCTCAACCAGAGGATGCTAATGTTCTAGTAGTCCAACCGGGTATACACCGGAAACCTGATCTTTTACGGCTGCTGGATAATGCCGCTGCTGATCCTCGTGAAAAAAGGAAGGTGCTTTATTTCGCTCCAGGCACACATTATATAGAAGAAACAGTATTGCCGGTCCCTTCGGAAACCACGGTGTATCTTGCGGGAGGTTCAGTGCTTGTAGGTTCCTTGGTATGCGAGGGAGTTCATGATGTATCCATTCGTGGTCGCGGTATAATTTATCTTGCGGATTTTCATCGATTCTCGGCCTTTCGAGGGATACGAATTGTTTTTTCACGATCTATAAATGTGGAAGGTATTACCGTGATTGATCCGCCACATTACAGCATTTTCATCGGGCAGTCTGAGCAGATTGTGATTGATAATTTCAAATCGTTTAGCACTCGGGGGTGGTCTGATGGCATTGATATTATGTCTAGTTCCGAGGTTAGGATCCAGGATGTTTTTATGCGTAATTCGGATGATTGTATTGCTATTTACGGCTCGAGATGGGATTTTTATGGGGATACCCGTAATATTAGCGTTCGTGATTCCATTCTGTGGGCGGATGTCGCTCATCCATTGATGATTGGTACACATGGGGATCATGAACGGAACGGAGACACCATCGAGTCTATTGTTTTTGCAAATCTTGATATCTTGAATCATCACGAACCGCAAGAGAACTATTGGGGGGCACTGGCGATTAATGCCGGGGATCGAAATAAGGTATGTAATGTTCTATATGAAAATATACGTGTGGAGCGTATTGAGCGGGGGCAGCTAATTGATGTGCGGGTGGTCTATAACAAGGATTACAATCCAGAGCCGGGGACAAGCATCCGGGACATTACATTTCGCGACATCAGCTATAGCGGGACGGCCAACCCTTCACGAATTTATGGATATGACGAAGAGAGAGCTGTTGAAAATGTGACCTTTGTCAATTTAAGGATCAATGGTGAACTGGTGGACGCCTCCCGCCCAGAGCTGATAGATATTAATCATTTTGCTAAAAATATACTCTTCGTGACTGAAAAAAATACGGTTGTGTAGATTGGATCTAATTACTTTTTCTATATTTTAATGGCGTCGTCCCTAGGACTCTTTTGAACAGTTGATTGAAATAAGAGGCATTTGGAAAACCAACAGTGATTCCGATTTGCTCCACAGGCAGGTCTGTCGTTCCTAACAAGCGGCAGGCCTGTTTGATCCGGCGGGCAGTCAGATAATCAACAAGCCTTCCTCCGGTTTCCTGATGAAAGATTCTGGAGATATAGGATTTGGACAAGTGAATCTC
Source organism: Paenibacillus sp. FSL H3-0310 (assembly GCF_038002785.1). NCBI lineage: Bacteria > Bacillati > Bacillota > Bacilli > Caryophanales > Paenibacillaceae > Paenibacillus > Paenibacillus sp. FSL H3-0310. The sequence continues at coordinate 2,270,056 of NZ_JBBODC010000001.1, forward strand.
CTCAGCCAACTGATCCAGATTAACCTCCTCATGATAATGCTCTTCGATAAAACTCATGATTTTCTCAGAATAACGCAAGGTTCGCCGTTCTCCGGATTGGAATACATGCTGATCTTCAGTTCCTATATTGCTCAATAATTGAAGAATTAACAGTGAAATGTCTTCGGTATCCTCAGTCAGACTGACTTTTTTATTGTGATTATATTGCTCCAGAATCCACTCCACAGACTCAACGTGATCCTTAAGATCAAAGGCACAATGTGTATTTTTCCCTTGCCAAAGCGCTGTGAATAAAGCCTTCCTTTTCGCAAAACCCTCCAGCAGGTGTTCAGCAACATGTGGATCAATGTAGAAGATGGTTCGTTCAAAAGGACACTCGGGAGAAACCTCAGAATAGATCCGGTGCAGCTGATAGGGCTGGAAAAAGAATAACATTCCCCTGCGGATATCGTACATCTGCTGATTCACAACAACGTTTCCCTGTCCGCCATACACGAACATGACTTCACAGCATTGATGCCAGTGATAATAACCTTTGTAATAGTCGTCGGTATATATTTTATAATCCCAAATCAAGGTCTTATGTTCTTCAAAAACAACAGGTTCGAACAGCTGCTTCATAGGCCCTCCAAGATGACAAAATACAAACATTTTCTTATATCTCATTATAACTTTAATCGTTATGAAAGCGATACAATAAATACGTTAAACTATGAAAAATCCGGTAGTGGAGGGTAACATTATGACGCAAAAAATTGTTAATCCGGTGTTGGCAGGTTTTCATCCAGATCCGTCTTTTATTAGAGTAGGGGATGATTATTATATCGCAACCTCTACTTTTGAATGGTTTCCCGGTGTAGAAATCCATCATTCCAAGGATCTAGTTCATTGGCATTCCATTTCACGTGTGCTGACAGAAGCCTCACAAGTAGATCTGCGTGGTAACGTAAGCTCTGGTTCCATTTGGGCACCAGCGCTTTCTTATGATCAAGGCGTATTTTATCTGCTATTTACAGATGTGAAATCTCGCAAAAGTGTATATAAAGATCTGCATAATTATTTAATTACAGCGACGGATATCATGGGCCCGTGGAGTGAGCCGGTTAGACTTAATGGCAGCGGATTTGATCCATTTTTGTTCCATGATCTGGAAGGGACCAAATGGCTGCTTAATATGCGTTGGGATTTCCGTAAAAATCACAATAACTTCTCTGGCATCGTTATGCAGCAATATGACCCGGAGACTGGCAAATTAGCGGGACCTATCCATGAAATTTATAAAGGGACACCTATCGGAGTGACCGAAGGTCCGCAATTGTACCAGAAGGATGGGTACTATTATTTACTGACAGCAGAAGGGGGCACCGGCATCAACCATATGGTCACCTTAGCTAGAAGCCGAAGCCTCACAGGTCCTTATGATACGGATCCGGATTTCCCGATTATGACCACGGCACATGATCTGACCTACCCGTTTCAGCAAGCAGGGCACGGATCGCTCGTAGAGACTCAGAATGGGGACTGGTACATGGCGCATTTATGCACACGCCCGATTCCGGGAACGTCAACGATGAATCCGTTAGGCCGGGAAACTGCGATTCAACGTTGTGAATGGACAGAGGATGGCTGGTTGCGATTGGCCCACGGAGGGAAGCTGCCTGCATTGGAGACCATGGCTCCTGACCTGCCGATATTCACTTTTGAGGAGCTGCCAAACAGAGATGAATTTGATGGAGAGGTTCTTGGATTTCCATACCAAAGCTTGCGTGTGCCCTTTGATGAATCTTGGGTTAGCTTGAAGGAACGTCCGGGTTTTCTTCGTCTGCGCGGCAGAGAGTCGTTAGCTTCACTGCATGATCAGAGTTTAATTGCCCGACCGATTCAACATTTTGAATGCTCAGCTACAACCTGTCTGGAATTCGAGCCGAATAGCTTCCTGCAAATGGCTGGGTTAGTCCTCTATTATGATGACAGTGATTACTATTATTTGCGTGTTACCGCAGATGAGATTCGTGGAACTAGTTTGGGCGTTGTGCTGTGTAGAGGTGGCAAATACGATGAGATTTCCTCTATGCAGCTATCTGTGAAAGATTGGGATCGATATTACCTGAAGGCGGATATTCATGGACGTGATCTGTTGTTTTATGCTTCATCAGACGGGGTGAATTGGACAGCTGTCTGTACTCCCTTAGATTTTGGTACGCTTTCGGATGAATATGGCGGCAAGCTTGGCTTTACCGGTTCCTATGTCGGGGTATGTGCTCAGGATTTGGATCAGCAAGCGAAGCCGGCTTATTTTGACTATTTTGAATATAAAGCTTTATAGGTGTTCGGAAAAACCATAACATTCTTCATATTCTATTTTAGGATAAAATGTTAATTTTTACTTATCTTACATAGAAAGGGATGTTTGTGATTTTGAAAAAGACTTATAAAGTCGCAATAACCTGCACGCTCTTACTGAATCTGGCCCTGTCCTCTGCTGCAATGGCCGCACCCATCGACGTCGACGTGAGTAATTTGAAAGAAGTCCAAACTTCTGGACCGGAAAAGGCTTGGGTTGGAGAATGGAAGGGCGACGATACGATTATTGTGGACACACAAGGAAATGTTACTACAGTTGGAGAACTCAAAGAGTCATCAAGCTTTGTACCCCCGGCAGATGACAATCTTATTAATAATGAATTGTTAGCACCGGAGCTAATAACACCTACTTTTGAACCTGATGCTCCGCAAGCAACTCTAGCTTCCGCTTATGGTCATGCGTGGCCGTATACAGCCGAAAATAGTTATGGGATTAACTGTTATGGTTATGCCTTAAGATTTCCAGGGGCAATCAACCCTGGTGATGGAGACGGGGTCTCAAATGTCAGAGATCCTGCCTATTTTACTAACGTGTATTATACTGCTGGTCTTGTGGTTCAAGATGGCAATACGAATCCTTTATACTTTAAACCGGGTTGGCGGATACTTCCGGGCCGAACTGCAGCGATTAATTCCGATGAACATCGAATTGCACTAAGAGTGGGATGGATCGACTCAAATGGTAATGGTAAAGTCGATATTCCTGAGGATAACGTTGATTACCACTTCATGCTTCAAAATAGCTCAGGTCTATGGTCAGAGAAACATGGACATCAAGCGTCTCAAAATACGGGAATTTCAGATCCTAGCAATTTCGTCTGGAGCAATGGCTCTCTTTATGGTTTTTACAATAGCGTAACCGTTTATATTGCTGCAAAAGTATTTTAGAATTTCATAAAACATTACGTATGGAATAGCGGTAGTCTTTTTTTTGAAGATTATGGCTATTCTTTTTTAGCGTCGAATTGTTTATGAGATGTTGTATACACTTTTGAGTTTTAATGTGATACAATTAAATTGTACACAAATTAAAATAAGGTGGTTATTTTGATGGTATGGGTAGCTAATATTATGGTCGGTGTTGTTGCGTTAATACATATCTATATTGTTTATTTAGAAATGTTTGCTTGGTCAAAGCCAAAAGGGCTTCGAGTCTTTGGAATGACACAGGAAGTTGCGGATGCTTCTAAAACACTGGCAGCGAACCAAGGGTTATACAATGGATTTTTGGCGGCAGGTTTAATTTGGGGATTGGTTCATCCGAATGTAAATTTCGGCCATCAAATTGAAATCTTCTTCTTATCAACTGTTATAGTGGCAGCGTTATATGGAGGACTGACGGTGAAAAAGTCTATTTTATTTATGCAAGGACTGCCAGCTTTAATTGCATTAATCCTCGTGGTTTCGATTTAAGATAACATAGAAGTAATCGATTAGGTTTCTATCTCGCCTACATGCGTGGTGGAAGCCTGTTTTGCGTAAGATCAAGAAATTATTGGGTAAAGAAATGCACTGGATTAAAAACAGGAATTATGGATGGTGTACCAAGAAACAACAGAGAAGTGGTTGATTAATGTGTTTTAGCTACAGGTGTGGTCCTTAGATAAGATGTAAGGGACTTTAACAAACCCATTGCATGCTTGTGTGGGCTGAATGAGTAGACAGAATGGCGTTTAATCTGAAAGTTCTAGACTTTTAAAGTAAATTCTCATCATAAAAAAAGAGCTGCTACCCAGCAGGGAACACCTGTCAGGGAAACAGCTCTTTTTATGTGATGGTTTAAATGAGGATCTTATTTAATAGAGGCTGCATAAATCGCTTCTACAGATTTGGAGAGGAGCGCGTTAAACTCTTCTTCTGACTGCCCAGCACTTAGTCCCTGCGATAACGCACGTGAGAAGCTGGCGATCAGTCCTTGATTATGGGCGAGCTTATCGTTGGCCTCCGCTTGTGTGTAACCGCCGGACAAAGCGACAATTCGCAAAACATGAGGATTCTCCATTAATTCACGGTAGAAATTATTCTCCGTTGGGATGGAGAGCTTAAGCATGACCTTCACGTCTTTGCCCAGCGTAGACAATTGGGCTGATAGTTCTTCTTTTAGCAGCTTCTCTGAAGCCGTTTTATCAGCACTGTGGATATCAACTTCCGGTTCGATAATAGGAACGAGTCCCGCTGCTAAAATCTGCTTGCCGATTTCAAACTGCTGTTCAACCACCTTTTTGATACCGGAAGGATTAGCCTCTTTAATCACCGAGCGCATTTTTGTACCGAAGATGTTACGTTCGTTGGCCCGCTTCAGAAGATCACTCAAGCCGGGAATAGGCTTCATTAGTTGTACTCCGTCTTCAGGGTCGGCAAGACCTTTATCGATTTTCAGGAAAGGCACAATCCCTTTTTTCTCCCATAGAAAATCGGCAGTATATTGCCCGTCTATGGAACGATCCATTGTGTTCTCAAATAAGATTGCACCCAGTATATGCTTTGAATCAAATGCAGGGCTCTTGATAATGCGCGTTCTCATCTCGTGAACCAACCCATACATTTGATCTTCATTAGAGTAACTGTCCTCTGCAACACCATATTGCAGCAGCGCTTTTGGTGTACTGCCACCACTTTGATCCAAGGCAGCTATAAATCCCTGTCCCGTCCGAATTCGTTCCCATTGCTCCATATTCATGAAAATTCTCCTTCCTTTCGTGAACTGAATGAAAATTTATATGTTCATTAACTATAACACTTAATGTACCGGCTCTAAACAAATGGTATTGTAAACTTGGCAGGTAACTAGTCTAATGTGAGTGGTTTGAATCTGCGATATAAGGACTTCCGAATCTGATTGATCCATGGGGATGACGAGGTATCTACGTGTAAGGTCTCCTGAGTCCGATCTCAAGATGGTGCAGACTTGCAATCTTAGCATACGAGAACGAATCGACGTTTGAGGTCACCTGAGTCCGGACTAGCCAAGATTGATGATACTACAGCATCGTTCGGACTGTATTGCAGCTATTTAGATTTTTTGGAGTATTATTCAGAAGTATCGGACTGCATAGCTCTTATTGCCAAGTATTTGCTCCAATGAGGGGTGGATTTGGTTCAATAGCTGCATCTGAGTCCGATAGCATGGCGAAATGGGCTAAATCTGCGAAATAACGTCTCCTGAGTCCGAACTCATAGTTAGTGTGGACATCCAGTCTAGGTTGACGAGTATGAATCGATGTTTATGGTCATCTGAGTCCGGACTAGCCAAGATTGAAGATACTACATCATCGTTCGGACTGTATTGCAGCTATTTGGTGTTTTTGGAGTATTTTTCAGAATTATCGGACTGCATAGCTCTTATAGCCAAGTTTTTGCTCCAAAGAGGAGTACATTGGGTCGAATAGTTGCATCTGAGTCCGATAGCATGGCGAAATGACCTGAATCTGCGAAATAGCGTCTCCTGAGTCCGGACCATCGATGGCGAGGACTCGAAGCCTCCGCAGACGAGTAAGTATCGAAGTAGAATGTCACCTGAGTCCAAACCCATAGTTAGTGTGGACATACAGCCTAGGTTGACGAGTAAGTATCGTCGTATAATGTCAGCTGAGTCCGGACTAGCAAGATTGAAGATACTAGATCACCGTTCGGACTGTATTGCAGCTATTTGGTGTTTTTGGAGCATTATTCAGAAGTATCGGACCGCATAGCTCTTATTACCAAGTTTTTGCTCCAAAGAAGAGTGAATTTGGTGCAATAGCTACATCTGAGTCCGATAGCATGGCGAAATGACCAAAATCTGTGAAATATCGTCTCCTGAGTCCGGACCGTCGATGGCGAGGACTCGAAGCCTCCGCAGACGAGTAAGTATCGAAGTAGAATGTCACCTGAGTCCAAACCCATAGTTAGTGAAAACATGTAGCCTCAACTGACGAGAACGAATTGACGTCTGAGGTCATCTGAGTCCGGACTAGCAAGATTGAAGATACTACATTACCGTTCGGACTGTATTGCAGCTATTTGGTGTTTTTGGAGCATTTTTCAGAATTATCGGACTGCATAGCTCTTATAGCCAAGTTTTTGCTCCAGAGAGGAGCGAATTAGGTTTAATAGCTGCATCTGGGTCCGATAGCATGGCGAAATGGGCTAAATCTGCGAAATAGCATCTCCTGAGTCCGGACCATCGATGGCAAGAACATGTAGCCTCCGCAGATGAGTAAGTATCGACGTATAATGTCACCTGAGTCCGGACTAGCCAAGATTGACGATAATACATCATCGTTCGGACTGTATTGCAGCTATTTAGTGTTTTTGGAGCATTATTCAGAAGTATCGGACCGCACAGCTCTTATTGCCAAGTTTTTGCTCCAAAGAGGAGTATATTTGGTCGAATAGTTGCATCTGAGTCCGTTAGCAGGGCGAAATGACCAAAATCTGTGAAATAGCGTCTCCTGAGTCCGGACCGTCGATGGCGAGGACTCGTAGCCTCCGCAGACGAGTAAGTATCGAAGTAGAATGTCACCTGAGTCCGAACCCATAGTTAGTGTGGACATAAGGTCACGGCAGACGAGTACGAATCGACGTTTGAGGGCACCTGAGTCCGTTTCCTCCATGGTGTGGACATAAAACCACCGCAGATGAGTAAGAATCGACGTCTAAGGTCTCCAAGGTCTGATCTCGCCGCAGCCGGAGATGCGGGTAAACATAAATGTTACTCCAAACTGGATCTAAAGACGCTCTATGCGAACTTTTAAGTGATCCCCCAAAGCGCACACTTAGCAAACTACATTCACAGGGTACACCTAGCAAACTCAAGACATTCACAGGGTACTCTTAGCAACATTAACCTATCCCCAATGGTACTCTTTGCAAACGTCATCTCATCCCCAATCGTTCTCTTCACAGACTCCAAGTCACTCCAATGTGCTCAGCAAAAATTCCTTTGAAGTATTCTCAAGTAATATTCCTCGAAGCAGTCACTTTTTATGCTTAATTCCCAAACTTGGAATCAAATCGCATAGTCTTCATCAAGGCGCGCGAGACCAAACCACTCTATTACTTAAAGTTAGTTTGAAACACAGGGGAAGGATGAGCTTATTTAAGCGACTGGGAATTTTGTTTATGTTGTAAACAGCTTTGGATGAAGAATTTTAAATCAGAGTGTGTAAAGTCAGAACGCCAAAAGCCATGCTGGGAGCGGGTTGTTATCTTATTTGCGGATTATTTCCTAGTAAATTAATACGAATAATCCAATAAGATAATTGGTGTGACATTAATCATAATTACCAATTCGAAGCTTTGTGAAAATAATAACTTTTCGTAAATGTCGAAATGAGGTTGACGAATAAAAATATCAGTCGTATGATTGATTCTACTGAGTATGCTAGTAATTAAAAGTAAGTTAATAAATAATATATAATAGCGGGAGGAATGAAAGTGGAATCATCAACATTTGTGCTTTTTGGCGCTACAGGAGATTTAGCAAAACGTAAAATCTATCCTGCACTATATAACCTCTTTTTAGATGGTCAAATTTCAGGTCCTCTCTCAGTGATTGGATTAGGAAGAAGAGAAGTTTCAACTGAAGCTTTCCGTAAGCAAGTCCTGCAATCTTTGCAGACATTTTCTAGACAGCCGGCAGTAGAATCTCCACAGTTGCAGGTTTTCTTGGAAGCTTTTGAATATAGCGTTCTAGATGTAGGTAATACAGAGGATTATTTGAAGCTCCTGGAGCATGTTAAACGTCGTGAGCAATTTTTTAACATTCCGGAGAATCGGATGTTCTATTTATCGGTGGGTCCTGAGTTTTTCAAGGAAATTGCCGCCAATATTCACTCCAGTGGTCTGGGATCTACGAAGGGCTGGAAGCGTCTGATAATTGAAAAGCCTTTTGGTACAGACTTGCAAACAGCAAGAGAGTTAAATGACAGCTTGAATGCCGTATTTACTGAAGAGGAGATTTTCCGAATTGACCACTTCTTGGGTAAACCGATGGTTCAGAATCTGGAAGTTCTAAAATATTCAAATCCTGTGCTTAGAGCACTGTGGAAAAATCGGTATATCGCAAATGTGCAAATTACGGCGAGTGAGATTGTTGGCGTTGAAGAACGGGCAGGCTATTATGATAAAGCTGGGGCACTTCGTGATATGTTCCAGAACCATATGCTGCAATTGCTCATGATGATGGCGATGCAGCTTCCAAAAGGCAGTACACCTGAAGAGATCCGTGGGAAGAAAAGATATGTCATGGAGCGTCTCATTCCGCTAAGTAAAGACGAAGTTAATCAATATGTTGTCCGCGGACAATATGCTGAAGGTGAAATTAAAGGTAAATCTGTTGCAGGCTACTTAGATGAACCAGGAATTAGCCAATCCTCACAAAATGAGACGTTTATTGCAGCGCGTTTGTTTATAGATGATCCATTGTGGAATGAAGTTCCGTTCTATATCCGTACCGGCAAGAGAATGAAAGAGAAATCAACAAGAATTGTTATAGAATTTAAAGAACCGTTTAATGATAACAATAACAAAAATAAAGGAAATGACGTTCCAAATCTACTCATCATCGAGATCGGTCCGAATGAAGCCATTACGCTTCAGTTGAATACGAAGGATCAGCTGCAAAAAGGGAAACTTGAACCTGTCCTCGCTACTTATGAAGCCGGAACTTCAGACGTACCAGAAGCTTACGAAAATCTGATCTTTGATGCACTTCGTGGTGACGCCACTTTCTTCGCTCATTGGAAAGAAGTCGAGCTGTCATGGCAATGGGTTACACCAATCCAGGAAGCTATGGAAGAGGGGCTAATGCCACTTCATACCTATGCTTCAGGTTCTTATGGTCCAGATGCGGCTATGGAGCTTTTGGGTGAAGACCGCTGGTGGTTTGATGATACAGATCAGGAGTCAGATCTTCTCGACGCTCAAGCAGAAGTTGCAGCAGCGCAGGAATCTATACGGCCAGGGGCTTAAGCCCCTGCCTGTTTTTTTTGCCAATTTAGCTAAAATACATCACAAGAATCTATAAATCGGAGGGAATTTACATGAAAGTAGGATTAGTTGGGTTAGGAAAAATGGGTTTTAATTTGGGTCAAAATTTGCTGGATCATGGACATGAGGTTGTTGCTTTTGATCTGAATGCACCTGCTGTAGAAGAAATGAAAGCTAAAGGCGCTAGTGGAGCAGTAACGCTTCCAGAATTGGTACAGCAATTGGAAACACCAAGAATCATTTGGATCATGGTTCCGCATCAGGTCGTTGATTCTGTAATCGCTGAACTTACTCCACAGTTGTCTAAAGGTGATATCGTTATTGAAGCAGGAAACTCGCATTATAAGGAATCGATTCGTCGGTATGAGGAATTGAAGGAGCACGGAATTCACTTTATGGATGCAGGTACCTCTGGCGGTATGGAAGGGGCGCGTAATGGCGCTTGTTACATGGTTGGCGGAGATCCCGAAGCTTGGGAAGTTGTGGAGCCTATTTTCCGTGATACAGCTGTAGAAAGCGGCTTTTTATATGCTGGTAAAGCAGGTAGCGGCCATTTTCTAAAAATGGTGCATAACGGTATCGAATACGGCATGATGGCTGCTATCGGTGAAGGTTTTGAGGTTCTGGAAAAGAGTGAATTTGACTACAACTTTGAGGAAGTAGCTCGGGTGTGGAATCACGGCTCTGTAATCCGTTCGTGGCTGATGGAACTTGTGGAACGCGCCTTCTCGAAGGACGCTAAACTAGATGAGATTAAGGGCATTATGCATTCGTCTGGTGAAGGCAGATGGACGCTTGAAACCGCCTTTGATTTACAAGCGGCGACTCCGGTTATCGCTATGGCGTTATTGATGCGTTACCGTTCCCTTGAGACCGACACATTCACTGGAAAAGTAGTTGCTGCACTGCGGAACGAGTTCGGCGGACATGCTGTGGAAACTAAATAAGATTGGCCGACTCTGAATTGAGTGTTTACAAGCTCGAATTTCCCGCAATTTATGTTGCGGAGAAATTTGGGCTTTTTATTTTAAGGGGAATAGATAATGGGAAGTATAGATGGAGTACGAATTTAATGCAGTTTACATATTTTAGGGGTAGAAGGGTAAGTTAGGAAGCAAGGGGGAGATTTCATGCAAAGTGGAATTCGTGAGCGACTTCATTTTCTAAATAAATTTCTGCATGCGCCCCGACAATATGGTAGTGTAACTCCCAGTTCACATTGGCTGGCCCAGACGTTGCTTGATCCAGTGCCTTGGAACCAAGTGCATTCTATGGCTGAGTTGGGTGCGGGGACTGGTGCAATCACAAGGTTTATTCCGCGTGGAGAAAAGACCGGTATGAATGTTCTTCTATTTGAAATAGATCCTGATTTTCGCAGTCAGTTAAGAGAGGAATTCCCCGGATGTTTCTGCAACAACGATTGTCTCCGGCTGCGTCTTGCGCTTCATAACAGCAGTCTGGAGAAGCTGGATTGTATCGTGAGTAGTTTGTCTTTGATGAATTTCTCGAAGCCAGACCGCACTAGGTTTATGGAACAGATCATTTCTTCTTTAAAAGAAGGAGGGTGGTTTATAACCTATGAATATTTTCCGCGGATGAAAACAGAGTTGAGCCAGCATTTTGAGATCCTACACACGAAGTGGGTACTGCTGAATTTTCCACCAGCGCTTATATATATTTGCAGGAAAAAAACTACAACGCAAGTGCAACGCGAAAATCCCAAATCAACAGTCAACGTAGTCCCAATCTCTCAGGTTTATACAAAAAGATAATCATCTCCATACAACAAATGCCGTCACCCATTACTCATTGGGGAACGGCATTTTTAAATGGGCTGCGAAGGCGTTTGAGCCCGATTAATAGAGAAGCTCAATATTCTCTTTGTTCAGGCGCTTCAACCAAACCTCAGAAGGCTGGCGGTCTGTGATCAAAAAGTCGATTTGGCCAAGCTCGATCAGCTTCGTAAAGGCGGTCTTATCGAATTTGGTGTGATCGGCCAGGAGTATGACCTTGTTAGCTTGACGTAGCATATATTTCTTGAGCTCACACTCCGGTTCATTAGAATCTGTGATGCCTCGCTCCATATCTATTCCTTTACAACTGATAACCGCAGTGTCCACATTGTATCTTTGAATGGTGTCATGTGCTACAGGACCAACGAGTGACATGGATCGGTAACGTAAAGAACCTCCGGTAGAGATGATATCCATCCCAGAATTCGAGAACTCATGCAAAATATTAATCGAGTTCGTAATAATGGTCAGATTGTTTTTATTGCCAAGCAGTTTTAGAAACTCAAAGGCTGTGGAGCTAGGATCCACCATTAACGTATCTCCATCATTGATTAAATCTAGCGCCTTAAGAGCGATTCCCCGTTTGATATCTGTATTCAGCGCATTGCGTGTAACAAAAGGCAAATCCTCGTTCGTGTGACGATTCAGCATGGCCCCGCCATAGGTTCGGCTTAGAATGCCATCCTTCTCCAGCTTCTCCAAGTCTCTGCGTATCGTCTCTTCTGTAACTTCAAACATCCGGCTTAGATCAGAGACTAATACTCGTTTATCCTGATGAACAAGATCAATTATTTTTTTGCGTCTTTCAGCTGCAAGCATAGGGATCACCTTTCCGAAATCTTTATATTCCTTAATCATAGCTCCAAATATCTGTGTTTTGCAATAAAATCAACGTAAAATCATGTTTGTTTTCCAATAATATTCACAAAACGGATATAAAACAAATAAAAACAACATAAATAATATTTAAAATGTTGACAACAAAGATTTGCGGGCATACGATGAAGGAGAAAAGAAGTCCTGTAGTGGTAATTAGATTTGAAAGATACCAGAGCCGGCCCAGTTGCGATTCAGAGGCCAGCCTGAGGCGCTGCAGCCGGAATACTACGCTCTAGCTTGCAGAGTTGTGTGTAAAACTTTGGTGTTGATAAATTAACTTTAGGAGGCTGGTCAAGCATGAGCACGCATGTGTATTATGTTCCATCGATCAATATTATGGGCAAGGGATGCTTGCAGGAGATTGGTCCATACATCCAAGAGCTTAAATTAAAAAAGGCGCTTGTTGTTACGGACAAATTCCTTATAAAAAGTGGCATTGCTGGTAAATTGCTGACGGTATTGGACGAAGCGGGGATTGAATATGCCATCTATGATGAAGTGAAACCCAATCCGACCTGTAAAAATGTCCACGATGGCGTTGATTATCTCAAAGCGCAGAATTGTGATTATCTGATTTCCATTGGCGGTGGATCACCACAGGATACTGCCAAAGCCATTGGTATCATTGCCACAAATGGCGGTCATATCAAAGAATATGAAGGTGTACACAAGTCTAAGCATAAATCACTGCCGATTGTCGCCGTGAATACCACTGCTGGTACTTCGGCTGAAGTGACCATTAACTATGTAATCACAGACGAAGAACGCAAAGTGAAGATGGTTATGGTAGATAAGAACAGCCTTGCGACGATTTCAGTCAACGATCCTGAGCTTATGGTTGATAAACCCGCTGCACTTACCGCGGCTACGGGTATGGATGCATTGACTCATGCGATTGAAGCGCTGGTGACGCCGGGAGCATATCCGGTAACCGATGCTACGGCACTAGCCGCAGTGGAACTTATTTTTGCTAACCTGGCTCGTACTGTGAAGAATGGCCATGATATCGAAGCGCGTGAACAGATGGTATACGCGATATTCCTTGGCGGATTGGCTTTCAATAATGCGGGGCTTGGTTATGTGCATGCGATGGCGCATCAGCTGGGCGGCGTATACGATCTGCCGCACGGCGTATGTAACGCGATGCTGCTGCCTTTTGTGGAAGAAGAAAATGCCAAATATGTGCCTGAGAAATTCAGATCCATTGCTAAAGCGATTGGACTTAATGTAGAGAACCAAACGGATAAACAATGCGCAGATTTCGTAATTGAGTCGATCAAGGCGTTGTCTAAAGAAGTAGGGATTCCAGCCAAATTATCCGAGCTTGGTGTAGAAGAAGTAGATCTTGATCTTCTGGCTGAAAATTCGATGAAGGATGCTTGTGCACCAGGGAACCCTTTTATTCCTACTAAAGAACAAGTTATTATACTGTTCAAAAAAATATTATAAATCACCCCTCATCATAGGAGATTGTTTATGAATAATCACATCGCGGTTGACATCGGTGCCTCAAGTGGGCGGCTGGTGCGCGGAATATTGCAAGAAGGTATTCTTTCCTTAGAAGAGCTTCATCGCTTTAGCAATAGCTTTACGGAACAAGAGGGTTCCTGTTTCTGGGACATTGATTATTTAGTAGAGCAGATTATGATCGGGCTTCGGAAGGCTAAAACCGATGGAATTACTACCTGTACGCTCGGTATTGATACATGGGGTGTAGATTATGTGCTGGTAGATGCGGACGGGAATCGTGTTCAGGAAGTATACGCCTACCGGGACCGCAGAACGGATCTGGCTGTGGATCAGGTGGCACAGCAGCTTTCACCACAAACCGTCTATGAAAAGACAGGAATCCAGCAGTTATCCATCAATACCTTGAATCAGTTATATGTTCATAAAGAAGAAGAGCTAGCGCAAGCGGATCAGATTTTACTTGTACCAGATTATCTATATTACCGACTGACTGGCCGCAAAATCAACGAGGTTACGATTGCATCTACAACACAGCTGTTGAATCTGGAAAGCCGGGATTTTGACGATGACCTATTAGAATTTTTGAATATCAGGAAAGATCAATTTGCAAAATTAACTGAGCCTGGTGTAGTGGTTGGTCCTCTTGACGAAGCTTTAATCCAACAATATGACCTGCCTGAATGCCAGCTGATCTGTGTGGCATCCCATGATACGGCTTCTGCAGTGCTAGGTGCTCCACTTCAAGAAGGCTCAGCTTATATCAGCAGTGGAACTTGGTCTTTACTCGGTGTAGAAAGAACGGAGCCTCTAAATTCTCTAAAAGCCATGCAGGCTAACTACACCAATGAGTGGGGAGCCTACGGAACTTATAGATTCCTCAAAAATGTAATGGGCTTATGGCTTATTCAAGAGGTTCGCAGATTACTGAACAATTGTTATAGTTTTGCGGAGCTTGCAGAGCTTGCAAAGGGAGAAGAGGGGTTTCGCAGCCTGATCCCTTGTAATGCACCAAGGTTTCTTAATCCATCGAACATGATAGAAGAAATCCGCAGTGCCTGTATGGAGAGTGAGCAGCCCGTTCCGGAGACACCTGGACAGTTAGCACGTTGTGTTTTTGACAGCTTGGCGTTATCCTATCTAACTTATTTGGAAGAGTTGGAGGAGCTGACAGAACGTCGGATCGAGGGATTGCAAATTGTCGGCGGGGGGGCGAACAATCGGCTTTTATGCCAACTAACCGCTGACGTTATCGGCAGGGAAGTAAAGGCTGGACCAACGGAAGCGACTGCTCTAGGAAATATAGTAGTACAGATGATTAGCACAGATTCCATTGCAGACATAACTGAGGCAAGAGCTATTATCGAACAATCTTTTGAAATAACATCATACATTCCGCAGCCGATCAAGCATTTTAATAACATTCTAAATCGCTGGAGAAGCCTTCATCTGTCCAAGGTGAATGAGCTTATCTAAGCGAAACAGACGTTGCACTAATTTAGGAGGATAAACAGCATGGATCAGAGCATTATCACTAGTTATAACGAAGCCAAAAAACTATACGCAGCCCACGGTATTGATGTGGATAAAGTGCTGGAGCGACTCGCGCAAATTAAAATTTCCATACATTGCTGGCAGGGTGATGATGTAAAAGGTTTTCTTTTTAAGGAAAAAGAACTAAGCGGGGGCATTGCGGTAACGGGAAGTTATCCGGGCCGAGCGGGTACACCAGATGAACTACGTCAAGATTTAGAAAAGGCGTTGTCTCTTATTCCTGGTAAACATAAGGTTAACCTGCATGCTATTTACGCAGATACAGATGAACCTGTAGATTTGGATGAACTAGAGCCACGACATTTTCAATCCTGGGTGGATTGGGCGAAGGAGCAGGGCTTAGGGCTTGATTTTAACCCTACTTGTTTCTCACATCCGAAAGCAGCCGATGGATTCACTCTCAGTCATTCGGACGCGGAGATTCGGAATTTCTGGATCAGACACTGTAAAGCTTCACGTACGATCGCTGAGCATTTTGGGCGGGAGCTGGGTCAGCCTTGTGTGACGAATTTTTGGATTCCAGACGGATATAAAGATACGCCAGTAGATCGGCTAGCTCCGAGAGTACGTTTAAAAGAGTCGCTGGATGAGATTTTTAGTCAGGAAATAGATCCGCTTTATAATATGGATGCCTTGGAAAGTAAACTGTTTGGAATTGGTTCTGAAAGTTATGTGGTTGGCTCTCATGAATTCTATATGGGTTATGGTTTAACAAATGGAAAAGCGATCTGTTTGGATGCGGGACATTTTCATCCTACAGAAGTGATTTCGAATAAATTATCTTCGATTCTGATGTTCAGTGAGCAGCTGCTGCTGCATGTCAGCAGACCTGTCCGCTGGGACAGTGACCATGTGGTAACAATGGATGATGAGCTGCTGGAAATCGCCCGTGAATTGGTTCGCGGGGATTTACTTCCTCGTACGAATATTGGATTGGATTTCTTTGATGGCAGTATCAATCATCTCGCGGCATGGGTCATTGGCACCCGCAACACTATTAAGGCGTTGCTGCGTGCGATGCTGGAACCAGTGGAAGAACTTAAGCAAATCGAGCGGTCCGGGGATTATACTTCACGTCTTGCTCTGGTAGAAGAGTTCAAATCGTATCCGTTTGGAGCGGTCTGGGATTACTACTGTGCATCACAAGGTACACCGGTGCGTGAGCAATGGCTTACTGAAGTGAAAAATTACGAACAAGACGTTTTGTCTTTAAGATAGAAGTGGATACGGAGAGTAGCAAATACAAAGGAGAGAATAGACTATGAGTACATCCTTGTTAGAATCAAAAGGTTATATTGCCAGCAGTGAAGCTCCATTTATTCAGGAAATGTCAGAGATCACCCGTCATATGTGGGAGCTTGGCTGGGATGAACTGAATGGTGGGAATGTCAGCTATTTACTGGATGAGAATGAGGTGGCTAAGTATATTAATGTACTGGAGCCGTTGCGCACGATCAAACTCACCTTTCCCGTAAAAGAATTAGCAGGCAAGTATTTTATCGTAACAGGTTCGGGCAAATATTTCAGAAATGTGATTAAAGACCCTGAAGCGAATCTGGGTGTGTTAAGGGTTAGCGGCAATGGCGAAAGTGTGGAAGTATTGTGGGGATTGCGGAATGGTGCAGTTCCTACGAGTGAGCTCGCTTCGCATTTTATGAGTCATATTGAACGTCTGAAAGTTGATCCCACACACCGTATCGTGCTGCATACACATGCTACAAATGTTATCGCGATGACCTTCACGCATAATCTGGACGAACTGAAGTTTACCAAAACGTTATGGGAAATGTGCACAGAGTGCCTTGTTGTTTTCCCTGATGGCGTCAGTGTTATTCCGTGGATTGTTCCGGGCAGCAGTGAAATCGGCCGTGAGACTGCCAAAAAAATGAAGGATCACCGTTTAGTCATCTGGCCGCAGCATGGGATTTTTGGCACTGGCTCCACCATGGATGCTACCTTTGGTCTAGTAGAAACGGTTGAAAAGGCTGCGACGATCTACAACTTGATTGGCGGTAGAGAAATCAAACAAAAGATCACAGACCAACAGCTATGGGATTTAGCTAAAGCATTTGGAGTTACACCTAAAGCGGGGATTCTTGAAGTCTAGAGAGTCATTATAATTTGGTGAAACCGGGCAATCGTAGATTCTGCGAGGTCCGGTTTTTGTTGTCTTTTTCTTAAAATTTGCATTTCCCATCTTTTGGGTAGATAATAAGCTTACTTAAAGTAATCAATTAATAAATTGGAGGTAACATATGAATACAGAGCAACTATTTTTACCTTTTCAAGTGGGGAATCTTTCGCTGTCGAACCGATTTGTAATGGCGCCGATGACACGCGCGCAGTCTCCGAAGGGTGTGCCGGGAAGCAATGTTGCCGCTTATTATCGTAGACGTGCAGAGGGTGGAGTGGGATTAATTGTTACTGAGGGTACTGCGATAAATCATCCAGCGGCTGTCAGTCACCAAGATATTCCTAATATACATGAAGAAGCATCTTTAGAAGGCTGGAAGAAGGTTGTGGAAGAGGTTCACGCAGCTGGCGGCAAGATCATCCCGCAGCTTTGGCATGTGGGGATGGCGCGTACAATCGGCGAGTATCCTAACGTTGAAGCCCTTCCTGTAGGCCCTTCGGGTCTGAATTTAGCAGGTGAGCCGGTGACAGAGCCGCTGACCACAGAAGAGGTTGAAAGTTTAGTAACAGCCTTCGCTCAAGCGGCAGCAAATGCCAAAAGCGTTGGCTTTGATGGCATCGAGCTGCATGGCGCTCATGGGTATCTGATAGACCAGTTCTTCTGGGATAGAACGAATGAACGTACCGATCGTTACGGTGGCGATTTGGTAGGAAGAACAACATTCGCTGTCGAGATCATTAAAGCATGCCGTCAAGCGGTTGGACCAGACTTCCCAATCGTGCTGCGCTTTTCCCAGTGGAAGCTGGGGGCGTATGATGAGAAGCTGGCGAAGACTCCAGAAGAACTTGCAAGTTTCCTGGCCCCGCTTAGCGAAGCGGGTGTAGATATCTTTCATTGCTCGACCCGACGCTTCAGTCAACCTGAATTTGCTGGCTCTGATCTTAATTTAGCTGGGTGGACTAAGAAGCTTACCGGGAAGCCGTGTATTACAGTAGGCTCTATTGGCCTGCAAAGCGATTTCTTCGAGGAAGATAAAGCTCAGAAGCCTGAGGATAATATTGATGAGTTAACTGAAAGGTTCGATCGGGAGGAGTTTGATTTGGTTGCAGTGGGCAGAGCGCTTATTAGCGATCCGGCTTGGCCTGCCAAAGTACAAAGTGGAGCGATAGACGAAATCATCCCATTTACTCCTGAAGCGACGAATACGCTTTACTAAAACTAGCAGAATATACAATGACTATTTTTTTAGGTAAGAGGTTGTGTAACTGTTTCAAGAGTAGTGTATCTGCTTATAATAGTAGCATACCCCCCTTAATATGATAGAACTTGACCCTGCCAAACGTTGGCGGGGTATTTTTTTGTCGATATGCAACGCTTCATTACATCATTAATAGACCGGGCACTTCTATGTTAGGCCAGCATTATGTTATAATTTTAAATTAGCGAAGTATAAAAATAATTGTTGAACAATAGAGGACGTGAAAACAGCATGACAAAGGGGAACCATAACTCACCGGACTTAAAATCCGGCAAGGGTTCTAAGGATTATTCGAAATATTTTGATTTTAGTGATGCAAAGGTAATTAGTGAAGAGGAAGGTAAGGTTACTTACCGGATTAAAGGAAGAAATGTGCAAATTAATAGCCAGCCTGACTATAAAGAAGGAAAACGGCGCGGCAAGGAAGAAATAGAAGTGCATTATGATTTCGAGATTCCTGAAGAGATGCAGAATTTCGGAGTGGGCAAATATTATCATATAACGACTTATGGCTGCCAAATGAATGAGCATGACACGGAAACGATGAAGGGCCTATTGGAACAGATGGGCTACCGCAGTGTCGCTGACCGGAATGACGCGGATCTCATTTTGCTGAATACTTGTGCGATTCGGGAGAACGCCGAGGATAAGGTATTTGGAGAGCTAGGACATCTTAAGAACCTGAAGATCGAGAAGCCGGGTCTGTTGTTAGGGGTATGCGGTTGCATGTCCCAAGAGGAAGGCGTAGTCAACCGGATTATGTCAAAGCATGGCTTCGTGGATATGATCTTCGGTACGCATAATATTCACAGGTTGCCACACCTCATTAAAGAAGCGGTATTTAGTAAGGAGCTTGTGGTTGAGGTATGGTCCAAAGAAGGCGACATTATTGAGAACTTGCCGAAGAAGCGGGAAGGCATGCGCGCTTGGGTGAACATTATGTATGGCTGTGATAAGTTCTGCACGTATTGCATCGTACCGTTTACACGCGGTAAAGAACGCAGTCGTCGTCCAGAGGACGTTATCGCTGAGGTGAGAGAGCTTGCGCGCCAAGGCTTCAAGGAAGTAACGCTATTGGGGCAGAACGTAAATGCTTACGGTAAAGATTTTACGGATATTGATTACACCTTCGGTAACCTGATGGATGATATGCGTCTGATTGATATTCCGCGCATTCGCTTCATGACATCGCATCCACGAGATTTTGACGATAAATTGATTGAGGTTTTAGGCAAAGGCGGCAACTTGGTGGAGCATATCCATCTGCCGGTTCAATCGGGAAGTACTGCCGTTCTTAAGAAAATGAGCCGTAAATATACCCGGGAAGCTTATCTGGAATTAGTACGCAAGATTAAGATAAGTGTGCCGAATGCTGTATTAAGTACCGATATTATCGTTGGTTTCCCTGGGGAGACTGATGAGCAATTTGAAGATACCCTATCGCTTGTGCGTGAGGTTGGGTATGATATGGCATATACGTTCATTTATTCTCCACGTGAGGGCACACCAGCAGCGGCGATGGAAGATAATGTACCGATGTCGGTGAAGAGTGAACGTCTGCAAAGATTAAATGATCTCATCAAAGAGAACAGCCGGATCATTAATGACCGGATGCTGGGTGAAGTTGTAGAGGTGCTGGTTGAAGGGGAGAGTAAGAATAACTCCGAAGTCCTTTCCGGCCGTTCCCGCGCTAACAAGCTGGTCCATTTTGAAGGTCCTAAGGAGCTTATCGGCACATTTGTAAACGTGAGAATTACAGATACCAAAACATGGTACATTAAAGGGGATATTGTGGTCGAGGCCGCAGCTGTTCATTAATCACATACGAATGGGGAGATGACTAATGAGTACAGAAGAACAACAGTTGAATAAATATGGAATGAAAACTTATAATACCCGTGATCTGATCGTTCGCGAGGATATTATGGGCAAAGCTAAAGAACTAGCATCATTAATCTCAACCAGTGAAGAGGTACGCCATTTTCAGCAGGCTGAGCAAAAAATTCTTAATCACGAGCGTGTGCAAGGACTGATTGCAACCATTAAGAAAAAACAAAAAGAAATCGTGGCCTTCGAAAGCTTCAATAATAAAGATATGGTCGCCAAAATTGAACGTGAAATTGAAGTGCTGCAAGATGAGATCGACGGTATTCCAGTCGTGAACGAATTTCAGCAAAGCCAGAGCGACATTAATTATTTGCTCCAGCTGGTAATTTCCGTGATTAGAGATACCGTTTCGGAAAAAATAAATGTGGAAGCCGGCACTGAAGCGCCTCCGACCACATGCGGATAACCCACACTCAGTTCAGGGGGCGGATGCAGATCCGTCCCTTTATTTCAATATAAGAGGTAGAAGTAAAGTACATGAACATACATAATCCTTATAATTCAACGACAACGTCGTTTCTCATATAGTCTTTTTGTAGGATAATGTAAAATAATGGAATTCATCTGTTGATTTATGAAGAACATGTTTGGTACATTTAAAGATACGAATAAGTAAAACTACAGCTTCGGAAAAGGATGGGGCAATTATGAGCGACAATGGGGAATTAACCTATAACGCCAAAAAATATCGTACACCGGATGGTGTTCCGGCCGACATTGTAATGTTTACACTGACCAAACGCGAACGGAAGACGGTCACCAAGACGCTGCCTTTACGTGAGTTGAAGGTAATGTTAATTAGACGGAAAAAATGGCCGTGTGCAGGCATGTGGGCTCTACCAGGCGGATTCTGTCAGGAAGATGAGTCTATATATGATGCTGCAACTCGTGAGCTGAAAGAAGAGACTGGTGTCGATGGAGGTCACTTAGAATATCTTGGGGTTTATAGTACACCTGGCCGCGACCCTCGGGGATGGATTATCAGCCATGCCTTTTTCGCTTTAGTAGAAGAGTGGATGCTGGAGCAAAGACAAGCTTCCGACGATGCGGGTGAAGTGGGTTTATTTACGTTACAGGAAGCGTTAGAAGAACTGGAGCTCGCTTTTGACCACCATGAAATCATCAAGGATGCATACGTACGTATCCAACAGCAAATGCTGCAGACAACGATAGCAAGACAGTTTTTGCCTAGACATTTTACGCTAAGTGAGCTTTATCAGGTGATTCAGACAGTAGTGCCGGAATTTAAAGAGCCAAATTTTATTCGTAAAATCACGTCAACACGCAGCCGTCAGGGTATATTAAAAGAAGTGAGAGATGAAGAGGGCAATGCACTCAGCTCCAATCAATACTCACAACGCCCGGCTCAGCTGTATATGTTTACAGATCACGAGCCATTGTTGTCCATTTATACGTAGTGTCTTAAATCAGGGGAGGGACGATTCTCATGAGAGCACTAATAGTAATTGACTTTACCAATGATTTTGTCGATGGGAATTTACCGGTTGGGCAGCCTGCAATCGATATCGAGCCAAGAATCAGCCAATTAACGTCTGAGTTTGTCCAAAATGGCGATTATGTTGTAATGGCTGTGGATTTACATGAAGACAATGATCCTTATCATCCCGAGAGCAAACTGTTTCCACCTCACAATGTACGAGGGACTAGAGGGCGGGAGCTTTATGGAAGTTTGAAAACTGTTTATGAAGCTGACCAGGATTCCATCTATTGGATGGACAAAACTCGATATAGCGCTTTTAGTGGAACTGATCTGGAGCTTAAGCTGCGGGAACGTGGCATTACTGACCTTCATTTGATTGGCGTATGTACAGATATATGTGTTTTGCACACTGCGGTGGATGCATATAACAAAGGTTTTACTATTACTGTGCACGAAGATGCGGTCGCCAGCTTCAACGCGGATGGACATAAATGGGCACTAAATCATTTCCGGGGAAGTTTAGGAGCAGACGTTGTTAAGGCATAATACTATAAAAAACATACAGCAACGTGGATATTAGGAGATGAGGACTTGAAGAGAGAACTTGCGCTACATACAGATAAATATCAGATCAATATGATGTATGCTCACTGGGTGAATGGAAGCCATAAGCGAAAAGCTGTATTTGAAGCTTATTTCCGCAAATTGCCTTTCGGAAACGGCTATGCCGTGTTCGCAGGATTAGAGCGTATCGTGGGGTACATCGGCGGCTTGCGTTTCACCGAAGATGATATCCGTTACTTGTCGGAGCAAGAAGAAAATTACGCTCCTGCTTTTTTGGAAGAATTGCTGCAATTTCATTTTCAGGGCAACGTTTATTCGATGAAAGAAGGGGCGTTGATTTTCCCGGATGAACCACTAATCCGTGTGGAAGGGACGATCATGGAAGCGCAGCTGGTGGAGACCGCTATTCTGAACTTCATGAACTACCAGACGCTGATCGCTACGAAGGCTTCCCGAATCAAGCAGGTAGCTCCGAATGATATTCTGCTGGAGTTTGGTACCCGGCGGGCACAAGAAGCGGATGCGGCGGTCTGGGGCGCTAGAGCGGCCTATATCGGTGGCTTTGATGCAACCTCCAACATGCTGGCAGGTAAAATGTTTGGCATCCCTACCAAAGGTACACATGCTCATTCTTGGGTTCAGAGCTTCAGCAGCGAGCAGGAAGCTTTTGATGCTTATGCTAAGGTGATGCCGGATGAAGTTACACTATTAGTTGATACCTTCGATACGTTGCGCAGTGGTGTGCCGAATGCGATTAGAACTGCCAAAAAGCTTGAAGCTCAAGGTAAAAAGATGATCGGTATCCGTTTAGACAGCGGTGACTTGGCCTATCTATCCCGGCAGGCGCGGAACATGCTGGATGAAGCGGGGCTAGATTATGTGAAGATTGTGGCGTCCAACGATCTGGATGAGAATACAATCATGGATCTGAAGCTGCAAGGTGCAGCCATCGACACATGGGGTGTAGGCACACAATTGATTACGGCTTCGGATCAACCCTCTTTGGGTGGAGTTTATAAGCTGGTAGAAATTGAGTCCGCAACTGGAGAAATGGTACCGACAATCAAGATTTCTTCTAACCCTGAAAAAGTATCCACACCAGGCAGCAAAGACGTATTCCGGATTATCGGGAAAAATGGCAAAGCGTTAGCAGATTATATCTGCTTCCCGGAAGAGGAAGCTCCACGTAACGGCGGTCGGGTGAAGCTGTTTAATCCGCTGCATCCATACATGCACAAGTATGTGGAGCGTTATGAAGCGCTGCCTATGCTTGAGCCGATTTACGTGAACGGCTTCCAGGTCTATACTTTGCCGGATCTGAATGAAGTTCGCCGTTACCATCGGGAGCAGAAGGATCTGTTCTGGCCGGAATATCTGCGTAAGCTCAATCCAGAGGTGTACCGGGTGAATCTGAGTGAGAAGGTCTGGACCAGCAAGCAGCAATTGATCGCGGAGCATATTCAGCCGGAGATTGAGTAGGTTTTGTAGTTTCGATGGAAAGAAGCACGGGAAGATTAGATTCCCGTGCTTTTTTGCGTTTGGGTGAAGCTTGCGTTTGTTAACTTCGAACGCCGTGAGTTTATTTTCTGAAAGTATATAAGACAGCTTGTCTGCGTATATCTGTTTTGGCTTTTGTTGCATTTTGTGCAACAGAACACTAGTTAAAGTATATCGACAAATTATCATACCCCAAAAAGAATAAGTACATCCCGTAGAATGAGGCGAATCCGGTGCGAGTGGGCAAATCAACGGTATAAATTCCCGCAGAATGAGGCGTATCCGGTGTGAGTAGGTAAATTAACGGTATATATACCGCAGAATGAGGCGTATCCGGTGTGAGTAGGTAAATCAACGGTATAAATCCCCTAGAATGAGGCGAATCCGGTGCGAGTAGGTAAATCAACGGTATAAATCCCGAAGAATGAGGCGCATCCGGTACGAGTGGGCAAATCAACGGTATAAATCCCGTAGAATGAGGCGCATCCGGTGCGAGTAGGTAAATCAACGGTATAAATCCCGCAGAATGAGGCGAATCCGGTGTGAGTAGGTAAATCAACGGTATATATACCGCAGAATGAGGCGTATCCGGTGCGAGTGAGCAAATCAACGGTATAAATCCCGTAGAATTCCCGTAGAATGAGGCGAATTCGATGCGAGTGAGCAAATCAACGGTATAAATCCCGCAGAATGGGGCGAATCCGGTGCGAGTGGGCAAATCAACGGTCCCATAAGAAAAGGTGTATCCCCGTTCTACGCAATCGCGAAGAACAATGGATACACCTTTTTTCATGTTAGTGCGAGATATATAGTTTAGTTCTTCTTCCGGAATTTAGCGAATGACCAGATGGTAAGCATCAGCAGGAAGCCCAGACATGTGCCTATGCTGATCCGGTTCTGAGTGTCGAAAAGGAAGGAAATCGTGATAACCGACAAACAGATAAGCGTCAAAATCGTAATATAAGGGAAACCCCACACTTTAAAGCTTGGCTCTTTAGGATAGGTTTTCCGCAGCTTCAGCTGTGATAGACAGATGCTGATCCATACCAAGCTTACTACGAAGCCGGGAACAGCCATCAGCAGCCGGAAAAGTCCATCCTGTGCGAAGTACGCTAACATAGAACCAACAAAAAGAACTATAGCGCAAAGTTTAAGACTGTTGATCGGCACACCTTTTGCTGAGGTCTTTGCTAAGCTACGTGGAGCTTCACCCTGTGAAGCCAAAGAGTGCAACATCCGTGTGGCACCGTAGATACCAGAGTTAGCAGCAGAGAGCACAGCCGTAATCAGTATGAAGTTCATAACATGGTCAGCACCCTTAAGTCCTGTAGCTGCTAATACCTGCACAAAGGGGCTGGTATGCTCGTTAAGCTGATTCCAAGGAATTAACCCACAGATGATCAGAATTGGAATGGTGTAGAACAAAATAACACGTAAAATGAAGCTTTTGACAACTCTAGGCAACACTTTTTCTGCATCTTGAGTTTCTGTTAAAGTTAGTCCAATCAGCTCAGATCCGCCGTAGGAGAACATGACGACCAGAAGGGCAGAGAAGATAGGTGTCCAGCCTTGTGGGAATAATCCGCCATAATCCGTAAAATTACTTAAATAGGGAGTCCCTTCAGACATAGGCAATAGCCCAAACAATAATGCAGCTCCCAGAATAATAAAGATGATAATCATAGCTATTTTGATTCCTGCTAACCAAAACTCCGTCTCTCCATAACCGCTTACACTCATCATATTGATGCCAATAATTAAAGCACCACTTGCTAGACTCAGTAGCCATAATGGAACATCCGGTAACCAGTACTGCAAGAAGCTTCCTGCCGCCAGCACTTCGATTACGCAGACAGTCAACCACATGAAGCAATATAGCCAACCCACGATAAAGGAGAGCCGTTCTCCAAAAGCCTCGCGGATGAATTCCTTCATATTTTTGTTCGGGTATACCGTGGCCATTTCGGCAATTGCACCCATAACGACTAGTAGCAGCAAGCCTGCCAATACATAGGAGAGAACAACCCCTGGTCCAGCAATGCTTATCGTCTCAGAGCTTCCTTTAAAAATCCCCGTACCGATTACGCCGCCCATCGCCATAAAGCTGATATGCCGTGGAAGCAATTTTTTCTGTAATGATGCTTCGTTTGACTTCACATTTAATGCCTCCTAAGTAGGTTCAAAAAATTACACCAAGAATCAGTTTATCCTGAAATGGACTAGTTGAAAAGTATAAATGATACACATTTGTAGAAATAGAGGTGATTTTTCATCGGTGTGTGATATTTATCATGAAGAATGTGATGAATTTAACATCTTAATTTTTAATTTTATTGCTAAATGAAAGTAGATAAATAAGCTTAGGCAACACTTGGAAAATGCAAGATTTGTCACTTCGCGTCTTGCAAAATCAAGCTACAATCGTTGAAAAAGTCAAAAGGATATTATACTAGATGACATTCTGAAAGGGGCTATGTCGGTGGTACAGTTACCAAAAGTGAACGAGCTCGGATTTTTTGAGATTCGTCTGGAGTCAATTGGAGGGTTGGGTGCGAACCTGGCTGGTAAAATGCTTGCAGAAGCAGGTGTTGTCGGTGCTGGAATGAATGGGGTCAGCTTTTCGTCATATGGTTCGGAGAAGAAGGGATCAGCGGTAAAAGCGCATATCCGGTTTTGTGATTTGAATACGCCTATTCGTGACACGTCTCCGGTTGAGCGTCCGCATGTTGTTGGGGTATTTCACGAAGCATTAGCAAAGACAGTTAACGTAATTAGCGGAATTTATGAACATAGCACAGTATTGGTGAACTCAGCAAAATCGCCGGAGGAATTGAAATCCTCCCTGAATATGATGGCAGGAACTATTGCAGTCGTTGATGCTACAACTATCGCCTTAGATGAGAAAAACCGCGTTAATATGGCGATGCTAGGCGCGTTGTTCCGGATGTGTGATTTCTTGGACCCTGAAATTATGAAAGGCGTTATAGAGAAATCACTAGGCAAAAAATATCCACAGGCAGTACAGTCAGCACTGACTACTTTCGACCGTGGATTTAATGAAGTTAAGTTTATGCATTTTCCACTGCCTGCGGGCGTGACAATGCCTGAGTTCGTACGGTCTGATATTTCCGCATTGGGTTATGAAACACAGCCAATCGGCGGTACCATTACGAATCCTGGCAGCAGCTTTTTAAAGAACTTGAGCATTTCACGCTCCGGTTTGCTGCCTCATTTTAAGCAGGAGGATTGTATTCATTGTGCGCAGTGCGATACGGTGTGTCCTGATCTGTGTTTTGTTTGGGATGAGCAGCCTGATAAGAAGGGGCGTCCACAAATGTTCCTGCAAGGTATTGATTATCAATACTGCAAAGGCTGTTTAAAATGTGTAGAAGCTTGTCCTACAACTGCCTTGTCTGGCGAACGTGAGGAAGAGGGCTACGCAGAGAGTCATACGGTCCGGCATATTTTTGATCTCGTTACTGAGGCCTAATTAACGGAGGAAAGGTGGAATACACGTGGCTATAGATTATGAAAAAGAAGTAGGCTCTGCTAAAGTAGAGCAGAAATTCCTATATGAATCCGGCAATGAAATGGCGGCTTATGCTGCTCATCAGATAAATTATCATGTAATGGGGTATTTTCCGATTTCTCCATCGACAGAAGTAGCACAATTTCTTGATACGATGAAAGCGAATGGCCAGCATGATATTATGCTGATTCCGTCAGATGGCGAGCATAGCTCTGCTGGTATCTGTTATGGCGCTTCAACGGCTGGCGGACGTGTATTTAATGCTACCAGTGCCCAAGGTTATATGTTCATGCTTGAGCAATTGCCTGTACAAGCTGGTACGCGTATGCCTATGGTTATGAATCTAATCTGCCGTTCGATCTCTGGACCGCTGAATATTCATGGGGACCATTCAGATTTGTATTTTGCTTTGAATACAGGTTGGCCTATTTTAATGTGCCGGGATCCACAATCTGTTTATGATATGAACCTAATGGCATTGAAGCTTGCGGAACATGCTAAAGTTCGTCTTCCGGTAATGGTGGCTTCAGATGGATATTTCACCTCCCACCAGAAACGCCGCGTTCAAGCTTTTACTCATAGGGAGGATGTTCATAAATTTGTTGGACCACAACCTCCAACAGGCTTTACCGATACTTTAGACCGCAATAATCCGGTAACGGTTGGTCCTTATATGAACGAACCTGACTATATTAACAACCGCTATCAGCAGTCCGTAGCTATGTACAATGCGGGTGAAGTTTTTGAAGAAATTGCGAAGGAATTTGCTGAGTTAACCGGACGTCATTATCCAATGATCGAGGAATATCGGATGGAAGATGCTGAAGTAGCCGTATTCTTGATGAATTCTGCCTCTGAGATTATTAAGGATGTTGTGGATCAGCTTCGGTTGCAAGGGATCAAAGCCGGTGCAATCTCGCCGAATATGATCCGTCCTTTCCCGCAGAAGCAAATTGCTGAAGCGCTGAAAAATGTTAAAGCAATCACCGTTGGTGACCGTGCAGATTCTGTTGGCGGACATGGTGGTAACATGGTCAATGAAATCAAGGCAGCCCTGTTCACATATGGCAACACTACGACTAAAGTAATTAGCCGTATCTACGGTTTGGGTGGTAAGGACTTCTACGCAGAAGATGGTCATGCCTTTTTCCAATTAGCAATAGATGCTGTTGCTGCAGATCGAGTAGACATACCATTTGATTATTATGGCCACAATCCGGGTACACCAGATAAAGCTCCGCAACGTCTTCTGAAGCCAATGGACTTTGACTCACTGAAGACAGGGTTAATCACTGTGAAACAGGATGAAGCAACAGGCAAATTAAGCGTACGGATTCCGCCACTGCGCAGCTTGACGAAGAAACCTAAACGGCTCTCCCCAGGGCATGGTGCGTGTCCAGGTTGCGGGATTTTCTCAGGACTGGAGACTTTCTTCAAAGGGATTGAAGGGGATATCGTCGCACTTTATCATACAGGCTGTGCCATGGTAACGACTACGGGGTATCCGTATTCCTCCCATAAATCAACGTTTATCCATAATCTTTTCCAAAATGGAGCGGCTACCTTGTCCGGTGTCGTAGAGATGTTCTGGGAACGCAAACGTCGCGGTGAGCTGGATGGACTAGGGCTTAAAGAGGACTTTACGTTTGTTATGGTAACCGGAGATGGCGGTATGGACATCGGGATGGGACCGGCAATTGGAGCTGCACTGCGTGGTCACAAAATGATTATTGTAGAGTACGATAACGAGGGTTACATGAATACTGGAGCACAGCAGTCCTATTCGACACCACTGGGTCACCGTACTTCAACCTCCAGTATCGGCAAGCAGCAGCAAGGTAAAGTTACTCAGCATAAAGATACAGCACAAATTATGGCGGCTACTAACATTCCTTATGTCTTCACGGGTTCGGAGGCTTATCCGCAGGATCTGTTGAAAAAAGCGGCAAAAGCACAGTGGTACGCACAAAACGAAGGTTTGGTGTATGGTAAAATCCTGATCGCATGTCCGCTAAACTGGATGTCTGATGATAAGGAAGGCACGAACATCGTATCATTAGCTGTTGAGTCTTGCTTCTTCCCGTTATATGAAGTAGAGCATGGTTCTACGAATATCACATATAATCCTGAAGATAAGGGCAAACGTGTTGAGCTCTCAGCATGGCTGAAGACAATGGGTAAAACTCGTCATTTGTTGAAACCTGAGAATGAGCCAGCTTTACACAGCTTCGAAGAAGAAGTTGAGCGCCGTTGGAATCGTCTCAAGGCAAAACACGAACATCCTGACTTATAAGCTGTGTCTATCTCCAGTATATAAAATATGAAAAAACCCGGCAGATTTGTCTGCCGGGTTTTTTTGTGATTAGGGAGCATTTGCGCGTAAGAAGCAGTTTTCGGACACCACTGACCTTAAACACAGCTTTCTTTCCCATTTGGAATTCTAACGGACTCCATAGCAGTTATCGGCCCTAAAACTCCCAAAATGAACCCTTTTTGAAGGAATAGTGTCACTGGAGTCCGCGAAACTTCTGAAAAAGCTAAAAACCAGCAAATAACGTCTCTTAGGTCCTATGTGTTAAAGACTTGGTCATTTACAGTTAGAATAAAGTCCAGTTTCCTTTTACTCTTGCATGTTGTTCTGCTCTAACCAGAAGATAGCGGGTACAAATGACAAGACAAGCACTACCTGCGATTAAAGCGCCGAGAGCCCACCACCAGCTAATACCGATATTATCGTATAACGCCCCGCGCACAAGAACCAGACTATATGTGAGTGGAAACAGAAGGGATAAACCCGTTGCCCATGCTGGGAATACTGCTGGTGGAATACGAACCCCGCCAAACAGCTCCATTGGTGCTTGAAAGATGTAATAAAGTAGCCCTGAATCCCTTGAGAAGAGAGATATCGCACACAGCAAAGCTCCCCATATAACCGCTGATATCATGATAAGTATTAATACAGGTAATAAGGCGCCCCAGTTAACAGTCGTTACATCCGCAAGAAAAATGAAAGTCAGGATGGAGAAGCAAGCGAACATCCATATTCCGTGAAAAAGTGAATATATGGAACGTCCATACAGGAAGGCCATTTTTGACGCTGGTGTTAGGAACACTACCTCAAGTGTGCCCCCTTTGCGTTCTTGTTCGAATAACCATGCGGCTTGCACAACCGTCCAGTATAACTGAAATACGAGATATCCACTCAGCAAAAATAGGGGAATCCGTCCATCTGGTATTACTTTTGAGAGTGCTGATCCTGCTCCGGTTCTAAAGGGCTGCATGGTAAAGTAGGTGGTTAAAAAGGTGAGCGCCGGCCAGAGTAGAAGTGAAAAAAACACTGCGCGTCCCTTAACTCTATTTCGATGCTGCTTAGTGATCTCCGCGCTAAGGGTAAACCATAAGCTATGTAAGTTCATGATACCCTTCCTTCCGAAAGGAGGATAATCGCATCCTCCAAAGTAGGTTTTTCGGATGCGAAGCTTTTAATGCTAAGCCCCTGCTCCGTAGTCCATGGCAGCAGCTCTGTAATGATTCTATCAGCCGAAGGTGTCTTTACAGAAATGCGCTGCAGTCCATCATTTTGAAGTTCTAGTTTTTCTGTTGCGCAGACACCCATTAATTCCGCAGGCTGAGTAAATGTTCGTAGATGCTCTAGTAGCTTGGGACGAAGTGATTCATGCCAGCCTGTAACCTCTAAATGAGCAGTTTGCGAGCCTGCAACCTGATGGACAATCCGCTCAGGTTTGTCACAGAGCAGAAGCTCGCCTCGATTCAGTACATAAACTCGGTCACAAAGTTCTTCGACCTCCTGTAAATAATGGCTGGTCAGAAGGATACCCTTTCCACTGTCCAGTGCAAGCTTTCTTATCGTACTGCGAAGCTGTCTCGCAATGGGGGCATCTAGGCCAAGTGTGGGCTCATCTAGAAATAAGTATTGTGGATCGTTGATAAGTCCGCGGGCGATTTGCAGCCGTTGCTTCATCCCTTTAGAATATTGCTCAACGGGTTGGTCAGCAGCTTGAGTCAAACCTACTTCTTCCAGAAGACGTCCTGCTTCTCTAGCGATGTGAGGGCTGTTCATTCCATAGAGTTTACCGAAGTATTGAAGATTCTCTCTACCAGTGAGCCGCCAATACAACATTCGTTCTCCTCCGGCGATCATATTTACTTTTTGCTGAATGGCCTGTCGATTTTTGTGTAGTGACATTCCATCGACTTCAATACTGCCGGAGGTTGGCTCTAGGAGAGTAGAAAGCATACGTATTGTAGTGGTTTTTCCAGCGCCATTTAGACCGAGAAGACCTACGATTTCCCCCGCAGCGATATCTAATGATAGTGATTTGACTGCTGTCACTGATTTTTTTTCCGAACGAAACCAGCCCAATTTATGTTTGCTCTCGTAAATTTTAGTAACTTCATGCATGTTAATCAATGGTTTTCACCCTCTCCAAGGTTTTAGAATCGTTCGAACAACCCGCGCTCTATGCGCCGGTTTGTCCATTGACCAACCGTTATGTATACAACACTAAGCAGTATGATTGGCCATATATCAGGTAATCGTAATGCTTCTCCAGTTAGCAGCGAGCCTCGAAGGAGTTGTAGCGCATAGGTCAATGGAAAGATCTCACCTATAGCCTGCAAATAGTCAGGCAAGTATTGCCTTGGAAACTGAAATCCACACAGTAGAGCAGTTAGTGTAAATAGAGTATTTTGCACAATGAAGGTGTCCCTTGTATAAAGCATAATGCTTCCTAGCACCAGCGCCATCGCATAACACGATAGTAAAAACAGCAAAATTCCCACGAGGACAGATATGAAGTGAACAGAGGGGAGTCGAAGTCCTGCCAAAAGGCCAAAGAAGAGAACCACCAGCAATTCCGCCCCACTTCGATACAACTGCTGGACTGCGTTACCTAGAAAATAACCGCTCCGGCTTGAAGGGGAGAGCAACAGTGCCTCAAGTGTACCTTCCCTCCATTCGGTAATAAGTGCCCTGGATACATTCATCATCATACTGACGGAAAATATACTGAGCATACCTCCAATAATTACATAGGTCAGATAGTCATCACTGCCACTATAGATAGCAAATTTTGAATCTATATCCCCTTTGATTAGATACACATAAGAAAAATAAGAGATGATGACTAGATAAACTCCATCAATAATGTGCCCGAATGTAAAGGTCCAGGGAAAGGCTCTAAGATTAGATTTTTGGTTTCTTTTTAGGGTTGCGATAGCGATATGCCACATATGTACTCACACCTTTCGTTAACCTCATTGTTCAAGGTACTGCCTTTGCAGGATGAGCAGATTATCAAAGACTTCTTTGTTCACTGAATAAAATAAATAGTTCCCTTTTCGCTGTGATTGGGTAAATCCTGCTTCACTTAGTTGTTTTAGCTGTTTAGAGACCGCAGCTTCAGAAATACCCAATATTGGCGCAAGCTGCTTGGTACAATGCGGCCCTTTCCACAGCAGTTTCAGAATTCGCATCCGCGTATCATCACTTAAAGCTTTGAGTTGGCGCAACAGGTCACTCGGCGGTCCCTCACTAAAGGCAAGACCGGGAACATCCACCGTGAGAGGCAAAAATAAAGTGTCTTCGAACCAGCCAACAAGCAGATGCGGAAATATGAATGTAGAAGGAAAAACGTACACTTGTCCAAGCTGGTCATAAGGAAAGTAATACGTTACAGCCTTTTGTACTGTCAGAGTCCCGTTCTCTGAGAGGAGGCGTGGGTGGAGCGTATTTAATGCCTTTTCCGGGGAACGACTGGCTAAGTCTTGAAACTGAGCGGCTGAGATGTTCATAAATGGTTCGATATAGTCCCATTCCTGCCCGAAATAATCATGTTCGTATGTAATTAATGTTGAGATTAACAGCTTGCGAACACTAGCCAGATTGTTTATCAGGTACTTCACGTTTCCACTCAACTTCATCAGCGAACGTTTGCTTTCAGATTCATTCAGCCATTCGACTATGGTACTTAGTGCAATTTCTTGATTCATAAATAGATACACTAGCTCTGCATCCGGAAGTTTTTTGAGTAGGGTGATTCCTTGATTGCAAGAAATAGGGACACCCATACGGTCCGGTAAATCTAGCAGAGCGATCCAACGTTCTGACAACTGCCCAAGTGTGTGGATGTTCTCCTGTAGAGCAAGAGGCATTCTTTTCTTGAGCTCCAGAGCCCATTGTAATCTTGTTGGATGGTGTTCTGGTTGATGGAAGACATGCAGACTGCATAATAACTCATGAAAAGGACTGACGACCGTTTTGATCTTTCGATTTAAAGTTTGGAGTGAGCTCATCTCTTTCCTTTCCGATTAACTGTTTGGTTAATCAAAAACCACTTTCGCGTAAAGTGTTCAAAATTATAGGGGGAATGATCAGGATTGTCAAATCTTTTAAGCAGAAAAAAGCGAGAGCACATCCCCATGCGTTGGACAAGGATGTTTCTCTCACTTATAGGATTCTTTTAATAGAGTTATGAAGTAGAGTTTTATCTTCTGCCTCTAGGCATCATGGAGTTATCGCACATGATATCTTTAACAGAATAGGTGTAGCAATGGCGAGGAACTGGGACACAGTGATGGCGTCTAACGATTTCTACCGGGTGAATAACATTCACAACTTGAGGGTGGTAATAATCTTGATAAACCACCTTAGGTGGGTCAGTGACAGTTTGGGCCGGACATTTTGGACATTCTTCTGACATTTCCTTCAGCTCCTTTGTGTGTGAACTTACCGTATTATACGCACAGAACAAAGGTATGCTTGGTTATTTGTCTAGTTTATAAAAAAATGGGTGGGATTATTGTTTGTATATCTCTCGCATTACATGACGAAGCTCCGGGATAATTAGCCGTTCCATAGCCAATTTAACGGCTCCAGTGGAGCCGGGCATAGAAAAAATAGCTGTGTTGCCAATCGTACCTGCAATTGCTCGACTAAGGATTGCCGCCGAACCTATATCCTCTGTGTAGCTTAACATTCGAAAAATCTCACCGAAGCCCGGCAGCGTTTTATCCAGCAAGGATGAAACAGCTTCGTAGGTGGTATCACGGGGAGAAATTCCTGTTCCACCCGTGAGCAGTACGGCTTCAACTCCAGTGTGATCAGCGTTTTTATAGAGTAGTTCACGAATGTCTTGATAGTTGTCTTTGATAATGGTACGGCCTATAACTTCATATCCGGCAGCCTCAAGCATGGATTGGATTAAAGCTCCACCGGTATCGGTTTCGGTAGTTCTGGTGTCGGAGACGGTAATGATATAGCAGGATACGGATTGTGGTGCTTCCTTCCGATGTTCTTCAACGGATGACAATGAGATCAGCTCCTAAATTAGAGATGTTCTCATGATAGGGTATGGAGGAAGCAAAGACAAGTTTCGTTATCCAGCGCTAATCTTTTGAGGTTATAGGGATGCCGCTTGCGTGCTTTGGCATCATGTAGTAAACTCGCTACCATACCCGTAATTTGCAAGGAGCGATGAATCATGGAACAGGTTGTACCTGTGTATATATTGTCAGGATTTCTGGGAAGCGGCAAAACTACCCTGCTGCAGCGCCTGCTGGAACATTGGAAAGATCAGGGCTTACGCCCGGCAGTAGTGATGAATGAGCTGGGTGAAGTGAATCTGGATGGGCTGCTGGTTGAGCAAACCGTTCCTATGGCAGAGCTGCTCGGCGGCTGTATCTGCTGTTCTATCCGAGGAGATCTCAGTACAGAGCTAACTACTCTTATCAAGAAGGAATCACCGGATGTTGTTGTTATTGAGGCCACAGGTGCGGCGAACCCGCTGGAAATTGTAGATGGCGTAACCGAAACTTCACTGTATCAAAAAGTAGAGCTGAAAAGCTTGATCACTGTCGTTGACGCCGCGCATTTGCTCGAATTGTACCGTGCGCAGCAAGGCGCAACCTATCGACTGATGCAGGAGCAAATTCGCTGCGCCTCTGTTTTGATTCTGAATAAAACTGACCGTGTCTCAGCAGATGAAGCAGAAGAGATCATAACCGTTCTGCGAAAATGGAATTCTTATGCACCGATTATGCCAGCGGAGCGTTGTGAGATCGACACAGAGGAGCTCCTGCGTAGCGCAGGTGGAGTTCTTACGGATTCACAGCTTGAAGAGGGCGACAGTGAAAGCCATGTGCATGAGGAAGCTCTGCAACCTTCAGGAGGCACCCATGCTTCCCACGATCACGTGATGGCATACACACATTACTTCAAACGACCTGTCAACAGCGAGACCTTTGAACAGTTCGTCAAGGAGCTTCCGCGGGATGTTTATAGGGCTAAAGGCATTGTGACCTTTAATGACACCTCCAGTCGTTTTCTTTTTCAATATGCTTACCGTGAAGCTGATTTTATGAAAATCACACCTCAAGGCGAAGTGCCAGACGTAGCTGTATTTATCGGGGAACATTTCTCATCCAGTGAGTTACGCACGAAGCTGCTGGAGATGGAAGGACGTATTTTAGTTCGGCCTGGAACGATCAAAAGAAGCCTGTAATCCGTTCTGCTTCAGAAGAAGCTGTGGTTCATTCCTAATCTTGTAGGTTAATAGTAAGGCATACCATTAAAAATGCAGGAGGTTGAAGGCTATGACCCGAATTCAATATCAGGAGTGCATTGACGCTTGTCTCGAAAGTATGAATGCCTGTAACTACAGCTATGTCTCAAGCCTAAAAGAATATGATCTTGCATCTCTTCGTGAGAGCATGCGGCTCGATCGTGAATGTGCGGATATTTGTTCTTATGCCATTCAAGCAATGACCCGTCAAAGTCCGTTTGTATCTGGAATTCTAAAACTATGTGCAGAAATATGTGAAGCATGCGCGGATGAGAGCAGCAAGCATATACATAATCACTGCCAAGAATGTATTAATGCCTGCCGTAAAGCTGCAGAGGCATGCCGTTTGATTAGCGATGCTGTTGAGGTATATGCGTAAATCGTATAACTTAACTCTCATATATGAACTAATAGCCAGACTGTTGCTGTAGAGATATAGCAATAGTCTGGTTTTTTATATCCAGGTCTGTTTGATTCATGCTATTGGTAGAAAAAAAGGAAACAAGCATGTAGAATGCTAAATACATACAGATTTAACCTTTTACATATTATTGATAGCGCTTACAAAAAAGATTGGAGGAGCAGTATCATGCAAAAGGTCCTTTTAGTTGATGATGAATTTATTATCCTGGATGGCATCTCATCGGTAATGAACTGGGAAGCATTGGGCACAGAACTTATTGGAACCGCGCAAAATGGCTTGGAGGCATTAGAATTAATCAAGCAAGCTATACCTGATATTATTATTACCGATATTCGTATGCCGGGAATGGACGGGCTGGAGCTGGTGGCGACGGTTACAGCGCTTCATCCTGAGACCTCTTTTATTATGCTGACAGGCTTCTCAGAATTCGATTATGCTAAGATGGCGATGCAGTATGGGGTTAAACATTATTTACTGAAGCCGTGCAGCGAAGAGAGCCTGAATGAAGCGCTAAGCGAGGTAGTTCAGAAGCGAGAGGAACGGCAGTACGAGGAGAACTTTATCCTATCGATAAAATATGGACTGGAACGTGTACTTCCACATGCCAAAGAACAATTCCTGAAGGAGCTTGTGACGAACAAGACCTATGGTGTGGAGGAATGGAAATATTTTGGTGAGCTGTTTGGACTGAATTTTCAGAGTCAACGTGTTAGGCTACTGCTGGTAGAGATTGAAGGAGAACATGAATATGAGCATTTGTTCGCGGTCAGTAATATTGCGGGAGATATTTTTCAACATCATATTTTAAGCTCCACCGTAGGGCGGCGTGTTCTGTTATTAATGGAAGATGACCTGTCTGAAGCTGCTTTATTTGAGAAAATAGACAGCATCCGCGCTACCTTTATGAAATATTATCATATTGATCTGACGGCCGCATTAAGTGAACCTGGAGAGCTGACGCAAGTAAGGCGTTTATTCACGCAGACGATTGAATGTCTTAGCCATAGATTTTATCTGGGGGAAGGGAGCTTAATTACAGAAAAAGATATCAGCATTCCAGAGGATGAGGAAGGTCTAGAGCTGCAACTGGATCTCGAACACCTCGTTATGCTCATTAAAGCGGGGCACTGGGCAGATGCTGAATGCGAGCTGCTGTCACTTTTGCATCAACTTCTGAATTTTAGATATGACATTGCCAAGACCAAATCCTATCTGATCCAGATCTTCATGGAGATTATACGTTTGAGTGATCAAAACAAGATGCAAACATATATTGATAAGCTGCCCCGAATGATGGAGACTAGCACGCTCCAGTCTTTTCAGCAGTTTGTAATGAGTATTGCAGAAGAGATTACCCTTGATCGTTATAGCCGCAATCGCAGTAAGCAATCGCAAATGGTGGCAGAGGTAAAGCGTATCGTGGATAGGCGTTATTGTGAAGAGACATTAACTTTGCAGACTGTTGCACAGGAGATTTATATGAATCCTGATTATGTTAGTAAGATGTTCAAGAAAGAAACGGGGGAAAAGTTTACGAATTATGTTATGAAATACCGGATGCAAAAAGCGCTCGAAATCATCGAAGGATGTGCACATTTTACGATTGGACCTCTAGCTGAAGAAGTCGGTTTTGGAGATAATGTATCCTACTTTAGCAAAGCCTTCAAGAAATTCACGGGTTTTTCTCCTTCCGAATATAAAAAAACGGCTCCATAATTGTTTCATTTAAAGATAGCCCATATACCCTACGTACTTGATCGATAAGTACTGTGGGGTATTTTTGTGTGCGAGGACAAAGAGGGTTCCACGGTTTTGAACAAATAATTACCGGATATGAACATGGGGAAAGGACAGCTTTACCTGTAAAGTTATGTGCATAAGGAAGCTAGTCATATTACATACGGGGAGGCCAACCAATGGAGCTTAAGCATCAGCTGCTGACCAAGAAGTCCGGTATGAAACCCGGCAAATGGTCTTATGTGAAAAAAGAACTGCAGCGGAATAAATATGTGTATATCATGTTAATTCCCGTGGTGCTCTTTTATCTGATTTTCAGCTATGGGCCGATGTACGGTCTGCTAATGGCTTTTCAGAAATCCTATAGTCCTATAAAAGGGATTATGGCGGGGCAGTGGATCGGGTTTGATAATTTTAAAATGTTTTTTGAAAGCTACTACTTTTGGCGGATTATTAAGAACACACTGATTCTTAGCTTTTACAGTATTATTTTCGGATTTCCGGCACCCATTATATTGGCTTTACTGTTAAATGAGGTCCGGAATAAGTGGTTCAAAAGCACGATTCAAACCGTTAGCTATATGCCGCATTTCATTTCAGTCGTGGTTGTTGTCGGTATGTTAAAAACATTCTCAGCACTTGATGGCGGGTTGTTTAACGTAGTTCGTAGCTTTTTTGATCTACAGCCTGTGATGTTTCTGGCAGAGAAGGATATGTTCCGGCCACTTTATATTCTCTCCAACATCTGGCAAGGTGCGGGCTGGGCTTCCATCATCTTTTTGGCGGCGCTTAGCGGAATTGATCCCCAATTATATGAGGCTGCCAAAATAGATGGCGCAGGTCGCTGGAAACAGCTTCTGAACATTACCCTGCCGGGAATTATGCCTACTGTCGTCGTTATGCTGATTCTGCGTCTGGGCGCGGTTATGAATTCCGATTTTCAAAAAATATTACTGATGCAGACCGCTCCAACCTATGAAACCTCGGATGTTATCTCAACCTTTGTATACCGTTCTGGGGTGCTGGAAGGCAATTATACGTATTCCACAGCCATTGGATTAATTAACGGGGTTATAAATTTCTCACTGCTTTTGCTTGCCAACTCTATTAGTAAAAAAGTGAACTCCACCAGTCTTTGGTGAGGAACAGGAGGTGAACCTATGCGACGTTCGGCAGGTGAACGTATCTTTGACTGTATTAATGTGTTGCTGTTGTTAGGCATCATGGCTGTATCGATTTATCCGCTCCTGTATGTGCTGAATTCCTCTGTGAGTGATCCGAACGAACTGCTGCGTTCCAGGTCATTAATGCTGCTGCCTGAAGGCTTTCAGCTCGAAGCTTACAAAGCGGTATTTCAAAATTCGAAAATCTATAGTGGATATTTAAATACACTTTTTTATGTAACTGTTGGGACAATCGTTAATTTATTGATGACATCAATCGCAGCGTATTCCTTGTCCAGATCAGATCTTTTCGGTAGAAAAACACTGATGAAGTTAATCACATTCACGATGTTTTTTGGCGGAGGGATGATCCCGACTTTTCTGCTCATTCAGAACCTCGGGATGGTCGATACCCGCTGGGCGATGATTATACCTGGAGCGATTAGTACTTTTTATTTTTTGATAATGAAAACTAGCTTTGAGGGAATACCGATCAGCTTGAT
Organism: Paenibacillus sp. FSL H3-0310; assembly: GCF_038002785.1. Lineage (NCBI taxonomy): Bacteria > Bacillati > Bacillota > Bacilli > Caryophanales > Paenibacillaceae > Paenibacillus > Paenibacillus sp. FSL H3-0310. The sequence goes on from NZ_JBBODC010000001.1 coordinate 2,309,804, forward strand.
CGAGTCGGCGAAGCTTGACGGAGCTAATGATATCTTGATTTTATTCCGAATTGTACTGCCACTGTCCAAATCTATTCTCGCGGTTATGACTCTTTATTATGCGGTTGACCATTGGAATGATTATGTAGCCCCGATGCTGTATTTGCGCAGTCAGGATCTCTATCCGATTCAAATTGTAATGCGGGATATTCTGATTAGCAGCAGTACAGAGTCAATGGGAGCTGGGGTAGATACAGGCTTCGCTATCGGTGAGAACATCAAATACGCCACTATCATAATCTCAACGTTACCAATCATGCTGGTGTATCCGTTTATCCAGAAATATTTTGTTCAAGGCGCTTTAATCGGTGCCGTGAAACAATAAATAACATTTATTTATGGAGGCGATTTTGGGTGAAAAGAAAAATAGGGGCCATGATGTTAAGTTCCGTCCTTCTTTCTACAATGCTGGCTGGCTGTTCAGGCAATAATGATGGAACTAGTGCGGGTAATAAGGCGGGAGATCATAAGGGGAATACTACCGCAACTAATACGCCGGTGGAGAAGCTGACAGAAATTCCACTGCCAATTACAAAAGACGGAATGACGATTAATTACTGGCGTGCCAATGATGGTAAGCTTACCGCTTCTTTGGAGAGTTTTGGTGATATGGCCAGCTATAAAAAGAAAGAAGAGTTGACTGGCATCAAAGTGAAGTTTACGCACCCACCACTTGGACAGCAGAAGGATCAGTTCAACCTGTTGATTTCTACGAAAGAGCTTCCAGATGTCATTTATTATAATTGGGCGGATGCGGTTGGTGGGCCGGAGAAATTAATTGAGGATGGCCGAATTATCCGTTTAAATGAGCTGATAGAACAATATGCACCGAATCTTCGCAAAATCATTGAATCCGACCCGGATGTAAAAAAACAAATCACACTGGATGATGGAACGATCTATATGTTCCCTCTTCTGAAGCTGGATGCGCTGAAGCTGAATGCCACTTCAGGGTTGATTATGCGCAAGGATTGGCTCGATAAGCTGGGACTGAAGCCGCCGACCACCATTGAGGAATGGCATACTGTTTTGAAAGCGTTTAAAGAAAAAGATCCTAATGGCAACGGGAAGGCCGATGAGCTGCCGTTCACTGGAAACTGGGGTCCTGGTGACCTGACGAAGCTGCACGATTTCTCACCAGGGTTTGGGGTAATCGGCGGTTTTCAGATGAATGGGGATAAGGTCGAATACGGGCCGATTCAGCCAGGTTATTCAAGCTTCTTGGAAACGATGGCCACATGGTATAAGGAAGGGCTTATTGATCCGGAAATTATGACCAACGATGGCAAAGCCTTTGATTATAAAGTGACGAATAATTTAGCCGGTTCTTATGGCGGTGGTGTCTTTAGCGGTATGGGCAAATTCTTCAACCTGATGCGCGATACCGATCCGAACTTTAATCTTACAGGTGTACCTTGGCCGGTTTCTCCTAGCGGAACAGCTTATGCTACTTTTAATATGAACAATAAAGTATTGACGTATGGTGAAGCAATCACTACCGGAGCGGATAAGGATAAACTGAAGGATATTGTCCAATGGATGGATTTCAATTACAGCCCACAAGGACATGAATTGTTCAACTTCGGAATTGAAGGTGAGAGCTATGTGAAGGAAGGAGAAGGAATAAAATTCACAGATGTCATTACCAACAATCCTAAAGGTTTGACTTACGATCAAGCGTTAGCCTCATATGCGCTTTCGATTATGGATGGACCCATCAATCAGGATAGCCGTTATTTGGATGCTTTATTGTTCGATGAGGGGCAACGAGAGGCTAATGCTTCTTGGATGAAGGCTAGCTCTGATTTGACGCTTCCTCCGTTTCGTTTGAGCGTTGACGAAGCCAGCAAAAGCACTTCCATTATGAGTCAGGTCAACACGTATCTGAATGAAACGATGACAGCAATCATTAATGGCCAGAAACCAATCTCAGAATTTGAAAAAATGGTGGATACGATCAAAGGAATGGGCATTGAAGAAGCTATAAAAATCCATCAGGCTGCGTATGACCGTTACATGGCTAAATAAGCGGATTAAGAAGACTATCCGGGTTATCCATAATGTGGTATACAAGTTATATTACAGTGACAAAGGAGAGCCCGGATGAAAGTTTATCGGAATTTGAGTATTAAAATGAAGGTGTTCCTGATGATTGTTCTGATACTGATTCTGATTATATCCATGGCGTTCGGTTCTTTATATTATGCCTACTCTATTTATGACAAGCAGCTTTATGACAAGTCGTATCGGCTGCTTAATTTGTCTTCGACTACGATTGATATGGAGCTTAAAAAGCTGGAATCCATGACTTTGACGATGATTGCTGATCGGCAAATTCAAGAAGGCCTTAAGGAATTGCGCAAAGATGATTCCGATTTTACTGGATATGTTACACGGCAGATGATTGCTGATCGGTTATGGACGCATATCAGTATGGACGAACGTTACATTCAGTCTGTACATTTGATCGATTCCCAAGGGAAGGTCAGCAGATACGGAGAGACGATTCTGTTCACAGAGGAGAAATCGGCACGAATGAACCGAGAGGCAGAAGCGGGGAATGGTGCTGTACGTTGGTTGTATCCTGACGATTCAGATCCGATGCTGGTCATGGTCCGAGAAGTGAGAGCTTATGATCCAATGACGCTAGATAAGCTGGGCACGCTCTATTTACGCATTAATATAGGGAGGTTAGCCCAAGATTACGCTGGTGTGGCCGCAGAAGACAGCGATATTATTTTGAAAGCAGGTCAGGAACTGGTTTATCCTTATCGGAAAGTGGCGGACGGTGTAACAGCGGTTTTACAGCCTTTAAAATCAGGGGCTGGATACGAAATCAAAGAGATGAATGGAGAAGTTGCCTTTGTATCACAGAAGCAATCTTCCTACTCTGGATGGACTTACTACAACTATGTTTCTTATAATGATATTTTTGAAAAAACCATTTGGCTGAAGAATACAATGATCATTATATTTGGAATTGCGATTGTGATTATAATTGCGCTAGGGATGAGCTTTGCCCGTAATCTGACACAACCGATTCGCTCGCTGATCAGTCAAATGAAAGAGGTTCAATATGGAGATCTGGACAGTATGGATACTAAGCTGATGGCTCCTCCACTTCAGCAAATGGATGAGGTGGGGTTATTACAACGGACATTTCGTCAGATGATAACACAGATTAACACATTGATCAAAGAGAACTATGCCAACCAGCTGATTATAAAAGAGACAGAATTTAAGGCTTTGCAAGCGCAGATTAATCCTCATTTCCTCTATAACTCACTGGATTCGATCCACTGGTTAGCTAAAAAAAGTGAACATGCACAGATTTCGAGCATGGTTGTCTCGCTTGCTTTTCTTCTTCGGTCATCGATCAGCTTGAAACAAAATGTAATCACAGTCGCGCAAGAGCTAGAAATTGTGAAGCATTATATCACTATTCAGAATTATCGGTTTCAGAAACGTTTGGATTTTCATATGGAGATTCCAGAGGTCTTTAATACTGTCTCTATTCCAAAGCTAACCCTGCAACCGCTGTTGGAGAATGCTATTCAATATGGTGTTGAGACGATGATTGAACCTTGTCAAATTCTATTATATGCTGAACCATTTGATGGCAAGCTAGCGATTGTAGTTGAGGATCGTGGCCCCGGAATGGAAGCAGATTTCCTCAAACGATTACTAAATGGGGAAGTAGAGACTAGAGGCACAGGTATTGGCTTGCTTAACATCCGTGACCGGGTCAGACTTGCCTTCGGTGAGGAATATGGCATTTATGTTGAGAGTACGGTTGGGTTTGGAACAAAAGTCAGTGTTCTTTTGCCGTTCCCGCAGGAGGTGTAGGTGATGCGCAGATTCATACTTAGCTTGGCACTGCTATGCATGATTACAACTCTCGGAAGCTGCGGGCAACAAAAGGACCTTCCACCAGAGAATGCAGTAGAAAAAATTAACCTCCGGATTGCCTGGTGGGGAAGTGACTTCCGGAATAACGCTACAATTCAGGTTATCCAAATGTATGAACAACAGAATCCTCTGGTGAAAATTGAATATGATTACAGCGCCTTTAATGAGTATTGGAAAAAGCTTGCACCTAGTGCAGCAGGCAATGTTCTTCCAGACATTATCCAAATGGATATCTCTTACCTTTCGCAATATGGAACTTTGAATTTATTGCAAGACTTGTCACCTTATATTAAGAGCGGACTTATAGATACGAGCAGCATCAGCGACAACAATCTTGCCGGAGGTAAACTAGGCGAGCAACTATATGGTTTTAATCTAGGGATAAATGCTTTGTACAGTGTGTATGATCCAGAAGTTTTTAAGGAGCAGGGAATTGAGCCTCCAGGGACGGATTGGAGCTGGGAGGATTTTGAGCAGATCGGCGTTACTTTAAAGGAACAGGGGAAAGGAATTTATCTGGGAACTTATCTGACGCCAGAACAGTTTTTTGCTTATTATTTACGGCAGAATGGAGCGTCATTGTTCTCGGAAGATGGAATAACCCTTGGCTATAGCGATGATCGCTTGTTTGTAGAGTATTTCGGACGTATGCAGCGTCTGATGCAGGAAAAACTGATTTTCGAACCTGATATCTGGACGTTAGATGTTAACAAACCGGATCAAGACCCTTTTTACAAAGGGGAAGCATTGCTGGGTTGGGGATATTCTAATCAGTTTATTAGCACTGTTCAGCGTTACGGAAAACCGCTGGCTTTAGCCACCATGCCAGGCCCGCACAATGATTGCGGCTTATTCTTGAAACCAGGGATGTTTTTTTCGATTTCAAAAAGCTCTAAGCAAAAGGAGGAAGCAGCAAAATTCATTAATTTCTTTGTCAATAATCTGGAAGCTAATAAAGTGCTTAAGGGAGAACGTGGCGTCCCGGTGTCCTCAGCTATTAAAGAGCAGATGAAGCCATTTCTAGAGCCAGAGCTTGCACAGGTTTTTGAATATATTGACTGGGTGGAGCAGAATAGCAGTCCGATGGATCCACCGGATCCGGTGGGTGCTTCAGAAGTAACTAGCGTATTACGTCAATTATATGATCTGCTTATGTTCAGCAAAATCACTCCTGAAAAAGCTGCCGAACAGTTCCGCCTTCAAGCCGATGAGATTTTATCTCAGAATATAAAATAAACAAAAAAAGGGGAGAAATACTGGATTGAAAGTAAATTTTAGAAAGGGCTGCTATGGCAGTTCTTTCTTTTTTTTGATTCCTAGAAGAGGAAATTCGTAGGGAACCGGAGAATTAACAGTAGATATGAAGGGAGAATGTTAAGTGGCGAACTTAGTAGATCGTAACTTTGCCGGCGGTAGTATAGGTGTTGCTACTTCCCTAATTGAATTAGAGCAGATCAGTAAACAGTATGGACGCCGACCCGTATTGGAGGATGTATCGTTCACTATTGAAAAGGGAACTGTAACTGCTCTGATCGGACGAAACGGATCCGGCAAAAGTACCCTGTTGTCAATCTTAGCTGGACTTGTCCACATTTCCTCAGGAAAGCTGAGTTGTAAGGATCCAAATCTGAGAATTGGTTATGCACCTGAGATGTTTCCAGGGTTGAAGCTGACCCCAGAACAGTACTTACGAAGTATGGGTCAGATTAGCGGCCTTGCGCCAGTCCTGATCGAACAGGAGCTAACAACGTTATTTCAACTTTTTAAACTGGAGCACTTTCGCAAGCAGTCGATGCTAAATTTCTCCAAAGGAATGCTGCAAAAAATTAATTTGATTCAAAGCTTGTTGGGAAGTCCCTCGTTGCTGCTTCTTGATGAACCTATGTCGGGCCTTGATCTCCCCTCAATGAATAAGTTAGCTGATCTTCTCATCGTTTTGAGAAATAAGGGGACTGCTATAGTCTTCTCTGTACATGAACCCCAATGGATTGAATTGCTTGCGGATCAGGTTCATGTGATACATGAAGGGAAAATTGTAAAGTCAATTCAGGGGTCAGAGAAGCTAAACATAAAACCCTCTACATACATACTATTGTCTAATCTGTCGATTCAGAAACTGCAGCAATTGAAGGAAATGGCAGGTTTCATTTCAATAAATACGTTTAAGGATAGTTGTAACATAGAACGTACGGCGTTGACAGTAACAAGTTCAGAATCAGATACTTTTTTGCGGGTTATCTTGGAGTCGGGTGGTTCAATACAATCGGTAGAACCTCGCGGAGGATCGCATGACTTAGAAAAATGGATGAATCCTAGGAGTTGAACAGGGGGTCTTACGTGTATCCGTTTATCGTTTACATGCTGCGAAGTTATACTCGATCTCAGCGTTATTTCGGCCCGTTAGCAGGGATTGTGATTGCAGTCTTGATATTGTATTCTTATAAGCCCAATCCAGTTATGAATAGCTATGCCGCTACAGCAGTAATGCTCTTTATAAGCTGCGCTTGGATGAGTCTTAGTTTTTTGAATCATGAGCACGCTGTTCATCGGCAGATTGCAGTTGTTCACATGCGAAGTGTGGCTAAACATAGTGCAGGTGGTATCTTAACGCTTGCATTTCTAACGCTGCTGCTAGATCTATTGATTGTCCTTTATCCTTGGGTAACGGGTCATTTTGCAGAATCACCCGGGGGATATCGGTTAATTCTCGCGCTCATAGGACATGGATTATTGGGTATGCTTGGTGTGGCTATTGCCCTATTCTTTCAATCTTCTTGGGTTCAAAAAGGCAGTCATGCGACAGGTATGTTGTTAGCTATCGTTATACTATCACTGGGCGGAGCACAAATCAGCGAAAGTTTGCCTGGTATATTTCATTTTTTGATCTGGTTGTTGCCGCCAGTAACTCCTGTAATGGAGGCCATGATGAAAGCTGATACTTTGTCATTAGCGGAGTTGTTAGGTTCCTTTGCACAAGCATTAGTATATATAACACTGCTTATCGGTTTTTATTTGTACAGATCAAGACAGAGGGATTACAACAAAACATAACTTGTATAGATAAAAGGAACAAGGATACAGAAGTGGGGGAAAAGATGAAGGATACATATGTACCTGAGAGTGAACAATCAAAAGAGTTATTCGCCTATTTTGGACTGGCAGTTTATTATGGACAGGCCCTCGAGCAGCAGCTTACCAACTTGCTATTGCTTACTAAGCTATCACAAGGAAAAACGCCAACAGAAGCAGATCTGACAGACCTTTATCAGCGAAAACTCAGCAATTCACTCGGCCAACTCATCAAAGAAATCCAACATCATTTTCCTTTCTCGGAGCAAGAAACCGCTCAGTTGGAGGAAGTATGGAAACAACGTAATTACATCGTTCATGATTACTTTAAAGAGCGTATACAGGAAACCTTTACGCCTGCCGGAAGGGCTAAAATGATTCGGGAGCTGAAACGTTTTAAAAATAAAGCAAGTAGACTTGAAGTTAAACTGCAAGGCTACTGCACAGAAATGTTCACGAAACTTGGATTAGAGGAGGAAAACTTATTGTAATAATCCTTCTAATCCGCAAGCTGTTACAACCTCTGGTCTAAAATGAACCGAAGAAGCTCTAACACAGCGAGAGAGTGCAGTTAAAGCTTCGCCTAATGCCGGAATCATCTCCGGTGTTAGGCTTTCTCCAGGTTCCCACCACCAATTGTTAATATTCAATGTTTGGCTCTTCTTATCCATCACCGGTTCAAATCTGCCAACAAAACGATCATTATATAATATAGGCAGTACATAGTAACCATATTCTCGTTCTATTGCCGGCTTATAGACCTCCCAGCGGTAATGAAATCCGAATAATTGCCGAACCAGCTCACGTTCCCACAACAAATTATCCAGCGGAGCCAAAACGGCCGCAAATGAATCACGTGGTTGAAGCCCAATCTCTTCAGATTCTTGCAGTATCACAGACTCCAAGGTTGGAGCATCTATACTGCGGATATAAAGCGGAACCTTAATCCCCTCGACCCAAACTTTTCTGAGACTATCCTTCTCCAGCAATCTCTGAATCGCCGCCGCACGCTCTTTGCTCTTCAGTCCGGATATGCCCAGCCATCCGTCTCCAGATTTATTCCATAACAAGCCGATACTTCCTATTCTACGTAACACATACCAATCATGAAATTGTTCTTCCGTGACATTTGGATCGGCTGAACTCAGCAGCTCTGAGGGTAACAAACGTTCAGCGAAATCATAATATCGCCGGGTATGTACACGATGGTGGACAACAATCTCTCCCCAAAAGTACATGCTTTCCATTGCAGCTCGTGATAATCTTGTCGGAGCCCAAGCCCAATCTACTTTTTCCTTTCCGTCTAAATCCAGAGAGGAGAGGGGGCCACGCTTCTGAAGCTCTTCACGAACCTGTGCTACAGCGACCATTACAGGCTCATTAGCCTGATGGTGGGAGGCAGCAGCTGTTCTTCTCCGCTTAAAATAAGGCCAATCCTCTGTACAATAAATTGACATGTTCTTGTCCCAGCCATCAACGAGCAGTCTGTCTTCATACAGAAGCTCTTGGACCAGTTCTGGCGTAAATCCCGGAATCCGTGCCTGGAGGACCAGCTCATGATTATGGCCAGCGATATTAAGGGGGTCATATTGGATGCAGCCTACGTGACGAACATAGTCATAAATACTAAGTTTTCCAGAAGGGATAGCTCCAGCAGTTAACTTTTGATGAGATAGCAGAAAAAGCCTGGCTTGTTTCTTAGTCAAATTATAAGTAAGCATCGTTTGCTCCTCCAAGGTTATGTATTAATTTCCATAATACAGAACATCTGTTCTAAGATCAAGCAGGAAAAAACCCTGAATCACAATGAAGTGACTCAGGGTTGTAAATTACATTTTCTCAAGAGAGGGTTGCAAGTTTCCGAGTGCTGGACGGTTGCTTGCGCCAGCGTTATCGTCAGAGCTGTTAGCAGCAGCACCTACTTGCAGCTGGTACATACGGAAGTATCTTCCGCCAAGCGCCATCAGTTCATCATGGCTGCCGCGTTCTACGATCTCTCCGTGATGCAGGACTAGAATCTGATCTGCACTGCGAATCGTGGATAAGCGGTGAGCGATGATGAAAGTGGTGCGTCCTTTTTTGAGAACTTCCAGCGCATCCTGAATGACGCTTTCCGTTTCTGTATCGATGTTGGAGGTAGCTTCATCTAGAATGAGAATAGCTGGGTCAAAGGAGAGAGCTCTCGCAAAAGAAATCAATTGCCGCTGACCCGCAGATAAAGTACTTCCTTTTTCGATGACAGGTTCATCAAATCCTTGTGGAAGATGAGCGAGTAACTTATCCGCACCAACCTCACGCAAAGCACGTTCTACCCGTTCACGGGAAATTCGTTCATCCCCTAGGCTGACGTTCGAAGCAATGGTGCCCGTGAAGAGGTACGGATCCTGCAGCACGATGCCCATGTGATTCCGCAGCCACTGCTTCGGAATATCCGTAACCTTTTGACCGTCAATCGTAATATCGCCTTTTTGTGGATCATAGAACCGGAACAGCAGATTGATGATTGAGCTTTTGCCGGAACCCGTATGACCTACAAGAGCGACAGTTTCACCCGGGCGTGCTTCAAAGGAGATATCGCGCAGGACGTAGTCTTTTTTATAAGCAAAAGATACATTCTTAAATTCCACTTTCCCTTTGTAGCGTGGCATGGAGCCGTCCGTAACATTCTCTCCAGGTTCATCCATAAGCGTAAACACACGTCCTGCAGATACCATAGAAGTATCCAGGTTCGCCAACTGGTTCACCATGCCTGTGATAGGCTGGAACAAACGTCCGAGCACATCGACAAAGGCATACAGAACGCCTAAGGATACAAAGGTTGAACCAGTAATACTGCCATGTCCGAAATACCAAAGCACCATCACAAAAGAGAGACTGCGAAGTGAGTTCACCAGATTGTGGGACGTGAAAGCATTCAGATTTAACATTTTATTCTGATATTTCAAGTAATCATCGTTCAGGTTCTCAAATTCTGCACTAAGCTGCTTCTGACGGCGGAATATCCGGACGATTGACATCCCCTGAATCGATTCATTAATAATGGCGTTAATTTCACTTAGACGTGAGCGAATGATCGTATTGTATTTGGTCGCAATTTTGCGATAGAGCACGATCCATAACACAAGAATAGGTACAATGAACAAGCTGATCAGACCCAGACGGACATCAAGTAAGAACAGAGCGATATATACGCCAGTTATATTGATAATACCGGTGCTGAAATTGGAGAGGACGGCAATGAATAGATCCTTAATCGCCTCGGTATCATTTGTAACCCGCGACACTACCTTACCAGCAGGCAAATTGTCAAAAAAATGAACGGGTAGTCGCTGGATATGCGCGTATACATCTGTCCGCAGCTTCCGGATTACCTGATTCGCCGAAGATTGCAGCCAATAGGTTTTTCCGAATTCAGCAAAGATGGAGATTACAAGAAAAATAGCATACATTCCGACCAACTGATAGATTCCAGGAAGCTCGGGTTTGTAAAAAGCGAACAGCTCATCGGCCGACAGCTTAACCGCGGGATAGATAACTTCGTTATCACCACGGGTGATATGCATCTCTCCATCGATGAACTTTCGTTCACCGTCAGGCTGTGTTACAGCTTCGTTAATAAAATAGAAACTTCTCCCTGCTTGAAGAACACGAATTTCTTGGCCTTTAGTTTCACCAGGCTCAAAGCGATCGCCGCGTTTGTATAAATTATTGTTATATTCAGCCGCCTTATCGGGAGACGTGGTGCTGAAATAGGGCTTCTCGATGGCCAGCATGTGATTGTCGATCATGCTTTTGGCTATAAATGGACCTGCCAGCTCTGCCGCTACCCCGATTGAAAGCAGCAGAAGGGCTGCGATAAAGGTTTTCTTTGCGGTCAATGCATATTCCAGCAGGCGTTTGCCTGTACTTTGTGTCAACCGTGACACCTCCTAAAATGTTTTGCGTAGTCGTAGCTCGTTTATTTATGGTTATAGTTTAATCATTTGATAAGTTATTTTCGACTTGCTGCCGATCATATTGTTCACGGTACCAGCCATTCAAATCCAATAGTTCCTGATGTGTACCTCGCTCAACGATTTGTCCGTTATCCAGTACAACAATCATGTCGGCATGTTGGACGGCAGAAAGACGGTGAGTAGAGATTAATGTGGTTTTTCCGGCACGTTCATTCCGGATATTGTCGATAATCTGAGCTTCCGTACGAGCGTCAACGGCTGATAAGGCATCGTCCAGAATAAGAATATCAGGATTAGCGATAAAAGCTCTGGACAGAGAGACACGTTGCTTTTGTCCACCGGAGAGAGATACACCACGTTCACCCACTAGAGTATCCAGACCATCGGACAATGTGCCCAGGTCGTTCTGGAAAGCGGCAGCTGTAATGGCTTGCATAATCGTATCGTCATCGGCGTTGTCTAGACCAAACTGAATGTTTTGCCGAACGGATTTGGAGAAAAGGATTTGCTCTTGTGGAACATAACCCATCCAGCTATGCAGCTGATCCAGGGAAATCTGTTGAATAGGCACGCCAGAGATAAGGATTTCTCCATTACCTGTCGGATATTCGCGGAGCAATTGTTTGAGCAGTGTAGATTTCCCGCTTCCTGTACGCCCGACTACACCTAATGTCTGCCCTTGGTTCAGGGTTAGGTTGACATGGGTTAGATTGTCTATCGTCGAAGAAGGATAACGGAAAGTCACATCGTTAAGCTCGATTCGAGTAGGGTGGGGAACTTGAACGGGATGGGCAGCATTTTGAACATCGGGTTTGGAGTTTAACGTCTCGTCGATACGTTCGAGGGAAGCTCCACCACGCTGCATAATGTTGATCAATTCTCCAATAGCGAACATCGGCCATACAATCATACCGAGGTACATATTAAAGGAGACTAGATCACCCAGTGTGATCTGATTGCGGAATACAAGGTATATCCCATAAGTAAGACCAATAATGTAGCTGAGTCCGACGCAGAAGCGGATGGTTGGTTCGAAGAAAGCATCGACACGAGCTACGGCCATATTTTTGTTGTAAACATCTTCAGTAATATCCGAGAAACGTTTTTCATCAAGACGCTCTTGGACATAAGCACGGATTACGCGCACACCAGAGACAGATTCGAGCACTTGGTCATTCATATCTCCGAATGCATCCTGCGCTAAGCTGTACCGATCATGAATAGCTTTACCATAAAAAATCATAGCTATTGCAATTAGGGGTAATGGTAATACTGCTGCAAGGGTCAATTTCCAACTCACGAGAAAGCCCATCGCAAACAGCACAACCGTGAGGTAGATTGTAGAATCCACCAGTGTAAGCATCCCGAATCCTACGGTAGCTGAGACGGCTCTGATATCATTGGTTGCCCGGGCCATGAGGTCACCAGTTCTATTTTTTTCGAAGAACGAAGGTGTCATAGTCATAAGATGATTCATAAATCGGGAGCGCAGCAGGCGCTCAACAAGGTTGGAACCTCCGAAAAGTTTGTGCATCCATATGTAGGTAATCCAATAAATAACTAGCAGCAAAATGAATATCATGCCGATATATTTGGCAAGCGAAGCTGTAGTAATCGAACCGCGTACTATGTCGTCAATGGCATTGCCTAGCAGACGTGGAGGGAGTAATTCAAGAACGCCCACACCTATGAGTAATATGAGTCCAATCAGGTAACGCCTTTTTTCTCGGCGAAAAAACCAGCCGAGATCGCGAAGAACAGAGAACAAGTAAATCCCTTCCTTTCAGGTTGTAATGATTGCTTGTGATGCTGATAAAAGCGCAAGTGATTATCTCTTCAGCAAACAAAAAAGGCATATCATCCGAAAACGGACGATATGCCTGTAATTTACAGCTATCATGCGCACGGTGCGTTACAGCACCAAGCATGTGAGAGACCTTCAAGAACTAAAGTTATACGGTCCATAAGACTCGCAAAAACTTCAGGATGGCTTAATCACTTGGGCTGCTTCGGTATTCGGTTGAGTAAAAATTCCAACAATAGTAAAATAATATGGCTGTAACTTCGTAAACACCGCGCTCACCCCTTTCATTAATTTGGTAATAACTAGAAGACGTTTAGTTATGTTCAGAGTTTATCATCCGGTTCGCGAATTTGTCAAACTTAATTTTAAATGGATTGGGAAATCATTAATTGCATAAAGTTGTTTGAATATCGACTTATTTTCGTTATGATTAGAATATACAAAGGAGCTGAGAGAAATGAACATGGAAATTAGTCAAGCAGCGGCAGCTTGGTTTAAGAGAGAATTGGACCTTAAGAATGGAGACTATATTCGTTTATTTCCCCGTTATAGCTCGGGAGGTGGACTTCACCCCGGTTTTTCGCTGGGCATTGCTACAGAAGCACCTGGGCGTCCAGCTATTCAGGTCAAACAGGATGATATTGTGTTCTATATGGAGGAGCAGGACTTATGGTATATGGAAGGTTATGACCTATCTATCGTATACTCTGAGTCAGAGGATGACATTGAATATAAGTACGAACCAAAGCCGGTATCCGGCGAAGTGCAGGTATAGTTGTCTTAATGATTGTTTATTTTAATCAGGAAAAGCCCTTGCCAAAAGGCAGGGGCTTTTCAAATGCTGTCTTTAAAATGAGGGTATTCCAGTTGGAAATACATAGGTGTTATCAGTGCAAATTGCGAGAGGTTTCTTCCTCCAGAGCGAAGTCGAAGTCGTCAATATCGTACACCTGAACTGGAACTCCACCCTCGATGATCCGTTGAATCAATTCAAATTGATCCGTTAGGATAGGTACTTTCTCACGTTGTGAGGACAGCAGAAGCTCTGTTTCGATGGGATCGAACATCTCACCGTAGACAGCGGTATCCATACTGTTAATGATGGTGATTTTGGATTGCCCGCCAAGGAGAATACCTGAGCTTTTCGCCCAAGGCACAGCTAAACAGCGGTTGATCTTCTTCGCGTTGAGCGGTTCTTCAAAATAAGCAATGAGCTCACTTATCTTCAACTTAACATGCTTGTCGTCGTCCGGACGGTTCATCAACGGATCATCGCTGTCTCGCAGTTCGTATAGTTCCATCACGGTAGTATAAGGCACTATATATTCTACAGGGCTGCTCGATACGAGAAGCTGGCCGTAAATCGCCATCATGACGGCTTCCGTCACAAATTGTCTAGACATCGTTATCCTCCTGAAGTTCGGTACTGCAATTGTACTTATGATCTAAAATTATAAAAACACTGTAGAGAGCAAAAGTCAACTGTACTTAGCAACTCACTAAAGAGAAGGGACAGAATATTCCTGTGAAGCAATGGAAATCATATTTTACTTTTGTACGACCTTATATGAAATTGATTGTGTTTACGCTGTTTATCGGCATGATCAAATTCAGTATTCCGCTAACACTGCCAATGATTCTGAAATACGTGGTCGATGACCTCCTAATGAACCCGAGCATGGGGATTGAGGAACGGGTATCACATTTGATGCTTATTTTGGGTGGTGCCTTAATTTTATTTGTTATCGTAAGAGGGCCCGTAGAGTATTATCGCCAATACTTTGCTCAGCTTATCACAAGTAAAGTGTTGTTCGATATGCGAAATAAGCTTTACAGTCATTTACAGCGGCTGTCACTGCGGTATTATCAGAATACCAAGGTGGGAGAAGCCATCTCCAGATTTATTAACGATGTTGAGCAGACCAAAAATTTGGTCGAAGTCGGCATGATGAATGTATGGCTCGACACGTTCACACTAGTTTTTGCTTTGGGATTTATGTTTTATTTAAATCCGGTGCTGGCGCTCGTGTCTATCTCGGTATTACCTTTTTACGCAATTGCAGTTAACAAATTGTATAAGCGGCTTAAGCTGTTAACGAAAGATCGTTCCCAAGCTCTGGCTGGCATTCAAGGTTATCTCCATGAACGGATTCAAGGGATATCAATCATCCGCAGCTTTACGATGGAAAAAGTGGATCAGAAGCAGTTTGAGGACATCAACGGTAACTTTCTTAAAAAAGCGATGGCGCAAACCCGCTGGAATGCTATGACCTTCGCAATTATTAATACATTAACGGATATAGCACCTCTTTTGGTCATCGGATATGGTGGTTATCAGGTCATTCATGGCAATTTGACAGTAGGTACCTTTGTAGCTTTCTTTGGCTATCTGGACCGGATGTATTCCCCGCTGCGGAGATTGATTAATTCCTCGACGGTGCTTACGCAAGCCTCTGCTTCTCTTGAACGGGTGCTTGAGCTGCTGAATGAGCCTTATGATATTGTAGACAAGCCGGGAGCAAAAGTGCTAAAGGATTCACGTGGTGAGATTGCTTTTGAGAATGTATGGTTTAAATATAACGAAGAGAATGATTGGGTCTTAAAAGATATTAATCTGAGTATTCAGCCCGGACAGACCATTGCGTTCGTCGGAATGAGCGGTGGAGGAAAGTCCTCCCTTATAAGCTTGATCCCGAGATTCTATGACATCAGTAAAGGCAGCCTTCAAATGGATGGTTATGATATACAGGAATTAACACAGGAAAGCTTGCGTAGGTCTGTCGGCATGGTCCTGCAAGATAATTTCTTATTCAGCGGATCTGTGCGTGAGAATATTTTGTTCGGTAATCCTAATGCCACGGAAGAAGAGGTCATTTCAGCAGCAAAAGCTGCCAATGCGCATGATTTTATTGAGCAGCTGCCACTGGGTTATGAGACAGAAGTGGGAGAACGTGGTGTTAAGCTATCCGGAGGACAGAAGCAGCGGGTTGCTATCGCAAGGGTATTTCTCAAGGATCCGAAGGTTCTTATATTAGACGAAGCTACTTCGGCGCTGGATCTGGAATCGGAGCATTTAATTCAACAAGCGCTGCAGTCTCTTTCTTCGGAACGTACTACACTAATTGTAGCGCATAGACTGTCAACGATTACACATGCGGATCAGATTGTCGTACTTGAGAATGGTGAAATTACTGAACGGGGTACGCATGAACAGCTGATGGCGATAGAGGGTAGTTATGCGCGATTATTTAACGTACAGCATTTAGACGCTTAATATTTTTTTGGGAAAATACTTGAACACCTTAGTGGTCCTCTCGAAAGAGAAGGCCACTTTTTTTGAATTCCAATCAGGGTGGCGGCACACAGTAACTTATACTATGGCAAAAATTCTAAACGGAATCTGAGTCTTTTCGGAGATCATGTGCGTCTAAAGCTTATAATCATCATGAAAGGAAGTGAGGAACGTGAATAAAACCACGCTTGAGGAAAAGGCGATAGCAGGTGATGAAGACAGCTTTACTGCGCTTATTGACGGCATGCAGGAGCGTTTATACCGAATGGCCTACTCCTATGTGCGGAATCAAGAGGATGCACTGGAGATTGTGCAGGAGACCGTCTTCAAAGCCTATATCTCCATTCATAAATTGAAGCAACCGCAATATTTTAAAACTTGGCTCACCAAGATCGCTGTCAACTGTGCGCTGGACTTTATCCGTAAATCTAAAAAAATCGTGTATATAGATCAAGAGCTGGGAGGCAGCTATGCTCCGAAATCTAGGGAAGAAGTTATGGACTTGCATGAAGCGCTCAGCGGCCTTGATGAAAAATCAAGAATGGTGATTGTGATGAGATATTTGGAGGACTTGCCCATAAAGGAAATTGCAGAAGTTCTCGATATGCCCCTGAGCAGTGTCAAAACCGTTATTTATAGAGGTTTGGAAAAATTAAAAATAAGTATGGAGGAGAGTGAGTACTTTGGATAAGCAACTAGAACGTCTACAGCAAGCCTATAATGAGATTGAAATTCCTAAAGAACTATCATTCGCTTCTCGTAAAGGAATTGAAAGAGGGAAAATCTATAAACAGAAAAATAGTTCTTCAAAACGTGCCTTGAAATGGACAGGATCAGTAGCTGCGGCTGTATTGATTTCTTTTACGGTGGGTGTAAATACGGTTCCTGCTTTTGCGAGTAGTATGGATCAAATACCGGTTCTAGGTAAGCTGGTCAGTGTTCTGCAATTTACGGAAGGAAGTGCAGGTGGTGGAACCATTCAGGATGGAGTAGATGTGAACTTTATTTCGGTGAAACAATTGAAGAATAGCGATCAATTGATTTTGAATTTTGCAAATCCAGATGAAACACAACAGTTAGCAAGCTCATATAACGTAAAGTTTACGGAAAATCCGGCAACAATGACGATTACAGTAAGTGGGGCGAGAAAATTCTCAGCAGTCAAAGATCTGGAGACATTAAAACAAAGCCGATATGTCCAGGATGCTTATCCACTAATTACGCTAGATGATTCGGCTATTCGGTTCAATGTCACGCTTACGGACTCGGTTGCTTATGAGGTAAAGGAATATAAAGAGCCAGCACAGGTAGTGATTACGTTAAAAGAGAAAGGAGACGAAGTAAAAGGGGGCTCTGTATATTCGTTAAGAACGGTCTCACAGCCTTCTGGTGAGGCGCTGGGTATGGCTGAAGAAATGTTATATGGGTTAGAGGATGTGCGGATGTTAAAGGATGAGAAGGGCTTATATCTCGTGGAAGCAGGATATTTTAATACAGAAGAAGAGGCTTTGAAGCAGTTGCAGAAAATTAAGACAGAGTATGGCGTTGAAGATTTATTAGTCGTTGAAAAAAGAGCGGTGCAGCAAATTCCGCAGTCCATTTCTCAGGTGGAGGAATAGTGATGTAGTGGCTTCTATAAAAGGCACAATAAAAAAGACCGCCAAAAGCGGTCTTTTTTGTGCTGTTCTATTACATTTTGCCGATCATAAGTGATAAAATGCCGGCTGCGATCAGCGGTCCGACCGGAACGCCTTTAAATAACGCAACCCCAATCACCGTGCCAATCAGCAGACCTGCAACAACTGTGGGTTGGTTGGTCATGAGCGTAGCACCGCGGCCTCCAAGAAAAGCGACGAGAATGCCAATAGCGATAGCAAGCAAGGACTTCCAGTGCAAGAAGGATTGACCGACTGTCTGCAGCGATATTTTGCCGCTGGCTAATGGGGTCATGACCCCGATGGTCAGGATGATAATCCCGATGGTTAAACCGTATTTTTCTAGCCAAGGAAAAGTTTGCTGTAAGCCAAGTACTCTTAGCAGTAGTAGGACGACCATTGCTATTGTTACAGGGGAATTGCTGCTGATAATTCCAAGCGCTGCAAGTCCAAGCAAAAGCAAAGAGGTCATGTCCATCTTAATGTTTCAACTCCTTAGGATTAGAACTTTCTTTTGACACAATGTGATCTGCAATAAGCTTACCATGCCCTCTTCCGGTCTCAATAAACACTTCGTTAGCATTGCGGCCGGAGGCGATTACTCCAGCAACATACAACCCTGGAACATTACTTTCCATGGTAGAGGTGTTAAAAGCAGGCTTATCCATGTCGTCATCCATGATCACACCCGCTGAAGTGAGGAGGGTACGGCTCGGACGGAAGCCAGTCAAGGCAAGAACGAAATCATTATCCAATGCTTTCTTGTCCCCCTTATGATCCGTAACAATTACTGAGCTTGCAGTAATTTCAGTGACACGCGAGCCTAAGTGCAGAGTGATTTTCCCTTTTTGCACCATGCCTTCAAAGATTGGCCGAACCCAAGGTTTAATATTCTCTGAGATGCTTTCACCACGATATACCATATCTACCGTAGCTCCTACACGCATAAGCTCCAGTGCTGCATCTACTGCGGAATTACTGCCGCCAATTACAGTTACCTTCATTCCCGTGTAAGGATGGGCTTCACCGAAATAATGAGTAACTTTAGGTAGTTCTTCACCTGGAATGCCAATCATATTTGGCTGATCAAAATAACCTGTTGCTATAACTACATTTGCAGTGATACGTTTCTGATGCTCACCACGCATATTTGACGTATGTACGGCAAAGGTTCCATCTTCAAGCGGTTCAATGGATAATGCTTCTTCATAAGCGGCGATCTCTAGACCATATTGCTCGGCGGCTCGGCGATAATAGACAAGCGCTTCATGACGGTAAGGCTTGTCGTTGGTCGAAGTGAAAGGAACATCCCCGATTTCTAATAACTGAGCCGTACTGAAAAATTGCATATTTGTTGGATACAAATAAATGGAGTGCACAATAAAGCTTTTTTCAATGATAAGGCTGGACAGATCTTGGCGTTGGCATTCAATAGCTGCCGAGAGGCCGCAAGGACCTGCACCGATAATAATGACATCTTTCATAAAGCGGGTTACCTCCTGATTGTTACTATCTTTTCTTTAAATCCTACCCTAAATTCATGAATTTTTCCATAAGAGCAGATTGAGTATAATAACCATTGCAAGAACAACGTTGATTATTATATAATTAGATATATATCTAATGTATCAATGTATTGTGAAATTCTAGGAGCGTGAACCCAGTGCAGTTGGAGAAAATCGTGAGTTATCATAAAGCTTTAGCTGATCCAACGCGTCTTCGCTTATTGTTGCTTCTGTCCCAAGGAGAAATGCATGGGCAAGCGCTGGCTGAGAAGTTGAATTTATCGCAGCCTACAGTCACTCATCATGCGGCTAAATTACGTGAAGCGGCTCTAATAAAGGAAAGACGCGACAAAAATACAGTTTACTTTAAGTTGAATCCGGAGTTTATCAATAATGGGGCTGAAGCTTCACTGCAATTTATTTTTTCGAAAGGAGCTGAGAATATGGAAGAGCAATTGCCTGAGAATAGTCTTCAGGATACTGTAATTCGTAATTTTTTCTCTAAAGATGGCCGGCTGCGGCAAATTCCCGCACAATACAAGAAGAAATTGATAGCGCTTCAATACATGGTTGAGAAGCTAGAGCCAGGTGTTGTTTATACGGAAAAGGAAATCAATGAGTTTATTAAGCAGTTTCATGAAGATTTTGCCACTATTCGTCGTGAATTCATCATGCATCAGTTTATGTATCGTGAGAAGGACAAGTATGAACTAAATCCTCGAGAAGTATGGACTCGGTGGGAATATGTCAAATAATGATCTTTTAAATATTAACATTCTGTGTCGATTTGAAATGTACTGATTAATTATTCGAATTTCGAATAAAATGGAATTGTAAGCGTTATCTGAGACATATTTAGAAAGGAGACTTTCGTTATGTTATTTAAACGCACAAAAAAGCAACCCAAATCAGATCATGTAACCGTCACATTACCTCAAGTGAAACAGGCGATTCGAAAGTTCGAAGAAGATATGCCTGGACCTATTAATAGAACAGCATTAATCTTAGAGGACAAAAGAATCGATATGAGTCGTCTGAAACGTTATTTGGGTGGAATACCCGAACGGAATTTCTATATGTCTCGAGAGACCTATGAAATTTTCGAGGAAGAAGACAAGTTAGTACCGTATTATCTTGATTTAGTTCAGGCTGCTGTAGACAGTTATATTAGTGATACAGGCAAGCTACCACTGCTTGAAGACACCTGGTTGCCAGAGGTTCATTATCGGTTGTTATCTACAGAAAGTTATCTAAAAGAAACACCTCCTTTTCCGTTGTATATTACGGATGAAGAAATGATGCTGACCCATCGGGCAGAGCATTTCGAGTAAAGGAATGACGTAGATATGAATCTTCACAAAGACTGTTCAGTAAAAGGGAAGCCACAAATCCTTTTTGTTGAATAGTCTTTTCTTTGTCTCTAAAGGCATAGTACAATTACATTCTGTAGGTTAGGTTTGAAAATTAACAGCATGTAAGGGGAATTGCTTGATGAAGGATGTACAAGCTATTTTATTTGATCTGGACAATACTTTAATGGATCGCGACTATACATTTCGCAGCTTTAGCACTCAGTTCGTGCAGGATTTTCTTGGGCATCTTGAACCTGCGGAAGCGCAGGCCGTGATCGAGGATATGATCCACAGAGACGCTGATGGCTACCGTGATAAAGACGGATTTTTTTTAGAACTTAGTAAGATCCTGCCTTGGGAAAAGCCTGTGTCGGCTGAACATATCCGAGCGTATTATGATGCGAGCTACATCAATCATGGTGCAGCCATGGAGCATGCTTTGGAGATTCTGGAGTATTGCGTGGAGCGTGGATATACTTTGGGGCTGGTCACCAACGGTAAAAAAGAAATCCAGAACACCAAAATTGATATTCTCGGCCTGCGAGAGTACTTCAAGGCTATTGTTATATCTGGAGAAGTTGGCATTGCGAAGCCTGATCCTGCGATTTATCAATTAGCTTTAGACAGGCTGGGTGCCTCTGCGGATCAAACCTTGTTTATAGGGGATCATCCGATAAATGATATCTGGGGGGCAGGTAAGGCTGGCCTTGAAGGGATATGGCTGCAAAGGAAACATCCTTGGGATGATCAGCTGGACATCCAACCTTGGAAAATGATCCGTGAGCTGAAAGAATTAAAGGCTATTTTGTAATCTGGAAAATTTGGGGTTGACATTTTACTGCTGCACCAATTATGATAACAGCATCTTAAATTTCGGAAGGAGACGATGTTTTATGACAGTTTTAAATGTAATGAACTCAACTGTTGTGGATACGTGTCTTCCGGGAACAGCTGCTGCCGAATAATTGATTCGTGCAGTTTAGCAGGTAAGCTCAATTACGCTTATTAGAGCCACCGGGAACCGTATAGGGTCCGGTGGCTTTTTTGCGTGTATAGAAAGATTGGATTTGGTGTAATAAATCCACATGTCTATATACCGCCGCCGGAGTCTTTATTTCCGGCGGCTTTTTGTGTTCTCGGAAAACGCCAAGGGGCAAGAAAAAACATAAACATATCTTTTAGGAGGAAATGAATGAATAGCATAAAGCAATATGGTTGGAATGAAAACTGGAGTACAAAATGGAATGAAAAGTGGAGTCATGCAGAGGATAAACAATTTATTCCCGGGAGAATCGTTGGTGACTTTGGCAGTAAGTACAAGGTGTTAACTGATGTAGGAGAGACGTGGGGAGAGCTTGCCGGGAAGCTGAGACACACATTTGTAGCCTCGGGTGATTTTCCTGCCATTGGAGACTGGGTAGCATTGGCGATGCAAGATGGCGGCGAGCATGGAATCATACATGGCGTATTGCCTCGGCAGAGTGTGATCTCACGCAAGGTCGCAGGAAATACACAAGATGAGCAAATTGTTGCCTCCAATGTAGACACATTATTTCTGGTCAGCGCGTTGAATGATGACTTTAATGTTCGCCGGATGGAGAGATATCTGATCATGGCTTGGAATAGTGGGGCAAATCCAGTTATTCTACTCACTAAAGCGGATCTTTGTCCGGATGCAGACAGTAAAATCGCTGAAATGGAGAGCGCGGCTCCCGGAGTATCAGTACATGCTGTTAGTGCAATACAAGATGAAGGACGCGAGAAGCTGCTGCCTTACATTGGTGAGGGTCAAACAGTAGCTCTTACGGGCTCTTCCGGTTGTGGGAAGTCGACAATGGTCAACTGGCTATGCGGGAAGAACCTTCAGATTACGCAGGATGTTAGAGAAGGGGATAGCCGCGGACGTCATACTACTACCCACCGTGAACTGTTTGTTTTGCCGGATGGGGGGATCATCGTAGATACACCGGGGATGCGGGAGCTGCAGCTCTGGGAAGATGAAGGTGGTCTTGATCTAGCGTTTAGTGATATCAGCGGTCTAGCTTCTAAGTGCCGGTTTAGCAACTGTAGACATGAACGCGAAGAGGGCTGTGCTGTACTGGAAGCAGTCCAAACAGGTGAACTGGAAGAGAAGAGACTATTCAACTACCGAAAAACACAACGAGAAGTATTGTACCAAAATAATAAAGAAGCCAAGCTTAAGAGAAAAAGCGCGGCTTCCACTAAAGTGAGTTCATCCAGAACCAGAGGATACGGATGGCGTAAAGAGCTGGATGAATATTAAAAAGAATTGATATAACGGCATAGACATTGAAAAAGGGCGCCCCTTAGCTTTTGACAGCTAAGGGGCGCCCTTCATTATTGAATTGAATCTAAACGGTTATGGTTTAGAAGGATGCAGCAGTTTCCTTAGCCAGTTGCAATCCGTTTTCAATGATTTCAGCGGATTGTGCTGGAAGTTGGTTGTGGCCTTCGATGATTACTTGTGTAATATCTTTAATTCCCCACAGGTTAAGGTTACCAACGATGAAGTTTACTGCCATTTCAGCACTTGCTGCAGGACCTTCAGAGTAGATACCGCCTCTTGCATTCAGAACGATTGCTTTTTTACCTGTCAAAAGACCAACTGGACCTTCAGCAGTGTAAGAGAATGTTTTACCAGCTTGGCAAAGGTAATCTACATAAGTGTGCAATACAGCAGGTACAGTCATGTTCCACAGTGGGAAACCGAATACTACCTTATCTGCAGCGATGAACTGATTAAGATATTTATTAACGATAGCGGCACCAGCTGCTTCCTCAGGTGTTGCTTCGTATCCTTGAGCGGCTTTATACATACCAGTGATCAGGGTATTGTCGTAGTATGGAAGTTGCTCTGCGAACAGATCAAGTTCAGTGATTTCATCTTCTGGGTGGTTGAGTTTGTAGCTCTCCAAGAATTCATTGTACAGCTTAACACTTACGGATTGTTCTGCTGGACGGTTGTTTGCTTTAATAAATAGAACTTTAGACATTATGATTTCTCCCTTGCATGTGTGTATTTAATATTAACTATATTTAATATAGCATGTAATCTTTTGTTTGTAAATTATTTTTTTGTTCTTGAAATTTGTTTGCGCTTAAGGAGTTTGAAAAAATGAAAACAAGGTTAATAGGTGATACAAGAGAACAGGAAATAATTTCCTGCCTCTATAAGTTCCAGAATGATCTAAAAGGAGCGATTGACATGTCCATCGATCGGTTTATCATTAAAAAATTGGACAGCTGTCACGAAGAGCATACGCGTCAGAATTTAGTGAAGCTATTTAGACTTCGAATCCAGAAAGCTGAAAAAGCAGAGCAGAAGAATTACAAGATCAGCTGATAATTGCTTAGCTCTTCCTAATAGTAGATTTTTCGCGAGACAGAGTCCTTGGGTTAAAAAAGTCCGTAAATATAGCAGAGCAGTGATCCTCCCGTTAAGGGGGGATCACTGCTCTGCGTTTTTTAGTCCTGGCAGATTGCTTCAGCATAAAGGGGCAGCAAATGAAAGCCAACCTACGACAAACGTCACTTTTGGCAGGTGACATAGTAGGGTCAGGCCACCCGCTACATCTAATCTGATGACCCATGCAAAGTCATTTGTTGAGTTACACACTAAGTCAACTGCTAAGTTACACACTGAGTCAGTCACACGCCAAGTTAACGGCTAAGTTACTAACTGAGTCACATAACTAGTAACGTGTAGGTCACTAACTGAGTCACACATTAAGTCAACCGCTAAACGACTTACTAAGGCACACAACAAATCTCCCGCTGAGTTACCCACTGAGTCACACACCAAGTTAACGGCTAAGTCACCTCACTGACTAACACAACTAATCACCCGCCGGGTAACTCACTGATTGACACAACTAGTCACCTACTGAGTAACACACTGAGTCACAAACCAAGTTAACGGCTAAGTCAGACAACAAATCACTCGCTAAGTGACCTTCCAAGTATCCTCAGCGGCCAACGGACTCAGATGACGCTATATACGAATTTTTAGTCATTAGAGCAAAGTTTCGGACTCCAGCGCAGCTATTCAGCTTTTTGAGGTCGATAATTAGTGTTTTTCGCGCCAATAGTGACTCTGGGGTCCGATAGGATTCCAAATGAGCCCAAAAGTTGCGATTAAGGTCATCTGAGTCCGAAAGCATCCAACTATGAGTTCGAAAGCAGTGGCTATGAGTTCAAAAGCAGCGACTAAAGCTACAACAGTAGTAACTATGTACGCGACAGTAGCAACTAAAGCAAACTAAGTTTCGAATTTAGATTACTGCGGACTCAGATGACGCTATATGCGAATTTATGAGCATCAGAGCAGAGTATCGGACTCCAATGCAGCTATTTAGCTTTTTGAGGTCGATAATTAGTGCTTTTCGCGCCAATAGCGACTCTGGGGTCCGATGGGATTCCAAATGAGCCCAAAAGTTACGATTAAGGTCATCTGAGTCCGAAAGCAGTGGCTATGAGTTCAAAAGCAGCGACTAAAGCTACAACAGTAGCAACTATGTACACGACAGTAGCAACTATGTACACGACAGTAGCAACTATGTACACGATAATAGCAATTAAAGCAAACTGAGTTTCGAATTTAGATTACTGCGGACTCAGATGACGCTATATGCGAATTTATGAGCATTAGAGCAGAGTTTCGGACTCCAGCGCAGCTATTCAGCTTTTTGAGGTCGATAATTAGTGCTTTTCGCGCCAATAGCGACTCTGGGGTCCGATAGGATTCCAAATGAGCCCAAAAGTTACGATTAAGGTCATCTGAGTCCGAAAGCATCCAACTATGAGTCCGAAAGCAGTGGCTATGAGTTCAAAAGCAGCGACTAAAGCTACAACAGTAGTAACTATGTACACGATAGTAACAACTATGTACGCGACAGTAGCAACTATGTACACGACAATAGCAACTAAAGCAAACTGAGTTTCGAATTTAGATTACTGCGGACTCAGATGACGCTATGTGCGAATTTATGAGCATTAGAGCAGAGTTTCGGACTCCAGCGCAGCTATTTAGCTTTTTGAGGTAGATAATTAGTGTTTTTCGAGCCAATAGTGACCCTGGGGTCCGTTAGAATTCCAAATGAGCCCAAAAGTTACGATTAAGGTCATCTGAGTCCGATAGCAGCCGGCTATGGGGATGGCCGGCAAGCAGCAATCCAAACGTGCCATGAAATAGCACAAAATCAGTACAAAGTAGCACCAAGCAGAACCTAGCAGAACCAAGCAGAACCAGCGAACCAAGGTCCCTGACTTTGAGAGTTGAAGCTATGTTTGCGCAAATAGTATCTAAATCAAACGGAGTGTCATTTTTGATCAAGTTAGCATCAAAAAGACAACGGGTCCAAGCAGCACCTCTTGGCTACTTAGGACGTTCCTTATTAGAAAGCTGAGGACAGCAATGTTGTGACAAAAAAACTACCCCTCCATTAATAGAGGGATAGCGCCAATGAATCATTTTCACTGTAACTGTGCAATATAGCTTCAGAGCCTTTAATTTCGATACTAATCAGAGAATTGAGGCATTTCTGGAGGGCACTTTTGCCCTTTTGAATTTTGAGCTCCAGCGTACTGTTAAGTAATCTAAGTACTTTTTGAGTGGGCTGTTTATTTTCTGTTGTGAAATACACAGGTACAAGTTTGTTCTGAAATGTGATGAGCATTCTCATTTTGAAATCACCTCGCTACAAGTATTTCATGTTAATGATCATACCCCTTGTTTCTTAATTTTACCTTAAAATTAGCTTATGATAACATAAAGATTGCTAGTTTAATATACATTTATATGTAATACAGGAAGGATACAATAATGTGAATGAGAAAGAACGAACGGATTTAACGGATTTAACGGAATTTTTATTTCCAGATCGGGTAACCGACCAAGTAGTATTAAATGAATTGTTACATACTGCGTCTACAGCAGAAAGGATAGGTAGATTCAAATATAGAGAGAAGGAGAAAACTAAAGATCTGTGTTTACAAATACATAAGGATAAAATACTAGCCTACTGCAATAATACACCGGACTCTCCTCCGTGTGTGCTGAAGAACAGAGAGGAAACAGAGAGCTTTTGTCTCGAGTTGTTCGAATGTGAGAGAGCGATGGAGCCCTTTGCTCACGGGATTCCGGCGTTACTAATGTCAAAAAAAAGGTTCGAGGAGCTGAAAAAAGGCTCTGATTCCTCTACGGTTCACAGACTCTCAGAGTGTTTAGCTGCAGAGACAGGAGATGATGTCCATTCCAACCATCTTGCACGAGTGATGAAATGCTTCGACGCAGAGGGAGAATTGCGACTCTGTATTTCTAGTGAAAATGGCTGGAAGTTTCAGTATGCTAGCTTCATAAGTGATCATTCAAGTGGCTGGTTGCTGCGAATGAGCAGCGATCCTTCCCAAGACTGGATTGTAGCTCTTCCTATATCGAAAGCACAATTATGTGGTTCTGTGGCAGAGTGGGTATTTCATTCCTCCGCTTTTCCTAGTCCACAATAACCGTTGAATAGGGAGGAAGAGTAAGCTGATCTGAATTTAAGGTCACTTTGTCAGCAGTTGTCTTTTGGATCTTGGTGTAAGAGATACCCTCAACATTTGGATGAAGCGTAATGATTTGTTCATCTCCAGTTAGGTTATGAACAACGAGGAGTTGATCCTCTGTTGTTATACGTTCGTAGGCCATTACCCCTGCATTGCCAGAAGTGTAGTCTCGAATTCCGCCATCACGGAGCGCTGGGACTTCGTTTCTTAACGCAATGAGTTCGCGGTATCTTTTAAGCAGTGAGCTGCTGTCGTTAGTCTGGCTTTCGACATTAATGCTAACATCATCAGCGTTATTGCTGCCGACCTCCCAAGTAGTCTGCCCCTCACCCTGATCCGCTGTCATCCATCTCATGGGCTCACGAATTCCTTCATCTGGTTTTACACCAAGCATTCCTATTTCTTCACCATAATAAATAAAAGGATTTCCAGGTAAGGTTAACAGCAGGGCTGCTGCCATTTTTGCATGATCCAGATTGCCGTCTAATTGACTCATGACTCTGTTTTGATCATGATTTGTCAAAAAAATTGCATCGGTAAAATGGCTATCAGATATTTTGGAGTACAAATTATACGTACGTTCCAGCGTAAAGGCAGTCCCGCTGTCTTTTTCAGTTTTCACGGAATTAATAAGGGTCTCGGCTAACCCAAAGTTAAAGCTAGAGTCGAAAGCTTGATCCAAATAAGCCCCTACGGTGACTGCAGAATTCTCCCATACTTCGCCGACAATATAAGCTTGAGGATTCACTTCATTCATCGCTTTGCGGAAATCCTGCCACCAAGATACATTTTTATTGGTTGTGGCTTGGCTTTTGTCGCTTAGAAGGTCTTCGTATATATGTTTAGCAGCGTCTAAACGGAATCCATCAACCCCTTGTTCCAGCCAAAACTTGCCGATATCTTTCATTTCATTACGAACTTCCGTTTGATCAAAATTTAGATCAGGCATGCCTTCCCAAAAGCCACCTAGATAATGACTACCCAGTAAAGAGTGCCATGCACTGCCACTACCAGCGGCACTAGCTCCATTGGCAGGGCGTCCTTGATCTTCAGCCCATATGTACCATTCGCGATATTTACTGTCCTTATTTTTAGCGGAATCTACGAACCAAGGATGTTCTATGGAGGTATGATTCACGACCAAATCCATAATTACTTTAATCCCACGTTTATGTGCCTCCGTAACGAGCTCTTGTAAATCCTCCATCGTCCCATAATCTGGATTGATTGCACGATAATCTGTCACATCGTAACCATGATAGCTTGGTGAAGGGTTAATAGGCATAAGCCAAATCCCACCGATCCCCAGATCGTCTGTGGTGTCAGGATTTCCGTCATTTAAGTAATCTAATTTTTTGGTAATCCCTTTGAGGTCACCGATGCCATCCCCGTCAGAGTCATAGAATGAACGAACAAAAATCTCATAATAAACCGTTGAGGGCTGTTCGTCAGTGGTAATCGTTTTTGCAGCGGGAGGTGTTGTAGTATTCTGAGCTGTATTTGCTTTTGGCGATGGAGAAGGGGAGGCAGAGGAGGGAATATTGTTATTATTTCCTGAACAACCGGATAGCAGAACGGCAGTTAAGCTAAGAGTCAAAAGTCCGTTTATTGTGTGTTTTTTGGCGATAGATGTTGCTAGTTTATCCATATAAAATAACCCCTTCTGCTGCAATTTTCCTATAAAGGAAATGGTAAGCGCTTTAATTCTTATAGTACTGTAATCAAATCCTCAGGTAAAACGTTTGCACAGATATAAAAACAGCAAATCCAGTGATATTTATCCATAAAATCAATAAAAACCGCTGATATCATGGATATTCTTTTAATTCCCCACGATATTCGGGATTTTAACCTTTCAGTAGGCATGTGCATATGCTTTAAGCAAGGGCGAAGGACCCGGTAAGAAAGGAGAATGAAGAATGAAGATTCGGAAAAAGCTGTCATTGTCGCTCATGATCATTACTTTATGCTTTTCAGTACTTGCCGGTTGCGGCGGAAAGTCAGAGACGGTAAAGGTGAAGATTGGGGAGGTTACCCGCTCTGTCTTTTATGCACCCGAGTATGTTGCCTTGACTCAAGGTTTCTTCAAAGATGAAGGGCTGGATGTAGAACTGCAGACGATTCCCGGTGGAGATAAAACCATGACTGCATTGCTCTCAGGAGCTATTGATGTGGCGTTGGTTGGTTCAGAAACCTCCATTTACGTGTATCAGCAGGGCTCGGATGATCCGGTCATTAATTTTGCACAGCTGACTCAAAGGGATGGAACATTCCTGTTCGCCCGTAAGGCTGATGGAGATTTTAATTGGGATAAAGTGAAGGGCTCTACCTTCCTTGGTCAAAGAAAAGGCGGAATGCCACAAATGGCAGGCGCGTTTACTTTATCTAAAAAGGGAATTGATCCTGCGAAGGATATTACCTTGATCCAAAATATCGATTTTGCTAATATTGCCGGTGCATTTGCTTCAGGTACTGGGGATTATGTGCAGCTGTTTGAGCCGCAGGCCTCTATCTTCGAACGAGAAGACCGGGGAGCTGTAGTGGCATCGTTTGGGGTGGAGAGCGGTTATTTACCTTATACGGTATTCATGTCAAAAAACAGCTACATTAGCAAAAATGGAGACACCGTGCAAAAGTTCACTAATGCCATCCAGCGTGCTCAGCTTTGGGTGAAGGAACATAGTCCTGAAGAAATTACGGATGCCATAATAACTTATTTTGATAAAACGGATCGTGACATTGTGATTTCTGCTGTAAAACGTTACAAGGAACAGGACACCTACGCCATTAATCCGGTTGTTGATAATGAGGAATGGAATAATCTGCTAGATGTTATGGACAACGCAGGTGAACTTAAAGAACGTGTTCCAGCAGAAAAGATCGTGAACAATACTTTTGCTGAAAAAGCTGAAAAGACCATAAAGAGCAGTGGCTCTAAATAAGAGAGATAAGATCCTAAATGGATTTTGTTAACTATAAGGAGGGGATGACCTTGCTTCCAGTAGTGCAATTAAAGGGAGTAACGCATGCCTATCTCGGCGATCGGGAAGCTTCACTGGCCGTTGAGGATCTAAATCTTAATGTCGAGCAAGGAGAGTTCGTCAGCTTAGTAGGCCCAAGTGGCTGTGGTAAGACGACTCTCCTATCGATTATTGCCGGACTGCTGCAGCCCTCTGAGGGAGAAGTATTCGTAAATGGCCAACCCATTCTAGGCCCTTCACCTGAGGTTGGATATATGCTGCAGCAGGATTATCTTTTTCCTTGGCGGAGTATTCTTGACAATGCCGTGCTTGGACTGGAGCTTACCGGAAGCTTAAACGAAGAAAGTCATAAACGGACTTTGGAGCTGCTGCGCGAGATGGGATTAGAAGGGAAAGAACAGGCCTATCCTTCTCAGCTATCCGGAGGGATGCGGCAACGGGTGGCTCTTGTACGAACATTAGCTACCAATCCAGGACTGCTGCTGTTAGACGAGCCGTTCTCGGCACTTGATTATCAGATCAAACTTCAGCTGGAAGATTTAGTCTCAGAGACCTTACGCAGCCGGGGAACCACGGCTATTTTGGTCACGCATGATCTGTCAGAAGCGATTGCGGTCAGCAGTAGGGTTATTTTATTGCAGCGAAATCCAGGGAAGATTCGTAAAGTTTTTCCTGTTCCGGAGCTAATCCGCTCAGCCCCACCGCTGTATGCGCGTGATCAGCCAGGGTTTGCGGAGCTTTTTCATGAAGTATGGACAGAGATGGAGATCGCAGGGAGGGAAAGCTAATGAAACGAACAGAGCAAGCGGGTGTCTTAGCTTCCCGTGAACTGTGGCTGCAGCAAATGCATGTGGATTTCAAAAAAACTAAACAGCGCCGGCGTAATCAGGTTATTGCTGTAAGAAGCAGTCTGTTGCTGCTGTTCTTTGTGTTGTGGGAAGCGGGAGCAAGAATGGGCTGGATTGATGAGTTATTGTTCAGCTACCCGACAAAAATCTTCAAACAGATTTGGCAGGATATGATCAGTGGAAGCTTGTGGCCTCATTTGGGGATGACGGTAGGAGAGACTGCGGTAGGCTTTGTTCTGGGAACCTTGTTAGGAACGCTGCTGGCAGTGATTATTTGGTGGTCTCCGTTTTTATCAGCGGTGCTTGATCCGTTTATGGTTGTCTTTAACAGTATGCCGAAGGTGGCCTTGGGGCCGATTTTTATCGTAATGTTCGGGGCGGGCTTCACCGCTATCGTTGTGACAACCTTATCGATTACGGTGATTATTACTACACTTGTTGTTTACAATAGCTTTTGCAGTGTGGATCCTAATCTGGTGAAGGTGGTCCGCTCTTTTGGAGCTTCTAAAGTTCAGGTGTTTTTTAAAGTGATTCTTCCGGCATCTTTTCCAACGGTGGTCTCTACCCTAAAGGTGAATGTGGGAATGTCATGGGTCGGGGTTATCGTAGGAGAGTTTCTAGTAGCAAAATCCGGTCTTGGGTACCTGATCATATATGGATTCCAGGTGTTTAATTTCACGCTTGTAATGTCCAGTCTGCTGATTATTGCAGCCGTAGCAACGGCAATGTATCAACTGGTAGTGTATCTGGAGAAGCGCTTGTTATACCGTCGGTAAGTCTAATGTAACGTTGTGTCCATTCACAAAATCTTGTAACATGTCTATATCTTTACCTATTAACGGTTAGTGCTTTTAAGGAGAGATAGGGTTATGGGATTTCGTGTAATTAAAACAGCTGCTGCGACGTTAATGTCCGTTCTTCTCGCGTCTGCAGTAGGCATACCCAATGCACAAAGTGCAGGGCTTTTAGCCATTCTGGGTGTGGAGGTTACCTTGAAAAGGAGTTTCCGGACGATAACGGCGCGTTTTTTGGCCTCGCTCGTGGGACTCTTTTTTGGGTGTATTTTATTTTGGATATTAGGGTTTCATTACTGGGTACTTGGACTGTACGTTCTTGTTGGCTTTCCGATGATTGTGAAGTCTGGCTACAAGGAAGGGATTGTCACTAGCTCTGTTATTGTGTTTCGTGTGTTTGGACAAGCTGAGTTATCGCTACATGTGTTGTTGCAGCAAGTAGAGCTACTGGCCATAGGTCTCGGTTCAGCGGGGGTGGTCAACTTAATTTACATGCCACAGACTGGGGGAGTTATTTATGGAATCCGCAAGGAAGTGGATCGATACTTTTCAGTTATTTTTACTCAAATGGCCCGTACTTTGCGTGAGCCTGCGTATATGTGGGATGGCAAAGAATTAATTGATGCGGATAATGCAGTGCAGCGGGGATTGACAGCAGCTACTCGCGAGATGGAGAATCATGTAATTCATCCTGATGAAGCTTGGAATGTCTATTTCTATATGCGTAAGGAGCAGCTGGAATCGATACAAAGCATGATGCAGCTGATTTCTCAAGTATATCGCCATTTACCGCATGGAGAGATGGTAGCTGAATTGTTCGACCAGCTTAGCGGAGATGTTTTGGCTGAAGAATATACAGGCCGCACGGAACATTTGCTGGAAGAGCTTGAACATGAGTTTGAAAGCATGGATTTGCCAGAGACACGTGAGGAATTTGAAGTGCGATCAGCGATTCTGCAGCTTTGCAGAGAATTGGCACTTTATTTAAAAATTGCGAAACGCCATAAAATACCGGTCAGTTATAAGCCTGAGAAACGTTTGCTCACCCGGAAAAAAGCTTAAAATTAGGCTTTAATAAAGTGAAGTATTAACATTCGCCCCTGAAATCACGATAAAATATGTATGAACTAAAAGTTGATCTTCGAAAGGGATTAACAATTATAGGGTGAGTTCAAATTCAAGCAGGGAATTCATATACGAATTTTCCGCATTGGCAGGTGAGGCGTATGGACAAAGATATGGAATCATTTATCGGAAAACAACTTGTAGCTAACCTCTTTAATGACAAAGGAGTATTTGTTTTACCCGCATTGACTTTATTGAGTGCTGAACATATTAGATTAATTCGTCAACATAAGATCACTCTGGAATCTCATGACGTCGTCCAGCTGGATAGCGCGGAATTTTTCCAGCTTGCAATTGATGATTGTACAGCTGCGATTGAGAATATTTTTGAACAGATTCGTCATAACAAAAATAAAAGAATTCCTATGCTGGAAGTTAGAAATGAAGTGATTCCGTTTATCCAGCAGGTAAGCGAAAAGAATGACTTTTACGGAGTATTGGCTGCTTTGCAGACCAAAGATGATTATACATACAGACATAATGTAGCTGTGGGCATAATATCTACCCTGCTAGGCAAATGGCTGAAGCTAAAGTCTGAGGATTTGAGCATGTTGACCATTGCAGCGACTCTTCACGATATCGGCAAAA
Source organism: Paenibacillus sp. FSL H3-0310 (assembly GCF_038002785.1). NCBI lineage: Bacteria > Bacillati > Bacillota > Bacilli > Caryophanales > Paenibacillaceae > Paenibacillus > Paenibacillus sp. FSL H3-0310. The sequence goes on from NZ_JBBODC010000001.1 coordinate 2,343,288, forward strand.
TGAGAATCCCGGATGACATATTAACTAAGCCCGGTCCATTATCTGACGAAGAGTTTCAGCTGATGAAAAAGCATACGACCTTTGGGTATGAGATGATCAGGGATACGGTAGGCACAAACCATACCCAAGCGCTAGTAGCCTTACAGCATCATGAAAGAATGGACGGCAGTGGTTATCCATTTGGTGTGCTTGGGAACCGGATTACTGATTTCAGTAAAATCGTTGCTGTGGCTGATGTGTTTCACGCGATGACTTCCGACCGATTTTATCGTAAAGCGGCTCCTTTATACGAAGTATTACTGCAAATGGAGGAGAGCGTGTTCGGTAAGCTCGACCCTTATATTTGCAGAGTGTTTATTAATAAGTTAATGCAGTCAATGCTAGGGAACGAAGTGGAATTGACAGATGGACGAAAAGGAAAAATTGTTATGATTCTTGCTACAGACCCTTTGCGGCCACTGGTGAATATTGATGAGGATTTTATTGACTTAAGCAAACATAGATCACTTGGAATTGTGCGGGTAATCCCGCAATAGCTGGTGTTTTAGGGTTTTTTGAGGGGGTAGGAATGGCTCCGGAACAGGTTGGACCATTTTTGGAATCTACTCATATATGTACAAAATTTGAAATAAAATGAACTATGAGTCTCCTGAAAAAGCCTTCTTGAGGGCTTACTCAAATTTATTTATAGTCTAACAATCAACAAATGCCTAGAACCTGCATACACTTGATAGTGAATGATTGTATGGAGGAGGTTCAAAGATGTCATTAAGCCATAAACGTCAAACAAGGGAGATCATTACGAAGGCAATTTGCGGCAAAGGTCGTAAGTTCTCTACAGCAACCCATACCGTGACTCCGCCACATCATCCGACTAGTATTTTGGGGGCTTGGATTATCAACCACCAATACGAAGCGGTTGCCGCCGGGAACGGAATCGAAGTAATTGGTACTTATGATGTAAACATCTGGTACTCGTACGACAAGAACAAGCAGACCGAGGTAGCAAAGGAAACAGTCTCTTATGTGGAGCTCATTCCGCTTTCCTACCTGGACACGAGACACCGCACTTCAACAGTTGAGGTCTCTGCGGAGGCAACGCAGGAACCCAACTGTGTAGAAGCGGGCGTATCGCCAGGCGGAGGCAGTGTGACACTTCGCGTAGAGCGCGAATTCGAAGTGGAGTTGGTGGCTGAGACCAAAGTCCGCGTGTATGTCACTGAGCAAAGTGATGATCCAGAAGACAAGGATTATGATTTTGAAGGTGATAGCTTCGATTACGATGATCTGGACCCTGACAATCTGGATGATGAGCTGTAAGGAAGGATACGCCGCCGTTAACTGAGTATCAATGGGTTATGGTCCATTATATGTAGGGAGTGCGGCGGCGTAGAGGGCGAATGCCCTCCTTTTTTTTATTTATTTTTAGGATGAAAAAAGGTTCACGCTCGGATGGAGGCGCTAAAGAGTATGAATGAAGGTCTTAAGGTGTATTCAGAATTGTCTGTGGCAGAGAGAGAGTCTAGATTGCTTAGAAGCGGGGTTGAAGCAACGCTGACGCCATCTGGAAAACATTTTGTCGATACATATGCTTCGGATGCTACTGAGAAGGGTCACAGGCAGTGTTATAAGATATTGGTTTATCATTTGACTGTCCTCCACATCTCTTTGCTTGGAGCAGGTCTTGGAATGCGTGCGGCCACCGATAATTACAGCGAAGCAGTGAGGATTGCTAATGCCGAGAGCAATACCACGGGAGGCCGAGTGCGGGGAGAGCTTCGCGGGGTGATGAAATTGCTCCAGCGGATTGCTGTCCGCACGCTGTACAGCTTGGGGCTGGATAGCGGTGAGGTCCTGCTGAGGGCAATGGGGAACCGGAGGTATGTGGTGGAGGGAGTCACTCCACTAGTAAAGACCTCCGGGCAACGATTGCCCGAGCCTTATCGGTCCGCAGCGCTAGCGCTGGAACGAAAGCTGGCTCTGGAGCAGCCGGTCCGCAGCGGCCTGCTGATGGGCATGGACCCGGAGTTTATCATCCTCCGGGAATCCACCGGCCGCGTCGTGCCTGCGTCGCGGTACCTGCCCACGGACGGCGTCGCTGGCTGCGACGCCGGACCTCCGGGAACGCGCGGCGCGTTCCCGGTCGCCGAGCTGCGCCCTCAGCCGCGCGGGGAACCGCGCGCACTGCTGGCGCAGCTGATGTCCGCCGCGGCGCTGGCGGACCGGCTCATCGCCGACCGCTCGCTGCGCTGGCGGGCGGGAGGCATGCCGCTGACGGGCTGGGCCCTCGGCGGCCATCTGCACTTCAGCGGCGTGACGCTGACGGCGCCGCTGCTGCGCGCGCTCGATAACTATCTCGCGCTGCCCATGCTTCTGCTCGAAGACGTCCGCGCAGGGGCGCGTCGTCCCCGATACGGCGTGCTCGGCGATTTCCGGACTCAGCCGCATGGCGGCTTCGAGTACCGGACCTTGCCGAGCTTCCTGGTATCCCCGGTCATCGCTAAAGGCGCGGTCTATCTGGCTCACCTAATCGTGAGCCATTATGAGGACCTGACGCAACGCCCGCTCGACCGGGAAGACCTGCATATCGCCTACTACAGCGGCGATAAATCTCCGCTGCGCGCCGCAATCCCCCCATTGCTGGCGCAGCTGCGTTCCCTAGGCGGCTACGAGATTGCCGCCCCCTATATCGAGCCTTTATTCGAATATATTGCCGCTGAACGGACGTGGGATGAATCACGGGATATACGTGAGTTATGGTGCAGCAAAGTAAAAGTGTGATTTTACTATTTGGTCTACATGTTAACAATGGTCCATGAACCGATATCTTGAAAACCAAGTCGTTTATAAATAACTCCGGCATGTGGGTTGTCATAAAAGAGGCACAATGACTTTCCTTCATGGAGCAGGTCTGCACATAGCTGTGCCATTACGCGCGAAGCAAGGCCTTGCTCTCTGAATGCTTGATGTGTGGCAACCCCTACAATCATCGCTGACATGGAATTTTCCGCTGAAGTTGAAGCGGTGACAATGACCTTATCTTCCCGTTCTATATAATAGGTGCGGCCGGTGTTGCTTTCCAGCGTTTTACGCAGGCTGGTTCTTGAACCATTCCGGCTGCTTTCAAATTCTTCAATGGTATCCGTGAGTGCGCAAATCGCTTCTACATCCTGAACCGTAGCTTTTTTAATAGGCTCAGCTGAAGAGAAGGACTCACTTATTTTATTGTTCATTTCTTTTAATTCAGCAAAATACAGCTGTTTTACTTGTTTGAAATTAATTTCCCCGTCAAAAGCCTTCACCACCTCTGAGGCTCCGGAGATCATATGTATGTCATTATCCTTTCGGATAATCTCAGCGAACCCCTCGACATCAAAAGGGCCATCTGCATAAGGAAGGTAACTTCTATAGAAGCGCAGCAGAACGGCTTTTATCCGCCCGTCGGCTGGATCAATCTCTCCCCATAAATCCATGAAATCCTGCTCAAACCCAAAATTCTCCACATCGCCAATGATAAATAAATTAAGCGCCGGCTCTTTCCGCAGCAATGCCATCAGCAGCTCTTGATCATCCTTCGTTAGCTTTCGTATCATATTGTATTCTCCTTTGATTTTTATATGGGCTGACGCTCTGTGTTAAGATTTTACAATATTTAAAAGCAGAAGAATATACCTCATGTAAGTGTTTGTCTGATAAGTATTCTAGTCTTTCGTTGTACTAATGTGAGGTTTCAGGGTAACTTTGTCCATCAATTTTCTGTTATAATGGGGGACAGCATTAAATAGGCATGGAGGTTGACCATGGCACAATATACGCCGATGATAGAGCAATATTTAAAGGTAAAGGAAGGGGCTAAGGATGCCTTCCTATTTTTTAGACTGGGCGATTTCTATGAAATGTTCTTTGAAGATGCCATTTTGGCTTCCAAGGAGCTTGAGATTACGTTGACAGGCCGCGAAGGCGGGGGCGAGGAGAAAATCCCTATGTGTGGAGTGCCTTACCACGCCGCCGAGGGATATATTCAACGCCTGATAGAAAAAGGATATAAAGTCGCCATTTGTGAGCAGTTAGAGGATGCTTCAGTCACTAAAGGCATGGTGAAGCGGGATATTGTACGCGTCGTGACACCAGGAACCGTGATGGATGGAAAAATCATTGCTGACAAGAGCAATAACTACCTCGTTTGCGTCACCGAAAGTGACGGAATGATGGCATTAGCTGCCTGCGATTTAACAACTGGTGAGCTGTATGTTACTTCGGTATTATCTGGAGCCGAATGGCTGCGTGATGAGATTGGCATTTATGAACCGGCTGAGATCATCGGAGACGCTGCACTTTTGGAGATCCTGCGAAGCGAAACGCCGCTGTTAGCCAAACCTGTAGTTTACACCCCTTGGGAGAAACGCGAGGAGGAGCTGGCACGTCGTCAGTTCGGTGAAGCGGCATGGGTACGTCTAGAGAAGGAACGTGGACAATGTCTGGCGCTTCTGATCTCTTATCTGAATGAGACCCAGCGACGTTCGTTAGGGCAGCTTAGTCAGATTTCTCCTTATGAACCAGGCAATTATATGATTCTAGATCCATTTACACGCCGGAATCTTGAACTAACCGAGACGGTTCGCGAACGCTCCAAAAAAGGATCCCTGCTCTGGCTGCTGGATCGAACGGAAACGTCGATGGGCGCCCGTCTGTTGCGTCGCAGAATTGATAAGCCGCTATTGCAGCGAGCTCCGATCGAACGGCGCCTAGAGGCTGTCGATTATTTGTACAATCAGTTTATCGTTCGCGAGGACCTGCGTTTAGCGCTTAAAGAAATTTATGATTTGGAGCGTTTGGTGGGTCGTATTGCTTTTGGCAGTGCCAATGGCCGTGATATGAATGCTCTGAAATTATCGCTGGCACAAATTCCTGCATTGAAGGATTTATGTATGACCTCCGGTTCAGCTACTTTACGAGAGATCGGTGCAAGTATGGATGAATGCGCTGAGCTGCGAGAGGATATTGATCGCGCAATCGTCGAGGATGCCCCGGTGTCTGTGCGCGACGGTGGAATTATCCGTTCCGGTTATCATGAACGTTTGGACGAGCTTAGGGAAGCTAGCAGTAACGGTAAACGTTGGATCGCTGAATTGGAAGCTAAGGAAAGACAGGCCACTGGCATTAAGTCACTGAAGATCGGCTATAACAAAATCTTCGGTTATTTCATAGAGATCACCAAATCCAATCTGGCTGCACTGCCGGAAGGACGATATGAACGTAAGCAGACGCTTGCCAACGCAGAGCGTTTTGTCACACCTGAGCTTAAAGAGAAGGAAGCACTCATTCTTGAAGCTCAGGATAAAATGACGGATTTGGAATACAGCCTCTTTACCGAGCTGCGTGATCGCATCAGCGGGCAAATTCCCCGCCTGCAAAATCTTGCGGAAAAGGTTGCCGAGATTGATGTGTATCAATGCTTGGCGGCAGTTAGTGCCGAACATCGTTTTGTGAAGCCAGTCCTTTCGGATGGTTATGATCTTCGGCTTGAAGGGGGCCGTCATCCCGTTGTGGAGGCGGTGCTTAAAGATTCTGCTTTTATTGCAAATGGAAGCACGCTGAGTAAGGAAGAAGGTAATATTCTTCTAATTACAGGTCCTAATATGGCGGGAAAAAGTACTTACATGCGTCAGGTGGCGCTGATCTGCATCATGGCTCAGATTGGATGTTTTGTACCAGCAAACAGTGCTGAAGTTCCGCTTATAGACCGGATCTTTACTCGTATTGGAGCAGCTGATGATTTGATCGGTGGACAAAGTACATTTATGGTGGAAATGGCTGATATCCAGGTTATGACAGAGAAAGCAACAGCTCGTAGCTTGATTATTATTGATGAGCTGGGAAGAGGTACCTCGACCAGTGAAGGTATGGCCATCGCTCAGGCGGTTATTGAATATGTACATGATGTTATTTCTTGCAAAGCTCTAGTTTCGACGCATTTTCATGAATTGGCTCATTTGGAAGGGAGTCTTAAAGGACTGCGGAATTACTCTATGGCTGTTCAAGAGAGCGGTGATAAAGTTAACTTCCTGCGCAAGCTAGTTCCTGGAGCGGCTGACAGCAGCTATGGGATCTATTGTGCACGTCTTGCGGGTCTTCCTGAAGGGATTATTGATCGAGCTTATGGTCTCTTGCAGAGCATTGAGCAGGCAGCCCATCCTGGTGGTTCTGAAGTTCATTACGGGGGAAGCCTCGAAAGACAGGCGGCTGTAAGAGAAGTTGCTAGCGCATCCTCGATAGCGCAAGCCGTAAGTGTCATCACTGAGGCACCTGTAGAAAATGAGGTTGTTCAGTTGTCTATCTTTGGTGAGGAAGAACCACGCAAGAATCGCAAAGGTAGTGCACATCAAGTTGCGGTAACTGAAATCCAAGAGAATCCTGCGCTAAAAGAGTTCATTTCTTCTGTGCGTGACGCTGATCTTATGAATATGACGCCGCTGCAGGCGATGAGTCTGTTGAACGAGCTGAAGATGAAGGTTAAGGATCTGCAATAAAGATTTTATAATAATTGATTGCCTAAATAAGAGGTGAATGAAATGGCCAAAATTCATATATTGGACGAGCATATTGCCAACCAGATAGCTGCGGGTGAAGTAGTAGAGCGGCCAGCTTCAGTTGTAAAGGAGCTTGTCGAGAATGCAATTGACGCTGGCAGTACAAGAATTGAGGTATCGGTAGAAGAGGGGGGCTTGCAGAGCATCCGCGTTAAAGATAATGGCTCCGGGATTGATCCTGAAGATTGCGAGACCGCCTTTTACCGGCATGCTACAAGTAAAATTCTGAATGGCCGCGATCTATTTCAAATCACAAGCTTAGGCTTCCGCGGAGAGGCACTTCCCAGTATTGCCGCGGTCTCCAAGGTATCGCTTCTAACTGCAACTGCCGATGACGGCAAAGGGCGCCTAGTAGACATTGAGGGTGGCAATCTCATACGAAATGAGGACGCTCCTTCCGGCCGGGGAAGTGATCTTGCCGTTCGTGAATTGTTTTTTAATACGCCGGCAAGGCTGAAATATATGAAGAGTATTCAGACGGAGCTGGGCCATATCTCAGATGCCATGTACCGCATGGCGCTGGCTCATCCGGGGATCTCTTTTACCTTGCATCATAATGGCAATCAGCTGCTGCATACGCTCGGAAATGGTGATCTGCTGCAGGTCATCGCAGCTGTTTACGGAACCAATGCCGCCAAAGCAATGCTGCCGATTACGGCAGAAGACTTGGATTATCGGATTTCCGGATATATTAGTCGTCCAGAATGGACACGTTCCAATCGAAATGCAATCACTACTATTGTCGGTGGACGTTATATTCGCAGTAATGGACTGAACGCAGCAATCATGCGTGCTTATCACACCTTGCTTCCGATTAACCGTTATCCGTTATTAGTTCTTGAACTGGATATGCACCCCTCTTTGGTAGATGTCAATGTACATCCAGCAAAACTCGAGGTTAGATTCAGTAAGGAGAATGAGCTTTACACCTTTGTTGAGCAGGAGATCCGCAAAATACTGCTGGGGCAAAGTCTGATTCCACGTCCAAGCAAGGAAACAATCGGACCCAAGGGCAGCAGCTCCTTTATCCAGGAGCAATTTGCTTTTTCCAAAGGAGCTGTTCCGCCGTCATCTTCGAATGGTGATGAGAAGGATACAGCCCCTACGGGATCTGCCAGCTTCTTAAGTGGACTACAGTCATCGAACCCTGACCGTATTTCCCGTGATTTTAGCAAGGATGGTCAGGCGGATCATCAGGTAGCTCGCGAGGTAGCTCCAGCTTACGGATCAGGCTATCCGTCTTCATCTTCGCAGGGGCGCCAAACTAATGCGAATACTAGTTATTTCAATAGCTATCGCCCGCAAGAAACGTCAATGGCGCAGAAGCAGCTCCCTTCGGTTGAGAAGCTATGGGCTCCACCACAACAAGAAGAGCCTGGACTTCCGGCCTTTCCTGAGCTTAATTATATAGGCCAGCATCATGGGACCTATATTATTGCCCAGAATGATGGAGGACTCTATTTAATCGATCAGCATGCGGCACATGAACGTATTAATTACGAATACTTCTATGAGAAATTTGGTCGGCCGGAGGATGCCTCACAGGAGCTGCTACTGCCGATTACACTGGAGTTCACGCCTTCTGAAAGTCGTCAGCTTAGTGAACGTCTACATTGGTTTCAGCAGGCCGGGGTATACCTTGAGCACTTTGGCGGACAGACCTTTCTTGTTCGTTCTTTGCCCTATTGGTTTCCTGAAGGGGATGAGAAGGCGGTCGTTGAAGAAATGGCGGAGTGGGTCTTAAGCGAGCGTATGATTGATCTTGCGAAGCTACGAGAAAAGTCATCGATTCTGTGTTCATGTAAAGCCTCGATTAAGGCCAACCATAAACTAACAGAACAGGAAGTGGAGGCTCTGTTGTCCCGACTGGCAGAGTGCAAACAACCGTATACTTGCCCACATGGACGGCCGATTGTGATCTCTTTTTCATCCTATGATTTAGAGAAATTGTTCAAGCGGGTTATGTAATTATACATTTTTTGAAATTTGTTAAGAGCAAGACTGGAGGCACCATGATTATAACTACGGGGTATAGCCCGATAATGGAAATAGTAGAACGCGCGCAAAGCCTTGCGGAGAGAACGGGTTGTAGTTATGCTCCACGTGAGAAGCTCTCCATTACAAGGATGGTTGAACATTACGGAGATGAGGATATTCTGATTCTATCTCAGGACGCTGTTCGACTACACCGCTTAGGAATGGAGCCTATGGAGTTTCATCCGAGCATGGGCTTCGTTCGCGCTAAACGAATTCTAAAGGGTGAGATCGAGCCGATGCTTGTTGCGGCTCGAATGCTTCCCGGAGATAGCGTATTGGATTGTACAGCTGGATTAGGAGCTGACTCCTTACTGTTTGCTGTACATGGTGGTGAGTCCTCAGAGGTTACCGCTTTGGAGAGCTCATTACCGCTGTACGCACTGCTCAGTGAAGGGATGTCTCATTACATCTCTGGGCAAGTAAAGGTCAATGAGGCTTTACGCAGAGTTAATGTTGTGCATAGTGAACATTTGGATTATTTACGGTCTCAACCAGATCGAAGTGTGGATATTGTTTACTTTGATCCTATGTTTCGCGTGCCTCTGACGGGTTCTGCCTCGATTTCCCCGCTGCGGCAATTCGCTAACCGTGCAGCCTTATCGACAGAGAGTGTAGCCGAAGCGGTTAGGGTCGCCCGTAAGACTGTTCTTTTAAAAGAAAAGGCTTTGAGTGGGGAATTTGAACGCCTAGGGTTTACTGAGCTGCTCCGAAGCAACTCCAAAACATCGTACGGGGTGATACACATTGACAACTAAAGAAAGGCATAAGGTTCTAGTGCTGTTAGGACCAACTGCCGTAGGCAAAACCCGGTTAAGTCTGGAGCTGGCAGCGGCTTATAACGCTGAGATTATTTCCGGCGATTCGATGCAGGTTTATCGTGGTATGGATATTGGTACAGCTAAGATTACACCCGCCGAAATGAACGGCATTCCCCATCACCTGATCGATATTCATGATCCGCAGGATGCGTATTCTGCCGCTGAATTTCAAGAGCAGGGCACTAGACTCATCGAGGAGATAAGCGCTAGAGGGAAGCTTCCCTTTATCGTAGGGGGGACTGGACTGTATATTGAGTCTTTATGTTACGGCTTTCAGTTCTCGGAAGCAGTGGCTGATGAAGCTTTCCGTAAAGAGCAGGATCAATTTGCGGAAGAACATGGAGCGCTTGCACTGCATGCCAGACTCGAGGCGGTTGATCCAGTCAGCGCAGCCAAACTTCATCCTAACGACCGTCGCAGAATTATCCGTGCACTGGAAATTCAACACCAGACAAACACTACACTTTCCGCTTCTCATGCTGCTCAAAAGAAGGAATCTCCCTATGACTTATGTCTCATAGGTTTGACAATGGACCGGAAAATACTATATAAACGTATTGAGGACCGAATTGATAGCATGCTGGCGGATGGTCTCGTTGCTGAGGTGAAGGGACTGCTGGATAACGGTTACAGCAGAAGCCTTGTGTCCATGCAGGGATTGGGTTACAAGGAAATTGCCGCTTACCTGGCGGGAGAGCTGACGCTGGAAGAAGCTGTGATACTGCTTAAACGCGATACTCGCCGATTCGCCAAAAGACAGTTGTCATGGTTTCGCCACATGAAGGAAATCGAGTGGATCGATGTCGAAGGTGAACAAAACTTTTCTGAGAATTTCTCAAAAATACGTGGTATAATAGCAGGAAAGTTTCTCTCAGGTCTTGAATATACTTCTGAACAATCTAATTGAACCATTGGGGGTACGTCATATGAACAAGTCCATTAACATCCAAGATACATTCTTGAACCAACTACGCAAAGAAAATATCCCTGCTACGGTATATCTGACCAACGGTTTTCAAATCCGGGGAATAATTAAAGCATTCGACAATTTTACAATCGTCATTGACAGTGATGGACGCCAGCAAATGGTGTATAAACACGCAATTTCCACGTTCACACCACAACGTAGTGTATCACTGATGCAAGACAGCAGTAGTGAAGAATAACATTTATCAAAAATGAATTGAAACCTTTCTTGTTTATAAATCGTTTGAATAGAGTGTGAGAGAGCAACCTGTGAAGGTTGTTCTTTTCATTCATGGCAGACCATTTATGTTTATTTCCGAAAGGGAGTCAGGAGGCATTATGTCTAGAGACGATACATCCAGGACGAATCACAATAGAGATAGAGGATCGTCCAGTTCCAAATCAAAACCAAAATCAAAACCAAAAAAGAAAAAGAAATTTTTGACGAAGAAGCGTGTGCTGTGGAGCTTGTTCTTCGCTACGGCATTGGCCATTTTCTGTGCATTAGGTGGATATCTGTTCATTATGCTAAATGGTCAAAAGCTTCTGCTTGAGAACCAGGATAAGCTAACAGTGAATGAAACGACTAAGGTATATGACCGCAATGCTAATTTAATCGGCGAATTATCACTGGAGAAAAGTGATCCAGTAGAGTATGAAGAAATTCCACCGTTATTGGTTAACGCTTTTGTAGCCACAGAGGACAAACGTTTCTTCGAACATTCTGGTGTGGATTTATGGTCGATTGGCCGGGCAGCAGTAAAGGATATAGCCGCACGAAGTATGGTAGAGGGCGGTAGTACCATTACTCAACAGCTCGCCAAAAACATCTTCCTGACAAGGGACAAGACGTTTTTCCGTAAAGCAACTGAGGTGTCGATTGCCGTAGCTCTGGAGAATCAGAAATCTAAAGAAGAGATTATTACCATGTATCTGAACCGGATTAACTTCGGGGGTACAATTTACGGAATTAAAGCAGCGTCAGTAAGATATTTTGGTAAAAGTGATTTGAGTCAGCTTAAGGTTTGGGAAATCGCGACATTGGCGGCCATGCCAAAAGGCCCGTCTCGTTACAACCCGCTGCGTAACCCTGATCTTTCGAAGGAACGCCGGGCAGTAGTGCTTCAGCTTATGTATGAGCAAGGGTACATTACGGAGCAGGAAAGAGACGAAGCAAAAGCCGTAGATTATAACTATAAGCCGCCAGAAAAGAAACAGCGTTATCAAGCATTTATTGATTTTGCAGTAGATGAGGCGGAAGAAAAATTTGGATTGTCAGAAGATGATCTGAATATCGGCGGATACAAAATTTACACTACCATGGATAAGCATGCTCAAGAAACGGTTGAAGATGCTTTTGCAGATAGTGATAATTTTGAAAAGAGTGTAGATGAAGAGCTGGTACAAGGCTCAATGACGATTGTGAATCAGGAGAATGGCAGCATTGTCGCACTCCTTGGCGGACGGAATTATGAGAAAAAAGGCTACAGTCGTGTAACTGGCAGCCGTCGTTCTCCAGGTTCTGCTTTCAAACCAATTGTCTCTTATGCTCCAGCGCTGGAAACTGGGAAATTCACCATGAATTCAACGCTAAGCAACGAGAAGCAATGTTTCGCGAACTATTGTCCAACCAACCTGCACGGATATTCTAAGAGCATCAACATGAGTGATGCCATTCAGAAATCAGAGAATATTCCGGCTGTTTGGCTGCTCAATGAAATTGGTGTGAATACCGGATTTAAATTTGCCAAGAAACTAGGCATTGGATTGGAAGATGAGGATAAGAACCTATCGCTGGCTCTTGGAGGCATGAGCAAAGGGACCAATACGCTGGAAATGGCGCAAGCCTACAGCGCTTTTGCAAATGGCGGCGAACTAAGAGAGGCTTATTCCATTAAATCCATCTCTGATAGCAGTGGTGAGACGGTCTACAAAGCGAATACAACGCCTGAGCGAGTGATGAGTAAGGAAACAGCTTATCAAATGACTGAGATGATGCAGAAGGTCGTGGAGAGCGGTACGGGTAGAAAAGCTAGGATTGACCGTCCTGTTGCCGGTAAGACCGGTACGACGCAAAGTGGATATTCTGGAATCAGCTCGAACCGTGATGTATGGTTTGTAGGCTATACGCCAGAATGGACTGCAGCAGTCTGGATGGGTTACGACAAGCCAAGTAAAAAGCATCTGCTTAAGAACAGCAGTCCGCTTGCCGCTGCTTTCTGGGGTAAGGTCATGGAGGAAGCGCTGAAGGATGTTCCTAAGAAATCCTTCCCGCAGCTCGATAACGAGATTGCTCCTGAGCCTACTGAAACACCAGAAACAGCTCAGACCGTTACTGGACTATCAGCAGCATATGATCCTTCTACGATGACTGTAAATCTCAATTGGGAGGCAGTTCCTGTTGCCGGCGTTGAGTATCGTATTTATCGTAGAGAGACATCGGAAGCTGAATTTGGCTCACTGTTAAATACAGTGACTACCAGCGCAGGCGATTTTAGTGCACTGCCTGGTTTGGTTTACGAGTATTATGTAACTTCTTATGACCCTGCGCTAAAAGTGGAGAGCGAGCCCTCCAATGTGGTTAGTGTATCCGTGCAGGATGAAATGCCGACCCCTGAACCCACCATAGATCCTAATCTTCCGACCCCGACCCCAGAGGACGGTGGCAACAACGGAGAGAATGGAAATGGTGGCAATAACGGAGGCGGCAATGAGGGAGGCGGAAATGACGGTGGTACTACAATCCCTGAAATCACCCCGCCACCGCCAACACCAATGCCGACCCCAACTCCAGAACCCACTATCGGGGGAGAGGGTTCCGGCGATGAGAGTGGGAATGTATCCACAAACCCTGATCCAGAGACAGGTTTTGTGAACGGGGATTCTTCCACTCAATAAAACGAATTTGAATTTCAAACAATAGCTTTATCCATGGCAGTCCAGCTTTGCTTTATTTATAGAGCGAAGCTGGACTGCCGTTTTTATTAGGTTTAGAAGAAAAATTTCTTGTATTTTGCGGGATATTTTGAGTGTATCCTCTAAATGTGTTAAGCTGAATAGACCATACTGGAGAGGGTAATTTCTATGAAACGTAAATTCGGAGACCGGGCCAACTGGCGCCGGATTACGCGTCGCCATTTTGCCTGCCGCTATGTGGAGAGCCGGGAATTCAGCGGATATATTACGCTTTATACCATCTACGGGCTGAAAGAACCACTGTGGAAGAGCTATGGACGACATACATATCGTATTGCAGATAAAGGTTATTCCTGGCTGCAATATTTTCCGAAAGATAGTCACTATATTGTGACGGCTATGTTCGACGAAAAACAAAATATTGTTCAATGGTACATAGACACCTGTAAAGTGCAAGGCGTTACTGATCAAGGTGTGCCTTGGTTTGACGATTTGTATCTGGACGTGGTAGTACTTTGGAACGGCGAGGTGTTTTTGCTCGATGAGGATGAACTGGAGGAAGCACTGGAGAGGCAAGACATCTCAGAAAACGATTATAAGCTAGCCTGGGAGACTGCCCATACTATTTTACGTGGCATCGATGCTCATGCTTTCCCTTATTTCTCACTCTCTTTGAAACATCGTGCCGAATTATTTCATCATGGAGAATTCAGGAGGAAATAAAGATGGAATGGTACGTTTATGGAAGAGACTCTTCCCCGATTCGGATTGTTCGCAAAAAACGCCGAATTTGGTCTAAACGAACGTTGCTTATTGCTTTAATGGTTATTGTTGTAGTTGGTTTGTTGTGGTGTGCGTACGCATTGAGGAATATCAATAAAGCTGCAACGACAGATCCTATGCTCAAAGCCGATACAGGGATCATTCTTGGCATGTCGATGTGGGGAGATGAACCTAGCCCGGGATTGAAGGAACGATTGGATTACGGGCTTAAGCTTTATCAAGAGGGGATGTTCCCGCATATCATAGTTTCTGGAGGTTTGGATAAACCTGATCTGAAATATACCGAAGGTCAAGGTATGCGCAATTATTTAGTAGCTCATGGAGTTCCGGATAGCGCCATTTCTGTTGAAAATAAAGCTACCAGCACTTACGAGAATCTTCTGTATAGCAAAGCAATTATGACAAGTGAGGGATTGTCCTCAGCAATTATTATTACGCATACATATCATGGATGGCGTTCACACGAAATCGCGGACGAGCTCGGTTATGTGAATCCTGAACTGGGGCTTACTGAATCCACTGTTCTGTCGATGACAAGGCATAAGTCGCGTGAAATTCTAGCCTATACGAAATGGAAAATCCAGCAGTTGTTCCTGTAATTGTTCTCAAATATCAGAATCTTCTAATAATGCTTCCTATTCCGGAAGAGACTTGATTAGAAAAGCCAGCCCCCAAATGGACTAAACTCTAAAGGGGGGCTATTTGTTATTTGTATATCAAAAATAATGGGGTTGTGAAATGATAAAAAAATAAATGTCTGCTTATGACTTTTATGCATTTCGGTCATTCTATCCTCGTGTACCATCGTAGAAGATGCGAGAGATAGCAGGGAATCCAATGTCGAAACCCCATTCTTTAAAACAAGTGCATGATGTCATTCAGTTATTGCATATAATGCTCTAACGAGGTGATTACAATGGGTGAAGAAAATTTAAGAAAGATAACCATTAATGATTCCAGAATGAATATAACTTTCAAAAATCAAGACCCAACAAATATTACGAATGAAACATTGGAGAGCGCGCTGGCTCAAAATAATCATTTAGAATCTACAAAAGAAATCCTGCAAGAGCTTCATGAGCTTATCGGTCTTGAAAAGGTGAAGGATCTCATATATGAAATTCATGCGCTTATCCAAGTGGAAAAAATGAGACAAGAACTGGGGTTAAATGTAGTTAATCAGGTTTATCATATGCTGTTTAAAGGCAACCCCGGGACTGGAAAAACAACTGTAGCAAGAATCGTTGCCAAGCTGTTAAAGAATATGGGCATATTAAGTAAAGGTCAATTAATCGAAGTAGAGAGAGCGGATTTAGTGGGGGAATACATAGGGCATACAGCTCAAAAGACCAGAGACCTTGTTAAGAAGGCTATGGGTGGCGTATTATTCATTGACGAGGCTTATAGCTTGGCAAGAGGCGGAGATAAAGATTTTGGAAAAGAGGCAATCGACTGTCTTGTAAAGGTTATGGAGGACAGGAATGATGATCTCATCATTATCTTAGCGGGTTATCCAAATGAAATGGAGATGTTCATGGAGGCTAATACCGGGCTTCCCTCACGATTTCCAATTCAACTCGATTTTCAGGACTACACAACAGATGAACTGATATTGATTGCACATAAAATGGCTGCTGAAAGAGACTATATAATTACTCCAGAAACAAACGGGAAACTAAAAGAGTTAATCCTTAATGAGAAAATTATTGAAGAAAACTTTAGTAATGCCCGTTATGTACGCAATATCCTCGAACAGGCAATCCGCCATCAAGCGGTTAGATTAATAAGCAGGCATGTCAAAATATCTAAACAATCTTTGATGGAGATCTTACCGAGAGACCTTGTTCTTCCGGTCGATGATTATTCAAAAGGGGAGAGTATAATCTCTTAAATAAATTGACACCGGCTAAGTTTATACGTGCTTAGTCGGTTTATCTTTTATAAAAGATTGAAGATTATCATAATGAAAATGCGGACAGAATGGTGAGCCGTTCCATTATCAGCCTATATTACCAATGAAACTTATGATAAAATGTTTTGAAGCGCTGTGAATGAACAGGTTCATCTGTATAACATCAGCAAGAAGTGAAAAACTGATTAAATGGTACACAAAGATTCTATTACCGTCATAAGGAGCATGAATAAATGGCAATAACTACGCATGATACAGAAACGGATATTCAAGATCGGGCGATATTGGTCACTCTCGTCACAGATAAAATTAAACGTACCGGTATTGACCCAGAGCTTTCTCTGCAGGAATTAGTACAATTAGCAGAAACAGCAGGTGTTGAAGTCCTGGATGTGTTGCGTCAGAATAAGGAAACACCGGATTCGAAATGGTTTATCGGGAAAGGTAAGGTAGAAGAGCTCCGCATGGCCGCTGATGGTCTTGGAGCTAATACGGCTATTTTTGATCAGGAATTATCTGGAGCGCAGGTACGGAACCTTGAAGAGTCTCTGGATCTGAAGATTATTGATCGGACGCAGCTCATTTTGGATATTTTTGCTGGGCGGGCCAAAACACGAGAGGGTATTATTCAAGTAGAGCTGGCACAGCTGTCCTATCTTTTGCCGCGGTTATCCGGTCAAGGCAAAAACTTATCCAGATTAGGCGGGGGTATAGGAACCAGAGGGCCAGGTGAAAGTAAGCTTGAGACCGATCGCCGTCATATTCGCGGTCGGATTACGGAGTTGAAACGCCAGTTGGATGAGGTAGTTAAAACCCGTGAATTGCACCGTGAACGCCGCCGTAAGGCAGGGGCAGTGCAGGTTGCTCTAGTCGGCTACACGAATGCTGGTAAATCGACGCTGCTTAAGCAGCTTACGGATGCGGATGTTTATATTGAGAATCAATTGTTTGCTACGCTTGACCCTACTTCACGTGTGCTTCAACTAACGGGTGGCAAAGAGGTAGTGCTTACGGATACTGTAGGCTTCATTCAGAATCTTCCGCATGATCTTGTAGCATCTTTCCGCGCAACGCTGGAGGAAGTCAATGAGGCCAATCTGGTGTTGCATGTAGTGGATGCCTCATCTCCAATGCGTGAGGAGCAGATGGAGATTGTACAAACTATTTTGCAGGACTTAGGGGCAGCTAGCAAACCGCAAATAGTACTTTTTAATAAAATCGATCTATGTGAGCCTGAGCAACTGGAAATGCTGCCAACAGGCACAGGGTTTTTGAAAATCAGTGCGTTTAACCCGGAGGATTTAACCCGGATTATTGAAATTATCTCTGATGAGTTGGCTGGAGATACGCTGAATTTTCGCATTCCTGGAGACCGAGGCGATATTTCTTCTCTGCTTTACAGAGTAGGTGAGGTTCTGGAAACCACCTATGATGAGAACGATGTTATCTATAACGTCCGTCTTAATAAAGAGGATTATGATAAATGGGGTTACATGCTTGCTGATTTTGTGGACCAGCCGTAATCTTCTTTGTTCCCCTAAAGTGGAAATGCTTGTTGTATAGGTATAAAATAATAGCTAATGACAAAAAGCGTCAGGCAACTGTCGCTTTCTGTCATTATGATGGCAAGTAAATGTAAGGAGCGAATAAGAACTAATGGCAGTTTTTGCAGAAGATATTTTAGGAGCGGCAGAGTCCGCAGAAGTTGAAATCGAAGGTGCAGTCAAAGCTCTTGATCGAATTGTCGATAAGAATCAATGGAAGGTTATTGAAGCGTTTCAACGTCATCAGGTCAGTGATTATCATTTTGCGGGTTCAACGGGGTATGCTTACAACGACCGTGGACGCGAAGTGCTGGATCTTGTCTATGCTGACGTTTTTGGTGCGGAATCAGCCTTGGTGCGCCCGCATTTTGCTTCAGGAACACATACCATTTCAACAGCCCTCTTTGGTGTGCTGCGACCAGGAGACGAGCTTTTATACATCACAGGTCGTCCGTACGATACCTTACACAAGGTGATTGGCCAAGCAGGAGATGGGACAGGCTCACTCGCAGACTTCGGAATTACATATCGGGAAGTTGCCCTTACATCAGAGGGTAAGATTGATTGGGAAGAGGTAACTCTCTCTATCAATGAGAAAACTAAAGTAATTGGAATCCAAAGATCGCGTGGTTATGATTGGCGTGCTTCCTTCACAGTAGCCGAAATAGGTGACATGACAGCGAGAGTGAAGTCATTGAAACCGGATGTTATTGTGTTCGTTGATAATTGCTATGGTGAGTTTACTGAAGAGCTTGAGCCTCCGCAGGTTGGAGTGGATTTAGTAGCGGGTTCATTAATTAAAAATCCTGGTGGTGGAATTGCTGAGACGGGTGGATACATCTGTGGGCGCAGAGATCTAGTAGAGCTTACAGCGTACCGTCTTACAGCTCCTGGTATCGGTGGCGAGGTAGGCGCAATGTTAGGAACTACCCGCGGGTTATACCAAGGCCTATTCATGGCTCCGCATACAGTTGGACAAGCCCTTAAAGGCAGTATTTTTGCGGCAGCTGTATTTCAGCGCTGCGGGTTTGAGACGAAACCAGCGTGGAATGAACCTCGTACAGATTTGATTCAGGCGGTTTCCTTTGATGGACCGGATCACTTGATTGCCTTCGTGCAGGGAATTCAACGTGCTGCGGCGGTAGACAGCCATGTAGTTCCAGAACCATGGGATATGCCGGGATATGAACATCCTGTCATCATGGCGGCAGGTACGTTTATACAAGGTGGTAGCTTAGAGTTATCGGCAGATGCGCCTATCCGTGCGCCTTATATTGGCTATATGCAAGGGGGATTAACCTACTCCCATGTCAAATATGGCGTTTTGATGGCACTCCAAAGTATGCGTGATCGAAAATTACTGTCAGAAAATCTTACACACCATTGACACGCTGTATTAGGAAATGTACAATGAGATCAGAAAAAGATCATTGGAAGGTTGGATGAGTCATGGGTGATGAAATCCGCAGAAATATGGCATTATTTCCTATTGGAATTGTAATGAAGTTAACTGATTTATCTGCAAGACAAATTCGTTATTATGAACAGCATAGTCTGATCGTACCTGCACGTACCTCTGGGAATCAACGTTTGTTCTCTTTTAATGATGTTGAGCGCCTATTAGAAATTAAGGCCTTGATTGAAAAGGGTGTTAACATTGCTGGCATCAAGCAAGTAATGAACCCAGTCTCGAAGGAATCCGAAGAAGCTACTGTGATTACCCCTGACACAGAGGTTAGACGTAGAGAGCTATCAGATTCGCAGCTTCACCGTTTGCTGAAGCAAGAACTAGTTTCCGGTAAAAGACCGGGACAGGTATCGCTTATTCAAGGTGAGTTATCCCGGTTTTTTAATAAATAATAATATACAGAGTTTTGAAAGGGAGAGGATCACGTGAGCTTTTCTAAAGAGGATATTTTACGCATTGCCAAGGAAGAGAATGTTCGTTTCATTCGTCTGCAATTTACAGATCTGTTAGGTACTATCAAGAATGTAGAGATTCCGGTTAGCCAATTGGAAAAAGCACTCGACAACAAAATGATGTTTGATGGTTCCTCCATCGAAGGTTATGTACGGATTGAAGAATCCGATATGTATCTCTTCCCAGACCTTGATACTTGGGTAATCTTCCCTTGGGTGACTGATAGCCGTGTTGCACGTCTGATTTGTGACGTGTATATGCCGGATGGTACTCCATTTGCTGGAGACCCACGTGGTATCCTGAAGCGTTGTCTGAAGGAAGCCGAAGAAATGGGCTTTACAGCGATGAATGTTGGACCTGAACCTGAATTCTTCTTGTTCAAAACAGACGAAAGAGGTAACCCAACTACAGAATTGAATGACCAAGGTGGTTATTTCGACTTAGCTCCTACAGACTTAGGGGAAAACTGCCGTCGTGAAATCGTATTGACCCTTGAAGAAATGGGCTTTGAAATCGAAGCTTCTCACCATGAAGTGGCTTCCGGCCAGCATGAAATTGATTTCAAATATGCTGACGCGATCACTTCTGCTGACCAAATTCAAACCTTTAAGCTCGTTGTGAAGACGGTTGCCCGTCAACATGGCTTGCATGCAACTTTTATGCCTAAACCATTGTTTGGTATTAACGGATCTGGTATGCACGCTCACCAATCCTTGTTTAATGGCAAAGAAAACATGTTCTACGATGAAAGTGACAAGCTAGGTCTGAGCAAAACTGCACGTTATTATATGGCTGGTATTTTGAAGCACGCTCGTGCTTTTGCAGCGATTACTAACCCAACAGTGAACTCTTACAAACGCCTTGTTCCTGGTTATGAAGCACCTTGTTACGTAGCTTGGTCTGCAAGTAACCGTAGCCCGATGATTCGTATCCCGGCTTCGAGAGGGCTTAGCACACGTGTTGAAGTTCGTAACCCGGACCCGGCAGCTAACCCATACCTCGCACTTGCTGTTATGTTGAAAGCAGGGCTAGACGGAATTAAGCGTAAGCTTGATCTTCCAGCTCCAATTGACCGTAACATCTATGTGATGTCTGAGGAAGAGCGTATTGAAGAAGGCATCCCAAGCTTGCCATCCGATTTGAAAGAAGCGCTAAGCGAAATGATCCGCAGCCATGTAATTACCGAAGCTCTCGGCGAACATGCGCTGGCTCACTTCTACGAGCTGAAAGAAATCGAATGGGATATCTACCGGACACAAGTTCATGAGTGGGAAAGAAACCAATACATGACACTTTACTAGTTACATCAACCCTTGGCGCTCTAAGCGTTGAGGGTTTTTTTCTGTAGGGGTAAGGATAGGAGATATTGTAGAGGTTTATGAACGCCCCCGTAATGCCCCCAAAAAATGTAGTGATCATTCGAGGATACTTCTCATATGAGCTTCAAATTTATCCATGCTGCTTTCATTTATTTTCTTTGAAATATGTGTGTATATGTTCGCTGTGATTCTCATACTACCGTGACCTAAACGTTCTTGTACATACTTCATATCGTTACCAGCCTCAAGTAAAAGAACAGCATGAGTGTGACGAAGAGAATGAATCGGCATCGCCGGGAGACCAATACGTTTCAAAATTCGCGAAAAAGAATTGAATAAAGAAGACTTTGGCATGAAGTTTCCATCATCTCTATAGGAACCCTTCCAAGCTAATTTATTTTGGTTCTGATATTTAATGTGTTGCTTTAGATCGCTAATGATAGATTGACTAATTTTTATCGTTCGTTGCGAATTAAACGTTTTTGTATCTCCGAATAGAGTTGCTTCATCCTCAGCTGAAAAATCTAACGTCTTACAAATGTGGCAGCCGGTTTAGAATCTGAACCTCCACCGTTGTGGTAATGGTATTCTCCGTTTTCCAGTCCCCACTTTGCGCAATTTGTGCGGCAATAATGAACCCCATTTGCATCTGTGCGTCCTGGATGTGCCTCAGCAAGTACAGGCATCAATAATAAGAAAAGTGACATGAAGCTTGAAACAAAAATTCTTTTCATAAAAAATAAATACCCCAATGTTTGATTCTTGGAGTAGTCTATCAGAATACATTTTCACTTATCCCTTATTAAGCTAACTGGGCAGGATAGTTGAATGATTTCGCGAATAACTTAAGTCATGACGAATTTACGAAGTTCGCAAAAAGGCGTTAGCCGAAAGAAGTTCTTAGTTTAGGAGGAGTCTATATGATATTAGAAAAAGTTATAAATAGAATTGAAATACAAAGTGAATATAAAGATTTTGTTGATAAGTATATAGATAATATACTTACCGAATTCAAAGGTAAGATTCATAGCATTTATATGTGTGGCTCGATTCCAAAAGGAACTGCTAAACCTTTTAAGTCAGATGCAGACTTTACTATTGTATGTGTAAATCCCAAAGATATTGATTACGAAAGATTGTCAAATATTAAAGACAGGCTTTTGGAAGAATATCCAATAGTAACTAAGATTGATACGATAATTTGCTCGATTGACGATGTATTAAGTAAACCAAATGAGTGGGGTTTTTGGGTAAAGATAATTTGTGTTTGCATATATGGTCATGACGTTGGTGAAAAAGTATCACCGATAATTATTTCTCCAGAGTTCATTTTAGACTTAAATACAGAGACCAAGGAGGAAGTAGATCGTATACATAGTTTACTTTCTAATGCTAGTGATAACACAATGAAAATTAGATATATTAAAGGTTACTCTAAGAGATTAATTCGTGCATTATACTCTTTGGTTTTAGAAGATACAGGTGTATGGCAAGATGACATTATTAAGATGAAGAATGCCATATTAAACTATTGTGAGATTGACTCCGCTTTAGTTGATTATCTGTATGCTTGTTACTTGGATAGTAATGTACTTGTTGAAGAGTTTCTGGGAATTGCAGATGAAGTATATAGCTATTTTGAGAACGCCTTAAATACAATGGCTGCTTCCAGAACTTCCTTCGACTAATACCATATTGACGCTCCGGGTCACTCTGAGAAGCGAGTGACCACATCCAGCCCCCTAAGCCCGTCGGGACGTCACTGCGTTAGGTGTTCGGCAAGCCTCACAACTATAAGCAGCGACTCTAATTAAAACATAAGACTATTGAGCTAACGGGAACTTTAGTAGAATAATACACATTAATGAGCAGGCGCTACGGTAGCCTGCTGTTTTCATTGAAGTAACGGGCAGATTTGCACAATAGTCACCGCAGTTTAATGCGACTTCAAAATAAAAAGGAGAGAAAAGACCCATGAATACTACACTTGGCAGATTAACAGGTCGAATCGCAATAGTAACAGGTGCAAGTCGCAGCACAGGAATCGGTGCTGCAGTGTGCAAAGAGTTGGCCTATCTAGGCGCTGATGTATTTTTTACACACTGGGTTAGTTACGATCAACAGATGCCCTGGGGTAGCAATAACGAGGAGCAAAAGCAACTTTGTGAGGAAATACGTTCCATGGGCGTTCGTTGCGAACACCTAATGATGGATCTTTCTGCACCTGAAAGCTTTGTGGATTTATTAAATAACGTTGAGCAGAAGCTAGGAGAACCTTCCATTCTTGTTAACAATGCTTGTTATTCGGTTAACGATGACTTAACCACGATTACCCCAGAGTCTTTGGATGCACACTACGCAATTAATGTTAGGGCGGTAACTATGCTTAGTGTGGAATTCGCTAGACGGTTTACGCAATCGGCAGGTGGTCGAGTTATTAATATGACATCGGGCCAATCACTAGGCCCCATGGCTGGTGAAATCTCGTATGCCACAACGAAAGGGGCAATAGATGCTTTCACACGAACTTTTGCAGCAGAGGTGGGTCCGAAAGGCATCACCGTAAATGCGATAAATCCTGGACCCACAGACACCGGCTGGATGACTCCTGACCTACGACAGCAGTTATCTAAGCAATTTGTAACAGGTAGAGTAGGATTGCCTAAGGATGCAGCTCGTCTGGTTGCATTCTTAGCCACCGATGATGGGGAGTGGATTACCGGCCAAGTTTTACATTCCACGGGTGGATTCAACTAACGGAGAACGATAGCTCAATGAGACACCTAGCTAATACGATTGTGAAAATCGCCTCGTCAGTGATATAGAAGAGTCATCACAGGGATAACCTGAACTGCTCTTTTATTGCTCAAAAAATTTTGTTTTATCTGTAATCAACTCTACGAGTAAGCGTCATAATAAAACCTTGCTGACCATGATGGTAGCAGGGTTTTTGTTCATACATTAAATTTCTTCCCTCACGGAGGCAATGGATCCTATGATACATCCACCAATGATTCCGGAACGAAGCCAATTAGCGATGGTTATCCGATATCTAAAGTTAATTTTAACGGCGATGATTCTCCCAATACGATTTTCAAGCCACTTTTAAGATAGCGATATTCTGGATTCTATTCCCTAGATTGAAATCTTCAATTGCATTTGTAGTACCTCTTCTGATTGAAAATTGGGCTATATTTCCTGCACACATAAACGCCCACAAAATGCTCACAAATAATAGAAGGAAGACAATGAAATCCGTAATCGTTTTCTCAGAGAACCCTTTATTTTAACGGAATTAGGTACTATTCAGACCAATATAAAAAGGGCAAACTGTAAACCGGACTCGGTTCACGAGTGGGAAAGAAACCAATATATGACGCTTTACTAGAACCTTTAAACCCTCTACGCCTTTGGTGTTGAGTTTTTTTTTGTGTGTGGGGGTAAGAATAGGAGATATTGTAGAGGTTTATGGACGCCCCCGTAATGCCCCCAAAAAATGTAGTGATCATTCGAGGATACTTCTCATATGAGCTTCAAATTTCTCCATACTGCTTTCATTTATTTTCTTTGAAATATGTGTGTATGTGCGCTGTGATTCTTATGCTACCATGACCTAAACGTGTTATTCCAAAGCTTGAAAGGGGTAATAAGCTGGCTAAACGATTTTATGAATTGGACTATAAGAATGCTCTCCAACTTGGGACAAGCCATTTTCGCGACAGGTGAAACTTCTTAGCCTCTTATAATGGAGAATGCTATGACTCAGTCAAATGATTGAGTTTTTGAATTGCGAGCTCGGCAACTTTTGATAAATTTCACTCGTATGTTTCGTTATCGATAATCAATTCAAAGGCGAATCCAAAGCATGCGTTACCTTTGAATTCGTTCTTGACTAAAATGTAAAAAAGCCAGAAGGCTTAACACCATCTAGCTTAGCTGTATAGCGAAAAGTGGATTATTAGGATGAGGGCAAAGAATATGGTTTTTGAGGAATTGTGCTGCAGACCATAGTTCGACAGTTGGAAAGTAAACGTTCGATCATATACGAAGTATCAGAAAGAAATGCGGGGAATAATGGTGGTATGGATAGAGCTGACGCATCTTTCACACACATCGTGGGCGGGACATTTGATTGGATCGAGAATGTGGATGAGTTCAACGTGTTAGGGAAGGCGCCGTCATGACACAGGTACAAGATAAGACTTACATTTGCACTCGAGAGAAGGCAGAGGGGACACGCTTAATATTAAGAAAGTAAAGTTGTGATTTCTGAAGGGCAGTCGATACAATGACTACTGATTTGCAGCTGAATTTAGTATCAATAAATTATTATACTTCGCTGCATGCTTTTGCTCATCGAGAATAATGCCATATAAAGTATCCTTATAAACGCCATACGGAAGACCGAACCATATCTTTCGATATTTTTCAACCGCTGACAATTCACCTTGAAAGGCTTTTTGCAAACCATTGTTATACGAATTAACTTGTTCAGGGACTTCGTCGCTAACTCCTGTCACTTCATGTCCTGTCAATTCTCTGTACATTTGTCGAAACATAAGATTATGCCCACGTTCATCATTCCGAATAGAAGTAATAACTTCAGCTTGTTCTTTATTCGGAGCAAGTTGAATGAGTTGGTCATAAAAAAGTTCGTCATTTCGTTCACCTTGGACTGAAGTCCTCATTAATTCAAGAGCCTCTTGAGTTGAAGTTGCCCAAATGGGGGCAAATTGAGATCTGAACCAATAAGGATACACCATATACATTAGCAAAACCTCCAATAATTTATAAGTATTCTATCAACAATCATATGCTCGCTAACTGATTGTATGAGTATGATCTCACTTCTTACTTTTTCTTAATTAGACCAAAGTCAAAAAAGTGGACGGTAAGAAATAGATTTTCTAGTAAATTGCTCAGCAAAACGAGCAGGTGAAAGATACCTTATCGACGTTTGCGCACAATTGGTTTTCCTTATTGCTGTGAGTCGCTATTTAATTTTTTTCTGAAAATGTGTTAAGTAAAGTGTTTTGTGGAATTTGTTTTACTTAATTGATGTGTCGTCTACCTTGCTCTTGCTCAGTCCAATTAACCTTATGAAACCGAGAAGAACTAAGATCTCATGGGTCACTTTATGGAATCTGGTGGCATTAATTAAGATAGTAGGTGCCCGAATCGTCCGGGAACAATTTGAATTTCGAGCACAACTCCATAGCTGTTAATAAGAACGAGTCGATTGTTTGAAATTTTTCAATCCGTAGCAATAAAAATGAAGAAAAGGTTTGAAGAATAAGAGGACACGTCACTCATGTGGGTAATAACTAATATAGTAATAAGGAGGTGCGTAATGAAAAAAATATTACTAACTACAGTTACTAGTATTCTTCTGTCTTCCTCAATTCTCGGTGCATGTAGTAACAATAAAACAACAGACGAGGCAAAACCTACAGCATCAAATGCAGCGACAATGCCAGTTGTTGAAGCTACAAGCACTCCTGAACCTTCTGCTACTCCTTCTATGGAGGTGCAGGAGTCCGCCAGTCCGGAGGCCACTGATCCTCTAGTATCCGATCGGCCAAAGACCAAAGCATTTGGTGAACAGGAGGGAGGGGTCTCAGGGCAAGAAGGTACACTTGAGCAAGGTGATGGATATTCCCTGTATGTTTTTCAGGATTTCACACTAGACTCACAGTCTGGTCGTTTATCATTAACTGAGGATCCAACCTATTATGCCGAAATTAAACACTTACCTGCCGATTACGATCTCACAGCTTTGAAGCAGCAGGGACAAACCGAGCTTTCTGCAATTGGCAAAGCCAACGACCATAGCGGGGAACTAATTGAACATCCTCTAGGTTTTGCTGAACTATATCTGCAGGCAACCGGTGATAAAGGGATAGAAGATTATATGGTCTGGAAGAATCAGGCGGGGGAAGCTTTTCTTTTTCGGATACACAATCCTAAGGGGGATTCGTCGAATAAGTTTGCACCTTGGGTGATGGTTTCACTGGCAACACTTGAACTTGAAAGGAATTAAGTGTGATCAGAGCCGAAGGAGTTGTGCGGAGTAGAAGGGGTGTGCCATAACCATAATCAAAAAAATGGTTGTTGGCACACTTCTTCTTCTTTTTGGTACCTTACTTCATTCGAACGCCAATTTTCGTTTGCTGAGGTTGCAAATTTCGCGTATGAGCCTGCTATAGGATCCAGCAGACCTTATACGAAGCTTTACCCCACATTTGGGATACTAAAGGACTCCATAGTCGCTATTAGCATTAAAAACACTCAATATGAGCCTCATCCTTAGGAATAACGTCACTGGAGTCCGAAACCATGCTTCAAAGGCTCAAAATTAGCAAATAGCGTCATCTGGGTCCGAAAGTCATGGCACGTAGTAGAGGGATTTAATGTTAAAATATCTTATATATAGATTACTAATTCTTTCCTGGGAAGGAGTAAGTTCATGCAAATTTTTATTTACATAGGATTGGGCTTCTTTATAATTTCAGGTATATGTGTTGGAGCCTTCACGACAGGTACACAACAAAGAGGTAACTCTTATTCGGAATCTAAGCAAGACCGTAAAGCTAAAAACAAAGTAGCGAATTGGTCCGCTTTAGGTGGTCTTATTTCATTAGCTGTAGCTGGGATTCTTTATTTGTTGTAAATGAACGCACAACATAAGGAGGAGTGTTGCAGATGGTGAAGATTTTTAATGAAAATACGGTCTCTTTTACACAAAAACAGTCCCCGATCCCAGAGTTTGCTTGGCATACGAGTGAAAGGTTAGCTGAAATGGTGGGCTCCAAGCATTTAGTTTTTGATATCAGATCTTTAGATCCTGATAAATATTCTTTTCCTTATCATTTTCATAGAAATGCTGAAGAAATATTTGTGATTTTAGCGGGAAAAGCGATGTTAAGAACACCCGAGGGTTTTACGGAGGTTACTGAAGGGGATGTAATATTTTTTGAAATGGGACCGGAAGGGGCGCACCAGCTTTATAATCATTCC
The DNA here is from genome assembly GCF_038002785.1 of Paenibacillus sp. FSL H3-0310. Lineage (NCBI taxonomy): Bacteria > Bacillati > Bacillota > Bacilli > Caryophanales > Paenibacillaceae > Paenibacillus > Paenibacillus sp. FSL H3-0310. The sequence continues at coordinate 2,371,111 of NZ_JBBODC010000001.1, forward strand.
GATGCACCATGCAGGTATCTGGATCTCCGAACGAATCAGGGAATAGATGTTTGCGAATATCCAGACTCAGGCAAAATCAACATTTTGCCCTATCAAGAAATCTATCAAGCAGATGAACAGGCGGATTATTGTAAGGGAGAAGAGCATGTAAGGGAAAAATGGAATGGGGGAGTGTAATTGATTAAAGATCGTTGGTTTACAGTAACTGAAATTGATCCGACCACCTATGCAATCAGTGAATATGGACATTGGGAAAAGGTGCATTCTTTTTTACTCTTGGGGCAAAAACAAGCCGCGTTAATTGATACGGGATTAGGTATTGATAATATAAAAAGAATAACGGACCAGTTAACGGATTTACCTATCGCTGTCATAACTACGCATGTGCATGCAGATCATATTGGCAGTCATGGGCAATTCGAGACAATCTATGTTCATAAAGCGGATGAGGATTGGCTGATTAACGGAATAAAAGGCTTGTCCCTTGCCCAGATTCGAACAGATATGAGCCGGGACATCACCCTTCCTGTTCCTGAAACCTTTGATCCTAACACCTACATACCTTTTCAAGGGAAACCAACAGCTCTTTTACAAGAAGGGGATGTGCTCGACATAGGCGGGCGCAAAATAGAAATTTACCACACACCAGGTCATTCGCCAGGTCATATCAGCCTTTTTGATCATGCCAACGGATATCTGTTTACAGGTGATTTATTGTATGACGTTACGCCAATCTATGCCTTTTACCCTTCGACTAGTCCGGTTGATTTAGTGGCATCCTTAGAAAAGATTACGGAAATTCCAGGAGTTACCCAAGTATTCGGTTCTCATAATACACTGGGTTTAGATCCATCTATTTTACAAGAGGTCAAAAAGGCAGTTCGTGAGTTACGTGAGCAAAAGGTAGTAGCACATGGTACGGGCATTCACCAGTTTGATGGGTTTAGTGTGCAACTTTAGATTTTTCTATGTCGAAAACAAATGAGGGTATGGCGATATGGTGTCTACATCAAAGGTTTTTGCGAAAAATAATTCACACATCTTATTGCGCAAAAAGCAACTTAATTATTCAGAGACGATTGACCTGAACAGTGCATGCAATTGCTGTACTTGGGAGAAAGCTTCCTTGTACTGGTTGTCGGATTGTCGAATAGGCAATAAACCCGGCAAGAAGGAGATACAATACACAGGCGTTTCTTTGCTGTTCATATATATTTTAAGCGTAAGCTCTTCAATCACATTAGCTTCTTCATCAGCTTCCTTAAGGACGTTAATATCTGCACTTGTTGCAGTAGTTTTGCTGTTTTGATGTCTTTTGGAGACTTTTGAAAGGGTGAGTGCGTTAACCACAATCTCGGATCCCATTACATTATCAAAAGAGTATAGCTTTGCTACTGCTTTTTTGTTACTCTTCGGATTTTTGGTACCGATTGCCAATTTTTTATTAGGCTCGTTAAGTGCGATCAAGTGAGATTGATTGGGGGGAATGAATGTTTTGGTGAAGCTGATGTTAAAAGATGAGGTCGCATTAACTAGCATAGAAATTTCAGATGAAGCAGATAGCGTTTTCAATTTTATAATGGCGGCACTTAGAATTAAAACAACTCCTAAAATAGCAAATAAGTACATCAAGATAATCAGCATATAATCACACCTCCTAGTTATCTCATTAGACTCAAATTGTTGCTTATTGAAAGATATGCCTGAATGATCTCCACTAGTATCTTTTAAAAGGGAAATTCGTGGAATTATAGGATCGACTTCACGATTAACCCAAAAAAAGCACCCAGAGAAACCTTCCGATTCTGCAAATGATGCAAAATTTGGGGTTGCTGCAAGAGTGCTTTTTAAGGTGATTATGTAAACCTATAGAAAATTGAAGGCAGTGATATGATCGGTATAAACAATCAGCTGTTTGTATTCGATCGGAGTCCCATAACTAGCATAAGGTCTTACAGTAACGTCATTGAGGACAACAAAGTTATAGCTGAAATTTTTATCAGGGTGTTCTGCTCCCAAATAAGATATGTATTCGTCTACAATTACATCATCCATCAAAGATTTTAAATCAAATACATCCTCTTTGTTGGAGACGGTTGGAGAGACGATTCCCTGAATGCTGCCAAAAGAGGTGAGCAAATTCACTTTTTTTCCACTAGCTTGTTCATCATTTAAAAGTAAACCGGACAGCTTACCCAGTGCATCGACTTTAAAATCGACGAGGGTTCTAATTTTTGAATTATTCAAACTAAACACATCCTTTTCAATTTGCAATCCTGTTAACAATATTCGACATATAATCACCAAACTCCTAGTATGCTAATGAAAAAATACTTACTTATGTAATGACCCCCATTTTTTAATGTGATTTGGGGGTTGCCGAGCCTCCATTCGAATTTAATTTCTTATCGTTACTCGTGTGCCTATAGGGACAATAGCAGCGAGTGCTAACACATCCTCGTTGTACATCCGGATGCAGCCGTGGGACACCTCTTTCCCAATGGAGGAAGGGTCATTGTTTCCATGAATTCCGTAGTGTGGTTTAGACAGTCCCATCCAAAACACACCGAAGGGACCCCCTGGGTCGGGTTGTTTGTTAATAATAGTGAATTCACCCACTGGGGATTGGGTTAACATCTTACCGATGCCGACAGGGAAACCTCTAATCACAATATCATTGTCCAGAAGATATAACATTCGTTGGGTCAGATCTACAATAATTCGGTAGTTGGGCATTATACGCAACACTCCTTTCTAATTAGGATATGAGCAGAACGCCTAAAGGGTTATTCATAGAAAATGGCCATTTTAGCCATTGGGAACAAATGTTCGTAAGTGGTTGGAAAAGCAAAAAAACGTAGAAAAAAGGCTGTTCCGCATATGCGGACCAGCCTTTTATGTTAGAAGTGCATACTTAGTGGATATCTCGAAACAATCCGATGACTCTTCCGAGAATAGTTACGCGATTAAGGCGAAGCGGCTCATAAGCTGGATTCTCCGGCTGAAGCCGTATATGATCACGTTCCTTGTAAAAGGTCTTAACGGTTGCTTCATCTTCTTCGGTCATGGCTACAACGATATCTCCGTTGTCCGCTGTTTGTTGTTGGCGAACAATCACATAGTCACCATTCATAATGCCTGCGTCCACCATACTATCACCCATGACAGACAGCATAAATACTTTGTTGTCACCTACATAGTGAGTAGGAAGTGGGAAGTAGTCTTCGATATTCTCTGTAGCAGTGATAGGTACCCCGGCGGTAACTTTACCTACGACAGGAATCCGTGAGATGGTCTGCGCGAATTGGTGAACATTCTCTGAATCCTCTTGGCCTAGTAATTCTATTGCACGTGGCTTCGTTGGATCTCGACGAATAAGTCCCTTCTTCTCAAGCCGGTCCAAATGACCGTGAACTGTGGAGCTGGAAGCAAGGCCAACAGCTTCTCCAATTTCCCGGACGGAAGGTGGATAACCCTTGCTGCGGACTTCGCTTCGTATAAATTCCAGGATCGCCAGCTGGCGACTTGAAATCTTTGACATTGGAATCAACCCCATATAGTAATGTTTGGGAAAATTATAACATAGAACTACCGTTCGCACAAACATAAGTTCTAACTATTATAAATATTAATCTGCTAGAGTTAAAAAATGGTAGACAAATGATAATAAAATGAACCGCTTGAGTCTCTCGAAAAAAAGAGAACAATTGTTCTGAAATAGTATTGAACAAAACACATGTTCGTGTTATTATAAATTCGAAAGTAAGAACAAGTGTTTGGAGGATGATGATTATGCTAAAATACAGTACATACCGCAGCATCTACGATAAGGCCCCAGTGGTTGAATCTATAGGACATAATGACGTTGCCCGTAATTCCGCTAAGGTGAAAGAGATAACGGAACGTTTGCTTGGAGGGATGATTTCGTTGTTCCGTCAAGATTTCTTTATTAAGTTAATATTGATTTTCGTGCTAGTATTATCTGGCCTAACAGTAGTGGGAAATGTATTTGCAGGATCGACGACTATAATGAAGGAAGAGAAGCGGATTGTGGTTGAACGTGGAGATACACTATGGAGTATTGCCCTTAAGAATAAACCAGCTGATATGAAGACAGTTGTTTATATAGAAGGAATTAAACGTTCAAGTGGGATTAAGAGTAGTCAAATTAACGCTGGAGACATACTTACTTTACCTATTTATTAATTTTCTGAGAACATAATAGAATGACCAGTAGAGCTTGCAGGGAGTAGACCTTGACAAGCTCTTTTTCTCATGGCAGAGTTAGAATTAATTTATAGGGGGAGGGAAAGTATTGAATATTGATGAGTTGGTCGCGCGAATTAACGAATTGGCACGCAAACAGAAGAGCGTAGGCCTTAATCAAGAGGAAGTGGCGGAACGCGCCAAGCTTCGTGAAATTTACCTGGGGAATATCCGCAATAACTTCCGAGCACAATTAAATACTATTGAAGTGGTAGATAACGATGAGCATGAACAAGGTAACAAGGGGCTTAAACATTAGCTCGCTGTTCCTTTTCATAGATATTTCAGGATGACTAGGGGGAACGCACATGGCCCGTTCTTGGGAAAGAATGGTTCAACGCAACACACAGCAAATCAACAAGCAAAGAAAGAAGCAAGGCAAGGATACGATTTATGCCTCTAAATCTCCTACCCAGAATGCCGAAGTCTTTAAAGGTCGCAACATTGCATTTCCGGTAGTGTTAGTGATACTTGGCACTATGTTTTGGGTAGTTGGTTCTATTGATCAGGCCAAAGGTAATGGCATGCTGGCTAATTGGCTGGGAGTAGTACTGTACTATTTGCTGGCAGCGCTATTGTTCTTCCGTCGTCCGTACTTGAAGGTGGAAAAAGCAAGACTGTCCACTATTAAATTCAATCGCGAACGCGGACTTCCAGCTGCAGATATTGAGAAAATCACCCTTTCGCGTGGAGCTGTAGTCATTAAGCATAAAGGGAAACGTACGAAATGGATTTTCACAAAACTTATGAATCGCTATGATACTAATGCGATGAGTACACGATTAGAAGCATTTGCTAAAGCTCACAACATTGAAGTAGTTCACGAATAGAACTAGACCAGTTAAAGGGAGAGGGAGACCTGTAATGCCAATTTCTGCTGTACTATTTGACCTTGATGATACATTGCTGTGGGATGATCGGAGCGTCGAAGAAGCATTTCGTTCTGCTTGTGAAGCCGCCGGGGATACGATCGATCCACAAGAACTAGAAGTTGCAGTTCGTAAGGAAGCAAGTAGCTTATATGAATCTTATGAGACGTTCCCATTTACAAAGATGATCGGAATTAATCCATATGAAGCACTCTGGGCTAACTTTACGGCAGGTGAACAGCCAGAATTCCGTCAATTGGAGCAGCTTGCACCGGTATATCGTAAAGAGTCTTGGCGTCGCGGACTTGCAGCGTTAGGGGTGGAAGACGAAGCACTAGCTGAGACCTTGGCAACTAAATTCGCAGCAGAGCGCAGAAAACGTCCATACATCTATGAAGAAACAATGCATGTACTGGAGCAGTTACGGGGTCAAGTGAAGCTTCTGCTACTTACGAACGGCTGTCCTGCACTGCAACAAGAGAAACTAGATGGTGTGCCCGAGTTAATTCCTTTCTTTGATCATATTGTGATTTCCGGAAGCTTTGGTAAAGGCAAACCGGATAAGGAAATTTTCCTGCATGCTTTAGAGCTTCTTGATGTAACGCCTGAGCAAGCGGTTATGGTCGGCGATAAGCTGACAACGGATATCCGTGGGGGGCTGGCAGCAGGGTTGACCACGGTCTGGATTAATAGAAAAGGTAGAGCACCTAGTCTTGATATTCATCCGGATCATGAAATCAATCACCTTGAGGAACTTCTTCCACTAGTTCAATCCTTGTAAGATATACAGAGCTATTAGCTCCAACATAAAGACTTTATAAAAGCAGCGAGTTTCTGAGATCCTAAGAAACTCGCTGCTTTTCTGTACATACATACTAACATAAGGATTTCATTAGATTTTTAAGTAAATGATTTAAGTCACAAGACTAATGCGGAATTGATGCAAAATACTGAAAAACCAATAATAATGTGTATAATAGATGGAGATGTATAACATGAATTGGTAGATTTTTATTATTCGATAATGATTGGGAGGGCTCCGAATGATGAGATCGAAGAAATTAGTCGCTGTATTATTAGGTGCAACACTTCTAGTACTAGGTGGATGTTCTTCAAATGGAACCAAGCATTCAGAAATACATAACATGAATATGAACATGTCTATGGAACCTATCAAAGTCGAACTACAATGGAGTCCTGAAGAAGTTGTTGTAAATCAAAAGGTAACCTTTGAAGCTGTGGTGACCCAAGATAACGAGGCAGTAGATGATGCAAAAGAGGTTCTGTTCGAAATTGTGAATAAAAATGATGAGGGACAGAAAATAGAGCTTAAGGGAAAGCTAATTGGTAAAGGAGTCTATCAAGCAGAAGGGACCCTTGAAAAGGAAGGACAATATAATGTCACTTCACATGTGACAGCCCGGACACAGCACTCTATGCCTAGCAAAGAGCTGTCTGTGAAACCATGATTCAAAGGTTCGCAACGCTTACTGAGCAATAACAGATAAAGCAGAGTGGAAAGGAAGGCTTTTCGAAATTCCTTTATTCTGCTAAACTTACTCTAATGTTTTACTGGGGGGGCTATTAGTTGGCTAAATATACACTTGAGGAAAGCTTACAACAAAGGATTTTGATCCTTGATGGCGCAATGGGCACGATGATCCAACAGGTGCCTCTTACTGGAGAAGATTTTGGAGGCGATGAGCTGGACGGCTGTAATGAAATGCTGGTATTAACACGTCCAGAAGTCATTCAGACGATTCATGAGCAGTACCTCGAAGCAGGGGCTGATCTCATTGAGACTAACACATTTGGTGCAACCTCTGTTGTGCTAGCTGAATATGATATTCCTCAGCGGGCACGTGAGATCAATCTAGCGGCAGCAGAGTTGGCTCGCAGAGCAGTAGACAAATATGACACACCTGACCGTCCGCGATACGTCGTGGGGGCTATGGGTCCAACAACAAAAACGCTCTCAGTAACTGGAGGCGTTACTTTCCAAGAGTTAGTTGATAGCTATGAGGAACAAGCAGTGGCATTGATCGACGGTAAAGTAGATGTTTTGCTGCTGGAGACCTCTCAAGATACACTTAACGTTAAAGCTGGAAGTATTGGTATTCGTAATGCTTTTGAAAAGACTGGCATCACATTGCCGGTTATGATTTCAGGAACAATTGAACCAATGGGTACTACATTGGCGGGTCAGAATATTGAAGCATTTTATATCTCATTAGAACATCTGAAGCCTATCTCTATGGGCCTCAACTGTGCGACTGGTCCTGAGTTCATGCGGGATCACATTCGTTCGCTTTCGGAGATCTCCTCCGCAGCCGTGAGCTGTTATCCAAACGCAGGATTGCCGGATGAGAACGGACATTATCATGAATCTCCAGATTCTTTAGCTCGCAAGATTGCAGCCTTTGCCGAAAAAGGGTGGCTGAACATTGCGGGGGGTTGCTGTGGAACGACCCCAGAGCATATCCGTGCGATGAAGGAAGCACTTTCTGAATATCCTCCACGCCCGCTGACAGGTAATCATCCACCTGCACTTTCAGGCATTGAGCCTATCTATATTGAGAACGACAACCGCCCATACATGGTTGGTGAACGTACGAATGTACTTGGCTCTCGTAAATTTAAACGTCTTATCGTCGAAGGTAAATATGAGGAAGCCTCAGAAATTGCCCGTGCTCAGGTGAAGAGTGGGGCACAGGTTATTGACGTGTGTGTACAAGACCCTGACCGTGATGAGATTGAAGATATTAAGCTTTTCTTAGAACTGGTTGTGAAAAAGGTTAAAGTACCCCTGATGATCGATACTACCGATCCTAAGGTTATCGATTTGGCTTTGCAGTACTGTCAAGGTAAGGCGATAATTAACTCCATTAACCTTGAAGATGGTGAAGAAAAATTCGAGCTGGTGACGCCGATCATTCATAAATATGGTGCAGCTATTGTTGTGGGTACCATCGATGAGACGGGACAAGCCATTAAGGCGACAGATAAACTGGAAGTGGCTAAACGCTCCTATGACTTGCTAGTGAATAAGTACGGTTTAGCAGGAGAAGATCTTATTTTTGACACATTGGTGTTCCCTGTAGGAACCGGAGATGAACAATATATCGGTTCAGCAAAAGAAACGATTGACGGCATTCGTTTGATCAAGGAAGCACTTCCAGGTGTTCATACGATCTTGGGCATCAGCAACGTCTCCTTTGGATTGCCGGAAGCGGGACGTGAAGTGTTGAACTCAGTATTCCTTTATGAATGTACAAAAGCTGGGTTGGATTATGCGATCGTAAATACAGAGAAAGTGGAGCGGTATGCTTCCATTCCTGCCGAAGAACGTCATCTTGCTGAGGAACTGATTTATAATACGAATGATGAGACGCTTTCTGCTTTTGTAGCTGCTTTCCGTGGTAAAAAAGTAGAGAAAAAAGAGAAGATTTCCAACCTGTCACTTGAAGAGCGTTTAGCCTCCTATGTGGTTGAAGGTACGAAGGAAGGACTCATTCCTGACCTTAATGAAGCATTGACTAAATCTGGTCCGCTGGAGATCATCAATGGACCGCTGATGGCAGGGATGTCGGAAGTCGGCCGGTTATTTAATAATAATGAATTGATTGTTGCTGAGGTGCTGCAAAGCGCTGAGGTGATGAAGGCATCTGTCAATCATCTAGAGCAGTTTATGCAGAAGGATGAGACAGCGGTTAAAGGGAAAATTATGCTGGCAACCGTAAAAGGGGACGTGCATGATATTGGTAAGAATCTAGTGGAGATCATCCTCTCTAATAATGGTTATCAGATCATTAATTTGGGTATAAAAGTACCACCAGAGACCATTATCGAAGCCTTCCGTCGAGAAAAAGCTGATGCGATAGGATTGTCCGGGCTGCTTGTGAAATCTGCTCAGCAGATGGTCCTCACCGCTCAGGATTTACGTACAGCAGGTATCGATGTTCCGATTATGGTTGGCGGCGCAGCTTTGACCCGTAAATTTACGAAGACCCGTATTCGTCCAGAATATGACGGTCTAGTATTGTATGCTAAGGACGCTATGGACGGGCTGGATATTGCCAATCGGCTTATGAACCCTGAAGAACGGGAGAAGATTGCCGAGGAAATTCGTGTGGAGGCAGAAGCAGCGGTTGCGGTGGCGCCTAAGCAAGAACTGCCGAAACTAACCAGAGCAGTGCGTTCCAAAATATCTCCAGATGCACCTGTATTTGTTCCACCGGATTTAGAACGCCACGTACTGCGTAACTATCCATTGGGGCATATTATCCCCTATGTGAATATGCAAATGCTGCTGGGTCATCATTTGGGGTTACGGGGTTCTGTAGAAGCCCAATTAGCTGCTGGAGATCAGCGGACTGTTGAACTGAAGGGTACCGTAGACGATATTCTCCATCAAGCAATGCTAGAGGGTACCATTACTCCACATGCTATGTATCAATTCTTCCCTGCACAATCGCAAGGGAATGATATTATAGTGTATAATCCACAGAATACGTCCGAGATCCTGCATACCTTTACTTTCCCGAGACAAGGGGTAGAGCCTCATCTGTGCTTGGCGGACTTTTTGAAACCTGTTGACAGTGGTATTATGGACTATGTTGGATTCCTAGTTGTAACAGCAGGTCACGGTGTACGTGAATTGTCTACTCAGCTGAAAGAAAGCGGAGATTATCTGCGTTCACACGCCTTGCAGTCGGTTGCACTTGAAGTGGCAGAAGGACTGGCGGAACGCGTCCATCATATGATGCGCGATACTTGGGGTTTCCCGGATCCGGCGGATATGACGATGAAGCAAAGACATGGGGCAAGATACCAAGGAATCCGTGTTTCATTTGGTTATCCTGCATGCCCGGATTTAGAAGATCAAGGTCCACTGTTTAAGTTGTTATCTCCGGAGGATATCGGTGTTCACCTTACAGAAGGCTTTATGATGGAGCCCGAAGCTTCCGTTTCGGCTATGGTATTTGCCCATCCAGAAGCGCAGTATTTTAATGTAGAGAAGCTGTAATTCTTTCATTTATATACCTGGTCTGTAGGGGATTGTATCCCTTTCAGCGGAACCTCCCGTAACTGGGGGGTTTTTTGCTGGAAGAAGGTCGTTTAGAATTGAAAAGAGATGGTTGAGCCAATAAGCAGAAGGGAGGAAAAAGAATGGATTTATATTTTTTAGGTACTAATGCAGGTGTGCCAACGCTACAACGCAATGTAACGTCCGTTACATTAAGACTGCTGGAAGAACGTCGCAGTATTTGGATGTTCGATTGTGGGGAAGGTACACAACATCAGGTTCTTCGTTCACCGATTCGGCTAGGAAAGCTGGAAAAACTATTCATTACCCACTTGCATGGTGATCACCTATTTGGTCTTCCAGGTCTATTATCAAGTCGTGGTTATCAGGGAGGGACAGCGCCGTTAACGGTGTACGGACCCCCTGGATTAAAAGCTTACTTAGAGATCTCCTTAGCTGTGAGCCAATCCCGAATTCCTTATAAGATTGAGATTGTAGAGCATACAGGAGGAATTATATTCGAGGATGATAGCTTTAAAGTTGAGGCTGCATTACTTGAGCACCGGATTGACAGCTATGGCTACCGGGTAACGGAAAAGGATAGTCCCGGAAGCCTCAATACGGAATTGCTTAAGAGTTATGGTTTAAAACCGGGACCGATTTATGGGAAATTAAAAAAAGGTGAAGATGTTGTTACGGATGAAGGTGTACGAATCTGTGCTGTTGATGTTGTCAGGGAACCCAAACGAGGACGTATTGTTACTATCCTTGGAGATACAAGACCTTGTTCGGGAGCCTTAGAACTCTCTCTTAATGCAGACCTTATCGTTCATGAAGCAACCTTCGCCCATGATCTGGCTGACATGGCGTATCAATATCATCATAGTACAGCCCGTCAGGCTGCAGAGTTAGCAAAAGAAGCCAAAGCAGGACAGCTGTTGCTGACTCATTTCAGTTCTCGTTACAGCTCGCATGAAGAGTTAATTCCTTTGCTTGAGGAGGCTGGACTCCTATTCCCAGAGACATTATTAGCTGAGGAATTTAATGCATATCCGGTACCTCGCAGACTAAATGGGCAATAGGGGGAATGATTATTTTCCGGGAAAGCGCAGGAAATGACAGTGCTATGCTAAAAAATGCTGGATGGGACGGTTGTTCGATTTCATTCGACGAAGTGTGTTAGATTTAAAGTAATCACGGAGTAAAAGACGAACGAATGGCTGGACATATTGCCGAAAATCAGTAGGTGATATCTTCCACCTAAAGGGATTGAGTTTTTCTGTAAATCCAAGCAGGGCAAAGGCTACGAGTTTGTTAATACTATTATTTATTTATTATATTAATTAAATTTATTGTGGAAACTGAGGGGTTAGTGATGGAACAAATTGAAGGATTATTGATTGATCTAGATGGTACATTGTACCATGGGCATAAAATGATTCCCGGTGCTGATCTGCTGATAAAAGCTCTTCGTGAAGCGGATATCCCTTTTTTATTTGTTACTAATAACTCATCGCGTACGGCAGCTAACGTTGCTGCCCACTTAAGTGGAATGGGAATTGAGGCGAAACCTGAGGAGGTATGTACCTCTTCTATGGCAGCCGCACGTTACATAGCTGAGGAATCACCTGGGGCTACAGTGGCGATACTTGGAGAAGAGGGACTGCGTATGGCTTGCGTTGAGGCAGGGCTCCAAATCGTCACAGAATCCCCTGATTATGTGGTGCAAGGTATCGATCGTTCTTTTAATTATGCTTCGTTAGCTCAAGCTTCGCGTTGGATTTTGAGCGGGGCAAAGTTTGTGCTCACCAATCCAGATTTAATGTTACCATCAGATGATGGGGTTATGCCGGGTGCGGGTACGATTGGTGCAGCAATTGAGGCTGCCAGTGGAGTGAAGCCAGTAGTGATCGGTAAACCTGAATCCCACCTGATCAAATATGCGACAGATCTTCTGAACATTCAACCTGAACATGCTGCTGTTGTTGGGGATAATATGCGTACGGATATCGCTGCCGGTGTTAATGCGGGCTGTCGTACAATCCTTGTTCTTACCGGTTTAACCACTACAGAGAACCTGGAGCACTATAAAAGCATCACAGGGATCACTCCCGATGAAATATGTGCCGATTTAGCTGAACTTAAAATGTTTCTCGGTGTATAATAGCTAGGGTCTTATTACTTCACCAACTTAGAGGGGACGATGAGTATGCCAGAATTGCCGGAAATGGAGAATTATAGACAGCTGCTTAGCCAGCGTATTATAAATGTTCCGATAACTAATGTAATTGTGAACAGAGAAAAAACAATTAACATGGAAACAGAAGCTTTCATTAATGCCTTGATCGGTGCGCGTGTTGTTTTTGTAGAGCGGCGTGCCAAGTACATTTTGTTTCATCTCCATGATGGACGAAGATTACTATTACATTTAATGCTGGGTGGATTGCTTTTTTATGGTTCAGAAGAAGAGCGGCCGGATCGTAATACGCAAGTAGAAATCGCATTTGGTGATCAGATCCTTTATTTTATGGGCCTGCGGTTAGGGTTCTTACATTTAGTATCCGTGAAGGAAAGCGAAGCAACGATGGGTAAGCTTGGACCTGAGCTGCTGGATCGACGGATGACGCCGGAACGTTTTGCAGGAATATTAAAAGGGCGGCGTGGTGCGTTAAAAAGTCTGTTAGTGAATCAGCATGTAATGGCGGGTATTGGAAATTGTTATGCGGATGAGATTGCTTTTGACGCAGGGCTTCTGCCTTCAGTTTTAGTACAAAATTTATCACCTGAAGCCATTTCCCGCCTGTATCAAAGCATTCAAAAAGTATTGACTGATGCGACAGAGATTGGCGGATACATGGAAATGCCATTTATGACCGGTGATACGGTTACGGGCTCTTATAATGATCAATGTAAAGTCTATGACCGTGAGGGCGAACCCTGCCTACGCGATGGGGGAACGATTATCAAAACAGAGCTGTCTGGACGCAAAGTATTTTTTTGCCCAGACTGTCAGCATGAAGCCTAAACCCAAAATAGGGGCTCATGTCAGCATTCGTGGTGGATATGGGAGAGCTGCCCGATTTGCTTGGGAGAGCGGTGCAACAAGTTTTCAATATTTTCCGAAAAATCCGCGCAGTCTGAAGTTAAAGACGGTTGATATTCGAGATACAAGGGATTGTGCACTCTTTTGCCAAGAAAAAGGGATCACCTCTATCGCCCACACCCCTTATGCAATCAATATGGCTGCGAATAGGGATGACGCTACCCCTCGAAAGGTGTATGTAGACTCCCTACTTAATGATCTGGAAATTGCTGAAGCCTGCGGTTCCTTAGGCATTGTTGTTCATTTTGGACATTTTGCTGGAATGGAGTCGTTACAAGGCTATCAAAATATTATACAATGTATGAATGAGACGCTGGAGTCCTGGGAAGGTAACGCCAAGCTGCTAATCGAGAATCAAGCGGGCAACCATGGTACCGAAGGGATTACACTTGAAGAATTGGTGAAGGTTCGTGAGCTTAGCCAGTTTCCCGAGAAGATTGGATTTTGTCTGGATACCTGTCATGCTTTTGCGGCGGGAATTTGGAATCCTGAGCATACGGAAGACTTGCTTGAACGAGGAAACCAGCTTGGATTTTGGCCGCATCTTGTAGCTGTTCATCTAAATGATTCTAAGTTTCCCTTTGATTCGAGACGGGACCGGCATGCTGGAATAGGAAAAGGTTATATCGGCGAAGAGGGTCTTAAGCGCTTAATAACTTCTGATCCATTACGTAAAAAATCTGTTGTTTTGGAAACTGAAAAGGGTTCAGATGGCAGTCATCGGAATGAAATAGCTACTGTTCGCAGTTGGTTTGAAGCGGGGGCTAGAAAGTGACTCATATCTATATGGACGATCTCCGTAAAGGTCCGCTTGGATTTGCTTTAGCCAGGACAACAGAAGAATGTCTTCTGATGCTGCGTGAGTGTGAGGTTGGTATTTTATCGTTAGATTATGATATGGGACCGGATGATTATTCTGGTGGGGAAGTGGCTAGACGGATTGTTCTGGAAGGACTGTACCCCCGTGAAATCTATCTACACACCTCCAGTGTTTTAGGGAGAAAAGAAATGTATGAAATCTTATACGCGGCTAAACCTGAGGGGATGATCTTGTTTAATGGTCCCCTAAGTTCTGATAAGCTTTATGATATCGCTGGGGAGACGGGGCTGAAATGAAGGAAATGAATGAAGCGGATTTACTGGAGATACTCACGAGACCTGGAGAACCGCTGGTAGTATTTTTGCATACTCCGCTGTGTGGTACCTGTAAGGCTACAGAACGCATGTTGGAAGTAGCGGCACATCTATTGCCTGCTGAACTCCAAATGGTTGCCGGAAATGTGAACATGTTGCCTAATCTGGTCCAAAAATACCGTATTACCAGTGTCCCTGCTCTACTTGTGGCTTCTGCTGACCGGATAGAGAATCCGCATATTTATTATTCAATGGTTTCAGTTGAGCGGATTCTGGAATACATAAGGAGTGTTATATCATGATCATTTCATTACAACATTTATCTCTGCGCAGAGAAGAAAGCCTAATCTTGGACGATGTATCGTTAGAAGTGAAGGAAGGCGAAAACTGGGTCATTTTGGGACGAAATGGTTCGGGCAAAACAACAATTTTGGAGATTATGACAGGTTATTTATTCCCTAGCAAAGGAACTGTTGAGGTATTGGGGAATAAATATGGTCAATGTGATTTACGCGAGGTTCGTAAAGAGATTGGTTATATTGGTCCTTCCTTAATGGAGAAAATGTCTTTAAATGATCCGGTGTGGGAGGTTGTAGCTACAGGAGCTTACGCTTATTTGCGTTTCTACGAGAGCATTCCACACGAAGTGAAGGAGAAGGCAATCCGCTTGCTAGAGGATATGAATCTGGGCAATATGGCACTTCATCCTTTTGGAACCTTGTCACAGGGAGAGCGAAAAAAAGCAATGCTGGCAAGATGTCTTATGGCTGACCCCAA
This sequence comes from Paenibacillus sp. FSL H3-0310, assembly GCF_038002785.1. Taxonomy (NCBI): domain Bacteria; kingdom Bacillati; phylum Bacillota; class Bacilli; order Caryophanales; family Paenibacillaceae; genus Paenibacillus; species Paenibacillus sp. FSL H3-0310. The sequence continues at coordinate 2,386,286 of NZ_JBBODC010000001.1, forward strand.
ACTACTGATTATGGACGAGCCTTGTGCAGGTCTTGATCTGTACGAAAGAGAAAAAATGCTGGCTGAAGTAGACAAGCTGAGACAACGTAATGTCTCCGTTGTATATGTAACTCATCATGTGGAAGAAATTGTCCCGCTTTTTACACATGTTGCTTTAATTCGCGACGGTAAGCTAGCTGGTTCCGGACCGAAAGAAGAAGTATTAACCAAAGAAATGATCTTGGCCACCTATGATATTCCTGTTGATGTAGAATGGGATAGCGGTCGTCCCTGGATTAAAATTAGACCTGGAGGCAAAACGATTTGAACGAATTAAGACATGATAACGAAGAGCAGACCACTGCTCCGGAAGAAATGGTGTACTCCCGATATATTTGTACAGCTAATCACGGCTTTGCGCCATATGCTCAGGAAGAGCTTCGGCGCTTGTTCGGCGCAGTGAAGAGTACGCTGCTGCTGCCGGGAGAAATCTTTCTAGCCACCTTGCAGTCTGAACCCGAGGAAGTATCACGATTGCTCACACAGAATCTGCCCATTTTCCTTCGTCATATACAGCCTGTGCAGTTTCAGGATGAAGGAACCATGGATGCGTTACAGCGTTTGGCTGTGTATTTAAGCCGCCGCAGTGAGCTAGAGGGGGAGAAAGTATCCCTAAATGTTCGTAAAGGGGATCCTTCCTTCTGGCAGGAAAGTCCGGGCGAACTTCGGGAATGGCTGCAGGAGCAATTGCAGAGCTTGGGTGCAGAATTTACAGTACAAGATCCGGCATGGGTCATTTCTGTCTACGCAGACGGGAATGCCTTATATGCAGGAGTGTCCAGACCAGAAGAGAATCTGTCCGGCTGGAATGGCGGTGCAATCCGTTTCCGCAAGGAAGACGGACAAATCTCACGTGCTAAGTTCAAGCTGATGGAAGCGGAGAAGGAGTTCGCTATTCCTTTTTACAGCTTCCGTAATGCGCTTGATATCGGTGCCTCTCCAGGGGGCTGGACTTCTTTCTTGCTGGAGCGTGGAATGAAGGTAACAGCGGTTGACCCTGCTTTGATGCATGAATCGCTGCGTAATTACCCGGGTCTGAAGATCCTGCGCAAAAATGCCGGAGAAGTGAAATTCCGCGATAATGAATTTGATCTGCTTGTATGTGATATGAGCTGGAGTCCTAAGCTGATGGCGAAGCTTGTAACCGGGCTGCTGCACAGCCTGTCCCCAGGCGGAACAGCGATTGTGACCGTAAAGCTGATGCATAAGAAACCTCTAGCGATGATCAAAGAGATCATTGCAATGTTTGAGGGCGAACGTATGCAGATTCAACGGGCCAAGCAGCTGTTTCATAATCGTGACGAAATAACACTTTATATGATTAAATACTAAGTTAGATCCTAATTTAAAAATCTTAAGGGAAAGCATCCCGTTATTAACGTTATCGTAATCTGCGGTAACAACGTTAATGGCGGAAGCTTTCTCTTTTTTTATGTGAAAAAGGGGGAAGTTCAGGTGGATTTTGCATCGAAGCTTGGGGTAGGGCAGATAATGGACGCCAGATACAGAATTATTGATCAGATTGGAACAGGTGGAATGAGTATTGTCTATCTTGCGGAGGATCTGCGTTTAAAGGGGAAACGCTGGGCTGTAAAAGAAAGTGTAAGCTCAGAAGAACTACCTTCAGACATTGAGGCGGAAGCGGAGATGCTAATGGGTCTGGATCACCCGCGGCTTCCACGTATTGTTGATTACTATCTTTCGGATCAAGAAGGGTATTCTTATTTAGTTATGGATTATATTGAAGGGATAACTTTAAGTCAGCTGATGAAGGATAATCCCGGACCTTTACCTTGTGAGTTCATCCTACAAATAGCTAAACAGCTTTTAGAAGTCCTGCAATATTTACATGGTCATCATCCGCCCATTGTTTATCGTGATTTAAAGCCCTCTAATCTTATGTTAACTAAGCAAAAAGAATTGATGTTAATCGACTTCGGAATCGCTCGAAATTATAGAAAAGGAATCGTTGAAGATACGGTGAAGCTTGGTACAGTTGGGTTTGCGGCTCCTGAGCAGTATGGGAACGGGCAGAGTCAGCCGGTTTCTGATTTATATGGTCTTGGTGCATTGCTTTTATATATGGCTACCGGAGGCTTATGCAGCCACTGGGAGTCAGGAATGGAAAATAAGTTGCGTGACCATGTTCCCGCAGCTTTTATTCCTATAATTAGACGTTTATTACGGCCACATCCGGAGGAAAGATATCAGGACGCAACAGCTGTTATTCAAGCACTGGTTCATGTGGAGAATGATATGGATGAAGGTAATTCTTTAGCAGTGTCTGTGCCCCTAGTGGTTGATAAACGGAAGGCTAAAGTGATCGCCTTACTTGGAGTAGGGCCGGGACTTGGAACAACACATACTTCATTTGCAATTAGCAGTTATCTGGCACAGATCGGTTCAACAGCTTGGGTTGATCTATCACCGGATTCATCGGTTTATGAGCGCATGCACAATATGGTTGATGTGCAGAGCGCTTCAGTTCCTGATGAGAGCTCTGAGTCTGTATTTTCCTGGAGGAAGGTTCATTACTGGAAGCGACCTCACCATGGGGATGTAGCAGAGCTTATGAGAGGAGCTTATCAATTTGTTGTCTTAGATCTGGGCACGGGTGGATTTGATGGAGCGTTGGAAGAAATCAAGCATAGCGATATTCCCATTCTAATTGCTTCTGGCGCCGATTGGCGATTGGAGGAATCTTTATTATGGATTAGGAGAAGGGGGCTGCAGCCTGAACGGGAATGGAGAGTGGGTTTACCACTTGCTGAACACCAATCTGTTGAACTGTTGCGAAATTCTTTAGGTATAGATAGGGTTTATAATTTACCATGTCAGCAAGATCCATTTTTACAAAAAGGGAAGTTGGCAGATGTAATTGCTGAGCTGTTAGGGGACATTAAGGGCGAACGAAACGATGGAAAACGCCGTGGTTTTTTCTTAAGATAGGCTATTGGGACTAACATTTAATTCAGTGTTCCGCTAAAGTGTGATAAAATATATATTTATACGTGATTTGATTTACGCATTATTTAAGTATAGACAGGAGCTTGCGGAGAATTTATGAGTTTACTTACTGTAGAAGACGTTTCCCACAATTTTGGGGATCGGACATTGTTCAAGAACGTGTCTTTCCGGTTGTTACCAGGAGAACATGTTGGAATTGTTGGAGCAAATGGCGTTGGTAAATCGACGCTAATGAACATTTTGACAGGAAAGCTTTTGAAGGATAATGGTAAAGTAGAGTGGACCCCTCGGGTGCGTTACGGTTATTTGGACCAACATACGATTCTTACACCGGGCAAAACGATTCGCGATGTTCTAAAGGACGCTTTTTTGCCACTGCTTGAGTTGGAGCAGGAAATGCTGAAGATCACAGAGCAGATGGGTGATGCTTCGCCTGAGGAACTAGAAGTACTACTGGAGCAGATGGGAGACATTCAGGAACAACTGGATATCGGAGATTTCTATCTGATTGATGTAAAAGTAGAGGAAATGGCCAATGGTTTAGGCCTGTCCGTGATTGGGCTAGATCGTGATGTTGCTTCTCTCAGCGGTGGTCAAAGAACCAAAGTGCTGCTGGCGAAGCTGCTACTGGAGAAACCCAATGTACTATTGCTTGATGAGCCTACCAACTATTTGGATGTTGAGCATATCGATTGGCTGACCAACTATTTGAAACAGTACCCATATGCATTTATATTGATTTCCCATGACACTGAGTTTATGAATAAAGTCGTTAATGTCGTTTATCACTTAGAGTTCGGTAAATTGACCCGTTACACGGCGAACTATGAGAAATTCCTCGATATGGCGGAGATGAATAAAAACCAGCATATCGATGCCTATGAGAAGCAACAAGATTTTATCAAAAAACAAGAGGACTTCATCCAGCGGAATAAAGCGCGTGCTTCAACTTCAGGCCGGGCAAAAAGCCGTGAGAAGCAGCTTGATCGTATGGACCGAATTGATCGTCCTGAAGAAGCTGCTAAGCCGACCTTTAAGTTTAAAGAGAGCCGGGCAAGCGGCAAAACCGTCTTCGAAGGAATTGATTTTGAGATTGGTTATGATCGTCCGCTGCTGCCACAGCTAAACATGGTCATTGAACGTGGAGAGAAGATTGCTATTGTTGGCTGCAATGGTGTGGGTAAATCGACACTGCTGAAGACAATTCTGGGAGTGATCCCAACATACAGCGGCAAAACCTATCTTGGGGATTATCTGAACCCTGCATATTTCCAACAAGAAGTGAAAGCAGCTAGTCTTACACCCATTGAGGATGTCTGGAATGAATTCTCCAGTTTAACTCAGAACGAAGTTCGTGGGCATCTGGCACGCTGTGGCCTAAAAAATGAACATATTACACGTCCGCTTAGTATGCTGAGTGGTGGGGAGCAAGCGAAAGTGCGACTTTGTAAGCTTTTGATGCGCGAAAGCAACTGGGTACTGTTCGATGAACCTACCAATCACCTTGACGTTATTGCTAAAGCAGAGTTGAAGCGCGCTTTGCAAGAATATAAAGGCACAGTCCTGCTTGTATCTCATGAACCTGATTTTTATGAAGATTGGGTTACGAAAATTTGGGATGTTGAGCAGTGGTCAGCTGTACAGGTATAGAATAATCATAAATCCGGAGAATAGCAGAGATCCTGCTGTTCTCCGCTTTTTGGATATGGGGAGGAGATAATGTATGTTTCATAACGCTGGGCGAGAAGATCGATACTCACGGCAGATACGTTTCGCGCCGTTTGGAACTGAAGGACAGCAGGGTCTCGCAAATTCAAAAGTGCTTGTAGTTGGTGCGGGTGCGTTAGGTACAGGGATTGCAGAGACATTAGTCCGCTGTGGGGTTGGGCATGTTCTTATCGTTGACCGCGATTATGTAGAGTGGAGTAACCTGCAGCGCCAACAGCTGTATACCGAGATGGATGCGCAGGAGCGAGCTCCAAAAGCCATTGCAGCCCAGAACAGACTGCAGCAGATTAATTCTGAGGTTGTCATAGAAGCGCATGTTATGGATGTGCGGAAGGAAGAGCTGGAAGGACTCATCTCAGGGGTGGACCTGATTATGGATGGGACTGATAATTTCGATACACGTCTCATCATTAATGATATTGCCCAAAAGAATAATATCCCTTGGATTTATGGAGCTTGTGTAGGAAGCTATGGAATTACATATACGATTTTGCCTGGAGAAACGCCATGTCTTCATTGTCTTTTAGGTACAGTTCCACTAGGGGGAGATACCTGTGATACAGCGGGTATTCTTCCCCAGGCCGTACAATTGGTCACTGCAAATGCTACAGCTGAGGCGTTAAAGCTTCTCGGTAACCATAAGGATCAATTACGGAATAAACTGCTGACTTTCGATGTATGGCGTAATGAACATCAAGAAATTGGCGTGAAAAGTGCTAAAAAGGAGAATTGTCCTTCTTGTGGGACTCATCCGATCTACCCTTATCTAACAGCCTTAAATACGGAACGAAGTGATGTGCTTTGTGGCAGGGATACCGTACAGATCCGCCCTGCCCGGCCGCAGAAACTTAACTTGCAGGAAACAGCCAGTCGTCTGTCTCGTTTAGGAGACCGTGAGGTAGAGAGCAATCCTTATCTAATTTCCTTTAAGGAAGGTCCTTACCGGATGGTGATCTTCGCAGATGGCCGGGCATTGATCCATGGAACGAAGGATATTGCCGCTGCCCGTAGCTTTTATCATCGATATTTTGGATAAAAAGCATAATAAACTGATCTTCAGGCCATTTCATAGGAATGGTCTCTTTGTTTTCCGGGGATTCTATATCTATTAATGGGATGCTGATGCATGTCTGATGGATACGGGGGATCTTCGTGAGTGAGCAAATGATATGGTACATGTCTGCGGGAAACGGAAGAGGAGAGGAAGAACTAGACGCTATTGCGAAAGTGTTTAATGATATCGGTCTGCAAATAACAAAAAGCGAAGATCCCGAAGATCTTCGCTTATCCATTTCTGAAGTAGAACCGGTATTGCTGCTTGCTGATTTAGGCGAGGTGGGAACATGGGAAGGATGGAAAATCATTTCCGCAGTAAGAGATGAGGGAATGATTCTTCCGGTCATGGTGATTTCCGAAGAATTATCTGGTAACGGAGCAGTTGCGGCCTTTTTAGCCGGAGGGAATGATTTCATGACAAAACCACTACATACCGGTGAATTTAAATGTAGAATTCTAAATTTATTAACCCTCACGGGTCGGCGTCGAAATTTAAAATATCTGTTAAAGGTAGATGGTTTAATGCTCGATCCCAGCCGCAGGCTGGTCACCCGTGAAGGGATCGAGCTTAAGATGACGCATAAAGAATTCGATCTTCTATATTATCTCGCTGCGAATCGAGGGATTATATGTTCCCGCGAGGAAATACTCAAACAAGTATGGGGATATCAATTCCATGCAGATACCAATGTTGTAGATGTATACATCAGGCATATCCGCTTAAAAATTGATAAAGGGTACCGGAACAAGTTGATTCATACTGTTCGCGGAACAGGATATGTAATGAGGGTGCCCGAAGGCAGCACCACATCCTGAGACTAATTCTCTTTTATAGAAAAGACTCTACTATAGAGCTGTTGTTTACAGTACGCGGCGAGCCTTTAGATAAGTCTTTTTCCATGTACCAGAATTAAGATCAGAAACCGTAACACCTGGTTTACCGTAAGTGTGCAGAATTTTACCGTTTCCAGCGTAAACAGCTACGTGAGTTACATTTTTACCAGTTGCTCTGCTGCCGCTGGAGAAGAATACAAGATCGCCGACACGAAGGTTAGCTTTGGATACAGCAGTTCCTACTTTTGATTGAGCCGCAGCTGTGCGGGGTAATGATACATTATATTTATTAAAGATATGTTTCATAAAGGAAGAGCAGTCAAAAACCTTAGTAGTAGAAGTAGAGGCTCCGAATTTGTATGGAGTTCCCATAAAGTTTTTTCCGAAATTGACAACGCTTTGTCCTTTGGACACCGTAGCGGCTTCAACTTTAGTTGCACCTACACCAGTTGCCATCATTGTTCCTAAGCCCATTGTAGTAACCATTCCTATAACAATCGCTTTTTTTATCCATTGTTGTTTATTCATGTTGTAAGTACCTCCAAAGTTAGTATATCAATCTGTCTTGCTTGGCTTGTCTTGCTTGCCTGATTCGTAGTATAGCAGGTTATCTATGTCATAAAATTTGGTAGAGCAGCAATAAAGTGAGGCTGGGCCTGGGTTGTAAACGTTTTATTAAAAATTCATTAAAAGTTACAAAAAATTAATAACTTGATATTTTGAGCAATAAAATAAGCCGTAAACCCCTTGATATATAAAGGATTTAACGGCTTTTTAATTTTGAAACAAAAGTTACAAGGATGTTTCTATATCACTATGTATTTAGTCTTTGCTCTGGATAATCAGCAATAATCCACTACGTATTCTAACTGTTCCAGTGGAGGAAATCAGTTTGTTGCTTACACCTAGAGATTGCCCTAGCTTTAAAGTAGCATCATTCAAAGGATATTGAAATCCTTCTAATGTAATCCCTGTTACTTCAGGAGTTAATGGAAGCAAAGATACATAGGTGTAGCCCAAATCTTCAATGACTGTTTGGGATCCGGTAAGTGTCACATAGTTATTAGAATCCATCACGTAGCAATTGATTTGCCGTTGCAGAGCCCTTGTCATCATTTGAATGCTGGCTAAGGAGTGATCAATTCGAGTGCCTGTAACTCCTAATAGTAAAATAGAATCAGGTTGCTGATTCATTGCAATATCGAGTGCCATCTCACTGTCGGTTAAATCCTTGTTCACGGCGTCACAAGTGATTGTTTTTTTACTTTTGGATTGAATATCCTGAAAAGCCTCAGGCGATACAGAATCAAAATCACCTACCGCAATATCGGGTATATATCCATGTGAGATGAGGAATAATGCACCCCGGTCCGCACCGATAATAAAATCTTCTTCATCTAATAGAGCGAAATAATCCGGAGATAGTTCTCCACCGGCAAAAATAACAACTCGTTTGGATGGCATAACATCCATTCCTCCTCTAAAACTCTAGTTGGTTATCCTGTCCCAGTATAATGCAGATCGAAAAGTTGCACAATTGACCAAGACAACGCTAAAATGATAGTGTGCGATTTTTTATGTGCATAAATTCATATTTACTAATGTTTTAACAATTGGGAGGTGAATGAAATCGTAAACGTGCTATTTGTCTGTCTGGGTAATATTTGTCGCTCACCAATGGCGGAGGCCGTTCTGCGCCATAAGATTGATGAACGAGAGCTTTCACATAAGATTCTGGTTGACTCTGCGGGAACTGGAGATTGGCATATAGGTAAGGAACCGCATGAAGGGACTAGACGTATACTTGATCAAAACAAGATTAGTTATGCAAATATGGCAGCGCGTTTGGTCAGTAGCGAGGATTTTCAGAAGTTTGATTATATCGTCTGCATGGACAAGTCTAATGGAGAGAATGTTCGAAAGGTTCCTGGTGGGGAAGAGGCTAAGCTTTTGTTCTTCATGGATTTATTGCCTGAGGAAGAATTGAGAGAAGTACCAGACCCTTATTTTACAGGTAATTTTGAACAGGTATATGATTTGATCAATGCAGGCTGTGACGTGTTGCTAGAAATGGTGATAAGAGAAAAGCTGTAACCCGGTTGGGTTCCAGCCTCTCTGATTAGTATTAAAGTGAATTAAGGAAATTTTCTGGATTAAACTGTAAGCGTAAACACGGCTGAAATCTACATACGTTCTTTAGATGTTCATTTTTTGCTTCTATCAATAAGGCATTATGTGTTTAAAAAATAGAGTAGAGATTCAGGGAGTTCCTTTTGCCAAAAGCCCCAGAGATGACGACCGTCTTTCTCCCGGTAGGATACGGTAGCTCCACGTGCTTCAAGCAATGCTTTTGTTTCTCTGTTCATCTGAACAAAATCATAGGTCCCAGTATCAGTCTGGTAATCTGTTTCCTGCAGTCCAACGACCATATTAATATTAAGCCAGGAGAGATCTTCCTCTTTAGCCAGCATGGCTTGTGATTCGGGATAGAATGCACCGGATAGGCTGATGATACGTGTGAAGATAGCTGGATAAGCAAGTGCCAGATGGAGGGAGACGCTGCCTCCAAGGGAATCGCCGGCTAAGATTCGTTCGTCGGGTGTACGGCGTACGGGATAATTTTTTTCAATGAAGGGAATAATCTCTTCGGAAAAGCAAGATAGGTACTGTTTGAATCGGCTGCCGAACGGAGCGTATTCTTGAGTCCGAACAGCGACGTTAACTTCTACACCAACGATAATGAAGGGCTCGACATCTTCTTCTATAATAAGTTGTCCAGCAAGTGTAGCAATGCGTCCAAAGTTGAAAAATTCTTCTCCGTCTTGGCAGTACACCACGGGGTAACTCAGAACTTCATTGTAGCCTGGGGGCAGATAGATACGTAATTTACGTTCCTCCTGCAGATGTTCACTCCAAAGCGTTTCTTTTACAATTGTGCGTTTCAGAAAAACAGAATCGCTCATCGTTGTCACGTCACCTTTCTTGTCGAATTTTGCAATACACACAGGGTTACGCTAAAATTATTAAATGTGTAACTGTGTTATTAATCATTTACTTGTTGGAAAAGTGTTAAACTGTTATATAAAATTTCCTCACCTGTTATACATACAAAATTTGAAGGAATATAAATTTTATAAGTATTTCTTTGACGAAAGTAACTAAACAGGTGTATAATAATATTATAACAGAGGCAGCTGATATTCAAATTTTTTTATTGAGGTGAAGATAATGAGTAAAGTTCCTTATGAAGTGTATACAGAGGACGTCGAGGCTCTATCGGTACTTTCCCCGGATGGAGAAATTATCAATAAGGATAAGATGCCAGATTTAACCGACGATCAACTGAAAGAAATTATGTATCGTATGGTATTTACCCGTACTTGGGATGATCGTGCAGTAAACCTTGGCCGTCAAGGTCGCCTTGGTTTCTACGCACCGGTATCCGGTCAAGAAGCTACCATGATTGGTAGTGAGTTCGCTTTGGAGAAAGAAGACTTTTTATGCCCAGGCTACCGTGATATTCCGCAGCTAGTATGGCACGGACTTCCATTGTACCAAGCTTTCTTATATTCCCGCGGTCACCAACATGGTGGAGCTATTCCTGATGGGGTTAATGTATTGATGCCACAAATTATCATTGGTGCGCAAATCCTGCACGCTACTGGTATTGCTATGGGCTTCAAATTGAAAAAACAAAAGAATGTTGCAATTACTTACACTGGTGATGGCGGTTCTTCAGAAGGTGACTTCTACGAAGGCTTGAACTTTGCTGGTCGTTTTAAACTGCCTGTAATCTTCTTTGTTCAAAACAACGGTTATGCGATTACGACTCCGTTCGCTAAACAAACGGCTTCCAAATCGATCGCTCACAAAGCGGTTGCAGCTGGTATTCCAGGGATTAAGGTTGACGGTATGGACATCTTTGCAGTAATCAGTGCTGTACGTGATGCTGCAGAACGTGCACGCAACGGCGAAGGTGCTACATTGATCGAAGCTGTAACTTACCGTTTCCGTCCACACTCCCTTTCTGACGATGCAAGTAAATATCGTTCGAAAGAAGAAGAAGGACAATGGAGTGAAAAGGATCCAATCGCCCGTCTTGCCAAGTATTTGGAGAAGAAAGGTCTTTGGACTGAAGAAGATACACTGCGCGTGAAAGATGAAGCGAAAGCTACTGTTAACGAGCAGATCAAAAAAGCTGAACAAACCGAAAAAATGACAATACCTGGCTTGATCGACAGTATGTTCGAAGTAACACCTAAACATCTGGAAGAGCAAAAAGCCGATTTTGAATAAGGGGGATATCAGGCAATGGCACAAATGAATATGAAAGAAGCGATTCGCGACGCGATGCGCGTTGAACTGAATCGTGACCCTAACGTTCTTATCTTCGGAGAGGATGTTGGTAATGTAGGTGGCGTTTTCCGTGTAACTGAAGGTCTGCAAAAGGAATTTGGCGAAGATCGTATTTTTGATACACCACTAGCTGAGTCCGCTATCGGCGGTCTGGCATTTGGTCTTGGTGTACAAGGCTTCCGTCCGATTGCTGAAATTCAATTCGTAGGTTTTATCTTTGAAGCACTGGATCAAATCGTTGTTCAAGCAGCGCGTTTGCGCTGGCGTTCTGGCGGTAAATATAACGCTCCAGTAGTATTCCGTACTCCTTTTGGTGGCGGAGTTAAGGCTGCTGAGCTTCACACTGACTCACTCGAAGGTTTGATCGCACAAAGCCCAGGGATTAAAGTTGTAATTCCTTCAAACCCATATGATGCTAAGGGACTTCTAATCGCGTCTATCCGCGACAATGACCCTGTCTTCTTCATGGAGCACTTGAACCTTTATCATGCATTCCGTGCTGAAGTGCCAGAAGGTGAATATACAGTTGAACTTGGTAAAGCGAACGTAGTACGTGAAGGTTCTGACGTTTCGATCATTACTTACGGGCTGATGGTACATACAGCTACCAAAGCAGCCGAGCAACTCGAAAAAGAAGGCGTTAATGTTGAAATTATCGACCTTCGTACTGTAAGTCCAATCGACATCGATACTATTGTAGCGTCTGTGAAGAAGACTAACCGTGCTATCGTGGTGCAAGAAGCACAAAAGAGTGCGGGTGTAGCTGCTGAAGTTATCGCACAAATCAATGAAAAAGCACTACTGCACTTGGAAGCACCTGTGCTTCGTATCGCAGGTCCTGATACTGTGTATCCATTCGCACAAATAGAAGATACATGGCTTCCAAACCCTGCACGTATTATTGCAGGCGTGAAGAAAGTTTTGGAATTCTAAATATTTTTACGAGAAACAGTTGTCATCCATATGGATGACAACGTTGTTTCATCTTATAAAGTTTAAATCATAAGGTTAGTCCCAATTTCACGAGGAGGTTTTCAAAGTGGCAAAGTTTGAATACCGATTTCCTGAACTAGGTGAAGGTCTGCATGAAGGTGAAATCATCAAAATGCATATCAAAGCCGGTGACAAGGTAACGGATGATGATATCGTAATGGAAGTTCAAAATGACAAGGCGGTAGTTGAGGTGCCTTGCCCAGTAAACGGTACTGTATTGGAAGTTCTGACAAAAGACGGTCAAGTATGCCGTGTCGGTGAAGTAGTGGCTATTATCGAAGCAGAAGGTGACGTGCCTGATCAAGAGGGTGCTGCTACTGAAGCTCCTGCTGCTCAAGCGCCAGCTGCACCAGCTGCTCCAGCATCTAACAAAGCATCGAATTTTGAATATCGCTTCCCTGAGCTGGGTGAAGGTCTGCATGAAGGTGAAATCATCAAAATGCATATCAAAGCCGGTGACAAGGTAACGGATGATGACATCATCATGGAAGTTCAAAATGACAAGGCGGTAGTTGAGGTTCCATGTCCAGTGAATGGTACTGTATTGGAAGTTCTGACTAAAGATGGCCAAGTTTGCCGCGTAGGCGAAGTTGTAGCTATTATCGCTGCTGAAGGCGACGTTCCTGAACAAGAAGGTCATGCATCTGCTGAAGCCGATGCAGCAAAAGGAAGTGCAAACACTACTTCTTCCCCTGCAGCAACAAGCCCTACTGATGCTAAAGAAGGCGGATCTGCAAGTGTAACACCAGCTCCTGACCGCGATGTTTTGGCTACACCAAGCGTTCGCAAATTTGCTCGTGAGCAAAAAGTGGATATTTCCAAAGTGAACGGAACTGGTAAAGGTGGTAAAATCACTCGTGAAGACGTAGAAGCCTTCTTGAAAGGTGGTTCTACACCAGCAGCTCCTGCAGCAGCAGCGTCGTCTGAAGCTCCTAAGGCTGCTAAAACCGAAGCTAAAGCAGCACCTGCAGCAGCTAGCGGTAACGTTAGTCTTGAAGAAGAACGTGTACCATTCAAGGGTATTCGTAAGGCGATCTCCAACGCAATGGTTAAATCGGCTTACACTGCTCCACACGTAACCATCATGGATGAAGTAGATGTTACTGAACTGGTAGCATTCCGTACACGTATGAAACCTATTGCTGAGAAAAAAGGCGTTAAGGTTACTTACCTTCCATTCATCGTTAAGGCACTTGTTGCAGCTTCCCGTCAATTCCCAGCACTCAATGCTATGATTGATGAAGAAGCAGGCGAAATTGTCTACAAGAAATACTACAATATCGGTATCGCTACTGATACACCAAACGGTTTGATCGTTCCAGTTATCAAAGACGCTGACCGTAAGAGCATTTGGATGATTGCTAGCAGCATCACTGACTTGGCCGTTCGTGGCCGTGACGGTAAATTGTCTGCTAACGAAATGAAGGGCAGCACGATCTCCATCAGTAACATCGGTTCTGCTGGCGGTATGTTCTTTACTCCAATCATCAACTTCCCTGAAGTGGCTATCCTCGGAACTGGCCGTATCAGTGAAAAAGCAGTTGTGAAAAATGGTGAAATCGTAGTTGCTCCAGTAATGGCGTTGTCACTCAGCTTTGACCACCGTATTATCGATGGTGCGACTGCTCAAAACTTTATGAACTACATTAAATCGCTGCTCAATAATCCTGAGCTGCTGGTTATGGAGGTATAATTATGGTAGTAGGAGACGCTTCACTAGATATTGATACATTGGTCATTGGTGCAGGTCCTGGTGGGTATGTGGCGGCAATTCGTGCCGCCCAGCTCGGCCAAAAAGTCCTCATCGTGGATAAATCGGAACTCGGCGGTGTATGTTTGAACCGTGGATGTATTCCTTCTAAAGCCTTGATCGCTGCTGCGCATCAATTTGAATCCGCACAGCATGGTGAAGTTTTCGGCGTTACAGCTGAGAATGTTAAAGTGGATTTTGCCAAAACTCAAGAATTCAAGAACAGCGTAGTTAAAAAAATGACTAGCGGTGTGACTAGCTTGATGAAGGGCAACAAAATTGAAGTATTTAACGGCGAGTGCATGTTTATCAGCGACACAGAAGCACGTGTGTTCAATGATCATGAATCTCCACGTTACCGCTTCAAACACTGCATCATTGCTACAGGTTCCCGTCCAATTGAACTTAAACCTTTCCCATTCGGCGGACGTATTCTGTCTTCGACTGAAGCTCTGGAACTTCCAGAAATTCCGAAGAGCATGATCGTAATCGGTGGTGGATACATCGGTGCCGAGCTTGGTCAAATGTACTCTAAATTTGGCACTAAAGTAACAATCATCGAAGGTTTGGATACTGTACTTCCAGGCTTCGATAAAGATATGACTCGTCTTGTTGCGAAAAACATGGCTAAAACTGGCATCGAAATCGTAACTAACGCTAAAGCTGAAAGTGCTGTTCAGAACGACAAAGAAGTAACCGTGAAATACTCTGTTGGTGGCGAGTCCAAAGAAGTTACAGCAGATTACTTGCTTGTAACTGTAGGTCGTCGTCCTAACACTGACGGTGAACTTGGTCTAGATCTGATCGGTCTTGAGCTCGACGAGCGCGGATTGATCAAAGTTGATCACCAAGGACGCACAAGCATTCCTACCATCTTCGCTATCGGCGACGTTGTTCCAGGTCTTGCTTTGGCTCACAAGGCTTCTTACGAAGGTAAAATCGCTGCTGAAGCAATTGCAGGACTTACATCTGTTGTTGACTACAAAGTCATCCCAGCTGTTGTATTTACAGATCCTGAGTGTTCAAGCGTTGGTTTGACTGAAAAAGAAGCAAAAGACAAAGGCTACAAAGTGAAAAGCGGCAAATTCCCATTCGCAGGAAATGGTCGCGCAGTATCTTTGAACAGCCCAGAAGGCTTCATCAAAATTGTTGCTAACTCCGAGAACAATTTGGTACTGGGAGCTCAAATCGTTGGTATCGAAGCTTCTAACTTGATCGCTGAACTTGGTTTGGCAATCGAAATGGGCGCAACGCTTGAAGATATCGCTTTGACTATTCATGCGCATCCAACCCTTGGCGAAATCGTCATGGAAGCTGCTGAATTGGTTGAAGGTCACCCAATTCATGTAATGAAATAATTTTTCTCCAAAAATTGCTCTAGCAGGCAACAGAAAGGCGGACGCAAATGCGTTCCGCCTTTTTTTGTGTTTTCCACTTTTTTGAAAAGAGATATACTGGGAGGAAGAGCAATTACTTAATCTGTATTTTATAAATATAGGGAGGTTCAATGATGAGAGCTGATAAATTAAAGCCTGGAGATGAGCTGCGTATTATCTCTCCTTCCAGAAGTTTGTCATTAATCGATGCTCAGCAAAGGAAAATCGCTAAAGAGCAGCTTGAACGGTTAGGTTTTCGGATATCCATTTCAACAAATTCTTTTGAGACGGATGATTTTGTTTCCTCTTCTATTGATTCGAGAATTGAGGATTTGCACGAAGCTTTTTTAGACCCCAAAGTGAAAGGAATATTAACGACCATTGGGGGCTTCAATAGTAACCAGCTCCTGCGTTATATAGATTATTCAATCATTGCAGAGAATCCAAAGCGTTTATGTGGTTATTCGGATATTACTGCACTAAGTAATGCGATTTATGCTCAGACAGGATTAGTTACATACTCCGGACCGCATTTTTCCACATTTGCGATGCTCCACGATAATGAATATACCATCGAATATTTCCGCAAGCTGATGATGGACAATAAAGAAATTCTAGTGCAGCCTTCCAGGCATTGGAGTGATGATGAGTGGTATCTGGATCAGGAAAACCGGATATTTATTAAAAATGAAGGTCCGTTCATTATCAATGATGGGGAAGCGAAAGGAACGATTATTGGTGGCAATTTATGCACTTTAAATCTTTTGCAGGGAACAGAGTATATGCCAAGTTTAAAAAATTCTATCTTGTTCATTGAGGATGATTATGAGTCAGCACCTGCAACCTTTGATCGAGATCTGCAATCCCTAATTCATCAGCCTGAGTTTGAAGAGGCCAAAGGGTTGGTGATCGGCAGATTCCAAAAAGAATCACGTATGTCCATGAAGCTGCTGACCACAATTATCCGCTCAAAAGAAGAATTATCCGATATTCCTGTGATTGCAGACGTGGACTTTGGACATACATCGCCGATGATTACCTTTCCTGTGGGTGGACAAGCAAGCCTTCGGGCTTATGGGGCAAGAGTGGAGCTTAGGATAGCGGAGTAGAGATACAATTGCTGAATCAATCCTTTATAATTGAATAGGTAACCCGATTATTAAATATATTTAAAAATTATCTTACCTTCTACAAAAATCGGATTTTTCAGATATAATATATGAGGTGAAATATTACGGAGGTGCAATACATTGACGAATGAGTTAGAACAAACCTATTTGAATTTTTTACAATATATTTTGGATCATGGTGTGAAAAAAGAAGATCGTACAGGAACTGGTACAATAAGTGTATTTGGTTATCAGATGCGATTTGATTTATCAAAAGGCTTCCCGCTGTTTACAACAAAACGTACACCGTTTCGCTTAATTGCAAGTGAGTTATTGTGGTTTATTAAAGGCGATACCAACATTCGTTATTTATTGAAAAATAATAATCATATTTGGGATGAATGGGCTTTTAAAAGATGGGTTGAATCGGACGAATATGCAGGCCCGGATATGACAGACTTCGGGAATCGTTGTTTAGTTGATGAAGATTTTAATCAATTATATCAAGCAGAGATGAAAGCATTCTGTGATCGTGTCTTAGAAGATGATGAGTTTGCTGCGAAATATGGCGAGCTAGGAAACGTTTACGGTAAGCAATGGCGGAATTGGACATCTTCAACTGGCGAATCAATTGACCAATTACAAGACGTTATTCATCAGATCAAAACAAATCCTGATTCTCGGCGTTTAATTGTCAGCGCATGGAACCCGGAAGATGTTATAAATGCTGGGACGAAAGGAAGCAAAGCAGCGTTACCGCCCTGCCACGTTATGTTCCAGTTCTACGTTGCAAATGGTAAACTAAGCTGTCACTTGCTGCAACGCAGTGCGGACTCTTTTCTCGGGGCAAACTTCAATATTCCATCTTACTCCTTACTTACACATTTAATCGCATACGAATGTGGGCTAGAAGTAGGCGAGTTTGTATACAGCATTAGTGATGCGCATATCTATTCAAACCATGTTGAGCAAGTGAAAGAGCAATTATCAAGAGAATTAAGAGCATTGCCTACACTGGTTATTAATTCACAGAAGAAATCAATTTTTGATATTGAACTGGAAGATCTGGTCATTGAGGGGTACAATCCGCATCCTTCGATAAAAGCGCCGATCGCAGTATAACGTAATTGTAAATGAAGATTCGCAAATATAATTTTTGGCAATATAGTTTTTTACTTTAGTATGGAGGAAGGAGAGAACTTCATGAGTATTAGCTTAATATGGGCAATGGGTGCCAATCATGTCATAGGAAAAGATAACGATATGCCTTGGCATTTGCCGCTGGATTTTGCTTATTTCAAAGCAGAAACATTGGGCAAAAGAATGCTAATGGGCCGCAAAACATGGGATTCGCTCGGAGGCAAGCCCTTGAAGGGCAGAACGAGCCTAATTCTAACTAGGGATACTGATTATTCAGCTGAAGGTGCAGAGGTTCTACACACGCTTGAAGAGGCTCTCAGTGAGGGTAGAAAAGAAGATGAGCTGATGGTAATCGGTGGTGCGGAAATTTACCGGTTGATGTTGCCGTATGCTGACAAGTTGATGTTGACGCAGATCGAACAGGATTTTGAAGGAGATACCCGGTTTCCTGAGATTGACTGGAGGATGTGGAAAGAGGTCTCCAATATCAAGGGAATTCGTGATGAGAAGAATCCGTATGATTACCGTTTCCTTGTTTATGAACGTACGGAATAGCAATAAAACGTTTTCTCTGACATAACATGTGAAATAGTACAAATAATCAGTAGATTTATCCATTACTGTGCAAAAGTGATGAATGTTACTATAATTAAAATTAGAAATGATTATGTATAGGTATAGAATAGAATGTGCAGGTACTTCATTGCGTTGCTGACAACCATACGAAGCCGCAATATGCTACAATGTACTATACTTCAACACGAAGAGAACGGATGGGGGAAACGTAAACATGTCTACACCTACAGGTTTTATGGAGTATAAACGGCAGCTCCCAGGTGATCGGGATCCTGAGCAGCGGGTAAAGGACTGGGAAGAATTCCACCATCATTTATCCGAGGACGAGCTTCGGACACAGGGCGCACGTTGTATGGATTGCGGAACCCCCTATTGCCATACAGGTATTGATATGGCTGGCGGGACCTCAGGTTGTCCAGTACACAATTTAATTCCGGAATGGAATAACTTGGTGTATCGTGGACTCTGGAAAGAAGCACTGGAACGTCTGCATAAGACAAACAACTTTCCTGAATTCACAGGCAGTATTTGTCCCGCTCCCTGTGAAGGCTCTTGCACAGTGGGCTTGATCGGACAGCCGGTAACCATCAAAACAATTGAACTTGCGATCGTTGATAAGGGTTTTGAAGAGGGCTGGGTTGTACCTAATCCTCCGGAGAAACGGACTGGCAAAAAAATTGCAATCGTAGGCTCTGGACCTGCTGGACTTGCCGCAGCAGCACAGCTTAACAAGGCTGGACATTCTGTAACTGTATTTGAGCGCAGTGACCGCATTGGCGGACTGCTGACATATGGAATACCTACTATGAAGCTTGATAAAAAAGTTGTACAACGTCGTGTAGATTTGCTGGCTGCTGAAGGGATTAACTTCGTAGTGAACACTGAGATTGGTAAAGACATTCCGGCTCAGCAGCTTGTTGATGAGTATGATGCGGTCGTTCTGTGTGGTGGAGCTACTAAAGCACGCCGTTTCAACATTGAAGGCAGTGAGCTTAAGGGCGTTATGTATGCCATGGATTATTTAAATGGCACGATCAAGAGTTACTTGAATTCCAATCTGGAGGATGGTAACTATGTATCCGCTGAAGGTAAAGATGTAATCGTCTTGGGTGGCGGGGATACAGGATCTGACTGTGTTGCCACAGCGCTTCGTCATGGCTGCGGCAGTATCACTCAATTTGGTACACATGAAAAAGCGCCTCTGCAACGGGATCCGATTGCTAATCCTTGGCCACAATTTCCGAATGTGTACAGCTTGGATTATGCGCAAGAAGAAGCGAAAGCTATTTTTGGCGATGATCCGCGTGAATTCTCTATCATGACCACTAAATTTGTTGGGGATGAAGAGGGGAACTTGAAGGAGCTTCATACGGTGCAGATCCGCCGGATCGTGGATGAGACAGGTCGTAAAATCTACCAGCCCGTTCCTGGAACGGAAGCTGTATATCCTGCTCAACTCGCTCTCATCGCTATTGGTTTCGATGGACCGGAGCAAGATATTGTTGAGGAGCTTAACCTGGAGACTGATCGTCGTACCAATGTGAAAGCACGTTACGGCAAATTCAATACGAATGTGGATAAAGTGTTTGCTGCGGGCGATATGCGTCGTGGTCAAAGCTTGGTGGTCTGGGCCATCAACGAAGGTCGCGAAGCTGCACGTGAAGTGGATAAATACCTGATGGGCTCAAGCGTTCTTGTCTAGGCATTAATTCAAGAAGCCGTTTCAAAAGCAGTTTACCTGCTGGAGAAGCGGCTTCTTTTTGGAGCCGACGCTTGACGGAAATATTATTTTCATATAGATTTAATACAATATTTAAATGACAAAAGCATTGACCAAGGACTTACGATCCTAGTAGCGTTAGAACAGAGAGGGAACTCACCGGCTGAAAGGTTCCTCAAATACGTGTGGATGGTATCCTGCCTGGGTAGCTGCAGCTTATAACCGCTGCCGGAATCGGCCGTTATTCGATCGAGGATCGCCAAATCAAGTGTAGACTATTTACGGGCTGGCGGTTAAATAAGGGTGGTATCACGACACATTCGTCCCTGACGAATGTGTCTTTTTGCGTTTAGAGCGTTCATTTTTTAGGGAGGGTATAAATATGCGTCAAAGTAATCTTTTATTAACAACTCTGCGTGAGGCACCTTCAGAGGCGGAGACAAGCAGTCATCAACTACTGCTGCGTGCGGGATATATCCGCCAATTAGCAGCGGGTGTGTATACTTATTTACCGCTTGGAAGACGTGTTTTACGGAAAATAGAAGCGATTGTGCGGCATGAGATGGATGTCTCTGGGGCTCAGGAGGTATTGATGCCATCTATGCAGCCTGCGGAGCTCTGGAAAGAATCAGGCCGGTATGAGGTATACGGTAAGGAGCTGATGACGCTGCGGGATCGTCATGAGCGGGAATTCATACTAGGTCCTACACATGAGGAAGTAGTAACCACACTCGTACGGAATGAGATCAGCTCCTATCGAAAGCTTCCTATTACCGTATATCAGATTCAGACCAAGTTCCGAGATGAACGCCGACCACGTTTTGGACTGCTGAGAGGCAGAGAGTTTTTGATGAAGGATGCTTACTCTTTTGACACAAACCTGGAAGGTCTAGATAAATCATATATCCAAATGTTCGAGGCTTATCACCGGGTATTGGAGCGATGTGGATTGAAATTCCGTGCTGTCCATGCGGATTCCGGTGCGATTGGAGGCGAGGGTGGCAGTCATGAATTTATGGCGCTGGCTGATATTGGGGAGGATACGATTGCTGCATGCACCGTTTGTGATTATGCGGCCAATCTGGAACAGGCAGAGTCCGTGCGGCCTGTAAAAAATGAAGTTGTCATACAAGTACCGGAGATAGAGAAATTCCTCACTCCTGATTTGCGCACAATTGAGCAACTAGAGCAGGAGCTAGATATCCGGCCAGACCAGATTATCAAAACATTAATCTATGAAGGTGACGGACAGATTTTTGCTGTACTGGTCCGGGGTGATCATGAAGTCAATGAAATAAAGGTAAGTAAATATTTAGGAACGAATGAGATTAAGCTTGCTGACTACGAGTCTGTGAAATCCTTAGCGGGCGTTGAAAGTGGATTTGTAGGACCTGTAGGCTTAACGCTTACTGTCCTAGCAGATGCGGCAGTAGCTGATATGACTCAAGGGATTACAGGGGCGGGAGAAAAAGATTATCACTTCCGTAATGTCGTACCCGGCAGAGATTTTTCGCTTGGGCATGTGGGGGATTTTCGGAATGTAGCAGAAGGTGAAGTTTGTCCGCATTGTTTGGAGGGTATTTTGCATTTTCATCAAGGGATTGAAGTGGGTCATGTCTTCAAATTAGGTACTAAATACAGTGAAAAGCTAGGCGCTTCTTACTTAGATTCTTCAGGCAAAAGTCAACCTATGATTATGGGCTGTTACGGAATTGGTATCTCACGGCTTTTATCCGCTATTGCTGAACAGCATCATGATGAGGATGGATTAATGTGGCCAGCAGCATTGGCACCTTATCAGGTTCATATCTTGATAATGTCCGTCAAGGATAGTGAGCAGCGGACGGTTGCCGAAGGTCTCTATGATCAACTAACCAAGCTTGGTATTGAGACGCTGATTGATGATAGGGATGAACGCGCTGGCGTGAAATTTAAAGATTCAAGCTTGATCGGGATACCTCTATCAATAGTTGTGGGCAAGGAAGCATCACAGGGAAGAGTAGAGTATCTGAACCGAAACACAGCGGGGAAAGAAGTCTTAGAAATTATGGAAGCTGTGTCTCGGATCAAACAATTCTATTCACAGCTGATATAAATGATCTTTTTTCATTTAATGGGAATGCCAATGATCAGGGCAGGAGAGTGTTGCTGGTAATTTTGTGAGAGTATTGCCTTTTGCCGCATTGATCTGTGCCTGAGTGAGAAAGAGAGCTTCTGCTAAATTAGCACCTCTGAGGTCAGTATCGCGAAAGTCTGCCCCAATAAGGTCTGCACCTCTGAGATCAGCGTCCCTAAGGTCTGCGGCTATTAAATAGGCTCCTCTCAAATTGGCGCCTCTGAGATCGGCTCCTTTGAGCTTAGCTCCCATAAGGTCGGCACCTCGACTGAAATTCTTCGCTGATTTTTTTAGTTTACGGCGAGCCTCAGTTCGTACAAGCTCACTGACCTGCAACAGTAACATATTGATTTTTGCTCGATGAGCGGCAACATCCACTTTTGCAAGTGCTTCAGGATTAAGTAAAGTGAGCTGTTCCGTTTCATCGAGAGCTGTTTGCAGCTCCGTATGGATTGTACGGGTTATTTCTAAGTTTAAAGATTCATGTAAATACCAGAGCAGCTCGTGCAAATGCCACATGATCGGAAATACCTCGAACATTTGCTTCGCAGTTTTCGGATTTTTCCTCCAGTCTTCTCCAGCATAAGTGACTTGAGAAATCTTTTGCCCAGCTCCAAAACAGTCATAGACCGTGCAACCACGGTAGCCTAATTCTCTTAGCTCTGTATGTACACCACAGCGAAAGTCCGACTGTAGATTGTGACATGGCTGTCCAGCGTCTTTGTCTCTAGCGAAATCTATGGAAGCAGCAAAAGGCAATGCGGCACAACACAAGCCAAAGCACTGCTCACAATCCGCCTTCAGGGCAGAGAGCCTTCGATCAGAAAAAGGTTCAGTAAATCTGTGATTCTCATACAAGGTTTGTTTCCCTCCGATATATGAATACGCTTATACCAACTTATTTTAAATCAAACGAAAGATTATGAAAAGTCCGGTCGATTAAAAAAAACTGAGGTTAATGTTATAATAGAGTACTGGACCTATTTTGGACTTAAGAACGAGAAGGTAAGGAGCGAATGTTTTTGAAGACACTTATTATTGCGGAGAAACCGGACATGGGGCGGAATATCGCCGCCGCAATAGAACCAAAGGCTAAAAATTACCGTTCCTATCTTGAAGGGGAGCAGTACATTATTACATGGGCAATAGGGCATCTAATCGGATTGGCTGAGCCGGATGCATATGATGTGAAATACAAAAAATGGAATATTAATGATCTTCCCATTATTCCGGACCAATTCAAGCTAGTTCCTAATGCGCGCACCATTGATCAGCTGAAGGTAATCGGAGAGCTGGCTAAACGAAGCGATCTGCTAGTAAATTCTTGTGATGCCGGGCGAGAAGGCCAGCATATATTTTCGCTCATTCAGCGGCATTTGAAGCTTGAACATCCTGTGAAGCGGCTGTGGATTTCCGATTTGACACCAGAGACAATCCGCAAAGGCTTTCAAGAGCTAAAGGATGGGGCGGAGTACGAGAATCTAACCAAAGCAGCAAAAGCGCGCAGTGAAGCCGATTGGTTAATCGGTATGAACGGGTCACGTGCATTTACTACGAAACATAATGTGCTGCTGTCGGTGGGGAGAGTTCAGACCCCAGTACTTGCACTTATTTATGATCGCCAGAAGACGATTGAGGCGTTCTCATCCCTTAAGTTTTTTGAGGTGGAGGGCCATTTTACACAAAATGAAATGACCTATAAAGGCATGTGGCAGGGTGACCGGCTGACTGATGGTGAGAAGGCGGAGGCGCTGGCTGCCAAGGTCAAAGGAAAACCGGGACGTATTGAATCTTATGAGGTTAAGGAAACGAAAGAGTACCCGAATAAACTGTATGATTTAACGCTGTTGCAGCGGGAGGCGAATGGGAAGTACGCTTTTTCCGCTAAAAAAACACTCGATATCGCACAAGCCTTATATGAAAAGCATAAGGTGATATCCTATCCGCGGACGAATTCTAACTATGTTACAGAACAAAATATTCCGGAGATGCATAAGACTTTATCTGCGCTCCAAGGGACGGCTTATGATGAATGGGTGAAGGGCGCGAATCGTAATCTCGTTCATAAAGGAAACAAATTTATCTGCAATCCCTCCAAGGTAGAGGATCACCATGCGATTTTGCCTACATATCGGAAAGCAACAGGGCTTAGTGCGGATGAGGGAAAGCTGTATGATTTGATTGTGCGGCGCTTTTTGTCACAGTTCTATCCGGCTGCGGAATATAAAGTGCATACGGTTATGACTGATGTAGAGGACGAAAAGTTCAAAACTACTGTTAAGGAATTATTAAGTCTCGGTTGGAAGGTAATTTACGCGGACCAGAAAAAAGATAAAGCGAAGTCGTCCAAGGGAAAAAACAAGGATGATGAGGAAGACGAAGAGATTGAAGTGAATGAACCGTTCGCAATCGCTCCGGCAGATGAGGTGATCTGTAGTGACGCAATCGTTAAAGAGAAAGATACACAGCCGCCAAAACACTATACGGAAGGCACGCTGCTTAGAGCGATGGAAAGTGCCGGAAAGCAGATTGAAGACGAAGAGCTTCGGGATGCTATGAAGGATTCAGGGCTGGGTACTCCCGCCACCCGTGCTGCAACCATTGAACGGCTTAAGAATGTCGGATACATTGAAATGCAAGGCAAAAAAATCGCCATCACGCAAAAAGGACGAACGGCTATTGAACTGATACGTGGAGCGGGCATCGAGCTGTTGACTTCACCTGAAATGACCGGCCAGTGGGAACGTCGCTTGAACGAAATATCAAGAGGAACGGCGTCGGACGGACAATTTATGGAGAATGTAAAAAGATTTGCCTGTATGATCGTGGACAAGGTTCGTGTGCAGTCTCGGGCGTCCAAAACTTCTTTTGAAGGGGAAACTCCTTCTGTGAATACAGGGGCTAAAGGTCGGAGTGGTGGAGGTACATCTCGTAAAACCAGCGATAAACCTGCCGCGCCAAGAAAACGTAAACCAGCTAACGAAGAAGAATCAGCAAATTCAGGTCCGAAAATTATCGGAAACTGCCCGCGTCCTGGCTGTGGCGGGATGATTTTTATGGGTAAAAAAGGCTACGGCTGCTCTCATTACAAAGAAGGCTGCAAGTTCGTGATCTGGAAAGAGAACCACGGGCGTACCCTTACAGATACACAAGTAAAGGCATTAATTGAAAAGGGCCGTACGGGTAAGCTGAAGCTTGCGAGCGAAGACGGCACCCCGCTGGAAGGCAAACTTGTGCTTAATAATATGGATACGGGTCAATTAACAGTGGAGTCATAGTCTAACTAGAAGTTTATATGGATCATGGGTGATTACATCACATTTACATGTACGAAGCCGCTAGCGGACACAGATGACCCTAAACGCGGGAATACGTCCTTTTTGGACTGCTATCGGACCCCATAGTCGTTATTGGCATGAAAAGGGCTATAAATGCACCGCTTGCGAGAGAATAGCAGCACTGGAGTCCGCAAACTTGCTCCAACGGCAATAAATTCGCCAATAGCTTCAGCTGGGTCGGTAGTTAAGACTATTAGTCAGACTTGCCGTATATGGGATATGATTTCAGTGTCGGCTGTGGGAGACTATATATTTTACACATAAAATTCATTAGTTAAAGAGTGTAGGACATACCTATCTTAAACGGGATGTAGTAACTTGTGCAGACAAGATATTATGATTACGTAGGGGGCTGATCTTCACTCTTTTTCTATCCTGCGGGATAAATCCAGAGGTTACATTATGATAGGGCAGTATAGTCACTACTAGAATGGAAGGAAGGATGACAACATGGGAATGCGTGGATATTACTTTGCTATGGATGACAACCTAGTGCAACAAATTGTTACAGGCGACAT
Organism: Paenibacillus sp. FSL H3-0310; assembly: GCF_038002785.1. Classification (NCBI taxonomy): domain Bacteria; kingdom Bacillati; phylum Bacillota; class Bacilli; order Caryophanales; family Paenibacillaceae; genus Paenibacillus; species Paenibacillus sp. FSL H3-0310. The sequence goes on from NZ_JBBODC010000001.1 coordinate 2,411,902, forward strand.
TGCATTGAATAGCTTGAAAATAGACGATTATCCCGGACTGGACATTGATAGATCCTGGGAGGCGATTCACTACTTGCTTTGTGGAGTTATTTCCGATGGAGATGCCCCTCTTAGTTATGTTGTTCCGCTGACATCAGACAAAGGCATCGATTTTGGCTCATTCGGGGCGTTTTCCTTACGTGCCAAGCAAGTTGCAGAAGCGCATCAGGTTATTTCTGAGCTGGATGAAGCGCAGCTCCGCTTGCGGTATGATTTCCCGGCCATGGTTAAGGAAGAAGTATATCCTCTTGAACCTGATATTGTTTCAGGCGAGGATAAGGATGCGTTCTTTGCCTACCTGCTACAGCATTTTAACGAAATCCGGCGTTTCTACAGCCAAACTGTAGCCGAGGGCAAAGGTCTCATCTTTTATATTTTCTGATTCTAACCAAAAGACGACATACGTCTCCTGATTCCATTGAGCGCGATAAAAAATAGAACCTTGGACTGATGAAGATTATGATGATTTGTGAAATAAATGACCAATTACGGGAAACGGTAGGTTCAATTAATCAATGAGACGAAAAGGGGGAAACGAAAATGAAGACGATCAAATGTATGATGGACCACCTATACTGGGCGGACGCACAAATCTTAGAAGCGCTCGAGGAGAGTGAGATGAAGAACAAGGACCTTCTGAAGCTGGTTCGGCATGTCGCGGTTGCGGAACGAGTCTGGCTGTCCCGATTGCAGGGCAAGGGTAGTGCGCAATATTCGTTGTGGGAGGAAGCAGAGGACCTGACGGCGATTCGAACGATGTTCGAAGAAAACGCCGAGAAATATCGTGTGTATATCGAAGGGCTCGAGGAATCTGATTTGGACGTGAGGGTCGATTATGCGAACCAGAACGGAGTCCCGTTCCAAACGTCCGTCCGGGATATCTTGTCGCAGGTCATTTTACATGGGCAATATCACCGGGGACAGATCAACCGGGCACTTCGGATGGAATTGGCAGAACCTGTCCAAGTCGATTACATCACGTTCGCCAGACTCTAACAGGGCCTAATCATCACCATTACCCGGAATGAGATGGGCTTTGAACTCCTCCGAAATGATTTAGTTTACTCATGCAGGCTCATGAATTCGTAGGATTTTACCCTTTAGCTAAATGTGAGATAAGAAGGAAATTGAGGAGGCGGTGGCTTGGAACAACTGTAGGGGCATGTCATTTTCACTCCCATGTCTCAACGGGTCCGAGCCCTTTTGTTTAATGCCTCCCGATACTCCATGCTTCTTCTTGTCCATCCTGCGAATGCATGACACGCTTAAGCTGCTTGCGGAAATAACTTTGACAGAACGATAGGGTTATACACCGACCACTAAATGCAAAGAGGAAATCTGAGATTCAATATGTATTCCTTAACGATACAAACGAAATAGTGGTACCGTTTCATGATGAGATTCCGAAATAGTAGGACCAAAACGTTTGAATTGTCATCTCTTTTCCGCAAGTAGAATCAAGCAATGCAAATTCCATTACTCTACAATGACTATAGAGTGGTTGAAACGAGGTGAACAGACCAATTGTACGAGTGGCACAAGCAAATCCAAATAATCGTTAATGAAATTGACGAGTGTATTAAGAATCGTAACAGTGAAGCAATAACGCTACGATTTCTTTCTCACAAGTTAGGTTATTCCGAATTTCATACTACGAGAAAATTTAAGGAAATATCGGGAATGCAATTTAGGGATTATCTACGGCATAGAAAATTAGCCTTTGCACTAAAAGAGGTTCGGGATAGTGAAAAGAGCATTTTGGATATTGCTTTTGATTATGGTTTTTCATCACATGAAGCTTTTACCAGGGCTTTCAAGGGAACATATGGTGTAACTCCAAGTGATTACCGGAAAAAGCCTATGCCTGTCGCCCTTCGTACAAAAATAAACTCTTTCGACCGCTACTTTTTCGGATTTGGAGAGATTGGTATGATGAAATCTACAGATGATCTTAACATTTATTTTGTAACCATTCCCACTCACAAATTTTTGCACATTAAAAACTATGAGAGTAATGGGTATTGGGATTTTTGGCAAAAGCAAAGTCTTATTACAGGACAGGACTGCGAAACAATTTGCGGCTTACTCGATAGTATCAAGGGCAAATTGGATGACGATGGCGGGAGTGAATCTAACGGTGGCAGCGGTCAGATTATGGCTTACATTAATGACCCGGATGGCAGACTCTGCGATTGGGGTATTCCACGTACAGAGTGTTTTGGTGTACGTCTTCCTTTTGATTATAAAGGTGAAGTACCTCCACAAATGCTTATGATTGATGTTCTCGAAGCCGAGTATATTGTTTTTGAACATGGGCCATTCAATTATGAGCAGGAAAATCGTAGTGTAGAGGAAAAGATGGAAAGGGCAATGGCAACTTTTAATTTTGCAGACACTGGTTACTGCTTTGATACTTCCGCTGGGAGAATCATTTACGTTTATCACGATCCGGAGCGGTTTTTGAAGTATATCAGGCCAGTAGTGAAGTTGACCTCTAAGCTAATCGAAACAGATTAAGCAGGTAAGTAAAAGGTTGGTGCTATGTGCTGATGAAGAAAATAAGCAGACTGTAGTGTAGTCTCCGCATTCATATCGTCGCATGATTAGTTAGATTATCTGCTTTAGAAGCAATATAAGTTTAAAGGTCCTTATTGTTGTTTGAATTATTGACAGAAAATTCCTATTGTCTTATATTAAACTTAATTAATAATTACCAAATGCGATGAAGAGGACAAGTAGATCTGGAAAAGCCGTTCAGAGAACTGCCGGTTGGTGCGAGGCAGCGGATATCCGAATCCAAAAATCACCTCAGAGCAGTCCCCCGAATTATAGTAGATGGGACCGGGATTCTACCGTTACAAAGAAGCATCGTTGTTGGACGATGGCAAAGAGGGCGTTTATTATAAACGTCAATCAGGGTGGTAACGCGGAGCAACTCCGTCCCTAATGGGATGGGGTTTTTTGCGTCTTCATAAATTAATTATTAAATTGGCAGGCGAAAAATGAACAAACCGTAAGAAGAACGATTAGTTCGAAAAATCCGGAAAAACGTTGACCAGATGAAAGGGGGATATTGCAATGCAATTCAAGTTGTATACGGATGTGTATGAGTTTTACAATGATACCTATGGTATGTTGATGCGTCATGAAGCACAAAATTTGATTCCTCTTGGCAATATCATAATTGGACATGAAGGAAAAGACAAAACAGACTGGCGTGACCCTGTAAATTGGCTTATGGTAACTATTTCGGATGCTAGGGGCATACAACTTACCGCCATAATGACACCGCCACACAATATTACGCTTTATGCAACAGACAACATAATTAACCCAGAAGCTATAAACTGTCTGGTAGATGGGCTGAAAGACCGTGAAATTCCAGGTGTGATGACCGAAAAAACCTTGGCAGAGTATTTTGCCAAAGAATATACTTTACGCAAGGGAACAACCTTTAAAACAATCATGACCCAACGTATATATGAACTTACGGCAGTAAACCCAGACATTCAAAAGGTTGGTATCGTTCGATTACTAGATAAAAAGGATATTCACTTTTTCCCTTACTGGGCTGAAGCATTTTATGCAGCGGGGAGTTATGGTAAAACAGAAATGTCCATCCCGCAAGATGCAGACCCTTACCTCTACCGAATAGCATCGAAAAAACTATATATTTTAGAGGACAATGGGATACCCGTTTCTATGGCAGGATATACAAGGGAGATGCAGACGGCTATTGGTGTAGCATTTGTATATCCCCCTCCATATGAGCGCGGAAAGGGTTACGCAACTTCAATTGTGGCGCAAATAAGCCAACTTGCATTGGATAAAGGGTTTACTAGATGCGTCTTATATACCGACTTAGCAAATCCCACATCTAATAGCATTTATCAAAAGATAGGCTATATGCCAATCTGTGATTCGCTTCAGTTAAAATTTGAATAGTAGAATGATGCGGACAGAACTTCTACTACTTTAGAAAATAAGAGCAGAATATTCACTACGGATTGAAGATCTTGAAGGTCGATTGATCAAGCTTTGGGAGAAATATAGAGTTACAACCAAATGCAACTGTTTAACTCCAGGGTTGCCGAGGTATAAAAAAATGAGTTGACATAAAAGTAGTTAGGGACCATACTACATATATGAACAACAATAATAAAAAAATAAACGACATTGAGGCTATTCCCTCGCTTGTACAATCCAAGCGTCAGATTGATCGCTATAACCTAGACATAGACGCACAGGCTATACTCGTCGCGTCTAGGCTAATGGCAGCGGGAGCCATGCTTGGACACGCCTCGGAGATTCATTTCTCTAGATTCGGTTTATCAACAGGGCGTTATCGTTTATTGGCAGATCTTGAAGATAACGAAGGAGAAGAGTTGCCTTCGCAATTAGCGGAGCATCTAGGAGTTACACGTGCTACAGTGACTGGTCTTATCGACATTCTTGAACGAGATGGGCTAGTATCTCGGCGATTAAGCTCAGACGATGGCCGTCAGAAATCAGTTGTTTTAACGGAAGAAGGAGCGAAGAAGCTCCGTGAAATGGCTCCTGAGCATTTCGCTCGGCTGGAAGCTATGGTGGGGTTGCTCAACATCGAAGAACGCAGCGTATTTCTCGACTTGCTAGGTCGAGTTACACAAGGCATTTCAGCACTTACGGGCGAATTAGGCTCGAAACCAAAGGGGAAACATCAGTAATGAGTAGAATTGGGCTAGTGAAGCTAGCCTATTTTTACTCTTATATAGTTAGGCGCCTAATTATAGTTCGCTGAAATCAATCGTTGAACTATTTCAAAGAAGAAGGGAGCAAGTAAATGAACCAGATGAAAAACCCGAATCAGACAGATGATGTTTACAGCATCAAGGCTGTTGGTTCCAAGAAAAAGACTTTTGTACTATGGCGTGAAGTTGTAATGGCCTATGCTGCTCCTGCCATTATGGCAGGTATCGGGGGATTGGTTACTGCAGATAGGGGGCTTCAAATAGCGGCATTGACCACTATTGGCGGTGCATCCGCCTTGATGGCCTTGATGATTGGACTTTTGTTGCATAGTCGAGTGGGCCATTTGCGATGGGTCATCGGTGCACCTCACTTGGTTGTGGTAGGGGTATTCGCAATGGCCGGGTCCTCATTTGGGCTATACGCTGCATGGGTGACATCTGTTGTAGTAGAAATTATGATTCCGAGTAATCACTTGGTCTGGGTAAATCGTGTCTGGATCGATTTCCCGTTGTCTGGATTCATAGCGAGCACGATAGTGACATGGCGGTGGCGACTTGCCGTCACAACTGATTTTTCATCCAAAAGGAGAAGATAAAAATGATAGTTATTATGGGAGCAACAGGTACGATTGGAAGTGCGCTTTTGGAACGTTTGGTTGATCTTGGTGTACCTGTCAGGGCGCTGAGCAGAGAGCCAGAGAAGTTGCGTGATCAAATCGGAGAAAAAAGCCGATCAATTATCGAGGTCGCTTTTGTGGATGCTTCTGACCCTACATCGGTGCGCCGCGCGTTTACAGGTGCTAGCCAGCTCTTCCTTGCCATGTCCAACAGTCCAAGACAAATCGAATTGGAAACCTCAATCATTCAGATTGCCACCGAATCTGGAATCAAACATATCGTAAAAATATCCAGTCCAGCCTTTGAGCATAGCGCTCCAGTGGCAGTGGCGGGCTGGCATCAAGAAATTGAGAACACGTTGAGGGTATCGGGTATCACCCATACCGTATTGCGCCCTTATGCGTTCATGCAAAATTTAATGCGCTTTGCACCAACGATCACAACCCAAAATGTTTTCTTCGGCTCTATGGGCGTTTCACCGTGTAACTTTATTGACTGTCGCGATATTGCAGACGTTGCCGCAGAAGTTCTGACCAACGACAAGGTATCAGGCCATATATATACGCTTACTGGTTCGGAGATTTTCAGTTATCCCCAGATCGCGAGTCGACTATCTGCCCTGCTTAATCGGCCGATAAGTTACATCAACATGGACCCTCAAGTACTACTCCGTAATCTTATTGAGCATGGGAATCTGCCTCTTTGGCTCGCGAACCACGTTGTGGAAATTCAAACCATGTCTAGGATGGTGCCAGAAAGTCCAAATGACACTGTGAAGCGTTTACTCGGCAGAGATCCACGCACACTAGACGCCTTTCTACATGAGTGTGTAGATAATTTCCGGTAGAGGCAGAGTCCACCTATTCTGATATTTGTATCGATAACAGTATTTTATTCCGATTCCCATATCTAAATGGTTCAGAGTGTATCCCAAAGGTCATAAAATGACTGCCGGGATGCACTCTTTTTATTATGTCCTAAGGAACTCAACTCATAGAACTAGTTCTTCTATAGCATTTATATCAGCATTACAAGAAATAAGCTAAAATTCGTCAATAAGTTAGTGTTATTTACGAAATAACACTAAAAAAGCTAATAAAAAATTAACGAAAAATTCATATTATAAGATTAAGTTATATTAATAATAACTAGTTATGCTAACTAACGTAACATTTTTTCTTGACAATCTTTGTGGAAAATTTTAGAATGTAAGCGATTACCCTTAGTTTCCTGAGTGATATTCAAAAGAAGATATTCGTAAGTTCACCAACAAACATCGGAGTTTAAATTTAGGGGGGCAAAGCATGAAAAGGTGAAGGATAACATCATAGATAACAAGATAATAAAATGTTAGTTTTTTTGTTTCAAGACTATGTATGAGGGGGTTCACTTGAGGATGAAAAAAAAGAACGCGTTCTTAGCTCTACTTCTGTCATTTTCTTTGTTATCTGTGACTGCTTGCAGTAATTCCTCTAATAGTGCCAATGAGAACGGTAAAAATGCTGCAGGTAATAGCAATACTTCGGTAAAAGCAACCAGTGATGTGGGTCAAACGGCAGTTAAGAATGAGGGCGCTTCTGATCTTGAAATTAAAGCGGGAAGTTCGGTAACCGTTTTCAATCCAAAGATCCCGACGCTCGATCCTACACAATGGCAAGGACAAATTCTGGTAGGGCAAGGAACTTTGCTCGAAGGGCTTTATGGCTACAATCAGGATAATGAAATCGTTCCGAAAATTGCGACAGGTTATACCGTTTCCGATGACAAAAAAACTTGGACATTTACCCTCCGTAAAGATGCCAAATGGTCAAACGGCGATCCAGTAACCGCCCATGATTTTTATTTTTCTTATATGTATCAATTGGATCCAGCTAACACAACCGCACAACTTTGGCTAAGCGTACTTAATTTTGTGAAGAACGGATATGCATACCATGCCGGATCTGTAAGTAAAGAAGAAGTTGGTCTAAAAGTAGTTGATGATTACACGCTGGAAATTACGACCACGCTGCCTCACGCTATTCTGGGGGATATGGTTCTTTCCGGGTCGATGCCTATGAATCCTAAAGCGGTCGAAGCGAACCCTGGTAAGTGGTTTGAACCGGGGAATTTTGTGAGCAATGGCCCTTACATGGTTAAATCTTTTACACCTAACGGTGAACTCGTCATGGTGAGCAATCCGAATTATGTAGGTGCAGCCGGCCAGCTTAATCACGGCAATGTAGAGACCATCCATGTTCTTCCGGCGACAACCGTGCCGGTGGAGGATTATATGTCCGGCCATGCAGATGTCGTTCTAATCCAAAGCGCGTCTGATTTACAATACGTGAAGAAAACGGAGGAGCTAAAGTCCCAGCTGTATACTGCAGCGACTTATGCGATCAAATATTTGCTCTGGAGCAACCCGACAACGGAATCTCCATATGACAAAAAAGAGGTGCGCCAGGCTATCGCCAAAGCGATCCAGCGTAAACCGATCGTAGAATCGGTGCTGAACGGCATGGGCGGGGCGACCAATATCTTTGCTTCACCAGGTTGGCCAACGGAAAAACTGGAGCAAGGACTTCCGGAAGATCTCGAGGCAGCCAAACAATTATTGAAGGATGCTGGTTATGAAGGCGGTAAAGGTCTGCCAACCCTATCGTTGTATGTTGGGGTCAAGCAAGTAGATGCTCAGGGTGAACAAATCGCTTTGGCGTTAGGTCAATTACTGCAACAAAATCTTGGTATCAAAACAGAGCTAGTTCAGCTCAATGAGGCGCAGTTTAACGCTTATCAGTACAGCGGACCTCAGGGCGATGCAAAACCAGGCTTTATTCTGGCGTCGGGCGCAACCAACTGGAGTGAACCAGGAAGTTTGGACATGGGTGCTACGCAGCAACTATATTCCATAGGAACACTGGATGCCCCGCTAGAAGCTACGAAACAATTCGTGGATTGGACCAAGGAAACTTATTATAAACCGGCTATTGAAAAATATGGGGATCCGGATAATAAGAACGCCGGTGTAGAATGGAGCGACTGGGCAGCATTAGAAAAAGCTGCTAAAGAGGATATCGCCTTTTTGGATAAATGGACAGCAGAGCAGCCTGCAGATTGGCAGCCTTATTTGAAACAACCGGGGCTTCCAACGGCCGCTGAACAATGGCAACAGATTGTAGACCTTTGGAAAAATGCTAAAAATAACGATGAAAAACATGCCGCCTTTGTAACCGCTTGGACCTTCGTAGCACCAAACGCGCCAGGTGGCAAGTTGAATCAAAATGCACTTGATGTACAGGTATATTACAACAGTTATCAATCTGATACCTTAAGAGATTTGAGAATGTGGCAAGCGCAATTCGTAAATGCGCTGACCGTCGAAGACGCTGCTCCTATCGCGGCTAAGGTAGTTAATAACCTGCTCGAAGAAGCTTATGCTGTTCCGTTGTATTATCAACAGCAATACTTCTTGGTAAAACCCGGCATTACAGGAGTGCAATCAAATCCTTGGGCATGGGGCAACTTCTATGGGCTACATCTTTTATCTGTAGAATAATCCTAAATGGGTTGAATAATTACCAATCGCGGGCGCCAATTATGGTGCCCGTGAATCGGTAAAGGAGGTTCGAATTTGACCATATTGAAATTTATTTCAAAGCGCATTTTACAAATTATTATCACTTTAATCTTGGTCATTTCAGTTAGCTATACCATGATGTATTATTCACCTGGCGGTTTCATGAATACGAATACCATGGCTACGGCACTGGCTCCGCTGCAAGGGCAAAACCCTGTTCTCTATCAACAAGTCATGGACCAGTTTCAAAGCCGGTATGGTTTGAATTTACCGCTGTGGCAACAAATCATGAAGTATATATGGCATCAATTAACCTTCGATTTCGGTAATTCGATGCAGAACCCGTCTTTGCAAATTGCGACTCAACTGAAGCAGGCTTTGCCGATCAGTACACTTTTGGCCTTTGGATCTGTTGTTCTTTCGGTAATTATCGGGGTTCCGCTTGGCATTATTGCAGCACTCAAACGTAACACTTGGATTGATTATGTGGTAAGCACCATCTCATTGACGGGTCAGGCCATTCCGGCATTTGTTCTCGCGGTGATTATGGTTTTGTTATTTGGTGTTGTGTTTCAAGGAATTCTGCCTGTAACGGGATGGGGTCACTGGAGGCAAGCAATTTTGCCGATTATTTGTTTATCTGCGGCGAATGTCGGTGTTGTTGCCAGATATATGCGGGGCAGTCTGATCGAAACCATGAGGTCGGATTTTATGCGAACCGCAAAAGCTAAGGGTGTCAAATATTGGCCGATGATTTTTAAGCATGGTGTCAAAAACTCGCTGACTGCGATGATAACCGTCATCGGACCTCAATTTGCTTTTACAGTGATGGGCACGATCTGGGTGGAGCAAATTTTCGCCATTCCAGCGCTTGGTCAGGTGATGCAGACGGCATTTACCAGTTTCGACTATCCGCTCGCCATCACATCTGTATTTCTGCTGGGATCCATGATTATGATTATGAATTTACTCGTTGACATTATTTATGCCTTTATTGATCCGCGTGTCAGATTATAAGCGGCACAGACTATACGAACCTAGGAGGGGGAGCAATTGGCTGGCACAGTTGCAGCAACTCAATCGGATGTAGCTTTGAAGAGAAAAAAGAATCTTCAGAGATCCCAGTTTTATCAAGGTTGGAAGCGATTTAAAAGACATCGTCTTGCCGTTATTGGTTTGGTCTGGGTTATCCTTTTTTTGATCGCGGGGATCATTGGACCTTGGGTGGCCCCATATGACTATCGCACGGGAGATTTTTTGGCTATCAATCAAGGGCCGACCTGGCAGCATATTTTTGGTACGGATAATGTGGGGCATGACATGTTCAGCCAGATTCTGTTCAGTGTTCGAAGCGCTCTGATTATTGCTTTTGGCGCGACTTTGGTCAGCTTCATTATCGGGATCATATTGGGCTTGTGGGCCGGATTGCGCGGCGGAATCGCCGATATGATTATTATGCGTGCTGTGGATTTTATGATGACCTTGCCGGGATTTTTGTTCGCCTTGATATTAGTCATTATGCTGGGACGTGGGTATTTATCTTTGATTCTAGCAATTGGAATTCCGGGTTGGGCGGGGTATGCACGCTTGATCCGAAGTCTGGTCCTAAGTATGCGGGACGGGGAGATGGTGGAAGCGGCAAGAGCGTTAGGCGCATCTCAGGCGCATATTGCCAGACAGTATATGTTGCCGAATGTTATCGGCAGTATGGGTGTCTCTCTCGCCTTCGGGATTCCCGGTGATCTCATCCAGATTGCAGGCTTAAGTATTTTTGGCATGGGGCTTCGGCCGCCAATCCCTTCATTTGGGAGTATGATTGCTCAAGCCAGTGAGAATATTCTCGGCTTTCCATGGCTGCTGTATTTTCCGGCAGGTATCTTTGCAATAACCTTGCTTTCGTTTCTGTTTGTAGCAGACGGTCTCCAGGAAGCATTCAGTCCGAAAGGAGGCAATTAATATGGGTGAACCGCTACTTTCTATTGATGACCTTCATGTGAAGTTCTCCCGCAGTGAAGATGAAGTTTATGCCGTAAACGGCGTCAGTTTTTCGATCAATGAAAATGAATCCTTGGGGATTGTTGGTGAAAGTGGCTCCGGTAAGTCAGTTACATTGATGTCATCAATTGGGCTCATCCGTGAAAATGGAAAAATAACATCGGGGACAGCTCAGTTTAATGGTAAGGACTTACTTAAAATGCGTCCCAAACAATTAGAAGATATTCGTGGACGTGACATCGGCGTTGTTTTTCAAGATCCGATGACCAGCTTGAACCCGATCATGCGTATCGGGGATCAAATAATGGAAGCCATGCTGACACATCAATATGCAAACCGGAAGGAAGCTTTTGACCGCACCATTCAGCTCTTGCATGAAATGGGGATTCCGGATCCTAAATCACGATTTAAAAGTTATCCTCACGAATTTTCCGGGGGGATGCGCCAACGTATCATGATTGCTATTGCTTTGGCATGTGAACCGCAATTATTGATTGCCGATGAGCCAACAACCGCGCTTGATGTCACTGTGCAGATGCAGATTCTTGCACTATTGCAGGATTTGCGCAGAAAACATGGGATGAGCGTAGTTATGGTAACGCATGATTTTGGCCTTGCGACCAACTTTTGTGACAAAATCATCGTGATGTACGGGGGCCAAATCATGGAGAAAGCCACTACGGACAAGTTCATAAGTGAGGCGGCGCATCCCTATTCACTTGGATTGAAACGCTCCATTATCGAAGTGGGCCACAAGGGAAAAGAAATAATGCCTATTCCAAAGACGGCAAAGACACTTACACAGACATTGACCGGCTGCCCATTTGCCGATCGTTGCTTCTATACAACTGAACGGTGTCAGAATGAAGTTCCCAAGCTTCGTGATTTTAGCACCGATCATCAGATCGCCTGCCATCATGCTGAGGAGGTCGCTTCCTATGCCCAATAATCCGCTCTTGCGCGTAGAAAATGTCTCGAAAACTTTTCGTGTACAAGGAAAAAAGCTGCATGCCATCGAGAATGTTTCTTTTACCCTGGAAGCGGGGAAAACACTGGGGCTTGTTGGGGAAAGTGGCTCAGGAAAATCAACCTTAGGGCGAATGGTTCTGCGTCTACTCGAATCTGACAAAGGAAAAATATTTTTTGAGGACGTGGAGCTCTCAAAGGCAAATAAAGAGAAGCTGCGGGCGATGCGCCGGGATATGCAAATTATTTTCCAGGATCCCAAGGCGAGCCTCAGTCCGAGAATGACGGTAGGAGACGCTATTGAAGATGCAATGGCTATCCACAAAATCGGAACTAAAGTAAGCCGGCATGAGCGTGTGATCGAACTACTTGAGCGGGTCGGTTTGCCTTCTGAAGTCCAATACGCTTATCCGCATGAACTGTCAGGTGGACAATTGCAGCGGGTTGGGATTGCCAGAGCGTTGTCACTGAATCCCAAATTGCTCATTTGTGATGAACCGGTGTCCGCATTGGATGTATCTATTCAGGTTCAAGTCATTCAATTACTAAAGGATTTGCAGAAGGAGTTTAACCTGACTTATATCTTTATTTCGCATAATTTGGCAGTAGTGGAGTATTTGAGTGATGATATCGCGGTTCTTTATTTAGGAGAGGTGGTTGAGCAGGCTCCGGCGGATGAATTGTTCAAGAAACCTACGCATCCTTACACGCAGGTCCTGCTAAATTCGATTTTGAAGATTCCGGATAGTGTGGAGCAGAAGCAGCAGATGGTATCGATTCAAGGCGAGGTGCCATCACCGCTTAATCCACCAAGTGGCTGCACTTTTCATCCGCGGTGTTCTTTTGCCTCGGATGTATGTATGGCTGTCAAGCCTGAACGGAAAATCGTGTCAGAAGGCCATAGTGCCGTGTGTCATTTGGTAGAATAAGCAGTGGCTTAATTAAGTAATCAGCAGATGACTTCTGTATATCACAGAAGTCATCTTTTTTAATTCATACACACAAAAAAGCCCTGTAAGAAGGTCACTTTTTTCAAAGTGAACAGCTTATAGGGCGCAGTTTAAAGACTGATTACTGCTTGTCAATCGCTGCTGCTAACCCTTCATACGAAGAATCCTGAAGCAGCACTCCGTTCACCATAAATTTAGGAGTACCGTTGACTCCGTAGGAACCAGCGATCTTAAAGTCTTCTTTTACATCGAACATATAGGTATGATTCTTGAGATCTGTTTCAAATTGGGCGTAATCAATGCCCTCGATGTTATTCTTAACGAATTTTAAAATGAATTTCTGAGTGGCCCAAATTTCGCTCTCATCGCCTTGATTAGCGTACAGCTTATGAAGGTATTCCCAGAACTTCTCGTTGCTTTGCTTGTAGATGGCTTCGCCGGCGCTAGCAGCAAGATAAGAGTCCCGGTCCAAAAATGCGAAGTTCATGAAGAAAAGTTCCACTTTTCCGGTATCTACGTAGTCTTTAATAAAAGTATCCAGATACTTTTCAGTCCACATTTTGCAGGCGGGACATTTGAAATCTGCGAATTCGATAACTTTAACTTTGGCATCAGGACTTCCAAGATGAGGTTGCTTCTCATATTTCAGCCCATCAACAACAATGCTTCCCTTTACGTCGGTGTAGTTGGGTAGATCTGCTGTATCATCAGTCTTATTGCTTAAGATGAAAACAATTACAGCGAGAAGGATTACAACAACGACACCTAATATCATGGGAAGCAAAGGTCTTTTGGTCTGAGATTGTTTAGCTGACACTTTCTTTTTCATATCTCACCTCCTAGACAATATAGGAATACTATAAAAATAGTATAATCATCCAGTAGGTAGTGTAGATATGTCATTTGTAACAATGCTACGTAACGTCGCAGCTAGATTATTAGTTTTTGAATTTAGCGGCTGAGCGAATGACAGGGGGCACCTCGTGGATGGACGAAATAGTCATCACGGCTTGCTGCATCTCTTGCTCCAGCTCGATAAGGTTATAGCTCCATTCATTTTGCTGCTTCAGGTAAATACTGTTGATGCCTGCGGTAACTGCGGGAAGTACATCTGTACGTAACGAGTTGCCAATCATCCAGGTACGTTTGCGGTCAAAGCTTTGGGTAGCCAAAATATTTTCAAGCGCCTCAACATTTTTATGCTTCCGAATATAGATACGATCGTCAAAATAAGCATCCAGCTTCATTTGTTCAATTTTACGTTGCTGAATGGTGTCGTCCCCGCCAGTATACAAGAATAAATGGTGACCCTCTTGCTTCAGCGTATCGAGTGTTTCAACCATGCCAGGGTAAGCTTCAATTTCTTGGTCATAGACGCTTAGGCCGAGCTTGTGTAATTGCTGCTCTTGAAAGCGATCTGTCGGACGGTTATATTTGGCGCAGAAATAACGGTAGGTGGCGATTAAGGATTTGGGAAAGTTGTCGCTGGCCAGGCCACTTGTGTTGACGGTATCAACATCAATTTCTATTTGCTTGCTGCGTAATTCACTGGTGCTTGGCCCAAATTCATTAAACCAATCAGTCATGAGCTCGAAATATTGTCCTAAAATTAAATCGAAATATTTGTTGCAGTGAACCAGCGTATCATCTAGATCGAAAATTACTTGTTGAGTTGTGTATTTCATATCTCTCTCTCCTTGGATCTGTATCTGTATAGTGTTCTATAGGTGAATATAAGATTCTAGAAACATTTGAAGCTCAGAAGCGCCGTCTGGACGGATACTGAAGCGCTCGTCTTGTTCCCCGCGAAGATGGATACGGAGTAAACCGGCTACGCGTAGGATCATTAGGTGATGCATAAGCATTTCTCTGGATTGATTTAGATCGGACTGCATCTCCCATAGAGATTTGGGTTCATGGGCGACATACCGAAGCAATCGGAGTCTGGTTGGATCTGACAGCGCCTTGGTCATGCGCAATAGCACCATCGGGGGTTCATTTTCATCTTCCAATGGCACATCTACAGGATACTGTACAATCACCATAGTTTTGTAGAAGCAGTAGGTGTTAATTGGTCGATTATGAACGGTAGGCAATAATACTATAGTCTTAAGATCCCGTATATCCTCGAAAACTACACCACCGGATGCATATTCAATTAAAGAAATAGGGTCCATTTTGCTTTCCAGCATTTTTTTCTCAGAGGCATCTTCAATTAATAACGGTAAAATCTTGTGTTCTACATGACGAAAATATTGCTCATACCAGAGTCTAAGAAGCGGACTATAGCTGCTCTTGATCCGGGAAGCTTCATCTATGGTGAAATCATGAATTAACGGTGCGATCTGCTGATAACACTCTTCTATAGAAGCTGAATCCAGATCATCCAGGAAATGCAGCACTGATGTTGCGGGCCCCCGGCTGTAAACCCAAGCATATAACACATCATAATCTGTAAATGGCCACTCGGCAGCTTGCATGAGAGCTGTTACTTTATGAGGAGTAATGCGATCTTCCACATCACTAACCCAGTGGGGACCGAGGTCTAAATTGGAGATCCATTTTCTGGTTACATATATCATAAAACTGTCCAACAGTTCATAAACCGGCGATACGTCGATTTTTAATTCGTAATCCATGTAACATGCACCCCCAGAAATCCGTAACTTCTACATATTATCTCTTGTTTTGAAGAGGGTTGTCCACTATAATGTTCGGTGTTTGCCAATTGGCGTTAGATCACATCATTGTTTTTATTATAGGGGGATATCATCCGTGTCAGACCGGCTTAAAGTATCTATACGAAGTAATAGCAAAATGACTTTCATGATTCTTATTACCGCTACTATAGCCGCAGGGCTTAGCCAAGGGCTGTTGCTGCCCATTCTATCCATTCTTTTGGAGCAAAAAGGAGTGTCCTCGTCACTGAACGGACTGAATGCTGCTGCACTATACATAGGATCATTTGGGATGACCTTGATTGCTGAACGTGTTCTTGGAGCGGTTGGATTTAAAAAATTGATAGCTGGTGGGATTAGTTTAGTCTTAGTAAGCTTGCTCATGTTTCCCTTTTTTACAGGGATCAAGGTATGGTTTGTATTGCGTCTGCTTGTGGGTGTGGGCGATGCTGCGATTAATTACGGGGCCCAGCTTTGGGTTCTGCTTATGACACCTGCCGAGCATCGCGGACGTAATCTTTCACTATATGGCATGTCCTATGGTCTGGGTTTTAGCTTAGGACCACTTGGGATAAGTCTGCTGCGTTATGGACAGGCCGTGCCTTTTATTGTTCTCGCATTTCTATTTTTGTTAGTCTTAATCCTTGTGACTACAATTCTGCCGGATTCCCGGCCAGATAAAGCGGAGAGTGGTGAAAGCCAGGTTCGCCGTTTCGGTCGTTGTTACAGCTTAGCCTGGTTCGCTTTAATTCCAGCCCTTTTATATGGCTTTATGGAAGCCAGCTTAAATAGCAGCTTTCCGGTATATGGTCTGCGTATCGGTTACAGCACAGATCAAATTGCAGCGTTATTGCCTTTTGCGGGGATTGGAGGACTGCTTCTGCAGTTTCCATTAGGTCTGTGGAGCGACCGGTTTGGCCGCAAGCGGGTACTGATTATTGCCGGGATCGGAGGCGGGATCGCCTTTGCGATGTTGCCGCTGGCAGGTGATCATTTTACGCTGACAATGGTACTTCTGATGATCGCAGGAGGATTAGTGGGCTCCTTTTTCTCATTAGGGCTAAGTCTGGCCGCGGATATTTTGCCACGACATCTACTGCCTGCTGCTAATGTGGTTGCTTCTTTCCATTTTAGTATTGGCAGTATTATCGGCCCCGGCATTGGTGGTTTGTTGCTGCAAGTGGGCTTAAGCGGCGGTATTTTCGCCCTGATGGGTGGTTTATATATCGTGTTCGGCTTGCTGGGGTTATTATTCTCGCCACAACCTAGAAATTGAGGTAAGATAAGAACGAGTGCTCGCATGGAAATTGAACTCACATTCAGAGTACACTATAGATTATAGATGAAGACAGGGAGAGGCTGAACTATGATCACAGTTGAACACTTAGCCAAGGCAGTTGGGGAAGACAAAAATCCGGTCCTGCAGGATATAGGATTTCAATTAGAGCCGGGTGAACTCGTAGCCATACTTGGAGCGAGTGGGAGCGGTAAGACCACTTTATTACGCTGTTTAGCGCTGCGAGAGAAGTGGGACAGAGGGAATTTTAGAGTGGACGGTACGGATATTATGGCGAGTGCCTTTTCCGGAAAAAGAAAAATTCGACGGGAGTGGGCTTACCTGGAGCAGAATGCAGAGCTCAATCCTAACCGCACAGCGCTGAAAAACGTGCTGATCGGCCAGTCCGCACAGACGCCAATGTGGCGTATGGTTACAGGGATGGTTCGTTCAGATGATTATATGGGTGCGATGGATGAATTAGATGCCCTTGGACTTCTAGACAAAGCGAAGATGAAGACTAGCCAGCTAAGCGGTGGAGAACGTCAGCGTGTAGCGATTGCTAGAGCATTAACTCATGGTGCCAAAGTAATTCTAGCGGATGAACCGGTTACGGGTCTGGACCCCAAATCCGCAGAAAGTGTATTGGAAACTTTGCGCAGACTGTGTAAAGAGACGGGTCTTACCGTAGTGACGGTGCTGCCTATTGAACTGGCTGAACGTTTCGCTTCACGTATATGGGTACTAGAAGATGGACGAATTAAGCATGATATAAAGGGACGTAGATTAACGTCTCAGGAACGCGCAAATTTGTAAAGTTCGGACACGGATAAGGAAAAGAGTGATGAGGTTGAGTATAAAAAGTCTTAGGTGCCTGGCAGCTGCAACACTGTCGTTATCCGTACTTTCGGGTTGTACTTTCATCAGTGATCCCGTTTCGAAGATGAAAGCTCCGCAGCTGTCTGCTGACAAAGCAACACTTATGGCTGCTATTAATTCACATATTCCAGCGGGTACGGAGTTGATCCGCCCGGTTAATGATGAGAGCTCAATTTTCACAGAGGATCTCAATAACGATGGAATTATGGAGTCGTTGGTGTTCTATAGAACGCCAAGCGAAGCTGTAGAGATTCACGGGATGATCTTAGAGAAGCAAGGAGATGCCTGGGTCAAAAAGCTTGTTTTTGATGGGGATGGAACTATGCTGGAGTCCGTCGATCTGAAAGATATGACAGGTGACGGGAAGCTGAATATCATTACAGGTTATTCACGCGGGGAAGAAAAAGGCCTCGTCGTGTATAGCTATTCCAGCGGATCATTGGAAGAAGTGCTTTCACTTCCTTACACCAAATATATGCTTGATGATCTTAACAAGGATGGAATTGAAGACATCACCGTTGTTTATTTTAAAAGAAATGAATTTGCAACCATTTCGATCTATCAGTACAATGATGGCTTTAAGGTGCTCGATAAGATCGAGGATATCGATCCGTATTTTTCTAATTATTACAATATTGTCGCAGGAAAGATTGCTAAGGATAAAGAAGGAATCGTATTAGACGCTTCGGTGGATTTCCAATCCGCCTACAGCTTAATGGTTCTTATGGAGCATAACAAGCTGCGTGTGGTTTTGCCAGGTGATACGAGGACTTACAAAGATCGTCTGATTGCAAGCGAAGATATCGATCATGATGGCATTATTGAAGTTGGATTGCTTGAAGCGCCAAAAGGATGGGAGTATTTCGACCCCGCAGATATTCCTTATTTCACCTCCTATTATAAATGGGATGGAAAAGATGGCCTAACCTTTGCAGTCCAGCTATATCGTGATCCATCGGATCGCTTTACTATTAATTTTGATCCAGAGCTGCATGGAAAGGTAAGTATTGATACGAAATCTGTTCTGGATAAAAACCTTAAGTTCATCATGACTGATACCGGAGAGACTTTTGCTGAGGTTTCCTTCTTTTCTCCTTCGGAATGGGATAAGGCTAAGAATGAAGGCTGGGAGCTGCTTGGACGGGATTTAGATAAAGTCATCGGCTACCGTGGTGAGCTAGAACAAAGTACAACTAAAGAAGGAAGCAATAAGATTGCCTCCCCTATTGAAAGGAAGGGAATAGATGAGTAAAGTTCTGATATTGGAAGATGAAGAGTCCATTCGCAGTTTCATAGTCATTAATTTGAAGCGTAATGGTTTCGAAGTGCTGGAGGCTGCTGACGGGAATGAAGCATTGCATAAATTAACCACTATACCTGATATTGATATTGCGTTATTGGATGTTATGGTTCCCGGCATTGATGGATTTGAAGTTTGTAGACGGATTAGGGAGACTAATGAACGCTTGGGAATTATTTTTCTTACCGCCAAGGTTCAGGAGCAGGATAAAGTTTACGCTTTGTCCGTAGGTGCAGATGATCATGTTAGTAAGCCATTTAGCCCAACGGAGCTAATTGCACGTATTCAATCTTTGCTGCGCCGTGTAAATGTGCATCGTGAACAGTCGGCCAAGGTTTCTTTTCATTCGGGGCCTTTCAGCTTGGATCTTATTACCAAACAATTCAAACGTGATAATGTAGCCATTGAACTGACGCCCACGGAGTTCTCTCTGATTCAATTCTTTCTTGAAAAAGAAAACACTCCACTTAGCCGCGATCTTCTGTTGGATCATGTGTGGGGCAAGGAGTATATGGGTGATCCCAAAATTGTAGATGTAAATATCCGGCGCTTACGCCAGAAGATTGAGAACAATCCTTCGGAGCCGGAATTTTTGCAGACTGTATGGGGGCACGGATATAGATGGAAAGGCCAAGGACAATGATTAAGAAGGGGATGCGCAGACAGATTGTTCTGCACTACATTCTTGTAGTTTTTTTGGCGCTTCTCCTCGTAGAAGTTATCTTCCTGCTGGCCATCAGAACATATTATTATGACAGTGTATACAGCAAGATTAAAAATCACATTTCTGTTTCAGAGTCGTTTTTTCAAAAGAACATGATACCCAGCGATAATAGCATCTATCTGCTACAAGAAGTACTGGAGAGGTTCTCATTGAGCAAGACGGAGCTGGAAATCTTATCGCTAAATGGGGATATCATCACTAGTTCCACTGGCTTTCAGCCGGATCGGACCATTACGACCAGTGATGTACCAGAAGCCGTTGGCGGCAGCGTTGGGCGCTGGGTAGGGCGTCAGGCAGGCACGAATGAGAGCGTGATGGCGGTTTCCAAAATGCTGCAGATTCATGGACAGGATAAGTATGTCCTAAGGTATATTACTTCACTAGAAGAAATCAATAATGATTTGCTTAATCTAACTTTATTGTCCACTGCTATTGCTGCAGCTGTTATGGCTGTAGTTGTTGGGTTTAGCTTCGGACTGGCCAACTCGATTGTGAAGCCGCTGAATAATATAACGGCAGTTTCAGCTCAGATGGCGAAGGGGAGATTCAACGTACGGATTAAGGGAGACTATAAATTTGAGATTGGTGATTTGGCTTCAACGCTGAATTATATGGCTCAGGAAATTGTACGCAGTAATCAGATTAAGGATGATTTTATCTCATCCATTTCTCACGAGCTGCGGACACCTCTTACAAGTATCAAGGGCTGGAGTGAAACCTTGGTATCCGGCGGGTATGATCCGGAGGAGACAAAACTTGGAGTCAGCATCATTTCCAAAGAAAGTGAACGCCTGATTGGGCTGGTGGAAGAAATTCTCGACTTTTCTAAGCTGCAGCAGAACCAGATGAAGCTGTCGATTGGGGTTGTAGATGTAAAGGTACTGCTGCAAGAGACGATACTGAATGTTTGGGCTAAAGCGGAAAAGAAACGAATACATCTGTTGCTGGAATGTGAAGATGCGATCTTTGTTAAAGGGGATGCCAATCGGCTAAAACAGGTATTCTTAAACTTGGTAGACAATGCAGTGAAGTTCTCACATGAAGATTCCAGTATTGAACTGTCAGCAAAGAGACTGTCTGCTACAGAAACAGCGATTATGGTACGAGACAGCGGGATAGGGATTAGTGAAGCACATATATCCAGAGTGAAGGACCGTTTCTTTCAAGTGGATGCACTTAATGGAGGAACAGGCTTGGGGTTAGCGATTTCACAGCAACTTGTAGAACTTCATAATGGGACACTTGATATGGCAAGTGAGCTTGGAAAAGGAACGGAAGTTACCGTCATCTTGCCTCTTACAGAACCACAGCCGGAAGTTATCACAGAAGAGGTAACTCAAGTGACAGCTACCTTTCCTGAATTAGATGATTGGGAGGCCTAACGTGAGATGGGGGTAACGAAGAATTCGATCCGTATAGTTCGTGGAGAGCCAGATCGGGTTAGCGACATCTTGAGGCTACTGCAAGAAGCGGCGGGGTGGATGGAGCTTAATGGAATTAAGCAATGGACACCCGGACAATTTACCGAGACCGATATAGCAGGATATTTTGCTGACAGACATGTTTATTTAGCCCTTGACGATGGGGCTGTAGTTGGCATGTTCACGTTGCAATTCAGTGATCCACAGTACTGGGGCAGTAAAAATGATGAGTCCTACGCTTATTTGCACCGATTGGCTGTGAAAGACTCCCACCGCGGCCGAGGACTTGGACAGCAAATGCTTAAATATGCAGTAGTTCTAGCCAAAGATCTAGGCTGTAAGAGCCTTAGGTTTGACACTGTGGCACATAACATTAAGCTCAATCGTTATTATCAGAGCATGGGTTTTCACTACATGGGCACTAACGATATGGGAAATGGTCGTTTAGTGAACTTATATGAACATTTTGAGGAAGGTGCTGAGTCAGACCGTCTGATTCTCAGATTTATATCAGAATCTGATTTTGAACACTTAAAGCGCTGGAGTGTTTCTCCAGAGTATCTGAAGCAGTGGGCAGGACCTTCGCTAACTTATCCTTTAGAGGATGAGCAGCTTGTTAAATACTTAAAGGATGCTAATCATCCAGGCTTATCCGATCGTCTTATCTTCTGTGCAATTCAAGAAGCTACGCAGCAGGTAGTGGGCCATATTAGCTTTTCAGCCATTGACCGGGTTAATCGTTCTGCACGTATCGGCAGGGTAGTAGTAGATCCTGAGTTTCAAGGTAAAGGCATTGGTAAACGGATGATGCAAGAGATGCTTCGAATCGGATTTGAAGGTCTGGACCTGCATCGTCTGTCTCTGGGTGCTTTCGATTTCAATACGGCTGCCCTGAAAGCTTATGAAGCTGTTGGCTTTAAGCGGGAGGGTGTTCAACGTGAGTCTGCTTTATTCGGTGAGCAATATGTAGATTGTGTGGAAATGAGCATATTAGACAGAGAATGGACGGCTAGCCGTAATTCATAAAATCACTAATTCTTTACAACCGAAGGGGCTGTTGCTCTGGTCATGATCGACCAGGACAACAGCCCCTTTTTATATAAAGTATTTTTCTATATAATGGTTGTTATGAAGGAAGAACTTCACGCAAACGTCCTGTCTTCTCATACACATCCTGAAACAGACGGGAAGGTTGGTTTCGGACCGCCGGCTTGGCAGCCACAGTCTCATGTGGTCCAACGACAACGATATTATTTATGCTTCCCTTGATGACTGCTCCATCCTTAATGATTGCCCCTTCACCAATAATGGCATTCTCAATCAGCACTCCACGGCCAATGCGAACTCCAGGCATAATAACACTTTGTTTGATCTGGCTCATCTTACCGATTTCTACCCCATTAAAGACTACAGAACGTTGTAGACTACCTTCTTGGGAGCAGGATTCATTCACGAGAGAGTCCGTTGCTGGGTTCTGTACACGTGGTTTATGAACTGCAAGCTTAGTCCGGCGAACCCGACTATACATAGGCCAATGAGTCTTGTCTAACTTCATGCCATTGTCTTTTTGCAGAAGGTCCATATGTGCTTCCCAAAGACTGCCGACTGTACCTACATCTCTCCAGTAACCCTTGAAACGGTAAGCGAATAAATCATCGTTCTGATCCAGCATGGTAGGAATTACGTCTTTACCAAAGTCATGACTGGAATTAGGATTAGCTGCATCCCGCAACAAGTGCTCCTTCAGATAAGCCCACTCGAACAGGTAGATACCCATTGAAGCAAGATTACTTTTTGGTACTTTAGGTTTTTCCGCGAATTCGGAAATTTTCAGATCATCGTTTACGTTCATTACTCCAAAACGACTAGCCTCATCCCAAGGAACCTCCATTACGGAGATGGTTGCTTTTGCTCCTTTTTCAATATGATAATTCAGCATCTTACGGTAATTCATATGGTAAATATGGTCACCGGATAGAATGAGCACATGTTCTGGGTTGCGGCTATCAATAAAGTCAATGTTTTTATAAATCGCATCAGCAGTCCCTGTATAACTGTCTCTGCCTTCAACACCTGAAGGAAGCAGTGTGACACCTTTATCCTTTTGACTAACTAAGCCCCAAGGCTCACCTTCACCGATATGATTATGCAAAGAGTCAGCTTCGTATTGTGTCAGAACACCTACTGTATCAATGTTCGAATTTACACAGTTACTTAGCGGGAAATCAATAATTTTATACTGTCCACCGAAAGGGACTGCAGGCTTAGCCATACTGGAAGTCAAGGGAGCCAATCTGCGGCCTTCCCCTCCTGCCAATAACATGGCGATACAATCTTTTTTGTTGTTCATTTGTTATCCCTCCCATTATTTTGTCAATGCTTGTAATATAAACTTACGACAAGCGCTTGAAACGACATAGGTGAAATATATTGCTTTGTAAACAGAAAAATTACAATTAATATTTCTTTATCAGAAAATCTTTTCTTTTAACATCAAAACATTTTCAAAATGGTAATATTCGGGTAAGGTAATAGGTACAAGCACATTGAAAAAGGTGGTGTAGAATTGGCTGAAAAAGCAAAAATCGAGACCCTTCCGTCAGCTGCTGATATCTATCTGTTCCATGAGGGCACCAATTATCGCAGCTATTCTATGCTGGGTGCACACACTGCCGCTGAAGAAGGCGTTACCGGTGTGCGCTTTACCGTGTGGGCTCCTCATGCGACATATGTAGGACTAGCTGGTGATCATAATGATTGGGACGGAACACAGGGCGTGGACTCGTTATATAAGATACCCGATTCAGGATTTTGGAGTCGTTTTTTTCCGGGAATACAGCCGGGAACTTTTTACAAATACAGGATTCTTGCCTCAGATGGATCAAGTTTCCTTAAAGCGGATCCTTTTGCTTTTAAAGCTGAGGTTCGACCGGCAACGGCTTCGGTAGTAGCAGAACTGGATGGCTACCGCTGGGGAGATGCAGCATGGCGTCGGAAAAGCAAAGCTCCATATCAACAACCAATGAACATTTATGAAATGCACTTCGGTACCTGGCGTCAAAAAGAGGATGGAGAGTTCTACACCTACCGGGAAATGAGCGAGCTGTTAATTCCTTATTTGGTGGAGATGAACTATACACACGTGGAATTTATGCCGTTGGCAGAACATCCATATGATCTATCCTGGGGTTATCAAGGGACGGGGTATTTTGCGGCAACCAGCCGTTATGGCGAACCCCATGAGTTGATGTATTTGATCGATCAGCTGCATAAGGCAGGTATCGGTGTGATTTTAGATTGGGTTCCCGCTCACTTTGCCAAAGACGCACACGGATTACGTATGTTTGATGGAGCGCCACTTTATGAATATGCCGATCCAATGTTAGCTGAAAAACCAGGCTGGGGGACACTTTCGTTTGATTTCAGTAAGCCGGAGATTTCTTCATTTCTTATTTCTAATGCGCTGTTTTGGTTCGAGTATTATCATATCGACGGAATGCGTGTAGATGCGGTTACGAGTATGCTTCGACTAGATTTCGAAAAGCGGGATCATCAATATCGGCGGAATGTTAATGGTGGATTGGAGAATCTGGAGGCCATCAAATTTATCCAGAATCTGAACAAGGCTATCTTTCATTATTTCCCAAAAGCATTGATGATGGCGGAGGAGTCCAGTGCTTGGCCAGGGGTTACTGCACCAGTGCATGAAGGGGGCCTTGGCTTCAATTACAAATGGAATATGGGTTGGATGAATGATACGCTAGGCTACATAGAACATGATTTTGGTGGGCGACCTTATCATCATAATTTACTTACGTTCCCAATATGTTATGCTTATGCCGAAAATTACGCATTGCCGCTATCGCATGATGAGGTTGTTCACGGCAAGAAGTCTTTGTTAGACAAAATGCCGGGTACTTATGAACAAAAGTTCGCAGGCCTCAGGCAGCTGCTGGGATATCAGATCTCTCATCCCGGTAAAAAGCTTCTGTTTATGGGTGGGGAATTCGGTCAGTTTATCGAGTGGAAGGATCAGGAGCAGCTGGACTGGCTGCTGTTGGATTATGAGAGCCATCGTCGTATGCTTGCCTACACGGCTGCACTTAATAAACTGTATCGCTCCGAAAAAGCGTTGTGGGAGCTGGATCATTCTCAAGAGGGTTATCAGTGGATTGATGCGGATGACAATGATCAAAGTGTGATTTCGTATATACGCCGAGGGAAGAAACCAGGAGATACGCTGCTTATAGTCATCAATTTTCAACCGGTAGAACGGCACAATTATCGTATAGGCGTGCCACGGGCCGGGACTTATGAAGAGCTCTTTAGCTCAGAAAATGTAGAGTATGGTGGCTCCGGATTGCACAATGTCCCTCAAAAGAGCGTTAAGCTGGAATGGCACAATCAGGTGAACAGCATAGAGCTGACTCTTCCGCCCCTTAGCTTTCTGGTGTTTAAAAAAACGTCACGAATGGGTAAGAATAAAGAGGCAAAAGAGTTATAGATCTAAGTACGAATAGAGAATCCGTACAGTTTAAGGGGGAAATAATCATGAAGGTTTTATTTGCCGCAGCTGAAGCCCATCCTTTTGTCAAAACGGGTGGTTTGGCCGATGTCATTGGAGCATTACCTAAAGCGCTGAAGGCTGCCGGGGTAGATGTACGAGTGATTTTGCCTAAATATCGTGGGATTCCTGACAAGTTCACCGCTCAAATGGAGCATTTAACGGAAGTGTTTGTTCCAATTGGCTGGCGAAAACAATACTGTGGAATTGAACGCATTATCTATGAGGGTATCCCCGTTTATTTTATCGACAACGAGTATTATTTTGGCCGTGATGGAATTTATGGTTATATGGACGATGGTGAACGGTTTGCGTTCTATAATCGTGCAGTGCTGGAGTGTCTGCCAGCCATTGATTTCCAGCCTGATGTACTGCATTGCCATGATTGGCACGCGGCCGTAATTCCAATGCTGCTACAGGGGCATTATCGCCACAATCCATTTTACAGTGAAATGCGGAGTGTATTTACAATACATAACCTGTTGTATCAGGGAGTGTTTCCTTATGAGGTACTTGGAGAGCTGTTAGGTCTGGATAGCAGCTATTTTGGTAGTGTGGAGTACTATGGTAATGTGAATTTCTTAAAAGGCGGGATTGTATTCAGTGATCGGGTCACGACCGTCAGTCCGACTTATTCAGAAGAAATTCGCACACCTTATTATGGTTACGGTTTGGATGGTTTGTTGAACGCACGGTCAGATGTTTTAAGTGGGATTGTGAATGGCATTGATACTAAAAGTTATAATCCAGCGACAGATTCGAGCCTTGTTACCCGTTATCGTTCTAATTTGACCAAGAAGACGGAGAACAAAGTAGCCTTGCAGGAAGAGCTGGGATTACCTGTGGATGCTAATATCCCAATGGTAGCCATGGTCACGCGTCTCGTGGACTCCAAAGGTTTAGATCTGCTTACCCGAGTGCTGGATGAGCTGCTATATCACGAGGATATTCAATTTGTGCTGCTTGGAACAGGTGATGAATCTTACGAGCGTTGGTTCAAGGAAGCGGCATGGCGGTATCCGACCAAGCTGTCTTCACAGATCTTATTTAATGATGCACTCTCACGAAAAATATATGCTGCCAGCGATATCTTCCTTATGCCGTCTAAGTTTGAGCCCTGTGGCATCAGTCAGCTGCTCGCTTTACGGTATGGTAGCATACCCGTTGTCCGTGAGACAGGTGGCCTAAATGATACTGTGCACGCTTATAATGAAGAAACCGGTGAAGGCAATGGCTTTACGTTCAGCAATTATAATGCACACGATATGATGTTTACGCTACGCCGGGCGCTTTCTTTTTACAAGCAGCCTGAACATTGGAAAAAGATCACAAAAAATGCTTTCGCGGGAGATTATAGCTGGAATGTATCCGCTCAGCAGTACATGGATATCTACGATGATATAACCAGATAAAGTTTAACGAATTCTGTAATGGGTTAATAAGGGATTGCACCTGGGAGTATGGTAAATACTCTGGGAGCAGTCCTTTTTTTATGAAATTAGGAATAAACAGTCGAATGATTTAGCCAGTATAGGGGATAGTAAAAATGTATAAATTTAGCTTCAACGTGAATAAAAGTGATTTTTTAGCTATGTATTATAGAATTCCCCTCATAGAAATCCATTAAAAGGAAGTTATTGTCACAATTATGCCTTTGCATATTCATGCGTTCTGATTTATAATAAGTCAGTCATTGGGTCAACTTAGATTTTTTCATATGAATAGGGGAGATATAGAAATGAACAAATGGGGTAAACTTAGTTTAGGAATGGTATTAGCGGTAGGTCTGCTTTCAGGCTGCGGTCAAAATAAAAATGATAATGATACCGCTGCTAGTGGTAATGCAAATTCCGGTGCAGTTACTAAAAAGCTGATTATGGGAACAAGTGCAGATTTCCCTCCGTACGAATTCCATAAAGTAGTGGACGGAAAAGATACCATCGTAGGTTTTGATATCGACATCGCTAAGGAAATTGCTGCCGACATGGGCGCTGAGCTTGAAGTTAAGGATCTGCCTTTTGATTCACTGCTTAACGAATTGTCCAGTGGACGCGTAGATATGGTGATTTCCGGTCTTAGCCCGACTGAAGAACGCAAAAAAGCGGTTGAACTTTCAGATATTTATTACAAAGCAGAGCAAGCTATTGTAGTACGCGAAGCAGATAAAGATAAATACGCTACTATGGACGCGGTGAAGGGTACCAAAATTGGTGTACAGACAGGCTCTATTCAAGAAGAAATCGCCAAAGAGATTGAAGGCGCAAAGATCACCTCTCTTGGTAAAATCTCCGAGATCGTTCTGCAATTGCAATCTAACCGTATCGATACAGCAATTATTGAAGGACCTGTAGCTAAATCTTTTGTTAAGAATTTAGCGGGTCTTGTAATTACCGATGCTAAGCCTGAAGTAGAAGATGATGGATACGCAATTGGGATTAAAAAAGGCAATACAGAGCTTCTGGATAAAGTAAATGCTACACTTAAACGTCTAGAATCAGAAGGTAAGATTGATGAATATGTAGCGGCTGCCAGCGAGCTTGCTGAAAGCACGAAGTAAGGAATGTATATTGTTTTAGGTCTGCTGAAGTAAATTGTATGTGTATTACAGAAAATAGCGGAACTTTGCTATTTTCTATTTTTTTGGAGATAGGAGGATAAGATATTGGATATTACTTTATTTAGAATGGCTTATGATTATCGTGATCTTTTCTTGACTGGACTACAATATACCTTGCTACTTGCTGTTCTTGGTGTATTATTTGGCTTCATTCTTGGGATTATCGTCTCTCTACTACGCATGTCAAAATGGAGAGTGTTACGTTTCTTAGCCACAGCTTGGGTTGAATTTTTGCGGGGCACTCCAATGCTTGTGCAATTGTTTCTCATCCATTACGGGCTGGCGACGTTTGGGATTGAGTTTACTCCGATTCAGTCCGGGGCGATTACACTCTCCATTAACAGTTCTGCTTATCTGGCAGAAATTTTTCGTGCCGGGATTCAGGGTGTCGATCGTGGACAAACGGAGGCCGCACGTTCACTTGGAATGAAGCAAGGGATGACCATGTGTCATATTGTACTTCCTCAGGCACTTAAAAGTGTTCTTCCGGCAATCGGTAATGAGTTCATTACCATTATCAAGGAATCATCGATTATTTCATTTATCGGAGTAACGGATTTGATGTTTCAAGCTCGTACAGTTACAACGATTTCGTATGATGGCATGACACCACTCGTGATTGCTGCATTTATGTATTTTGTTCTAACATTTACGCTTTCCAAGATCCTAGGTAGACTCGAAAGGAGGCTGAATACCGATGATCGCCGTTAAGAACCTGCAGAAGCATTACGGAAAGCTGGAGATTCTCAAAGGAATCGATTTGGAGATTAAAAAGGGTGAGGTTGTCGTTGTAATCGGGCCCAGTGGTTCGGGAAAAAGTACCTTTCTGCGCTGCTTGAATTTATTGGAGCAGCCTACAGGTGGCGAGATCACTTTTGAAGGGGAATCGATCACCTCAAAGAAGCATGATATCAATGCAACGCGTGAGAAGATGGGGATGGTTTTTCAGCAGTTCAACCTTTTTCCGCACAAAACCGTTCTGCAAAACATTACGCTCGCACCGATTAAAGTAAGAAAACAGCAGCAGGCTGTGGCCGATAAATTCGCAATGGAGCTCCTCAAGACTGTAGGGCTTGAAGATAAAAAGGATGTTTATCCAGCTCAATTGTCCGGTGGACAAAAGCAGCGGATCGCGATTGCTCGTGCATTAGCCATGCAGCCCCATGTGATGCTTTTTGATGAGCCTACCTCAGCGCTTGATCCGGAAATGGTAGGAGAGGTACTTGAGGTTATGAAAAAGCTTGCCGAAGACGGAATGACAATGGTTATTGTTACACATGAGATGGGCTTTGCCCGTGAAGTGGGTGACCGCATTCTGTTTATGGATGGCGGGTTCATCGTTGAACAGGGTACTCCTGAACAAGTATTTGGTAATCCTACACATGCTCGGACTAAGGATTTTTTAAGTAAAGTATTATAAAGAATTCGTCAAAACGGCCCTGGACAAGTATCCAGTGGCCGTTTTGTTATAGGGTCCTGAGGGTAATGTGGGAATATATCGCTGGGGGCTGAGTTCATTTATTTATGTAAACCATGTATAATAGATGGTCAGTCAATCAACAGGAAAAGGAGTACATACATAATGAGAGATGATCTACGCCGGATAGGCATTATTGATATTGGTTCGAACTCCATTCGTCTTGTAATTTATGATACAACGCGCGAAGGAGGCTATAAGATCATCAAGGAGTGTAAGTACTCCGCTCGCCTTAGTGAGAAGATTACGAAGGAGAATAGACTGGAACAAAAGGACATGGAAACGATTGTTCCGGTCTTGCGGCAGTTTAAGGAAATCTGCAACGCTTTTGCAGTGGAAACCATTCGGGCGGGTGCAACGGCAGCCATTCGTAATGCGGCTAACTCAAGTGAAATAATAAGCTTTTTGTCACAATCCTCTTCCATTCCGATTGAGGTGATCAGTGGCCACCAGGAGGCATATTATGGCTTCTTGGGTGTTATTAATGCCTTTAATGTAGAGGATGGTTATGTCATTGATATTGGTGGCGGGAGTACTGAAATCACTCTTTTTTGTGAGCGGCGTTATCAACACAGCATTTCTTTCCCGTTCGGGGCAGTAAATACCAACCTAATGTTTGGCCAAGGTGGGAATTGGAGCGATGAGCAGATTCACAAGCTGCAGACTTTTGTTCTCGGCAGACTGGTTGAGCATGATTGGCTAAATGCCAAAGCTGGGCTTCCTTTATTCGGTTTAGGAGGGACGGTTCGTTCCTTAGGGAAGCTGGATCAGAAGACACGAGCATACTCATTGCCTAACTCCCATGGCTATACGATGACCAGTGAGACGATCGAGCACTTTATGAACACCCTACCTTCAATGCCTTACGAAAAACGTAAGGATTTAGATGGATTATCTAAGAGTCGGGCGGATATCATTGTATCCGGGTTGATTATTTTCCATACGGTGTATCAGTATATTGGGGCGAGTGAGGCGGTAATCAGCGGGGAAGGGCTCAGAGAAGGCTTGCTGCATGATCTGCTGGAGCCGGAGCAGCCAGTGCGTGATAGTGCATTGGAATATAGCTTAAACACGATCATTCGCTTTGATATTCATACTTCTAAACGGTATTTAGATCATATCAACAAGCTAGCACTCAGCCTGTTTGACGCATTTAAAGATGAATCGAATAGAGCAGAGCACGAGATGTTAATTTACGTGTCCATCATGCTGCATCGTACGGGAACGAATATTAACTATTACCAATCCAAAAGACATACTTTGTATTGGTTGATGAATTCACCAATTCGTGGACTTACCCACCGTCAGCTTATTCTTTGCGCCATGATTGCCTCATACAGCACAAAAAGCCGGAAGCAGAAATTGTCCCAACAACATAAGGACATTTTGCTGCCATCCGACGAAGAGTGGATTCATAAGCTCGGGTCGCTTGTCCAGCTTAGCATTGCGTTGGACAGCACGGAGATTGGAATTGTAAGCGGCCTGAAGGCCAATCTGCACGGCAATACGCTTCATCTGGACTTAGAGGGCGCATCGTCACTGCTAATTGGCCTAGAGGACATTGAGAACGCGATAAAAGCATTTAAGAATGCTTGGGCGGTGAAGGTAAAACTCGGCTTCCCTTCCAACGTGTAACATCCATTGCAGCAAACTGGCTCCGGAAAGGGGCCTTTTTGTCGTCTGGTTGTTCGTAATATCCATTAGCCTGCAAGAAGCTGGCTTTAACATTATCTTTTAGAGACAACTCTAGAATCTTGACGATCTGTTTACGGATGCCGCTGTCTCTGACAGGACACATCAGCTCAATCCGGCGGGTTAGGTTTCTAGTCATCCAGTCGGCACTGGATAAATACACCTCAGGTTTGCCGCCATTTTCGAAATAATAGATCCGGGAGTGCTCCAGAAAACGGTCTACAATACTGCGTACGGTAATGTTTTCGCTTAAGCCCTCTATTCCCGGACGTAGGCAGCAAACCCCTCGCACGATTAAGTCAATGGAGACTCCGGCTTGGGCTGCGCTATATAAATCGTCTATTACTTGCTGATTAGAGAGCGAGTTCATCTTGGCGATTATGCGAGCGGGTCTGCCTGCCCGTGCATGTTCAGCTTCACGCATCATTAGCTTTTGCAAGGATAAGCTCATATTCGTCGGTGCAACAATGAAGGAATGCCAGTCAAAATTAGCCGAATATCCAGTCATTTGATTAAACAGCTCAGAAGCGTCCAGTCCGATATCGCTTTGGGCGGTGAATAGACTGAGATCCGTGTAGGCCTTGGCTGTACTGTCATTATAATTTCCTGTGCCTACATGCACGTAACGGCGCAGTTCAGGGCCTTCCTGGCGGACAATCAAGGTCACTTTGGCATGCGTTTTGAGTCCGATCAGACCATAAACGACATGACAGCCTGATTTTTCAAGCTGGCGTGCCCAAGCGATGTTCCGTTCCTCATCAAATCGAGCTTTTAACTCTACAACCACTGTAACTTGCTTACCAGACTCCGCAGCATTGGCTAGTGCAGTAATAAGTGGAGAATTTCCACTGACACGGTATAAGGTCATTTTAATCGCCATCACTTGCTCATCCTCTGAAGCTTGAATGATAAAGTCTGTCATTGCATCAAAAGACTCGTAAGGGTGGTAGACTAATACATCCCGTTCACGCAGCACCTCGAAGAAATCCTCATTTTCTTGAAATTCAGCAGGATAAACCGGCTCAATAGGTGGATAGTTCATGTAACCAAAACCTTTTAAGCTTCCGGCAAAATTACGAAGAAAGCCTAGATCAAGCGGACCTTCAATTTCAAATACGAAGTCCTCCAGCTCAAATTCCGCTTGCAGCTGCTCAAGAGCATAGGGATGGATACCTTTTTGTACTTCCAAACGGGCTGGCACCCCGCGACGACGCTTGCGCAGCTCTTTTTCGATCTCTTCCAGCAGATCCTCTGCACCTTCCTCATCGATCGTAAGATCTGAGTTACGAGTCAAACGAAACTCACTAACCGCAACAGGTTCGTAACCGCTGAATAAGGTTTGAATGTGATGGCGGATCACATCTTCAATAAATACAAATTGTCTTTTCTTACTATTAGAGCGGTGGGGAAGAGGGATACATCTTGGCAGATTCGAAGGAATTTGCAGGATAGCAAAATAAGGCTCCTCTTCAAGACCATTCTTACGAGTAAGAACAACAGCTAGGTAGATAAACTGGCTGTGCACGAGTGGAAACGGCCGGCTCTGATCAACAGCCATTGGCGTTAGTACAGGATAGATGATATCCCGGTAATACTGTTCTATGGACTGCTCTTGGGCATGGGTAAGATCCTCATAATCCACAA
The DNA here is from genome assembly GCF_038002785.1 of Paenibacillus sp. FSL H3-0310. Classification (NCBI taxonomy): domain Bacteria; kingdom Bacillati; phylum Bacillota; class Bacilli; order Caryophanales; family Paenibacillaceae; genus Paenibacillus; species Paenibacillus sp. FSL H3-0310. The sequence goes on from NZ_JBBODC010000001.1 coordinate 2,445,031, forward strand.
ATACGATGCCTTCTTTATGCAAACTCCGCGAAATATCACGGAACGTCCGGTATTGATCGGCAATGATTTTGGTTACGCGTTTGATGAGGCGTTTATACAGCCCGGAAGGGGTGTAGCCTGTGAAATCTTTTTTAGTATAGCCCGCCCGGATCTGATCCTGAATTCCCGCCACACGAACGCTTATGAATTCATCCAGATTGCTCGAGACGATCGCCAGAAATCTGGCACGTTCCATTAAAGGGTTATCAGGGTCCTGCGCCTCCTTGAGTACGCGGCGGTTAAACTCGATCCAGCTCAAATCCCTATTGAGGTAAGCAGTGGCTGGACTGCTCTGATTGTTTTTAATCTCTTCTGTATTCATGGGACCTCCAAATATGCTTCGATGTCTATATCTCAAATCTATTTATCATATTCTATCATTTTACTATTGGATGAGGCACGAAATGTTAAATCTATGTAAAATCTCAAAGAATATTATTTAATTATCTTATATAATAGGATGTGATTGTCGCTATTTAGTTAACATAATCAAAATTACGTTAACTTCTTAATGGACAAAAGACAATAATTAAACATGTTATTTCAGAATGGTAACAATTACATACGCATAGGTTACAAAATTGTGATATATTAAGTCCTGTCAGTTTTACAAATGACAACAATACATCAGGACATCACACAAGATGTACATAAGTACAGGAAATGTACACGAGCGTATACGGAAGTCATACCGCTTACGCCCATCTAAAGAGGAGGCATTTATGAAGAACAAGTTCAGAACCATTAAAACCCTTGCTGCAGTTATGGGAATTAGTGCATTGCTGCACACCGCTCCTGCTTTTGCAGACAGCGTTCATATTGCAAAGGAAGGCAATACTTTCTATACTCTATCTCAGCAATACAATGTCGGTGTTAATGATTTAATGAAAGCTAATCCAAACGTTGCTGCTCTTAATATTTACGATGGACTTAAAATAACGATCCCAAGTAAAATGCAAGCAGAGTCTGTGGCTACGACAGAAACTCCAGTGCTTACACCAAGCCTGAATGTTACTCCAGAATCAAAAACAGTTGAAGCATGGGGCAAGTCCTTTAACTACGAGAAATCGATACAAGTTAAGGCTTCTGCTTATTCCTCAGCGGCTAGTGAGAATGGAGGCTGGGGTGCCGTTGATTATTTCGGGAACCCACTCAAGCTAGGAACCATCGCAGTTGATCCAAGTGTAATTCCTCTCGGAACAAAAGTATTGGTTACCGGACATTCACACGCAGGATTGCCTAAAGAAGCTTTTCTGGCTACTGCAACCGATATGGGAAGTGCCATTAAAGGTAACCGGATCGATATCTTTATCCCAGGCAGCCAAAGCTTTGTAGCCGATTTTGGTTATCAATATGTACAATTATACATTGTTAAATAGCTAGATAAAAATATAGAGATTTATTATAAAGATATGAAATGGGTTAAAAAGGTTAAACAAGAAACGGAGGGAGTCCTTAGCGGCTGCCTCCGTTTCTTGTTTATTTATTTTTAGAGACCTGCAGCAATTGAGGAACGGTAACAAAAGAATAGCCACGTTTACGCATAATCGTGATTACCTCAGGTAAAGCCTGAATCGTTCCGCGAAGATCACTACCCGGCCCACCTCCACCATGCTGAAGGATAATTGCTCCTTTTCCAGCATTAGCTAAGATGTTATTTCTAACTTGAGTTTTGGAAAGTCCCTTCCAGTCCAACGAATCCACATTCCAATTTACAAGCTTATAACCATGATTTTTTGCCCATCTCAACTGTTGCTCAGAGATATCTCCATAGGGTGGACGAATCAAGCGTGGTTTATATCCGGCTAAGGTTTGAATAATGTTCTCGGTCTCAATGATCTGTGATCTGAAATCATGCATCTTTAGCTTTACAAACTGAGGATGATCATAAGAGTGATTTCCAATAGCATGTCCTTCTCTAATCATTCTCTTCACTAGAGCGGGATGTTTCTCAGCTCGGCTTCCCACCACGAAGAAGGTTGCTTTGACATGATATTTCTTAAGAACATCTAGCAATTGGGGTGTAAACCTTGGGTCAGGCACATCATCAAAAGTTAAGGCGATGACTTTATTCCGAGGACCGCTGGTCTTAAAGGTCTCGGGATATTTGTGTAATAGCTGACTCAGAGACAAGCCCTTAGTGTTCTTATTGTTGCTGCTCGTTGAATTATTTGTAGTAGAAGTTCCCGCAGATATCGCCTTGTCTTCGTCAGTGGTTTGCGTGCTTTTAATTTGATCCTGTGAGGATTTCTGACTCTGAGCTGGGGCTGAAGCAACCTCTGCTGAAGAGGTTGGAAATAGCAGGACAATGATTGATCCTAATACTACTAGCAGTTTCTGGACTCTCCGTTGATCATACATCCCCATATGCCTCCTTTACTACCTGATCATCACCATATTCTTCATTGTTATCTCCATTGAAGGATGAATTTATGCCGTTTCTTCAAGGGCTCTGGTAAAGATTTCTGGCACACCCTAATGCGTGTATACTAAATAGAACGGGATATTCCCGGGCCAATTATAGACAGGTGGAAGGATGGGGACAAGGATGTCAGAATTGTTTGCACCTTATGAATTGAAGGGTTTAACGCTGAAAAATCGTATTGTTATGCCGCCTATGTGCCAGTATTCGGTGGATAAAGAGGATGGAATTCCTAATGATTGGCATTTTGTTCATTATGTTAGCCGTGCTGTTGGAGGTGCTGGTCTAATCATTGTCGAGATGACTGGAGTCCACCCGGACGGTAGAATAACGAACCGGGATACAGGGATTTGGAGTGATACACATATAGAGGCTTATCGTAAGCTCACAGAAAGTGTACATGCCTATGGGGCAAAAATAGCCATTCAACTAGGTCATGCTGGACGTAAAGCAGTCGATGCTGAACCGCCGATTGCCCCTTCTGCAATTCCATTTGATGCTCGTTCTAAGCAGCCACAGGCGCTTTCTAAGGAAGGCATCCTTGAGATGATAGAAGCCTTTCGTGCTGCCGCTCGTAGAGCTGTGGAGGCAGGATTTGATACTGTGGAGATTCATGGTGCGCATGGCTACTTAATTCACCAGTTTCATTCACCTCTGACCAACATCAGATTGGATGAATATGGACAAGATCCAGCACTTTTTGGAGTACAAGTAGTTGCAGCAATCCGAGAAGTAGTGCCAGTAGATATGCCCTTGATCATGAGGGTTTCCGCGAAAGAATATGTTGATGGTGGATATGATGCTGACTATGCCCTGGCGTTTTGCCGCCGATATAAGGATGCTGGAGTGGATATGTTCCATGTGTCTTCAGGTGGTGAAGGTCCCATTGGCTCTAATGGTGGACCTAATGCGGGCCCAGCCTACCAAGCAGATCTGGCAGAATATATTCGCAGTGGATTACAAGTGCCAGTAATTGCGGTAGGACGGCTTGAAGCCTATTCTGAGGCACAGTCCATCATTGCAGAAAAAAGGGCGGAGCTTGTAGCTATTGGCCGTGGGATGTTAAGTGATCCTTATTGGGCTTTACATGCTGAAGAAGCGCTTGGTGGCGTACATGATGTACCTAAACCTTATGAACGTGGGATTTGGAAAAGAGGCTAGACCATTTTCGGTGTGAAGTTTGTCACAGATTTTATGCTCCTTCTAAGGCAATCTTAATAAAGATAAAATTTGAAGGAGCTTGATAACGTGGGGACGGTTCTAAGTAACGAACGGCTGACAGATGGTGTGTATCACCTTAAGGTAGAGACGAATAGTGGCGGAGCAATGGGTCAATTCTACATGTTACGGGCATGGGGAGCTTACCCCATCCTATCCAGACCCTTAAGTATACATGAAGTACACGAGGATAGTGTTGAATTTCTGTATCACGTCGTTGGGGAAGGTACGGAGATATTATCACGACTGGGTTCAGGTGATTCGGTAGAGCTTGAGGGCCCTTTTGGAAATGGATTTCCACAGGTCGAAGGGAAGGTTGCACTCATCGGCGGTGGGATCGGAATTGCACCGCTTTATTATTGCGCGAAGCAGCTTCCGGGGAGTGATATTTTTTTGGGCTTTAGCCGTGAAGCTTACCGGACAGAAGCGTTTCGCCCACTTGCAAGTGAGCTTGTAGTCGATGTTGGCGGTTTAATTTTGGATAGTGTGGATTTCAGCCAATATGATCATGTCTTTGTCTGCGGCCCACACCCTATGCTTAAAGCTGCTCAACGTAAAGGCATTGCTGCTGAAGAAGCAGGCAGTAGAACGAAAGTATACCTTTCTCTAGAGAACCGAATGGCTTGTGGGATTGGAGCCTGTCTGGTCTGCAGTGTATCCTGCCGTGATGGTCAAAAGAAGGCCTGTGCAGACGGACCTGTGTTTCTTTCTGAGGAGGTGCTTTTCCATGACTAAGTTGAACACAACAATTGCTGGCGTTCATTTTAAAAATCCAATTATAATGGCCTCTGGAACGTTTGGTTTTGGCCGTGAATATGGCAAGCTGTATGATGTGTCTCTGCTGGGCGGAATCTCTGGCAAGGGGTTAACCCTCAATCCGAAAGCGGGGAATCCCGGCACTCGTGTATACGAGACAGCTTCTGGTATGCTGAATAGTGTGGGACTCGAGAATCCGGGTGTAGCTGCATTTTTAGATAAAGAATGCCCTTATTGGGAAACACTCGACACCGCTCGTTTGGTCAACCTGGGTGGAGGCACACTTGAAGATTATGTTCTTGGAGCTGAGATGATTCAGCGGGATGCAGATGCTCGTGCGAGTGCAGGTAAGACAGCAGTAGACATGATTGAATTGAATATTTCTTGTCCAAATGTTAAAGAGGGCGGCATTGCGTTTGGGATCCAAACTTCAGAAGCTCAAAAAGTAGTACAGGCTGTTAGACGCGCAACTAAACTGCCCCTCGCTGTAAAGCTGTCGCCGGGAGCCGAAAATATCGTTGAAATGGCACAAATGTGTCAGGAGGAGGGTGCAGACGCTGTCTCGCTCATCAACACTATCTCAGGAATGAAGATTGATGTCCGCCGTAGAAGCAGTGTATTCAATAACTTATATGCTGGATTGTCTGGACCTGCGATTAAGCCTGTCGCTCTGCGTATGGTGCATCAAGTTGCACAAAACGTAACGATTCCCGTGATCGGAATGGGTGGCATCACTTCAGCAACGGATATCATCGAGTTTATTATGGCAGGTGCTGCAGTTATCCAAGTGGGAACTTATAATTTCATGAACTTGCGTGCAGGTAGTCAGCTAGTTGCAGAGCTTGAGCAATTTATGGTTGAAGAAAATATTCAATCACTAGAGGAAATACGGGGCATTATATAAAGTGAAGTAGCGAGGGGAATACTATTGACTACTAACCAGATTGATCCTGAGAATATTGAGCTGAAGGCGACGGCTGTCGGACGTGATCTCTTGCTCTTAATTAGTGGAGGGGTTCGGCATATTGGTGCCACGAGTACTGCTTATCTGGAGGGGGAGCAGATTAAAGTACTGACTTCAGCGGTTCCTCATCATAAAGAGCACACGATAAGCGAGCCCATTGCGATCAGAGTAGCTGAAGCGCTGAACAAGACGGTCACAGTAGTGATGGGGATTCATTACGACAATCTCACGAAAGAAGGTATTATGGAAGTCGTGGAAATTGTGAATTTAAAAGTAAATCAATATTTAGCGCAACAAATATGAAACGGTAGTGGCAATTCTACGTAAAAGATAGCATGTGAGGAATTAAATTATCTTTTGGAGGAATGAAACCATGTCTATATTTAAAAGATTGCGCGATTTAACCATGTCTAATGTGAACGCGATTATTGACAAAGCAGAAGACCCGATTAAAATGACAGATCAATACATTCGTGATATGACCGAAGATTTAGAAGATGCAGAAAAAGCTGTAGCGGCGCAAATCGCCATTGAGAAGAAATTCAAACAGCTGTATGAAGAACAAGAAGCGCTTGTTAACAAACGCACCCAACAGGCTCATGCAGCAGCTCAAGCGGGTAATGTTGACCTTGCTCGCCGCGCTCTGGAAGAGAAAAATGCTGCTGAAGCTAAACTGGTAGAATACAAAGCCAGCTTTGATCAGAACAAAGCCTCTGCGGATAACCTTCGTGGCAAGCTTGAAGAGATGCGCAAACAGCTTACCCAAATGAAGAACAAACGTGAGACATTGGTTGCACGTTATAACGCTGCCAAAGCTCAAACCGAGATCAACAAAGCAATGAGCGGATTTAGTTCCGATTCAGCGTCTGCAGGACTCAAACGTATGGAAGATAAAATGCTGCAAGCAGAAGCTCAGGCTGAAGCCAGCAATGAGATGAGTTCAGGCAATAAATCTCTGGATGATGAATTCGAGAAGCTGAACAAAGATCAAGCGGTTGAAGATGAACTGGCGGCTCTGATGAAACAATACGAGAAGCAATAACATTTGATCTTTAGCCGGTTCACGGCTGGTGTTCACAGGCGAAGGGGAGACAGAAATTCGTTTCTTCTTCGCTTTATCTATGCTTATGAAAGGCATGCAAAATGATTAAGCGGGGGCTATAGAATGGATCTCCATATTCTGGTGTCCATGGTCGTGTGGACGGTGAGCGGCGCTGTGTTGCTGTTTGTACTGATGTATATAGATTCACTTTTTACTCGTTATAACGATATAGAAGAGTTAAAGGCTGGAAATATGGCGGTGACTACACGGCTTGTAATGAAGCTTTTAGCTCAGGCCTTCATTTTATCTTCATCGATAGCGGCTTCCAATAGTTTGCCAGATGCGTTGCTGATTTCGTTGGTATCATTTTTGCTTTTGTTAATTTTAGAAAGAACGGTTCGACTTCTACTAGCAAATTGGGGGAAGCTGGATCTGGATCATGGTACACAGCTTGGTAAAATCGGATATGGCCTGCTATCAGGTTCACTGCAAATTACGGGTGCTTTAATTATTACTGCCTTTATGTAGGAGGAACGATCAAGTTGAGTATGTGGAAACGTATAGGTAACCTTTTCTCTAAGCCAGCGCCTCAGGAAGTTCAAAAAAGTATGCTTAATTTGTCTCCCGGAGACATTTGTGAAGTATCGCTTGTCACCTATGAAGTTACTGGCCGGACACATAATCGGGGCCGTAATGCTGTTGTTCTGACCCTTAGAGATGGAAGCCAGATAGCTTATCTTCATATAGAAGAGCGGGAACAGCTGCAATATGGATTGTACAGACCAATCGATGGGCGGTTAGATAATCCTGCTGAGGTTCCAGCAACGCTTGAGCTCGATGGCTATACATTTTTCCTGGAGGAAGAATATGAAGGTTTTGTTGCTGTTGCAGGTCAGACTCCATTTATGAACGGTGGAGAGCAGCATGTGTGGCAATATCAATCAGATGATTCACGTCTACTGCGTGTAGAGTGGCAACATGGACGGTTTATGCTTTATGAAGGGGAGAAAATAATCCCTGGGGATGTAAAGGTAATTAGAGCATCCTAGACTAGTAGAGAAGTAACGGATCACTATACCGGAAAAAATATTGTAGAAAAGGCTGCTGCCCATAAACATGGATGGTGGCCTTTTGTGTTTATAATTTTACTTCAAGAGGTCTCATGTTAAAATAATACCTATTACTGCAAACATCGAAGTTTCAGAACGGAGGTCTTTATGAAGGATAATAGATTTCAGCGTGAAGCGCTGCAAGTAAAAGAAGCTCAGGCCAAAATAATCAAATATGCCAATCCGCTAGAATCAGAAGACGTATCGCTGGATGAGTGTTGTGGACGTTATTTGGCTGAAAAAGTGATCGCTCCACACCCATTTCCTGCGTTTAATCGTTCGAGTATGGATGGATATGCGATTATCGCGGGGGATACCCGTAACTGTGTTAATGGACAAGTGGTATGGTTAGAAATTGTGGATAATATTCCGTGTGGCGCAGTGCCTGCGGTAGATATAACTCCGGGAACAGCCGCAAGAATTATGACGGGTGCACAAGTACCGGTTGGTGCAGATGCTGTGGTGATGCTGGAGGTCACGGAGAGACGTGAAGAGGAAGGAAAGACTTACGTTGGAATTCGAAAAAAACTAGAAGCAAACAGCAATATCACACCTCAAGGTTTCGAATTAAGCCAAGGTGATCTTGTATTGCCTACAGGAAGGTTAATCTCTGCGGGGGATATAGCTGTTCTTGCAGCGTTTGGATTACATACCGTGAAAGTCTATCGTCGTCCCAAGGTAGCCATCTTTGCCACAGGAACAGAGCTGCTGGAAGTGCATGAGCCGCTGGAGCCTGGCAAAATCCGCAATAGTAACTCCCCTATGCTAGAAGCTCTAGTCAAAGAAACAGGGGGTGCTCCAGTAATGTTAGGCGCTATTGTGGATGATCTGGAGCTGGCTAGAAGTAAAGTACAGATGGCGCTGGAAACTTATGATTTTGTGATTACAACGGGTGGCGTTTCTGTGGGGGATTATGATATCATGGGCGACTTGGTTCGCGAACAAAGTGGTAATATGTTGTTCAACAAAGTGACGATGCGTCCAGGAAGCGTAACTACTGCTGCGGTTAGAGGGGGTAAGCTGCTGTTAGCTTTATCCGGGAATCCGGGGGCTTGTTTCGTTGGGTTTCAACTGTTTGCACGGCCTGTGATTTCACTGATGCAAAGTGCTTCTCAGCCTTTTTTACCGGAATGGAGCGCTAAACTCGGCACAGATTATAAAAGAGTGAATAATTTTACTAGATTTGTGCGAGCTCGGTTAGAAATTAAAGACGGCAGCCTGTTTGCTTATCCGGCAATCATTGATGAATCTTCCGTAACGGTCACGATCAAGGATAGCGACTGTTTGATAGTTGTACCCCCAGAAGAAAAAGGGCTATCTGCCGGAGATAAGGTAACAGTGATCAAGCTGCCAGGAGAGATTCGGGGCTAGATGTGGAGGGTACTCTGGCCATCGAGGATTAAAAGGTATTTGATATCCACGCACGCACAGAAATCGCCATATAATTGCTTAGCCAACGTTATTATTTCCAACATTTCAACATATGAAAAATTCACAATAGATAAGCAAAAAAATAGCGTTCGTGCTAACCCAATAGTCGCTTACAACCGGTTTAAAGGGGGATTTTACCCCATAAATTAGAATAAGAAAACCCACTTGCGTACCGTAAGTGGGTTTTTAGTGCAACTATAAAAGGGTTAGGGGTGCCCGCCGGATGTACTCAAATTTGAAAAAAAGCGAGAATGAAATGTCCGGGTAGGCGACACTATCATAGCAATTCTCCTATCGGAAGAGTCGCTGCTCTGCTGGTTGGAGTTATTAGCCTGCACCACTGCCGAGATTAATCCCCCGCGGATGCTTAAGGACTCAGATGATCTTATTTGCAAATTTATCACTTTTTAAGCGGGGTTTCGGACCTCAGCGTCGCTATTTCATAGAATGGAGCTCATATTTGCGTATTTCAGGCCAATAGCGACCTTGGGGTCCGTTGGCAATCCAAATGTGAGATAATCCTGCATTTAAGGTCCGCTGAGACCGATAACAACTCTGCACTAGCGAAGAGCGGCTACTCATCCGAAGTATAAGCTCCCCTTGGTGATGATTAATTATCGGTACGCCGCTCGATCGCCTCGGACATCGTTTTATCCGTTAGATGAGCGTAGATCTCAGTTGTTTCGGTGGATGCGTGCCCGAGCTGTTCCTTCGTTTTATAAATATCATTTTGCAGATAATAATCTGTTGCAAAAGAATGACGCAGCTTATGAACCGTAAGATACGGTTTACCAAAGCGTTTAGCGTACTTAATAATCATTTCTTGAATCGCACGTTTGGTCATACGTTTGCCTTCTTGACGCCCGTTAGGGAGAGAGATAAACAAGGCTTTTTCTCTCTTGGGTGTTTTGTAGCGAGATTGGCGCAGACTAAGATAAAGAGCTAGATCATCTTTAGCTTGCTCTCGAAAATAGACAGGTGTCTTGAACGTTTCGTCATTATTCCCTTTGCGGGTGACATATAGCAGCTTGTTGTTAACATCCAAATCGTCTACGTTTAGATTGACTACCTCAGACACACGCAGGCCAGAGTTCAGAATTAAGCTGGCAATACAGGCGTCGCGCTCATGATTTAATTGAAACGAATAATAAGCCTGTTTGTTACCTTCCACATCCCGTCCATAACCTTCATAAATGTACCCCACAAACTCCAGTAATTCCTCATCTTCCAAAATCTTACCCTTTAACTTAGCGGCAGTATCCTTTGGCTTATGTGTTCGTTTGACCTCAACCTTAGCCATAATGTTGCGTTTAAGCAATGGATAAAAGTTCTCATCCTCGGCGATTTGACTTAAATAATGAAATAAGGAGCGTAATGCAGATAACTTACGGGATACAGTAACTCGAGTGTTCGTTCCCTCGGCGCGAGTAGTTAGATGCAACCGATATCCGACAATACTGTCCATATGTAGGGTTTCCAATTCTAGAAGTGTGATCTCGGTATTTGAGCCGGCTTGAGATAAGCCCTCTGCACGCAACCAGCCGAAAAAAGATTCATAATCCCGGATATACTCCAGCAGTGTGGAAGGGGAGAGATCAGGGCGTTTATAATCAATAAACTGCTGAACGAACCAGGGCATGAGGGGTAGCTTTTGATCAAGTTTTTTACGGTCATCGTTCTTTTGAACGCTCATGTGATTCACCTTTTTCCATAGATTGCATAAAATCTCTTCCTTCTATCTTAACATGTTTTGTCCCAGATTGGACTTCGAATGAAGGGGAAACTAGGTCCGAGCCTTGCTCCTGATGCCGCTAAGCTTTATGATGTGAAGTAAACATAAATGTCAGAGGTGCACATAATGAAACTTGAAATTGAGCTGGTTCCCAAAGAACGTAAGCATACTATAAGCAGATTAATGCAGTTCTACCTATATGATTTCACCCGTTATTTAGAATTTGATGTCAATCAAGACGGGGTATTTCCGGCCTATCCGGGACTAGAAGCTTATTGGAGTAGCGGAAATAATAAATTCGCATATTTGTTTAAGGTGGACGGGCATATTGCTGGTTTTGCTTTGGTGGACAGGTTATTGCGTAATCCTGAAGGCCAGTTTTATATGACTGAGTTTTTTGTGATGCAAAAATACCGCCGAAGTGGTGTAGGTACATGGGCTGCGCATAAGCTCTTTGATATGTACTCTGGGGAATGGAAGGTTTCACAAGTCCGTGCGAATACACCTGCTCGTGATTTCTGGCATAAAGTGATCGGGGACTATACCCATGGAGAGTTTCAAGAGCGCTTTAATCCACAGCAAGGCAACCCCAGCCAATACTTCAACACATTAACTATTAATAGGATTAAGAAATAAAAACCGTTATATTGCTGGTTTCTTTTAGCTATGGAGCTTGCTACTAACGGCAAATGGATTGAAAAAGGGGCTAAGCGAGTGAGCGCTAGACAGTAGAGAATGACAAAGAGAGCGTCAAGACGGAAGGTCAGGAAATTGTGATTTTTTATAAAACTGGCTAGCTATTAAGAACATATACGAATTGTGATGTAGGGAGCATCTTATGCTCTCTATTGTAGTTAACATAACATTAATTATGTTAACCTATTAAACCATTCACCATAAAAAAGGTCGTTGGTTTATTTTTTGTGTTCAAAATACCCAGTCAGTGAGGGCAATATTGCATATCTTATGATGTACTCAATTACAAAGGAGGAGTCAACAATGGGCGAATTTGCAGGAGGATACGGTGGTTTCACTTCCACAGGAGCTATTCTGGTTCTGTTTATCCTGTTGGTTATCATTACTAAAACCCTCTGTCTGTAATCCTTTAACTTCACAAATTAAAGGTTCCGTCAGTCTATATAGACTGGCGGATTTTTTATGTCCAGATATGTAGATTGGAGGAGGGGAATACATGTGACTAAGGATATTGACATAATACTAATCCAAAACATATATTAAACAGTGTTCAAAGATTAAACGGTGTTCAACACATGAGGAGACAAATTTATGACTAAAGAACAACGAAAAGTACGTGAGCGTGAAGAAATGAGAAATCTAATCCTGCAAAATGCAGCTTTATTGATTGCCGAAGAGGGAATAGAGAAGCTGTCTATCCGAAAAATCGCTGAGAAAATCGAATATTCACCGGGAATTATTTATCATTATTTTAAAGGCAAAGAAGAGATTATCGAGAACTATTTGCAACAAAAATATACGGATATGCTTTCTGAGCTTCAGTCTGTGCAACAAGAGGTACAGCAGGAATTACCTCCAGATACACTTTTAAAACGAACATTGGAGAAGTTCATCAGGATGTCTCTTTCTACGGGTGTAGAATACCGGAATGTCATGCTAAACGATACACCGGCTGTTCTTAGTTACACAGCTGTTCTATTTAGAGGAGCTGCACAGGAACGTAAAGCGATTGGGATGCTCTGCCAGGGCCTGCTCAGATTTGAAGCACAAAAAAACCGTGAAGAAGCTTTCGTAGAACTCACAGCTCAGGTGATATGGAGTGCAGCGTTCGGTTTAATTATGCGGTTGCTTGTCGAAAAGGATCTGCCTGATGATCAGGTCGAAGCTCTGATTTCATGTCATTTGGATTCAATGGTTGCTATTGCTTCCAGGTGAAATCTAAATATTTTTATGAAGGGAGGGGGCGGTTGTTATAAAACATATAAGGAAAGTCGTAGTGCTGTCGGTGATGATTTCGGTTATTGCAGTGTTTGCAACAGCGGTTGGGTTGTTTTCAGATGGGATAAGTGATAGAACAAAATATACTTTCACGTCAATATGGGGCGAGGATGTAAAGCTTCAGGGGTCAGGAGTGTACAGCCATGATTCTGTCTCTGCGGCGGCACAAGCTAAAGCACAGGATGGAGTTACATTATTTCTTGCCATACCTTTACTGCTCAACTCGCTCATCATGACAATTAAAGGCTCGATAAAGGGGAGGATGCTCCTTACGGGCACTCTGGGGTACTTTTTATATACTTACGCATCCTACAGCTTTCTGACGATGTACAATTCATTGTTTTTAGTTTATGTGCTGTTGTTTTCCTTAAGTTTTTTCGCATTCATCCTAGCCTTATTTTCCTTTGATAAAGAATCCATACATACTTACTTTAAAAACAGTTTACCTTCTAAAGGAATCGGCTTTTCCCTAATGGTTATTGCTTTTATGATTTTATTGCTCTGGTTAGGGAAAATACTGAATTCACTACTGGGGGGAACACCGCCACAAGGGCTAGAGCACTATAGTACATTGGTAATTCAAGTTTTGGATCTTGCGATCTTAGTCCCATTAGCAATTGTAACGGGGATTATGGTCATTCGTAGACAACCTTTTGGGTACCTACTGGCAACTGTCGTTGTTTTTAAAGGAGTTACATTACTGCTAGCAATTACGGCAATGCTGGTGGCAATGATCTATAGCGGTGTGGATGTGTCTATAGCCGAGTGTGTAATTTTTCCGACGATGACTGTAGCTATTGCTGCTTGTATGGTTATTTTGTTAAAGCATGTACGTGAACCCTTAAGATAATAAGTGACCAGCGCGGCAGGGAGTGATTAGAATGAAGACAATAATTATGTATACCTCGAAATATGGGTGTGTGGAAAAAGCGGCTTATTTATTAAAATCTCAACTGGGCGAAGAAACCGAAGTAGTTAATTTGATGCATGTTAAAGAGCCGACACTGGAACGATATGATATGGTCATCTTGGGAGGATCTATTTATTATGGAAAAATCCAAAAACAAATGACTGATTTTACAACAAAATATCAAAATGAACTAGGGAAAAAACGAGTAGGATTGTTTGTTTGTGCAGGAGCAACAGGTGAACAGGCCTCACAAGAATTGAAATCTGCGTTTCCAGAAGTGTTATATGACCAATCAGTGACGAAAGAAGTTTTTGGAGATGAGATCTATGAAGAGAAGCTAACTTTGCTAGACCGGTTTGTACTGCGGATGGTAAAAGGAAAAAATAAGAACGTAAATGGGTTATCAAAAGAGACGATCGAGCGTTTTGCTCTTGCTATAAAAAGGTTGTGAAAGTGAGTGGACGATCGAGCTTCTGAACGCACTTCGGATCATAGTTAACATAATTATTATTATGTTTACTATGATTTTGACATTCAAAAAAAAGTAGTCCTTCTTGTGAGAAGAGAGTAACTTCCTCGTATTGAGTCTCTGTTCATCGAAACATGAAAAAACCCTACAGAATCGTGCAGATAAAGTCGGGAAGATAAAAACCATCTCTGATAACCTTATAATTAACGAGGGGAGGCAACGTCATGGATACGCTGGTACAACTGAACAAAGCAATAAACTATATTGAGGAGAACCTAACAAATCCCATTGATTATCAGGAGGTTGTGAAAATAGCCTGCTGTTCGGAATATCATTTTACTCGCATGTTCTCATTCCTAGCAGGCATTACTCTGTCGGAATACATCCGGCGTCGACGTCTAACTTTGGCAGCACTCGAGCTTTCACAAAGTAATATCAAAATTATCGATACCGCTCTGAAGTATGGTTATAATTCGCCGGATTCCTTTTCTAGGGCTTTCCATAGCCTGCATGGGGTTAGTCCTTCAGAAGCTCGGGTCCATGGACATTCCCTTAAGGCGTTCCCTCGGATGTCGTTTCAGCTGACTATCAAAGGAGGAAATGAAATGAATTACCGGATTGAAAACAAAGAGTCTTTCCGCATCGTGGGCATAAAAAAACGGGTTCCAATCATTTTCCAAGGGGTCAATCCGGAGATTGCGTCTATGTATGAAGGGTTGACGCCGGAAATGATTGATGAGATGAAGAGATTTTCTGATGTTGAGCCCTCAGGGTTTATAAGCGCCTCTACAAATTTTTCTGAAGGACGTATGGAGGAAAAAGGAGAGTTCGATCATTATATTGGCGTTGCCACTACAAAAGACTCATGGAATGGCTTGGAACAGCTGGAAGTGGCGGCCTCTATGTGGGCTGTATTCACAGTCGTCGGCTCTTTTCCGAGTGCGCTACAAGAGATCTGGGGGCGAATATATTCGGAATGGGCTCCGTCATCGGGATATGAGCTAATTAAAGGGCCTGAAATTCTATGGAATGAGCACAAAGATATCACATCGCCAAATTTTAAAAGTGAAATATGGGTGCCTATCACTAAGAAATAAAAGAGTTTGGTTGGACTATTGAAACTGAGCGCTGAATATCCTTTCACAACGAAGCTGCCGCGAAAAATCATTCCGGCAGCTTCGTCAAGCTATAGGCAGGATATTTCGAAAATGTTGTAGAAGTACAACCTATCGTGTTAATGACAGAACGGGAAAATCATATTTACTCCGCATTCATGACCCTTTTATAGAGGACATGAAAGGTCTGCAACATACATACAGCGGCATTCTTGGAGAATTGCAAATGCTTGAGAAGCTGGGAAGCTGGAGCACCAACGAAATACAGGCTCCCGTAAGAAACAATGAGGGTGAACTTATTACGATCATTGAATACGAAGGTGAACTGCTAAACTGCTCCGTCCTCACCTGGTTGGATGGAAGAGACCTGAATATGAATGATGTTAACAATCTTGAACTGGTAAAAGAACTGGGATCTCAAATAGCAGAACTGCATACTTTTTTTCGGCAGTACGAACATTCAGGTATGGAGATTCGCCCGAGTCAAGGCAAAGCTTATAATGAACGGATGATCCGTGTGATTCATTCGGGTGTGAGAAAGAATTTATTTACGCCTCCTGATGCTAATGTCATTGAACAAACGCTGCAATTGATCAACTCCCGGTTAGATGACCATGGCGGGGAGGCTGGCCCGGACCTTATTCATGGGGATTTGTGTATGGGTAATATCATCATCACAACCGAAGGAAAGGTGCGTTTTATCGATTTTGGCTTTTTCGGAAAAGGTTATGCTTTACTTGATGTAGCCATGGGAGCTATGATGCTGCCTTCCGATCGAAGAGATACTTTCCTAAAGGGTTATTACAGAGCGTGTGAAAATACAGCGAGTGCTCTACTGCAGTTAGAAGGTTTAATGTTGGTCGCTATTATTGGGTATTACGTTTTCCAGATAGAGAATGTACATGTTCATGACTGGATGCGTGAAAGAATGCCCAAATTATGCGCTGAATATTGTCGCCCCTTCCTCAATGGTGAAAGTATATTTTATAAAATATGAAATGGAACGTTCAGGGTTGAACTAACGAGGACTGGCATGTTTGATAAAAATTGATTATAACCGTTTATCACCAAACGTGTTATCAAAAAAATAGTAAAATAATACTGTTAAGCGCGATGGCTGTCGATTAGCATTTATTTCGATTATATTATAACAAGGAATGAAAGGGGGAATGGTGTTGATTGAACATAGCAATCTTGAAGAATTTCAAGATCCGGTAAATTACGATCTTGAATTTGACGGTGAAATGGACAAATATCAGTTCTATCTTGAGCTTGCCAGATCGAGTCCTGGGGAAGTGTTAGAACTTGCTTGTGGTACAGGCTTAACAACGATCCCCCTCTCGAAAGCCGGTATAACAATGACCGGTGTAGATATCTCTTCAGCGATGATTGCGTATGCGCGGTTGAAGGCGAAAGGGCTGACTGTTACTTTTATGGAAGGTGATGCCCGTACCTTCGAATCGGACAAGCGATTTTCGATGATTTATTTGACTGGTAATGCTTTTCAGGCATTTTTAAGTGATCAAGATCAAAGCGATTTGCTCACGACCGTTCACAAACATTTACAACCTCATGGAATCTTTGCATTTGAGACCCGAAATCCGGAGGGAACGGATTTATCCGATCAAGAGGAGACAGAATGGGGATCATTTATTGATAAGGATGGAAATAACGTCAAGGTATCAGGCACCCAATGTTACGATGCTGGCCAGCATATCATGCATTGGGTCACGATGCGTGATTGGGGGTATAAGCGAACGACTTCCCGAATTGCTTGTCGGTTCACGGATCCGAATACGCTACATTCTTTATTAACTCGTCACGGCTTTCGCGTCGAACATCAATATGCTGACTGGGATAAAACGCCGTTTTCTCTGTCATCTTCATCTATCATTAGTGTTTGTAGGAAATGTTAGGAGAAACGTAATGCATTGCGATAGAACCCCCCCTCAGATTGAGGGGGATTTTGTTGTTTCTAAGTTTAGCATCCTTTTCGCATTAAGAATTCAATCGGTCCGCGGGCCATTCGTTTTCTGCTCAATAAATAAAAAAGAAGTCGACCCTCTCGTTGGTCGGCTTCTAATTGTTCTATTGCGCGGTCAGGATTTGTGGTCCTTCAGCGGTGATGGCGATCGTATGCTCGTATTGGGCGGCGAGCTTGCGGTCCAGCGTCCGGGCGGTCCAGCCGTCCTGATCAATTGTCATGTTGTAGGTGCCTTCAGTGATCATGGGCTCGATCGTGAATACCATGCCTTCCTTGATGCGGGGGCCTTTGCCGGGCTTGCCGACATGCATATAGGTCGGCTCCTCGTGAAGGTCACGACCGATGCCATGAGCGAGAAGGTCGCGCACGACACCGAAGTTGTTCGATTCGGCATGCTGCTGGATTGCGCTCGTCACGTCTCCAAGCCGATTGCCGGGCTGTGCCTGCGCGATGCCGAGATCAAGGCACTCCTTCGTGACGCGCATCAGCTTCTCAGCCGCCGGTGAGATCTTCCCGACCGCATAGCTCCAGGCTGAATCGCCGAGCCAGCCGTCGAGCTCCGCTACCGTGTCGATCGTCACGATATCGCCTTCCTCAAGTGGCTTATTTGTAGGGAAGCCATGTGCAATTACGTCGTTGACGGAGGCACAGGTTGCATATTGATAGCCATTGTAGCCCTTCGTATAGGGTTTGGCGCCGTGCTTCAAAATAATATCTTCGAATATGCGCTCAATCTCGTTCGTTGTGATGCCCGGTTTGATGAGCGGAGCAATTGTGCGATGGCATTCGGCCACAACCTGGCATGCCTTGCGGATGGCTTCGATTTCATACTTGCTTTTTAAGATAACCATGTTTGTTTCAGGACTCCTTTGTAATGGCTTGCATCGCGAGTTGGGCGATTCGATCGACGTCCAGCTCGGAATTGTTCGCATAGTAGTGCAGCCCGCAGCAGCCGACCAACACGGCAAGCATAAGGTTGATGCTGTCGTCTTCGCGTTGGATAGTCGATTGGAGTGGAACATACAGTCTTTCCATGAATCGTCTCTTGGCAGGGTGCCGATCTTTCTCTGGCAAGCCTGTAAAATGCTCCGCTGCCATTTTGTAGACGAGATATGCGCGGGCATCTGACTGCCACAACTGGAGTAGCATCTTGCAATACGTTAACAACTGCCTGTCGTCAGGGGTGTCCCGGCTGATGTTCGCCCATTGAGTCAGGGTTTGCTCACATCGCTCGAAGCCGCTGCTCAGCACATCTTCTATTAGTAAATACCGGTTGGGGTAATAATGGTATACCGTGCCATAACCGAGACCAGCCTCGCGGGCGACGTCGCGAATATCAAAGCTTCCGCCTGTACGGAAGTAGGTGCGCGCGGCGAAGTCCAGGATTTGTTCCCTGCGCTGCATGCGTATGAGCTCATTTTGTTCTTTGGTACGGGGGCACATGGGCGCGTTAACCTCCTTTTTTATAGACCTGCAAATTTGTCAATATAAAGAGTGTAACGCATGAGGCGGAGAAATGCAATTGTTTGTTGGCGTTCGATGAAAACAACAAGGACACCATCATTGCGTCGTTAAAACGAAAGATGAAGAAGCTCGAAAAAGAAAATAAAAAGTTGCGAGAACAACTTAAGTTTTCCTATGCGGAGGTCTATCAAAGGATTCGAGGGAATGACTGTTAGCTTATTCAGCTAACGGGCAGCTTAGTTTAAGATCATTCTCGGTGAACTGTATCATAAATAGGGGCAAGTTTAACCCTTGAAACCAGTGAGCTAGGATCAATTTCGTTTCGAGTTAATGTAAATAATAGCCGTTATTTTAAAATATGCGACAAGAATTGCATTTAAGGAAACATTATTGTATGATTTTGGTGTGTTAAAAATTGGAAAATTCAATCGTCATTGTGTGGACAGTACGGAAACTACTTCAGCAGTTAATTATGGCGTAACCAAAGTTTCTTATACTCATTAACTAAGGAGAAGCAGCCTTGCGTAAGAAGAAATATGTTAGCATTGCCTCAATTACATTGATTGTGATTATGGTCGTTCTATTCTTCAGTATGAAAAATGTTCTTTTCGACGGCTCTTCTAACAAATCAGAGGAACAGGCCGCCACAACAACCAGTGAGATGATTAACGAGACAGAGAAACCAGCTGCCACAATAACGAATAAGGGAACCAATGAAAAGAAGAGCGTAACCGCGATGGAGGCACTGCGCCTTGGGTACTTAGAGGCGAAGAAGCTGACGGAAGAAGAGCCGTTACTTATTAACATAACAAGCACGGATGACACTTCTGTTTCCCAGGAACGAACCGATGGTTCGGATGGAACAAGAGATGCTTGGAATCTCGAATTTGGCAGCAAGAAAGGGAATGTTTTTATTTATATCAAGATCGATAATGGAATGGCCATTAAGACTGATGTGAAAAAGCACGATAAGAATTTACTTGTAAAAGGACAGTATGCGATATCTGATATTCAAATCGATTCTTCCGATGCAGTTAAACAAGCTGTTGAGAGACTGGGGATGAAACCAGGAAATCCTGCTATAGCAGATGACTGGATCAAGGGGTATCATTTTACTATCAGCGGGTATAATACTGATCCTAACTCCTCCAAAACACGTCTGCTGCTAAGAGTTATGGGTATCTCGCCGAATTCTCCTAATCGTGAGAATGACAGTTTGAGAATGAGCGCTTTCTTTGATGTCAAAACAGGCGAATTGATGAGCGCTACCGAGATGACAGGCTTCGACAAGGAAGGGAATACCATGTGGAAGAATAGTGAGCTTAAATACTGATGACGGCATAAATAAATGAAGAAGGAAGATATTTTCATAAAAATACAACATATTACCAAATAAAGAGTTATTATTGATGGAACTTACCGTGCGTTACTGCTCATGAGCAGACGCATGGTAAGTTTGTTTTTGTGTAAAGGCGTTATTAACTGTCTACTTGGTAAAGGCTATACGCATCACTCAAGTTTATTGAAACTGGAAATATCCATTCTTCCAGGTGATGTATATGCTGTGTATATTCTTTAGTCCCCTGAACGGCGGTTAGGGCAATTGGAACCTAGCGGATCAAAGAAAGAGCATTCTGCAAAGGATGGCCCAAAAACTTACCGTTACAAACAGCGCGGTGAACTGTATCACAAGTTGTGGTAAAGTAGATTGTTGGGTTGAGCTAAGAGCAGCAATGTTAAAAATTGCAGATTGTTGTTTATAGATTGCTAAGTGAGGATTGAAAGGCTGAAAGATTGATGAATAAAGGGATGCAGGCGATTCGCAAAGCAAATAATTTAGTGCGATCCTAATAAAAGATGAGGTATATGTAATGCCAAAAAACGATAATATGCTGGCAATCCTATGGATGCTGAATTCGGGTGTTAAAATGACCGCAAAACAAATATCCGAAAAGTTAGAAATAAATATAAGGACAGTCTATCGGTATATTGATGCGCTAAGTGCCAGTGGAGTGCCTATAATATCGGACACTGGTCATAATGGCGGGTATAGCTTACTGAATAATTTTATCAGAGCACCTCTGCTATTTGATATTGAAGAAAAAAAAGCACTTCTTCATGCTGCTGTTTTTGCAAAAGAAGCGGGATACCCTTTGAGTGAGGCTTTAGGTAATGCGACATCCAAATTGAAAATGTATTCGAATCAGGAACAGGAAAGTGTTCTCAGCCATCATTTAGCCGGATTTGAAGTTATAAACCGTAGGGGAGACCCTTCTATTCAGCCAGTATTGGCGGAATTGGAGCAAGCTGTAGCAAACGAATTCTCTGTAGAAATTGATTATCACACACGCCGTGATGATCAACCCAAGACTAGGGTGATAGATCCCTATGGAATGGTGTACTGGAACAATAAATGGTATATTGTTGCATTTTGCCACCTGAGAAATGAGATCCGCAGCTTTCGGGTAGAACGGATTTTACAAATCAAGCGGACTCAAAACATATTTAAACGTTCCGAAGCTTTTTTGGCTCGGGAATTTTTTTTGCGAAATCTATTACCTGATTTAGTCGGCAAGGACGGGTTAATTGCTTTAATTATCGAAGGTAGGTCAGAGGCGTTGGATGACTTATGCCTGCATTGGTTTTTGGGGCATCATCTGAAAGAGCGTACATCAAATCAAGCAATCTTTTTACTTGAGGAAAAATCAATTCATACCTATGTTCCTAATTTTCTCTTATCCTACGGGAAATCCATTCAAGTAATCGAACCACAGAGTTTGAAGGAAAAACTTGTTGGTGTTGTGTCGGAGTTAATGGAATATTATCAACTTTAAAAACTTCACTGACAGCGGATGTCAGTGAAGTCATTTTATAATGATGATAATCATTGATTACCTGGTTGGTATCACTTGATGAATTGTAAAATAGGGAGAACTTGCAAATGAATAATACGGTATATCTTTATGTGTTTGACACAATGGCAGACTGGGAAATAGGTTACTTAACTGCCGAACTGAACTCGGGAAGATATTATAAAAAGGGGCTGGCCCCATCAAAAATAGTTACCGTGGGAATTGATAAGACTCCAGTAACTACAATGGGCGGATTAAAAATATTACCTGACATCAAATTGGATGATTGCAGTATTGAAAGATCCGATCTATTGATTTTACCCGGTGGAGATACATGGACAGAAACCATTCACCACCCCCTCTTAAAAATCGCTGAAAGGTGTTTAAGGGAAGGTATATGGGTTGCAGCGATTTGTGGTGCTACAATGGGACTTGCCCAGACAGGATTGCTGAATTCACGTGGGCATACAAGCAATGATCTGGAATACCTTAAAATGATCTGTCCCACTTATACAGGAGAAAAGTATTACAAAATGGAGTCTGCTGTAACTGATGGAAAACTGATCACCGCATCTGGAATAGCTCCGTTGGAATTTTCTGCACACATCTTGAAAGCTTTGGATGTGTTTTCTCCAAAAACATTAGACGCTTGGTATAGCCTTTATAAGACTAGTGATTCTAAATATTACTATGAGTTGATGAATTCAATACAATGAAGGTATCAGCATTTAAGGAGGAGTAAAAGTGTGTTGTATATATGGGTAAGGACAAGATGCCGTATGAGTAACAATGCGATTTAAAATATTCGTTCCACAGAAATCCTAACGGAGTACGATAGTTAAGCATAAAGGGTTCCACATATTAGTCATGACTAATATGTGGAACCCTTTATTATATCTGACTTTCCTAAATCTAGATCTTGATAAATTTAAAAATAAAGTTGTAGACTGCACGCTGGCGTTAAGTTGTCTAAGAATACATTTGGATAAAGTGGGAGATATTACTGAAAACTTCTCCAGATGGGCGGTTATTATGCAAAAAATACTGATATCATTTTTGGCGATACTTATTTTTTCCACTGTTACAGTAGAGGCTGCGCCTGAATACGCAAAATGGGGCAAAATTGCAGTAGAGGAAACACAAAAACGATACAATGCAGTCATAATTGATTATAAGCACATTGGTCGTACTGAACTAACACCTAAAAAGTCTGAAGAGAAATTCAAACTATGGATTAGAAGCAAAGCAGGTAACGAGTTTGGAGTTTTTGTATCGATCCAATTTGACCCGCTAACTGATACAATCCAATCGATTCAGTTTTCTGAAACTAATCGTTAGATTTAATAAATCTCGCGATTACGCTAATGGGGCACGATAGCACAATGACAACAGGCTGCCGAGATCATAGGCAGCCTGTTCAACTAACTTATCCTCTAATTGAACGCCCTTAATCCCAAGGATGAAATCCCTCCAAAATGCTGTGAAATAACAGCTTTTTATGAACAAGAACTAACCATAGCGTACCAAAAAGGACTAAATTTACTACTTTATTCTACAATTTCAACATATGAAAAATTCACAATAGAAAACTCAAAACCTATTCCTCTCCCTAGCTACTAACCACTAATTCTACAAATTCTACGCCCATACAAACAAAAACCATGAAAAAGGATATCTACACCAACCCTTATGTTTAAACAAGCTTTTTTTCTATTTTTATTGCTAATTCCATAGCTTGAAAGGCATAGTCTAACTCGATTATTGATGTAGAACCCTCCTCTAAGCACTGGAGAGCATGCGTAATACTCTTTTCAAAAGGATTAGCTTGTTCTAACAAAAGTTGCTGTTTACCTGCAGAGGTATATTCAATTAATGATCCTTCAACCATGCCATTCATGTCGTCACTTTCTTGATAGACTAGCTTTCCTTGTTCAAAATAAGCCTCATACCCTACGGAAAAAGGATAACCAGCTGGCATTTGTGAGGATACAACGATCTCTGCGGAGACATTCGTTTTCTGAAAATGGGTACGCACTAAAGCTTGTTCACTTCGTCCACCATCGGTTCCCCACACAAAGTATTCTTCTAACGATCCAAGCAGCCACGTTACAAAATCAAGTTCGTGAATCATCAGATTTGTGGAGATAGAATGAAGTCCGAGATCCCCCCAGAGAGGAGACGTTTCTCTTTTTAAGGTGAAGGCTAAAAGCTTTCCATATTTCTCATTAGTAGTGGTTTCGTATAAATATTTGTACGCAGGATCAAATTTAATAAACTGGTTAACGAGAATTCGTCTGCCATACAATTGTTCTGCTTCCTTCATCGCAAGGGCATCTTCAATGGTAAAGCATACGGGGGTTTCACAGAATACATGTTTTCCATGCTTAAGCGCCTCAACGGCATACTGTCTATGTAAAGTCACGGGCAGACAGATATCGATTACATCAATCGTGGTATCAAGCATGATATCCTCTATATTTGTGGTAATCTCAACGCCTAACGTTTGTTTTAAATTTTGCAGCGTAGCTTCATTTCTACCATAAAGAACTACTTTGTCTACACGCTCATTTTTCGTCAATAATTCTGCATGATAAGCTCCGAACCCTGTTCCTAATACGGCAATTTTCATATGTTTCAGCTCCCTTTATGTAATGACTAAATCATAACCTGTTATTGTTGACAACATCATGGCAAGAATTTTGAAGTATACTAGATAAAAAAGAAAAGCTCGGAGGTTCTCATGCGCTTACATCGTTTGATCGCTATTTTATTATTAGTGGAGTCGAGAGGGAAAATGAAGGCCAATGAACTAGCTCAAGCCTTGGAAACTTCTGTACGTTCTATCTATAGAGATATAGATGTACTAGCTGAAGCTGGTATTCCTTTGTTGTCTATGTCGGGGCCCAATGGTGGTATCTCTTTAATGGAGGGATACACAGTTAACCTGAAGCAGTTACATGGTGAAGATGTAATCAATCTATATTTAACAGGTATGGGCATCTATTCTGGGGGACATTCTGAATCGGGTCTTAAGCTGAAAACGACGCTGTTGAAATTACAAAAAACATTGCCCGCATCCTACCAACCTGACATTCAGAAAGCGCAAAAACGCTTTTATTTCGATGACACACCTTGGTGGACAGAACGAATAGAAATTCCCTGTCTGGAATCTATTCGGACAGCCGTTTGGCGATCTCATAAACTACAGATTGCGTACCAAAAGGTTAGCGGAGAAATATCATACAGGAAATTACAGCCCTATGGTCTTGTGGTGAAAAAAGAGGAATGGTATCTTATAGCCTACTGTGAAGAAGCTAAGCACATCCGCACATTTAAATGTGAGCGAATTGCCTCTACGCAGCTTGTGGAAGAAGAGTACTCTATACCTATGGATTTTTCATTAGAAGAGCACTGGAAGCAGCAGGGACAGGTTTTTAAGCAAGTTTGTAAAGAGGAAGAGGTCTATCCTGTTGTGATTAGAGCCGATAAGAGAACAATGTCTTCTTTATCTCAGCTAGAGGTCATGGAAATGAGAGAAGAAGGGGATGCATTCATTTTAAAGGTGAATATGTTTGGTTATGAAAGTGCATGTGCTAATATCTGGAGCATAATAGGACATTCCGAAATCATTGAGCCATTAGAGCTAAGGCAATATGTGAAAGGCCAGTTGAGTTTTCTGCAGGGAATATATGATTAACCGTTTTTTCTATGTAAAAGAGACCGTAGCTATTGCATATTCTGCAAAGATACGGTCCCGATTTTCTGATAAATGAATTAATTCATATAGTTAGTTAACATAATAATGATTATGTTAACTAATATGAGTATGATCCAGTAAATGACGTATTTAATTGGATAAGTTATCCTTTTATTGCTCTAGTTTCAACACCAAGTGTTAATTTCTCTCTGGCAACAAGTCTTTTGTGCGCTACGAGAAGAAAAGGAAGACCAAAAGCTGTTGTTAAAGCCAACGGTACGAAGATCGCAAGGCCATTCTGAGCGCCATAATGGTCTAACAACACCCCCCCGAAGATAGGTGCCATAACACTCCCTAAATTATTAAAGCCAATCGTACCAAAGTACGTCCCTTTCATTTCAGGTTTGGCAATCCGATCGATCAACATATCCATCATCGTAAAGAGTAAGACTTCCCCTATAGTGAACAGAACTACACTGATCATTAATAGAGCCACACCACCTGCAAGCCCCACTAAGAGAAGACTAAGTGCAACGCAGATATTCCCAAGGATTAAAGGGACAATCGGCGGGAATTTACTTGCCGTTCGTACAATGGGATACTGCACTACTAACACGGTTATAGCATTCAGTGACAACATATAGGAGAACAATTGCCCACCATTGGTGAAATGCGTATTCATCGCTAAATATTGAGCCATTGTTGAGCCGAAGTGACCGTATCCTAACACACAAAAGATGGTACCCAGAAGTACAGGTAGGAACACACGGTCTTTACCGGTGATTGTCAAAGCTTCGAGTAAACGTGGTGCTTGAGCTTGTGTACGGTCGGGCATGCTTGAACGATGTGCCTTAAATTGCATGAATAATACAATTCCATATGCAACATAAACGATTCCTGCGATTAGAAAAGGAAAAGTTGATTCCGCAGAGCCGAGCTGTAGCCCAATGATCGGACCAAATACTACACCAAGATTAATTGCTGCATATCTAAGATTAAAGACAAGCAGCTTGCTCTCGGGAGGTGTAATATCAGATAAAAGTGCCCGTGAAGTAGGCTCGAATACAGATCGACATAAGCCGTTCAAGGTGTTCACCAGGAAAAATACCCATAGATGTTGAGCCACTGAGAATCCGAAGAAGACGGCTGCCCAGCCAAATACCGAGATTAACATGACGATTTTGCGGCCAACAATATCAGAAATATAACCGCCATAAAAACTGGCCAATACGCCTGCCAGCGAGCTAACCGCGACCGTAATCCCTGTTTGTGTCGGGGAAGCTCCGAGAACTTGGGTTAGATAGATGGATAAGAACGGGATGCTCATCGAGGTCACCAGACGTCCGAACATGGTGCCGATGATAATTGTCCAGGCTAGTGGGTGAATGTGCCTTAGATGCTGATTCATAATGATTACGATCTCCTAGTCTTATTGCTCTAATATTGTTGCTGCATATTCCTTGTTGATTTATGTATAATTATAATGATAAAAGGGGGAAGGAAAAGTGTAAGGATTACATTAACCATTTCACCTTTAAAGGAGTGAACCATTTGGACCAGATAAGTAATCATTTTTTATGTTTAGCAGCAGGCGTTACTAGTTCGTTCAAACTGAATGAACCTGTTCCTGTGACGATAGATTTATTGGCTTCGATCCTGATTTGCACTCCACGTAATGTTAAATTCGTGCTGCGGAAACTGGAAGAGCAGGAATATATTCAATGGCAGCCGGGGAGAGGCAGGGGGCATATCTCTCAACTTACTTTTTTAAAAAGTATTGATGAGGTATTCGAGGATAGCTTTCAGGAGTTAGTCAGTAAAGGAAAGATAAAAGAAGCTATCGAATTGATGAGCAGCGATCAGGTGACCGGACCCTTAAAGGAACGATTGTTAACGATGTTAAATAAACAGATGGGTTTCCGTAGTGAAGCAGAGTCAACCTCAGGGCTGGACGTCCTGCGGATTACCCGTAACCGGCATATGGAAGTACTGGACCCTGCTTATGTATACACCGCTTTTGAATCCTATTTGCTGGGTCAGATCTATAGCACACTAGTTACTTATGACGCAACGACCGATACCTTTCTTCCTGGTTTGGCCCATATGTGGGAAGCTAATGAGGGCCATACAAGTTACATTTTTTACCTCCGTAAGGGGGTGCGCTTTCATCACGGAAGAATCATGACCTCGAGAGATGTAAAAGAGACGCTACAACGGCTTATCGACTTGAACAGCCCTGCGGTTAGCCTTTATAAGGATATCGAACGAGTAGAGGTTGAAGGAGATCATCGAATCCGGTTTGTGTTGTCACGTCCAAATCTCTTTTTTCTGCATCTGTTCAGTTGTATTCACATGTCCATTCTTCCTTACGATATAGATATCACTAGTGAAGTAAGCGGTACAGGTCCCTACCGTTTATTGGATCTGAATGAGGATGTTTTGGTGCTCGCAGCTTTTGATTTTTATTTCGGAATTCGGCCGCTCCTGGATCGTGTTGAGATTTGGTATTTGCCAAAAGAGGCTTCTAATGAACGCCAATACCAGCTGCCAGATCCTGAACATGGAGAGCTTTTACCTGATATCATCAGCAATCACAGTATAGATTACCCAGCCTTAGGCTGCAGATATATTCTGTTTAATTTTCATAGAGAGGGAATTCATCAGCAGCTATGGTTTCGCCAAGTGATCCGTATCCTTTACAGTCGAACGGCTTTAATAAAAGAATTGGGTGGCAATCGTATCACTCCAGCAGATAGCTTTTTGCCATGGGAGAGCAGTAAGAGAGAGCTTCTAGATCCAACTTTGGAACATGCCCGAGCGCTTTTAGCGGAAAATGGGTATCAGGGAGAAGTCATTACTTTAGCAACTAAGGATAAAAAAGAAGAACGAGAAGAAGCGTTATGGCTCCAAACACGCGCTGCCTCCGTAGGTTTGCAAATTGAGTTATATTTTTTCAATGAATTTAAGGCAGATCATATACAGACAACAGCAGAGATCCAGCTTGCTGAAGAGGTTTTAGAAGATGATTGGCAATGGGGAATGATTAACTACTTTAATAATAAATCTAATTATTTATTTTCTTTGCTTAGAGAGGACCAGATTTCATTGTTTTCGAAGGTATTAGGTCCTTTCGCAGAGTCTCCAAAGGATGAACGGGTGAAACTGCTGAATCAAGCGGAGGGAATTCTACGAGACAATTATTGGGTGCTGCATGGCTGTCATATGAATAAAAAAGCTCAGCTAAATCAAAGCCTGTTTGGTCTGCACACCGGTTCCTTCGGGTTTCTGGACATCTCTAAGTTATGGATTAAAACTAGGCTTTAAGGTTTTCTTTTGTTATACTTTCCAGGGAGGCTGTATCGATAGAATCGAATGGCGCTCTAGATGGATCAGATTTAAGAATAGTAATTTATTTGTAGCCATGGAGGTGAACTCGTTGGATTTTGCTCAGATCCGTATGGACCGAGACAAAAGAACGGTCGATACTTGACTCTTTTTTTGCCATTCGGACCTGTTTAGCGGATAAGCTAAGCGGTCTTTTTATTTGTTAAAAATTAGGTGAAAAAAGGGGAGACTTACATGCGATTTCTATTCGTGGGTGCAGGAGCTATTGGTGGTTATTTTGGAGGGCGTCTGGTTCAAAAAGGGGAAGATGTAACTTTTCTAGTCCGTTCTACTAAACAAAAGCAGTTAGAAGATGAGGGTCTGGCAATAAAAAGTGTGCATGGTGACTTTCAGACTCCCGTTCGGACGATTACATATGGGGAGAAGGCAGCGCCTTTTGACTGTATTATTATTGCAGTGAAGGCCTATCATTTGCCTCAGGTGATGATGGATCTTACCCCTTTCGTCGGTGAACAGACTATGATTCTCCCGCTCCTTAATGGGTATAAACATTTTAGTATTTTGCAGCAGCATTTTGGAGCAGAAAAGGTATTGGGTGGTCTTTGTTATATCGAGACAACGTTAGGTTCTAATGGAGCTATCATACAAAGTAGTTCTTTTCATAGTATTGTGTTTGGTGAATGGGCGGGTGGGGAGTCAGAACGAACGCAGAAACTTCTCAGTCATTTGGATAAAGCAGGATTCACTGTGATACTAAGCTCTGATATTCAGCGCGAAGTGTGGCAGAAATATATATTCGTAGCTAGTTTAAGCGGGATTACAACTTTAATGGATAGCTCGGTTGGACCCATTTTAGCCTCATCTACAGCGCGTACTATTTATGAGCAGCTTCTGAATGAGATCGTGAGTATAGCGCAAAGTGCAGGTATGCCTGTTGGAGCAGATATGGTATCGGTCACGATGCAAAAGATGGATTCGGTGCTACCCGAATTTACTTCCTCTATGCATAGGGATATGCTAAAACATCTGCCAGTGGAAGCTGAACATCTGCATGGTGCACTTTTGGCGATGGCTGTACCTGGTCAAGTTATGTATCCCATTCTCGAAACCTTATATGCCCGTTTGAAAGTATACGAAAGCGTTAATGATATGAGATGATCTGTATAAAATAACTTTAAGGAGCTGGACGATTATGAAGCAACTGAATCAAAAGATAATGACATTTCTAATGTTCGAAGGAAAGGCTGAAGAAGCTATGAATTTCTATACTTCTTTATTTGATCACTCCGAAATCATCAGTATTAAACGTTATGGAGCAAATGAAGCAGGCCCTGAAGGGAGTGTCATGCAGGCTACTTTTTCATTACATGGACAAGTTTTTATGTGTATAGATAGCTATGTGAAGCATGGATTCACCTTTACTCCAGCAGTATCCTTGTATGTGAATTGTGAAAGTGAAGCCGAAATTGACCGCGTTTATGAAGCATTATCCCAGGGTGGACAGGTGCTCATGCCACTAGGCGAATATCCATTCAGTTCGAAATTTGGCTGGGTAGCGGATCAATTTGGTGTGTCATGGCAATTAAATCTTTCGGGGAATGTGTAATCGATTGATGTGTTGCACGGTCAGATAATATTCTGTATCACAAGGGGCCGAGTTCGTCTGTAAAATGACGTACTCGGCCCCTTAGTGTTCAGGCAGCGGAAAGGTCTGAGGAATCTTCTGATTTTAAATTACGATTGCAGCCCACGTAAGACTAATGATGAAATTCTCTCGGCGACTTCTTGTTGATTTATAGTATTATTCCCTGTTACCCATTGATAGACACCTTCATGGATCATTTGTGCGATGATCGGTACATAAAAGCTTTTCCCGTGATCTGGGTAGATATCTCCTAAAGCGTTAGATAAGTGAACCTTCAGCTCATTTATAATCTTCTCTTTCAATTGAGGGACAACCATCCCTATATAACTGCTGCGGCATTGTATGTTTGGTTGCTGATAGAAATCGAATACCGATAATACGAGTTGAGTGATGCCTTCTTGATCGAATTTAATTTCACCTTCAGTATGTTTTACAATAGCAGCGGATGCCGAATCACCCATAATATAATCCAATAATTCATATTTATCATTAAAGTGTGCATAGAACGTGGCTCGATTAACTTTAGCTCCCTTTGTTATATCGACGATTGTTATTTTCTCAAAATCCTTCAGGGAAACTAACCGTAAAAAGGAGTCAATTAAAGACTGTTTAGTCTGTGTCAGCCGAATATTGTTTACTTTAGTAGCCATTACTTCACTCCTACCCAACAATTTAGCAATCTTGTTGCTATAGCAACATTTGCAGGTTGATTGTTGATTGATACATTAAATTAGTAGCTGTATATTAGCAATTAAAGCAACAGCTGTTACTTTAATATATCATAGAAAAGGAGTTCATCAAAAATGAGAAATATTGTTATCGTGGGTGCAGGGCCTGGGTTAGGATTGTCTCTAGCTAAAAAATTCGGAGTTAATGGATTTAGGGTGGCTGTCATTTCACGCAATCCCGAGAAATTATCAATGATCATTAGTGAACTTAAGAAACTTAATATTGAAGCACAATCTTTTGTAGCGGATGTGACAGATTTAGCAGCTCTAAAACAAGTCTTTCAAGCGATAATAAAAGAGTTTGGTTCAATCGATGTACTAGAGTTCAGTCCGTATGCAGGGTGGGATAAATTCACTCATGTGCTGGAAACTACACCTCAAAGTGTGTTGGAACAAATAAACAGTTACTTGCTGCCCGCCGTTCTTTCGGTTAATGAAGTATTACCCAATATGATCCATAGAGGATCAGGAGCCATTCTTTTTACCACTGGTATTTCTGCTATGTTCCCTTTGCCTTTTGTAGGAAATGGCGGCATTGTTATGTCTGGTATACGAAATTATGCTACTGCTTTACACAATGAGTTAATAGATAAAGGAGTATTTGTCGGCCATCTTTCCATAGGGACAATGATACAAGCAGGAACAGCTGGTGATCCTGATGTTATTGCAGAGACTTGGTATAGCTTATATGAAAAGCAAGATAACTTTGAGGAAGTATTCCCTCTAGGATTGGATCCGACCCATCTTCCAAATTAAAAAACTAAATCTTATTTGATTAGCAAGTCGCCTTAATGGCGGCTTTTTATCCTATTAGAAGACATATCTCTCATCAGAGTGAAGCAGGATTGAAGGTCAGATGTGAATAGATTTAATTACATTGCTGAACAACGGTTGTGCGTTCATTAGTAATCGTGACTTTGGAATGACCTGATAAATATTCGGTATAACCGCACACGGTTTGTTCTTTAGACTGTCCGTTAGAGTTGGTATATCGAAGATATATAGCACCTTCACCATTTAAACTCAATTTTGGTTTGAATTTTTTCTTTTGTCCTGCTTTTATTGGACTTGTATACAATTTCTTTGAATCCGCACCAATTAATCCTACTTCGATAGAGTTAATATCAACATCAGATTGATTATCTACGATGACTGAGAAGCTTTTAAACGGACTCAGAAGATTTGATATCGTCCCTACACCAAGAGCAACTCCACAAGTAATCAGAAATATCGTAATCCCTATAAAAAATCGTTTTCTCATCCTTCAGTCCCCCTATATAAGTAAGACAGGGGTTACTTAAAAAATGTTACAACAAGGAGAAGTTAGTTATAAAAATTCATTACCAAATCAAGCGTGGACTTGCATGTTATTATAAATATATTCCATATTAATGATTTGAAAAGGGGTTTTGTATTGACTATTATCCGTCATTTTGAACAAGCTGACATGCCATTACTTGGTGAACTTTATAACTCAGTATCTTCAAAGGGGAATGTTGTTTTTTGGTGGGTTGGCACTGAGGAAAATTGGGAAAATGTATATTGCGCTTTCGAGGACGGTAAAATGGTGGCCAAAGGTCAAGTGAGCATCATCAATATTGTGCCACCCGGCCGTTCCAAGGATAGCAGACATTCGATCTACCTGAACTTAAAAACAATACCAGAACGTGAAGCCGATTATGATTTATTAGAAAAAGTTTATCAGTCACTCTTATTAAGAGCACTCGAATTAAAAGAAACGTTATCAAAGGATTACAAAACTACTCTATGTGTAGGGAACGATTCGGCAGAAGTCTTGAATACTCAATTTTTCGAAAAAGTGAAGGGCTTCTCTCATTATAATAGCTTATTTAAGATGAAACACAATCTAAGTGATGGCTTGTCTGAACCCACTCTGGCTAAGGAACTTGAATTCGCAACCTGGAATATGGAGACGCCTGAAGAAGACGAGCATTATTTGGAATTAGAAGCTGAGATTTGGCCGGAAACTCCGCTAGGGAAAGAACGGTTAGCTGAATTTAAACAAAATCCGCTCTGGACATCACTTGTTGTTCGAGAAGGGGAGAAGGTTGCGGGTAGCTTAATGGTCTGGCAGGAAGAGAAGGGTGGCTACATCGAAAATGTATTTGTACTTGAGCCATGGAGAAGATCCGGAATTGCTAAGTACATGCTTTTTCAAGCATTGAGCTATTTTAGAACCCACGGACTGGAAGAGGCATGTCTGATGGTGCTTACGGAAAATGATTCTGCATTACAGCTATATGAATCTGTCGGTTTCATTCTAACGAATGAGGAAAGACGCTATCGGATTGAACTATAAAAATTTTTGTAAGTGAAGGATTACCAAGCAAAGTGCGATAGCTTTTTTGTCGAGCTTAGGTTCGAGGTTAAGGTCGCACTTTATTTGGTAACCCGTTCTGTGAATTATCTGCTAAATGCTTTCATGCCTTTTGCTTCCCATCACATTTCTTACATACATTAAGCTTTTCACCTGAAATGCCTTTCCCGAAGTACAACAGCTTAATACGTGTGCTTCCACAGATCGGACATGTTCCTCTGGCCCGGGATGGAATGCGCCAAAGTGCTTTGCCGCGTTTGTTTTTAGACATGATTTGCCCCCACCTTTACTCTTAATACTCCATCTTATGACCAAGAGGAACTTAAAGTTCGAAGAGCGAAAAGAATAGAAAATCGGATGAAAAAGGGGCAAAAAACACCCTCAAAAAACAGCGTATAACTTAAATTATACGCTGTTTTGATTTTAAGACGTTTTTTTAGGGGGGATGGGGCACTTGGACGAGTAAAACAGGTGGATTTTAAAGGAATATTTTATAAATAACGGATGTCGATATCTTTGAATCTTCCCGCTGACATTTTAGGCATTCTGAATTGCAGGGAACCTTGTTTATAAGTGCCTCTGCTCTGATCTGGAATGACGGGAACTGGCAACTGAATAATCTCGCTATGATCTTTTCCTAAACCTGTTAATTTAATTTGTGTGCGATTGATTTGTGCCCATATACTTTCGGGGTGAATTCCGTTCGGAATACGAATTTTGGTAATTAGGTGATTATGAGTGTCGATATGCTCAAAACTTAAACTTGAGGTTTCGTTCATAAATGAAGAGGAGGTCGCTGCAGTTGCTTCACGGATTACTTTTTCGACATACCCGTCAATTTGGTTAGGATTCAACTTCCACTGCTCTTCAAGAGCTTTCAAGGATAACTTTTTCTTAAAAAAGGGATCTTCATTCATCCAATCTAAAGGGTTCGTCTTATTGGGACTCATAGCTCTGCGCCTCCTACGGTTTTTATCCATTGTATGGGCGTTTGACTTATTCAGTGACATCTGGGCGAATATCTACATAGAATAGCTTATCATTCCGAAAGGAGGAGTGGTTTGGTGGTTTCAATCATCGGCAATATTAAAATCAATAGCGTAGGCCCCAGCTCCACAGTCTTAGTAGGAAATACGGCATCCGTTATCCTGAGCAGCAACTCTAAAATTTATGCCGGTGCCAACTCCTTCTCCATAGGTGACTCCATAGGTACGAATATAACGAATAATGCGGCCAGCAGTACAAATACGATGGATTCAGATGTGGTGGATCAAGTATCACCTCCTTAAGGGTGGGGTTTAAATGAACATTACGGTATATCAATGCATATCGATCTATAATCTAAAAATCGGCACTATCTCTAATTCCTCGGTACTTCAGATTGGTACATCGGGACGAATCAATACGTTGTCTCATAATTATGAGACCTCTGGAGCTCCATCATCGGCTCCAACGACTCCAGCGGAAAAAATGGCTTCACCCCGTGTATCCTTACCGCCAGCGGCGGAACTATATGCACATCTGAATTAGGCTCTTTGTCCCCGCATACAATAAACCATAGGAGGGGGTTGTATGCATCCGTATTACGCTCAGCAGGTTTTTAATACACTAAGGTTGCAAGCGGAGAAGATTCAACAGTTAGAGAAGCAGCTTCGCGAATTGCAAGGCGATGTAGACAGCATAAAGAACAATAAATCTGCAAGTATAGGACCTATCAATTATCATTTTGAACAATTAAAAATCGAAAAGCTGGAAGGCACTTTAAATATAGGCATTACACCGAATGAGGGAAACAATCTGGATGAAGCGATGATCAACGGTAAACCTATAGGGGAGCGGGAGGATGGTACAACTGCCTTATCGGATCAGATTCGCCCACAGATTTTGAAGTATGTGCAAGAAGAGGTTCCCTCGCAATTTTCACGTTTAGAAAAAGAGAAGAATTTAAGCATTGATGAGCAATATATCCAAATGGTGACTCAGGATCTGCTGAATCAAATGGATGGACGGATTAACGAGTATGTAAACCAACTCCCTGCCACAGAAGAAGGGCGTGGATACACTGATGAGGAATGCGCTTCTATTGTAGAGCAAATCAAACGAGATATCGTTATGGCAGTAGAGCGGCATTTGGAAATAAATATAACCGGAAGGCGGGAGACGAATGAAGATAACGGTGATCAATAGAGATATTAGTGTCAATGCAGTGAAAGTCGTTTCGATCTCGGGTTCATCAGTATTTTTAGTAGGGGATACTCAATCCATTCATTGCTCCTCGGCGTTTGACAGCGTAATAGAATATACTCAGAGCGCGCCAGATCAAGTCAAAAAAGGCAGTTAACCTATGCACACCTCACGCATACAAGATGTTTATATCAACAATCTGTCCGACAGTTCTATTTTTATTTGTGGATCTGTAGACCGGGTTCAATCTAAATTCCTGGGAAGCAAGGAGAATTATCTTTTTAACATAAAGGAGATTAATAATCACACGAAAGAAACTACACTCATAGATATTCCTATCCCTGTATGGACAAACCAAGGGAATGAAGCGGATGAATTTGTGATATTAAAGGATTCCGTGGAAACAACGATTAATATACAATATATTAAAATTCTTTCGATCGGGACTGGCACGACCTTCCAGATTGGAAACAGCGGGTCAGTTCATCTGGAGAGTCGAACCAGTGAGTTTAAACGAGAAGTGGCTGCAAAAAATGAGGAGTAACAACTATTTTAATTCTTTTGGCAGGGAAATCGCGAATATATCGTGCTCTGTCTGGATGTAGAGAATACCATTCGCACTAAATAGTGTGCCGTATTGTTGTACTCCGGTCTTTACTTTGCCAAGCGCTTTGCCTGTTTCTGCATTTATGATATAGAAGTAGCCATTCTCATAGCCAGCGTAAATCCCCTTACCCAGAAATTGAACGCTAAGCGCGGGACTGTCCGGACCGTTGAAGCTTATAATGCGATTATCGTTCATTTGAACGCCAGTAATCTGTGCATCCTTTTGGAAAAAAGCCATGTTATTTACTGGACCAGCCACCCAATTTCCGTACTCCTCATAACTTTTGGGTTCACTCGCTGTTTCTTGACCTAAGGTAAAGCGGTATAGTGGATGACCACCCCATTGGTCTAAACCTCCATCGACTGTATATAGATACGAGCCTTGAAGTGATGTAAAATAATTACCGAGTCTACTGACATCTTCGAGCGGTTTGTAGTTCTTTTTGGTCTTCGCTTTTCCAGTTTTAACATCTACATGTATCAAGGTCAACTGATAGCCTTTAAGAGGCTCGTTAGAGGCATCATTTGCAGCATTGGCTTGTTCGCGGAGTAATAATTCACCATCCCGGTAAGCAACAAAGCTATAAAATCCCTGAATTCTCCATAACTTCTTGCCTGTAGCCGGATCGAGACCGAAAAACTGTGTGCGTCTATTATCAACGGTACTGGATACTACCAATACCCCGTTATAAAGGCCGTCGATACTTCCTACATACATAGGGATGTCTTTATTCTCCCAGATCTTTTTACCAGTAACCGGATGATAAGCTGCAATTCCACCATGTTCGTTCCGGAAGTATATCACTCCGTTAACTAACTCCGCGAAAGCACCGATCTCGATCGGATCTTTGGCAGCCTTAACCTTCCAAAGCAATTTCCCCGTTTGAGCATTAACTTTTACAAGATAACCCTCATAAGTGATAAAGAAAACCGAGTTATTCGTTATAATCTCAGGATTTGTTCCGTTTTTGTAGGACCATTTAACTTTGCCTGTGGTGAGATCGGCGGCCTTTAGTGTCCCGCCTGATGAATAATAGAATAATTTATTTGCAATAGGAGCCTGTTGGCTATAAATTCCTTGACCATCTGCCTTGTCGTGCCATAAGGGTTTAATTGTGGTGATAGAGTCGACGGTTGTTGAAGAGGAGGCATAGGTTGTTACTGCTGCTTGAGCACTAGACAAATATATACCAGCTCCAGATACGAGCAAGGAGGAAGATATAACGGTCTTTAGGATAAACGGTACATATTTCACGATTTTAGCTCCTTATACATCATTTATAATATATTGACGCAGAGAATGGATATTTGTTTCTCAATTGTAAAAATACACTTGTTAACATAATAAATATTATGTTAACAATAAAAAGCGAATCAGTTTCGCACAAGAATTCTGTGTGAACCAATTCGCCTAGTAAAAGAATATGTCAACAGTTGATTTGTTTAGAAACCTTCACGAAGCCATGTTGTCGCTAACTTGATAGCTCCTTTTTTAGCATGAGTCTCGGCTAAAGGATTCAGCATGACAAAATCATGAATGATGCCTTGGAAGCGGACAGCCGTAACATTCACGCCAGCTTCCCGCAATTTGGCGGCATAAGCTTCACCCTCATCCCGTAGCACATCTGCTTCACCAGTAATGACCAGTGCATCTGGTAAATCCCGTAGCTGTTCTAGGCTAGCCCGAAGAGGGGAGGCCGTGATTTGATTACGTTCCTCAGGGTCAGTAGTATATTGATCCCAGAACCATTTCATGCCGTCCCGCTGCAAGAAATAGCCTTCGGCGAACTCATGATAGGATTCAGTATCAAACGAGGCATCCGTTACCGGATAGAATAGTAGTTGTTTCGCTATCTTCGGCCCACTCCGTTCTTTAGCCATTAGAGTAATAGCAGCGGCCATATTCCCACCTACACTGTCTCCGGCTATAGAAAGCTTGCTAGTATCTAATCCGTGCTCGCTTCCTTTTTCAGCTGTCCACTGGAGTACTGCATAGATTTCTTCAATAGCTGTAGGATATTTAGCTTCTGGGGAGAGGCTGTAATTTGGGAAAACAATTGCGGCCTCCGCTCCGACAGCTAGTTCACGGATCAGGCGATCATGGGTATGAGCATTCCCAAACACCCAGCCTGCGCCATGAATGTACAGGATAACAGGCAGCGACGCTGATGAGGAGCTTGGGGGACGAACGATTCTTATGGAAACATCACCGTTAGGTCCACCTGGCACCATTAGATCTTCAATATCAACTTCAGGTTTATATATCTCACTGGATTGTACGCTATCTACCGTTTCACGGCCTTTTTCTGGCCCAAGGTCAGGTAGAAAGGGAGGTTTCGCATTATCATCGGCAAATTTTTGAGCAGCTGGCTCAAGAATAATCTTAGTTTTGTTTGGCATGATTTATCGTCTCCTTTGACTGGTCATAGTCTAGTATACCCTCTTCATTCCATAACCATCTAAGCAGCTGCTGAAACGAATGCCCGTTTAGGACTAGTTAGAGATTTGACGCTATTTGCACATTTATCGCCTATTGAGCACGGTTTCGGACACCAGTACAACTATTCCTTAAGGAGAAGTTCAAACGCAGTTAGAGCCTTACAACACCTTTTGTTGTTCCTTATGCATTTCAGGACCAATCTCTTCAGTGACACGTATCCTCTGTTTACGCTTATTACGGATAATCCAAACGAATACCAAAGTAATGAGTAGCGGATAGCCTATCGCCCAGCCCGTAAAAGGAAACACAGCAGCTGTTGCTAAAAAAGAAATCCAGCTTATCGTCACACCTAAGCGACTTCCTTTGAGCAGACGTATTCCTGCAGCACAACCTCCGATATAAGTCAGGATAAAAGTAGCATTCGGAAACTGGATCAGAGTGGTGATGGAGAGGGACCCGCTGCCATACAGCGTCATCACCGATACAAAACAGAGCAGAAGAAAAGCTATGCCACCGATAGGGGTATGATACTGTTTGGATATTTTACCCATCCATTTCGGCGCAGAGCCTTGGCGGGATAAAGCATAAGCCACACGTGAGGCAGCTCCTGCATAGGCAATAATTGTGGCTGTACAGATGAACAGACCGGTAAGTCCGGCAATAAATCCTCCCCAGCGCCCAAGAGGCTGACTAATAATCCAGACGAGTGAAGTGCTTGATCCACCTTTGAGGTAGCTTTGTGTACCAACAGTTGCTAGTGCGGAGAGAAAATATAGAATCCCTACTATAATAGCGGCGATAGTTACTCCTTTAACGGCGGCACGCTGTGGGTCCTTGAACTCCTCAGATAGGTGTGAGACAGCCTCCCAGCCAATAAAACACCAGAATAAGATTGCAGCAGCCTGGCCAATGCTCATCCATCCATGTGGGATAAAGGGAGTGAAGTGTTCGACTTCCATACGGGGCAGTGCAGTAGCAAAGGAGAAGACCAGCACAGCAACAATCGCTATAACTACCGCTATTTGTACCTTTCCAGCTACCTGCATACCAATCCAGTTCGTAATCAGGCCAATGACCAACATAATAGCGGCAATAGTAATTCTTGCAGATTCGTCCCAGCCCATAGCGGCGGTCATATAACCAGCTCCAGTCAGTGCAGCAACAGGTGCGCCAATCGGAACGGACATCAGAAAAAACCATCCTACCAGTGAGCCAGCTTTTGGACCAAAAGCAAGCGTTACAAAATGGGACACGCCTCCAGCGTTAGGGAATTTAGCAGAGAGCAGACCCATTGATAAGGCCATCGGCAAAATCAGCAACGACATAAATCCCCACGCCAGTAATGAAGCGGGACCCGCCATTTCTGCAGCTAAACCAGGAACAATTAAGACCCCAGAACCCAACACAGCCCCGATGTAAAGGGCAATAGCCTGAGGCATGCCAATGTTTTTTTGTAAAGTGTTTGAACCGGATTCCTTCATGTTTTTTTATCCTGCTTTCCTTGTCTTTTGTTCTAGAGTAGCAGATAATAGATCCATTGGAAAAACAGAATTTTTGAATAGTATCCATTCGATATTCCGATGGTTCATTTTCATTTAGGGGGAAATTCATGGAGTCACGTCATCTTTTTACCTTTTTAGTGGTAGTGGAGACGGGCAGTTTTACTAGAGCAGCACAGAAGCTTGATTATGCACAATCCAGTATTACTGCACAAATCCAAGCACTAGAGTCTGAAATTGGTCAGCCATTATTTGATCGGATCAGTAAAAAGATTATCCTAACCGACGCAGGGCGTCGGTTGCTCCCGTTCGCTCAAGAAATATCCAGAATGCACACTTTAGCAGAGGACGCGTTACGCTCGGATAGTGAGCTTACGGGTTCTTTACGGATTGGGGCTCCTGAATCTCTCGCTGCTTTTCGCTTACCAGGTATTATTAAGGAGTTTCGCGCTAAATATCCGAAGGTGCAAATTCTTCTGAAGCCTGGAGCTTGCTGGGAACTATCAGATTTTGTCCGTTCGGGTGAACTGGATTTAGCGTTCTTGTTGCAACCTGAGACGGAAGATAAAGATTTAAATATAGAAACATTAGTACATGAGCCGATGACGCTGATCGCAGCGCCAGATCATCCCTTATTAAATCTTGCTGAGGTAGAACCCCTTCATTTAAAAGGAGTGACCATACTTCATACCGAAACGGGCTGTTCCTACCGGACTTTATTTGAACGGCATTTGAACAGTTACGGTGTTTTTCCTGACCCCACGTTAGAGTTTTGGAGCATCGAGGCGATAAAGCAATGTGTGATGGCTGATCTTGGCATTGCCTTTCTTCCATTAATTACTGTGAAAAATGAACTCTCCGAAGGCAAACTTGCCAGGTTGAATTGGAATGATGAATCACAGCGTGTGGCGACGCAGATCGCCTATCATCATAAGAAATGGAAATCGCCCGTACTGACGGAGTTCTTACTTGCGATACAAAAACATGCTGAGCAATGGAGAAGTCTAATATAGATCAACGTTAACAAGGAGGCTCTAAGGCATGAATGAGTGGTGTGAAGACTACGAAGAAGGGCTGGAGGCCTTTCTCATCTGGATGAAGGATGCCGGGTACACTCCCTATACGCAAAAATCCTATTTAGTAGATGTGAAACAATTTTTAGACAGCCTGAATGGTAAAAAGCTTGAGACGGTGAAGAAGCTGCATGTCATTTCTTTTTTGACCTCTGTCCGCGAACGTGGAGTGAGTGATGCGACCCGTAACCGGAAGCATGCTGCGATTAACTGTTTTTTCAAGGCATTGATCGAGCTGGAATTACTTCAGAACAACCCGGCAGCCGGGATTAAGAAATCCAAAACGGAGATCAATCGTGAGCCGGTCTACTTAGATGAAAGTGATCTGGGTCGGTTTTTATCTTCTATAGATGGTAAATACAAAAAGCGCAATTTAGCAGTTTTTTTGTTGATGTCCTATATGGGGCTTCGGGTGGGGGAAGTCCACACACTGAATTTGAGTGATTATAATGTAGAAAGACATTCTCTCCGTGTGTTTGGGAAGGGGCGTAAATGGCGTAATGTGCCGGTTCCCGAGGATGTAGTGCCTTTTCTGGACTCTGCGTTAGCAGAAAGGTTAGATCCTTGGCGCAGTAAAGAGGAAGCGATGTTCATTTCACAAAAAGGACGCAGGTTGTCGATCCGCGGCATTCAGCAAATTGCAGCAGATACCTTTGATCGTTTCCAAAGGGATGTGCCAGCAGCACAGCGACGTCCGTATTCAAGTCATAAGCTCCGACATTCCTTTGCAACCATGCTGCTGAGAAAAGGGGCAGATCTGCGCACTGTACAGGAACTGCTTGGTCACTCCTCGATCCAGACTACAACCGTATACACACATATTACCAGTCGTGAGAAGGAAGAGGCTATGTCTAAATTGCAAATCCAGCTGTGATAGAAAAGAAAGAAACCTCCTCAGAAAATTGATAACAAAAATAACTTGTTATTATAACGGTATTGATTTATTCTAACAGTTATTAAGAGTTTTTTATAGGAGGTCCTAATCGTGAAGGATGTATTTCTAAAAGGGATGACTTATGGCTGGGGATCAAAACGAGGTGAATACCGTACAGAATATGCAGAAGATTCGATGAGAAAGCTGGCGGAGACAGGAAGTGAATGGATCGCCTTATCTTTTTGGACATGGCAAGACACAGTGCATTCAACAGAAATTCATTATGATTACGGTTACACGGTGACAGATCGTGATCTCGCACATGCGGTACAACAGGCAAAACAGCTTGGTCTTAAAGTTTGTCTTAAACCGGTTGTGAATTCGAGGGATGGCATTTGGAGAGCTAGGATTGGATTTCCGGAAGAGGGAGAGATTTATTGGGCAGCATGGTTCCGTTCTTATACAAATTTCATTAAACACTATGCAGAGTTGGCGGAAGAGCTTGAATGTGAGATGTTCTGTATCGGCTGCGAAATGGTAGGCACAGAGTCTAGAACTGCGGAATGGAGACAATTGATTCAAGAGGTCACCAATCTTTATACAGGGCCGATCATTTATAATGCCAATCATGGCAAAGAAGAAGGAATCGAGTGGCTGGATGAGGTGGATTTTATCGGAACCAGCGCTTATTATCCGGTAGCTTCCGTGCCGGGAGATTCTTATGAGAATATGCTGGCAGGTTGGGAGCGGCAGAAACCGCGGCTTAAGTCACTTTCTGAGCGATTTGGCAAGCCTCTCGTATTCATCGAGATTGGATGCCGAAGTGCGCATGGATGTGCCACCATGCCATGGGACTTTACATACACAGACTTACCGTATTCAGAAGATGAACAAGCCAACTTCTATCGGTCAGCGCTGGAAGCATTCTGGAATGAACCTTGGTTTGCCGGTTACTTCTGGTGGGACTGGAGCACGAAATTATATGCCTTGGAAGAGGCTTCCATTGACCGTGGTTTTGATATTTATGGCAAAAAAGCCGAACAAGTTCTCAAAGAATATTACAAGCAACCTAT
The DNA here is from genome assembly GCF_038002785.1 of Paenibacillus sp. FSL H3-0310. Lineage (NCBI taxonomy): Bacteria > Bacillati > Bacillota > Bacilli > Caryophanales > Paenibacillaceae > Paenibacillus > Paenibacillus sp. FSL H3-0310. The sequence goes on from NZ_JBBODC010000001.1 coordinate 2,488,014, forward strand.
CACTAAATAAATTGATAAAAAAGATCCGGAATTTCAGGTGAGCCTGGCCTGCTAAAGGATCTTTTTGTCATTGGCAGGCTAAGTTAATTCGTGTTATATTAAAAACCGTCCTTTTCATAGTGGAGGCAACGCTCCACATATAAAAAGGACGGTTTCTTGTGTCTTTTGTAGTCAAAAAGGGCTGTTTCCAGCCATATTCGCTTACAATTCTAGCTTAGCTATTTCTGCTTTTAGCTTCTCAGCGGATTTCTGGAATAAAGCCTGTTCGGTTTCATTGAGTGGGAGGTCCAGTACCTGTCGAACACCCGAGCGATCTACTACGCAAGGCGCACCGAGATAGACATCCGAAACCCCGTTATAGTTATTTAATAAAGTAGAAACATTCAACACGGCGCCTTCATTATGAAGAATGGAGACTACAATTCGGTCCAGTGCAAGAGCTATTGCATAAGAGGTTGAGCCTTTGGCATCAATAATTTCATAGGCTGCATTCTTGGTATCTTGGAAGATTTCTTCGCGTTCTGCTTCGTCAAAACCAAGATCAATCCCAGCTACATTCGCAAGACTCCAAACCGGAAGCTCTGAATCTCCATGTTCACCGATGATCTGTCCGTGAATACTGCGAGGATCGATTTCTTTGTGAAGACCGATCAAATAACGAAAACGAGCACTATCAAGTACCGTACCAGAACCAATTACACGTCTGCGGTCAAACCCACTTATTTTCAAAGTCGCGTAAGACAGAATATCTACAGGGTTAGTTGCAATAAGTAGAATGGCATGTTGGTTATACTTTGTTATTTTTTCAATGATATCTTTAAAAATCGAAATATTTTTACGAAGCAGATCTATCCGGGTTTCTCCCGGTTTTTGTGATGCACCGGCAGTGACTATAATGATATCTGCTTCACGGCAGTCTTCATAAGTACCAGCCCATAACTTCACACCGCCGACAAAAGGCATGCCGTGATTCATATCCAGTGCTTCGCCAAGTGCTTTCTGATGATTAACGTCAATAAGTACGAGTTCGGGCATACGTCTACGTAACAATAATGTATAGGCTGTAGTTGTACCAACTGCTCCAGTACCGATAACTACGACCCGATTGGGTTTTGGGGGGGCCATGTCTCCATCTCCTTAATATTTCAAATTTTTGGTTTCAATCTTGTCCATCATAATCGTTAACGGTAGTGTTTTCAAGCTGATCTTATTTAATGCATTACCCTAATTAAGGCCATACTAAAATGTGATTTTTATTTCATTATCTTAGCAAGACTAGACAGGAGAGAATGTAAGGATGGATTTATTTCGTAAAAAGGCTCTACACATACCCACAAGTTCTGAGGGGACGCAGTTAAACAAGACGTTGGGTGCCCTGGATCTAACAATGCTTGGGGTAGGAGCCATTATCGGCACAGGTATTTTTGTAATGACAGGAGTTGCCGCAGCAGAACATGCAGGTCCTGGTCTTATAATTTCTTTTTTACTAGCGGCGTTTGCCTGTGTGCTCTCGGCATTATGTTATTCGGAATTTGCTTCGACCATTCCTGTTTCCGGGAGTGCTTATGCTTATAGTTATGTAGCCTTTGGAGAACTATTAGCTTGGATCTTAGGCTGGGATCTTGTCTTGGAATACGGAGTTGCCGCAGCGGCTGTAAGCAGCGGTTGGTCAGGGTATTTTCAGGGGTTATTAGAGGGCTTTGGGATACATCTTCCAACCGCACTATCGGGGGCTTATAATGCACAAGCGGGTACAATAATAAATCTGCCTGCAGTAATCATCATTTTGTTAATTTCCTATTTACTGACTCGGGGAACCAAAGAAACGGCACGCTTTAACGCAATCATGGTTTTTATCAAAATAGCAGTGGTGCTTCTATTTATCGTAACAGGATTTTTCTATGTGAAGCCAGAGAACTGGACTCCGTTTCTCCCTTTTGGGTACCATGGCGTGATCAATGGCGCGGCCACAGTGTTTTTTGCCTACATAGGTTTTGATGCGCTAGCAACCGCTGCTGAAGAGGTGAAAAGACCCCAACGCGATTTGCCGATTGGAATTATTTCATCCCTTGCTATCTGTACTGTCTTGTACGTTCTTGTCTCACTCGTATTAACGGGTATTGTTCCATATACTGATCTCAATGTTAGTGATCCTGTATCTTATGCGCTTCGCTTTGTAAATCAGGATATGATTGCCGGTCTGATCTCTGTTGGAGCCATTGCGGGAATGACTACGGTACTGCTCGTGATGTTATTCGGTCAAACTCGGCTGTTATTTGCCATCTCACGTGATGGCCTACTGCCCATAAGTTTATCTAAGATTAATGCTAAAACACAGGTACCTGTACGAAGCACATGGATGGTAGGTATCTTAATAGCTGTGTTAACGGGTTTCATCCCACTGGACCGGTTGGCAAATCTGACAAGCATAGGAACATTGTTTGCCTTTTTTGTAGTGTCTTTAGGGGTAATCGCGCTTAGATATATTCATCCGGATTTAAAAAGAGGGTTCAGAGTTCCTTTGGTACCTTTCATTCCGCTGTTAAGTGCGGCAACTTGTGGTATTTTGATGTATAATCTAGGAAGTGAGACTTGGATTGGTTTTCTAATTTGGACAGTTGTTGGACTTCTAATCTATGCACTATATGGCTATCGTAATAGTAATTTGAATCATAAATAAGATTCAATCCATCCGAGAGGAGAGAGGTTATTGGCATCTAAGATTGCTGGATTGAAGGGAATAAGATTAATATTGATGCTGATTTTGTTAGCGTGGGTGGTCACGGCTTGTTCATCTCCTCCCCCTGAACCTACTCAGCAGCCCCAGCCGACAGAGGCACCTGAAGAAGGACAGACGATAACCCTGATTACTCCAGACGCCAATCATATTGACAATGATAGCGCTCCGAAATATCAAATTCAGACTCGTCTTACAGATTTTCAGCTGCTTAGTGAAAGTGAGGGTCTGGCCTGGGGGGTTACCAAAAACGAACTCCGGTTGTACTTGACCCGGGATAACGGAGCAACTTGGGCTAATATTTCACCAGCACCAAATGTGCAGTTCCTCTCCAATCCTGTGTATGGGAAGGGGATTTTCTTCACGGATCCATCTCATGGTTGGATTATAAGAAGTGCTTTTGGCTCGACAGAAACGATTGTGCTGCGAACCACAGATGGTGGCCAAAGCTGGAAAATCTCATCTTTAGGAGATGTGAATACAGTATCCTCTGTATATTTCAACTCACCCAGAAAGGGTTGGCTAATGACCTCATGGAACGCTTCTTCCAATAAAGAGAACAAGGCACTTTTTTCAACGACAGACGGTGGGGCCACTTGGGAAGAAGTGATGCAGAATGAGCAATACAATCCGAATTTCCCAAATGATTCGATACCGTTTGCCGGGGTCACCACTGGAATGATTTTTCGCAATAGTACACATGGATTTGTGACACTACAGACAGGTGCTCTTCCCAAAATCTTTATGACAAAAGATGGCGGTAAGAGCTGGAGCCTCGGGCCAGCTTTTCTAGTTAACGAACGTTTAGAAGATTGTGACCGAGTAATTACTGGCAAACCGGAGTTCTTCGATGCTAGTAAGTCTACTGGTTGGATGTCTGTTGGCTGTCAAAAGGATAAAGAAAAAACGATCACTTACCATGGATATTTTACAGCTAACGGCGGCTCTAATTGGAAATTCGCTTCCTTTGGATTGAACGCACAAGCTGGTGTTAATCGTCTAATTGCTCCGACTTTTTTGAATTCACAGATCGGTTGGACCATACTCGGCGACACCCTTTACCATACGATTGATCAAGGAGCGACCTGGTTACCTCTTAAAGAGAGCAGTGTACTGCGATCTAAGCTTCTGGAATATCCGGAGATTGTAAAGCTGCAGTTTTTTTCCACTGAGGTGGGGTGGCTTTTGATTGAGAAAAGAGAGGACAAGCGCTCGATACTGTTACAGACTACGAATGGTGGTATCAGCTGGCGCGTAATGTAATAAGGAATAAGAACCTGCCTGATGGTAGGTTCTTTTGTTGTTAGAAGAGTGGGGGGGTATTGTTGTTTGTGAATGATTGAATATAAGGAAAAAACTTATTTAAAATTTTCTTTATAAATGTGAAAAAAATCACATGACATTTAAAGAATCCTGTGATATATTTAACACATAGAAAACAAGTTCAAATTTTCACAAACTCAGACATCGAATAGGAGAGATTACAATGAAAACATTCGAAACAGATTATATGACAAGAAACCTTTTGCAACTTTGCTACAACTGTGATGACGCTCATCTTTGTGAAACTGAAGAACAATGCAGAGCTTGCTGGGCTGAGAATGGAATGTTAGACGATCAGACGGACGAAACTAAGAAATTGCTAGACCTAGTTCATGCTTAATTTAATAACTGAAAACTCTGTATAGAGACCACTCGAATTCTTGATTTCTAAGAAAACGAAGTGGTCTTTTTTGCATCTAGTCTCACTTATTTAATGCTTTCTGGACTAGATGAGGCATATACATGTACAGAAGTACCAGAACGCAGCAATTAGGCTGAATAACAAGAGGAAGAAGGGGGAAACTGTCATGGGAATGGGCCCGGATCTTTCATGGATGTTTGATTTTGCCGGAACGGTGATGCCGATCTTTATCGTTGTTATGATTGGTATTCTTGCTATATCAGCAGGCAGGGGCTTGCTTCAATGGGGCAGGAACAATGGCTCCCCCATACTAACAATCCCTGCGCATATCGTTAGCAAACGGACTGAAGTACGACAGCAGCAGCTTCAGGAAGAGAATGGCTCAACTCGTACTAGTACAACTTACTATTTAACGTACGAGCTGGAGGGCGGTAGTCGCATGGAATTTAAAGTAGATGGCCATGAATATGGCTTGAGTGCTGAAGGCGATAGAGGAATGCTTACTTATCAAGGAACCAGATATCATGGATTCCAACGACAGGCACAATACTCAACTGCGGAGTAGTCATATGTATTAAATCAAAACAGCGATCCTCATGCTCATGGTGGATCGCTGTTTTGCGTTTTGGTTATGTACCATTCAAGCTCATTGATACCGTAGCTCTCAAAGCTCACTGACCTCGTAGCTCTCAAAGCTCACTGTAGGTGCGATCATCTATTAAGTGTCAGATCTTCATTACCCTCTCACCTTGCGGACCCAGATGACGTTATTTGCAAATTCACAGTCTTTTGAGCCTAGTTTCGGACTCCAATGCAGCTATTCATTAGAAAGAGGCTTATAATCGGTGCTTTGCGGGCCAATAGGGGCTTTAGGGTCCGATAGAATCTCAAAAGTGGATTAATATCGCGAATAAGGTCAGCTGTGTCCGATAGCGCCTTTTGAGCGGGTGCTGACATTGACATCGATATCAGCACCGATTCGACGCTGCCACCGACGTGGACTCTGATGCTAAAGCTGTCGTTAACAAGAACATCGATGCTGACGTAGATAATTGTGGCTAGCACCGACACCGATGCCAGCACCGATTCGACGCTACCACCGACGTGGACTCCGATGCCAGCACTGATTCGACGCTAACCTCGACGTCGACTCTTATGCTGCCACCGACCCCGACTCAGACGCTGCAGCGCAAATGTAATTGGACATACGCAGCTTAGAGTGTAGATAATGGGGATTTGCTGAGTAGTTAAAAGGAAAGATCCCTACTCTAAAAAATAGGCGGGAACTGTCACCTCTTAGGCGAATGCACATACTATACAGCATGCAGTTAAGAACGAGGTTGCTACAAGAAGTGACCCCAAGGAGGAGACAGCGTGGCCGTCATCAAAACGAACTCGGAAGATGTGAAGGTGCTGGCGCGGTTGATGAGAGCGGAAGCTGAGGAAGATGGAGAACTCGGCATGCTCATGGTCGGCAATGTTGGCGTCAACCGGATTCTTGGCAATTGCTTGGACTTTAATAACATTCGGAATGTGAATGATATGGTCTATCAAAGTCCTGGAGGTTTCGAAGCGCCGCAGAAGGGATACTTCTACCAGCGAGCCAGAGAAGCAGATATCCGTCTAGCCAAACGTGTAATTGCTGGTGAAAGAACCTGGCCAGCTACCAATGCTTTGTGGTTCTTCAGACCCGCAGGTGATTGTCCTGCAACCTGGTATAACCAACAAAACACAGGCCGCTTTAAAGCCCATTGCTTCTTTACTCCGACCGGAGAAGATTGCCCGACTGTATTTATCGGCAATTAGCATGGTAACTGTGCAAAGAGAATTACTCAATAAAATGAGTAATTCTCACAGAAAGTTAGTGTGATTTCAATTGTGTCCAAATGTAAGTTTCATTAGTGTCCAAAGGAGCTCATGCTCTGATAAACATTTAGGAGGTTTCAGTAAATGATCGTTCAACCTTACCGCCCCGTAACTTATACCATCGGTAGTGTCTCTTCTTCAGGTATGCCAATGTCTTCCGGAATGCCGATGTCATCAGGAATGCAAGGCATGGGCAGCATGCCACCCCAAGTAAGCAGTGGTAGTCCAATGACTCCAGGGGGAGTAGTAGTTCAGAATCCACCACAAACGTTCGAACAATCCTACATTGAGAATATTTTCCGCCTGAATTTAGGAAAAGTAGGTACGTTTTATTTTACTTATGAGAACAATAAAGACTGGAATGCCAAAGTTTACAAGGGTGTGCTGGAAGCGGCAGGCCGTGACCACATTATTATCAGTGACCCTGCGACTGGCCAACGCACCGTCTTACTTATGATTTATTTTGATTATGCTACCTTCGATGAGCCCCTTACTTACCAATACCCAGGTGTAATTGGCAATCCTCCAACGATGAGAAATTGTCGCTAAATTTAACCTATCTTCGATGAGAAGAACTCCAACGCCAAACGGTTAGGAGTTCTTTTTTTTTGTGATGAATTTATGGAATAATCTTGATAATCATCGCCCATTTTTTTTCAAAAGGACACGCATGCTTGCGGTTTGCCCCAATATATTAATATAATAAATTGTATGAGACTCAAATAACCTTGATATATCAGTGTTTACAAGGGATTTTGAGTCTTTTTTTTATCTTGAAATCACAGAAAAATCACATTCTCGGCAGATCCTTGGGATTTAATATGTTTTGGAAGTGGATTTTTAGTTTGTCACTACTGCTCTGCATCATTCGTTCCGTCACATGGGTATAAATCTTGAGTGTGGTTTTTGCATCATCGTGACCTACACGCTTCATAATCGTTTTGAGATCAATCTGAGAGCCAGACGCTATACTTGCTTCGATAAGCATTGTGATGTGCGTGTGTCGAAATATATGAGGGGTCGCGTGCTTCTTGATGTTTGTTAATTTCATTAGACGAGCCATACGATTAACTAACTTCCAGTTTGTAAATGGTGTTCCGTTGTTATTGGTCAAAATAAACTGAGTCTCTACAAAGTCATCGTGGAGCTCCTTGTATCTTTTATGTCGAGCGGACTGTTTTACCTTTAACCGCTTAAACATCTCAACGATGAAATCATCCACATCAAAGGTGCGGACGGATCCGGTAGTCTTTGGAGGTGTTAATTGGTACGCGCCACTTCCACCCTGTGGAAAGTGAAGTGTTTTATAAATATGAACGTCACGAGTTTCGAAGTTGAAATCAGGCCACTCTAATGCACAAAATTCTCCGGGTCGCACTCCGCTAAACAGCAAAAAATAAAACGTCTCTAGATCATCACCTAAACCGTGATTTTGTAGTACTTCCAGAAATTCTTCAATTTCACTTCTTTCCAGAAATTTTTCTTCCAGTGCATTGTTTTTAGCTTCTAAAACTGTCCTTTGTTTTTTAGGCATTTTAATGTTTTGACAAGGATTATCCATGCGTAAATTTTCTTTGATAATCCATTTGAAAATTAAATTTGCTGTTGAGTGATAACGATAGATGGAATTTATTTCATATCCTTCTGAAAACAAATTGTTGAGCATTTTTTGATGTTGGTTATGTGTTATTTTATCAATATTAGCTCCACCATAATATTTGTTCAGTAAATTAATGTCGGACACATGAGCTTCCACAGTTTTTCCTTTAACTCCGCTAGTAATAATATAATCTTGTAGCCATTCTTGAGCAGCCTCATTGAATTTCATTTTTTTGGCTCGCTTTGTATCGGTTCCACCCTTCATACGATCCACAACTGCCTGAGCTGCGGCGATGGCTTCCTTCTGAGTATCACGTACCCTCGGTACCTGTTGGCGCTTGCCTGTGACCGGATCAGGAGGACCCTCCATGACACACTTCCACTTGTAGCCTTGTTTGTTCTTTGCAGGTATTTTAAATACGCTGGCCATGAGTAGGTCCTCCTAAATTAAAAATTAATAGCATCTTCTAAAGCTTCTATGGTTAGAAACAATTTGTTTGCGTTTTGTCCATGTCGAGAAGCAATTCGCTCCATGTCGATCATTACGTATCCAGAACGGCTCGGAGGGATTAAAAGATCACTTGAACGAACAACAGCGCTATTCCGATTAGAGTTTGGATGGACATCCACGCTTTTAAAGGTTCCATTAACCTCGATGTAGAGTGGCTGATCCCACTTAAAACCTCCACGTTGTTCAATGATAAGCGTGTGGGGTCTAGATAAATCGTCAAGCCCGTAAACACCTCGTATGATTGGCTCAGGAGTTGTCGTGTATGGTAAAGTGTTTTCCTTGGCCACAGCAGTATATGTAAAAGCCGTCATGAATTCAGCGCTAGCAATACGCTCGCGAATCTGTTTCAGACGCAACAGTGCGAATTCTGGAGGAACCTGAAATACGGTTGCAACTATACCTGCCGCTTCTTCTTCGAAAGCAGGGAGCTGCAATTTTTCAAGCATGAAAAAGGGGATGGCTGCGTAAAGACTGAATCGTTCGGCATCAGCTTCTTGCATTTGCTGGAAAAGCTCCGAAATCTGACGCTGATCCCCAACATGGCGGAGCACGTGTCCAAGCTCGTGGAAGAATGTTTTATGCTGTACATCACGTTCATCCTGTTGGTTGATAACAATTACACATAATTCATTATCAGAAAACGATTTAACGCTTTTGAAATGCACCTCAACATTAAAGGCTTCAGAAATTCGTTCTATAGTCAAATCGTTTGGCACCAATATAGCCCTGGAGAGGTAGTGATTTTCAATAGTTTGTTCCAACGGAGTTTTGAAGTATTTGGATAAGTTCATGTTAAATCCTCCAATTAGCGTACATATGTTCTATTTTGTATGTAAAAGAAAAGCCATTGCTGGCTATGTGTAAAACCTCTTTATTTCTGCTCTTTATTTGCTTTATCTAAAGCTCTTTGTCGTGCCTCTCTGATTTCCTTTATAAAATCATCAGCCGCTTTAAATTCCTCTTCTGTCCAGTCATTTGGCCCACCGTAGAAAGTAAGGTTGCTCTCAGGCTTCTTGCGTATATTTGATCTTCCACTTAAGAAATCAGTGTCACAATCAAATGTGTCAGCTATTTTATTCAATGTATCTACTGGTGGTAATTTTGTTCCATTTTCATAAGCAGTGTAGGTTACCCTAGCAACACCAATAAGATCTGCAACAAATTCTTGAGTCCATTTTTGATCCTGTTTCTTTAAGGCCTCTCGTTCACCTTTTATTCGTTTCCCTACTATTTCCATGTACACAACCCCAACTATACAAGATAAGACTATTATAATGTTCCTAAAAGAAACTTGATATAAATGTTCTTAAAAGAAACTTTTATGTTTGACATGTTTCTTAAAGTAACATATAATCAAGCTATAAAGTTACTTAAAGGAACAATGGAGGTGATGCTGGATGAGGAGTTGGTTGAAAGAACTTCGTGAGACATTAGGTAAAACTCATGAGCAGGTAGCTGATGAAGCAGGTATATCGCGGAGTTACTATACAAATATTGAAGTCGGTACTAAAACTCCTGCTGTTCCCGCTGCAAAAGCTATTGCTAGTGTTCTTAAATTTCCATGGGAAAATTTTTTTGAAGACAAAAGTTCCTTAAAGGAACATATTTGAATCAAGGAGGTGATCTAAATGTCCATAGTTGTGATGGACAGCGATGACTTAGAACGGTTGCTTGAAAAAGTTGTATCTCGAGCAATTGAAGTTTACGCAGTACAAGTCCCGACTTCACTACCGCCAGTGCTTAGCATTAAGCAGTTCATGGAACTTCTGGACATTAGCAGACCAACAGCCACTGAGGTTATGAAACGTCCAGACTTTCCAGTGAATCGTGAGTTTGGTAATCCACGGATACCGTCAGCTTTATTACTTCGGTGGATCGATGAACACACCGAGTGGATCGATAATAACGCTGGTGAAGATTTCAAAGCTAAACGCAGACATGCAATCGGATAAAGAAAACCCGCCGAGCTTTATCGGCAGCGGCGGGCAGGGATTGCGGTAAGGGGAATCGCTTAACAACATCATACATCAGGCCTCTGTCCGATAGCATCCCATAAAACGGACAAAGGAGTTGAAATCTAGTTGGCAATCGGACAATTTGGAACCGCACTACAAGACGTATTGAAACGTGCTGGTGATAACCGGCATATTGCTGGAAAAGTAGCTAATGTCGATGCTTCTCAAATCGGGAAAATCGTTAAAGGAACGCGTAAAGCTTCCAGGCCAGTCATGAAGGCAGCGGTTGAGCATTACGATGATGGGCAACTCTCACTAGCAGCTGCTGCAGATGTAACTGGTGGGGCGTTTGCCCCATGGTTAGACAACGTAGACCTACATAGAGCGAGCGTTTTATTTAAAACTATCGAAGAAATGGAAGAAGTGCTGGACGCTTCTGGACATGCTCCAATCAGCAAAACTAATGAACAAATAACGGATGCAGAGCGACATCAAATAAAACGACTGCTTATGGAAACGGTGGAAGCTATTACGGCCCTGACTCATCTGGCTGCAGTGCTATGTAAAGAGTATTCCTTTAGTTGGTTGGGAACTTGGAAGGAGCATCGTGCTGAGCTAAAAGTTAAAAAATATTTGAAATGAGGGAGCGCTTTGGAAAGAGAACGATTGGTTGCTGAGGCAAAAGAAGCGGGTCAGCATGCAGCTCATAACCTGCAGATGATCCGGAAGAATCCGGATGTGATTCTACCAGGAAGGATTGAGGATGCTGAAGACTATCTGAATAATATGATCCGCATCGCAGAAGTAGAAATGGAAAATGACCGCCTGGCAGGGCAGTCACTTGGTTTGAAATCTCGGTTAGAGAATCTCTTGATGTCCATTCTAAACCCGAAGCGTGAAAAGCACAAGGTTACCCTTTGAGATTCAAATGCATTAATAAACTCTTAAAAATCATCTTACGGAGGCTAATAATATGAAATCAACTGGAATTGTACGTAAATTGGACGAGCTTGGACGGATCGTTATTCCTATTGAATTACGTCGCACTATGAATTTGGAGATCAAAGACCCTGTAGAGATCTTCGTTGACGACGACAAGATCATCTTCCGCAAGTATGCGCCTGGCTGTTCGATCACTGGTAGCCAGGAAGATTTGGTTCCGTTTGAAGGGAAACTGTACAGCCGTTCAGTTATTCAAAAAATGGCAGCAGCAGCAAAGATTTAAGAAGGACGGGCACGGGCTTCGGCCCCTGTCTTGGGATGTCGGACCTTAGAAATAACCTTTCCTCCGTCCGGGATTCCAAGATGCGGCTGACGCATCCAAGGTGGTGGCGGATCACATAGGTCAAGGGAGCTGAAAAGGCCGTCTTTATTGGTGCAGTTACTCCCTCGCTCACCTTGCAAATACATAGAAAGGAGGCAGCTTATGCAAATCATTCAAAAGTTAACAGTGGTTAGTAATCCTACACGAGTATTTGAAGTTGGAACCGAGATTGATAGCCATGAAGTAATTGAGATTAAGCAGGTTGGTTCTGAGTATGAGGACCATGTTCATTCTGAGTATGTCGTTCTGGACGAAGATGGCCACATGATAGCCAGTGTCGAGAACGCTCCTGTAATCGTGGAATACAAAGAAATTGCTGAACACGACAACGAAAAATAGCCCACTGGCATGGGCTATCTCAGTTCATTGAAAATCAAATTTTCTTGCCCCCACTATATCATGCTGGGGGCGCACTACACAAGAGGGGGAGTTCATCCATGCGTGGAACGCACACATTTCTCTTACATGAGGGAATCGTTGACTTCATCATCGATGCGGAGACCTACTTTAATCCTCCGGTTCTAAATATCCAGCAAGGCGGGGAATCCATTCAGCATCATTTTAGCAATGAGCAATTGGCTGAGCTGGAATACAAAATCCGGACTTATTTGGATGGTATCCGCTATCCAGAAACACCTGATCAACAATTACTGCTGCACGATGAATGCATTGCAGCCATCGAGGAGGGGATCGCTTGAAACGTATCGTTTTGGAGCGCCTAACGCTCCGTAATTTCAAAGGTATTAAAGAACTTGTCCTCGCCGCTAATGGCGGGGATGCTGATGTCTATGGTGACAATGCTACTGGGAAGACCACTATGTTCGACGGCTTTGTCTGGCTCTTGTTCGGTAAGGACAGCCAGAACAAGGCTGACTTCGAGATTAAAGGTTTGGATGGAGTGGGAAAGGTTCTTCAGCACAAGTTGGAGCACGAGGTGGAGGGAGTTTTCTTGATCGATGGCCGCCGTCGTACTTTCCGCCGAGTATTTACTGAAAAGTGGACTAAGAAACGTGGTTCCGCGACGGATGCGTTCGAAGGACATGAAACGAATTACTTCATTGATGGTGTTCCTGTGAAAAAAGGAGAGTACACCGCCGAAGTTGATTCCATCATCAAAGAGGATTTATTCAAGCTCCTGACTTCACCTTCTTACTTCAATGAACAGCTAAAGAAAGAAGAACGCCGGAAGACGTTACTGGAAGTATGCGGTGATCTTACGGACGCCGAGGTCATTTACGGTAACAAGGAACTTGTTTCATTACCTGGTATCCTGGGAGATCGCGACCTTGAGTCACATAAAAAGGTTATTTCTTCCCGATGCGCTGTGATTAACAAGGAGATCAAGGAACTGCCGGTGCGGATCAGTGAAGTGCAGCGCCAAATGCCGGATGTTGCGGAGCTGGATGAAGAGCTCCTCAAGGAAGATATCGCAATGCTTCGCCGCCGGGTTGAATCCAGCGAGGCAGAATTGTCCCGCATCCTTTCTGGCGGGGAAGTGGCAGTTCAGGAGAAGCGGCTTCGTAAAATTGAAGGTGAGCTTATCGATATCAAGAGTCGGATGCAGTCCAATGTGTTGGATAAGTTGGCTCTCAAACGTGATGAAGTGAACCGGATGCATAACGAGCTGGATAAGTACCGCCGTACAGTAGAGGACAAAGAGCAACGTATCAAGCAGAATGAGCGCTTAGTTTCTGATCGTCGGCAAGAAGCAGATCGCTTGAGAACAGAATTTGCTGAGCTGAAGAGTCTTACCTTCGAACATCCTGAAGGTCATGATGCAAATTGCCCAGCCTGCGGTCAGTCACTCCCAGAAGACCAAATTAAGGCAGCCCACAACAAAGCAGAGGCTGAATTTAATCGTCGGCTAGCAGAGCGTAAGGAGCGTATCAATAATTCCGGTAAAGCAGCGGTGGCAGAAGCTCAGAAATTCGAGGAGGAAATCATTCGGCTACGGGAAGAAATTGAAGGTTTAACCAGTACCCTGAAAATCCTGCAGGCTGAGGTCACATCCGCTGATGATCAGCTAACCGTCCTTCGAGCAGGTGTAAAAGATCCTGCCTCAGATCCGGAATATGCGAGCAAGCAGGCTGAAGCAACTCAAGTTAAACAGCAGATTGAAGTATTGAGAACTTCAGGTGAGGATGCTGCTGCAATAGCTCGTTCCGAAATTCGCCGGCAACGTGCTGAGATCGAAGAAATGGAACGCGATCTAGTCAAATTCGATAGTGTCCGCCGGGCGCAAATGCGGGTGATGGAGCTAGAGAAACAAGAGCGGGAACTTGCATCAGAGTACGAACGCCTGCAGCATGAATTGTTCCTCTGCGAGGAGTTCACTAAGACCAAGGTCAGCATGCTGGATACCAAGATCAACAGCAAATTCAAGCTCGCACGGTTTCGACTATTTGAGGATCAAATCAACGGCGGGATCAAGGAAGTCTGCGACACGCTTTATAGAGGAGTTCCTTATGATGGTGGGCTCAACAATGCGGCTCGAATTAATGTTGGTTTGGACATCATCAACACATTAGGTGAGCATTACGGATTCTCGGCTCCAATCTTCGTAGATAATGCCGAGGCCGTGACGCAGCTGATCGCAACTGACGCTCAGGTGATCCGACTGGTAGTAAGTGAAGCAGATAAACGGCTGCGCATTGAGACGGCAGCTATACAGGAGGCGATTTGAATGTACGACGTTCAGGAAAGCATTAAGGCACAGAAAAATTACTGTGAGGAGCATCAAGATCCTCGCTTCGCGCCAAACGATGGCCGCTGTTGGTCTTGTAATCAAAATATATATGCACCTGGTCATCATGTGTGGAAGGGAAAGTCCGATGGACGTGAGTCATCGGGGATTACTGTTGAAAAAGCAGGTCGGGAGCTTGTTACCGGATGCCCGCACTGCTTCCGATCTTACTGCGATTAAATTTAGGAGGCGATTTAATGAGTACCACTGATCAAACAAAGCAACATATGACACTTGCAGAGATTGAAAAGAAAGAACCGACACAATCAGAACGCTTTATGACCAAAGTCATTTCTGAGTTTGGTTCCAGCGTTGGAGAAGTAGCCCTTACCAACTTTCAGAAACGTCTCGCTCAGAATTACTTTGTCGCTCTGGATGCCATTCTTAAGACAACTGAAGAAAAGCGGTTGAAGAAGTCTGAGAAGTTCCGTGATGCTGTGCCGGTAACTTGGCAACACGTAAACATGGAGAAGCTTGCTCGTGATGTGGTGGCTATGGCAAGGGTTGGATTTGACCCTTCTCAACCTAACCATATTAATCCAATCCCCTATAAAAATAAGCATACTGGAAAATATGATATCACCTTTATTGAAGGGTACCGTGGGATTGAGCTTAAGGCTACGAAATACGGTCTTGAAGTTCCAGATCACGTAACCGTTGAACTGGTTTATTCGAGCGATAAGTTCAAACCGATCAAGAAGGATTCAAAGAATCAGTATGAAGGCTATGAGTTCGAGATCGTAAATGCATTTGACCGTGGAAATATCATTGGGGGCTTTTATTATCATAGTTTTTCCAAGGTCCCGGAAAAAAACAAACTTGTCGTCATGACAAAAAAAGATATCGAAAAGAGAAAGCCTGATCATGCTTCTGCGGAATTCTGGGGCGGAGAAAAGGACAAATGGGAAAATAACAAAAAGGTTGGCACGGAAACAGTTGAAGGCTGGTATGACAAGATGGCCTGGAAGACTATTTACCGCGCCGCCTATGGCGACATTACTATCGACTCTCAGAAGATTGACGATGACTACCTGCGCCTTAAGCAAATGGAAAGTGATTTTGCAGAGGCGGAAGTCGAAGAGGAAATTCGGGCGAATGCAAACGGACCGATTATTGATATTACTCCGAATGGTTCACCGGCGGATGCAGCTAATAGCTCGCCTGCGAATGATAATTCCACAGGTGAAACTGATCCTGATAATTTCTCTGGTGATGTACCTCCTGTGGAACAAGAGATGGAATTTTAATGATTGACATCCAATGTCTCGGCTCTAGCAGCGCTGGTAACGCCTATCGCATATCTGACGGGCATACCGTACTTCTGCTGGAAGCCGGTTTTCCTTATAAGTCGATACAACGGGCGCTTAATTTTAGAATGTCGGACATTGCCGGTTGCCTCATTACACACGAGCACCTGGACCATAGCAAGGCTGCTCCTGACATTATGCGAGCAGGTATAAACATTTATACCAGTCAAGGAACGGCGGATGCCAGAGGGTTGTCAGGACATCGCCTGAAGGTCATAAAGGCGTTGGAGCAGTTCACAATTGATACTTGGACAATTCTACCGTTTGATATTCAGCATGATGTGGAAGAGCCGCTAGGTTTTCTGCTAGCCAATACAGCGGGAGATAAGCTGGTCTTTCTGACTGATACCTACTATTGCCGGCATCGCTTCAAAGGCCTGACTCACATCATGGTGGAGTGTAATTATTCCTTAGAAATCGTTAACAATCGGGTGGCTGCGGGTCACTTGCATCCCGCCCAAAAGAAACGGCTGCTTCGTTCTCACTTCGAATTGGAGAATGTGAAAGAATTCTTGAAAGCCAATGATACCCGGAATGTTGAGGAGATTTGGCTTCTGCACTTATCTGACGGTAATAGTGACGCAGAGCGCTTTAAGAGAGAGATTCAGGAGACTACCGGAGCTCTTGTTAGGGTGGCAGATCGATGATCAACGATAAACCTATGATGCAGAGCATGATGGGGGAGCGGATCTGGAAGCTGATGAATGTAGATCAAGAAGAGTTTAAGCGGGAGACACGAGAATACTTCGCGCGAGCTTACCCAGGCTGGACGGTGAAGCGGGTGAAATATCCGATCGTTTACCTCCAGGATGATAGAGATTGATATGAATGATTTATAGGGGATGATTGAATGCCCGAAGACAGTTACCCGTTTCCGACATACTCAGGGCTTTTGCAGCCACAACATTACAAACAAATAGGCAGCGCGATATGGCTTTTCCTGTGGTGTATCAGCTCCACGACATCGGAGAAGGAAAGAGAGGGAACTATCTGGGGTATTGTCCTCGGGAACAAGCCGATCCGCAGCAGTGAGTTGGAGGAAACTTTCGGAGTGACCGGAAGAACAATCCGCGATTGGATTAAAAGATTAGAGGAGCATGGTTACATACGAGTGACCCGCGCTCCATATGGACTTATTTTCAGTGTTCGGAACTCAAAAAAGTATCAAAATAGACCGGAAGTAAACTTCCACTCTGACGATGGAGATAGGAAAAAAACTTCCGATCTGGAGGATGGAGATAGGAAGAAAACTTCCGATCACCTGGAAGAAAACTTCCGATCTAATAAAGATATTATAAAGATTTTGATTGATAGATGGATTAATGGTTTGGAAGAAGATGATCAAAAAGAGTTGAGTTCAAGATCCGGGGTGCTGACCGCCGCTGTGGGTGCCGTCTCCACAGGCCAAATAGATCTTGATAAACCGACAGTCGAACAGCGTGTCCTTAAAATCGAACAGTATTACATGCAACGTAATGGGCTACTCAGTTCCGTTACTGCCGATTGGGAACATGTTCGTGAGATTGCGAACGAGGCCATGCCGCTGGATCTCGTATACTTTTTCATCGATCTGGCAATTGCCCGAAAGAAAGCTAAACGGAGGAGACCTTCGGACAAGATTCGGACGTTCTCGTATTGCAAAACCGTTATTTATGGCTGCTGGGATGAATTGTCCTCATTTCTTGAGCGGTACCTAACTCCCCCTGCATCTTCAAAGCAGGGAACAGTCGCCCTGGGAGCCTCAAGAGAGCGTCGAAAAAGCCAACGTCAACAGGAAATTGAAGATTTAGAACAGTTCATCGAGGAGGAGAAGAAGCGTGGAAGTGGTTGAAGTTGCTCAGCTTTATCGAGAGATTAAGAAGCATTTCCCGTTTTTTGATGCTTCCGTCGAAAAGGTAAAAGCAGATTATAAATATCTCAAAGATTTTCCGGCGGAAACAGCCCAAGAGAATATTGATCGCTATATTCTGACTGAAACGGTAGAGCCAAAGATTGCAAACATCCGTGGCCGCCTGGGCGATTTGCAAGATAGCCAGCGCAGCAAGGAAGCTGCTGCAGAACATTTCGCCAATCTCGATGAGTGGGGTTCTAGCGATAAACCACCACCTGAAGGTTACTGGGAAACGGTGAAGCGGAAGCTTCGAGGTGAAACGGATGCTTGATCGTGAGGTTTTTTTAGCAGCAGCAGGAATTGAAATGCCAGTTGACCTTCAAGCCGAACAAGCGGTACTAGGTGCGTCCTTGATAGACCAGTCGGCTTATGAAGCTTCGGCAGATATATTGCAAGGTGGGGAATTTAGCGACGAAGGACATGCACGGATATACAGAGCGATGCGTCGTCTCAGCAATGCGGAACAGCCTATTGATTTGATCAGCCTGACTTCACAACTGCAGGACAGCGAGGAAATCGACAAGGTTGGTGGGGTTAGTTACCTGTCGAAGTTGGCTCATGCAGTGCCGACAACAGCGAACGCAGCCTACTATGTTGAGCGAGTACAGGAGATGTTCCTTCGTCGTCAAGCGATTGATACGGCCCTAGATCTGCTTCGTAATGCTGGGGAGGAGCAGGATGTTAAAGGGTTCGTTGCAATGGCTGAGACTGCTGTATCTAAACTCTCAGACCAAACGGTTCCAGTACGTGAGTTTATTGGGATCAAAGATGCATTGATGCAGGTATGGGAAGAGGCAGAGCAGCGGTACAACGTCCGTGATATAAACCGCGGAATCACAGGGATTGAGTCTGGGTTTACTGATCTTGATAAGATGACTGCCGGATTCCAGAAAAACGACTTAATTATCGTAGCGGCACGGCCATCGGTCGGTAAAACGGCTTTTGCACTGAACATTGCTCAAAATGTCGGAGTACGAGCGAAGGAGACTGTCGCTATCTTCAGTTTGGAGATGAGTGCCGCGCAGCTTGTACAAAGAATGATCTGTGCTGAAGCCCAGATCGATGCCAGTCGTATGCGAACAGGGAAGTTTGAAGGTGATGATTGGGAACGCATGGCGATGGCCGTTGGATTATTGTCGGAGGCGGATATTCACATTGACGATACCCCTGGTATAACGGTGAATGAGATTCGTGCCAAGTGCCGGCGGTTGAAGAAAGAAGGCAAGCTGGGAATGATCGTGATTGATTATCTGCAGCTCATCCAGGGTAGAGGGCGCAGCGGTGCGAACCGGCAGGAAGAGGTATCACAGATTAGCCGAACCTTGAAGCAAATAGCCCGGGAACTTGAAGTGCCAGTCATTGCGTTATCCCAACTCAGCCGTGGCGTTGAGCAGCGGCAGGACAAGCGTCCGATGATGAGCGATCTTCGTGAGTCAGGTGCGATCGAGCAGGATGCAGATATCGTAGCTTTCCTGTATCGCGACGACTACTACGATAAAGAGTCAGAGAAAAAGAACATCATTGAGGTCATTATTGCCAAGCAGCGTAACGGCCCGGTGGGGACCGTCGAACTTGTCTTCATGAAGAATTTCAATAAATTTGCTAATTACGAATATGTGCATGAGGGAAAAACGCTGGCAGGGAATGCGAAGAACATTGCAAAGCGCCAATGGGCGCAGTAAAGGAGCCAATATGGCAGAGCGATTTTACGGGTTTTGCTTCTCTGAACCAGGCGGCTGGCATACACCTTCGGTGACACTGAACACTCCGGAGGAAGTTTATCGCTATACACAGCTTCACGGTAAGGCAGGGATGTTCCGCGAGGTACGGGTGACAGATGGCGGTGATTCTATCGTCGTACAGATGATTGACGGCCAGTATGTGTGGCCTGAAGAGTGGAAGCAGCTGAATAAGGGGGATGGAGAAGATGAAGCAGGGAAAACGGCCGACACGACGGCAGAAGGAAACGATCCGGGCCAGTCGGCTTAACCCGAATAATTGGCTGGTTGAGCGGGAGACGCCTGCGGAACTGGTGCTGATCCCCAAGATCAGCGTCGAAGGGAAGACGAAGAAGCGGACGATCCGCAAGGGTGCCTGATGAGCGGGCGGAATTACTGGCACGTGTATAACCAGATGCGTCGTCATTATCTAGATACCGGAGTTGCCCAGGGACGTACGGATCTGCTAGCTGAGTTTTCTGACATGGAGCCAGCGGAAGTGGACGAGGGTATTGCTGAGTTCGAGTTAGCAATCGGTATACGAATGAGGGGAGTCGATCTTAATGGTTGTAAAGAAGCGTAAGCCGATTGATCCGTTCTTTCAGCAGCAAAATTACTTCATGGTTGTGGATGAAACTGGAGCGATGGCAGGTATGGTATATGTGCTTGATACAGCAATGATGCCGGTTAAGCATCGAGGAGGGAAACGTAATGATTCAGTTTACGGTTTACGGAGAACCGGTCGCCCAGGGCCGGCCTAAATTTAGCACTGCCGGTGGATTCCCGAGAGCCTATGATCCCGCCAAATCAAGAGATTATAAGGATTACGTCCGATTGGCTGCCAGTGAGTATGCGCCAGCAGCACTGCTGGAAGGACCTCTCGGAATTGCGGTTACTGCCTTCCGCTCTACACCTAAGAGCTTTAGTCAGAAAAAAGCAGCAGCTGCAGAGCGTGGTGATATTCTCCCAGTGACTAAGCCTGATGCGGACAACTATCTGAAGGGCGTTAAGGATGCGCTGAAGGGCATCATCTGGAAGGATGATAGCCAGGTTGTGGACGCATTCGTAAGGAAACGGTACAGCGCACGACCACGCATTGAAGTGAAGATCAAGCAACTCCAATAAAACCAAAGGGGAATGATTCGAATGATGAAGGATCACGCGAAATTTACAGGAGAAATTGCTAAGGGCATTAAAATTGGAGAGTCCAGTGTTGAGGTGAAACTACTAATTCCACTGAAGGCAGCACTGCCGCACTTGCTCTTCCTGAGCAGTAATCAAGGGGAAGAAGTTAACGTATTCCTTGGCGACCCACAGGCTGCCTTTGATTTCAGCGAAGAAGATGAGGTTTATCGTGAGGTTACAGGCCGCCGTGTCACCACTGATGCTTCTGGTGTCGTTATGAGCGCAGATAAGATTGGTGAAGAAGATCCAGATCAGGCTAACCTTTTTGAACAGCAAGAGGGGGTTATGGACGGCGAGCAGAAGAATGATGATATCGAGATTGTTGAGCCGGATGCGGAAGAAGACACTAATGGCGTTCAATCATCTGAAGAAGATATTAATGATGGCGGTTCTGATGAGCATTCAGAGGGTGAAGAACTCGAACCAAATTGGATGAATGATGGAGCTGGAACTGACGGCCAAGATAACGAAGGCGATCCTAATGAATCAGGGGAACAAGTCTTGAAAGGTGAAAGTTCTGATCTTGGTGAAGCTTCTGCAGATGAGACAAGTAAGGAAGAACTCGACGCCTTTATCCTTGCTGAACGTCCAATTTTTCCAGAAGTCGAATATGATGGACAGCCAATCCCGTTCCCTGTTCTTCTGGAGAAACGTATCAAGGAAGATAAAACTTGGCGCGAAATCGCTAATGAAAATGGTATGACCAGTGGGCAGCTGTCAACCAGATGGACAGCTTATCGCAAGCTGGCAGCAAAGAAAATGAAGGATGGCGGAGGAGCAGCGTAAGCTGCTTTTCTCTTACCCAGGGAGGTGCCACCTTGATCTTTGCAGTTTATGCTCTGGCAATTGATAAATATATCGAAGTGGTTTGGGAAACGGCAGTGCGGAAACATCGGATTGCAGAGCTTCGGACACTGATCGACCATGCGCTGGATGAGCGAGATGAAGAGAGCTTTTATCGGTATTCGACGGAGTTAAAAAGATTAAGGAAGGGGGAGTGAAGAAATGAAAAACCTAATACAGGTAGAGCTAGAGAAGCTTGAACCTCGGATTAAGTGGGTTACAAATATGATCAATGAAGCTGAAAATGAGGGGGTTTACAACGAGGGAGATCCTCAAGAGATGTATCTTCGGGGTATGTTTTATCAGATTAGCAGTAAATTGGACGAGGTTAGGCGGTATATACGCCAAGTGACGGCACCTGTGATTGAAGAAGGTATACTTCACAAAGGGAAAGATGGTAGGTACACAGCAGGAAAACATGCCTACTACACATCTGGTGCGTTAATTGAGTACTTGTATGTTGATCCATCCGGAGACAGTCGCTGGATTTATTCACATGTAGAGCACAATGGCAATGATTATTACATCGTTAGCTCCCCAGATTGTTCCATGGAAGGGTTGAAAGTTCGAGTTAAGAAGCTCCCTCTCTGGGATTAGGAAACAGCCCCAAACTGGCGCGGTGCGACTTTGAAGAAACTATAGGGTTCTCTGTGATAACGGTACGCATCCGGTTCACTGGAAGGAGGCCGAAGCTGAGTTGCTACGCCGTCGACGCATACTGTGAAGCAAAAGTATTTACAACTTAGATTTCTCTTTATACTTTGACCAATTTATCCAAGATAAACTTAAAAAACCTAACACCATAAGAAGAATTTGTATTGGATCTCGATTAATATCAAATACAATTCCGATGCCAACAGCGAGAGGTATTAAAGTAATAGAAATAATGGAAATCCATTTATAAATATTTTTATTTTGCTTCTTTGCGGTATTCATATTTTAACCCCTTTAAAAAACTGGTAATTATTACGTAATGTATTATATCATACCAACTTATACTGATGACCAAATACTGTACAGTACGAAGACACATATAGCGAAGGAAGGTGTACGTATCTCATGCGTAAAATCATCCGCAAATTGCTAGGACATAAGATCGTCAACAAGAACCGAATTTGGTACAGCTATTGTCTGCGATGCGGTAAAGACAAGGTTTGGGGAATGTATTGATCTATATTATGAAGGAGAGTGAACGGAAATGAAAATAAATGTAGTTGAAAATGGTAGCAAAAGCAAACTGATAGCTATGCTTTTAGAGGATAATGGCAGCGAACGTGAGCTAGTACGAACGGATAATGGCAGAGACGACCTGCTTAATAGAATCGACGATATGGGCCTATCTCACCTTACGGTAGAGTTCAAATAGTACGAAGATTAAACGATATGCAAAGACCCCCATTACCTTGGCCGGGACGGGGGTCACTCTTCTAATCTATTCCTCTTGATATTATAACATAAAGGGGAGTAGGGGGATGGCGATGGCATGGGAACAGGATGAGCTTTTTCCAACAGCAAACGAGACAGAGATCCAGCGGACGAAGTTTCTCCTCTGTAAATATAAGAGTATGAAGTTACTAATGAGCGATTACGAAGATTTTACAAGAGATTTGCAGCAAGTGGCTGTTGATGGAGAAGTTGCGCGTAGGATCGATCAAGATGAACTGCATGCTGATAAGGCGGCAAATGCTGTCATTCTGTTAGAAAAGCAACGTTGGGTGTATGAGCAGTACCAGCTCTATACTGGGGTAATTCTGCGGGCGGTGGGATTAATTCAAGACGATGATGCAAAGCGTGCAATACAGCACAAATACATTGAGGGACATTCATTTAAGGAGACAGTAATGTTTTTTCGGTATGGCATGAGTGATAGTACAATTCGGCGAAAGATCCGTGAAGGAACCGATAGTGTTGCAAATACATTAAAACTGATAGGTTTTTTTGGAATTGACGAATTGAAATTTTAAAATGAATTTTCATAGAAGTAGGGCCATTCAAATGAATGACCCTATTTTTTTATTTGTAATGCTGTATAATACAAATTTTGCTAAAATATAAGAGAGGATCAGCAAAAAAAGGGGGCGCACTATGGGTATACCTGAAGAACAACTTCAAAGATGGTCGAATCAGGGAGCGACTATTACTCCTAAAATGGTGAGAGAAAGAATTGAAAGAGCACTTCGAGGAAATTTATCTATTATTCGTAATAAGAACAACTTGCAGATATTTCTGCAAGGATCGTATCGGAACAATACGAATATTTTTGGAAATAGTGATGTGGATATAGTAGTCCAGTCTAATGATACATATTTTTATGATATCACTTATCTTACTGAGTACGAAGATACAGCATTTCAACAAGCTTTCATACCTGCATCTTATACATGGAGTCAGTTTAAAAATGAGGTTTTGAAAACACTTGAAAATGAATTTGGCAGTTCAAATATTACGGTAGGAAATAAGTCTATCAAATTGTTGATAAATGGATTTGAAGCTGATGTAGTACCGTCCTTTCAATTTAGATCCTACAAAAAGTTCGGGAATTATGAACCTACCACACAGTATGAAGAGGGGATCATACTCTTTACTACTCAGGACGAAAAACGGGTAATAAATTATCCGAAGCTACATATTAAGAATGGTTCAATGAAAAATGAATCTGCTATTCAAAATTTCAAACCATTTGTTAGAGTTTTTAAAAATCTACGAAATAAACTAATTTCGAACGGGAAAATAACAAAGGAGATGGCCCCTTCATATTTTATAGAAAATCTCTTGTATAACGTACCTAGTTATTGTTTTCATTCAAATACTTATGAGCAGAGGGCATATAATGTGCTTTCTTGGCTGGATAAAAACCGGTTCGAGATGGGGGGCTTTACTTGTCAAAATGAAAAAGTTCTACTTATTGGTGAATCACAAGAGCAGTGGAGAAGTATTAACGCTTTAAATACTATAGACGAAGCTATTATACTTTGGAATGAGTGGTGAATTTATGCATGAATATAGCATAAATAAAAATCGTAATAGGACGTTATACTTCTTAGTTATTTTTTCTGTTTTTATTTCATCGTTTTTAGTAAAACTTATTAATCACATCCCTTGGCAATTCGTAAAAATACCAATAACTACATCTCTGATTTTTGGAATACTGTTTTGGCTTTTCGATAAATTTTTGTGGAAGTGGATCTCTAAATATGAAGGAACACCTGATCTAAGTGGAACCTGGACAGGAGTTTTAATGTCCTCATACGACCATTATGAAGTAAAATACCCAGCAAATCTCGTTATAACACAACACTGGACGAAAATCTGTATTAAGGGGAACTTTAATACAACGCTTTCGAAAAGTAGCATCGCCTCAATAAAAACTGATGAGGCGAATACACAGCTTTTTTATGCATACTCAAATGACGGAGACAAAGGAAGCGGGCTAGATGTTCATAACGGGTATACAACTTTGTATTATGATTCAGTCGCACAGACATTGAAAGGAGAATATTTCAATAACCGTTCAATAGGTGGCAGACATAATAATGGGAAACTAATTCTTAAAAGAGAAGGGGATTTAACTTGACCGTGACTTGACTGCAACTTGCCTATATGTTGAATACCATATGACACTTTTTCCGTGCTACTATGAGATTGTGGAAATAAGACGAGAGAGACACGGACGCTCGTCCCTGAGGCATTTAACCGGGGCGTACTTCCTCTCGCTTTTCTATTTTGAATAGTGATCTACGATTAGCCCGCCGATCAATCCAATTGAAAGGACTATTGCTATTCGAATCAATGCTTTTTTTATAAGTTCTCGCAATGTAATTCCTCCTCGGATTCATTTTTTACAGTATAATCCATCAAATGGTAGGTGGATATGAAAGAGTTAGAGATTTTGAGGATTCGAGAGTCCTCGCACCAGGAATGGTCAGAAATCGGGTTTGGTCCTTTTGGCTCTCATTTCATGTGGTCAGTAAAATGGTCTTATCCTCCTATGTTACAAAGTCCGTAAAGATTTTAAGCAAAGAGCGCAGCGCATTTGCTGCGGATGCAGAGCGGACGCCGTTCTATAGATCGGACTCATGGCATGATTGAATTGAATATATATTTCGAAGTCGCTCATTATTGGGCGGCTTTTTTGTATTGGGGGAATTGATTTGAAGAAGAAGCAACAGCAGCGGCGTTTAAAAGATTCAACTCAGCAGCCGGTTAAGTGTAAGGGCTGTATATGGGGTCGCTGGGAAGGAACAGCGCAGTTTTGTTCCATGATTAAATGCCAGAAGGAAAAAAATCCCTAGATGTCGAAGTATGATGCTAGGAGGGATTTTATGTCGGTAAAAGAATGCTTTGTGGTTTCCCCAATCGGTGAAGCTGGTTCTGAAATTAGAAGAAGAGCAGATCAAGTTTTAAAACATGTCGTTATCCCAAGCGTTGTCGAATGTGGCTTTGATGTCGAAGATGTAGTTAGAGCAGATACAATCAGTAATCCTGGTGCGATAACTCATCAAATTATTACGTCGATAATAAATTCTGATCTTGTTATTGCAGACCTGACTGGTAACAATGCTAATGTTTATTACGAACTAGCTATCAGGCATGTTTTAAGAAAACCTTATGTCCAAATATGTGATGTTAATACCGCTTTACCTTTTGATGTGAAAAATCAAAGAACTATTATGTTTGATTACAAGGATTTAGATAGTGTGGCTGACGCTAAAAGATTGTTAGTTGAGTATGCGAAAAGTGCGCTTGCGCAACCTGATAGTTTAATGACACCTATTCATGAAGGATTAATTATTGATGGTTTGTTAACAAGTGAAAAACCTAGTGAACAAATATTGGGAAAGTTAATGGAGAATGTAGCTGATTTAACTAATGAGGTTAGAAGAATTAGTGGGAATTATTCAAGTAAGGAAAGAAAAATCAGAAACAGTATAGACAATTTTGATGAAATAGACGATGAGATATTTGAATATAAGAAACTTAAAAGTGAAAAAATTGGATTAAGCCAGCTAAGAAAGTTAGAACCAATTGAACAGGGAATGGAAGTTAGTCATGGAAAATGGGGTATTGGCGAAGTGATTAAGGTGAAAGGAGAGTTATTGGAAACAGAAGTAACAATATCATTTCCTCCTCCAGTCGGTTATAAAAGGTTATTAGCTGCATTTGCGCCATTGGAAAAAGTTGAGTAGTTTTTTAGCAACCAACTCAAAAGGAGGAGCAACCTCCAGAATCTATCTACGCAGTAAAGGGGAATATTTCTTCATGTTGAAATATGATGTGGGGAGGTGATAATATGATCAATGTTTTTGTGCATGTACATGATGAAGGTGAATCTGAATGGGAGAATGAATGTCATCTATTTAGTAGAGTGCCGATAGAAAAAGAGTACTTCGCTTTATCTCATGATGGAAATTGGTACGAAGTAGAGATGGTAGTCCATACCCCGTTTGATCAGGAAGTCCAAGCCGAAATTTATGCAGTTAAAGTTGACCATATGGAAATTAAGAGAAGTAAGTTAAACACAGAATCCGGATTCGACTTTGGCGTATTGTCAGCACCTTAACAGGTGCTTTTTTTATGCCTATAAAGAGCCTTCTGTAAGCCGTTCTCAGACCCTGAATGCAGGAACGAGTATTTGTGTGGTAAAGGACGGAAAAGAGAAGGAGGGGTGATTCTCTTCGTCTCCCGCTGAGTTTCTGCCTGCCCAAAGATGAAAAACCAACTTAACTCAAAGGAGGTAGTTTTGCATCAGATCCCTCCTTGACCTAAATCGCCTATTGTATGATACTGGAAAGTGTTCTGGTTAAGAAAGGGTGATGAAATGATTTACACGGGAAATAATAAAAACTTAAAAATAGAAGCATATGAACCTTGTCCTTGTCATCCTGATAAAAAATTTAAATTCTGCTGCTACCAGAAAGCGAGAGAAGATAATTCGTTTTCAAATCATAAGGATTCAAGTATTGGAAGGGTCAATCATTTGCTCAGAACAGAGTTTGCTAAGACAGATTTTAAGATCTGTTTTGGTTTTGATAAAACTGAGTGTAAAGGACCAATAAAAGGTGCTCACACCATTCAGAATAATAGAATTTTGGATAGATTGAGCGATAACGGTCATCTATATCACTTTTCAACTGAGGTTGTTAAGGAAGGTCGACCACCTGAAGCAATTATTAAACAGGTTAGTAGGAATACTGCAAGTACATTTTTTGGATTTTGCGATTTTCATGATACAGAACTTTTTAAACCAATCGAACTTAAAGAATACTCAGGTGAAGCCATACAGGATTTTTTATTTGCTTTCAGATCACTGGCTCTTGAATTACACAGAAAAAATAGGATGCTTTCCATTGTCAAAAAGATGTTTTTAGATAGACCAAAGTTAATGTTGGATGAACAGCATGTTTACATGTATCGACTTGCTAAGGTTGATGTAGAGGATCACATGTTTGAGTATAATAATTTCAAAGAAAAATATATTTCTAATCAATACGATATTTTAAGGACAGTTTATCGAAAATTAGACTATGAAGTAAAGTTTGCAACATCGGCATCATTTGCAGTACAGCACAATTTAAATGGCGAGATGATAAATGACACTTTTAATTTAAGAGCAGACAGAATACCTTCGATATTCGTTACTGTCTATCCAACAAAAAATGGAACAACAGACATTCTGATTTCACATCTATTAACCGATAATTCGGTTTATAAAAGTTACTTCGATTTACTGGAAACACTTGACAATGAGGCATTCCTTAAATACTTGAATTACTTAATAATTGAAAGTACCGAAAATGTATTCTTTAGTCCTTCTTATATAGAACAACTAAGTGACATGGAACGAAACTCATTAGTCAGAAGTTACAATTCTTCTTTAAATGTTCTTGAAAGAATTGATTTATTGAGCTCAGGCAATTACTATAATTTTAATTTGTTCCAATTGGCACCTTAATCGGTGCTTTTTTTATTTGGGAGGGCGACCTTAATGGATATCAAAATTGTACCAATTGAACAGATCAATGCAGCTGTCTATAACCCCCGCGTCGACCTTCAGCCGGGAGATCCGGAGTATGAGAAGCTTCGCCGCAGTCTGGACGAATTTGGCTATGTCGACCCGATTGTTTGGAATGAGCAGACCGGCAACATGGTCGGTGGCCATCAGCGTTACAAGGTGCTGGTCAATGAGCAGAGCTGCACGGAGCTGGCCGTTTCGGTAGTTAACCTAGACCCGGATCGGGAGCGACTGCTGAATCTGGCGCTGAATAAAGTATCAGGCCGCTGGGACGATGAAGCGCTGGTGCAGCTGTTGAATGAGCTGCAGGAAGACGGAGCGGATCTGGTTCTGTCTGGTTTTGAGCCGGAAGAGATCAGGGAGTTGATTGTAGAGCTTGGAGATATTTCGGATATTGAGATCAATGATTCAGTAGTTGAAGATGACTTCGACGTACAGGGAGCTCTTGACGAGATTAAGGAGCCGGAGACGCAGCGCGGGGATATTTGGCAGCTTGGCCGGCATATCCTAATGTGTGGTGACACTACGAATGCAGAAGATGTGTCCCGGCTTATGGACGGGATGAAGGCGAATCTGGTTGTGACGGACCCGCCATATAATGTAGCGGTACAGAGCGATTCGGCCCGCCTAGCTGAAGCAGGTACCAGTTCCATAATGAACGACGATATGCCCGCAGATGAATTTGCGGGCTTTTTGCATGCTGTTTTTCAGAACTATGTGACGGTGATGCTGCCTACAGCGGCCATATATATCTTCCATCCAGCATTTTATCAGAGGGATTTCGAGAATGCGATGAATGCTGCAGGCATTGTACGTAGAACACAGTGTATTTGGGTCAAAAATTCTGCGAGTTTTGGATGGTCACAATATAGATTTCAACACGAGCCAGTATTTTATGGTCATATCAAAGGAAGAGCGCCTAGTTGGTATGGTGATAGGACTCAAACTACTATTTGGGATATTTCTCGAGGGGATGTTTCGAAGTACTTTCATCCGACTCAGAAACCATTGGAACTGTTGACTATTCCGATCCAGAACAGTAGCCAGCGTGGGGATACTGTGGTCGACCTATTCGGTGGCAGTGGCTCCACCATGATGACCTGTGAGCAGCTTGACCGCTCTTGCAGGACCATGGAGCTTGATCCGCTGTTTTGTGATGTGATCAAATTGCGGTACCAGGCCGCGACAGGCACAGAGCCATTGCTGCTTCATCGTGTTGATCCCGTAATAAATTAAAAGGAGGACGCGTGAACGTCCTCCCCTTCACCCAGGGTATCCCCCGGCTGAGACAGCGGCGCGCCACGCGTGGCATTTCCAGACATCCGCTGTCTCGCATTCCATCATAACGGAAAGTCGAGGGGTACGTAAATGGGAACACAAGATGAAATTTTATTGCAGCATGAGCTCGAAGTCATGGCCGGTATCCTGGAGAGCAAGGCGCAGTACCGTAAAATTGTTAAGGCCGGCATAGCCAAGTGGGTCAAGGACTTCCAGGACGGCCGGATTGAGATCAAAACGGTTGACGATCTGAAGAAGCTGATTGAGATAGATATTGAGCTGCAGAGAGAAGAGATTTAATTCTCTTTAGCAAGAAATTGGAGGAAAAAGCTTCTATTTTGTCGAACAGGTAGGCACCAAAAGAAAGAGGTGTCTAATTTGTTTATAGATCAAGCAATACAGTTTGTTATTGATGAAGTTGAGTCCCCTGCTCTTGAACATCCACAACTCGAGGAGGAATACAAAAATAAGGTCAAACGGTCAAAAACCCTCGTTCATCGGATGAAAAAAGTTGGTGATCTTGCAAGGTATCTTAAGCGGTTTGAAATAGTCCCCCAAATAGGAGATCCGAAAAGAAAACTATATGATAGATTTAAAGCGCTCGGGTTAAAAACATATGAGGACCTTTATTCCGAATTTGTAAATTCATTTGCTCATGCAACGGACGATGTGACAGTGCTCGATGATTTTGTTATAGGTCAAGAATACTCATCTTGGGACATTTCTATATTCTCGCAAACTTATGATACTCAGTCTGGGATATATTTGATCGGCGATGAGCCTAAGTATCAAGCCATTTTTATTAAGGCAACTTTCTCGGATGGCAAATACCCGAATGAGTGGATTGAAAAATTCGATGTTCTAAAATACTACATGTTTAGCTTTCGAAGTGTTTTTAAATCTGAGTATAAATACAATAAGGCTATAATTGATTCTCCAAAGTATGGGACACCGATATATGTTTTTGAGAAGGAAAATGAGAAGTGTTTATTAAAGGGTATATACCAGTACGTCAAACACGAACACGAGCCTTCCGATGACTCGCGTTGGTTTATACTTAACAAGGTGAATTCTTTTGAGACCCAAAAGGTTGTAACCCAAAATGAATATGACCAGGAAATCAATAAGCAGGTGTCTAAATCAAAAAGGCGAAATAGGTCAGATAGACGCAATAGACTCAAGGAAGCGGAAAAAGTCCCGAGCACCGTGACGGTTACTTCTACTCAATTTGTAAGAAATGGCGATGTTATTGTAGAAGTGCTTGAAAGATCGAAGGGAATTTGTGAAGAATGCAAAAAACCTGCTCCTTTTTTGAGAAGGGACTTTACGCCTTATTTAGAAGTTCACCATGTAAAGCCGTTATCTGAAGGCGGTGAAGATACTGTTGAAAATGCAAAAGCAGTTTGTCCAAACTGTCATCGGGCTGCTCATTATGCTGCCAAAGTTGTCACTGTGACAGCAGCCATTATCATGGATGCGGAAAAGGTGCTCATTACTAAGCGGAGAGACGAGGGAAGCATTTCAGGGTTGTGGGAGTTTCCTGGTGGTAAAATAGAAGGCCACGAGAGCTTAGAACAATGCCTTCGTCGTGAGATCAAAGAAGAGCTAAGTATTAATATAAGAGTTCGTAAGTATTTCGGGGAAAGTGTTTTTCAGTCTGAGAAAGCCACATATAGAATAATGGCTTTCTTTGCAAAGCATATAAGTGGAGATATTCAGCTGAATGTACATGATAAAGCAAAGTGGGTAGACATCTCGGACCTCAATCAGTATTCATTTTTGCCCGCTGATGTAACATTTGTTCAGTCACTACAAAAAAGATTAAGTAAGACAAAACAGTAAATCTGAAGCCTGCAATTATTGCGGGCTTTTTTTCAATATCTCGTTCGGAGGTGGGTGATATGTAATGGCCAGAGAACGCAGTCCCGAACGGGATAAGGCAAAGCAGATGTGGCTCGAGAGCGGCGGGACGATGAAGCTTAAGGACATCGCCGCCGCTCTTTTTGTTGGCGAAAATAAGGTGCGTAAATGGAAGTCAATTGACCATTGGGAAGAGGAACTCAAAGGGAACGTTCCACCTGAATCCAAAGGGAGCGTTCCAATTGAAATGAAAGGGAGCGTTCCACTTCGCGGCGCTCCCAAAGGGAACAAAAATGCAGTCGGTAATCGAGGCGGTGCTCCTCCGGGCAATCATAATGCGAAAGGAAACAGCGGCGGTGCTGGTGGGCCATTTGGCAACAAGAAGGCAGTCACCACAGGCGAGCATGAGACCATTTGGTTGGATGCGTTAACCGAAACCGAGCAGCAGCTCATCGATCAGGTGGACACTGACCCGATCATCCAAGCGAATCAATCCCTTTATCTTCTAACGATCCGTGAGCGCCGCATGATGCACCGGATCAAATCCCTGATGGATGGGTTATCCGAGACCGAGCGCAGTGTGCTCTACGAGATGAAGGCCATCAAGGAAGTCGCGGAGATCCACGATGAGAAGACCGGTATTACGAAGAAGATCCCACACAGTCGAAATGAAATGATGGAGTCGAAGATTGAGGAGAAGGGTTTCCGCAAGATAGACGATATCGTAAAGCTGGAGGAGGCCTTGACCCGCATCCAGGATAAGAAGATTCGGGCCATTGAACTCAAAAATCGATTGACCGACGACGAGAAGCGTATCCGCATCGAAACCATGGAGTATGAGTTGCAGATGCTTCGTGGCGGGGGTAAGGAAGACTTCGAAGACGATGGCTTTATGGATGCGCTGAAGGGTAGGGCAGCGGAGGTGTGGAACGATGGCGAAGCTTAAACTCAAGCCGCCGGCATTCAAATGGGCTCCATTCTCCAACAAGCAGCTTAAAGTTCTGACTTGGTGGATGCCCGAGAGCCCGCACCATGATAAGGACGCGATCATCTGTGATGGTTCGGTCCGGGCTGGCAAGACGGTTTGCATGTCATTCTCCTTTATCGCCTGGGGGATGGACACCTTCCGAGGAGAACAGTTCGGCATGTCAGGGAAGACCATTGGTGCGCTACGACGTAACGTGGTCGGGCCTTTAAAGCGCATGCTGGCCAGTCGTGGGTACCACGTTCATGATAATCGATCTGAAAATGTTTTGACTGTGACCCGGGGCTTAATAAGCAATCGGTTCTTTTTATTTGGTGGCCGAGATGAAAGCTCACAGGATTTAATCGCCGGGATCACGCTGGCCGGGATGTTCTTCGATGAAGTGGCACTCATGCCGAAGTCATTCGTCGATCAGGCGACTGCTCGTTGTTCCGTAGATGGAGCCAAACTCTGGTTCAACTGCAACCCTGCAGGACCTTATCATTGGTTCAAAAAGGAATGGCTGGACCAGCTGCAGAAGAAACAAGCACTGCACCTACACTTCACGATGGAGGACAACCTGTCTCTCTCCGAGCGTGTACGGGAGCGGTACCGTCGCATGTACAGCGGGATATTCTATCAGCGGTACATCTTAGGGCTTTGGGTTATGGCAGAGGGAGTGATTTTCTCTAAGTTTAATGATGCGGTCCATAAGAAACCCCGAGACTGGTTTCCGGCCAAGTTTGATCGCAAATTCATTTGTATCGACTACGGGGCCAATAACCCAACGGCATTCCTGAAATACGGGGTCCAAGGGAACGTCTATTATGAACTTGATGAGTATTATCACAATATCCGCCATAAGGGTGAGAAAACGAATGGTGAATACGCGGATGACCTGGAAGCCTTTCTTGATGGTGATGAGTATTCAGTCTTCATCGACCCATCAGCAAAAGCTTTTATTATTGAACTGAAGAAGCGGGGGATCAACAATATCCGTGCTGCGGTAAATACTGTACTGGATGGGATTCAGACGGTATCTAACCGATTTCAGAATAATGAACTTTATATCTGTGCTGATAACACCAATTCCCTTCAGGAGTTGGTGTCTTACGTTTGGGATGAAAAAGCCGCAGAACGCGGCGAAGACAAGCCCATTAAGCAAAACGACCATACCTGTGATGCACGCCGATACGGTATTCATACGGATTATCTGCTACAGCGTGTAAAGCAGCGTAAAAAAGAGAGAGAGGAGCGATCTGATCATGATGTGGGGTGGGTGTAAGGCATGAGTGGCGAGGCACAGTGGTTCCAAATATCAAAAGCAGAGGAAAGGCATATTCCATCGAGCGCTCAGCTACCGGATAGCTTTGAAAACCTATACGATCAGCACGGGCTGCTTCCGTTTCCACCAGGCAATGATCCTGCCTCCTGCAAACTACTGGTGAAAAACAGTAACATCATTCCGCAGTGCATCGAGGCATACAAGCGAAACATTGCTGGATATGGTATTGCTTTGGAGTACCTCCCCGGTGAGAGTGATCAGACCGCGCAGGAGGAGTGGAACAAGGCTGATAAGTTCTTGGAGACCTGTAACCTGGAGGATACGCCGGATGAGATTATCGGCTCCTTGATTGAGGACATAGAGAGCAGCGGGAATGCAAATGTGGAGATCGCCTGGCCTGCCGGCAGTGAGTTCCCAACACTCTACCGAATCAATCCGAAATTCGTTCGTTGTACCCGAGAGACGGATAAGGTGTCGATCAAGCGCAAGCGGCTTATCCGGTCATCGAAGAAGGTAGAGGAATTCTCCCAAGATATCTATGCCCGGAAGTATGCCATGAAGAGAGGGCAGTCCGTGGTGTGGTTCCGTACATTTGGAACAGAGGGTCAAGGGAATCAGATCATACCTTTGAAGTTGGGAAACGATGGTCCTTATGGTGAACCGCGCTGGTTTGGAAATGCACCAGGAGTGGTTGGTAGTCGTGAAGCAGAGGAACTAAATGTTTCCTATTTCTCTAATGGACGAATGCTTTCCATGCTGCTAACGGTGACCAACGGACGACTAACTAAGCAATCCATGGAGCTGCTGAAGAATGTAAAAGGTTCGCAGTCCCAAGGAGGCATTCTTTATCTGGAAGCCATAGGGGAAGAGACTGGTGGACCACTAGATGAGAAAGTCGAGAAGGTATCCATTAAGCTGGACAAACTGAATGATCTGCTGCAACAGGATGCCTTGTTCCTGGAATATGGGAAGGACAAGAAAGCCGATATCCTCTCCGCGTTCCGATTGCCACCGATACTGGTTGGCCAGAGTTCTGATTACAACCGTGCAACGGCGCAAGCCGCGCTGCGATTTGCAGAGGAACAGGTCTTTGAACCGTACCGCAAGTGGATCATGGATGAGATCTTTAATAAACGCTTATTCCCGGCTATGGGCATCTTCCGTGTGCGGGCGACCCTGCGTGGGCCACGCATCATTGACCCGGAAGACCGCAAGGCGTTGCTGGACTTTATCGCAGACCGAGGCATTATGTTGATCAGAGATTTAATCCCAATCGCTGAAGAGGTACTTGATACAACGGTCGATGAGTCAAAATACACTGATGAATATTTGGATACACCGATTGCTCAACTGATTAATAGTCAGCCTGCATTAACTGTGCCAGAACCTAACTCTGATGTAGACAATCTGCAAGAGCAGGTATCCACCATTGCCAAGCGTCTGCTGCGTCAGAGTCATGATGAGGTAGTCGGCCATGTGTAAGGATTGCTGGGAGCTCATCGCCAAAGCGGATGATACTGAGTTTTTGGATAGTTTGGAGCTGACCCATGCGGAGCGGACAGTGCTGGAAGAGTTGTACAAGCAGGGAGAAAACCGAATAGTTGAAATCCTTGAGCTACAAGGGAAGGCATTGCATGACGCGATTCTGGACCTCAGAGAGGAGTTGCTGATTGATATCGGGGAGCTTGGAAAGGTTCTGCTGTCTCTTCAAAGCGGTGATCTCTTTACAGTTCAGTTCGAGCAAGCGGTATATGATGCTTTCACTCCGCTGTACCATTTGGCTGGTGAATCGGAGCTGACGGCGCTGAATACCAACAAGACCTGGTCCACTAAGAACAAGGCAGCTTCCCGTTTTGCGAAGAACCTCAAGAAGCTGGTACCAGATATGAACGGCACCAGCGCGGATGTTATGACCCGGGCTTTTCAGAAAGCCATTAAGGAGGGAAAGACCCCCTCCGAGCGAGCGCTGTTGGTGCGTGAGATCAGCGCGACGGCCGCCAAAGGTGATGCCGGCCCATTCAACATGGAGCGGGCCATTACCGTTTCCCGAACCATGAGCACGGCAGCAGCCAACGGCGGCAAGCTGGAAGGTTGGAAGCAGTCAGAGGTGGTAACTGGGAAGAAGTGGAGGTCTTCTAAGGGCGATCGCACACGAAAGACACACAAAAAAGCCAACGGTCAGGTGCAACCGCTGGATAAGCCCTTTGAAGTGGGTAAAAGCAAACTGATGTTTCCAGGTGATCCTGCAGGACGAGCCGAGGAGATTATTCGCTGTCGGTGTACTTTGCAATCTGTAATGGAATGAAAAGGTGATTTCCTGACTAATCTTTCTTTTAGTTAATATGAATTACAAAAAAACTGGAGGGGATTATTTTGAATGTGGAATAGAAGACTGAGTAAATAGAGTAATAGACTGATGATGATCATTAAGCTAACGGGCAGGATTCTTTAGCTTTAATTGTTTTTTGCCAAAGAATTATAACCTGATTGTGGTATAATTTGTTAATTAATATATATTTGAAAAAGTTCATGCTAATAAATGATTAAGTACAAATATTCTATTGGGAGAGACCTATGACTGATATAACTTTAGACAATATCAAAATTACAGTAGACTCAAATGACACTGATTACAATCAGGTATGTAATAATTTATATGAGTACAATGTTTGTGCGACAAATGGGTTACTCAAAAAGCCTGGGAAGGATATTAATTTATATCTAAAAGATGAATCAGGCAAAGCCGTGGGCGGTTTGTTTTGTGAAACCTGGTCTTACGGTTTGTATATTGATGTATTTTGGATAGCTGATGAATACAGAAACAAAGGATATGGAAAAATCATGATAGCAGAAGCTGAGAGGCTAGGGAAAGAACTTGGCTGTATATTTGCTCATACTTGTACATTTACGTATCAATCGCCGGAATTTTATAAACGCATGGGCTATGAGGTTTTTGCAGTTAATGATGAATACCCAGAAGATATAAAACAATTTTTCTTAAAGAAGAAATTATAGTATAAATATTTTCTATTGAACTAACGGGACACGATAGCATCATGACGAACAGGCTGTCGGTATAGGCTACCTGTTCAACTATCGGGCAGGATAGCTCAATAAATTCGCGAATACTCTACATATGGAATTATTTACGAAGTTCGTAAATATTCGTTATCTGAAAGAGCGGCCCAATAAACTTTGAAAGTAATTCATTCGCAACATCCTGTTGCCTTATGCAAAAGATTTTTTAGTGGAATTTCTTTTATACAACTCGAACATGTTTGTGAAAAAATACGAACGAGAAATTTAAATGAATAGGGGTTAATAAATGATAAAGATTCGAAATATGACAGAAAGTGAATTTGAAAAATTTAAAGAGTGGTCTGTTAATGACTATGCAAAAGATTTAATCAAATCTAAAATGAGTAGCGATAAAGATGCTTATAAATGTGCTGAAAAAGAATTCAATGAACTACTTCCGATGGGTTTATCAACAAAAAATAATTATTTATATGTAATGATAAATCATAGTTTAGAAAAAATTGGTTTTATTTGGTATGAAAAAGAGAATACATCAGGATTCATTTGTGATTTTTTGGTTAAGCAAAATTACAGAAATAAGGGATATGGATTTGAAACTATGAAATTGATAGAGCAGGATGCCAAAGATAAAGGAATTAGAAAACTCAGACTTAGTGTATTTAATTTCAATGAACCAGCCTACAATCTATATAAAAAACTAAAATATAAAGAAGTTGAGAACAATGATGGAAATGCGATAATGGAAAAAATACTTGATAACTAATATATGGGGAAATTCAAATGCCCCTTATGTACTGAATCAGTAAATGATCATTAAGCTAACGGGAAACGTTAGTTCAATGAAACAGCGACAGTCAAGGACATTATTTTCTCGTCCTTTGCTGTCGCTGTTTCAATTTCTAGGTCAGTCCATTATTTATTTAACGAATTTTGGCGCCATTACAATTCAGAATCTGCAAGGAGTTATCTAATATAGCTTTTTTTATTGAAAGGAGGTGAGAACAGAATATGAGCTATAAACTGAAAGACGCCAAGATCACGCATATCTCCCTTGTAGACAAGGGAGCGAACGGCGTGCCGTTCGCCATCATCAAAGACGTTGGGAAGAATGCCATCCAGAAGCAGGTCCAGATCGCCAAGATTGACGACGATAAGCGGATTGTCAAAGGCGTGGTGTATCAGCCCGATGTGGCAGACGCCCATGATGATCAAATGGATGAAGTGGAGATTGAGAAGGCAGCGCATCTCTTTATGGAGAAGCAGCATACCTACAACATCGACAAGCAGCATGATCTCGAGGTCGATAAGGGTTTTGTCATTGAGTCATACATTGCTCCTTGTGACATGACACTTGGTGAGCAGCAGATTGCGAAGGGCTCCTGGGTGGCAGCTGTGAAAGTGACTGAAGACGATACTTGGGAGGCAATCAAGAAAGGCGAGATAACTGGCTTTTCAATGTGGGGCGTAGGCAAGAGGGAAGAGATCGAGGAAGAAGAGGAGGTATCCAAGGGATTCTTGAACAGGATAGCCAAAGCGCTGGGTCTGATTGAAAAGGGCGCTGTCGCTGACAAATACAATAAAAACCGAAAGGACCGAGAATTTTGGGCAGCACAGGATGCGCTCAACTCGGTCCTTTTTCGTTGGGGTAGTTGGGAAAGCGGGATGGAAACCGATACGGATACTATTCGGGAGGCGCTACAGGATTTTGTGGACATTGCTGAGGACGTGTTGACCAAGGAGGATATCGTGAAAGCTATCGGCGCGCCGCCTGAATCCATTACCAAAGCTGGAAAGGCGATATCTGCCGGCAATCTTAAACATGTGGACGATGCGATTGCTGCGCTTAATGAATTGAAAAATAAAACGGCTCCTGTAGAACAAGAGCTCGAGGAGGATGACGATTTGAAAGCTGAAGATATTGCAAAGGCCGTTACGGCCGCAATGGCCCCGATCGCCAAGCAGGTAGAAGGCTTGACGGCAGAAATTGCGGATCTTAAGAAAGAGGAAGGTGTCGATGGTGAGCAACCTGCAGGTGGGGCTGCTCCAGTTAATACCGCAGAAGAGACTGCAATTACCGACGCCATTGCCAAGGCTCTTGCACCGCTGAGTCAGCAGATGCAGACGCTGGCAGCTGACGTGCAGTTGGTAAAGAATAGCCGCGGTGCTTCCGCGCAAGGTGATGAAGAAGAAATCAGCAAATCAGAAGGCGCCGTTAGTTTCGGACGCTTCCTATAATTCGAAGGAGGAATGCAAATCATGAGAACAAACGGTAACATCGCTAGTACGAGCATTCGTAAATCAACCATCGTTACACCAATGGACCAAAATGCCTTGAACTATGAGGAAGTCGAAGCCTTCACGGATATGGCGTACGAAGCTAATGGCTTCCTAAAAGGTATCCGTCATGAGAATCGGAAGAGCTCCAAAGGAACTATCGATAAAATTGGTGTGCGTGGCCGGAACATGCGCGGTAAAAAAGAGAACATCATGGCGACTAATACACCAGGGCTGACCTTTCCACAAATTCCGTATTCGGTAGAACCTGTGGTTCTTCCTTTTGATATCACTGAAGAGTTTATCCGTCAGACGCAACGGGTTCGTGGTCAAAACGCTGAAGAAATTATCATGCGGAACATGGCCAACAACTACGGGGAGAATATGCAAGACATTGCCTTTAATGGCGATACGAATACACCTAATACAGACCCAGATTATGAGTTCCTGACCATTAATGACGGTTGGTTGAAACTGGCCAGAACAACCGGTCATTATTTAGATTGGAAAACACTTTCGGCTAAAGAGAAAACAGGGATTTTGTTTGAGGTTGAGCGTGCGATACCAACCCGTTATCGCGCTGGTGGAGTATTCAAATACTTCATGCATCCAAATACCTTCAGCGAGCGACTTCAGATGCTGGCTGAGAAGGACACCAGCGCATCTATTCAGTTGCAGATCTTGGGAGGGACGAAGAAAGTCAACGCTTATGATGTAGAAGAGGTCTGGAGTATGCCAGAAGGTGCCATTCTCTTTACTTATCAGCCGAACTTTGCAATGGTCCATACCTACGATATGCAGATCCGTAAGACGACTGAGGGAAAAGAGGCAATTTGGACAGATAAACGTTTCTATGCTATTCATTCAGATTTTGATGCGATCTATGAGGAGCCACAGGCTCTGGCATTCGTGGAAGGGGTGGAATTTTAATGTCCTACGTAACTTACCGAGGCAAAAACGCCTCCCTTCGGCTGCATAGTATCCGGTTTGTGCCTGCTGTGCCGGTGTTGGTGGAAAATGAGACGGTGCTGAAGCACTTACTGGAGCATCCTGATTTTGAGGTTAAAACGGAAAAGATCATTCCACTGGAAGATTTGTCTCTACCGCAACTGAAGGATAAGGCGAAGAAAGCAGGCATTGAAGGCTTCACGGATATGAAGAAGCCGGATTTGATCGTCGCCCTGAAGGCACTGGAAAGCGGCGGTGTGCCGGATGCTGACAGCGACACTCCTTAAGAGCCGTAGCCGCGTCAGCGCTGTGCAGGAGGCTACTGACGATCAGCTTGAGCAGTACATTGATGACGCACAGACCCGGATTGAGTTGTACTTACCTGTTCATTTTCCGGAGGTGGTAGACAAGCAGCTCATGCTGGCCTGGGTGAAGCTTGCGGAGTCACTGGCTCTGCAGGACAGTGAGGAATACCTGGCTTCAGTCGCCCGCGGCTACTCAGCAGAAAGTGACGGCGCTTGGACATATACCCGACAGGCAGTTGAAGGGAAAACTACAGGCAATGCTGATGTGGACTCTATCCTCTTCCTGTGGGTCAAGAAGCAGCAGGCCGGGTCGGATGATGGGAACATCACGGCCTATTTGCTATGAATCACCGCATGAATACACCGCTGGAGGTGTACAGGGTCGGCCGCCAGCAGGATGCCGATAATCTGTTCAGTGATCGGAAGGCGGGTAAGGTCGCGGTTCTGAACTGTTTCGTTGTTAAGACGCAGACTGATGCCAAGGCAGAATCTACTCCTGTCATTTACATTGTCAAAAAGACAATTGGGGTTCCGAAGACAGCAGACGTCCGAATCAGTGACGAAGTGTTACTGCTCGGACGTAGGTATCTGGTGATTGACTCTAACCCTCGCCGTTACTGGCGTGAGTTATTGGTGACTTGCGAGGTGAAAGGCAGTGAGCGTGCATGATTTTGATGGTTTAGTGAAGAAATTCAAGAAGCTGAGCGACGAAGGGGTTAGTCAGATCCTTAAGAACATTGCTGAGGCTGTGGGCGAAACACTTTTGAACCTGGTCATCGATGAGATTGATAAACAGGATCTGATTGACACTGGATTGATGTGGAACTCCTTTACTCGTGGAGAGGACAATAACATTTGGGAATGGGATGTTGACCGCAATTCTATAACTATAGAAGTTGGTTCCAACCTTCCTTATGCACGCCATCTCAATGATGGATACACCATCCGTAAAGCACATTATGTTCCTGGATTCTGGAAGGCAAATGGTCAGTTTGTATATGATCCGGCTGCAAAGACTGGCTTTATGGCTAAGCCACGGTCGTTCATTGGTCGGCAATACTTTGACATCGCTGTGAAGGAGCTGGATGGCGGTATGAACGCACTGATTATGAAGCGGTTGGAGAAAGAGCTGGGGAGGATGCTGTCATGATGGATGTGGGATTGAAAGCCTGGGCAGAACTCGTGCAGCGGATATACCCGGAGCTGCCGATTCTTCGAGATCGTTCTCGCTGGCTGGCAGGGCAGTTTGATCGCCCCAGCGTGTTCATCGAAACGGATCTGGTATCCGACAAAACTCATACGCCGCGTGCAGACCGCATCATCGAGGATGTTGGGCTTGTCTTTCATTACGATATCGACCGAAGCAGGGGGGAGGAATCCGAGGAACCTGTCCCCTTGGACTTATCTCCCTTCTTTCTGTACCTTCGTCAGCAGCGGTTCTGCGTGGCTTCGCAGCGCTTCGGCATTATGATGGTGATCGAGGCTCCGCGCACGCGGACACTGAATGACCGGATGGAAGTCACCTTCAGATATTCATATCTGCTGCATGTTCCGAAGCTGCTTGAAAATAGTGATGGTAGTCCAGTGGCCAAGATTAACGACTTTTTTATTGATTCAATATGAAGCTGACGATAATTCGCTTTTATATTTCTTTTGCAAACTGCTGTATCTCAAATATTAGAGGAAACCATGAGGTATATCACGAATAAGAGGTGTACTCTATATGAATTAGGTGATGTATATGTGGGAACATCCTTCGAATAGTCAAGTTAAGCAGTTAAAGAACAAATACAAGGAATTGTACATTCAGCTAGAACCAATCGTGAATGCTTGGGACCCAATAGGTTTGATTGAGGGCGGTGCTCCGAAAGATGAGTATGATTGCATTTCAGTTCAGCTAATTTCAATGTTGAACAAAGGGAGAAGCCAGAACGATATTTATGAGTTTATTATTCACGAATTGGATGATCACTTTGGAATGGGGATTGATTCTATATCGAGTGAATATATGGAGAGATTTATTAAGAAGCACAAAGATTTTAGCGCGAATTTAGTTAAATGGTATACGTCTCAAAAGATATAATCGCCCTTGTTGAGGTGGTTTTTCTTTTGATCAGAAAAGAAAGGAGAACTTAAAGAATGAACTTAAAAAAACAGATTCGCCAACCTACTAATGTTGTTCCGGATACCCTGAACAAGCGAAGCAAGCAGGAATGGATCGAGAGCGCAGTGGTTTTGAAGCGGGAACGCTTTGAAATCGCCGGCGCTCTTTTTGATTGTGACGAAGATACCCTGCTGACTCAGCAGGAAGTTATTCAAAAGGTGCAGGCCTATTTGGGACTGACAAAAAAGGAGGAAACAGTGAATGTCGATACAACGGAATAGACCAGGCGCGTATGTGGAGCTGCAGGCGGTTGCAAAGTCTCGTGTTCTATCGGTATCTGGTCGCGTTTTGATACCGTATCAAGCTGAGTGGGGATTGCCAAATAAAGCAGTGGATATGGCGGATCAGTCGGAGCGTTTGAAAGAATCTGGACTGTTGGTAGATGAGTTGGAGCTAGCAGCTGAGAACGGGGCGACCGTTATCGGTTACCGTGTCACCAACGGCAGTGAGGTGGCAGCATCCGTTGCAGTAGCCAGCAGCTATACCATTGAGGCCCGTTATCCAGGCACTCGCGGAAATGATTTCGAGTACCTAATTCGGACGAGTCTGGTGGATGCAACAAAGAAAGAAGTTGTCATTCGGGATACGAAAGGTATCTATGATACTGAGACGTTCTTGGTCGCTGATAAAATGGAAGCAATTAATGCTCTGAAAAAGTCCAATATGGTGCGTTTTAAAGA
This sequence comes from Paenibacillus sp. FSL H3-0310, assembly GCF_038002785.1. Lineage (NCBI taxonomy): Bacteria > Bacillati > Bacillota > Bacilli > Caryophanales > Paenibacillaceae > Paenibacillus > Paenibacillus sp. FSL H3-0310. Next base: position 2,531,186 of record NZ_JBBODC010000001.1, read on the forward strand.
CACAGGTTCAACGACGTTGGCTGATGTTGCCTACACGAAGTTAGCCGGTGGAATCACTGGAACTGCAACGATTACGGCAGCCAATTGGAGCGGTATATTTAATCGGATTGATGGTTTAGTGTTTGATGTCGTGTACTTGCCTTCTTCTGAAGCTTCGGTTCAGGCAGCCGCGAAACAATGGTTGCTGGATCGCCGCACCAAGGCTCGCAAACTTGCACAGCTGGTCATTGCAGGGGCATTGGAAACTGATGATGACATTGAAGATCATAATACGCGCAGTCGCGCGGCCAATGCCCGGTTTATCATCAATTGCTCTTTGGCTGGTGAACACACCAATGGTAAGACCTATGGTTCTCTTCACTGGGCAGCATGGGTGGCTGGACTTGCAGCTGGAACACCGGCGAATAAATCATTTACGGGTGTTAAGGTACCAATGACTGAAGCTCTAGTGGACTGGAGTCATAGCGAAGTTTTGAAGGGGTTGGCTGAAGGTACCCTGATGGCTACCCGCGACGGTTACGACTATATTATTGAGTCGGCAGTGAACACATTGACCGCACTTGGGGCAGGGGAACGGGAGGACTTCGGTAAGATTCGAGTTTCCATGACGATTGACCAAATCCTGAATGACATCTACGCTGCTGGCAAAGCAAACAAGGCTAAGCTGGATAATGACAAGGATGGCCGAGGTATGTTTATCGCAGCAGTCGTTAGTTATCTGAAGACTCGTGCTGGACAGAAGGCGATTGACTCAGAGTTTACATTTACTGAGCATCCAACGAAGAAAAGTGATATGGATTATGCTTACTTCTCCCTGTCTGCAAAACCGCTGGACGCGATTGAGATCTTTAATATTGATTGGGAGGTGGCGTAATCGATGGAACGCGAACTTATTGGCCGTAATTTATCCGTACAGGATGACAATGGCGACTCTATTCAGACCATTAAAGAAGTAGAGGTTATTCTGAAGCCGGAGACACTGGATATTATCCGTGCGCGGAAGATGTCTAAGACGAAACAGATCGTCGGGTATGAGATCACCGTAAAGTTGGTTATGTCAAAACTGGAGTCCTCTCTTCGTTACAGGCTCCTAGCTGATTTTAAGGCGGGTAAGACGATGTTTCTAGACCGGATTACCGGCTCTCTTGAGGACATGCAGACAGGTAATGTAGAACGGGTGATGATCAGCGGTGTGCATATTCATGATGAAATGGATCTGCTGGTTGCCAAGATTGATGACAACAATGGCATTGATATCACACTGTCTGGTACCGCGAATGATTTTGATTTTATTGAACAGTTTCCGGATTATATGGCATAGGGACGGGTAACCGTCTCTTTTTCTTTATCTCATATCAATTAAAAATTGGAGGAAGAATCACTATGAGCGATAAATTAGAAAAATACCTATCCAAAGGCAAAGCAGGTCGTAACGACGATACCATTACTGTGCCGGCAGACGGAGAAGAATGGTCTGTGCGCCGCCTGACCACTATTGAGGTACGCCGAGCCTATGAGTTGGCCTATGAGGAAAATGGTGATCCGAAAGATTCCTATAACGAGATCGACGTCATGATCGTTAAGGCAACCGAACATGAATTTGATTGGAACAATAAAGATTTACTACTCGCCTTCAATTGCACTAGTAAATATGAGCTGCCACCGCGTATTCTAGACAATCCTGCTGATTATTCGGAGCTTAGCAAAGCTGTGCGTAATTTCCAAGAAACAAAGGACGAACTTATGAAAGAAGCAAAAAACTCATCAAGCAAGACGGAGAAGCAAGCTGGGTAGCATCCTTTTGGATTAACCAGAAGCGGCTGCCGGCTGAAATCCTACCTTATGAGGTGGATAAACAGCGGCAGTATTATTTCTGTCTTGCCGCGGGGATGATTGCTGAGGAAGAAGCCAAACGCCTGGCTAACAAGAAATAGGCAGGATGGGGGTGAACAATTATAGCAGCTACAACAAAGGTGACGGTCCCGTTCGAAGCACGGGATCTTATTTCCGGTGCTGTCCGGAATATACGAACAGCACTCCGTGGAGCCACAGATGATTTGCTCGACTTCAGGCGTGCCGCAGGACAGATGGGGGACAACCTAGTATCTGACCTTCGGCGATCTCGGAGTGCAGCGGATGATTTAGGAAGCCGGGTCGGTAACGCATCAGATGAAGTGCGTCGGCTGGGACGCGCTAACGTTGATGATATCTTTCGCCGGGCTCAATCAGGTGCAGATGATTTACGTCGTTCAGCATCCCGTGCAGATTCGGAGATCCGCGGAATGAGTGATTCTCGTGTGAATATACGTGCTCAAGATGAATTGAGCCCAGTCCTTGATGGAATATCTTCCAAGATTACAACGATTGCGGCAACTGCAGGAGCTCTAGTGCTAGGTGGTGGAATCAAGGATGCATTATTCGGGAATGTCATGGACTACTATTCCGAAGCTTCCCGAAGCGCAGCCTTACTACCTGCAACTGCACGTGATCAAGGTCTTCAGACTGTGAAAGATCTAAATGTTCAGGGTATTATCCCTTCTCAGACGGAAGGGGCTAGACAATTAGCAGATATTTCCCCACTAGTCCGGGATAAGTCGCAAACTAGCGAATTTCTGAGAGCTTCAGCAATGATGAAATATCTCTTGCCAGATGCAGGGTTCGAAGAGATCAATCGCGCACTCGCGCAGTCAGCTGACACGTTCGGTGAAACTTATGCTTCTGTAACTGACAGCATGATATATGCCTATGAAAAAGTCGGAGATCGACAGAAAGATCTGTTCGACACATTTTGGGAGTACAGCGGTTATTTTAAAAACACCGGTGCAAACTCTGGTCAGATGGCCAACTTCTTAACCCAAAGTGTGAAGGAAGGCTCCTTCAATTTTGATAAACCTGCCGATTTTATAAAGGAAACTTTTGGAGTTAAAGCTTTAGACGCTGGCGATATGGAGAAGTATTTTGCTCTACGCGGAGCTGGAAAAGCCGAAGCAGCAAAACAAGCTGTCTCATTTACTGGAGACATTAACTCCGGTGAAGAACAACGTGCAAAGGGTGCGCTCATGGCCCTAGTTGCTGATTTAGCCAGTCAATCACAGACTGAGCTGAAAGCTTCTCTGGTATCTCTTGGATCAGCTACAGCAGAAGACAACGGAAGTGCTGTGCTCAAGACATTCCAAGTACCTTTTCAACCTGCACCTTCAGGTATTGCAGGGACAACAGAGAGAATGGTCAAGGCTCAGCAAGATGCCAATCCAATGCAGGATATTATTCAGACACGGGCGGAGATCGATCAGCAAATGCAGGAGCTGGGAGCAAATCTATCAACAGCAGTTCTTCCAGCACTTAAAGAATTCAATACTCTTATCACAGAAAATAAAGACGAAATACAAGAACTAGGAACTAAAGTTGTTGGCTTTGTCAGCAAACTTACCAGCTTATATAGTGATCATTTCAATTCGATAAATGGGGCTTTAGGAGTTGTTGCTGGAGGGTTAGTAGCAGTGAAGGGAGGAAGACTACTCCAAAAAGGCTATACGAGTGTCAAAACAGCAACAGATTGGATTGGTCAGAGAAGAGGACAAACAACAACTCCAATCGATGAAGTAGGCACCCCTACCCGCCGTAGATTTACGCTCCGACGTGGCACCACTGCTGGATCAAATGGTGGTCTTGGCGGTGGTCTGAAATCGATTTCCTCTATGACTGTAAATGCCAGTGTGGTCTACCTTAATGAATCTGGCGGTTTAGGTGGATCAATTGGTGGGCAAGGTAGTCGCTCAGGAGGTAGGCCAACCCGCCGTGGGCGTACTGGTCGCTCAAGTTCTAACACCGGAACAATAACTGGTGGCAGTGGAGGTACAGGCTCAATCAGAGCGCTCCGGGGTACGCGAACTACTAATATTCCTGATATCGATGCAATTCCAGACGTTGCTGGAAGAAGAGGACGAGTTACCTATCGTAATACCGCTCGGCTTCGGGGGACGTCTGCTGTTCCGGATATCATCTCGGATGTCTCGGATATACCTGCGAGACGAGGGTTGTTAAAGGGATTCGCTAAAGGTGGGACCAAAGCTGTAAAAGCATTAGGAATTGCAGGTACTGTGGCGGGTATTGGCATGACAGGCTATGACCTGTATCAAGCATCAAGAGACGATGGGTTTAAAGCCGGAGTATCATCTACAGGCGGATCATTGGTCGGAGGTACAGCAGGGGGAATCCTTGGGGGTGTTGTTGGTTCATTAGCTGGACCCATAGGAACTGCAGTAGGAGCAGCAGCAGGCGGATGGGTTGGCGATAAACTAGGTTCCCTAGCCGATTCGAGCAGAGTTACCAAATCCGTTGTTGATGGAGTGGTTTCGGCTGCTGGCGGTATTAAGGATGCGGCAGCTTCAATAGGTGGTTGGCTTGGCTTTGGCAAAAAAGAAGAGAAAAAGCCAGAGGTTAAACCTCCAACTGAAGCAAAGATCACCTTTGGTACCCTGACCCCAGAACGAGAAAAACAATTACAGGAGACCTTCAACGCTTTCCGGGCCAATGTCGCCAAGGATGGATTAAAGACCGCATTAACTAGTGCTGTTAACGAGAGCGGCGTTAAGGAAACGGTCGATAAGATTAAAAATACATTTGTTGGCGCGTGGAAAAGCACAGAATCGGGCAATGCTCAGCAAAACGTGCAGGCTTTTGGAGCAGCTGCACAGAAAACAGCTGGACAGACTCAGCAGTTAGGTGTAACCACGAAAATCAGCACTGCTGGAATTGTTCAGGGTGCTGGTGCAGCGGGAGCGAGTATGCTCGGAATCGGGACTGCAGTAAAGACGGCGACGGATGAGACGAAGCAGCAGCTGCTATCGATACAAACGGTTACGAGTCAGAGTGAAAGCTGGGGCAGTACCATTATTACGAGGATTTCGAAGGGGATGCAGAGTAAATTCCCAGAACTTAAGTCGACAGCAATCGGTGCTATGGGTATTCTGAATACCCTGACTGGAGCAGGGTCTACGAAATCATTTAGTGCACCAAGTCTTATGAAATCCAGTGGTGGTGCCGCATATGCAAACGGCGATATTATTACTCGACCTCATATCGGGTTAGTCGGTGAGGCGGGACCGGAAGCGATTATTCCTCTCTCAGCAGGGCGCCGGCAACGCGGGGTGAAATTGTGGGAACGAGCTGGTGCGATGCTGGGTGTCCGTGCGTATGCAAATGGAGGCATTGTTGGCGCACAGCCTTTGCGAACTCAAGCTTATAAGGCGAAGGCCTACATTGATGATAACAACGACAGGATAGGTTACGGAGCCGGCTATGCCGAAGGGATCCATGGTTCGCTTGAAATGGTGAAAAGGCAAGGTCTGAAGCGTTACACCAAGGCGATGAGTAAAGCGAGTAGCCTCACTGATGCTTATAAAATACGCTCGACGGGTCATCAATTGCGTAGGCAGGCTGCCAAGATGAAAACCTTTGCCAGAAGTACGAAACTACTTGGCAAAGTGGTTCGACCTGTTGGCTACGCCATGGATGCTTGGGATATCCTCTTTGCTGGCAAAGGAAAGCGCGGGCGACAGACTGCTAAAGTAGCTGGTGGAATTGGAGGCGGGATCTTAGGTGGCGCGGCAACAGGTGCAATGCTTGGTACCTTCCTCATGCCTGGTGTAGGAACAGCCGTTGGCGGTGCAATCGGGGGGCTGTTAGGAACAATCGGCGGTGAGAAGTTGGCCACGAAAATGTATGATGGCATTTCTGGATTCTTTGGACGTCGGAAAAAGCGCAAGAAGAAGTACGCTGATGGTGGGCTTATCAGTGCTCCACATATGGGACTGGTCGGTGAAGCTGGTCCAGAGATGATCATTCCACTTTCGCGGCAGAAGAGTAAACGAGGAAGAGCATTGTGGGAACAAGCCGGAAGCTTGCTTGGTGTGCGGCCCTATGCCGATGGTGGAGCAGTGGGCATGAGATCATCGAGCATCCCGGTGGCCAAGACAATTGCCCAGGCACCTGCAGCTGTCCAAGATATCATAATAGAGAATATCAGTATCGATTTCGGTGAACTGGCCAAGGGAATTACCAACTTTGCTGAATTCGCTAAGATGCTGACCAGCCCGCAGGGAAGAGCGTTGTTCCGCAAGGTTTTCGGCGAGGAGTTGTACAATGCTCTGGAAAGCGGGGGATAAATCATGCTGACCATGATACGTGATAAGAATAGATTCACATTTCCAATTACACCAGCAGAGATACAAATCACTAGCAGCAATGAGATAGATTCCTTTGTTGTAATTACAGGTGAAGAGAAGACAAGTAAGAGACTCACTTCGAAGCTGAAGCGAGTCTCTTTTTCAGTCATTTTTCCGCGGGACTGGCAAGAGCTTTGGGAAACTGGCAAGGAGACGGTGACTTACCAATCCCCGGAGCAGGCTTGGAAGCTGATGGAGGAATGGAAGCTCAAACCGGTTGTTATTAATTTTGAATCACTCTTTTCGCAAACAATGTGGTTTGAGAGTTTCGAAGCCACTTATAAAGATGGCCAAGCTAATTTACACATCACATTTAATTTCGTTGAGTTCAACCCAGTTAAAATTGTTTCGTATTCCAATACAAAGCAACTCTTAAAGCCTGGTGTAATCATAACCAAGTCATCCAAAAGTCGACCTAATACAACGGGGAAAACGGATAAGAAGAATGAGACAAAGAAAAGTGAAAAATTGAAGAAAGCGGAAGAAAAAAAGAAGAAAAATGAGGAGAAAAAGTCTACAGCTAACGCTAAAGGAAATTTTGATTATCTGGCTCAAAAGGAGCGGATTTTGGATAAGAACTTTAGTGTTAAATAAAAGGCGGGATTAAAATGGATAACTTTGCGATCATTTACGGAAAGGAGAGTAATCGGCAGCTGTTGACGGATGCAGCAGTTGAATTGTCCTGGTCTTCAGCACGAGATGAAATCGCACGTAGTGCCACTGTTCGACTCCGTGGTGCTACTGATCTAAAAGTAGCCGGTATGCTGATGTGCTTTTCACAACGATTAAAAGGTGTGGGTGTGCTTCATCACAAGAATCAGTTCTTCCATGGTCCCATCATCAAGTATGAACAAAATGAGTTCACGGATGAATGGGAGGTTGAAGCTCGGGAGATGAGTTGGTATTTAGCGAAGAACAAGGGCGTCCGCCCTTATCTTAAAGGGGAAGCCGGCGCAGAGCTGCAGCGTTATATCAAGACTACCGGAATTGATTTTCGATGTCCTTCGTTAGGGTTCAATCTGGATGAACGCTATGGCACGATGTTCCATTCAGAAGTTATCTTGGATGTGCTGCAAAAGGCATATGAGCGTAGCGGCTACCGCTATCATGTAGATGTAGTCCGGACGGATACTAATTTCTACCTGCAGGTAGTTCGGGAGGGGACGAACACTCTTGTTCCGGTCTTCATTCCGGAACAAATGGAGACTAGCACCGCTGGTTATAGCATCGAGGAGACCTACACGGTCGTCACCGCTGAAAAGTATAAGGACGATAAGTTGGCTTCCTCCGTCACCAAAACAGCGGCAGGTGCTCTACAGGCAATGGGTAGAATGGAAGAGATCATCGAAGTGGAAGAAGATGAGGACCCGGCCACAATCGCAACGCAGCGCCTGAAGGCTTTGTCGCAGGCGAAGCAGATTAAGAAAATTACGATAAAGCATGAAGATCATACCCTGACAGGGCTGCGGGCTGGATGGATGGTATTGATCAAAACGGACCATACCTCTAAGTGGATTGTAGAGTCTGCAGAGAGCAGTTTTAAGAATGGGTTGTACACTGTGAAGCTTGAGCTGGAAAGGAGGGAGTAACGTTGCTGAATAACGCATTGAATTTGTTGAAGGAAAAGACGAAAGGTCATATTGACGCTCGAGATACCGAACGAGCGACATTATTGAGTTGGCCAGGTAATCCGAAAATTCAGGTAGAAGGTGACCCGGAACCTTATCCTGCAGATAAACTGGTCTTTGCAGAATATCTGCAGGAACGCCGTATGGATGCAGTCTTTGAGGTTGAGCAACTTGAGGTTTCAAAGTTAACCGGTGTCCTAACTATCCCCAGCCCACTGAAGGTTGGAGAACGGCTTATTGTTTCTCGCATGACAGGCCAGCGGTATTATGTGCTAGGAAAGGATGTGGGAAACAGTGGTGGATAGTTTGTTTCCTGATTTGGACATAGCGGACATCGGAGAAGTTGAGCTGGCAGAATCGGTTGTTTCGGCTAACAAATGGACTTACGTCATTGATTATCGAAAGCGACGTACTGTGCTTGATGATGCTGGTTATCCCAAAAAAACTACTACCTATGAAGAGTATCTGGTGCAAACGGCACTAAAGATTTTAAATACCGAGCGTTTTCGCTATGTGGTGTACGGGGACGAGGTAGGTGTTGAACGGACTGAGTGGTTCTGGTGGGAGGACGTAGAGATTAAGCGTGATATCGAAGAAGCGTTAATGGCACATGCAGAGATCCAGCGGGCCGAAGTAAGGTCAATGCAGAGAGCAGGGCAAGAGATGTTACTGAACATATCATTATCTGGCTTAGCCGGCATTGCAGAGCTGGAGGAGGGAATTAGCACATGACTATTAAACTATCAGATTTGCCAGCTATGCCGAACATGCCGATCCTTCAGGAGACACCAGAGGACATTTATCGACGCTGGGTTAATCGAGCTATTGCCTTGGCGCAGGAGCGCGGCTTAGCTCCCCCACCAATGGATGAAGGTGAGTTTTTTTATGATCTGTGGTACCCGATAGCCATTGAGATTTCAGAACAGCAGGCTTTGTGGACCTACGGTTTCCTTCAGGGCTTCCCGATTTGGGCAGATTCGGAATTTCTGGACGGCCATGGCTGGGCAGCTGGGGTTACGAGGAAAGAAGGGGAAGACGATGACACGCTGCGACTCCGGATGTTGGAGCGCGCTGTGACGGAAGTAGGTAGCGGACGGTGTAAAGATTATGAGACTTGGGCGAAGGAGATGGAGGGGATAGGGTCCGCCATAGCTAGGGAGAAAGAGAGGAACGAGAACTCTATTGATCTGTATCTTACGGATCTGGCCGGTCAGCCAATCTCTGAAGAATTCGCTGAGACGGTAAAGTCTTGGATGTGGGAAGAGCGGAGAATCGCTGGTCATGATTTGGAGGTACATCCTGCACCGGTCTATGTGGTAGTTGTGACAGCCCATCTTATCACAGCAGAAGGTTCTAATCTTGATGAAATGGCTGCAAGCATACAGGAACGGGTCATGACTTACGCGAGTGGGCGAAGCAAACTGGCTTATAACTATGTAGGTTCGTTGCTGCTTGTAACCGGAGTAGAGGATTATGAAGACTACACTTTGAATGGAATGGAGGAAGATGTCGAGATGACGCCTTCCTCCATTCCGCGCGTTGAGGTGGTTTTATCGTGATCCCTAAACGGTACCGTGGTATGTTGCCGGCATATTGGTATGAGATAGACATGGCCGAACGTCACTTCTCTCTCATGCAGGACGAAATGGAACTTCGGGAGCAGAAGATTGATGAGCTAAGTAATCAGTTTATCCTTCCAATGGCGACATGGTCGTTATGGATATGGGAGTGGATCTATTTCAGACGCAAAATGAACGGGTCTGATAGTTACCGAAGGGAAGGCATTCGGCAGAAGCGTTGGGGGAACAGTCCGTTCCGGATTGCGGTTTTACGGGATTTGGGAAATCAGCATGGCAAGCTATTGGAGATAAAAGAGGATTTCATTAACAACGACATTGAATTCCAGTTTTCAACAGAAGAATCTATCGATCAAGAGTCGTTAAGACGGAATATTGAATATATACGGCCTGTACACGTTCGTAATTTGGTGGTTAGTCTTAAGGCACCGGAATGGAGCAATAGGCTGGAGATATCCGAGCAGTATACAGTTCTCAACTATCCATTTCAGGCTTTTGCTAGTCAAATGCTTTACGCGGGCGTCTTGTATAGCGGTCCAGCCGTTGTAAATATCCCGCCGAATCCAGTCTATAACAATGGAACCCTGAAAGCCGCCAATACCTTCGATAAGAAGTTCCAGGTGGCTTTTCCTGTAACTAGCCTGGTCTATGCTGGCAGCAGCGGGGTAAGCATCTCGCCTACAGTTAAGCCTAACGACCAGACGGCGACCTATAGCAATGGTGGGGAGTCCATAAGTGCAGTTTACGATATGCAACAGCAACGGGCCTATAAGTTGACAGGCAAAACAAACGCAGGAACGGGGGAAACGATCTAATGGCCTTAACATCTGGAACACATACGAAGATGAAGAACTGGCTGCAGAATCTTATTTCACACGGCACGTACCAGATTGGCAGTACGACAACGACTATGCCAATTCAGTCCATAACTCAGGTCGGTGATGTAATCACAGTACAGTTTTACCTGGCTGACAGCGTAAGTGGAACCATTACTAGGTTCCAGGTGATCGACAGGGATGGCGAGGTTTTTGACGACCAGCCGGACAGCATTGTAAAGCCGGCGCTTAACGGTCTGCTGGTAACTTTTAAATACACCATTTCGAGAGTATAGGGGGTTTGTTCATATGACCATATATAACAAAACAGTATGGAAAGACCACATCGTAGATAGTGGTGGGAAAGTAGTTCAGCAGGGTACGCCTTTAAGTGCTGGAAACTTGAATCGTATCGAAGAGGGTTTGGCAAACGCTACAACCTTTACGGCTGGAGAATTGGGCGCGGCTACCGCTCACAGCGGCGTTTTACAGCACATTGTCGCGATTAACCCGGCCTTTATTGGGATTGCGGCCGAGCATATACCGGGGCAGGTATACGTACCGAACCCGACCCAGCAATTAAATAACACTTCATTCCCTGGATCTATTAATGGGCTGCGCATGGGTCCTATAGACGCACTGATCGCAGGGAATAGGTTGCAGGTGGTTAATTACGGGGGTCTAGCACTAGGAGTATTATTCTACCTTCCTGATCCACCTACCGGAGGGACGCGCGACGATTTAGTCTTTTTAGAAGCCTGGCGGGATCAAACGACTCAGGAATGAAAAAGCAGGATAAGGGTTGTACCTGGTGTTGATTTTGTTAAATTCCCTTCGGATGGCTTTTGTGTAGATACCGCTACAATGAATATAACAGTAAATTCACACAATATGAGCATACTTGGCCAAGGGGGCAACGCAGCCCCCGTTATTACAGAAGGCATAACCTATGCTTTCCGTAACGCGAAACAGCGGGCAGCTAACGGTGTAACCTATGCGATAGCTAACGAAGATGTGGGGCTGTATGTTTCGGGTACTGGCACAGAAGCAAGTAAGTCCGCTCTAAAAACCTACGACGGATATGTATATGCAATCCCATTATTTAAAGTCAACCGCCGGAATACAGGCGGCTATAGTGTGAATAATCCGAATGGAGCAATAGTTTACAAACCCGTTGGCATCATAACGGATGCGGACGGGATAGCACCACAAGCGACTAAAACAGTTACTTTATCCAGTGGGTATACAATGGGCGGAATTAAGGCGGGGGATCGCCTGGTTGATAGTTTCGGTAACTTATATTTTGAGGTTGTCGAGGTTCTTTCTTCTACGTCCCTATCTGTTAAAAACCTAAGATCGGTTGCGGTCACAGGATCAATAAGCCCGCTTTGTTTATCGACTTCACGCCCAGACAACCTATACGCTAACATCATCGACGAACGCGACATAACCGACTTACGGCACAAGACGTACTTAGTTGCACCGTCCTATGAACAATTGTTGATTGACGGTACGGATCAAATTCTTCGAGGGGCTTCCCAGGTTGAACGAAAGAAAGCTATGCGGAAAACTTACGTAGGCGTACGCAAGACACCGCTGGATGCTAACCATGTATTTTATGCTTCGTTTGATGGAGCCGTTACACCAGAAGTAGGTAGCCCGCTTACCGATACATCTACCAATAAAGGCTTTATCCCTATGCCATCGGGTGCTGGTATTTTTAATTTCCAAGGTACTGGCGCTCTTGCGACTAATTGGCGCATGGGACTAATGACAGTAGATTTCTGGATGCTGGCCATAGATGGGGCCGGGCTTAATATCCGTTTGATTGACGCCTTAAATAATACGCTAGTATTTGAAAAGGCTTCAACAAATAATGCAATGTATATAACTACCACAAATGGTGGGACGTTTAACGCACAGATACGGCTAACTACGGAGAGTATTACAGGTCTGCATCATGTTCGGTTTGTCATGGATGGTCCGAGAAAGAATGTTAGGTTATACATTGACGGAAAACTAAGATCAACTACAGATATTATCTCTCTTATGGCTAGTGCAGCAATAGTTACTGGCAATCAAATATCTATAATAGCTACCAACGGAACAAAAATTTCAGACGTTGCTATCAGTAACGTAGATCGTGGGGCCTCTTTCGCCACGCTACCAGCGGACTTTATCGCGGGTTACGCCGACATTACACCAGCTTTAAGCGACCAGCGCCGGATCAATAGCGACGCTCAAACTTCTCAGAAATCGTATGCTGCGGCAAAAGTGAAAAACCAGCCGCAAGAACGCTTCATATCAGTTACGAAGGGAACCGGCGCGAATACGGCAGCCTGGGAAGCTGGGGACAAGATCAAGGTAAAAGGTCTAGCAGGAGAGATTATCAGCGGGGTGATTGATTCGGATACTGCGCTAGCCCGCATTACAGCTGTATCGGCCGATGGGCTGACTATTTCATTAGACGATGTGAGTAAAATAGCAGTTAGCGATACATTCCTTGTAGTTAATTTGCCTAGTCCAAGCGTTCCGGGGTCAGGGCGTACTATTGTATCCATAGATGCAATGAATAAAACAGCAACTATTAATATAGCGCTATCTACTGCAGTAGTAGGTCAATACCTGGTAGAAACCACCGCCAGCACATCAAGCCCCGTAGTCCGGGCGATTATCTCCGGTACTTCGACCACTGTATCGGGAACCTGGACAGCTTTGGGAACAAATGAAGCAGAGGTAACCCTGGGATTGCTCCCTGGCGGCCTAGTCGCCCAGGATATTATTATTGAGTACAGCCTTAACATGCCAGCAGGCCTGGGGTCGCTGTACCAGGTATATACTAAGACACTTAGTGGGGAAGCGAACGGCAAAAAGCTGATCCCAGGAGCGGTAGCCGTTACAGACGACTTCGCAGGTAAGATCACTGGCAGTACGGTCGTTAATCCTAACAAAGCTTACAGCGCTGTAGGAAGCGCCCTTGCTACGCCTACAGCGCCTGGTACAGAGTTTTCACAGGCTGATTATGACGCTATAAAATCCCTGGACAATTCTTTAAAAGTTGTAACAATCAGCACAAACGGGCAACAGGCCCAGATGATGTTCTCTATTGACCTTATTAGGGAAATCGAAGACAAGTATGGAAAAATACCAGGCGTGTTCACCGTAGCCGAGAAGGTAGCTTGGTTAAAAGCTAACATATCCGCAGGCACATGCTCATTTTACGGTTACGGCAACGGTCCTTTAGGGAATAAGACGTACTTTACTACATGGTACGCAGGGAACGGAATGCCTGCATGGAGTCAAGCCCCGGTGTCCCATGCGGCTACAATTCCCTCGAAATTGGATATGCCAATCCATCCGGGGCACATTGATAACGCAGGTTTTGTTCATTATCTAGCGTATACAGATGTTTCTGACGGCGTAACGGCAGCCGCGCTATACGCGGATCAATTTACTATATCAATATCTATCCCAACAAAATCGGGATACGACACGCTAGTCCCTGAAAACGCCCGGCGCGACGCTGGCCTAGCGGGGGTACTGTACGTACTTAGACAGACCCGTGAAGTGGAGAGCCTATTTCTAGGTAACGACGAGGATAATGGTATTAGCGTTATTGGGGAATATTTACCGACGCAGGAGATGACTAGCCAAACTGCGGTCACGCTTTCGGGTTCTACTAATGTGTTGCTTGGATCGTCCGGTTTCGTCACAACGGCCGGAACGAATGCCCCATATGACGCTGTAACGCCTAACGCATATGCTAATGCTGCCAGTCGTTTAATGGGTCCTGGTGATGATATCAATTATAAAATTGACCCGCAAAGTCTTATAAGCACTGTACTGTTTAACGCCAGTGGTAGTGGGACGCCTTGCCTGCGTTTTTGGCGACCAGACACGCCCCTGGTTACCGGTGTAGATAACTCACAATACACTGATGGTATCCCGTCCTGGGCAGCCAAAGCGACTGAATTTCTAACTGGTTTCCCTAGTTTGATTCAATATAACGGGGAATTACTCCTAAAACTGTCGCTACGTAAACGGTCGCAACTTAGTAGTGTAGGCATGGGGTCAGGATCGTTATACAACTTTTACCGTCTACCAGGCCGCCCATTAGTCAAACTATAAGGAGGATTGCCACATGGATAGTGTAACCTTTAACCGCATGGGTCACACCGTAACCGGGCTTAATCGCCCGGCCGGTCCTTTTGAGTATTCCCTAAGCCTTCCCTTTTCGGTCGCAGTCACTAAGTCGATAGCAGGGGTCAACGGAGAGAAACAGAAGACAGACGAGAAGGGCCAGCTACTCTACAAAGGCAGCCTAACTGTAGACGATAGCGGGCTGGAAACATATGACGAAGTTACTACTGCCAGGATCGCTACAGCCTGGAAGGAAGTAAGCCAGGAATATAACCTAGTTAACGAAGACGGCAGCACGACGCCGATTACGAACACATCACAAGTCGCAACTGCTTGGGACGATCTACAGCCGGTTATGGTCCCGAACATCATCTATAACAGTGTATCTTTTACAGAGCAGCCGAGCCTTTTTACCTTCGACGAACTAAACGCGGCGAAATGTGCTAGCTTAGAAAAAGCCTACAAAGGAAAGCTGCTGCTCTATTATGACGAAGATTTTAGCCTGGAAAACTTCGCGGTAGACCTGGCAGAACATTCGGCCAATATGGGCGACGGTGTAATAACCCTTCACCCACGCGGCAAGTGCAGAACCGTTAAGCTGCCGCTAGGCGAAAGCGTGGAAAAGGTACAGCTGTACCTGGAAGCCCAGGACGGAATAACCGTCGAAGTGGGAGCCACTGCCGGAAGCCTAACTGCCGTCGTAGATGGAGCCGCGAAGCTGCCAAGTGCAGCAGATGCCGTGTATATACGTTTTACTAATAACACAGATAGTTACAAGGAAGTTTACGCTTTTGGAATTTTGGCATAAAGGATTACAGATAGCGCCTATAGAGGCGTTTTTATTTTGCCCTCGGATCCCCGGGGGCTATTTACATTAAGGGGGAATTAAATTGTCTAAATCTCAAATTGCTGCGTCTACAGTAGGGGCAGTGCTTATTCCAACGTTTGATTTTTTATACGGGGAGGCGGACACTGTCGTAACCATTATGGTCGCACTTTTATTTTTTATTATCATGGATTGGTTATCAGGTATTAGAGCCGCCAAGAAAGACAACACCTATGCAAGTAAATACGGCATTGATGGAGTCTTCCGAACATTTTTTATGTTACTGCTTCCGGCTGGTGGACATCTTTTGGACATGGTGTTCGGGTTGCCTGGGGCGATATTTGGAGCACTGTCCATTGGTACCTTATATCACGTTTTACAAAGCATGACTGCTAACTCAATTCGGGCTGGTTGGGGGGATTCTCTTCCGTTGCCGGTCTTGGATGTAGTACTCAAGTGGGTAGGTAGTGAGTTGGATAAGAAAGTTAAACGCGCTGCCAGTAGAAAGGGGGATGATGAGTAATGTCTCTGACATTGGAACAAGTAAAGAGTAAATCATCTGCGAGATTGTTAGGTTTACATCCCGTTATATTGTCTGCTACTACAGTATTGATTGAGCGTTGTTACGCCAGGGGTATTCCTATTTTGATAACTCAAGGGTTACGCACAAATACCGAGCAAGACGCACTGTATGCACAGGGACGCACTAAGCCAGGAGCTATTGTTACCAATGCAAAAGGCGGCTACAGTTACCATAATTATGGACTCGCTGTAGATTTCGCATTGCTGCTACCGAATGGATCTAGCGTTTCATGGGATATGAACCGAGACTACAACGATAACAACATCAAAGACTGGATAGAAGTGGTGGAAGAGGCCAAGAAGCTCGGATTTGAGTGGGGAGGCGACTGGACATCATTTAAGGATTATCCACATTTCCAAATGGTTTTTGCCTTAACACTTACTCAGTTGAGAGCTGGTATCAAGCCATCTGAAACAGCACTGGCAAAAGCAACGGCTATTATTGATCGACTAAAAGAGGAGGCGAAGGGAGACTTGAGTAAAATTGAGGAGTTAGAGGCAATCGTAATGAAGCAGGATGGGCGCCTAAGGGACGTAGAAAAGCGATTAAACATTTCGGGCAAGGAAACATATTCCATCAATTATACAGAGGCAATTACGGCTGCTAAAGCAGCTGGTGCGATAACTACATCGGCAGACAAATCAAAGCTAGAGCTTAATATAATTCAGATGTTCTTTAATCTAGGGTTATTTAAGAAAGGCGATAAATAAATTGATGGATAATCAAAACTTGACTAATAAAAATCAGTGAAGTTAACGATAAACGTACCTAAAAATCTATTGGAGTTAATCAGCCATGTAATAGGCTTACTTATTTGTGTTATAGCACACTTCTTTACGGATTTGGATTTAGTACTGCGTCTGAGGCTCGTGTGGGACTTTCGGATATTGGGAAGTTTGAATTAGCATTTAGTAATTGAGAAGGTACAGTGAACGAAAGAGTGAATTACCTAACCACTTAGGAAATATGATTATTATTAGCCCTACAGACAGTTATGTTCTGTAAGGCTAAATTTTAGTATCGGTTATGACATTACTAACTTTTCTCTAAATTAATAATTACGTTGTTTGTTATTGTGGCTTGAATTATTTTTATTATCAACAAATGGTGGCATCGCTTGACCGATTATTACAATTGCACTAGCGGTGGTTTGTTGAACCAAAGGTGGTCTTCCATATGGGTATTGAATGTAAGTAACTCCAGCATCAACTGTTCCTGGTATGGGGTCAACTTTGCTTATTAGAGCACTATTGATTTGGATGTTCCCAACCAATGTCATATCAACATACTTACCTAACCATTCTTGAACCTGAGGAACAGATGAATAACTACCTGGATACGCCATTACTTTTAGCCTCCTAGAGATTTTATACTATAGCCTATGCGATTATTATGATGAAGGTTCAACATTAAATAATTTGTGGACTTTGGCTCCGGAAATCTGATTTTGGAACTGATTTATTATGCATTACAGATTACGTCAGTATGAGGTGAACTGTTCACAACGGAAGTGCCATCCCCTGCCAGCATTGGCGGGGTATTTCTTTGTGTTTTTTCCTTTCAGTGATATAGAGTACATATACATAATGTTCCAAATGATCTATATTTGATCTATTACCTAATTGAATATAAGGTGGTTGGAATCATTCAATGACGCAATTAACCCAAGCAATACTTATTGAAGAAGTAGAACGTTTAAGAGAAAAGTACTTAACTTCAAATCCTGAATATTCACCTAAACTAGCAAAAAAATGCAAAAAACTCGAAAAAAGATTGGTCTTAAAGGAATCCAGTCTTGCACAAATGGTAGACATTAAATATGAATTAATAGCATTAGAAAAGGATTTAGTAAGTCATCCTGAAAAGAATGAAGAAAAGATACTAAAGCGAGGAATGTGGGCCATTGTTGTTCTCGGATCCTTATCAATTTTCATGACTAAAACTGCTGAGAATTTATCCAAGCTAGAACAGCCTTTTTTGTACAGTTCTTATCAGGTTTTTTCTTTTGTTTTCATTGCATTTTTTGGTACAACAGCTTATTTTTTTTCTAAAGCATTAGTGTCAAAAGGTGATTACGAAAGCATCAACATTCGATTTTTATTGGCTTTTTTATTTCCTTTTATTTTTATCAGTCTCGTTAAATTTGAAGACGATGCAATAGTTGGAATTTCAAAAATCCATTCAATAATATTTGCGGCAGGTTATAGCTCAGAGTTTATATTTGCGTTATTTACAAAAATTGTTGATACGGCTAAGAAAGTTATTAATGCAGATGAAAAGGGAAGAGTAGAAGATAGCAAAGATAAGATTCAGGTGGAACAGTAAGATTGTAGAATGGACTACAGCCTAATAGGCGTTATACTCATTCATGGAGTGATAATTTGAATAATACATACAAAATCCTGGAGAGCGATACAGACTTCCTTGCTGCAGCCATAGCACAATCAAAAGTATCCGTCTGGTACCCGGACCCATTCGGCCACCTCATGGATTATGGAGGTATAGTAGAAGGGTACACTCCGGAGTCTATCAAAATTGCTGGAGCTCGGTTTGTTCGGGAACGATTTGAATTTAGAACATACATAAAATAACTCCTTAACATTGCTTTTTCCAAAAAAATATATTTAGGAGAATAAAATGAAATTAATTAGAATGATAAAAAGATTTTTTGGGTATCTATGGGGGGGGATTAAGAGGAATAAACTAAAAATAGTTAACGGACTGATTATTGTTTTGACAATTCTTGGAGTTGGATTAGTAGAAATTTTTAAGCCATTGATTTTAGATATAACTCCTATCAGACATAGAATTATGGAAACAAAGTTAGAAAATATAAAAATAGGATATTCAAAAAAATATGTTGAAACTTTATTAGGTACGGCGCACAGGAATCACGATATATACTGGACAAATTCCGAGGGAGGAAAGTATAAAATATCTAGGGTAGACTATATAGAAGAAGATTACCTTTACACACTATTTTATAAGGAAGACGAAAGTATCTTAGGTTATGCATTAATTTCAAGAGATAGAAATTTTAATCCTAAATTACCTTTTGATGACTCACTCCCATTATTAAAACATAAGCAAGATGATTATCTTGATATGGCCTCGGGTGAGGTGAGATTTACTACTTACTCAGCGTCAGGCACAAGGGGAGATGTGTCTGATTATGAGATGGATTTTGGTTATGGTCACTTATTTACTAATAACCTAATTGTTGGTTATGGTGTTTCGGAACTGGGTTATCGGAAAAACAGAGATGCTTTGTATGACTATATTTCAAATTACATAAGGAAAGCCCCTATAATAAAACAAAACAATGATTCAGCTATGTATAGTCTAGTTGGAGATAATATCTATACATATGATGATTTAAGGAATGATGAGAACTTACAAGGTATAAAGGCCGATCCTGAAAGTAAGTATAGGAAGAAGTTGTATCCTAACGCTATTTTTGTGATTGATGGTAGATTTTCTAGTGGGAATGAGGGGGTTTTATATGGAACCGATGTTGCTTTTGAATTTATAGTTGATCAATTGGAATTTGGCCTTCTTTACTATCGTTTGGACTTTTATAGATAATTATGGGAAAGTGAGACCCGAAAGAAAGGACTTATGCCTGACGGGTCTATTTTTTGCTTATATGATAAACTTTGTAAATACTGGTGTTCGCAGCGTGCCGATCTTGGTCCAGTTCCAGTAGTAATTAACTATCCTATATAGACAACAGTATCACTACGCTGAAATGCAGTGGGGAGTCTTATCTCAAGCTGTTCGACTCTTTCGAAGAAGTGTTCTTTTTTAATACTCTTTAGGTTGAGATCTGCCCACTTTTCAATTGATCTAGTTCCTCAAGAATAATTGGCAACTCTTTTTCAGTTACATCTACACCTGACTCAAAAAGTTCAGTCCAACGTAAACCTAATGATTGGACGCCAGGTAACCAGCATTCTCTGAAGAAAGACAGAGAAGCAACTGGAATGTATAATTGTTTTTCAAAATCATTGTGTGCATCAAAAATCTGTGCACTAATTGCCATGTCTTATTTCCCTCCCCCGTAGGTAGCGCTGAATGTGAAAGTAGGAAATTCCTCCCTGTTTAATTTTAGCATTAATTCGCCATACGTGAGGATGGTTTCTTTGCTATATTTGTAATTTACAGATTACTCCAGCAACCGGTATTATAGACGCAACGGAAGTACCGTATCCTGCCAGTATTGGCGAGGTACTTTAGTACATAGGGGTGCTGTAATGAAGAAAATATTTAAAGAATTTGGTGTCCATTTTTGTGCGGCAACTATTCTTCTAGGCATTTCATTATTGTTCAATGATTATGATGTTGCGGATGAGGAACAACTATCTTTGTTGGTTGTAGTGATGTGTGGAGTTCTCATATCTATTGGTGGATACAACTATTTGAAAAACAGAAAAGGTGTTGTGGTGATGATCGTAGGAGTTATTGTATTAGGAGTAGCGCTTTCTACCTTATCTTTTTAGGAGTGATCATATTGAGTAATGTATACAAAGTCTTGAAGACTGATGCAGAATTTCTAACGGCTGCTTTGTCACAGTCTCAAGTGGATATACTTGAACGCCGTGGTGACTTGGCTGACTGCATAATTGATTGTGAGGGTCCAGTTCAGAAATGGAGTCCGGTTAGCGTTAAAGTTGCTGATGCTTATTACATGAGAAGTGAATTTGAATTTAGAATGGTTTTGGCATAAGCGTGTATAACAAATACCCCGTCAACCTTAATTGGTCAGCGGGGTTATTTTTAATTATTCAATTGTGTATTCACTTACCTCAAATGTAAGTATTTTATCGAATACAACATAGTCTTTACGTTTGCTGAAAGGCCCTTTGTTTTTTGAGTGTTTATCAATAGCATATGAACCTGGTCCTCTACCAGCATCACGAGCGTCGTACCAATTTATGAATGCTTCCACTTCGGACATAGGGAGATCATATTCTTTTTCACTTCCGTTAATCAATGTGACAGTTAGGATAGCACGATCTCCGGATGGTTGCTCTGGAGTTGCTGTAGGTTTAGGCGTCACTGGTGGTGTCGGTGTTGGTGTTGGTGAAACAGTTGGACTAGGGGTGCTTGTAGGTACAGGAGTAGCCGTAGCCGTTGGAGTTGGTTCAGGTGTTATTGTAGGACTTGGAGATGGAGTTGAAACCGTACCATATGCGTTGAACTCTGAAATTACGACTCCAGTGCCTTCAGAGGTTAACATAATAATTTTCTTTACATTTTCAACTGCAGGAAAGGTTATAAGCTCCCCGGTAATATCTATACTACTACTGGTCAATTCGTGCAGGATGGTATTAGATTCCCCTAATAACCGTATATAACTTATTCTTATAAGATTGTTGGCCTTCAAACGTATGCCAGTTATACTCGATGGGGTTGTTAATACAGCAGTCATAAATGCAGTTGATGGATAACTAATAGTATCATTGGTATTTTCATTGTTATCAGATAAGTTTAAAGTACCACCGATCGTTTGATTTATAGAATTTGATATATATATTATTTTCCCATCGAATAAACCGCCTGAGTAATCTATCTTTGCAAACGCATTTGATACTGGTATTGCAGAAAAAATAAGCAAGAACATCATAATTATCTTTATTTTTTTCAATTAAAACACTCCCTAGTATGTATTTTGTAGAGGTCTTTCATTTTAAATTGAACTTCTCACCTGCTCACTCCTTATATTGGGATAATGTATGAATATTAACATTTATGTCGGGAAGTGTCTAAACATTAAATCTTATTTTTGGGATAATATACATTTGTTCATGGATAATACATAAACAACCATCGAAGGAATTTTCCTCTTATTGTTATTGGATGAATTTTTGTTTATAATGCAAACAAATGTTCTTATTTTGGAGGCGATCACATGAAAATGAGTGTTGGCCAAACAGTTGAAATTATATACCAGGACAAAACGGAAAAGATTACGCAACGTAAGATCGAGGTCCGTGGTATTCGTGACGGCCGTATCCGTGCCACATGCCTGACCACCAATTCGCCCCGTGTATTTCTAGAATCCAGTATCCTGTCATGGCAACCGACACAGGAGAACCGCTATGCTTAGCGATACGGCCCGCAAGCTGCTGATGATCATGCGGCATTGCTCGGTGCATCACGGTTATAGGCCTACACTTGAGGTACTGGAGACAAAGAGCGGACGGACACCAGAAAAGATTCTAGCCGGGCTGCAGGAATTGGCAGAGGACAACTACATTCTGTGGGAGTTTGGGAAACTACCTGAGAGTGCAGTTGTCGTTGAGGGATGGGAGCGAAAAGAGGATCGACCAGCATCTGTTTCATGGGGCATGGACGGTGGCCATATAGATTACTGGACAGATTACTAGGAGGGCAGACACCATGGTTAAGAAACTGGAGAGTATTTGGGATTGCAGTAGAATGATGTTACCGGAGCATAAGATTCGGATTATTAGTGATGAGCGAGGGCAGCAGTGGAGAGATCGTAAAAAGCCGATGCTTGACGCTCAGGAGTGGGAATTGATTGATCAAGTGCTGGCATATTCGAAACGATATCGAGAGCAGATAACAATTACTCAGTTTGAGCCCGTTCAAGATATTAAGCTTCGGGGAATTGTGCTGGCCATAGACAAGCAGCTACGCCGGATCAAACTGCAAACGGATGATGACTATGATTGGATTAAGATTGACGATGTGATTCAAGTGACTACATAAAAAAATGCCCCGGAAGCGTTCACCGGGGCATAACTATTATTCCTCGAATAACTCATCCATTAAACTATCGATTTCTTCTTTCCGCGAGGCTGTAGCCTCAGTATCAATCATGACCTTACCTTCTTCGAAAATAAGAGTGTCTCCAGCTTTAATTTCTGCCGGTAGTTCTGATCTAAGGATATCTTCAGTTTGACCATCAAATTCAATAATGGCATACTCACCCTCGAAGCGATCAATGATTCCTTTCCGCATTACTTTGCCCCCTTAGTCGATGTAAAAGAGATTTTATTACCATCACTTATTGCAGTAATGGTTCCTTTTTGATCAGTCCGTAAAACTGAAGTATTCGCATTTTTTAACCTTGTAAGTATTCCGGAATCTGGGTGCCCGTAGTTGTTTTTACCGACACTTATTATTGCATACTGTGGTTTAACAGCGTCGATGAATGCTTTACTGGTCGAACTACTGGAGCCATGATGGCCGACTTTTAATACATCAGCTTTTAAATTCATGCCATCGGCTAACATATCGTTCTCAGAAGCCTTTTCAGCATCGCCGGTAAAGAGGAAGGACTTGTTCTTATAAGTGACCTTTAAGACAGCACTCCAGTCGTTAAGATTATCCCCATACGTTCTAATAGGAGCCAGGAACTTAGCCTCAACACCAGTTAAAGGAATGGTAACGCCTTTAGTCACTGCTTTGATGGTACGTCCCTCATTCTTTACAGCGGTCAAAAAATCTTTGTATGTCTCAGTGGTATGTGATACCTTTGGAGCGTAGACAGATTTAACATCCAGCGCTTTGAGAACATCATCTAGCCCACCAATGTGATCTGCGTCAGGATGAGTAGCAACCAGGGCATCAAGTGTCTTTACACCAAGGGCGTTCAGGTATTTTACTACATTCTTACCCTGATCGTTATTACCTCCGTCAATGAGGACATATTGATTATTAGGAGTTCGGATTAAGGTAGAGTCCCCTTGGCCAACATCGAAAAAGTAGACCTGAAGAGTGCCGACGTTTTGTTTCTTTGGTAAAAGCAAAGCTGGAGCTGGCGTAGAAGTAGGCTTTGCTGTTGGTTTCGCAGTAGGCTTAACAGCTGGTTTCGCAGTGGCAGCAGGTTTTGAATTTGAACTACCACCATTGTGGTAATGGTATTCTCCGTCTTTCAGTCCCCACTTTGCACAATTGGTGCGGCAATAATGACCGCCATTTGCATCTGTGCGTCCTGGATGCGCCTCAGCAAGTACAGGCATCAACAATAAAACAAGTGACATGAAGATTGGTACAATAATTCTTTTCATAAAAAATAAACCCCCAATGTATGATTCTGGGAGTATTCTATCAGTTATAGGTAATTTTTTCTAGAGAACATTACGAAAACTTGCTAACGAATTTGTAAACGAAGTATCTGATATAGGGTTAAATTCATGAATAGAAAAACCCCTATAATAGAAGAAAAAGAAACACAGTTAAGCTTATTTTAACCTTTCCCCAAGCTCAGTTGGTTAGAGTGGTCGGTTTATAACTGAGTGGTCGGGGGTTCGAGTCCCTCAGGACCCACTTAGCAAAAAACCTTACTTTGTAAGTTTTTTTGCTGTCTTGAGAGTGCAATAGTAAATGGTCACATTGGTCATGACGTTGATGTTGTGACTGACTGATGTTCGAAAATCAGTCTAGACTGGCAAGTGTTACGAATGATCATGAGTAGCAATTGGAACTTCAACGTAAGCTGGAGGTGCTCCGGTTGACGGGACGGGTTCTAAAGACTTAACATATATAATAGAAGGAACACATTTATAAGAAATTAGAACAAAAGAAAATCATCTGATAAAATCACGGAAAAATCACATAATCTCTTTTTATTAGTTTGTACCTGTTTCTACTTTTAAGGGGTATGTGTCCATCAGCGGCAAAAATAGATCATATTTTTACACTGGTTTTGACCTGTTTTGATGGGCTATGTAATAATATAATAAAGTATATATTCAAAAACGTGATTCTAGACTGGAGATGAAACCATTGGGAAATTGATACTGAAAGGAACAAACGGCAAGCATTTTGCCAATACTCTGAAAAAACGAAGGAGGTGGGCCTATCCATCCATGTACGGAAAATGGTGGATAGGAGTATAAATTGAGCGACCCTTTACCCGGTATATTACATGTTGGTCTTATTATTTTGTTGGTATTGTTAAACGGATTTTTTGTTTCAGTCGAATATGCAATGGTGAAAGTACGAAGTGGTAGAATTGATACCCTGATTGAAGAAGGTAGTAAAAAAGCTTTTAATGCAAAAAGCATTGTCAGCAACCTGGATGGCTACCTCTCAGCCTGTCAGCTCGGCATTACATTGGCTTCGCTTGCGTTAGGGTGGCTGGGTCAACCAGCTATAGCTAATCTTATCGGGCCTTTATTAGGAAGCATAGGTTTAGGAGAAACTGCTGTTAATGTTGTATCTTTGGTTATTGCTCTTATGTTCATTACTATCTTGCATATCGTATTAGGTGAGCTTGCACCTAAGACCATTGCTGTTAACAAGGCTGAATCTGTCCTTTTACTAACAGCAGGACCGATGAATGTATTTTACAAAATCATGTATCCAGTGATATGGATCGTTAATGGGCTGGCGCGTGGTTTACTGCAAATTTTCCGATTAGCCCCGGCTTCAGAGCTGGGAACGGCGCATACGGAAGAAGAAATTCGTATTATCATGCAGGAAAGTAACAAAAGCGGCTTTATAGATAATACTGAAATGGCGTTAGTTGACAATATTTTTGAATTTGTGGATACCATGGCTCGGGAGATCATGATTCCGCGGACAGAGATGATCTGTCTGAATAATCATGTTTCTGCTGAGGAGAACCTTGAGATTGCCTATGATGGCATGAGGACACGTTATCCCGTCTGTGACGGTGATAAGGATCATATTTTAGGCTTCATCCATATAAAGGACTTAATTAAGGATCGTCCACAAAGTTATCAGAAATTAATTCGTCCAATATTGACCGTGCCGGAATCCATTCAGATTAGTGCTTTGCTGAAAGTTATGCAGCGTGCGAAGACACAAATCGCCATATTGATCGATGAGTATGGGGGTACTTCAGGAATGGTGACACTGGAAGATATCATGGAGGAAATTGTTGGAGAAATTCAGGATGAATTTGATGAGGAACGTCCCGGTGTTGAGAAGCTTGGCGAGGATGAACACTCCATTGACGGTTTGATGCTTATTGAAGAGATTAATGATCTTTTAGGTCTTCATATGGAGACTGAGGATTACGATACGATAGGCGGCTGGCTGTATTCTAAATTGGAGGTTAATCCACCTCAAAAAGGGCAATCCGTAGAATTTGATGATCATCTATTTATTGTAGAAGAGACTGAGAATAAGCGAATTTCTCGAATTAAGCTATTGCGGTTACAGTTATTGAATGAAGAAGCTGGAGCTTAATGGAATTATATATTTTTAAAATAAGAGCAGCGTTTCTCCTTTTGGAGTTACGCTGTTTTTTTTGACCATACTGTTTGCCAAAAAGAGATTAATAATTATATAATTTTAAATGTATATGATAAAAACTACATTAGTCCCTAGAGGACAGAAAGGAATTCTCCTTGAGTAAACCTAAAAAAAGTCCAAATGTTCCCCAGTTGAGCAAACAAGAGAAACGACGGGTAGAACAGGAGCAACAGAAGCAGAAAACGAGAATTTTAGTTATTAGTTCAATAGCTGTAGTAGTTATCATTTTTGTTGGATTGTTTATGTTAGCTTCGAAAGATGCAGCAAAGAATGTCTCTACAGGAGAACCGGTAGAATTCAATTACAGTGAGCTACCTAGGATTGGTAATGAGGATGCACCTGTTAAGCTTGTTGAATTTGGTGATTTCAAATGTCCAGCTTGTTCCCAATTTGCTGGCTCCATGAAACCGAAAATTGTTCAAGATTTTGTCAACGAGGGAAAAGCAGCTCTTTACTTTGTAAATATGGCTTTCGTTGGTCCTGACTCTGAGACAGCTTCACTAGCTGCATTGTCTGTATACCATCAGAATAAGGATGAATTCTGGAAGTTCTATGATGCTGTGTATGCGCAGCAAGGGGATGAGAGCGTGGAATGGGCGACTGAGGATTTCTTGGTAAGCCTTGCTGAAAAAGAGAAATTAGCGATCGATTACGATCTGTTGCGTAAAGACATCCAAGAGAAAACTTATGCAGATGAGCTGAAGAAAGACATTCAGTTGGCAACTGACTCAGGCGTGACAACTACGCCTTCGCTCTACATTAATGGAGTGAAAACGGCTGAACCTTTCGATATTGAAGCGATTACATCTGAAATTAACACCGCCGCAAAAGCAGTGGAGGCAAAGTGACAAAATTCCTATCTTTTTGCAAGCGTAACTGCCTCTATCTGGCCTGGTTCGTCTCTTTGGTTGCTGTAGCTGGTAGCTTGTATTTAAGTGAAGTCTTGAAGTATGAACCTTGTAAGCTTTGCTGGTTTCAGCGGATTTTTATGTATCCGCAGTTATTTTTGTTGGGAATTGCCACTTTCCGTGGAGATAAGCGCATCATTCCTTATGTGCTTCCATTAAGTTTGATTGGTGGCAGTATCTCAATCTATCATTATGCGGAACAGAAGATTCCAGCGTTAAGTAAAGTTCTACCTTGTACAGTTGGTGTTCCTTGTAATAAAGATTACTTGAACTACTTCGGATTTATAACGATTCCTTTGTTAGCTTTAATCGCTTTTGCTCTAATAAGTCTCCTTCTTTGGTATGGACGTAGGGAAGAAGAAGTGATTGAAGTAGATGCTGAGGAGAGCTTAGGATTTTAGTTTTTACTTTGGAAGGTACAAAAAAGCTGAAAAGGTATTAAAATCACGGGCTAGAGGGATAATTGAAGATAATGAAAGAGAGCATCCAATAAGACGCTATATTTGAGCTTATTGGATGTTTTTTCATTCTTTTTTCATTTTTTTCAACGCTTTACTGTAGGCACTTTGTAGACTAATATTAGACCTTGTGAGAAGTTGAATATGCGCTGAATTTTCTTAGGAAAAACGGGGGAACCAAACTTGGCATTCATGCCAATGGGGTGAATCGGAACCGGGTCGAACAGACCTCTACCGTAGGGCTATAACCACAGCCCGAATCCGCCAGCTAACCTCGTAAGCAAGGTGGGAAAATGACCATGCATAAGCATGCGGATCATTTCCGTATGCTTATTTTGTGTCTGCATTTATGAAATCCACCGATGAAAACAGCGCACGGAAATTCCGTTTCAGCTCCCAAAGAAAGGAACTGTATCCACCATGGTAAGCAAGGTAAAACGACTATTGATCGGACGTCCGATGAAGTCGAATGAACTCGATCATGAAAAGTTATCCAAGGTTAAAGCACTGGCTGTTCTGTCTTCTGATGCGCTCTCGTCTGTAGCCTACGGAACGGAACAAATTCTGATTGTACTAGTGGCTGCCGGGTTTACTGCCATCTGGTATTCCCTGCCAATTGCATTAGCCGTATTGGGCCTGCTGGCCATCCTGATTTTATCCTATCGGCAGACGATTTTTGCTTATCCGCAAGGAGGCGGAGCTTATATCGTAGCCAAGAGTAATCTTGGTATTCCGACAGGGCTGCTCGCTGGGGGTTCATTATTGGTGGATTACATTCTTACCGTAGCGGTTAGTGCCTCGGCAGGGACGGATGCGATCACATCGGCTTTTCCAAGTCTTCATAATCATACTGTTCTCATCGCTGTATCTGTTATCGTTTTATTAACAATCATTAATCTTCGCGGAGTGACTGAATCGGCTTCATTTATCGCAATTCCAGTGTATTTGTTTGTGGTTTCGATTGTTGTTCTGATTATCTCCGGTATCGTTAAATATGCAATGGGTGGCGCGCATGCGAATGTTCCTGAAATAGGCAGCGCCGTATCTAATGTAAGTTTGTTTCTACTATTAAAAGCGTTTAGCTCTGGTTGTTCAGCCCTAACGGGGGTTGAGGCCGTATCTAATGCGATCCCAAACTTTAAGGCACCGGCTGAGAAAAATGCAGCCAAGACGCTAATGATCATGGGACTTATCCTTGGCTTTATGTTTACCGGAATCACTGTGCTGGCATATTGGTATGGTATTGTGCCAGATGAAAAGGCTACGGTTGTCTCTCAGATCGCTGAATCGACCTTTGGCCGTGGCGGATTGTACTTTTTCATTCAAGGGATTACAGCAGTGATTTTGTTCTTGGCAGCTAATACAGCATATTCAGCGTTTCCGCTGCTCGCCTTTATGTTTGCAAAAGATAAATATCTGCCACATGCATTTATGGTCCGTGGTGACCGCCTGGGCTTCTCAAACGGCATTATTTTTCTAGGAGTTATGTCTATCATACTTGTGACTGCATTCCATGGGAATACGGAAGGTTTGATTCCACTATATGCGGTAGGCGTGTTCATTCCTTTTACCTTATCCCAACTGGGGATGATGGTGCATTGGATCAAAACAAGACCCGCTGGATGGGTGAAAAGATTTGTAGTAAATACCATCGGTATGCTGACTACATTGACGATTACGCTTATATTTATCATTACTAAATTCTCGAGCGTATGGATGGCATTCATTTTCTTACCTGCTGTAATGTTCGTGTTCCACCGTATTCATAAGCATTATTTGAATACTGCGGATCAACTGCGTATATGTCCGGCTACTGATAAACCTGTAATTAAAGGAAGTACTGTAGTTGTTCCTGTTGCAGGGGTTACACGTGCTGTATTACATTCCATCAGCTATGCGAAGTCTCTAACAGATAATGTTGTTGCTGTGTATGTAGGCTTTGATGAAGAAGACATTCATAAGATGGAGCAACGGTGGGAGGAATGGAATCCAGGTGTACGCCTGATTGTTCTTCGTTCCAGATATCGTAGTATCATTCGTCCGTTAGTGAAGTTTATCGATACGGTAGAGTGGAAGACCGCTGCGACGGATCACATCACGATTCTGATTCCACAGTTTATTACCAAACATTGGTGGCAAGCCGTGCTTCATAATCAGACCAGCTTTTTAATCCGCTCGTATCTAATGAATCAAAAGGACGTTGTAGTAGCGACTGTCCCGTATCATTTAAATAAATAAGTAGAAGATTAAAGATGAGGTTATATCCGGAACGTTCGGAATATAACCTCTTTTGTATTTTATATGAAGGAAATTGTTGCAAATCCACAGAATTTGAAATTTATATGTTGACACAGAGAATGAGAATCAATATCATTTAAAAGTGAAGCAGAGGTAAAGGTCACCTTTGAATATCAAAGCAGTTACATATAGGAGGGTTTTTAATGTTTTGGCTTAACAGAAAAAGATCAGGAAGCATGAAAGTGACGATGAGCGGACTAATAGTGATGACGCTAATACTTTCCGCTTGTGGTAATAATAATGCTGAAAGCTCATCAAATGCAGGAACAGCGCCTACAACAGCGCCTACAGCAGAATCTACAGAGGCACCTGCTGCACCTAAGACGTTAACAGATGCAATGGGTCATAAAGTAACGATTCCGGCTAATCCACAGCGCGTTCTGGGTTCATATTTGGAAGACTCTTTGGTAACTCTGGGTGTAACTCCAGTAGCTCAATGGTCAGTTACAAACGGCGTTCAGGATTATCTGGCCACTGAATTGAAGGATGTTCCTACAATTAGTTACGACCTTCCGTTAGAGGCTGTAACCAGCTTTGCTCCGGATCTTATTATCATCCCATCGGAGTCTTCTGTTCAGAACGGGATTTACGATCAGTTGAATAAGATTGCACCCACTTATGTAATTGGGGATGAACTAAATCAAGATTGGCGCAAATCGTTGCTCAAGATGGGTGAGATTTTGAACAAAACCCCTGAAGCAGAAAAAGCCATTAAAGATTATGATGTTAAAGCAGCGGCTGCGAAAGAACAGCTTGCAGGAGCTATTGGACAAGAGTCCGCGGCTATTTTATGGTTGGTGCAAAAAAACTTCTATATTGTAGACGAAACCCGCAGCAGTGGAGCTGTATTATATACAGACCTTGGCGTAACGCTGCCTAACTTAGTAACAGAGATCCCAGTAGGAACAAGAGCAACTTGGAATCCGATCTCACTAGAGAAGCTTTCTGAGCTGACCGCAGATCATATTTTCCTTGTAAATAGTGATAAGACTGAGGGTTTGGAGATCCTAGATAGTGCAATCTGGAAGGGCATCCCAGCTGTAAAAGCTGGAAATGTGCATGAAATGAGCTCAACAAGCAGCTGGCTTTACAGTGGTGCGAACGCTGGCAGAAAAATCATTGACGATGTGCTAAAAAGTCTTGTGAAATAAAAGTCGTAATTCACCATGAATGAGACTGATCATTTCGGTGGGGAAGAGCGTGCAGATCAAGTATCTCGGGATACAAAGATCTGCACCATTTTTTTATAAACCAACCCATAGTACGGAAAAATCGATCCTGCAATTGTACAACATAAATATTTTTGCGATAATGAGAATGATTGTTGTTATCATATAAACCATTGTAACTATTGAATAAGGAGACGACTCATGGTTTCACCCTCAGATTTCGCAAATCGTATTAAAAATGAACCCAAAAAAGCTCTACATACCCGACCGGCAGCTGCCATTGGTATTCTTATTTTTGGACTTGCTGCCATTGCCTTCGGATTGGCACTTTCGGTCTCAGTAGGTGCAGCAGATATCAAGTTAGCTACGGTATGGGAAGCTATATTTCATTTCAATCCAGATTTACAAAAACATCAGGTAATTAGAGAACTGCGATTTCCACGTGCTATTGCTGGCGCCTTAGTCGGTGCTTGCTTCGCAGTAGCAGGGGCTATCATGCAGGGGATGACAAGAAACCCGCTTGCGGATTCAGGGCTGTTAGGCTTGAATGCAGGAGCAGGGGTAGCGCTGGCCATAGTATTTGCTTTTGCACCCTCACTCTCATTCACTTCACTAATGTTGTATTGCTTTATCGGTGCCGCTGTGGCCTCTTTTATCGTATTCGGAATCGGTTCGCTTTCTTTTAATGGCCTGACCCCCTTGCGATTGACATTAGCAGGTTCGGCTGTTAGTGCTTTATTGGTTGCTATTAGTCAGGGAGTAGCTATTCTTTTCAACTTATCTCAGGACATAGCCTTCTGGTTAGCTGGTGGGATGGGTGGAGCTAGCTGGACTCAGATCAAGATTATATTCCCTTGGGTGGCCGTAGCCTTAATTGCAGCAATGATGTTATCACGATCCGTCACATTGCTCAGCTTAGGAAGAGAAGTAGCGGTTGGTCTGGGGCAGCGGACAAGGATAGTTCAATTGGCATGTATGATTGTTGTGGTTATCTTAGCTGGAAGCGCGGTTTCAACGGTTGGCCCGATTGCTTTTATAGGACTAATTATTCCACATGTTACACGTTATTTCGTTGGAGTGGACTACCGCTGGATTATCCCTTGCTCGGCAGTTCTAGGGAGCTTATTGATTATCTTTGCAGATATTGCCGCAAGAATGATAAATGCACCTTATGAGACACCGCTAGGAGCTTTAATTGCC
Organism: Paenibacillus sp. FSL H3-0310; assembly: GCF_038002785.1. Taxonomy (NCBI): domain Bacteria; kingdom Bacillati; phylum Bacillota; class Bacilli; order Caryophanales; family Paenibacillaceae; genus Paenibacillus; species Paenibacillus sp. FSL H3-0310. The sequence goes on from NZ_JBBODC010000001.1 coordinate 2,563,269, forward strand.
ATCATCGGCGTACCGTTCTTTATTTATTTAGCGAGTAAGCGGAAGGGGGAGCTGTAATGCCCAAATTAACCCTTACTCCAGATGAAAAAGAACGCCGCACACGCGCCTTAACGGTGTTAGCGCTCCTTGCTATACTGATCGTCGTTGTGTTTATAGTCAGTATGAATACAGGGTTTATGCGTCTATCCCCACTAGAGGTATTACATACACTCATGGGTGATGGAACACATCAGCAAAAGCTTATTTTATTTGATTTCAGATTACCCCGCATCGTAATTTCATTGTTAGTTGGAGCGGGCTTTGCAGTATCGGGCTGTATTCTACAAAGTCTCGCACGTAATGCACTCGCTGAACCGGCTACGCTGGGCATAAGTGCTGGTGCAGGTTTTGCGGTAATCATTTTTATCTCGTTTTTTCCGGCTACAACAGCAGCTCCGGTATTTGTCTTGCCTCTCCTAGCGCTTGGTGGGGCTGGCCTGACCGCAGCTTTAATCTATATTCTTGCCTACCGGAAGGCAGATGGTCTGTCTCCTACAAGGCTGATCCTTATCGGGATTGCGGTCGCTGCAGGAATCAATGCTTGCCAGCTTGTATTGGCACTTAGGCTTGATCCTAATAATTATCAATTTGTAGCTACTTGGATCGCCGGGAAAATATGGGGTGGGGATTGGAGATTCGTCCTTGCTTTGCTGCCTTGGATCGCGATTCTGTTACCGTTCGCCTTCTATAAAGCCCGGGTTCTAAATGTATTGAATCTAGGGGACCATACTTCATTAGGTCTAGGAATGCGTGTGGAGAAGGAACGTATTCTCCTTCTGGTAACAGCCGTAGCGCTTGCCGGCTCCTGCGTCGCGGTAAGCGGAGGTATTGGCTTCGTCGGCCTGATAGCACCACACCTGGCTCGCAGGCTCGTGGGACCCCGCCATCAAGTGTTATTACCTGCTAGTGCTTTGACAGGGGCGCTTCTTATGATTACCGCTGATACCATCGGCAGATGGGTGCTGCAACCTGCGGAAGTTCCGACTGGCATTGTGGTTGCGATTATTGGCGCACCTTACTTTTTATATTTACTCGCCAAGTCTAAAGCGTAAATTAGTTCATACTTAGGAGCATAGCTCCATAAAACTTTTAAGGGAGTTGTAGATCATGTCAGAACGTTTGAATACAGAAGAATTAAGTATTGGGTATGCAGAGGCTACTATAGTTAAAGGCTTGAACTTGTCTATCCCTACGGGAAAAATCACCGCACTAGTGGGCGCTAACGGCTCCGGTAAATCTACAATCCTCAAAACGATGGCCCGGATTATGAAGCCGAAGAGTGGCACCGTAATGCTGGACGGCAAATCGATTCATAACTTTTCAACTAAAGAGGTTGCTCGTCAGCTAGCGATTCTACCGCAGAACCCAACGGCTCCTGACGGTCTGACGGTATCTGAGCTGGTCAGTTACGGTCGCTTCCCTCATCAAAAGGGATTTGGCACGATGACCGCAGAAGATCGCAACATCATCTCCAATGCCATCTCTGTTACGGGCATGGAATCTTTTCATGATCGCCCTATTGACCGTCTCTCTGGTGGACAACGTCAACGCGCTTGGATCGCTATGGCGTTAGCTCAAGAAACAGATATTTTATTCCTTGACGAGCCTACAACGTTTCTAGATATGGCGCATCAGCTCGAAGTTCTTCAGCTTTTGCAAAAGCTGAATGAGGAAGAAGGCCGTACCATCATCATGGTCGTGCATGATTTGAATCATGCTACTCGTTATGCGCAGCATATGGTAGCGATTAAGTCCGGTACTGTGGTTAGCGAAGGCTCACCTACTGAGGTTATGACACCAGATGTATTGCGGGAAGTGTTTGGAATTGAAGCGGATATCGTTCCGGATCCACGTACGGGTGTGCCACTGTGTCTTCCTTACGAGCTTGCTGCCTATAAAGCTGTGTAATTATCATCTAAAAACATACAACGAACAGGCTCCCGTCATTGACAAGGGAGCCTGTTCGTTGTTACAGTTGTGGTTGCCTACAATTTCATAATAACTCTTTAAAATAGATCAAGGACCATCATTTATACATGGTTAAAGGAGCATGAAAACATGAATATTGACAAAATTCAAGATGATCTAGAGCAGCTAATGACTGCAGGAATAGTGAAAAGTCATGAGAATTTAAAAGATCACGTGTACACTAAAATGGGCGGCAAAGCTGATATTTTGGCTGCACCAGCTACTTATGATGAAATTCAAAAGATCGTTACATATGCAGAACAAAATGGGATAACCCTTACGGTACTTGGGAATGGCTCCAATGTGATTATCCGTGATGGAGGGGTACGTGGAATCGTTCTGCAAACGGCAGGACTGACCGAAATGGGAATTCGCGACAATCTCTTATATGCGCAATGTGGTGCCAAAATAATTGATGTTTCCAGATATGCGCTTGATAAGGAGCTTACGGGTCTTGAGTTCGCCTGTGGCATTCCAGGAACAGTTGGTGGAGCGCTCTATATGAACGCAGGTGCTTATGGCGGTGAGATCAAAGATGTCCTGCATAGTGCACTAGCTATAAATAAGAACGGGCAATTGGTAACTCTGCAAGGAGATGAGCTGCAATGGGGATACAGAAAAAGTGTATTCGCAAGCGGTGAGTATATTGTACTTGAGGCCAAATTTGCTATGACTTCCGGTGATGTTTTAACGATCAAGGCAAAAATGGATGAACTAACTTATTTACGTGAATCGAAGCAACCGCTTGAGTATCCATCCTGTGGGAGTGTATTTAAGCGGCCTCCAGGCCGTTTTGCAGGACAGTTAATTCAAGAGAGCGGCTTACAGGGTACAAGAATCGGCGGTGCTGAGGTATCCAAGAAGCATGCGGGATTTATTGTGAATGCAGATAATGCAACAGCCAGTGATTACATCGGGCTAATCCACCATGTAAGAGCGACTGTGAAGGATAAATTCGGTGTAGAGCTTGAAACTGAAGTGGAGATCATTGGAGAAGAATAAATGATAAGCAAAAAGAGCCCGCAGATCGCTGTGGGCTCTTTTTGCTTATCATAATCATGTTCGTTTAATCTACTGAAAGGGTGTAATTAGCTCTGTCCGTAGTTATTTCTGCCTTGCGGTCGGCTAAGTCTACGATTTGAAGACCTTCAACAGCTAAATCATAAGTGGATTGTGGCAGGGATACCAGTTCACCATCGGCGTTAAGTGTGCTGCCGAAACCTCTTAATATCAGTGCACTTCCAAGATATTCATCAATTACGTCATCTGCACTCCGGAAATCTACGGACTCTAAATTGAAATGAACTTTATCCAAATCACGAAGTTCTTTCTTTTCAATAGCGATTGTTTCATTTAAATGATTGTTAAGCCAATCCATAAGCTGCTGTATACTTTGTTCCATAAAATGCTCCCACCCTTAGCTCGAAGATTATTATGAATAAGTTACCCTTTTCTTAGGATTTGAATCCTTTTTTTTGCCACATCTTAATTAACTGTATGAATAGTTCATGTAATTAAAAAGAAATCCGCGATCAAATTGCCGTGGTTTTTGAGCTTCCTAATCTCTACATACGCAGGTCTATCCACGTTAATCTGGAGTTATTTGCTGATCTATATAAGGTAACAGTAAAGAGTAGAACTTGTCAGGAGCGGGCTACCCATGGTATAGTTCAAGACGCAATATGCTTTAAGAAGAAGTCTGCGCTAAAGTTGTGCAGGAGAGGTTCGCGAACTCCCTCTATAAAAAACTAAGAATATATTAAACAGTACAAGCGGTTGCTGTCCTTTATCCGGACGTTGCTTCCGTTTCTTCTTAGTGGAGCCAAGTTTTCGAAATCTCGTTCTTCTTTCCATTACCGGCCAAGGCCGAAGGAAAAGAGAGGGGTTTTTTGTCGTGTCAGAAGGAAGATTGAAAGAGGAAATGCAAGAAGTTACTTTGCTTGGTAATCAGGGAACACAGTACAAGTTTGGTTATGATCCAGACATTCTGGAGGTGTTTGATAACAAACATCCCGGGCGTGATTATTTTGTTAAATTCAACTGCCCTGAGTTCACTAGCTTGTGTCCTGTAACGGGTCAGCCGGATTTTGCCACGCTGTATATTTCGTATATTCCTGAACAAAAAATGGTGGAATCCAAATCATTAAAGCTGTATCTGTTTAGCTTCCGCAACCATGGTGATTTCCATGAGGACTGTGTCAACATTATTATGAATGATCTGATCTCACTGATGGATCCGCGTTACATTGAGGTATGGGGCAAGTTCACTCCGCGCGGAGGCATTTCAATTGATCCTTATTGCAACTATGGAAGACCGGGTACGAAGTATGAGGCGATGGCGGAACACCGCTTAATCAATCACGACCTCTATCCAGAAAAAGTGGACAACCGCTAAATTCCAACTTGTGATAAGGAGAGATTCATATGAACAAAAAAGCACTCGTCGTATTCAGCGGCGGACAAGATAGCACCACTTGCCTGGTTTGGGCATTGCAGCAGTATGAGGAAGTGCAGGTAGTTACCTTCAACTATAGTCAACGTCATGCGGCTGAAATCGAAGTTGCAACAGAGATAGCAGCTAAGTTTAATGTAAAACAGCATATTCTTGATCTGGGGCTGCTCAATCAGCTGGCACCCAATGCACTTACCCGTCAGGATATAGATATTCTGGCTGGTGAAGGAGATGAGCTTCCAAGTACTTTCGTCGATGGACGGAATTTGTTGTTTTTATCTTTTGCCGCAATATTAGCTAAACAACTGGGGTACTCCCATATCGTCACTGGGGTTTGCCAAACGGACTTTAGCGGTTATCCGGACTGCCGTGATGTTTTTGTGAAATCATTGAATGTTACGCTGAACTTATCTATGGACTATGAGTTTGCGATCCACACTCCCCTAATGTGGCTGGATAAAAAAGAAACGTGGAAAATGGCCGATGCACTGGGGTATTTTGATTATGTTCGCGAACACACACTGACCTGTTACAACGGTATTATTGGCAGTGGCTGCGGTACTTGTCCAGCCTGTCTATTGCGTCAGCGTGGTCTTGAGCAATATGAGGCGGAGAGAATGGAGGCCGGTTCTTAATGCTTAACGAGGTTTCAGTCTGCAAAATATTTACGTTCGATGCGGCACACCAGTTAGTGGGACACAAAGGGAAATGCAGCAATCTGCACGGACATACTTATAAGCTCGAAGTAGTGCTTAAGGGCAAACCTATGGCCGCGGAAGGCCACTCGGATGAAGGTTTCGTCATTGATTTCAGCGATATCAAAATGACAGTACAACAAAGCCTTGTAGATCGTTTAGATCACGCTTTTCTTGCCATGGGAAATGAACCTGTGTTAGAGACGTTAACGAATACGGGCTCCAAAGTAGCCTTGTTGTCTTTCCGCACCACAGTAGAGAATATGTCTTCATATATTGCCTACAAGCTTAAGCAAGCAGGGTTGCCTTTGTACTCGGTAAAGCTATGGGAGACTCCAACCTCTTGGGCAGAGGTGCTGGCTGAAGATGTTCCGGATGAAGGGCCATCCTACCGTTTGTATGGAGGCTGTGATTGTGAGTAAGATTCCTGTAATTGAAATGTTCGGTCCAACTATTCAAGGCGAAGGTGCGGTAATTGGAGTGAAGACGATGTTTGTCCGCACCTATGGCTGCGATTATCGCTGCGGCTGGTGTGACTCCGCTTTTACTTGGGATGGTACGGCTAAGAATAAGGTTCGCATGATGGAAGCAGAGGAAATCATAAATGAATTATTGGCGTTAGCTGGAGATAATTTCGACTGTGTTACGATTTCAGGCGGTAATCCTGCCTTGATTGGTGAAGGAATGGGTACCTTCATCAATCTGCTTCATGAGCGTGGAATAATAGCAGCGATAGAAACTCAGGGGAGTAAATGGCAGGATTGGTTCAATGACGTGGATGTGCTGACAATCAGTCCTAAACCCCCAAGCTCAGGAATGACAACGAATTGGGAAATGCTAGATAACATCATGAGTAAGATGGAGAAACTGGGTCGTTCTACGCATAGCTTGAAGGTCGTAGTGTTTGATGATAAGGATTTTGATTATGCGAAAAACGTTCACCAGCGATATCCGAATGTGCAGCTCTTTCTGCAGCCTGGTAATGATGATGTCACGGAAGAGGGCAACATTTCTGCTCGGCTTCTGGGAAGGCTGGAGTGGTTGTTTAATAAAGTAATCGTGGATTCGGATATGAACAAGGTTCGTGTACTTCCACAGCTGCATGCATTGATCTGGCATAATAAGCGTGGCAAATAAATGATTGATGAAATCGTCCGGGTATCTGCTTACAGATACTCGGTTTTTAGTTTTAACATTTGTAACTTCTAGCAGGTAGATAGTCTGTCCCAGTTTCTGGTATGATTTTAAAAAAAAGCTCTTGGAGGTTATTCATTTGGAACAATCAACAGCATTATTAATTATCGATGTTCAAGAAGCCATGTTCTCCTATGATCTAAAGCTGTACGATGAAGAGGGTGTGATGGACAGGATTGTCTCCCTTCAGCAAAAAGCTCGATTAGCAGGTACTCCTATTGTGTATATTCAACATACCGAAGATGAGGAGTACACAAAAGGTACACCCACTTGGCAGATCAGTCACCGCATCACACCGCAGGAAGGCGAAGTTATCGTTGAGAAGCCTACTTGGGATGCTTTTCACCGAACGGAACTGCAAGATGAACTCCAAAAGCTCGGGATCACGGATCTGGTGATCTGTGGGATGCAAAGTGAATTCTGTCTGGATACGACAATAAGACGCGCATACAGCATGGGATATAAAAGTGTACTGGTCTCAGACGCTCATAGCACCTTTGATAATGGTGTTCTGAGTAGTAGGGAGATCGTTAAGCATCATAATGCGATAATTGGAGGTAGATTCGCCCAGTTACGAGCTGAAAGCGAGGTTCAGTTCTAGATGAATACACCCCAGGCTGCCATGAAGCCTATTCAGCGTTCTCGCCTTAGATTGTTTGCTGGCAAACGATATTTTATTTGGAAAAGATATTTGAAATGGTGCACTGGACGAAGCAAAATAGCGAAGCAGCGTACGGATGAAACTTTAACTTATGCAGCTATGACTCATGCTACCCCGTTATTAAGAAGTCTTCGGAATGTAGATATGGTGCTTCAATACAATAAAATAACTAACTTACGGCTGGCAATTGCGAAGCTGGATGGACTTGTTGTGCAGCCGGGGGAGACTTTTTCCTACTGGAGAAGTATTGGTAAGCCCACTAAGCGAAAAGGGTATCTGGAGGGTATGGTGCTGCATTATGGTGGTTTTCATTCCGGGGTTGGAGGAGGCTTATGCCAGTTGTCTAATCTGATCTATTGGATGGCACTGCATACGCCACTTACCGTTATGGAACGGCATCGTCACAGTTATGATGTATTTCCAGATGAACAACGTACACAACCTTTTGGAAGCGGGGCGACCTGTTCTTATAACTATTTGGATCTTCAATTAAAAAATAACACCGCTCAAACGTATCAACTAAAGCTCTGGCTGGACGATAGCCATTTACACGGGGAGTGGAGATGCAATGAGCAGGCGTTTTATGATTATGAAGTATACGAAAGTGATCATAGGATTAGTCTAGAGCCTTGGGGCGGATATATACGCAGTAACAAGATCAGTCGAAAAGTATATACACGCTCTGGAGATCTAATTGGAGATGAAGCTGTAACTGATAATTACGCACTAATGATGTATTCTCCGCTTCTTCATGGATAAGAGGGTAGGGCTTAGGGATATAACATAGAAAGGCATGAAAATTATATCTCTAGACCATCTCCAAAGGAGCGGATTAACAGCATGAAAGCACTAACCTACCAAGGGAAGAAAAAAGTGAAAGTTAAAGAAGTAGCTGATCCGACGCTTGAGAAAAAAGATGACATCCTTGTTCGGATTACCACTACGGCGATTTGTGGCTCGGATCTGCACATTTATAACGGGGAAATACCAGGTATGCATGATGATTATGTTATTGGTCATGAGCCGATGGGGATTGTTGAGGAAGTGGGTCCTGACGTAACTAAAGTCAAAAAAGGTGACCGAGTCATCATCCCCTTTAATGTCGCCTGTGGGCAGTGTTTTTTCTGCCAGCATGAGATGGAGAGCCAATGCGACAATGCTAATGACGCCAAGGACACAGGCGGTTATCTTGGTTATTCCGATACTTATGGGGGCTTTGCAGGCGGACAAGCTGAATTGCTGCGGGTTCCTTATGGTAATTTCGGCCCTTTTGTCGTTCCTGAGGATGCAGAAATGGAAGATGAGAAAATTCTTTTCATATCTGATATTGTGCCTACTGCTTGGTGGGGAGTAGAAAGCGGCGGAGTGAAGCCAGGGGATACAGTCATTGTTCTCGGCTGCGGTCCTGTTGGACTGCTTACTCAGAAGTTTGCCTGGATCAAAGGTGCCTCAAGAGTCATTGCGGTTGATCATATTGGCTATCGTCTGCAGCATGCGAAGCTGACCAATAATGTTGAAGTTTATAATTTCGAAGAGATCAAGGATATTGAAGCTCATTTGAAGGAGATAACACATGGGGGCGCAGATGTAGTTATTGACTGTGTAGGTTTAGATGCCAAAATATCTGCTTTGGAGAAAGTGGAAACCACTCTGAAGCTACAGGGAGGCTCACTCAGTGCATTTAGAATGGCCTCGGATATCGTACGTAAATTCGGAACTATTCAGCTTGTGGGAGTTTATGGGCTTAATTACAATATGTTCCCTTTGGGTCATCTATTTGAACGCAACATTACTTTAAAAATGGGACAAGCGCCGGTGATTCACTATATGCCGTTGCTGTATAAGATGATTAAAGAAAATAAATTTGATCCTACAGATATCATTACGCATCGCCTGCCAATTAGTAAAGCGGAGCATGGCTATGACGTTTTTAGTGAGAAAAAAGAGGATTGCATCAAGGTTGTTCTGAAGCCGTAGCCTTTTAAGAAGCATGAGCTTTCGTCAGAAATGACATTGCTTGTGCTTTTTTTAGTGAAATCTTATGAAAATAGATGCATTTTTTCACGGTCTGCGTTAAATTAACATAAGTGACTTAAGATATTGAAAGGACGCGTAACATGTGAAACTTAAAAAACCGCCACTTCCGATTCCACTATTAATGTTGATAGGGATTGTGGCCATCTCCTTTTCCGCCATTTTTATTAAATGGTCTGATGCACCTGCATCTATACAAGGCATGTACAGATTATTATTTACCTCACTGCTGATGCTGCCTTTTGCAAGACCCTATAGTGGAGCTGCTTTTGCTCTTCGTAAAAAAGACTGGCTAATGCTCATCCTCTCAGGCGCAATGCTTGCGCTGCACTTTTTGCTATGGATGGGATCATTAAAGTATACTTCGGTAGCTAGTTCAACAATGATCATGGCGCTGGAGCCTGTATTCATTATGCTAGGTGTTTATTTTTTGTATAAGGAAAAGACAGCTCTGTCCGCTATTCTAGGGCTTGGCATTGCGATTGGCGGTGTCGTGTTTATCGGCTGGGGTGATATCGGCATCTCTGCGGATAATCTAAAAGGTGATCTATTATCGGTCGGAGGCACTGTCGCGGTAGCTGTACATATGCTGATCGGTCAAAAGCTAGTGGTGCGTATGCCCTCTTACTTATATAGCTTGATTGTCTTCTTATCAGCCGCTGGCGTGTTTGCCGTATACAATCTGTTCATATTGATTTCCTTTTTTAATTATCCGGCCAAGGAATGGGGAATCTTTGTATTGTTAGCAGTGGTGCCAACGGTGTTTGGCCATATTTTGTTTAATTGGTTACTACAATATGTATCCGCGACTACGGTTTCAATGAACATTTTAGGAGAACCAGTGGGTGCCAGTATCTTAGCGTATTTACTCTTGGGTGAGCAGCTAACAACCTTACAATGGGCAGGTGGGCTGCTCGTTATGATTGGCCTCGCAGTATATTTGTGCGCGGGAAGAAGGAAAACTATCCGGATGGCTGATGCCATTCAGAATGCTTCATAACAGATATTTTACACATAAAGGGGTAGCAATGGATGGAAGAGCAGAATCAATATTCAAATAATCAGGCAGAAAAAAACGCTGTGCCAACAAGCGAAGAGCTTTGGAACGAAGATACTTATACCGCTTGGGTAACTCGGTTTGGTACACCGTCAGAAGCAGCTGCAAAATTAATAAAGGAACCAAGTGCAAAGCTTCACCCGCTCCTTTCTTTTTTTGGAGAGGTGAAGAGTAAGAAAATGATGAATTTAATGGGCTCAAACGGGATGAAGGCCGTGGCACTCTCATTACTAGGTGCGGAAGTAACGGTTGCTGACTTCTCGGAAGCCAATGCGCGATATGCGGCTGATCTTGCCCAAGAAGCAGGGGTACCACTAACCTATATCGTCTCAGATATTCTTAAGCTGCCAGAAGACGTCCTTGATGGTTCATATGACATCGTCTTTGCAGAGTTAGGAATTGTTCATTACTTTACCAACCTTACACTATTCATGGAAACAGCTCGCCGATTGCTTTCTCCTGGAGGCGTATTTGTACTCCGCGATTTTCATCCGGTAACGACCAAGCTTATTTCCTCGAAGGGATCTACTGCGAAGGTACGCAAACACAAAGTAAACGGAGATTATTTTGACTCATCATTGGAAGAGAAGAAGGTATCCTATTCCAAGTATTTGCCTTCCACAGGTAAACCAGCAGGTGAACAAGAGCATAGTGTTGTGTATTGGCGCCGCTGGACACTCGGAGAAATTGTAACCGCAGCAGCTAATAGCGGACTAGTGATCCGCCAATTAGTTGAAGAACCTAATCTATCCTCCGACGTGTATGATAAGGGAATTCCTAAGACCTTCACATTGGTGGCTGGAAATGGCGCAAGCCTTTAGGAGGGTTCGCTGACATGTGATTTTTAGGGTATAACATTTGTGCTGAACTGAGGTGCTCTCGGTTCAGCTTTTTTTGTATGTAAAACATAAAATTTTAAACTTTTTTACGGAGATTATTCCATTACAATGGCAACTTATAAGGAATACAATGATTTTACATTCCGGATTGAAAGCGATTACTTTAAGGGTTAAGGCATTCTCAAAGAATTTGAGGTGGATATCAAAATGAACGAAGTGTTGCTTCGTATGGAGGGAATCAACAAGTTTTTCCCAGGTGTTCATGCTTTGAATGAATGTCAATTTGAGCTGAAGCGTGGGGAAGTTCATGCGTTAGTAGGAGAAAATGGCGCTGGCAAGTCTACCCTTATGAAGATTGCGACAGGTGTCTATTCCAAGGATACTGGTCAAATGTGGTACAAGGGAAATGAAGTGGAGATTGTTAATACCCGTGAAGCACAGGAGCTTGGAATTAGTATCATCCATCAGGAATTGAATTTAATGCCTCATCTTACGGTCGCCCAGAACATTTACATTGGACGAGAGCCGCGTAAAGCTCTGAAATGGTTCGTTGATGATGTGGAGATGAACCGAAAAGTTCAGGTACTGTTTGATCAAATGAATCTGAAGCTGGATCCCAGAGTTTTGGTATCAGACCTGACCGTTGCTAATCAGCAAATGGTTGAAATCGCTAAAGCCTTGTCTTTCCAAGCCGAGGTATTGATCATGGATGAACCAACCGCCGCGTTAACAGATACAGAAATTAACGAGTTATTTCGAATGATTGAGCAGCTACGAGATAAAGGTGTGGGAATTATTTATATCTCTCACCGCATGGATGAATTGAAGCGAATTACAGACCGCATTACAGTTATGCGTGATGGTTGTTATGTAGATACCGTTCGTACCGATTCAATAACGATTGATCAGATCATCAGCATGATGGTTGGACGTGAATTATATCAAACGTCGAAACCAACGATTGCGAAACAGACTCAGCAAGTTGTCTTAGAAGTTCGGAAGCTTTCTAGAGGGCATGCGTTCAAGGATATTAGCTTTCATCTGTATAAAGGTGAGATTTTGGGCTTCGCTGGTTTAATGGGAGCTGGACGTACCGAGGTTGTACGTGCCGTATTTGGTGCCGATCCCATCGATGAGGGTGAAATTATGCTCCATGGAAAATCGGTTCGGATACGTCAGCCACATCAAGCGGTACAGCATGGTATTGGGTATTTGTCCGAAGACCGCAAACGTTTCGGATTGCTTGTGGATATGGATATCAGCATGAATAATGCGATTGCCTCCTTTTATAAATTCCGTAATTCATTTGGCTGGATGAAGGAGCGGGAGATGCGAAGCTCAGCGGAGCAGCATGTTGAAGCGCTAGCCACCAAAACTCCAAGTGTAGATCAAAAGGTTAAGTTTCTGTCCGGAGGTAATCAGCAGAAAGTGGTCATCGGCAAGTGGTTGACTAGAGACTGTGATGTACTCATCTTCGATGAGCCTACACGAGGTATTGATGTAGGCGCGAAAAGTGAAATTTATAAGCTGCTGGATCAGCTTGCGAGTCAAGGGAAGGCGATCATTATCATTTCTTCAGATCTTCCTGAGATTCTAAGAATGAGCCACCGGATTATCATTATGTGTGAAGGGCGTATAACAGGAGAACTCCCCGCAGAAGAAGCATCGCAGGAGGCGATTATGAAATATGCGACGAAACGTTCATAACTGTTCAAGAGTTAACCGGAGGTGTCAGGACTATGAAGATCGCGGATAAAGAGATTAGTCAGCCAGCGGGTATGAAGCAATCGGGAGGGCAATCCGGATTCAAACAAAAAATATTGGCATTTGCCAGTCTGATCATATTGGTCATCGTATTTTCTTTATCCTCCAGCAACTTTTTTCAATTCTCAAATCTTGTCGGAATTCTAGTTTCTACAGCTGTAATCGGAGTATTAGCGCTTGGAGCTACCTTTGTTATTATTACGGGCGGCATCGACCTTGCTCTCGGTACTGTAATGACATTCTCATCTGTTATGGTTGGAGTCATTATTACATTCTGGGGTCTGCCCGTCCCGGTAGGCATTGTAGGTGGGATTCTGGCTGGAGCACTGTGTGGCTTTGTCAGCGGTTTGATGGTGGCGAAGATGAACATTCCACCCTTCATCGCCACTCTGGCGATTATGATGGTCACCAAAGGCTTGTCGCTTGTCATCACCGGTGCCAAACCTATATATTTCAACGATGATCCGATCTTCGCCAAGATCGCCATGGGTAAAATGATCCCCGGTATACCCAACACCATCGTTATCTTCTTATTACTCGGTATGATCGCAAGCATAATCTTGTCTAAGACGATTATTGGGCGTTACAACTTCGCGCTTGGCAGTAATGAAGAAGCTACTCGCTTATCAGGTGTGAACACAGTCAAATGGAAGATTATTATCTATTCCATTACAGGGATTTTTAGTGGAATCGCAGGTATCCTGATGGCATCACGTCTGAATTCAGCACAGCCATCACTGGGCACCGGTTATGAACTAGAGGCTATTGCGGCAGTGGTCATTGGCGGAACTTCCTTAAGTGGAGGTGTAGGTTCTATTCTAGGCACGATTATTGGCGCACTGATTATGAGTGTGCTGACGAATGGCTTACAGATTATGTCCGTGGCTCAGGAATGGCGGACGGTCATTGTCGGTGTTGTAATCATCATTGCGGTTTACGCTGATATTCTACGCCGCCGTAAGCAATAAACTTGGTATGATCTCCATCCGGAGTGATATACAAAGCAAATGACGAGGGGGAAGATTCAAATGAAACTGCGTCGTAGAGGGTTTATTATGCTTGCCAGTCTATTGTTAGTCACTACTTTGCTGAGTGCATGTAACAACAATGATAGTAACAAGAGTGCATCCGGTTCAGACAAACCATACATTCCAGTCATATCAAAAGGGTTCCAGCATCAATTCTGGCAAGCGGTGAAGCAAGGAGCGGAGAAAGCTGCTAAGGAATTTGATGTTGAGATTACCTTCGAAGGTCCAGAAAATGAGAGTCAGGTGGATAAACAAATTGAGATGCTGCAGACCGCTCTCGACAAGAAGCCAGCTGCAATTGCGCTTGCCGCACTGGACAGCAAAGCTGCGATTCCTTATCTAGAAAAGGCAAAGGAAAATAAGATTCCGGTCATCGGCTTTGACTCTGGTGTAGACAGTGATATCCCTGTAGCAACAGCAGCGACTAACAATAAAGCAGCAGCTGCTTTGGCCGCAGATAAAATGGCTGAACTGATTGGCAAGAAAGGTAAAGTGGGCCTTGTCATACATGACCAAACGAGCAGCACAGGGCAACAGCGTCGCGATGGCTTCTTGGAACAAATGAAAGCAAAATATCCGGATATTCAAGTGTTAGAGCCGCAATATGGGGGTGGAGATCAGTTAAAGTCCACAGACCTTGCGAAAGCGATGATGCAGGCAAATCCGGATCTGAAAGGAATCTATGGCTCTAATGAAGGCTCTGCTGTAGGTGTGGCTAATGCAGTTAATGAATTGCAAATGAATGGTAAGATCGTAGTCGTCGGCTTTGATTCTGGCAAGCAGTTGATGGATGCTATCCGCAGTGGTGTTGTGGCTGGTGCCGTTACACAAGACCCCATTGGTATTGGCTATCAAGCTGTGAAGGCAGCTGTGCAAGCGATTAAAGGGGAAGCGGTTGAAAAGAACATCGACACGGGGTTCCACTGGTATGATAAAAACAATATGGATTCCGATGAGATCAAACCTCTACTATACGAATAGAGTTTAATAATAGAGGTTGCCTCCCGCAGGCGGCCTCTATTATGCTTATGCTGATAAGTTCAAAGTTGTGGAGGTGTTGGATGTATAAAATAATTCTGGTTGATGATGAAGATGAGGTTCGTGAAGGGATCAAACAAAAGATCTCATGGAGTAAATATGGGTTTGAGCTGGTTGGTGATTTCGATAATGGCAGAGATGCACTGGAAGCAATTGAGCAGCATCGTCCTGACGTAATTATTACTGATATTTGTATGCCTTTTATGGATGGACTGGGATTGGCCAGAGCTGTGATGGATAGGTACCGGGATATGAAGGTCATTATCGTCACTGGATATGAAGACTTCGAATATGCGAAGCAGGCCATAACACTGAAGGTGACTGAGTACTTATTAAAACCGATTAATGCACGTGAGTTTGCTGAATTTCTAAGTAAGATGAAGCAGGATTTAGATGAAGAGCATCTACAAAAAGCGAATTTAGTTAAGCTTCGTAAGCAACTTAATCAGAGTCTTCCATTGCTGCGGGAACGATTCTTGGAGCAGCTGGTAACTACTCGAATGAAAAGCGAAGAAATCGAGAATAAATTGAGTTATTTTCATATTCCGTTGCAGGGTCAAGTGTACCTTGCGCTCGTTATAGATATAGAATTGGAGAAACGAAGCCAGGACCTAGCTTTTGATGCAGAGCTACTGCGTTTCGGCGCCTTTAACATTGTTCAAGAGCAGCTGGAGAAAGAGCAAGATGGAGTGGTATTCCAGACGAGAGATGGAAAAATCGCTGCGATAAGATCCGGCAATTCGGAGACGTTAGAAGTAGCAACGCAGCTTCTTGCAGAGCAAGTCCAGGGTAGCTTAAATAAATATTTGAAGCTGTCATCCACCATAGGCATCGGTAGAAAATATAATACTTTGCAACAAATTCCACAATCCTTCCAAGAAGCGATCTCCTCCATAGAATATCGTTACCTTTTAGGCATAGATAAAGTTATCTCCATACAGGATCTTGAGTTTGGCAAGGGATTGGATCAGGCGCATTTCACCTCATGGGAAAAGCAATTCATATCCGCTTTAAAGACAGGTAAAGCTTCTGCTGTATCGGAAATTCTGTTGAAGTGGTTTCAGGAGCTTAAAAGTAATACCTCCTCTATAGAAGGCTGCCGTAGCAGCATCTATCAGCTGCTGGTTTCTTTGATGAACTATGTGGTCGACATCGGCTTCCCAAATACAGTAGTTGTTTCGCATAATATGTTTGCAGAGGTTGCTGCGCTTAAGACTCTAGATGAAGCAAGGAATTATCTGGAGAGGACTTGCCATGCGCTGATACTTAAACTATCGGAACAGAGAACAACGGTTCGGACTTCTCAGATGCAAGCCGCAGAAGCTTATATTCGCGAGAATTATTGTAATGACAGCTTTTCACTCAATGAGCTGTGTAGCCATATTTTTATGAGCATCAGTTATTTCAGTGCAACTTTTAAACAGCATACCGGTGAAACATTTATAGAGTATCTGACTCGACTCCGTTTGGAAAAAGCAAAAGAACTCCTTACGGTCACACAGTTGAAGACATATGATATCGCTGCCAGAGTTGGTTATGCTGATCCACAGTATTTTAGTGTTATTTTTAAACGTAATGTAGGAAGCACACCGAAGGAATATCGACACCGGCAGAAGGAGAATCTCTCTCTATGAGATCACAGCGCTTTTTCCGCAGCCGAAGTATTCATACTAATATTGCTATCTCCTTTTCACTTCTTATCCTCTGCACAACTATTGTCCTGAGTTATACTTCCTATCGCCTGTCCTCAGCCGCGGTCAAGGGAAATTCTGTAGCCTATACTTCACAGTTAATAGAACAAGTAAAACTGAATATCGAGAATTACATTGGCAATATGGAGAGCATAGCTGCTCTAGTGTTAACTAGCAGTGATCTAGAGAAGTATATAAAAGGCTCGAATTTAGATAAAGAAGAGGCACTTAAGAATAAACTGCTTGCCAGTCATTATCTCCGGTCAGTCGTTCAGTCCCGCTCGGATATTTCCTCTATATTATATGCAGGCTCAGATGGCATGACCGTTTCGGATCGACAGCATGCTGTTTTGAAACCGCTTCCTGAACTAATAGCTCAAGATTGGTATCAAAAAGCTATGAATCAATTAGACGTTGCAGTTTCTTCCTCTCATGTGCAGCACATCTTTCAAGATGAATACCGGTGGGTAGTCTCGATCAGCCGAAAACTCTCGAATGCGAATGCTATGACGGAAGCGGATCAACAAGGTGTACTGCTCGTAGATCTCAATTACAGTGTAATTAATAATCTATGTAAACAAATCGAACTGGGAAAACGAGGTTATGTTTTTATCGTCGATCCCGCAGGTAGCCTTGTCTATCATCCACAACAGCAGTTGATCTACTCCCAGCTCAAGTTCGAACAATTAGAGACGGTCCTTGGGATCAAGAGTGGATCTGTTACGGTTAATACGGGGAATGATCAGAAACTGTACACTGTGGACACTACCAGCTTTGGCTGGAAAATAGTTGGAGTCACTTATCCGGATGATTTGGTCGCGAACAAGCAACGTATGCAAGGAACCGCCGCCTTATGGGGAGCAATTAGTTTGATTTTTGCTATGGCTATATCGATATTTCTCTCTTACGCACTGACCAAACCGCTGAAGAATTTGGAGCTGAATATGAAAAAAGCGGAACGTGGAGAGTTCGACATACGCGTGGAGATTGAGAGCACGAATGAAATCGGCAAGCTTGCTCGTACGTTTAATCTTATGATTATGAAGATTAAAGAGTTAATGGGACAGATCGTTCTGGAGCAAGAGATGAAACGTGTGAGTGAACTGAAGGCACTGCAAGCGCAGATTAAACCTCACTTTTTGTACAATACACTTGATTCGATTATTTGGATGGCAGAGACAGGAAAGATGGAGGAAGTGGTTGAGATGACTTCATCTCTATCCAAGCTGCTTCGTTCAACAATTGGTGAGGGTGAGGAATTGATTCCGCTGGCCAAAGAATTAGAGCATATTCGGCACTATTTAACGATTCAGAACATGCGTTATCGTAATAAATTCACTTATTCCATAGAGGTACAAGAAGATATCCTAACCTGCAGCATTTTAAAAATGGTACTTCAGCCTTTGGTTGAAAATGCGATCTATCACGGCATAAAACATAATCCTGAGCAAGGGCACATTCTGATCCGAGCAAGACAAGAACAGAACGATATTATCGTACAGGTCATTGATGACGGTATTGGGATGGATGAAGAGCAGATGGGTAAGGTACTGCTGCAAAAATCAGATTTCAAGACTGGCAGCGGTGTAGGTGTCGCGAATGTGAACCATCGTGTCCAGCTGTATTTCGGTGTGAAATACGGTTTGTCTTTTGCAAGCGAGATGGAGGAAGGAACGACGGCCACTTTACGAATACCTGTGATTTATGAGGAGGAGAGTCAATGAGCGCTTTACGGTCAAAAATTGGCCTGTATACTCTGCTACTGCTCTTCATTGTTACTTTGGGTTCATTAGCCTATCGTATGTTTACAAATGAGCTTGACGCAAAGGTTAGGACCATTATTTATGTGCCCAAGACTATCGATAGCAGTATTGAATTCTGGGAAGTGATGAAACAAGGTGTGGCAACTGCGGCTAAGGAGTTCGGCGCAGAGGTTCGCACGATTGGAACGGATACAGAGCTTGATGTAGATCAACAGATAGAACTGCTGGAGCAAGCAATTAAGGAAAAGCCTGACGCCATTATTTTATCTGCTACGGATTATTATCGCCTCATTCCAATCGCGGAAAAGATCAAATCAGCTGGCATTACGCTTATTACTGTAGATTCGGGCTTAAGCGGTGGTGTATCAGAGAGCTTTATTGCTACAGACAATTATGAAGCAGGACGTAAGGCAGGACAGGAGTTAAGAAAATATATCGATCCAGAGGATAAAGTCGCTATCGTTAACTTTGTACAAGGCTCTGCCACCGCAATTGAGAGGGAAAGAGGGGCTCGTGATGCCCTTTTAGAGAATGGAGTTCATGATGTGCAGCCTACATTATACAGTGATGGTTCCGTGCGAAAAGCGTACCAGTTAACTGTTGGTTTACTAAAGGACGAGCCAAATCTAAAGGGGATAATAGGTCTTAATGAACCTTCTACACTAGGTGCTGGGCAGGCGATTATGGATATGGGATTTCAGGACAAAGTGAAATTATTTGGGTTCGACAATTCTAGCAATGAGGTGAAGCTCCTCGAAAAAGGGATCTTGCTTGGCACGGTAATGCAGAAGCCTTTTAATATGGGGTACTTAGCTGTGAAGACGGCGATTGAAGCTGTTGAGGGTGAGAAAGTGGAACGGATAATAGATACAGGCTCCGTGATCATCACGAAGGAGAATATGTATTTAAGTGAAAATGAGAAATTAATGTTTCCTTTTATAGAATAAATGAACAAGGAAGCTTCTAAAACCGTTTGCGGCTTTAGAAGCTTCCTTGTTTTTTTAAAGATCAAGAGTCGTTACTATATCAACAAAGGATTGCTGCAACGGTGTTAAAATATGATCTTTACGCCAGCCGAGCACAAACCCGCCGCTTTCAGGCAGAATCCCTGGCAGGTTAGCATAGCTAAGCTTGCCTAGCTCAATCTCAGCTTTAACCGCCGCTTTAGAACAAATACCAACACAATCACTCCCGCTAACTAACTGTTTAATCACTTCTGGAGAATTCAACTCGGATCGGTTCCATAAACGGATTTGATTGAATTGTGCCCATTGATCGGCATACCCTCGTAAACAAGATCCTTGCTCATGCTGAATCCACGGCTCATTGGCAATTAGTTCAGGTGTTAATTTCTCTAGGCCTTCAAATGGATGACCAGTTGCAAAAATTAGGACAGGTTCATCACGGACAATAAGCTGAAAATCAAAAGATTCGTCCTGCCAATCCGCAGTATGTAAAATGGCCATCTGAATATCCCGACTACGGAGACGCTCACGTAACAAAGCATCGCTTTGAACAGTCAAAGAGTTGTTAATCCCCGGATAGAGTTTCATGAATTGGATTAACACATTAGGTAAAATATAAGTTGCAGGAATAAAACTGGCTTCCAGCTCTAATATTCCTTTTGAGGGGGAAGAAAATTGTTTAACTGTGCGTTCAGCTTCTGCTGTGAGAGAGACGATTTTGAGGGCGTATTGATAAAGGGCTCGTCCAGCATCCGTAAGCAGTACTCTTCCGCTTCGGTAAAGAAATAGAGAGGTTCCGAGCTCAGCCTCCAGATTCTTCATATGAAAAGATACAGTAGGTTGTTTAAGGCCTAATTCTGCGGCTACATCGGTTACTTTTTTATATTTTTCAATTAGAACTACGATGTTCAATTTCATAATATTCATGACTTTCCTCCACATAATGCTAAGTTGGATTATAAATTATATCTCCATTATAGATTATATCTATACAGATATACACTTTATATTGGTATTTTTTTCGTTCGCTTTACAAAGATAAGAAGTTTCTCTAACGAACGAGCTCTAGAATAAGAAGAGTCAGAGGGGCCAAGAAGTCCCGGACAACATATAACATATGCGTTTGATGAACTTTTACAGTAACCATGCATATGGGGGCCAAGCTCCACAACACCATGTTAAAGCTTTCGAAGCCAGTTTGGTATGAACTGATCAGGGAGCCATGCTAACAAACCATTTAGGAGGAGACAAAACAATGCAATTCAAAAAATCATGGATCATGACTTTGGCTTTAACAAGCGTACTGGCACTATCGGCTTGCGGTAACGGCGGGGCAAACAACACAGGAGGAAACGCTGCAGCAACTAACGAAGGAAGCGGCGGCGCTGAAATAAGTGGTTCGATTCTGGCTTCAGGTTCAACAGCATTACAACCCTTGGTTGAGCTGGTAGCAGAGAATTTCATGGATAAAAACACTGGCGTGGACATTCAAGTTCAAGGCGGTGGCAGTGGTACTGGTCTTACTCAAGTAGCTGAGAAACAAGTAGATATCGGAAACTCTGACGTATTCGCAGAAGAAAAATTAAAAGATGCAGATGCGGAAAAAGCAGCAGCACTCGTAGATCATCAAGTAGCAGTAGTAGCGATCGCAGCAGTATCTCATCCTGATGCTGGTGTGGATAGCTTGACTAAACAACAACTGGTGGACATTTTCACTGGTAAAATCACTAACTGGTCTGAAGTCGGCGGAGCGGATCAAAAAATCCAAATCATCAACCGTCCAGGCAGCTCCGGTACTCGTGCTACCTTTGAAAGCTTTGCACTTGGAACCAAAACAGAAGATATCCCAGGTTCGATTCAAGAAGATTCCTCCGGTACGGTTAAGAAAATGATCGGTGAAACTCCAGGGGCAATCGGATACCTTGCTCTTTCTTACCTGGATGATTCCATTAAAACACTTAGTCTTGACGGTGTAGAAGCATCTGTTGACAATGTTGTTTCTGGTAAATACCCAGTATGGGCTTACGAGCATATGTACACAAATGGTGAACCTAATGCAACAGTAAAAGCATTCCTCGACTTTTTCTTAACTGACGAAGTGCAAACAGGTGAAGTTGTTGAACTTGGATACATCCCAGCTGTTAAAATGCAAGTTGTTCGCGACGTTGCAGGAACTGTTACCGCTAAGTAATTTAATTCTAGGCAATGTTATTGATTAGAATCTCAAGTGATTAGAGGCGGATACATCTGCCTCTCTTTTCACTTTAGAAAGAGGGAGCAATTGAGGGTGAAACTAAAGAACTCACGATTCGAAAAACATCATATTGAAGATTTTGTTGGACGTACTTATATGTCCTTCTGTGTATTACTGTTGATAACAATCATTGTATCGATGGTATATTTTGTAGCGTCTAAAGGAATTTCAACCTTCACAAGTGGCAATGCTACCGTTTCTGAATTTCTCTTCGGTACAAAGTGGTCGCCTGAAGCGGATACGCCTTCCTTCGGAGCTTTTCCATTTATCTCGGGCTCCTTCCTGGTTACTTTGCTTGCCGCATTGATTGCTAGTCCACTTAGCTTATGCGCTGCGTTATTTATGACTGAGATTGTTCCAGGGTGGGGCAAAAAATTACTTCAACCTGTTATTGAGCTTTTGGCAGGGATTCCTTCGGTAGTATATGGTTTCATCGGATTAAGTGTAATTGTACCGTTTCTACGCAACAACCTGCCGGGCCAAGGCATCGGGGTAGCTGCAGGCGCGCTTGTGCTCTCGGTAATGATTCTTCCGACGATTACAAGCGTGGCTGCAGACGCGCTGGCTTCATTGCCGCAAAACTTAAAAGAATCTTCCTATGCGCTTGGTGCCACCCGGTGGCAGACGATTTCGCGGGTGATTATTCCAACAACCTTTCCTGCCATTATGACAGGGATTGTATTGGGAATGGCTCGTGCTTTCGGTGAAGCACTCGCTGTACAAATGGTTATCGGGAACGCGCCATTCGTACCAAAATCACTCTTTGAGTCAGCTTCTACCTTGACCAGTGTGATCACACTCGGTATGGGGAACACGACCATGGGCTCACCTCACAATAATGCACTGTGGAGTATGGCATTGGTTCTCATGCTGATGACTTTCGTATTTGTCTTCTTTGTGAGAATGCTTGAAAGGAGAAATAAAATTTGAAGCCGAGAACCGTAAATAAAATTGCCACCAGTCTTATTGTATTTTTCGCGATGCTCATCGTTGTCATTCTACTTGGACTTTTGGGATATATCCTCTTTAGAGGCTTAAGCCATATCAGTTGGGATTTTCTTTTCTCCGCACCGCAAAAGATTCGTGCAGGTGGAGGGATCGGACCGCAGCTATTTAACTCCTTATTCCTGTTAGTACTGACACTTATTATTACAGTTCCGCTTGGACTGGGTGCCGGTATTTATATGGCGGAATATGCTCGTCCCGGTAAGATTACCGGCTTTATTCGCTTGATTGTTGAAGTATTGTCATCTTTCCCTTCCATCGTAGTCGGCTTGTTTGGTCTATTGCTGATTGTTAACTATTTCAATCTAGGCTTCTCCTTAATCTCCGGTGCGCTGGCATTGACGGTCTTTAATCTACCGCTGATGGTGCGGATTACGGAGCAAGCTTTCCGTAGTGTTCCAAAACAACAAAAAGAGGCCGGTTTTGCACTAGGATTGTCCAAGTGGAAAATTGTTACCTCGGTGTTGTTTCCGGTAGCATTACCTACAATTATTACAGGTACTATCTTGTCCGCTGGTCGTGTCTTTGGGGAAGCAGCTGCGTTGATGTTCACAGCAGGGATGAGTAGTCCAAGATTGGATTTCACCAACTGGAATCCACTTAGTGCGAATTCACCACTGAATCCCTTCCGTCCAGCGGAAACGCTGGCTGTCCACATTTGGAAGGTCAACAGTGAAGGTCTAGCTCCAGACGCTGCACAAATTGCTGCGGGAGCTTCGGCGGTGCTTGTAATTATGGTGTTAATCTTCAATCTGGCAGCACGTTATTTCGGAAGATTTATTTATCGTAAGCTTACAGCTTCAAAAAGAATGAACTAATCATACAAATTAAAGTAGAGATGTAGGAGGAGTAATCGATGGGAACGTCGGCAACAGCAGTGCGTGAATCTTTTCAAACCGAAGACCTGAGTATTTTTTACGGAACATATGAGGCAGTAAAGGGGATAAGCCTTCCATTTGCTGAAAATACGGTTACTGCACTGATCGGCCCCTCCGGCTGCGGTAAATCAACCTTTCTTCGTTCTTTGAACCGGATGAATGACGAAATTTCTGGCTCAAAAACAAAAGGAAGCATCTGGATTGATGGAGTGGATATTAATGCTCCGGGTACGGATGTGATTAAGCTGCGTCAGAAGATCGGGATGGTATGGCAAAAGCCAAATCCGTTCTATAAATCGATTTACGATAACATCGCTTTTGGACCTAAGTATCATGGCATTAAAGGTAAAAAGGCTCTTGATGAGATTGTTGAGAGCAGTCTTCGCAAAGCAGCATTGTGGGATGAGGTAAAGGATCGTTTAAAAGATTCAGCGCTTGCACTTTCCGGTGGACAACAGCAGCGTCTTTGTATTGCTAGAGCGTTGTCGGTTAACCCGCAAATTCTGCTCTTGGACGAACCAGCATCAGCTCTAGACCCGGTCTCCACAGGTAAAGTAGAGGAGCTAATCAAGGAGTTAAAAGAAGAGCTTCGCATCGTTATTGTGACACATAATATGCAGCAGGCAGCTCGGATCTCTGATTATACTGCATACTTTTATCTTGGCTCCCTTGTCGAATATGATAAGACGGATAAAGTCTTTACCAATCCAGAGAATCAAATGACGCAAGAATATATCATGGGCCGATTCGGCTGAAGCTGTGAACATCGTTCCTTCAGGAACGGTGTTTTTTTTGTGAATTCAAAAGTTAATATGCAGAGAAACAATAACATCCGAAAGTTTCTGCGAAGTATATCGGTTGTTTTTATATGAAATTAACTGTGATTCGAAAGGTTACCTGTTATTTGCAAAAGGTAGAAAGATGCTGTATCATTTGTGATAATGATTATCATTATTACTATAATAGGGAGTGGATCTTATGACGCAATCTCAACAGACTCAACAGAATAGTGTGGCCGAAATAATAAAAGAACGACGCTCGATTAAGCTTTTTAAAAAAGATCCACTTCCACAAGGCCTTTTAGAGGAATTATTAAATGTAGCGGTATGGGCACCGAATCATGGTGTGCGTGAGCCGTGGAGATTTATTGCTTTTCAAGGGGAAGGTTCGAAATTCCTAGCTGAATCTGCATTTGCTTTTGTGAAACGTGCTATAGCTGATCCAGAAGTGGCTGCTAAACGTAAAGAATATATCTCGAATATTCCATTAACAGTAATCGTAGTGATGCCTGAAGATCCTCGGCAGAGAGAGTGGGACGAGGATTTTGCAGCAGCGTCCGCACTTGTACAGAACTTCCAGCTCGCAGCTTGGGAGCAAGGTGTAGGGACAATTTGGAAGACTGATCCATACATCAACAACCCTGAATTCCGCACTAAAATTGGTGTGAAGCCCGGCGAAAAAATTGTAGCCATGATTCATGCCGGATATCCGGAGACTGTACCTGACAGCCGTCCACGCACAGACGCTTCGGAGCTGCTGAAGATCGTAGACTTCTATCCAGAGAATGGCGTAGTGGAATAAGGAAAGTCGAAGGCATTCGTATATTAAAAGCGGCGAAAGATCAAAAATATCGAAAAAGCGTCGAAAGATCAAAAAGATCGAAAGATCATAATTATCGAAAGACATAAGCATCGAAAGATCATTAGCATCGAAAGATCAAAAGTATCCTTAGGGATGCTTTTTTTGTTGCTTAGACTAGCCGTAGTCGGGTGAGGGGGGAAGGGCTGCTAGGTGCTGATCACGTTTCGTTGCTGGTTCCTCTGCTGATGTGGCTCAACCTTCTACTTACTTCCTAATGATCTCCTACTGACCTCCTGCGGGCTTCCTACTGATCTCCGTATCGGACTGTATTGCAGCTATTTGAGCTTTTTGAGTCATTTTGCCGATCTATCGGACCGCATAGCTCTTATTACCATGTAACTGTGCAGAATTGGTGTGGTTATGAGTAAATAGCTGCAACTGGGTCCGATAGCACGTCAATTAGCTGCAAATCTACGAAATAAGGACTCCTCAGTCCGATGCAACGGCGAATATGTGAACTAACTCCAAACTAACCTAAACTACCCAAACTAACTAAAGACCCTCAGTATGTTACGGACCGTATAACAGCTATTTGAGCTTTTTGAGTCATTTTGCAGATGTATCGGACCGCATAGCTCTTATTACCATGTAACGTCGCAGAATCAGTGTGGTTTTGAGTAAATAGCTGCATCTGAGTCCGATAGCTCGCCTAAAACGTTTGAAATGGTGAAATAAGATCAACTGAGTCCGAACCATTGGCAAAAGTGTGCTTACATACTAGCAAAGGCGGCGAGTTAGGCATCGCAACTGACTGGCTATGGACTCAGTTACAATCACTCTTCACCATTTGATCCAACGGTGGGGAGAAAGTATTTCCTGACGGAGAGGGAATGGAAAATGAAGTCTGGATCCTAATATGAAACGTTGATCTTAATATGAAACGTTGCCCCTAATATGACACGTCGATCCTAAAGTCAAACGTTGATCCCACCAATTAAATGCAATATATAATGTACATAATGACCGATATAGATTACAATGGTGGAAAATGGAATGCATGACAAACATTAAAAGGGGTTATGGAGTGGGAGAGAACAAAAACATCAAGTTGAAGCTGGCTAGGATCCAAAAGAATCTTTCCCAAGAACAGTTAGCGGAAGTTGTAGGGGTTACACGGCAGACGATCGGCTTGATTGAAGCTGGTAACTATAACCCGACGATTAAGCTGTGCATAGCCATCTGCAAGGCGTTGGATACGTCATTAAACGATATTTTTTGGGAGGATTAGTTGTGAAAGGGCCAAAGATTAAAGATGAACGAATTATCACAGAAATTCAGAAGTTTAGTACGCACGGATTGTTGATTGTGTTAGTGGGATTTATGATTAGCCTTTTGGTAAAAGTATTTATCCTGGAGTGGGACATCAAATATTGGGTTGATACTTTTGGGATTATGCTGTTAGGTTCCTTGTATGTTACCGTTCGTTGTGTCAAAGATGGGATATACCTGCTGCCGAGTAAGGATGGAGAACTCAGACGGTTTAAGAAGATTCATTTAATATCGGGAGTTATCAGCACGATTATTTGGGCCACGCTAACATTTTTGCTTGATTTTAGAGAAGCGGGAGAAGTGGATATTAGAAAAAATATATCGAGTACTCTCGTGGGGGCGGTTGTTTTTTTCATAGGGGTCACTTGGGCGATGTGGTACATAATTAATAAATCCAACAAAAATGCTGACAAGAACATTGAGAATTAAAGATTAAAGATTAAATATTAAAGATAACCACTTCTTGCAAAACTAATCTCATTAGTTTATATTTAAGCTAATACCATTAGTTTATCGGAGGGGTAAGGATGAGAGTAACACGTGAAGGTCATTTATTGCAGTTGACTTGGATGCCTAATTTTTTTCCAGTGAATTGTTACATTATTGAGGAAAACGATGGATTGACTTTAATAGATGCCGCTATGCCATTTAGTCTAAAAGGAATTATGGAGACTGAAGCGAAGCTAAATAAGAAGCTTACACGCATAATCTTAACGCATGCGCATGATGATCATATTGGGGCACTGGATGGACTGAAAAAGCAACGTCCAGAGGCTCAGGTGTACATCTCTGAGCGAGATTCGGCATTACTTCATGGAGATCGTTCACTTCGGGAAGGAGAACCTCAGACCCCTATTAAGGGAGGCGTGCCGAAGAAGATAGCTACCAAGCCAGATGTCCTTCTCCACGAAGGGGATACCATTGGATCATTAACAGCGATTCACACTCCAGGACATACCCCTGGCTCTATGTCTTTCCTTGATTCACGCAGCGGTGCTGTAATCGTGGGGGATGCTCTTCAGACCTTCCGGGGAACTGCGGTGGCTGGAACCATCATCCCCCTGTTTCCTTTTCCAGCAATGGCTACATGGAATAAAGCACAAGCTCTGAATAGTGCGATTAAGCTTCTAGAGTTCTCTCCAGTTTTACTTGCTGTTGGTCACGGCAACTTACTAAAAGCGCCAAAGCAGGAGATGGAGAAAGCCATACGTAAGGCACAAATGATTCAGGATAGGAGTAATTAAATGTCACCTAGAGCAGGATTAGATCGTCACACGCTAGTGATTAGAGCAGCAGAAATTGCCGATGCTGAAGGTATAGAAGCTGTTACCTTGGCTGCACTAGCAGCTAAACTAGGTGTTCGTTCCCCGTCACTATATAACCATATAAATGGCCTGCAGGATTTGCGGACTGGGCTCGCCATTTACGGTTTAGAGTTATTATTTACATGCATGTCGAACGCAGCTGAGGGATTAAATGGAGATGCTGCTGTACACGCGATGGGCCGAGCATATGTGGATTTTGCTAGAAGTAGACCAGGTTTGTATGAGACTACACTACGAGCGCCTGAACAGGAGAACACGGAGCTTGAAGCGGCTGGTGAGCATATTTTGCAGTTTATAATTCAGGTGATGAAGAGTTATCAATTAGGTGAAGAAGGAGAACTTCATGCCGTAAGGGGATTACGGAGTATCCTACATGGATTCGCCTCTTTGGAGCAAAAGGGTGGATTTGGTATGGCGCTCGATACTAACGAGAGTCTAACCCGCTTGATTAGCACTTTTATAACCGGAATTGGAAATATGAAATCAGATTAAATTAGATTAGATCTAGGAGATGATGAACAAATGGGTCAGGAATATGAACAAGGTAGTGTCACCACTTATGGGGAAACAGCAGAGATTATTGCGAAATTGGGGATTTTACCGCTTGCTGCGCTGATTCCCGGGCACCCGTCTTTAAACGGCTTGACTAAGCCCGAGAATTGGCATACTGGGACAGATTTAGATCCGTGGTCATGGCGTGCGCAGTTTCCAGGTGAGGGCCTTGCAGGATACGGAAAGTTTATTAAGAAAAAGGCTATTTTGGTCTCAAGGGAGTGGTTCCCGGCATTTGTAGCAGCAGTAGGCAGTACCAAATCTATTGAAGAGCGGTATAAGGATGGGTTGGCTAGTAAAGAAGCTGTGACCTTACTGCAGATTGTTCGTGAACATGAAGGCATTGATACACGTAAACTTCGGGCAGAGGCTGATATGAAGGCAAAAGAAAAGAAAACAGCCTTCGATAACGCGGTTACTGAGCTGCAAGGATCGTTAGATATGGTGATCTCAGGCATCAACCAACGCCTGAATGATGAAGGTGATGTAAATGGTTGGAGCAGCACCTCGTTCGAGACGGTCAGTCACTGGATGTCAGATAACGGTTTATCCGCTTTTGAAGGGGATAGAGAAGAGGCCGTAGCTTGGATACAAACGAAGATGAACGGGGTATGGTCGCCAACAGCAATAGCTTGGACAAACAAAGCATTCTCATGGAATTAATAAAAACGGTTAATCACTGCTCCATAGAGAGTGATTAACCGTAAGCGTTTTCCAATAAAATTATATCCATCACATTAAGGTTCCAACATAGGCGCCAAGTAAGCAATCAGGAAATACAAGAATCCAAAAAGCAGCATAACATAGGCAGTGTATTTAATAGCATTAGATGCAACAATTCTTGAATCTACCGGTGGTTGAATTTCTAGCTGTTCTTCTTCGAGGCTGTCAACTTCTTTGGATACTGGGTCTCTCAACATGATAATCCCCTCCTTGGAAATTCAATCCTTAACTGTATTGTGACATATTTGTGAACGGAAATCAACAATAGTGTGAACAAATATTGAACTTTTATTCAAATTTGGGCATCTTACCACCTGAAATGTTGCTGTTAAAACAAAAACAACCCGCTTACTCTCTAATTAGAGAGCTAAGCGGGTTGTTTGAAGTTGGTTCTATCTAGGATCTAACGGGTGTTGTTTAAGCCTTAAGCCCAATCCCCATTACGGAAGATAGGTACTGTTGTTCCATCATCGTTAATTCCGTCAATATTCATTTCAGGTGAGCCCATCATAAAGTCAACATGGGTATGGCTTTGATTCATTCCTTTTTCCAACAGCTGTTCTTTAGTCATCGTAATTCCTTCTTGAATTGTGAAGGCATAAGCTGCACCTAAAGCCAAATGACAGGAGGCATTCTCATCATACAACGTAGTGTAATAAAGAATACCGCTCTCAGAAATCGGAGAGTGGAAAGGCACCAAAGCAACTTCACCAAGATAGGAAGAGCCTTCATCCAGTGCGATTAGTGATGCCAGAGTTTCTGCGCCTTCTTCAGCAGTAAAATCAATCACTTTACCGTTCTCAAAGGTCAGCGTGAAGTTATTGATTAGATTGCCGCCGTAGCTAAGTGGCTTAGTGCTGCTCACTTTACCATTAATACCAGACTTCAGAGGGGCAGTAAACACTTCTTCCGTTGGAATGTTGGCTAGGAAAGGGACGCCCTTACCGTTCACAGCTCCTGCCTGACACCAGATGTGTCCTTCCGGCAACTCAATAGTTAAATCTGTACCAGGTGCTGTATAATGCAGCTTGCGAAACTTACTTTCATTCAAGGAAGCGCAACGAGTTTTGAGTCCATCTAAATGGCGGCTCCATGCTTCAATAGGATCTTCCTGATCCGCACGTGTGGCTTTAAAGATGGCGTCCCATAATAGTTCAACCTGCTGCTCTGATGGAGCGTCAGGGAACACTTTTGCCGCCCAAGAGGCTGATGGGAAGGCAAGGCCGCTCCAGCTCGCATGATTCCCCATTAAGTACTCACGATAAGGTGCTAGGGTCTGCCCAGAAATACGTTGATTATCTGCAATTCTTCCAGGTTCAACGCCTTTTAAAAGATCTGGGTCAGCGGAGATAATGGTTAGAAATGCGGCTCCCTTTTTAGCAAGATCCTCTAATTCATCGGCTTGCCACTGCGGCGGCTCCAGGAAGGAATCAGATGGAGCAAGATCATAACGTGTACGTAATACAACTTCATCACTATAGTTTACCTTTACAAGTCTCGCGCCGGCTTCATAGGCTTTACGAACCACAAGTCGCACAAGCTCTGCGGATACAATATCTGCATTCACAACGAGTGTCTGACCCGGTTGAATATTAACGCCAATCTTCACGGCCAGCAATGCGTAATTCTCCAGCTTTTGCTTGAAATCCAACATAGTTTCTATTCCTCCCAATATCCTGTATCTCTTGTGTGCTTAAATTAGAACGCCCAGTTTCCATTCAGGAAGACAGGTTCTTCAGTTCCATCAGCAGTTATCCCGTAAATGTTCATCTCAGCTGACCCGATCATGAAATCCACATGGGTTACACTATTGTTGAGGCCATGCTCAATTAACTGCTCTGGATTCATGTCTTTACCGCCTTCTAAACAGAAGGCATAAGCCATACCTATAGCAAGGTGATTAGAAGCATTTTCGTCAAATAATGTGTTGTAATAAAGAATGTTGGATTCAGAAATAGGGGATTTATGAGGAACCAAGGCAACCTCCCCTAAGTATTTCGCTCCTTCATCCATGCTAATGAGGTGCTCTAGCGCTTCTTGACCTTGCTCAGCAGTAACACTTATAATACGGCCGTTCTCAAAGCTAATAGAGAAGCCATCGATGATGTTGCCGCCATGACTAAGTGGCTTTGTGCTTCTTACAGTGCCATTAACACCAGTCTTTAGTGGTGCAGTGAAGACTTCTTCGGTAGGCATATTGGCTACAAAAGAATGACCTTTTGCATTAATGCTGTCTCCTTGTGCCCAGATATGGCCTTCAGGAAGCTCGATGCTAAGGTCAGTGCCAGGTGCTATGTAATGCAGCTTTTTATATTTTTTTGCGTTGAGTACATTCGCTTTTTGCTCCAAGGTGTCAAGATGCTCCTGCCATGCAGCTACTGGATCTTCACGGTCAAGACGCACAGTGTGGAAAATGGCTTCCCAGAGTTTATCTACACGTTCTTCGGCTGGAACCTCAGGGAATACTTTATCCGCCCAAGCTTGACAAGGAACAGCTACAATACTCCAGCTCACTTTGTCGGACATTTGCATTTCACGATATTTGGTGAGGGCAGCTCCTCGTACTTTTTGAAAATTGGAGATACGTACTGGATCAATACCTTTAAGTGCATCAGGATCTTCAGCGATCACGTTAAGGATAGCCGCACCTTTTTCGGCGAATTCAGTCATTTCACCTGCGTACCAAGTAGGAGGCTGAGTGAATACCTCTGGTGCAGCGTGTTCAAACTGTTGGCGTGTAATGCTTGCATCACTCCAGTTCACCTTAACTAAACTTGCTCCGATAGCATATGCCTTAGCGGTAATTAGACGTACGAAATCAGCGGCAAGAATCGGTGCATTCACCACTAGAATTTGCCCGGGTTGAACATTAACACCTATTTGTACAGCTAAATCTGCATATTTACTAAGCTTAGCCTGAAAATCAGTCATTGTAATTTCCTCCATTTACTAATAGTTTAGTACTTTACAAGCATTGTACTAAATTATTAACCGCCGGATGAAAAAAGTCAATTACGTGGAATTTACAGTGCAAAGAGAAGGAATTACATTCATTTCAATGATATACTGAAAGGGTAGCTGATTTGATGATAGGAAGGAAGATAAGTGGATGAATTTAGAGATCGTAAGTGCTGAAATGAGCCGTAAAGAAGATAAAAGTTATGTAGGGAGGACTGTATTCACTCTCGAAAATCATAAGGCTCCATATGAAATTACTTTCTTCAGTACAAGAGGAACGGAATGGGATTACAGTCTAAGCTTTGCGGGTGAGCCTGGGAGCGAGGAACAGTTCTTAGAAACGGATGCATTGCTGGAGAATAACGATGATGTGTACAATCAGTTGCTGGATGCTGCACTTGATCAACAAGAAATCGTGGAAGAACAATAATATTACTGATATGACGCCAGCGGCATTATCTGGTAGCCGCTGGCCATATCATGATTATCCAATCGTTATCTTACCTTCTGGGTAACGGTACAGTTCTTTACTACCTTTTGGTTTCAAAGCATAAGCAAGTGTAAGTGGTCCGGTCCGGCCCATAAACATCAGGATAATCACTAGAACCTTTCCTGCCGTAGTCAGTTCCGGAGTAAGGCCCATAGATAAGCCTGAGGTTCCAAAAGCAGATACTGCTTCAAAAAGTACAGTTAGAAATTCAGCGCTCTCGGTTAAGGATAATAACATCGTAGCGATGACAAGCAGCATAAGAGACATTAATGTAATAGTAAGGGCTCTATATACATTTTCTTTAGCGATCCGGTGGCGGAACATTACAATATCTTCTTTCCCCCGTAATCGCGCAGCTACTGCAGTAACCAGTACGGCGAATGTAGTGATCTTGATTCCTCCACCCGTCGACCCAGGTGCAGCTCCGATAAACATCAATAGAATCATTAGAAATTGTGTGGATTGTCGTAAAAGTGGAACTTCAATGGTGGTGACACCACCAGATCGCGGAGTTACCGCTTGTAAAAAGGTCGCCCAAAACTTTCCGCTTGCACTCAAGGGCTTCAGCGTAGAATTAAACTCCAGTAAAAAAAACAGCCCCGCACCAATAACAATCAATATAAGAGAAGTCCAAAGAACAACCTTTGAATGAAGAGTGAGTCTTCTGCGTTTAGGAAAGTCCATAAGATCAGACAGAACGATAAAACCAATCCCTCCAAGAAATATGAGACTCATTGAGGTGAAGTTAACAATGGGATCATTTACAAAACGAGTAAGTCCGCTAAACGGCCCATGAATATCACCGAAGAGATCAAAGCCTGCATTATTAAAGATAGATATACTGTGAAAAATCCCATAATATGCTGCTTTCCCAAAGGGCATATCCATCATAAACCTTCCAGCAAACAACACGGCCCCCGACAGCTGAATAACAAGAGAATAGATCAGGACTCTACGGATTAAGAGTACAATTCCCTGCATCGAATTTTGGTTCATGGATTCTTGCAAAAGGATTCGCTCTTTCAAGGATATCCGTTTATTAAGGACCAAGGTAATCAAAGTAGCCATCGTTACAAAGCCTAATCCTCCGATTTGAAATAAAATGAGTAGAACAACTTGTCCGAAGGTAGTTAGCTGAGTTCCCGTATCAATGACCGCAAGGCCTGTTACACAAGTGGCTGAAGTCGCCATAAATAAGGCATCGATAAAGGATATTTGTCCGGATGTTGAGGAGACCGGGAGACTAAGCAGAAAAGTCCCGGCAGTGATAAGGATTAAGAATCCTAGTGATAAAACTTTGGGCGGGGTCATTTTAAAACCACCGAAGTTCAGGTTAGCCAATGTAATTCTCCTGACGTACGTGATATTGGAGTAATGCTCACAGAATTATAACACAACTTACCAGCCCTTCCCTAAATGGAGGGAGGTAATTGACATATTTTATCGAATTATTCTAGAATAACACCCTATCCGTCAACTTAAAAGAGGAGGCTTTCTTAATGATGATAAGTCCGATTCTGAATCAGATTGGTGCTGTTTTTATTCCGGTAAAGGATATTGAGAAATCAAAACAATGGTATTGCCAATTGCTTGGACTCCCATTAGATGGAGAGGTATTATTCGGTCATTTATATGTTGTCCCTATGCAGGGACCGGGCATCGTTTTGGACAGTAAGATTTACACCGCTGAATCTGTTCTAAACATCCCTTCGTTTCATCTTAACACCGAGGATATTGATGCTGCTTATGATTATGTAAAGGCCAACGGAGGAGAGATTCTCACGGATATTGAGCATGATCATTGGTTTAATTTTAAAGATCCCGATGGAAATGTGATCATGGTCTGTCGTTGTTAATCGTTGTATAGAAGGGAGTAGACGAATGATAAGAGAAGCTAGGACCGAAGACGCTACCTACATTGAAGAACTTTATCGGATTTTGCTGCCTGAGCATCCAGCTATTCATGTATCTCCTGAGCGGCTGAAGCAGATAGCAGATCATCCGGAGAGTTTTCTATATGTGTGCGAAGAACAAGAAACAATTGTCGGGTCGTTACATCTTCATTTTTGTATGGATGCTTTGTGTGACGATAGGCCCTTTGCTGTCATAGAAAGAGTCATTGTGGCTGAAAAAGTACGAGGAAAAGGGTATGGCGCAATGCTAATGAGACATGCCGAGAATGTAGCGATCTCCAAGGGAGCCCTTAAGATTATGTTATCAAGTGCTGCAAAGAGAGAAGAAGCGCATCGTTTCTACGAAATTCTTGGTTATGATAGCAGCTCCAGTAAGGTATTCAAGAAGTACTTATAGTTATTTACGATTGGAAGTGATGATATGATGGTTACACTTAGAGAACTGGTGCCGGAGGATGCAGGTGAATTGCTTCGACTTCAGCATCAGTTAGACCAAGAGTCCAAATTTATGTTATTGGAACCGGATGAAAGACAAGCTAGTCTTTGTCAGGTCAAAGAAATGCTCGAAAGCTTTCTGGCAGCAGAAACTTCAATTCTTATAGGGGCAGAGGTTGACGATCATTTGGCAGGTTACTTGTCTGTTAGAGGTGGAAGTGTTAGACGCAATAGACATAGCGCGTACATAGTGATTGGGATTCAGAAACAATATCAGGGGAATGGGATTGGGGCTGGCCTGTTCCGTGAGATGGACATCTGGGCTATGAACAATGGGATTGTTCGTCTTGAGTTATCCGTCATGACCCATAATCAAGCTGCTTTGGGGCTGTATACCAAGAGCGGGTTTGAAATCGAAGGGACGAAGCGGAAATCTCTTATTGTCGATGGTGATTGGGTGGATGAGTATTATATGAGCAAAATTCTCCAAAAAGAAAAAAGGATAGAGTGTCAGATTTAATCTGATGACCCTATCCTTTTTTTTTATGAATAAAGGTTATGATTTCGTGATTTATGATGATTCAGTGTTGCTTGATTGTTCGATAACAACTTCAACCTTGCGGACACGGTATCTGTTCATCTCGCGGATGGTCAATGTTACATGGTCACGAACAATACTTTTGCCAATGGCTGGATCTGCGATATGACTGTATACCCAGCCTCCAACTGTGGTCACTTCTTCATCTTCGAAATCAAGCCCTGTAAGATCCTTGACCTCTAACAGAGATACCTTACCGTCGAACAGATAGTTGGTATCGCTTATTTTTTCGACTTCTCTGCGTTCATCACCGTCAAACTCGTCACGGATTTCACCAACGATTTCTTCCAAAATATCTTCAATCGTGATGAGACCGGATGTTCCACCATATTCATCAAGCAGCAAGGCAATATGCACACGCTCCAACTGCATACGAGTTAGAAGATTCTTGACCGGTGTCACCTCAGATACTGTCAGTACGGGTTGAATTAAACTATGGAAATCAAAATCAGGATTGTTATCATACTGCAAATAGAGCTGTTTCGTGTTGATCATTCCGATAATATTATCCTTGCTGCCTTGTGCCACAGGGAAACGAGTATATTGCTCCTTGCGGATAATTTCGAAATTTTCTTTCAACGAATGATTGGTGAAAAGACATACCATATCGGTTCGCGGAACCATGATTTCTTTGGCGAGCATCTCATCAAAAGTAAAGATTCGGTTAACATAGCCATATTCGGCTTTATTGATTTTCCCGCTTTCGTAACTCTCGGACAGGATCAAACGAATCTCATCTTCACTATGCGCGTCTCCATGCTCACTAGCTGGTTTCATCCCAAAAAGACGAACAAGCATATTAGCGGAACCGTTCATGAACCAAATGAGAGGGTACAAAATTCTGTAGAACCAAATAATCAGCGGTGAAGTAATTTGACCGATTTTTTCCGGAATGTTTATAGCTGCCGTCTTCGGAGCAAGTTCTCCGACAACGACGTGCAAGAATGTTGCAATGATGAATGCGAGTAAAAACGCAAGAGGGTGACTCACACTAGAACTGATATTGGCCCAGTCGAAAATAGGAAGCAATAACTGTTCGAATGCAGGCTCTGCCAGTGCACCAATACCCAGCGCAGTGATAGTAATCCCGAGCTGACAAGCGGATAAATAGCCATCAAGATTAGCGGATACCTTCTGTACTGCCAAGGCATTCTTCTTTCCGTCAAGCACCATTTGACTGATCTGGCTACCTCTAAGTCTCACCAATGCAAATTCTGTTGCTACAAAAAAAGCGGTTAAAATAATCAAAATAACCACCAACGTCAAACTAAGTCCTATACCCATATAATCTTTACCATCCCTTTCGTTCCTAAAATAGGTTATACTCATTATTATGAGTTCTTATGAACTATTCTACGAACTTTTTAGTAAAATATCAAATGGTGGAGGGAAACAGATATGGAATCATTTGCATTGACTCGTGTGGAGATGTCCAGTCTACTGCTCTCATTGACCGGATTGTCAGACCGGAAACCGCTGAATATCCTCCAAGAGGCATGGGCAAAGTTTCACCGTGAAGAATTACAAAAGGGGACTTCGTTACCCGCTTTTTTATCAACCAATGTTCCACCCATATTACAAAAGATCATTAAAGGTGGCCATGTAAAAGGCTTTTCACTTGGTGAAATTGCTTCATTGGGCCATCTTATAGAGTATTCCACATTGACCGTCACAGCTATGCAAAATTGGGTCAAGCGCGACTTCAAGGAATATCTCGGTTCGCCTAAAGAAGGAAAGAAATATTCGGTTAATCAGGCGGCGCTTTTGTTTATTATCGATGATCTCAAATCCGCTCTTAACTTTGAAAGTATCCGCCAACTGTTCCAGCTAATGTTCCTAAAGCCGGATCGCGATGATGATGATCTAATTGAACCGGCCAAGCTGTATTACGCCTATGCAGGGCTTTTTGAGGAGATCAAAAGCAATCCATCGATTCAGACGCAATGTAAAGTAGATCAAGTGTTGCACAAGGAGTTCTCTTGGAAAGAAGATACCTCGTTAAAAAGCTCTATAGATCGTGTAATTAACCGGCTGACACATTTATCGAGAGCGCAGAGAGAATCCGTTCGTAATATGCTGCTTATCGCCACAATTTCTGTGCAGACCTGTTATTTTCAATCGCTGGCTAGGCAATACTTTAATGCTGCTTTATTTCTTGATTTTTGAGCACTTCAATTTTAAAATGTATAAGTGAAACAATCAAAAGTAAGTTTATTGGTTAACAGGTTGAAATAAGGGGGCTTCGAAGTGAATCAAATGACACTGCTGCGGAATCCGAAACAAAGGAAATTACTCTTCAGCGCTGGCTTGAGCTGGATGTTCGATGCGATGGACGTCGGAATGATTTCTTTTGTTGTAGCAGCTTTAGCTAAGGATTGGAATCTGGGACCGGAGCAGATCGGTATATTGACTAGTATTAATTCCGTCGGTATGGCAGTAGGTGCTGCAGCGGCAGGGATATTAGCAGACCGCTTTGGCCGTAAACCGGTATTGCTGTGGACACTCCTTATTTTCTCGGCGGCAAGCGGATTATCTGCATTTGCAACAGGCTTTGCGATCCTCTGTGTGCTTCGTTTTATTGCTGGGTTTGGTCTTGGCGGAGAGCTGCCTGTCGCTTCTACCTTGGTCTCAGAGAGCATGCCTGCTCAGGAGAGAGGCCGTGCGGTTGTGCTTTTGGAGAGCTTTTGGGCAGTCGGTTGGATTGCTTCGGCATTAATCGCGTTCTTCATTATCCCTGATTATGGCTGGCGTATAGCTTTTGGAATTGGGGCTGTACCTGCACTCTACGCTTTATATCTAAGACGGGCGATTGATGATTCACCGAAATTTGCTGAGATTAAAAAGGCACCCGTTTCCTTAAAGAAACGAATCGCTACCGTATGGTCGCCAGAATATCGCCGTTCTACAATTATGTTGTGGATTTTATGGTTTACGGTGGTGTTCTCGTATTATGGCATGTTTCTATGGCTGCCTACAGTTATGGTACTTAAAGGCTTCAGCTTGGTCAAAAGCTTCGAGTATGTGCTTATTATGACGCTCGCTCAGCTGCCTGGATATTTTACTGCCGCTTACTTTATTGAAAAGTTCGGACGTAAATTTGTCCTAGTCATCTATATGCTGTTCACTGCAGTTAGCGCTGCATGGTTCGGAAATGCGACTACTGAAGGCATGCTGATGGCTGCAGGAATTTGTTTATCCTTCTTCAATCTTGGCGCTTGGGGTGGCATGTATGCTTATACGCCAGAGCTGTACCCAACGGCTATTCGTTCCACAGGCGCTGGTTTAGCAACTTCCTTTGGCCGGATTGGGGGCATTATCGCACCTTTGCTGGTAGGGGTTCTAGTAGGTAAATCTATGGCGATTGGCTCGATCTTTATGCTATTTTTTGTAACGATTATTATCGGTGCATTAGCGGTATTGTTCCTTGGCAAAGAAACAAAGGGAACCGAGCTTCTCTAAAGTGAGATTCTGCATTACATACTTGATGTTAATCTATCAACAATGCTAAAATATCAAGAAGAAACGATGTTGTCGTCCTGTATGGATGACCACTATTCACGTAAGAACAAAACGGTTCCTTCACAGTTGTGAACAGGACCGTTTTTTTACATTAATCCTTATTTATAAGGACGGAGCGATCGCACATGAGTAATGATAGGAAGCAGCCGCATTTCACAGAATTAGTCTGGGAAAGTACGGAACAAAATGTACCGATTCCGCCGCGAAATTCCCCTGAACCTGCGCTGCCTAAGTCATCTTCTAAGAATAATGGCAAAACAAATTCAACCCCTGAACCTTCATTACAGCTGCAGCTTTGGGATACAGAGATGGAAACGCCGGAGCCTGTGACTACCACCGAAGGGCAGTTCGTAACAAGAGCGAAGGAATTAGTTGAAAAAACTGAGGACTCAGCGCTTTTTGTTCCTTTTAAGAGTTACTGGCCTACATATGGCCATATGACAGGCACGCAAAGCAGATGGTATTTTTATTGGCGGAATGAAGTTAGACAAGGCAGATATCTGAAAACAGATCTTTCTTATATTTTTCTGCATGTATATGAGCTTATTAATGGCGTGGGGTGGACTGACCCTAATGATGGCTATAGGCAGCTAAATCTGATCTGGGAAGCTTACCGGGAAAGTTATAAACGTTTGGATCAATATCTTGGCGGCTGGATCGCGGACTTCTCTTTTGTACATCATTTGGATGTCCCGCTTTCTATCATTGTGGCTCGTTCACGTGGTCTTGCTGGGGATCTGGCGGAGCTTGAATTAATGAGAGGACTGACGACTGCTCCTGAGCAGCTAACCTTCGCAGTATTAACGGCAATGTCGGACAATGATATTAGTAAATCCAAGTTCTACATCGGAGAAGGCAAAGAAGCTCTTGAACAATACATTCCGCAGGTCGTGGCGTTAATTAATGCTTATGTCACCCGGAAACACGGCTCCAATCTAGTTGAAATGTTTCCGCCTGGACCAGCGGTGATGCGGGAGCGTTATTTATTCCGAAGTGCCGTATATGAT
Source organism: Paenibacillus sp. FSL H3-0310 (assembly GCF_038002785.1). Taxonomy (NCBI): domain Bacteria; kingdom Bacillati; phylum Bacillota; class Bacilli; order Caryophanales; family Paenibacillaceae; genus Paenibacillus; species Paenibacillus sp. FSL H3-0310. Next base: position 2,603,024 of record NZ_JBBODC010000001.1, read on the forward strand.
ATTTCATTATATGGCTATTCTGTTCTTATACCGGTTGTACGTATTAGTAAATCTCCACCACTTCGCAGTCTGATTACAAGGTTATTTCGTCTGACTGAGAATAAACTCCGGGAACTGATGGGCTACCGCGGACGACTTAAAGGTATTAATGTAGATGCCGATATGGACGATTTGATCACTCGTTTTCTAAAGCGTGAGTACCTTAAAGAGACGCAGGAAGACAAAGGGCCGACAGTCGTCATAGATCCGGAGAAACTAGAACGCCTGCAAAGTGATTCTGAAATTGTACGGACGATGCTTACGGTTGAGAATATGGACGAGCAAGATTACGAGGAGAGCAAGCTCGAAGCAACTATCGGTGAAATTGATCCAATACAAGATAGTAAGGAAGAATTGTTGCCTGTAGAGGTGATTGAAGAAGCTCAAGCGGTTAGCATAGGATCGGAGGCAGAACAGTTTGCCAATGCTTTAAGTCCACTACAACGGGAAGCACTGCTTGCTCTTTTGGATGAGGATGGAAGTCAAGCTTTACTGAAGCTGGCTGCTGCTAATGGCACGATGTCAGAGCTTCTAATTGATGAGATTAATGAAATCGCAATGGACATTCTTGGTGATCTGATCATTGAGGGGGAAGACATTGTTGAGGAATATATCTCTATGCTGCGCAATATTTAATGAGGTGAACTTTGGATGAGTGAATTAAAAATACCTAAACGAATGACAACTGCGCTAGTCAATTCGTTGACGGCTGGTGTTGTTCCGCGTATCGGACTAGAGCACATAGCCGTTGGCCGTCGGCCGGAGATTGAGGCCATATTAAGAGATATGGAGAACATTGCAGAGGGTGGGGCAGCTTTTAAGCTGATTACAGGCAAATTCGGCAGCGGCAAAAGCTTTCTGCTTCAGATGATCCGTAATTACGCGATGGATCGGGATTTTGTAGTAGCAGATGCTGACCTGTCCCCTGAGCGTAGGTTAGTAGGAACTAAAGGACAAGGCCTAGCGACTTACCGGGAGCTAATGAGCCATTTATCGACCCGCACACGTCCAGATGGTGGAGCGTTGGAGATCATCCTGCAGAAATGGATTATTACGCTACAGCAGTCCGTGATGCAGGAGAAGGAATATGGGCCTGATCACCCTCAGCTTGGTGAAGAAGTAGAGAAGCGAATTTACGCTGTAGCCTCTGAAATGCGTGGTTTGGTACATGGTTTTGATTTTGCCAAAGTGCTCGCCTCTTATTGGAATGCACACAAGCTGGCCGATGATGACCAGAAACAGGATTCGCTTCGCTGGTTGCGTGGAGAATTTGCAACTCGGACAGAAGCCCGCAAAGCGCTTGGAGTTGGCGTGATTATTGATGATGATAATTGGTATGACTATATGAAGCTTTGGGCGGAATTTACTGCGGCTATTGGCTATAAAGGTCTGCTGCTGTTTATTGATGAAGGTGTCAATCTTTATAAAATTACGAACAGTATTTCCCGTCAGAGCAACTATGAAAAGCTGCTTACCATGTTCAATGATACGATGCAGGGGAAGGCAGAGAACTTAGGGATTTTTATAGGGGGAACTCCGCAATTTGTGGAAGATGGACGGCGTGGTTTATTTAGTTATGAGGCACTGCGATCGCGATTGGTTGCTGGCCGGTACGTGGCGGCGGGTCTGAACAATTATACTGGACCTATCATTGCACTGGACATGTTATCACACGAGGAAATTCTTGTACTGCTGCAAAAGCTTAAAGAGATTCACGCCCTACATTATGGTTATGAAGCACGTTTATCACAGGAACAATTGGTTCATTTTATGGAGGAAGCGGTTGGAAGATTAGGGGCTGAGGAACTCTTGACTCCACGGGAGGTAGTACGTGATTTCATGGATCTGCTGCATACGCTCCACCAGCATCCGGAGATTACTTTTGAACAGCTAGTCGGCGAAAAAACGGCTAAGCCAGCTGAGACCGAGCAAAATGAACTGGATGGATTCCTGGCGGAGTTTGAATTATGAGTGATAATCCGTTCTATAGGCTGGCTCCCTTCATTAAAGAGTTTATTTATAAGAACCGCTGGGAGACTTTGCGTGAGGCACAGGTGGATGCCTGCCGGGTGCTTTTTGATACCCCGCATCATCTGCTGATTGCCTCAGGTACCGCTTCAGGTAAGACAGAGGCAGCTTTTTTCCCAGCGCTTACTGAGCTGTATGAACGTCCTTCCGGTTCGGTTGGCATTTTGTATATCGCCCCTTTGAAAGCTTTGATCAACGATCAATTTACACGTTTGAATGATTTGCTTCGTGAAGGCAACATTCCGGTGTGGCACTGGCATGGAGATGTACCACAAGCCGATAAAACAAAACTGGTGCAGAATCCTTCAGGCGTGCTGCAAATCACCCCTGAATCGCTTGAAGGATTGTTGATGAACCGCCCGAATGCTATTCCAGCGTTGTTCCATGATCTACGTTTTATTGTCATTGACGAGGTGCATGCCTTTATGGGAGCTGACCGGGGGATCCAGGTGTTAAGCCAGCTGGCGAGAATCTCACGAATGGCGGGATGTCATCCTCGCAGAATCGGTCTATCAGCTACGCTGAGTGACTACGCTTCTGTCACAGAGTGGCTGGCGGCGGGCACACGGGAGAGCGTTGAAGTGTCCGCTCCACAAGGCGGGCGTAAGCTCCGTTTAAGTGTGGAGCATTTCTCTTTCCCGGATGCACGGGATGAGGTGCAGGCGGAGCATTTAGAACGTGCGAAGCAGTCTTATTACGATTTCATTTATGATCATACGCATCTGAAGAAGGCGTTGATCTTCACCAACAGCCGCTCAGATGCGGAGACGGCGACCCTAGAGATGCGGAGAACGGCCGCGAAGCGTGGTGAACGGGATGTATTTCACGTTCACCATGGCAGCATCTCCGCGATGCTGCGTGAAGAGACGGAAGCCGCGCTGCGGCAAGGCACCGGACCGGCTGTTGCCGCAGCGACGTTGACGCTGGAGCTGGGCATTGATCTGGGCGAGCTGGAGCGAGTGCTACAGGTCGGCGCTCCCTATAGCTGCGCAAGCTTTGTGCAGCGGTTAGGCCGCTCGGGCAGGCGTGGAGACGCTGCATCCGAGATGATCTTTGTCACGCCCGAGGAAGAGGACGAGGAAGCTCAGCTTCCGGCGCGGATGCCGTGGACACTGCTTCGAGCGATAGCGGTAATTGAGCTATATGTGCGCGAGAAATGGGTGGAACCCCTGGTCGTGCGTCAGCTGCCAGTTGGACTGCTGTACCATCAGACGATGAGCATTTTGAAAAGTATGGGTGAGGCCGAACCGGATGATTTAAAAGAAGCGGTTCTGAGTTTGCCTTCGTTTAAAACCATAGATCCTACTGATTATGATATTTTCATGACCTATATGTTAGGCATGGGACAAATTGAGAAGATGGACGAAGGCAGCTTGATCATCGGGATGGCGGGAGAGAAGATCGTGAATAACTTCCGCTTCTACGCGGTCTTCAAAGATGATGAAGAGCATGTGGTCTATAACGGGACTGAGGAAATCGGATCGATCACAACGGTTCCACCACCAGGCTACTGTTTTACTCTGGCAGGTAAGCTTTGGAAGGTAGAAGAGGTGGATAATCGCCATAAAGCCGTTTATGTGAAAACCTCACGCGGTAAAGTAGATACGTTGTGGCTTGGTGCGGGTGGGGATGTACATACACGCATCATGAACAAGATCCGTGAAATCTTAGGAGCCACTTCATTGTATCCGTATTTAGCTCCGAGTGCGGCTGCGCGGCTTGAACGAGCCCGTCGTTTAGCGAAGGAAAGCGGAATGCTTGTGCGATCCGTTATGCCGGCGGGTGGAGATTCCATGTTCATTCTGCCCTGGGCCGGTAGTCGGCAATTCCGTACGCTGGAGCGCCTTCTGAAGAACAACCTGAAGAGCCCTCTGGGACTGCGTTCTATCGTTCCCATGGAACCTTATTATATGGTCGTTGCGGGTAAAACAGATGCAGAAACGCTGGAAGCAGAGATCATTGCCGAAAGTATGGCTGCCACAGATCCATTATCATTGTTATCCCCAGATGAAGCACCCTACCTCGGAAAATACGATGAGTTCATACCGCATGAGCTGCTGCGCAAAGCTTTTTCCTTGGATGGATTAGATGTCCCGGGTCTGATTGAAGTTTTAAAGCAGTGGCAGCAACCTAATTAACCTTAAGCAGTACCTGTTGAAAATACTCTAAATTGCAGACGTCCGCTTATGCGGGCGTTTTGTTATGTCCGGACCAATGCTGATATATGAACTTTCCTTAAGTTTCAAATGTTGCATAAGAATAGGGTGGAAGGAGAATAGTACTAACAGATTCCTATAGAGGATGATTGCGATGTGGCCTAAAATAGTCTCTTATATTCCGGACTGGACAATTTTTATGCAGGCGGCGATTACGCTGCTCTTTCCCGTAGGGATTTTTTATCTTTACAGGCATTTGTATTTTTATGTTGGAAGCGGACGCTCCAAGGAAACAGAGGCCAAATCACAGGATGCGGAACTGAAGAAGAATGACAATCGGGAAGTAAATCCGCAGCCTCCTGTGTCTACTGCTTTTACCCAGGACTATGATGCCGATCTGACAGCGATAAAAACGGCATTGGGGGAGAACAGTGATGTACATTTTCGTGAATTCTCAGTTAAAGGTATACAGGCACGTGCCGCATTGGTCTATGTAGAGGGGATGCAGCACGAGGAGCTAATCAATCAGCAGGTGCTGCAGAATCTGATGTATGCCGGCGAAACGCAGGCTTCAGAAGGAATATACAACTACTTGAAACAGAATATGCTCCCCTTAGCTCAGCTTAGTGAAGCCAAGGATTTAGACCAACTGCAGGAGTTTGTCCTATTCGGATACACTGCGCTGATTGTCGAAGGCATGCGTGAGATGTTGCTGGTGGGTTCTCCGCATGGATCCGTGCGCGCGATTACTGAGCCGACCTCGGAGGCTTTACTGCGTGGGCCTCGGATTGGCTTTACCGAGGTGCTTAGTGAGAATACCTCTATGCTGCGGCGCCAAGGGCTTAATAAGAATCTGGAAATGAAAATGGTTGAAGTAGGCAGCGAAATCAAGAAGAACCTGGTTATCGCTTATATGAAAAACATTGTAAATCCTGATCTGCTCCAGGAAGTGGAGGAACGTATCTCCAAAATTGATATGGACTTTATTCTGGAATCCGGCTATGTGGAACAGTTGATCGAGGATGATTATTTAAGCCCGTTTCAGCAGACACAGAATACGGAAAGACCCGATCGGGTAATTGCATCCTTGTTAGAGGGAAGAGTCGCTATTTTGCTGGATGGCACACCGTTTGCACTCGTTGTTCCAGTGACGTTCAGTATGCTTTTGCAGTCTCCTGAGGATTATTATGAGCGCTGGATTCCGGGTACACTTTTGCGGATACTCCGGTTTTGCGCATCATTTCTGGCTCTGTTGGCTCCGGCGCTGTATATTTCCTTTATCTCTTTTCATCCGGGACTGATTCCTACACAACTGGCGATTTCCATTATCGAAACACGCCAAGGTGTACCCTTTCCTGCATTAATTGAAGTGTTGATTCTGGAAATTTCCATTGAAATCTTGCGTGAAGCTGGAATTCGGCTGCCGAAGCCCATAGGTCCGGCAATGGGGATTGTCGGAGGTCTAATCATTGGAGATGCCGCGGTACAGGCTGGTATTGTAAGTCCTTTTTTGGTAATTGTTGTAGCCGTGACAGCGATCTCTTCGTTTTCCATACCGATGTACAGTGCGGGGATTACTCTCCGGATCTTACGATTCGCAGGCATGTTATTTGCGGCGGTCCTGGGCATGTTCGGAACCATCCTTTTCTTCCTGCTTATTTGCAGCCATCTGACTCGGCTTTCAAGCTTTGGAGTTCCTTACGTCACCCCTATTTCCCCTTTCCGCTTAAGTGACTGGAAGGATTTGTTCGTTCGTGCACCGTTATCGATCATGAAGCGAAGACCGGAGATGCTGAAGACCCAGAAGAAAAAGCGCAGGTCCTAGAGAATGTATTCTTAGCAGGAGCAGAGGGGAGACCACAGTGTTTAAACGAACTGATGACAAGATCACAACCTCGCAGGCTTCCATAATCTTGACCAATTCAATGCTAGGTGCGGGAATTTTGACTTTGCCCAGAAATGTTGTAAAGGCTGTGCAGACTCCCGATGCCTGGATTTCAGTAGTGCTGGGAGGTATCGTCGTATCTTTGGTCATATTGGTTATGGTGAAGCTTAGCCAGCAATTTCCAGGGAAGACTGTCTTTCAGTATTCTAAAAGAATTGTTGGGAATTTTCCAGGCAGTGTAATGAGTACAATATTGATTCTTTACTTTATTGTGATTGCGGGTTTCGAAATCCGCGTTCTGGCGGAAGTAACATTGTTCTTTCTTCTGGAAGGGACACCGATCTGGGCGATTGTGATGCCGTTCATCTGGGTGGGCACTTATTTGGTGTATGGCGGGATTAATTCCATGGCCCGCGTGTTTCAGATTGTATTTCCGATCAGTATTTTTATTCTGATTATTTGTTATATCTTAAGTACTAGAATATTTGATATCCAGCATTTGCGTCCTTTTCTGAGTGAAGGCATGATGCCGGTGATCCGAGGCATGAAGTCGAGCATCCTGATTTTTACTGGTTGTGAGGTTGTGATGACAATGACGGCCTTTATGGAGCATCCGCAGCAAGCGGTCAAAGGAATGATGGTCGGTTTAAGTATCCCGCTGGTATTGTATCTGGTTACTGTTGTGATGGTTATCGGCGGCCTATCCATCAATTCTGTAATCACCAGCACCTGGCCTACGATAGATTTGGTACGGAGCTTTGAAATATCAGGGTTCTTTTTTGAACGATTTGAATTTCCGTTGCTCGTCATTTGGCTGATGCAGATGTTCTGTAATTTTTGTAGCTTTTTCTTTAATGCGTCACTTGGCATCTCTCAGGTATTCCACCTAAAGATCCATCCGGTTATGTTCGCTTTAATGCCCATCATCTTCATCTGTACGATGATCCCTCAGCGCATCAATGATGTCTTTAGTCTTGGTGATGCGATTGGCTATATGGGTGTGCTGATCTTTATAATGCTGCCACTGTTATTGTCGATTGTATTAATCATTAGGAAGAAAGGACTCAAGCAGAATGTTTAGACAGCGGGTTATTCGCCTACTATTGGTATTCGTGATTCTGCTTACGCAGTCTGGCTGCTGGAGCAGTAAGGAGATTGAAGACTTGAGTGTTTATACGGGATTGGCGCTTGACAAGGGGGAGCCGAAAGGAGTCGAACGGGAGTTTGAGGAACTCGGAGGAAGCTATTTTAAGAAAAATAAATTGACGGCTACGGTACAAATTGTGCCTGAAAAAATACTCGGAAACTCTGGCAAAGATGGCGCAACACCACAAACTCATTATCACAATATTTCTGAGACAGGGGATTCTCTGCTTGAGATATTCCGCCAAATCTCAATACGTAAGAACCGTCCGATTATAGGTCATCACCTCAAGGTTGTTGTCATATCTGAGAAACTGGTGCAACAGGAGAAGATCAGACGGCTAATGGACTTTTTACTGCGAGATAATGATATCCGCCCTAGCTGTCTTATATTTCTTAGCCAAGGGCCTGCATCCGACACACTTAAAACAACCTCGGAGGAGATTCCTTCTTTTCGTCTGGCAGACATGATTCATAACCACTTCAGAACCAGTAAAGTTATGAAGGGCATAACGTTGTCTAATCTAGATGCACTTATGTACTCCAGGCAAAGCTTTGTTTTACAGAACGTTGTGGAGGCACAAGGTGAGGTGGAATTTTCCGGAGCAGGTATTATCAAGGGAGACACAGGACAGTGGATTGGCAATATTGATCAACAGGATGTGGAGAGTATTGCCTGGATCAAAGGGGACATAAAAGGTGGGAGCATTAAAGCCTATAATCAGTTGAATGAAGCGATTACTTATGAAATTAAATCAGTTAAGAGCAAGATTACGCTGAAGGAGACTGCGGATGAGAAGTTCTCTATTCATGTAGCCATTGAGTCTGATGGACGTCTTATTGAGAATTGGGATGATAATGAGCATTCCGCGGAAGTTGCCTATTTCAAAGAATTGGAGAAGATATTCGAGGAAAAATTAACCGAAAAAATCAATGCTCTTATTCACAAAATGCATTCTACCTACAAAGTGGATATAGCAGGGTTCGGAAATTGGTTCAGCATAGAAAAACCGCAGGTTTGGAAAAAGATCAAGGATCATTGGGACGAGGAATTTATTCGGATGCCATTGACCTTTGATGTTAAGCTTAAAATCACCGATTTTGGTTCCACGACTGAATGAAGGGTTCACTTGATAGCGTGTTAACTCGAAAAGGATCTCAGCAGCCGATGATGGCTATTGAGATCCTTTTCGTGGTTAGTAAGTAGAAGCTGCAAAAACAAACACAACGACGAATAATATAATAATTGCGTACATCAGCGTGCCCACAATTCCACATACCAGGCCTGCAATCGCTAGGCCTTTGCCTTGTTCATAACGATTACGGATTTCCTTCAGCGATAAGGCGGATAGAATAATCGCAATAATTCCTAACAGAAAACCAATATAAGGCACAACAATAGAGAGGATTCCCAAGACAAAACCAGCGATTGATTTACCATTCGTCGGTGCCGGAGGGGGTGGAGGCTGATAATAGTTCAAATTGTCGTTTGGTGGATAGCTCATTAAAATCACCTCCAATAGAAATTGTTATTGAATGTAGTTAATCCAGTGCTCTAGCTGCACACAAGGGACAAGCCCAATAGATTCAGCTAGACGAATGGACGCTTGATTTCTTTCAAGGACGTGATAGCGTGGAATAAAGCCTCGTTCTAACGTTTCTTGTATGGCTGTGCGAACTACCATTTTCGCGTATCCGTATCTTTGAAATGCTTCTAAAGTATGAACAGCGCCGATTTCCCAAATCTGCTCTTCATTTCGGAACGCTAGGCAGGTACTAACCGGATTGTCGCCCTGAAAGATTGAAACGGAAAACGCTCCTTTTTGGAAATATTCCTCAATTTCTTCCTTATTGTAATGGTTAGCAGCCCAAAGTGGAAGTAGTCTGTCGTCAAATGAATGATTGATTGACACCTCTTTGTCCTTACTATACCTTAACCCCTCAGTTGTGCTGTAAGAGAAAAACCCCCGAGTTTTTTCTAAAGAAAAATGCGCAGACAGTGCCTCTTGGTACTTCACATCCTGTAGTTTAAAAACAAGCTTCGCCTGTGCTGGGAGCAGTGGTAGTAAAGCTGGAAATATATCGGGGCAGCTGTAATCCAAAAATACGATGTAATCCGCTTGAGGATATACCCTATGATCATATGCGTATGCTGTGGCTGGAAGAAGTAATACAATACCCCACTGATCACCATGCTCAACTAGATGTGTTTCCATGACTTCGTGGAAGGAGTTTAACATTTTTAACAAGCTTACATTCTTTAAGGGATTCGTTTGTAATTTGTTTATGATTCGTTCGTTCTGGTGCACGTTCATCCACTCCTAGCTCAGATTTATATATTTTACTATAAATTGTACTTATGCAGATATTTATATTTTTCCCTTTACTAATCATTAATCTATTGAAGAAGGAAGGTTGACATTGACTGTTATAATATATTAGGGAAAATAAAGCTCGCTGTTTGAAGCAGCATACGTGAACGGAGGCACATAATTTCATGACACAATCTATCACAGGCGCTGCTGTTCGTGTAGGAGAAGGTCTATCTAAGCAATTCATCCTAATTCTAGCCATTGCATCAGGACTAAGCGTGGCAAATATGTATTATAATCAGCCGCTCCTAGCTGAGATAGGACGCACATTTAATGCTTCCTCTAACGCAGTGGGATATGTATCGATGCTTACTCAAATCGGCTACGCGCTGGGAATGTTATTTTTTGTTCCACTAGGTGACATTCGTGAACGCAGAACACTGATATCAGGACTTCTTATTGCTGTATCACTGTCACTAATTGGTTTCGCTACCGCACAAAACCTCACTTGGATGTATATCGCCAGCTTTGCTATCGGCATAACTACGGTGGTGCCGCAGGTCATCATTCCTCTCTCGGCTGAGTTAGCTTTACCGGAGGAGCGGGGGAAGGTTATAGGCACTGTAATGAGCGGATTGTTTTTTGGTATTTTGCTAGCAAGAACAATATCCGGAATTATAGGGGATATGTTCGGCTGGAGAGCGATGTACTGGATTGCCGCAGTAGTCATGTTATTGTTATCCCTTATTCTTTATCGGCTAATCCCGGCAACGAAACCAGACAATAATTCCTCGTACTCAGATCTGCTGAAATCAATGGGACAACTGATTCGCAGATATTCGACGCTTCGTGAGTCATCTTTAATTGGGGCTTGCATGTTTGGCGGCTTTAGTGTGTTCTGGACTTCTCTAGCTTTCTTTCTGGAAGGAGAACCTTATCACTACAGTAGCTCTATTACAGGATTGTTTGGTCTTATTGGTGTAGCAGGTGCTGCTGGTGCTCCATTTATCGGGAGGTTAGCAGACAGAATTGCTCCCAAAAAGATTGTAGGAATCCTACTGTTAATTACATTAATTGCTTACGGATTTTTTGGTTTAGCCGGATTTACGATCTGGAGTTTGATTGCTGGAGTTATTATTCTGGATCTTGGGGTACAGGGGTCACAGGTCAGTAACCAAACACGGATATATGCACTTGAACCAGCGGCTCGCAGTCGTATTAATACTGTTTTTATGGTCAGCACTTTTACAGGTGGAGCGATTGGATCCACGCTGGGAAGTTTTGCATGGCAGCATTGGGGCTGGAGTGGTGTCTGCTTAATGGGGGGAACGCTAGTTGTAGCCGCTTTATGCATATGGATCGTCTATAGAGTGATCGAGAAAGAGGATATACCAGAGACTAGCTAGAAACGTATTACAGTACCTTTTATTATACCCGGGAGGTGTTTGATCATCGCTGAGAAGACGAAAGTTATAGAGGTTGTCCCGTATAACCCAGAGTGGAAGGCAGAATTCAATAGATTAAAAGAACAGCTCTTATCTTATGTCGGAGATCTTATTATTTCTATCGAGCATGTGGGCAGTACTTCGATTGAAGGGCTAGCTGCTAAACCTATCATCGACCTTGATCTTGTGATGGACAGCTACGATGTACTCCCACAAATCATAGAACGTTTACAACAGCATGGATATGAACACCAAGGGAACTTGGGAATAGAGGGAAGAGAAGCGTTTCAAAGACTTCAGGATGATGGATTTATGAAATATCATCTGTATGTATGTCCTAAGGATGGAAAAGGCTACTTGGAGCATATCGCTTTCAGAGACTATCTGCGATCGAATACAGCAGCGCGTCAAGCGTATGCAGAGGTCAAACAACGCTTGGCAGAACAACATCGTTATGACATTGATGCTTATTGTGAAGGAAAGACAACGTTTGTTAGCTCAATTTTATCTAAAGCCATGAAAGAAACGTAAGATACATCAATCACTTGCCCGTTCGAAGATGATTTCGAAATTCACTGGGAGACATGCCGCTCCACTTACGGAACTGCTTGGAGAAGTATAACGCGTCATTGAAACCGACCGAGGAAGAGATCTGGTCGATGGTCAGCGTGCCTCCTAGCAGTTTTTTTGCTTTATCCATACGAACCTTTAATAAATATTGTTTGGGAGACATGCCGATCTTTTGTTTAAAGACTTTAGAGAGGTGCGCCCTATGATAGCCTAGAGACGATGCCATATGGTCGATACTGATCTGTTGATGAAACTGTAGAGAAATCCAACGGATCGCTTGATCGATCTGACGGTCGATAACATCCGGTAATTCTATCGATTGAGAGGGAAGCGAACTTATGTTCGCAACACCGAATTTGTGCACTAGCAGCCGCAGCCAACCCGAAGCTTCTAAGCTCTCCAGTCGAGGATAAGCAGATTGCTGAAAGGATAAACGAATATGTTCATATACTTTATGTATCTCTATTAGGTTATCTAAGTGGATTATTGGCTTGTCCCTTGTAATTCCCACTTCGTGTAGTAGCTGTTCAACCGCTTCCCCTTGTAAGGCCACCCATACATATGTCCACGGACGATCCATGTCTGCCTGATAGCTAAATAACGCCCCCGGAAAAATAACAAAGGTATCCCCCTTACTACATCCCTGCGAATTACTGCCACTTTGAAAAACACCTTCACCGTCAATTACTGTGTGAATGAGATAGTAATCATGAACAGAGGGGCCCATTTTATGGCCAGGAACGGGCTTGCCTTCTCCGCTGAATAATACAGATAGGTCATGATCATCGGGAGCCAGATTAAACCCTGCTGTAAAATGATAATGCTCTGAAGCCATTTACTTAGAACCTCCCCAAGATTGCTTTTATAATACATTTAGATTATAGGATTGAATATACAAATGCAACAAACGTCCATATATCTCTTGTATTTCTCCATACTCATTGGGACCGCTCTCATTTATAGTGATTAGTGAAGAGAGCAGACGGTTATGATCTGACATCCTAGTGTTTATAAGGGAATTATAGTTTACTCTATTCCATAAAACTGCGATGTTAACACCGTTCACCTCACCTATAAGGAGGAATATTTCACATGTCTAAAATTACATTTATCGGAGCGGGTAGCACCGTATTTGCCAAAAACGTGTTGGGAGATTGTATGAGAACGCCAGCCCTGCAAGGGTTTGAACTTGCCCTGTATGATATTGATCTACAACGCCTGAAAGATTCCGAGAATATGCTAAATAATATAAAAGAGAGCAGCGGCAGCACTTGTGTTGTGAAATCCTATACGGATCGTAAAGAAGCTTTGCGTGGAGCTAAATATGTTATTAATGCAATCCAAGTGGGAGGTTACGATCCTTGCACCATCACAGATTTTGAAATTCCGAAGAAATATGGCTTGCGGCAAACGATTGCGGACACAGTTGGCATAGGTGGGATTTTCCGTAACCTGCGTACTATTCCAGTGATGCTGGACTTTGCTGCGGATGTACGGGAGGTTTGTCCGGACGCACTCTTTATGAACTATACGAATCCTATGGCAGTTCTGACCAATGTGATGAATACCTATGGCGGTGTAAAGACGGTGGGATTATGTCATAGTGTGCAGCATTGTATTCCGGGCTTGTTCGAGCATCTGGGTATGGATCAGACAGGTGTTCAGGCTAAGATCGCTGGGATTAACCATATGGCTTGGTTATTGGAGGTTACTAAAGACGGCGAGGATTTGTATCCGGAAATTAAACGCCGTGCCGCTGAGAAGCAACAAGAACATCACGGAGACATGGTCCGTTATGAAATGATGCTTAAATTCGGTTACTACATTACGGAATCTTCGGAACATAACGCAGAGTATCATCCTTATTTTATCAAACGTAATTACCCAGAGCTTATCGAACGGTTTCAAATTCCACTCGACGAGTATCCACGCCGCTGTGTAGATCAAATTGAACGTTGGCAACAAATGCGTGAAGAATTGGTTAATAACAAAGAACTTAAACATGAACGTTCGCATGAATATGCGTCTTATATTATGGAAGCTATCGAAACTAATGTGCCTTTCAAAATAGGTGGCAATGTTATGAATACAGGTCTTATCACTAATTTGCCAAAAGAAGCATGTGTAGAGGTCCCTTGTTTAGTAGATAGAAGCGGAGTAACTCCGACCTACGTGGGAGATCTGCCTCCACAGTGCGCCGCACTGAATCGTACAAACATTAATACACAGTTGTTAACGATCGAAGCAGCGATTACCCATAAGAAAGAGCATATCTATCACGCCGCAATGCTCGATCCACATACAGCAGCTGAATTGTCGATGGATGACATTACAAATATGTGCGACGAGCTGATCACAGCCCATGGAGACTGGCTCCCGGCGTATAAATAAATTAACTAGTTAGGACTAAGGAAGCCTGAGAAATCAGGCTTTTTTTGATTGTATTTCTACGAAAACCGAATGCTATCTTTAAAAAAGACCACGTCGTTTCTTCTTGCTTATCTGTCTAGGACAACTGGGGGACATCGGAATACACATATATGGATTATCTAAATGTGGAGGTGATCCTTTATGATCGTTGAAAGCTATACCTTAGCATCGTCCACAGCTTATGCTACTCCTTATTATGTGATTAGAGGTGAGCTTCCTGGTCCTGTCTTTATGGTGGTGTCGGGGATACATGGGAATGAGACAGGAAGTATTCGTGCCGCACAGATCATTGTAGAACATTTTAACCAGAGAAGGTTGTATATACACCGGGGCACGATCATTGTAGTACCTCTAATGAATCAAAAAGCTTACCGCAAACGGATCAGAGGTGTACCCGATTTAAATCGCACCTTTCCACGTTCTAGCAAAACAGCGGCAAAACATCCATTAGCTTCAGCTTTGCTACAGCTAGTACTAAGATATCGTCCCACCTGGTTTCTGGATCTTCATGAAGCAAATGGGTTGTCACAAAAAAATCCGAAGCGACTTGGCCAGTCGATCATCGTCACTCCGGGAAGCCGAGGAACAGGTACAGCAAAACGTGTCATCAAAGGCATTAATCGAACGATTCCCAAAACCGCTTATCATTTTAATATCCGTTTACGGGAGCGCCCCGGCTCCTCAAGGGCAGCCGTTACCCGTATATTAGGGGCTAAAGCATTTACTGTGGAAACCTGCTGGAGCCTTGATCGTGAGCTACGGATTCGCTATCAGATAGATATTGTTAGCCGTTTTTTAAAAAGTGCGGGATTATTGTGATAGAGAAAATATCTGATAACTGTGTAAGCTGGTTCTTAGATCCTAGGAATCAGCTTTTTTGCCGATACAAGAAAGGTAATTGACAACAATGGGTATAGTGTATATATTACATATATACATTGATAACACATAAACTAGGAGTGAGGGCACGATTACATGAACATATTGATATCCAACACTTCCGGTGAACCCATCTATGCACAGATTGTCAGCCAGATCCGCCAGATGATTCTGCAAGGAGAGTTAGTGTCTGGCACCCCATTACCTTCTATCCGGCTATTAGCCAAAGAGCTGCAGATTAGCGTAATTACAACGAAACGAGCCTATGAAGAACTGGAGAGAGAAGGGCTTATCAATTCAATTGTGGGGAAAGGTTCCTTTGTTTCTGGTGCAGATCAGGAGTTTATTCGGGAACAACGGCTACGGATTATGGAGAACAAAATGAAGGAGATTATCGACGAGAGTAAAATGCTGGGGATTAATTTTGCTGAGTTTAGTGAGATGTTGAAATTGCTTTATGAGGAGGAGACAGAATGAAAGAAGTCATTCAATTGGACCAAATATCTAAAAAATATGGCCATTTTAGCCTATGCGAACTTACGTTCGGTATTAAAGAAGGGTATATCACGGGGCTAATTGGACCGAATGGGGCAGGGAAAACAACATTAATAAAAATGATGATGGGGATGGTGTTTCCTGATCATGGCAGCGTCAAGATTTTTGACCAAGAGATGTCTATCCATGAAGCAGAGAATAAGGATCGGATTGGCTATGTCTCCGATGAAAATTACTTTTACGATCAATTAACCATCGATCAGATGAGTAAGATTATTGCTCCTTTTTATAGTCGTTGGGATCAAGAAACGTATAGGAAATACATAGAGATGTTCAAGCTTTCCCCGCGGAAAAAGATTAAGGAGCTCTCCAAAGGAATGAAAATGAAGTATTCGCTCGCCATTGCCTTATCACATGGTGCAGATCTGCTTATTATGGATGAACCTACTGCAGGACTTGATCCTATATTCCGAAGAGAGTTGCTTGATTTGCTTAGTGAGCATATCCAGGATGAGAAGAAGTCTATTCTTTTTTCAACGCATAATACGACTGATTTGGACCGGATCGCGGACTATATTGTTTTTGTGAACGAAGGGCACCTAGTATTTAATGAAATGAAAGAATCTCTAGCCAACAAATATATGCTGGTAAAAGGCAATAAAGAGTTGCTTGATCGGGATGTACGAAAATGGTTCATCGGGCTTAGAGAGACGGAAGTTGGTTTTGAGGGTCTTCTGAACAATCGCTCTGAGGGGGAACACTTCTTTAGAGGTCATGCCATATGCGAAACACCTACTCTGGAAGAAATCATGTATTTTACGGTAAAGGGAAACGCTTTGTATGTTTAATCTCTTGTTGCTGATTCGAAAAGACTTTATTCTCCTGCGGAATTTTATCCCTATATTTCTCTTGAGTATCTTGTTCATCGCATATGTTCAACTGGATAACTCCAGCATGTTTGCTACTTTTCAATCTTTACTGTTGCTCGTATACTCCTGTTCTATGGATGCACAGAATAACAACACAAAGTTTGTGATAGGGTTACCAGTAAGACGGCAAGAGATTATCTTGGCTAAATATTTATCACTTGTTCCTTATTGTTTCATCGGTTTGGTTTGCTCTTTAGCTTTGTTACTAATTTCCTTTTCATTTGGATATTCCATTAGCCCGGTTTATTGGATAGGGGTATCTTTAACGTTACTTATGATTCCTTTGGCTGCGTCTATTTATCTGCCGATTCATTATTGGCTTGGTTCCAAAAACTATTACTTCAATATCCTTTTTAATGTAGTAATAACGATTACCACCCTGAACACTGGATCTTCACTTTCAAATTCATCCTTTTTCTTAACAATTACCGACATAAAGCTGCAGGATCATCTGTTGTCGATTGGTTTGATAGGGATTGTTTATCTCTCCATATTGTACTGCTCTTATAGGATTTCACTACGATTGTTTAGCAAGGAAGAGTTATAAGCTAAGGAGGACGTAAAGTGTATAAATCATTTTTTTTAATTCAAAAAGACTTCATTCTTCTGCGTAAATTTCTGATGCTGCTAATCCCTTTTTTTATTTTTATAGCTTATTCGAACTATCATAGCTTCAGTTTATTTACGGTAATGCCACCCATGCTGTTATTGATAAGCTCCTGCTCAATGGATACTCAGCAGATGACGCAACGGTTTCTCGTTAATCTCCCTGTAAGGAGACAAGAGCTTGTCCGTGCCAAATATTTTTCGATCCTTCCGTATGCGCTTGTTGGGCTGGCAGCCACGTCCTTTACCTATCTCCTGATTATTGTAACAGGTAAAGCCGTAACCCCTCATTTTTGGCAAGAGGTTGGTATTACGTTATCCATTTTCCCTCTCCTTGCGATGCTTTATTTACCGATTCATTACTGGTTAGGGGCAAAGGGAGCGCAAGTGGTTAATCTTGTTTTTATGATGATTGTAATGTTTGGACCGAACGTGTTTAGCTTTTTGATCCAGTGGATACCTGATGTGAACAGATGGCTGAGTTTTGGAGTGAAAGGTACAGTCATTCCCTTTATAATCCTAGGGCTGGCTTATGTATTCTTGCTTAGCTGTTCATATATCATTTCTCTGCGGATTTTTGTGCGGAAAGATCTTTGATTCGAAGGATTTGAGATTTTGAATGAATTCATATACCATTGTCACTACAAAGATAAATAGTAGGGGAAGGGTATATAACCAATGCCTAAAATGATCTATAGCTTTCGCACAAAAATGATTATGCTGCTGATGGCCAGTATGCTTGTATCCGGTGGAATTACCTTTTCAATCTATAAAATTCTGCAGAGATATTATCGATCAGAGGTCTTATTAGAAAATCCATTGACTAAAGTTCGCTACTTGATGCGGGATATCGGTGATGTTAATGCGTTTTTGATTATCTTCATTCCTTTGGCCATCTTATTCTTTTTTATATTTACTAAACCATATGCAAATTATTTCAAGGAAATCTCGAAAGGGATCCATCAGCTGGCGTCGGGTGATTTCTCGGAGCGGGTAGATATCCCATCTAAAGATGAATTCGGCCTTATTGGCCATGATATCAATCTGGCTATTGACCATCTTCAGGAAGCTATTGAGCGGGGCGACTTTGCGGAGAGCAGTAAAGATCAACTTGTATTAAATCTGGCACATGATCTGCGTACACCACTTACCTCCGTTATAGGTTATTTGGATTTTATCCTGAAGGACAATGAATTAACGCCAGAACAGACCAGACATTATACAACGATCGCTTATACTAAATCTCAACGTTTGGAAAAATTAATTGATGAGCTATTTGAAATCACAAGAATGAACTATGGTAAACTTACGCTTGAAAAAACCTCGATCGACCTGAGTGAGCTTCTTTTGCAGTTAAATGAAGAGTTATATCCCGTTTTTGAGAAAAATGGTCTTACTTCCCGCTTGGATGTAACCCAACCTCTGAAGATAGAGGGTGACGGTGAGCTGCTGGCACGTGTATTTGAGAATCTCCTCACCAACGCAGCGCGATATGGAAGCGACGGTCAATTTATTGATATCCATGGTTATCTAGAAGAAAATGAAGTCGTTATTGAGATCATTAACTATGGAGATTGTATTGATCCGGAAGAGCTGCCGCGTATTTTTGATATGTTCTACACCGGGGATCGAGCGCGAACGCATCCCACAGGGAGTACGGGACTGGGCTTATTTATCACTAAAAACATTGTGGAACAACATGCTGGAACAGTTTCTGCACAAAGCAGTGTAGTGCGGACGATGTTTGAAGTGCGGCTTCCACAAAATAATTGAGAACGAAGTCAAGTGTCGACTGAGCAGGAGTAAAGCCGAGATCTATGTGATCTTGTGGTTTTACTCCTTTTTTAATGGTTTGGTCAGCAAACAGGATGAATGTTACGGACATTTATTTGAAATTTTTAATAAATCGTGATATTATTAGCTTGCTAAGTAATTTGTAAGGCAGTACGGAGGAAATATCTGTGATAGAAGATGAGATAAGGGAACTACTGGATAGAATATCAGCGGAAATGCGTAGAGATTATGCAGAGCTACTTAGAGAACTTAATCTTCATGTGGGTCAAGAACAGTTATTATGCCGGTTATGGAGAACAGATGGAATGACACAAATACAGCTAAGTGAACGCTTGAATTGTGAGCCTCCAACCATAACAAATATGGTGAAATCTCTTGAAAATCATGGGTTTGTTGTTCGAAAAAGAGATTCTGAAGATGGCAGAGTTAGCCGAGTGTATCTAACCCCAGCCGGACGTAATCTCTGCGAACCTGTGGAACAGATCTGGAACAAACAGCTGGATAAATTACTAGCCGGAATTATACCTGAAGAACGTTTATTATTAAGAAGACTTATGAAACAAATGGCCGATAATTTAGCTTGAATCTGGAACTAATCGCCATAACCGTTAGTAAGCTAATTAAAACTAAGAAAAGAGGAACATAGATGATTACAAGTTTGACTCGCATCAATGAATTAGCTAAGAAAGAACGTGAAGTAGGCTTGACACAAGGCGAATGGGTTGAACAGATCGCATTGCGTGAAGACTATCTGCGTGAAATTCGTGGACAAGTTCGTAACAGTCTTTCTGGAGTGACAATTTTAGATCCGGATGGAAATGACGTAACCCCTGAGAAGCTTCGTGCAGCGCGTAAATAATCAATGAACTAATAAGTGGAAACTACACCTTTAGATAACGTTAGATTAGCCTATGGCTGATCGACGGATATCTAGAGGTGTTTTTTGTTATATAAATCTTAACAGAAGCTTAATTCGTTATCATTAGGAGCTGTTGAAAGTTAAGAATCAATTAAACTTGCGTTACACAGGATCTAAGACTGGATTGTTAGAATGAAATAGACAAAAGATAAGGGATAACATGAAGGGGTGCAGAAGTTGGAGAAACTAAAAGAAACACCAAGGAAGGAAATGAAAGTATGAAAAAAACATTATTAATTTTACTTAAAGTAATAGTCGCTATAGTCATACTCATAGCACTTTTTCTGGTCATCGTTTTTACAGTCAATGTGATCAGCAATAAAGTGGAGAAAGGAAAAATAGAACCCTATGGTCAGCTTGTACCTGTCGACGGGAAAAAGATGAATGTTACCATACAAGGGCAAGGCAAGGAAACAGTCGTGTTACTCCCAGGGTTTGGAACCGCATCACCCGTAATTGATTTCAAACCACTTGTAGATGAACTGACTCCTTTCTATAAAGTTGTAGTAGTTGAGCCGTTTGGTTATGGACTAAGCGATGTCACCACAAAAGAACGAACGGTCGACAATATCGTGAGTGAGCTTCATGAAGCTTTACAAGAATTAAAGATAGATCGTTATATTCTGATGGGACATTCTATAGCGGGAATTTACGGACTGGACTATGTGAACAAATACGAAAACGAGGTTAGTGCATTCGTAGGCATAGACAGCAGCGTACCCACACAAGGGGGCAACGATGAAGAATTTCCATCAGGAACCTATAAGCTGCTTAAAAACTCAGGATTTATGAGATTGCTGGTAAAGCTTAATCCAGCCCAAATCGTTACACCAAGTGATGATGAGGAAACTAAAGAACAAAATAGAATGATTTCACTTAAAAACATGATGAATCCTAATATCATCAGCGAAGCAGAGCATTTTAAAAGTAATTTCAAAGCCACGGAAACATTAAATTTCCCTAAAGATCTTCCTGTTATTTTCTTCCTAGTGAAAGACAATACGGATGTTCCAGGCTGGGAATCCCTGCATAAAGAACAGATTAAAGACTCCTTACACGGAAAATTGATGTTGCTTGATGGGGAGCATTATTTGCACCATACCCGATCTAAAGACATTGTCGAGAACTTTAGAAGCTTTATGGGAGAGATAAAGTAAGAATGAATGAGAAAAGCCTGCTAATTCAGGCTTTTCTTTTTTTCGTATTTTCAAATAAGTGAATCCTTTAGAAAAAAATGATAAATTTATCAAAGCAATTATGGGCACTCTATATCCTAATCTTTATTATAGGAAGGACTACCATAGTATGTGCGGAATAGCAGGAATATTAAAATATAATGGACAGCCACCACAGGAAGAAACCTTAAAACAAATGACAGGGGTTATGAATCACCGAGGCCCCAATCATGAGGGAGTATGGCTCGATTCTCACATTGGACTTGGTTTTCGCAGATTGTCTGTAATTGATATACGTGATGGTAATCAACCGATGACGAATGAAGATCGTACCCTTTGGATTGTTTTTAATGGTGAAATCTATAATTATAAAACACTACGAGATCAGTTAAAGCTAAAAGGACATCACTTTCAGACGCAATCAGATACAGAGGTCATTGTGCATTTATTTGAGGAATACGGCAAGGACTGTGTCCATCATTTACGTGGAATGTTTAGTTTTGCGATTTGGGATCTTAGGGAACAATCTCTTTTTGCTGCTAGAGATCATTTCGGAATCAAACCTTTTTATTATTACAAAGACGAAAATAATCTTTTATTTGCTTCGGAAATTAAAAGCATACTTGCAGTGCAAGGGGTACCCAGAAAGCTTCAATATCAAAGTTTATTCAGCTACTTAACTTTTCAGTATGTCCCGCATCCTGATACGATGTTTGAACACATTCATAAATTAGGACCTGCGGAGCGATTATTTGTTAACTCGGATGGTGAAATGAAGATCGAGAAATATTGGGAACCCCATTTTCAACCGGTAGAACGATCTTTAGCAGACTATGCCGAAGAAATTCAGTGGAAATTGAAAGAGTCTGTAAACCTTCATTTACAAAGTGATGTGGATAGAGGATGTTTTTTGTCCAGTGGAATTGACTCCACCGCAATAGCTGCAATGATGAGAGCAGAAGAATCAACAAAAACCTTTTCGATTGGATTTGAAGGGCTGAACAATGAAACAATAATCGCAAATCAAACGGCAGCCAAACTGGGGACAGATCATTATTTTCACATTTTATCGCAAAAAGATTTTTTTGAAAGTATCCCGAAAACGGTCTGGCATCTAGATGAGCCTGTTGCAGATCCTTCCGCTATTGCACTCTATCATCTAAACCAGCTTGCAAAAGAACATGTAACGGTTGTCCTATCAGGGGAAGGCGCTGACGAATTATTCGGAGGGTATAGAATCTATAGAGAGCCAAATGCATTAAGACCGATAACCTGGATGCCTAACTTCATAAAGGATTCGTTACGAAAATCATTATCTGTATATCCCTATCATTTTTATGGCAAAAATTATTTACTTCGGGGTCTGACACCTTTAGAAGAGCGTTTTTTCGGAAATGCTAATATTTTTAACAAAAGCGGTAAAATGAACTTGCTTCACGAATCGGTACACGCTCAGTATAGCTTTTTACATCCCATGGATATCGTTAAGCCTTTTTATGATAAGACAGCTCACCTAGACCCTACGACAAGAATGCAGTTTATTGATCTGAATTTTTGGTTACCTGGAGACATTTTATCAAAAGCAGATAAGCTGTCCATGGCACATTCATTAGAATTAAGAGTCCCGTTTTTAGATAAAGAGGTTTTCGAAACGGCTAGTAAAATACCTGTGTCCAATCGGATTGGGCAAAAAACAACAAAACTTGCTTTGCGTAAAGCTATGGAAGGAATCGTTCCGGAAGCAATTGTGAATCGCCCGAAACTAGGATTTCCCGTACCCATTCGTGATTGGCTCAAAACTCCAATTTCAGATATAATGTTCGAACAAATACGATATAGTGGCATTGAAGAAATATTCAATATGAATATCATCGAAGAGATGTTTACCCAGCATCGGAGTAATAAAGGCGACTATTCGCGTAGAATATGGATAATTTACATTTTTTCAGTATGGTACACTCTTTTTATAAAAGAAGATCTGAAGCAATTAAATAGTGCCGTGTTGTAATGGGGGAGTGATTCGTTGAATATTGAGGAATATGCATGGAATAAACATGAACAGCAATTAAGAGAAACTAACATGTTTACTTATACTAGTCCAAAGATAAAGATTGTAGATAACCATGAATTAAGAAATCGGCTTGAAGAAACGCTTGAAGAGCTGCCGCAGAAGTTTCTGGCCAAATGGGCTTTGAAAGTAGCAGTTGAGCACCTGGATCATCTGGTCCAGCAGCTTGTAAATGACCCGCGGATTGATTTAGGTATAGAAACGCTAGAAAAGCGTATAACTGGTGAGATTAGAGCCTTTGACTTAAGAAAAGTTGGATTTATTGTCAATGAATTAGCCAAAGAGTCCACAACCGAGGCTAGTAAGTATGCTGCCCGTTCTTTTGCACAAGCCATTGCAACTGGACATATGCGAGGACACGCTATGGTTTGCAGTGACTATGCAGTAAAACTGGTGAATTACATATCAGATCATTCTTCAGTTGCAGAGGCAGCTACTAAAGAACGGGAAAGACAATTAAGGATAGCTGAAGAGTTACTTTGTAATTGAAGGTTTAAAGATGAACATGTATGAGGATGATTCTAAAAGTTAAATAATGGGAAAAGTTAACTTTTTATATAATCGAGAGTTATGTAATCTAATGCAAACAATAAAACATTATTAGTACTTAAAGTTTTATGCGAGACTTGATGAGCTTTAAAGCTTAATACTCGTTTTAGATAATACGATTACTAAATAAGAATCAATTGCTTAGGAAAGGGCAGCTATTTTGAACAGGTTTGAACATTGATTAGATAATCATTAATAGACAGTAAATTGGCAATAATTTGGATCAAATTGGTTGGTTCCTTTAATTTATACACTACTTCCTCACAAAACCCGTATTTTGTACATATGTCACTAAGATGCGTTCTACTTAGATTATACATAGTTCTATATGGATTTGTCTGAGGACAAGAACTTGTACCCATTGACGATTTACGGTGTTCTTCCCTTCATACTAAAAACGCTTCTTTATTATAAATAAAAACCCGTTAATTTTCAAAAGATGAAAAATAAACGGGTTTTAAAAACTTAATCTTTTTACATATTTATCAACTGACTTTTGTAGCTTTAAGTTCTCTGATTTTAAATGGATGACCAATATAATCCTGCGATGCTAAGGGTTCCTTAGATATAGCTCGATTTTCGTTCTGTTATTTTTATAAGATCCCTCCCCTTTCTCGCAGTAAAAAATCAATTCGGATTAAATACAAATTGCTTTTTCATTGAATACTGTGCTCCGGTACCTGAAGTATGTTGGGGATGACTCGATAATCACCTGTAGAACCTTAATTTGGATGTCATAATCTAGTTGAATCACGAAGCGGGAGCATTCGATATTCAGGTAATGATGAAGAAGCTCCACTTCCTTATCCAATGCAATATAGTCTCACCTTTGTCCAGAGCAAGCCGATAATACCGTGCGGACAATTTGGAGATTCGTTCAGTCTCCTGGACCTTCTCCTTTCGTGCATTCCATGAGATCAGTACCAGCGTTAATATAGAAAATGCTGACGCAAAGGCCCCCATTTCCACTTTACGCTTGAGTTGTTCGGTCTCTCAAGTCGTTTGAATCGGAAGCTATGGCGGGAAAACCAGCATGTACTGAACCAGTTCCGATGAATACCGCAGATCTTCCTATCGTAGAGTAATTGAAAACACTCATTTTCATGGAGCTGCACTCTAACTAGTAAAACGTTGGAGTGCAGCTCCAGTTATATGCAATGCGTCAGAACATCCAGTGCTTTTAGCTGACGAGCTGCGTAATACGAAAATTACATGTCGTAGATTGAGTGAGCACGCTTCTGTTTTATTAGTTACCTATATAATTTGACTCGCTAACTTCATTTTTGACCTATATATAAAACAAAAAGGCATCAAGATTTGCTGTCCTGATACCTTTGAATTCTCCTGTATGAAATTCCCATTTTCTCCTTCAGATCAAGGCTATCCTTGGTTTCTTTTTATAACCAGAA
Organism: Paenibacillus sp. FSL H3-0310; assembly: GCF_038002785.1. Lineage (NCBI taxonomy): Bacteria > Bacillati > Bacillota > Bacilli > Caryophanales > Paenibacillaceae > Paenibacillus > Paenibacillus sp. FSL H3-0310. Next base: position 2,627,855 of record NZ_JBBODC010000001.1, read on the forward strand.
TAGATCTCTAAGAAAATTAAGCAACCGTTCCCCCGCTTTAATACCGAGAAACGGTTGCTGTTTAAAAGGGACTTTTTAAGTTTGTCTTCTTGATTGGGTGTGTATGACCAACTATGCGACTTCTGTTGTTATTGTCGTCCGACATCATTTCTCGTACTACATTTTATATTCAACCTTTTGGCGGTTTATTATAGTCTTTCCTCATGTCACTCATAAGATGTTCCGTATAATAGACAGATTACTTCCTGTCTATTATGGGATGATTTCATTACTTATACGTCAGCTTGTTTTTTTTAATCTTCGAGCTCTTTGATGATTTTCGGATATTTCTTATCCAAATCATTAAAATACAACAGGTGAAGATCGGGGATCTGATGGTAGTTGGGCGGTATATGGATCGGATTCGAGCGATTGAGCCTCTCCGGACAACGCCTGCTGGCACCGTTTTTTGGGATATTCAGATGCTAGGTTTGAGGGGGACCTCGGCGGCAAGAAAAATTCGGACGATCATGCCTCAAGCGCGAATTGTATTTACTACGGCGTATTCGGAGTATACGTTAGAAGCGTTTGAAATCCAATCTATCGACTATAAGCTATATCTGAACGTCAAGTCCGTACGGATGCGAATTTCGGCAAGCACCCTATATTCAGTGCCTCGGGGGAATTTCATATTCATTTGCCGTATACCGAAAGCAGGCAACTATCATGGAAAACGAGCAAGGAGAAGGAGATTAACGCTTTTTTGATCCACTAAATAGGGAAAGCTGTGAATGGCACGCTTTTGATAAAGTCGCTTTGGCCGGGGTTACAAAATTCAAAGTATCGCTTTTAAAGACCTTAGCAATTATTTATTTTTTGATAAATTGCATGATTCCTTTAGGAAAAGTATCCTCTACCTCTGTTCTTTTATCATACAGATTGTACCAAGCCTCAGCCACTTGATCAGGATCAAAACTTGTACCCTGTTTGATTAAAGGACTAATGGATAAATGGCCCACAAATACTCCAAGAGGAAGCAAACGCTCGTGTAAACTAAGAATATAGTTTCGGAGTCCAGACATGGCGATACCCGAATTTCCAAACATCGAGCTTGGACTCATTGCGGAAAGATCGCTTGTGAAAAGAAGTGCTCCTTCACCCCGTTCAATCATTTCTGGAAAGACTTGTCTAGCTGTATTAATAGCTCCGATGACAACATTGTTAAAAAATTGAAGTGCGCTCTCATCAGTCGTTTCCAGAACAGATGTTGTAGTAACATTTCCACTATGCGGGCTAAACTCCAAGACATCGATTGTACCGAACGTATTCTTAATTTCTTGAAAAGCTCTCATAAGTTGCATTTTGTTAGTGATATCGGCAGCAAAACCCTGAGCTTCAATTCCCATCTCACCAAGCTGCTCTGCATATTTGTCCAATTTCTCCTGTGTTCTTGAAACTAGGGCGATACGGAAACCGTTTTTTCCAAAAGTCTTGGCCAGCGAGAATCCCAGACCTGGTCCTGCACCGATAATAACCATTGTTTTCAATGTATACTCACCTTCCATAGAGACATTAATAGTCATGATATAGCCCAACATTGCCAAAAAGAGTTGCATAAGAGTTCAAAACCATATCAACCTTCTTCTATTCTCTGAAACAAAACGATTGGTTTTCGTGACTTCAATCGCAAATGGGAGTCAATTTCCTATAGATACAAATACTCTTCTGTACGATTATTTGTATCTAATTTAGACAGTGGAAGCCCTCCCGGCTTCTCCTACTTGATAACGATCTTCAGACATTGAACCTATTTAGCTGATGTCCCATCAGGACTACTCCTCCCTCATTTGTCAGTGTCCATCTTTCACTTTCTCTAAACGAATAAAAAACTTCTTTAATTCTGTATTCACAGTCTCTTGTGCTCAAAATGATCTTATCACATAAGAAAAAATATATAAAGTTGAGTTACTTGACTTTATATTATTGTTCGCTTATATTTGTCCTTGTAAGTATCTTGCGATGGAGGTTTTAACATGACTAGACTTAATGGTAAACGAGCACTTATTACGGGTGGCACCAGCGGAATTGGCTTGGAGACAGCCAAACAATTTCTGGCTGAAGGTGCTGAATTGATTGTCACCGGAGTAACTCCGGCAAATGTAGAAAAAACGCAAAAGGAACTTGGAAATCAAGTCCTTGTGCTTCAGGCAGATTCCCGAGACCTCAATGCTCAACGTCAACTGGCTGATCGAGTTGAACAACATTTTGGCAAACTGGATATTGCCTTTTTAAACGCAGGCGTATCTGACTGGCGTCCATTCGAGCAAATCGATGAAGAAGCCTTTGACCGCTTGTTTGCCATCAACGTAAAAGCTCCATTTTTCTTAATGCAGGCATTAACTCCAGTGATGGCGAACCCATCCTCTGTCGTTTTAATGGGATCGAGCAGTTCTCATGCCGGATATGCACATTCCAATGCTTATGCGGCTACTAAAGGCGCCATTTCCACTCTGACCAAAGCCTGGAATTCCGACTTATTATCGTCTCACGGAATTCGCTTCAATACTGTGAGTCCTGGACCGATTGATACCCCGCTTTACGATAAGAACAAGCTAGGCGTGTCTGACGAAATTCGTGAGATGGTTATTAACCGCATTCGTGACGGGATTCCGGCTGGACGCATGGGTACTGCCGAAGAGATTGCCAAAGCTGTTGTTTATCTGGCTTCGGATGAGTCACGCTTCACCATTGGCGTTGACTTGGTTCTGGATGGCGCTCAAACGATTCTCTAATAGGTTAGCCCTATTGCTGCTTAAGCCCTCCGAGGGTGCTTAGGCAGCTTTTTCTTTTAGAACACGATCAACTGTTGTATAGTAGAGAAGAGGGTGCTATCCCTCTGATAAGACTTAAATCCAACTTTGGAGTGGAATTATGGGAACTAAATCAACTTACCATGAACGTATAAAGGAAGAAAAAAGGGCGTGCGCGATTGCCGCTGCACAAGAACTGTTTTTTGAAAAAGGGTATGCGCGGACTACTTTAGCTCAGATTGCAAAACTTGCTGGTCTCTCAACAGGTACACTTTTCAATCATTTCCCGACGAAGGAATTGATTTTTGAAACCATTGTCAAGCATTTTTGGGAGCTTGATCCCGAATGGGACTTTCCACCGGAGCTCGGCTCTCCCCTGCAAGGATTAATAAAGTTCGGACGAGACTACGCATGCGTGCTGACTCGTGATGGAATGGCTCCTTTATTCCGGGTCGTCATTGCAGAAGCCAAGCAGTTCCCCGAGCTCAGTCTTTTTCATTATGAACTGGGCGAAGGCGCCGTGCATCAGAAATTGACGCAATATTTAGTAGATGAAGTTCAATTGGGTAATATAAATCTGCCGCATGCATCAAAAACGGCCAACGAATTTATGAGTCTCATTTCCGGGCAGGTGCTATGGCCAAAAATGTTGCTGCTTGATTTCAGTATTTCACGAGAGCAGGCTTTTCAAATAGCGGATGAGGCTGCTCATACGATTATAAACAAGTATGCCGATTAAAAAGACGAATACGAGAGATCTCCCAATATGAGACTCCCTCGTATTCGTTTATTTACGTTCTTTGTAGAAATGAAGAACCATCAGGGTTTATTGATTATCACCGTATTTTTAGAGCGACTTTTGCTTCAGAGAACTCACCTCTATCTGTGATGCGGTTCTCCGCACTTTCTGTCATAATCCAACCTTTAGTGTGGTAGCCACTCAATAGAGACTCATAATCTACTTAGATATACATCTAATCTGTAATTGGGCTATATTCTTGTCCATTCCGGTAATCGGTACAAGTTCTTGTCCTTGGCTTGGGACAAGAACTTGTACCGATAAAACAAAAAAGCCGCTATAATAGCGACTTCAATGGGATCATGTTCTTGTCCCTCGACAGGATTGTCTCACAATCTAGAAGTTTATATTATTTGATCTATTTATCACTTCCTCTTCCGAGTTCCGAGCAATAACCACATCATTAATTAGAGCCTTGCGATCTTTGCTGCGTTCTATAGATATCCCCAAAAGTTCCGACAACAATTGTAAGTCTCTTTTGAAGAGTACTATTATTTTTTAACTAATCAGCGGAAAACGAATCATAACTGTCGTACCACACCCTACCCCGCTGCTAATGTGGACAGTACCTTGATGTTGATTGACGATCCAACGTGCGATCGATAGCCCTAAACCTGCTCAGTGATCCCCTCTACTTCTAGAGGAATCTCCCTTATAAAAGCGATTAAATACGAGTGGTAATTCATGTTCCGAAATACCCACTCCGTTATCCTTGACGGTTACAAGAACTGATTTCCCCTGCCTAAGACACTCAAGATCGATTTCCCCATCCGCCTGCGTATATTTAATGGCATTGTCCAACAAAATCATGAACAACTGTATGAGACGATTCTCATCTCCATTCATGAGCAATTCCGAGCCTTCGACATGAAGCTGTACCCGCAACTGCTTGTAATCCATTATTTGCTCCATTTTTTTGGCGATCTCTTTAATGATCTCGTCAATTCGCACAGGTTTGCATGAGATAACTTCCTCATGTGAATCGCCTCTTGCCAGAAGAAGTAGGCCGTCTACCATGTTGCTCATTCTTTTGGTTTCTTTCAGAATGGCTGAAATTGGAGCACTTTCTTCCTCGATCGTATGATCGGGATGGCGTAACAATATTTGTGTTTGCCCTCGGACGACCGAGGGCGGACTTCTCAACTCGTGAGAGGCATCTGCAACGAATTGCTGCTGCTTATCCCAAGCCTTCTGAATTGGTATGAGCGCCCGTCTAGCCAAAGAGTAACCTGCGATGATAGATAATAACGCGCCGACACCGATTCCAATACTAATACACCATAATAACCGGTTCAAATAATACACCTCGGCGGAAATTTCCGTAAATATCTGAATTGTTTTCAAAGGAATGTTCGACAGTTTCTCGACTATTGGCAATTTCCCCTGATAGGGTCTGCTCACGAATCGATAGGTTTTCTTACCCACGAGTATCGACTCGGGCCGTATGTGGTTTTGTTTTTCCCGAAGCATCGAACTCAATTCGATATATGGTACTTTATAATATACGCTTTGAATCAATGCATCGTTGGAATCCCAATAAAATGACATCATAAACGTTCCAGTTCCTTCGAATCAATGTTAAGTACTTGCTCCCCGTTACTTAGAGAAATTTGTTGCATGTGGTCATTATTAAACACCAGATGACGGTCAATATCGGAATAGATCCGATAATGTGCCAACCCATATAACGCTCTCCCCAGTGTGACGAGCAAGCAAAATACGACCGTGCTGTTCCATATCGTCATTCGTACTAACGTGCGTTTAATCATACCGGGGTTTGCTCTTCTTTTATTTGGCGGATTTGATGTATTGATTCACTTGCTGCTCCAATATTGGAAATGGCATATTCCCGTTTCGAAGAAGAACGGAATGAAATGCCTTGATATCGAAGCGATCCCCGAGTTCGCTTTCCGCCTTCTCCCGAAGGGATTGGAATTGCTCCGATCCGATCGCATAGTTTTCGTTAAGTTCAGGATAGGCAATGACACTGTCGATCAAAGCATCGTTCCCCGTTCCGGTAACACTAACCAGATACTCATTAGCTTGTTCTCTTGTCCACTTCAGCCCATGGATACCCGTATCTATCACGGTACCCATGGAATTGCCCAGCAAACGGTTTAGTACCATATTCCGATCAAGCAACCCCTTCTCCGCGCATAAGCTTTCCATATAGACCGCCCATTCCTCTACGTATCCAGCCGTCATCGTTATTTTGCGGATTAATGGAATGGATGGTTGATCATATTGAATCGAGAATTGAAAGTGATGTCCTGGAATACCCTCATGCAAGGCAAGCAATTTAACTATTTCTTCGGAGGTCGGATTTTCGAGTGGAATGACAAATCTCCCGCTCCTATCACCATCTATAGATAAGGGGATATACATTCCACCTGCCGATGCGAAAAGAGCCGAATACGCCCGCACATCCACGGGATGGTCCGGGATAAGCTCCTCTTCAAACCAATCGGACAAGTAGGGCGTGGCATCCGACAAACTGCTGTTTAAGACAGCTTCTTTCGAAGATAATGGACATAGAGCTCGACGATGCCAATTCCCGCTTCTGAATCCAGTCCCCAAATTCGGTTATAGATTTGCTCTTTCGTCACGATCTGCTCTTTATTCATGAGCAGGTACTCAAGCAGCTCATATTCCTTTTCTGTTAAAGTCAGCTCTTCTCCTGTGACCGTTATTGTTCGATTTCGAACTTGAATAGCAATCGGGCCGTAGCTAATCTGCTCTTCTTGATTAACCTTGCCATAACGGCGCAACAGCACTTTAACTCTGACAATCAGCTCTGGAATTTCGAATGGCTTCACCACATAATCGTCCGCTCCGATCGTTAACCCCTTTACCCGGTCGTTCAATCCGTCTTTTGCCGTCAGACAAAGAATCGGGGTAGCCACTCTTTGCTTCCTCAGCTCTTGGATGAACGTAATTCCATCAACCTTAGGCAGCATAATATCCAAAATAATTTAATCGAACTCGCCGTACAATGCGTGATGCAAGCCCTCTTCTCCGTTATGACACTCCGTAACCTTATGCCCTTCATCCTGCATAACTCTTGCAATTGTGTGCGATATTCCAATATCGTCCTCTACGATCAACAGCTTCATAAGTCCCTCCATGAATGAACAAATATGGGGTTAGACATCTCAGTTCCTCCTAAATAGTGCCATATTGCTTGCCCGTCAGCTTATGAACAATGGCATCTTTTAACTTTCTGCAGTAGATGAAATCATATTGGGAATGTAACAAAGTTCGTGTCAACCGTTAAAAAAGAACCCTTAAAGTACTTTGGGTTCTTTTTATTAAACTATTTATTTGAAGTATTTACTTTTATACTTGTCAAGAAGCACCGACATCTTATCCAATTGCTTAGCACCTTCTATAACCTTCTTGTTACCCGTTTCGAATTTGGAATAATTAATTTTGGTCGTCTTCAGGCTGTCCCGCATTATAATGAACCCTTCCAGCTGGAGTTTTGCCCCTGCCAGATAGTAGTTATGTATTTCTTTTAACTCAGCATTATTGGGCTTGAGGTTTTTTACCCGGATACAAACTTAGTATAGTTGGGCACTACAGTATTGTTTAAAGACAGGAAGAATGTTTTTCTTGTTGAATTGTTTGGGCCTCTATTTTGATGTAATGCAGTTATAGCTTTCTCTTCATTGTTTACTAGCGGCTTCAACTGTTCAGTGTAATCTACCATCTCCTGCATCATGATTTCTTCGTGTGTAAGTTCCTTTACAACTACCGGCTTTGTTGGTTCAGAAATGACTGTATAATCATCCACTACTTGAACAGTGAATACATAAGGTTCAAACTTATCTCCAATATTGACAGTCAAGGTAGCAGTCCCTTTATTAATTGCATGAAGTTCAGATACCCAATTCGTTTTGCGTACTACCATGACAATGTTGTGCGAATTTCTTTAATAGTGATTTACTTATTTGAGGCGTTTTTTTTCTTCATGGGGTAAGGAGCGCCTGGGCGCCCCGCGTTACCAAATAGACTTCATATCCCATATTTCCATGGACTTCACCAATGACTTACCATCTCCCCAGAGCTCAAGCCCTAATGCATCCTTACGGCTGGGATAAACCCGGGTCGTCAAGCTTTTCAAACCGTTGGCATAGGCTTCGACCATGGAGCGATCCAAATAGATATGCAGCTTCAGATTCTCACCTAACAATTCCAGCTTCCCTCCTTGAACCCCACTACACTTTTCACCTAGATGCAGTGTCGTTTTCGTACGGTCGACAAGGAACTTAGCTTCATTAAAATCATAATACAGCAACGTTTCCTCTTCTCCATCCGGTGTACACCGGACCTTGATTCCGAGTTGTGTGGCACTGCCTCGATCCAGTTCCAATTGAATCTCAAGCATGTCGCCTTGAACATCCCTCAACTGTACATTTACCTCAGCCAATGACGTGTCCTGGAGCGATAATCGTTTCCCACCGCGCAGCGACTCTAGCTCCTGAACCGGCTCGACTCCGAGCCGCCCATCCTCCCGCAAATAGACGTTTAGCGGCAAGCCGCCGTTATGAGCCCAGCCTGACTGGTATTCCAATTTAGAAGTACGATCACCCTGTGCAATCGTAAAGACGATATTTCGACCAGTCTTCGGATCAACCATGCCGCTCGGACCGGTAAAATGGAAATCACCGACATCTATCAATTGCGGTTCTTCTAGATCCGGGATAAATGAAAGATTGTCTTGATCCAGCTGCCCGATCCAATAGAATACCTCAACATCGGCACCCTTTCCTACAGGACTAACCAGCAGAAGATGCTTGTTTTCCCCCTTGTTGTCAGTGCCTAAGGGAAGAAGTACAGGCAACTCCCAAATGGGTCCAAGATAAGGGAACTTCTGAATATCCGCCTGATGGAAAGGCCCTTTGTATGTCCAATTCAGCATATCCTGCGAGGTAAATGCCAGCGCTGCCCCGCCTTCGCCTTCAATCCCTGACCCGACCAGGGCATACCAGCCGTTCTCATCCTTCCACACAAACGGGTCCCGAAAATCTCCGAATGCACCCATTCCCTTCTGCTGCACGATGAGCGGCACCGGGTGTTTAATCCACGTAATGAGATCCGGGTCTCCATCCTGCGGATAAGTGCTACGGGCAAGCGCGACGCTCTGATTCGGTGAAGCACTATCATTGCCTGCCGTAAAGAACAGCACTGGCAGTCCCTCTGCATCATAGGTTGCACTTCCAGACCATATCCCGTCCGGTGCGAGCTGATCCTTCTCAGGTGCCAGCGCTACAGGAAGATCACGCCAATGCACCAGATCTTCACTCACCCAATGTCCCCAATGGATATGATGAAAGTACGGTCCTTGCGGATTGTGCTGATAGAACAAATGATACTGCCCTTCAAAATAAATTGGCGCATGAGGCTCGTTCATCCAATGTGCCGGCGGGCTGACATGATACTGCGGTCTGTGCCGATCCGTAAGCAGAGGTGTACGATCCAGCTTGATGTCGTCATATCTCAATTGCGGCCGGACGCCTCCATGTGCGGAATCCAACACTTCCTGATAAAAAGCTGCTACGTCCTCATTACTTAGGGCACGGTTATAAATCTTCAACTCATCCATGATCCCGCTGAACATATGAAGGCTGAACACTTCGGCAAGCCTGCTGCTGTGATTATTCCTGCCGATGAACAGATCCGTGTCCAAAGCCTCAGCCAGGCGGGAACCGCGGGGCACCGCTGCCGATATGATTTCGGTGCCGTTCAGGAACAGCTTGATTTCACCCTCTTCTCCATCGAATACAGCGTTCACATAAGACCACTCATTCTTAGGAAGTTCATAGCCGTCCGGCGACCAGATTTCCTTCCATTCTCCTCCCTCAAGCCCGATTTGGAAGGACCAGGAGCCGTGACGGAACATGCCAAGCAGATATCCCTGCTTAGCCTTGTTATTGTTGCGGTTCACTATAGCAGCCAGTTTGCCTTCATGTCCCCACTCATAGGTGCGCGGGGCAACCCAAACCCCAATGCTGAGAGCCGATAGAAATTCCGGCTCTCCGTTACACTCTTCTCCGTGGACAGAATGAGCAATATATGTTGAGTAACCATCGAAGAGGAGACCACTTCCTGTTACCCCCTGTCTCCACAGCGGAGTACAAGGGTCGGTAAACTCTGCGTTGTTGAATACATAATGAATCTCATCTACCGTCTTAGTGACGCTCTCCATAGCGCTCGCTCCGGTCCCTTCATCAAAAGCCCAATGCATCATTAGTCCCCGGTTACCGACTTGGCTACTCATGCCTCATTCCTCCCTGAAGACTGCCCTGTGCTAACACTCGGAATCTGTATGGACTTTAGCGTATGGATTTGAAGCGAGTTCAGGACAACCTGTCCTGATTGTGTACTTATCTGAATATTCTCAATCGGAGCATCCGGGAAAATCTGATCGGTTAACACAACCAGACCATTAGCCGCATAAACTTCAACTGCATTGCGATCCAGCCAGATGTGCAGCTTAAGCTTACCGTTCGTAGCGGCCAGGCTGGCACCGTGACGGCTTGCGAACGCCGGGTGGAAATCAGTCAGACCACTTTCTGAACGGTCGGTAAACAGCCATTCCTTAGCAGGGTCATATCCGATAATAATTTCGCTCTGCTGTCCGCCAGATTGCAGATGGATACATATCTCGTCCCCGGATTTGATATCAATCTCTCCTTTAATTTCTAACAGATCACTATTCGTCTGCTGTATAAAAGGAGTCTTCGGCGTAACTGTGACATCGTTCCAGCTCATAGATTCATTACGCAGCTGCTCTATTTCCCGGACAGGCATTTGGCTCAGCACGACACTTCCGTTCTTACTAGTCAGGGACAAGGCGCGGGGCAAAGTCATTGCACCTCTCCAGGAGCCGGTAGGCGTCTCGTTGGCATATTTCCAGTTGCTCATCCATCCGATGATTACGCGGCGTCCATCCTGCTCCGGAATATCGGACCAGGTAACTCCCGCATAATTATCTCTTCCATAGTCTAGCCACAGTATATGATCCGCAGGATTGTCATTGATGAACGTCTTTCCATCGAACTCTCCAATAAAATATTGCGTACGCGATCCCTCTGGACAATTGGGATTATCTCCGATGCTGATGATCAGCACCCATTTTGAACGCCCGGTGTCATCCACCGGCAGTTGAAACAGATCAGGGCATTCCCAGACGCCATCATGTGACCCTTCATTTATACCAAATTCACCGGTCAGCGACCATTCACGCAAATTCTCGGATGCGTAGAACAGGGCATGATCTCTAGCGACAATCACCATAATCCACCGTTCACTTTGCGGATGCCAGAACACCTTAGGGTCCCGGAAGTCTATCAGTTCTTCCTCGATCAGCACCGGATTTCCGTCATACTTATGCCAGGTCTTGCCCTTATCGCTGCTGTAAGCCAGGCTCTGCCGCTGGCGCGGCTGCCCCGTGTCCGAATGGTTATCGGCATGCGTAAAGATCGCGACCAGTCCATCTGAATCTTCGAATAAGCCGCTGCTGTTATTCCAATCCACTACACAGCATCCCGAAAAGATCGCTCCGTGCTCATCCGGGAATAGAGCAATAGGCGCGTGCTCCCATTGAATCAGGTCTTCACTGACAGCATGGCCCCAGTGCATTGGTCCCCATTTATTACCGTAAGGATGATGTTGATAGAATAGATGATAGCTTCCCTCATAATAGACTAATCCGTTGGGATCGTTTGCCCAGTTTGAGGGAGGTGTGAAATGAAACCCCGGTCTGAACCGCTCATCATTGAATTGTTTGCTGGACTCTATCATATCGTTAATCTCATCTGTCGTTGGCATGGACCCAAGAGCCCCCTTTCGTGTGGTTACCAGCGCTCCGGCGGCATTGGCAAAGGTCAGCATGTTGGTGATTTGCAGCTTGGTCAAATCCTGTAAAGAGCTTCCGCTTTCCAGAATCTTAAATAACATACTGCCCAGAAAAGCATCACCGGCTCCTGTTGTGTCAATGGTCTTGACCTTAAAGCCCGGTACATATCCCTCTTGACCAGCCAAACGGTAATAGCAGCCTTTTTCCGCTAGAGTGACGATAATGAGCATGATATCGAAGTTCTGCTGGAGCTCTTGTGAACCCTGTTCAACATCACTAGTTCCGGTTATAAAAGAAAGCTCTTCTTCTGAGATTTTCAGAATATCAGCATAATTCAGGCCCCAAAAAATATTCTGTCTGGCTTCTTCCTTGCTCTCCCATAAAGAAAACCGGATGTTAGGATCGAACGACAGTAGAACTCCTGCTTCCTTCGCCTTAAGAACTGCCGTCCTGGTAGCCGTGCGAGCAGGTTCATGGGTCATCGACAACGAACCAAAATGCAGCGCCTGACATGCTTCAATCCGCGCCAGCGGAACATCCTGCGAGTGTAAGAAGGTATCCGCCCCCGGTTTCCGGAAGAAGCTGAAGGACCGGTCCCCCTGATCGTCCAGATGGACAAAGGCCAGCGTTGTACTCGCTTCATTGGTAACCGAAACTCCTGTTACATCTACCCCGCTGTTACGCAGAGCATTTTGCAGCAATGAACCGAATTGGTCTTCCCCAACTTTGCTGATCAGTGCTGATCTGGCCCCCAGGCGGGATAGCGCTGCGGCTACGTTAGCCGGAGCTCCCCCCGGATTGCATTCAAACTGATCATTCCCCCCAGTCGTCCTGCCTGCCGGTGTAAAGTCTATCAATACTTCCCCTATAGCGATGACATCAAGCATAGTTTCTCCCCACCTAACTTCTATTTATTTTTTCAGATTTTCATTATAGCGATCCAGCCCTTTTTGATAGATCTCCATCAGTTCATTCAGGCCCATCTTTTCCAGTGTTTTAATGTAGTTGTCCCACGCCTCATCTGCGCCGCCATCCACAATGAATTTTCCTCTTTGGGTATTTACATATTTAATCAGTTCCGGCTCAATCTTATTGATGGTGTCCAGTTCCTTCGGCTCAAAGAAGATGTTCGGATAGTTTTCTTTTTCCATATACGGATTGTAGTATTTCTCCAGGTCCTCAGCGCGCTGCTGAGCCCGGGGTTCCATATCTACCACTTTTCCGAAGTCATCGAAAGTAATGATACCGGGTGCACCTGATCCCGGAGCAACCTTCTGTCGGAATTCACCTGCTGAGGCTCCTTCAGGAAGCGGTAAATTCACCAGTTTTCCGTTTTCGTCCTTCTTGTACACGACATCCAGTGGTCCCCAGTGGATTTGAGCAGCCATGTAAGGTTCATACTGCTGGTCAATCCAACGCATGGTGATTTCTGGATTGCTGTTCTCTTTGGTAATGACAAAAGACCCGCGCCCCGGACCGCCGCCATTAGCGCGTCCAATCGTCTGCTCGCTATCCGCGCCTTTAAGCGGAGACAATAGCACATAATCCTTGGCACGTTCGGTTCCGACAACTTCTTCGGCTTCCCACCAGACATAAGATCCCAGCGTCTCATCTGTCGTTTTACCTTTGGCCAGATACTGTGCTGCATCCTGAGTGAAGGATTCCGGATCAATCAGGCCCTGCTTATACCATTTTTCATGGAAATAATTCAAAGCATCCTTATATTCAGGCTGAGTTGCGGTGAAAATGACTTTTCCATCGCGGACGACACGGTGTTCCAGATTATCCGGAAGACCAAAGGCCCCGAATAGTCCGGCAATATCCATGCACCACTGCATGTGCATAAAGCTTAACGGGATTTCATCCTGCTTGCCGTTGCCGTTCGGATCTTTTGTTTTGAAGGCAAGCAGCGCTTCCGTGTATTCATCCAGCGTTTTCGGTACTTTTAGGCCAAGCTTATCCAGCCAGCTTTTATTAATGACGTGAAAGAAAGGGTTGGTTCCAAGGTTGTTTTCTTCCCAGGACGGCAGACCGTAGATATGCCCATCCGGCGCTGTGATCGATGATTTGATATCAGGACGACGCTCCAGAAGCGCTTTCAGGTTAGGCGCATATTGATCAATTAAATCCTCCAGCGGAATTAGCGTTCCATCTTCACCATAATTGATAAGCTCGTAATCAGTGAATCCGGCTGCATAGAAGGCATCCGGCAAATCGCCACTTGCGAGAAGCAGGTTTTTCTTTTCTGTATAATCGGTATCCGGAATGTTCTCCCAATTAATCTTCACGTTGGTTTCTTGCTCCAGCCGCTTGAAGATTTCCATCTCTGAGAACTCTGGTGCCAGGGCCGCCTTCGGGGCTACCATTCTTAACGACACTGGTTTGTTTACAACGGGAAGACCGGTTGCATTGAAATTGTCTTTCTGATTGGAATTTTCCGCCTGATTGTTTGTCCCGTTACCGTTACCCGAACATCCGCTCAGCGCAAACGCTCCTGCTAATACCAGAATCCCCGCATTTTTAAATAAAGAACTCATTTTCGATAACCTCCCTTTTGTTCATCCCGCCAGCTAATTACTCCTGTTTTGTTTTCATATATTGCTCTGAATACGCTGTGCATCCCCCCTTTCAAGTACCGCGTCAAAGTATTATCCTTTGATGGAGCCAATCATTACGCCTTTAACAAAGTACTTCTGAAGGAAAGGATACAAAATCAACAGCGGAAGACTGGATACCATAATTACCCCGTATTTGATCAGTTCCGTCACACGCATCTTGGCTGCATAGGATTCCACATCGATCATCATGCCGGAGTTGACCTGATTCTGGACAAGGATGTTGCGTAGCACTAATTGCAGCGGATACTTGCTCTCATCATTTAGGTAAATCAATGCATCGAAGAATCCGTTCCAGAAGCCGACCACATGGTATAACACCATTACCGCCAGGATGGACTTGGACAACGGCAGAACGATGCTCCAGAAGAATCTGGTGTTGGAACATCCGTCGATTGAAGCCGCTTCCCACATTTCGTCTGGTATGGATGACTGAAAAAAGGTTCTTACAATAATGACGTTAAAGACACCGCCTGCCCCGGGAATGACCAGCGCCCACATCGTATTCAGCAGGTGCAGATCTTTAATCAGCAGATAGGTGGGAATCAGCCCGCCGCTGAAAAACATGGTAACCAGCAAAAACCACATAATCAAAGACTTCCCGGCCAGATCCTTCCGAGCTAACGGATAGGCTGCAAATACTGTCACGGCTACTCCAATTAATGTTCCCAGCGTTGCATAAAGAATGGAGTTGCCATATCCGATCCAAATGGAGGAGTCACTGAATATCCGTTCATAACCGTCCAGCGTGAAGCCTTTCGGGAATAGCCAGACCTCACCGGAGTAAATGTAATTGGGGTCACTGAATGAGGCAACCAGTACAAAATACAACGGGTACAATACTAGCAGCATAATAATGGTCAACAGAATGTAATTGATGATGTCAAACCATACATCCCCTCTGCTCTTTCGCTTCAATAATTGATTCATAATCGTCTCCTCCTTACCACAGACTGGTCTCTGTCATCTTTTTAGCGATCCGGTTAACGGTGAAGATCAAGATAATATTAATAAGGGAGTTGAATAGGCCGACTGCCGTAGAAAAGCTGTATTGGGCTTTCTGAATCCCCATCTCATATACATAGGTAGGGATAATATTGGAGGTGGCGTAGTTTAGATCACTCTGCATCAAAAAAGCCTTTTCAAAACCGATACTCATAATGTTGCCGAGTGCGAGAATCAGCAAGATAACGATCGTCGGCAGTATGCTGGGAATATCTACATACCAGACACGCTTCCATTTGCTCGCCCCATCCATAATGGCCGCTTCATGCAGCTCGGGATTGACTCCCGCAAGTGCAGCAAGATAGATAATCGTGGCGAAGCCTGTTTCCTGCCAGATTCCTGATAAGATATACAAGGGACGGAACCAACCCTCATCAGCCATGAAGAGAATAGGCTGTCCGCCAAACGAGGTAATAATATGATTCACGATTCCGCTGTTTGGAGATAAAAAAACATTAAGCATGCCAACGAGTACTACGGTAGAGATAAAGTGCGGCGCATAAATCACAGTCTGTACAAATTTCTTATAGGACTTGCCCAGCATCTGATTCAGCATAATTGCGATAATGATTGGAGCCGGGAATCCAAATAACAGCGAAAGAAAACTGAGTGAGAGCGTGTTTGTGATGATTGTCCAGAAGTTATAGGAATTAAAGAAATCTACAAAGTGCTGAAATCCTACCCATTCACTTCCCCAGATCCCCTGGCTGGGTGAGAAATCCTTAAATGCAATTTGCACCCCATACATCGGATAGTACTTAAATACGAGGTAAAGAATAATGATTGGCAGTAAAAACAGGTACAGTTCGTAGTCGCGTTTGAACCTGCTCCATGGTTTGCGTTTTGGTTTGATCATGGAATGATTCGCCCTGTTAGTTGTTGAATTCACGCGTATTCTCCCTTTCGTGTACAATTAATTACTTTTGAAACGTTTCCAATTTAAATTTAGAAAAAAACATTGGATAGATCTTTATCAAGAATCACCCGGATGTGCACATGTTTTCCAAAACTTTTTATAAGAACTGATCTATCTTAATTATTTTTGAAACGTTTCCAATTTAGTGTGAAAAACATCAGTTAGTAACGTGCTTCCACAGAATGAGCTGAAGTTTTTCGATTAAAGGGGATCATGTAGTTTCACCTTGTTTGAATTTAACGGGGATACGATAAACTTGTTTATCTAAAGGAATGCCATCAATCTTGTTATAGAGCAGTCTAATTGTCATGCGTGCCATCTCTTCCACCGGTTGCCTGATTGTTGATAGAATAGGATGAAAATAAGGATTATCCTGAATACCATCATAACCGACGACCTTCACATCTTCTGGTATACGAATGCCCTTCCTGCGTGCTTTGTCAATATAGCTGGCAGCGAGCATATCGGTAATGGCAAAGATACCATCTACATCGCCATGTTCGTTGAGGAACTCGTTAATATAGGCATTGTCATCTACTATTGGATCCGGCTTCTCGTAGATCACATAATCGATGCCTAAAGCCTCCGCTTCATGAATAAATCCTTGCCTGCGGTTCATGGTTTCGCTGAAAACGGAAGTGACACTCCCCATAAAAGCCGGTTTCCTGGCTCCTGCTTTCACCAGCTCTCTTAAAGCAAGACGTCCTCCCTCAAAATTATCTGAGGTAACACAGGTAATCTTCTTGTTAAAGTGCCTGTCGATGCTTACAATCGGAATGTCGTTGCTTACATTATTCTCGATATCGTTGTAAGTTATGCCAACAATACCAGCCACTTTGTTCTGCCGGAGCATTTCCAGATAATATAGCTCCTTTTCAGGCTTGCCTCCACTATTACATAACATAAGCTTAAAGCCTTCCCGGTCCAACTCATCCTCAATGTAATAAGCCAATTCAGAAAAGAATGGATTCCAGATACTTGGAAGTAGTAGAGCCACCATCTTAGATTTCTGCATCTTGAAATTCCTGGCCACTTCATTAGGGAAGTAATTCAGTTCTTGTATAGCTTCCTCCACTTTTTTGCGTGTCTTGGGTTTTACAGCGCCAGAGTTGTTAATGACTCTGGACACGGTTCCTACAGCAACGCCTGCTAAGTTTGCAACATCTTTAATACTTGTCATTTAACACCCCCGACCTCTCTATGGAAATTATAATATCACCAAAATGGAAACGTTTCAATATTTATTTTGGAAACGTTTCAACTTTTCTTCTGCTTGTAACAAAGATCTGTTTTTACTGCTATGGATGTTCTAAGGTATAGCCTGCAAAAATCAGATCAGAAAATTAGATGAACATAAAATCGGCAATAGTACCATATTCTTGTCCATTATCGGCATGGGAGCAAGTTCTTGTCCTGAGCAAAGGACAAGAACTTGCTCCCTTAAAACAGAAAACCCGCGCTTGGCGCGGGCTCTAATGGGACTATGTTGTTGTCCACCGACATACAATGACAAAAAGTTACCTACATAAATATAGATGTCATCCTCCCTATAATGATAACAAAAAATCTATCTTCAAAAAAATTCTTCAATTAAAAGTACTATATCTATTAGGTAATAGCCTACGGATTTTTTATGTTGTTCTAATTCAGTCAATTTATATTCGAGATACAAGTTCGAGTTAATCCGATATTTAGGCATTTTAAATATAGCTTCATCTTTGACCGCCACATATTCAGCGAAAACTCCTATTTTATTCACCGGCAACCTCGTATAAACTCGGTTACCAACCTGAAAATTAACAACATCTTTACCACATGCTTCTATAACACCAGATAGTTCATTACCTAATGTTAATGGGAAATCATAATCAGTAATCCTTCGGATACTGCCATTTAAAATTAATGTGTACCTCACGATTATCGATTTCCGGTATCTTAACATTGTTTATTTCCAAATGAATTTCTTTTGAGTATTGTATTTGAGCAGCTCTCATGTTCTACCAGCTTCCTCTCCATTTGAAAATTTTATGGCGTACAATTTTCAGTTGTACGCCAGTTGTGATTCCACATATTCTTATTGATGTTGAGTTTTTAATTCTTCCATTCTAGGGTAGTCTGTATAACCTGAGCTTCCGTTACCAGAGTATAATGTTTTAGGATCAACTTCATTTAAAGGTGTTCCTTTTTTTAGTCGTTCCACAAAATCCGGATTAGCTAAAGACCAGATACCGACTGGTACGACATCAGCAGTACCACTATCAATATCTACACTAATATCTTCAAGTGCCCGCCCTACTCGATTGACCAATAATGGATTTGTCCAAATTGAACGAATTTCATGGAGCAGTATTTCATTCCCTAAATGCATCACATGGAGGTATGCTAAATTATAATTAGCTAATTCTTTTACAAGATGGCGATAAACCTCTGGTCCTTGTGCGCCTTCAACAATCCCACCAAGAGGTGTTCCTGGTGAAATACGGAAACCGGTTCTTTCTGCTCCAATTTCTTCAACGACTGCTCTTGTTACTTCAATTGCAAACCGAGCACGGTTCTCCACAGATCCACCGTATTTATCGATTCGTTTATTAGAATTTTCACTAATAAATTGATTAATTAGATAACCATTGGCTCCATGAATTTCAACCCCATCAGCACCTGCTTTAATAGCTGCTGCAGCTGCTCTTCGGAAGTCTGCAATAGTATTTTGAATATCTTCTTCACTTAGCTCTCGTGGGACGGGTATTTCCTGCATTCCTTTAGCAGTAAACATTTCTACACCAGGTGCGATCGCAGAAGGTGCAACTGCTTGTCGATGATGCGGAGTATTGTCGGGGTGCGATATACGGCCCACATGCATTAATTGTATATACATAAAGCCACCTGCTTCATGCAACGCATCCGTAACCTTTTTCCAACCTTCTATTTGCTTTTCAGTATAGATGCCAGGTGAATTTAAATAACCTTGACCATCATCAGATGGTTGTGTACCTTCACTAATAATTAATCCCATTGATGCTCTCTGAGCATAGTAAAGAGAGCTTAGTTCTCCAGGTGTGCCGTCCTTCTGTGCTCTACTACGTGTCATAGGTGCCATTGCTAAACGATGAGGTAATTCCATATTTCCAATTTTCGTATTACTCCACAATTTGTTCATTTATTATTCCCCTTTATGAATTAAATTAGAAATGAAATTGTTATTAAGAAAGATGAGGGTACAGTGCAGGAACGCCACCTGCAAGTCCACCTTGTATCATTCGGCTGTTATCATCAGCAATAATTTCAAAGCTGCCAGATTCTATGCCATTAATAGCTATTTTTGCGATATCTGCAGGGCTTGCTTTGGGGACTTCTAAGCTGGTTGTCATGTCTGTATCCATAAAGCCCACATGTAATCCTGATACTCTTATATTATGAGGATATAGATTTAAACGTAAATCGTTCGTCAATGCCCACTCTGCAGCCTTTGCAGCTGAATAAGCACCTACAGTTCCTGAACTAAACCAAGATAATGCGGAAAGAACATTTAAAATAGATCCTCCCCCATTTTTTTCAATTATTGGTGCAAAAGCACGAACCATGGACAGCGTACCGAAGAAATGCGTATCAAACTCCAAATGTATTTTTTCTACCTTATCGTCCAGCAAAGTGGCGCCAGTAGCTGAGCCTGCATTGTTGATTAAAAGCGTCACGTCCTTAGCGAGGATAACAGCTGCTTCAACTTCTTGAGTGTTGGTAATATCAAGCTTTACTGGTATAACGCCTGGAATGTTAATGGTTTCCGGATTTCTTGCACCACCATAAACCTTAGCCCCTCTGGATAAAAGCTCCAGCGTAAGATGGCGGCCAAAACCTCGATTTGCTCCAGTGACAAATGCTACTTGTTCAGAAATTATCATTTTTGTTACTCCTTTTATTCATCGTTTATTCACTATATGGGAATGATCATTCTAAAAAAAATATAAGAAGGATCGTTTAAAGAGATCTTTAAACGAGACAAGACTCAGTTATGAGAACAATCATTCTAGAATATGCATAAGCAATTATATTTAAATAATAATTACTTATATAAAAGTTTAATTGATAAATCGGCTATTCGATGTAATTTTTCTTTAGGCACTGAGGTCCTAGTCATTACCCTTAATCCCACAAAAACAGAATGCAGATGTTCCGCTAGATCGTCGGCATTGAAATCCAAGCTAAATTCTTCATCCTGCTGGCCCCACAGAATAATATCTTTGAGCAGCTTCTCTGATAATGTGAACGATTCAATGGACTTCAAATCCACATTGGCATCGCGCATTGCTAATTCCACCGCTGAATTCACCATCAAACAGCCTGAGGGCGAATCTTCTTCACCATTTATTATGAAACTAAAGATAAGCTGAAGTGCCTCAGTTGCAGTCTTGGAACGTTTAACTTCTCTTGAAAGCTCAGCATTCACTTTATCGCGAAAACGGTCCATGGCTTTCAAAAACAGCGTATGCTTGTCGCCAAATGTGTCATATAAACTTCTTCGATGAACTCCCATATGCTCTACAAGATCTGTCAAAGATGTCTTCTCGTAACCCTGTTCCCAAAAAAGCTTCATCGCCTTATCTAATACTTCGTTCTCTTCGAATTCTTTGCTTCTTGCCATTCGATTCCCTCCCTAATAGTAAATGTAACATATTGAGAACGATCGGTAAAGAATAGATTTTCTAATCACTGTTAACGATGTGCTCTCTTAGCTTTCTTCTTCACTCCTTCCGACTGGTCTGTGGTGACTTACCTCCGAACGGATCCCTTCCCCATCATAGCGCGACTATGTAGGTAACTTTAAGTCAATAAACCACAATGTAGATACATTTGTGCATTTTTTTTGACACAAATGTACCTACATAAAAAAAAGAAAAGCCTGATTTAACAAGCTTTTGTCGAGTAGCTTATGTTGGCACTTTTGTGTCTTTGGACAGTTCGTTATATACATGTCGGTGGACAAGAAGATTGTCTACTTCGGCTACGGTACTTAAAAGGGTAAAGTTAACGGGTGGCCGTTAGCTTAATAAAAAGACAGCCGATCATCTAGACGGCTGCGATCGTGTATGGATTGATCGTTCCCCATAAGCGTAATGATGTTGCTTCAGTCAAAAAGAACTGCAATCTTATTAACCTGCTCGGTAATTTATAGCGAGGTTACGAACTTCACCTCCGGAAAGCGGCTATCTGGTCCTTTCATTAAGATTCCGTCTTGATTTTTCAGATACATATCGAAGAAATTCAGCATATAGGTATTGGTAACAGAGTCCGCTCTATCGGGCTCAATCTTTCCTGTAATGCCCAGCATTTTGAAAATCGGAGAAATGAACTGTACGTCGGTAAAATTCAAATGCTCCGTATTTTCGATATAGAGGACTTGTCCCCCTTCGTCGACCGCTTTGCGCATCCGTTCAAGCTCCAACTTTTTATCTTCCGTTACTTGATCCTCCCACTCTCTGGTTGAGCCCATACGGTTAATTTCTGCATCCGTGTAGACCCGGTTATCCATCACCATTTTTAATTTTTCGAAATAGCTTTCCGAGTTGAGGAACAAAAACGGCTTTCGCAGTCCCTCTCTTTCACGCAGACGATAAAGCCCTCCATCCAGATCTATGCCAACCGCGATTCGCGGATCGTAAGAAGCGTCATAAGCCGTTGCTCCGCCGATAGAATGACCGAACACCCCGACATGGTCGAGATCAATCCAGCCTTTTAGATGACTTGGAATCTGCCCCGATTGGATAAGCTCGAATTGGTCCAGCACAAACACCACATCGTCGGTTAAAACTTTCCCTAACTTGTCGCGATTTCTGCTTTCCGTCCGATAATTATGGTCAGGCGAGAATAAGTTGTTGGTTGTGCTGGTCGTGATTCGACCGTCCGGAAACTCGGTTGCAAATGTGTTGTAGGTGTGGTCGATCATTGCCACGATATATCCGTGGCTCGCGAGATATTCGGCTTGCGAAGTGTGGAGGAATCTAGAAGAGCCGTTGCCGGGATTCCCAAGGATCAGTGGGTATGAAGTCTGTGCCGTAGAGATTTCCGCCACCGAATATGCATAACTGGATACGTACTTCAGGTGTTGAAAAGTAAACCCGGGAAGACCATAGTTTGCGGCCATATAACTTAAAATCCGCGTATCGGGAATAAAAGCAGTTCGCTTGCCACTACCAGCTTGAGTCGGATACCATACCTGAACCATCAATTCTCTTTTACCCTCTCTTGCTTTATCAAAAATCTCTTCTCTATTGGTATCCACAAAATGAAACGTTTGCGTTCCTACCTTAAATTCCCCTGTCAGTTCAGGGAGTTTAAATACAGGAAAAGCATACATGAGAACAGCTGTTCCGACCAGCATGATCGCTATAGCGGTATAAGCTGAACCCAATAGGAATCGAGGGATTTTTTGGAAACTGCTTTTTTTAAAATAACTATAACCTGAAATGGCTAAAAAAATGACCGTTATGCAATATGGGAAAAACAGCTGAACTCTGTATCCTTCTACCGTCCAATGAATGACCAGCAAAACTGCGGCGATCCCGCTTGCAACGAATACTGGAATAATACGCTGACCTTTTTTTAATACAACTGTTAATACAAATAAACTGATGTTTGACAAATATAGCAATAATTCAAACAATCTCATCTCAAGTCTCCTTTAAAAAAAATTCATTTTCATTTGTTCCAATCATTCCTACCTAGCTAGCCTAACCCCCCCCCCTCCTTTTGCTGCTTCAGTATAAAGACGGTTTCTGAATCCAAAATGTATCAGTTTCGTTTCTGTAAACTGCTTATTAGCTTAATAAAAAGGCAGCCGATCATTTGACCGGCTGCCTTTTTATTTTGATTGAGCTATCGTTTCCCATTATCTTAGCTTAATAGATCACATTCGTAGTCTTAATGCAACCTACCACTTATTCCATTAATCTCCCTTTACTTCATTATCATTCGGAATTAATTCATACAAGGCACGAACATCACAACCGATGGAATCGGCGATCGATATGGCAATTTTGAGTGGCATCACTCTTTTGTTTTCAATAAAGTCGTAAACTCGTTCCGGTTTAAAAAGCAAGTCTTTTGCCAGCCATTCCGCAGACTTCCCGGATTCCATCAATCGTTCATTCAGTAAGCAACGTCCTAGTTCAAATTTCAAGAAGTGATGACCTCCCGCATAAGATAATACTTAACCTTAAGCGTTGTCCATTGCCAGCATGAATATACTTCATAAAGGGTCCTATAACGATGAAGTTCCCCATGTTTCCCGTTAGTTCAATCTGTGGTTTTCCTATTTTCAGCCCAATTTTCCTGTTCACAATTGAGATTAATGATGCATAATAGCACTGTGTAGAAAATCTGCTAAATCCTCATTGCTATATTGATTAATGATGTTCATATCTCTCACTCCGTACATATATAAGCAATAACGCCCCATCTCGTGGTCTATAACATCGTCCACCTTAAGAGTAAGTTAGGTCAGTTTTTATGGAGTATATTGTGTAAACAAGCTTTTGCGCGCTTTTTTATTGTTATAGAACATATGGATTTGGTTTGAATGACAGACTCATTCTTTAAAATAGGGCGTAATCCCTCTTGAATATAGGTTCTCCACTAACTTGAAAAATTCTTCTGACGATAAATCCTTTTGACGCTGGAGCCAAAGACGAAACAAAGAAAGAGCAGTTGTCAGGTAAAACTCAATGAAGTATGGCGTTAAGGATTGGTTTTGAGGAACGTCTAATTCTAATTGATCCAAAGCGATTTCTTTTTTTAAGCGTTTTAAAAAACGGGCACTTCCATAATCACCCAAAAGGGCGTTGAGAACCAGGAGATGTTCTTTTTTGTCCAGACAATTGAGCGTATCTTGAACCGTATCCTTCGATAGCTCTTTATTCGCCAATTCTTTTTTCATGTCATTCAATAAGTCATTTTCAACAGAGTCTAACAATTCGTAAATGTCAGTAAAGTATTGATAAAAGGTGCTGCGGTTATATCCTGACTTATTCGAAATTTCCTGAATCGAAATTTTCTCAATCGGCTTTTGGCTATATAGCTCACAAAAAACTTCTACAAATTTTTGTCTCGTTTTCTCCGTTATTTGGGGTTGCTTTTTCATGTGTCCCTCCTACTAGTGAAAAAGAATATCATCCGACAAATCATAAAAAACTGATGGTTGATCAAGGAATAATGAAGATTTATAATCACATCATACAACATGTTGTCGGATAATAAAAAGGGAATATTAATAAGTAGAGGTGGTTTATATGTCGGGAAAACAAGATAGAATTTTAATTTTTGGTGCAGGTGTCATCGGGAGCATGTACGCAATAAAGCTTATTGAAGCAGGGTATGACGTTAGCCTGTTTGCACATTCGAATAGATATACATCATTAAGAGAAAATGGCCTGCAGTATATAGAAAAAGGTACAGTTAGATCGATACAAGTGAATGTCATGGATACGCTCGAAAATGACGATGTATACGATTTTATTTTCGTTACTGTTCGTTATGATAGGTCCGAATCAGCATTGTTAGCGCTAAAAGATAATCAAAGCAAAAATATAGTTACGATGATTAGTAATTCAATTGGATTTTCTTCGTGGCTGGATATCGTAGGGGATAGACTTCTACCAGCTTTTCCCGGCTTCGGAGGACAGATTAAAGATGGAGTATTACATGCGCGATTTCTACCAAAGTTTATAGCGGCAACTGCATTTGGAGAAATTAATGGTGCAGTGACAGAACGTATAGAAAACCTCGCAAAATTATTTAAAACTGCAAAGCTTCCCTACGTTATTAAAAAGGATATGCAAGCGTATCTAATCTCACATTCCGTATCAGACATTGCCATGTTGAGTTTTTTGCATTCTGAGAATAAGATCATTGACGAAAAAACAGCCAGAAACAGAAAGACGGCACGCAAAATAACAGTCACTTTAAAAGCGTATCTAAGGGCAATACAAAAAGCTGGCGTTTCAATTGATCCTCCAATGCTTAAAATGGTGCTTAAATTTCCAAACTTATTTTTGGATCTTTTCTTTATGACATGGCTACGAACTAAGATGGTTAGGGATATGATGTTGCCGGATTATGCGAATAATGCTAACAATGAGATTGTGCAGCTAAGTAATGATTTAATGAAATTTTTAAGTCAACATGATATCAAATCGGAAATACATGTTCAGTAATTTTTTGTTAAAATAGTATGGTATTTTTTTATTTATTTTCATTAAATCCTTCAATCAGGCATTAATCTGAATATGAAAATCTAAATATATAGTTTTTTCGTAGCATCCTTGAATAAACTAACGGGAAATGATAATTGAACAGCGGCAGTCTAAGACTTTTTAATCAAGTCTTTTCCTGTCGCTGCTTTATTATCCGGGACAGTCGGCTGATAAACGCATTTCAGTATTCAAAGTTTTACTCACACCTGGGGTGATTCCTATCTTGGTTGTGGTTCTTGCCTGGATGCTGGCTCATAATATTTTGTACACCTATATCTCTCCTTTCCTAGATGATATGGGGCTTGAACCCTATCTTGGCCAGGTTCTGCTTGTTTTTGGAATTATGGCACTGGTGGGAATCTGGGTGATTGGGATTTGCTCTGATATCTCTTGTACTAGGACTTTGGAGTGAGCATGGTACTATTATCTTCATTTCTGTTGCGCTGTGGGGGCTGACATTCGGTGGTGCGGCAACATTGTTGCAGACAGCACTTGCTCAGGCTGCGGGGAAGCAAGGGGTGGATATCGTGATGCCTATCAATACCTTCTTGCTCTGTTTGTTGCCTGGTGTGCTAAAAGGCATGGATTTCGTCCATCCCAGATCCGTTAAGTAATCCGATGGCCATCCGTCTGCTATTGACTGTGAATTGTTCTTGCACGATCGTGGCAATCATTCATCGATTTGCACCACAAAAAACATAAATTACATTAGATCGATATGTGAACCAGGCGGAATCATGAATTTCGTCAGGTTTTTTCTGCATTCTGGCTTTTGTTAAATAAAAGTAGTCCAGGTAAACATAAATGTATTATGTAACGAAGTATAAGTATACTTTACATTTGTTAAAAATCAGTTTATAATTTGATTCAAGAGGTGATGGTCATGAAGAAAGATTTCGGTGATTCGATATCCAATAAGGTTTATGAATATCGTGTACTTGCCAGAATGTCTCAGCAAGAATTAGCAGAGAAAGTCGGGGTTTCCAAACAAACCATTTTCGTAATGGAAAAAGGGAATTATGTGCCGACTCTGCTATTGGCTTTTCGAATTGCCGATTTTTTTAATGTTGATGTTAACGATGTTTTTACTTATTTGAAAGGAAATGATCAAAATGAAAATTAAGTCTATTTCTGATATCCATAACGCAATTTTCCACCCTTTAAAGTCCTGGGCTGAGCAATCTACGGGAAATTGGAATATTCTCATTGGAGTAGGTTTTTTACTGCTCATGGGTAGTGCGATTTTTACCTATGTATTTTATAAGAAGATTGGGCAAGACGATGAACGGACAAATAAAATCTTTTTGAAAAGCAGTTACTTTATGCTGTTGACAATTATTCTATGTGACATGATTTTTCCTAAAGAGTATATGTGGAACATCTTTTTCTTGTTCAAATATGCGCTAGCGTTTTTAGCTGGTGGAATTTACATGGCCATCCAGTATAAAAAGGATTTGTCGTAAGGAAGGGTCAGAGCGAGGACCAGCTAAGGATGGGGATTAGACAATGTTGATAAATATGCTAACTAAGTGGTATGGAAGTTCAATAGGTGCAATCGGGTTGTAAAATAAATTGCTAAAATCAAAAATATCCTTTTATGTTCCTTCCCCCCTCTGCTTCTAGCGGCAATGGTTACATGTTCTTGTCCTTTGATCGCGACAAGAACATGTATTCATAAATCAAAAAAACCGCGCTCTGCCCCGCCTTTTATGAGACTATTATATCGGTGATTGTATACAAGCCATGTAATGCTTGCTGTTAATAATGCTGAAGAAATCAAGGCTGTAAGAACACTATATGGTTGCCAAATAAGTATCGTTGGCCAATCTAATGCACAGCACATTATACACAGGGCAATCGTAGCAATCAGCAAAATAGCTGTTACGATTATTCGCTTTTTAGTCATTGGCTGCCGCCCATTCATTTTTCTTCTGCGTAATCCTAAGAGAAAGAACAGAACGGCCAATAGGCAAAAAATAATTGTGGTAGACGATAAAATGATGTCCAAAAGCTGTGTGCCGCTTATTTCATATGACTACCTTAGATTGCCGTCTAATATCTCTTTAACTTTTAGTACCATGCTTCTATTGATATTTGCGCCGTTGGTCAGCAAGCACAGGGCTGTTCGTTCATTTGGCAGTATGACCACTTCGGTTCCAAAATTGGGATTTCCCCCTGGGTGCTCTATAATCGTTTGGTTGGCGTTTACCGTCCAGCCCGCCGCATAATACATTTCGTTGACAGCCGGAACAGACATATCACCCTGATGTGATTTTTCGATAACCGTATGGAATATTTCGGGTATGTCCTTCACAATACCCATCTGTATGCCCATCCAACGCGCCATATCTTTTGTACAAGAAATGATGTAGCCTGCGGGTTTATTCCCGGAAAAATCCGGCGCGTTATATGGAGTTGTCATAAAAAAGGAAGAACGGTAGCCCTGTGCCAACTGTCCGGTGGCTTGAGCATCTTCTTTATAAACATACGTCTGGTGAAGACCTAACGGCTGAAATACCTGTTCCCTCATAAAGTCTTCATAGCTTTGTCCCGACACAATCTCAATAACCAAACCCAATACGTCATAATTAACGGTCCCATAGTTGTACTGTTCACTGGGAGGGAACGCCAACTCAACATCTACCAGCATTTCCACAGTCTTTTGCAGCAAATCTGGTGTATTGCCTTGTGGAATATTTTGAGAATGCTTACCATTTGTTAGGCCGCTAGTATGGTGAAGAAAGTTATTGAGTGTAAGGCTTTGCATATCAACAGGTTTTCCTTGATACTTTAACGTAAACCAAGGTAAATATTTTTGGACAGTGTCAGTCATTGACAGCAGCCCTTGTTCCTCCAACAGCAGAATACCCATACCGGTAAAGGCTTTACTGACCGAGGCCAGTTCATATAGTGTGTTCTCACTTGCAGACAACCCACTTTCACGGTCTGCATACCCGGAAGAAAAGTAGAAAATTTCATCATCAGCTAGTATCGAGATTGACATTCCCGGCACACCTGATATACGACTGGCATCATCCAACAACGTCTGTATTGCCACAGATTGCGTATCTGACAACGACGCATAACTTTGTGTTGCGAATCCTGAGAATACGATAAGTATCGCTATTACACAAACAATAGTCTTTTTCATAAGCTCTCCATTTCGAGTAAATTATGCGAGGATAATATAAACAACCTGTAGTACGCCTTATCCGCCTAATGCGTCGCTCCAATATACTTAATGCTAGACGTTCAATAATTAGATTACAATTGTAAACTTCACAGACCCATGTATATTATTTCTTGTTTCGCAAAAAAGGCCCCTCTGATTGCTTAGCGGAAAGGTCAATGGTTTAAATCTTATGTCTACAATTTTTCTGCTTCATCATTACTATTTTATTAGGTATCAGCGTTGGTCTAACGGCAAAAAGAAAGGAGACTAACCAAAATGGCTAGTCTCCTTTCTTTTATAAAAATTTCACCCTATAATGATAAAGCTCAGTGTAGGCAAGCTTCATTAATCTTTCCATGTTACTTGCCATCCATATGACTGAAGTTTAAAGTATTTATTAAACTCCGCGACTACGGACTTCGCGTTCTCTTTCGATGTTGCATGAAATATAGTTATATCGACTATATTACAGTCTGAAATTTCCTCCAAACCTTTAAGTCTTGATGCATCTACTCCAATCTGCTTTAGACTCATACAATTTTTGAGTATTGTTAAATCTCCAACCGGATAAGTGAACTGCTTTAATTTCTTCAATTCTCCTATAACCTCTATATGTGATTCATCTATTGCACAGCTATCTGTCTCAAAAACCGTTAGATTTTTTAAAGCTTTTAAGAATGATAAATGTGGTATTGTCACTTGTTTGAGCTCTAGTTTTATTAACTTACTAAGGTTTGAAATATAAAGCAGGTCGCCAACCTCCATTTCTTCTAAACTTAGTTTCTTCAAATTTTTTATAGTTCCTATTAATCCCCTATCAATTGAGTTCATTCTACATAATCTCAAACTCTTTAATTTCTTTATATCTTTCAGTGTATGTATATCTTTTAATGGAAGTCCTATTAATGTTAGCTTCCTTAACCCATCTAAAGAAACTAAGTACTTCAAATCAGACTCTTTAAAAGCTTCTGATCCTATCACAAGTTCTGCTAAAGAGGCCAAGCGTTGAAGTACATCAAAATTAGTAATTTCATCCGCATGTATAATAAGTTCTTTAAGATTAACCATATGGGTTAAAATATCCAAAGATATTGCTCCGTATTTTTGAGCTTGATCAGCTCTAATAAATACCATTCTCTTTTTTTTCAATGTTTTTGAAGATACAAAACCACTTTCAACATCGTCTTTAAAATACTCTTCCCAAAATCCGCTTACAGGGATAAGGCTGTTCTCTTCGATATTCAAATTAGTCAAAGCCAAAATATCATCTAACAAACTTCCACTTTCACGGGATAATATGATTACATCTTCTTCTTCACGAATACCAATACTACTATTTCTGAGACTCGAATCGATAAATTCAAAGAAATGTCCCAAACTTTCTGCAATAACATAGGAAAAATGAGAATTATGATCTATCGTGATAATTTGCCCATAAACGCCCTTTTCTCCGGGGTCTAAATCTATTGCCAAAAATGAGCCACCACCATCTTCAGCAAAAGGAATCCAGCCTTCTCTGTAGTTCCCGTCTTTTATTACATCTGATTTGCTGGATATAATATCGTAAGCTGATTCCAAAAGGGACTTCCAGTTACTTACTATCGATTCAATGTTCATCCAACCAAGACCAGCCATAACGCCAAAAATCTGCTCTCCTTCTCCATTAGAATTCATGTATAACTTTCTGAAATCTTCTGGAAATTTGCAGTTCATCATGCTCTCGAAAAGATTTATTTCTGATTCCTCAACTGCTGGATTCAGTAATTCCTCTACATTAGGTATATGCGATTTTAATGTCTCGATAAGTAAACACTCTTCTTTTTTATTAGCTAATGACATATAGTGGCCCCCATTCTACAGAGTCATAATAGTTTCAGTAAACATTCTTGGTTGATCATCAATCATTTTGTTATGATTCATCTTCAACAGTTCCATAAATAATTAATTCTATCTTACATATGGAGCATCTATTTCCCGATTTAGCAATATCGTATCATGAATTTGTAAATATTGTTGTATTAAGTCATATGAAAAAAACTAAGAGTCATCTTAGGGGTTAATTTTATCTCTATATAAACTTCATTCACAACTAATTTTCACCCTATTTAATGGTACGGTTCAGCGTAACATCTATAGAACGCAGACACCTACACAAACACCTGCACCATTGTCTCCACAAGCCGCGTTGGGTACGATTAATGCTTACTACGTTCAGCAAGCTGGCGATGCGCCTGACCACTCAATATTTGACACTACTGGAGTAACAGGTGTTACTCCGTCGAACTTAACCTATGTTGATTATGCATTGAGCGTGGACGAGACATCTCCATGGACAGTACTTGAAATTCAAGAGATTGTTAATGAAGTTCATTCAGGACTCGTATTGACAGCGATCGGCACGGGGCTTTCCCATGCCGTTTTGAATTCCATTTTTATTCCCGTTCTTACCTTTGAGCTTAACTTAATGACCTTGCCTGTTTGGGTGTCCTTATTGTTTTTCTAAGTTTTGCTTGCTAAGCGACTCTATTCAGCATCATTCTGCTCTTCCAGCCATCTCAAAATCGCTTGGTTTGTTTCTTCCGGCTTTTCTTGCTGGATCCAATGACCGCAATCCAGATTGACCACTTCTGCATTAGACACGAACTTTGTCAGGTTTTCAGACCTCTGGACCGTATCCCGGTCACCATAGATCATGAGGGTCGGCTGTACCATGAAAATGAAGGGGGTTGCGATTTTGGATGAGCTGTTTCATCCCTTCTTCATTTAGCGATTTGATTTATGCCTCGCATTTAAAACGTTCTGACTTTTGATGAGAATTAAACCCTAATTGATTGAGAAATACAGTAGCTCCTCTCTCCTATAGATCAGGGAAACAATAGACCCAGATTTATGCAGTACCAAAAATCCTTTTAACCATTCTTTTGTTATTTATATTTCCTTATTCTGTAATATATTTTTTGTAATGTTGAAATTTTAGCCCTTCTTCAGATGAAGCGATCAATATTCCAAGCCTTCTTAATCGTGTTTCCTCTTTCTTGGCGCTCATTACCCACCAGATTGAATCTCTTTTATAGGATGGTGATAAATTAGTGAAGAATAGCCAGGCTGTTTGATTTGCCTTGATTTGTTCTTCATATTCTTTGGCAAGTTCCACGTTTCTTTGTTCAGAGGAATAGCCTTGTGCATCGGTTCTGTTGTTAAAGACGTGCATTCCTTCTGGTCTCATCTTTCCAAACTGTATTAGTGCTTTTACCTTCTTTACGTTCACAGCACTCCATACACTATTTACTTTGCGCGGAGTAAAGCGAATCTTATAGCTTTGTTTATCAATGGTTTTTCGTATACCGTCAATCCACCCAAAACAAAGAGCGGCATCTACTGATGCAGACCAAGTAAGGCTTGCACGACCTGTACTTATCCCAAAATAGCCCACCCAAATTTCACTAGCTTCAGCATGATGTTCTTCTAACCAATCGTTAAACTCTTCTTGGTTGTTGAAAAAAACTACATCTCCCATTGTTCCAGCCATTTTAAAATCGCTTGGTTTGTTTCTTCCGGCTTTTCTTCCTGGATCCAATGACCGCAATCCAGATTGACCACTTCCACATTGGGCACGAACTTTGTCAGGTTTTCAGACTTCGCAACCACATCCCGGTCGCCGTAGATCATGAGGGTCGGCTGCTGGATGATTGGGTTCACTTTCGCCAATAAGCGCCAGTTGCGGTCAAGGTTCCTGTACCAATTTATGCTGCCCGTGAACCCTGATGTTTCAAAAGCGGAGACGTAAACGGCCAGCTCGCTTTCGCTCAATACGGGCTCACCGAGCGGTGTTTCTGCTCTGGCGAGATTGATCAACGCCATACCTGGCTCAGGTGCTCTGAGAGGCTCGTTCTTCCGGTACAGGTTGCGAAGGAACCTGTATGTATTGTCTTCGAATACGGCGTCCGCGACGCCTGGCTGTCGATTGAAGTGGACGAAATAGAAATCGCCGCCAAGTATTTCTTCCATGAACTCGATCCAGGGTTTTTCTCCGCGCTCTTGGTAAGGCAAGCTCAGATTTATCACTTTATTGACGCGGTTTGGATGCAACAAGGTCAGTCCCCAAACGACGAATGCACCCCAGTCATGACCGACAAAGGTAGCGTCCTCGTATCCATAGTGATCGAGAAGCGCGATGAGATCACCCGACAAGTGTTCAATGTCATAGTCTGTTACTTCGGTCGGACGGGATGAGTTGCCGTAACCCCGCTGGTTGGGGACGATGACATGGTAGCCCGCTGCGGCAAGTGCGTCCATCTGATGGCGCCAAGAAAAGGCATGCTCTGGCCAGCCGTGGCAG
The DNA here is from genome assembly GCF_038002785.1 of Paenibacillus sp. FSL H3-0310. Classification (NCBI taxonomy): domain Bacteria; kingdom Bacillati; phylum Bacillota; class Bacilli; order Caryophanales; family Paenibacillaceae; genus Paenibacillus; species Paenibacillus sp. FSL H3-0310. The sequence goes on from NZ_JBBODC010000001.1 coordinate 2,660,596, forward strand.
AGTACAATAGGTTTTCCTGCGTTTTCTCGGCCTGATTCAAACACTTCGAGTTCCACACCGTTGGCTGAAATAAGGGTGGGCTTGGGAAAATCGGTTGGATTAAACATTGAATTAAAACCTCCTTCTTGTGATACTTGTAGTATAATGAATAAAAGGTGACATCTAGGTGTCACCTTTCTGAAATCATGTAAAAAAAGAGGGCAATTATGGACAAAGTGGAGAGACTCATTTCGATTATCATGATATTGCTGAAAAAAGAGGTTGTTTCTACAACGGAATTCTCACAACTATTCAATGTCTCCAAAAGAACGATCCTTCGCGATATGGAAACATTGAGCTTATCGAACATCCCGATCTACTCTGTCAATGGGGTCAAAGGGGGCTACGGCATAATGGATGAATACAAGGTTGATAAACGCCTTTTAAGCAGCTCCGATTTACAGAATATATTAACTGCGCTCGGCGGATTGGAACAAATCCTCCGTACTGAAGAAGTTGAAAGAACGATAAAAAAAATAGAGGCAATGGTTAGTCCATTGTCTCTAAATCGTTCCATTCAACTGTCGTTTTATGATTGGGAAGGTCGGTCCGAGATTCTTGAAACCTTAAAGACATATCAAGAATCCATTTCAAAAAAGAGGCTGGTTTCGTTTGATTATACAGATAAGGACGGGGCTGTAACGAATAGAATGGTCGAGCCCTATGAGCTGCATTTTAGCGAATCGAGTTGGTACTTGAAAGGATTCTGTTTACATCGACAGGGATATCGAACTTTCAAGTTATCTCGGATCGATCATATTACTATGGATGAACGCGCGTTTCATCCTAGAGACGATTGGTCAGAGCAAGTACACGAAGCAAATTATCTACCTGAATTCGTCACGATTAAGGCCTGGATATCGCCTAGCATAAAAGATCAAATCATCGAAAGGTATGGTCGAAGAAGTATTGAAGACCATAATTCTGGATTTTTATTAGCAACCATTTATGTCCCACAAAATCGTATGGGATTTCAACTTTTAGCAAGCTTCGGCACTCATCTAAAAGTTGTAGAGCCCAAAACCTATGTTGAAGACTTTCGAAATTATTTATATCAAATGATGGAGAACTATTCCTGATATATTTAGCATTAAAGCTTCAACCTTCAACTCAACTTTTCACCCTATTTATGGTACGGTTCAGCCCGATTTGTCTTCACCGTGGGATACATCTGTTCCAAGATTTCAGCCACGTTTAGATTCTATTGTGATTGTGCGCCTGAGTCTGAACCAGCTAATCTTCTCAACTGCTGTGTTGCGGTCCCCATCTGCAGTTTCCGGGCAATCTGCTTGTTGCGCATTCCTCTGATACCTTCAATAGTCCTCCTTGCTTCATTTAGAGTTATATATACTGGTTCTCTCAAATTAATCACGTAATCTAGTGCTCCGAATAATAAAAAAAGCCCGCAAGCTAGTTACCTGCGGCTTTGAATTTAGGATATGTTGTTATTTATTATTATCTCTCCCCTCTGCAACAAGCCTTAGCCCACTTTCATGGAGTTAGTTGCTTGTGGAAGCTACACCAAAGGCTATACTCGTTGAATCGTGGCTATCATGACACCGGCAAATCCAATGCCTAACTGCACCAGTATTTCCGTGGGCACGCAGGACACGCCATGCGGTTTTCAAGTGGCAATCGCCTCCTTCTGTTCCTTAGCTTTTGGGAATCCTTGATCCACACCTTGTTCTCTACGATTATCACGCAAGAGCTCGTACGTCACATACACCGGTCGCCCTGTTCGTGGTTCCAGCATAATCTCGGCATCAATGGCAAATACCTCACGCAGCGTCCGTACCGTCATTACACGCTCTGGCGAACCATGCTCCACCACCTGACCCTCACGAATCGCTACCATATAGTCGGAGAAGCGTGCTGCCAGATTCAGGTCATGCAGCACCATCACAATCGTCACCTGTTGACTGCGATTTAGTTCATAGAGCAGTTCCAGCACTTCAAGCTGATGCGCCAGGTCCAGATAGGTGGTGGGTTCATCCAGCAGGATCAGATCGGTTTGCTGGGCGAGCGCCATCGCAATCCATACGCGCTGACGCTGACCGCCAGATAGCGTATCGACCTCACGATGCTCAAACGCTGTAAGCTGTGTAACCGATAGGGCCCAGGCTACTACTTGCTTATCCTCTTTGGAGAGTTTGCCGAAGCCCCGTTGATGTGGAAAACGCCCATAGGCGACTAATTGACCGACCGTCAAACCGCTTGGGGCGGTCGGCGTCTGCGGCAGAATCGCCATCTGCTTGGCCACTTCCTTGGTGGACAGCGTGCGGATATCGGCACCATTCAGATAAACCGTACCATTATTCGTCTTGAGCAGCCGACCAACTGCCTTTAGTACGGTTGATTTGCCGCATCCATTGGGACCGATAATCGAGGTAATCTGTCCACGCGGAATCTGCAAGTCCAGTTCTTGTACGATAAGTGTGTCATTATAGGCAATATCGATTTGTTGCGCTGTAATACTTTCCATGACGTCCTCCTAATTGGCCTTCGATAGTAAATAAAGAAAGTACGGAACACTGATGACCGTAATGACGATTCCCGTCGGCACATCTCCCCCCAAGCTAACCGTGCGCGTAATCGTGTCAGCCAGCACCACGACTAATCCTCCGGTCAGGCTGGCAGCCGGAACGAGCAATTTATGATCGGGCCCGACCAGTTTTCTTGCCACATGCGGAGCGATCAAGCCAACGAAAAAGAAGCTTCCGCCCACGGCCACACTGCCAGAGGATAAAGCAACCGCAGCGACCGACAACCCCAAAAACTGCCGCTTCACGGCAAGACCCAGCCCTTCTGCCGTCTGATTGCCCAGATGGAGGGTGTTGAGTATGCGAGACTTGTAGAAAATATAGCCGAGTAAAATCAAGACCCATGGTGCCAGTACGGAAATATAACGCCAATCAGCGCCCCATAAGCTTCCCGCCAGCCAATGCAGCATGAAATCCATCTGCGAATCATTCAGCTTGAGAGTCAGGAAGGTGGTCAGCGCTTCATACCCGCTTCCGAGTGCGACCCCGGTTAAGATCAAACCGATTGGCGAAATATCTCGCCCACGGCGATACGATAATAAGAAGATCAATCCCGCCGCCAATAATCCGCCAACAAAGGCCAGTAGTGGTAGGGCAATAAAGGAGCCCTTTCCTGTCGATGCGATGAATACGACGAAGAACAGGACAAACAAACCCGATCCCGAACTAATCCCCAGCGTCCCTGGACTAGCCATGTCATTACGCAGCAAACTCTGCATCACGACCCCAGCCGCTCCCATTCCCAGACCTACCAAGATCGACAGTGTGATTCGTGGCAGGCGAAAATCGAACACGATCAGATTTTGCTTATCTGTACCGTTTCCGAGGAGAACATTCAGCACTTCTAGCGGTGAAAGATTCATTTTGCCAGAATTCATGCTAATGACAGCAAACATAAGGATGAGCACCATAAGCACTATATTGACGATAATGCCCCTTTGCACCGTATAACGCTGCTTGATCATTCAGATTCCCTCCTTTGCTTGCGAGCCAGGAAGAGAAAGTACGGCACACCAATGATAGAAAATATAATACCAATCGGTGTTTCGAACGGCTTATTGATCAAGCGGCCAGCCAGATCGGCCGACACGGTCAGCAACGCACCATATAGTGCAACTGCCGGAATAATGTAACGATAGTCGACACCGACCATGTATCGCACAATATGTGGGGTAATCAGACCAACAAACCCGATCGGACCAACTAAGACAACAGCCAATCCAGTCAGCACGAGCACGATAATCGTCGATAAACCTTTGACCAGTCCGCTACGAATACCGAGTCCACTTGCCACATCATCCCCCAAACTGAGCAGTGTAACAGAAGGAGATAGCGCCAGCGCCAGCAGTACACCACCAACAAATAGCGGTGAGATGATCAGCAATTCCCCCCACTTAACCCCCGCTGTACTGCCTGCCGTCCAGAATGCTAATGCTCGACCCAGATTATAATTGATCGCTAAATACTGACTGAGTGCGCCAAATAGCATAGAGATGGACAGTCCTGCCAGTACCAGCCGCTGAGGCGTCATCCCGCGCTTGCCCAGTGACGCGATGAAGTAAGTGATCCCGGTCGCGAGTGCTGCTCCCAGACAAGCAAACAGCATCATATGCCCATACGAATAACCCGGCAGAAAGGCCAGGCAAAGAGCAATCGCGAATGCTGCACCAGAGCTGATGCCCATCAGCCCGGAGTCAGCCAGCGGATTTCGCGTCGTTCCCTGCATAATAGCCCCACATACCGCAAGGCTGCATCCGACGATCAGATCGGCTACGGTACGCGGAAGACGTAGGGTTTGTATAATTTGATGCTCAGTGAGCGTTGGATCAAATCGGAAAATAGCCTCCCATGCAGTCGCTAACCTCATGTCGGCGGCGCCGAAGCTAATCGACGCCGCCGACATGAGAACCGTTAATCCAAGCCCTACCACCATGTACATGGTGAAATTCACCGCCCCACGGCGTTTTTGTTCAGGCTTGTTTTTCATTACGCTTTCCTTTCCTTACCTACTGATAGTCATATTTACAAATTGGAGTACTTCTTTTTACCTCGTCAAAATCCTTATCTAGCCATAGCCAGCAATTGATTTACAATATGATCAATCAATGCACTGGAAGTCATTATATCCGTGGACCAAGATAGCGATGTACCCACCGATATGATCCGATTATGTTGCACAGCAGGTAGCGATTTCCAAACCGCATTATCAGTAGGGACTTCCGTATCTCCTATAGCGATTAGATAATCCCCTATGTAAGCAGCCAAGACCTCCATAGAGATATCTCCCCAATATTTATCTGTGTCAATAATATCAGTTTGAACTTTTGAAGGTGCCTTCATTTTAAGTCCATTATAAACAAGCTCGCCAACCGCATGCTTGGCTCCAGCGATGTAGTTACTTTTATCACTGAATTCCCCCATAGTAATCGTCACGTCTGAAAGACCTGCATTCTGAAGGGCTAGCTTCGCTTCTTCTATTTTTCCGGCATAAGCACTCAGAACAGCCTTAGCCTCTTCCTGCTTGTTCAAAACATCACCAATAAAATGTATCCGCTCTTCTGTAGTCATATCACCATAAGGGACATAAATTGTCGGGGCAATTTTGGATAAATCTTCATAATTTTCATCGCCCCATGCTAAAATGATCAGATCAGGCTCAAGAGTCATGACATCTTCCGGCTCCATAGCTATTTTAATAGAGTCTGTAATCTGGTTAGCAAAAACAGCCTCTTTCCCGTCCCTTGCCGCTCTCGCCACCCCTAAAGGAGTTACACCGAGGGCCACCACATCACCAACCAAATAATCGACTACAACACGCTGAGGGTTGTTCGGTACCTTAACGTCACCCTTTACTGTGGATATCGTTCTCGTCTGCGAGACTGCTTCTGAAGCTTCCGGTTGTGTCGTCTGTTGTGTCTGCGCAGGGTTTGAATTCACCGTTCCCCCGTTATTCGATGGCGTTCCCGACGCACATGCCGACAATAACAGCATCAAGCTCATCGTCGCCGCCAAGATCATTTCTTTACTTCTTACTTTTCCAAACATGGTTGATTCCCCTTCTCTATAAGACTGGACTAGACCCGCTAGTTCCCTCTCATAGTAAAGAAAATGAGAATCATTATCAATACCATCAACCTGCATAGATAGTGCGTTTATTTTCCGATAATCACTTGGCGTCATCTTGTAATACTTCTTAAACATCCGAAACAAATTTTTCTCATCTGCAAAACCAGATCCTGTTGCGATCTCTTTAATGGTTGCTTCTGTATGTTTCAAGTCATGGCAGGCAGCTTCAATCCTTCTCTGAATGAGGTACTCCTGTAAGCTCATGCCTTCCTTTTTTTTGAACAGCCGCGTCAATTGCCCGCCACTGATCCCAAACATATCAGCAATTTCTTGGAACATAATCGGCTGCATGTAATGTTTATCGAGATATATCTTGGCAGAACAGGCTGGATCTGGCTGGAGATACCGAATTTCACCACTCTCAAAATCTCTGTACACCCCATGTATCAATTGATATAGAAAACTTTTGGCCTGCAGCTGATCCATCGCTTTGCCGCGGTTCCAGCCATTCATCATCTGTTGAAACCAATCGAGTAGCAAGATAGGATTACTTGGTGTATAACCATACTGTTGAACAAATGGATTTACTTCCTCGAGTAATTGCTGCAGGTGCCTCTTGAAAAAAAGAGGTAATTCTGCTTTATAAAATACCATAAAGGTCTTCACATTCTCCCCTTTAGGCGAAATACTGAGCAGGCTCCCCTTCCCTCCGTGAACTAAACCAAAGCGTTCCATTCCAAATGTGGTTTCATTCAGTTGAATTTGTGCTTCTCCTCCACATGCATAGATAAACATGCTACTAGGCATTTTATACTGCTCCAACGGGTATTGGGACGCTACATTCTGAAAACGTACATCTATTAATGTAATGATCGAACGTGTCCAAATGTGGGCCATCGTATCGATCATCTCCGGTGTAAATACCTGACTTGCTGCTGCTTCGTCTTGCATCTATCTGCGCTCCTTCATCTCACCTTTTGCAATTTATATATCACCTATCAATTCAATTGATATTGATTATCAATATCATAATTAATGAGGTAAGTATATCATCATTAAGTGACATTGGGGACAAGTTCTTGCCCTAAACAAAAGACAAGAACTTGTACCGATAAAAAAAGCCGCGGACAGCGCGGCATCCAGTGAGACTATGTTCTTGTCCTCTGAGCGAAGAATTGTTTCTATAATCTCAGTAGAAGATATTATTTACAGCTAAATATTCCGAAGCAGTGAAAGATTTAGTTCCGCTCTCCCTAAGTAGCCGCTGCAGATAACGGGGCGGTTAATGATTTCATACATTTTTTTAAGATCCGAAATGTACTCTTGGCTCCAAGTTTCAAAAGAATCGAATTCCGCCTTAGAAATTTGATGGTACTCCGGGGAGTCGGTTACCCCCGTAAGGACCTCATATGCATAAATATTATCGCCAAACTTTCCTACTGATTGGTATCTTCCTGTTTTCAGGCAGATATAATCGGTATATTTCACGGTTATCCCTCATCCTGTCATTGATTTCCTCAAGTCCATTAATTTAATCTTGTATAAATCTAACTCCGCAGCAACTCGTCCCGCGCTTCCGTCAGTGCGAACCCCAGCAGATTTCTGCCCCGCCATTTCATGGGATTCTCCGCATCCGGATTGGACTGGCCCATGCCGATCCCCCAAATACGGTCCCGCGGGCTAGCCTCGACGAGGATGCGGTTCTTCGTCGAGTTAAGATAATCGTTAAGCTTCGGATTCTGCGAAAATTTGGCCAAGCTGGCTCTTTTGACGATGCTGTAACATTCCTTATCCCAAATATCTTTGTCAAAGTTTTGGACCGCACGTCCAAAAGCCTTCATCTCCTTTGGATGCTTAGCTTTAAGGATGGACTCCAGCATTTCGTCATCGCCGAACAACCTTGCCTTCTCGGCCATCATAAACTGCTCGGCGCATGAGTACTGCGTTCCCTCTACCGTGAACGGGCACATCCACCATTGGCTGAAGCAGCTTTTATCAACGCTCCCGTCCTTAGGCGGTGTATGTCCCCAAAAAAACACGAATTTGAACTTTTTTCCCTCGTTATATGCTTTTCTTAAATCATCGATATTGTAAATCATCGTTAACCCTCCAAATTTCTCCGATATAAGCGGGATGGTCTATGCCCCGCATTTTCGGTATAATGATCGGTCTCCACTACAAGATCGGCTACTTTACGCCGGAAAGCCGCCTTCAACAGCTCTTTATCCATAATTACCTCATAAACCTGCTGCAGTTCCGTCAAGGTAAAAAGCTTCGGCATCAAGTGCAGTGCAATATCGGTGTAATTCACTTTTCCCCGTAACCGATCAATAGCGCATGCTATGATCTTCGCATGGTCGAAGGCCAATCCGTCATTCGATACGATCTCATAATCCGTGCCAGTCGATGTAGTCTTCGCTGTCATAGTCCTCGCCACGACTGCCGAAAGTTCTTCTTTTTCACTGCTTAGTTTGAGTTCGTACTCCAGCGTCTTGATGTATCCGTCCACAATCAGTTCTTTTTGCTCCCGCAGCGGCCGATAGGATACCTTGAACCAGGCGGCGTCTGCTGCATCATCTCCTGCCTTAAGCTCCAACTTGTCGCTATTGATCAGAGCCATATAGCTGCAGCTTATTACCCAGGTTCGTGGGTCGCGCCCGATATCACTGAACGTATACAACTGCTCCAGATAAACGTCTTCTACGCCAGTTTCCTCGCATAGTTCCCTTACTGCTGCCTGCTCAGTCGTCTCATTCGGTCGGACAAAACCGCCAGGTAGCGCCCATTTGCCCAGGAAGGGGTGAGCCCCCCGGCGAATTAATAGGACGCGTAGCTCTTTTTCCGGTAGTTTGCGATAACTGTCAGCCTCTTCTTCCGTCACAGTGAAGATAACCATATCCGTTGTCACTGAAGGACGCTCGTAATCGCCTGCCTTGTATTGCTTCAAAAATTCAGATTCCGTAAGTCCATCCTTATCCAACAAATCCAAGTAGGTATGCCTCCTTTATATTTGATTTAACCGTTCAGCTCTCCGAAATAGTTCCCGTAGGGCTCGAACTTTGCCAACACTTCATCTACCTTGCGTATACGTTCCTCCAGGCTCCCCCGCAGCGTAATATAGGGGATCCGCCGCTCCTTCAAATCCGCGATAATCTGTTTATGAAAGACATGCCGCTTCTGATCCCCGCTGCGGTCCCACGTATCGTCGTAAGGAATATCGTCAGCGCATAAGAAGAACAGATCATAACGTTGCGCGTTCTCCAGAGCGATCCGGGTTAACAGCTCGGGGGCCCGGCCGTGGTAATCTAGGGCGAACATATACGTCGTGATCGCATTGGTATCGACGAACAGAACCCGGTTCGCCGCAAGCATTGCCTGTTCTTCGCGCTCGATATGACCCACCGCGATTTCATCGAACGCTTCCAAGCCGATTCGGCGGTCCACCTGATGTTCGGTCCAATAATCGCGTCCGTATTCGCTTGCGAACGTTGTGCAATATCGCTGTGCCAGTGCTTCGGTGATCGTCGACTTACCCGTTGACATCGCTCCAACGAATACCAATTTCGTGATCAAATCCCGGTACACGATATCACTTACGAACTCCCTGTGCTGATATGGATTGGAACGGACCATCGTCGCTGAGATCGGGACCCGCTCTCGGGCTTCATCCACCCGCCGGTCTATTGCACCCAAAGCGAGACTCATATGTTTGCCGTAGAATTCGCTCGAGTAAAAATGCGTTACTTGCTCTCCGTTCAGCAAACCGAGTATATACTGTTCTTCCCGAACCTCATGTTCCCTGTCATCCGAATACCCATCCGGACCATCCCAAGCTTCGATTACCCGGACTTCCGGATAGAGCCTGCGAATCCAATTTGCCCGGACATGAAGCGGGATCGGAGTGACTGTCGTTTCGTAAATGACTAGGATCAATTCATCGACCTCTTGTAGCGCCGTTTCAATCATGAACTGATGGCCTTTATGCAGCGGGGCAAACTTCCCCAGTGTTAGTCCAAGCGTGTTCATGCCGCCACCTCCTTCGCCCCTTTATTCCAAATATAGTACCCGTAAACTGCGTTGACCAGATACGCGCTCCACATCACGATCATCAGTAGGCCTTCCCCGCTGCCCTCCAGCATGCGAATCGCCCACAGCAGCACCGTAAAGAGATTTAGCACGATATAGACCAGCCATTGTTCCTTGAATCTTCTAACCATTAAGAAGGTCGCCACAACAGACAGCACCGTTGTAGTGGCATCAATGTAAGGCGAATTCTGTCCCGGAATGAACGAAAGCCCAAATCCGAGCACTAAACAGCCGATTACACAGACCATCCCAACGAGGAGCAGTCTTCTAAGATCCATCTGACGCATGGTCAGTCTACCGTCTTTTTGGCGATTATTTTTCCACATGTAGAAGCCAATGACATTCATTGGAACAAAGAATAGCAGATTCAGCATAACCTCTCCAAACAAACCGTTAATATAGGCCAAATAAGCATAACCGATGGTATTGTACATGCCGAAAACATAGCTCATCAGGTTGCCCTTCGCTGCAAGCACCACGCATAACACCCCAGTAATAAATACCGTGAATCCGAATAAAGAGTCCTTTGTAATCACTGTAAACCCGACAGCAATTGAGGTAAACAGCACCAACCACGTAATTTCGAACAGATTCCAGTTAGCCGCCACCTTTTTCATCTTGCATCCCTCCGCTTTTTCCACTCATTCATAGAGCGAAAAAATTAGTTGTACTTAGTATCATTATGTTAATAACATATTGTTACTATCAAAAATAACAGAAAATTCTGCGAAGGGCAAGCAAATTCTTCCTATTTCCACAGACAGGTACTTATTTAAGGCTTCTCAACAGAACTAACTTTAAATTTGTAAAAATAAAAAGAAACCCCTATTAAAAGGGATTTCCTCTAATCTTGTTCAACTAACGCACCAATAGGTGGACTGTTTTTAAGGTTTACTATTCCGTCTTTATACTCGAATAAATAATCACCCTCTTTTTCTAAGAGAACAGGTAAATATTGGGCTACCATTTCAGTAAACACGAAATCATCCCCACAATTAAATTGTGTACTTCATTACATAAACCCGTCTTCGGGTTCACCAACATCAAATCCTAATACTTTTGTCGCTTCCAATTTAAATCTCTCTATCCAAGAACTCCAATCACTATTACTCATCTGTGCATAAAATGATAAACCACTTGGCTCCACTGACGCCACAATAAAAACATCATCATCTTCCTGCCCGAACCAATAGGGAATTCCATTTTTATATATCGTAATCAACTTATAAGAGTCAGTAGCTCCGATAGAATAACTCTAAGTTCAAGTTCCGTCTGCTCTGACTTCACGGATTTTTCTAGCTTTGCACGGCTTCCGAATATCCGGTATATAACCTGCTCCCGTTCATATATTTCTTTAGGCGACAGCTCTTGAAGCAGCGCTTCTGCAAGCTCGACCCGATCGATCACGAAGTTTTTGACAGATCTTGCTTCCTCATTTCCTGCTAGCAGAATGTCGACTAGAACTGGCATAAGCTCAGCCTCCACACCGTGCGTATCAATAAAGGTCTCCGCATAACTATCCTGTATCATTTGGTGCTCCGAATCTACCATCTCCATATAACGAGAGACGAGTGAGAAATATTCCTTGCTATATAATCCTAATCCGAGTACAGCATAGGTACCAGGCATGACCGACTTTTCACCCGGTTCCGTGTCCTTGTACCACGCATAGGGCTCCATTGCGATATCCGCATACGCAGCCAGCTTAGGAAAAAGAGACGGATAGGCTAGTGCACCAGCAAAAAACTGATGAAGACCTGATTTAGCCATTTTTTTTAGAGGAAGATAGTTCCTTTGTTTGCTTTTCAGCTTCAGGTGATATTCCTTCGGGAATCCCTGCTGCAGCAATTGGGTAATGTGATCCAATGCTTCTCCATAAGCTGCTTCCTCCTCGTTCAAAATCCGGACTTCAATGCTCTGTGTTACATCATTATTATCAACTTCAACATGGGTCCCTTTATATACTGGAGTGAATTTCCCGCTTCCCCCCAGGATATACTCCGCTGCGTGTTTTGAACCAAGTTGGACAGCTAGTTTCAAATATTGTTCCCGGATGTCCGGTTTCGTTTTTCCAATTTGCAGAGCGGCATATACAAAAAAGGAAAGTTGATCTGCATTCGGATCCATAAGCGCCATATCCTCTTTAGGTATCCAATCCATTCTAAAGCTGCCTGTACGCACAAAATAGCGTGGAAGAAAAATATTTTGAATCCAATTATCCATAGCCAAAGTATACTGGCCAGTCCATTCGTCTAAGCGTCGCCTATTACTTCTGAGCTTGTCGGATAAATGCTCAATTAATGGGCCAACCGCATTTTCTTCTTGCTTCATAAGATCAGGGTTCATCAAGTGATGAGAAAAGAAAAACTGGTCATCAACACTCGGCAATACGGGAAGATCAGACATGATTTTGGATGTTATAAACTTCTGTAATGATTTGCGGAGTTCGTTCAGCTTCTCTTCGTTAACCAGATGCACGCAAAGTGTTAAGTCTTCGTCCTCCATTTCAAAGGAAAGTACGATCTGGAATCGGTAATCAAAAAAACGAGGACCTAACTTCTCTGATAAAAAAAGCTCCTCCACTCTCTTGCATAATGCCGGGTAAAGTTCAGATCTAATTAATTCATCCGTGAGTTCGGCGATATAAGGACCTGCTTCGATTTCATAAGAGCTGTCCGTCCAATCGAACGGTTCTTCAACATCAATATGTATTTTTCCGTCACGCCAAGCTACCTGAAGATAATCCTTTATCCCTGCCTGGAGCGGACGATTTCCTATGAATTCATTTATTCTTATAGTCTCTTTGTTGTATATGGTTATCATCTCGCTCCACACATCGTCTAAAAACCTCTGTACTGCTGCGTTCATTCCCACTCCTCCTCATTGTTAATGCTAATAGAACTTAGTACACCTCATGCAGTTTGAAGACGGAGAAGCAGTTGATCAACCAGATCTGCCTCTCGCAGCTGGTTGATCCAGCGCTGAGGGATATGCTCATAGCCATATCGGATTCCGGCAAGACCACCTGTGATACAGGCCGTTGTATCCGTGTCGTTGCCTAAGGCAACTGCTCGTTTGACGGCATCTTCGTAGGAAGTGCAGGTTTGGAGGATCATACACGCACTGAACAAGGAATCCACAACATAACCAGATCCTTCGCCATAGAATACTTTATCTGGCTGAATGTTCTCTTCGAGCTCCCGTTCATGCTCAGGCATCTGCTGGTAGATCGTTCGAAGCTTGCTAAGAGCAGTTCGGTAGCACAGATTGAAGTCTTGCTCTTGCAACAGTTCACGTGCAATTAACACATAGAAGGCACAACATACCTGATTACAGATATGTGCATGAGTTACAAGGCATTGAGTATGTGCATCCTGAACGAGTTGTTTATCTGTTCCTTTGTGCCACAAGGCAAGTGGTAGCACGCGCATTAGCGCCCCATTCCCTTTCCCATCAGGAACTGTATTGCCACTCTCGTAAGGGGACATTCCTTGGTAATAAGTAGACAACGTACGACTGGTTTGTATTCCAACATCAAAAACTTGTTGGGCTACTGCCCATCTACCTTCATGATACCAGTCGACCAATTTGTCAGCAAAATCAGTTAGCTCCAGCGTACCTTTATCAATCAGACTCTCCAGCAGACATAGTGCCTGCGCACCATCATCCGACCAGGTGCCGGCTGGAACATCTCGGTAGGTGGGCTGAAAGCCCACAGGAGGAGTAAACTCAATCTGCTCCAGAGGTGGGAGCTGCTCCACTGATCTGAATTCATAGGGGACACCAAGAGCATCTCCAATCAATAAGCCGTAAAGCCCACCCTTAATCTTATCCCACATGTTGTATTCTCCTTATCACTAGATATAATTTGGATCAAGCTGTCTACAAATATATAAGCCTACCCTATCAATATTTAAACTGTTTTGCATCATGTAAATAAAAATTGAAGAAATAAGCTTCCAATGAACAATACGATAGTAATCTAAGCCTTTTTTGAAATCAATAATATATAACAAAAGATGAGGCTGTTTTTAAAATCAACAACCTCATCTTTTTTATGAATACTTCCCGAATAATTACGTGTCTCTACTTAAATAACCAATCAACTTTTTCTGCGTATTCGCAGTTTATTTTAGTCCCTATAATTAGCTAGGATGAAGTGCCCGGGCCATCGCATCCATATAGCCCTGAACAGCGCGCTGACTCACTTCTGTTTCTGGAGCGAAAATTTCGAAAAGGTGAAAACAACCGGGATACAGGTGGAATTCAACATCTACACCTGCTTGTGCAAGTCGTGCCACATACTCCATTGTCTCGTCTCGGAATAGATCGAGCTGACCTATACAAGTATAGGCTGGCGGCAAACCTGCCAAGTTCTCCTCTCTCGAGGGTACTGCATAAGTAGATTCTCCTCTGACATCGCTCTCCTCGCCCAGGTACATGTTCCAAGCTGCTATGTTGTCTGTTCGGTTCCAGATTGCGCCTGCTTCCGTAATCTCATGACTGGACGGTGTGATGTTTCGGTTGTCAAGCATCGGGTATAATGGCATTTGGAAAATAAGAGACGGTCCTCCTTTATCACGCGCCATCAGCGCGAGTGCTGCTGTCAGTCCGCCGCCACCGCTAGCACCGGCAATTGCAACCCGATCCACATCAATGCCAAGCAAGGCTGCCTCCTCCGTCATCCATACCAATCCAGCATAACAATCTTCGATCGCCGCCGGATAAGGGTGCTCGGGAGCAAGCCTATAATCAACCGATACGACTATACATTCAGCTGTCTGAACAAAACGTTCGCATAATTCGTCGTCCATATCCGGATGTCCTAACACGTATCCTCCCCCGTGAATCCATAGCATGGCAGGTAACAAGTCATTCGTTCGCCCGGCAGGCTCATAAATTTTCACCAGCATCTCGCCTCCATCCCTCGGGATTTTGCGCCTGGTTGTGTTTACATGCTCTGATCCTTCCACGGATGCAGCTGACACTAAGCTCCTGCTCCACTCTAAATTCTTCTCCAATTCAAATCCAGGAAATTGTGAATAAACCTCTCTTAATTCTGGTAGTATACGTGGTTCAACACTCATAATAATCCCTCCAAATAAAATAATGAATTCGTTCGTTTACGTCTTATTCATAGATAATCCTTATCCCATTTGAGCTTCCCACTTGGCAATTTCCTCTCGTACTCGCGGCGCAACCTCTGTACCGAGCAGTTCTATAGCCCGCATAACCAACTCATGCGGCATCGTACTTAAGGGAACATACATCATGAATCGTGTAATCCCTACATGCTTACGCAGATGGATTATTTTTTGGGCGACTGTTTCCGGATCCCCTACATACAACGCACCATCAAAGCGTCGGGCAGCATCATAGCTGGAACGATCGTAGTACGCCCGCCCCCGTTCTTTGCCGAGCTTATTCATACCGTACTGGGTAGACGGAAAAAAGAGTTCTGCCGCCTGTTCCGTATCTTCTGCAACAAATCCGATGGAATGTGAACCTACCTGAAGCCGCGATACATCATGTCCGGCATGAGCTGCCGCCTTTTTATACAGTTGTACAAGCGGTGCAAAATTGGTTGGGTTTCCACCGATAATCGCCAGGACTAATGGCAGGCCCAGAAGTCCTGCACGCACGGCAGACTCCTGGGTACCGCCACTACCAATCCATATGGGTAAAGAGTGCTGAACAGGGCGCGGGTATACACCCAGATTATTTATCGCTGATCGATGTCCTCCACTCCATGTAACTTTCTCAGATTCCCGTATTTTCAGAAGCAGCTCGATGTTTTCATTAAATAAATCCTCATAGTCATGCAAGTCATACCCAAAAAGCGGAAAGGATTCAACAAAGGAACCCCGGCCCGCTATAATCTCGGCACGTCCATTGGATAAGCCGTCAAGCGTGGCAAAATCCTGAAACACACGGACAGGATCAGCTGATGAAAGAACCGTCACAGCACTCGTCAATCGAATCCGCTTTGTTAGGGGGGCTGCAGCAGACAACACCACTGCTGGTGATGAAGCTGCATAATCTTCACGATGATGCTCACCTATGCCAAACACATCAAGTCCTACCTGATCCGCAAGGACGATTTCTTCGACGACTTCTCGTAATCGCTGTGCGTGACTCATCACAACTCCGGTCTCAGTATCAGGCTTTGTTTCTATGAACGAAGTAACACCTATTTCCATAGTTAATCTCTCCTTATATTTTCTCTTGCAATTCGCCCGACATCATCGGTGCAACCCAATTTTTTAAGAAGAATGCTCAAGACAACGGATTAAAGCCGTCCAATCCAACTCACCATAACCATTGGCAATTCCTTCAGACAAGTGATGGTGGATAAGCTGACCTAAAGGTAGAGGAGTTTGAACGGACTTCGCTGCCTCAATAGCCAATGCAACATCTTTTAACCCAAGCTTCATTTTAAAACCGGCCGGTTCAAAGCGTTGTTCGCTCATGATCGCTCCATAGTTCTGATATATTGGAGATTGAAAAAGAGCATTCACGACATTCATAAATTGGGACGAATCAATACCGTGCTTTTCTACCATTAGCTGCACTTCCGACAAAGCTTCCAGCATTGAAGCAATTAGAAAGTTAACGCCAATTTTCACAACGTTCCCTTCTTCGCCGTGATCCCCAATCTCTACTATCTCTTGACCCAATGCTGTTAAAACGGGAAGTACCCGTTGTCTTGCTTGTTCCGGACCAGCTAAAATAATACGCAATTTAGCTTCTTTAGCGGCATCTGGGCGCCCCATCACCGTGGCAGACACAAAGTGTTGCTTTCGCTCCGCATGCGAGACGGATAATTTTCGAGCCAGATCTACGCTGATTGTACTGGCAGAGATGTGAATTCCATTTTCCGACAATCCATTCAGAACACCATCTGGTCCCTCGACGACCTCCTTCAAAGCAGCATCATCAGAAAGCATGGTAATTACAAGATTGCTTTCTTTCACTGCCTCTAGCGGTGTTTTGGCATATCGTGCTCCCTGTTTCATTAAGGGTTCAACTTTTTTAGGGGTCCGATTAAAGATGACTAATTCATAACCCGCTTTCAACAGATTTTGGGCCATTGGGAGCCCCATATTTCCAAGCCCAATAAACGATACTTTCATTAGACACCTCTCCTTATTTTGAGGGATTTCTCAATAATGGAATGATCGTTCCATAATAATTAAAAAAAATATAGTCTAACACATACTCCTTAATTAGCACCTTCAAAATATGGGAAATATGATAACGGAACGATCGTTCCGAAATAATTAAAAAAAAATTAGATTCCTGCTATTACAAAGCTAATCATCTCTTTTGCACGTTCCGGATTCTGATCTGCTTTGGCCATAATATTAATGCTTTGATGTAAATTCAACAATAAATAAGACAACGCTTTGATATCAGTCGTTTTATCAATTTCTCCCCGTTGCTGGCCCTTTTCTAAAAGGTCACAAAAAGCTTGCTCTAATTCCAAAAAACTAGTCTTTATCAACTCATTAATTTTTTCATCTGGCGACTCCAATGTTGTAGCTACATTCGTAACAAAACACCCGCCCGGCAGGCTGGTATCGTATGCTGAAGCAATATGATACTCAAAAAATTGAAGAATTCCATCTCTAACACTAGATGCATGTTCAAGAATAGCCTGCTTATTGAAATTCCCCTTTTTATAATGCTCAAGGGCATCTGTATACAAGGTTTGCTTGTCGGAAAACGTATCGTAAAGGCTGGATCGGCTAATGCCCATCACCTCTAGTAAATCCGGTATGCTAGCCGCTTCGTATCCTTTTTTCCAAAACAACAGCATAGCTTGATGCAGCGCTTGATCTTTGTTAAATTCTTTTGTCCTAGCGATAAGTAACACCTCCCGTCATTGAAATATAACATATCTGAACTGATCAGTCCAGATTTATAAAATAAACGGACACTCATATTGGTGTCCGTTCTCAAGAGCAAATACTTAGTCATTGAATTGCTCATAAACATCTTTTATCCAAACATCAATGTTTGTTGCATATTATTCTAGTTTAATGATCAAATCAGCTAGTTCAGAGTTAGGCATCTCGTTTACGGTAAAATATAATAGCTGCTGTAATAAAGATCAGTGTCCATAACAGGGAAATACCTGTCCCTTCCATTGGTGTAAGGACATTTATTTCATCGGAGGAAGGCGGCATATACATATAATATCCTGCTGTATCTGGAAAAAAATATTTAGTATTGTGTAGAAAATCTTTCGACAATGGACTGACAATGAAGTAATAGCCAAGCAGTACCACTAAAGCAGGAGTAGTTCGTCTTAATAAAGCACCTATAGCTGCACTGAGAAGTGTGGTTAAAGTTAGATAGCCTGTTGCACCTGCTAATGATTTTATCATTTCGTCTATTTCAATCACTACTGCTGTGTCTTTCATCATGATAAAGGTATATAGTACACCTGATGCAGTAGTAAAAGACGCCGCAGGAATGGTTATAATGGTCAAGGCCAAATACTTCGTGGATAATTGAAACCCTCGCCAAGGTATCGTAGTTAAAGTAGTTCGAATCTGTCCCCCTGTATACTCTGAACAAGTAGCTAAGATGCCAAGAATAATGAACCCTGCTTGTAGATATCCCATAGAAGAAAGTCCTGTATTCAGTATAATTTGCGTTCCTGCTGCCCCTTGTAGATCAACAGAAGTAAAAGCGGCGGATAAACCTAAATTAAGAATGAATGTAACCAAAAGAGTGAGCCCTATCAATGGTAATGTAACTAATTTATCCAGTTCAGCACCCAGGATTTGTGTTATCTTTCTACTAGATGAGACACTCATGCTGCAACGTCCCTCCTATGGAATACAATAGCTGCAACAATGAGAACAACGACTACCCAGGCAAACATGACTAAACCGCCTGTGAAGGGGGTGTGAAACCTGTCGAATAAACTGCCTGTGGACGTGTTGTCCGTAAACATAAACATTTCAGCGCCAGCCCTATCTGGTAAGTAAAACGCCAACTTTGTAACCCTATACAACAGGACACTAAATGATACAACGGATGAATTTATTATGAGCACAGCAAGCGGGAGGATGCCATTCTTAGTTAGAAAAGTAATTCCAAGTGCTAAAAGAGCAGTGAATGTCCAGTAACAAATGGCACCGATAAGTCTGGACCATTCAAATGCAGGGGCATATTCACCAAGAATAAGATGCGTTGCAGACACAGTTGTCATAATAGCAACAATACAAAGCAGTATGCTGATCACAGTCACAGCGCCTGCTTTTGCCAGCAAAAAATGAAGACGGGATGAAACAACAGTTAAACTCGTTGTAATCTGTTGTCCTCCACCAGATTCACTGCTCTCTGTCAAATACTCACTGCTGACAGCAAGCACACCAAGAATAATAACGCCTTGCACACCAAGAGCTAACCCAATATAGCCAACTTCCGATAGCCGCGTGCTAACTCCAGCTATAATCTCCTCTTTTTGTGCTATGCTGTCCAAGGCAGAAATAAGCGCTGGGGCAAACGCTCCAATGAGAAAAGCAAGCCAAATACCCGGTAAGGAGAACAATTTAGATAGTTCCGCGTTGAATGCTCTCATACAACTTCACCCGCATTTTCAGATGTCAGGGCAAAAAAGGCTTCCTCCAGCGTGGAATAGTTACCTATTACTTCTTCCAATGTTCCATCTGCAACGATAGTTCCATGCTTAATAATCACCACATCATCAACCGTCTCTGCAAGCTCTCCCATTAGATGACTGGATAACAACACCGTATTTCCAGACTCAGCACGTTCACGTAAAAATGTCCGAATCCACCGAATTCCTTCTGGGTCGAGCCCATTTACGGGTTCATCTAAAATCAATACTTTTGGATCACCGAGTAGCGCAGCTGCTATTCCAAGTCTCCTCCCCATACCAAGAGAATACTTCCCAACTCTTTTTCCGGCTGCATTAGTAAGACCTACTATTTCCAGAACTTCCTCGACACGTGAGTTAGACAATCCTGCGGCACGGGCAATCCAACGCAAGTGTGCCCGTCCTGTTCGCATACGATGAGCTCCAAATCCATCAAGTGCGGCACCTACTGTGGATACAGGATTATGTAATTCTGCGAATGGCTTTCCATTGATTAGTGCACTCCCTGAGGTAGCACGATCTAATCCAAGCAGGATGCGAAGTGTAGAGCTTTTACCTGCTCCATTTGGACCTAGAAAACCAGTTACTCTGCCAGGTCTAGCTTTAAAACTGATACCTGATAAGATTTTCCCAGTTCCGCGATGTTTGACTAAGTTATTAATTGTAAGCAACCATAACACTTCCTTTCTGTTATGGTTCTAATTATAAAGAAGCAAAGTTACATCTCGGTTATCCTGCTGTTTACTTCTGGTTTAACTTTAGGTTAAGCTCTACCAATAGCCACTGTTGTGCCGTTTTCATTTGATGTAAAGTCAGCTTTAAGCTTCATTTTATTCAACATATAATTTGAAGTCGATAAACCTATCCCCGCCCCACGCTCATAGGAAGAGTTATCCATCCCCGGACCTCTGTCTGCAACAATGATCTGTTCTTTTTCTACATCAACCACAATGTTTACATATTTCCCCTCTGCTGCATGGCGAAGAATATTCTGAAATAAATTATCCAGAACACGTGTCATCCATTTAGGATCTGCATCCCAATAAAAAGTCGCCTCAGTCGGTAAATCAACCTCGATCCGGATTTCTTTTTCTTCAAATACAGGATACCACGCAGCAACAGATGCTCTTACTAAACGTCCAATATCTGTTGAAGTGGGCTCAAAAGGATGTTTTCCTGATGTAAGCAATGTATAGGAAAGTAAATCATCCATTAGATCTCCGACTCTAGTAATCGTATGGTTCATCTCTGATAATGAGTTTTGTCCTTCTAGACTCATTGATTCTTTATTTAATCGGGTGACATGTCCTCTCAAAATGGTAAGCGGCGTTCGTAAGTCGTGAGATAAATTCGCGATGAGTCGATGTCGTAACAATTCCTCTTCATGTTCTCGCTTGCGACTGTCTTCAAGCTGCTGAATCATCCAATTGAAAGAACTTCCTAACTGGTCGATTTCATCCATACGATCACTTTGAACGGATATTGGTTTAGGAAATGAATTATGATTAGCTGAAAATGACATGACTTCCTGTAAGCAGGTGAGACGTTTACGAAGTCTCAAGAAGAAAATCCAAGAGATTACCACAAATGCGACAATAATAAAACCAAACAAAAGAAGTACAACGTAAAAATAATTTAACTTATTCAGCTCTTCTTCATTAAAAGGAGACGCAATGAACGCAGATAAGAAAATAAGTACGATCGGAGGTAAAAAGATAAATAGAAAATGTCCTTTTAGAAAACGACGAAATAGTGATTTAGTCTGTCTCATAGTTTCACCCGATAGCCTATTCCCTTCAACGTTTCAATAATCTCTGGGGAGTCTGGATGGCGTTCCAGCTTTTGACGCAGTCGATGAATATGTACCATTAATGTTTTATCACCTGTGATATAAGCTTCTTCCCAGATGGCTTCATAGATTTGTTCTTTTGGTAAAACTTGATTAGGGTGGCGTAAGAAGTACATCAAAATATGATGTTGTTTCCCTGTCAATATAATTTCTTCTCCTGTGTGTTTGTCAAATACCATTTGGATGTCTGGATCTACTTCAATATAATTCCCTAATGAAATGCGTTCGGAATGTGTTCCGCCCTTTCGACGGATTAATACTTCTAATCTAGCAATTAGTTCATCCGTATGGAATGGTTTCGTTAAATAGTCATCAGCAAATTGTAACCCTTCTACCTTATCATCTATCGATGTTCGGGCAGTTAACAGCAAAATAGGAACAGCAGGAGCTGCCTTTTTTAATCGTTTCCCCACAGTAAATCCGTCTAAACCGGGTAACATGATATCCAAAATAACGATTTCATGCTGATTTACTTCTTTTTCAGCTCCTTCACCAGAAAGCAGCCACTGTACTGAAAATCCTCGTTGTTCCAATTCTTCCTTTACCCAACTGCCGATCTTCTCATTATCTTCAATATATAACACGTTTCTTTTCAAGTAACTTCCCTCTTTCTAAACCGAGTTCACTATTAGACAGATTAACACAATCTAAAGAATTGTTTCCAGTTAAGACAATTTTATTGTTCGTTAATAGAGGACATTCACCGCCAAGTTATCGTCTATGCCGGGCGCACACTAGAAAACCCTCTAACATGGCAGTGCATGTTAGAGGGTTTCGAGCGTAGCTGCTAATTTTAGGAAATACTACTTCATGATACTAATAGATTTCAAAGTATTATCGAAGAATATATTTGCACCAAAATACTCAACAATGAAACGTAATGGGAGCATAGTACGACCGTTTACAAGTTCAGCTGCTACATCCATTCCTGGTGCAAGTTCACCGATCTTAATCGATAAAGTCTGACCTTTCAAGGTGATCATTACGGTTTTCGTTACGTTATCCCAGCTTACGTTTGCTCCTAAGCTCTCGGCAACGAAGCGCAGTGGGACTAACGTTCTGCCTTTAACTACCGTTGAAGCAACGTCCATACTCATTTCTATTCCGTTTAATTTATATCCTGTCTTTCCTAAAATGAATTCCAATTTCACAGGTTCAGGCTTGGCTGTAATGAAGATATAACCTAGTCCTTTTGCCGTGAAAGTAAATTTACCTGTCTCACGCTCATAGTTGCCGCCTAAACGCTCCATGTTACCGTTCAATTGAAGCATAACACCGCATAACATGTTAAGATCGTTTGTCGACAGCTTCTCTTTTGACAGATCGAAGGTTACGGGTATAAGCCCTGTATAATCCGTTACTTCCCGGCCATCCACGAAGATCTTTAATTCATATCCCCGCCCTATAGCTCCGCCTCTTTCTTCTACAGGTATAATGACAACCTTCATCCGCTTTCCTGTATTCAACTGCTTCAACAATTCAGCGGACAATTTAACAGATATGGTGTCATTCGTAACGATTAGCGGTTTGTCGGCATTAATAATCGCACCGATCGTATCGCTTTGAATCTCAAGCTCATCTTTTCCGGCTGACATCGTCAATTCAATGGAATTACCCTTCTTCAGCTGCTCTTTGATTGTAGCATCAATACGCTCCGCTACTGATGACTCTGGCGAAGGAGTCGGCGTACTGCTGTGGCCATTTGAATTGCCGCCATTGTTATTGCCATTATGGCCACCACTGTCATTTGTAGTAATTACAATAGTTAACTCTATCGTATCCATGCCAGCATGATTGGAAGCCGTAATATTGAATTTGTAAGTTCCCGCTTCAGTAGGCACGCCTGAAATAATACCCGTAGCTCCTTCTAAATTCAGCCCAGCAGGTAAATAATTATCACTCACTTTCCAGGTAATCGGTTTGTCGCCGTAAACCGCTAATGTTACCGTATACGGTTGTCCAACGTTGCCGCTTAGCAGATTCTTAGTGATAATCTCCGGAGCTGTATCCACTGGCTTATCTTCTTTAATCTCGATGCTCAATTCTCGCTCATCTCTACCAAAATCATTCGTTGCTGCAACAGTGAATTCGTAATATCCCGCCTCTAGAGGCGTACCCGAGATAACGCCTGTTGCTTCATCTAGGTTCAAATCTACTGGCAAATCTCCTTCCTGGACCTTCCAAGAAATCGGTTCACTGCCATATACCGCTAGTGTTACTGTATACGGTTGTCCAACTTTGCCATTTGGTAAATTCTTAGTGATAACCTCCGGAGCTGTATCAACTGAGACATCTTCAGTGATCACTATATTGAACTGTTTTGTGTCACTGCCAACGTCATTGTTTGCTTGAACTTTGAACGTAAATTGACCCCATTGATCCGGTGTACCAGAGATAACACCTGCATCTTCATCCAAGCTCAATCCTGATGGTAATTGACCCTCTACAACAGCCCATTTGATCGGCTTATCGCCATCAGTGGTAAGAACTGCCGAATAAGGTTGTCCTACCTTGCCATCCGCAAGCGAATTCGTCGTAATCGTTGGTGCCGTACCTGCGTCTTCAGCCCATTTCGCATATAATTCAATATCCCTTGTAACAGGATCAGCATCGAAATTCCAAGCATCGTTTAATCCTTTATCTTGATACCAACCGCCGAAAACAGTTTTATCTTTTGTCGGCGCTGTTGGCTCGGTAATTGTAGCGCCCATGTCAGCGAACTTCACCGCAACTTCGCTGCCCCCATTGGAATCAAAAGTTACCGCATAAGGGTTGTGCGCGCCGATGGAAGGCGTTCTGCCGCTAACTGAATTGCCGAAGAAGTCTGTTCTCTCCGTCATATGAGGCAGAGCATTCGCCCGATCCACATATGGGCTTACAATCTCGGCACCTGCACCATAGGCCAGGTTATTACCATCCGCAAGACGGAACCCGTTCATCGCACTGTAATCAAGCTTGGCATCCACTGTCCCACTGTTGGTAATCCAATGTTCAGGCGCAGATTTATAGTCTTTTAATATAGAATTCAGTTCCTCTTCCGTTACATAGCGGTTGTCTGTTGCTGTTACGCCTGCACCTAGATATCCGCCTCCACCTGCGTTCATACTGCCAAAAAGATTAGCCGGATATACAATGTTGTTCGTAAACCGTCCGGCTGCAAATGGAGCTGATGTTCCCCCGCCTTTAAGACCAACCTGGTTGTTTGCCCCAGTGTAGGCAAATATATTATTTTGGAAATAAATGTGCAAGTTGGAGGCTGTCGGGTCAAATACTAACGAACTGCTATTCTTTAATGGTGTGACGATGACATTGTTATAGTATAAGCCACTTAATTCCTCGCTCGTTGAAGAACCTCCTGCAAGCAATATTAGACTGTTAAAGCTCTTGTTAAAATCGGGGCTGCGGCCGTCGTTCACGCTAATATTATAGCGAACGATATTGCCCTTGGCAGCATTCATCTGTAAGTACCAACCACCATAGTTATTTCGGCTGTAATTGTATTCATACACATTGTCCTGACAATAGTTGTCAATGTCCCAAGCCATACCGTCATTACTTGCATGATAAGGGTTATCCACAGCTTCATTATAGCGGAAGATGGTGCCTTTACTTGCCATAATCCACGCAGCCGCATAGTTTTGCGAACCTAGATATGTTGGTGCTGTATTATTTGGCCCCCAGTTCGTAACCAGATTGCCGCTCTTATCGCTTAAATAGCTATAACCGTTGTCTGTGACCACATTTCGTTCCACAAGGGAGTTGTTCCCGCCGGACATGACAATGCCATCTCCAACCGAACTAGAAATCCAGTTGTTTCTAAACACAGCGTTGGATGCCCAAGGATAGCTAGAATTACTCCAAGTAATGCCTGTGTTATTAGTCCCTGGATTGCTTGGCCCGTAGGCATTATTGCGAATACCTTCGTTATCACAACGAAGGGTTTTGTTGCCTTCAACCAATATATCCACATAACCATTAATAATGATGCCGCCGGATACCTTACTTGCTCCATTTGCTTGGTGCAGCCCATTAACATCATGAACATAGTTATCTCGAATGACGATTCCTTGCATACGAGCATCAGCATAATCTTGAATATTAAACTGACCTTGTCCCAGCTTCGAAATCCTTGACATTACAGCGATACCGGAGCGGCCGTCACCTGCCGCATTGCCGATGTTCGTTACTTCAATTCCACTGACTACCCAATAGTTTACGTCATATAACTCAATGGTACCGTTTAAGGATATGCCTGATGGGCTCGACGCTGTTCCTCCACCATTAATTACCGGGCGTTGGTTAGGGTCGGTCGTATTATATTTTGTAAGCGTAATCGGATTTCCTTCCTCACCATTGCCGCGCAGTCTGATTTGTTCGTTCCATACGCTATTCGCATCCAGATAAATAGTTGAACCTGGAATAAATACATATTCATTAATCTTGGAGATTGATTTCCATGCCGTAGCTGGTGTGCGTCCATCTGCATGATCGTCACCGTTATTGGAGAGATAATAATCACGGACTTCAAGGGGTACAATGTTCAACTCGAAGGTGATTTCGGCAGGATACAGATCAAGTCTAACGGTATATTTTCCCGGCACGATATTATTTCTTGTGAATGATTCTTTGTTAATCTTCAATACATTACCGCTAACCGTATAATCCACATCCCGCAGCAGAGTTACAGCGCCGATCTTCACTCCAGCCAGATCCGTTAAATCAGGATTTACGGTGATATTATAGTCATCCAGACCAATAACATATGTGCTGTCTTCCAAGTGACTATACTCTTTAGGCAAGAGCTTTAGCGTAATAGAAGCTGTTCCGGTTTGGGCTGCTATTCCACTATCGATAACATATACGTCATCGATAAAATGCCTGTTCTGTATATCCTTAACCGTTCCAGGCTTGTTGCCCCAGTTCGTAGCAAGCTGCAATGCATCGATCTTGGAAATATTGTTCTTAACTGGAGTATCAAAATTTCCGCCAGCTGTTGTTTGCCTTTGAATGTCTTGTCCATCGATTTTATAGGTTGTTCCTGTTGATGTAACGAACCATTGAAATTTATGCCAACCTTCGCTTCGCTGGACATCTACAGGATAGAATCTCCCGGATGAACCAGGCCTGACTGCGTAATTGGTCAGATTTTCCGCCCAGTCACCATCTCCATTGCCATAATTTATTGCGATATGTTCATTGGACGATGGGGTTAAGCCAAAGACAGCGTGGTCATTGGAAGCCGCTCTGCCATCATCATAGTACCAAGCAGTAACGATTGTTGTCTTACCGGTTGCAGGGGCATAATTATAGGTACCTGGAACAGTCGCCACCTGACCGGCGCCGCTTGATGTCGCGGCCTTTCCTCCGGTACGGGACATCACATCGCTGTGAACATATCCGTTCGCACCATTTGAAAATTTCTTCTCCCCTTCAAATCCATCGTAAAACTTAGTGTCAGCCTTATTGAAGTAATCAACGCTCACATGTACAGTAACTTCTTCGTTCCCTGTCGGAATATAACCTTTCTTAACCGTCACGAATCCGGCATCATCAACTTCAATCTTATCCTTGTCTTGATCCGCCGGACTGAAGCTGATGTTATCAGCAACGAACACATCAGCTGTGTCAACCATTAACCGCGTTCTATCTCCTGCCCGTAATGTATCGTTCTGGCGAATTAGCGCAATGTTCGCTGAATATTGTGCACTCTCCCCTGACTCATCAGAGTCTAAGAATCGTGACGTTGCGTTGCCGTTTGCTTTTATTTTAAATGTATCATTTAAAGTCGGGGACAAAGCCGCATCATTGCTTGTTGCTGCAATCGGGCTTCCATTAACCACTCCATTACTGAAGAGTTGAACCGAATAGGCAGATGCGTTAGCGACGCGATCCCATGTAGCGTATGTGCCGTTCCATCTGGCATTTGCCGGTGTAGGCAATTTCTCGATTTTCAATATTCCGGATGCTGCAACTTCTTCACTGATATCTCCCGCATTATTTATGACAATAGCTGTAACAGTGTAGTTGCCCACTCCGAGTGCCCTTGCATAGGGCAGAACATGATGCCTTTCATGATTGTTAGGCTGGTCGGGTCCCCCATTTTTCGATAAATAATAACCAACAGGTCCACCGTCTTTGAACAGTGTTACAAGGGTATCCCCGTAATTGGAAGCGCCATTATAAATACCCGTATCCGAGTCAAGCGTTGGATTAATTGGTGCATTCACCTGCGTATTGGTGGTTATCAACAACGGTACAGCATGGGATTTCACTACAACTCCCTCTGCCGAGGAAACTTCGCAATAATAAAAATTGCCTTGTTGTGAAGCTGCGTCCACATTGGAAAGTGTTAATACTGCCTTATCAGCTCCGCTGACTTTTGTCCCGCTCAAGCCAGTCTCATCATCAGATACATACCATTGATAAGCAGTAGCAGCGGCTGATGCCGTAATGCTAAATGTTGCTGTCTCACCTTGTTTCACTTCTGCAGCTGTTGGCTGAGTGCTTATTTCTAAATTTGGCAATCCGCCGGGAGGCACCAAATTCACTGTTAATGTTCTGGTTCCTGTTGTTGTAGCCACATCTTTTACAACATAAAAATCGTCAATTAGATGTTTATTTTTAATATAAGCTTTGTTCCCTGTCTGGCTATTCCATCCTCCCGCTATTTTAGGCTGAATGGTTGTACCGCTCTTCATAGCTCTGTAAATATCACTTTGCGCTGAATCGGATATTAATGTTCCGTCTATTTGTAACGTCGCACCATTTGGTGTAATAAGCCACTCGAATTTATGCCAGCCTGTGGAACGTAAAGCCCCGCTATCTTTCCAACGGTTGCCTGCTGTACCCGCTGATGATGGTGCATAAGCCCAAGTATATTTCGTTGGGTTATGAATAACATCTGCCTCTGAACTTTGATAGAATGTCCCGGCAAAGGTGGCATTTTTACCATCTACAATAGCAAATTGCGTTCTATCCGTCGCAGTCTTCTCCTCATTAGGATACGGGTCAAAATACCATGCCGTCATCTTATAATTGCTGCCAGCCGGCAATGCCACATCTTGAGCTACCTTTTCATTATTCGTATCATCCGAAGGTGTAATCGCTTTCAATCCAGAACGGGACTGTGCATCGGACAGCGTGAATGACGAGCCTAATTTGCTCATAGATGTCATCGGACCATTGTTGTTCTCGAAGTCCTCCATGAATAACACTTCTGAGTCAGGGTAATAACCCGCCCTGGCCGTGATTGTCACCGGGACGCCCGGAGCATCTGGCGACGCAAATGTATAACCGTTAGATAAAGTAATGTTCCCCTGATTATTAACAGTTAAAAGTTGCGAATTGCTGGAATCATAACTTACCTCGTCAATAACCGGTCCTTTAACCAGACTGCTTAAAGGTGAACCTTTATACGTAAGATTTACCCTACCTGTTTGACCTGCCGCTTGTGTCAATTCTAGTACAACGGAGTCAAAAGATTCACTCCCTCCCGCAGCTGACACTTCGGATGAAGGTGCCAAGCCGAACAGACCAGGGAATGCCAACGTTGTAGCCGTAACTATCGACAAAGCTTTTTGCATCCATTTCCATCGTATCATTCCAAAATTTCCTCCCTTTGAAATTAATAAATTTATACTTTATAAAAAATCTGTATCTATGGAAGTCTCAATAGACATAGATTTTTATAAACTTAAAAACTAACTATTCTAGTTCACTACAAACTCACTGAATCGATTACCGTTATACACGATCTTCAATTCATTCGTATTTGCAATTAACGCTCGCAAGTCAAACTCCGCCGATCCGTATAGAATGGAATCTTTCACTTCTTCCAGTTTAAGCTTGATGATTTCCGGTTTTGTGGTTAATGTAGCAACGACATCCTCACCCATATATTTACCGATTACTGTCTCACCTACAGAAGCAGCAGCTAAAGACTCCCAGAACTTAAGAGACTCGGTATCTTCTTTGGATATATCTAAACGATTTAGCACTTTCTCTTCTTTGACTTGTCCCGCTGTCGCTAACGCAGCCGTTAATTTATCAGCTACACGAATATAATCCGCACTTTTTGATGCATACTCAACTTGTAACTGGGCGTCGCTCATTTTCGTTTTCTTTACCTGGGTTTCTATCAAATCCGGCCAACGGGCGCCACTTAAATATTGCATGTATTGATATAAATCAAACTGAGGCAACCCATAGTAAGTCTCTCCTGAATCATCCATCTTAGCTCGCTTAACATTTTCTTCTTGCATGTCGGATTTAAGCTCATCAAAGCTTTGGTAAGGGGCGATTCCTCGCTTGTCTGCAATAAATTGCTCCTGCTTGGACATTAGTAATGCTGTCATCGCAGAATTTTTGGCGTATTCAGAGGGGGTTTCATGATTTTTGCCGTATTGACGTGTCCAGAAGCTCTCATCTACTTGGGCCCCATAAGTTCTGAAGAAATAGTCTACCGTTATAGCTCTCTGCTCTTTGACAAAAGATTGAAATTCTTCCTCTGTTACGGCGTATCCATCTACTGTAAATATCCAATTTTCAGGCAGTTCCGCCTTTTTGTTAGTTAAGCCCAACATGAGTAAAGCAAGAACAATCAGAGCGGTAAACAAGATAATCACTGTTGGTTTTCGTCTTGTAATCCCCATGACAGCCTCCTCTCCAATATTCAACCTAGCTTTGCATGAAAGCCATGATAGTGAAATTCTTCGCCGTTGCAGGAGAAGTTCCCAAATTTAAATGGTTAGACATTATTGTAAGTTTAGCCACCCCCTAATGTAAGCGCTTATTTAGACTGAATTAGAACAAATTTGACATGTTCAAATTACCACGTTTGGTTGAAAACGCCCTGCTAATCTAGCATGAGCAGTATTATGTAGATATCACCCAGTTGAGAGCCTTGAAAGAATAGCTTTTTGTATAGCTCTATACTAAATTCCAGGAAATAAAAAAGCCGAATGGATTGTTCTCATCCACTCAGCTCATAAGTTTATTTTACAATAATCTGTATCGTATCACTTTCCGTTGTTCCACTTCCATTCATAAACTCACCGCGATAGTGATAGATGCCAGGAGATTTCCCTGAAATTTGTGTAGTGGCCGATTGAGCACTTGGTGTTTGTGAAGATAAAGATTGCGTTTCAATAAGTTCGCCATTTTCATATAATCGATACTGTGTTGCGTTCGTGCCCCACCACATATTAGCAGTAATGTTATAGTCCCCATCTTGATCCCAGTTGTCACTAGACAAAACAGGTTTGCCGGGCTTCGCATCAGTCACGGTGACGGTGTGTGGATCACATGAAGTCGTTCCATACAAATTCGATAACTCACATGTATACACATAGGTTCCATTCGGCTTTCCTTGAATAGGAATAATGGAAGTCTGGGCGGCTGGCGAAACATCGGCCAATGACTTCGTTTGGATCAATTGACCATTCTCGTATAACTTATACAGTGAGCCATTGTTTCCCCACCACATATTCATTGTAACCTCATAATTGCCATCATTTATACCTGTCGCAACACCGCTATTATTCGAAAGTATCGGTTTACCTGGCACCCCATTTGCAAGCAATTCCGGGCTAACGGAATGCCGTTCGAACTTGACTGCATCAGCCCTCGTATAAATCATATCGGCAGGTAGAGTTGGCGGATCTACCGTTGTCGGAGTAACCCTGGTTAGACGAACGTACTCGCTGCCGTCTCCAGTAAAGTCGAACGTTCCTAGATTAACCCAACCTGATGAGCCGACGGTTGCATCAATATACGTAACCTCGGTAACCGACTGATGCTTCACTTCCACTTTGACATAGTTATCGTTTGCCGTCGTATGGACGAGCTTGTAAATGGAGACCGTATATTTCCCCTCTGGGAACTGGCCTTTCCACGTCGCTGATGAACCTTGAACGGTAGAATAACGGGACTTAACCCCAATTTTGTATCCAGCTAAATTGCTTTGGCTCCAAGATCCTTCTGTCGTGTATAACCCAGTCGTATTCGTGCTGTCGACAATAACCGTTAAGTCCCTGATCGCAATTGTCATAGAAGGTGTTGTTAAGGTCACCCCGTCAATCGTTACAGTGGCCCATACCTCAATATGATCCGTTTCTCCGTCGAGACTTAGAAGGGTCAACATACCGCTACTGTCCACTTCAGCCAGATCGGTTCGATCAACGAAATACTGCACATTTGCCTGTGATAGATCACCAATCAGACCGTTATCCAAATAGCCGGTTACGCTTAGTTGTGCGGTTTGAGTCATTTGCAGTTCACCCCGATCCGACAGGATCACCACAGACTCCAATTGCGGCATACTGTTTGGATCCACCCACATCATCGCATCGGCAACTACCCGTGACTTGTTGGCCTTATTGGTTAATTCGACATATCCGCTATCGCCTGCTGCAAAAGGATAATCTCCCAGGTGCACCCAAGTCCCATTGGCCGTTGTCTCATCAACGGTAACCGTCTCGGAGCCTCCACTATAATAAACGGTAAATGAGGCATTCGTTGCCCAATTTTCACTTGTAGCGGTTATTTGCGGAAGCTTGTAATACACACTGTAAGTAACACTTTCCGGCAGCTCAGGCCGCCATTTAATTCTGCTTGTCGCCGTGCCGGCAGTCGATTTGGCGTACACATAGTTATCATAGTAATAGTCGTTAGCCGTTGTATCCCGTATCCAGACGCCTTCTGTCTCTGCCTCCGTATTATCCACAATGATCGATGAACTCTCCTGCCAATCCGGTTGAACTGGAGTTTCTTGTACTTGATCAGGCAAATAGAGTGTCCGCTTGCGGGTCTGTTTCCCATCCGATTCCACATAATAAGTGAAGGTTTGGGATAAATCGTTTACCCGTATCGACCATTCCATCGGATAGATCGTATCTGGAATGGTTGTATACGTTACTCCGCCATCCAAGGAATAATGGATCGTCGCTGGTTTTGTCGTTTTTGCCTGCACATAAGCATCATAGGCCGTTTCGTCGGGCTTGACGATCAGCATACCTTTAACCGCATCTATTGGACTGTGGATATCGAAGAAATAGCTTGCATCCGATGTATCAGCAGTTCTGACCTGGTGCAGCGGCACATCAATGTTGAGTCCTTCTACAATGATAGCGGTTATTCCCTTGCTTGAAACCGTGGCTTGAATGATTCCGCCACTCATAACCGCTTGCTCTGGTATGCCATTGTCGCGGATGATGGTTACGGTATAATCTTGTGCCGGGTTGAACCCAATGATTTGCGCATTCAATTCGATCGGAGTCTGGACTTCAGCTGACGATTCGTTACTTAACCCGATGTAGAATTTATTCCCGCTCTCTCCCGTTATCCAGTTCAATTGAGGATGGTTGGTCTTGATAATCCCCTTGGGCATCCAGAGCCAAACGTCGGAATTACCGTAAAAATTCCCTGGTTTATTTCCATAGAGGTGATATTTGAACCATAAAAAATTAGTTTCAAAAACAGAAGGAAATGTAATACTACCATTTGATTTCAACGTTTGTTCGCTGATCAAATAATCCATCGTTTGCCCGAGCTGTCCCGGGATATGGTGATAATAGATGGATGTAGCCCCGCTTGGGCCTTCCAGAGGAAACTCTGGCTCAAGTTGGCTAACGGCGAAGCCCTTATAGTAATAACCTGGATAACTAGAATATCGTCCAATAACTGCATTATGAGCAATATCCTGCAGCAGTTTATCACCTGTATAGAGCGACAATCTCAGCATGAATGGAGCTTCCTGAGCATTCATCCGATAATAGCCAGTTGTACTTCCCGCTTCAAACGTCAATCCATTGGGAGAAACAAGCCAACTATCCGCTTGTACGCCTCCGGCTACATCTTCTGGGAGCTTGATCCGAGGATATTGATATTTACCACTTTCCGGCCAATGGAACGACTCCGCGTAATTATACGTCTCAGGCTGCGGAATCGTAACTCTACCTTCAGGAACCGGACGAGCAACAAACATCGTTGCATACCGTTTGGCTTCCTTATAAGCTGCATTCAAGTATTTGGGATCCTGAGTTTCCTCGTAAAGCTCCAAGATCTCCATCCACAGCTTGCTATAATAATAAATGAACTCATTTTTACTCACATTGACGGATGCAGGCGTATCAATATGCTGCATGATATAGCTGTCGGCTGCATCCTTGGCAGCCTGTAAATACTGCGTATCTCCCGTCATACGATACATCATCAGGGGTTGAATGACAGGACCACGGTCTTTCTGGTCAGGATCACGCACGAGGTATTCTTCCTGTGCCAGTGCTCCAATTCCTGCCGAAGTACCCATCATCTGATTGAGAGCGGTTACGCTTGAAAAATCAAACGGCAAGGTTGCCATTTTCCATAACGACGGCACACCGTATACTGGCTTTTGCGTAGGCGACCAGCCTATACCATTTCGCGATAAGCCATACTGGACGGACGGCAATGCTCTCGTATCGTAGAGCTGGTCATCCCCAGTCAAATAGTAAGCCCCCAAAAGAACTGCATTCGAGCTTGTTCGAACGCTATCCTCGTTTTCGATGTCAATAAAGCCCTTGGCACGGCTCCACCACCCGCTGGGTGACGGGACATAATCAACAGAGTCATCCCCTTGCGGCTCTATCTTAAGTAAATCGATCATATTGAACATCGCGTCAGTAAGCGACTGATCTGATACATTTTCCCGGTAAGCAGAATAACCGTACTCTTTGCGAAGAATATCCGCGTAGGACTCATACAATTTGCTTTTTTGAGTGATTAGTCCCATATGAAATTGATAAGTGCTTTCTGCGTTCATTTGAGAATAGGTCCCTAATTGAGGAGCGTACAAGATTGGCTGCACGCTGCCTTCGTTGTTGACAAGGCTCATGCCAAGCCTTTGCTTCGTAACGCCTCCCGTCGGTTCAAATTCAACCGGAAGCTCATCCGACGGTACAAATACCCCATATGTCAATGGATTCCCCGAACCGTCATTCTTCTCAATTAGACTCATCGGAGCGCTTAGTTCCCTTAAGCTTGTTGATTCCACTGAACCTACCATTTTGGCGTGTGATCTGAAACCATTTAACACTTCATTGACGTCTGAGATTTGCTCTGTTGTGAAGGACTGATAACCGATTACATAATTGCCATCCTTGCGAGGTGTAAAGGCGAAGGAAACATCAGGTTTGTCCCCTGACATAGACCAGTTCACTTGTAAATCGTAATCGCTTTCATGTGAAGAATCGGTTAATATCGCCGTGTGGCTGTCTGGGAAATTGATCTCGTCGAATGTAATCCAGCGTTTGTTCATCGTATCGTAATAATTGGTTCGACTCCCCGCATTCCCATCCAATAAGACCCATTGTTCTTCAAGTCTTTCCGCCACATTATTAACAGGCATCCAGTTCCCCGTATCCGTATCCTTGTAGAACATATCACGAACGATGGTTTTGCCTTCATCCCAAGCAGCTTCATAAAAGGTAGCCTTATAGCTGGCATTCTCGATGCTGCCTTTTTCCGTGTAACTGAGATTCGCCAATGTACGGCTGCGCAGCGGAGGCAACGGCGGAGCTTGCTGCCGTATATTCCCTTCAAATTTGACCGCATCGGCCCGCGTAATGATTTTTCCGGTCGTAGGTTGTGTTCGAGTCAGTCTGACAAATTCGCTATCATCACCACTGAAATAATAGGACCCCAAATCAACCCATCCGGCCGATGGCCCCGACGAGGGTCTCAGATCCATAAACATGACATCCGTAATCCCATTGTGAACAATTTCGATTTTAACATTACTGTCTGCTTTATCCGCCCAATCAAGCTTGTTGAATGAAATTTTCGCCGTCCCTGCTTCTAATCGCGGATTCCATGTGATGCTTCTTCCTACTGCATCGGTAAATTTGGAACTAGAATTATTAAATCCCTTCACTCCAGTACTTGTAGTCCAATCAGGAGCGGAGAACCCGTTATTTGCGTTATCTACATCAGTGGTGACGACATCATCAATCGTGAGGCTTCCATCATCAATGATGATCGTCTTATGAGGCTCTTTTTGCTGAATATTCCCTTCGAACTTGACCGCATCTGCACGAGTAAGTATCGTGCTGGTTGTGCTGGTAGACCGAGTTAATCTAACGAATTCGTTACCAACTCCGGAAAAATAGTACTCTCCCAAATCAACCCATCCCACAGAAGCGCCAAATGAAGGTCTCAAATCCATAAAGAGAACATCCGTCGTTCCATTGTGGACGATTTCAATTTTTACATTGCTATCCGCTTTATCTTCCCAGTTAAGCTTGTATAACGAAATTCTCGCCGTTCCTGCTTCCAATCGTGGATTCCATGATATCGTTCTGCCTGCTGTACTCGTATATTTGGAGCTGGAGTTATCATACCCCTTCACCCCTGTACTTGTGGTCCAATTTGGAGCCGAATATCCGTTGTTCTCGTTACCCACATCAGGTGTCACAACATCATTGATCGTGATGCTCCCGTCATCGATGATAATCGTCTTATACGGTAAGGTCTCTGCATAAGCGGTCCTTATTCCGTCTAGGCTGAAAGGAACTAATATCGTCACGATGAAAACGATTAAGAAAAACAGCTTCCTTTTTATCATACAACTCACAGCCTCCCTTAAGTTGATAACGCTTACAAATTAATAAAACCCTCCTTTGTTCGAAGATCATAAAGAAGCAATCAGCCGTATTCTTCTGGCTAATCCCGCTCCGTCGTTTTTATCATAGCATGTCACATAACTGTGAAATTTCTTTGATTTCAAGAATTTCTTATAAGATTTTAAGCAAGAAGAAACGACATTGTCTTCCTTTAAAAAAGAGACCTACATCATAACTGGCCGCTCAACTGCAGTCAGTATGATATAGGTCTTTCAATTGGTGAAAACCTTATGATTAATTATAATGGCGGCTGCACCAATAACAACTTCCCAAGCTGGATCACCGTTTGATCATACCAATCTGGATGCTGCCGAACATGCTCAATACTTCGTTCATTGCCGCATGCCTCAAATACAGCCGCTTTGTCTGTCTTTTCGGTATCGACTTCGAAGCGCACCGTATGTTTCCCATTAGGGAGCTCCGGCAAGAATACATACTGATTACGATTATGATCGTTGTGTAGTGTGAATCGATCGACAATAAAGGGTTCCCCACCATCCACCGACACCTTCAATCTGCCAGAATCAGGCCCCCCGATATCGAATAACCCGATATGGGTTCCTTCGAACTGCACCGTAATAGCCTCTCCAGGATCGACTGCTCGCCACAGGCCGGGGAACAACCAATTGTACTCGCGTACTAAAGCACAATCATCGGGAGTCATGTAAGACCATCCTGCGGAAAAATCGGTAAGACTATCCAATGGCAGCATGCTCGCATATTCCCAAGGATTAGCCGGGACCAACGGATTCTGAGGTAAGTGATGTACTGACCTTCCTGGATGATCCTGAAGTTCTCTAATTTTCTCAAATGACCGGGTGATCGTATCCGTGTAAATCTGATGTCCTTCGGGAATAGTCGGATGGATCGAATCATGTGTAAAAACAACGGCTCCGGAAATGGACACGTCTTCCCTTGAGGTGAAAACGAGTTTTCCCTCCGACACCAAGTGACTGACCGCTACGCCCAGATGAATCGAAGGAATACCGTAATAGTCGGCCACTTCCTCTTGCATTAGAGCCCCCTTCTGGTATTCTCCAGACTGAAATAAGGCCACATCCCGCTCCTTCAGCGTATAAACGAACAGGATATCAGTAAACCGGCTCCGCTTGCGGATCTGACGGACAATCCCTTCGATCCGCGCCTTGGATTCGGGATCTCCGCCATCATTACCGACAAATTCAACAAATACTAGATCAGGTCGATGACGCAGTACATCTGTCTCCAAACGGGCACAGCCCAAATCCGATCCTGTCCCATCAATGCCTGCATTCACAGAGCGGATATCCGCCTTAGGATATTGCTTACGAAGCCAATCCGCCGTCATAACCCTGTAGCCTTCAGAACGTGTATTACTGCCGCCGAAATAGACGATTGTTACGGTATCCCCATTTTCCAATTTTTGAATTATATTGGGGAGCCCTTTACGAGGGAATAATTCCTTCATCATGACTTCACCTGTCCTCATTTATCGATTTTAGGAGCAAACAATTTCACAGCAAACACTTCAAAATAAGGCGAACCATAAGTTGCGCCGAAATTAATCCGGATTCGGGTTACACCATTCGCATCTATCTTATGTTTATTCAACGTGAGATAATTTCCACGAGTTATGATTGTCCTCTCGGTTCCGTCTTCTAAGGTCAAGGTCATATCATAATCTTGGATAAGGGACTCAATCGGGTCGTTGAAATGCTCCAAATCCAGCTGCGAATTAAAAACAAGATGGATTTCGTCCAGATTTTTGGGGCTTGCAAAACAGAATTCCAACCATTCCTGTCCTTCCGAATGTTCAGAAATCCAGCCATTCGGTTGGCCATAAGGTCTGGAGTAGCCATTGACAACATTCTCAGGACTATACATATTCTGAGCTGGCACCAGGTCCTTAAAGCAAATGCTTTTATTGAATTTCTTCAGCCTGGACGGCTCTTCCGGCCTATAGTGGAAGCTGGCCGCTCCTGTCAATTTCTCTTCATTACCGTATATGGCAAGGCTCGCCGTGCCCTCCAATATGATGTAGATTTTGTCGTCAGCCGGTTTCTTGCAGTCCAAGTCTAGCGTAATCCAGTCGTCATGACCGGCTGTAATAACCAAGTGGTAGTCTCTCAACTCGCTGGTTGGAATGTAGTTTTCCTTTCGTTCCCCGCCAAAAAGCTTCACATGTAGAGTTTCCGAATGCTTGGAGCTATTTTTAATTTTGAACCGTACGCTTTCAGCCACGGATGTCTGAATCGGCAAGACCAAACATAACCCTTTCTCCAAGGAAATCTCTTCGGTTGGATGAAGATTGTCATAGCTGCGCTGAGACGAGGCACGAATAGTTAATCCGTCAGCGAAGTAAGGATCCAATTCCTCTTGAAGGCCTACAATGGTTTGTCCGTCTCGAAGCAATAGCGCCTGCAGCTCCCCCATATGAGCTTCGACTATAGCAGCAGGGTCTACCTCATATTTCGAGCACAACGAAGCAGCTGTTCCAACCGCCTGCCCCATACAACCGCAGGTTGCCATAACCCTTGTAGATCCGAAAGCCACATGGGTAGCACTTATATTGCGACCAGCGAACATGAGATTAGGAATATTTCGTGAATATAAACTGCGGAAAGGGATATTGTACAATCCAGGCACGAAATTCCAAGCTGTAGCCGGCCCCTCATCGTAGATGCCCTTATTAGCATGTAAATCCATATACCATCCACCGACCGATACAGCATCTTCGAAATGCGGCTTTGCTGTGAGATCGTTCTGAGACAACATGTGATCCCCAATAAACCGCCTCGACTCCCGCTTTCCCGGGATCGGGCATACATAATCCAAAATGAGATTGTCTACATCATCAAATTCACCGCTATTTTTGAGATAATCCCAAATCCCGTATACCAATTTCCGCAGCTCCAACGCGATGTCTTCATTATTTTTGATAATATCCATATGTCCGCCGTATTCCAGCCACCACAATCCGCCAAGCCCGTTGATTTTTCTTGGAAAAGCCCGATGGTTTAAGCCTTTTCTGATACTATCGAAAAAGGCCAACTTCGTAATATCATACGCAAAGCCAGGTCTTTTGTATGGAACGGAATATCCTACGTCACGGGCTTGAAACAGGATCGTATCGCCCATGGTGTAATGGTCCGCCACTTCAGGAGCCAATTCTTCCTTGTATTCATGTTTCGCTTCTCTCCCCCATCGGAAGAGAGCACCTGCCTGATATCCGACAACTCCATCTCCAGAGCAATCGATATAGGTTCGGCTTTCAAAACGGAATTTCCTTTCGGAAGCCAATTGAAGGCCTTCCACCCATTTAATTCTGCCGTTCTCCATGCCCGTCTCATGCACGCATGTATTCAGAAATAGAGAAATGTTAGGCTCAGCATAGACCATATCCAACAAGACCGTATCCGAAAGCGAAAGCATCAGCTTCTTGTTGTATAACGGATTATAGTGGAAAATCTTCAACTTGAGTTCTTCCACCAACCCTCCTTCGCGTGCATAATAGGATGGACTGTTTCCGAGATATGCCGACCCGTTGATA
Source organism: Paenibacillus sp. FSL H3-0310 (assembly GCF_038002785.1). NCBI lineage: Bacteria > Bacillati > Bacillota > Bacilli > Caryophanales > Paenibacillaceae > Paenibacillus > Paenibacillus sp. FSL H3-0310. The sequence goes on from NZ_JBBODC010000001.1 coordinate 2,699,996, forward strand.
TGAACCCTGACCTCGCTGCTCGCATTTCCCCCAAGAACCGGTCGATCATTAATTAGTGACACTTGCAGCCCTTGGCGTGCGGCAGCAATGGCAGCACATATCCCAGCAATACCTCCGCCGACGACGGTTACATCTGCTTTAATAAGCTCCATTTTGATAACCTCCATGATTAGATCCTTCTATCATGGTAATCCTTTTGCTCCCTTTTTTTTTACATGATTTCGCGAAAAAATCACACATTTTTTGCAACCTTAATTGGATTCATACCGTGTCATTTTTATCCGATATTGCTTAGGAGTATCACCCGTATATTCTTTAAATAATTTGCAAAAATAACCTTCATTCACAATTCCTACTTCCTCACACAATTCCAATATAGAATAATCCTGAACATTTAACAGCTCGAGAGCTAATTGGATTTTTTTACGATTGATGTAGCTGATAACGCCTTCATTCATTGTTTTTTTGAATAAGCTGCTAAAATACGATGGAGCTAAATTCACTTCCTCGGCAATCGCCTCGAGCGTTAATCGCTGTTTCAGATTTTTCTCTATAAACCGCATAGCACTCATGATTTCTATACGATGCAAAAGTTGGCCAGCGTGCACATATTCAAAGGTAAAGTCGCCAATATAGGCAAGCTGCTCCCGAAAGGCTAAAAATTCTATAGGAAACTCTGCTACTTCCGTGGCTAACTTGTTCCCCGATTTAAACTTCACAATAATGTCTCTGTATAAGTCTCTTAGCATAGGCGCCATGATGGACTTATGGATTTTATGGTCCGTAACAAATTGGTTCAGATCAGCAAATGCTTTCTCCAGCTCTTCCTTGGAAACCTTTCTTTTCACCCCAGCAAGAAAATCAGCCAATTTCTGCTGAACTTCTTCTTTTCTGTCATTATGGTACTGGAACCGATGCATGGGTGTTTTTACAACTTTCTCTGTATGATAATAGAAATCATCACTCACATTTTGTGCTTCCGTGTAAGCTTGTTTGATGGATTCCCAGCCTCGGTGCGGACCTCCAAAAGCGACGGATACTCTTTGATTCAAATATTGATGCAAATGGGAGACGATCTGCCCCCCCAATGTCTGGCAATCATATTCCGTTTCCAGATCACTGCGATTATTTTCCCAGGATAGAAAGCCAATAAAACGATTATCGGATAGATCCGCAGCTACACCACTGCCACCATTCATCACCGTTTCTTCGATTATATTTGTAATCGCATACCTCAATATGTTCTGATCAGACGCTGAATAATCATTTCGGAAACTTTCATACATATTCATCTCGACAATGAAGCAGCGATAGTTGGCTTGAAAGAAATGAAACTGCATACGATTGGCAAAATCTGATGCCCGATGAGAAGGGATTTCACCTCTGATAAGCTCGTTAAAAAATTGTTTGCGGACTCGATATTTATTTTCAAGCACGGATACGTTTAAAGATTGAAATTCCGCTTCTTTTTTCTTAACTTCATTTAAAATCCCGGCTGCCTTATCTAAAGCTCGATCCAAATCCGCATCTCTGAGCGGAACCTTAACAATGTACTCCAATACGTTGGCTTGAATAGCTCTCTGGGCGTATTCAAAGGATGAATAAGCGGTCAAAAGAATGAATTGGGTATGGGGAAGCTTTGGCTTTAGCTGCTCAATCATGGAAATCCCATCCATTCGCGGCATGACGATATCAGATATTACGATATCCGGCTTAAGCTTTACGATCTCCTCTATCCCCTTCAGCCCATTATTCGCTTTTCCCACTAAATGAAATCGCTTATCCCTAAGGGAGCGCTCGTGAAAAAACAATTCCAATCTCTGAATGATTAGATCTTCATCGTCAACAATGAAGCAGGTGTAGTCTCTCATCATCATGCATCTCCTTTAAACAAGCCTGCTGGGAATAAGGCGCGAACCCGGGTTATTTCCTTAGGTATGCTTATGATTTGGAGCCCGAACTGTTCTCCGTAGTGAAGTCTGATTCGGTCATGAATATTATTTAACCCGATTCTTTTCCTTTTCAATTCCACATCCCCCGGTTCTGAAATTAAAATATGCTTTATTTTATCAGTTGGAATTCCCTCGCCCTGATCAACTACTTCTATGATGACGTTGCCACCCTCCCTGTACGCATGAATAGTAATAGGGCCTTCGATCCCCCCTCCGTTATAACCATGGAAGATACTATTCTCCACAAGGGGCTGCAACAGCATTCGAAAAACCGGAAAATCTATTAGCCCTGCTTCGATATTTTCGATTAAGTGGAAGTTTCGGTTATAGCGGATGTTCTGGATCGCGATATAGTCTGATACATTTTGCAATTCCTGACGCAGTGATACCTTCTCCGAAGCGTCGGCTATCCCATATTCCAATATTGAAATGAGAGACTCGATCACCACATCTACTTTCTCTATTTGTCCGAGTCGTATGACATTGCTGATAGAACCAAGCGTGTTATACAGAAAATGAGGGTTTATTTGAGACTGCAGCACTTGAATTTCCAGCTTTCGTTCAAGTTCGTTATGAAGCTCTGCTCCCCGAATCAGTTCCACAATTTGCTGTAGCATACGATCGAATGCTCGGGAGAGATCTCCAAACTCATCATTTCGGTTAATCGATATTGTAGTTGTGAGGGAGCCTTGCTCCACCCGCTTCATTTTTGTTTTGAGTGCATAGAGCGGGTTCCTTATATATTTGGCAATAAAGAAGGAAACGAACAGACTTAAGAGAAAACCAGCAGCTAGAAGCTCGATATAATAGGTTTCCAATCTGGATAAAGCAGCTTTCAAGCGTGATTCATCGTTGATTGAGATGATGGTCCAGTTGAATTTTTCAGTCGGTTTTTTTAGAAGGGAGACTTGAATCCCCTCCTTGGTGTGCAGTTGAAGGTTTGTTTCTGTAGTATCCAGAATTTCTTCTGCTGACGTTTCACCGATTGAAAAAGTATGATCTTGAACATTCAGGGGGCCTTTATTTTCCGAAAATCCGGCAATGATTTTTCCCGATGCGGTGATTAGAGCCAAATTCATTTGTTCTTTTTTATTAATCTTGAACAAGGTATCTTCAATGGCATTTAGATCTAAATCTACTGCAATGGCCATAGGAAACGGAGCACTGTTCAGATATCGGACCATCGTAACTGTCCAGCCGGAATATTTAGATTTGTAAGGATCACTGACAAATGTAATCCTTCTATTCTTGTCAGCTGCATCAAACAATGGTTCTCTTTCAGCTAAAGGTTCATCAAATATTCGGGTAGGTGTACTTCCGCCTAGAATAGATAAATCGCTTTTGATCAAATAAATATTACTGACGTAATTACTGTTGAGTTCATAGAGCTCTCTTAATTGCTTTTTAATCACGTCCGGATTGTCAATGTTGGCTTTCACCGATGACTCGACCGAGAACAGCATCGTCTGGAAGGAGGAAAAATTAACTGTGAAATACTGATCAATCTTATCAAGTATTTGGTTGGTATAATAAATGTCAGAGGTTCTAATTTCCTTTTGGACATAACGATAAGACAATTGGCTTATCAAGATTATGCAGCTTAACACAAATGCAAACACGATAAAAAATAGTTTTAAAGGCAAGCTGATTCTTCTTCGCATCGATCATCTTCCTTTTAAATCTGTAATAAACAAATAATAGCATATGATAAGAAGAAACGCCTTCGGCGTCCTTTTTAAGGACGATAAGCGTTTCTTCGAAAAATAGAAGGATAAAGCATAAAGTAAAACTTACACTTTCTTATATTTCAATAAAGAGAGGGGCTAATTATAGCCGCTCTCTTCGTTTGATTTACTTGATTAAGCCTGCTTCTTTAAATTGCTTGATTACTGAGTCTTTATACTTCTGCATGTCAAACTTAGTTTCCAATGTATTGAGGAAATTGTCCCAGTTCGAAAGAGGTTCTTTGCCAGTCATAAATTTGACCAAGCTTTCATTAATGTAGCGTTGGCGGTCAGCAGCCAATGAATCGTTCGGGTCTTCAGTCAATAAATTCCCGGGCAACGTAGCCGCCACGTATTTCTGATTGTTCTCAAAAGCTTCTGCCGTCTTCGGATTCTGGAAGCTGAAGTACTCAGCATCATCACCACGACGCGGCATTCTATAATGATCGACCCATAAGTACTTTTCTTTCATTTCCTTTGATAATTCGGAGGTTTTATTTTTGATCTTGCCGTCTACCAAATCCCAATGAATCCCTTTAATTCCGTATGCAAAATTTGGATATGCTTCTTTGTCCGTAAAGAGATAATTCAGCATGGACAAGATCCGAATGATTTTGTCCTTATCCGCTTTCTTGGATATGGCCCATGAATTGCCTTGGAACGATTTTCTCTCTACAATTTGATCACCATAAGGACCTGTCATTGGAGGAATGACGATCCATTCCGGCACCTCTCCACTGATTTCTTTCATTTTTTGCTGATAATCTGGTTCCAGCCTGCGGGCATCTCTTATCATAAAGCCAACTTTACCCTTAAATAGCTTTTGGTCCAATAAATCGGGAGTATTCATCGTCACCCAGTCTGGATCTACAACTTTAGCTTCCATCATTTTATTGATATAAGCGAGCGCTTCTTTCATTTTTGGGTCGGTAAACAGGAACACCGGTTCATTGTCTTTCACATCAATGGCTGAGGGAGGATTGACTCCAAACATCCACATCAAACTATCGAAGCCATAGGTTTGCAGATTGCCTTCTTTATTCATACCGCCTATGAATCCGTACGTATCATTTTTGCCATTGCCGTCCGGGTCTTTCTCTGTAAAGGCTTTCATAACTTCAAATAGCTCGTCAGGTGTTGTTGGCACTTCCATATTCAGCTTTTTCAGCCAATCATTACGGATAAAGAAGCTTCGACTAATACCGTTTACGTTATCATAACCTGGAACCCCAATGGTTTTTCCCTGATAGGACATCGCCTCCCAGGAGTCGTTGCTAAAACGTTTCTGCAGTTCAGGGAATTGATCCAGATACGGTGTCAAATCCGCAAGAACGCCTTGGTCATAATATTGCGCGAGATCAGCCCGGCTCTTTAAAAAGATCAAATCTGGAATATCTCCGCCAGCAATGAGCGTATTTAATTTAGTCGTTGCTTGCCCTGATTGAGGAATCATCATTTCCAAGTCGATATTTACTGCTTTCTCCAACATTTGGCGTTGGATATCTTCTTCACGGGGAGGAATCGGAGCAGCAGCATTGAAAGTTCCTTGGTTAAACATCGAAATTTTCAATTTGGTTTCAAAGGGACTAGACTGGCCTTGTGAATTACCCGAAGCTGTCGATGTAACCTCTTTTTGTTCCCCACAGCCTGACAATACTGTTCCCACACCGACCATTGCTGTCAGAATAGCAAATGTAATCGCTTTACGTTGCATAATGACCTCTCCTTTGCTTCTATATTATCACGGTTTCCCCGTAACAACTCAGGTTGGAATATCTTTTTAACCTTTAACCGATCCCAAGAGCACACCTTTGGTAAAATGCTTTTGCATAAATGGGTAAACGATCAAAATCGGAACTGTAGTCACGACAACTGCTGCCATTTGTATAGCGAACGTACTAACAGCTCCGGTATTGGCAAGCGAATCAGCACTTTGTGTTGCGACGTTAAGCAGGATGTTGCGCAAGATCACTTGGAGCGGCATTAAGTTGGAATCATTGATATAAACAATAGCATCGAAGTAACTATTCCAATGCCCGACTGCGTAAAATAATGAAATTGTGGAAAGGACGGGCAAGGACAGAGGTAAAATGATCCGCCATAACGACTGAAGTTCACTTGCACCGTCTACCCTCGCTGATTCCTCGATTTCAGCAGGCAATTGCTCGAAAAAGCCTTTAATGATCACCAGATTAAATGCACTAATGAGATTTGGAATGATCAATACCCACGGACTGTTTAGCAATCCCAGAGAGCGGACTAGTAAATAAGTCGGAATTAATCCTCCCCCAAACATCATGGTAAAGACAATGAATAGTAAAAATGGGCTGCGACCCGGCAAATATTTTTTGGATAACGGATATGCTGCGATTACCGTAAAGAACACATTGAGAGCAGTGCCTACAATCGTTCGAAACAATGTGATTTTATACGCCTGCCCAATACCATGAGAAATGAATACTTCTTTATAGGCTAGAAAGGTAAAGGTTTCTGGTATAATAACAATTCCTCTTCTTAGCACTTCCGATTCTGGCGTTACTGAAACAGCAACCACATATAGAAAGGGTAGTAAGCAAAGTAGAGCTAGCAAAATAAGAATAAAATAAACGAATGCTTGCCAGACCTTTTCTCCGATTGTCAAATTGATCATTTTGATAACCACCTCACCAAATTTGCCCATCGAATTTTTTGGCGAGCTTATTCGCTGCCAACACTAAAACAAATCCGATGACCGCTTTAAATAATCCCACAGCAGTAGCCAAGCCAATCTTAAGTCGCTCGAGCCCTTCACGGTATACCCATGTGTCGATAATGTCGATCTTCTCCTGATTAAAGCTGTTGGCAAACATGAATATTTGGTCAAAACCAGCATCCAGAATATGGCTTAATTTAAGGATCAGCATCAGAATCATCACGCCTCGAATGCCGGGAAGTGTTACATGCCATAGCTGTCTCCACTTGGAAGCGCCATCAATTCTAGCCGCTTCATATAAGCTTGGATCGATTCCTGCTAATGCTGCAAGGTACAATATCGCTCCCCATCCAATATCCTTCCATATTTCAGATAAGATGATCAGCAGTCTGCCCCAGGCAGGTTCCGTTAGGAATGAGATGGGTTCAACTCCAGTTTCCTTCAAGATCATGTTAAAAAGACCATCCCCTGGGGCTAATAATGCCACCATCATTCCATAAACAATGACCCATGATAGAAAGTGGGGTAAATAAGTGATCGTTTGAACGATTTTCTTAAACCATTGGGTATAAACTTCATTGAGCAGCAAAGCAAGTATGATAGGAGCTGAGAAACCGAACAACAGCTTATACAGGGATATGATAATCGTATTTCTCATGATGTCCCAGAAATAAACGCCGTTCATAAAATCTGTAAAATTTCTAAATCCCACCCATGGGCTATCCCATAGTCCCAAAGCTAGGTTATAGTTTTTAAAGGCAATAATGATTCCCGCCATAGGAATGTATTTGAATACGGCAAAGTAAACTAATGCCGGGAACAAGAGAGCGTACATCACTTTATACTTTTTTATCGTCCTTATCCATGAGTTCCGCTTTTTGGGGAGGGGAATGGCGTCCGCTGCCAATTTTGCTTGCATATCATCACCTCGTCTTTATTTGTATTTGTATAATAGCATCCCCCTACTGGATAAATTTCTGTAATTTCAAGAATTTCTTATAAGATATTAAGTAAGTACAGCCCTGGATAATTCCAATGCAATAGGCATGATTGTCTTGCATTAAAGCTCGTACAATAACTCTGGCTCGAAAGTTTGAGTATAGACCAAATACAATCCTGAGGACCCAAACAAAAAAAGCCCTAGAAAAAATTGGGCTTAATTTAATGAGTCATGTTTTTTATATAATGCATCCACGTATTTTATTTTCCATTACTAAAAATAATCACCACATCATCAACCGTCGCTGCATGCTCTTCCATTAGATGAATGGGATAAATCAATAATGCTTATGACTGGGCTAAAATTCCTTTAACAAACAATGAGACACTATGCTTGTAGAACTCTTCCTCGGTGACGAATTGGGATTGATATTGCCGGTGAATCAGCTCGCTCATCTGAAATCCGTAGCACATCGAGAGAAAAGACATTGCGACAAGACGCTCATCCTGTCTGGCGATAACTTTTTTCTTCTGCAAGCGTTCAAAATATTCAACCAGCAAGGAGTGAAGCTTCGCCGGCGGATCGGCGAGCATTCTGTCTAATTCGGGAAGCATTCCTTTGTCGCGGATGCCAATCAAAATGATGTCCGCATTTTTATGGAAAAACAAACGGTACTGCTGACTTACATTCAGCAGATCGACTTCCGGATTATCGGTCGCTTCCTCTTTTAACAGCTTCTCAAATTGCGGAATATCCGAATGTCTTTCAATGATGGCTTCCAATATGCCTTGCTTGCTTCCGAATTGCCGAAAAATCGTAGATTCATTGACTTTAGCTTCCGTTGCAATGGCTTTGGTGCTTACTCCCCGATAGCCATTCTTTTTGATGAGCTGTGTCGCGGCTTCAATGATTCTGTCTGAAGTTTGCATTGTATTTCTCCTTTTGCATATGTTAATCCTATTCTACTACAAGTTTTGCATATGCAGCAGGGTTGGGGTTCATCATTTTGATAAACGTTTTTTAAGGCAAATCGCTTCTTTTTTCCCAGCGGCTTGGTTCCGTAATCTTGACATGATCAGGCACCAATTGCGTGAGCGTGCCTAATTTATCAAATGTAATCTGGATTCGGTCAGAGGGCAACAGCCATTCTTCGGTCTCGATTGCGCAGCAATCCGGTATCGTCCCCATTCCTATAATCGTGCCCGGGAGCGGCGTGAAAACTTTGAGAACCTCCTCCATCACTTTTGCAGGGTGTGCAGCATACTCGGATGTGCTCCCCTTCCAGTGCAGTCTCTCCCCGATGCATACATTCACATCCAGTACCAGCGGATTGTCGATTTCATCCGGCGTAACCAGAAATGGCCCTATTCCTTTGCTGCGATCAAAATCTTTGCAGCGCGTCGGTCCGGTCAGCCCCTGGAAGTCCGGCCATTGCACATCGCGGACAGTACTGTCATTAAAAATAACATAACCTGCAATGCAGTTCTCCATCCCTGTAACAAAGGCCAGCTCCGGCTCAATATCCAGGTAGGAAGAATACGAAGGCCAATGAATCGTATCTCCATCGCCAATTAATGCATTATGGTTACATTTGTAATAACTGAAAGTTACTTTGTTCGGATCTTGCTGGAATTTTTCAGCAATTTTTTGTTTAAGCTCTTCTCTTTCCGGCCCTGTATATTCTCTTTGCAGCAGATTTACGCCAGCATTTCTCAGATGTCTTGGTGTCAGTCCGAAATCGATAAGCGCAGCCGGATTTGGAACTGGCGGCAGCAGGTTTACCGCTACAATCGGGCAGATTTCATTTTCATTAAATTGATGCGACTGTTCGACCGCATATTGCATTAATTCCTTAGCGGCATCATAACTTGCCGGTAAATAATGAAGATAGCTGTCCATACTTTCAAGACTGTCAACGAATGTTCCCTGCTTTTTCATGATTGCGGCAAAAGACACGACAAATTTCTCGTTAATTACAAGCCCAAACAAAGGTTCCTGGGATGTCTTGGTTTGAAAGGTTACTAGTTTCATGTTGCAGCGCCTCCATCCATGTAGTGTGATGTTGTTCTGTTACATCATATTACATGGAACAAATGCATGCAAGTACATGCTTGCAATTATGTTTTCCACTCTCTATAATAAAGGCATGCTTTACCCCAAAAACATATACGTAAAGGAGAATTTTTATGAAGTATGGACGTATTATCCAAAAACCTCGCGTTAAATTTTTTGAAGTCGCAGATGGCGTCTTTGCTGGTATTTCGCCGTATCGTGGGATCAGTTGGGCCAATGCCGGATTCATCAACAAGGGTGACGGGCTGGTGTATGACACGTTTTTCGATTTGTTCCATGCGCGGGAAATGCGGGAGGCTTTTATGGATGTAAGCAACGGCGGCTCTCCCGCATATGTGGTGAACTCGCACTATAACAGCGACCATGCCTGGGGAAACAAAGTGTTTGAAGATGCTTGTATTATTATGCACAAGGAAGCCTCCAGAGAGCGTCTCACCGAAAATATCGCTTGGATGGACAGCGTCATTAGAAGAGGAAAGAATTCTCCGGAATCGACTCCGGGCGAGCGGTTTTTTGCAGCGGAATTTGAAGGATTTGACCTGGAAGGCGTAGAATGGGTGCTCCCGAATATTGAGATAAAGGACGATATCAACATCCGTCTTGGCGATACGGAAGTTATGATTTACAACGTAGCTCCAGCCCACTCTGATAGTGACTTGCTGTTGTGGATGCCAAAAGAAAAAGTGCTGTTCGCTGGCGATGTCGTGTTTAACGGATGTACGGCATACAGTGAAGAGGGAACCCTCAATTGGGTTAAAGTGCTTGATCGCATTATTGATGAAATTAAACCCGAAATCGTTGTTCCAGGACATGGCGCCATATGTGGCCTGGAATTCGTGAAGGAGCAGAGAGAATACCTCCTAAACCTGATTAGCGAGTTCAACAAGCATTATAATGACGAAATTGATTCCTTGTCTCTGACCAAGCAAATGGATATTTCCCGCTTCCTTCATTGGATTCAGCCAGAACGCTTGTATGTTACAGTGGATATCCTATTGAAAAGCAAACGAGGGTTACCACCCTTTCCAATTTGGAACGAGGTGCCTGCTAAGCTGGAAGACATGAAAGCTTTTTTGGCTGGAAAATATGGCAATCAGATCAAGCCATGGGACCCTATGAGTGTTTGGCAAGAATAGCAATTTACAGCTAACCTATGAAAAACAAAAAAACGGCCCTGTCGCAAATGATGCGAACAGCGGCCGTTCTTTTGCATTGTTCCATGGAATTAAAATCGGTGCTTAGAAACGATTATGATAAAAAATGAAGAAGGACTATGGTTTACTAAAGGGGAATCCCCCCAATTGGATGGGAGGAGATTCCCGTTGTTGTTGTATTTATTATTCCAAATAGCCTTCGGCAAGTTTCATTAGGGTTTCTTTGCTTACTTTATTTAGGTCACCCCGTAAAGTATAGGCGTATTTCACCTTTTTGTCTGGGCTCTCGTATACCCATTTCAGCTCGTGCGTCTGCGAAGGAGCAAATTCTGTATGCAGCATTTCTACTCCCTTCACTTGAACCTTCTCCTGCTTAAATTCAACCTTCTCGTCAATATACATTGTAGGATCGCTCTTTCCACTCAGATTAGTGATATCAACCCCGATTTTATCTTCGCCATTTTGATACGTAGCAAAGAGAAGGAAAAACTGATCTGTCATTTCAACCGGCATCATGGCATATCCCTGATTGGATTCTTCCGCCTGCCTTCTCAGCTTTTCTGCCATTTTCTTTTTTTCTTCCGAAGAAGGAGGATTCACTTCCTGAGCATTTTTAAAGATTACGTCCGCCTTTTGGAATGTATAATTTCCATTGATGTTGTCTGCGATCTTAATGGATTTATCCGTAATCTTATCGCGCAATTGAGATGGATCATGGAAGATCGTCAACTTTGTTCCAAGATCTGTTTGATGATTCGGGTTATTGGCAACCATATAGAACAGCCCAGCTTCCCCGTTCTTAAGCACCTTTTCCTTCAGTTCAAAAAATGCCTTGAACCGCGCTGCCTCATCTTTCGATTCTGTTTTTTCGTAATCTTTCGTCGATTTCGTTTCATATACGACTTTGCCATCCTTATTGGTCAAAGAATGATATTGAACTGCCGCATAACCCGTGGATGCCATTAACATCATCCCTACACACGCAGTCAGAACAACTTTATATTTCATAAAAAACCTCTCCTTTTCTTTTGGCTTAGCATGTAATATTCTCATTACTTTTCCTGTCAAGTCGGCGTCGGGAATGCGCGGGTCATCAAACAGTTTTTTCAAATCCCGATCCCTGTCCATATTCATACACTCCCACTCCCTTCACTTGAGCGTAATACTTTCGAAATTTTGCAGATGTACGTTCGTACCTTTTACGAAGGCTGGCGCTGCTTTTACCGAGAATCAATCCGATCTCCTGATAGCTTTTATCCTCGACACAACGTAAGATTAACAAATTACGCTCTTCCGCCGATAATTTTGCCATGGCCTGATGTACAGATTCATCAAAATAGTTGGCTTCAATATGCAAATCGACTTCATTATTTTCTTTCTCATCTTGGTAAAAGAAAGGCAAATATTTCACCAACTTTCGCTTACGGAGGATGTCGATACATTGATGGTAGGCAATCTTGTATACCCAGGCGCCAAAATCCATCTGATATTGGGTATATTTTTTCAAGGTGCGGAAGGTCTTCAAAAATACCTCCTGTGCGTTTTCCTCGGCTTCGGCATAATTGCCCAGCATGTGATAACAGTAGAGAAAAATCGGCTTTTGATAAATCTCCATGATTTTCTCGAATTGTTCTGTGTTCCCATCCAACACATCTGCAATGATCTGATTTAACTCCGTATCATTCAAGCTGTCTCCCCCCCTTTCACTCTATACAACGAAGAGCTCGACCTAAAATGTGACAGCAATAAAAATCATTACAATCTAAATCGAGCTTCGCAAGGAGCTTGTACGATCCTTTTCCGTAAATCACCTATCAATTTAGTGCAGTCCGCTTGATTTAATAGTTACGTTTCCCTTGTACAGCCTATCTTTTTTTAACGCTCAATCTGTCTATTTCACTTCTATATATTTTTACATATATTAACATTGTGTTTAAATCTATTGAATGGAGTGATATAAATGAGTCTTTATGTACAAAATAATACCTCTAACTATATTTGGCTTGCTATTGCTCACTATGATCCGACTTGTAGCCCTACCACTTATGTTAAAAAGGGTTGGTACCGATTAGTCCCAGGCAGAAGTTCACTTATAGTAACTGGATCATCCGCAAATCAAAGTTACTATTATTACGCGTATGACAATTCCGGAAATACGTGGAGCGGTAATTTCTACACGTATATTCCTAATGCAGTCTTCAACATGTGTTGGATAGAAAGATGCCAGGGCACAGGCTGTAACAGGGTAGGTTTCCGTGAACTCAAAGTTGGGAATTCTCAGAATTATACTTTAACTTTTACGAATAGAACCAATAATTCATCAAAATTAAGAAATGCTATATTGTCAAAAAAAGGATCTCTGAAATTCAAATTGGATAGATCGAGCATAAGAAAGTTACCCGGTAAGGTGGGTAAAATCGGTAGGGTTATTAGACCTTTGCGAGGCTTATAGAATAGGTTACTTTGAAAACAAGGCGAGGGTATAGTTTTTAGAATTTATCAGAAGCAACCTGTAGAACTGTTTCCTGCGGGTTACTTCTGATTTTTTTAAGTGAGATAGTTTAAGGAGTTGAAGTTTAGGGAAGTCGAGGTCACTAAATCATCAGTCCTCAACTTCTCCGATCATTTGCTGTTCGATTTGTTTCATCTCATAAAAATAGCCTTTTTGCCCCATCAACTCCGAATAGGACCCTGTTTCGACTACCTTGCCTTGGTCCATGACCACAATCTGGTCCATCTCTTCCAATCCGGTTAGCCGATGACAAATCAGGAGAAGCGTATCATTAGCCGCCTGTGCGTAGAGATGCTTCAAAACATGATGCTCTGTCACATAATCCAGCGATGAAGTGGGTTCGTCCAGAAGCCATACCCGTCCTTTGCGGAGCATCGCTCGCGCCAGAGCCAACCTCTGCTTCTCGCCGTCTGACAGATTCTCCCCTTTTTCATACACCATATCGGTCAACGATGTATCGGGCAGCTGCATTTTTGCTAGCACATCCAACAATTGTTCGTCTGCATGTTCTTCTCCATTCAGCAGCAGGTTGTCCCGGATCGTTCCCCGGAAGAAATGACTTTGCTGAAACACTACAGTAGCCGTTTGCCAAATGCTCGTTTCATCCAGTTCCTTCACCGAAATGCCGTTTAACCGTATATCACCGGCCGTTGGTGTTCGCAGCTTGAGCAGCAATTCGATAATCGTTGATTTTCCTGATCCACTCGGCCCGACAATCGCCGTTTTGGAACCAGGTAAAATGTGCAGGGATACATCCCTGAGCGCCGGTCTCCACTCCCCTTCATATTGAAACGTAACATCGGATAGCTCCATCGTAACGGCATTATCAACAGGCAATGTGCCACTTGGCTGCGAAGACTGCTCATCAAAGGTCTGAACTGTTTCCGTCAGTCGTTTGGCTGCGTGTTCGCTATCCTCTTTATACGCGGGTAATGTGGCCATAGCCGCCGCTTCTTCAAATACGGTTTGTGATGCCATAACCAGCATGGCAAGAAATACGCCTGCAAGCGCTCCTTCCATAATTAAATAGGCGCCAAGCGTAAGCACTCCCCAGGAAACGAAAAACGTAACAAAAGTGTGCATCGATTGCCCGCGCAGCAGTTGCCCGGCTGCTCGTTGCTGCTCAGCTGCCAATACAGTGGAAGCATGCTGGAGATGTTCCTCCCGCTGTGCCAATTGACCATATACTTTTAAATCCCGGAAACCGTACAACACTTCGGTAACTTCCGTGGACAGCTGCGCCCTCTGCTCACGAACGCGTCCATGTATTCTCCGCTGCCCGAGTAACACAATTCCCGGTACAACGAATGCCGTTACCAGCATACCTATTACAAACAAAACGGCAATCCAGATCGAAAAGGTAGAAGTAAACAGCACCGTAGCCAAAAACACCATGACGACCATGATCGGAGGATAAGCGACTCGCAAAAAATAATTTTGCAAACTTTCCACATCCCCAACGATCCGCGCAAGCAGATCCCCGCTTCGATTTTTGTTCAATATACCAGGCGTTAAAGGAATAAGCTTGGCAAAAAAGGATGTACGTAAACGGCTAAGCATGGAGAATGTCGCCCGGTGAGAATACAAGCGTTCTCCATAACGACTCGCCGCCCGAAGCAGACCCAGCAGTTTGACCATGGAGGTGAGTACAATTAAAGTATAAAGCGGTGGCGCAAATACCGTTTGCGAAATCAGATATCCGCTCGCAGAAAAGAGTGCCACACCGGCTATGCCGGCGATAAATCCACCCAAAATCGAAAGAATGATATCCTTGCGCTCCTGAATCATCGCCTTTGACAGAACAGCCAGTTCATTCATGAGGATATCCCCCCTTTCCGCTCTACATCAATCATCTCGGCATACTGAGGCAGGCGCTCCAGAAGCTCGTCATGTCGTCCCGAGTCCACCAACACTCCATTGTCCATAAACAAAATCTTGTCGGCTTGTTGAATCGTATATAATCGGTGAGCTACCGTAATCATTGTAGCCGTTTTTGCCAGTTTGGTTATGGAGCGTTGCAGTACCCGCTCGGTGTGCAAATCCAGTCCAACTGTGGGTTCATCAAACAAAATGATAGCAGGACGCTTCAAAAAAGCGCGTGCTAAGGCAAGCCGTTGCTTTTCCCCACCAGACAGTCCCCGGCCTCCTTCACCAACAAAGGTATCAAATCCATGCTCTAATTGGGCTGTAAGCGCAGCGAGTCCTGCTTCTTTCCCCGCCCGCTCAATTTCTGCTCTGGAGATGCTCCCACGAGCACCAATCGCAATATTTTCAGAAAATGTGCCTGCAAAAATATACGGATGCTGTGTAATGTAGCTAACATGTTCGAACCATTCGGTTTCATCGTATTGCGAGAGTGGACTTCCATTCACCAGAAGCGTTCCCGATTCTGGTTTCAGCAGACCGGCAATGAGATGTAGCAAAGTCGTTTTGCCGGAACCGCTTTTGCCAACAATGGCAATGTGTTCTCCTGGACTAAGCTGGATCCGCCCCGTCTTAAGCTCGAAAGAATCTGGAGCATACTGAAACCGGAGTTGGTCAATTACGATGGACGGCGGTATTAAAAGGTCTCCAGAATGGGTGAGTTCCAATTTGCTTATTCTGTCGGTCCTATCACCGACCTTATCCATGCTGTCGATCTCGTCGATTCCATCGGTTGTTAATGCTCCTTCAATGCCATTAGCATCCCTGCTCCCCCCTGCCGTTTCCTCAAGCATCTGTTCCACCTTACGAACCGCACCCATACTTGTCCGGCCACTGTGAAAGGCCGTTCCCGTATTCTTTAACAGGTTGTAAAACTCGGGAACGAGC
Organism: Paenibacillus sp. FSL H3-0310; assembly: GCF_038002785.1. NCBI lineage: Bacteria > Bacillati > Bacillota > Bacilli > Caryophanales > Paenibacillaceae > Paenibacillus > Paenibacillus sp. FSL H3-0310. The sequence goes on from NZ_JBBODC010000001.1 coordinate 2,715,854, forward strand.
AGCAAAACGAGAAAGGCGGTGTGGAACGTCATAGCTTTGAAAACGAGCAACTGGATGGCCAGTTCAAGAGCGACAATGCCAATGCTAAGCATTACGATCGATTCCAGCATGAAGGTATTCGTAAACGCAATCTTCAAAATGCCCATTGTGGCATCACGATAACCCAAGCTACTGCGCTCGATCTCCTGTTGCTGACGGTAAGCCCGTCCAAATATTTTCAATGTCACCAGTCCTTGAAGAGAATCCAGAAACGTCCCTGAGAACTCAGCCAGTTGCGCATATTTTTCTTCGGATTTGTTCTTCGTTTTCAACCCTACCAAAATCATGAACAGCGGGATGAACGGAGCAGTAAACAATAGAATGAAACCTGTGTTGGCATGTTGGATAAATGTAACAACCAAAATCAGAACCGGGATGATAGCAGCTTCCATCATACGCGGCATGTATTGGCTGAAATAACTATCGGCCTCATCCACAGCATCCAGAGCAACACTGACCTTTCCTCCCGTCTGTCCACGAAGGGTTGAAGGCATGGAGGCATGAGTCAAGTTTTGCAGCACGGCAGCGCGCATATTTGTCTTAGCAGTGGCAGCCATATGTAAGCCAACTATACCGTTTCCATAAGACAACAGTGTGCGCACAGCCATAACAGCTAGAAGTATGCCGAGCAACAGGATAACCGATGAAAATGAAGCTTTCTCGACAAAAATCCGTTGGACTGCTTCAGCAAGCAGTCCAGCCTGACTCACAATAGCTATACCAAGCGCTAGTGAAATGATTGCGAGGAGAGCCATGTTTTTCCTTTGTGAAGACATTTGTTGAGAAATCAGATTGGATTTCCTCTTCACAGATCACACCTCCTTTATCTATAGGCTTGTAGGGAAACCTCAAACATACCGTAATGGATTAATCAGCTTTATTTTTTCCCTTTAACATAATCCGCATCAAACAGGAAGAGTTTGAAGACCAGAATAAGGGATGGGATCAACAGGCATAGACCGCCGATAAACACAATAACTAACGCTAAGCCCATTGCCGGTGAAGTTGCACTGCTCTGAATCGTGATATACGGATCAAGAATATAAGGGTATTGCCCAATCCCATAAGCAAAAAAGGCACAGAAAAACTGCAACATGACGCATATAAAAGCTAATCCGTAACGGCGTCCGTTATATAATAGCCACATCGCGATCATGAAGAAAGCAACGGAAAGTGCCAGCAACCACCATAAATCCATCATATTTTGAAAATGCCGCTCATTGTGTTGACCCAAATAGATAAATGCTGTCAGTGCGAGGATTATCGTCGGTGTGCTCCAAAACAGGGCGTAGTTGCGCATCAGCTTCAACGCGGAATGATCCTCCGCCCGAGAAGCGTAAAATGTCAGAAATGAGCCGCTAATGAACAAAACGGACACGATTGCCAGTCCTACGATACTCCACGATAACGGATTGGTAAACAGCGCCCAGTAATCTAGAGAAACCGTTTCCCCCTGCTTCACGATAAAGCCGCCTTCAGACAAAGTTAGCGCCACTGACAACGATGCTGGAATAAGCAAACCTGTAGCTCCGTACAAAAAAAGATATACTATGTTTTTCTTGGAACCGTAATTTTCAAAAGCATAGAATGAACCGCGAATCGCAAGAAGAATCACCGCAATGCTTCCCGGAACAAGTAACGCGGAGCCATAATAATAGGCTGTGTCCGGAAAAAAACCGACGATGCCAATATAGAAAAAGATAAAAAATACATTTGTAATCTCCCATACGGGTGATAAATATCGGGAAATCAGACGATTAATGAGATGATCCTGCTTTGTTAAACGTGCATAAAAGGCGAAGAAGCCCGCTCCGAAATCAATGGAAGCTATAATTAAATAGCCGTACAAAAACAGCCAGAGCACCGAGATGCCAATCAATTCGTAACTCATCATTCAGTGCCCCCCTTTTCCGTAAATTGATTAGGATGATCCTTCATCCATTTCTCCATCTCAGCTTCTGCCGGATTATTGTTGAACAAGCGTCTCAGCACGATTACACACATACTGCCGAGTACGATGTACAAGAGCAATAAGGCGAAGAATATAATTCTTACATTCGGTGAAGACGTGGCAGCCTCCTCAACACGCATATATCCACGGATAATCCACGGCTGTCGGCCAATCTCTGCATAAAACCATCCCAGCTCAACAGCCAGAAAAGCGAGAGGGGCGCTCAGTGCGATGATGCGAAGCATCCACTTGTTAAGCTCATTACGCTTTTTCCAGAACACAAACAGAAAATATAGAAACGAAATCGCGAGCAGAGTAAATCCAATTCCGACCATTAAATCAAACAGATAATGAACGAGAAGCGGTGGCCATTCTTCCTTGGGGAATTCCTCGAGCCCCGTCACCTCTGCATTAAAGTCTCCAAAGGCCAGGAAGCTGAGCAGCTTCGGCAGATGAAGAGCCCCTAGAACTTCATGCTCTGCATTCAGCCATCCCAATAGCACCAAATCCACACTGCTGCTCGTCTCAAAATGCCACTCTGCCGCTGCAAGCTTCTCTGGCTGATGCTCGGCCAAAAACTTGGCAGACACATCACCGGCTAACGTGTTCAGCAAACCGAATAGTAAAACGACCGCCATCATGAGATTTAAAGATTTTTTGTGGTATGCGGACACACCTTTTCTCAGCATCGCGAAGGCTGCAATCCCGGCTAACAAGGCAGCTCCTGTCAAATAGGCCGAGCTTAATACATGGAACACTTTGGAGAACGTCGCCGTATTCAGCATCGCTTGCACCGGGTTAATCGCTGTGAATTGGCCTGCTTCCATGACAAAGCCTTCAGGTTGGTTCATGAATCCGTTCACCGTCGTAATAAAAACGGCAGACATGCCTGCCCCGGCGACAATCGGTATCGTCAGCAGCCAATGGATATACGGATTTTTGAACCGACCCCATGTATACAAATAAATGCCCAAGAAGATAGCTTCAAAGAAGAATGCGAAAACCTCCATGAATAACGGAAGTGCAATGACATTCCCAGCCAGTTTCATAAAATTCGGCCATACCAGGGCCAGTTGTAGTGAAATCGCTGTACCGGTCACGACACCAACCGCCACAGAAATGACAAATCCTCGAGACCACCGCTTTGCCATAAGTGTATAATGGGGGTCCTTCTTCCGAATCCCGATAAACTCTGCTATAGCGATCATTAGCGGTATACCGACGCCAATCGTCGCAAAAATAACGTGGAACCCGAGAGTCAAGCCTGTCACCAGCCTGCTCCATAGCACCGTATCAATTGCCATTCTTTACTGCTCCCTTCAAAACACTGTTCATTTTCTATGATTAGGCCTGCTAACTGTTGGCTGCATTCAATATCAGGTTTAGCAAGGTTCAGCGACATCGTTGCCTGTTCGTTTTAGTATGACGTTCATCGTTCTTTGCTATGTAAAAAGAGAAAAAATTCACAAAGCAAGAGTTGGCGAGCCCGATTTATCTGATACTGAGCAGTCAAAATTATAATGTGACCTAATAATTAAAATCATCTTATCTTAAATTGCAAGTAATTCAATCACAGATATCTCTTAATCCCTAAACGTTCAAGAAAGGGTCAAATCTTTCTGACAACTCAGTGAATAACACAAAAAGTACCCGAAGGAGCTATTGATTGATTAGTGCATATGTGATGTCACAAGTTCCCTCCTACTTCGATGCTGGCAAAAAAACGATATTTTCTCATTTTGAGCCGTAATATATCCCCCTTTTGCAACAAAAAAACACTGACTCAAATCATCAGTGTTTTTTGAATTAAAGCTAATTTCATCTTCGTCATGACAAATCTTGATCTGCCAATATCATTTAGTACGGCCGTAGAAAAAAGAATACCCATCTGACTTCCCAAGCTTAGTCGTCTCCGTTCCGTCCACTAGCTTGACCGCTTTCAGCAACGATATAATTTGCGTATGCATTAGCTTTGCATCAAATTTGTCCATCTCTCTGTTGTCACTATCCACGAGCAGATAGTCGGGCATTGGAATGAAACCAATCACCGGTATCCCTGCTTCAAATAAGGGCTGACTCTCTCCAAACTCAAACTTGTTATGTCCACGCAATAATACAGTACGTGTGCTATCTGTCTTTTCAATAGCCTTCAGCCAAATGGCTGCCATCATTTCATTGCCCGCATAGGTATATTCTGTACTTATTTGTCCAGTTGGACCATAGTGACCCGTATCATCGTCCTTCCACTCCATGCTGCCTAAATGCTCAATCGTAATTCCAGCTACAGCTTTTAAATGGCCATTCTTGCCATCCCACAGCTCTCGATGCCCCTCCATCCAGGTGGAAGTTGCCTGAGAGGACCCTTTGAACTCCGGTAATCTAAAATGCCCTGTCACAAAAGCAAATATCATCGTACGTTCCGGCTGCTCCTGCTGTAAGTAACGAATCATAGACAGCATGCCCACAGCGCCATTCTCCTCCACCACATTTATCCCATCCGTATGAGTATTTACGATAATTGCTTCGTCTTTATTCTTACCGTCAATTTTCACATAAAAGGATTCTGTTGGGGCATCTTTTTGTATTACCGCTTCTAAAATAACCGTACCTTCTTTATGCTCCTGAGCTGCCCTGATAACCTTTTGCCCTTCCGTTTCATTAACCCAGATCGCAGGGATTCCAGCATAATCGGTGGTAAAAGGCACATATTGCTCTTCAACCTTATCGTCAGATACCCCTTTCCAGACTAAAACAACAGCTTTTACGCCCTTTTCCTTCGCTTGCTCCAATTTAGCTTCTTTTAAAGCTGTAGTGAGGACTAGATCGCCTTCATTTGGGGTAATTTGGTTGTCCATTGGTGATGAATCCCGCATATTCATAACGATCCCACTTGGAAAATTTCTGAAATTCTCAATTTCAATGACAGCAATTTTTCCGCTGGCCTGGCCATATTCACCACGCTTCGTATACACCAGCTCCCCAGTTACACCTTTTTCGTCAGTTTCCCCGGAATAGGGAAAAGCTGAAGAGACATGAATTGCCTGCTGATCAATCATTAAAGCACTGTTCTTTTCTTCCCATCGGTCAAAAGTATAGCGATCACGATAAACTTGCAGCCCCATATCCGTTAGCTGCTGCTCCAGCCAAGCAATAAACTGATTGTGACCCTCAGAGCCGGTTGTACGGCTTCCAAAAGAATTCATTACTTCAATATCTTTGAGCATCACTGCTGCAGAATCCAATTTGCGTTCATCGATCGTCACTGTCGTATCAGCAGCTAATGCTACAGGTGTTGTAATAGGTTTCGCATAGACTCCAATACCCCAAAGTGCAGTAACGATAAGTGCAGCAATGCTGAATAACACTTTACGAACCACTAGAAACGGAGTAACTCTTCTGCTTACCTTTTGCCCCAAGAGTCCTCTCCATATGCCCGCTACGATCAGCAAGAGGATAGAAAGCGCAAGCAGCCAAAAATTTCTTGTGATTAAGAATAACCCTTCTGCCACCATCGCACTAATAAATACTACATGTAACTTCTCACGCTTCTTTAATAGTAAAAAAGAGATGCCTAATTCTGCTAACAAAAAGATAATGGTCACGATTGAGATTACCGTTTCTTCGCCAATGAATACCGTAGCACATAGTGCTAGGATCAAAAGCAGCACCACTGACAATCGTCTATATAAGATTTCTAACATGACGCCCTCCCATTTTAACTAACGATTATTTTGACATTACATTTGTAATGCCTTATGGTTTTAGCATATTGAAAATACTCATGAAAAACAATGAAACGAACATCAGAATGTACAAATGGAGGGGAAATGTCATCTCAAATCATGAATTATACAGTCCAAATACCTCTCAGCATCGTTCCAATAAAGAAACCAACCGTTTGACAAGAGAAGCCATCTGTACGGCATTAGTCTTCTTGATCCAGGAACAGCCTTTTGACAAAATCACCATCACCGATATTGTGAAGCGCGCAGGGGTTTCTCGAACAGCCTATTACAACAACTATTCCTCCAAGCAAGAGATCCTGGTGGATTTGGTCGATTCGCTTATTTTCGAAATTAATCAAAAACTCTTACCTTACACCAATGAATTAACAGGCAAAGCTAAAGAACCTCAAAAATTTATCAAAGTGCTTTTTGAAGTTATTTTTCAGCAGCGGAACATCTACAAAGCACTTCAGAGTGCAAAGTTTGATGATGTAATTCTGGATTGCTTGAATGAAATGATGCTTTCTACTGCTCATGACAAAAGCGACGAGAATGTGTACCGAATATACTTTAAAGCGGGGACCCTCTATAATGTTCTCCTTAAATGGATACAATCAGACTTTGCAAAATCCATTGACGAAATGACCAAAATTTGTCTTGAGGTATACCATACTCCAATGTCCCAGGAATAAGGTTTAAAAATCGTGTTTATAAATGAAAAAACAAAGAAACCACGGAACCAAGTTCGGCTCCGCAGTTTAATTATCAACCCTATTATTGAAATTGAATTTGTTTCATGTACTCTTTGAATGCCTCAGCGATTTCTTTGTATTTTGTATGATGCAGATAATGTGAACCTTCCATTGGGATCATTTTGCCCTGTGCGGATTGTTTGACTTGCTCCTCATGCAGCGGAATCCACTGTTTATTGTGCTCGTTGTTCGATTGAACGAAGAGAAGCAGCGGCAAGTCATTTGGCATTGTGAGTTTTTCTCCATTTTTGAAATTGGAACCGAGGTGGCCCAGTTCATTCATCAACGTTGGATTGGTCGCGACTTGATTCGAAATCAAACGCATCTGTTCTTTGGTATGCTCATCGAACGCAAGCGATTCATAGGGATCTCCGCTCACTTTTTGGACCAATCTCATTAGACCTGATTTTTGAAGAAATTTCATGGCGTTCAAAGGTAATTTGACATCCATTCCGGGTTGATTGGGAACGCTGCTATCGATGCCGACAAAAGCAAGAACTTCATCCGGATATGTGTTCACATAGGTCGCTCCGTAAAGTCCCGCGATGGAATGTCCCATTAGAATGTAACGGTCTAAACCCAGTTGCTGCACTGCTTCGTGAACCTCACTTACTATATTCTCAGTCGTTCTCTCCTTCTCGGTTTCATCGCTCAAACCATAACCGAAAGGCTCGACCACCACGACTTTATAATTAGGGGTAATTTCATCGATCAGCAATTTGAAATCAAGTGCAGGCGTCGGGGTTCCTTGTCCCGGTAGGAGTACAACCGTTTGTTCACCGCTGCCTTGAATAAGCACATTCATTTTTTTTCCATCCACATTGACATACTGGCCATACGATTCGATTTTCTTTTTCTCTACCCCATCGCTAATAGAATCAACGATAAAAACGATGCCCATGAACAACACGAGCGCCCCTACAATACCTCCGATTATTTTTAACCATAGGTTCCGTTTCTTGTGGCTCTTAGTCCCTGTTGTTTTTAATTCCACCTTATTTGCCACGTTCATCTCTTCCCTTCCTTGTCCCTGTATCTGAAGTGCCGCCTTGACGACATATTCAAAGTGTAATCAATCAAGATGTACCCTTCGTGACGACAATATGAACGGAATATGAACAAGTCAAAAAAAAGAGTTTTTAGATCAACATCAAATCGGAAATGAAATAATGTTATTGTCTTTTGCTCAAAAAGCAGCGCCTCTCATTTAGAGATCGCTGCTTTTTATTGTTTACTTCATTATATGTGTAGGTTCTCACTATTCTATTATTTCTCAGCACAAATCATGAACATTGGTGTTGACCGGTTTAAGACTTGCTGTTTCGCATCCAGTACTTTGGCGTTCAAATTCTCTTCAGCAAAAATATTAGCGAAGCCTTCTTTTTTGAGAGTCCGTATATCCCACTCGGGACGCCATTCTCTGGTCAGCGGCAATACAAGACTCAGACGGTCTGTCTCCTCTATGTCCTTATGATGCGGGAGTTCACCAAAGCCCTTATCTACATAGTTTTGCTGATCCTCTACTCGCTTTTGCTGCATCTCTTCGTCCCAGAGATGGCGATTCCAGTTGGCATCAAAAACCAGCAGCCGTCCCCCAGGCTTAAGTACTCTTCTCCACTCTTTGTAGGCTGACTGCGGATCGGTAAGGCTCCAGGTGACATTGCGGCACACGATCAGATCGAAGCTCTCCGCAGCAAAGTCAAGCTTGTGCGAATCCATCTTGCGGAAAGTAACGGTTACACCTTCCCGAATGGAGTGGGCACGTGCTTCTTCCAGCATATTGTCGGTACAATCGATCGCAGTAACCAGATGCCCGGCACTCGAAAGAATCACAGAGAAGAAGCCAGGACCGCAGCCAATATCTAGGACATGCAGTCTTTCCTTCTGCGGTGCATTAGTGAGAATAAGCTTCAGCCAGGCTTCCCGCTGGAATCCGTTGAGTTCCTTCTGAATGCCTTCGCTGTACAGCTCGGCTTCGCCTTCCCAATACATTTCCACCTCTTGTTGTATACCCATTTATCATTCACTCCTTCTTGGCAAGTATCATGAACCGGTTTACATTCTGGTAACCGTATTTCAAATAATCTAGCGGCATCGCACGGGCAGGGATAAAGTTCCGGTGAACATCTATGGTTCGGAACCCGGCCTGTTTCAGCGCTGTCTCGTCAGCTTCAGGCCGTAATACATTAACATATGGCAACTCGCTTAGCAGGCTTTTATCTTGACTGCTTCGCTGGCGGATTCTTTGTTCTGTGAGCAGAATCAGTGTCCAGGACAAGGCATACCAAAGTCTACGGAATACAGTCTTGCTCTCTTTATACAAATAGTTGCCGTCAAAAACAATCAGGGTCCCGCCCGGTTTTAGAATCCGATACCATTCAGCATAAGCCCTCTGTGGATCAGGAAGCGTCCATACTACATCCCTGCAGACCACTGCCTCAAAGCTATTCTCTAGCTCCATATGCAAATCGGCAGCATCAGCGACATAAGCTGGAACTTTATATCCATAACTCTCAAAATTTCGTGAAGCTCTATCGATCATTCCCTGAGAGGTATCCACCGCTGTAGGCAGATGACCCATCTGTGATAAGAGTATGGAGAAAAAGCCAGGCCCTGTTCCCACATCCAGCACCTTTTGCTGGGGAGTTGTTCCCAACCCTTTAATAAGCAGTTGTTTCCAGAGGTTTATGGTTTTTTTGCTGCGGAATTGAGTCTGTATGACTTTGTCATAACTCTCCGAGCTTGATGTCCAGTATTTCGAAATCTCTTTTAACATCATTTTTCTCCTATGTCGAGTAGATTCCAGAAGACCGGCATAAAGGTGGAGTACCCCGGTTTAAATCCAGTCACTCTATTATTTACTGCCAAGATATCGTCAGGGAAATAAATAGCTGCAAACATAGCCTCCTGATACAATTTGGAGAAAATGGAGTCATATGCGGTCTGACGTTCCTGAATATCGGTTGTTCCTACTGCTGTGTCAATCAGTGATTCTAGTCCAGGATCAGACCATACGACAGCAGATGCGTCAGCTGTTTTATGAAATAGGGACAGCAAGAATGCATGCGGATTATAAGCATCATCATAAGTCCGGTACATGATTAGATCATAGGCTTTGCTTGTCCATAAGGCATCATAATAAGCATTCGGCTCAAGAACCTGAAGATTCACTCTAATGCCAATCTCCTTTAACTCAGACTGAACCAGTTCACTGATGGACTTCCATTCGGGATATTCAGCCTGCTGCAGCACGAAGTTAAGCTCAAGCTGCGCTCCGTCCTTCTGTACAATTCCATCTCCGTCCGAATCCGTGTAACCGGCAGCTGCTAGCAGTTGCTTCGCTTCCAGCGGATTGAAGCCGTACCAAGTATTATTGGACTCCGTCACATAAGGAACTGTCAGCGGGAACAGGCTTTGAGCTTCACTGCCGATACCGTCCATAAGATCTTCGACAATGCTTTTTTTATTAATTGCCAAATTGATAGCTTTTCGCACATTCAGATCTTGAAGTGCGGGCGTTTTGTAGTTAAAGATCATGAAATGAGAGTTTGTTCCTTGTGCTTTTTGCAAAGTTAGTGAAGAATCCGCTTCAATCACTGGCACGCTTTCGACTGGAATCTTTCCCATTTGTCCCCCGGCAATGTCAATGTCTCCAGCTTGCAGCGCTAGTACTCTGGACTGTGGATCTGGGATTACCTTCAAAATAATTTTCGACAGCTTCGGCATTTCTCCCCAATACTTCGGATTTCTGACGAGTATGGCTTCCTGATCTGTTTTGTAGCTCTCTGCCATCCATGCGCCAGTTCCAATCGCTTTAATGAATTTACCCGTAATATCTCCTGCGGGTTCCACAGCGGAAGGGCTGATAATTCGGACCGGTCTTGCAAAGGATAACTCGGTTAAGAAGGGATAATACGCTTTGTTGAATGTCATTGTGATCGTATGTTCGTCCACAACAACAAGGGATTGCATCGCAGTTGCTACATTTAACGAATTGGCTGGATCCTTAATCCAGCGTTCGAAGGAGAATTTAACTGCGTCGGCATTAAACTCCGTACCGTCAGAGAATTTGACGTCATGGCGAAGATGGAACGTATATACTTTCCCATCTTCTGAAATATCCCAAGACTCCGCAAGCGACGGCAGTATTTCGCCTTTTTCACCATACTCCACTAACCCCTCATATATCATCGCGTGCACATTCATCGAACCATCATAGGCACCGGCATCCAATCGGTCTATACCGGCATCAGACGATATAGCAACAGTGACTGTCTTGTCCTGAGCTTCAGATCCTTGTGCAGCTTCATTATTGGCGGTATTATTGGCTCTAGCCGTAGAATTGCTGTTATTACTGTTGCTGCAACCTGATATCAACACAACTATTACAAGAAGCATAAAGAATAACGATTTTGATAATAGGTTTTTTGTCTTAGGGTTCGTTCTCATTCTTGGTACATCCTTTCTCTACTTAACATCATAGGAATGGCTGGGTTGCCACTCCTCTCCCAGTCTCTTCTTTCTTAAGCGGGGGTCCTGCACAGGTACCGAGGAGAGCAATGTTTTTGTATAAGGGTGGTCTGCTTGCTGCAACATGGTTGCACCCGATTGCTTCTCTACAATTTCCCCTTGACACATCACAGCCACACTGTCGCAAAAACGATTTACAACTGACAAGTCATGTGTAATGAATACATAGGATAATCCCAGCTCATGCTTCAATTCCTGCAGCAGATCCATCATTTGCTTTCGCAGGGTGACATCGAGACTTGAGAAAGGTTCATCGCAGATAATCAACTCCGGCCGCAAGGCGATTGCGCGCGCAATTCCGACCCTTTGCTGCTGTCCGCCGCTGAGTTCATGCGGATAGCGGTGAATATGCCGCCTTTCAAGTCCCACAAGCTCAAGTGTGTCTGCTACCGTGGCCCTGCGGGCTCCAGCCTTCCTCTCTCCATAGTTTCGAAGAGGCTCCCCGATAATTTGCTCTACCGTAAACAACGGATTAAATGAAGCCAGACTGTTCTGAAACACCATCTGCATCTTCCTGCGGATCATGCGCATTTCGCTAAAGGTCCAATCCGTATAATCCTCGTTCCGGTACATAACTCTTCCGGAGGATGGTTTCTCCAGTCCCAGCAGAAGTCTGGCCAAAGTGCTCTTACCACAGCCACTTTCCCCCACTAAACCAAGGGTCTCACCGCTCTCCAGACTGAGAGACAGGTTGTTGACGGCATGAACACTTCTGGCATTACGTGTGAACCACCCCCTTTCCATCCCATATTTCTTGTTCAGGCTTACCGCTTTCAATAACTTCAAGATCACCACGTCCCTGAAAAATGTAATATTACCGTTGTTATCTGCACTCCATTAAGTATTTAGTATAGGGATGCACGGGATTAGAAAAGAGTTCAAACACATTGCCTGATTCCACAATCTTCCCGGACTTCATCACATATACATAATCTGCAAGCTCCGCAACAACGCCAAGATCATGGGTAATTAATAGGATGCCGACATTGTTCGTCCATCTGATTCGGTCTAGCTCTTTAAGAATCTGGGCTTGAATGGTTACATCCAATGCCGTTGTAGGCTCATCTGCAATTAGCAATTGTGCTCCGGATACCAGGGCGATGGCGATCATTACTCTTTGACACATACCACCGCTAATTTGAAAAGGATATTTATTGAAAAGCAATTTAGGCTCGCTGAGCCCTGCTTGCTCCATCTGCCTCATGGCAAGCAGCTTTGCTTCTTTTCCCGATATACGCTTGTGCAGTTTAATCGTCTCCATGATCTGCCTGCCAATAGTAAGTACCGGATTCAGCGCGTTCATAGGATCTTGAAAGATAACAGCCATTTCTGTTCCCCGAAGTTTCTGTAACTGACGGCTGGAGCACTCACGTAGATTGTTACCCTTAAGCCAGATTTCTCCACTCTCAACTATGCCTGGAGAATCTACTAATCCTAATATGGACATTGCCGTAACACTTTTACCGCTGCCGCTCTCACCTACAAGTGCGACAATCTGCCGGGATTTCACCTCGATACTGACATCATCAACCGCTGTAACTTTATAACTGCCTGTGTGAAAGCAGGTGCGTAAATGACTGACCTTCAGCAGTGGAGACTCTGCCATCATATTCTGGCCCCCCACTTTACTACAGAATTGAAAGCACGCTCTGGTTGTCGCAAGCCTTCTCCCAACAGATTAAAGCCCAGAACCGCCAGCATGATCATCATTCCCGGAAATAGCATCAACCGCGGCTCCGTTTGAATATAGGCACGGCTGTCGTTCAGCATTACTCCCCATTCCGGTGTAGGCGGCTGAGCTCCCAAACCCAGAAAGGACAAACCCGCAATGGAGAGCATAATCGTACCCACTTCCATAGAAGCAAGAACCAGAATAGGCCGGGCTGCGTTCAGCAGAATATGCCTGAAAATAATTTGTAAATGAGAAGTGCCTGACGCTTTGGCCGCTGTAATATATTCACTTTCCTTGATTTGAAGGACCATACTGCGTATCACTCTGGCATACCCCGTCCACCAGACAGCAGCAAATGCGATTAGCAGATTCTTCATACTGGGACCTAGCATGGCTGTAATAGCAAGTGATAGGATTAAGCTGGGAAAGGCAAGCAATATATCTATGATCCGCATAATCAAATGATCGATCTTGCCGCCAGCGTAACCAGCCAGTAAACCAACAGGGATGCTAATCGCAAAAACAACGATCAACACCATAAACGAATAATTTAGGGAGGTTCGGGTCCCATAGATTAACCGGGATAAGACACAGCGTCCCAGATGATCCGTACCGAGCGGGTATTGCCAGGAAGGTATAGCCAGTTTGTGTTCCATGTGAATCTGCAGCGGATCGGAAGGTGAAAGCCATGGGGCAAAGAGTCCAACGGATATGAACAAAAGTACTATGCCCGCTCCTAACCTTGCTCCCTTATTCTTAAATAAGCTAATACGAAATATGACAATCCGCTCCTTCTAAATCGTCACCGCAGCCTGATTCGCGGATCCAGCAGCAGATGTAATAAATCCACTGTCAAGTTAATCAGGACAACGACAACAGCCATCCATAATACGTAACCCTGAATGACAATATAGTCTTTCGCAAAAATCGCCTCAACGGCATACTTACCAATTCCCGGCCAAGAAAATATAGTTTCAACAATAACGGAACCGCCTAATAGCCCCGCTATGTTAACCCCAAGGAGGGTAAGACTCGGAAGAAGCGCATTACGAAGTGCATGCCGAATGATTATTCTCCATTCCTGCAGCCCCTTAGCTCTAGCTGCTGTGATGTAACGCTTGCCCAAAACGTCTAGGAGACTGGAACGAATCAAGCGGATGTAGACTCCTGCCATACCAAATCCTAGTGTGAAGGCAGGTAGAATGACACTGGATACCCCATCCATTCCCATCACAGGAAATAGCTTAAACTTCACCGCACCATAATAAATCAGAAGCAGACTTAGCCAGTATCCTGGCATTGAAACACTGAGCATTGCACATACTCTTCCCAGTCGATCAAGCATTCTACCCGGATATAATGCAGACCCCACTCCTATCGGCAGGGCAATAAGAATAGCGGACAATACGGAACAGGCACTGAGCAGTATAGTTGCCGGAAAACGACTCATCAGCTCTGTGAACACTGGACGACCGCTGCTGTAAGATAAGCCAAAATCGAGATGGGATACCCGGTTCAACCAGTGAAAATATTGCTTATGTACAGGACCATCCAGACCAAGTGTATGTCTGGTCGCCTCAATAGCTTCCTGCGTAGGTTTGATGCCGTCAGCACGCAGCATGATCTCCGCTGGATCACCTGGTGTTAAATGCATCAGCGCAAAGGTAATGCAAGAGATGCCGAGCAGCACGGGGATGAGCTGCAATAAGCGTTGCAACAAGTATCGATTGATGGCATTCAACTCCAAAATCTTAATCGTAATAATTACGATTATAGCATAATCTTTTTAAATTAATAGTCTTAAATTGATTTATTTTATGTAGGACATAAAAAAATCAACCCCTATTAAATGAGTTGATCTTTAAACATTTGGTCTCTGCACAGTCGCAACTATTTTTCACAATAATATTGTCAAATCCTTAGGAATCATGTCATTATAAGTAGGTTCATATTAAAAATAACAATAAAGGAAGTGTGTATTTGAGTCGGTTCAATCTAGTCCTCATCTATGTTTTATCCATCATGATAGCTTTTCTTTTAGGAATTTACGTGGCCCCTAGCGTTGAAACACGCTTGAATGGGCAGACTGTGGCAAGTAATCCCGTTATCGAAGAAATACCGCCTAGTACCGCAGATAAAGCTGCTATTGCTGCTGAATCCAACACTACTGGATCCAATCCTATTGAATCAGATCCTACTGAATCTTCACCTTCACCTTCCCCGGAAGCCGTTGTCTTGGAAGATATGCCTTCGGACGATGATACTGGACCCGTTGGTGATGACTCTGAAGATCTGTCAGTAGCAGATACCCCATCCGGTCAAGGGATTGGTGCGCCATTAGAATTCAAGTATAGTACGAACTCTGCCGATGCTGTTAAGCTTACTTGGGAAGCTGACAACTTAACTGGAAAAAGGATCAATTATTACACTGCCCACATCAGCACGTTTAATCCAGTAGGCGATCCTTCCAATGATCAGCTGAACGGTAAGAGCAGCTTTTCGCTTAAATATGTGGGGCCGGTTGAGCCCAATGATACTTTATTTATTTTCAGTGATTTTACATATCAGAATACAATACATACGATTATTATTGACCAGCTCACACTTCAATATGATGATGGTACTATCGAGACCTTCGACTATGGTTACGAAACTACCGATGATAGCGGCCTATAATCCACATGATTTGCAGCCCTGGTGCGAACCAGGGCTTTTTGCGAGGCACAATTGAACTAATGGTAATGTAAAAAACGAAGAGCGGCCTGGAATCCGGCGCTCTTCGTTTTTTACTTTTATTGTTACTGTCAGTCTGTTTAGCGGATGACCGTTACCTTGATCGTATCACTGGCAGTCACTCCCGCCGCGTTGACCAGCTCCGCCCGATATTCGTACACACCGGCAGTGCGTCCGCTGATAGTGGTTGCTGCACTTTGTGCCGAAGGCGTATGGGCATTCAGCGGCTGCGAGTCGATGAGCTCCCCGTTCTCATACAGGCGGTATTCTGTAGCGTTAGTCCCCCACCACAGATTCATCGACACCTTATAGGTGCCATCTCCGTCCCAGTTATCTTCGGATAGTATCGGCTTACCCGGCGCGGAGTCACTTATGGTGACCGTAAGCGGATCGCTCTTGGTCGTGCCATATTTGTTGATTAACTCCGCAGTGTAAACATAAGTGCCGTTCACCTTACCATGAAGCTCTGTACTTGCCGTCTGGGCAGCCGGCGATACATCTTTCAGTGTCTTGGAATCAATCAGTGTGCCGTTCTCATAGAGTTTGTAACTCGTGCCGTTATTACCCCACCATAGGTTCATGGTGACTGTATAGTTACCATCACTAAGTCCATTAGCATAGCTGCTGTTGGAGGATAGCACAGCTTGTCCTGGCTTACCAGACGCAATCACCTGGCCGCCAATAACCTGGAACGTATTGTTCTTTTCAGTTGTATTGCCGGCCGCGTCATGCACGATGTATTTCACGGTGTGGGGGCCGGCGCCTAAATCGGCGGCGCTCAGGGTCTGGCCTTCGGCAATCGGTCTTCCATCTAATAGAAGCTGTTTCGAGGTTACACCTGACAATACATCGTCAGCAGTCAATTCAAAGGAAAGCTGCGCTCCTTCTTCTACATCTCTCACCTCATGACCGGATTCTTTCAGTTCGGCAACCGGTGGAGCCGTATCAATATTGAGGTTCAGCGTCTTTAGATCTTCCGCTTTGCCTTTTGCCGGCACAGCATGGTATGTCAATGTATGCCGCCCATCTTCCTTCAGGTTCACAGGTGTACTGTACTCAGCTTCCTTGTTGCCGTTCAGCGAGTAATAAACATTAGCTGTATCTGTATTCGCCTTCAGGGTAACGGTGACCGGCTGGTTAAACCAGCCGGAAGCATTAGGCTCGGCAGAAAGCGTCGCCGTTGTTACCGGAGCCCCCTCTTCTGCTGCTGCGGCGAAGTCATCGAGGCTTCTCGGCTTGAGCTGGTAGATGCCTTTAAAAATTGCGGAAACACCTGTAATATTAAGTTTCTGTCCTTCTGTATAAGGGAAGTTATCCTTAGTAATGCCTGTCCGGGCATCCACGCGCACATGATTGCTTGTCCCGTCGGCATTGACGGCGTCGAATTCAAAGGAGCCGCTTGGCGTAGCGTTGATAATGTTCGCCACGGTCACACCGTTCAGTTGAACCAATTGGCCTTGGTTGGCATCATTCACCATACTCGCCGCAATCGGCTGCGGCAGTGTCGCCGTGCCCGTCTTCGCAATTTGCACTGCTTCTGTCAGCTCCAGCTCTGTGTTGTACAATGCGGTGGACGCTGTTACCTTGACCTTATCGCCAACGTGGAAGCCGCTCTGACTCTGAAAGACATAAACCCCACCGGTTCCATCTTGGAGATAGAAGGACTGTCCGCCGAAGATACCCGGCTCAGTCGTCACGGTCCCCTCCACCGTTACCAGTGATCCGGCTGCCTTAGCCCGGGAGTCGCTGATAGAGATTGTAGCCGGAATGGGATCTTCCTCAGCCGGAAGCGGTTCAGCAGGAACATTGCCCAGCGTCACCGATTCAGTCTTGAGGTTTGTACTGTTCTGGCGGAGGCGCAGATTGGATGCAGCTGTGGTGCCCGGCTTGATCTGGATCGTCAGATCCTTATAGGCATGACCGTTCAGATCAGCTGTCAGATTGAATGAGGAGCTATAGCCGTAGCTGCTTGGCCAGGTACCGTCGCTGTTCTGAATCTTGGCGATTTGGGCGCCGCTGCTTACCTGGTAGACACCTACCTGGAAGCCGGATACGCTTGTGCCTGCAGGAAGATTATCTGCACTCACCCGAATCTGAAAATTCTGTGCATTTGGCAGCACAGCCTGGTGCGTGAAGTTATAAACCGCACTTGCAGTGGCTGCCGGTCCGCCGTAGGAGCCTGCTTTGAAGGTGCTGCGATCATACCATTTGTAGCCAGCATTAGGTTGAGCCCAAGGCTCCGGCTGCGGCTCAGTGGACAGCGCCGGCTCCTCGAATGGCAGCAGTGTTGTCGGCTGATCTAGCGTCAGGCCATTCACCTGGGTGAAATCCGTATAGCTCTCCTGCTCGGCGAGCCAGTTCACGGTGTTAACCAGCAGTGTGGCATCGTCCACTTCCTTGAAGCCATCGTAAGTTGTTTTCTTGGCGCCGGTATCTTCGCGCAGGTATTTCGGTGTTGCATCCTCTACAGGAGATGAGTCACCGATGAAGGCTGCCTTGCCGGCGCCTTTTTTAGCAACTGCCACATAGGGACCTTCTGCCACACCGCCGCCGTTATAGACCCCCTGGTCTACGGCATTGGCCCAGGCAGCATTGGTTTGCGGCAGGTAGACGATACCTTTCGCACGGGTTGGGTCTAGAATGGCCAGCGTGGAACCGGCATGCATAGCTACCGCTGATACGCCCGTTGTAATGCCGAAGGCTTGATCGGGAGCTACGACGTTGGTTGCGTTAATGTCGCCAAGCGCATTGTAGCGGAAACGGACACCGAACTCGTCCGCCAGCCAGTCAGAGCTAACCACACCCTGCATGGCTGCAGAAGCGACCTCATCGGCATTCATGCCTTTGGCTGGATTGTCCCATGCTCCACGGCGGTAGCCGTTGAAAGCTTCTGAACCATCCCAGCGGTTTTTGTTGCGGTCGGCGTTATAATGGTCACCGATGAAGAAAATACTGCCGCCATCCTCCACATATTCCGCCATCGCAAGCTGCTCGCTTGCTTTGTAGGGCACGTTGGATTCGGCGACGATGTAGACATCATAATCGGAAAGATCACTCAAAGTAATTGGAGTCGTCTTGCGGAGTTCTTTGACATAATAGCCTTCCTGGGCAAGGGCATTCCCAAAGTCTGAAAAAGCGCCGTCAATCACCCAATCGGCTGCTCCCGCAGTCTGCTCATGGGTGTTGTCGAACAGGATCTTCTGGCCTGCATGCTCATTGACGACTTTGGCCTCAATGTACGGCGCAGGATCGTTTGGTCCTTCTGCGAATACCGCCGAACCGGCTCCGAACGTGAACAGCTGAAGTGGTACGGCCACCGCCACAGCTAGAGTGCTGTTCATCAGCCTCTTTTTCCAAACTGAATTCTTCTCCTTCATACCCTTCCTCCTCAAGATATAGTCCGGTGAGTAATTACCATAAATACCCACCTGTTAGACATCTACTATCCTATCTCAAAACAATTAAAAAAAAGATAGATTTATGTAAACTGCTGTAAAAATTATACTTTTGGCCTATAAAACGGGTCGAATATAGAAAGGGTATTATGAAAAAAGTCACAGTTGCTGAGGCTTATGATGAAGGATTGGACTATCGGCATATTAGCAAAAAAAAACGAAACGGATAAATGCTCCGTTTCGCTCTCTCCTAATTTACTGATAACCAAGTAACAAATTCACAATCGTATCAAGCTGAAGCTCTAATGAAAAAGGATCTTCCATTACGAATTCATCATGATAATTATCACCATACAAATAAACTTTGCCATTTTTCACTGCAGGGATGCCTTTCCATATGTTACTTTCCATTGCTTTATTGGTAGCATCCGCATCGCCATTATAAACAAAAACATAATCACCTAAATATTCTGGAAGCACTTCTAATGAAATCGATTCAAATCCCTCCGCCATATTTTTTGCACTTTCTGTTGGAGGCAGCTGAAGCATATTGTATATAGTGGAAGAACCATAGTTTCCTCCCTTTGCCGCTAAGACGTATACCGCCTTTTGTGAAAACTGAACAATCGAAACGGTTTCCCCTTCCTTGATAACCCCGGCAAGTTTAGACTTTGCTTCAGCTACTTTCTGTTCATATTCCGTAATCCATTCTTCAGCTTCTTTTTCTTTTCCGAATATTTTGCTTACACTCCTAAATTTATCAAGCGGCCCTGCTGTTTTTAACCCCTCCCAATAAGGCAGAAAAACAGTGGTCCCAATTTTCTCATATTGTTCTATGTTCTCATTGATCGAACCGATAATTAAGTCCGGATCTAGCATCGTTAATTTTTCCAAATTTAAAGGGAAATCCCCTAAATCCTCAATTTTCTCGATCGTTTCTTTGGGTATGTCCGCTTTTTCCATCCAGCCTTCATCCAGCATAAACGTTCTTGCTCCGATGGGTACAACTCCTAATTTCAATAAATGCCCCATATATTGGTCAGCCGCCACTCTTTTCGGCTCTGCTGGTACTTCCACATCTCCCTTAGGCGTTGATACTATTCGAGTGTTCGTACTTTCTTCTGATGTTGCTTGATTTACGGTTCCATTCCCATTACTTTGTTCCTTCGTAGCAGTACCCGTCCCACTTGAGCAAGCACCTAATAATAGAGAACCGCAAAGCAGTAAAGCAGCCGTCGTCTGAGATTTTGTCATTTTAAACATATGTAATTCCCCTTTTTCCGTATTATGATAATGATTATCATTATTAATATACTGTTGAGCGATGGGTTCAAAAATAGAGGATGTGGGGAAGTTTAATGGACTTTCAGCAACTTTTGGCCGCTGTGACTCTTTTGTTCTAAAATGTGCAGGGGATACACCTTTTCTTTTCTTGAAAATTCGGCTGAAATAATATACGTCTTTATAACCAACGCTTGCTGATATTTCCCCGACCGAAGCATCTGTTGTCATTAAAAGCTCTGTTGCAAGTTCAAGCCGAAACCGAATTAAGTAATCAATCGGACTCATACCTGTGTACTCTTTAAACAAGGATGACAAATGATAAGCACTGAAATTAAATACTTCCGCAAGAGAATCTAATGTAATTGGCTCCGCATAGTACTCCTGAATGTAGGTGATTACTTGGACTGCAACACTGGTCTGTTTCACCTCAGTCTCTTTTCTATGTAATTCTTTTAAAACCTGATGAATGAATTGATAAAAAAGTGATTTTACGTTGAGTCTCTCTTCTTGCTCGTTCCATTTTTGATACATCAATTGCATTTTGTTATAAAGTAAAATGGGTGCATCAGGGGAAAAACAATATTGTGATTGGAACAGATCCTCCTCTTGAATCCATGCACGGTAATAAATGATATAGTAAACAAAATTCTTACTTGTCGGAACAATATTAAGTATCGCCCCTTTCCCGCTATGCAGGACTTGAAATCCTGTAAAAGAAAATTCAGAGTGATCTAACTGAACTTGAGCGCTCCCTTGTACCGAAAGTAAAAATATACTGGCAGGAATCTTGTACTTATGAAGAATTTCACCTTGAACTCTTTCAATATGGCGTACATCCAATAACTTGACCGTCGCTTGGTCCCAAAGCAATATTTCATTGCTTTTGTACATAATGACTACCCCTCCGTTATCTGTCTAATCCTCATCATAAATGATAACCATTATCAATAACAGCTTATTTCGTTTATTTGTCTCTACTACGTTCCTCTTTCAATTGTAGATGGTGGAGCGACATGCGGTAGTCAACCGTTATCGTCTCTTTGCTATAAGTCAATATAATAATAATTCTGTATTGAACTGCGGGAATTTTATATATATTTGTATTTTTTAATTCTGTATATTGATTTGTATGAGATTTCTTTTACTCATGGTTAACAAATAAATACAGGATTAATCTATTACTTAGCTAGTGAAATTTATTTAGAAAAGAGGTTGTTCGGGGAATGCTGGATATAAACACAATCGCCCAATTAAAAGGAACATTAAAAGCGAGTATAAACAATTATGAAATCGCAGGTGCAAGCATTATGGTAATTAAGAATGGTAAAGAAGCTTTTTATCACAATGATGGATTGGCTGATCTTGAGACGGGACGCCCTATTACAAGGGATTCAATTTATAGACTATATTCAATGACAAAGCCGGTCACTGCCACTGCTATTATGATGTTGCTAGAACGAGGAGAAATTGACTTATTTGATCCAATCAGCAAGTACATACCTACTTTCAAGAACCAGTTGGTCGTTAGTTATGGTAAATTAGTTCAGGCGAGCCGTGATGTCAATATTCACGATTTACTAAATATGACATCGGGAATTCTTTATGATGGTCCTGATTTAGCTGGTCAACATTCATATGAACTTTTTCAAGAATTGGACTCCCGTTTGTTAAGTGGAAATCCAATGAGTACGTTGGAATTTGCCAGTCGAATGGGACAAGGTCCTCTATCGTTTGATCCAGGCTCAAACTGGCAATATGGAGCTTCGGCAGATATACTAGGTGCAATTATCGAGGCAGTTAGTGGAATGCGGTTTGGGCAATTCTTGAAAAAGGAACTATTTAATCCTTTGGATATGCAGGATACAGATTTTTGGTTGACAGAGGATAAGAGAAACCGTTTAGCCAAAACATATCAGGATGATGGTGCAGGACGATTGAAACTATACTCAGGAAATCATCTTGGTATCATTCATCAGATGGATCGGACGCCAGCGTTTGAATCAGGAGGTGCGGGCTTAGCATCAACTATTGATGATACAGCTAAATTTACAATGATGCTGTTAAATCAAGGGACCTTTAACGGGGTTCAACTCATGAAACCTAGATCAATTGACTTTTTGACCTCAGCATCATTAACAAATAGGCAACAGAAAGGTTTCGATAATTGGCATACCTTGTGTGGTCACAGCTACGGGAATCAGATGCGTATTATGACTGACCCTGCGAAAGCCGGGTTCATTGGTAGCATTGGCGAATATGGTTGGGATGGTTGGTTAGGTGCCTATTTTACTAACAGTCCTCAAGATGATTTATCAATACTATTTATGGTCCAGAAAAAAGATGCTGGTACTATGTCGATCACGCGTAAGCTACGCAATATAGTGTTTAGTAGTTTAAAATAAGACGAAAGACACGTACGATATGTGAAATCGTGCGTGTCTTTTTTTAAAATATAAAGAAACTATAAAGTTTATCAGCGCGAATTTCGTTTTTATTAATGAATTTTCAACGTAAATGGGATCTACTAATAAATTTATTGTTCAGACGCCAATTGCAGAAAATGATCTGCAGCCAAACGGACAGCCAGGATACTTGCGCTATTGAGTGAGTTATCAAAGATTAGAACATGATTGTTTTTCACTGCTTCCAGTGAGTTCCACACGTTCGAAGTTTCCTTGTCCTTGATGGCTGCCTTTGCGATATCCATATCATGCTGGATAATAATATAATCAGGATTCATGCTGTATATCCCTTCCAGAGAAAGGGCCCCTCCCTCTTCAGGATATCCCTTCGGTGGCAACAACCCGAAGCCTACAGTTTGATTGTAGTACATCGTGTTTTTAGAGCCTTGAGCATTAAAATTAGCTTTTCCGTCGACCCGTAGTAAAGCAAAGGTTTTATTCTCAAGACTACTTAGCTGTTCTTTTGTTTTTGCAATCATTTCTTGGGTTTCCTTAATGGCTTGTTCCGCTAATGTCTCTTTACCAACAATCTGAGCACACAGCATCGTCGTTTTTTCCCAGGTATCGGTGTAGTCAATTAAGATGACTGGTGCAATCTTATTCAACTCTTCATAATTGCTATCAACAGAACCCTTGAAGGTTACAATCACATCAGGCTTTGCTTCCATGATCATTTCCAGATTCGCATTGCTGCTGCCCAAATCAATGATTTCAGCAGTTCCAGCGTAAGGCTGTAAAGTAGCAAAATCCTTCATCGCTTCCGCTGCGTTAGTTGATGCGATTGGAGGCGTATCAAGAGCAAAAAAGTAATCTAAATACAAGGGATGCAGAACCGCTATACGCTCAGGTCGTGTCTTGAGCACCACTCCATTGTCGCTGGCATCCGCAATTGTTCTTGGCCATCCTGCTTCTTCGATCTTGCCAACTTCTGGTGTAGGCGTGACTGAAGTTTCGGAACACCCAGCCAGTAATCCTGCTAGTATAATTAAGGATGCAATCCATCCATATAGTCTTTTCATTTGGCTCCCCCTTGAGTTGTTATCATTACTGTCTGTATAAATGCTTCATTAAATCACGGTTTTTCTGCGTGAACAGGTCATTATGTGAAGACACCATCCCGGACGAATTTGCCTCCGGTGTGATGTATTGTTTGGCTTGGTTTACCGCATTGGCAGCATCCTGGAATGCCCCCGCGATCAGGTGCAGTTTCCCCTCATGATGTAGAACATCCCCTGCCGCATAAATACCCGGCACGGATGTCCCGCTCATTACTGATCCTGAAATCCGGTGTTCCCACAGATCCATTTTAATTTCACTGTTCACCAGCAGTTCTTTGTCGCGCTCATAACCGTGATTAATGATGACCTCATCGACAGACAGCTCAAATCCCTCTCCGTTGTCATTACTTTTTAGCAGTACAGTCCCTATTCTTTCGTGATCCGGTGTGGCAATCAACTTTTCGATTGAAGTATTTAACAAGCACTCTACGCCATTGTTTGCCAAGCGTGAAATATCGGCTTCATGCCCCGTTAAGTTCTCTTTCCGGTACGTCAGAAACACCTTTTTGGCAATCGGAGCCAGTTCATTCGCCCAGTCAACAGCAGAATGGCCGCCTCCCGATATTAGGATAGTCTTCTCTTTAAAGCGGGCAAGTGACTTCACCGTATAATGCAAATTTGTGATTTCGAATCTTTCGGCACCCTCGATTTCGAGCTTGATCGGCTTCAGAATGCCTCCTCCAATGGCCAATATGACAGTTTTAGTGAAATGCTTCCGGTTTGCGGCCGTGTGTAAAATAAAGTAACCTGCTTCATCTTTCGAGATGGATGTGACCTTTTCATTAAAGGCAACCTCTGGTTGGAAAGTCATCCCTTGACCAACCATTTGTTCAATAAGCTGTGAGCCAAGAATAGGCTGTAAGCCTCCCACGTCCCAGATCATCTTTTCCGGATAGACATGCACCTTGCCGCCAAGCACAGGTTGGAATTCTATAATTTTGGTTTTCATTTCACGGAGTCCGCTATAAAATGCAGCAAATAATCCAGCCGGACCGCCGCCAATAATCGTAACATCAAACAATTCCTCTTCATGCATCGTTCAATCGCCTCATTTCTCTTTTTTAAATCCCTAAATGCTCACGGAAAGTGCTACCCGTATATTCGCTCCGGAATAAGTCTCTTTCAACCAGCTGCGGTACCAACTTCTCAAAAAACAGCTCCATAGATTGTTCCGAACCGCCTGGCAGGGCGATGAAGCCATCTATAGCCCCCGCTTCAAACCGTTCAATAATATCGTTCAGCACATCCTCGACTGTCCCGACAGATACCCAATGTGCAGATCCGACAACCTCCGGCCTGTCCAAGATTTCTTTCACTGTAGGCTGATTTTTAATAATATACCGCCGTAACAACTCAGCATGAGTCCGGCTGCGGACGGCCTGACTGGAATCGGGTAACATATCGGCAGTTACTCGCTTATCTAAGGGATAACCGCTTAAATCAAGACCCAGCACCGATTTAAGCGAAGCATGTCTGCGTTCAAGGCTTAAATTCGCATGTGCAGCCTTATGTAATTCAAGTGCTTCTTCGCGCGTATCGGCCAGGAAAAAATATAAGCCCGGCAAAACTTTGATAGCATCCGGATCACGGCCCTGCTCAGCCGCTTTTCTTCTCAGATCATTCCTTAGTTCCACTCCCGATTCGATATCCGGCATTGCGGCAAAAATAGCATCAGCTACAGATGAGGCGAAATTCCGTCCAATATCCGAAGCCCCAGCTTGGAATAGCGGCGGTGTTCCTGACTTGTGAGCAGGTAAAGTAAGCGGCCCTTTTACACTGAAAAATTCCCCGGAATGATTAATGGCAGCCACTTTATCCTTATCCGAAAACATACCTGACTGACGGTCGATAACAATCGCTTCATTCGGAAAACTCTCCCAAAGCTTGCATACAACATCCGTGAACTCCATAGCCTTGGCATATCTCTCTTCCGGTGACGGCATAGGTGAGTCGCTGAAATTATCGGCGCCTTCAATAGAAGTGACAATATTCCAGCCGGCGCGTCCATTGCTCAGCCAGTGTAAGGACTGCAGCTGCCTTGCAACAACATACGGCGGATTAAAAGTAGTGGAAATCGTCGCTACCAGTCCGATCCGCTCGGTTTCACGAGCTATCGCTGCAAAAAACAATGCAGGGTCTGGGCTGCCGAAATTTGAGGAATCTCCTAACATCTGCGGGCTAACATACAGATAATCAGCTCTGAAAAGAAAATCGAGCTTTGAATTCTCAGCCATTTTTGCCAAATCAATATAGTAATCAATAGACTCCATCTTTTCTACTCTGCTATCCGGATGCCGCCAGCCGTCTCCTTTCATCCAGGTTGCATTTAAGGACAGGCCAATACATAATTGTTTGGGTCTTTTTTCTGTCATATCTACCAGCCTTTCATTTATAAATCAATTTACTGATAATGATTCTCAGTTACAAAGTTGAGTTTATCAAAAATTTAAATAAATTCAAATGTACAAAACTCAAATCCAGCATGCATCATTATTTAATCTAAATAAAAAAAGTCTGCACTTCTGGCTTATCACCAGTAGCTGCAGACGTAGTTCAAGTACAAGAAGCTCATTATGTACATTATTTATAGGCAGAGGGAGATACACCGAATTTCTTTTTGAATAATCGGCTGAAATATAGTGGATTGTCATAACCGACACGGTCAGCAATCTCGCGGATAGGAAAATTACCTGCTTTGAGTAATTCACAGGCCCGTTCCAAACGATAATTAACGACATAGTCGATGGGTCGTAGTCCCGTATATTTATGAAAGAGGTAAGAGAAGCGGTTGGCACTCATTGCATGCTGTTCCGCTAACTCACCAAGTGTAAGTGAATTCATATAATGAAGTTTAATATACGCAAGGGCTTCGTCTACCATTCTTTGATTCGGAGAACGATCGTTCTCTCTGTAACTGCACGCAATCAGAACCTGGTGCATCAGGCTTAAGAACAACTCCTTGATACGCAGCTTCCCAATTTCTCCGGATGGATGGGCATTCTGATGGAGCATAATTAGTAATTCAATAATTTTTAGATTCGCTCCCGGCTCCAGCTTGAAATGAGAGTCAAATTCGTGAGTACTATTCAATTCTTCCGGCATATCCAATTTATAAAAAAGGGAGTAATACTCGAGCTCAGATTGTCCTATAACCTGCGAATCCATCTGCATGCCCGGAGCAGCATGAAAAACTGATCCTGGCCGTAATTCATATACCGTTCCATTCACACGTATTCTGGCTCCCCCGCGAATGATAAATAGAAATCCATGCTTAACGGTGGTGAATTCACTTAATAAGCTTTTGGGCTGGATGACTAAGCGGCGTCTATCTTCTATTTCATAGACACCTTTAGTAAATGCCTTTGCTAATTTGTCCAAATTTATCAATGCTCTGCACCAGCTTTCTAGCACCATGCTTCTTATAAAAATCAGATCCAATTCTGATATTTATTTAAAACAGTATAGACAATAGTATGCGAAATTGCTAGAAGTGTAGTAGATATTCTACTGTAAATTGCAACCCAAGAAGATGCTCAGGAGATTTTGGTTGAAAATATGCCGTTTTCATTACAATCAATTTGAAGAAGTTCATCCTGTAAAATCCAAACATCAGTTTTTTCAACAAAGAAATGAAATCCGCCAATGGATTGAACCCATGCGGGATCGATCGGTATAGCACTTGCATTAATTCCAACAGTGAAAGCATCAGAGCCTCCACCGGCATATTTTGCATAAATTCTTACATATTGCCCCTCTTCCAAACCCCATTCATTCTTAAATGAATCCAATGCTTTTTCGGATACTGCAAATGATATCATTCCTCTTCTCTCCTTTCTGCTGTTTAATCACATTTTTTTATTTCGCCACGATAATTGGCCATTCTGAAACTGGCTCCGCATCCACATGAAGCTTTTGCATTAGGGTTATTCATAGTGAATCCGCCTACCATTCCACTCTCTTCATAGTCAATTTCAAGCCCGTCAATATATGGAATACTATTCGGGTGAACCAATATACTAAAATCTTGTTTATTTAATATAATATCCTCTTCTGCTTGCTGCTCATCCACGACTAGGGTATAGGATAGTCCACTGCATCCCCCTTCATCAACACCCACTCTTAGAAATGGATTTCGGATATTCGCACTTGATAAGATTTCGGCGATTTTTTCTGATGCTTTGTCACTGACCTCGATGATCATTGTGAACTCCTCCTTCGTTTATTTGTTTTTCAAACCTAAAGATTGGATACCCGTTCCTATTTGTTCAGCTACTGGTGAGATCCGAGTGCTCGCAAATAAACTCATTACAATCAACAAGAGATGGAAACCCATTGCTACAATTAATCCGGATTGGAGTGACATTCCGCCAGCCTGACAAACCACAAGGATGGAACCGCCGATCCCGATAACTACACCGGGTGTAAAAGAATCCGCAAATTGCAGATTAGCCGAGGTGTTGCCGACACCTCCTTCTCCTGTCTGAGAAAACGCCACAACACCGCTAATCGGATGCGCCAATCCAATGCCGATTCCAGCGATGATCTGTCCAATAACTGCTACGGTAACGGTCACAACGGGTATCCAAAATACGATAGTAATCCCTATGGCAAGCAGCAATACACCCAGAATAATTCGCGTATGCCGTCCACGGCCCTGATCTGCCGAATCCCATCGTCCTTGCAGATACGCTATGACGCACCAACTCAACGCAGCACTCGCTACAATCAATCCGGCCTGAGAAGGCGTTATTCCTTTCACATCGATTAGAGCCAATACCAAGAAATTCTGTGTGCTGGTATAGGCAGCGAAGAACAGCCCACGTGTTGCCAGAATAGCTGGCATGCCTCTTCGAAGCGTAAGAGTTCCCTTCGGTAGCAGTTTGCGGAGCGGAAATATCATAAGTACTAAGCCGATAATGACTAAAACAAATCCCATAATGCTCGGAAGCATGCTTAGACCAACTAAGAAAATCCCTGTACCCATCGTTAACAGTAACGCATTCCAAGTTGATGAAGCTCCGATATCCCCTTGCGTCTTCGGTGTTTTTAATTTCGTGAACGCAGGTAAACTAAGCAGTGCTGAAATCATCAGGATCGGTAATATTCCCCAGAAAACAAACCGCCAGGACCACTGATCTGCGATAAGACCTGCAACGTATGGACCGAGCATGGACGGAAGAACATAGGCCGTACCAAATGCTCCGAGTATTTTGGCGCGTAATTTATCCGGGTAGCTTAAGGATATTGCTGTGTACACACAAGTCATCATAGCTCCGGCACCCAGACCCTGCATGGCCCGTGATCCTATCATGGTATACATATCGCCTGATGTTGCGGCAGCAATCAACCCAACGATAAACAAAAGAAGTGCGATAGTGAACGGTACTGCAGGTCCTCTTCTATCTATGATTCGACCGACGACCAGAGTTCCGATAATCTGCGCAAGCAGATACGTGCTGAATATCCAGCCAAACAGGCTAAGGCCGTTCAAATCTCCAGCAATTGAAGGGGCAATGGTAGTTACGGACAGGCCTTCGAATCCAACGGCCATCACTGACAGAATAATACCTATGGATAGTGCAAAATAACGTGGGCTGAAAATACTTTGATGATTAGACGACATGAAATGTGACCTCCAAGAAAATTGGTATGTATACATCGTATCCGGACACTTAGTAAACATTTTTATTTATAATGTCTAAGCTACAGTTCAGCTTTGACTTTGTCAACATTTTTGTTTAAAATGTAGTCTGTGATGTAGATTTAGTTGTTTCAGTAGGAGGTGCAACATGAGCCGAAATCAAACCAAAAAGGATGTCTCAACCAAGACCCGAAGAGCGATCATTGATCTGTTAAAGCAACAAGGGGGAATGGATGTTATGGCACTCTCCTCCCAGTTTTCGCTATCTGGAATGGCTATTCGTCAACATTTGAATGCGCTGAAAGAAGAAGGGCTGGTTACTAATATAGAAGAGTCCCGTCCCATGGGGCGGCCAACCAAGCTATGGATCTTAACCCCCGCGGCCGATCGGTTTTTCCCAAGTGGATATTCGGATTTATCCGTCAGTCTGATCCATTCCATGAAAGAAGCTTTCGGAAATGAGGGGCTGGACAAGCTGCTGGCTGTTCGAAATAAGAATATGCAAGAACAATATCTTCAGCATCTTGGTGATACAGCAGACGTTAGAGTGAAGCTGGAGAAACTGGCTGAGATTCGAACAAGTGAAGGGTATATGGCCGAGGTTAAGGAGCAGGATGATGGCAGTCTTTTATTCATTGAGAAACATTGCCCGATCTGTGAAGCTGCTGCTGTATGTACCGGGTTATGCAAAAATGAGTTACATCTATTTAAAACTGTTCTAGGTAATAATGTTCATATTGAACGGGGGGAGTACATATTAGCGGGAGGAAGAAACTGTGTTTATACGGTTAGACAAAATAAGCTCTTGTTTCCAAGCTGCCATGCCGAATGACCGCGCCACTAAGGGAAGGTGTTCCCGTTGAAATATTCATAATTTGAAGTGGTACCCTGCAGCGGTTTTACATATTGTAACAAATTCGTGGGGCATAACTTTCCTTTTCTGATACGGTCATATCATGCTTTATTTCACAAATAGGAGTTTTAGTGGAAAATTATGGATAGTTAAGTTCATAGAAAAATGATAGATTATTCTATGGTTAATCCCTCAGCTTGTTCGTGTTCGATATATGTTATTGGGATTACGCGCAAGTCGGGAGATATGTTTAGGCTTATATAATCTGTATTTGGGGCGGGTGTCTGCATGGACAAAAATTCTGGTTATAGAACAAACGTTATAGGCGCTGGTGAGGTTGGCGTCGCCATCTCGGTCGATATGGATACGAATACTATTCATGAAACAAACAGCTTATTTTGGGATACAAAAGGAAATGAAGTTTTAGGAGCTACTGCACTTCCTCTTTATGGAGCATTTGTATCGGAAGAACAATGCCAACTTTTTGGTGATGTCTCAGGGAAAAAGTTGCTGGAGATAGGCTGTGGAAGCGGTCAATCTTTGCAATATCTGGGGGAACGCAATGCATCTGAACTATGGGGTACGGATATAGCAGAGAACCAAATCGAAAAGACTAGGCAACTTTTGACGGAGCACGGTCTTTCAGCAAAATTGATCTGCTCACCCATGGAAGAAGAATGTGGCCTGCCAGAGGATTATTTTGACTTTGTATATTCGGTTTATGCCATAGGCTGGACAACTGACCTTGAGGGTACTTTTAGCCGGATTGCTTCTTACCTTAAAAAAGATGGATCATTTATTTTCAGCTGGTCTCACCCTATACACAAATGTGTTGTTGCAGAAAATGATATGCTTGTTTTTAAAAAATGTTATTTCGATGAATCTTGGTATTCAGTATCTCTTGATGAAAGTACGCTAACTTTATCGGATCGTAAATTATCAACTTATGTGAATGCGCTATCTAAAGCTGGATTTGTTATTGAGCAAATGATTGAGCAATCTGATGATGAACTTATGCAGTCGCGGGACGATAAAAGCGATTTTGCAAAAAAAGCAAAGATGCTTCCTGTAACTTTTGTAATTAAAGCAAGAAAACTCTAGCATCCGATACCTATTGAACAACCTTACAACGTAAAAATTATTTTTCTAAGCCGATCCAGAAAAGGATCGGCTTATTTGATAGCTTTTTAAGATCAATCTTGTCTGTTCTCAACAGATTTCATGCGGTTTTGATCATCTGGCACTCGGTCATTACTGAATTCCTGGCCTGCTTCTGCTTCACCATGACCGGAAGCACTTCGGGCAAAATTTGTGAATTGCCTCTTCTGCTCATCCAGCTTGTGTTTACTTTTAAGAAGCTCCTGCGGATCTTGATTTGTCATCATTATCACCTCGCAAAATAGATTCATGCTGTTTATTCGCACTACATAAGTTTTCCATAATAGGGCGGTGCTTATGCAAGATAAAAAAACTCCTGCTCACCATAAGCAGAAGTTTCTAAATGAAGTTCTAGTTAACGAAAAATATCAATTATTTTATGCAAAACAAGGTATTCCAAAACAACAATCCCACCGCAAATGAGTATAAAAAACTGAAGCCTTGCCGTATTCATTCTATCCTTCCAATACTCTCCCCGGAATAATGAAATGATGTTAGGTGTAAAAGTATGCCTAATCGATTCGCTATAATCATCTTTATTCACGAAGAACACGCGAAATAAAAATTTATATACTGGAATATTTAAGAACAGTAATAAAATGATCATCACAAGACTCAATGTCCTCGCCTCCCAAGATCCAATTATCCTAATTTTACCACATGGATAACTATAGAAATCGCAAACTGATGACAACTTTATAACCGCTCCATTAAAAAAAGGCCTTCCTTTTAGGAAGGCCCTTTTGAGTAATATTCACTTTCAGCTGCGTAAACGACTATTTATGCTCCAACCACTTACACTCTGTAATTTCCATTTCAGTGAAAACACCTTTAAATGAAGAATTCTCTGGGCTACAAGCATATAAGCCAAAATTTATTTCCTCATTCCCTTCAAACATATGAAAAATACGCATCTGTTCAAATGTAGTCCCGTCCAAAGAGCTTTCAATACAGAAATCACTTTCGCGTCGACTTAGTCTATAATACATAGTTTTAATGTTTGCATCGATATCAGTTGTTGCCCAATCTGAATATCCGTGATTTGTAACCACACTTCCAAGTCTTTGGAATTCCTCATTTTCATATTCTACCGATGCCTTGAACCAATTATCACTGTCCTGATAGATGACTATCCCACACTGCTCGTATCTATGTGTACTATCATAATCTGTTCTTACTATAAATGAAAAATACTTCTCAGCAGTTTTCATTAACAGTGCAGGTGAATTATCATTTCTAAAACTATAATAGGTTCGTTGCCAAAAATCTGTATTCGGCATCGTTACAAATTCAATCCTGTTTTCTGTAATAGAATAATCATTGATTGGATTTATCCAAAAAAGCTGTTCTTTATCAAAGTTCATTGCTCTACTCCTCACTTTTTATAAAGTTTTGTCAACCATTTTCATTGCTAAGATTCCAAATACAATTTAAATAGTTTTCAGCAGTTCATCCTAATAATACCATTTGAAAAATATAACGCACTACATTTTCTAATCTTTTATTTTGAAGTATCCAGAGAATTAAATAAAAAGGTTGTCCCGTTTACAAACGCTCTCAAAATCGCTTGAGCAT
This sequence comes from Paenibacillus sp. FSL H3-0310, assembly GCF_038002785.1. Classification (NCBI taxonomy): domain Bacteria; kingdom Bacillati; phylum Bacillota; class Bacilli; order Caryophanales; family Paenibacillaceae; genus Paenibacillus; species Paenibacillus sp. FSL H3-0310. Next base: position 2,748,682 of record NZ_JBBODC010000001.1, read on the forward strand.
ATGGCTGCTCTTCAATCAAACCCTCGGTCTCTAGCGGATTCTCTGCATGAAAGCTATAGGCTTCGATTATTGCCATGACTAAGAAGCACTCTAGCTTCATTATATATTCATTTTCCAGCTTCCTGATTCTCTGATATCCTTCGACGAAATAAGCTCTCTGTGTTGGGTATAATCCCATAATAGCCTGAGCTATATCGTAAAGATGATAGCCGAAGCCACATCTGCCAAAATCGATAGGATACGGTTCATTATCCCGAAAAATGACATTTCCATTATGTAAGTCCGCGTGGATCATCCCATAATTTTGTTCATGTCTTGTGAACGTTTCGAGACATGTTGCCACTTTAGTGGCGGCTGCGGAATATAACTTAAAACCCTCATCCGATATGAAATGTTTGCGATGTAGACTTAGGTGATCCCAGTCCCTTTTAAAGCTCAGTACACCCCAAGAAGGACGAGTAAAACCGCTGGAAGGACTAAAATCAGAGCTGGCCTCATGAAGCTTTGCCATCAATGATCCTGTTTTACGGATGCCCTCCTCCGTTAGTTCGCTTTTGTCTACATGCTTTCCCTCGACCCATCGCATTAAGCTCGAATAAAACCGTTGTCCGTCACACACCGATGTTTCCGTAATAAAGGCCCCTTCACGATTGATTACAGCTTCGGGCAAGAGGAGGCCCTTGCTCTTCAAAGCGAACAACCACTCAATTTCTGAAATGGTTCCTTCGCGTTGTTTGTTATCCGGGTGAATGCGGAGCAAGAACTGTTCCCCCACATCGCTTACAATGCGGAAGGTGACATGTTCGGATACTTGAATGAAGTGAATGGAGTTCCAGTCTATTTCATATTCCTGTAAAGCATGAAACGCCGCTTGTTTTACTTGCCTCAGAGTTCGGTGTCGGTTCTCCTCAGTATTGATCCGAAAGCCAATATTCATTGCTTATCTCCTTTGTCTACCATACTTCCATCATTTTAACAGTCTAGACGGATAGCTGTAATGATAAAGAATGAATATGAAAAGAGTTTTCTCTTTTTGACTCACCTATAAAAATAGGGAATTCATTGCCACTTAGGCATGAAATTCCCTACTCTTCAAATCTAATAAGATTCTTCTACAAGCGAAATTGCAACAGGTTCTATGACATTAGTATAAGTGCCATCACCAAGCTGGGCTAACCCATTATACCCCCAGGTCAACAAGGTCCCCTCCTCACTAACCGCACCGCCGCTCATATAACCTGCACTAATAGCGACGATACGATTTCCAATGGTGAGCTTAGAAGCAAGGGAACGCTCCGATTCAGCGCTACCGCCGAGCTGGCTCTCATTGTTCGCTCCCCATATCCATACGTTTCCATCGCTTTTCAGAGCCATGCTATGCAAGGCACCAGCGGATACACTGATAACTGAACCAAGATCCAAGGCTTGAACGGGAGTATAATGATCTTCGGTTGTCCCATCCCCCAAGATTCCCTTAACGTTCGTTCCCCAGCTCCATACGGTTCCGTCTTTTTTCACTGCCATGCTGTGATAAAAGCCGGCAGATACAGAAGTAACGCTGTTTAACTCAGCAACCTGCACGGGAGTTGAGCGGTCGCTCTTTGTGTTATCACCGAGCTGACCGTAAGCATTGAATCCCCATGCATAAACCTGACCATCATGGCTAACCGCTAGATTATGAAAGGCTCCGGCTGAGATCGATGCGATTGAGTCCAAACCTGCAACCTGCACTGGTAATGCACTATCCTCGGTGGTTCCATCTCCAAGCTGACCATATGTGTTAAGTCCCCATGCCCACACCGTTCCATCGGACAATAACGCTAACGAATGCTGCTCACCTGCTTGAACAGCTATGACATTCACCAATCCAGGCACTTGCTGCGGCACAAGCTGGGGCTCCGACGTACCATTACCCAGCTGGCCCACGCTATTGCTTCCCCATGTCCAAACCGTTCCGTCCGTCGAGAGTGCGATGGAATGGTCTTGTCCAACGGATGTGGCGCTTATCTCCGGCAAGCCAACAATTCGCACAGGCTTATTACGAGCAATAGTTGTGCTATCACCGAGCTGCCCCTTCCTATTATTGCCCCAAGCCCATACGGTACCATCCGGCTGTACAGTCAATGTATGAAAGGAATTCCCGTTGCCCATGCTCATAATGGGACCAACATTACTTACAACATCAAGTGTACTAACCTTCAACTCGTTACTAATTGCTGATTTGTTCCCTGTTTCGTCTATAGCTTGTACTAAAAAGGTATACTCCTGTCCAGCCTTCAAGTCGACGGCCGTGTAGACCGTTGTGCTAACCGTTACTTCTGCCAACAGATCAGAGTCCTTATATAGAACATATTCCGCAACTCCGACATTATCCTCGGATGAACTCCATGCCAAGCTAATGCTATCTGATGTGCGACTGTAAAGAGTTAACTCGGGCGTACTCGGTGATTCTTGATCGGCTGGAGGGAGTTCCTCTTCCTTCGTTGTTGGTGGGTACGCTTCCGCTGGAAGCGTACTTGCGGTTAAAGGTTGACTTGTTTTTGACACGGGTCCGGATATGTTTACGGCTTGGACCGTGAATGTATAGCTCCGGTCGGAAACCAATCCCTTCACCGTATACTCCGTTAATTCGCCTGAATCGAAGGTATAGACCACATCGCTTACGCTACGATTGGTAGACTCCATTAGATTTACCTTATAACTCACATCCGTGTTAGAGGTTCCCCCTACGGCATCCCAGGTAAGGCGAATGCTTGAGGAGGTTGAATCGCTGACTGCCAGATTCGCTGGTGCAGCCAATAGCTTTACTTGTTCAAAAGAGCGTCCTTTTGCAGCTCCTACAGACGGGAATTGAATGACGGATGGAAATATAAGAACTAACACCAACATTAAACTCAATTTTTTTATCGGAAATAGCTTCCTTGCCATTTTTAATCACTTCCTATCAAATAAAATGGATGGTTCCTACCTTAAATCTTGAATTACTTAATCTCAATTCCGGCGCTCGCATAACCTGTTACAGTATTTATCAAGCTTAGACCGGAAGCCGTCGAAGAGAACACTAACATTAAGCGATCGCCAGCCTGAACAGCCGTATTTATGCCTTTGACTGATCCGTCACTAGTAGATCCAATAGAAATTATTCCTGTCAAACTAGGCGCCAAAGATACTGCTGAACCAATAACAGGTGTAAAACTGTTGCTATTACTATCCGCTTTATATATTTCTGCTTGAACGTTTACGGTCGTACCTATTAAAGAAAAAGCTAAAGTTGGGCTGAAAAAAGCATATATTGAAGTGATCGTACCATTACGTGGAACGATAAACGCTTGGTTGTATGGATCTTTTGTAGGATCAGAACCATTACTTTTGGTTAAATCTATTGTTCCACCTACTATACTAGCTCCTGAGTACGAACTGCCAAATCCAAGCATCGCAACTGTCCCTTTTAATCCCCCGGCGATTGTTGTTACAGTAATTGGTGATCCGGAAGAGAATGGAATTATAGTTGATGCGCCAGATGCCCCGGTAGCTCCGGTTATCCCTTGAATCCCTTGTACACCCGTAGCTCCGGTTGCGCCAGTTACTCCTTGAATTCCTATTGCCCCTATGGCTCCGGTTGCTCCAGTTACCCCAGTTACGCCTTGAACTCCTTGTGCGCCTGTATCCCCAGTTACGCCTTGAATTCCCTGAACTCCTTGGGCCCCGGTAGCTCCGGTAGCTCCGGTTTCACCTTTAGAGACGAGCAAGGTAAAGTCGTTATTTATATCAGAAGGTACTCCAGATGGGTTGTTTATAGTAACGATGTAGATACTTCCTAAATAAGTAACGACTTGTCCTGCATGATAGGAAATCGCTGAACTAAACGGAGTAATGCTATCAAGACCAATGCCAGTTGCACCAGTCGATCCGGTAGCACCGGTTATCCCTTGGATACCCTGTGCACCTGTTACGCCAGTTGACCCCATCGCTCCATTAGCGCCTGTTACACCGTTAGCACCCGTAGCACCGGTCGCCCCATTTGCTCCAGTAGCCCCGACAGCACCCGTAGCACCAGTTACGCCAGTCGCTCCGATTGCGCCAGTCGCTCCGATTGCGCCAGTCGCTCCGATTGCGCCAGTAGCCCCTTCAGCACCAGTTGCTCCGATTGCACCAGTAGCCCCGGTTACGCCAGTTGCACCGTTAGCACCAGTTGCTCCGATTGCACCGTTAGCCCCGGTTGCGCCAGTCGCTCCAACAGCCCCAGTCGCGCCCGTAGCGCCATTCGGCCCGACAGCGCCCGTAGCCCCGACAGCTCCGGTCGAACCAGTGGCGCCTTGCGGTCCACTTGAACCAGAAGCCCCGTTTTGACCTGCTACGCCGGTAGCACCCGTATCTCCTTTTTCCCCTTTCGGACTAGTCTGACCTACAGCCCCTAATCCCAACACTTCAACGAACGATGCCATTCCTCCATTATGAATGAGCGTCACCAAAGCCCCCGTAGGAAACACGCCCTTGCCATTGTCCCCGAACAGAACAGATTTGCTATTGATTTCGAACTTCTCCGTCTGACCGCTGCTGCTTAAGAGTTCGATCGAATTTTTGGACATCGAGACGACAGAGCCATGGATAATCCGATCGGATACCTTACTCGCAAATATTTCTGTCTTAGACAAGATAGCTGCAAACTCGGCGCGAGTAGCCGTCTGCTTAGGCTTGAAAGTATTATTAGGGAAGCCAGATATGACATTGCGGTTAACTGCGGCATTAATGTAGCCTGCTGCCCAGTCCGATGCATCTGATGCATCTAAGAAACCTATGTCGCTATCCTTAAACTCGATGGCCTCGGATTCTTTGCCTGCGGCACGAATAATTAGACGTGTTATCCACTCTCGACTTGCTTGCTCTTTTCCCCAGATGACGGTGTTGGGTCTCACTTCCTCGCTTGGAATCACGAGGCCGATGTCAATCGCTTGCTGAATCCAAACAGTAGCCCAAGAATCTACGGTGAAGGGCAGGCTGCCGCTAGTAGCCTTAGGCTGCTCATATCCCATGAACCTGAGTACCATAACAACCGCTTCCTGATTCGTGACTGGTCGGTTAGGGCTAAAGTATCCGGAACCGTCTCCTTCGATTACCCCAAGCGCGGAAGCTTTAGTGATATACTGATATGCCCATGAGGTAGAATCGACATCACTGTAAGCTGCTGCACTTGCCCGGGGTAGAATACTGCTATAAGCAGGGCTCAAGGGAGCAATCAACTGACTCATCAGAATAAATGCCATTGAGCTCTTGTAAGCTAACTGCTTGCCACTTTTCTTGCCACTTGCTTTCGTCCTCTTCAATCTTGCCATTACTAAATCCCCCTCAAATTTATAAAGTTATGTATTGCTTCAAATAATCGCGATTAGCCATGACGCTCGGATAATCTGGTACATAGCTACCAGCTATCTCGTTGTGACAGTGAGCTTGTTCGTATTGTCCTAAGCGATCGTAACAGACGCATAATTGCAAATGCGGCAGCCACGCCCATGCCGGAAAGTCTACTCTAGCGTTAGGCTCAGTCGGCTTTGGTACTTCCGTGGCTAGCTTGTACCAAAAAGCAGCATTCTCGAACCGTTGTTCGATTAGCTCGTAAGACCCTAATTGACAACAGGCTTCGGCTCGGGGAGGCGACAAGGTAAAAGCTTGAAGTACTTTAAGCTTGGCTTCTTGAAAGAGACCTAATTGTGACAACGCATCTCCGGCACGCCGACTCGCAAGTAGCTTGTCCTCCATCCAGCCATTCGGCATGGCAATGAAGGCATCGTATTGCTCTATCGATCGCTGCCATTGGCCGTGATCGTATAACTCGTTGGCATAATAAAATACATCCCGCGGAGTGAACCTCATTTGCGCTTCCAACATCCCCTCATAGATGAGAAGATTACGCGAGGACTGCGTATGCTTTCGATCATGTGTTATGCCTAACTCGGCATAGAACACATTGCCTGCGACCTCAAGGTACTCATGAACGACTCCAATCCAACGGAATTCACAACTTCGTCTTACCAGACGATTACGTCTCAAGCTCGAAGTTACACTTCCGTCTTTATCACGGTCGAGATAATAATGCATCGATACAGCATCGATATCCCATGGTAGTTCGGATACGATGGACTGGAGAGCCTCTGCATCCTCTGAATGCAGATAATCGTCCGCATCCAACCACAGCAGGTACTCTTGAGTAGCGAGACTGAAGGCATAATTTCTTGCCTTGGAGAAATCGTTCACCCATTCGAAATCATAAACCCGCGCTCCATAAGATGCCGCGAGCTCTTTGGTCCCATCACTCGAACCTGTATCCACAATAATGATCTCATCGACAAGCTCCCTCACGCTGGATAAACAACGCCCTAAGGTATGCTCTTCGTTTTTTACAATCATGCATAGGCTGACAGTGACTTTCCTTGTGCCGCTATACAAGGAAGAAGTTAAATCGAATCCCCACTTGCTTATGGCCATAGCACGATTCAAGATTAATCGGTTATTGTACCAATCAGGATCATTGGGATCTACTGAAGGAGGTTCCTTCCGGAAGACTACGCATCCTTCGGCTATGTAAATATCCAGGTTCATAGATAACGTGCGATAACACAGATCGTCATCCTCGTAAGATTCGACCTCAAATCGCTCATCAAAGTACCCAATCTGCTCAAAGTAGCGACGGGGTATCATCATTAGTAAACTGACAAGTCTAGGAACCCGGGTCCAAGACTTTGATTTTCCGTTGGCAAGCATCGATGACGACTGATAGAGTTGCTCCATGTTCTGATATACAATCGGAATCCGTTGAGCGCCGCTAACATCATTCATCCTCGGACCCACGATTGCAGCATTCGAATGATGGTCCAGACAGCCAGACAACTCTTCTAACCATCCCTCGTTTACCATAATCTGATCGCGGATGAATACAAGACGTTCTCCCGAAGATGACAACGCGCCCAGATTGAATGCTGCTGCAACCCCTTTGCTCCGGCTATGAATGACATGAACGCCGCATTCATACGCAAGGTAATTCGACACTTCGGCAGATTCGTTATCCGAGACGACAATCAGCTCATAGGACATAGGCGTATATTTCTTAATCCGATCCAGACATTGTACGGTCAGGTTAAAGTGCTGAGCCAACAATATAATGCTAATATTCAATCGTTTTTCCTCCTATATTCGACATTTTCCCTAAATCTACCATTCTATTAGCGTTGCATTCAAGACAACCAAAGTTGCTATTAGCCCGTTTCACAAATCATGATAAGCTCAAAAAGGCAGCCGGGAATCTAAGATTTTCCACCCATTTATTCTGACTTGCAACGTTTACCGTATTTGTTACGACTAGCTATGAAGGTATCGCTGTTTCCATATTCCAACAATATATATGTATAAAGAACATTTAAATAGTGTGGGTTGTCATCACTTTTGTCATATGACAATATGGTATTTAATGGTTTTTACATAAAAAAACTGCCTCTGAGGGCAGCTTTTTTTCTTAATATATCGTTTTTGCGAATGGAGCGAATGAACCTCTAAAGCGCTCTTGTATCGAAAATTTGCACAGTATTGGCTATATAACTCCAACACACCTGATAGTGATTGAAAGGGATAGAGATTTCATATTTCACAATCGGATTGTATTTTTTTTACAGGGAACTCTCATAAAAAAAGGATATCCCAAACTGGGACACCCTCGGATCAGCTTATCGCCTCACCCTTCGAGCAAAATCCACGAACTGGAATTTATCCAGCCGGTGTCTAGACTCGGTATATTGGTAAAGCACCGTGTTCTCCAAATACACATAGTTTCGTACTACTACAATATGCGTAAAATTCTTCAAATCGAGCAGTCTATGATCCTCCTCGGTAGAAGGCTCAACGGATATCAGCTTCTTCGCATAACTGATCTTAAGACCCAATTCCAGCTCCAGATATTCATAGATTGAGCCTTCCGCGATTTCCTCACTCAGAAAGGAAACAATATCCGCACGAAAATAATCCTTATCCAAAATGATCCGTTCACCTTCAATTTCCCTGGCGCGAACAACCTTCCAAATCAGAGTTTCAGGTGGAATCTGCAGATGTCTGGCGATTGCGGAGCCTGCCGGCTCTTGTATCGTCCGCTCTACCAGTGTCCGCGAGGCAGTACCCAGGGTATCGGCCATCTCTTTAAATGAAATCAAACCGGTAACAGGGAAATCCATTCGGGTCATGTCAAGCACAAAGGAGCCTCTGCCCTTAATTTTGTGAATATATCCTTCACGGAAAAGTAGATTCAGCGCTTTGCGCACGGTCTCTCGTGAAGTAGCGTAAGCTTCGGCGAGTTCACTTTCGGAAGGCAGCTTGGTTCCCGGCAGCAGTTGTCCAGAATGGATTTGGTTGCTGTATTCATTATAAATTTGCAAATATTTATTTTCTCTCAATTTTGATCACCGCCCTTTATTGTATCACGTCATGCCTTTGGAAGCATCGATTCAATTGGAGGGAAATTTATAGCGTTGAACATATAAATTCTTATATTTATAGAAAAACAGCCCCCAAGGGGCTGTCTTTCTAAAGTATAAAGTCTTTGCCAATATAGCCTTTATCAACCCTTGAGATGAATAGTCAAGATGCTTGTTTGTTTGGCCGTAGCTGGTCCGGTCTTCTCCTCGATCTTCTCGACCATCTCCTGACCTGCAGGAATGATGATTGGAGTAATCACCGGGTAACCTGCTGCGCGGATAGCTTCCATATCAAATTCTAGTAGAAGCTCTCCTGCTTGCACCTTATCACCAATATTCTTCAGGCTGGTAAAACCGCTACCTTTAAGCGCCACCGTGTTAATTCCAACGTGGATTAATACCTGAACACCGCTGGCATGCTCCAGTATAAGCGCATGTTTGCTCTTAATCACATGGACTACTGTAGCATCAAAGGGAGCATATACTTTCCCCTCAGAAGGTTCGATTGCAATTCCCTCACCCATTTGCTTTTCAGCAAAGGCAGGATCGGGCACCTGTTCCAGCGATACAGCAGTTCCACTAAGTGGTGAGACAAGCTCTAGAATATTAACTGATTCCTGTGACCCTTGAACTGAATGACGGCTGCTCAATTCCTCTGGTTCGCTCGTAGTACTAGAAGCCTCTGTAGCTGTGTTCTTTTCGGAACGACCCACTACAGAACGTCCGTACAATACTGTGGCGGCAAATGGCACAACGAGAACAATAACCATGCCAATAAAGAAAACGCCCCACTGATTCGGGAAAATCGAAAGGAAACCGGGAATTCCCCCTACGCCAATGGATGAAGCTCGAACCTGGTTAACGGTAAGGAGCATACCGGCAATTGCTGAGCCGATCATCCCGAAGATGAAAGGATAGCGATAGCGGATATTCACCCCAAAGATTGCCGGTTCAGTCACACCGAGGAACGCAGAGACGGAAGACGTAGCCGCCAAACCTTTTGCCTTTTGTTCTCTAACAACGAACATCATCGCCAGTGCCGCAGCGCCTTGCGCAATATTGGAGAGCGCCAGCATCGGCCAGAGGAAGGTGCCTCCCTCACTGCCGATGAGCTGAACATCGACTGCCAAGAAAGTATGATGCATCCCAGTGATGACCAGAAGTGCATAGAATCCACCATAGATCAAACCACCAAGGAGCGCAAAATGATCAAATACATAGATCAAACCCGAGGTGATAGCATTGGCAATGGCGAACGTAACGGGTCCGATAATGGTGAAGGCCAGAAAACCTGTAACCAGCAGGGTCACTGGAGCAACGACCAGTAGTTTAATGGAATCAAGCACCCGGCGGTTGAGGAACTTCTCCAGTCTAGCCAGAATATAGGCCGAAACCAGTACAGGCAATACTTGCCCCTGATAACCGATCTTCTCCAAATGCCAGCCGAACAAATTCCAGGTCGGAACGGTTCCCTCAGTTGAAGCACTTGCATAACTGTAGGCACTTAATAGATCCGGATGTACGAGAATGAGACCCAGCACGATTCCGAGCAGAGGACTGCCCCCGAAACGTGTAACAGCTGCCCAACCGATAAGGGCTGGTAAAAAGGTGAAGGCTGTGCTGGCAATCGTGTTAATAATCGCAGCAATGTCTTTCCATGCAGGATAGACATCTACCAATGACTTACTATCAAAAAAGATACCAGGTCCGGTCAAAATATTATTAATCCCAAGCAGCAAACCTGCGGTTACGATGGCCGGAAGAATCGGAATAAAAATATCAGCCAGTGTTTTGATCGCCCGCTGCAATGGATTCTGTTTCCGTGCTGCCGCTGATTTCACGTCATCCTTGGAAGAGCGGGCACCACCAGTGATTTGAATCATTTCATCGTATACTTTATCTACAGTTCCTGGTCCGATAACGATCTGGAACTGCCCTTGCGTAGAGAATTGTCCTTTTACGAGTTCGTTACGGTCCAGGGCTTCCGAATCCACCTTGCTCTCGTCATACAGCGAGAATCTCAGCCGGGTTACACAATGCGTCGCAACCTCAATATTCTCCTTGCCCCCAACCGCCCGTACAATATCTTCAACATTTTTGCGGTCTATAGCCATATCTTCACTCCTTACAAAATTGATGTGTGCTCCTTCTCAAGTACACCTCGTTAGCGGACTAACCACATGTAGGAAGCATAAGGACTAAGCTGAAGCTCTTGTGTTAATGATGGTGCATCTGCTGTATTCCCAATCAGAAGCTCGTCCTTACCACTTGGCGACAATTCAGTCCAGTGATTGTCTTTAAAGCGGAAAGAGATTTCTTTATTGCTGAAGTTCGAGACCACAACAAGTGTCTCTCCATCTCCTGTTCTGGCGTAAGCGAAGACTTCAGGATGACCTTCATCGAGTCTCTTGAAAATACCTTCTATGAATACTCCATACTCCTTGCGAAGTGCAATTAGTTTGCGGTAATGGTGGAAGATGGAATCAGGGTTTTCCAGTTCCTTCTGCACATTGATGTCTGGATACCGCTCATCTACCTTCAACCATGGAGTACCAGTGGTAAATCCGGCATTCCGGCTGTCATCCCACTGCATCGGCGTACGTGAATTGTCCCGCGAACGTTCTTGGAGAATGCTGAGAGCAACCTCCGGGCTTTTCCCCTGTTCACACAGAATGCGGTACATATTTAGTGACTCAATGTCGCGGAACTCATCGATGCTTTTCCATACCGGATTCGGCATACCGATTTCTTCCCCTTGATATACATAAGGTGTTCCCTGAAGGCCATGCAGAGTTGTCGCGAGCAGCTTGGCGCTTTCCACACGGTAGACCTTATCATCAGTGAATCTGGAAAGAGCACGCGGTTGATCATGATTGTTAAAAAATAGTGCGTTCCAGCCTCCGCCTTTCTGCATTCCGGTCTGCCACTGCGCGAACAACCGTTTCATTGCCTCGAAATCATAAGGCATCAGTTCCCACTTCTGTCCATTCGGATAGTCGACTTTTAAATGATGAAAATTGAAGGTCATGGAAAATTCCCGCTCTTCGGGACTTGAGTACCGGATACAATGCTCCAGTGTAGTTGAGGACATCTCTCCTACAGTCACCATCTCAAACGGACCAAACACCTCTTCATACATTGATTTGATGTATGCATGGACCTGTGGACCGTCAGTATAGAATTTACGTCCATCCCCCGGTGGAACACTCCCGTCATCGTTAGGGAAGCGCTGATCTTTGGAGATTAAATTAATTACATCCATGCGGAAGCCGTCGACACCCTTTTTAGCCCAGAATAACATCATATCATTCACTGCTCTACGTACCTTCTCATTCTCCCAGTTCAGATCCGCTTGGGTTTTATCGAAGAGAGTAAGATAATATTGTCCCGACGCTTCGTCGAACTGCCAGGCAGGCCCACCGAACTTCGACTGCCAGTTGTTGGGTAAGCCGCCGTCCGGAGCCGGGTCCTTCCAGATATAGTAATCACGGAAAGGATTGTTCCTGCTTGAAATGGACTGTTTGAACCACTCATGTTCAGTCGAGGTATGGTTAACCACGATATCAATCATTAGCTTCATTTCGCGTCTATGCAGTTCCTGTATTAGCTCGTCAAAATCCTCCATCGTACCGAAATCCGGGTTAATATTTTCATAATCTGCTACATCGTAACCGTTATCATGTTGCGGCGAAACATAAACCGGCTGTAACCAGACAATATCGATTCCAAGCTTCTGCAAATAATCTAATTTCTCAATAAGTCCTTTAATATCTCCTGTTCCGTTGCCTGTAGTGTCCTTAAAGCTCTTCGGGTACACCTGATACACCGTGGAGCGGCGCCACCATTCCGAATACTGGGACTGACTCAAGTTGAACACCTCCAAAAAGAATTCCTTTATTTCAACCATTAAACCTGTATATACAAGTTCAAACACTTCACACAGTTTAAACCTGTATATACAGGTTGTCAATACTATTACTATCGAAGGAGTGGCATGAGTAGAAACTAGATTATTTATAACGTTGTATTAGAATGCGATTCATCGAAAAAAGGGTTAACGACAGGTGGCTCTAAAATTAACCCCTTTAATAATTAATTATTACCCTAGTATTTGATCCGTAATAACAAAAAAAGCCGCTTTCTCGGCAGCTTTTTAGATACAAAGATATGTAGATAAAAAACAAACAGGATACCTTTTACTAATACAAGTTAGGTATCCTGTTTCTATTCAAAGTGTCTATTCAAATTATAGTTTATTTAAGCTCCTGTAGGAGGCTCTTACCAAATTGGGGCATGGTCACAACAAAGTTATCAGCAACTGTTGCTCCAATATCCGAAAAAGTCCTCGATATAGGCAGCTCCCCTTGTCGATTGAAACTCTTACTGTAGAGGAGTAAAGGAACATATTCACGGGTGTGATCCGTGCCCGCATGAATGGGATCATTCCCATGGTCTGCCGTAATTATAAAAAGATCATCTTCACATAGCTCCGCTAGAACTTCATGTAATCGATCATCAAATTCTTCTAGCGCTTTCCCATACCCGATCGGATCTCTACGATGGCCATAAAGTGCATCAAAATCGACAAGGTTCAAGAAACTAAGTCCTGTAAAATCAGTATGAAGGGTCTCCATGAGTTTATCCATGCCATCCATGTTAGACACTGTTCTGAAAGACTTGGTGACACCTTCCCCATCGTATATATCTGAGATCTTGCCAATCGCTAGTACATCGAACCCGGCATCCTTGAGCTCATTCATCACGGTTCTTCCATACGGCTTCAAGGCATAATCATGACGGTTCGATGTTCTTTTGAAATTTCCGGGCTGCCCGAGGAATGGTCTAGCAATCACTCTTCCTAGCATGTACTCCTCACGTAAAGTAATCTCTCTGGCAATCTCACAGATTTGATACAGTTCTTCCAAAGGAATAACCTCTTCATGAGCCGCAATCTGAATCACGGAATCTGCAGAAGTATAGACAATGAGTGCACCTGTGTTCATATGCTCTTGTCCAAGCTCATCGAGAATAGCTGTACCACTAGCGGGTTTATTCCCAATCACCTTTCGTCCTGTTCTTTCTTCTAATTCATTAATTAATTCATAAGGAAACCCTTCAGGAAACACTTTGAAAGGAACATCAATTCGTAGACCCATGATCTCCCAGTGACCTGTCATCGTATCCTTTCCATTAGAAGCTTCCTGCATTTTGGTCCAATAAGCTAAAGGGTGCTCTACGTTGGGAACTCCGGGTATTGGGTCAATATGACTTAACCCTAGCTTGGATAACGCAGGAACATGTAGCCCATTCATTTTTTCTGCAATATGCCGTAATGTATGTGATCCTGCATCCCCAAACTTGTCAGCATCTGGAGCTTCACCAATGCCTACAGAATCCATAACGATGACGAAAATCCGCTTAAACCGGGGTGTTTGTTTCATGTTAATACTCCTTGCTACAACTAGAATATGATACCGATAATCAAAGCTGATAAAACGCTTACAAGTGTGGCGCCAAATAACAGCTTTAATCCAAATCGTGCGACGATATTCCCTTGCTTTTCATTCAATCCCTTCACTGCACCCACAATGGTACCAATCGACCCAAAGTTAGCAAATGAGATTAGAAAAACGGAGACAATGGCTGTAGTACGGCCACTTAAACCTTCTTGAATCTTAACAAAGTCAAGCATAGCAACGAATTCATTCGCAACAAGCTTTGTCGCCATAATACTACCGGCCTCAACAGCTTCATGCCATGGCACACCGATAAGAAAGGCGATGGGTGCAAAGACGTAGCCTAAAACTCCTTGGAACGAGATTCCGAATATGCCACTGAAGACTCCGTTAATTAAAGCAATGATTCCCACAAAACCAACTAACATTACCCCAACTACTATGGCTACTTTAAAGCCATCCATAATATATTCGCCCAGCATTTCAAAAAACGTTTGTTTTTCTTCTACCTGAACTTCAACAATATCTTCTTCAGGTGTAACTTCATACGGATTAATGATGGATGAAATGATAAATCCGCCAAATAGGTTTAATATCAATGCAGCTACTACATACCGAGGTTCTAGCATCGTCATATAGGAACCAACGATTGACATGGATACCGTAGACATTGCAGACGCACATAATGTATACAAGCGATGTTTTGGCAATAGTCCAAGCTGGTTTTTCACCGAAATAAATACTTCATTTTGTCCGACAATTGCGGCTGCAACTGCATTATAAGATTCCAATTTACCCATGCCATTTATTTTACTTAGCACCAAACCAATATACTTTATAATGAATGGCAGTATTTTGTAATGTTGCAAAATCCCTATCAATGCTGACATAAAAACAATGGGCATCAAAACATAAAGGAAAAATGTATGCGCCCCTTCATTTGCAATGCCGCCAAACACAAAGTCAGTACCTTCATTGGCGTATCCAAGTAATTTTGCAAAACTATCAGCAAACCCTTTAATCAAAAATTCTCCAATGCTCGTTTTTAGGATAATTAATCCCAAACCTATCTGAATAGCAATCATTACAATGATTGGACGATATTTAATCTTTTTCTTATTGTTACTTCCTAGCCATGCCAGTAATAGAACAATAACCAGACCAGCAATAGAAATTAGATAATGCATTTTTAGCCCTCCAAATTATCGGTTAATTTTCTTGGAATCCTCATATCGAAATGCATCTTTCCACATTAACCCTTGTTCCAAAATAATCGCTAACAGGCTTCCGCATATTAATCCATTATTTAAAATGGCTATCACAATCGGAGATAAATGGGCCGTAGCTGATGCAGGAATAAACATTAAACCTACACCCACTAAAAGGGAAAGCCCACTGACAATAAATGTTCGCTCTTCATGAATAACCTTTTTCAATTCCTTTAGCGCTAGTCCGACCATCTTCACAAAAATGACGAAGGTAACAGAATAGCCTATGGGAGCTGGAATCGCAGATATGAAATTCATCATAGGCGGAAACAAGGATATTGAGATCACTAAGCTGCAGCCTATTAAAAATGATTTGCGCTCCCTCATCCCTGTTTGCTCAACATATCCCGCCGCTCCCGAAATAGGGACTGAGCCGACCGCTCCTAAACCACCACTAATAAGATGCGTAATTCCAGAAGTAAACCCGGCGCGCAAATAACGACGATGATCCCCTTGCTTTGGTTTCATAACGGTCTCCATCAAACGGATGGATGCCACTGCATTGGTTATTAATAATAGGGTTAGTAAAAATGCAGTAGTAATTGTCCCGGCATCGAATCGGGGTGTTCCAAATGGGAATATTTCCGGCAGCTTAAATAGAGTATCCGCACGAGAAACCGCCGGCATACTACCGCAGATTATAAATAATAGGCAGCCTATCACTATACTGAGAATTATTGAAAACTGGCTTAGTAATACAAAGCGGCTGTTGCCTAACCAAAAGGTAATGCAGACCACGATCACACTAAGGATGAATACTTTAACATCTAACATGGTGTGGGCTATGGTAATCCCCATCATCCCTTTCATAAAAGATCCACTTAATTGAAAGATCAATAAAAGTAAATAAATAAAGGTGATGGTTGGAGTAAAAAGACGAGCGATTTTATCCATTAGCTTAAATGCTGAAATTAGGATAAACAACACTCCGCTAACGATCATCGCTCCACTTAAAGCATGTAAAGCGCCGTTGTTAGAGGAATAGAGTCCCCCCACTAAACTCGCGTAAATGGTAAAAATGCTCCACCATAACCCTGCCGGACCTTCATGAATAGGGAATTTATGACCCATCAGGCCTTGTAAAAATCCAGCTATTGCTAAAGTAATCATGGTGCTCTGAATGAGTCCAGAAGTCTCTATGGGTGTTAAGTTATATAAATCTGCGATAGCAATGGGTGCAGCAATTGCACCAGCGATCATAAAAATCATCCACTGCAATCCTGACAGTATTACCTTCATTTCTTTCTCACTCTCTTTTCTAACAACACTGCACTCTTATCAATAAATCAGCCTTCAACGACTGTGTTAAGAGCTACTTCGACCATTTCATAAAAGGATTGTTCACTTTCTTTATGAGTTAGGTGCTCCTGTCTTAACAATTGACTGCCGACGGTCAAAATCGATAACGCTTTTACACCATATTTAGCGGCTAAAGTGTATAGGGCGGTACTTTCCATTTCTACAGCTAATACACCGAAATCCATGAACTTATGAAGCCGATCTAAATTTTCACGATAGAATTCATCAGAATTATAGATGTTACCAACAAACACCTTTGCATTTTTAGCTTGTGCTTGTTGATATGCTTTCATTAGCAATGAGAAATCTGCCGTTGGTGCAAAATTACAGCCATGAAAGATCTTTTCCGTCATATTACTGTCTGAAGATACTGCTTGGGCTAATATAATATCGCGGATATTGATATCTTCCTGCATCGCGCCACATGTACCAATGCGAATCAATTTCTTAACTTCATAATCGACGATCAATTCTGTTGCATAGATACTCATCGATGGATTTCCCATCCCTGTCCCCTGAACCGACACAGGCACACCCTTGTATAATCCAGTGTATCCATACATCCCTCTTACTTCGTTATAACAATAAGCCTCCTCTAAAAAGTGTTCTGCCACAAACTTTGCACGTAAAGGATCTCCTGGGAGCAAAACGAGCTCTGCTATTTCTCCCTTATTTGCACCTAAATGCCTACTCATAGTTCTTCCTCCAACTTTTAATAGTAAACTGAGGTTTACCGAAATCGCTTTCCACTTGCCTTCAAGTAAAATCAGTTTCGAAACTAGATTGAGCATAAGGTTTTTTAACATTACAAACTAGACCAAAAACTTACGGAGCTTACGGAAAATAATTGGTCAAATTATAAAAGCAGTTCTTTACGAATGTTGACTAAATCTCTTTTAGAGGGGATCGTGGAAATAATAACAACAGGCACTGTCGTTAATGCAACCGGGATATTACTAATGACAAGATCGATATTATTTTGCTGCATGATCTCGTCGGTCAGGCCTTTCATTATGGAAGTATTAAGGATCAACTGATCTCCAATTTCCTTCTTTATCAAGTCTGCTATGTAATGACGAATTGAAAATTCTTCCCCGATCACTAAAAAAGCCCTCTTACTTTTATAACGTAAACTCGAGCGGACAATTAAGGTTAGCTTTGTTAAATGAAAATGATTAAACAAAACGGAAGGGTAAGTTTTATTCCACGTTTGCATACAGGTTTGCAATTCTTGATAAATCTGCTGGCATTCCTTTTGAACATATGTTGTTAAATGACTTGTTGAAATCATCATCCATTCCGGAATGGCATTTTCGATTAATAGCTTGTCAAAGAACCCGTAAATCTCCAAAATAAACCGTTCTTGCATATCTAAGTTCGGGTATACCTTTGCTAATAACATTAGAAGCAGATTCCCCATTTGATATTCTTCTTTATCCTTGTGTAATTCGACTTCTTTCATCGGAGTGATCTCTGACCCTTCATAATAATGATATTGGCTGAGACTAACCATGGATTGCATAAAGAATATTTCACTGTTTGGAAATTCAACGGACAGCATATCCTCAAGACGTTTTGCAATAGTTTTCACTGGAAAATAAAACATCCCCTTTTCCCAAGGGTAAGCATTTTCGTCGATTTTCACACATTTTCCTTTAGCCACTCTTTCTATAACAATGGCCAACAAAAACGATAATCTCCTTTTGGAATTGATAAAATATACAATGTTATTCTCATTTTCTATATTTGTGATTAACTGATTAATATAAGCAAAATCAACATTCGCAAAGGGCCAGCCTGTAAACTCATACGCATCACAATATAACTTCCAATAAAAATATCGAATATTCATTTCATTCCCTTTGATCATGGGGGTAGAAAAACTAATGCGTAGCTTATAAGCTTTTAGATCATCATTATTTAATTGCACAATCAATTTCTTTAAAGACGAGGTACTCATAAACATGGCTTCGGAGAGCTCCTCCACAGACAGTCGACCCACATTCGTAAACAAAAAATCCATCAGCCGATAAAAGATGGTTTGTCTGAACATAGAAGAAATCACTTCACTAATCGTACTTCGCCCATCACGTTGAAGAACTATTCCCTTTCCTCTAGAAACCTCAATGGTTACAGTAGATGGTAATTGCTTGCTGATTTCCTCCACCATCTTCCGGATGGTCTTATCAGAGATCCCTAAACTTTTTTCGATTTCCGCTAAGGTAAACCATCTATGTTCTGTATCAAGCAGCGTTAATAGTTGACTAGCTAAATTAAATCCCTTATCCATTTTTCTACACCCACTTCAATTTCGTTTTAATTTTTATAGTATAAACAAATTCGCAACCATAACCCTATTATTTTTCAATAAAAAACCCGGGTTTTATTTACCCGAGTTTCAAATCACATTATATTTGTGTTTTTTCTTCAATAGGGCTAATTGCTTTCAACTGCATCGTTATGACGGCTGCAATAACGGCTTTGATGATGTCTCCCGGAAGAAAGGCTAATGCTCCGACAAGACCAGCCCAGATCGAAGTATTGGTTATCAATGCCATGACAGGGGCACCAATCAGACTCACTAGTAATACACCGAAGATTATGTTGATAGCTACCAGCTTCCAAGTTCGAACCTTCGGCCAGATTTTTTCGGAATACCAGCCAATAAGGCCGGCCGAGATTGGAAAACTAAATATGTATCCTGCAGAAGGTCCAACTAACACCGCGATTCCGCCGCGACCGCCAGTCAGTACAGGCAGCCCAATGGCTACTAGTATGATGAAAATAATGAGACTGAGGGCGCCCATCCGTTTCCCCAGAAAACATCCAGCCAACATGACGCCAAGCGTCTGGGCAGTGATCGGAACGGGGATGAAGCCGAGGGGGATGGGCGGTATCATCCCCAACACCGCGATAAGTGCTGCGAATAATGCAGCATAAATTAGTTCTTTTGTCTTCAAAAAAATGACCTCCATTGGATATCAATGATTGTATTCTGGTTAGTAAATACGTCCAGTAAGCTGAATTATAATGGAGTTATTCTTTATTGTAAACCATGAATTAATATATGGTTTACAATAGAATAAAATACCATGCTTGAGTTTTTCCTATTGTTATATAGAATTAGAGTATTCAGTCGCAATCGTTGGATGTTAATCTATTCAATGGGTTTTGGTCGGAGAGTTATACTTTTGGAGGTTTAAGTTCATGACAGTAAAAGAACATATTCTTGCCTTGCTCGACAGTAATAAGGGTGAATATTTTTCCGGCGAGGAAATAGCCGTTCAGTTATCCGTGACGCGCAGCGCGGTCTGGAAAGCCATAAAATCTTTACAGACAGACGGTTATTCCATACAAGCTGTAACCAATAAAGGATATTCCATGTCACCACAAACGGATATCTTATCAGCCAGTGCAATTTCAAAGTACCTGGATACTCAGGGGCAAAAGTTACGTGTTGAAGTCTTTAAGACCATATCTTCCACGAATGAAGCCGTAAAAAACCTTGCCTCAAATGGAGAAGCTGAAGGTAAAGTGATTCTTTCGGAAGAACAAACAGCTGGTCGCGGGCGAATGGGCCGGAAATTTTTTTCTCCACCTGGAACGGGTATCTATATGAGCATCCTGCTGCGTCCCAAGCTGTCCGCAACAGACTCAGCTTTATTGACCACTTGCGCCGCAGTAGCTGTAGCCCTTTCTATCGAGAGCGTATCCGGTAAAGAAACGCAGATTAAATGGGTAAATGACGTTTTTATGGAAGGTAAAAAAGTATGCGGGATCCTTACCGAAGCATCCGTGTCATTGGAAAACGGCTGGCTTGATTATGCTGTCCTCGGCATCGGTATCAATGTAGTCCTCCCTTCCGAAGGCTTTCCCAATGATCTTACCGAGATTGCAACAACTGTAATTTCAGAAAACAATCCTTATGGTGATCTGCGCAACCGTCTCGTTGCAGAAGTACTAAACCATTTCATGAGATATTATGAACATTTAACGGACAGATTGTTTCTTTCCGAATACAAAAAAAGGTTAATTTCACTTGGCGAACCTGTGACCGTGATAAAGGATAATGAACAACGTAAAGCAACAGCCATTGATATCGATGACGATTGCCATCTGAAAGTCAGATATGAGAATGGTGACGAAGAGTATCTTTCAAGTGGAGAAGTTAGCATTAAAATTTAACTGGAGCTTCGCCTCCAAAGCAGCTAGTGCTGCCTCATGGCAGGCTGCTTCATCATACGAGCCAAAAAAACCTTGCTGATCCAAGGTTTTTTTAGATGAACTAAAAATTTCAACTTAAAGCTTAGAATTTTACTGTACTAAAGTATCTAAATCAGGCTGCAATTTGTTCCGCAGAACATACAGCATGATGGCACCCACAAGGAACGCAACAGCATCTGAAATGACGAGCGACCAGACTACTCCGTGGAAACCGTTCATTCGATTAGCGATATACAATACTGGAATCAGAGTAACACCTTGAATAATTGACATAATAAAGGCGGCGGTTCCTTGTGCTGTCGCTTGGAAGATCCCCGTAAACAACGCGGTCGTTCCTGAAATGAACAGGGATAAGAACGTTACATGAAGAATATAGCTGCCCAGTTCAATTAATTGCGGGTCATTCGTAAATAAACCGATTAAGTGGTCGGAAATCAGATATACAATAATGCCGAACACGGCTGCTAATGCCACAGTCACTTTGATTGTGAATGTAATGGTATGCTTCATGCGTAATTTATTGGCTGTAAAAGAGAAGGCAATCAGCGGCACGACTCCCTCACATAAGCCCATCAGAATAACCTCTGGAAATTGTAATAATCGTGATGAAATTCCGAAGGCCGCAATGGCCTGCTCCCCATATTCGACCAGAAAACGGTTAAAGATAAGTGACATTGCACCCATGAAGAGACTCATAACAAAAACGGGTACTCCAATTTTAAATACATTGCTGAGAATGTCTTTGGAAGCTTTGAACCATTTTACAGAGATGGTTAAGAATTGGCTCTTATATCCCATGTGGAAGGCGTAGAATGCACTTGCAACCAAGTTAGAAATGACTGTAGCAGATGCAACCCCGATCACGTCCCAATGGAAGACGAAAATGACTAGCGCATCGAGAATAATATTCACAACAACACTGAGAAGCATGCCGATCATCGAAGTCATCGCTGCCCCCTCCGAGCGCACGATATTCTCCAGCGTGAAGAATAGAACGACGAAAGGTGAACCAATAAGCATAATCGTGACATAGTCCTTCGTGAACCCGAAGGAGTCAGGCGTCGCTCCCAAGCCATGAACGATTGAATCGATCAACGGGATGCCGGCAGCCATCAAAATAAGACCGAGAGCTAAACTGCTGTAAAAGGCGAATGAAGACACATGCTTTACATCATCATATTTTTTCTCTCCCAGCAAACGGGAGATGAATGCACTGCTACCGATACCAATCAAGTTACCTAGCGCCATAATGGCGGCGAATAACGGTAAAGTTAGTGCGAGTGCGGTTAACATCGCAGTATTGCCCAGTGTACCAAGGAAATAGGCATTCAAAATGGAGTATATGACACTCATCGACATGCCTAGCATCATCGGTACTGCGAAGTGAGCTACGGCTTTTGCGACAGGTGCTTTTTCAAAGTAATGGAGGTTTTCTGCATCCATAAGGTTCACCACTATCTTTCTTTATTTTGTTTTTTGAAATTACTTAGAATTCTAACTATCGGTCCAATATGATCCGTGACGCAGCAACAAGCAAACCTGTACCCTAACGACGAGTTTTCAGATTTGGCGTACGAAATTTGACTATTCTTCAGTTTCACATTACGCTGCCTTTGCCGTTCATCTTTCTCTGGTGGAAAGGCAGCGCCTCAGCTACTGTTTGCTAAAAGACTTTAATTACTTATCGTCTGGGCCATGTGACTTGTCAGGTGACGAATTACTGTCATCGCTGGAAGGCCAGCCGAATCCGCGCATGTCACCACGCCCTTCTCCGCCAAATCCAGGGAACCTTCCGCTAAAGCGTTCGTCCCTAGAATTTCCCCACATTCTGTGCATTTGTCCGCGCATAGCCATCATTTTTTCAAATTCCTCTGTTCCCATACGCGCCTTGGCAGCTTCCATCCACATAGCCATCAAATCACGTTCTCCGTCCGATCCAAGTTCTTCCTCCAAAGCTGTAATGACGCGAGTTAGGTAATCCCCGAAAGCTATCTGTTCTTCTGGCGATAAGCGAGAAAATATGTTGCCGCTGTCTATCTCTTGTTTCTCTTCCTCTTGTCCTTTTTGCGTTAGGTAAATCAACATGATACGTTTGTCTGTTTCTGAGGGTTTACGGGTGATGTATTCTGCTTTCTCCAGTTTACCAAGCAATTCATTGAGGGATGATACACGGATGTCCAACATATAGGATAAGTCTTTGGTGCTGATACCGTCTTTCATCCGAAGAAACGCTAATATCCTCCCTTGCCCACGTGATGCGTCGGCCATAGGACCAACCGCGGCATGAGACTTCAAGTGTTGCCTTTGCAACAGCCATTGCAGTTTCGCGAGTTTTTCGTACAATTCAGTATTCATGTCCATAATGAATCCTCCATTAAGTTTTTACGGTACCTGTTTAACTTTATAACGGTACCTTTTGATTTGTATTATAACGGTACCTGTTAGATATGTCAAAATGTTTTTTACAGGTACCGTTAATATGTTGTTTGACTGTTTATGGACGTGGCTTATAAGCTTGCAAACAAATACAAAAACCGCGCATTGCGCGGGTTATTTTAAAATTATATTGTGATCAGTTTTCATTTTTTATATCTGCAAGCAATCCTTCAAACCACTTCAGAGCGGTTTGCTCGCCTATTCGATGTGCCTTGATATTCTACTTATCACCGGCAAGTGTAAGCCACTTGCGGTTATGATGTTCCTGTACTTCAACGGGGGTATCGAAGAAATCACTCAAAACATCTGACTGCAAGCAGTTTACTGTCTCGTCACCTTTGTAGATTTCACCGTTCTTTACCAGCAGCGTGTGCGTGAAGCATGGTGTTATCTCCTCGATATGATGGGTTACATACAGCAAGGTTGGTCCACCAGGTTGCTTTGTTATCTTCTCGATCATCTGCAGCAGCTGTTCACGTGCAAAAATATCTAGTCCCGTGCACGGCTCATCAAGGATTAGTAGATCTGGATTGGCCATTAGTGCGCGTGCAATGAGGACTTTCTGACGCTGTCCTTGCGACAAGGTATCATATGTACGACCAGCCAAAGAAGAGCAGTCTAGAAACTCCATTAACTCCTCGGCTTGCTTTTGATCCTCTTCATTCGTCTTATCATACAGACCAATCGTCGCGAATTTTCCGCTTAGGACGATGTTCAGGGCAGTCTGATGGCCGTACAGCTTCTGCTGCAAGGAGGTGCTTACCCAACCGATTCGTTTGCGTAGCTCTCTCAAATCCACATCGCCAAAGCGATGGTCCAGCACTTCGACTTGTCCTGTTGTCGGCCAGATATAGCCGTTCACGACGTTTAGCATCGTCGTTTTTCCTGATCCATTCAGACCGACGATACACCAGTGTTGTCCCTGCTTCACTTCCCAATTCATATCGCGTAAGATCATTGTCGTATCACGTTGCCATGATACATTTTTGAGTGATATAATCATGCCCAATTTTCCCTCCTTAAACATGCTTCAATGAGTTCAATATTATCATGGTAAAGTCCTTCCCGTAAAAAAACATAAACGCAAGATTTTCTCGCCAGCGGTTCTACGGACAATTAATCTTTGATTCTCTGTTTGTTTCGGTATACTGTCGGAGGGATCCCGTTAAGCTGTTTAAAAATCTTACTGAAATGATATTCTTCGTAGTACCCGCATAATTTGGCGATTTCCTTAACTGGATAATCGGTAAAAACCAGATAACGACAAGCTTGCTGGTTCTGTAAGTGCATATGGTATTCCTTTGGCCCCATCCCCGTAAATTTCAGGAACATCTTCCGCAAGTAAGATGGCGAAATGCCGTATTTCTCCGCCAATTTCTCAATCCGGTGATGATCCTTATAGTCGTTCTCGAGAGTTTTCTTGATCTGTTCGAAGGCGGCGAAAGCTCCAGACTCCATCAGATTCCAGTCCGGTTGTACAGTCTGGTGCAGCATATGCAGTAGGATCTGCATTTTAGCCCGGGATACAGCTATGCCATCGGTTAGTCCGGGCAGCCAGTCCTGGTGAATCCCCCAGACCAGCTGGCTAATTTCCTCAGCTTGCTGTTGGTTATATTGGCTTAAGAAGGGAAGTCTCAGTTTTACGATTGGCTTGACTTCCTTCCATACCGCATCATAACCAAGCTCTGCACAATCGAAGAGCAACATCGTTATGCGAAGTGGAGCATCCATCTGCGAGCGCATGGACAGTTTAAGGCCTGGTTTTAAATAGATTAGCATTCCAGCCTCTACTTTGTGCTCAACATTGGTCAGGAAAACCCCTTTACCTTCATGAATCCAGTACAAGCTGTGCACATTTACCATGTTACGGATGTCCTCCCAGCCGGGATAGGTAGCTTTGTCGAGTACAAAATGGATATGCACTGTGAGGTCATTCAGCTTGTAATCATTTTCTTCCAATTAATAATCCCCTCCTGCTGCTAAAAGAGCGATTTAAACAAGACGGTAACGTTTTTTTCTATTCAATGCTTAAACTCCAAATGTTACTATCCATATTATCAAGATGTCTGAAATTCACAATACATTACAGGAAATAAAGGAGGAACACACTTGTTAAGGACTTTTAGCGAGTATCAAATTCGGAGAACTGCGCTGTTGGATGGGCCTTGGGATTTCATGAAGGATCCGTTAAATACGGGTGTTCAAAAAAAATGGTTTGAGCGATTTCCACATTCTTGGCAGTCTCTTTATGTGCCCTCGTGCTGGAATAATGAACTGGGAATGTACGATTATGAAGGTGTCGGTTGGTATCGTAAAAAAATACAGACTGTGAATTCGCAGCATGTCAGACTCATCTTTCATGCCGTGCTGGGCCATGCCGACGTCTATTTGGACGGGCAGCACCTTGGGTATCACTATGGAGGATTTACACCTTTTGAATTTATTGTTCCTTCCTTAGGGGCAGGAGAACATGAGATTATCGTCCGGACGGACAGCACCTTGGACCGACTTACGATTCCTACGGAGCAGGTGGATTGGTTTCATTATGGGGGAATCATACGGTCGGTGGAGCTGCAATATTTGCCTGAACTTTACATCGAACAACTGAAGATTGATTATGAACTGCATGGACCAGATGCCGATGTCACTGTTCAGGTGAGGCTCCATTCCTTCTTTAAGGAGCAGCACACTACAAAGATCACATTCTCCGAAAGCGGACATGAATTGCACTCGGAAGAAGTACAGATTGAAACTGGCCAGACCCTCAGTCATACGTTCAAGTTGCTTATGCCTGAAGTACGTTTGTGGAACGTAGGTCTTCCAGAACTGTATACCTTTCAACTGCGGACAGAGGAAGACGACAAGATTGAACGGATCGGTTTTCGCTATATTGAAACAAAGGATCATCGGATTCTAATTAACGGTTCACCCGTTTATCTTAAGGGGGTGAATAGACATGAAGAGCATCCTGAGTGGGGTTTCGCCTTCCCTCCGAAGCTGATGCACAAGGAGCTCAGTATCATTTTGGAGTTAGGTTGCAATTCCGTCCGGGGTTCTCATTATCCCCAAAGCCCATATTGGCTTGATCTACTCGATGAGCAAGGGATTGTATACTGGAGCGAAATTCCGATATGGGGAGCCTTTCTGCCGAACGAAACAGTAAGTGAGCCGCTCTTCCAGGAGCGTGCACTGACTATGATTGAAGAAATGATCAGCTTGCATATGCATCACCCAAGTGTGATCTTTTGGTCCGTTCATAATGAGATTGATACCCGGACGCAAGAAGCATATGCTTTCACACAAGCTCTAGTCGGATTGGTGAAGAAACTCGACAGTACTAGGCTTGTCACCTACGCTACGATGCATCCACTCGAAGATATTCTACTTCCTTTATTCGATGTTATCGGTATTAATAAATATTTTGGTTGGTACGAAGGCGATACAGCCAGCTTTAAAGACATGCTGGAACAGTTCCATGTGCGTGCGGAGCAGATGGGAGCCGGTGACAAGGTAGTGCTCATGACCGAATTCGGTGGTGCTGGACTATTTGGGGATGTGGGCTGGGAGCAGAGATTGTTCAGCGAGGATTATCAGGCAGATATTGTAACTGAAGCACTGGCGATCTTCAAAAATGATTCGAAAATTGGCGGGACTTACATCTGGCAGTTTGCAGACATCCGCGGCGATCTGAAGAGCAGCAGCAAGAACTTTCGCGACCGTGCCCGCGGCTTCAACAACAAGGGTCTGGTTAATGAATACCGCAAACCTAAACAATCCTTCCGTGAAGTGCGCCGTATCTATCAATCTTGGACAGATTAATATCCACATTGACTAAGAAGCCCATCGTCAACATGGGTTTTTTTAGTGTCTGCATTCTTAGTTCCTTACAGCTGGTGTCGGACGCGATATTTATATAGTTAAGCTGGGCGTATTAAGTCGGTTCTATTCTTCGCGTACTCGGGTAGCAGTAAGTTGATTGTCTATTTTCGGCATTCGATACAAGTGCTTGTCCTCTTACACTGCAGATAGATAAAGGAGTTTTAATCTAGAGTGATCAGTATGGTATGAATAATACTTGTTAATTTCCCATGGTCCGTTGCCGTTTTTACCATTGTACGTAGTCCTAACCAGGCATTCATTAAATAATGGGAAATAGCCTCGGGCTCCAGTGAATTTCTAAGTTCACCTCTTTGCTGGCCAGTCTGAACGAGGTCATATAACAACTTCTCCGTTTTTGAATAGCTATTCTCAACAAAGGATGCAACCTCCGGATCCAGTACTCCCAACTCCACACCCGAATTAACTATGAAACATCCTTGAGGTTCTCCTTCGCTCCTCATCGAAGATTCTAGAAATTGTCGAATGATCTCCTTTACGGGTTCTTGTTTCTCAACCAAGAATCTCATTTTTTTGTTTTGAGTAGATTCGTACCGTTGGAGTGCCGTCAAATATAAGGCGTGCTTATCACCAAATGTATCATAGATACTTCTTCTGTGAATTCCCATACAGTCTACCAAATCTTGCATTGAAGTTTTCTCGTAACCTTGCATCCAAAATAGTTGTATCGCTTTATCTAGTACTTCATTAATTTCAAATTCTTTGCTTCTTGCCATTGTAATCACCTCAAGCAATCATTATACATTTAAGTAAACGATCCGCAAACTAATATATAAAACGTAAATAAAATCAAGCAAGATGCTTGATTTTATTCATAACATGATAACTTAACTGATGCTTACCGAAGAATTCTTACTTTGTCTGCTTATAAACAATCCAGAGTCCAATCTTTTTCCAGCGTATGCAAAAAAGTTGTACCCCACGTTTAAGAATAGGGAAGCCAGTTCTTTTTGCTCCAGTTTCTTCAACGATCGTTTTAGTGACTAATATCTAATTCGATTTAAAACTCAGATATAATTGGATAGATTGGATCTCTCAGATTGAAATCATAGTTCTGGTCAACAATCCCTATCATATCATTGCTATCATAAAGCTCTACCATGAAACTCGCCATTTGTTTGGCAGTGTGGTATTTAGGCATGTTTGCTTTGTAATCAAATTCTTCAGCATCTATAGATTTCTTTACAAATTCCGTTTCAGTTATTGCTGGTGCTAAAACCTTTGCTTTTAATTTCGCGCCTTTAAGCTCTAGTTCCTTTGCAAGCCCTTCGGTGAAGGCACTAACATAATATTTAGATGCAGAATAAGCAACGCTCCCAACAGCAATGGCATATCCGAGTGCGGATGATACGTTAATTAACTGAGTTCCTTCTACATCAGCATAATCTCGCACAAATAGTGTTGAAAGGATCGTCAAGGATTCGATGTTAACACGTAACATAATTTCAACTTTATCTAAATTCTGTTCTACCACAAAAGAAGCTTCACCAAGTCCTGCATTATTAATCCAGGTTTCTATTTGGTATTCCTTCAAAGTGTTATACAGTGTGTAAGCCTGCTCTGTAACAGACAGATCACTTGAACGAACAATAACATCTACATTAGGATCAATATTCTGAATTGTTGATTTAAGTTCTTCTAATTTATCTAATCTTCTAGCTACCAAAATTAAATTTTTACCGCGTGCAGCAAACGCTAATGCTGTTTCATACCCAATTCCTGAGCTTGCTCCTGTAATCACTGTATATTTCATATTATTCTCTCCCTTTTAAGTTTTTTGATCATTTAACAACATTTCAATAGAGTTTTGTTCACGATTAAACTTGTATCTCATTCATCCCTCCCTTAATAAATTTCTTCAAAATATTCAAGAACGATCATTCTAGTTAAGGTAAAAAAACTACACTATTAACTCTAATTTGCATCAGTATATCAATTCTAGAATGATCAGTAAAGAATTTTTTGACAACAATTGAGCCCCCTCCTTAAAATCTGATAATAACTTTCCCTTTAGGATGACCTTCAGCAACAAAATTCAGTGCTTCGTTAATATCTTCTATATGGAATTCTGTAGGGTCCACTGCTGGTACAATCCCATTATCTTCAATAATCTTCGTAATTTTCTTTAATTGTTCGCCATCACTGCGAACAAAAATGAAATGATATTGAATCTTCTTTTTCTTCGCTTTATGATCATACTTAGCCCCGGCGATGGTGAAGAGCTTTTGTTTCCAGCCAGAGAAGCCCAAATCTTCTGCAAAACGTTTGTTAGGACCGGTCCGCAGAGAAAGAAGGCGGCCTCCTGCTTTAATAATTGAAAGCTCATGATCAAATTCGCTTGGTCCCAAGGTATCTATCACATAATCAACATCACTAAGCTGTTCCCAATAGTTCGTAGTCGTATAATCAATATATTGGTCTGCACCAGCGGCCATTGTCCGTTCACGTGCTTCTGGATTTCCACTGATGATGACCTTGAGCCCCATGCTTTTGGCGATAGGAATGGCCATTTGGCCAAACGAACCAGACCCTCCAGGGATAAACACGCTTTCGCCAGCTTTAGCATTTAATTCTTCATTTAACCCTTGATAGGCTGTCAATCCTGTTAATGGCGCAGCAGCACCAGTCACAAAATTCAGATTGGTGGGTAGGTACCCGATGGCATCTGCATTAATTGCCGCGTATTCCGCAAAGGCACCGATTTTTTGTAGTGGCAGACGTGAATAAATTGCATCGCCAACTTTGAAACCTTGCACCTTCTTACCCACTTTTTCAATAACACCCGTCAGCTCGTTACCAAGTACCAAAGGGAATTCATAATCCTGAATCAGCTTTACGCTTCCGGTACTAATGAGCAATTCCAAATGATTAACTGCTGCTGCTTTCACCTGGACCAAGACTTCGTTATCACTTATTTCTGGGATTGGAATATCGTTCACTTTTACTATGAACTTTTTTGAATATTTGGTGATCTGTGCTGCTTTCATGATAAATGACCTCCTATGCGTTAAAAAAGTAACATTTATTTATTTTTGTAACTTACACAACAAGCATAAAACTATAAGTTACAAAAGTCAACAATTGTTACTGGATATTTCATATGTTAAAATACTCGCAAGTGTATAAACGACAAAAAGGAATTTATTGAAGAAAGAAGGGTTGACAGTCGGTGGCTAAAATCACTCAAGAGCTTGTTATTGAAACAGCTGAGGCATTAATTAAACGCACGGAAAAATCCGAAGTGACACTCTCACAAATTGCGGATGAATTAAGTATCACCCATGCAGCGCTCTATAAGCACTTTAAAAATAAGCAAGAGCTCTGGGCAGCCGTATCTAAGAGCTGGTTCAACCGGATGATTTCAGAACAAATTAAATTAGATATGACTAATTTAACTAAACCGCAAGAATTGCTTCACGATTGGCTATGGGCATTTGTTAACGCAAAAAAACGCGCTTATAACGAGAATCCCAAGATGTTTGCCTTGAATACTCAATACGTGGATAGCAATCCACTGGTATTACGCGATGTTCTCTGGGATTCCTACCAAATCATTGACGGCCTCATGGACTATCACGATCCCCACTTGGAACGGGCTGAGGCGATTCTCTCTGCGTTTGCAGTATTTAGCCTCCCATCCTTCAAAGAATCCTGGAATTTACCTGACTACCAAGACAGGTTTGAACGCATCTGGAGTTTAATTAATAAGGGTCTTTGAATTCAAATCCCTTAGTTTTAAAAAAATTATTCTTCAATCATAAACATGGTCCAGAAGCTTCTGTCTTCTGAAGTACTGTAGTTGTTCTCCCACTTTTGTCCGGTTCCGCCAATTTTCGTAAACTCGGAGTAAAATTATCATTGCGAAGTCCTGCTTCGGTGGAATACGCGGAACTCCTCACTGAGCATGCCAACATGTGCGGGTTACGGACGACTCTGGAACCTGTGGCTGGTGCTAGATATGCGCCGCACGGCGTAATCCTTTATTGGTTCTTCTAACTCTCCTAAAGATGATTTGCTAAAAAAATGTAAAGCCGGTTATTCAGGCTCATCCTGAAACCGGCTTTTTATTTGAAACAAATTAAAGGTATAAATTTTTTGACGAGTCTGTAAATACAGTCCCAGCTCAGGATCCTAATCATAAAAAGGGCCCCTACAGTTCCCTTTAGCTCTAAAAAGTTTAGCTTTTTTTCTCGGCTTCTATTCCGCAAGCTTGTAAGTCCAAGCAACTCTAAGAGACCAACCACCTCCTATTCTCGATACTCATCCCCGACTGCCTGCGCTCGGTTCTACCGCTGTTGAATTATGATTACCCGTTGCATTAATATTCCTTGCATACAGGTTATCCTTTGTTTGATTAGCTGAGTACTTACCAAAGGTGTTGGAAGTCTCAATGACTCCCCATCAATCCCTGCCTCGGTTGGAGATACACTCCACCATCTCCAGTGATAAGCAACTTCATTGAATGCAAAAGGCATTTATACTTCCAATCATCACGTTGAAAAACATTTGATTCCTCCACAACTCGTGTTCAATTTTATCGTTCCTTATTTTCACATTTATCCTTAAACTTGCACGAATGACGACGCCTCAAATTTACATACCTATTTTATGCGAAAAGCTGCAATTTCCGTGTTTTTGTGGGCATGCTAATGTTTGTTCAAATTCAACAATAAAGGAGACTGTTTATGACAGGGATTCTAGGCGGTAACCCCAAAGAAGAACCGATGCATTATGGAGAGATTTTTACGGTTTGGCAAGCCTCAATGGTAGCAAAGGGAGCACTCTCTTGTTACAGAGCTTATATGTATCACGCTGGTGACAATGACCTAAAAAAAATATTAGGAGCTTTAATTGATCAAGCGGAGCTTGAAATCAGTGAGTGTGATACACTGCTCTCAGAGCAAGGTATTGCATCTGCACCAGTAATGCCAAATCGGCCCGATGCCAAGCTTGAAGATATTCCTGTAGGGGCACGTTTCACAGATCCTGAAATTGCTGCCAAACTTGCAGCTGATAATGCTGTTGGACTTGTGGCATGTAGTCAGGCAATGGGACAATCGATCAGAGAAGATATAGGGGCTTTGTTTGCTAAATATCACCTTACCAAAGCAGCCATCGGCCTTAAAATTCTACATTTGACTAAGAAAAAGGGCTGGTTGATTCCTCCACCTCTTCTTGTCAAAAGACCTGAATCCGTTAAGGCGTAATCCTACTCACTCTTCAGCTTCTTATAAAAGAAGGCCTGCAATCACTCGCGGGCCTTCTTTTGCTTGTCCTACTACGACCTTTATTGGAATATGTTATCTATATAAAGGAGGAGGACAACATTAACGTATTTATAGGTTATATGATTCTAGGATTATCCCTCTCGGCACCTCTCGGACCCATTAATGCAGCACAGCTGGACAAGGGACTCCGCGGAGGATTTATGCCTGCCTGGATAGTTGGTTTAGGGGCGGTTAGTGCCGATATCATCTATATGCTGCTTGTTTATTTTGGCCTCATTCATCTGCTGGATGCTCCGTTTGTTAAAGTGTTTTTATGGTTGTTCGGATTCTTTGTCCTCGTCTATTCAGGTGTAAACAGCATTAAAAATACAAGAGAAATTTCAGGGATTGAGATGAGGGGAAACGATGTCTCACTGTCCAAATCTTATCTTTCGGGATTTCTGATGTCCTTGTTTAATCCCCTCTCCATCCTTTTTTGGCTGGGTATATACGGCTCAATATTAGCTAAGGTGGTTAGCGAGTATCCAATGCAGCAGTTATTGATCTACAGTGGAGCGATCGTCCTCGGGATTTTACTCTGGGATGTAGTCATGGCTGCCGCCTCCAGCCTCTTTCGTAAATTTCTAACTGTTCGGGTATTGAAGGCGATCTCCGTTCTGTCAGGTCTGTCGCTGATTGGCTTTGGTTTTTATTTTGGTGTACAGGCTGCCCGACTTCTCTTTTTTCATTAAACCTTGTTTTTTCGCATCCTGATGCCCTTAATCCGAAATTCAGGACCGCCCGGTAAAGAATGATATTCATTGGACTGTTCGTCCGTACTGTGATCCTTAACAGAACCGCCATTCTTGTTATGGTTATGTTGAACAATCCAATCACTCAACGCAATCAGTGAAACAATTAACAGACTGATGTAGAGGCCTGGACGACTGAGCGCGTGAAATAGCGTACCTGCTACAGCAGTAGCGATCAGCACTAAGCCCAGCCAGCGTTTCACCCCATTTAGAAGACTGGGCTTAAGCAGCTTGCGGGAGGAGAGCAATATAAAGGACCAGTTATAGAGGATCATCAGTCCGGCAGCAGTTGTAATGTATTCGTATACTTTTCCTGGCAACCACAATGACATCATAATGGCACCCCCTAAACCTCCAGCTATTAAACAAAGGGCAAAAAACGGATATTTATCCTTCCATTTCTTCGAAAAAACCTTGGGTGCATCCCCTTCCTGTGAAAGAGTGATCATCATCGAGGTAATGGCATAAAGCGAAGCTGTCATCGTGGAGAACCCAGCTATGATCAACACTCCGTTAAACAAATGCGGTACAAAGGTCAGATGGTCGCTGCTGAGCGCGAGCACAAAAGGACTTTCTTTTGGATTAAAAGCACTAAGCGGCACCATGATTACTGCAAGCCCGATTGATAGAACATACACCGTAGCCAGTCCCAGCAACATCACCTTTCCTGCTTTTGGAGCTTCCTCAGGTTTCTTTAGCCTGTAGGACATAATTCCCAGCACCTCAATGCCACCATAGGCATAAAAAGCAAAAATAAAGGCAGTCCACAACCCGATACCTCCAGATGGAAACAACGCTTTAAACCCAAGTGGAACTTTCGGTGAGAACTTAGAACCTCCGATCCAACCCGTCAGAAGTACGGCAGCAATAACAAGGAACATTAGTATAGCCGCCACTTTAATGATGGCCAGTATATTTTCAACCCTGTCAAAGCCCTTATTGCCAAAAAACACAATCAACAGGCTCACAACAGCGTAACCGGCAGCAAACACCCACATCGGTACGGCCGGGAACCAAAATCGTGAGAATATGGACAATGCTGTGAGCTGACTTCCCATAATCAACAGTTCCGAAAACCAATATACCCAGCCGCTCCCGAACCCTGCCCAATTTCCAAATGCTTTTTTTGCATAGGATCGGAATGAACCCTGCTCCGGATCTTCCGCTGTCATCTGAGCCAGTGCATCAAATACGACATATGTTCCAATAGCAGCTAAAATGTAGGCTAGCAGCACTGCTGGCCCTCCCATAGAAATTGCTAGACCTGAACCCAAAAAGTACCCTGTTCCTATAGTGCCAGCAATGCCTAACAAGCTTAGTTGCCACCATTTCAGTTTATCTTCTTCTTCAGTTTTACTGGAAGGTTGCTTCATGAATTCTGTCCTCATCCTGATTAGAATTTGAGATGTCTCTCATCTCTAGAATTCCCTTCAGGCGTGCCCGTTATTTACAGGAATCATAATAAATAAGCTTCCCGACCAGAAAGGCTGACAGGCTTATAGTTATTCATACCGGGCGCTGTTCTTTTAAGAATAGCTAGGATACCCAAACGTGCTTCTACAATCATTCATCTCACTCCTAAATACTCCAAACCGTATCCAGCAGCTCGTCCACTGCTTGAATTCTGTTCACAGAGGGTGTTTGTATTAAATTCCCTCTGACCATAACCATAGCTACATTCGACAAAGCTTTTATGTTCTCCAATGGGTTTTGCTCCATCATGATTAAATCCGCATATTTGCCAACTTCTATTGTCCCTGTCTGGTGATCGATTCCCAAAATCTCTGCATTTGATTTGGTTACTAGTTCAATAACCTGACTTGCGTTCAGCTTTGTTTGTCGCATGAAATGATCAAGCTCACGCCAAAGATCATAGTGGGTTACATAGGACATAGCGGCATCCGTGCCCACACCAATTTTGATATCATGTTCTATAGCCTGCTGTAGCCCTTTTAACATAGAGCCATACACAAGCCGGGCATTTTCCTTAACGGTTGTATTCAACTTTGTCAGGCTCGGGTCTAATTTCGCACTGGGATAAGCTGCTTGTAAAGTAGGGATCACAGCGGTGTAGCCCTTTAAGGCTCTGGGATTATTTTTGTACAGCCTGATCATTTCCTCATCCATCTCCGCGCCGTGTTCAATAGTATCCACCCCACCCTTTAACGCAACTCTTACACCTTCGGTACTTTCTGCATGTGCCGCCACACGCATCCCAATTTTATGAGCTTCCTCGCAAATCGCAGCCACCTCTTCTTCCGTCATTTGCAAGCGGCCTGCTTCTCCGACCCTTTTGGCATCGGTAACCCCGCCAGTTACACATATTTTGATTAGGTCCACTCCGTTTTTTACATTGATTCTTACATTTCTTCTCCCTTCCCATGGTGAATCACCGACCAAAGCCAAATAAGGTGCACCGTGGCCATTCGTTACGCTCAGGAAATACCCGGATACCAAAAGATTAGGTCCAATAAATTGATTTGCCTTAATCTCATCCCTCAAAAGAACATCAGTATAAAAAAATTCACCTATGCTACGCATCGTTGTTACTCCGGAATGCAGTGCGGTTAGGGCATTGTTTTTCATCCGTTTCTTCAATACGTTTCTGCCCAGTCTCGTATCCCAAATATGATGAAACGCAAAATTCAGCAGCCCTTCACTGGCAGATAGCGTAAATGGCTTCCCATCGGCAAAAAGATGAACATGCGCGTTGATGAGACCGGGCATCACATATTTCCCCGAACAATCGATCGTTTGGTAATGGTTCGGAACAGTTACAGCGCTTGCTTTCCCGATCTCTTGAATCAACCCGTTTTCCTGAATCAAAATAGTCATATGGGTATCTGTTCCTTTTATTGCATCTCCATATATAACATTGCAGTCCTTAAACGCATAACCTATCTTCATCGTAGCTTCCCCCGTTTCATGATTACACCTTTCAATAGTGAATTCATTATTCAATATTGGATTAAAAAAATAGGGACCCTCGTAGATGCTTAATGTGCATATCCACTTAGTTGTCCCTCATTGCAGCGTTGTGCGCCAGTTCCACCCCACACCTAAATTCGGCGCATTGACGTTATTCGTTTAAGCTTTTTAGTCCATGCAGCCAGTATAAGCTTAATGCCTCAAAAATCCGTTTCCGGCTATCGGCGCTCATCTCGTGCTTTAATAAATCCAGAATCATATTGATGACATTGTTCGCGATGATCTTCAGCAGAATCATATTTTCTTCGGTTCCGATTTCGTATCTTTTATAATGATCCTTAATATAGGGCCTTTTAGTTTCGATCATCAGATCGATCAGCTCGTTTTTGGCATTGCTATATACGGTCCCTTTATTCTTTTCAAAAATAATAACAATCTGCCTGCTGTACTGAGTTAATATAGTTATTTGCTCTTGAACGATAGCTGATTTTTTCTCATTATTAACATCATCAAAAAAAGTCTGGTTATCGATGCGAATATTTTCCACTAACACATTCTTCAAATAGTCCACTAAAGACGGCGGAACAACCGAATAGAACAACTCTTTTTTATTTTTAAAATAAGTATAAATATTTCCAACAGAAATTTGAATTTCATCGGCAATATCATTCATTTTGGCATCAGAGAAGCCTTTTTGGAAAAATACCTTTAAAGCGGCGGATTCAATTTCCTGTTTCACTTCATCTTTTTTAGACTGCATATTGCCCCTCACCTTTAATAATGAATTGATAATTCACTATTAAAAATAATTCAAAAGATTGAATTTGTCAAACCACATTCGTGATTCAGCCATTACAATATCTCGATATAGCCTTCTGTTCCATGCACACGAATTCGTTGCCCGTCTTTTATCAATTTGGTAGCATTCTCCACTCCGACAACTGCTGGCAAGCCATATTCACGCGCAATAACTGCCCCATGGGTCATTAGTCCACCAACTTCAGTAACTAGGCCTTTTACAGATACAAACAATGGAGTCCAGCTAGGGTCAGTAAATAAGGTAACTAATATATCTCCGTTTTCTAGATCAGCATCCTCCATGTTTAAGATGACACGCGCACGTCCCTCTATAACACCGGCAGAAACCGCTAAACCTACAATAGCTTCAGTTGGGAGGTTTTCTCGTTTATACTTACCCGCAATGATTTCACCTTCAGACGTAATAACACGTGGTGGAGTTAGTTTTTCAAATAATTTGTACTCTTCTTTGCGTTTGCTGATGATCTGGTAATCCAATTTATTTGTGCTTACAACTTCGCATAGTTCTCCAAAAGTGAGATAGTATATATCTTCTTTTTCAGGAATAACTCCCGCTTGTATTAGTTGTTCAGCTTCTTTCAGTAAAGCTTGTTTATAAACGAAGTAGCGATTAACCATACCGTATTTGGGGTATTCCCTATACCCGCTGAAATTCCGGATGAGATCAATCATTCGTTTTGTTTCATTCGCTTTTTGTTCACCATCGGGTAATTGCTTCAATCGATCTAATAGCTCTTGTTCTTTTTTCAAAGCTTCCTGTCGACCTTGCTCAAATTTCCGATGGCCAGCATTAGGTTTAAAGTTTTTGATATTACTGAGAATCATGGGGACAAGTGTAGTTGGTTTTTCGCTCCAACGAGTTCTTGTAAGATCGATTTCTCCGGTACATCGCATTCCGTATTTACTGAGATAGTCATAGAAAGCGTCTTGGGTTTCCTGCCCACCCTCAAAACTAACCAGTTCATTTAAGAAATTATCATCTTTAACCTGCTGTAAATAATCAATGACTTCCGGATATGGCCGAATCACATCAGCGAGATTGAGTAGCGCCAGACCCATTTCTGAAGTAATATTGCCCTGTACAGATTGAGAAAGCGTATCCGCTGCGTTTTTTTCACCTAACCACTCATTTATTTTTTCATTGATCCATGCTGAGGCATCCATAGCCGCCATAATCACACGCATACTTTGTGGGTTGAATAGAATCTTCTTTAATTGCTGCATATCTTCCAGAATAAAATCAAACAACTCCGCCCCTGATTTGGTTTGAATGATTTGTTGCAACTCTTCTATCGAGGCTTGGTTGCTCTTAATGAGGTCAGAAACGATTGTCGGATCATTTTCGAGTTCTACTTGAGAATCACTAGGTGGCAGGCTTGTATTGCTCTTACTCGGAGTAGAAGCCTTTTCATTATCTGCCGAAAATTTTATAAAATCTTCTCGCTCTACGATGGTTATGAGTGCGTCTTTTATGAGGGGATCAGATTTACCTAAGGCTTCTATGATCATTTCTCTGCTGCCAGGTGAAGCAAGACTTGATGTGACATCAACAAACAATCTTCCGCCAGCTGTACGCATAGGTGCAGGAGTCGTTAACAGGTAAAAAGCCAATCCCAGCGGTTTCATGGGATCTGTCATCATTTGTTGATGACCAACAGATACATAAACGTGGTTTTCTTGATCATTCGCTTCAGGGATGGGGAATAAAGTCGTGATCGGCCGACTCTGGACGATATAAAATGTATCCTCGGCCAAACACCATTCGATATCTTGTGGGCAACCAAAATAAGCTTCAATCTGTCTGCCTATCCTTGCTAATTGTAAAATTTGTTGTTCAGTAAGTGTTTGAGTCTCTTGCTGATCGAGTTCGATCTGCCGGGTCTCTGTTCCGCCTTCTTTTAGTCCGTAAATAGCCAATTTTTTGGTTGCTATTCTCTTATCGACAATTTTCTCTTGCTGTACTTTATAACCATCGGCAGATACCAAGCCAGAGACCAGAGCTTCGCCAAGTCCAAAACTGGCATCGATGGATAGCAGTTTTCGGTTAGAAGTAATCGGATCAGCGGTAAATAAAATCCCTGAAGCCTGTGGAAAAACCATCCTTTGAACGATAACGGATAAATAAACTTGACTGTGGCCAAATCCATTTTGCATACGGTAGATTACGGCACGATCCGTAAATAGAGAAGCCCAACATTTGCTGATATGCTGAAGGATTGCTTCTATGCCGATGATATTTAAATAGGTATCTTGTTGACCTGCAAAAGAGGCATGTGGTAAATCTTCAGCGGTGGCACTAGAACGCACTGCATAAGCATGTTCATCACCCAGCTGGGTGAGATAGTGAGAAACTGCCTTCACAACATCGGGAGGAATTTCTGCTTCCATAATGATTTGCCGAATCTTCCTACTGATTTCACCGATTTGATCTCGATCTTCTACTTTTAGCATAGTTAGTTGATCCAACAAAGCATGATACGTTTGGTTCTGTTCGAGGGCTTGGTGATATCCTACTGTTGTAATACAGAATCCTTCTGGTACTTGTATTCCTTCTATTTGTGATAGTTTCCCTAAATTTAACCCTTTTCCGCCAACGAGCAAAAGCTGTGTATTGTCCACTTCCTGAAAACCGAGAACTAAAGAACGCATTTATTATCGCTCCTAACTATTAAATTGAGAAAAAAATTGACAAGAATTTAACGGCATGATAAACTAAATATATAAGATGCAATTATTATGCATAAATATAGAATTTCAGTCGTGAGTTGATTATATCATCGTGTCTTTTCATATGCAATATATAAGAATCTGATGAGATAAATCAGGTTCTTTTTTTGATTTCAGCTATCATTAGTGTTAAAACAAATAAACCGTAGCCCCTCAAGTGGCCTACGGTTTATTTGCTTTAATATTAGAATGACGTAATAGGGTATATTATAATCCCTTCACTTCAAACTCATAGATCCGCGCTGCCGTATCGGCTCCCTGCGTAGGTTTGAGAATCAATAATTTTACATAGCGGGCTTTTACTAACGCAATTGAATCAGTCGACTCGGCAGCCGAGTTTCCTTGGACGTTGACGACATCCTTCCAGTTCGTTCCGTCACTGCTGACCTGAATCGTATAATCACTGGTATTAAAACCGGACCACTCTCCTCCGCTCTCGGCATGCTTGATAACAAAAGCGCTGAGTTGATGTTCGGCGCCGAGGTCGACCTGAAGCCAATGGGGCAGATTACCAATTGCGCACCATTTACTGTTATCCGTCACTTTACCATCTACGGCGTTAGGTGCACCTTCCTTTTCCCCGCAGGCATGATCGGCTGTTGCAGTTTTACCAAGTGCCAGATTTTTCACTGCTCCAGCTTCCTTACTCACTGTGATGAGCTCTTTTTTCGTAATTGTGTCTTGGCCCGAGCTGTTAGTTGCAGTCAGCGTCACACTATAAACGCCTTCCTGAGCGAACGTCACAACTGGGTTTTTTGATGTGCTGACCGCGGGGCTTCCGCTTTCGAAGGTCCATGACCATCCTTCTGTCACTTCAGTCGACAGGTCGGTGAAGTTTACGCTCTCGCCTGGAGCGACTAGGGTTCGATCAGTTTTGAACTCCGCAGTCGGCTTTGGATAATCCGGCCAGCTGATCTTCACACTAGAGGATTGACCTTGCTCGTATCTTTCATTGACGGCAACAACCTTCAATACTGTGATAGTTTCTTTGTCTATTCTTCGCATCTCAGGAACGTAAAACACATGATTTGGTGTTGCACCTATGAACATCTCACTGCCATCTGGAAGCACTCGATAGATTTCGTATTGCTTGACCTGTTGGTCAAGCTGTTTCCACTGTAATCTGGCATCTCCATAAATACCATTGCGAAAATCAGTTTGAGTGACCTTAAGATCGCGAACCGCGGGTAGTGGTTTGATTGGGTCATTAGCATTTTGAATGGAGAGCTGGCCAATTTGAATGTTGTAATTATTAACCTCATTCTTAGAATCAAAATACAATGACAACGCTACGATCCGTTTCCCTTTGTATGGGGTCAAATTCAATGTGTCAGTTGTCCAGTCTGGCGATGTCTTATCCTTCACATTAAGGAAGATATATTGATCGGGCTGATCAGCGAATGCAAGACCAACCTTCAGGCTTGGCTTATTTTGTGTTTTGTACGTAATAGACAGCTTTGTGCTTGCTTCGATCTTAAGGTCGGTCTTGTAGAGCTTCAGATGTGTCGCATTGTTAGGGTTCAGTACGCCTGATACCTTCAACGAACTGCCGCCGTAATAGGCATCGGACCAATCGAGTACTGGTGAAAGCGGGATACCTTTGCTGTCTGCAATCCAGCGCCAGGAGGGAAGAATATCCTGCAGACTCCGGTTGTTCCAGCCTTTATCCCGCACCTGCTTCCCTCTTACAAAATATTTCTGACCGCTTCCCGTGTTGAAGTTGGTGGTGAAAGGCAGCTCATTGATTGGTGATGATTCGATCACATCGTTAGCGATACCTTTCCAGGCTTGATCGCTCGAGGTGTTACTCGGATTCCCGTTTGGACCCACCCAGAATTTGTTCTCGCGTACGAAGAAATCTTCCATACTC
Source organism: Paenibacillus sp. FSL H3-0310 (assembly GCF_038002785.1). Classification (NCBI taxonomy): domain Bacteria; kingdom Bacillati; phylum Bacillota; class Bacilli; order Caryophanales; family Paenibacillaceae; genus Paenibacillus; species Paenibacillus sp. FSL H3-0310. The sequence goes on from NZ_JBBODC010000001.1 coordinate 2,790,081, forward strand.
TCTGCGCTGTTAAAAGCCCAATCGGGGCGGTAAATACCAAGGGAAGTAACGGCAGGATCTTTATCCGGAAACAACAGATTCCAGTTCACCTTTGTATCGTAACCCTTGGCTTCGACATCGATGCCTGCATACAAGTCATAAGGACTTCTGCCCAAGCTTCTAGCCTTCTCTGCCGAGCTTTTAAGATCCTTCCACCAAAAGTTCAGGAACATATTGTCTGTTATTTGCTTTTTATTGTCTTGCAGGAACATCGCATTCTTGTCGTTAAGTGCATTTTGCCAACTGATACTGCCCTCATTGGTCATGGAATCATACCATACGATGTGCATAGAATTTGACTTGTGTGACTCCAAATAACTTAGGAAAGCTTGCATTTGCTGTGCGTCAGCCGGCGTTCCGCCCTCAGTCTCCTGGTTAATAAACCAGCCGTCAAATCCGTAATGGCTCGCAACCTGGATCAACTTGTCAGCAGCAGGAAAGGATCCGTCACTATTCTGCTGAAGCATCTGCTTGACCCATTCATACTTCCCGCCATATACGGTTGGTGGGAAGAATACCGTTCCAATGATCGGCACCCCATTTTTATGAGCCGCGTCGATCGTATCAGCGCTTGGAGGTACGATGATCCCTTCGCCCGCGGAACCACCCCAATAGACCAGCTTGTCAACATATTGCCAATAGGTAAATGTGTTAGCTTCGAATTTGCTTGAACCCTGCGATGGAACTCCGCTTGTTCCCGGGTTCAGTGCTGATAAAGCCATGACTTTTGGCGTTTTGGTTGCATAAGCGTTGACTCCATCTGCTACAAAACGGTCCTGCAGCGGCACTGTGCTCCGGTTAAATGCGGCATCCGGGTCAGATGCCGGACTCCACTGAAGCAATTGCTCCGGAAACCAATAGGATGAATAAGGCTGTTTCGCGAACGCAGTTGTGGATAAGGCTGCGCACATCACAAGTAAGAATATAAAACCTGCCCCAATCTTTTTCATGCCATACTCCTCCAATCGATTGATTAAATGATTGCGCTTACATTTTATCAAGTTGGACAAAGCTATAGATAGTGGATTAATGGCAAGTTCAGGTGCATTTATTACAGGTCGTCAGCCTAGGCTATAATCCCAGTGGGGAATTTGCTCCTTGAAATTTGATATTTATATACAAAAAGCCGCAATTATGCGGCTATTAAATGTTTATGATAAGGTATAGCGTCAGTTATTACGCTTTTAGGTTTAAAAGAAAATGCCGTGTGTCCTGATAAGCCTCTGTCCAGCCCATCTTAGCATAGAATCGAAGTCCATCGAGTCCCTTAAAATAATAGGCACCGATTAGCCGCTCCTCAAAATTCGGGGTCACTATTCTAGCTTTCTTTTGATAATTTTGATATGTGTTAATGACATCACACCAAGGCATATGCTTGTCGAGAACCGCAAGGTCTATGAGAGAATCGCCATACATGCAATTTCCATCAATAATGCCGGTTATCCGTGTTCCGTTGGACAACATATTCCACTGTTGAAAATCTCCGTGTATAAAGCTTCTATTAGATTCATTATAGGGTACATAGGTCATCAAACGACTATAGATTTCTTCGTATACGTCTCTTTCCAAGCAAGACGTGCGGAAGAGTTCATGCCAATTCTCCCAGAATGTCCCCGTCTGATCTTCCGCATTTACGGCAATGACGAAGTCTTTCCAAGATGAATAGGAACCATTGCCGTCAGGTCCGATCCAACCATAACCGTTAGTTCCCCCAATATCCGCTTCGGCCATTCTTGTTAAAATGCCGATAATTTCTGGCATCAGACGGGTTTGTTCCTCTGCTGTACAATCGGATAGATTGCGACCTTCCATTCGCTCCATGATCAAATAGGTTAACTGATTAGTCCTCCCTAACCCCAAACATTTTGGGAAAGGGATACCTTGGTCGAGTAGCAAATTAGATACAAATTGTTCGGTCTCATATGCTCGTTCCAAATCGCTGAATTTCACAACATAGTCTTTTCCTTCTAAAATAAAAGAAAACACGTTGCTTATATTGCCGCCAGACAACGGTGTAATCTCAGCCGCTCCCTGTCCAAGATGATTCCACAGTACTTTTTCAATTTCACTCATGGTCAATTCTGGTTTTTCGTAAGCCATTTTTACTCCAACTCCTGCTTATTTGAGTCTACTATGAATTTATCCGCAGCATATCAAAAACACCCTCATCCTAAATATCTCGTTCCTCATACTCAAAGGGTTCATCACATGAGTAAATTTCATGGAAAAATCCTACATATGGGATATCGTCTTCTAGACATTTTATACGATATGACAGCTCTTCATCGCATTCCGGCTCTTCACCATTGTTCCGCATTACCTCGAATGCATCAACGATGTTTTCCATGAGGGTTACTTGGATAAATAATGGCAATGTGTCTAACATCGAATCTTCGATCCTGGTCTCGGATCTGTAGCCATCAAGGACTGTTTTAAAATAATCATCCATAAACTTTTTGCGTTTATCAGTGTCTTGTTCAAATTGTATCCAGCCCACTCCAAGTGTCCAAAGATTTGCCAGGTCATACATATACCAACAAAAGCAGGAGTTATCGAAATCAAAAACAGTTATTTGCCCTGTATCAAAATCGATCATATAATTCCCATCGCAGTAATCAAAATGAACCATCCCAAAAGACTCGTGATTCCTGTCCATCCCTTCTAAGGTTGTTAAGAGATCTACCAGTTTCTCCTTCAAAAGAGATAACGAGTTAGGTATTAGCTTATCTATATAATCGGCATTGTATTTATCAAAAAAATCATACCGAGAATGGACAGGTGTATAACCCTTCGACAATTGATGCATTTTCCCAAGAACTTTGCCACAGTTATAATAGTATTCCGTAATAGGAACGCCTTCCCGATACTGATAATTATTTTCCGCGAGCATCCCCCCCTTGGCCTTTTCAAACAAGCAGACAAAAAAGGTATGATTATTAAGAGTTATCGTTTCCAGCAGATTCCCCTTCTGGGAGTTGACCACATTCGAAACACTGCCGCCATGCTCGTACAAATACCTGATATATTCCACTTCACCCAAAATATCTTCTCGGCTTCTGTCACTTAAAAAGGCAATTCTGATTATTTTTGCTTCAGAATCAGCTTTATCACAGTTATATGCGACATTCCGTCCTCCTTCATGTGCATTGATAAGCCTGATTTCATAACCTTCCAATCCGTACAATTCCATCACTAATGGAAGTAAGTGTGTATCAGCGATTTTAATAACCTCGTTATAATTCAGAATATCTCTCCTCTCAACTTCTTCAATATATGGATAGTTTACCAGTTCCAGCAGATAAACAGGATGGAGAAAACAACTATAACTGAACTATCCTGCTTCATTAGGTCATCGTTCCTAGGTACACACGAATTAAAATATCTTGGTCATGGTTACCGAATCCAGCCCCATAAAGTGTCAAACCACCAACATTAACAGCCTTCTCGTCAACTGCGAACCGAAGCGTCCAGAATTGTTCCCGTAGCAAAATATCTGCGACAGTAATGTCCGACATCCTTTCTTCATCAATAAATGTGCCCGAAGTGTCAATGCGGATCGTCTTCAATAACCCGTATTGATTTACATTCCGATGCCACCAATCCGGAGTATATATGCCTCGTGCCGCTCTTCCAAAGTCTGCCGGACTGGTCCAAGTTCCAAGCTTCACACCGTTAAAAAAGAACTCAATATCCGAAGGCCAATGATCTTTCAAGCCTGGCGCTTCAGAAGCAATTTCCATTGAAATCTCGATGGCCTCGGGCATTTGACCGGGAAGTAAGTAGTTAGGCGTTTTGTACTCTACGTAACCTCTCCCAAACCACAAAATGCCGGCGTTGACCCGCTCGGGATCGAGAAAATAGCGGGGATCGTCCCAAACCCCAATCTCTTTCTCTTGTGTCCCAAGACCACATGTAGGATGGACATCAAACGAGGTATAATGACCGACTGAAATGGTCTGCTCTCTGATCCTCGGGGTTTGAGTGGCAGTGGGGAGTTCGATTTCAACTCTTTTTTGTTTAAGGAAACACATTTTGTGCGTTCCTCCGTTTAGGCGTATCCTGTGACTTCCTGTAAGTCCAGCTTGTTCGAGCTTTCGGATATGCATAGTAACTATGGAAGGACTAAGCTCTAACTTAGCCGCGATCTCCTTCACATTCATTTCATTATCTGCAATGAGGCTCATAATCCTCCATCTGACTTCGCTTGCCAGCGCTTCATATAACGCCATGAATTTTGCTTCGCCGTTTGCTTTGATCATCATCATAATCACCTGACCTGTGCTTATTGAAATTACATATATATTAATTTAATAAATATAACGTATATCTTCAACCCCGATTCATTGAAAAATTATAAGCAATAGTGTTTAATTTTCTTAGTAGTTGAATATATTGAATTCTTATTTATATGAATTTATTAATGAGGTGGAGAAATGAAATACAATAATCCGGTCATCAAAGGGTTTTATCCTGATCCCAGCGCATGTAAAGTTGAAGACACTTATTATTTGGTCTGCAGTTCCTTTCAGTATTTTCCCGGTGTTCCGATTTTTGAAAGCAAAGATTTAATTAATTGGACCCAAATCGGTCATTGCTTAACCCGAAAGAACCAGATTCAACTGGATACTGTGGACAGCTCCGGTGGTGTATTCGCCCCCACCCTGCGGTACAATAATGGACGATTCTACATGACGACCACTAATGACACTCTGCGCCAGAACTTCTATGTCTGGACTGACAATATTTACGGCGAATGGTCTGATCCGATTAATGTAGATCAAGGCGGTATTGATCCGGATTTGTATTTTGAAGACGGCAAAACGTATTTCATGAGTAATGGGACAGACGATTACGGAGTTAATGGTATAGTCCAATGTGAAATTGAAATTGAAACTGGGCAGAAGCTGTCGTCAAGCCGTTCAATCTGGCAAGGATCCGGTGGGCGTTATTTGGAGAGTCCTCATTTATACAAAATTAATGGACAATACTATCTACTAGCTGCTGAGGGTGGAACCGAATATGGGCATATGGTTACTTATGCAAGGGGCAATTCTCCTACTGGTCCATTCGAAGCCTACCCGCATAACCCCGTATTGACTAATCGAAATTTAGGCGGTTACGAGCTTCAGGGAGTTGGACATGGAGATTTGGTACAAGACCATGAGGGGGATTGGTGGCTGTTACATCTTGGATTCCGGCAGACTGGCCAGTATCTTACCTATCACCATTTGGGGCGCGAGGTTTTTCTAACTCCGATTACCTTTGGCGAGGATGGATGGTTTACAGCAGGTCATGAAGGTACCACACTTATAAGTTTCGAGACTGATCGTATTGCGGACACAGTCATTCAGCAGGAGAAAAGAGTCTTTACGTTCGAGAACACAGATTGGAATTTAGACTGGTGTTACCTGCGTCACCCGGTTACAGAAAATTATCGGTTAGAAGCTGATAAAATAAAGCTTAAAGGAACTGCAGTTACGTTAGATATCCCGGCTACTCCGACATTTATTGGTATTCGTCAAAAAGATTTTAACGCAATTATTTCGTGCCAAGTCAGCCTTACGAATGGTGAAGCCGGAATTACACTTTACATGGACGAAAATCACCATTATGATTTGGCCTTGCGTAAACATCCAGAGGGTTATGAGATTATCGAACGGCTGAATATCGGAGATATCAAATCCATTGAAAAAACAAAAAATATAGGTCAGTGCAACCATGCTTCATTAGTTGTCAAAAGCAGTCCAACGCATTATCAATTTTATATCCAGGTAGACGGTATTGAGATCTTACTCGGAGCTGCGCAAACCAAATATCTATCCTCTGAAATAGCCGGAGGATTCACAGGTGTGCTTATTGGTTTGTACGCCACTGGAGAAGATCAAGATTATAATGCGATATTCACAAGCTTTAGCTGCCTTTATTCTTAAACCTTCAAATTAAAATGAACTGTTCAAGGCTAAGGGTCTTATAAATAAAAGAGGGGTTAACCCCTTAATTATGGTTAACCCCTCTTTTATCAAAACCAACAAGATCCTAAGAAAAATTAGATATCCAGCTTCCTTGTACTTAACGCTTTTACCATTACAGGATCTCTATGTGAAAAGAACAAGCTCTCTTTTGTGTCTAACAGCGCAATTTGTTCTATATCCTCTGAGTTTAATTCAAAGTCAAAGATATTAAAGTTTTCAATTATTCTTTCTTTCCGGACAGACTTTGGAATCACAACAACTCCTCTTTGCGTCAACCAGCGTAAAACCACTTGGGCAACAGATTTATTATATTTTTGGGCTATTGATACTAAAACTTCGTTCTGAAACATGTTGTTTTTACCTTCAGCAAATGGACCCCATGATTCAATCTGAACATTGTTTTCTTTCATGAATGCAGCACTTTCAATTTGTTGGCAGAAGGGATGTGTCTCAACTTGATTAACTGCAGGAGTTACTTCATTATGAATAATCAAATCAATCAGACGATCGTTCTGGAAGTTACTTACGCCAATCGCTCTTATTTTTCCTTCACGGTACAATTCCTCCAGCGCCCGCCAAGAACCATGCACATCACCAAATGGCTGATGAATTAAATACAAATCCAAATAATCAAGTTGCAATCTTGAAAGGGATTTTTCAAATGCTTCCTTTGTACGTTCGTATCCTGTATCTTGAACCCATAATTTCGTAGTAATAAATAGATCCTCTCTTGGTACTCCACTCCGTTTGAGGGCTCTTCCCACCGCTTCTTCGTTTAGGTATGAGGCTGCGGTATCTATCAGTCGATAACCTGACATGATCGCATCGTAAACAGCTTGTTCACATTCAGCTGCATCTTGAATTTGAAAAACCCCAAAACCAAGTATCGGCATTTCAACACCATTGTTCAAAATAACTTTTTGCATAAAAAATCCTCCTATTAGTTGATGATATAGCTCTATTTAAAAGTGTGAACTATCAATATCCATTTTAGACAAAGCTTCATTTAGACTATCTACATCTTCCTTTGTTAATTTGAGATCAGCTCCATATAGGTTTTCTTCTAATCTGTTTAATTTTGTAGTGCCTGGAATTGGAATGATATATGGTTTTTGAGCTAATTCCCACGCGAGTACGACTTGAGCTGGTGCTGCATTTTTACTTTTTGCAACTTGAGTAATTAAATCTAATAACACTTGATTATGATCAATCACATCAGGTTTGAATCTTCCCATGAAACTTCGATAGTCACCTTCATCATATTTGGTTTCCTTGGTATATTTACCACTTAAGAAACCATTTCCTAATGGACTGTAAGCGATAAAAGCAATTCCTAATTCTTCACAAAGTTCAAACAACTCTTTTTCCGGTTCACGCCACATCATGGAGTACTGATTTTGGGTTGCAGTAATCGAACATACAGCATTTGCTCGTTTCATATAATCAATCGGTGCATTTGAGACACCCCATGTTTTAATCTTCCCTTCAGCTATTAAATCTTTCATTGTTTCAGCGACAGCTTCAGGTTCGACATTTGGATCCACTCGGTGCTGATAATATAAATCAATGCAATTGACCTTCAACCTTTTTAATGAACCTTCTATTTGTTCACGAATAGAATCTGGTGTGCTATTCAAAATAAGTTGAGGTTGACCGTCTACAGCTTCTTGTCCTAAAATTCCGAATTTAGTTGCAATCACAACTTGATCTCTTTGTGGTGCAAGGGCTTCGCCTACTAATTCCTCATTGGAATCTCCATAAAAAGCAGCAGTATCAAAGAAATTACATCCTAGTTCAACTGCTCTGCGAATTAATTTAACCATTTCATTACGATCTGCTGGCTTTCCATAGGCATGATCCATTCCCATACAGCCAAGCCCTATTGCCGAAACTTCCAAGCCACTATTTCCTAATTTACGCATTTGCATCTGTGATCTTCCTTTCGCATGAAGTTCAGTCAAAGTTCAACGTTCAAGTAAGCTGCATTATTGATCAGCACGTTAATCCAGCTAAATTAGTTTGGGTACTATTTTAGTATGCAACAATTTTTCACAAAATAGATATCATAATAGTATTAAATCATTGCCTATTCCTCTCATTTCATTGAATCCTCCCTATGTATGAGTCACTTTATATCGACTACAAGGATTTCAAACCAAATCTTAAGATTAGATAAATATTGATTCTGCTCCCTTTAAAACAAATTCCCCACAGGTAATAATGGATACAAACCTACTATTGGAGTGAACAGTAATGATTAACATACTCGTAGTTGAAGATGATAAGCATGTAAGAAGACTTCTTGAAGCTGTTCTGAAACGCGAAGGATATGATGTTGTAACTGCTGAAGACGGAGTTAAAGCTTTGGAGGTCCTTGATTCACAGCATATTGATCTAATCATTCTGGATATCATGATGCCTAATATGGATGGTTATGAATTCGCCAAGGAAGTAAGAGATGCCGATAGCTTGGTCCCCATTCTTATGGCTACAGCAAAACAGCTGCCTGAAGATAAGAAAAAGGGGTTCCGGATTGGAACTGATGATTATATGACCAAACCCATTGATACCGAAGAAATGCTGCTCAGAATCCAAGCGCTGCTTCGCCGTTCGCAAATCGCAAGTGCCCGTAAATTAGTAGTGGGTAAAGTGATCCTTGATTATGACGCATTGACAGTAACCCGGGAGGACGAGAAACAAACGCTTCCGCAAAAAGAATTCTATTTGTTGTATAAGTTGTTGTCCTATCCTGAACGGATTTTCACGCGCATCCAGCTTATGGACGAGATATGGGGCATGGAAAGTGAAAGTACGGATACAACCGTTAATGTGCATATCAATCGTTTGCGGAAACGGTTTGACGCTTATCCAGAGTTTGAACTGGTTTCCGTCAGAGGTCTTGGATACAAGGCGGTGCGAAGCCAGTGAGCAAAATAAGTAACAAGCTCAGCAACAGAATCAGCCTTCCCATCTATTTTTCTCTTATCATATTTTTCATCTTTCTTATTACCGTTGTGATTACAGGACTACTCTTCTTTCTCGCACAGGTTTTTGGTTTGTTGAACGAAGAGCTTGCCCAGGATGGATTCGTACTACCCATAATGGTATTAATCGCTTGTACAATTATCGGTACCACGATATCAGCCATCACAAGCCGGAAAATGGTAAAATCCATCCGGATATTTATAGAGGCCACAGAGCGTCTTGCCAGTGGTGACTTCTCCATGCGGCTCCAGCTCAAAAGCCCGCCAGAGTTTGAAATTCTATCAGAGAACTTTAACCGTATGGCTGAAGAGCTTGGGGGTATCGAAATTCTGCGAACTGATTTTGTAAACAATTTTTCCCATGAATTCAAAACACCGATTGTATCTATTAAAGGGTTTGCTGAAGTCTTAAAGAATGATGATCTTACTAAAGAGGAACGTGATGAATATCTAGATATTGTCATTGAGGAATCGACCAGACTTGCCTCCCTTGCTTCGAATGTACTGGAGCTGACGCAGGTTGAGACGCAAAAGATTCTGACAAACAAAATGCGGTTTAATGTTGGGGAACAAATTCGCCAGTCTGTGCTTTTACTGGCTGCCAAATTTGAGAAGAAGCACCTGAAGCTGAATGTTAATATTCAGGATTATGAACTCTCCGGCAATAAAGAGCTTTTAAATCAAGTTTGGTTAAATTTATTGGATAACGCGATCAAATTCACTCCTGAGCATGGTGAAATTGAAGTTAAGATGAAGAAAAACGAGGATAACCTGGTGATTCTAGTTCATGACTGCGGAAGCGGTATTCATCCTGAGGCTCTTCCCAAGATATTCGATAAATTTTATCAGCAGGATACTTCCCACTCCACTGCAGGCAATGGACTTGGATTAGCAATTGTTAAAAAAATCATTCATCTACACCATGGAACCATTTCTTGCGAAAGCATTCCATTACAAGGAACCACATTTACAGTTACGATTCCGATTGGAATGTAGTACGAGCCCTGGAGAACCTCATCGTTCTTTCAGGGTTTTTTTATTTTTCAGAAAAGTTAACTTTCAGTTTATCTTCTTTCGTTATCATTTAAGCAACGCCACATAAAGGAGTCAGATGTATGGTAACTATACTTAAGTACTTAAAACCGAAGGAATGGGCCCTAATCGGTATCAGCATCCTATTCATTGTCACACAGGTATGGCTGGATCTGGAATTGCCCGGTTATATGAGCGAGATTACTCGTCTTGTACAGATACCAGGGAGTGAAATGAGCGAAATCATTGCAGCCGGAGGCTGGATGTTGCTCTGTGCCCTTGGCAGCTTAGCCACATCAATTATAGTGGCAGGGATCGCCGCTAAAATTGCCGCCAACTTCTCTTCAAGATTACGCTCCAAATTGTTTGATAAGGTACAGTCTTTCTCTATGGAAGAAATCAACAACTTCTCTACAGCTAGTTTAATTACCCGTTCAACAAATGACATTACACAAGTGCAAATGCTGATTGTCATCGGTCTGCAACTCCTGGTGAAGGCTCCCATCCTTGCCGTTTGGGCAATGCTCAAAATTACAGGCAAGAGTTGGCAGTGGTCGCTTGCTACCGGTGTCGCCATTGGGGTATTGATTCTTATTGTCGGCATAGTGATCGTGCTAGTGCTTCCGAAATTCCAAAAATTGCAGCAACTGACTGATAATCTTAATCGTGTTGCAAGAGAGAATCTTACCGGCCTTCGTGTCATTCGTGCGTATAATGCGGAAAGCTACCAGGAAGATAAATTTAGCGTAGCCAACAGCGAGCTTACCCGAACGAATTTATTCGCCAATAATGTACTGTCCATGATGATGCCAAGTATTTCTCTGATTATGAGCGGTTTAAGTCTCGCAATATATTGGATTGGTGCTATTTTGATTCAAAATGCCAATGGTACGGCGAAGATGGGCTTATTTTCAGATATGATTGTCTTCTCATCCTATGCGATGCAGGTGGTTATGGCATTCATGATGCTGATCATGATTTTTATCCTGATGCCTCGTGCCCATGTATCCGCTAAAAGAATCAATGAAGTGCTGGATACTAAGCCAAGCTTAGAGAACGGATCACTTACTTCCTCCAGGGCAAATCGGTTGGGTGAGGTCGAATTCAAAAATGTCAGCTTTAAATATCCGGATGCAGAAGAATACGTTATTAAAGATATCAGCTTTACGGTGAAAAAAGGAGAAACTGTAGCCTTTATCGGTTCAACCGGATGCGGAAAAAGTACCGTCGTGAACCTGATTCCTCGCTTTTATGATGCTACAGCAGGTGAAGTGTTGGTGGATGGTATTAATGTTAACCAATATGAGCAAACTGCACTGCGCAATAAAATGGGATATGTATCTCAGAAAGCGATTTTGTTTGGCGGCACGGTGAGCTCTAATGTTGCTTTTGGCGATAATGGCAGTGATCTGTCCTCTGATGTTGTTGATGCCATTTACACCTCTCAAGCTTCAGATTTTGTTGAAAAGATGGAAGGAAGCTACGAGGCTCATGTCTCTCAAGGCGGTACAAACTTGTCTGGCGGTCAAAAACAACGTCTTTCCATTGCCCGAGCCATTGCCCGTCGTCCTGAAATATTAATCTTCGACGATTCCTTCTCAGCGCTTGATTATAAGACGGATCGCAAATTGCGAAGTGAATTGAAGAAAAAATCTAGCGGTACAACGATACTAATCGTTGCCCAACGGATCGGTACAATCAAAGACGCAGACAAAATCATTGTACTGGAAGCCGGACGAATGGCAGGCATGGGAACACATGATGAATTGATGCAGACCTGTGATGTCTACCAAGAGATTGCTTACTCACAACTTTCAAAGGAGGAACTAGCTTAATGAACAAAAGCAAAGAGCAACTCAACACGTGGAGCAAACTTCTCCACTATTGCAGAAAATATATCCCTGTAGTTCTTATAGCTATTATTAGTGCAGCAATCGGTACGGTTCTGACTCTGCTTGGACCGGATAAGCTTTCGGAGATGACAGACTTGATCACGGCCGGCCTCGTCACCGGAATTGATATGGAAGCAGTAACTTCTATCGGCCTTTTCCTTGTATTTATCTATATCCTTAGCGCTGTGTTATCTTTGGTACAAGGATTAATTATGTCCGCAGTTACGCAAAAGGTCTCCAAAAACTTAAGAGCCGATCTCTCACGCAAAATGAACAAACTTCCGATCTCTTATTATAATAATTCTACAACCGGTGACATCCTGTCCCGGGTTACCAACGATGTGGATACGATCGGGCAAGCTTTAAACCAAAGCGTAGGCACATTGGTAACTGCCCTTGCCCTCTTTACGGGATCCATCATCATGATGTTCAAAACAAATGTGATCATGACTATTACGGCGGTAGTTGCAACTATCATTGGCTTTGGCCTCATAGCGGCAATTATGAAAAAATCCCAAAAGTATTTTCAAAGTCAGCAAGAATACTTAGGGAAAATCAATGGCCATGTGGAGGAAGTATATACAGGACATACTGTAGTGAAAGCCTACAATGGTGAATCACAAATGCGCAATACATTTGAATCCCTGAATATGAATCTTAAAGATAGTGCATTTAAAGCGCAGTTCCTCTCCGGTCTTATGATGCCGATTATGATGTTTATAGGCAATCTAGGTTTTGTGGCCGTTTGTGTAGTTGGTGCTGTTCTAGCTATGAACGGAACGATATCCTTTGGGGTCATTGTAGCCTTTATACTGTATGTCCGTTACTTTACACAACCGCTCTCTCAGATTGCTCAAGCCGCACAAAGTCTGCAATCGGCTTCCGCGGCAAGCAAACGTGTATTTGAGTTCCTCGATGCTGACGAAATGGACAATGAAAGTCATAAAGAAAGACATCTTAAAACTGCTGTGGGCAAAGTTGATTTTGAACATGTGCAATTTGCTTATGAAAATTCAGATAAACTTGTGATTAAAGATTTTTCTGCAGAGATTAAGCCTGGGCAAAAAATTGCTATAGTCGGCCCTACCGGCGCAGGTAAAACTACACTGATAAATCTTCTAATACGGTTTAATGAATTAAAGGGCGGAGAGATTTATATTGATGATACCCCCATCAGCAGCTTAACAAGAGAAAACATCCATGATCTATTCTGTATGGTCTTGCAGGACACCTGGCTTTTTGAGGGCACTATCAGGGAAAATCTAGTGTACAACAAAACAGGTGTAACCGATAAAGAAGTTGAAGATGCTTGTAAGTCGGTAGGCTTGCATCATTTCATTCAGACCTTAAGTGCCGGTTATAATACCATACTAAATGACAAAGTTAATTTATCCACGGGCCAAAAGCAACAGCTTACGATCGCCCGCGCGATGCTCAAAAATGCCCCAATGCTCATCCTCGATGAAGCTACAAGCTCAGTCGATACAAGAACAGAGCTCTTGATTCAGCAGGCAATGGATAAGCTCATGGAGGGAAGAACCTCTTTTGTTATTGCGCATAGACTCTCAACCATTAAGAACGCCGATGTGATTCTGGTTCTGAAGGAAGGCGATATCCTGGAAAGCGGCAGCCACGAAGAACTACTTGCCAAAAATGGTTTTTATGCGGAGCTTTATAATAGCCAATTCGACCAAGCCTCTTAAAGCCTAGTTGACACTGTGAATTATATAGCGAAAGTCAAAAAGACCTACTCATTGTTCTTATCCAGAACAATGAGTAGGTCCTTTATTTGCTATGAACACATATCATCTACTGGCAAGGAATTCATCAAGCTGTTTTTGCTTTTCAGCAATGACTTTATCTAGGCCGGCCGATTTTTGGGCGGCGATAAATTTCGGCAATTCTTTGTCCAGATCAACCGATCCGGTCTCAAGCATCTTTTGATATTCTCTTAGAACGTTTGCTAGTGCTCCGACTTCGGATTTGACTGGCTCGCTGTCAAAGGTGAAGCCCAGTGCCGGCGATGATTTAGCGCCTTCGTTGAACTTTTTGAACTGCTCCCACTTGTCTGGAGCTTCCGAACTCCAGACATAGTTCAGGAATTGATTTCCCAGCTCCCAAGCGACGCCCGGTGCGTACTGTCCTGACTTCTCCGTCTGCGTCATAACATTACCATTAAGTGTAAAGTGTGTACCTTCAATACCGAAGTTAAGCAGATTAATAATCTCTTGATCTGTATGAAGCAGGTTAATCAGCATCATGGCGCGTTCCGGGTTCTTGGAAGTTGATGAGATGGCTAACATGGCGCCGGTAGTCTCCGATGTGGCGACCGTTTTACCTGTTAAAGTAATTTGTGCAAGCTTGCCATCAAGTCCTGTCGCGGATGCGATTTCTTCTGCTTTGCCTGGCTTAAGAGGCTCTACAGTGGAAAATACATTGCCCGTCTTATAAGCATCAAGGGATGACGTTTGGGAAGTGGCCGCATCTTTGTTAAGATACCCCTTCTGGAAGAAATCACGGGTTACTTTTAATGCATTTAAGTATTGTGGATACTCTTCGGCCGGTTTGACTGTCGCTTCCGTGCCATTCTTATCGATAGCGCCAGGTATCGTCGTATCACCTAAAAAATCCAATTCCACAAAGGAGTGAGAGGCGAACGTGCCACCCGTTGTATACAGCGGATACATGGTTGGCTTCTTCTCTTTAACGATCTTATAAACGGCATCTAAATCTTCGATCTTTTGCACTTTACTCATGTCAATGCCGAGTTCATCAGCGATATCCTTCCGGTACACAATGCCCCCTGACGATGCCAATTCTTTATTCGTAGGGACTGCATAATTTTTGCCGCCGATTTTGGAGCCATCGAGAAAAGCTGGATCTAAGCTATCCTTAATGCCCTGGCCATACTGATCGAGCAAGGGACCGAGATCTAAGTAAGCACCTTTGGCAACGTTCTTTGCATACCCGTTCCATGAGGCTGTAAATAGAATGTCTACGGGCTCTCGAGAAGCGATGATGAGGTTAGTCTTATCATCCCATGCTCCCCAATCGATTGGTGCGATATCTACCGTCGCGTTGATTTTTTCGGTCAAGATCTTGTTCAGCGCTTCCTCGACGATAGCCTCGTCCGCCTGTGGAGCTCCTTCGTAGACCAGCTTTATTTTATAAGGCTCCAGCTTCGAGGGCTCATTGGATGTGTTATCGGTGGTTGAGTTCGCTGATGAGCTCGGTGCGGCGCTTTCTTTTCCGGCATTATCTGGTGTAGCGTTGTTCGAGTTGTTTGAATTGCCGCAAGCCGTAGTGGCTAATGCTGAAATAAGCATCAGTGTGAGAAGCAGTGAAGCCTTGCTTTTCGTATCCTTCATTTTCAAGTAATCCCCCCATAAAATAAAATGATATGCTAAACCATATACTGGTTTTAGCCGTTTCCGTGCCCACGTAAGTGATCGGCAATCTTAGCCTTTAACGGAGCCTACTGTCAGGCCTCTGATAAAGTATTTCTGGAAGAACGGGTAAGCAAATACGATAGGTCCAACACCTACAACCACCATCGCCATACGCACGGTTTCACTTGGGAAGTTGATCATTCCGCCAGCTCGGGTAATTTCAGCCATCGCGTTCGGGTTACTGGATAAGTACTGGATGTTGACCATCATCTTGTAAAGAAAGTACTGCACGGATATATTGTGGTTGTCTGTAATAAACATTAGGCTTAGGAACCAGTCGTTCCAGTATGTCAGTGTTTGGAACAGTGCAACGGTTGCCAGAACCGGCAGAGATAATGGCAATACAATTCGGATAAATATCCGTAGCTCCCCTGCCCCATCTATTTTTGCTGACTCCAGCACAGCTTCAGGTACGGTCTCCTTAAAGAAAGTGCGCATGATCAGTACCCAGAATGCGGACATGATCAGCGGCATGATCAGTGCCCAAAGTGTATCTTTTAATTCCAGCATCTGTACGTATACCAAGTACCAAGGGACTAAGCCACCGGAAATCAGCATCGTTAGAAAAACAAAAAATGTAAAATACTTTGCCTGCGGAAAATTATTCCGTGAAATGGGGTACGCATACAGAGCTATTATGATGACACTTAGTATCGTACCTATCACCGTGACGGTTAGTGAGATTCCATAGGAATGAACGATTTGACTGATATCTTTCATTAGGAATCGATAGGCTGCCAGATTGAAATTTTCGGGCATAAATCGATATCCGTGTGTCATAACGGACTGCTCATCGGAGAACGATACCGAAAGAATCAGCAAAAGCGGTAGGATACAGAGCGCCGAATAGATGACAAAGAAGATGTTGATGAGGGTTGACGCCCATCCCGACAGCTGATTCTTTGGATTGGACCCAGATAAGGATTTACTCATTGTATTGGTCATAAGGGCTCCTCTCTTAGAACAGCGCGTTCTCGCGGTTAAAGCGGCGAACGACCCAATTAGATACAAAAACCAAGATGAAACCAACGACTGATTGGAACAGGCCTGCTGCTGAGGAAAGTCCGATATCCCCAACGGTCAGGAAGGTGCGGTAGACATAGGTATCGATAACGTTTGTCACAGGGAACAATGCCCCCGATTCACGTGGCACTTGGAAGAATAGGCCAAAGTCGGCATTGAAGATCCGGCCAACCTGCAGCAAAGTCATAATCGTGAGGACAGGCATGATCAAGGGAATCGTGATTTTCTTGATCTGCTGCCACTTGTTTGCCCCATCAATTGTCGCGGCTTCGTAGTACTCCTCGTCGATACCAATGATTGCTGCCATGTACACAACCGTGTAGTACCCCATGTTTTTCCACGTGTTAATGATCGGCAAAACGATCGGCCACACTTCTTTCGTGAAGTACCAGCGTACGGAATCAAGACCAAGCGCCGGCAGCAACGTGCCGTTGAAGTATCCTCGCTCGTCGCTCATGAACCCATACACTAAGTACGAGATGACGATCATCGACAGGAAGTATGGCAGGAACATGATCGTTTGGTGTAGCTTCGAGAGGAAGCGGTTCTTCATCTCGTTAAGCATCAAGGCGAACCCTAGAGGAAGCGCCATGTTCAATACAATAAACAGCGAATTATAAAGCAATGTGTTGCGAATGATGATGTACGAATCCTTCGAGGCAAACAAATATTCGAAATTCTTCATCCCTGTCCATGGGCTTCCCAGGATTCCGTCCTGGTAATTGATTGTTTTAAAGGCAATAACGATCCCGAACAAAGGGATGTAGTTATTTATTACAAGCAGAACGATTCCCGGCAGCATCATTGCGTAGAACATCCAGTAAGTACGAAGATTCTTCACGATGGAAAAATTACGTACAGTACGTATTGGTTTCCTATTTGTAGGAAGCGGCATAGCTTTCAATAGAGTTGTTGCACTCCTTTCACTGTCTTACACACTCCCCACACCGTTGTTTAGGCGGTAATGGGGAGTTCAGGTTTTCACTATTGAGCCGTAACGTCAATTGTGACGTTACTTATTGAGGTTCTGTTCCCCACTGAAGAGCGCCTGCGATATAGCCAGTTGTATGGCTCCAATCGGTGTAAGTCGAATCGGTCGGATCGAAGGAGTAATCTCCCGTCTGCGTGTAGTTCGTCCAATCGGTCTTGTTCACGCGGATCTGAAGCTCAATGCTGGCTCCAGCTGCCAAACTTCCGGCTCCGCTCGTAAAGCCGATTTCCAGATAATGATCAGCTCCTGTCAAAGGAGCCGGCAACTTGACGAAGTCGCCAGTTACGTTGCTACTGCCGACAGTGGACCAATCGCACCAGAAATTCTGGTCCTTCTCCCCATCGATCGTGTAATAATAATGAAGCTTCACGTCGGACAGATTGATGGCAGTGGTACCGGTGTTCTTCAGCTTTATCCGTGGGCTCAACGAATTGCTCGTTGCCGTAACAGGAGAATTGTACTGCTGCACTTTGATAGATCCACTTTCGGCAGTGGGGGTATCGACCACGGAGACCTCAAGATTCGCACTTGCTCCTGCGCTAAAGTTGAACGTCAGCGTCGTTGTTCCCACCGGTTGGGCAGCCAGATATGCCTTCTGAATCGTCACTGTCGTGCCTGATACGGTGTAGTCCGTACCAGCAACTAGGGCAGTCGTGCCATTATTAATGCCGATGAGTGTGTTATCGTTCAGCGTCAAGGTCACCGGAATGTCGGTCTGATTCGCGATTTGCTTGTCAAAGGCAGCGGTCGTCGGACTGATCGCCGAGTTAATAACCGACGAATCGTTCACAGCAACGGATAGCGTAGCAGATGAACCGGCGTTAAACAGGAAAGTGAGGTTCGCCTTGCCGATTGGCTGCTGCGCGAGATAGCTCTTGTGTAGAGTGACCGTGTTGCCCGAAACGGTATAGTCCGTGTCCACAACGAGAGATGTCGTACCGTTCTTAATGTCGGTGAGCGTGTTGCCGTTCAACGTTAGAGTCACCGGAATATCAGCTTGATTTGCTGTTTTCTTATCAAAGGCAGCAGTCGTTGGACTAATGGTCGAGTTGCTGCTATTTCCGGTTGCGAATGCGGCAATGAATACCAACCCTGAATTCCAATAAACGGTATGTTCATTTGTAGTCCATTCTTGGAAGTTATCGGTATAGTTTTTGGCTGCAAATCTTGATATCTGGTTTCCTACGGTTATGTCGTTGGAGTATTTATTCGGTCCTCCGACAAGATATCCCTTAGGTACACCAGGTAATCCATCTGTTCTATACATGATGCTGAACGGATATTTCACGCTGTTATCACCGTAACCTGATACAAAAGATACGCCTACCGGGTTCTGGCCAAGAATCCAGTCTAACTGACTATTGTTAATCTCATTAATGATAGCGCGGTTGCTCTCAAAAGTTCCCAGTAACTTCGTACCGATGATCATTTCCATCGGTGTGTCCGCAACCTGCATGGTGATTCCCCAATAGTAGTTACCATCTTTTATGATGCTTTTCCAAGGGCTATCGTTATATCTGCTCACTTTGTCATTGAACCATTGCTGGAATTTATCCGAATACCAGCTTAAGACTCCGGAGTCCGGATTAGCGGCTTTCAGATAACTGAAGAAGCCTGTATTCCAGGTGTTTGCCCAACCACTGGCGAAATCAAGGGTATCCTCAAAAAATATTCCCATATCGGTGTAATTCGCCAGGAAATAATCATTGTATTCGGCATCGCCGGTCGATCGGTACAGGGAGCCTGCAGCCCACAGACGATTCGAAGCGTCATCCGTCACATCGTAAGGCCATCTGCCCGTGTTAGGCGTCCGAATATTTTCCGGATGTGCTTCCAGGTACCCCCATGCGTCTATTGCCGCATCCAAGCAACTTTGGGCAAAAGCCGGATCAATATTCTGATAAATTAAGTAGGCATGTGCCAATACACCGGCTGCGGTAGCTGTATCGGCGGTCGTTTTGATATCAGTCCGCGAGCTTACCGTATCCTTATCGATAATTTCTCTGTCTACCATATTGTCGTCATCCTGAAAGGTCACTCGCGCATAGAAACCGCCAGTTGCAGCATCCTGCATTTTGAGCATCCATTCCAGTTCCCACCTTGCCTCATCCAGGATGTCGGGAATGCCGTTTCCGCTCTCAGGAATATTAAATTGATTGTCTGTAAATTTCTCCGGCATCATTTCATAGGCCCAGAAGAGATCCGACAAGGCTTTGGCTCCTGCGTTAACGTACTTGCCTTTATCGCCCGCATCGTACCATCCCTTGGAAACATCTTTTTTGATGGAAGGGTTGGACATTAAAGGTACTGCGGTGTCAGGAGTAAAATCTGTTCTTTGATAATTTTGAGTGTATGGGCTGGTAATATTAATCCCGGTTCTCTGGTAATAGAAGTATCTCGTTACGTCATTTAAAAAGGGTTCATAGATTTCGTTAGCTTCGCCGATAGTGAACTTGGGCGAATTCTGAAGACCCTGCACTGAAACATAATATTTTCCCGGAATCGTTAAATTTGTGAAATCGGCGGTAAAAATACGCTCCCCGCTATCGATAGCATCATAATTTTTGGTGAGTACAAGCGTTCCGGAGTAAGCTGTCGAATTATTTGTGGCGTTAATAATGTTAAACGTAGTACCTGCATCGACCGTGAGCACATCCTCAAAACCGGTTACAAGCGCTTGCTTTACTCCATCTACGGGATACCCTAATTGATTGACCTTGATGGGGGCGTACTCTTTCTCCTTATCGGGAGACGTAACCCTAATGTCATTAAGCCACACTTTTAAAGGTTGAAAACCATTATTCTTGATGGATAATGCATCTATGGAAGATACATCAATTCCTTGGGAGACCTGAATTAGATCCTTTAACGGGATCTTCACATGGGTCCAACTTGTAGTAATGTTGACGTAGTTGTTAATGTTTACTGTAGTGGTAATTTCATTGCCGGCAGCTCTTTCGAATACCCGGTCTTTGAAGCCCAGTAAAAAGGACTCTCCGCCCGCATTTCCTTTGATATTAAACTCAAGGAATCCATTTGGATGATAAGAGGTAAAGTCATATGCTTTCCAGCCGGCAACCGTAATTAAAGCGTTGTACCAGGAAGGACTGGTAGGCGTCTTCGCATTCAACAATAATGAAGGCAATCCATTGTACATTGCTGTAGAATCAATGGGAAGCTTGCTGTTCTCCGTCTCCAATCCAAACCCGCTATCTCCTGCCCAGCCGTCGGATATATTACTGAATATTTGGTAATCTAGTAAGTCTCTCCACCCTGCAGGCGCTTCGGGGGTTGCCGCATTAGTCTTGATCGGATTTGAAAAAAAGATAGTCACAAACATAGTTAATGCCAGAAACACGCTTACTTTTTTCCTCATTACCTCTCCTCCTAAAAAGTTTTGTGAGCATAAACTGCTTCGCTCCGCTTCATACAAAAATCAGTTCGAAAGTTTACACTTAGTTAGTGAGAGTTACTCTATGATTAACTTCGTATACCATCACCTCTTTTTTTGAAAACGCTTTCTAATAAAATCATTTTAATTCACGAAGTTAATCCTGTTATATAGAAGAAATAAAGGAACATAGAAGAAAACAAGCCACAATATTATGGCTTGTTTTCCATGTACCAATTATTTACTTCTCTCGTGATTACGTCGCCGCCATTCTTGTAAAATTGGGCTACGAACTCATCAAAGTAGGAGATCGGCTTCTCGCCATAAATGATGCTCAGATAACTCTCCGTTGCGAGTTTCTGCAGGAACACTCCGTGTTTCTCCATCCCGTCCGTTAAAGGTCCGTGGTATCGGTTTGGGATTTCGAGTCCCTGCTCGGCAATCGCCACCCCAGCCGCCGTAAGTTGAGCTGAATTTAAACCTTTAATAGCTTGTTCGATCGGCGTCGTCACTATGGCTTCCGAATTTTCAGATAATTTTCTGATTGCATCCGCATTCATATAAGGCAAGGCTGGAGCGCCACCTGTCAGCGGATAGAGCATCCAGCGCATATCCATTGAAGACCCGTCCGCAAGCGGCCACTTATCATTTGGCACGCCTTCAGTGGCGAAATTGACAGTAATGACCTTGTCGTTCATGATCACATAATCGTAACCTTCGTGAAACCCTTGTGCGAATCGGGGATCGAAGTACGGGTCATCCGGGCCGAAATTTTTGGCAAGCAACTTGTTATAATAAGCGAACCAGGCTTCCATATTCGTGAAATCCTTGCTGAACACCGTGTAGATACCGTACAACGGCTTTTGTGCCTTGCCCTTTAACCCATCTGGTCCGGCAGGAAGGGGGTAAGCCTGCCAAGCCGCTTCGGGATCGACCTTCACTGTATCGCCGAGCGGCCAGGCTCCCATCCAAAACGGGCCGAACATGACACCGGCCATTCCGTTAACCGCCAGTTCGGACGCTTGGCTCGGGTCCTGCATGCCTGCATCCCTGTCCATATAGCCCTTCGCCATCCAGAATGCCATCGTTTCCAGGTATTTCTTAGCATCCGGGTGTACGGCGCCAAAGATCAAGCTGCCCTTCTCGTCTTCATTCCAGAACAGTTTGATGTCAGACGTGCTAATCATCTGCCTTGAAAAAGCTCCGGCAATCGCATCTGTCTGCCCCATCCAGCTCCAGGGACCTTCCTTCAGCGGAACCGCTAGACCAACTTCGTCATCTTCGCCATTCCCATTAGGATCTTGTTCAGAAAATGCCTTCAGCACGTTCTCCAACTCACTTATCGTCGTAGGCGGGTTCAGCGACAGTTTCTCAAGCCAATCCTTACGGATCCACATGACCGTTCCCTCATCTCCTGCACTAAAACGGGGAAGTCCATATATCTTGCCGTCTTTGGTCACTTCTGCCATGGTATAAGCGTACTTCTCCAGCGCTTCTTTTAGCTTAGGATGAGCATACTTCTCGATGGCATCATCCAGCGGAAGCAACTTGTCGGCTTTGAGCAGATACTTCAGGATGTCTCCTTCAGCGCTAAGGGTGTCCGGCAGCTTGCCATTCACAGCCAGCGCGAGCCGAATTTTGGTATCTGCATCTTCGAACTTGCTGACAATCCAATCAAACTTCGTGACGATTCCCAGATTATCTTCCATCCAGCGGGTATGCACGTTGTCAGTAAGGCTCTCATCTGGCTTGAATGCGTTAGGCCGATTCTCGTCTACGATTCCTGTTGTGATCGTTATAGGCGGATCGTATTTAAAGTCCCATACCGGCTTCTTTTCCCCATTGGATGTACTGTTCTGTGCCGTTTTCCCTGTGCTACTTAAACAGCCGGAAACTAGCAGCACTCCGCTCAGAACTGCCCATAGAAAGATGGCCTTTCTTTTTTGCTTCTTCACCGGCCCAATCCCTCCATTCCCGATCGGTATCTGTCCCTGAATTCCTGCGGCGTCACCTGATAATAGTCACGGAATTTCCGAATAAACCAGTTAGTATTGGGATAGCCAATGCTTTCACCAATATGGTAGATTTTATTATTTGTATGCTTGAGCATCTCGCAGGCTTTGAGCATACGCTGCTCGTAAATATATTGGGATACGGTAGTGCCTGTACACTGCTTAAAGATTTTTGACAGATGGTTAGGATGTACGAAGACGCGTTTGGCCAGCAAAGTAAGTGACAAGTCCTTGTCCAGCTCCTTCTGGATGTAGAGTTGCGTCTTCCGGACGATCACCTGGCTGTGGTCCTCGGTCTCCTCCCCTAGCTTATCGCGAAGTGTGCGTAGTAAGTCGAGCGCCCAGCTTTCCAGCTGCGACGCGTGCAGCATTGCTTTTCCTTTTACGAAAGCCGATTGCTCAGGAGTGAGCATTTGGGCCAGCGTCCTGCCACTGCGATTCGCGATATACTGGAAGGCATTGGAGAGAAAGAAAAAGACGTCGCGCATGAGGTAAGGTGAACCCGTATGCATAAGCGGTGACACGAACGCTCGGATCTTAGCTTCCGCCGCTTCCCATTGCTCCGTTTCCAAAAGATGTGTCAGCAGAGGCGTTTCATAGAGCTTGCGCATAAGACGCGCTTCCTCTTCATTCCGCTCTGGCACCTGCCCATCCGAAAAACTGTCACTAACCAATCGTGATTTAGCTGTCATATAACTAGCTTGCAGTTCTTCCGGGAATAGACAGTCGGTTTCTCCTACAGAAATTTCACCTTTAAGCAAACGCTGTACTTCTTTCTTTAATCGCTCTATCCGCTCGAGCACCCATTCCGGTTCGGGTGGTGCTCCTGATAGGTCGTATACCAGAGCGAGCAGGTTTCCTTCATCATCCGCAGCCGACCAGCAGTCATAGCGGTCCATCAGCAATTCTTCCAGCATGTTTGTTACCGCGAACCGGATCAGTGACTGCGAATAGAGATCTTGTCCGTCGAAAGGGGAACCCAACCGGACAAGGCACATCGAGACATGACCTGGTATTGGAAGAGGGAGGTCAAACAGCTTTAACTTCTCCGCAAGCGCCTTGCCATTCAGATTTCCGCTGAGCACTTTGAGCAACAACCCTGCTTTCAGTTCTGCACTATTGTCTCGGTAGATACGGAAGCCCTGTTCGATTGATCGCTCCTGCTCAAGCTGCTTAATGATCCGGCCCATTGCCGTAAGTAGCTGCTCGTCCTTCGCGGGCTTCATCAGGTAATCGAGCGCTTGCAGCTCAATCGCTTTTCGGGCGTAATCGAAGTCCGCATAACCTGTGAGCAGCAGGCACTTCAGCCCTGGAATACGAAGCCTGGCCTGTTCGATCAGTTCCAGGCCGTTCATGCGTGGCATACGGATATCCGTCATAAGGATGTCAATGGGGAAGGAGTCTATCAGAGCAAGTGCCTCGCTCGCGCTGTAAGCCTTCCAAACGCGGGAGATACCAAGTGTCTCCCATGGAATCGTATCTGCCAGACTGTCCGCATAATGTTTCTCGTCATCAACTACAAGCAGGCTATTCAATGCTCTTCCTCCTTCGTTTCTTCTTTCATCCCCTGTCTCCAATTCAGCCTCACGTTTAGACCACCCAGTCCGGACGGGCAAAACTCAATTTGAGCGTCTGAACCGAAGTTGCCTTGCAGTCTTTGATATACGTTCCAAAGACCGCAGCCTGCATATTCGCTGGCCGGAATATGAAGCTCCATTTGCAGTTGGTCCATCCGTTCTTTATTTAATCCTTTTCCGTTATCCTCCACTTCCAAGTGCAATTGGTCTTCATTGACGTAAACTCTAATTTCAACCCGGCCTGGATATTCGACGTTCTCAAGTCCATGCACGATCGCATTCTCCACGATTGGTTGGATAAGAAGCCGGGGAATTCGCAGCTCCGCCAACTCTTCAGGCAGTTCGATGCTGTAGGACAGTGTCTCATTGCGAAGCCGTAGAATCTCGAGGTGAATGCGCACGAACGCCAGTTCTTCACCCAGGCTGACTCCTTGATTATCCATTCGCGTCGTATACCGGTAATAGTCGGCCAGATGATACGCCATGTCTATAACTGCCCGATTCTTTCCCATTTTGGTCATATTAATGATGAAACCCAAACAATTGTACAGAAAATGAGGATGGATCTGTGCTTGTAGCTGTTTTAGCGTGGCATCGCGCGCAAGGATACGCGATTGTAGGACATTCTCGATGAGATCTTGGATCTGCGTCGCCATCTCGTTAAAGTTCTGCATCAGGAACGTGAATTCATTGTTTGATTTCTTCGGTAGCCGGTACGCGTAATCGCCTTCCTTAATCCTCTGCACCGCACGCACAAGTTGGAAGATAGGTCGATGTACGTTCCAGTACAAAGCAGACGCGGCGGTAATACAGGATAGGAGCAAAATAATCGAAGAAGCTCCAAATAATAACCTCTGTTGCTTGATAGGTCCGATAATCTGGTTAAGTGGAACAGAATCGACGAGATGCCACTCAAGAATATTGGAATAATAATAGGTAATCAGATAAGGCCTGTCGTCGAAGGAATGAATTAAAAAACTTGAATCCCGGCTATTGATCCTGTCGCCTAATTCCGCGATAATTTGGTCCATCTTGGGCCCATCTGCGGATCGGCTGGCGATGATGGCATGTCCTTCTTTGTAAAAAAACGGGTTGTCAGAGTGACCAGATTTGTAGGTATCAAGCAAATTTTCAAAGCTCCACTTGTAGAGGTTAATGCGAACGGCAACATCCAGATCGTCCGGACGGGCTGGTTTGTAACCCGTAGTGACATAAGTTCGAGTAAAACCGGAGCCAATCTCCAAATCTTCGCTGTAGCTCCACCCTAGCGAAAATCGGCTATCAAACTCTTTAAGGTCATATTCATAGGAGGGGGAAGAAGAAATACTATCGTCTCGTTGCGGGAAATAGACGGTCACGTCATTGCGCCAGTTGCCCGATGCGCTGGCCAGCGACAGCTTCTCTTGGATCAGCAGCCTTGTCTTCATTAGGGAATAATCGCTCATGTTGAGGTTGTAAAGGTATTCCAGCACGTTCGTGTCAACGAGCATAGGTGCGGAGACTAAGTCGAACTTCTCAATGCTGGCATCCAGTTGTGCCACGAAAAGCTCCATCCGGTTCAGGCTGGCTTTGATAAGCTCCTCCTGTATGACGTTGATGCTCTTAGAGGTAGAATAATAGTACAGCGCCACGACCGGAGTTAGCAGAATCAGCAACAACACTAACATTTTCTGAAAAATATTAAATTTGATCCGCATGGGATTTCCATCCTTGTTTTGTAATTACACCTCATCCTGTATTTTACAATGGATAGAAAGCGTTTTCTATACAAATTCTTTGCGTTTCAGCAAATTAAAATAACCTCATTCCCAATGAACTCTACTTAGGAATGAGGCTGCGTTAAAATTTGAAGGCATTATCAACCGTTATTTTAGGACTCCCCAAAAAGAATCTCCGCATTAAATATCTTGCGATCCTGCTATTTCCCATCAGTTTCATGCAGGCTAGCGAGAATTTTTTAACCCCTTTAGGGGATTTAACGGCCATGCTGATTATCAACTGTTGAGCAAAATGCACAAAACGAATTTCCCGATTACGAATGGGCTGCAAACGATCTAAACACTTGTATTCATGATTTGGCTCTAATTTTGATGCAACAATAAGTTCAGCAGCGACCAGCGCTGTTTCAAAAGCCAAGGACAATCCGATAGCTCCGAGTGGTGAGGAACAATGTGCAGAATCACCGATTAGAATACAACCCTTATTATGCCAATTGTCCACCATGAAAGTCTCTGATTGGATAGAAACAAACGATTTGAAATCAATGATCTTTTCAATGTCTTCTTTAAGCTCAGGAAAGGCCTTTATGAATTCAAGCTTTAATGGTTCGATGCCTTTGCTTTTTATGGAATTCCATTGGTCTTTCCTCATTGTAAAACCTATCTGCACACAATCAGAGGAATAAGGAAGCCCTATGAAGTTACTAAAATCAGACAATCTGAAAAGGAGTTTTTGATTTAGCTTGAACTCATTAGTCGATATTTTGCACCAGATTAAATCAAAATCTTCTTTTTTATACTTAAAAGAAAAATCGCTTGTCTTCCTAACCGTCGACATCCGTCCATCCGCTCCGACTACTAAAGAAGCATGGATCGCAGTCATTTGTCCATCTACTAAGGCGTTTACTCCGACTGTTCGATTTGCACTTTTAATAGTTGAAGTGACCTTTGCGTTAAAAATGAGCTCAAAATTACTATAATCCTTTGCTAGATCATAAAGAAAAGTTAACAGGACGGATTGTTTTATTTTAATTGCGTAAGGTGCCTCCGGCATTTCTTTTTCATAATCAATTTGAGTGATATATTTCTTATTATTCCATATTTCAGCATTAAATAATTTTATATGCTCATACTTTTCAAGACGCTGTTCCAGATTCAACTCTTTCATGAGCCTTACAAATCGAGGCTGAAGAACTTCTCCTCTGAACTTGCGATTAAAGCTTGTTTGACTTTCCAGTACGGTAACTCTAATTCCGTTTTTGGCTAACAGCAGCCCTAGAAAGAGACCAGAAGGTCCACCACCAACAATGCAAATCTCCGTTTCTTTATTCATTCCTATCACTCTGTGGGTAAAGTAGCAGCCCGTTCATTTTTCACTACTGGAACCCTAGCCGATAATCTAAGAAAAAGAGAGATTAAAAAACCTAATAAAAGAATAGAACCTAATATAGTAAAGGATAACGAATAATTTTCTGTTTTTAGTAATTTCAAAGCTAATATCGGGCCTGTGCTAGCGCCTAGGAATAGAATAAATGCATTGAATGAAATCGCAGACCCTCTTGCATTTCCCCCTAATTGACTGACGATTGAGATGATAACGGGAGTTACCAGCGCGATACCAGCCACAAATACAACGCTCATTAGGACAAGAAGTGGCAGGTTCGTACTAAAACCTAGAGCAAGCAACCCAATTGCAGCTAAAGCTAAGCCTCCCCTTAGAACAGCGGCCATTCCAAGTTTTTGAGCAATTCTTCCGGAAAAGGGTGATAAAAGCATCCCCGCGATTCCAAATGCACGAATATAAAGGATATCCTGTGAGGAAAGACCAAACTTAGCTGAGCTTAAATAACTTCCCAAAACGGTGTACATGCCAACTAAAGTTAATAGAAGCATAAAGGTTATCGCAAAAGCCAAAAGCAATTGTGATTGTTTTAGCAGAATTATCATTTGTTTAAACTTCCGCAGAACATTTTCTTTCGGTCTTAGTATTTCATCTTTAGGAAGGAACCTCATTACTATTACTGAAGTAATACCATACACAATCCCCAAAATAAAGAAAATAGCACGCCAGCCAAGAGCTTCGTTAACAATCCCACTAAAAACCTGGCCTACTATACCTGCCATTAACAGTCCTGAGCTTATAAATCCAACGGCTGTTAGTCTTTTATGAGGCGGGAACATCTCCCCTGCATACACTAGCGCAATAGGTGCAAAAGCAGCAGCCACTAGGCCTTGCACTCCTCTGAGCATAATAAGCCCGTAAAAACTATCCACAAATCCTAATGCAAGCGTAACTACGGTTAACCCAATAATGCTGGCTACTAAAAATACTTTACGTCCATATCTGTCTGAAAAAGGTCCATACAAAAGACAGCCCAGAGCATAACAAAGAGAAAATGAACTCCCAATCCAAGCCGCCTCACTCGAGCTAATCTGAAAGGCATGTGAAAATACTTCGGATAATGGAATTGTAATATACATGCTAGTTAAAATAACTAATCCACACCAAAATAAAATAATCGTCATTAATGAATAGTTCTTATTGTAATTCTGAACGTCTATCGTCTGATTCATAAAGTAAATATCCCCCGGTTTACTATTAATTTGCAACAGTGATGCCTTCCAAGACATGGATCAACAAATCGTTTATGTAATCCGCATCCGGAATTTGTTTATAGATGAGAATTTGAAAGTATATGGGACCATAAAGCAGATCTAAAGTTATATCAAGGTTGATTGCTGGTTTCAATTCTCCCATATCTATGGCTGCTTGGAGTAATTGTTTGGCTTCATTTCTTTTTGTCATTAAAAACAATACGTAAAAATCTTTCGCGATTTCTTCGCTCTCTGTAACTATAGTTAAAGTGGATTTCCCGATTTTGCTATTGAGGATACGAGCTAAAGCTTCAAGCTGTTGTTTGAAGTTATCCTGAATGGATTTATTACTATCAAATTCAAACTCTGATTCTACGGTCATTAGAAAAGCGTCCAGTACAAGACGCGCTTTATTTTCCCACCATCTATAGATGGTTGTTTTGCCTACTCCAGCTTGTGCTGCAATCGCCTCAATCGTTAAAGATGAATAACTGTTGGATTCTAACATTTCAAGTGTTGCAGTAAGAATCTCTTTTTTACTTCGAGGTTCTTTGTTTTTCAAGTTCATATTCATTTCACCTCCTAGATGTTATTTAAATTATTAAAAGGATGTAATTATAGAACGATACGTATCGTTTCATTTGTTACACTATCTTATATCATTTTCATAAAATTTAAAATAGTTAATTTGAGAATTATTATTTCCTGGATTTAGACATGCGTTAGATGACGAAACATAAATTGTGCATACAAAAAACTAACGCTTCGGAATGGTCTGAAGCGTTAGTTTTTTTGGATATTTGCAATTAAGGATTCGATGACTGATTAAATATGTGAGCTTGAAATATAGTAATACCGTCTCCCAAAATGACCAGTCAAAATCAACCATAGGTTCCACCTTTCTAATAATCTTGGCGAAGTGATTAAATTTTAATGTTCGTGGGATTTGTCCCGAGAGTAATACTTGTAAGCGCTCCTATTCTATCTTATCAAGAGTCCCAGGCCACTCATTACATAAGGACGAACAATGTCCACAAGTAAATCGGTCTGATCAGCCTCCCCCTCAATTAACCAAGAAAATGCAGCGCCATAGATCGCTGAACCTGTCATTGCTGAAATGATCTTTGTATGTTGGCGGTCTGCAATATCGTATTTATCCCCTCTCAGAAATATGTTTTCAATGATTTGCTGCAGCATATTTTTCACTTTCTCATCCACCAGCTTAGCAATGGATTTGGAATCCATTCTGCATTTCTGATAAAAATCAACGATGTACTGATGAGTCAACAAGATCAGCTGGTTACATATTTCATCTGAAAACTCCCGTGCATTTATTACTTGTTCAGGAATCATTTGATGAAAAGACTGTTCTGTAAATTCATTGAGTAAAGCATATTTATCTTCATAATGAGCATAAAAAGTAGCCCGGTTTATCGTAGCTTTCTGTGAGATATCTTTTATTGTCATTGAATCAAATCCTTTAGTCTGTAAAAGATTTCTGAAAGCTTCTCTTATTAACAGGCGAGTCCGTATTACTCTCGGATCTTCTTGATGTACCATCTGAATATCCCCTTTCTAAAACATCAATTATCGGAATTTGTTGTCTATGCAACTCTTTTCTTACACTGACGGTTGTAAGCATAAACTTGCCATACTATTATCTTATCAAACAGATGTTGCTTAAACAATCAGTGACTAGTTAGTCGGAAGGAATGATAATAGTGAACATAAAACAAAATAGACTTCTAATTTTTGGGGCTGGTGTGATTGGCAGTTTATACGCTCTTAGATTTGCACAATCGGGGTTTGACGTCACTTTACTGGCTCGGGGAAAAAGGCTGGATGAACTTAAGCGGAAGGGTTTGAGATACAACGACAACGGAATGATAAAGCAACTATCCATTAAGACGGTCGAAAAGCTTGCAGATGATGACATCTATGATTTTATCTTTGTTCCTGTACGATATGATCAGGCAGAATCTGCCCTGTCTGCGATCAAAAATAATCAGAGCAAAACAATAATTACACTGACCAACACTATTGGTTATAATTCCTGGCTAGAGATCGTAGGTGATCGGTTACTTCCAGGTTTCCCTGGTGCAGGTGGAGACATTAAAGAGGATATTTTATACGCTCAATTTGGTTCCAAAACTTATTTTGGTGAAATAAATGGACAAACGACCGAAAGAGTTAAGGAGCTTGCTTTGATATTCGAAACAGCTGAAATGCATTATGAAATACAAAAAGATATTCAAGCATTTCATGTTTCACATGCTGCACTCGCTGCAGTCAACAAGCATTTTTATACGAATGAAGGAATGGTAGATATTGAGACAGCAATAAGTGAAAGCATTCTTAGCAAAGTAGCTACAGATATCAAACAAAATCTTCACTTGGTAGAGCAAGCTGGAATCCCTGTAATCCCGACCGAAACGAAGTCAATGGGAGAATTGATGGAAGAAGAGATTATATCCCGGTATCGGCAGATGCTGAGTGATGAATTTATCATTGATGTTAAGTTTGGAAACCAAGCTATCAGCAGAAAAGCAGAAATAATGTTATTGGATGAAAAGTTTCATGAGAAGTTTTCGTTTTTGTCCAAGCAAATTTTTCCATAAAAGTTATCAAATGAGTTCATAGCCCATATTACTTAATACTAAAACAACGTAAATATGGAGGTGTTAGATTGCCACTGAATCAAGATCAGCAGATCTTTCAACAAAGTACAACAACTCAAAACTGGGGAAATATTCAGGGACAGACCTTAGTTGCGGGCCAGGGTAGCTTGAGAAGAGGAATGAACTATAAGTTAGGCGCACAGGCTATGGCACAAATCAATAATTTATTAAATAAATGGGCTGAATTAAAAATATTGGGGAGTGCCGAAGTTTCACTTCTTCTCCAAGTACAGATACAAACGCCCCTGGATCTATTCGACGAAGCCGGGCTAGCTGGACGACTTCAAGCCGTTCTTAAAGCGGCGGTAGCGGCTGGATTAAGCATGAATATGACCGTTAAAGAGTTATTGAAAATCCTGAAGAATAAACCGTCAGGAAATGGTTTATCCGGTGAATTGATTGAGCTATTGTTAGAAGAATCAGAGCTCGAAGGTTATTTGTATGCCCAATTTGCGGTTGGTTTTATGGCGTATGCCAATTTTGTTATGCTTGGTAATTTACATAAGACAGCTACTCTAGGGGAATCTGGATTCCAATTTGTCTATGAGGCGGGAATGGGATTTATTGCGGGGGGTGGCTATAGAGGTGGCATCAATTTTAAATTCCCCGATCCTGCAAAACTGGTCAATCGTTATGGGAACGGCTTAATTGAGGGCATTGTTAATAAAGCTATTGACACACAGCAGGAACAAGCATTAATGCTCGGTACTATGCTGAGGATAGGAGTGAAATCAGCCTATGAGGTCAGTAGACAATTAAATGAAGGTACCGGGAGCAATACTGAAAAACTAGCGCAAACCGTTCTTACATTTATTGGGGGGCAATTCCAATCGTTGTTCTTCTTGACTATGAATGTGTTCTTTAAGGAAGAGATCCTTCGTTTACTTGGCCTTGCTTCTTTACCAGCTGAACAAACCACAGAAGTCATTCAAACCTTGAAAGGTTTTAATTCTTTTCAGTTAGTGCCGGATAACCATGAAATCTTTGTTCGTTTAGATTCATTATCAGCATTAATCCAAAACGAGCAGCTTAAGAAGGAGTTTGTCCGAAGTATTTCTGCTTTGTGGGTATCAGCTTTGTTGCTCCCCCTTGCAGTGCAAGCTGCAGATAAAGCAACCATGCCTACTTTTACGGCACAATTGTCTTACCAACCTCCTCCCGCTGTCAAAAGTGCAATTAATACAGATTTGAACCGTCCGTCTGACACAAATTTGAACCAGGGGGATCTTCTTTCATTTCTACTTGATAAACCTTTGACGATTGCCATTCAACATGTAGATAGCGTTCGGGAGATAGCAGCAATTCTGAAACCTGCCGTTTCAGGAACTGCCCAAGAAGCAATGAAGTTCTTATTTAGTCCCTCATTTCCTTTGACTACAGGGGAAAACTCTTTTAGATCAACACTTGGAGCCATAAACCAAGCTTTCGATCATTATGTGGATACGGAAATAAGTGCTAGAAAAACTGCAATCTCGAACACTTTGGCTGGCGAGGAAGAGATTAAGATACTGTTTGAGCAAGCCCTGATTCCCTGCATACAACTGACTTCTGATGTTCTGATTCCAGAGATCGTTAATGGATTTCAAAATTTTGACATAAAAACTATGCAAGAAGCATTATCCAGCGTATTACTCACAATGCTTGGAAGAAGCGTTATTCATGTCATGGACGGAATTCAGACTTCAGTTAATGAACAAATCGAGGGTCTTCTTCGCGAAGCTGCAGGTCAGGCTGCAAATGTTCTTGGACCACTTGGAGCTCAAGATATTTTAAAGAAACCGTTGGAGGCAGCTGTTAAAATTATTGCGGAAATGGTAGCGCCTTTGACACCTGAAGCACAAGAACAGCTTTTTGAAAATGCTCTAAACATATTTACTCCAATAAAAGGTAACGCCGTGGACTTCGCCAACCATTTGCAAAGCGATCCGATGTGGATGCCTCAAATGGCTGAAATAGAAGCAATAGCCAAAATATTGATAAATCATTTAACAGATCATATGATTCAATTCGCTCTAAAACTGATTCCAGCGTTGTTTCAAGCCTTGATCGATGAACTACTCGCCATAATCGAACGCTGGCTAAATGAAATAGCCAAGATATTAAATACTATTACCGACTTCATAACTAAGCTGATGCAAGAAAAACTAATGAAAGAACTGATTGAACCAGTAATGGAAATCGCTGAAAAAGCCGCTGACGTATTAACGTTTAACATTTTTTCTCTAATCGGTGCCGGTAAAGTAAAAGATGAATTTTTCAAAGGGTTAAGAGGAGCAGTCGAAGCTATAATTCAAGAAGCAATCATCCCTCCTGTTGTTATGACAGTGAAAGAAATCAAGTTCAATCCTCGTAAGCTCGTGGATCTTTGCCGAGACGTTTCCGACTTTACTTTTACAAAATTTTCTGAGATTTTTAACGATTATATTTTTGGGGAGATCCAGAATCAACTTGAAAAAGGTTTAAATATGAAAAATTTCAAATTGGATATTAAAGTGCCGGTTTCTTTTTCGATTGACTTACCATGGCCTTTAGGGTCACAATCCTTTTCTCATACGTTTAGACTTACAGATGTCCTCATTCCGTCATCAATCGTTTTGGACATTGTAATGAATTTAATACGTAACAATCTAAAATTAGGAGGAACATCTGAGTATCTTTTCCAAATGGTTGTAGCAACTATCGATAATTTAAAAAAAGTAGATCAATATAAATTGGATATGGCAGATGCTTTGAAAAAGTATAGTAATTAAAGGAATATTCAAGATTCCAGTTCCCTTATAATGCAGTTTATAACTCAAAAAAGGCAACCAGTCATCCCTGTTTTTTCGGCGACTGGTTGCCTGAATTTGTGATTTTTTGTCCCTGTTCTATTCCTTAACGACTACGGTCATTTCTTTGCTACGTGTGATCCCGCTGCTGTTCACCAGCTCAGCCAGATTCATCGTGATTTTGAAACTGCCGTCACCATCCCAACTATCATTTCCGAAAGCAAAAAGAGCTAGAGCCAAGTGAACTTGGCTCCAGCTCTTTTGTGGTGCTTACAATTCCATTACTCTGTAAATTAAAGCAGCGGCTTCCGCACGTGTGGTCAGGCTCAGTGGTCTGAAGGTACCGTCGGTATAACCGTTGACAATTCCTGTCTCCCGCAGGTACTCAACCGCATCCATCGCGTAAGAACCGATTTGATTCTCATCGGCAAAAGTTGCTGCCTTGCCGGAGATATCCGACTGGAGAGCAGTTAAACTCAGAGCGCGAAACAGAATAACAGCCATTTCTTGGCGGGAAATAGGTTCTTTTGCGGCAAATACGCCTTCGCTACGTCCGTTAACAAGCTTTAGCGCCAGAGCTGTTGAGACAGCTTGGTAATACCAAGCATTTGAACTCACATCTTTGAAAGTACTGCTAGTCTCGGCTTGAAGTTCTAGCGCTGATACTAACAGCTGAACAAATTCCGCTCTTGTAATTTGCCGGGCAGGCTCGAATTTGCCCCCGCCTGTGCCATGAATAAGATCACGGGAAGCCAAAGCTTCCAAGATGACTGTGGAGCCTGAATCAACATCAGAGAAGTGGATATTTGCATTAGCTGCAGCATAGAGTCCAAAATCCCTTGTTGTAAACGTTGTTTTGCCTGTACCTGATACGTATTTGGAGTTTTTGACCACTTCGGCCACTCCCTCGCCGGTAACAGAGTAGACGATGGCTTGATGTGGAACTTCATCAGGGTTTAATTCATATCCAAATGATACCTTCATTGCCGCAGAAGGGCTTAATGTTTCTTTGGACTTACCGTCTACCGTCATTGAGATCCGGAACAAAGCATGCGTTTTCCATTTCTCTTTTAAGGCAACTGGAAGGGTTGATGCATCAACAAAATGGATAGATAGCTCCAACTGCCGGGCACCCTCTGGAATATTCTCACCTAAAGTGTTAATTGGAAGTGTTATTGTGGCAGCACCTGCTTTTACAGTTAGGGAAGTAACATTATCTTTTAGTTCGGGAATGGGCACTTGAAAAGCCACACCACTGGCAGTCGCATCCTCTTCAGCAAGCTCAAGTACTAAAGCTCCATCTTGCACTCCCTTCATCGCTTTTTGGAGTTCTCCTGTGAAAAGCTGTGCAATTTTCATTCCTTCAGCACCGGGTGAACCCTGAGTGCGAATACGGCCCGCTGAAATTATATTCACTGGACTATCTATTTTTCCTCCACTACTCTCATTTGTGTTGCTATTATTGCTGCCGGACGAATTGCCAGGCGTATCTGTTCCCCCACCTTCTTCACTCCGCACTACATTCAAAGTGTAGGTCTTAGTTGTTATGCCGTTCGCAGCGGTAACTTTAACATCGATTCTGTTATCTCCTACCTTAAGCTCACTTCCGCCCGTTACCGTCAATTTGGCTTCTGCATCAGAAGGTGTCCCAGTTACAGCCACCGCTGTCTTGGAAAAGGGCACATTTATTGTATAGGTCAGTTTCTTACGGTCAAACCCAGGGATGTCTGTACCGTCCATACTCAAAACGCTCAAATCGGCATTATCACTCAGTGGGGTCTCTTCTTCACCTTCTACGTTCATAAACTGGAAGGTGCGGAAAAGTGAGGCGTCCTTCGCAGCGCCAATGCCTGATCCCCATTCAATATATCCTTTTCGACCCGCGCCATCATTATCGTTAACCAGCATGGTGAAGCTTAAGATATCGCTCGCCGCTGGACGGATCGGGCTTATTTCGCTCCAAGGTAGTGCCAGTGCATATGAGGTAACCTTGGTCGCCTCATCTCTGGTCACACTTAAAGTTCCCTTAGTCAACACTCCGGTAGCTGCACCTTTCATGGACAGCCAACGATATATTTGCGGCCCCTCTGGTGTTTGCGAGATTCCGTATTCATACCAGGATTGACTATCGCCCGGTACACCGGGAGCAAGACTGAACTGAATACTGTCATTTTGCCAAATATTAATCCCGGCGGCATTATGGCTGAATACATCATCGCGGATATCGGCGGTCAAATAAATGTGTTCTTCATCCCAGCGTAGTTGCGCTGTTCCACTAAGATCATCCGCACCCTTATATCCGTTGAGCAAAGGGGTTCCGTCCGCAAGATCAATCAGAGCTGGACTTCGTGTATCGGACTGATGCTGCATCCGGTTAATATCTATGTTTTGCTTGAGGTGAACTGTCTCATAACCTTCTAGCTCAACTGTCAACTCAAGAGGATATTTAACCCCTTCAGAGAATCCCGGCAGTGGAATTGAATAAGTAAATCCACTATTTGGGGCAATTTCAGACAATTGCGATTCACTACCGCTGATCTGACCAGTCTCTTCCCCTAGGGTCCAGGAAATCTTTTTAATTCTCAGAGGATCCACACTGGAACTGTTCGTAAATTGAAGTTGCAGCGATATGCCGCCGTTATTACCATCTGTAATATGAGGAGCAATTTTTAAACCTTGAAAATATAGTCGCAGATCATCTACAGGGGCTTCTGGAAGCGTAGCAGGATCAAGTCCGGGTCCATTATAAGCTCCGATATTCGGTGGAGTTGCTGCTGAAACGGGATTGCCCCAGTAGTCCCGCCCACCGTTGTCTGCAATGACAGCACCGGCCCCAAGTGCAGGAGACCCCTCTCTCAGCTTGTAACCGTCCACTGTATTCCAACCAATTCCGGCGGTGCCCTGAGCAACTAAGAGTGGATTTGCTGTGATAGGATTGGTATTTTCCGGCTCACTTACTGGATGGTTGCCATATAATAGATTATGGTCGAAGCTACCGTTCACCCCTGGCAGATTATAACCTCCTTGACCAAGGTTGTAGACCAGATTGTTCCTAAAAGAATACGGAGCGTTAATATTTCCTGCGTCATCCCATTCATGATCGATAATTTTGGTGTTTTGCCCAGCTCCAATATAGATAGTATTGTTATAGATTTGTGTATCTGGCGTAACCCCGCCTGCAAAATTAAACGTATGCGTTAGATCATTCTGGCTGATGTTGTATCTGACTACATTGTTAGAGGAGCCTGTCAGCACGCCTGGAGTCAAACGGGCATCGACAAAAAGCATGAATCCGCCTTTGTTGCCATGGCTGTAATTATATTGAACCACACTGTCCATCGTATCGATATCCAGATTGAAGCCTTGACCATCTCCCTCTGGTTTGTTCGTGTTAAAAGACTCATTGAACTGGACGATATTATTCTTGCCGCGAGTCGGCCAAATTGCGGCAGAGCCGTTAAACTCGCCTTCTTCGGAATAATTTCCGCCTTCCTCCGCTATGTTATGCTCAATCACCGCTCCATCCGCACCGAAGGTGAGAATACCGTCGCTGTCGGCTTGTTTGACATAATTTCCACGGATCGTAACATTGACCGTAGCATAGTCTGCTCCGTTAAAACGCTGATCCCATACCACAATACCGGTCCGGCCTATCCGTTCCACTGTATTGCCCTCGATCCATACCCCATCGAACTTGTCCGTGCCCGTCGTTCCACCCACATATACGGAGATACCTCCAAACGCATGCGGGCCACCTTCGGCTCCGGAAACCGTCGGATAACGGAAACTGCTTGATACATCATGGACATAGTTATCCTGAATGCGGATATTACTTAATGTTCCTCCATTAGCATTCTCCACCATAATACCTTCCCGGTAAACAGTTCCCCTCTCGGAAGCATAATTAGTGACCTCAAGATCCCGAATCACCCAGTTCGAGGCGTTACGTAGGTATACAGCTGCTCCGGCCATGCCTCCACCATTGATAATCGGTTTGCTTCCACTCCCATAGGCAGATATTGTAATCGGTTCTTCATCTGTGCCGCTGCCCTTAGGATATAATTGTTCGTTCCAGATTCCACCCTTCTTTAATAAAATCCGATCCCCAGCCTCAAAGGTAGTCTGATTCACTATAGAAAAGGTCTTCCAGGCAGTCTCCGGTGTTTTTCCATCGTTGTTGTCGCTGCCTGCAAATGAATCCACATAATATTCTCCGTCTCCACCGCTGCTCCCTCCATCTCCAGGCAAGCGGTTGGATAAGGTGACCGATCCTAGTTGCATCAGCCAGAGTGCGGAATCACCGCTAAGTTCTATTTTTAAGTAATGAAGTCCGGAAGGAATCCCCTGTGCCGGAGTATAATTCGTCCCGGTCCAAGCCGCATCACCAGTGGCCTGTGGAGGTTCATGAACAGCAGAAAGTTCTGTCCAAGTGGATGCATCCGCCGAACCATAGAACTTGATAGTCCCGCTAGACCCGGCAAAGGAATGCATGCGGGCTGTGAAATGTTGCAGATTATGCAAATGGTACACGAGTGATTCTGCTGAGTCTGCTGTTCTCACCGCACGAGAATGATCTCCACCAAAAAAAGCGGGATTGCTTGTATCTAAAGACCAATTTGTACTGTGTGCATAAAGCTGTGCAATGTCGTCAAGCTCATCAACAATCGTTTGTGGTGCAAGCGACACATTGGAGAGTGTAAGGTGCCCAAGCTGCATCAGCCAGGTATCGAGGTCACCACTGACTTCAATTTTGAGATAATTGACACCATCCGGCAGCGCCCCCGAGGGTGTATATATTGTTCCGTACCAGCCAGAACCGGTTGCGGTGGGACTGTCGTTGATGGCTGGAAGCTCCGTCCAGATATCTGCATCTGGCGATCCGTAGAACTTGATAACAGCCGTGGAACCAGAGAAATAATACGCTTGAAGCGTAAACGACTGAACTCCAGTCAAAGGGTAAATGGCATAGCCAGTCTCCGTGGAGGTTCTGACCAGCCGGGCTGCATCTCCTCCGAAAAATTGAGGATTACTACTGTCAATCAGCCAGTTCTCGGACCTGTGTTCCGCTGCCGGTAGGGTTGAGAAATCATCGGCATTCGTCTCTTCAGCATGGGCAGAAACGCCCATTACGGGAAGCAGCGCTGTGAAGATCAGCACCATTATAAGCAGTGATTTTGCGAGTTTTTTGAACATTATTGTATTATTCCCCCTTGAACATTTATTGGATGGTTTGGTTTGCGAGACCTTCAGCCATCGGGTAATTCCATTCCACGACAGCTTCGGACAGCTTTTCGTCCACAATGGATCTATACTTCTGCTGCGCCAAATTCAGTGCGATGGCATCCTTCACATGATCGAGCGGTTGAACAACTGCATCATCTGCCGACAGGCAGTAAAGTAGATGGATAGCCCCATTTTCAGCAAACAAACTGCTAATCTCTCCCGGCGCCAGTTGCTCTGCGGTAAGCAATACCTTTGGATTTTCCAGAGCTGCTGTTCGCCGTGAAGCACTTGTTATTTTCACCTCGCCAACGTTTACGCCAAACTCTTTTGCCTGGTCTTGGAAGCCTGTGCCTGAAGAATCTGTTGCTGCTGTCGCTGTTGCTATTGCATGGAGCTTTTCCATTCTTTCTAAGGCTTTTTGCTGATCTTTGTACTCTGTTTCTGGGCCAAAGGAAAGCGTTGCCCATTCCAGACGAATCGTTCCCGGCAGAGAATATTTCGCAATTAGATTTGCTGTATATTCCAATTTCACCTGTTCGTCTGAAATCACGATACTTCCGTTACTGCGCATTGCCTCAATCGTGGCATCCTCAAGGTTGCTCATGTAATAATTGAAATAGGCCTGCGCCTCCAGATGAAGAGGACCATACACCACCTCCTTATTCGCTGCTGCCTGACTCCGCCGATTATTCTCGCGCTCCATCTCCTTGAGAAAACCTTCAAAACTGATATCCGTTACGACTCCTGCTTCTTGAGCAAGCTGTAGCTCCATCCGCTTCGTCAAAAGCTGAGTTTGAGCTGTATTAATCCATTTCTGCATTGGATTTTCGCCGGAATAGTAGGCAGACCAGAAGTCTATTGAATAGTCGGCGTTGTAAGTTTGTTTAAAATAATCAACAATCAGTGCCCGATTCATTTGAAGATGCCAGTTGAACTCCGCTGCTGTGGCCTCCTGCCCGTTAAGGGTCAGAAGCATTTCTTCTGCTTGTGGAGCTTGCAACTTCTTCGCACCAATCAGCAGCAGGCTTCCTGCTAACAGAGCGGTCAGAATAACGATTAGCTGATTTCTTTTGGAATGAAGTTTTAGAGTCATAAGTTATTTCCTCCTCTCTCATCCTCGATGTTAAGCGCTTTCATTCTCTTCGATATTAGACATGTTTACGTTGAAATAACAGGCGGGAAAGCTGCGAAATGGTTTGCCATTTCACGATTTGACCGTAAAGCCCAGTTTTCGCCCTATAAAAAAATGCTGTCGGAGAATAGAGAAGTTACGTATTCGAACGTGGAATGTTGTACAATGTGCAGGAATTCAGCGCGTTTGTCGGGATTGAGCAGCAGATTGTTGTATATCAAGCATGATATCCATGCAATTACGGGATCGGAGTGATTTATAGAAAAGTCGATTTGCATTCATCACTGATTCAGTGTGTTCCTCAATTTTTTTTGATTGTAAAATCATCTAATAAAAACAAAGGCAGTCCGGAATTTTCCAGACTGCTTTGCATTGTTCTTAAGACTGATCTGTGCCCGAAAACATACAGAAATTCAAGACTCCACCTTTGACAATCTCGTCATGTGACAGAGAGTGGTGCTCCCATAGCGATCCGTTCCAGTGGACCGATTTGCTGTACACATTGGCGGGGCTGTTGTTCTCTGCTTCAATGATCCATTGCTGCCCATTTTCAAGCTGAATAGTTACCTTATCAAAAAGCGGGCTGCCGAGCACATATTCAGGAATTCCGGGACTTAACGGGTACAGGCCGATGGCGCTCCAAATAAACCAAGCACCCATGCTGCCGTTATCTTCGTCGCCGGGTAAACCATCCATCTGGCTGCTGAACAGTTCGGCCATGGTTTTGCGGACCCAATACTGCGTTTTGCACAGCACACCGAGTCTGGCAAATATATAAGGAATGTGGAAGCTCGGCTGATTGCTGATGGCAAACTGCCCCAGATCGGCGGAGGCCATTTCCGACATTTCGTGTATTTCCAAACCATAGGATCCCACTTTAAATACAGGTTCCTCAGCCATCAACTGATCCAGACGCTGGACAAAAGCCTCTTCACCGCCCATCAGCCCGGCTAGTCCCGGGAAGTCGTGGGGCACAGCCCAGCTCCCCTGCCAAGCCCCGCCTTCACAAAACGGATTACCCCACTCCAGAGGATCAAATGCTTCCTGCCAAGTACCGTCCTCATTGCGACCTCTCATAAACCCAACTGTTGGATCAAACAGCAGCTTATAATTCTGTGCCCGAGCCATAAAACGCTCATAATCATCCATTTTGCCAAGTGTTTTGGCCATCTGCGCAATACAGAAATCTCCGTATACATAATCCAACGTGTTGCTTACACTTTCATGGAAACGGTCATGCGGCAGATAACCCTGCTGCAAGTACAATTCAAGGCCCCTTCTGCCCAGCTTCTCGTCCACTGATGGACGATCTGCATGCTTCAGAAGACCTTCATACAGTACCTCTGTATCAAATCCGCCGATGCCCTTAACCACGGCATCCGCAGCTGCGGCATCAATCAGTGTGCCTGGCATGGCACTGCGCTCCCCTGGTGACAGCCACTTTGGCAGCCAGCCGCTCTCCTTGTATGCCAATGTCCACGCCTGCATAATCTCACCCAATAAAGATGGGAATAAGATACTGTATAAAGGAAGGCTGGTTCGGTATACATCCCACAGCCCGATATCCGAATACATTGGACCCTGGCAGATGCTGCCATTAAAAGGGCTGTAAT
The DNA here is from genome assembly GCF_038002785.1 of Paenibacillus sp. FSL H3-0310. Classification (NCBI taxonomy): domain Bacteria; kingdom Bacillati; phylum Bacillota; class Bacilli; order Caryophanales; family Paenibacillaceae; genus Paenibacillus; species Paenibacillus sp. FSL H3-0310. Next base: position 2,832,170 of record NZ_JBBODC010000001.1, read on the forward strand.
GGATTTTCTCGTTCTGCTCGTTATATTCATGCCACGTTCTCGGGAACAGGCAGATTCGGTACATGCAGCTGTAAAAGGTGCGGAGGTTCTCTTCATCTGCGCTTTCAGCAACAATGCGCCCCAACCGTTCTTCCCAGCTTGCCTCTGCTCTATTCAAGATCTCTCCGAAGCCGTCTTCCCCAATCTCTCGGTTCAGATTAAGCAGCGCCTGCTCTCCGCTAATAAAGGAAGTCCCGCACTTCACTCCCACTATGCCAGATTCCGGTGCAGCTATTCCTACATAAGCGCCCAGTCGTTCGCCAGTCCCTTCATGGGTCCCCAGTGGCTGATAATCTCCGTTAAAGATTCCCGACTCCTCCATGTGAAAATCCCTATCGAACTGGAACACGAAATACATCGCGAAATTATCGGGCACCCCGGCGGTATGGCCTCTTGTGTAGCCGGTGATTCTACGTTTATCCGGCTGGAAGGTGAGATGTGACTCACCTTTCAGAGGTGCTATAATAAGCCTGTTCTGCTGCCTCTCAGCGAAAGTTATTCTTATCGCTGCACAACGTTCGGTTGGAGTCAGCTCCAGCCGGGTGCGGTAACGTTGAAGAAACACATCGAAATAGTGAGGGAACACTTGCATCTCTTCCGTTTTGAAGGAAGAAGAACGTGAACCGGGACTGAGGAGCAGTGGACCTGTCTGCGGCAACAGGGTCAGATGCCCATAATCTCCGATCCACGGGCTGGGCTGATGGGTCAGCCGGATGCCCTCTAGGTGGCGATGGCGCGGGTGGAAGAACCAGGTTCCACCTGCTTCATAGGTTTGCGGGCACCAAGCCGCCATACCAAATGGCATCGCTGTAAGTGGCAGTGTATTGCCATGTGAATACCGGAAATCTGACTCCGTCCCCTGTAATGGATTTACATAATCTAACCAACCCAAATAGATACACTCCTTTAGCCAGTTTTCACCGGCTCTATATTCTCCGCTCTTTACTGATACCGGTTAAGATAATCGGAATACTTGAACATCTCCAGCTTCCACCCGCACAGTCAGTTTTGTAGTTGTGGGTTTCAATAGATTCATTGGTTGAATTTCAGCGCTGCCATCATCAAACCACGGTTCGACAGAAGTATAAACAATACCCAGCGTAACGTCAGCCTTAACCGCCATATCCCCTTCATTATGAACAAAAAGAAATGCCCCTCGGTCCTGCTCACCTTCCCACTCGGAGAGATCCGCGCGGACACCGCCGCTTGCTTGTACATACGGCTGCAGCTTTAGTTCCTTCTGTAATAGATCCCGCATTAGCTGAAGCGTTCCGGGATGTCCATCCTGCCAGTAGGCAGCTGCAAGCAAGGTACCGAACCATACGGCACGCCCGTTGCCATAAGCGGCGGTAGTCAACACAGGCATGCGGTCCTCGGCAAATTCAGCCAGTACCTTCACATGGCTTTCCAGCTCGATATCCGATTTGTAATAGGATCCGTGCGCCGTATCGTCTGCTGCCGATTCCTCCGCCTTGCTATGCTCCATAACATTCCGCAACGGAATCGCTGTCCGTGATTCGAACGCAACCTGATGATAGCTGTGATCCAGGTTCTCAGCGGAATGAATCCAAGTCTCACGGACCCCGAACACCTGGTCAAATCCATAACCGGGCACCGTATAGCTGTGGCAGCCATTCTCTCCCTGAAGTGCTCCGAACGAGCATTCTGAAATCAAAATCCCGTCCTTTTCCACCCACTGGCGTAGGATGTCACACAGTTTGCGGTTCAAATATAGAGGATAAGGCATCCACAAGCAGTGGTATTGCTCCAGTGTCTTCTCGTTAACATCCGTCTCATGCAGAAATTCAACTTTATAATTGAGCTCATGCAGTAGTTTATGGGCGCCTTGTAAGGAATCGTTGTAGGTGTCCAGATGATCATGTGCCGCAAAGTTAGCAACCTGGTTCTGCGGACTGAACAGAATGGCAATCCCGTCTCCGCGCCGTTTTGCATGTATCAGCTCTTGCTTATTGTTTTGCACCAGCTTATTTAGATGAGCCATATCCTTGTACCATGGGGTTGGACTTCCGTCCAAATATACACTGCCCCATGCAGGGGCCTCCTGTCCCAATATCTCTGGTCTGTACTGCCAGAACAAATATCCCGTGATGCCACGAGCGAGCGGGGTCAGAATATGCCGTTTCATTTCCCGCAGGTCCGGCTGACGCGGCTTCATTGCAGTATTGCCTGGCAAAGCATGAATCTCCGAATTGATAATGGGTTTACCTTTGGCGGCAGAGATCAGTAGATCAGCAGACCAGGCCGAGGACCCAAGGCTATTGCCTGTCAAGTCACAGGGCTCAGCCAGCTTGAAGTCGTCCGAACCCGCTGTAATCATATTAAAGATAGGGGCGGGCACAGTGTGGGCCATAACAGGATGCAAAAGATCCAGTGACTTCACTATATCTACCCGGCTCCGCAGCTCATCCGTTAAAGTACCGGACATGAACAGGCGCCAGTCCACCAGATCATTAAATACGCCTTGTCCACGCGGTGCCTCTACTTCCTCCCAGCTCCCGTAAGTCCGCTGCCATGATTCATTGAGGGCTTCCAAAGTAACATATTTATTTTTTAGCCATTCTTGGAACACCCACAGCGATTGCTCGCAATAACACACCTGGTTGTCAAAAGACAGCTTGCGCTTGATTCCTGTGGTTAGTTCAGGCTCATTCCATAAATCCCAGACCCAGAGCGCCGGATGATCCTTAAAAGTCTTCACCGTCTCCGCCAGAAACTTTGCCTTTTCTTCGGCGGCAGCTGCATGATGATAACAGGGCCCCGGCGCTCCGCCGATCTGGCGGCAGTTAATCGCCCTTGGTTCCAGAATGAAACCGTCCGCTGTAACCATTTTGGAATCAGGATATTTTTTATAGAACCAGGCCGGCGCCACGTCGAAAATTACATTCAAAATGACCTTCAAACCATTCCTCTGCGCAATATCCATTAGCTCCTGAATATCATCGAAATGATAGGTCCCTTCTTTGGACACACTCGCGCGCCATTGTACCCAATATTTCACACAATTGAAGCCCTGTCCGGCAATATTGCTTAGGTCTTGTTCCCATTGATCACGGAAGGGGGTCGGGGAACGGTAATATTGAAACCCAAATGGAATAAATGAATCTTGCATCTAGTGTACTCCTCCTACAACGTTCAATTTCGATCTCTCTATGTTTATAAAAGCGCTTACTGCTCTTTTACGCTTAAAGTCTATCACAGTGGATTTTGCAAAAGTTAGGATGGAATCCTATGAAACGGTTTGCGAAGCTGTTGAAATGTTTGATCCTTACGCTACGTGGCAGTCACTGCGCAGAGTCAGCGGGGAATATACTGCGAAATCGTTTGCGATCCTGACAACCTCAGAAATTATACCTCCTCTTTAAGAGGTTTCATGTTTATAATGGCTGTAAGACATATTAGAAACTACTTCGAGGTGAAGCCAATGTTGAAAGCGCTTGTAGTGGATGACGAATATCTGGTCCGCATGGGCATCACCCAGACCATAGACTGGGCAGAATACAACGTCGAGATCATAGGAGAAGCCAGCAATGGCGAGGAAGGATTGGAGCTTGCCCTACAGCACCGTCCAGATGTGATCATTACCGATATTCGTATGCCGTATATGAACGGTCTTGAGCTCATCGAAAAAATACGGGAACAGGACATGCTCGTAGGGATTGTCGTGCTCAGCGGTTATGACGAATTTCAATATGCGCAGGCTGCTTTGCGTTATGGCGCCTCCACCTATTTGCTAAAACCCATTAATATAGAAGAACTTGCAAATACAGTTCGAAGCGTCGGGGATGAAATCCTTGGCAAAAAGCAACTCTCCAAGCGGTATTCACAGCTTAATGAGGAATTGGCCTCGATCTCCAAGCAGTTCTGGCAGGATTTGCTGCATGACCAACTGCATGACGAAGAGTTTATTTCAAATAAGATAAAATTACTGGAACTGCAATTGGAACCTGGAAAAGCTATCCTACCGCTGTCCATTACCTTTCCTCCTGATAACGGCCTTCAAGGAAATACTGTAGGCAAAGCGCTGGAGGATGCAGCGGCGACTATTCTGGAAGCGCATTCTTTTGAGCAACTGTGTCTATTCCGGGACAGCCATCTGGAGTGGGTTATGATCCTTCGGACCGGGGAACCAGAGCTGGCCGGAGATTCTGCACGAAAATTGGGCAAACAACTATCTGAATGGAGCCAACAGCACTTCGGCCAGGCCTTAAGCGTCGGCATAGGTAAACCTGCGGGAGAATGGAACGGGATCGTAGATTCATACCGGCAGGCTGTACTTGCTGCGCAGCGTGCCCTTTCTGGCATTGAACGTGTGCTGTATGCTGAAGAAGAGGCTGGAGCTCGGTGCCGGCGCGAAATCAGGGACGCACTCGCTTTTATACGGGAGCACTATGCCGGAAACATTACCGTTGAGATGGTTGCTGCGGCGGTCTTCGTCAGTCCAACCCATTTGATGCATCTGTTCCGTAAAGATCTGAACAAAACTTTTTACGAATGTCTGACGGAATACCGTATCGAGGAAGCCAAACGTATGCTGCGCAATCCGAAGTATCGGGTGTACGAGGTTGGCAATCAGGTCGGCTTCACCGACTCCAAATACTTTAGCCAGATCTTCAAAAAAATGACGGGCATCCCGCCGAGTGAATATGCAAAAACCTATGGGTAAGCGGAGACTAGCCAACCGGATGGATTCCTGGATGAGGCGGTTCAAGATCAAAAGCCGGATTGTTGTTGTTCTGTTAGCAGGACTGTCTATGCATCTGGTGCTGATGCTCGTTATTTTCAATTTTTATTCCTATACCTACCTGCAAAAGGATCTGTACCGCCACGTCGTTCAGACTCAGCGCCAAATTGGGCTTAGCGTGGAGCTCATGGTCGATGACATTCAAATGTTGTTTCTGCGGTTTCTGGTGAACAGTGATATCTACCAAATCATCAATAATGATTCCCTGCCGTCAGCTGATAAGGAATCGCGAATCGGAGCTATCATCGACGGTATGCTGGCCCAGAACGACCTGGTGGGTAACGTGATTATCAGCACCAACGATAATATGCTTTATTCTTACCAGTCTAAGGAGCAGATGCTGGAGGTGCCTGAAGCCCTGTTCATCAAACGAATTCAGGAGAGCAGCATGCCTGTTGTCGGTGAGATCAAACGGGATGGAGAAGGCAATGCGTATATTCCATTCGGCCAGCAGTTCCGCAATTTCAATACAGGGCAAAATATCGGGGTCGTGATCATTTATGTCAGGGAGGCTGCTTTGGCGGACCTGTATTCCTCCAGCTTCACTGGCATCGGCTACTCCTTCCTGACTTCCGACAATCGGATTATTTCTCACCCCGACAAACGGCTCTTGGGCAATTTTTTGGAGGAAAACGCCCCTCTTCGCCCAGGTAAAAAAGAAGGCTATCGTACCTGGTCAGATAACGGAAATTCCTACATCATTGCTACTTATCCTTTGAATCCCCGGTTGGAGACACTTGGGGTCAGCTGGGAATTTACCAGCGTGATTTCCAATCACAAACTGCTCTCGGGAATCGCCAAAGGCAATCAAAATGCGCTTCTGTTCGCCAGCGTTACCTTTATTGTGCTGCTGATTTTTTCCTTCTATCTGGCAGCCAAAATCACCCGTCCACTGCTGAACTTGAAGAAGAAGCTGAGCCTGTTTGGCAAAAAAGATCTGGCCGCTGTTTATGAACAGCGCGGTCAGGTTGATGAGATTTTTCAGCTTGAGAACAGCTACTATCAGATGGTGGAGCGGATCAGCCAATTAATGCTGGAGAAAGATGAGGAGAAAGAAAAGCAACGGAAAGCTGAGCTGACCGCACTTCAATCACAGATCAATCCCCATTTTCTCTACAACACACTGGATGCAATTGCCTGGATTGCCCGACTGAAGAAGCAGCCCGATATCGAACGGCTGATTTCTTCATTAGCTACCTTTTTTCGAATCAGCCTGCATAAAGGCGACAAGTTCGTGACCGTGGACGAAGAAATCCGCTTGGTGCAGAGTTTTGTGACAGTTGAGCAAATGAGATTTCCGGATAAGTTCGAGATTGAATACGAGATTGAGGAATCGCTGCGCAAGGTTCGCATTCTGAAGCTGATTCTTCAGCCTATTGCAGAGAATGCGATCAAACACGGCATCAGCGAGAAACGCGGGATGGGCCGAATCTGGATTAAAGGCGAATTAGTGGCAGATGAGATTCGCTTCACAGTGACTGATGACGGGGTGGGATTTTCCAACGGTGCGACGCTTAGCCAAGCCAAGGAAGATGTGTTGTTTCAGAGCGGGTATGGACTAAGAAATGTGGACGAACGAATTAAACTGGAATATGGTCCTCAATATGGTTTAAGTATCTCCAGCACGCCGGGGCAAGGCACCACGGTTACGATCAACTTGAAGAAGGAACTGCCCAATTAGCGAATTTAGTTTATAAATGCGGACATAACAAAGAAATCGATCCTTTTTGAGTGGGTAGAAGGGACTTCTACTTTGCTTAAAAAGACGATTTCTTATTTTTTTCTGAGTAGTGGCAAATTAAAGATACTTTCGAGAATTATAGGTGCTTTAGTTGTATTTAATACAGCTAAAGCACCCTTTTTTTGCAGCGAGCAGAAGTTTAAGTGTATTTGGTACATCTATACGTTCCAATTCTGTTGGCAGCAACTAACTTTCCGAATAATAAGTGTACTGAATACAACTATATCTTACTTCATCCGTTTATTGCCCACGCTAGATGTATGAAATACACTTCGGTTAGCGATTTTCATGATTCAGACTCCATCTTATCTTAGTCTTTCATTGTTGAATTAATCTTCAGGTACAACTGCTTCAGTGGATTAACTATACTGCCGCTAAGCACTGAGATCAGCAGCCAGAACACTATGAACACTACGAGGTTCAGGGCGAGCATTAAATACTTAAACGTTCGCAGCTCTGCATTCATGCCATCTGCTGAGATATAGGTGACAATCCGCTCTGCCGATTCCGGTAGTGGATAGAGCAAAATCAGGCCGTCAGCCGTTTCCCGCTCCAGCAGATCTGCATCACCTCTGCCTGTACTATTTTGATCGATACCCTGTGTCACTGGCTCAGCCAAGGTAGCTTTTTCCGAAGTAACTAGTGCTGCTTTGATCTCCTGCAGTCGCTCCTTCGGGACATCGGCAGCACTCAATAGCTTCCCGTTTCCGGTCAGTAGGTAAACTTCGTTTTCCCCGTAGATTGTATTCTCGCCAGATAGGTAGAAGCTGTAAAGCTTGTCAATCTCCACTTCGAGCGAGAGCAGACCGAGGACGTCTCCCATCGAACCCTTAATTTTTACTTCAAGCAACAGACGGTCGCGCAGATCCGAAGGTGCATTCATTAGATGCTCCCGGTTCAGCACCGTCCAGCGCAAAGCCTGCTCTCGGTTATTTAGAAATTGTTCCATCCCTGGTTCTTTTTTGATCTCTGCAAAGGGCAGCAACCCGGAAACATTGCTCGAGGAGTAAGTTCCCCCTGCTTCTCCCCAAATGTAAATGCCGAGAATGTCACTACTGGAAGAACGTATGCCCTCAAGTATCGGAGAGATTGCCCCGTCATATGTTGGTTTTTTCAGCGCATTCTGCACCACCTGGTTGTTGGATATAAGCTTCGAGGTCTCCTCCAGCCAGTTCATGAACAGAAGTGTGTTCTTATGCTGCTGGCCAGTGTACTGAACGGATAGCTGCCGCAGCATGTCAAGGCTTCTATGCTCCATAGTACGGTACAGAATGAAGCTCGAAGCGACAATATAGACAGTAATGAACAACACCAGGACTAGGCGGATATTGCGGCCGAACGATCTGAACATATGACTTCCCCATCCCCCTCCGGTGTATGAATCATGAAAACAAAATCAACTGAAATCAGACTAACAGCTAAGGTGACTAATGTCGATCTCCTTGTAAAAGGAACCCTCATCTGTCTCATGCACTTCATGATTAGGCAGAATTATTGTAATTGCCGATCCGGTTTGCCAGGAAGCTTTCATGTGGAAGATCTCCTGTCCTGTTACTGAACGGATCTCCCATTTGATGTTTATTGGGCCGATACTTGTATTTACGGTTCCGCTGGCCTGCCGCAGTTCTCCATAGTGGGGCTTTATAGTTATTCCCTCTATTCCTTGTTGGACACCCAATATCCCTCTGGTGAACTCAGTGATCGGCAGTGCGCTCCATGCGTGGCAGTCACTTCTGGTGCCGGTTGAATCTATTTCTGGAAGTGTAGTGAGATTAAGCTCCAACTGCTTCAACCACCGTGTCCATAGTCCGAACGAGCGGTCATACATTCCGCATTTCTCTAGCGCGCGGTAAAGATAGTAGCTCATCGGCAACGAAAGCTTAGCCAGTGATGTGTCTGTTAACGTTGACTCCAGCAGTGCCGCCCCTTCTACAACATCCACTGTGCCCGCCAAAACCGCCCAGACCTGCGTGTGCTGGCTATGCTGCGTTCCCGCAGTTGCCTCCGGACTGTCGCGGAACAGCAGACTGTTCGTTAGCCGGCAGCAATCCATTACCGCAGCGTTGACCGCCGCTTTGCGTTGACGCAGTTCACCAGCAATCTGTGTCCAACCGCTGGCTGCAAGCAATTCAGCCGCTTGCTCCAGCGCGGCCGCATACATCAGGCTCAGTACGGTTGCGGGTGCATCATCCGTACAATCCGGTGCGCCGAGCGGCCATTCCTCCACCCAATCGAAGTAATTCCAATATTGGCGGGGCGTTCTGTCCACCAGACCCTCCGGAGTCAGATGTTGATCGAACCAGTCCAGCACAGATAACAGCGCTAACCGGTACTGATTCACCAAGGCCATATCCCCGAAGGATCTGTAGTGGTCATGAATCATTCCGATCCAATATAGGGAGAAGGAAGGAATGACCTGCGGCAGCACTGAGGGATAGCGACTTTGCAGCATCCCGTTTGGTAGCTGAGAGGCCTTATAATCTTCCATAGCTCTCCGCGCTAACCGGTCGTCTCCTGATAATAGGTACGTAAACTCCATCATCAGTTTGGTATCCATGGTATACTGCAGCTGTTCATAATACGGAGTATCCTCGTAGGTCTCATGCATGCAGCGCTGAAGTGTTCGTACACTGAGCTCCCATAGTTGGTTATATTGTTCATCGGAGCAGTGAAAGTTTCCTTCCGGCTGCAGTGGATATCCGGTCTCCCTATAGCTAAAGCTGGAAATCGTTAGAGGCTCGACACCAGCCTGCACTTCCAGCCGTACATAGCGGAAGGTACGGAACCAGAACGGTTCGTAGATTTCCGTACGCGCAGAGATGCCGTAACCTGCCGGGTGATAGCTATCGTAACCGCCTCTTAATACATGTTCCTTCGTATTATCGCGGACAGCTTTGCGGCGAATCTCATCATCCCCCGTTTCTTCTTCATAACACTCAGCGCATAATAGGGTAATCCGGCTACCTTTGCCTCTAAGAAGTCTAAGCTGCAAATACCCTGTGGTTAGCTCGCCAGCATCCAACTCCAACCAAAAATGTTGCCCTGCTTCTATTGTTATTCCAGCGGAAGGCAGTACTGCGTTGGGTGAAGCGCCGCCATCTCCATTTCGCAGCTCCAGACTATGCCCTTCCTCAAAAAAGGCATGCCCTTCCCCGCTACTGCTACGCATCAGCTTCAGAAAAAATTGCTCCCGCTCATACAACAGCGGAATCGGACGCCGGGCCAGCTGCCAAGGGGTTAATTGGCCATATTCATCCCGCACCGGTTGCACAATTCCGCTAGCAAGCCAGGCACTGTCATCATATTCGGGCAGTGTCCAATCCAGCAGCGCTGCGTCACCCTCCACTTCTTCCAGTCCACCCATCCAGCGTATGATCGGAAACTGCTGGAGCTTATAGCTGCGATCCTTAATACTTTTCCATGAGCTATCCGTATTTAGCTCCTGTACTAGCTGCCCGCCTTGTGTAACTGCCGCTTCCACAAGCAGCCCGCCTTTTTGCGAGCGCCAGACGGACAAAGGTCCGTCTTCACCCAGTTCAAAGGGCGTAGTCCCTGCATAATGAACGACCATAACAGCAAGCACATTTAAACCTGGTTGTAGAACATTGTCCAGACTGAATTCTTCATAATACTGTATATGACCATGTCCTTTACAAGGACCGGCCCATAAACGCTGCCCATTGACGAACAGCCTGTAGCGGCTGTCTGCGGTAATGGCCAAATCCAGGGTGCAGGTCTTTCCGATACCAGCTGGCAGTTCGAACACTCTGCGAAAGTACGCACGCTCGTGCTGCTGTTCCCTATCCGCTGATCCTTGCTCCTCCTGCGGCCAGATCCAGCGTGCTCCCCAGTCTCCCCATTCTTTTGCTGCCATGTTATGCATATCTCCTTTATCTCATTTAAGTAGTTAAGGCAATCTACGCAGAAACGGCATCGCCGCCCTTCAGAAGGACGACGTCGCCGTTGGTCTGCGTTTTATTTAACCTTATCGAGATAATCACGTTGGAATTCTTCGGCAGCCCTATCCAAGATCTGTTGCGGATCTGCGTTCTTGTCCGTCAGTACGGTTTGCAGTACGATATCCAGCTTTTGGTACAATTCCTGTGCGTTGACTGGTTCTTCCGCCCGCATGCCTTTGCTGCCATTGTCCATATAATCACGGAACAAATCCAGATTGACGTTGTTGTATTTGTCGAGAATCTTTTGTTCTTCTCCAATCCGTTTCTCATCAGTCCAAATCCGCAGCCCGTAAGGCCCTACGATCAGCCCTTGATCGCTCAGTGTCTTCTTCTCAATATCCCAACCGGTCAGTGCCTCTTCAGAGGACTCTGGTGTAAATCCGTAGGTTTTTAGCCATTTGAATCCGGCATCAATCTGCTCAGGTGTTACATTAGGCGAGAACATATATAGGCCGCCACCGAGCAGGGTTACAGGTTTCCCGATCGGTCCTACTGGAAGCGCGGACATTGCCACATTGTCCTTGGACATCTTAGTCTGTTGCTGGATGACCGGTGACCAGTCATTCGTGCCGAAGCTCATAGCGACCTGATCGGTTCCGAACAAGCGGAACATATCGTTCGTAACATCGACCAGATTGTTGTCGGGCAGTACATCATATTTCCATTTTAAGTCCTTCACATATTGCAGGGCCGCTGCAGCTTCCGGCGAATTGAACACCGCCTGCCATTTCCCGTCCACTTGTTTTTCAAATTCTGCTCCGTATGCCCAGGCAATGTTCATGAACATCCAACCGCCTTGACCACTTTTTGTAGGCAAGAACATTCCGGCTTTACCGGTCTTTTGTTTAATAATCTGCGCAGTTTCTGCTAGCTCTTCATATGTTTTAGGAAATTTAGGAATCCCCTTGTCGTCCAGCAGTCCAGCCTCCTTGAAAAGATTCATATTGTAGAGCATACCGATGACGTATCCGTCCTTCGGAATCCCATAATACTTGTCGTCCTTGGTAACCATTTTCAGCAGATCTGGATTGATCGCCTTGTCGTAGCCATATTTTTTCATCGTATCCGTTATGTCAGCCGCGTAATTTGCCTTGATGATTTTGCTTGTTTCTGTAAAAAAGGTTTCGTATACCGTCGGAAGCTGGCCGCTGGCCGCTTTTGGCAGGAATGAGCTGACATCATACCCCCATTCATCTTTGTCCACAATAATTTCCGGATAATTGGCTTTCATCTTCGCCATGACCTGCTCATACTGGGCGATTTTGGCTTCCTCATTCGGCTTTGGCCAGTTACTGACCTTGATCGTCACCTGTTGATTGCCCGCTGTCTCCGTCTTTCCTCCGGCATTCTTCTCATTGGAGCCGCCTCCGCAGCCAGCCAGTCCGGCAGAAAAAAGCAGCGTAAGTGCCAGTGTAGCTGTCAGGTTCTTGGTGTGTCCTTTTTTCAATGTAATTCCCCCTAGTCTTATTGTTAAAGCATTCTTCGCAACATGTAAAGCGCTTTCTTTTTGAATCTGAAATCATCTTAACATGCACCTTCTGCAGCACCCTACGGGGCAAAACTGTGAAATGGTTTGTGATCGGGTGATGTTACCCTTTAATACTGCCGCCGAAGGATTGCCCGTTCATAATGTACTTTTGGAAAAAAATAAACAGGATAATCGGCGGCAGAATCGCAAACGTCAACGCAATAAACTGTATGTCCTGCGGCAATGTCGCCTTCAGATTGTAAATAGCCACAATGACCGACCAGGTCGATTTATCCTTCAGCACCATAAAGGGCCAGAAGAAGTCCTGCCAGACACTGTTCATCGTAAGGATTGTAATTGTAGCCATAACTGGTCCGCTGAGCGGGAGAATGACTCGAATAAAAATACCGATGGTGCTCGCTCCGTCAATTTTGGCTGCTTCCAGCAGCGCTTGTGGGATGGTATCGAAAAAGTTTTTGAAGATCAGAATTACCACCGGATTCACAGCAGCCATAAACCACATCGGCCAGTAAGTATTGGTCAGGTTCAAGTGCAACAGCGGAAAATCAATCAGATTCTTAAACAGCGGCACCATGCCCACTGTATTCGGCACCATCATGGTCCACACGATCAGTGCAAACAGCAGGGCACTGCCCCGCGGCTTCAGCTTGGAGAAGAAATACCCGGCCAGTCCGTTAAAAGTAAGGCAGAACAGTACAGAACCTGCGGCCAGATAAGCCGTATTCAGATAATAACTGAGGAAGTTAAACTCCTGCCAGGTCTCCCATAGCTTGCCAACATTGAACGAGCGGGGGATCAGGGTGGGCGGGATTGCATAAAACTCTTTGATGTCCTTCAGACTTGAGACCATAATCCAGACCGGAGGCAAAATACAGACAGCGGCCAGCACAATCATCAGAATGAACATGCACCAATACAGCAGGCGCACCCAAGGTGATCTGTATTCTATATTGCCGATAATGCCATATGCTTCTTTAGTTTTCATAGCTTCTACTCCCTGTTCAATTTCTTATCCAGCCGGAAATAAATAATGGTAAGCACCATCAGGACTAGAAAAGTAATAACCCCGAGCGCCATTGAATGGCCTGCTTCAAAACTCCGGAACGCATAATAATAGCTTTGCAGCATTAAGGTCATTGAGGCATTGTTCGGTCCACCCTCAGTCATTACCAGGGGTTCATTGAAGATCTGGAATACACCGCTGATCTGCAAAATCATCATCAGTCCGATCATGCTAGAGATTTGCGGAATGGTGATACTTTTGAATCTCCGCCATACATTCGCACCGTCAATAGAGGCTGCTTCGTACAGATCATGATTAATGCTCTGTAGACTTGCCAGATAAAGCAGCACTGTTCCCCCGAAATTTCGCCAGGTAATCGTGAAGATAATCAGCATTATCGTCATTTGCGGATCCTGAAGCCATTGCTGCACCGGAAATCCCATGGCACTCAGCATAATATTCAGCACGCCACCCTTTCCGGGCTCAAACAAAAACATCCATAACATCGAAGCTGCAATGCCGGGAACCATACTCGGAAAAAAGACCGAAAAGCGAAAAAATGACTTCCCATGTCTCAATTCATTAATCACGACAGCGACAATAATGGGTACGGCAAAACCGATCAGTAGTGACCAGAACACATACACAAAAGAGTTGGTCAATGTCTGTTGAAACGCCGAGTTCTGTATAACATCCTTGTAATTCTGCAGTCCGGCGAAACTTACGGCATTATAACCCTCAGTATTGAAAAAAGAGAGCACAATGCCCTTCACGAGCGGCTGCCAGGAAAAAAAGAAAAAGGCAAACAGTGTGGGTACAATTAATATCCAGGATGACCAATCTTTGAATAAACGCCGTACAGGATAACCTTTCTTTTTCTCTGTCATTAAAGGATTTAGTTCACTGGTTTTTCCAATCATGCTCCTGTCCTTCCTTCCTCCCGGAATCAAGCTTTAATCCGGTCAGGCGTTGTATAGTTGTTATACCTAAATGATAGCGCTTCCTACTGAGCGCCGAAATCCGGTAACCCTGCGAAAGCGTTTGTAAAGCTACTTATTTGTTGGAAAAAAAAAGCAGTGCACGCACCGGAATGGCCGCACACCACTTATGTTCATGTTATGGTGAATCGTTTAGGCCTCACTTAACCCTGCGCTGATGCAGAGGACGGCCGCTTCCGCCCGAAACGCTTCGCTCGCCGGATTGGGCTGCTCCTCCAAAATACGAAGCACCGACTGAGGCTCTACGCCGGGCTGTGGCACACGGGAGGGAGAAACTACGCTCCACTTCTGCTCACCCTTGAGCCTGTATGACAGCTCATAAAGATATAAGCCCGCATGTTGTCCGTCAGTGAGCTGGCTTACGCCATCCTGCCACGAGCAGAGTTCAAGCGGATGCTGTTTGTCCGGCAATACACCGGACGCCAGTGTGATGCGCTCATCTCGAACTACCTGCTGCTTCTGTTCCCAAGCCTGCTGATCTAGGATTCCCAGATCCAGGCGGTATTCCATTCCCGGCTCTCCATAAAGAGTCCAAGCCACAGGGCTACCCACCGCTACGAACTTAGGTGCTTCCAGAAAAACGGGTTGATGAGTTGGGACAAAACGTTCGGTCTGCTCCCACTCTCCCGCAGCCGGACTGCGTCTGCGATAATGCACCGTGCCCGTGAATTCGAGCTCCTGTTCCTGTAGCAGAGCTATTAGACATAGAGTAGCTTGCTCGTAAAGATCCGTGCAGTTGTTATGGCCGAAGCGGTATCCGATCTCATGGCGAAGCGGTATCCCGTGACTCCGAACCAAAGCCGCGAAGGAAAAGCTGAAGCGGCTAAGGGTAAAGGCATCATGCGTGCCATGGTTAATCAGCAGCTTTGTGCCACTCGCTTTAAGACCCTCCAGAAAAAATTCGGATTCCAGTCCGGTCGTTTCCTTTAGACTTGCAGAGTCAATAGTTCCCGTCAGAGTCTGTAGCAGAGTCTCGATTCCCGTGCTGCCGTTCTGTGGATGCTGCCAATCTTTCTTCCAGATTTCCCGGTAACCGGTGTCTACTTCCGCCACATGCCAGATCAGTGGGCAAGCTCCTTCGGCAAACTCACGGGTGAGCCCGTTCAGAATCAACGGCGGTGCATAACACAGTGTGTAGCGCACCCGATAGGGTAAGCAAAGCGGATTGCCTCCAGCCAGCAGCGCAGTTAAGCCGCCGCGCGAACCACCTACAGCCACTACCTGCTCTGCATCACCGCCATAACTTTCTTGACCTCTGGTAATTGCCGCCCCAATGCCAGCATAGATGGAGCCTTGCAAGGAACGGCTGCCGATATATCCTCCTCCGTTCCACAGAATGCCGACAACACCTTTGCCGGTGCTGGCCAGAGTCTTGCCGATGATTTCCAGAAATGAGGGACCTACCGTGCTGAAGGTATTCTCATTGGCATCATAATAACCATTGAACAACAGTGGATATCCCTTAACATTTGCCGCACTCCAGAAGGGCGGCAGAATATAGGAAGCAAGGCTATGCTGGTCATTCTCTATAACTAGCAGACTGCCGCTGATGAGCTGAAATACAGGCGCATTGCTTAAAAGTGCAGCATTGTCTGTGGATGCATTGCGGAAAACCACCGGAAATCCGAAGGTCTTAAGGATGCGGTCGCTCAGGGAAACTGCAACTAGATCATCTACAGCATAGAGACTGTAGCGGTCACCGATATAATGCTCGAATTGCGGAGTTTTAAGATTCTTATTCCCCTCGTTGCCTCCGAAAAGCTGATGATCTTCCGTATTGTATACATAAGGGCTATCTGGGTCGCTATTGTAGAGCCGCGCATGCTCGGAAACAACCTTTTCCCCGGCTTCGTCCATCCGCAATGTCCCTATGCCATCTGTTCCGCCATAACGGAAGCCGCCTTTTCCCTCAGCAACGCTATTATCCCAGTGAGACACTACAGGAAGCATATTGGTCAGCAAAGGACTGACTAATACAAATACCCCCTCCCCTTTCTCGGAGATCTCTTCTGCTGCTTCAGCTTCAACAGTGTCTTCATGGAGGGTTGACCAATTCGCTTTCTGATAAGCTACTTCGCCGCCTCGCAAGCAAGCAAGCAGCAGTGGAGCGTTGTGCAGCCTTAAGTAATCAGCCACTGCTCTGCTAACAGGTATAGCGACAGGTGTAGATCCCTCGGCTTGAATAAACCGACTTAGCGGAACATATGCCTCCGGTACAAAACACAATGTTTTACTCACGATTTTTTTCTCCTCCAACCTGTATCATTCTGCTCTGTGCTGTTAGGAACGACATGAATCTAATTTCTGGCAAGCCATCTGTGATCCTATAATTTTCCCCAGACAGGAATCCTCCTGAGAGTTTAGGAGTGCAAGTAACCGTTACTGTTTTGGTCTCACCCGGAAAGAGGGTATGGAACTGCTCATCCGCTTCCATCCAGTAGCGGTCTCCCTTTTCCTCTGCATGGATATGCAGCAAAACTTCACTACCGGTATTTTGGACTGTGAAACGGGCCTGCTGGCTCTTCTCCTGAGCACCCGTCGGCTGCCATAAACTATCCTGACGCACCTCAAGATTGCCTCCTGTAAGTGCAAGCGCGGGAGCATATGGATGCTTTTTATTGGTAGAGAATACATATAAATTCTGCTGTGGTGCTTCATCGCCGTCCTGGTAGGACAATCTGACGAAATATAAAGCATCGTCATGCTCTGGCACGTTGAAATTCAGCACCCCAGCGCCGACAGCCTGATCTTTGTTTCCCTCTGCCTCAAATGATTGCTGATAGATGCACCGTCCGACTGCATCGAAGACTTCCGCGTCGACTTCTACCCTGCGTCCATTTCCTCCATGCACGTATACATCTCCCTGAAATCCGGTGCTTGGTGTAAGCAGTAGACTGCGGTAGTCCAGCGAAACATGTAGCGGACGGAAGGCAGATTTCACCCAATGGTAGGCCATCTTCGTTTCACCGTAATAATCGACAAGGTTAGTGCAGGACACATTCGGCCACGGCTCGTTGAATTGCCAGACAATGCTGCCGCTGTTTCGGAACTTACGGCGGCGGTTAGCCTCCAGCACGAACCGGATTCCTTCCGCCTGTATCCACTGGCTGCAGGCAGAGAACTGCTCCAAATCTGTCATGCTGCCGAACATTTCTTCTTCACGGCTCAGCGTATCCCACCACTCCCCGTGATGTCTCCATATCGCGTTGTTCTCCATAGAAACCGGTCGCCGGTTGGTCTCACTCAGAAATTTCTCCAGACTTTTGAGAGAACTCAGACCGTCCACCCCAAATTCGCTGTGCAGCAGATTATCGTTGCTGCCATATAACTCGTAGTGATAAGGGTTTCCCATATACTTCCAGTAACCGTGCACATCATGCCCCTGACCTTTTGCATCCGTAATATATTCTACCGGGCCGGAAGCTGAGGTCGGTAGGAAGAGTCGCTGCGGATCATACTGTTCTACCAGTTCTTTCAACATCGCCAGATTGGAATCGCTGCTGTCGGAAGGCTTATTTGGCTCACTCATTAATTCATTGCCGCCGCTCCATACCGTTAAAGATACATGATTGCGTTTGTCACAGAGCGCTGTGCAGGCAGTCTTGTGAAGCAGCTCCAAAAACTCCGGCTGCTTCGAAGGGATATTGTCAATACCTGAACTGGACTGAATGAACTCCTGCCAGACCATAATGCCGTTTACATCACATAAGTCGTAAAAAGCCTTTTTCTCAATGATTCCACCGCCCCATACCCGAACGAGATTAATATGAGCTGCTTTCATCAGACGAATCATCAGTTGATATTGTTCAACCGTTACATTCCCGTAGAGATGGTCCAGAGGGGTCATATTTACCCCTTTCATATAGATCTTGCTTCCGTTAATCAACACTGTATATGGTAGGGCGTTGTCTGGACTGTCTACATTGTGGATATAATCGAGCTTGCGAATGCCCGTTTGAAAGCTCTGGGTATCCAATTCCGTTCCAGCTTCATCCAGTAGCTTTAGTTCAAGATTGTACAGTGGCTGCTTTCCATAACCGTTTGGGTACCATAGCTCAGGTTCGGGTATTTCCAGCTCCGCGTTCAGAAGCTCTCCAGCTCGAACTGGTCGCGATTGAACCAGCAGCAGATTCCCCTCCGGATCAGTACAGGTGATGCTCGCTGTCAGTGTCCCATCATCTTCAGAGCCAGCCATTCGCTTGATTCCTGCTTGAATGGTGATTCGACCAGACGAGATCTGATTTCTATCGTTCTCGCCAAACTCCGCATCTGTAGTGATCGACACATCATCCCAAGAGCACTGTTGATGTACCCTCAATACCACATCATCCCAGATTCCGACATTGACCAACCGGGTAGAGAAATCCCATTTATAATTAAAACGGCTCTTCTGCGTGAAGGTAGCCGAGGTTTTGCCGATTTGCCCCATTTCATCTGGCGCCTGCTTCAACAGCACTGAAATTTCAAGGCTTTCCCGCCCGGAGAGCAGGTCTGTAACATCAAATACAGCCGGCTCGAACATACCTTTATGTTCACCCAGCAGTAAATGATCAGCGTATACCGAGGCTTCATAGTCCAGTCCCTGAAAGACCAGTTCAACTCTGGCTGCTCTCAGCTCAGGCTGCTTCAAGGTCGTACGGTAAACCCACCAGCGGTTCTCCACCCATTCACAACTCAGGCTATTTAACTCTTGATAAGGGTTGGTAATCCAGCCCTGTCTGAAGAGATCATAGTGAACTCCACCCGGCACAGTGGCAGGCATCCAGTCCGTAACCCCCATCAATTCCTGTCCCAGCTCCATACTCGTGCCCTTTAGCGGAACCCAAGGCCAATACCCTTTGACTTCCCACTTCAAATCGTTCAATAGAATTTCATTCATGTCTTCTCCCGTTCCCCCAAACCCTGCTAAATTTGGCGCTGTTCCTGACGATGAGCGGCTCTGGCGCCATTCGTTAATGCGCTTACAACTTTAGGTGTGCAGCTTCATTACCAATGATAGCACCGGGTTAATGTTTTCAAAGGTCTCCAACCCTGTGAAATCGTTTGTAAAACTGCTCAGTTGCTGATAAACACAAACAACCCCTCTAGGCTGGAGTGAGGCTTATCAGCAATCATCTATAGAGGTGGCTTTTTAAGGCTTGTTTTGTTTCGGAGCCTCTGACTCCCGTGCTTTACCAATACGTGTAATACGTCGAACGCGAAAAAAGGAGTTCCCTTCAGCCGCGAAAGGCTGCTTGGTGAACTCCTTTACTTTTTGTTCGATAGAAGTTCTAAGAACTATTGCAACAATGTAGCACCACCTATCGGACATAGATGACGCTAAAAGCAGTATTATTGTACATTTGGTGGGCTAACGGTCCCCATAGCCACTATCTGTATGAAATACAACACATATGGACCTCTTTTTAAGCAATAGCGTCACTGGAGTCCGAAATGTTGTTCAAAAGGCTGAAAATTAGCAAATAGTGTCATCTGGGTCCGAAACCCTCAGAGACTCAGATAACGATGACACAGTTGAAGCTGGCGGCTACCAATAAACTAAAAGCAGCAAAAAACTAAGAGCAGCGAATCTCTCTTTATTATGAGAAACGCTGCTCTAGAGTTTTTTACGATGAAACCGTCTGTCTTACTCAATGAAGAAAGTAGTTTTTAGTATAGCGCCCTTGGTCTGTTCATCCATATGAAATGTGATAAGGAGCCTTAGTAATCGCCTGCCTCTACCTATTGGATCAGCTCAAGAAGCTCCGCAACATTCGCCTTGTACTGTGGTTTGAAATCATCTGATTTCATATAACCCGCAAGGCTGGATAAGAACTGTCTGCCTTCCGGCGTATCGCTAACCTTATCAGCATCCAATGCGCATATCAGCAGGTTGCCTGCTCCTACACTGCATTCCACTAGGAAACTCAGCTTATGATTGCGTTCAAAATTATCGATAGTCTGCACTACGGGATTCCAGTTGCGGTCTGCCGCATCCATGATGAGCGATTTCGAATTCTCAACAATACTCCACCAAGGATAAGTAGAATATTCCTCGCTCGGGAACTCACGCAGCGCCGGGTGGTTGTTATCAATCAACAGCCCCATAGTACCAATGGGTACTTGCCGGTTCATGCTCTCTGAGATCGAGCGGAACATTGGATAACACCAGAAATCTGTGCAGTAATAACCTTCAACAGCATTTTTGAGAGATTCCGGTTTCGGCATAAGAAGTACATTCTCACCTTGCTCCAGCAATGCAAGCGCATCATCAGATAGCTTGTCGAAGACATGGACACCCTCCAGTATATTGCTACTCCTCACTGGATAAATCCACAGGTCATAGCTCTTGCGGATATCTGTTCCCTGTATGGAGAGGGATAATACGATAGTACTCATCCGTTCAACTACAGGTAGTTTTATTGCCAGATCGCAGATATCGATATAATTCGTTCCTGCAGGTACGTCCACCTCGGTTGAACCTGAGGCGAGTATACCGTTATCCTCGGTAAGCTCCCAATGCAGTTCAAATGTACTCGGCATACCACTGCGGAAACAGCTCAGTTCGACATGGGCATCGAACGATTCACCAGAGACATAGTTATACTTGGGGAATCTTGCCAACAGAACGGCATCATTACAAAAAGTTCGCCAGTCCTCAGCACTTATCATTCCTTTGGAATCCATAAAGGCGTCGAGGACACCCACCAGCGCCGTTCCCTGGCCACTGAAATCCTGCAAATCAAGCAGTTGGAAGCCCGCAAGCCGCCGGGAGCGGAATGCAGACTCGAGTTCCTCTTTGTAGCAAGCTACTGCCAGTTGCCCCGAGGATTCAAAATATTTGGCGGCCAAATGACCCAGCCCTTTACTTTCCAGTCGTTCACGGAAAATTTTGAAATTCTCAGCTTTGAGCGGACCGTTGTATTTATCGATTTCCTCATAATTAGGATAGGTAGCATACTGTCCGATCTCATGCGAGATTACCGGAATGTGCGGTATCCATTCTGCGGAAGCGTCTCCAGCCTTCACCGTCTTGGCTTCCGTACCATACTGGATCTGGATCTCGCCGCCAGCGGCAGCTTCCAACCCCTCTTCGTTGAAGAAATCCTGAGGGACGATCTGATCGTCATAGTCTTTCATCGTGCCTGGCAGATCAATCTGGACATGACCTAATGGAGCATCACACATCGCATAGGAGCCTCTGAACAGCCGATCTCTGGAGAAGCGCACGCCGCTGAAAAAATCGTCATGTTCCAGAATTTCTGGCACCCATTGGTGGTTATTGGATCCCTGTGTATAGAGAATCCGATTATCAAATGCTTTATAGTCCTTTAGGAAGGAATCAATCTTAGCTTTGCTGCCCCATAGCTCGTTGCCAAGCGACATCATCACAAAGGAGGGGTGATTGCCAAAAGCCTGGAGAATGGCATAGCCTTCGCTGATCAGATAGTCCTGCTCCGCCTGATTATGGCCCTCGTCGGTTTCTTCCGTGATTGTTCCCCAAAATGGAAGCTCTGGTTGCATGTAGATACCGAGCATATCCGCTGCGGTGAAAGCAGCTTCCGGCGGACAGCAGGTATGAAAGCGATAATGATTGATGCCGTAAGACTTGGAGATGCCAAGGATTCTTACCCATTCCTCGACGTCAGTCGGGGCATAACCGGTAAGCGGGAAGATTAGGCCGTCATGTTTGCCGCGGAGGAAGGTTTTTTGTCCGTTGATTGTAAACTTATCGCCCTCTGCCCGGAATTCCTTCAATCCAAAAACGAGCTCCTGTCGGTCCATTATATATCCATCGCTGTCTTTCAAAACAAGGTTTATGTTATAAAGATTGGGAGCGCCTTCACTCCAGAGCAGCGCGTCTTGACCAAGCTCATAGTTGAAGGAAAAACTACCCGGTGAGACTGGGTACTCCCGCTGGTCCACAGCATGTGTATTGTCGCTGTTGAAGCTCTGCGCAGACACTGTAAGTATAGATTCGTTCCTGCTGTCCAAGGTTGCCGTGATTCGGACTGAGCGGGCTGAGAGATCCGGATCGAGCCGGATGCCGCTGAGCCGTGACTCACCATAGAACTGAAGCTCCATACGTCCGGTAATCCCATTCCAGTTGGTCTGGGTATCCTGCGACGTTAAATGTCCACCTTTGGTTGGGTAACCAGTATTGTCCACACGGATGGTGAGCGTATGATTCCCAGGTTGAAGCTGCGGCAACTCGTATATATGTGGGGTGTTCAGACTGTTACGGCTGCCTATTTCCTGATTGTCCAGCCATAGAGTCGTCAGCCTCGTGCGTTCCAAATATAGGAAGCAGACTTTGCCGGCTAGTTCTTCCGGAATGACGACCTCTTTTGAATACCAGACTTGCCCTTCAAACAAATACTCATCCGTTAATGCGCTTACTAAAACATCCTCGTTCTTCGAACCTTTGCGTGCGTAGGACGTTGTTCCCGGCAGTGTGATAACATCTGTAAAAGGCAATGCCAGTCCTTGATTTCCCTCATCCAATTGCAACTTCCATTCGCCTTCCAGGCTGATCTTTGTCTGCAAAATATCACTCCTAATAATGATAATCTCTGAACTCCTGAGGTGTAGTGCCGGTTGTTTTCTTAAAAAGGAAGGCAAAATAAGCCGCGGTTTGAAAGCCCACCTGTTCGGCAACCTCGTAGACCTTAATATTGGGGTCACGAAGCAGTTCCTTGGCTTTGTTCATACGCGCTTCCTGCACGAAGTCGGAAATCGTGCGGCCCATTTCTTTTTTGAAGAGCACACTTAAATAGCTGTGATTCAAGTGAAACTGCTCAGCAAGCTGCTTTACAGTCATGTTCTCATGCAGATGCTCCTCCAGTTGGCGGGCGACCCGCTGGATAAGGTTATGCTGCTGAGCGACCTGCTCTCTTTGATTAAGCTTAGCATATTGCGCCAAATATTCCAGTACGACCTTCCTGACTTCATCTACGCCTGTACAGTCGATCAGCCGCTGCCACATGAGGATGTTCATCTCTGAATCCTTCTCATGTATACGCTTCAGTTTTCTGGCTAGTTCGCTAAGCAAACCCATTCCGAAAGCCTGCACATAGGAAAAGGATACAGGCTCTCGCGCAAGTAACACTTCGAAAGCATGATTGAAATAAGCGGAAGCTTTATCGCTCTCTCCTCTGTCCAGTAGCTTAACGATTTCCGGAATGTATTCTTCACGCAACCGGAAATCATGATATTCATTCATCAAGTTCCGGTCGAAATAAAGGATTTGTCCGTAGCCGGCCAGCCTGGCACCGGTCATCATATGCCTTACTTCCTTATACAGCAACGGTATTTCCGTCCAGAACAAACACTCTCTGCTGATTCCGACCGAGACGGAGGCTTTATACTGCTCTCTTAGGATATCTTGGATAAACGCAAGCTGCTTCTCAAGTCTTGCCCGCACCAATGGCGTTGCGTTCAGCACAATGACGGCCAGTTCATCCGCTCCTGTCTTCCCTATATAGGTACCGGAGAAACCAGATAGACCAGTCTTAACGCAGTTCAATAGCCCTTCGCTAAGCAGGATCCGATCCTTGGCATCATGCGGATTATCTAGGAACCTGCGGTCATATCCAAACAGGAATAAAGTTGCCTGCCATTCCCCATTAGGCAGATCCAGCAGGCGCCGCCAGGATTCGAGCAGCTCTTCACTGTGGATCCAGCCTTCAACCATATCTTTGACGAAACGTTCCTGCAGCACCTCATAGCTCTCTGTAACTTTCTCCCTAAGTACAGTGGTTTCCTGTTCAATCTGTTTTTTCTTCTCAACTACTTCTCTGAACGCAGCCAGTTTCATTTCGAGTTCTTCCGTCTTGATGGGCTTCAGAACGTAAGCCTTAGCTCCCAGATGTATAGCCTCCTGCACAAATTCAAACTCGTCATATCCACTGATCATCACAGTCTGTAAAGACTGGAGTGTCGGATAATCCGCTCTGCATCTGGTGAGCAGTTCGATCCCTGTCATACCGGGCATCGAGACGTCAGCGATCAGCACATCCACAGGAGTTTCTCCTAGAATCGTTAGTGCTTCTTCACCAGATAATGCAGTTAACGGTTCCTCATACCCCAGAGCTTTCCAGCCAATATGACGAAGAAGCCCTTGAATCTGCATAGGCTCGTCGTCGACAATTAATGCCCGCATTAAGCTCCATCCCCCTTTTTTATCTCAGGACTTTCCTTGCAAACAGGGATATCAATGGTTACACAAGTCCATTCGTCTTCTACACTTTCAATCTCAAAGCGGCCCTCTGTGCCAAAATACAATGCAAGACGTTCACGGATATTGTTCATCCCGAATCCGTTTTGCGTACCCGTGTAGCTGCCGGCACGGATCTGTTCCAGCTTCTCACTGCCAATCCCTTTTCCATTATCAAAAATCTGAAACTGCACCGTATTCTCCACTCGTTTGATCGTAATTTGTATAAAAGCATGAGTTCTAGTTGTGATGCCCCCGTGCAGATAACAGTTCTCGACCGTTGGCTGTAGGATCAGCTTAATGCTGTACAGGTCAAGAACGTCCGGCTCTACCAGCCACTCTACGGATACCTGACCGGGATAACGCAGCTGCTGAATTTCGATATACGCTTTCAGATGCTCAATTTCGTCACGGATCAGCGTCACATTAACCCGGTTATTGAGTGCCAGCCGATAGAATGTCGTCAGCGCATCTATGGTTCGGATTTGCAATTCGTCCTGCTGATCTAATGCCCGCCAACGGATCAGGCTTAACGAATTATAAATAAAATGAGGGTTAATCTGTGCCTGCAACGCCCTGAATGATTGCTCCCGCTCTTTGAGCATGGCCTCTGTATGTTCTTCGACCAGTTTTCTCAAACGGCCAGACATGGAATTGAACAATACCTCAAGCTCCCCCAGCTCATCGTTGTCACGGTTTCTCACTGTAACTTCGAAATAGCCCTGTGAGATATCTGTCATCCTGGTGCCCAGCTTGCGGATCCGCCAAATCACATTTTTAAGTACAATCATGATTAGAAAGATGGACAGCAGCAGGAAAAATGCAATACCTGCTCCGATATAGTACATAATCCGCGTAGACTGCTCCTCCAGTCGGTCAAGATGCACAAGTGCGGCAACCGTCCAGCCAGACTTAATCTCCTGAGTGATCAGCATCATCCCGCTTTTTGTTGCTGAGGTTTCCAACGAGTTGTTCCAGTACTGACCTAAGGAGGATGAGGATAACCGGCTGCCAATTTCAGAGGGCTCCGAGGATGCAATAATGCGTTCGTTGTCGTCAACGATATACAATTCTCCGGCCCCTTCAAAAGGATGTTCGAACGATTCCATGAAGACACCGTTATAGTTCAGTAACAGGTACACAATCCCGTAAACATCTCCATACGCGTTCAGAATTTTATGGGATACCACTAGCTTAGTCCTGTCGTCAGCTGCATTAGTCCATACCAGATTGTCTGTTGTGCGAAGCATTTTCGTATACCAATCCCGCTCTCGAATTCCCGAAAGGCTACGTTCTTCCGGCTTCCACAGAAGCCCTCCATCTTGCACTAGTGTATCGTTGGTATGATAGATTCGGAAATTCTCAATACCTGGCAAGTATTTGCTGGTGAGCAGAAAGGATCGGTCCACATAATTGACCGTACCCAATTGTTCATCGATATCCGCATAGTCCCTGGCTAATCTAGAGATCAGCTCACCATCCGTAGCCGTCCGGGTAGCCAGCAGATCATAGCTTTGCTTCCTGAATTCAATACTCTGCGCACTTTGCCGAACGGCTTCCCTGATCGTAAGCATATAATTGGCCCGCACCGTATGAAGCATCATATACCCTGCACCTGCAGCCAGCAGTACGGTGGGGAGAAATACAATTAGTCCGTAGAATAATACAATTTTACTCCTCAGGTTCATGGAACGGGTCATACGGATGATCCATTTCTCTATTTGTTGTTTAATCATAGATTCCCCCCATGAAGTGCAAAGGGAGCCCCCTCCAAGTGAGAGGTGCTCCATTAATTTTTTATCGTTTACGATCCGCGACTGAAAGAGCATCACGGTTGTCTATTGCAAGGCTGTTACTTCCTCCTTGTACGTATCCAGCCACTCCTGCTTGACTTCACTCCAGTGCCCACGCTTCTCTAGTGCTGCTTGGAAATCGCTCCAATTCTTTTCGAATTGCCCCTCGTCTTTGGCCATTAAAAGCTTGGCTCGATATTCCTTGCGGATATTTTCGATCTCCGGTGAATATTTCTCCCATGCGCCGCCCTGTTTCATCTGGAATAGATCATAAGGCTCTGCCACGCGGATCGTTCCCATTTTGCCGATAGCTTCAGTGAACTTAATGGTCTTAGCAGCTCCGGCTTTTCCTGCATCCTCTGTGTTCCACCATGGGTACCATTCATTGCTGTAAGAGGCAGTCATGTAAAGCTCAGGGGTGACTTTAGCTTTTTGTGCGGTGTCTCCGGAATTGCGGCTCGTCTTGTAGGTTTCGTCTGTGAATTTCCATTTGCCCAACGGTTGATCAATCCAATCCCAGTATAATCCCGCCGGTCCTTCATTAATGACCTGCTGCTGCTCGGGTTTTGGCTGCAAGGTATAATCGAAGAATTTCAGAATAGCTTCCAGATTTTTAGTTTTTTCACTAACATAGACATCATAGCCTGGATTCGGATTGGTAACCTGGTTAATTCCGACTTTCTCTACACCATCCACTTTAGGAAAAGGGATCGCTTCGTAAAACCACCCTGGCTCTGTTGGGCCGTCCAATGTCTCCCAGGCTGAGGCAGGAATGTTCCAGAAGCTGCCGACATTGAAGGCAATACGACCCGATTTGTTCTTTTCTGTATACTGTTCTCTTTTGCTGGTGACGACCTCTGGATCGATCAACTTCTCCTGGTACATCTTGTTCATCCATTGATAAGCTGCTTTATAATTGGGATCGTCGTAAGCGAATACAAAATCATCGCCGCGTTTGTCAACGCCATTACCTGCTGTAGTCACCCCGAATGCTGTCAAAATCGCGTTTTCATCGCTCCAGCCCAGATTATCACTAGTGTCCATCAGGAATGATAGAGGAATAAGCGATTTGCCGGAAGCATCCTTCTCTTCTGCAGCTTTCCGAAGGAAGGTCTCAACTCCTTCTAACGTTGCTAAGTCCTCTTTGGTCATACCTGTTTTCTCCAGCACATCACTTCTGACAATCCAGGCTTGAGATGCCCAGCCTGGCCACGGATCTTCCGGGTTTTGGTCAAACCAGGTAGGAATGGACCAGATATGACCCTCATTATCCTTCATAAGTTCCAGATACTGCTTTGGAATAGACGCCAGTCCTGGATATTTGTCAGGCATGTCGAAATACTGCTCTAGCGGCATAAGCTGTTTCGACCGGTTCATCGCGCTTTTGACCGTTTCGTTTCGGCTGAAGATAGCTGCATCTTCAAAGCCGCCTGTGTTTATCTTCAAATTAAGTGCAGTCATTGCGTCGCCTTGAGTGGTTTCCAGCTTCACATTTACTCCAGGCTCCTGTTCACGCCAATATTTCTGGACCAAACTATCATTATTGATGGTTGCCGTCCATCCAAGCCAGAGATTAAAGGAAGTCGAGCCACTGGCGGGCTGGTTACTTGACGTTTCATTGTCGCTTCCAGGCTTGTTCGCAGTATTCCCACCTGATCCGGAGCATCCGGCAATAGACATCAGTAAGGTTGCTGCAGCCAAAGCGGCTAGACCCGTTTTTTTGAATATCATTGATTTTTCCCCCTGTTCTATTATTGAAAATCAACCTTTTACTGACCCTACAAGAACTCCTTTCACAAAATATTTCTGCAGGAACGGATACACGCACAGGATGGGGATTGCACTCACCATAACGACTGCCATCTTAATCGACATCAGCGTAATGTTCTGCATTTGTGAGCTTCTCGCCAAAGCCTCCTGATTGGTATTCGAGCCAAGGACAGCGGATAAATCCTGTGCAGCGAGCAATTGCTGCAGGAAGGTCTGCACCGGAATCAGGTTCTGCTTCGTGACGAAGAAAGCACCGGCGAACCAGTCATTCCAGTGTCCCACTGCGGTAAACAATCCAAGTGCGGCAAGCATAGGTTGAGAGAGTGGAATAATAATCTGAATCAGAGTACGAACAGGACCGGCTCCATCTAGTTCAGCGGATTCTACCAGAGCTTCAGGGATTCCCTGTATAAACTTCAGCATGACAAACATGTTCCAGACCGAGAACAGCCCGGGGAAAATATACACCCAGAACGTGTTGATAAGCCCGAGATTATTAAGCTGAATATAGAAAGGAACCAGTCCTCCACTGAATAACATGGTTAAAAGAACATAGCCTAGTATCGTGCTTCTTAATGGAAGGCCGCGGTAGGACAAGCCAAAGGCCACCAGAAGTGTGACGATAAGTCCTGCGAATGTGCCAATGACTGTCCTAGCGATTGTAATTAGATAAGACTGGCGGATAATCTCATTTCCTAATACAATCTCATAATTAATTAATGTGAAATTCTTGGGCCATAGATACACGCCACCTTTGGCCGCACTTGCACCGTCATTCAGTGAGATGGCCAGCATGTACAGGAATGGATATAGTACAGACAAGCACAGACCGGCCAGTACTATGACGATGACGTATTGAGCTATTTTTTCACCTCTGCTGAGCTTCATATACCATCACCATAATCCTTCACCATTTATTTTTCTGGATAACTGATTAGTCGAAACAACCAATATCAAACTAATCACTGAGGATAACAATCCCACTGCGGTCGCCATCCCAAAATATCCCTGCTGCAATCCGTTGCGGATGATATACGTATCCAGTACATCCGCGACCCCTTGATTAGCAGAATTCATCAGCGGATAAATCTGATCCATCCCTACTGAAATCAGGCTTGGGATACTCAGAATTAGCACAATCGATATTGTCGGTAGAATACCCGGGAAGGTGATATGCCGAATCTGGGCTAGCTTTCCTGCACCCTCTACTTTGGCGGATTCATACAATTGCGGATCAATCGTTGTGATCGCAGCCAAATAGAGAATCGTGTTCCAGCCGGTCTCTTTCCACAAGCCGCTTAATATAACCATGGGCCGGAACCACTCCGTGGAACCTAGAAAAAATACAGGATCACCGCCTGCTTTCTCGATGAACTGATTAACCAGCCCACCATCCAATGTCAGAAAAGACTGCAGGATGTAAGCGACTACAATCCATGAGAAAAAATGTGGCAAATAGCTGACCGATTGCACGAATCGCTTAAATACAGGCCGGGTTACCTCGTTAATCACCAGTGCCAGTAGAATCGGTGCCGGGAATCCGAAGATGAACTTAAGCACAGATATATATAACGTATTTTTGACGACAGTTAAAAACTGGGGATCTTGCAGGAAAGAAAAGTTGTCTAATCCCACCCATGTGCTGTTCCAGATCGAGGTGCCAATCTGAAAGTCGCGGAAGGCGACCTGAATCCCTGCCATCGGAATATAGCTGAACAGAAATAGCAACAGCACTCCCGGAAGAATCATTAAATATTGCCATCGGTACTTGTAGAACTTAGCGTACAATTTACATCCCTCCTTGATATTTCTATCATAAGGTGCAGCGGGAACCCTGCCTATATAACAGTGATTGGTTATCTATTGCTCTGATTGGTTCTTTAAAGCGCTTACGTTGTTAGACAAGCTCCGCGCGCACGCAAATAAACGCAGCCTTAAACGGCTGCGTTACATTTTTTATGACGAAAGCTAATTATTCGATTCAAATTATTATTGTTAATGTACGGCTTTTTGCCCTACCGGTTGTGAAGCCTTGGAATAGCGGTTCTCTGGCAATGGAATACCGAGATTTCCACGCAGGGTGCTACTTTCGTATTCAGTGCGGAACAGGCCCCGCTCTTGCAGAATCGGCACTACCCGATCGACGAATTCCTCCAGTCCATTAGGAACAGCAGCTGCGATCATAAATCCGTCTGCTCCTCCACCCTCAAACCAGGTTTGAATCTGATCAGCCACTTGCTCAGGTGTGCCAATAAAGCTGCTGCGCGGGGTAGCGGATTGTAAGGCGACCTGTCTTAGTGTTAATCCTCTCTCCTTCGCGTCCTTTTTGATTTTATCCGTGCCGCTCTGAAAACTATTGCGCCCCAACTCACCAAGCTCAGGGAACGGTTCATCCAGCGGATATTGCGAGAAATCATGATGCTCGAAGAATCTGCCCAAATAGTTCAGTGCATTCTCAATCGTCACGAGACCAGCAACCTCCTGATATTTGCGCTCTGCTTCCTCTGATGTGTCGCCAATGATTGGTGCAATACCAGGAAAGATCAGCACCTCATTCGGATCCCGGCCAAATGAAGCTACCCTTGTCTTAACATCGCTATAGAATGCCTGGGCATCTTCTAGCGTTTCGTGGCCAGTGAAGATAGCATCCGCTTCCTTTGAGGCGTAATTTTTACCAACTTCTGAGGAACCTGCCTGAAACACTACTGGCTGCCCCTGCTTCGAACGAGCAATATTGAGCGGTCCTTTCACGGAGAAGAACTCTCCTTGATGGTCCAGGGTATGCATTTTTTGCGGATCGAAGAATACACCTGTTTCTTTGTCTCGAACAAACGCATCATCCTCCCAGGAATCCCATAATCCGCGGGTCACCTGCAAATATTCTGTAGCAATACGGTAACGCTTGCCATGGTCAGGATGCTCTGTTTTGCTATAATTCGAGGCAGAGCCTTCCAGCGGTGAAGTCACCACATTCCAGCCGGCCCGGCCACCGCTGATTACATCCAGTGAGCCGAATTGACGCGCGACGGTAAACGGTTCACTGTAGGAGGTGGACAGGGTACCAACCAGACCGATGTTGGTGCTGACGGCGGCGAGTGCGCTAAGAATGGTCAGCGGTTCAAACCGGTTAAGGAAATGCGGAATGGACTTTTCATTAATGTACAAACCGTCTGCGATGAAGATCAGATCCAGCTTGCCTTCTTCTGCCTTCTGTACCCACGCTTTGTATAATTCAAAGTTTACACTTGCATCCGGCTTAGCATCAGGATGGCGCCACATCGACGTGCTGCCTCCTACTCCATGCAGCAGTGCGCCTAGCTTCAGTTGTTTTGGTTTGGTCATGTTCATTCCTCCTAAAAGTTTTGTGAGCATACGATTCCCAGGTTTTACTTCATGCAAAACTAACTATGAAAGTATTCATTGCACGAACGATGCATTGGCTGCGCCCTGCTTGATTCGCTCAATCTGGCCAAGATGTCTCTCTACATGTGCGGTGAAGCTATGGACGATATCGGAAATTTTAACGTTTTCCCCCTTGAAGTTAACCCCGCTTTTCTCCCAATCCTCTGCGCTGAGTCGTTCAAACAATAGACTGTTATAATAAAGCAGGCTGCGGAACAACTCCAGACTATCGGAAGCACTACCACTATTGGCGTACTGGCCGCTGACCCAAGCGTCCTGATTGAAGACTGGCAGCTGCGCAGTTGTAGCAGCGAGAATATCACGGATACGGAACGAAACCACAATGCTGTGATCAGCTAGATGGGCTAAAACCTCAGTAATACTCCAACTCGTTGGTGCTGCCTTCCATTTCAGCTGTTCCTCTGATAACCCTGCGGTTGCATGCACCAGTTGGTTGTGCGTACTTAAAAAATTGCTAATTTGAACTTTGCTCATTAAATCCCCTCCAAAATAAGGCCTGCTTGCGAATGATCAGGTGTAAAACGTGATAACGCAAAAGGTTGAATGTTGTGGTTGGTAGCTCCACTTGTCGCCAAATCAGCAAGTATTTCACCTACAACACTAGAAAATTTAAAACCATGCCCTGAGAACCCTCCGGCTACCAGCACATTGGAGTGGAGCGGATGGCGGTCAATAATGAAATCTTCATCAGGTGTATGCTCATATTTGCATACAGAGCCTTTAAGTAATCGGCCAGCTGCACCCGGCATGTAAGTCTCCAGTACTCTTCGGAGGTCTTGCTCATCGCTGGCTTCACTGCCAAAGGGAGCAAGTAGTGTGCCTGGTTTCCATTCCAGCCCCGTATCGTGCCGGCCGATCTTCAGACCGGCTCCAGCAATGCTGGGAAAGCCATAATAGCCACCTTCCTCAGCTCCTAGCGTGAAGCCAGGGAAGTTACCGGCTGCAAAAGCAGGTGAGCTCTCAAACCAGCCCACAACTTTGCGGATCGCCTTGATTGGCAAATGCACAAAAGGCGCTAACGCACCAAACCAGGCTCCGGCACTAAGGATAGCTGACGCTCCGTGATAATCGCCGTTTGTTGTATGAACTGTTACACTGCTTTCGCGGGCGGTGATGTTTACTACCGAAGTGTTCGTCAACAGTTCCGCACCCTGTCCAAGGGCAAGCTGGCGGTAGGCGGTGATACAGCGCTCGCTGTACAAATACCCGGCATCCGGTTCATACATTGCTGCGAATGTTTCCGGAATGTTCAATCCCGGCCAGCGCCGCCGGATCTCTCCGGCATCCAGTTGCTGGACCGGCACCTTCCGTATCTTTGCTTCCGCGAGACGACCGCTAAAGGAATACACTGCACTATCTGCGAGATTCAATACACCCGAGCGGACAAGCAGTTCTATTCCGCTCAACTGCTCAGCTTCTTTCCATAAACGATCTGCCCGCAGAGCCAAATCAATGTAGGCGGGATCACCACTGTAAGCATGCCGGATCAGCCGCGTTTCCCCGTGATGGCTTCCCTGTGTATGTGGAGGATCAAAGGCATCAATTAGCAGTGTCTTCACTCCGCGCCTCGCAAGATAGTAACCGGCACTCATGCCCATCGAGCCTGCGCCGACGATAATTACATCGTAACTGTTATGTTCAGCTATAATTCTGCACCTCCATCGGGACTGTACTGCACTAGGGATCGTACAGCTACATCCGCAAGGAAACGTGCTGCCACAGGGAGTGCGCGTTCATCCAGATTGAAGGCCGGATGATGCCATTCCTGGCTTCCTTCAGTACCTACAAAAACGAACAGTCCGGGTACCACGCGCTGATAGAAGGCGAAATCCTCTCCAGCCAGAGAAAGCTCTGGCTGAATCGCTCGGTAGCCAAGAGCATCGACCGATTCACCTCCAAGCGCTGCTAGGGAGGGATCGTTGATAACCGGAGGTGGCCCTTCTATCCAGCGAACGGTAGCTTCTGCTCCAAGAGCCGCTGCTACACCGACCGCCACTTCCTGAAACCGGTCCAGCACTTTGCTGCGCACCGTTTCATCAAAGGTGCGGATCGTCCCTTCAAGCACCGCTTTTTCGGGGATAATGTTCCATGAATTGCCGCTGTGAATCTGCGTCACACTGACCACCGCACTCTGCAGCGGGCTGACATTGCGACTTACAATGGACTGGAATGCCGTCACAATATGCGAAGCCGCTACAATCGGGTCTATGCCAGCCTCCGGAACGGCAGCATGAGAACTGCCACCCTGCACTTCTATCACAAACCCGTCAGCTGCTGCCATTAAAGGACCACCCTTAATACCGATGGTTCCGACTGGCAGGTCTGGCTTGTTATGCAGCCCGATCACTGCCCGGACGTCTTCTAGTGCCCCGCTAGCAATGATTCGTTGTGCACCCTGCGCCTTCTCCTCGGCTGGTTGGAATAACAGGCGCACCGTTCCCTGTAATTGCTGCTCTCGCTGTTTCAATTGATAGGCGGCACCAATCAAGGCAGCCGTATGGAAATCATGCCCGCAGGCATGCATTTTGCCGGGATATAATGAAGCAAAGGATACTCCGCTTTCCTCCTGGATTGGCAAGGCATCAATATCTGCGCGCAGTGCGATGACCGAACCGGGCTTTTTGCCGCCAATCTCTGCGATCACGCCGGTAGACAGACCGTATTCTACGATCCTGACTCCTGCCCGCTCCAGCAGGGAAATAATATATTCTGTTGTGCCATATTCTTCATTGGACAGTTCCGGGTGCCGGTGCAGATGACGGCGTATCCCGATTAATTCTTCTTCAAGCGCTTCCGCACTCAACTCTTTAGCTTTACTTGTCATTTACAGTCACCCTCCTTTACACGATTTCCTGTGTGATACCGAGCCCGCCCGCTTTATGCCTCTGCAGCCACTTCAGCGATTGCTTCGCTCAGTAGCTCAAAGGATCGGAGCCGTTTGTCAAAGGGATGTACATTCGTCGTTATGATGAACTCCTCGACACCGGATGCCTCTGAAAGTTCCAACAACTGTTCACGGACAGATGATTTTGTTCCCTTGGTAATCTCCGGTTCCAGCTCTTCAATCGTGTAGGCTTCATTGCTCTGGCGGGCAAATTCCTCCGCCTGTTCCAAGGTCCCTACTGTCAGCTTCTTCCCGCTCGCCAGTTGAATCCGGATCAGCTTATGCGCACCTGCCAGTTCTTTCGCTCCCTCCTCAGTCTCAGCCACCACTAACGCTAAAGCGATAATCGCTTGCGGTTGTCTGCCCTGTGAAGAAGCGAAACCGCTGCGGTAAGCACGAATGGCATCCAGCGCTACCGCCTTATCGCTGTTAATAAACAGGGAGAATACGTACGGTAACCCCAGTTCAGCGGCAATTTCCGCGCTGCTTACACTCGCGCCAAGGACATACAACTCAGGAGGAATACCAGGAAGGGGACCTGCCTTCAACCCTGCCAGCGGATGGTTTTCTTCGAGGCGGTTATGTACATACTTTTCAAGCTCGATGATTTTGTCCGTCAGGTCTGGGGTTTCAGCTTTTCCCTGCTGTAGTGCCTGTGTGCTACGTGGGAGTCCACCGGGAGCACGTCCCACACCGAGATCCACTCGTCCAGGAGCCAGTGTAGACAGCACATTGAAGTTCTCCGCTACCTTATATGGGCTGTAATGCTGGAGCATGATGCCACCGGAGCCAATGCGGATTCGCTCTGTTTTAGCCAGAAGATGTGAGATAAGTACTTCCGGGGAAGAACCGGCTACCTGCTCGGAGTCATGATGCTCCGAAACCCAGAACCGGTGGAATCCAAGCTCTTCGGACAGTTGTGCCAGCTTGATCGTATGCTGGAATGCTTCCTCCGGCGTTTCTCCCGGATAGATCGGACTTTGATCAAGTACGCTGATTGTAATAGCCATTGTTTTGCCTCCTATATAGAATAGTTAAATTCAGGTGTAATCCGCTTCAGGAACTGCTTCGTTCTTTCTTCGCGCGGATGGTTAAACAGCTCTGCCGGAGTCCCTTCTTCAACAATGACGCCTCCGTCCATAAAAACCACATGATTCGCCACATCGCGAGCAAAGCCCATTTCATGAGTCACCACGATCATTGTGATGCCTTCCTTGGCAATTTTACGGATGACGGCCAGCACCTCACCCACTAACTCTGGGTCCAACGCCGATGTGGGTTCGTCGAACAATATAACCTCCGGCTCGAGCGCCAAGGCACGGGCAATGCCAACCCGCTGCTGCTGGCCTCCGGACAGCTGACTTGGATAGGCGTCCAGCTTGCTGCCAAGACCAACCTTTTCAAGTAGGGCGATACTCCGATTTTTCGCTTCGTCCTTCGGAAGCTTTTTGACAATCAGCAGTCCCTCCATCACGTTCTCCAGTGCGGTTTTATGGCGGAATAAATTGTACTGCTGGAACACCATTGCCGTTTTTTGCCGGAGCAGATGAATCTCCTTTTTGCGGGGATGTTTGCAGTTCACTTTGAAATCGCCGATGGCGATCTCTCCGCTGCTTGGCTTCTCCAGATAATTCACACAGCGTAAAAGTGTCGTTTTGCCTGAGCCGCTGGGACCGAGAATGACGACAACTTCACCCTTCGTCACCGTTAAATCTATATTGTTGAGCACCTGATTCCGACCAAATGACTTCGAAATTTGCGCAAGCTTGATCATGCTACTCCACCTCGATTGTACAGATTAATTCTTTTTTCAATCAGCGACGTCACGCGTTCGATTAGGAACGTAAGTCCCCAGAAAATCAGTGCTGCCGCCAGATAAGCCTCAAAAAACTTCCAGTTCGTTGAAGCTACAATTTGCGCCTTAGCATTGATATCCACCACCGAAACGGTAAAAGCAAGGGTAGATCCATGCAGCATACCGATTACCGAATTTGACAGATTAGGCAGACTCGCCGCCAGCGCCTGAGGAAAAACAATCCGCCGCAGTGCCTGGGGTGTGGTCATTCCGATAGAATGGGCCGCTTCCAGCTGACCGCGATCCACAGCAAGCAGACCGGAACGGACGACCTCGGACATATAGGCTCCCGCTGTAATCGAGAATGAAATATAGGCAAAACCGATCATCGGAATGGCTACCGACCTGAAGCTCCAGCCGAACTGCACTGCCAGACCATCGATTAACACGGGAAGCCCAAAATAGATAAGCAAAAGATGCGTCAGCATCGGTGTCCCGCGGATGAACGTAACATAACCGACAGCCAGCGGATACAGCAGTGGAATTCTGTATATCCGGATCAACGCTACAGCCACACCAATCACAAATCCAATGAGTACTGAGACAGCAGTAATAGATAAGGTCACAGGAATTGCACTTAAAATTTGCACCAGAGCAGTCCAGATAAAAGATGGGTCCAGCTTCATAATCCGCTACCTCCTTTACCCGGTCCAAGTTCAGCAATGATGCGGCGGTAGGACCAGCTTTTGTTGATTTTGAACGATTTTTTCTCCGGTGTATTCCGTTTCTCATGCCGCAGCAGCCGGCGTTCTGCTATAAGCAGCAGTTTCTCAATTGTAAAGCTGATGACCAGATAGATTAGCGCAAGCGCGATATACGTTTCAATAAAATGCTGAGTTAAGCTGCCTAGCGTCTGTGCTTTACCTGACATTTCCATCACCCCAAGAGTAAAGGCCAATGACGTATCTTTCAGTAGAGCAATCACCAGATTGGAGAATACCGGAACTGCGATTCCGAGCGCCTGCGGCAGCACGATTCGCGTAAAGGCTTGAAACCCCGTCATCCCTGTAGCATAAGCAGCCTCTACCTGCCCCTTATCCACCGCCATTACAGAAGCCCGGATCATTTCGGACATGTATGCTCCCGTATGCAGCCCGTAAGTAAGAATCACAAAAACAAGCACCGGAGTCCGGGTCATATCGACATGAACCAGCTTCATAATTTCGGGCAGACCATAATAAAACAAGAAGAGCTGGATAAGAATCGGAGTTCCCCGAAAAAAAGAAATATAGATTTCGGAGATGGTTTTTAACACAGGCACTTTATAAAGTCTTGGCAGAGCTACGAGAAAGCCGACAAGAATTCCTGTCAGTAGAGAACAGGCGACAATCAGAAGCGTGGTGCTTAAAGTCCCTAGTAACTTAGGCAAAAACGAAAATACAAAGCTGATATCAAACTGTGCGCCCATATATTCCCCCCCTTCCCGTGCTCACCGGCTCAATCATTTCACCGAATCCGCTGTAACATCCGCACCCAACCATTCCGTACTAAGCTTGCCTAGTGTGCCGTCTGTCTTCAGCTCTTTAATCGCACTGTCAATCGCATCTGACAGCTTTTGTGAATCGGCATCATCCTTACGGAAAACATAGAGAATATCCGCGGATGACAGCTCGTCACCCGTAGCTTTTAGCTGACTCTGCGGATCAATGATCGGCAGGACAAAATCTGCAGCCAGCGTAGCGTCCACACGCCCAGTACTAATCTGTGCGACGGTATCATTCGCTGCACCATTCTGATACACGATATCAATCGCATTGTCATTCTCTTTATTGTAGTTCTCGAGTATTTGTGCTTGTGCACTCGTTGCACCTACAAGTACCTTTTTCCCTTTGAGATCATCAAGCGATTGGATTGAATTATTATCCTTTGCCACTACAATGCGGTTTCTCCAGTGGGCATAGGCTTCTTTGTTAAAAGAGTACTTCAGCTCCCGTTCCGGATTTTTCTCCATGACATGGGCGACCAAATCGATTTTTTTGGTTTCCAGGCTCAGCAGCAGATTGCTGAAATCCATGGTTTGAAATTCGAATTCATATTCTGGCAGCTGCTTATCGATTTCTTTGAGCAGTTCCACATCAAATCCGGTGAGTTTGCCGTTCTCATCTATGAAGCAGACTTTCGGAAAAGCAGTACCCGTGCCCACAATGATCTTAGTTACCTTTGCCGAATCCTTTGCCGGTGCCGCAGCTTCTGCTGCATTTCCATTCTGATTGCTGCTAGCGCTGTTACTGTTGTTTCCGCAGCCGGCAATCGCCAGTGTCAATACCGATGCAAATACTAGTGAAATGGACTTTTTCATTGTTTTATCCCCTTTGAATGAACTGTGGTTTGTCTGTAAGTGTTTTTTTCATCAGATACATAATGCCGTCACCGTTCTGCTGATCCAGTTCTAAAAACCGTTCGTACCCCCGGCGTTCATACATTTGAACCAACCACGGATGTTTCTTCGCCGTTGCCAGCGTGACTGCAGCCGAACGTAACTGTCCAGCAATAATGTTCTCTTCAACCCAATCCAAAAGTTTTCCACCATAACCTTTGTTACTGTAATCTGGATGAGCAGCAAACCATTTGATAAAAGGCAGTGGGCTAATCTTCTTAATCTCTTCTTCCTTTGAAAGGGTTATGGTTGCAACTATCGTTCCGTCAACTTCAAGCACATAACACTCATTCGTAGCTATATTGTCTTCAATAAGCGCCAAGTCGGCTGTGGCCGCCGGCCAATGCAGCCCGAGTTCACGAATCAGCTGATAGGCACGATATGTAACATCTAGCAATTGCTCCGCATCCTTCAGTTCTGCTAGCCTGAATACCTCACTCATCACATGCCCTCCAGCCTTTCGGAAATTAATTTAATAATCCCTATCGAAATAGTCGTGATTATATGCAATTAACTTTATCACTGCATGTGTCCACGCGCTAATAGAGTTTTTTAATACATCTATACAATTAGTCGATCTCCCACTTTACCAATCCCCAGTTCAAGCAAGGTTTCGATGAATTCTGCGTTCTCTCCATTCAGTGAAATCAGGCTGGTTCGCAAGGAGATGCCTTCCGTCTCCGCAATATCCACCCGGATCAGCGACCCCGTCGCCACTTCCTCTTGCACACTGAGGGCGGGAAGGAAACAGATGCCTGCTTTTTTCAATACCAGCTTTTTGGCTGTCTCCAGGTTATCTACCTGATATTCAATCTTCGGTGGCTGTTCCATACTCTCAAATACACGATGCAGCCGCATCCAATCCAAAGATCCGCATTCAAAAAAAACCAACGTCTCCTGGCGGATATCCTCCAGTGAAGCCCGCTGTGCTTTAGCAAAGCGGTGTCCCTCATGTACATACAGTGAGATGGGGTCCTCGCAGAATGGAAAGGTTTGAATTGCCGGATTTACGACCTTACGGATAAAAGCCAAATCAAGCTCTTTCGATTTTAACTTTTCAGTCAATACTTCCGTAGAAGCTGTCATAAGCTTGATTGTGATATGAGGATATCTGCGCTTTAAATGAAGCATCAGATGGGGCATTAAATAATTGGAAACCGAGACCGTACTGCCGATTCTCAGTTCATTTGGAATGTGCCCCTTAGCCTGAACCTGATATTTACCGTTCTGATAAATCTGAAGAATCTGCTGCGCATAGGGTAGAAACTGTTTACCTTTATCCGTCAGGTTAATCTGCTTCCCCAACCGATCAAACACTTTGCAATCCAGTTCCCTTTCTAGCGATTGGATCCGGGCCGTTACTGTCGGCTGTGAGATATATAGGACTTCGGCCGCTTTATTGAAGCTTCCATAATGATTGATGTAGACAAAGGCCTCAATATTTTCAATGTTCATCCCTAATCCCCCTATGCTTTTATTAATTTTACTATTCCGATGAAAAAACAATGAATTATAGCGATGCTTTCCTATAGATTTTGTTTATATCTTAGTCATCGCCCTATTTTTTGTCAACAATTAATTCCGTGTAAATCAATCGGATTTTGAATCAAACGTTATGTTTATTTCATATAGAACTTTTCTATTCCTATATCAGAATTATAAAACACCTCTTATTCCACTGGGAATTATCATATATAATAATTTCATTCGAATGAACATTACATTTGTCTGAAAGGGGATAGCGAAAACATGTCACAAAAGATCATTATCCGTGAAGCTGAGAATAAAGATCGTAATGCTATCGCCGAAGTGCTGTTAGATGCATACCACCAATATTCGGAGATCATGCCTGAGCCGTTGTGGCTGGAGTATCGGAAATCGCTTCTTGATTCCGTTCATGGTGATACCCCGCTCGTACGGATCATCGCTGAAATCGACAAGAAAATCGTTGGTAGCGCACTCTTGTTCAGCTCCTCGGAAACGGCTTACGGGAAACCGGAGCTCGGGATTCACTCCCCGATCCTACGTCTGCTAGCCGTATCTCCATCCGCTCGTGGTCTTGGCGTTGCAACCCTTCTGATTCGCGATGCTGCACGGAGATCACTACAGTTGGGTGCCACCACCTTGAACCTGCACACCTCGGAAATGATGTCTTCAGCCATCAAACTGTACCAGCGCTTAGGCTTTAATCGTGCATATGAGACCGATCTTATGAACGGTGACACTCTAGTACAAGGCTTCCGGCTAGACCTGCTGTCCTCCGTCCGTTCTACAGCGGGACAAATATAGAATTCGAGAATTCTTAAATATTTGTCTTTTAAATATAAAAAGAAGCCTCGGAAAGCTTCCCCAATGATCTTGTGTGATCGTTACGGTGAACTCCCGAGGCTTATTTATTTTTCTTTTTTATAAGTGATTTCTTTAAAACTCACAGTGATTTCCCCCGTATTATCGGCATCGCCCATTCGAAGATCTGTAGTAACGATAGCACGGGAAGGGATGGACGAAAAGCTTGCCCCCTTCTGCTTCTTTTTTACATCATAGAGATAATAAGAAACATCCTTAACATTAAGCCCTACATTATCCTTGTGTATAAGTTCTACAGTATAGGATTTTATCACGGCTACATTAGCGTCCATCCACCCCACAACTTCAATAGCTGTATCTTCATGGTTGCCTTCAGTCTTAATGGAGCCGATGGAATGACCATCCTGATTATAAAAATTAATTTTTTGTGCAGCTATTTTCAGATAATCGATATCGATGTCAAGAATTCGGTTTTCGTTGATCTCTGCTGAATCCATCCAGGCAATCGTGCCCGCGGGGTTCCACTTTATTTTCTCAGAAGGTACATATTGCTCTTGTGGTAACGGAACAGTACGAAGAGAAACTCCTTTATTATCGTAAAAGGTTAATTCGCCGCTCTCATCATCATGTACAAATCTTTTAAAAGTTGGTGAGAGGAACAGGGATGGCGCCCCGGTCGTCGAATGTGGGATTACGCGATATTTCAGAAGATGGACATCGTCCTTTCCCGTTTTCAGATCAAAGATCCATACATTGCCGAGATAACTCTGCATAAACAATTTTTGCTCATCAGCTTTCCATTGAAATTTATAAATGTAATCATAATCATCAGAAAGCGGCCAGAAGTTTTCCCGAAGTCGTTCAATCTTTCCTGTAAGAACATTATATGAGGACAAATGATATTGCCCAGCTTTTTTCGTCACATCCGATTCCAGAAATAATAGATGATCCTCATCCAGCGGGATTAGCATATTATAGTTGCTCATAAAAGCATTATTCCATAGATTATTGGAATCGTTGAGCTCGTCACTCCATTTCACCTTTACCTCATCCGTAGCAGGATCATGGGCTAATAAAGCGTTGACAGCATTATGGTCGCCATAGAAAAGATGAATGGTATGATAAGAGATCCCTTGCAGTTCAACTACTGCTCCACCGTTTAACAGATAGTTATTTTCGGATAGGCCAACCGGTTTGGCCACCAGATCTCCAATAGAGTTCCGTTCTGTATTAAACTCCAAACCATTAAATTTTGCTTCCGAGAACAGAATCTTCTTTAACTCGGCAGTTGATTCCTTAGTAAGTGTGTAGCCTGTATCCGTTTTGTTCACATTCATTAACATGCCTTGCTCGCTTGTCTCGTTAATCCATAAATGAAAGGCATATTTATTATTATCTGAAATTAGAACGATATCGTAGTTAGGCGTTGCGGTATTTAAATTCCCTGGTATTTGTTCAGCAGTACGGATGGCTCGGACGAAAGTATCTATGGTTTCATGATCTGTGTATTCATCCTTTATGTTAGCATTCACTGAACCATGTGCTAGAGCGTTTGCTAATGTGATTCGCTTGATGGTCTCATCTAATTTTAGATTATCTGATTCTACTTGTTGTTCAGTTGATTGAAATAAGGTAAGCAAAGCAGCCTTATCCGTTTCAGATAACTTGTAATGCCCATTTACTCCTGATTTGGTGAAAAGACCATTATTATTGCCCATAATCCAGAATGAGAATTTTTCGTTTTCTTTACTCTTCAATTCAACAGTAACCTCATAATCAGGTGCTGCAATATCAAGCTTCGCGTTGTCATACTCAGCAGTATGTATAGCTTTATTGAAACGTTCTATTAGCTTTTGGTCCGTTATGGTTATTAATCCGCCGCTATCATTATGGATTGTAATGGAGTCCACAGAACTCAGATCGATTAGCTTTTTATTCGCTTTATCTTTACTCCCTGTATTGGCACATCCAACAAAGATTATTGAAATAACTGCTAAAAGGGCTAGTAGATTTAACTTTTTCATATAGGCTCCCCCTTCTTATTCTCTCTTCTTTGACGCCGGATAGAGGATAAAGTTGCAAAAAATGAGATTTTACACCTATTTAAAAAGATCTAATTAAGCCAAATCTAGCCTGTAACCATTGGATCTGATTCTTGGCCTGAACAAAAGTACAGTGTTTGTAGCGATAAAAAAAGCCACCGCACAGGCCTGTTCTCCTGTAAGGCAGCTTCTTCTTTATCTCATTATATCTTTTACAGCACCCGTCAGTACACCAATAACTTCTTGCTCGGAGGCCAGCGGAGAGTCTCCTTCTACTGTGTGGGCTAGCATTCCGGCCGCGGCCGCAAAGGCTACAGTATGCTGAGGATCAAAACCTTCCAGCTCACCATGAATTATACCACTGGCATAAGCATCTCCAGCCCCGACTCTATCAAGCACCGGAAAGCTTAAGGTCTCGGAATATGCGAAGCGACCGGATTTGAAGATATAACCGCGCAATGAATGGCGGTTATCATCATGGATGGACCGATGCGTTCCTGCTACCGTACTTAGACTGTAGCGTGAAGCTACTGTGGGAATCAGCTCCTGAAGTTGTTCTTCTCTTGAAGTTCCTTCGGGCTTCATACCAAGGATTAGCATTGCGTCTTTTTCATTCATCAGCACGATGTCGGCCAAATGCAGCATGTCTTCGTAATGGGAGCGCGCCAGCTCATAGCCTCTCTCCCCCCAGAGCGATGGGCGGTAATTGCAGTCAAAAACGACTAGACCACCGTGTTGCTTAACCGTTTTTGCATAAGTTTTCATCGCTTTTCGCACATCATCGTTCATTGCCAGTGTTATCCCGCAGAAATGAACAGCATCCGCGAGGTCTGCCAGCTCTGCGAATGGATAAGTACCCGGAGGAGCAGTATTGAAGCTGCTCTCCGGGCGACCGGAATAAGTCACTCGGGAGGGGCGAGCCCCGAATCCGTTTTCAAGAAAGTACATCCCTATACTTGAGCCCCCGCGTTGGATATGCTCCGGCTGGATGCCCAGTCGCCGAAGATAGGCTGTTGCTGCGTCAC
Source organism: Paenibacillus sp. FSL H3-0310 (assembly GCF_038002785.1). Classification (NCBI taxonomy): domain Bacteria; kingdom Bacillati; phylum Bacillota; class Bacilli; order Caryophanales; family Paenibacillaceae; genus Paenibacillus; species Paenibacillus sp. FSL H3-0310. Next base: position 2,875,832 of record NZ_JBBODC010000001.1, read on the forward strand.
CAATAGGATTCGCAGGCAGTCTGGACACCAAAGTCCCCCGATGTCCGTATCGGGACAATGCGGACAGTACATTGACTCCGGTGCCGGAGAACGAATACTTCAGCAGGTTACCCTGAGATAACAGTTCAAAGCCCGGTACCTGTAGCCGCATCATTATTTCACCAAAAGCGGCGATATGTTTAGGCATATTGATCCGCCAGCTTTTTCATCGTCCGATACAGCTGTTGTATGTCCGCCACTCTCGTTGCTCCGCTCTGCGGATCGATGATCGATGTATAGACATGGGGAATCACCTGCGGCACTCCTGCTTCCAATATAATGGACAAGATCTCTTCAAAGTTGTCCAGATCGATACCGCCGGTCGGCTCCAGCGCAAAACCCTCTTCCGCACAGGCTTTGGCCACAGCGATTAGCTCCGCTTTACGACTCAGCCCCTGCATCGGAAAATACTTTAAAGCATTTCCGCCCATATCCCGAACCAATGCAATGGCTGCATTTACGGGAATTACAGCGGGTACAGATTGTGCCGCACTGGCCGGGCCGGTGGAGATATTCACAAAACCAGGTTGTCCCGTTGGTGCGATCATGCTGTTAATCCAACTATCTTTCGCTCCAAGGTTAGCACGGGTCGCACCAACTGCTGGGAATACCTGATTAATGTGGCTGCCAGCATAGGATTTGACAATCTCTGCAACAACAGCAGCTTGCCGATTATCACCCGCGCCTAGTCCTATTGATACCGCACCATCAATTTCCCGCCCATATGCCTCCATCGCCTGCACAGCTTCTTCTACCGTTGCATAGTCTTTGGACAATACACCGACCAGTACATAACCTTCGGCAGCAGCAAATACCTCTTTGGCATTTTCTATATCCTTAGCCAATACGTTTAAGGCCACCCGACCTTTATAGAACCGCTTGTTAATTTCAGACATTGCTTGCCCCTCCTGTCAATTCCCTTATCCTCGCTGTAATCATTTCTATGTCATCACCCATTAGCGGACGCGGGTCAATATCAAAATAACCTTGCCTTACCCCATAGTCTCTAGTGTAAATAGCCACTTCACCTTGTTGAAGCTGCTGGGATAGCTCAAGTGCTGTTATTGCGCACTGATTCGGGTCCACATGGATGCGTCCACGGTAAATCGCCCGGCCTGCTTCATCCTGCACGATAGTTACCCGAATTCCGGGAAGCCCATCGAGCGGCATCAGCAATTGGAGCGTAGCTTTTTCCTTTTCGCTTGTATCCTGTTTGTGAGCATATTCATCCAACGCTTGCATCAGGCCGAAGGATGTTTCCTTACCAACCTTCATGCTGCGTCCAATGCCGTGAAGCTGCACTTTCAGCCATTCAATATAAAGACGTTTTCCCGCCACAAGTCCGGATGTTGGACCTTCTATGGCTTTGGAGCCACTATAAATGACCAGATCGGATATTTGCACGTATTTCTGCAGATCCTCTTCCGCTGCAGCATCTACAATAAGCGGGACGTTATGCGTTTGGGCCACAGCCCAAGCTTCCTCTACAGAGATCATATTCTTCTGAACGGCATGATGAGATTTGACATACAAGATAGCCGCAGTCTGATCCGAGATCGCAGCAGCCAAATGCTCCGCCCGTCCTTCATTGGCATAACCTGCTTCCACTACTTTACCACCGCCGAGATAAACCATGGTTTCCACTGGTGCACCGTATTGTACGTTATGACCTTTTAGCATTACAATTTCATTTCTAACAATGCTATCCTGATGGAGCCGCAGACTTGTACGAATATTACCGCGGGTTACCAGCGCCGCCACGGATAAAGCAATTCCACTGGAAGCCGAGTTCACGATCACCGCTGCTTCAGAACTTGTATGACGTGCAACATAATCCCCCGCTTTATCCACCAAATCGGCGATTTCCACATAACTCTGTCCGCCTTGACGCATAGCTTCCATCACCGTATCGGTCGGTGCCGATACCCCGAGGATGCTCATCCGGCCGCTTGCATTAATAACTCTTTTCAGGCCGTATTTCGCATTCCATGTATTTGTCACCTATGATCACTCCTATTGCTTGAATGGTTTGCTGTGCTACCCGGCGTTCCCCCTCAGAATCTACCAGTTCAATCTTCTTATCCGTCACACGAAAAAGGGTCAGATTCGCCTTGTTATTGATCCGAATCTCCCCAAGTTCCGGGCGTCCCAGCCACTGGGCTGCTCTGCTTGTCACCCGTGCAATTGTATCTTCAAGGGAATATCCCAGTGCAAGGAATTTGTTCAACAGATTCGCCATGGAGTAGACGGGACCATTGATACGGTTGCCTCTGTATATGTCTGTGCTGATCGTATCCGGATCAATACCGTTTTGTTTGGCCGCCTCGGCCACAGCGAACGAGAAGCTAGCCGTACCATGTCCCACATCCAAGTGAACTCCACGCTCAATAGCATCTCTCAGCACTTGGAGCGGTCGATTCTCCTTATCGAACAAATTGTTGCTTTTACCATTTAGATAATGGGTTATCACGTCGTTGCGTTGAAGTAGCGGTAAAACTTCACGGATATCCGGCGGTGCAGAGCCTATATGTACCATCAGTGGCAGCCCGGTCTTTTCCGAAAGCTCCAGTGCATGTTGAAGCGGTTGAATGCCATTGTCACCCACTACGCTTTTGCTGATTCTGGCCTTCAAGCCTACGATAAATTCAGGATAAGCAACTACCGCCTGAAGCACCTTTTCATGATCAATCCACTCTAATTGGGACAACTCGTCAATTCGCATCAGGCCAATCTTTGAAATGTTAAGAAAAGCAAGCAGTTGCGTTGCTGACTTTTTCCCCGCCTCTGCCAGCTCACCAATACGCTCCGCTCCGCAGCTACCTGCGTCCACGAGGGTAGTCACGCCACATTTGATTCCGATTTCATCGATCTCGTCTCCATACGGATTCAATTCTGCAAACGCATGTACATGCAAGTCGATCCAGCCGCTAGAGACATACGCCCCATTGGCTTCCACGACCTTGAAACCATGGTCTTCGGCGGTGCCTCCGGGAACAATCTGGACTACGTTGCCATCAGCTATGACAATGTCCACTTCCGCTCCATTCAGGACTTTCGCCCGGCGGAGGAGCAAACGTTCTGCTGTCATCGTCACACCTTCTTTCCAAATTCAGAACATTACCGTCCTAGGTCTTTCCCGCACAATCTATAACACAAACAGTCCCAATGGATGTAGGATCTTTTTTCACAGGGACTGTTTGAATGAACTATTTATTCTTTATCACTACCGTGTTCAGACCCGAAAACCCTTTAAAAAATTCACAGCCTGGCGGATATCTTCCTCCGGATTAGTGCCAACTTCCCGTTCTATGGTCAGGAATCCTGTATAACCGATGTCGTTCAGTGCTTGCAGATAGTTGTTCCAATCAACAGAACCCGCTCCGAGCGGAACTTCACGGAATGCCGAGCCGGTCTCGGCCATTTCAGCGATTTTCTCATGGTCTAATGCTGGTGCTTCATAACCATATTGACCGTAAACATCGCGAGGATCGATATCGGCAAGCTTGAGACCATCTTTAGCATGGGTGTGTACAATGTAGTCTTTTAGAGTATGAACACCTTGCACCGGATCATCACCAGTCACCATGACCATATTGGCCGGATCAAAATTAACGGAAACCCCTCTGGAACCCAGACCGTCGAGGAACGTCTTCAGACGTGCAGCGGGTTCTGGCCCAGTCTCAATCGCAAAATAAGAATTCATCTCATGTGCATATCTGCTAAGTTCCTCACAGGCAATGTGCATGGTTTCATAGATTTTACTGGCAGGGTTAGAAGGAACAATACCGATATGTGTAGTTACGATATCTGTACCTAGCTCCTTGGCCAGCTCCATAATGCGCTTGGACTTTTCAATTTTGGCACGGTTCTGGGCAGGGTCCTGAAAGCCATGTCCGCCTAAATCTCCAACGAGGGCAGAGATTTCTAAACCCAGCGATGCAATGTAATCCTTCCATTCACGGCGTGCTGACTGAGAGAGAGTAGCGGGATCAAATTCGCCTTGTACCGCATAAATCTGAACTCCATCTGCCCCAGCTTCATTTGCCTTGCGCAATCCCTCTTTCACTCCAACCTGAAAGCTGTCTACGATAACACCGATTTTATTAGTGATAATTGGTTTAACCATGGCATAATCCTCCAGTATAATGAATTAGATTTGGTTCCAAACCCGCTTGATGTATTCCAGCCCCAGTCTTGTTCCCTTACGGCACTCTTCCATTCCCTCAAATTCTACAGAGATATATCCATCGTAACCGCTTTCCTTAACGATTCGAATTACACTCGGCATATCGATGTCTCCTTGACCAACGATGGCACCTCTCAACCAGTTCCCACCGGAGGATTGGAACCAACCTTCGCCAGGCTGGCGGTCTTGCGGACGAATATAGAAATCTTTGAAATGCACCATTGAAGCAAGCTTGATGTTGTTAGGTACAGCTATTAGCGGGTTCTCATCTGCGCACAGGAAGTTCCCAATGTCGAGTGTTGTACGGAAGTTGTCTCTACCCACCGCATGAACCAGCGCCTGTACACGATCGCTGTGCTGAATAAAGTATCCATGATTCTCCACACTGGTCGTAATGCCTAAACCTGCGGCATAATCGGCAATTTCTCGGCAGGCTTCAGCCAAACGTGGAAGCTCTTCCAAAAAATGCGTGATGGATAGATCGTTTGAGGAGGCTACATCATGCCGCATCCGCTGAATGCCTAATGCCGCGCACACGTCTACTTCCCGCTTTACCCGCTCGACTTCCCGCTGCATTTCCGCTGTCTCCAGCCCGGCAAAGTTCGCCCCGATAGCATAATTGGATAACTCTAGTCCACGACCCGCTGCTGTTCGTACAATCTGATCTATTAGCTCAGGATTTTCAACCAAATTGATACCCAAAGGTACAATCTCCGCATGTTCTGCGCCCAGATCGGCGATCGTCTCAATGACTCCTTCAAGCGTGAGCTCACCCGTTGAAAAAGCCGAATGCAAACTGTAAGTGCTGATTCCTAACTTCATAGTTTCACCTCTTCACCTTTGGCTGCGGATTCATAGATCGCGCCGAGTATCTTCATGATTGTAACGCCGTCTTGCACAGGACTAATTGGTGTAGAGCCGGTACTGATGTTGCTCGCAAAATGATTAATTTCATTCTGGAATGCACTGTTGAACTCAAACCCCTTATTATCGGTCTGCGGATAGGTATTGACGATCGTATCCGCCTGTTCTTTAACAATGACTATCTCAGGATCAATTTCAAAACCACCCTTGTCACCATACAGGCGTACCGAACGCTCGTCTTCTTTGGCATGCAGTGTAAAGCTGACATCGACCATTAGCGAAGCTCCATTCTCAAAGCGAATCAGTGCATTCGCTAAATCTTCCACCGTATTGTTCGCTGCGTCGTAATCGGCGGCTTTATAGAATGAGAGATTCTTAATATTAGAACGATTGCCGAGCTTCCGGTAGGTATTAGCACTTACCGATACTGGATTCGGACGGCCCATCAAATACCAGCATAGATCAATCACATGGACACCAATATCGATCAGCGGTCCGCCGCCGGAGCGTTCAATATCACTGAACCAGCCGCCGGGATTGCCTAGTCTCCGGAACGTCGTTGCTTTTGCATAATAGATTTCGCCGAATTCTCCTTGTTCCACCAACGTCTGAAGGAGCTGGGCATTGGAGTCATAACGTCGTACAAAGCCTACTTGCAAAATCTTGCCGCTCTTTTCCACAGCTTGCTGGACCTGAAGCGCTTCTTCAACCGTACGGCAAAGCGGCTTTTCCACAAGCACATGCTTGCCTGCCTCAAGCGCCGCGATGCTGATCTCGGCATGAGAGTTGTTCCATGTGCAGATGCTGACTGCATCTATTTCGGAATTGGCCAGTAATTCACGATAATCCGTGTATACCTTCTCGACGTTATATTCTGTAGCAACTTCGCGTGCACGTTCTTCATTCAGATCACATACCGCATATATGGTTGTCTGCGGATTATTCCGATAAGCACTTAAGTGCATGCCGGAGATAGAGCCCGTACCTATTACGCCAATTTTGATCTTATCCATTAACACTCGCTCCTTTATTTTGCATAGGTTATGATTCGTATTATAATGATTTCAACCCTAAACACCATGCAGAGCCTTGCGGTTTCATTTGTACAATTGTGCTATAGGAGGTGCAGTCTATAAATGTTGGACTATGATAAACATCTACAGGAACCCATGGACATGCCGGATCCCGAGTTTCCGATTAAAGTACATACCCAGCGTTTCCACCAAGAAGGAGTTATGTTGTTCCCACATCATTGGCATGAGCATCTTGAGTTTATATTTATTGAGAGTGGTGAGGCTGTTTTTGAGTGCGGACGAACACCGATCAACGTTCGGGCTGGCGATTTAGTTGCTGTGAACAGCAACGAGCTGCATTATGGGGTAAGCGCTTCTTCTGATTTATTGTATTATGCGATTATTGCAGATACTTCTTTGCTGCATAGTGCGGTAAGCGACGCTGCCGAAACCAAGTTCATCGCCCCGATTCAGCGGAACCAGCTGCTGTTACGTAACCATATCCGGGGGGATCAGCATATTACTGACTGTGCTTTGGCGATTATTCGGGAACTGGAACGTCGCGAATTTGGTTACGAGCTGGCCGTCAAGTCCGAGCTATACCGCCTGTTAACGCTGTTGTTGCGCAGACATATCGTCACCGTACTCTCACAAGCTGAGCAAGAGAGGCGTATTCAGACCGTTGAACGCTTCGCACCTGTTTTGCGATATATCGATACCCATTACCAAGAACCGATTCAAGTTGACGAACTTGCGGCGCTAACGGGGCTAAGCCGCTTCCATTTCAGCCGTCTCTTTAAGGAACTAACTGGGCATACGATATCGGAATATGTAAATGCTGTCCGTTTAGACCGTGCAGATTATTTGCTCCGCCATACCCAGCTAACGATTTCTGAAATCGCTACCACTACTGGCTTCAGCGATATCTACTATTTCAGCCGCACCTTCAAAAAGCATAAAAAAGTAACCCCTAGCAGTGTGAGGGGATTCTAGTTAGAGTGAACAAAGGACTGCCTCTTGGCAGTCCTTTGTTAGTGTATGCAGCGTTCCTCTAGTTAAACTATTATTGCCATACAAGCTGTCCCTTTCTTATTTTTGCTGCATAGATGATTTGGCCTGTATGATAATGGACTTCTCTCACCATCGCTATCATGAGATTAAGAGCAGTGGTCTCGTTATTTACTTGGCTATATGTAAGGGGTGGCAAATTAAGAAAGGGTTGTGACATCAATAACTCCGGGTTAGATTGGAGCCGTTCAAGGTATTGGATAATAATATCAAAAGCATCCCTGGTCATGGTTATAGCTTGTTCTTTTGTCATTTCTAGACCTCTTTCAAACTCCCTCTCTCTATCTCTTGTATCAGGAATATCTAAAAGAATGGTTTCAATTCGTGAGTGTACTGCCCCGCTAATATGAGCAACTAAATTTGCAATACTGTTACTTTCCACGGTTGGGGACCATGTAATATCCTCTTGGGTACATTGCTCGATTGCTTGGAGCGTCCATTTCTTTTCCGATCTAAATTTAACCAACATACTTTCAATTAACTCAATGGCGATATCCATTGCTAACCTCCTATTGATATAACCTATGTAAATTTTACCAAACTCATCTCTACTGTCAAATGAAATCCAGTACCAATGCTATTTTTATGCCACAATGTTTTGTTACATTCTTATCCGAGCTCCTGAGTAGAGTTAATTGATAACGTTTGTTGGCCTTAAAAGAAGGAGTTGGTATATGACACTGGATCATTCAGATTAGTACAAAAGAGACTGATGAGATTATCTACTATTTTTAGAAAAAGGAGATACGAAATGAAACTTAAAAAATGGATTGCCCCTATCCTCACATGTTCTCTGATGAGCCTCTCTTTCGCTACAGGATCTGCAAGTGCAGCAACTAACAGCGAGTATAGCTTGAAATTCAATGCGACTAACTATACTACAAAGACCATAACGGTGGATGGTCAATCCGTCACTTATCGGGCATATGAGAATATCGTTTATGTAAAGAACCCTGTAGATATTAATTATGAAACTATGAACGTCTATGTCCCTGAGGAATACTTCCAGGGTAAGTCGATCGGTAGTTACACCGCCGATACCGCACCTATCTTCTTCCCAAACCAGGTTGGCGGGTATATGCCTGCTCAGCCAGGTAGTACTGAAACAGGTAAAGGAATGGGTATGGGGGCAGGTCCACAGAACGGCGCTCCGAAAACAGACAAGGAATCCGCAGCAGCCCCAGGCGCCGATACAGGAACGGAATTGAATAAACCCGCTGCGGGTAAAGACGAAAACGCAGGAACACCTTCATCTGAATCTCCCAGTGCTATCGCAGTTGCCCTGTCCAAAGGTTATGTGGTCGCATCTCCAGGCGCTCGCGGTAGAACTACAAAGGACGAAAAAGGTGTTTACACTGGTAAGGCACCCGCAGCTATCGTAGATCTGAAGGCGGCTGTCCGCTACCTTCGCTTTAACGACGACATTATGCCTGGTGACGCCGAGAAGATCATCTCTAACGGCACAAGTGCTGGCGGCGCGCTCTCCGCATTACTGGGTGCTACCGGCAACAATGCGGAATATGAGCCTTATTTGGAAGCGATCGGAGCAGCTGATGAGCGTGACGACGTTTTTGCCGTTTCGGCCTACACGCCGATTACGAATCTAGATAACGCAGATGCAGCTTATGAGTGGCAATTCAACGGAATTAACACTTATGAAAAACTTGATTTCTCCGGAAATACGGATTTTAACATGGAAAGAACGTTGGTAGAAGGAACATTGACGGAGGATCAGATTCAGGTATCTAACGAACTGGAAGCTATGTTCCCTGAATACGTCAATAGTCTAGGACTTACGAATACTGACGGAACAGCTTTGAAGATGGATGCGGACGGCAATGGCACCTTTAAAGATTACATCAAAGCTTTTGTGATCGCTTCAGCGCAAAAAGCGTTAAAATCGGGTACAGATCTGTCCGACAAAACCTGGATCACCATTGAAAATGGCACTGTTACGGATATCGACTATGATCAATATCTCGCATACTTGGGCAGAATGAAACTGCCTGGAGCCTTTGACGGTTTAGACCTGAGCAATGGTGAAAACGATCTATTCGGCACAGCGAATGTCGCTGCCCAGCATTTTACTCAGTTCGGTTTGGAGCATGATACAGCGGGGGGAACACTTGCTGACCAGAATCTAGTGAAAATGATGAATCCAATGAACTATATCAGCACTGAGGGAACAACCACTACAAATAATTGGCGGATTCGGATGGGAACCAAGGATAGTGATACTTCCCTCGCTGTTTCTACTATATTGGCAACAGAGCTTGAGAACAAAGGTTCAAACGTTGACTTTGCAATGGCTTGGGATATTCCACACAGCGGAGATTACGATCTGGATGAGCTTTTTGCTTGGGCGGACAAGGTTAGTGCTACTTCGCCAAAAGCATCCGCAGCTGCCATTCCTTCCAAATCATCATTGTTGGTGAATGGTAACAAGATATCTGTTAACGCGTACAATATCGACGGCAGCAACTATTTTAAATTACGGGACATTGCTATGGTTGTAAACAACACTACACAACAGTTTGAAGTGACATCGGATGAAAATACGAATACTTTAAACATTACATCTGACAAAACGTACACTCCGACGGGCATTGAACTTTCAGCATCTGTAAATACTAGTTCAAAGACCGGTGTTATGACAGCCACTAAGATAACTTTGAACGGACAAGAGATTTCAGTAACGGGCTATAATATCGGCGGTAGTGAGTATTTTAAGCTGAGGGATATTGCAAAATCACTTGATTTTAATTTGGAATGGGATGCTGGAACGCACACCATAAGTATAGATACTTCTAACATCTATAAGGACAGTAATAAATAATAGAACAGTAACTTATTCTGGTTACAAGAGGCCGATCCTTCAATCGGTCTCTTTCCATTCCATGTAGAATGCGATTATTTCCCTCACGAACATGCAGTCTTCCTTGCTCCTTTTAGACAATTTACATACAATAAGGTCCAAGATATCGGAATAAAGGTGGTAGCTATGCAGGGTAAAGTGAACATACTAATTTGTGATGACAATATAGCTGTACATGAGAGCATATCTGCTTATTTACAGGCGGAAAATATGGAATATGAATCCGTATACAATGGTGAGGAAGTTCTTTACAAATTGGAAGATCAGCATTTTGATCTCATAATTCTAGATATTATGCTGCCTGGACTTTTTGGGACAGAGGTCTGCCGTAAGATTCGCTTGACTAGTAACGTCCCGATTATAATGCTGAGCGCAAAAGGTGAGGAAACTGACCGCATATTAGGCTTGGAAATTGGTGCAGATGACTATATTACAAAACCGTTCTCCCCCCGGGAGGTCGTTACAAGAGTAAAAACCATTTTAAAACGCACTCATTACACCTTTCCAAGTGAAGACGCCATCCTGACGCTGGGAGAAATGAAGATTGACCGAAATGCTTTTAATATCAAAATTAATGGATCACGAATGGAATTTACACCTAAAGAGATCGAATTGCTTATCTATTTTACAATTAATAAAAACAAGGTGCTTTCAAGAGAACAAATCTTAAATAAGGTCTGGGGTTATGATTATTTCGGTGATACAAGAGCCGTTGATAATCTCATTAAAAGAATGAGAAAAAAACTGCCTGAAAAGAATTTGGGATTTGAAATCAAGTCTGTTTATGGGATGGGCTACAAAATGGAGACTTCCACATGAAAAAAGTAACTTCCAACAAAAAAGTGATATATCTGGCCATCCTCTTTTGTTTCATTTTAGGACAACTTGGAGGAACCTTGATTATTAAACAGCTTTTTTTGAATTATAAATTAAAAGATATGCTGCCTCAGGCCTCTGCTATAGCTGCTGAAATGGCACAAAATGAGATGAGCATTCGAGGTTTTAAACCGTATCTTATGAAGGTGTATGATTTAGAGGGAAATGACCTTTCACCTGGTGACGAAAATAAGCATCTTTTTTTCAATGTTACATCGGAAGAATTCAAGGATGCCCTTATAGATTATATTCCCGAAGTAATTAAGTACAATAAATTCGCTGCGATTAAAAATATTAATGGGTTTCCGAGTAAATCCATTGTCGTAGGCGCACCTATTATTCAGGATAAACAAGCGGTCGGAGTCGTCTTTTTATTAGAACCTGGTAGTGAATTTCAGGCGGTATTGAATGGCTTCTATTACGTTTTTACAGGTACCCTTTTGTTAGGCACACTAATAATCAGCTTCTTTATATCCTCCTATCTAAAGGAGATGAAGCAGCTTGAAAAGACTCGTCGGGATTATATAGCGAATATTAGCCATGAGCTGAAATCTCCCATTGCCTCTATCAGAGCTTTAACGGAGACGCTGGCAGATGGAATGATTCAAGATGAAGAAAAAACAAATAAATACTATGGAATTATTTTATCCGAATGTGCGCGATTGCAACGATTGATTTATGATGTACTGGAATTATCAAGAATGCAAAATAAAAAAGAAACTTGGAATAAAGAAAAAATAGATACTCAGGAATTAGTCATGCTTATTGAGTCTAAATACTCTTCCTTGTCCGATGAAATGGGCATTGTATTTGAGATTACAGATAACGCCAGAAACCTTCCAGATGTTTTTTCTAATAAAGATAAAGTGTTGCAATTAGTCAATATTTTGATGGATAACGCCATGAAATACGTTCAGGAGGATGGGAAAATAACTTTTGATGCTATTGTGCATTCGAGGGTTGTAACTGTGCAGATATCAGACAATGGACCCGGCATTGCAAAAGAGCACCTCCCTTATATCTTTGAAAGATTTTACAAAAGCGAACAGTCCCATAATGAAAAAGGAAGTGGTCTTGGGCTTGCTATCGCCGAGGAAATTGTAAATGGTCTGGGAGAAAAAATATCGGTTACAAGCAAACCGGGAAAAGGAACAGCTTTTCAATTTACCATTAGACGGTTCAAATAATAACTCTCTCATTTAACACCAAGAAGGTCAGGTAAGGGTATTTCCCTCTACTGACCTTCTTATATTTTATTAATTGTGTAAAAGAAACTATCTTCCATCTTATGGGTATAATTAACATAAAGCTCTATAGGAGGGAAAATCATTGAGAAAAATAAGGAAGCTGATTCTTTTAGGATTTTGCATCATGATTTTACCGGGAACCGTGATTTATGCTGCAGCTGGCTCATCTGAAGTATCATTATATTTGAATAATGTGCTTCAAAAACAGCCCGCAATATTGTCCGAAGGTTCGATTTCCTTGACGACTGAACAGTTGTCTAAAGATTTATTTGCACTATTCGCCTTGGATGAATCAGGTAAAACCGTTCGAATCTACAAGCCTAATATAAACATGGTTATGCTCGATAATAACGGAGAGATTTTTGGTAAAGTAAAAAGCCCGTCACGTTTTGCATTTTCGACTCTATTACAGGTGGATCATTTAAAAACAGAAATTTCAGATATTAAGGTTGTGATCACCGATCCTGCGGATAAAACAGAAACCATTGATGCTCAACAAATTAAGAACAGCGAAGAAAACTTTTGGTTCAAAACCAATGAGTATACATATTCCTTTACTACAAAGGGCACCTACACTATTCAAGTATTTTTTAAAGATGTGGCTTCGAAAAAGTGGTTTCCTGTCTCCGAAATTGATATATTCGGCATTTGAATTCCAGTTATAAGGGACTCCGCTCATTCTATTCTTATCGCGATATTACCAAATTGTTCTCCCTGCTGCATTCGGTGAAAGGCTTGAACTGTGTCTTGTAAAGGATACACTCGATCAATGATAGGTCGAATCGAATGGTGTTCCATAAACTGAAGCATATCCGCAAACTCTTCACTACTTCCCATTGAGCTACCTATGATACTAATTTGCGGGAAAAATATGGCTCGCGTCGGGATTTCGATTCGATCTCCTGAACTTGCACCAAACGTAACAATACGTCCATTGGGTTTAATAATATCAAAGTAATGTGGGAACGTCGCAGGCCCAATGCTGTCGAGGATGAGATGAACGGTGTCTCCTTTCATGCTTTCCTTCCAGTTGCTATGACTGTCGAACGCATGATCAGCTCCATGAGCGAGTGCAGCTTGTCTTTTCGTTTCACTGCGTGAAGTGACACTGATACGTGCACCCACCGCTGAAGCCATCATCATGGCATAAGTCGCAACCCCACCACCAATGCCAGGTATAAGAACATGTTCACCTTTCTTTAAGCGGCCTCTAGTGAATAGCGCCCGATAGGCTGTTAAGGCAGATAAGGGCAGCACGCCGGCTTCTTCCCATGACAGGTAAGCTGGCTTGCTGATGGCATTTTGCGCAGGAATGATGATTGACTCAGCGAATGTGCCTTCTGAAGGTCCCCCTACAATAGCTGGAACGTTTGAAACATTATCGGTATGTTCCCATCCGATGCACGGATTAATGATGACATCTTCACCTACATTATGATCAAGCACACCTTCACCTATTGCTTCAATTCTCCCCGCACCATCAGAACCAATAATCAAAGGAACATCCTGTTTTGTTCTGGCATCCATGATAAACAAGTCCCTGTGGTTTAGCCCTGCAGCCTTTAACCTAACCTTCACTTCTCCAATCCCCGGTCTTTTATCCATAATCTCTTTATAGTTCAAGCCCTTCAGGCCACCTTCTCCAGCATGTATAATGGCTTTCATCATCTAAGCCCCTTCCTCAAGTTGTTATTAATGAATCTATAATAAATTTTACATAGTGGGTGTAATCCAGTAAAATGATCAAAACTGAAGGTGACTATCATAAATCATCATACCAAGAAGGTGCAAAGGAAATGGAAAGTGGAGATTTGAGAATATTTCAAGCGGTTGCTCGCGAGGGTAGCATAACGAAGGCTGCTCAAGTCTTGAATTATGTCCAATCAAATGTGATGAACCGGATTCAGTATCTAGAAGCTCAGCTGAAAATCCCCCTATTTCGTCGATCCAATCGAGGGATGACGTTAACGCCGGCAGGTGAGAACTTACTGGTATATACAGAAAAAATATTATTACTAATGGACGAGGCTGTGATAACCACACAATACTCTGAGCACCCTGCTGGTCCGCTCCGTTTAGGTTCCATCGAAACAACAGCGGCTACTCATCTAACGCCTCTGCTAACCGAATATCACTTACGATATCCCGAGGTTAATCTATCGCTTATAACGGGAGAAACGCATAAACTCTTACAAAAGGTGCTTGATTACCAACTAGATGGAGCCTTTGTTTATGGGCCCATTGACCAGCCTGATATAGAACATGTTGTTGCTTTCGAAGAGGAGCTGGTGCTTATCTCACAACCAGGTAAGAGCGATATGCGCGAATTGCTTACAAAGCCAATGTTGTTTTTCGACGTTGGATGTACACATCGCGCCAAAGCTGAGAGTTTCCTAAATGAAAGCGGGATGAGCTCTTATAAGATTATGGAATACGGAACGTTAGATGTAATTCTAAGTGGGGTTACCGCTGGACTCGGCGTGTCTATGCTGCCCCAATCTTCGATTTCCAAGGCTGAAGAGGCGGGAGTAATTACTTCCCACCGTCTGCCTGAAGGATATCGAGATTTGCAGGTATGGTTTGTGTATCGCCGGAACGCGGTTTTTTCTAGTGCTTTGTCAAAACTAATCCAAATGATCGAAGAAATATAGCAAACATACATATTGGGGTTTGGTTATATTCGAGCGCAAAGCTTGTTTATTAATCAAACCCTTTTCAGCTTTTTCCGATTATACTTGGTATGTCTTATTCCCCTCTACTCACCACGAATTACTCGAAAACCTTGATCAGGACCCATACCATTCGCTTCGAACTTTCCCCGAAAAGAAATCTCGTTGTTGCTGATACCGCCGATCCACCCGCCACCCTTTACAACCCGGAAAGAACCGCTCTTACTATCTATATCTCCGTACCAGTTCCAACACCATTCCCTTACATTCCCTGACATATCGTAAAGACCTAGCTCATTAGGTTTTTTGCCACCGATAGATTTTGTTTTGTTGTGGTTGTTTTCTATGATCGGCCAGTTCCAATCTCCTGATAAGTATTTGTCTCCAGCATTTTGCCAATACCATGCTACTTCATCTGCTTTATTGCTTCCACTGTAGGTGTAACTTTTGCTCAACTGTCCTCCACTTGCAGCATATTCCCACTCTGCTTCAGTAGGCAATCGGTAACCATTAGCTCCTGCATTGAGCGTTACTGTCCATTTTAAATTATCGTTATCACTCTTATTATTCGGATCTTTTTTATTTTTATCTATATTGTAATAGGGTTTGAACCCCTCTTTTATACTTCTTTTATTACAGTAATCTATTACGTCATACCAATTAACCATTTCTACTGGCAAGTTGTCGCCTTTGAATGCTGAAGGGTTGCTTCCCATTATTTCAACCCACTCTTTCTGAGTCACTTCATATTGGCCGATATAGAAATTTGATATAGTTGTACTTTTGTAGTTGGAATTTGTGTTAATGAAAGTCCCGCCTTTGACTAATACATAAGTATCCTTATGTTCAGGCTTTTCTTGCGAACAAGCGCTGATAACAACTACTATTAAAAGAGAAATTAATAGTTTTCTCATGGATATATCTCCTTTCCAACCACTGGTATGTAGTTAAGTATCATTGTTGAATGATCTAGAATGATCTAAGGCTGCCGGCTGTGGACCGACAACCTTAGCAATGATAGTGATTAATAGTTATTTTAATAAGCTGGAGATGCCTGAGCTGGTCCGATGCTCAAGTTACCATACTGTTACGTTTGAGCTCCCGCTACTTTGATATCCTTCTGTCGCTAACACCTGATAAGACCAACTGCTGCCCAGATTCATTCCGTAACTTTTCCAAGCATTAACGTGGTTGGCAAAAGTGATCGCAACATTGCTTCCAGTTGCTCGCTTGGATTGTCTTACACTCCAAAACTGTGTGAAGGTTGCCGTACCATCAATAGAAGGGGCGTTCGTTCTCGTAGTCGTATATATATCATATGTGCCTCCATCACTGGTCACGGTACCTTTATAGGTTCCAGTAGGTCTATAAGTGCCCCAGCTATCAACGACGTAATATTCTATGAGGGAGTTTCTCGTCCACCCATAAAGAGTTAAATACCCATTCCCGGATGGTGCCCAGACGCCTGCATTGTAGTTTATTGTCCTAGATGGAGATCCAGTATTCCAACCTTTACCAACAACAAAGTTACCAGTATTTGACCATGTAACACTGTAATTCCCACCAGATCCATTAGTAGCATTTACTGTCCCGCCACCATCGGTCCAATTTTGCCAATAGTCTGTCGCTGCACTCGAGGTTGCTGCAAACAAGCTGAAACTCATTGTAGCTGCCATAATTACAGTCACGATTTTCTTGTTAAATTTAAACATAATCTACCTCCTGAAATTTTTTGTCACTACATACCTACATACTGCTTGTCTGTATTTCTAGTAGTCGAAGCAATTCCTTATTGGGGCAGATTCGCAACACCACTTCCTTCCATATATATTAATGTAAGCGATTTCATAGAAAATCTTATCATAGATCGTTTACTATTTAATCTCTTCAAATTAAAGATTTTACCCTAAAAAGTATTGTTCTTTTGGGATACCTTATTCACTGGATTTTTGTATCTGCCACAATTACAATCCAGTATTTTTTAGTAACACGTTCATAAACCAAGGCTTAATCAGTGGTAAGACTACTGCTGGTTGCATAGCTTTTGTATGGTCCATCTCGGCTCCCGTAAGGATTTCAACATCCCAACCTAAATCAGCCAGCGTCTCCTTATTTCTTTTTAACAACCCGACGATGTCAACGGTAACGTTCCCGAAATTTTCACCGTAAACGATCCTATCATTTCCACCTGCAAAAGCTAGTTTAGGGAGACTAAGCAAATGTTGAATACTGCGATCATCAAAGGCTGTAAGGCTCTGATATAGAGTGACAAATTGTGCTGTAACACGGGTATCTATGGTAACCTTTATATTGTCCCAATCCATTTCGTTTGGACTCTCCGGTCCTGCTGGGCTTTCCACAGGATCATTTTGGTTACTCAAAGCTTGTGTATGTGTTTTATGGGTCACAACCCTCATTTCTTGATAGGGGCCATTATAGGGTGGAAAACCTCCCATTACCAAACTCTCCAAGCGATCTGTTCTTATAGCCATTTGCAATCCAATCAACGCAAGCCAGGAATAACCGTAGTAACTAAAGCTTGTAACATTCATTTCATCCGCAATGTGGAGAAGATCCTTCACAATATGATCTGCTGTTAGATTTTCCTCTGGATATTGAAATAGATGACCTTCATAATCGAAATAAAGCACTTGAAAAGTGTCCGCTAATCCTTCAACAAAATGTTTACCTAATTCGGGATCTACTCCCCACAGCTTTAAGTTTTCTGCTTCCTGATTGTACACAGATTTTTTAGCGATGGGTAACATGAGGGTTGGGCAATCTGGAAGTCCTGCCATACCTACTTCTATTTCTGATTGATTTGCTAATTGTATTATCTTTTTCAATGAACTCACTCCTTTATGTTCTATAAAAGTATCATATAACATTCATGCAATCTTTCGGTTTATCCCTCTACCTCCCTTGATATATCTACCTAAATTCGATTTAATATTGTTGTAGCACTTGAATGTTCAACTTTAATGTTTTGGGGTGATGATGTTTATGGAAGAGATATATACACCTACACTGATAGCTAAGCAATTAAATGTGAGTACCACTACTTTAAGGAGATACGAAGATCAAGGCTTAATTCCAGATGTACCAAGGACCGCCAGCAACCGCAGATGTTACACTTCCATCCATGTGCAAGCTTTTATTACCATTCGGGCATTATTGCAGGGATATGAAATTCCGGTTGTGTACGATGTGATGAGGAAGATAAAAGGCCAGCAGATGGAGTCTGCTCTTTGGGCAATCAATCAAGAGCAACATAATACCCAAGTGGAAAAAGAAAGGTTAGAGGAAGTCTTACGCATGTTTCGGGATGTTGATTTATCTAAATACAAAGATTTAACTGTATCAGATTCAATGACGATTGGTGAAGTTGCACAAATGGCAGGAGTTAATCCATCAGCTATTCGGCATTGGGAACAAGAAGGGCTAATCTCTTCGAATAGGAACAAAGATAATGGCTACAGAGTCTTCACTTTAACGGAATTAAGAAAAATTATTCTTATCAGCAGTTTAAGGAAAACTGTTTATTATATCGAGAATATGAAACAGCTTTTGAATGAAATAGAAACACATAACTACAAAAAAGTGGAGATATCCTTTCAGCTTGCCTTACAAAAATTGAATTCTCAATTAATGAAGCAATTTTTCGCGATAGCTGAACTTACAAACTATGTGAAATTGTATAAAAGTAATGCCGAGTAACATATTGATCATAGAAAATGGACTACCTTGCGGTAGCCCTTTTGTGCCTATTTGAACTTGATGTCAACAATCTTCCCGCTTTCCACAAAACCAATATTTCGATAAACCTTATTCGAGTCAGGATTCTTTAAATCAGCATAAAGCATGGGCACTAAATTCTCCGATAAAAGAACGGAACATAACTCTGCTACTAGTGCACTTGCATAACCCTTTTTCCGGCAAGAAGGTGGTGTGTATACCGCATTTAATCTGGAATATCTTGCCGACCTATGTGCAATGTACGCCATCGATACAGGTTTATCGTCTACAAACCATATATACAAGTCCCCTGTCTCAATCATCCTCTTGGCATCTAGAATTTTAGCTTCTGGGTTCACCCTAACCCCATAAGCCCCCTCTGAGAAACCCGCCAAAAACTCTGCTACAATGGCCAGGTTTTTTCTCGTTGCTTGTTGCATTGTACCCTTTACGTTCAACGGTTTCTTTGGATCTGTACAGAAATAAGATTCTATAGTCATCGTGGACTCATATTGAAGATGATTTGCCTGAGAATACAGCTGTGCAAAACGTTCTGTTGTTTTTGGTTCTCCAGATACTCCCGGTAATGTAGTCTCTTTAAGAAATTCTATAAGTTCTTCGTAGAGAACGGCCTTCTTATCCTCGACAATATCCTTAGAACTCCAAAGCCATGCGTTATGTCCCGTTGACTGGGCATAAATCATTGTTTCATCAGAATCTTTTAAGCAAGTAGAACTCTTCGACTCGCAAATAAGGTGAATCAGGTTGTATTGAACCTCATCAGCAATAAATATATCCTGGCTAAGTATTCGATCGGAGACATTGATTTTTTGAAACATTGTTACTCCTCCTTATTTATTTATAAGAACGCAAAAAACTCCGTCCCATTAGGGACGGAGTAGATTCCGCGTTACCACCCTGATTGGTGTATTTATGAATACACCCTCTCTGCTGCCATCGTCCAACAACGATGCTTCTTTGTAACGGCAGAATCCCGGGCCCGCCTACTATGATTTCGGGAGCCAGCTCTGAGGCGATTGTTCGATTCGGGTGTCCTCTGCCTCGCACCAACCGGCAGTTCTCTGATCGACATATCCGGATTTACTTGTCCTCTTCGTCGCATTTGATTGCAATGTAATTAGATACAATATAAAGTAATAGGGATTTTATGTCAATAAAAAATATGTAAGTTGGCGACGTTAAACAATTATTATTCACTGCGAAAAAAGACTAAACACCAAATTGTCTTAAATGATGGTCTAGATGTTTATAAATCCCTTTACCCCATTGCTCCGGAGTGAATTTTCCGAAAAAAGGATGTGGATGGGATGAACAATTCTCCGGACCGTTACTTTGAAAAGTTATAATCTTTTGTTTCAGTATTTCTTTTTCTTTTCCAAAATCTCTATCATCTAAAATAAGTATGGTCGGAATTGTTGACATATTATGTGGTACTGGCTTGTCATTGTAAAAAATAGATTTCACAAACCCTCCTATTAATATTCCTAGCCAACTTCTAGGAGGAAAGGAGTTTCCATTTGCGATGTCTTGAAATGCTGAACAGTGAGCCAACATTTGAGAAACATTCATTTTTCCCCACTGTGGGTTTGAATTAGGACTTAAATTCTCGATACGGCTCAGTATTTCCGCTGTATGTAATTTGTTATATATATTTTCCATAAACACACTTCCATTACGTTTTTTGGGTTTTCGATTTTTTCATTATTAGTTCTGGTGATCCATATATCACGATAAGCTATTGTATTCATGATTGCATCATAATAATTTTACAGTATACTGCCGATCTAATATTCGCCATTTCCATTATTCTATCCTTTATTCACTATCATGTCCTTTAACGTAATAAAGCTATCCATCATGGAGGTAGCTCCTCGTCATAAACTGTCTTTAAATATCGTTTCCCGTCAGTTCAACAACCTACGGATTTCTGCAATACAGAAATACTTTCCTTTAGGAACGCCCTATTCTTTTCAATCCCTCTATTTTTACACCAGACAACAGCACCAAAAGCATCGTAAAAATCATAAAAGGGTAGTATTGTTTCCAAATCCATTAGAGGACGAATTGTTGAATATCCCTCTTTATACGAAATTCTACTTTGAGGATTCACTTCCCAAACATATCGGTTAATTTTTGTGAAATCAATTTCAGAGGATCCACTCCGTGCACTCTCAAAATCAATAATTCCAACAACCATATTATTATTTGTTAGTATATTACCTTGTCGAAAATCCATATGAACAACACATGGGCCATCAGGAGGAGGTAAAACTGAGAAAGCACCCTCAAAGTAATTAATACATTTTTCGAAAAGTCCTCTCTCAAGGACTTGCTTGCAAGGTTCTATAAATTTTTCAAAGCTATTTCTTATATAAAGTCTCCAATTGTTCTGATTAAAAAATTGAAAACCGTCTAATCCTTCCACACCATATCCCGGCATTTTAACTTCATGCAGCTTTGCGTGAAGTACCCCAATTTGAAATGCTAATTCATCGTCAATAGCACCTGTACATGGTATACCTTTAATCTCAGATAAAAGTAATGCACCAGAAATTAAGTCATCCCCACTCCAGAAGTCTAACACCTTTGGAACCGGTAATACCTCCCTCAACAGTTCAAGCATACGATATTCGCGATATACTTTATCCCTGTTATAAGGGATCTTCGCATACACCGTTTCTCCATTAGTAAGATTCAGCTTGTATACTTGTGAACTAAAGGACTCAGGAACATTATCTATACTTAATACATTAAGGTTAAATCTTTTTATGATTGTTTCTACTAAGTTCAACTCGCACCTCACATGTTATGAATGAATAGTAATTAGTTCAGCTATCTTATTCTTAATTTTATTGAACTATCCTAACCATTAGTGCAATAAAATTACACTTAGCCCTTTTTCCTTCTTGCTCTCAGGTAAATGACCGAAATCACTACTAGTCCTATTGCAATTACAATATACAAATCAATATCCTGCTCAAACATTAACCACATCTTGTATTCTAGGTGTACTTGCTGTTTGGGTCGAAGTCCTTCACCGAATAGTTCTGTTGCTTGGTTAAGGTTATTCATTTCAATTGTTAAACTGCATGGACTACTGCTTGATTCGCCATCCACTTCGCTAATGTATATTAAGTATTTATTACCTTCCTTGAAATCAAAACCCCAAGTGTAGTCTGTTCTCACAATAATTTGAGAGTCAACTTCAGTTTTCCAACTTCGTTCAACATCCACTAATATATATCTGATTTTCTCTTTTGTCCCCGTAAATCCTTCTTGTTTCAAATCGACCTTTATTTGTTTTACTTCACCGTAAATAGCTCCGCCGTAGACCTCTAGGGCTTCTTGGGGACTTCCTAACTCGACACAGGATAAAGCTTTAGCATCTTGTCCATTTGCAATAAAGAATGCGAAAGTGAATAAACATATTAACGTGATTAAACGAAGTTTCAATTTACCACCTACTCTTATGATTTTATTACATAACTTCTTTATTGACATAAGTTATAGGTGAAATGTTGCACTAATTTTCCAATTCCTTCAATGAAATGGGGAGTACACCTCGACGGTATGCTCCCTATTTGGGTTGACAATAGTATTTCGTTGGCCGTGGATGCAGCGCAAGCGCCGCACCTCAGATGATAGAAGTTAAAGTTCTTCCTGGGAGCTTAAAGCTTTGAAGAAATATTCCCCACGGATTTGATTCAACTTTATTCCCTAATTCATTTACAATTAGATATTGAACTGAGCTTTTATAAAAAAACGCACCTGTTAGCTCAATAGCATTAATCTGCAACTCCTTACTTCTCCCAAAGCTCGATCAGTCGACCTTCTGGATCTTCAATCCAAATAAACTTTCCAAATTCACTAATCTCTATTTTCTTTGCAAGAGGTACACCAATCTGTTCAAAATGCTTAATCGTTTCGTTTAGATCATGAACTTGGAAATTCAACATCACTTGTTGTTCTATTGGAAAATAACTGTCATCCTCGGTAAAGAAAGAAAAGATGGTCTCATTTCCCACTTGAGGTTTTATCACAGTCCCATTCCAATTCTCTATGTCAAGCTTCAACACCTCACTGTACCACTTTTTTGTAGCTTCAAGATTTTTAGTTCTCCAGAATATTCCTCCGAAACCTTTAATCATCGTATCTACACTCCTGTCTGCATTGAATTTTCTAATAATATACCCTTTAGGATTAAGGAGAATCCACCGTTAACCTCCACTCATTACACCGAAGGTTAGTTCTAACGGGGTATTCAAAATCACATTCACCAATAAACGAGGAGCCAAGCTTATGAAAAATGATATTGGAAGCAGGAGTGAAGTGTATCGGACCCTATAGTCGCTATTAACCATAATTCGGCTCATTTGAGAACCTATCGGACTCTATAGTCGCTATTGGCTCGAAAAGCCCTCATATCGCGCATGTTTGGAACAAATAACGCCTCTGGGGTCCGAAACACTTCTCAAAAGCCAAAATTCAGCCAAATAGCTGCATCTGAGTCCGATCGCTCATGGTGAAGAGAGCGTGTAGGGAATACAAAACGCACAACAAACAGCATAGTCGCACATCCGGAATCACAGACGCCAAACTAGCAGCATAGTCACACATTAGGTAACACAGACGCCAAACCAGCAGCATAGTCACAAATTAGGTAACACAAACGCCAAACCAGCAGCCAAATAGCACATCCGGTAATCCAGACGCCCAACAGAGAAGCACCAATCAAGTATTGGAGTGTTCGTGTATTCATGTGTTCGTGTATTCGAGTACGCAAATGTTCAAGGAGATACATCATGCTTCTTCCATGTGGAGAACATTCCTCTTAGCCCCACGCAGTGTCCGTTGCTCACTACTTCTCCTTCTTAATGTAAATAATCTTCATTTTAGATTCTAGATTAGAATTATTTGCTATAATGTTCTCATGAAAAATAAAACTATTCTAAACAAATTAGCTATCATTCTACTTTTTATAAGCATTCTCTTTGGCCTACGCTGCATTTGGTTGAGTATATTTAAGGTTTCCAACACTATACCTGTGATTAACAATGGGGTACTGGATTTACGCGGCCAGGATCTGGAGCAGGCTAACTTATTCAGGCTGGATGGTGAATGGAGCTTCTATCCTTCGCAATTCGTTTCATCGAAGACTTCTACTATACCAAAGCTATCCCACTCGCTTCAAGTTCCTGGAAATTGGAACCATGTTATGGGAAGCGATCAGAATTCTTCTTATGGTTTTGGTACTTACCGTTTGCGAATTTTGGTAGACCCGCTTCAGCAACCTGTCTCTTTCTGGATCAAACAAATTTATTCCGCTTCCCGTGTGGAGATTAACGGCACTCCTATTCTCAATAATGGGGTAATAGCTCTTGATGCCGATACATATGTACCCAAAACCACCTCATATACAGCAGCTTATTTTTCAAAAAACACCACAGTGATAGATGTATTTATTCACGTAGCTAACTTTGATCACCCCTATAAGGGCGGTATAAAAGGCCCTATTTTCTTTGGCTCTCAGGAACTCATTAACCGGACATACTTTTACACTGTCGGATTTCAAATGCTTACAGCAATTATCTTACTACTGCATGGGCTTTATGCCTGTATTCTGTACTTATTTAATCCTAAAGAACGTGCTTTGTTTCTTGTAGGGTTAATGACCTTATCTGTAGCTGTAATCCTTTTAGCTCGAAATGACAACTTAGTGCTTTCATTACTGCCGATTAATTATACTTGGTCCTTAAAAATCCGTTTGATCGCCTTCTTATGGCAAAACCTTTTTATTCTGCTTGTTTTCAGGAAATTCACCTCAGGTGCCAAAGTCAACAAGTGGTTACGTGCTTACACATGGTGTCTTTTCCTTTATACCTTGTTTATATTTATTGTCCCTGCTTATTTAGTCAGCACATCCATTCATTTGGGAATCATTCAAGTGTTCCAGTATATTCCCTTTATTTGGTTGCTCTATAGCTTAGGGCGCTTATTGTTCAAAAAGCAAGATGATAAAGATGTTGTTTTTCTGCTGTTATCAGGTGCGGCGATCGTTTCTAATTTGTTATGGAATTTGTGGGATAGTAACGGACACTATTCAATTGTCTATTATCCTTTGGATATTATCGCAGCCATCGTGGGCTTCTCAGCTTATTGGTTTAAAAAGTATTTTCAAAATGCTAAAGAGAACATGGAACTAAATGAGCAGCTGAAAAAAGCAGACAAACTTAAGGACCAGTTTCTCGCTAATACCTCACATGAGCTGCGTACACCGCTTCACGGAATCATGAATATCGCGCAAAATATTGTCACAAAAGAAAAGGACAGACTTTACGAAAGTAGCCGTCAAGATATGGAACTGCTGATTACAATCAGCCGCCGTATGTCTCATATGCTTGGTGATCTACTGGATGTGGTCCGTCTTCAGGAGCATCGTGTTATTTTACAACAGGAACCTATTTCGGTTCAATCGGTAGTTCCCGGTGTGATTAGTATGCTTCAATATATGATTGAAGGTAAGCCAGTACAGCTATCTATGGATATCCCGGAAGCTATGCCGCCAGTTCGTGCGGACGAGAAAAGACTGGTGCAGGTTTTATTAAATCTGGTGCACAACGCGCTCAAATACACCGAAGCAGGACTTGTAGCTGTTAAGGCTGAGGAACAGGACGGCCAGGTTCTTATCTATGTGACAGATACCGGAGTAGGCATGACTGAAGAGACTATGGCACGGATATTTCTACCCTATGAGCAAGGCCCTCACGGAATAAATGACGGGCGTGGAATTGGGCTGGGATTAAGCATATGCCGGCAGCTGGTAGAACTGCATGGAAGCAGCCTAAACATTCAATCTGAGCTTGGTAAAGGTTCAACTTTTAGTTTCACACTCTCTCTTGCCGATTCTTACAGCGAACAGATAATAAAACAGACGGAACCTACAGTTTCGTATATGGCAGATGAGATTCATAGACAGATGGCTGAGTGGGGAATTTCCGAACATCAGCCAAGTAATCACTCTGAAAAAATTCCGCCGCTTTTTACAGAGATTAAGGTAAATATTCTGGTGGTAGATGATGATCCTGTCAATCTGAATGTACTAAAGGGTATTCTTGAAACCGAACCTTATATCATAACTACCGTGAACTCAGCCCATGAAGCATTGGAATTGTTGGATAAAAGGAACTGGGACTTACTTATTGGCGATGTTATGATGCCACAGATGTCGGGATACGAATTAACACAGAAGGTTCGTACTCGCTACTCCTTATATGAGCTTCCAATTCTATTGCTTACTGCCCGTAGTCAGCCTGAGGATATTTATACTGGATTTTTGTCCGGTGCCAATGATTATGTCACAAAACCTGTGGACGCAGTGGAGCTTAAATATCGTATTCGGGCTTTAACTGCAATGAAGCTATCCTTCAATGAACGGGTGCGGATAGAAGCAGCCTATCTACAAGCACAGATACAACCGCATTTTTTATTCAATACGTTGAACTCTATTGCCGCACTCAGTGATTTGGATACTAAAAAAATGCAGGAGCTCATTGGTGCGTTTACTTCTTTCTTAAGAATCAGTTTTGACTTTTTAAATATCGGAGAGCTCGTGAACCTCTCCCATGAACTGGAATTGGTAGAATCTTATCTTTATATTGAACAGACTCGATTTGCAGAAAGGATATCTGTTGTCTGGAAGGTAGATCCGAATATTGACATCCTAATTCCTCCTCTATCCATCCAACCGTTGGTAGAAAATGCTGTTAAGCACGGTATACTTAAGCGCCAACAGGGTGGAACTGTTCAAATACGTATTATCCGTCTGCACAAGGCTGTAAAGATTGAAGTGGAGGATGATGGGCAAGGCATGGATTCCGGGACCCTCTCTTTACTGCTGAAGCCATTGATGGAAGGCAAAGGTGGCATCGGGCTGGCCAACACCCATAGGAGGTTAAGTCAATTATATGGTCAAGGTCTCTCGATCCAGAGTAAGCCTGGAGAAGGCACCTTGGTATCCTTTGTTGTACCAGAGGACAGTGATAACTTTTCAAGCAAAAAAGCCGCTCCATAAGGAGTGGCTTTTTTGTATCGTTATCTATATCCTTTTAGAGTAAGCTTAAAAAATAGTCGGCACCATTCCCCCATCCATGCGAATTGGAGAACCTTTAAATGCAGAGGCATAAGGACTGCATACAAATGCTGCTAGTCTGCCTATTTCAAAAGGTTTAATAAATCGTTGTATTTCAGATTGAGGAAGATTTGTAGTCATGAATTTTCTTTCTTTTTCTGAAAAAGTCATATCTTCATTGGAGTATATCCCATCAATAATTTGATGCACATTTTCAGAAAGTGTTGGTCCTGGCATGATTGTATTGACTGTAACTTCAGTTCCTATCGTTAACTTAGATAAGCTTTTTGACAATGATAATAACATTGATTTGGTCATTGCATATTGAGGCATTTGGCCTGAAGGCATAATGGCTTCTTCACTAGCAATAAAGAGAATGCGGCCATAATCTTTTTGTAACATTTTAGGTAAATAGAATTTTGTTAATCCATTCGCAGCAAGGACATTAGTACGGAAGTATTTTTCGAATATTTCGTCGTCAACGTCCTCATATTTCATAATTTCATAGATACCCATATTATTAACTAAAATATCTATATTAGGGTATTTTTCGAATAAGGCTTCTCTTTGTTCAATATTCACAAAATCCGCTGTAGCATTTTGTGGAGAGGTAGCCGGGAAATTTGACTTTATTTCATTTACAGTTTGTTCTACCTGATCATAATTCCGTCCATTAATTAGTACATTAACTCCTTCTTTAGCAAGTTCAAAGGCGATTGCTTTGCCAATACCTTTTGTTGATCCTGTAATTAAAGCTGTTTTATTATTTAATCCCATATCCATATTACATTTCTCCTTTTATCACGGCGTGCTGAGTAGTTGTCATTTTAAGAACAGTCCTGTGTGCCGACTAGGATTATATTATCGTACCGGGGTTGTTCAGTAACTAGCGGATTGCGCCAAAGTTCTTGTTTAACACGCCAATGATAAAACTCTGAAAATACTGTTTTTATGAAGAGGGTATCGAGTTTAAACCTAAATGTTCAGTGCGCCAATTTGAAGGTGTATCACCTTCCCAAAGACGAAAGGCACGGTAGAACGAGTTCTGGTCTTCATATCCAATCAAGAAAGCCACTTCTTTAATATCAAGCGATGGATCTGCCAGATACTCTCGTGCTTGCTCATGTCTAGCTTGTGTCAGCAATTGCTTGAAGCTTGTGTTTTCTTCAGTAAGCCTGCGTTGCAACGTACGGTCACTCATACTTAATGCCTTCGCAACAGCTTGAATGTCAGGTCGTCCTCCGCTGAAGCTGCGTTTCATGATCCATTTGACCCTCTCGGTTATAGAGCGAGTGCCCTTCTGTTCAGCAAGCGTCCGGTCCAAAACGGGAGTCAGAATCTCCAGCAGCTCTTCGTTGTACGAGATAAAAGGCCGATCCAAATCATTTCGATGCAACGTCAAACGATTATATTGAGCATCTATCTGAATTCGGCAGCCGAAATAAGCTTCAAGAATCTTTACATTTCCTATAGGCTGTGAAAACTCGACAAGCTGTGCTGTCAAAGGTAGACCTGTGCCTCGCCGTCCGAGTTCTAGAAGAAATGCCAAAGTGAGGCCGAGCAGCAGCGGTGGACCAGAATGCCCGGGATGCTGCCATTCCAATTCGATTGTACATAGCTCGCCTTCCTCGGTAATACGCAAGCTTTCAGGAGGGCACATTTGTTTGTATCGTACCATTCGCTTAAGAGCATCGCGATAGTCCTTAGCATGGTATGTTGCTAAAACCGTCGGCGGATATTGTGTAGTTTCAAAGACGGTTGCAAGCTTAATGATTCCTTCGGCAGTATCTCCAATGAGATCGGAATATGCCTGCCAGACTGCGAAATATTGGGCGGTGGTGACTTCTGACTCTGTGATCTGGCTAAGTGGAAGATTTGCTTTGCTGGCTACATCTTGTGCAGTTATTCCTAATTGACTTAATCCAGCCCAAAATCCTGGTGGGATTTTAATTTGATCAGAGGTATGAGACTTCATACATATGGACCTCCTTTATTAAGAACTCCAACACGCTTGGGCAAGCAGTTCGAATGAATGCAATCGTTTCTCATAATCTGGAATCATGGTAACGATAATGAATTCATTAACTCCATACAAAAGAGATAACCGTTCCAACTTACCTTTAACACTTTCCGGAGTACCTACCAGCAGCTTACGTTCCACGGGCTCAGACTTCGCTTCGGCAGAACCTTCTTGTTGGAATAATGTCGTACCAGATGAGGCCAATCGCTCTGCCTCTTCCTCAGTCTCGGCGCAAATGACGCCAACAGCAACCATGGCCTGCGGTTCAGGAGAAAGTGAAGAAGGAGTAAAGGTTTCACGGTAAGCTTGCAAAACCTCCTCCCCTGCTACATCGCTCATGAACTGGCCAAACACATAACCTGCTCCAAACTCGGCAGCATATGCCGCGCTTTTCTTGTTTGTACCCAGCAGCCATAGCTCTGGAGATACGGGAGGGACCGGACGGGCGGTTATTGAACGTCCTTCATAGGAATAGTTACCCTGCAATAATTCAGTGACGCCTTTAAGCAGTTCTGGCATTTTCCAAACATTTTCGAGAAAATTTCCACTCAGTGCTAAACTTACTTCAGCAGTACCGCCGGGAGCTCTGCCTAATCCAAGGTCGATGCGTCCCGGGTACAAACTGGCCAGCAAATGAAATGCTTCCACCACCTTTAGCGGCTTATAATGTGGCAGCAATAAAGCGCCTGAACCAAGGCGAATGTGTGCTGTTTTCGCTCCAATATGCGATAAAAGCACCTCCGTAGAGGTACATGCTAATCCCGGCATATCATGATGTTCAGCAACCCAATAACGAGTATATCCCAGTCTTTCTGCTGTCTGAGCCAGCTTCACTGCTTGTCCCAATGCGGTACTAGCATCCACCGCATTAAAAACAGGTACGAGATCTAATACACTAAG
Organism: Paenibacillus sp. FSL H3-0310; assembly: GCF_038002785.1. Lineage (NCBI taxonomy): Bacteria > Bacillati > Bacillota > Bacilli > Caryophanales > Paenibacillaceae > Paenibacillus > Paenibacillus sp. FSL H3-0310. The sequence continues at coordinate 2,905,473 of NZ_JBBODC010000001.1, forward strand.
CTTAATGGATGTTGTTGTCATGGTTAAGTCCTACTCGAGGGTTTCGGTAAAATTCGATCATATCGATAAAAATAAGCTTGTAATCAACTGCAACCGCGGCCAGATCATACATTCGGCCATGGCCGTCTTCTTTGGAGGCAAAAACAACATCGTGCCGCAGCTTATCCATAATCATTTTGCCGATGAACTGATGCTCGTATTCCGCGTACTTCTTTTTGAAAGCTTCATTAAATTCCCACAGCTCTTGGTAAGACCGCTCTAGCATTGCGTTTACCAAAGTCAGCTCATTACCCTCTTTTTGTACAGCCACGTAATAATTTCCGCGCTCATCCTTGATCAAATCCTTATATAACTCAACGTTCAAAGTTAACATCTCCTCTCTGATTACCTAGGACTCAATTTTATAGGCTTGCAGTCAGCACCGTTGGCTCTGTCGTGATTTCTACATTTCCTGCAACGGCTCTGGAGATCATGCAGGAGCCTTCTGCTTTATGGGCAATTCGGATGGTTTTATCGATATCGTCCTGTGACGCATCTTTGGTAAGGGTGATTAGGGGTGAATGTTTGATGGCTTCATATGTAAAAATGTTATTCGTTACATCGACCGTCGCCTCTGAGGTTAACGTCAGCTCTGAAGTCGTAAGCCCTGCCCGCTCCAGCATTGCTGCAAGTGTAATGAGATAACAGGTTGCTGCTGCTCCCAAAAGCATCTCATCCGGATTCGTTCCTACTCCGGGTCCTCCCATTTCCTTCGGAATGGAAATTTGAGTCTTAAGCTGTCCAGCTTCAATAGTTCCGTCACTGTTACGGCCACCGTTCCATACGGCGTTCAATATAAATGGGTGCTTCATTTTTATATATCCTCCCTAGCTTGATATTGCATGCTATATTTTTCATCGAATACTTTACATGCTAACATAGAAGAATGTGGTGAACAAACAGGCTCAGGCCTACTATTCATGAAACTTATCTATAAATTAAAATTCAGGAGGTTCTACCATCATGATAAACGACACGGATATCAAACATCTTAAGCGTTGTATTGAACTTGCCCAAATTGCACTCGAAGCTGGGGACGAACCCTTTGGTTCCGTCCTTGTATCAGCAAGTGGCGAAGTGCTGGCGGAAGACCGCAACCATGTAGGTAGCGGTGACCATACTCAGCATCCCGAATTCGCTTTAGCCCGCTGGGCAGCTCAGAATATGACACTGGAAGAACGTAAGCAGGCAACAGTGTATACCTCCGGAGAACATTGCCCTATGTGTGCAGCGGCACACGGGTGGGTTCATTTAGGACGAATTGTATATGCCAGTTCCTCGAAGCAATTATCGGCGTGGTTAAATGATATGGGAATTGCAGCATCACCCGTCCGTAATTTAAGTATTCAGGAGGTTATTTACGATGCGTTCGTAGATGGCCCTGTACCCGATCTTGCAGAACAAGTACGGGAGCTTCATCTACAATTTCACGAGAAAAGACTTCATTAGAAAGAAGAAACAAAAATAATTGATTTTCCGTAAAAAAAAAACCTTTGGATAAAGGTTCTTAGGCTGTCGAGAAAGTCTCGACAGCTTTATTTATGTCCAGAAAAGGGTGATTTCACATCCCTTACTTTTTATTATTCTTAATTACTTCGCTAAAGCGGTCAGGGAAATTTGTATGTACACCATCTACACCCCAAATTACGGCTTTATCCATATTCACTTGATAATTCACAGTATATGGAAACACCTTTAGCCCTGAATTTTTTGCCTGCGCGACATATGCCGCATTTATTTTTTGAAAGTTAGGACTTATGCCTACCGCATAAGTTTTTAATCTATTCACATAGGATTCTGATATTTTATAAACAGGGAAATCATACCATACAATTTGATAAAGAGGGACTGCTGGATTTATGGAATGGAATCTACGCAAACTCGCTTCACTAAATGAATGAATAGCAACATGAGCCGACAGATCATAATTTAAGATTTCTTCGTTTAACAATGCCTCGATGTTCGAATTCGACGTGGGATCTTTAATCTCAATCATATAGTCCACTTCTTTTCCGAACCTTTCAAATACCTCTTTTAGTGTCGGAATACGTAAATCTACATATTTATCTCTAGCGAACATGGGATATTGTTCATTAAACCATGAACCCGCGTCTAATTTTGAGATCTGCTCTAAAGTAAAATCCTTTACATACCCTTTAGCATTCGTGGTACGATTTACGGTCCCATCGTGAATAACAACAGGAACATGATCTTTTGTTAACTGAATGTCTAACTCGATATAATCGGTCTTCATATCAATGGCTAGCTCGAATGCAGGTATTGTATTCTCAGGAGCATATCCTGAAGCACCACGGTGAGCGATGGTATATACTTTATCCGCAGGCATGATAATTTCCTTTACTTTAATGCGAATCCAGGGGGAATAAGCATACAAAGAGGTGAACAATAAGATTAATAAAAGCACATGTATACCTATAAAGTAGATTCTGGAATTTTGAATTTTTTGCATTAAGCTGACCTCATCTTTTTAAAAATATAATGTAGAATACTTGGTGTCTTTCGCTCTAACATTCATTCTTGTGTAAAATTATGATTTATATTCCCTTATGTTAATCTCACCTCATCGTATTTGTAAGGTCAAAGTTTGGAGATTTCTATTGTACCAGATTATCTAGAGAAAATATTGTGAGGCAGCATAAATGGAAAAGGATCTGCAAGGTCAAGAAAGCAACATCTAAACTTTGTGGGGTATAAACTATAGTTGCTATATATACAGAGTCCTAAAGTTCTTATACCATTAACTTTGTAAGCGATTAACTTTATAGGAGGAAATGACTTGACAAAGCCAGTGCAACCCAATGAACCTCTCGTAACTCATATTTATACTGCGGACCCTTCTGCTCATGTATTTGAAGGCAAGATTTATATTTATCCCTCTCATGACCTGGATCACGATATGATCTCTAATGACAACGGTGACCAATATAATATGGAGGATTACCATGTTCTGTCTATTGATGGAGATGGCTCCCCTTGTATCGACCACGGTGAAGTGCTTCATGTGAAGGATGTCCCATGGGCTAAACAGCAAATGTGGGCTCCGGATGCAGCATACAAAAACAATACCTACTATTTGTTTTTCCCAGCCCGAGACCATGACGATATTTTCCGAATTGGGGTTGCAACCTCAGCGTCACCTTCCGGACCCTTTACACCTGAACCGAACTACATTCGTGGCAGTTATAGCATTGATCCCACTGTTTTCGTTGATGATAGTGGCAAATCATATATATACTTTGGGGGTCTTTGGGGCGGTCAACTTGAAAAATGGCAAACCGGCTCATTTGTTACGGATGCAGAGGGACCGGCTGAAACGGCACCTGCTCTAGGACCTATCGTAGCGGAGCTGAGCGAGGACATGCTGAGCTTTGAAGGTGCGCCTAGAGAAATATCCATCGTCGATACGAACGGAAATCCGATTCTTGCTGGAGATGAAGAGAGAAGATATTTTGAAGGTCCATGGGTTCATAAATATAACGGTTATTATTATCTTTCTTATTCCACGGGTACTACCCATAATATTGTATACGCTATCAGTAAAGATCCGCTTGGGCCTTTTGTATATCAAGGAAAAATACTTACACCCGTCCTGGGCTGGACAACACACCATTCTATTGTTCAGTTTAAAGAGAAATGGTATTTATTTTATCATGATAGTTCTTTATCTGGTGGTGCTGACAACAAGCGTTCTGTAAAATATACGGAGCTGAAATACGACGATGATGGCACCATTCAAACCATCCATCCTTAGTTTTTATTGAAATGGAGTGCATGCTGTAGTGCATAGGAGGGGAAATATCATGCCAATAACACAACAAGGTGCTTTTTATACGGGGAAATATCGCAATTTATTTAAGGAGCTCGGCTTTTCTGAAGATGAAATCAACGCTAAACTCGAAGAAACTTGGAGTGATTTGTTTTACGGAGATCCGAACGTACGAATCTACTATCCGCTGGACGAGGATAAAAGCTATATTCTGGATACAGGTAATCTGGATGTTAGGTCTGAAGGAATGTCCTACGGGATGATGATGGCTGTTCAAATGAATAAAAAAGATGAGTTTGATCGTTTATGGAACTTCTCTAAGACGTTTATGCAGCACAAAGAAGGCCGTTATGCCGATTACTTTGCTTGGCACTGCAAGCCTGACGGTACAAGAATTTCTCAAGGACCCGCACCGGACGGGGAAGAGTTTTTCGCCATGGCTTTGTTTTTTGCCTCAAAACGTTGGGGGAACGGTCCGGAACCTTATAATTATTCCGAGCAGGCTCGAATAATATTGCGTGCTTGTGTACATAAAACTGAAACAGGCGCTGGTGACTCAATGTGGGACGCGGAAACGAAACTGATTAAATTCGTACCGGAATCCACCTTCAGTGATCCATCTTACCATCTCCCCCATTTCTATGATTTGTTCGCTTTGTGGGCTGATGCAGGTGACCACATGTTTTGGCGAGAAGCGGCGGAAGCCAGCCGCTCATATCTACACACTACATGTAATCCTATAACTGGTCTCGCTCCCGAATATGCTAATTTTAACGGCACCCCGGCAGAACCCCAGCCTCATGGTGATTTCAGTCATTTTTTCAGTGATGCTTACCGGGTTGCGGCTAATATCGGTTTGGACTGGGCATGGTTCCAAAAGGACAACTGGCAGGTCGATCAATGTAACCGGATTCAAGCTTTTTTTAGGAATATCGAAGTTTCCAATTACCGGAGGTATACCATTGAGGGACAGGCATTCGACGAACCAGCGCTGCATCCAGTAGGCCTTTTGGCGACTAATGCCATGGCTTCGCTTGCTTCGGATGGCCCGGAGGCAGAGCATTTTGTCCGTTTGTTTTGGGATACACCTTTGCGAACTGGACAACGTCGTTATTATGATAACTGTCTGTACTTCTTTAGTTTACTGGCCCTAAGTGGAAACTATCGCATTTATTGAAGTATATCGAACAAAACAATAGGACTCCATTCCTCGAAAAGGTCGAGGAATGGAGTCCTATTAATCGTAATAAAGCTTTGCTATTATTTAATTACTACATATTCCAAGTTCACAAGTTTTGCGTAAGCAATAATTTGGTCTGTTGTAAGAGTTAATGAAACAACGGTGTGGTGACCGCCACCATTTTCGATCCAAGCTTTAACTCCGTCTTGGAAGTTTGGTTTAACATTCCAAAGCACACGAGCTACTGGAAGGTTTGGAGCTGGAACAGTTGGTTCAAAAGCAGTCACTTCATTAATCAAAAGTTTGTAATGCGTACCGAAGTCAGCCATGGAAACCACTACACCGTCTCCTGCTTTGCCGTCAAATACTAAACGGGCTGGATCGTCTTTACCACCAATACCTAGTGGAGACACGATGATTTTTGGTTTGTTGCTTGCCAAAGTTGGATCTACTTCAAGCATATGGGATTGAAGAATAGATTCTTGTCCAACTGTCAATTCATAAGTGTAATCTTCCATAAAGCCAGTCGATTGGTTATGGCTCATCACTTTAAGCAAGCGGTCGAGAGCTGCAGTCTTCCAGTCTCCTTCTCCAGCAAAACCATATCCTTGTGCCATCAAACGTTGAACAGCAAGTCCTGGAAGTTGTTTCATTCCATGTAAATCTTCGAAGTTTGAGGTGAAGGCATTGTAGCCACCTTGATCAAGGAAACGTTTGATAGCAATTTCATAGCTTGTTTGAACTCTTACGCTAGCTTCCCAAGCTTCTTTGCTGTTAGTGCCATAGTCGAATTCATACAGCTCTGCATATTCAGCAAACAAACCATCGATTTCCTCTTCTTTAACTTCATTAATGACTTGAACCAGGTCACCAATACCAAAGTAGTCAACCGTCCAGCCAAATTGAATTTGGGCTTCAACTTTATCTCCTTCAGTTACACCAACGTTACGCATGTTGTCACCAAAACGAGCAACTTTGATATTGAAGCTTTCGTTATAAGCAACGGCTACGTCCATCCATTCTGCAATTTGCTTTTGAACTTCAGGGCGTTCCCAATAGCCTACAACCACTTTGTTTTGTTTGTTCAAACGGGCGTTAATAAAACCATATTCACGGTCACCATGAGCTGCTTGGTTCAAGTTCATGAAGTCCATATCAATTGTTGCCCATGGAATACTTTCATTATATTGCGTAGCTAGATGAAGCAAAGGTTTTTGCAGCATTTTTGTTCCGCGGATCCACATTTTTGCAGGTGAGAAAGTATGCATCCAAGTGATGACACCGGCAACTTCGTCACGGTAGTTAACTTCTTTCATAATGTTGGTGATTTTATCTGCGCTGACAGCCAAATCCTGCAATACTAGTGGGTAAGGCAAAACTCCGCTTTTATTCAAAGCATCTGTCATCGTTTGTGCGTGCGCTTTAACTTCAGCCAATGCTTCTTCCCCATAAAGATGTTGCGAACCTACGACAAACCAAAATTCTTTTGCTACTGCTGTTGACATATTCATCCTCTTTTCATAATTTTGTGGTTTGATTATTTTTGACCGTAATAAGCGTCTTTCCCATGTTTGCGCAAGTAATGTTTATCTAGAATACGTTGTGGCAATTCTTCCGCAAAATGGTTCAACTCTCTAGCAAATAAATTCATTTTCGATACTTCATCCAACACTACGCTGTTCATTACAGCGGATTTTGCATTTTTCCCCCAAGTAAAGGGTCCGTGGCCTTTAAGCAAAACACCGGGAACCGCCATAATATCTATCCCGCGTTGTTCAAAGGTTTCGATGATTACATTACCTGTTTCCGCTTCGTAACCCCGATCGATTTCCTCTTGCGTCAAGAAACGCGCACAAGGAATGGAGCCATAGAATGTATCAGCGTGCGTAGTTCCCATTACAGGAACGTCAAGTCCTGCTTGTGCCCAGATAGTCGCCCAAGTGGAATGTGTATGCACGATTCCGCCAATTTCGGAGTAATGTTTATAAAGTACTGCGTGAGTAGGTGTATCGGAGGAAGGTCTCATCTCCCCTTCAACCACATTGCCATCCAGATCAACAACTACCATATCGCTGGCTTTCATTGTTTCATAATCTACACCACTAGGTTTGATTACGAATAATCCACTTTCGCGATCAATTGCACTCACATTTCCCCATGTATACTTGATTAGTCCATGTTTCGGCAATTCCAGATTGGCTTGAAAAACCTCTTCTTTAAGTTGTTCTAACATCTTGGTCCCTCCATTTTCAGACTAAATTATCAACAGCGGATTGCTCAATCGCCAGACCTTTTTTATAACGTTCGATAAAGGTTTCAAAACCTTTAATGTCGGTTGCATCGGGATGAATTTCTTCTCCCTTTACATCTTTGAACACTTTTTGATCGAGGAAGTCTTCCAAGCTTTCTTCCTGATTTTTGTTCATCATGTAGGAGGCAAGAATAGCCATTCCCCATGCGCCGCCTTCTCCAGCTGTCGACATTACGGAAACAGGAACATTCAGTGAAGCTGCCATCATTCTTTGGCCAACAACCGGAGTCTTAAATATACCGCCGTGTCCTAAAATACTATCTATGGCTACATTCTCTTCTTTCGTCAAAATGTCCATTCCAATTTTCAAAGCACCAAAGGCGCTGAACAAATGTGTACGCATAAAGTTAGCCAGATTAAATTTGCTCTCAGGCGAACGTACAAATAACGGACGACCTTCTTCTAACCCCGTAATGTTCTCACCCGAGAAATAACCGTAACTGAGCAATCCACCGGCATCTGGGTCTGCTTCCAAAGCTTTATTCAGCAGTACGCTGTACAATTTGTCAGCTTCGGCTTTTTGCCCCATCGCTTCATAGAATTCACGGAATAATCCGAGCCAGGCATTAAGGTCACTTGAACAGTTATTAGCATGAACCATACCTACTGGACTTCCGTCTGGCGTAGTCACCATATCGATTTCCGGATAAACCTTGGAAAGCTCTTTTTCCAATACGATCATGGCAAAAACAGAGGTTCCTACGGAGACATTCCCGGTACGTTTTCTTACACTATTGGTAGCAACCATACCGGTTCCTGCATCCCCTTCTGGAGGACTAAGCGGAATCCCAGCTTGTAATTGCAATGATGGATCCAGAATTTTGGCTCCTGCTTCGGTTAATAGACCTGCTTGCTCACCGGCAACATACACCTTAGGAAGAAGGTCGCTGGTCTTCAGCGAATAACCTTTGCCAGCAATAAGCTCATCAAACTGTTGTATCATAGATTCATTATAATTTCCTATGGATTCATCAATCGGGAACATACCTGAAGCATCTCCAACACCAAGTGCTTTGTTGCCGGTCAATAACCAATGAATGTATCCTGCTAACGTTGTAACAAACCGAATCTGCGGCACATGTTCTTCTTTGTTTAAGATCGCCTGATAAAGATGAGCAATACTCCAACGTTCAGGAATATTGAATTTAAATACATCTGTCAGTTCTTTGGCTGCCTTACCCGTTGTTGCATTACGCCAAGTCCGGAACGGAACGAGCAATTGATCCTGTTCGTCAAAAGCCATATATCCATGCATCATTGCAGAAAACCCGATTGAACCAACGGTTTGGAGGGTGATTCCGTAATTTTGTTGAACTTCTTGCTTCATCTCACGATAAGCATCTTGTAGACCTTTGATAATATCTTCTAGGCTGTACGTCCAAAAGCCGTCTTTCAACTGATTTTCCCATTCATAACTTCCAGAAGCGATCGTTTGAAAACTATGATCAATAAGTACTGCTTTAATACGCGTGGATCCAAATTCAATCCCTAGCGAAGTTTCTCCCTTATTGATTGCTTCTTCGATGCTTAATCGATTCGATATCACGTTGGTCACCTCTCTGACAGCGCTTTTTTAATATAAAAGAATTCGCTTTCTTAATTGACAGCTTTAGTATAAATTTTTGTACGTACATTTGTCAATAAAATAGTTATGTATACATACAAATATGGAGAAGATAATAATTTAACTCCGGACTTAGTTTGTTTATGATGATCTAAAGGTACGAAATATTTACATTTTTCATAAAAAAAGAGCCCCTTTATATTTAATTCGTAGTCATGCTATAATTTGTACATACAACTTAACGAAATGTACGAATTATAAAGCGAACAAGTATGGAAAGAGGAATTACATGAAACCAAAGTATCAAGTGATTATAGAGGATATAAAAAGTAAGATCCTTTCAGGAGATTACAATGTAGGCGAACAAATTCCTACGGAGTCTGCCTTGCAGTCCTTGTACGAGGTTAGCAGACAGACTGTTAGAAAAGCCATTTTAGAGCTATCCAACGAAGGATTCCTCCGCAGCGAAAAAGGTTCTGGCACGTATGTCAGCAACCAATATCGCACAAAGACCGGCGGGAGTTCCCATAAGAAGACGATCGGTGTAATTACGACCTATATCTCTGACTATATCTTCCCTTCTATTATCCGGGGGATTGAAAGCCGAATGAATGAGGATAACTATTCACTACTATTGGCTAGTACCAATAACGATGTTGCGCAAGAAAAAAAAGCTCTCGAAATGATGTTGTCCTACGGCGTAGATGGTTTAATTATTGAACCTACGAAAAGTAATCTGTATAATCCCAATATTGCGTATTATCTGTCGTTTAAGGAGCAAGATATTCCACTCATTATGATTAATGCTTTTTATGAGGAAATAGAGCTCCCCTTCCTTTGTCTTGACGATGTGCAGTCCAGTTATCTGGCAACAAAAGAATTGATCTCCAAAGGCCACTCTCAAATTGGACTTATCGCAAAAATGGATGATTTACAGGGCAAATATCGAATGAAGGGCTATATCAAAGCTCTCGAAGAAGCTAAATTACGGTTTTATCCAGAGCAAATATTTTCGTTCAACACCGAGACCAAACAAACCTTAGCTACGAACTTGAAGGATTTCCTAAATAAAAATAGAGATACCCTCTCTGCGATTGTCTGCTACAACGACGAGGTTGGTCTGGAAGTGGTCAATGCTTGCAGACAGCTAGACATTTCTATACCAGAGGAATTATCAATTATTGGCCAGGACAACTCCTATATTGCCCAAAATGCAAACATCAAACTGACCACTTTAACACATCCCCAAGAAACTATGGGCCGTGATGCAGCGGATTGGGTCATTAAAAAATTACAAGGAAAAAAGGATCTTCCCAACAATACTTATTATCAACCTGTGTTAATTGAAGGAGAAACAGTAGTCGAGAGATAGAATAAATTCTGAGGGATTTTGCGTTTCTCTTCATATGTAAATGTAATAACCCACCAGTCGTGACTGGTGGGTTATTTGCAACTGTCATCTCCGTATTCTTTAAAGGTTCGATTCGTGTTTTGAAGTCAACAGTACAGAAGAAGCAAACTGTTTCACAAGCTTGCCGGGATTGATCCCGTATTTCTCCCGAAACACCTCTGAGAAGTGACTTGAGTTGGAATAACCTACAGCACAGGATGTCTCATTAACGTTCAAATCACCTTGCTGCAATAGGTGTAGAGCCTTCTCCAGCCTTATATCCCGCAAATAGCCGAATACAGTTGTTCCGAACATTTCTTTAAAGCCAGATTTTAATTTGTTATCATTCATGCCAATCAATCGGGAGAGCTCCAACAGGCTTGGCGGATCTATCATCCGTTGCATCATGATGTCCCGCGCTTCACTAATTTTTGTCATGTCGCTTTTCGACAGCTTTGTTGTCCCAGAAGTACCTTCTGTTAGAATCGATTGAAAGCCCAACGACAAAAGCTCTAATGTACTACATTCGATCTCCAGATTTTTGGTGCTGCGGTTTTGAAGAGCTGCCAGCATTCGCTCAAGCACGATAGCAGTAGACGGCTGCATCGTTTCCTGAAAAACACGAAAAGATGCTTGGCCAAGAATGCGGTCAAAATCAGCGGATCTCCCACCCCCGCCTTCTTCCATGAAGTGATGAAAAGTCGAAACAGGAATACCTATGCCTAACATCAGATAAGATTCATTCCCCTGAAACTCAAATTGAGAGCCAACTTCATTCATGAGTTGTAGCGTACAGCTTCCCGGAACAAACTCATACTGGACACCATCAACAGAGACTTCTCTTTTCCCTTGCAAACAATAATTAAGCTCAACCATTGCTGTTTTGGTTACGAGAGGCACGCTGTAATCCTGGCGAAAGGTAAAATCGGATACCACCACATTGATATCAAAGCGTGGGACGAATCGACGAACGAACCCTTCTCCCCTTTGCGAATGTAGTGCCATGTGCTCTGTACGATCTCTATTCTGCCGCGGCAGCTCAAGCCCATCGAAAAAAAGATTGAAATTGTGATGATAATCTATTCCAGTCATTGCTACCGCTCTCCGATCAAGTTTTATAATATTGAGAATAATTCTCATTATTATAAAGGATCCTCTCTTTTTTGACCCGCTTGAATATGGTGTTATCTGGATACGCCATCTAGGAAACACTAACATTTCTTTTACTTAATTTCTTAAATACCGAGTATTCCTTATTGGACTTAATAAAACTTAATATCTTTTCGGCACATTCTATTGAATTCATCTCTTCCGTATTTACTTCGAGGTCATATTCATCAAAGCAATATACTTTGCTAAACTGTGAAGCTGCTAGTCCAATCTTTCTATCTCCTCTTGTTTGCTCTCTTCTTATGAGTTCTTCTTTCGAGCATATTACACCTATAAATAACGTAGGCTGATCGAAAAATTGCTCAAGAAACACATTAAACCTCTTATCATTGTCGATTACGGTATCTACTATTACATTAAAACCCATTTCTATTAACAATTTAATTGTCGAGCGGTACACTGAGAATATGGAATCATCTAATATTTGGGAAACGACTTGATGATCTATTTCTCTTGTAGGTTCATCTGGAAATTTATTATTAATAAAATCATTGTAATTATTAAAAAAATCATCAATTGATAAATGATAAAAAGGAATTTCTTTCTGTTTTATCAGTTCAGTCGATATGGAGGTCTTTCCGGAACTTGAAGTTCCATTTAGAAAAACTAATATCCCTTGCTTCAATTTAATCATCCCTTCAAATAATAATCATTGCAACTCAGAGAATATTCGAGAAAAGATTAAATTATCCTTTACTGTTTGATATGTTCCTTGATTTGTTCGGCTATTTGCTCCAACAATGCTTCTTTTCCTAAAGCAAAGAAAGCCTCATTATAATTTTGTCTGCTTGTTATACGATATATATTATTCGATTTTACAGCTTTCAGATTGCTCCAGACCTTGCTTTGGTCAAGAACATTCTGGTCATTATCGGATAATAAAATGATATGGTCTGGATTAAAGGTGGACAGTGCTTCTAGACTTGTCACTTTCCCTCCCCATGGATCTGGCTCCGGAGTACCTGGCGCGATGGGTAATCCTAGATCATTAAAAATCATATCCGCAATACCTGTGCGGGAATAGATGCGTATTTCTTTCTCTGTAGCTTCGATTACCGCAAACGTCTCTTCCTTGGTTATCTCAGTGATTTGATCATGTAGTAGTAGAGCACGTTGATCATAGGCCTTCAGCCACGTTTCCATTTCCGCTTTCTTATCAAGCACCTCCGCAACAAATGTAAATCGCTCTCTAAAAGCGTTAAAACCATAAGGCACCCTCACTGTTGGAGCAATCATATTTAGTTGATCATAGATTTTTTCTTGGGTAGGTCCTGCCAGTATCAAATCAGGGCTTGCTGCAATGATCGCTTCTAAGTTGACTTCCGTCTGAAACCATCCAGCGGGAGTTACATCAGGCAGTTCTTTTTTGAGAATAGGAGTGATTTCTAATGAATTAGCCATATCTGTATTCCCAGTAATAACAGGTTTATATCCAAGCACCAGAAGTTCTTCCGTTGAGCCGGATACATCGGCAATTCTAACCGGGTTCACCGGTATTACAATATCCCCTTTAGCATCCTTGAGGGTACGTGTTTCGGTCGAATTAGTAGCGACGGGTTCTGAATTTACCGCAGGTTGAGAATTTTCTACTTTAGCCTCCTGACCTGAATTCCCACACCCGTACAGCATCACCATCATGATTAAGGCGATTCCCACAAAAGAGATCTGTTTTAAACTGAACATTTTTTCCAACCCTCTCCAATCTACTGATAATCATTCTCACTTCTAGCAAGTCCGATCATACACTCTGCTGATAGGACAGAACTACCGGCAGAGGGATTGAATAACGGTTTGGCGGATATTTATTTAATTTTTATCGTTTTTTAATTACTTCTGAAGGATTAATTCCATACTGCTTCCGAAAAGCTTCGGCAAAATGACTAAAGTTGTTGTAACCTACCATCGTCGCCGTTTGGCTGACACTAATTTCCCCGGTACTTATGATTTCCCATGCTTTTTCTAAACGTTTGTTCCGTAAATATGCAAATACAGTTGTTCCGTACTCTTCCTTAAATCCAACTTTTAATTTGTATTCGTTAATGCCTGCCAGCTTGGACAATTCGATTAGCGAAGGTGGGTTTGCCATGTGGTCAAGGATGATATCCCTGGCTTTCCGAATGTTTTCTCGGTCACTACGTGATAAATGCAAACTGCGTTTAGTATGTTTCTGCTCAAAAAGAAATGCGTCAAAATATACAGATAGGAGTTCTAATGCCTTCCCCTCTACGTACAACCGGCGCATGGAGGTATGATATGGACAGTCTCTCAATTGCACCAATAATCGGGTGGTTTCTGGAAGAATAGGCATACGGAACATTCGAAAAGCACGTGAATCTAACAGCCCGGATAAGCTGCGAGCATGTGAAGAGCCTTGATCCGCCATCCATGAATCGAATAGTGTAACCGGTACACCTATGGACAATAAACGGATAGGTTCAGCACTGCGATAGTGAAATTCCGCTTGGAAATCCTGCATGAACTGCAATGAACAACTATCGGGCATTAACTCATGGCTGGTATCTGTTACATGAACTTCCCCGCTTCCCTGCAGACAAAAGCTTAACTCAATCATCGCCGCTTCGGATTGAACCCGAACTAGGCGATCATCAGCAAAACGGTAATCACTATCAACAATTTCGATCCCGGAGGGTGTGATCACTCTATCGACGTATCCTTGTGTACTGGATTGTGCAAAATGTTTCCTCTCTGTAGTGCCCCTCATAGACGGAGCCTCAAACAAAGCATCGAAATACCCGTTATAGATGTTATGAATAGATGAACTTGTCATTCTGTTATACACTCAGCAGGTAAGCTGCACTCCGTAATCCCAATATTATGTTTTATCATGAGCAGATCACCTTTTCTCTTCTATTAAATGATAACGATTATCATTTAGATCATTATATGCGAGATATTAGATAACCTGCAATGTACAGTTTTTAAGGATCTCTTATCTCCGCCTTCTCAGTAAAGCGGTAGCACTTCTTGTGTCAGCCCTGAAAAGAGGTCGCTGGTTTGATCAAAAAAGGCATCAGGCAAATAATAATAAGCATCACCCATAGACACCACCTTTAATTCGGGAATGATATACATGGCGATATAAGTCCCGTCTTTGAGGTTGAACTGTAATTGATATGATTTTCCTTGGGATTGCGCCGCTGCAAGAGCGTCATATTCCTTAATGCTTAGCTCTGTTTTTTTTGCGCTGTACAAACCTTCGATAATGGACTCAACAATAGGATGATCAGTGATAGTCTTTTGCACGTCATTCCCCACATGATTCAGAATATAGATATCTTTTGCATGCTCCTTCAGATTAGCCAGATCTAGATACTCCTTCGCGCTCATTGCAGAATCGTCTACCTTCGCCACAATTTCAGCTAGATAATAATATTGCTCATCCTTAACTGCAATACGAAAATGGGATGGGTATGTTGGGATTTCATACAGCTTTCCACCCATAGCGAACGTAGCGGCATAATCTTTTTCCGCATTCTTATCCCCGTCATTCTTTCCGGGCTCTTGGTTGAGATCAAACTCTAATGCACCAAGCGATTTGTCAGGCTCCATACCTGTGAACTTAAACTGAGCGCCATCTGCTACGAATGCATAACGGTATCCATTGTAATTCAGAATTTTGCGAACCCCTGTGGGAGACGAGACTGGTGTCTGCTGTGATATTTGTGGTGAATTAGGCAACGGAGTCTGCGGAAATTTATAAACGGCCACACATAACACCAATGCAGCACAAGCTGCGAGTGAGCCCCACTTTACATAAGCTTTTTTATTAGTGCGTCTCGCGGAGTTGGCTTTTTCTATCAGATTTTCGTCTATGTAACCGATTGTTTTGAAGAGCTCTTTATTATTCAAAGGAAATAACCCTCTTTCTGAAGATATATTTGGAGTTTTTTGCGTGTTCTGAAAAGAATTGATTTGGTTTTACTTTCACTGATTGAGAAGCGTGCGGCAATATCGGCCAAAGAATCAGAATACCAGTAACGCCTCAAAAAAACATTCCGCTGATCTTCCTTAATGTTGTGTAGAAATTTGCTTATAGATTCGGCTATTTGTGCTTCCTCGTATTGGGTTTCAACGTTGTCTGAAGAGGATAAACAATCGTTTAATTCATTAAGAATCGTATCGAATTTTTTATTCCGTTTTTTAGCCATGTAATAATCGTATTTGTTCAAAGCAATATTTCGTGTGATTCTCCCCAGAAAAGAGGACAGCTTTGCAGGAGACTTCGGCGGTATTGCTTCCCATGCACCAAGAAAGGTATCGTTAACACATTCTTCCGAATCTTCAGCATTAGACAAAATGTTATGAGCGATCCGAGTACAATAATTTCTATATTTTTTCGATGTTTCTTCTACTGCCCTTTCATTACGTGCAAAATACAATTGTATGATTTCACTATCTTCCACTCCATCACTTCCGTTCGATTTGATTAAGCATTCACTTATAAAGTAGGAAAAGAAGTGTTTAGGTTGCATAAAAATATAATTTTCTATAAGCTTCGGCATTCAACGCTGATAATATGACATAAAAATACAAATAACCCCTCATCCTAAGGGATAAGGGGAAGTTATGATATCATCTAATTTTTAATTAATTCTACTTCCTTCATTGGAGCCTTTGTCTTACGGAGCATCATCCAGATCCCCCCCAGACAAAATAAAACACTACATCCCATGCCAAACAACGCGCTGGCGTTTAATGCCTGAGGTGAGCCTTTCATTGTAAGCACAGCCATTTGAGTGACAACAATGGAGACTAAGGCATCAGTAAAGCTAATCATTTTTAATGTTGATATAATGGGATTTTTGAGATGACGGTTAACAATATTTCCATGAATGGCAAAACCAAGTTTTGTAAAAGCGATCAGTGCTACCAGATATACAATGTAACCTTCATAAACCAAAGCGTCTCCGACTAGATAAATCCGCAAGCAGACCAACAGATAAGAAACCCCTAGAAGACAAAGAAAAACACCGCCACGCTTATAAACATAAAGCTCCATGGAATACCTTTGCTGTGCTGAACTGACTTTTTTAGCTAATGTATATTTATGAAGCACCTGTCCTTTGGCTATACACAGGATCAGATAATAAAGTGCATTTGTGATGAACCATCCGGACAATAGATATAACCCAAGAATTAACTTGCCTATACCAATAAAAGCATCGATGACTAAGGAAGCAGCGTTGAACATGGCGGTTCGATCTTGCGGATTTCCGAAGTACCGAACTAAGATTGCCTTAATATATATCATCCTTTCAAGAAAACCTTCATATCTCATTTTATGTTTCTAAGGGGACAATAGTATCATACTTGGCTCAACCCAGCAATAAAGCAATTAAAGTTCTGATTTATGATATATTAGAAAAGGTTGTGCAAATTCGGCAAGAGGAAATAGCAACAGCAATTGTTAATGGAGGCAGGTCGTATATGTTTAGAAAATTAACAGCAGCAGAGTTAGATGTTATATTAAGCTCGATTAATAAGGAACAGCATTTTTTATATTATTCATACCTTACTTTTCGCAGACAAAACACAGTGCATTACGGTCAGTATTCTGACCAGGGCGAGTTGCTTGGAGTATTAGCCTTTTTAAGTGGCCTTCCGTTTAATGCTTTTTCTGTATATCCAGTTCAGCAATCCTTTTGTCTCAGTTCAATGTTGGCGTTCATGAAAGATGAATTGCATCTACATAACCATGCGGTGGGTAGCTTTATTATTAACGAACAAGAGCTGCAGGTCTTTGCTTCTCAGCTTGAGTTCTACAGCCCTCCCCAAAAATTACTTCTAATGAAACATATTCATGAAGATGTTCTACCAACAGCGGACAAGCATGTTATGCACTTAGGGCCTGCTCATTTCCAGCGAATTGAAGCAAAGATGAACGAGCTGCAAACCATGGCTTTTTCAAAAGAAGAATTACAGAATCCGTTCTATGGTGTGATGGCACAAGACGAGCTGATTGCTGTAGGAGGATACCATATATATAGTGAGGATTACGTTGAACTAGGAAATATCGGAACAGATGTGGCCTGGAGAAGAAATGGTTATGGTAAAAAAGTCTGTGCAGAGCTAACACGCCAAGGACATGCCATTTCAGCTAACGTATATTTGAATGTTTTTGAGGAGAATGTAGGAGCCATTTCTCTATATCAATCGCTGGGATATGAACTCATTTGCCAACAATACATCGTTGAATTTGTTATTTAAATTAAAAACGTACTGCAGCTAATGCAGTACGTTTTTTTTAATTTTAGGTGATACGCCAGTTAAACCTGTTTATTTCATTGCTTTTGCCAGCTCTGTGAAAATAACCCCAAGCGCATGAGCACCCGCATCTGGATAACCTATGCTGCGTTCCCCCACTGTGCCGGCTCTTCCCATACGGGCAACGATTTCTATAGTATTTTTAGAACCTTGGACAGCTGCTTCCGCTGCTTTATTTGCCGCCACTTTGATATCGTCGCCTTGTTCTGCACTTTGGGTCCAGGCATCTGCAAACGGTACAAGCGCATCAATCAATGTCTTGTCTCCGACGACAGCCCCTCTGCCAAAAGATCTTTCACCCGTATCTTGAATCCCTTTGACAACAGACTGCATCATATCAGCAAACTCCTGAATGGTCAGCTCTTCCTTCTGCTGAACATTTTTGCTCGCTGCGCGGAAGCCTGATCCCCAGATCGGTCCGGATGCTCCGCCGCAATATTCCATAATGACCATGGAGCAGGCGTCAAGGAACTCACCGATATTAGTGAGATGATGAGCTAAAATATCTTCCCACTCGACTTTCAGCTGTTTAAAGCCCTTAGCTACACTCATCCCGAAATCGCCGTCTCCAGCGTGGGAGTCAAGCTCACAGAACGGAACTTCATTCTCGATAATAACCTGGCTCATTTGATCGAGCAGATAGACGATATTTTGCAAAGTAAACCGATTGTTCTTAATCACCGCTGCAGCAGCATCCGTATTATTCTTAAAGGATACATTGCTGTCTGCTTTCTCTTCTTGGATTACTTCAGTATATTTCACAGGCTCAAAAGGGCCTTTAATCGACAAGGCTGGTGTATCACAAGGCGCAGATAACCATTTCTTCAGTGTCTCATCCAGCTTCATTATCGTCACCGATGCACCTGCCATGTCAATGCTGGTCATGTAGTTACCAACAAACACTTTAAACACTTGCTTATTCTTAGCGGTTAATTCGCGGATGACAGAATTGTTCAGCAAATATAACTCTTGCAGCGGGGTGCCGCCAAAACCATTAATTAATACGGCTACTTCCTCCTGCTTCTGATCATTCATTTGGAAGTTGTCTAGCAAAGAGGTAATCATTCGCTGTGCTAATTCATCTGCGGGTACAATTTTCTCCCTGCGTATTCCAGGTTCTCCATGGATGCCAACCCCGTATTCCATCTCGTTCTCTTCAATATGAAATGTCGGAGTACCTTTGGCAGGCACGGTACAAGAGGTATATGCGAAGCCTATGCTGCGCACATGATCAATTGCATGTTGCGCCGCTTCTTTCACTTCCGCTAAGGACAATCCAGCTTCTGCTGCTGCTCCGGCTACCTTATGAACAAGCACTGTTCCGGCTACGCCTCTTCTCCCTACTGTATAAAGGCTGTCTTCAACGGCAATATCGTCGTCTACTTTGACATAATCCACTTCGATACCGTCTTCAGTTGCTAGATGGGCAGCATTTTTAAAGTTCATGATGTCACCGCTATAATTCTTGATAATAAGCAGCGAACCTTTGGTGCTGGCTGTGCGGCGAATCGCTTGATAAACCTGAATTTGGGATGGAGAAGCAAACACATCACCGCATACAGCTGCATCCAGCATCCCGGTTCCTACAAACCCGGCATGAGCCGGCTCATGCCCGCTTCCGCCACCACTGATCAGAGTAACTTTATCTTGATTGATCTCTTTCTTAGAAATCACTTTGAATTTAGGATCGAAATCCAGCTCGGGATGCGCCAAGACAAGCCCGTTACACATTTCCCTAACCAGAGTCTCCGGCTTGTTTATTATTTTTTTCATCTTAAAGCTCCTTACTTGATTTATATTGACGGCCTAATTGATCGGCTGCCATAATTGCTGATGCAACCGCATCCTCCGTAATTGGGAACGGCATCGAATGGATAGATTCCTCAGCAATGCAAGCTTTTTTAGCAACCTCAAGCAGTTCCTCATAGGTTACAAGCTCAACACCAATATCCGCTAAGCATACTGGGAGGCCAATCGAAAGACAGAAGTCCAACACTTCTTTTAATTCAGTCCGGTCTGCATTTTCAAGAACCAATTGAGCAATCGTGCTGAAGGCAACCTTTTCACCATGATAATAATGATGAGTTCCTTCCAAAGCAGTTAACCCATTATGAATCGCATGAATCGCTGCCAAACCACCACTTTCAAACCCAAGACCCGATAAAAGAATATTCGTCTCAATTATATTCTCCAAAGCTGGGGTTACGATATTCAGATCGCAAGCTTGCTTCGCCTTGAATCCATTCTCAAGCAATGTCTCATAGCAGAGCTTCGCAAGTCCCAACGCAGTTACTGTTCCTTTAGCTTCACCGCAAACCCCTTCACGAACTCCGCAAGGTAAACCTGCATTCACATTGGAGTAAGAATTTGCAGTAGCTCTTGCTTCAAAATAGGTTGAAAGTGCATCTCCCATACCTGCCACAAGAAATCTTGTAGGTGCATTGGCAATAACTGTTGTATCAATCATGACTACACTCGGGCTTTGCTTGAAATAAGCATAATCATCGAATTCACCTTCCGGAGTATAGAGCACCGCTGAGTGGCTTGTCGGAGCATCAGTTGCTGCTATCGTTGGAACGATAATCAGCGCTTCTCCTTCAGCTACACATTTTGCCGTATCAATCGCCTTACCTCCACCCAAGCCAATCGTACATGCACATTGATGTTCTTTGGCTAGCGCTTGTAATCTGGCGACTTCTTGTCTTGAGCATTCCCCGTGGAAGCCGCTTTCAACAAGAGTTATATTAAATTTCTGTTTAGTTGACTCCAGTTTGTCTTTCACACGTGTTACATCATCTGGATGGGCAATTAACAAAGCAGAATCACCAAATGTTTTTACGAAGTAACCTAAGTTCAATAATTCATTCTCACCTTGTACATATTTCGTCGGACTGATAAATGCTCTTCTCATTTTTCGTTCCTCCTCAGTTGTTTATAGTTATCATTATAGATTGCTCTAATTTAAGAAACATGAAACAATAAAAGCTTATTAAAGCGTTTTCTTATCGTATTTTTTTGTCATAATCGTGAAAAATCGAACTTTCATGTCATTGTGTTGAATTATTCTGTATAATGTTCATTAAGATTCTATAACTTACATAGGAGAATTTTGTGATGTCAAAATCCCGGTTCAATCTAGAAGAAATTATTGACTTGAAGAAATGGGAAAAGCTCCAGGATTCCTTATCTCTTGTAACCAAAATGGCTATTCTTACTGTTGATTACAAGGGTGTTCCTGTGACCAAGCACAGCTATTGCCAGCCATTCTGTCAAGGTGTGCGCCAGGACTCCCATCTCTCACAATATTGTCAAAAATGTGATGCCCGCGCTGGGATTGAAGCGGTCCGCCAGAACAAACCGTTTATTTATTTATGTCATTTCAATATTATAGATATCGCGATTCCCATCATTATAGATAATCAATATCTAGGTGCAATTATGGCCGGACAGCTCAAGCTTCGTGAACCTGACGTGCCACAACTGGAGCAAATTGTCTCTCGCCCGCCGAATGTGGAGACGAACATGAAATTTAAAACACTCAAAGAGGATTACCAGGCACTGCCTGTTTTATCCTACGATGAAGTAACAAAGTGTGTTGAGCTGCTGCTGCAGTTAAGTACCTATATCGTGGAGGAAGCCATTCAAAAGCATACTACTGTGGATTTGTACAAAAAGGTTCTGACCACCAATATAGAAGAACCCGCTTCTGCTGAAGCAATGGACGAGTCAGACCGTACGTACCGAAAAATCCAATCCATACAGCAGGAGTTATCCGGGGCCTTGATCGAGACCAAATTAAAGAATGGTGTACAAAAGTTCGTCTCAGTAAATTCTGTGCTTCAGCCTGCTTTTAATTACATTTATGCTCACAAAAATGAGAATTTCAGCCTCAAAGAGATGGCTAAGCTTTGTCATATCAGCCCCAGTTATTTCAGCCGTATTTTCACTAAAGAAACTGGAGAGAATTTCTCCATCTTCATTGCCAGACTCAAGATTGAATGGGCTAAGCAACTGCTGGAATCCACGGATTCCCCGATCAATCAAGTCAGTGATGATTTGGGCTTTTGCGACACGGGCTATTTCATTAAAACCTTCAAAAAATACGAGAACCTCACCCCGGCTGTATATCGGAATATGTATATGAGGCGATCAGCAAAAGAAACCCTCCGTTAATAAAATTAACGAAGGGTTAGTTCCTCATTCCCACCAATGCTTCATTTCACTAAATCCTACATCCCATAACTTCACATTCCCTTTAAGGATAAAGGTTATTTCTTTTACGGTAACTAATGCCGTATTGTTGAGTTCAGCTTGGGAACTATATTGTTCACTGGATTGAAGGATCATGTTACCATCAGCTATAATCATTAGTTCACTGCTAGAATTTTCATTTTGCGGGAATCCAAAGCTGAAATATAACCATACCTCTTTTTTATCACCCAAAGTATAGGTGTATTTTTTAATATCTTCACCTTCACTGCTGTACAAATTCATTTTTGGTATTATATTTTCACCTGCGATAGTGAAACTGGGAAGATTATGCGTGATAGGCATGCTTCCCGTAAGCTTTTCCAACGTTTGTAATCCCTGCACAGGTCTTTCACTTTTCTTCAGAGTTAAATCAATGATCTCAGAGATTCCCATGATTCCAACCAATAGCACAACAACAGATAATGCCGAAGTAAAAAGTGATCTCCTGGTGATTTCCGGGGAAAACCCAATCTTATATGCATAAAATCCGATCATTGCCCCTAACGTATTGGAGATGACATCGGCTACATCAAAGGAACCCAAAAAAGTTAAAGCTTGAAGACTTTCCAGCACAAAAATTGTTAAGATAAACACACAAATAAACTTCTTAAAATGTGTACGATACAGCAAAGGGAATAATACGCCAAAAGGAATAAAAGCAGCGATGTTCCCAAAGTCATAAACCCAAGAAAAGGATAGGTCAAAGAGATCAGGAAAAAGAAGCGGAACACTTTCTGGAATCAACATAAACGTATATTCATACTGGCTTGTTGCATGCTCTACTCTATTGAAAGCAAAAAACAAAAAATATAAGATCAACAGTGTATACAAAATAGTTCCTATAATAAGAATCTTTCGTAATTTCACTCCCATAATAACTTCACAATTCCCTCCATATGTCGATGGAAATAGTATATCTCTCCAAAGTGACATTCCCGTGACACTGAAGGTGACGATTTAGTCATTCAAAGCTTATATCGACAAAAAGTCATCACCCTTAATTTAAGGTCGATGACTTTTGGTTACATAAATTATCTATTCGAGACTAGTTTCCAGTGCTGGCCAGCAGAACCTGTATTATTTGTTTGAATAATATTTGCTCCCTCTGTCGTCGAACCCTGATCTACTGCCAGAGCTTTTCCACTATTACGATTAATAATATTGTAAAAATCACCTGAGGACTCCAAAGTCCACTGCTGGTCATTCGATCCGTTATCATTCCATTGTACACTTTGAACACCGTTAGCTAATGAACCTCCTAAAATGCCCAGGTTTTTACGACTATTAGTATTGACCAGCTTCGTATAGCCATCAGCTGTGCTGACTACAAACCAATTTTGGTCATGGGATGAAATTCCGCTGGTCCACTGAACCGCCTTCCCTCCATCCGCCATCGAACCCTGATAGATACCCAACACTTTACCACTATTCTCATTAACCATTCGATAACTGTCCACCATAATATGTCCTTCATCTGGAACCAACTCCCACAGCTGATCAGTGCTGCCTGCATCAGTCTGCTGTATAACTTGGGTACCCTCTTCAGTAGAACCCTGCGCTATACCTAACGTCTGACCACTGTTACGGTTAACAATCTTGTAGTAGTTACCAGAGGCTTGTAAAGTCCACTGCTGGTCATCGGAATGGTTTTCAGTCCATAATACGGCTTTAGCTCCTTCTGTTGTTGATCCTTCTAATATTCCGGCGACCTTTCCACTCTTTGCATTCACAATGGTTTTGTAACCGTTAGGAGCATAACCACTTTCCGCTGTGGAAATGAGCCAATATTGATCCAAAGAATTAGTCCCGCTGCTCCATTGGACGAGTGGATTGCCATTCGCAGTTCCGCCTTCCAATACACCTAAAGCCTTCCCACTCTTCACATTAATTAATTTGTAGTAACCTACGGACATATCGCCATATTTCACCGTGTTTTTCCCACTAAAAAATCCGGCTTGAGGGATAAATAAGCGGCCATTGCTAAGCGGCAGTAGTTGGCGGTTATACCCTGCATCTACGGGCGGATTATATGGAACCCAGCTTCCGGATGCATCCAATCTAGAAGAGTTGATCAGCACTTCTTTTTTTCCTGCAACGTTTAATACGAGTCTCCCATCTCCCAAAGCAGAAATATAGGGACTTCCTCCGTACCCTACAAGAGATCCTACTTCAGTTGGATTCCAGCTCTCAGGATCTGCTGAAATTTTCAAATAATTGGGCACGCCCGGGTATCCGACCATCTCATAGGTCATTGCGTAATTACCATTGCCCAGCTTAGCGATTGTAGGCATTCCTGGACGTAATTTACTGTCTGCAAATGCCACATCAACTACCACAGGTCCCCAGTTCGTACCCTCCAACGTAGTCTGATGAACTAACTTCTGGGCATGGGCAGGATCACGTTCATCTGAATAATAAACAATGAGTTTGTTGTTGTGAACCAAAAAGAAAGGCTCCCAAATGGGATCGTAACCAATATCGTTTCGTCCACCTTCAGCAATGGTGCTTACATATGTCCATGTTCTACCTAAATCATTGCTTTTATATAATTCCAACTTGGTAGCTGCTTTGTTGCTTGGCACAGAATTTCCTGCAAGAAGCATAGTACCTGCAGGCATGTTACCTATAGATTGGGGGAGTTCAAACAATTCAGGGCAATTTAACATTCCCCAACCGTTTTGAGTATCCTCCACTTCTCCAGCCTGATTCCAAGTGACACCATTGTCAACGCTTTCATAAATAGGGAAAACAGGGGTGGTATTAGAGGTTTGTTCAAATGTAGCATACATTTTATTATTGTTGATGCCACTATATTTAAGCTGGATTGCCCTAGGTGATAAAGCCCCATAGGATGGTGAATCTGCTGGTGGTACATATAAGACATTAGGACCGAAAGCGTTTACAATATTGCCGTCAAAGCTAATCCCTGTGCCAACCACTGTCACTAAAACCAACAAAAAAGACAAAACCTTCCTCAGTTCTCTTCTCAAAAGTAATTTCTCCTTTACTCTGGTTTTTTTAACGAATACAGCTTCAATATAATTAATAAACGGATAAATGAGAATGTAATATCTCGACCGGATCATGCAATATGATTACACAAATAGACTCTCATCTTCGATTTCAAGTTTTGAAATTAGAAGAGGCAGATGAACAACCTTTGATAATCAAAAGTTGTTCATCTGCCTCTTAACTTGTTAGGAATCTACTTTTTCTTCTTAATGTGATTTCTTTTCATTGTGATAAAGGACGAATTCGTATTTATTCCCCGTTAGTTGATCATTATAAAATACAATTTTACGGTTCAGTATATCTAAGTTTTGTTGCAATGCCTTAATTTCTTGTTCCACTTGTTGCTTACGCTGTTCAAGTAAATTTTTCCGTTCAGGAATTGTCTCGTCCCCCATAGCCCGCCACTCGGTATATTGCTTCAATTCTGCCATCGTCATTCCTGAATCTTTTAAATGAAGCAAAAATTGAACCCAACCTATATCCTGATCTGTATATTCGCGTAAATTATTGTCACTTCGATGTGGAGTAAGTAAGCCTTCCATTTCATAATATCTGAGCGTGCTCTTGTTAACACCGACGATTTCTGCAAATTCTCCAATGGAATAAGGCATGATCCCCACCTCCATTTCTAATTTTGTTTCTATTCAAAGGATATACTTAAATTAATAAAAAACCAAATGTCGGAGTATGAATCCATTTTTATGGCTTGCCTTAAAGTGTACTTTAAGGTCTATACTTCATTTTGAAGCAGTTAATCATCGATGAAAGGGATGTTCTTATATGGCTGAAAAACAAACAGCAGGACGAGACTTGTTAGGAGAATTCGCTCCGAAATTTGCTGAACTGAACGATGATATCTTATTCGGTGAAGTGTGGTCAAGAGAGAAAGAATTATCTGCCTGCATAAAGCAAAGGCAAACGGAGTCACAAAAGATGAAGTAGCGGAAATCATCACGCACCTTTCGTTTTATATAGGGTGGCCTAAAGCTTGGTCGGCATTTAATATTGCCAAAGAAATTTATAAAAATTAAACGAAAGAGGTTTTTTTATTATGGCTAATGAGCAACTAAGCAACAGTACTATCTTTCCACTCGGACAAAAGGTTGAAGCTAATTTTATAGGTGATGCATACTTGCAGATGATTTATACTGATGCGACACCTTTGAATGCGCCTATTGGGAACGTAACCTTTGCCCCGGGAGCTCGCAATAACTGGCACTTCCATAAAATCGGACAAGTATTATTAGTTACCGGTGGTGAGGGTTGGTATCAAGAAAAAGGCAAACCAGCTCAATTCCTCCAAAGCGGGGATGTTGTGAATATTCCAGCGAACGTAAAACATTGGCATGGTGCTACAAAAGACAGTTGGTTTGTCCACTTAGCCATTTCACCCGGAGAAACAGAATGGTTAGAACCTGTTGATGATGAGCTTTATAATCAATTATAAAAAAACGCATCGAGTCTATAGACTCGATGCGTTTCTTTTCTATATCGTCTTTTTGAGAAAACTAAACTTTATTGCTCAAGAAATTGGTAAACTGCCATCATCTCTTGTTTATTCAACTCACGAATACGATTGAAAATTGGAATATCAGCAACAGCTTCAATATTTAAGCTTTCAGAAATAACGTCACTTACTTTACCCGTTAGCCAAGTTTGAACATCTATACCTTCAACGACTTCCTTACGCCCTTCATCATTGATTCCACTGGCATAACAACTCACACAGGGAATCGTTAATTTATATACGCCATCATGAAGTCCATCTTCCGAAATAACTTTTTTCCCTTTACAGAATGGACAGGGATGGCTTGCTTTAACCTTATTAATTAAGGTGACGATTTTTTTGTAACCAAACGCTTCATAGACATAAGTCAGCTCTTTATATTTTCCATTAGTGAAATACTTATCTATGATATTTTCTCTTGTTTCGTGGATATTGGCAAAATCACAGATCGTAATCCGGTTTTTCCTGCTGATGGTTTCGATACTGCCGCTAATGCTGTCCCAGAATGGCATGGCATTTTGTAACACCATTTCATATTGCGCAAAACTTCCTAACTCTAGTTCAAGCATTTTTAGAGCGACTTGTGTTTCCCTAGGTAATAGAGAGACCTCTTCTGTCAAAACCATATCGCCGCCCACGATGGCTTTCATTTTTTCTAGTACCTGTAATTCGCCAACAGTGCTAATAACTTGATCAAGGGGCATCCCGATAATCTCACGAATATCAGTGTCGCCGTATTTAAGCTTTTTATGATGATTTAATACCGTTCCTTGACAAATTGGACAGGTAATCATTTTTTTGGATGCTTTAATATGCTCTTTAATAATCGATTTCGAGATAACCATATAGTTCCCGATAATGGTATTAAAGCCATCCCAAGTTCTCGAGGCTTTAGCTGCTTTATCATAGAAGGACTTTTCCCAATACCCGTATAAAAAGGTGTGTTTTTCAGCTTCTGTCATCTCATTATAACTTTTGCTAATATCCTGTCCGAGCTCATTCTTTAACTCATCAAAGATGAATTTTATTTTTGGTAATTGATAGAATTTCAGAATCTCCATCGCATCTGGATGTAATGAACCGTCCCAAAAGGGTACGTTCTTGTCCTGAAGAACAATATCAAAGTCAAATTCTTCAATCACACGGCGGCCCTTACAGCTTGGACAATGATTGTCTGATTGATAGAAATCAAAGCTTTTTGTATCTTTATTAGTGGGATGCGCTGCCACAATATGGTTGATCAAGCCACCCATTTCATAAAGGAAAGTAAACTGACTATACAAGTGTCGTTCCAGATCAATGGCGATGACAGGCGCAATCGTATCCGATTCATATTCACCATAAATCAGGCGGGCCATGGAGGATAAGCTTTTTAAGATGCCACCTTTATAGATGTTCTCTGCATTTTTAAAATAGGGGATCTGACCTTCTTTTAAATAGTCAATTCCATTTTGTAGCTGGAGTGTTGAAGAAATGTGCGCAGGTGCCACACTATCAGCAGGATTTTGTTGACGATAATAATCATCATGACTGAGAACATCAAGATGCTCCACAGGTGCAAGCTGTCTTTTGCCAAAATCAACGATAAAATCAGAGTTCTCTAACATATAGGAATTATGTTCAATCATGATTATGGAGACAGATTCATCCTGCAGAATGTCCCTAATGCTGTCAATGAATTGATTTAAAATATTTTGTGATAAACCTTTGGAAGGCTCGTCAAAAATAAAAAGTGTATGTGGATTTCTTGAGCCCGCAAACAGCTCAGAAACTAAATGGACACATTGAAATTCACCCGTGGATAAGGACTGTGTTTTTCGCTCCAACGTCAAATAACCAAGTCCAAGCTTGATCAATAAGCTTAGTCTTTTATGAGCAATGTCCTCATTTGGCAGTTCAACAATAATATCTTCAATCGAGCGCTCAAAAATATCATCAATATCCTCACTGTACTTTGTGAGTTTCCTTTTAATATCAAGAAAAGTGGCAACGGTCGAGCGACTGGTAATCGACTGATTTCGATCTTGCCCTACGATCACCAGCTTATCTTTGGAATAACGCTTTAGAAAATCTTTGACCATACACTCATTAACCAGTGTAGATTTACCACACCCGGACTCACCTGTAAAAGTTACCAGTCTATTCTGGGGAATCTGAATCTCGGCCATTTGAATAT
This sequence comes from Paenibacillus sp. FSL H3-0310, assembly GCF_038002785.1. Lineage (NCBI taxonomy): Bacteria > Bacillati > Bacillota > Bacilli > Caryophanales > Paenibacillaceae > Paenibacillus > Paenibacillus sp. FSL H3-0310. The sequence continues at coordinate 2,934,145 of NZ_JBBODC010000001.1, forward strand.
TACGACAATAAAGATCATGAAATTGATAATATTCTGCAGGTGCTGCCTGATTTAGTTCTCTATTGATGGGCTCAGGACGTGGTGATTCCTCAACTATTTTCCCGCCGTATTTGCCACTGCCAGGTCCAAAGAACAAGTGTTTATCCGCTGTGTCCAGCACCGTGTCAGAATGGTCAATGAGCCAAATTTGATTTTTATATCCCAATTGTTTAATCTCCGCTAAAATCTTCAATAGCGTTTGGTGATCGAGACCCACGGAGATTTCATCAATGATAATCACGGTATTTTCACTTGTTGCCATGAATTCTGCCAGGTAAAGTCGTGTTAATTCTCCGCCTGATAATGTACCCATAATACGATTTAATGTTAAATAACCAATATTCATATTGATTATATTTTTCAGAATTTGTTGTTTACCTTCACTTATTTTTAGAATATCTGCCTGTGATAAAATGGTCTCTATACTTAAGTCGTTTAGATCAGAAATACTCTTTGCTTGATCCAATAATTCAATTTTATATTGTTCAGCTGCTTGATTATAGCGTTTCCCCTGACACTTTTTACACTCGACATTTTTTGTAGTTCCACGACCCTTACAATCAGGACACCAACCCAACTCATTATTAAATGAAAAAACCTCTGGAGAGAGATTATATTGTTCAGCAAGAGTGACACGGATTTCAGTAAACACACCTGTATGTGTGCCAATGGTTGACCGAGGATTTGAAGATATGGATGATCTACCAAGAAAAAGAACAAGTGGCATTGCTTCCATTTTGATCGCACTGAAATTAGTCTCCATAATATTGGGGAATAAATACTGGTATTCAGCTTTTGGCAGTAAGGAAACGAGACGTTTTTTTGATTCTTCCCCAATCGTTTGACAAAAAGTTGTTTTACCGGAGCCAGACAAACCAGCAATTCCTAACGACTCATCAACTGGCAGTACCGTTTCTAATCTGTTAATATTGTTCGCAATTAATTGATTTATTTTCATAGTAAGCTCATCTCATCTCCATTCTCTTCATCTAGTATTGCCATGATTTATTCCATTAAAAAGGGCACTTTCCTTGTTCCAGAAAAGCGCCCTATTCTTGAAATTACAATTCTGCTAATGCCTTTTCGAGCTGACCACCCATATTTGTCCAAGCATATTTAGCACCTTCGATAGCTCCTTGGCGGGCTTTCGTCTCTTCACTAAATCCTGATTGATCTAGATGGAGGTTAACCTTCCCCTCTGAATCTTGACTCACAGTCCAAGTAACAGTAGTACTTTCTCCCGCACTATTCCAAGTATAAGATAACGTATGCGGCTCATCCACGACGAGTACTTCGCTATCTACAATTCCATCCCACCATTCATTTGGCTCAGCACGGAATTGAAATTTATGACCAACGACGGGTTTAAAATCATTACTCCAGATCCATTTCGCAAGCGTATCCGAATCCGTTAAAGCATTCCATACCTTCTCGATCGAACTTGTAAATTGAAAATCTAATGATACATCTGGTTTCATAGTTATTCCTCCAATATAAGTTTTAATTTATCAATTCTTTGTTTCCAGAATCCTTCATAAAAAGATACCCAATCTTGAATTTCTTTCAAAGGATTGGCATTCAACCGATACCTCGTCTCTCTGCCAACCTTCCGAGCAATTACGAGACCAGCATCTTTAAGTATATTTAAATGCTTCGAAACGGCTGTACGACCCATTTCAAAATGAATCGTTATCTCATACAGAGGTAATTCATCAACATCAGCCAGAATTTGAAGAAGTTTTCGTCTTGTTGGATCCGCAACAGCGTCATAAACATCCCTCACTTGACTATTGTCGCTCACAACCACCCCCACCTTTTCCGTAATATTTCCTGTAATGTCACCTAGTATCCATCATTATTACCTAATAGGACACCATTTGGTGTCTAATTGATTATAAGACACCAAATGGTCACACGTCAACAATTCAGTAAAAAAAGCATTACCAAAAGCAAGTCCAGCTTAGGACTGCTTTTGATAATGCCTCCAGATAAATCATTTCGTTTTACGATTTAATAATTAATCTAATTGTTCTCCATTAGTAGCGATAACATTTTTGTACCAATAAAATGATTTTTTCTTTATACGACGTTTTGTACCTCTGCCCATATCATCTTGGTCCACATAAATGTAACCATAACGTTTGGACATTTGATTTGTTCCTGCACTCACCATATCTATGCAACCCCAGCTTGTGTAGCCCATTACATCTACACCATCTGCAATGGCTTCTTTTATTTGCTTAATATGTTCTTTTAAATAATCAATTCGGTAATCATCCTCTATAACATCGCCTTCTTGTAATACGTCTAAGGCACCTAGGCCATTCTCTGCAACAAGTACCGGCTTTTGATAGAGGTCATACAATTGGTTTATTGCAGTTCGTAAACCCTTAGGATCAATCTGCCAACCCCAATCACTCGATGGTAAATAAGGATTTTTCACTCCGCCTGTAAGCAAATTCCCTTCTGCGCCTTCTATCTTTTCTGGATGTGCACTGACTGCACCAGACATATAGTAGCTAAACGATACATAATCCACTGGATAGTCTTTCATGATTTGTTCATCCTCGGGCTCTGTTTTCAGAACTATATTTTTTTCTGCAAACATTCGAGCGGTATAAGCCGGATAGTAACCTCTCGCTTGTACATCAGTAAAGAATAAAGAGGTACGTTGTTTATCAACTGTGGCTTGAACGTCGTCAGGATCACAGCTATAAGGAACAAGAAGTTGATAACTAACCATACATCCAACCATTGCTTGAGGATTACTTTCTTTACAGGCTTTGGTTGCAAGTGCACTTGCGACAAATTGATGATGCGCTCCTTGAAACATTGCTTGTTCAATATTCGGATGATTTTCTTCGATAACCCCTAGACTTACATATTGGTGGTGTACTACACAGTTAATTTCATTAAAAGTCATCCAATATTTCACTTTATGCTTGTATCTTTCAGCTACAGTGGTTGCATAGCGAACAAAGAAATCTATAACTTTCCGGTTCACCCAACCTCCATACTTAGTTGTTAGATGAAGTGGCATTTCATAATGGGATAAAGTAACAATAGGCTCAATTCCATATTTGTTCAATTCATCAAACACACGATCATAAAATGCAAGACCTTCTTCATTAGGGATTAATTCATCCCCATTTGGAAAAATACGAGTCCAAGCAATGGACATACGGAAGGCTTTAAAACCCATTTCGGCCAATAAAGCAATATCTTCTTTATAGTGGTGATAAAAATCCACCCCATGTCTTTTGGGATAATACTTTTCACTTGCGGGATCTTGTGCTTCTTCTATTTGTTTATGAGTCATGAGGTGCCACTGGTCAGACCAGTTTTTTTTAGGGGTGTTTTCGTCAAAAATATATACATCTGCTAGAGAAAGCCCTTTACCGCCAACATTACTTGCTCCTTCTAGTTGATTGGCAGCTGCTGCTCCTCCCCATAAAAAGTTTTCTGGAAATGTCGTTTTCAATTCAAACATGTGTAAACCCTCCTTGTTGTTAAATAAAACATATGCTATGGATTAAACCTGTTGGATAAGGGCATCTTGTTCTTCTTTATATTTTTGATTATCCATTATTCTAAAGAACGGATAGTAAATAATAAACGCTACTGCAAACAGTACAATTTGTAAGATCATTCCCGAGATACTACCTGTCATCAAATATCCGCCGATAATTAATGGCATTGTTCCCGGAGGCAGTACACCTATTGGCAACGCTACTAATCCAAAATCCATGGAGAGATAGGTTATCAAAACAGTAACAATCGGTGTTATAAGAAATGGGATTAACATCATTGGGTTTAATACGATAGGCATCCCAAAGATTAACGGCTCATTGATATTAAATAGTCCTGGTCCAATCGTCAATCGACCCATTTGTTTCAGCTGTTTGCTCTTCGCAAAGAATAACATAGCAATCGTTAGTCCTAGAGTTGCACCAGATCCACCGATAAAGATAAGATATCTGAATTCTGCTGTAACAATATTATGGACGGGTGAACCCGCTGCGTAGGCTGCAGCATTTTCTGAGGTCAATTGCAACCAGATAGGCAACATGACAGAACCTACAATGGTGGAACCATGTAATCCGATTGCCCATAATAAGTTGATTAACAAGAACACAACAATTGTTCCCGCTAAGCTTGTTCCAACAGTGGTTAATGGTTGTTGAAGAAGCTTGGCAACAATGGTATGCACGTTATCAAAACCAGTAAAGTTCTCAACAAGTAGGCGAACTCCCCAGACACTCACGATAACAAAGAAACCAGGAATAATCGCTGTAAAGGATTTAGCAACTGTTGGCGGCACACCATCCGGCATTTTAATAACTATATTTTTTTGTACGATTCTGCGATATATTTCTGTTGCGAAGATTGCGGTTAATAATCCTACAAATAAACCTTGACTCGAAAAATAATTCACGTTCATTGCTTTTGTGACAACATCATCTACTGTGAAAGAAGTTGATGGTGTGACTACAAAATATGAACATAATGCCACAGCCCCTGAAGAAAGCGGATCCACTTTATAGCTCTCTGCGAGTCTATATCCCACGGCAAATGTTGCAACTAATGCGACAAGGTTAAATGTACCATTGTACGGATATAGTAAAGCTGTTTTGATATTTGGATGGGCGACCAAGAAATCTAAATAGGCTGGAATTGGCAGGTTTGCTAAGATTAAAAAAATGGAACCGATAATAATAAACGGGATAGTTAAAACCATTGCATCGCGAAGCGCTTGTAAATGCCGCTGACCAGAGATTTTACCTGCAACTGGCATTACCTTATCTTCTAAAAATTTCGTTATTTTATCCATAGTTTCTTGCACGCTCCCGAAGAAGTATTTTCTTATTGCGATGCCACTTCTTTTTGATCCTATTTTGAAAGCTTATAAAGTTCAATGATTTCCGTAACAAGTAAAGAAATGGTCTCTACACTCATTAGTTGGTCTTCAGCATGCATAAGGATCAGTGAGAATTGAAGCTGTTCGCCATTTGCTTCTCTTTTGATTAATGATTTATGCATTTTATGACCTTCTCTAAAAAATTGCTTTGATTCTTCTAATTTTTCTTGTGCCTCTTTAAATTCTCCCTCTTTGGCTGCGTAAAGCGCCTCCATTACTAAGCTTTTAGCTGCGCCTACATTACTGATAATGTTAAAAGCCACAGTATAGTATTCCTCTTTCACTTCATCTACCATTTCTCTCTACTCCTCTCTTATCTCTATTTACTTTCAATTAATTGCAAGGCTTGTTCAAGTACTTTTTCACCGTTCATCATTCCGTAATTCAACATATCAATAGCTTCTATAGGAATGTTTTTATCTGCTAATCTTGTTTCTAATTGCTTTTTCATATATTTCACCTGAGGTCCTAACAATAAGACATCAACCTTTTTCTCTTGCAAAGTAATATCAATTTCAGATGCTGATTTAGCAAAAACATCGACATCCAACCCTTTTTCTTCAACAACCTTCTGCATTTTTGTTACTAAAAGGCTTGTACTCATTCCTGCTGAACACACTAACATAATTGTATTCATATTGACTTCCCCCTAAAATTATCATTTATTGAACACCTTTAGTGTAAACTTAAATCGCTTTCTTTTTAAGCTAACCTTTTTCCAAATCAACAGGAAACGGTTACATTGCAAATAGTAAGGCAGTACCTAATTTCTCACTCACTCTAGTTTAGTAATTGTATAATTTCTTCCACAGAGTCCTTAGCAAGGATCTGCACAACAATCTCTTTATCCTCTATCAATGATCCTAGCTTTTTATACATTTTATCTAGGTCGACATTGTTTCCTTCTTTAATGTTTAATAAACAAATTAATTGCACCATTTGCTTATCATTCCAACGAATAGGACGTTTTAACGTACAGATTGTCCAAAAGGTTTCCGAGGTAACAGGAAGTGAAGGATGTGGAACAGCGACAAGATTTCCAAAACTAGTGGGTGCATAGGACTCTCTTTCAACTACTAAGGATTCATAATGCTCTGGTACAAGTCCTTGTTTTGTTAGCTCATTGCTTAAAAAATGAATCACACTCTCCTTTGTGGTAAATTCTTTTTTCACGAATACTCTAGATGCGTCAAGGTAAGAATGAGTTTCTGCGACCTGTTCTGAAGACAGTAAGACGTCCTTGATTCTTTTGAGGTCTTTAGCTTCTAGAAAGGTATTTACAACATAGACGGGAATACCTATATCTTCATTGATCGGAACTGTACTGATAATAAAATCAATCGAGGAGAGGTCCGTTTCTGCTAATTTGTAAAAACTAATTGTGTCTACAATCTGCAATAGATTCTCAAATGAATTGATCAATCGGTAATAAAGTAATTTGGCACTTCCAACACCAGACGCACATACAAGAATAACTCGTTTTATTTTTTTGTTTTTATTTTTCATTCTTTCTAAAGCAACCCCAATGTGCAAAGCAATGTAAGCAACTTCATGTTCTCCAACTTCTGAATCCAAATAGTAGTTAATACATTTACTCGCAATAAGTGCTCCTTCGAATGCGGCTGGAAAACTCGTCTTAATATCATTTAACAGAGGATTTCTAAAATTCATGTTGTATCTTAATCTATTCATCGCAGGCCTAATGTGAAGGGTCAGGGCTTGAATAAATTCATGGTCATGGCCAAAATCCCAATTCAACTCAGTTTGTAAACTTTTTAAAATACAGCTGACAATGGAGTCCACTTCATCGAACTTACTGTACTCCGTTAGATTTTCTTTCGGCAGCAATTTTGTTCCAACCAAATGGATGATAATATAATTAATCTCTGAATCGGAAAAGAGCAGATCTGTGAACTCTTCTATGTCTTTAACAATTTCATGGGCAACAATTTTTTCAAAAGGATACTCTTCCATAAGATTTACCGACGGTTGTTCGATTAAAAATCCCTCTTCGATACGTTTACAAGCTATTATTAAGTGAATAGCGAGGTTTTCCAAGGAAATATCTGAAATCTCAATTTTGTATTTATTTACTTTGCCGATGATTATTTCTTTGATTTTCGTGTATACCTCTTTGTCAAACAAAGTAAAGTTATCGAAAGTTGGATCGGAGTTTTCTTCTCTTTTGTATAAAAAATTAGACAAACATATTCGTTTCTTAAATTCATCGCCCTCTATAAACAGGCCATAATGAGGCCGATTAACTAAATTCAGGTTGTATTTTTCCAGTATCTTACGCACTTCTTTTAGATCGTTTTGGATTGTCGATTTAGATACAAACATCTCATCTTCAATAGTGGCCAACTTGATATACTTATTTTCTAATAAAAACCGACTCAACAAATAAAGAACCCTATTATCTTGTTCAGAAAAGTCTACTGTAGAAGGATTGATTTTATCATTAGTTAACTCATTTAATTTTTGGGAAAATATATCTTTATCGAAGACTCTTACAACGAAGCCCTTCCCACGAATTAACTCTATTTTTAGTCCTACTATGGCGGATATATTTTGTAACTCTTTCAAATCATTACGGATCGTTCGATCGCTAACATTCAGTTCTTTAGCAATCCATGCAGCTGTGACAGGTTGATTGGAATTAATTAAGTATAAAAGTATTTCTTTTTGCCGTTTTGAAAACAATTGTATCCCTCTTTCTTAACCAGAGTATGAATATGAGCTAATATTAACTGAAGCATACATTTACATACATTTGCTCATTTTTTTATATCGGTTACAATATCACTTCCTAAGAAAATTTGATAGTGTTCTTACAGTAACATACGAAACAGGCGTCCTCATTTAAGAAGACACCTGTTTAAATTTCAGCTTCGTTTGACGAGTCATGGCAAGAAATTTGCGGGTTAACTCAACTTCTGCTGCAGTATAATTGCTAGCTCTTCTGCTGAATCCCACACAATAGGACGAATATCCTTAAGCTGTACAAAAAGTTTATCCGCCTCAATACTGTTTACGGTCCATAATACGGGTATGTTTAAACCAAGTGCATATCCCGCTGAAAAATACACCTCTGGGGATTGCCCCGTTAAATCTGCGATAATCAGTTTGCTTTCTGCGATTTGATCCAACTCGTATTTTTCGCCGTTTTGAGTTTTCGTATGTGTTAATAAGCGCGGCAGGAAACCACACTGTTCTATTTTGGGCAATAACTTCTCCAGCCATGTTGTAGACAAATTTTCTTCATCCGACACGAGCACGAGACAAGGTTTTAGTTTTTTACCTCCAGCGCTTTCCGCAGCTTCATTCCAGCCGGTTTCAGTAAGCTTAAAGGTCATGCCTTCCCTGATCAGAAGCTGATCACTTATCAACTTGTCTATGATGTATACCAGCTCTTGCAGATTGGGAGAATACGTCAAGTTATAGCTGCTAGAGAGGGGTTGAATGACAACCGCTTCCCCCGGGCCTTCAGAATGTCTATATAAATATTGCAGTAGACGGTTTCCTTTATCTTCAATGCTCACAGGTATTTTGGGTGAATTTACAATGGACTCTAAATCATCAGCACATATAGTGATCTTTTCATCACAATCAGTCAGCTCACGTATGTAAGCCGATACTACATGCAGCATGTCGCGTTTCTTTTGATGCGGGAGCGAATTAATGGGTTCGTAGCTGTCTCTACGTAGACTATAAAACCCGCCTGGTGAACAAGAACAGCCTATATATCTATCGTTATCGCCTTCTGGTTCAATGGAAACAATCTCATCACAGAACAAACAGTGTTTCTTAATCATGACAACTCTTCACCTCTTATTAAGTGTTAGCCTCTACCTTACCAAGATTTTTTTGAAAAGTAGACAAGAAGATATTTCCTGTAGCAGGTTATCCCAAGGCGTACACGTAATATTTCGAGGCTCGAATGTAGATTTTATTCAATAAAAAACCGACATAGGAATCAGCTGTAAACTGAACCTTCTGTCGGTTAATATAGGCTTGGAGCAGGCATTTAGGATTGAGATAAACCTTCTATAACTTTATCAATATTCCATTTGATCATTTTAATGTATGTGTCGCCCTCTTCGCCTTTCTTAGCTAAAGAATCGGTGAAAATCTTAGAGTGTATCGGTACTCCTGTTTCATTTGCGATAGTTTCCATTGTTTTTGGATTTACGCTAGTTTCCAGAAATAATGCAGGCACTTGATTTTCATCAATGATCTTAATTATATTCTTCATTTGTTCAGGCGTTCCTTGACTATCCGTATTGATCTCCCAGATAAAAGCTGATTCAAATCCGTAAGCTTTAGAAAAATATTTGAATGCTCCTTCGCTGGTAACAAGGATACGTTTCTCTTGTGGAATTTTTTCGACTGCTTCTTTTGCATATTGATCCAATTCATTCAGTTTCTTAACATATTCCGATTGATTATTAAGATAAAATTCTTTGTTGTCGGGATCTTTTTCGATTACACGTTTTGTGATGATATCTACATATTTTATTGAATTCTGAATATCCAGCCAGGCATGAGGATCTACCTGTGTTTCTTTTCCTTTTTCTGTTAGGTACATTGGAGATACTTCATCTGAGACTGCAAAAGCAACATCCTTTTTATTAGTCACATCTAGAAGATCTTGAAACCACCCCTTACCTGTTTCTAGGTTCAAACCGTTATAAAACACTAAATCTGCGCTAGAAACCTTACTTGTATCCTTGGGTAATGGATCGTACATATGCGGATCTGTTCCGATGGGTACCATACTGTAAACTTCAGCTTTCTCCCCTACAATGTTTTCGGTCATATCAGCGATAATGGAGTACGTTGCAACAATCTGCAGCTTATCATGGTCTGCTTCTCCTTCACTAACCTTTGAGCATGCGGTAAGAAGTACGATAAACATTGTCAAAGAGAGTATTTTTATGGTCTTCATCCTTGTTTCAACCCTTTCCTGAAAAAATTATTTTTGGGTGAGATTATAAATGAAATTCCGAACATGCTTACGCCGACCAGAACAATCGTGGCACTTGTAGGTAAATTGAATTTAAAGCTTACAATTACACCTATAATCCCGGATACAGCGCCGATTGTAGAAGCCAGGATAATCATGTGGAACAGCTTATTCGTCCAGAGATAGGATGTAGCAGCCGGAATAACCAGCATTGCAATCACAAGCACAATTCCTACTTGAGATAACGAAGATACGGTAACCACAGATAGGAGCATCATCAATAAATAATGATAGAACCCTGTTTTTAACCCATAGGCTTTGGAAACAACCGGATCAAACGAACTCATTAAAAGTTCTTTATACAGCAATGAAATGATGGCAATAACAACAATCATAATAATAAAGGATTGCATTAACTCCGACTGTGGGACGGCAAGAATATTACCAAACAGAATGTGAGTTAGATCAAGCCCGCTTTTGGCAAAAGTAATTAGGACGATACCTAACGCAAAAAATGAGCTGAGAATAATGCCGATAGAGGTGTCACTTTTAATATTGCTACGACTTGTAATAAATTGAATGAGAACTGCTGCTAATAGTCCAAATAGTGAAGCTCCAAGAAGAATGTTGATTCCTAAGATATAAGATAACGCCACCCCGGGTAACACCGCATGTGATAACGCATCTCCCATTAATGACATCTTTCTAAGTACAATAAAGCTTCCTAAAACCCCTGATACAATTCCAAGAATGATAGCAGATAATCCCGCGTTAAGTGCATATATCGGAATGTTTAATACCCCTGAGAAATAATCAATCATGATCTGTCGCCCCCATCCCTTTGATCACCAGATTACCTAAGGAGGCACCATAGGCGCTGAGGATATTCTCTGGCGTAAAGGTGTCTTTAACATCACCAAAAGCAATTAATTTCTTATTGAGAATGATGACTTTGTCAAAATATTCTTCGACCTCATGCAAATCGTGATGAACGATGAGAATGGTTTTTCCTTCTTCGCGAAGTTCTTTTAGCAGCTTTACAATGATTTTCTCACTGACTAAATCTATGCCAACAAAAGGTTCATCTAAAAAAAATACATTTGCTTGTTGTGCAAGTGCCCTGGCGATAAAAACTCTTTGGAGTTGTCCCCCGGACAGATTGCTGATTTGTTTATTCGCAAGATCACTTATATCCACCATCGCCATACATTCCTCGACTCTTTGCCGCTCTGTTTTTCCGGGACGCTGGAAGATTCGCAAATTAGGGTAAGTTCCAGTCAGCACTGTATCCCTTACCGTGATTGGAAAAGAAAGATCAATGTCATTCTTTTGCGGCACATATGCGATCTTCCGTTTGTACTCAGAAATATCTTTTCCCTCCACCATAACTGATCCTGTTCTCTTCTTTATCACCTCTAGCAATGACTTGATGAATGTAGATTTTCCCGCACCATTTGGTCCGATAATTCCGATTGTATACCCAAAGGGGATATCAATATTTACATTTTCTAGTGCAGAATTACCGAAATAATCTACGTTTAGGTTTTTGATTTCAATCATAAAAAAACTCCTTATCTCTGTTAAGTTCATATGTAGCACTGTTCTGTTCATCCTGTTAATTTATTTCCCAATAGAAACAATGATTCCTTTGATCCAATTTGTTTCCCTTGGTAAACTTTTATTCTTATATACAATATATTTACCCGAGGGCAATATGTCAACAACATTCCTTAAATCAACAAAAAAAAGAACCCAAGTGATTTGAGTTCTTTTGCATTATTTCAATATAAAAATCTCATAGTTGCAGTAGTTTTAAACATCTAGGCTGCATCAAATCCCCCCCTGTAATACGCTCTGCCTGCAATTGAATCGTATATTCTCCTGCCGTGGGGAAATACAGCTCACCTACTTGAAAGCTTTGAAAATTACTAACCCCATCAGTAGAATGAACTTTAGCTTGTAAAATTTGATTTGCTGCCTTGATGAGGTAGACTCCGCCACCACCATTCTCTCCTTCTTCGCTGCGATATTCGATACTAACCTGAAATCTTACCGGACCTAATGTCCGGACATGCCAAATTGCGGTATCCTCTCTATCCTTCCAGTCCAACAGATTATCATGGTCTTTTTTTCCTGTATCGTAACGGAGGGTTGGACCAACGATCTCACTTTCAAATACCCCTAATTCTTGTAAGGTATCTTCTCCAAATTCCAATAATCGGATTGGATTACCTTCTACAGGTTCTGCACAGACAATTGCGATGACCAGCGGCATGTTGTTAGAATTTTCGGCAAAGTTCGGTAAGCTGGGGAGTTCGACTTCCAGATCCTGCTCAGATAGCTTTGTGAAAATCAGCTCCTCCCCTCCATCTAAAGCAAATACCTTTTGAACAGCGGTCTTCAGACCGGGGACGATTAGCTTATTTCTCTTCTTAAGATCGAAAACATGCAGATATAATGTGTTTCCTTTCAGAGTGCATCTGCCCCATGACGGTTTGGCTGTGGGCGATTCTCCAGCACCGTAAATGCTATCCCTATTGGTATTTAACCAATCTCCTACATCAAGCAAAATGGATTCGGATACCGGATCCCATTCCCCTGTTGCTGTTGGGCCGATATTGATTACCAGATTTCCATTTTTACTTACAACATCGATGATCTGGCGGATGATAGTTACAGGGGATTTCCAATGGTGATCGGATCTCTTATACCCCCATGAGTCGTTTAACGTAATAATATTCTCCCAGTACTTACCAAGGTTACGAGTCGTAAGTTGATTATCAGATGTATTTGAATAATCTCCAAGTGGTGCTTTCCATACTCTGCTATTGACCAAACATTCTGGCTGAATTGCATGAACCGCCGCCAAAAACGCTTCTCCTTGCTCACGGGTCAGTTTGCCTCCGCAATCAAACCACATTAAACCAACTTTGCCGTAGTCCGTCAGCAGCTCACGGACTTGAGGGATTGATTTGCTGTGCAAATATCGTTCAAAGCGGGTGCGTTTATCGGTATCATTTATCCACGTTTGAACGTCATCGTAAGCGCCGATATTCAGTGGATAATCCCAGGTATTCCCTTGAGAGTCTGGATCATGCCAATCCATCGCATGAGAGTAGTAAATTCCGAGTACCATTTTTTCCGCACGACATGCCTCCATTAGTTCCCGAAGGGGATCACGGCCCAATGAGGTGTGCTTGACGATCGAATATTCGGATACACTTGAGTCATACATCGCGAAGCCGTCGTGATGTTTAGCTGTAAAGATGATATATTTTAGGCCAGCACGCTTGGCAGTCCGTACCCACTTCAATGCATCAAAAGCTGATGGATTGAACGCTGCGGCCATTTCCTCATATTCAGCCACTGGGATCTTCGCGCGTAGCATAATATGCTCACTGTAAGAAGCTTGTATTTCTTTTCCCTTCCATTCACCCGCAGGCAGGGCATAAGGGCCCCAGTGAATAAACAAGCCGAGCCTGGCTTCCTTCCACCATTCCATACGCCGAGCCTGCTCGTTATCTATCGGAGTTTCGACCGACTGTATACTATACGGATCATCGAGAAGGTTTTCTGTTGTTTTTCCGTTCCTTACCATAACTGAAGAACGGCTCCGCGGAGTTTAGATACAGCCTCGACGAAGAAATAATCGCCATAGATCAGTGGCGTATCAATGTGCACACCCCCTGGAAGATTGGATGTTCCAGAAAGAATCAAGCCCTCCTCTTCCGGAATGTCCCAAGTCCCATAATTCTCATAAAGTGAGCGAACGATTTGTTCTGCGGCTCGCAGGTAAAAAGAGGCTTCCGCCTGTGGTACGATCTTTGCCAGCTCAATCAAGCCACATGCCGCACATGCACCAGCAGAGGTATCACGCGGCTTTTCGCCTGCATCAGGTGCCCTGAAATCCCAGTGAGGTACATGATCCTCCGGAAGATTAGCTAAGAAGAAGTGCGCAGCTCTTTTAGCTCCCGTTAGAAACTTATTCTCTCCGGTATAGTGAAAAGACAAAGTAAGACCGTAAATCATCCATGCGCTGCCCCGTGCCCAAGCGGATTCTTCCGCATAACCTTGGCCGGCCATAGCGCCGATTTTTTCGCCTGATTCCGGGTTGAACTCCAGAATATGATAACTTGATCCATCCGGACGTAAAAAATGCTCAACTACCGTTTCCGCATGCGCAGCGGCGATATGCCGGTAACGCGGATCCTCTGTAACTTCCGATGCCCAGTATAGTAAGGGCAGATTCATTACAGTATCAATGATGGACCAACCCGCCCGGTTTATCTTCTCCGTGTCATGCCAGGCTCTGATAAATGACCCTTTCAGGTTAAAGCGGCTGGCCAGTTGAGCAGCAGCCATCAACCCGCGCTGCTTGGAGCGTTCATTACCAGTCACTCGGTAATTGGCCAAAGCTGAGAGTGTCCATATAAAACCAGCGTCATGATGTACGGTAAGGGCATAAAGAGGTTCATCCAATTTCTCTTCAATTTGCTCGGTGATTTCTTGCAGCGCCGGATGATTACCTTCTGCGGCAATCTGCCACAAAATACCCGGCCAGAACCCTGCTGTCCACCACGATGGACGCATGTTGTCGTATACTCCGCTCACGGAAGCATGCGGAAAACTAACACCAATTCGCTTACTAGTCTTTTCCACTTTATTTACAATTTGTTGCCAAGCGCCATCCGCCCATTCCAGAGTAGACTCCGAAATTACCAGTCCGCGAGTTTGTTGAGTTGGTATTACTTCACTCATTTTAGTTCCTCCTGTAAACACTGATGATATTTATGAAATTTAATTTCTTAAAGCGTTGTCCGTAGTGGAATTACCATATTCCAAGTGTGCTTCGCATTTCGAAACCCTCCCGGTCCATCTGCTACTGCAGCGAATAAATGGGTAGGGACCCCTTCTTGAAATAATAGGAACGGACGTTCAAAGCTTCCCATCCACTGCTCTGTGCCGTCCTCCCAGAGTACCCGCCGGGAATACGATTGCGTTGAATCAGCCAGCTGCCAGTCGGTTCCATCCGTAGATGATGCAAATATCCCACCGTGCTTTTCTCCACATATCCGGCCATCCATATCCTTGGCGATCATTTGGTACCCGTCCGTGGTCCGCCAGATAAATGGATCTTCAATATGAGACCGCTCTGCTGGAAACAGCGGTGCGTTGTTAATTACTTTATATGGCCCTTCGTCCTTAGATGAACCGGCAATGCCAAGCGTCATCTGTCCATAGGAATTGCCCTCGTATTTGCGGGCTTTATATACCAATAGCAAGGAGCCATCTTCGCGGATACAAGGAGCCGGATTGGATGTGAGAAAGCTGTCGAACCTGCCCGGACGTGTAGGCAGAATAGGTGCGTCCATCCTTATCCATGGTCCGAATACACTGTCGGCTATAGCTAAGCCAACACGTTTGTTGGCACGAGCGGCAATCACCCGATAGTCGTCAAATTCCACTGTTTCATTAGGCTGCGGCTCAGCGAATGGATGAGTTGAACCCACATAATACAACAGATACTTATCACCATAACGAAGGATATGCGGATTATGGGTGCTTCGTCCGTCCCAGTATTCCGCTCCCCTTGCGGGTAGTACGGTTTCTTGGTACGTATAGGGTCCTTCCGCGTTATCGGCAGATGCGCGGACAATTTCTGAGCGAAGTAACCATCCCGGATGCATCGGCAGCCACTTCGGCCAACGGGATGCAAATAAATGAAAACGCCCATCCTCGCCATGCACAGCTGAACCGCACCACACCCACCAATCCTCCATGCGGAACCCTCCGTTCAAAGGAGCAGGCAACATTCGGTTCATCAATGAAAAAGTCATATTCTCCCTCCACGGCTTATTGCTTTACATCTGTTAGTCCATAACGTTTAGCAGCACTGCCATGTAGCCATTCCGCAGCAATATTCAGCGCCTCCTCCCGGCTGATCCAGCCTTCCGCTATTTGACTTTCCAAAAAGCGCGCAAGTATTTTTTTAACGATCAGCAGCTTGCCATATGTCCATTCGATACAGCGCGCATCCGAGACAATGAACGAACACTTGAGCGGGGCGAGTGCCTCCAACCGATACTGCATGCTCTGCAAATAGGTACTGGGTCTGAAGTTATACCACCACATCCCACCTACATGAACGTTAGGGAAATTCCATGCAGCCTGCACAATATCCAGGTTATTTAATTCTGAAGCCACCACCAGCTCAAACGGAATGGAATACCGTTCAAACAAACCATACAGTTTAACAATCCGTAGCGGATCGTTAACTGGCGCAGCCGATTTATTACACCATCTGCGTTCGACGCCGAGAAACAGCTGCAAGAACATTCCTCTTACTTGCAGTTCCGAACAGATATGATGAAGGAGCAGCATCATGATTTCATCCGGTCCAGTTACGCTGCTAAGATTGTAAACATCATGAGCATTGGCTTCAAAGGCAGGCAACGTAGTCATGATTCCCGGACAGCCCATCGTCTGATATGAGTGCAACTGCTCGCTAATAAACTTTTTTGCTAGAGTATAAGCCGCTTCCCGGCTGGGATCAGAGGCATCTGCAATATTCTTTGCCAGCTCAGGCAGCCAGGAGTCAATTCGAGGAATCAGTAGAGCGTTTTCTCTCATGTGTGCAAAGTTGGCATGCTCCGAACGGTTTACAATAAACCGCTGCACATGCAGACGGTCAGCTACGTTTTGCGCCCAGTCGGGATCGTTACTTTGCTGTTTAACCGTTATATCCGCTTTGAACACCGACTCTGAATCAGTGATGGAGATACCGTACAAATCTTTCATGATTGCTGTAAAAGCACGATTCATCATCGTATTACGGGAAGCGTGGTAAGCTCTAACAAAAGAGTCAGCCCGTTTCTCTTTCGAAAGTTGGTCCGCATCCGCCGGATATCCTGCTGACTGAAGCTCTTGGTTCAACCAGAAATAATCGGCTATTTCCCAGAAGTCAGCCGCGTTTAGCTTATCGCCGACGAGATGGGTATGTGTATCGATTACAGGCAGACGCATGATTTCATCACACAAAGCAGTTTGACTCATTGATCTCCCTCCTAACTGGCAGGAAGCCCTTCGAATGAAGAGGCTTCCTGAGAATCTATCTATTTCCGGCTTTGCTGATTAAGAATTCCCTCATTATTTTTGTAGCGTTCTGTTGCTTCTTTTAAGATTTCTTCGCCGCCCTTTTGCTTATATTCCTCGATGACTTTTGGGAAATCGCTAATCGGTTCTTTGCCATAAATCATTTTGACCATATGGTCTATGATCAGTTTTGGTGCCTGATCGGGACGTTTGGAGGCAAGATCAGGGAACTTGCTGAAAGACTCCAGATCAGGTACAAATCCGATGCCCCCTAAGCCTTCTTTACTCAGAGTTTCATCCAATGCTTTCAAAACATCTTTACCACCCGTAAGCAGCTCAGTTCGTTCGCGGTTGATTGTTCCGTCCCCTACCCAGCGCAGCTGTGTGCGGAATTTCTCTTCGTCTTGGGCAGCCTTGTTCTCTGGCAGCTTATAATCAACTTTTCCGTCTTTTACCGTGTAATTCTCGCCTTCAATCCCAAAGCTATAGAAATTACTGGCTTCCGGGGTCTGCATCCATTCAAACATTTGGACAATCCGGGCAGCCTTTTCTTTACTGACCTTATTGTTGATATACAGTGAGGTATTGACCGAACTATACAAACCGTATCCTTTTTGTCCATGGTCACCGGTTGGCGACGAGATAATATCCACTTTCGCTTCCGGATTGGACGCGGCGATCTGGGTCCGGAAATCCAGGAGATTCTGCGCATTAGCTGTCCAGATCCCTGCATTGCCTGCAGCAATATTTTCACCATACTGTGCCGTTTGAATTGTCGCAAAATCCTTCTGAATGAGGCCTTCGTCATACATCGTCTTGTATACGTTCAGTGCTTTTTCCATATTCTCGGAATTATAAAATTTGGGTACGATCTCTCCATTATCCTCTGTAAACTGATAGCCAAGCGCGTCATATGCACCAAATGCGATATCTGCATACTTGAAGTTCTCACGCATCTGATAAGGAGCGCTCACACCGAGTTTCTTAAAAGCGCGCAGCACATTCAAGAAATCTTCAATCGTTACTGGTACCGGAAGGCCAGTTTTCTCCAATAAATCAGTTCGGATAAAGGTGGCACGTCGAGACGGATTGCTGAGCCAAGTCGGAATGCCATATATTTTTCCGTCGTAGCTGACTTCATCCCATGCTTCCTGCGGGACAACCTTCATCAGGTTGGGCGCATTCTCCTTCAGCAGATCATCCAACGGCATAAAAACACCAGCCTGAACCGACCCCGCCATCGATTTATCCGTAGCCCCTCCGACATTTTGAACCACATCCGGGATATCACCGCCGGCAAACATAACAGCCATTTTGGAATCAAAGTCCTTCAAAGGAATTAACTTAATGTCTAAATCGACATTCGCCCGTTTCTCTAACTCCTTGACCCACTTATCGGTGTTAATGTCTTTAGAACTTTCCGTGTAAGCGTTTCCGCTTGTGTTTAACGAAATACTAAATTTAAGCGGTTTTGATTCGCCTGCTGCATCGACGTTACCGTCCGATGTTTCATTGCTTCCGCATCCTGCGACGAGACTTGAGACAAGCGCCGTGGATAGGATCAGACTAACCCATTTTTTCATCTGGATAATCCCCCTTATTAGTATAAAAAGGTATTTGGTTTACCTGTACTCATCATAAAGCTGTATCATCAGCACTCCCATGGGGTGGATTATTGTGGGATGTGTTTTTTTGTGATCGGTTGTCGTTATAAAAAAAGGCCATCCCAAAAGTCCGCGGCTCGGACCTCAGGACAGCTTTTTGATCCTCGTTCTCTTCGGCGAGTAGCGCCTATGCGTTAAGCACTTGCTGTTCCTTCCTTCCGGAAATCGGCATTCTCATGATCATGCGTGTTCCCCAATCTGGACTGCTTTCTACGTCAACGCCGAATTCTTCTCCGAAGACAAGCTGAATCCGGCGATGAACATTTTGCACACCGATGCCGCCTGGGCTTCCTTTCCCTTCCTCCACATCGGCGAGTCGATTTTCGCTCAGTTTGAGGCGAAGTTCTTCAAGCCGCTCCGGGGTCATCCCGCTGCCATTATCCGTAATGCTGACCCAGAAGATATCGCCATCCTCTCCAGCATCAATCGTAATTGTGTGATAATCTTCAACACCATAACGAAAGGCGTGCTGGAACACATTTTCCACAAGTGGCTGTAAGGTCAAGCGAACCATTTTGCGCAGAAGCATTTCAGGCTTTATCCGCACATCGATTTCAAACGGCCTTCCGATCCGGTGATTGATAATGACCATATAATGGATGACATGCTTCAGCTCATTGGCCACGGTTATCTCTTCAAGATTGGTGCGCACCGAATAATGCAGCATGTAGGACAGGGCTCCGACGATTTCTGATATTTCATCTGAATCCTGAATTACTGCATAGCAGACCACCGTTTCGAGCGTATTGTATAAAAAATGGGGGTTGATCTGCAGCTGTAAGGATTGGAATTCGGCCTTCTGCCGCTCAGCTTCCATTTCCTTGTTCTTCAGTTCTGACTGATACACGGTGTCCACAAGCTCTGACAGGCGGGTTACCATCAGATTGTAACGAACGATAAGCCCAGTGACCTCATCCTGGCTTTTCGGAAGGGAGATTAATTCCCAATTTCCTTTTTCGGTCTGGCTCATTCCTTTCATCAGTATACGGATGGGTGTAGTAACGGACTTACCAAATCGGCTTGCCAGAAACAGCGCTATCATAAATGTCAAAATCGCGACAATAATAATATAATTCCGGATGGTAATTAGCGGCTTTTGCAGCTGAGTGTCTGGGATGGATACAACCAGATGCCAACCGGAATATTCCGCATTACGGCTGATATAAGATTTTTTCACTCCCTCTGCCGAACTGCGGAACATCGCCTCTCCTGCTTGCTCAATTTGCTTGCCAAGACTATCGGGAATCAACGTCCCTACTTTGTTTTGATCGTTATGATATTGAATCCTGCCTTCGCCATCTACAATAAAAAAATAGCTTTCGGGACCAAGATCGATTCCTTTCCATAACGTAGAGAGTTCCTCCGCTTTGACTTCGATGCCTACAAATCCTTTCATCTCTGGTGACTGAAGACCGCGAATGCTGCGGATTAAGGTCAACATCGGCGTTTGATCCCCACGGATACTGTAATTGATTACATTCAACTGTCCACTGACATCTGTATGTTCTTTGAAATACCGGATCTGTCTAGCGGTGTCTTCCTGTGTAAAAGATGGCGCTGAACCGCCATTATAATAATAAAGCGCATTCCCGGAATACCCGATAATATATAGGGCTTCAATCTCGGGATTGCGAATCCATACAGGTTCAACAATAGCATCGCGAATATCGGTCGTGTAGCGGTAATTTTCATATTCCTCACGATCTGCTGATAGATCAATATATCTTTTAACTCTCAAATCCGTTAGTAGCGCCACGGTCGACCGTTGATAGGATGAAATATAGAGATTGGTATGATGAACTGCATTATTTACGATCTGAATCATTTGGTTTTCAGTGCTTGCCTGCAATTGCTTGGCAGAAATGCTGTAAAAGGAAATCCCCAGCGCTGACAGGGAAAGTAAGATGACAATGGTAAAATAAAATAGCAGCTTCCGGCTGAGGGTTGCTCTCATTATTCAATGCCAAACGAAGCACGGTATTCCGAAGGTGACACACCCACGAGATTTTTAAATGTCTTCGTAAAATGAGGATAATCCTCGTAACCTACATGAATCGAGATGTCACTGATTGTCATGGTGGGTACGGCAAGAAGTCTGCGCGCTTCCTCCATTCGTCTCCGGATCCGATAGTGTACGAAGGTTTCCCCCGTCATTTTTTTGAATAATGCGCTGAAGTAGGTGCGGGCAAGTCCCACCCGTTTGGCTACTTCTTCTAACGACACATCCTCAGCCAGATGTTTATCAATGAAAGCTTTTGCTTCTTCAACCGGGTCCTTATAGTTGCCTTTGCGAGTAAGCTGCAGCTCCGCAAGTATACCGTTTATTATCGCGACAAATGCTAACATCGTTTCTTTTTTCGTATTGGCGGCTTTCACATCTCCACAGCACCGGGACGGAGGCTTCCAGCCTCGGCGTTCCAAGCGATCTACGATCATTTGCAGACAATCATTCAGCACTGCATCCATGCTAAAGACGTTCAATCCTTCAAATAAACCCGATGTTTCTCTTTCATCAAGCAGATGGTTTGTCTCATCACGTTGCAGCAGCCAGATGTGTTGTTCCAGCTGTTCGGCCCAATCCACGTATTTATGAACAGGAATAATGCTGCCTGTCATGCCGGATATCAGTTCTCTCAGCATATCATGCACATCCTGCTGGAGAACCGGCTTCAGTAAATACCGTTTAACGCCATAGGCCATTGCTCGTTGTGCATATTGAAAGTCATTGTACCCGGAAATGACTGCCACCTGGACATGACTGTAATCACGGTGAATTCGTTCACATAAATCAAGGCCATCCATCCGCTTCATGCGCAAATCTGTCAGCACTAAATGCGGTTCTAGCTTTTGGATAGTTTCTAAAGCTGCTTCTCCGTCGTCGGCTGTATAAATCGCGGTGAATGAGACCGGATAACGCTGGACCATCTTCACCAATCCTTTTTGAATGACAGGCTCATCTTCTACAATCAATACTCGCACTTGTATCAAATCCCTTCCGGAATGGAATCAGAATCAGTTGTCTTGTGGTATGAAATTGATTTGAAGTTGCGATTATTGGCAACGCTTCCATTTTTGAGTTTGGATTATATCTTACCATATTTTGATAAGCAGATGGCTGTTTCTTTTAAAGGATGATGCAAGCTGATTAATTTAAGACTTAATAGATCCGATTAACATCCCTTTGATAAAATACTTTTGCAGAAACGGATACACGATAATAATCGGTATGACGGAGACGACAATAACTGCCATTTGCACACCTGCCGGAGATACTTCATTTACGTTTTCTAATAAGCTGCCCGCTTGCCCAAGGTCGTTACTCAGTACGATTTCCCGAAGCCGCAGCTGAAGTGGATAAAGCGCTCGTGTATTGATAAAATACAACGCCGATGAATAAGAATTCCAATGGGATACCGCGTAGAACAAGCCCATAGTTGCCATAACAGGTTTGGACAAAGGAAGGATGACACTCCACATCGTGCGCAGCTCTCCCGCTCCATCCATTCGCGCGCTGTCTATCAGCTCAGTAGGCAGGGCTGAGAAAAAAGAACGCATGATGAACAGGTTATATGCACTGATGGCCGATGGGATGATTAATACCCATAAAGAGTCGATCAAGTGCAAGTTTTTGATGACCATATAGTTCGGTATGAGCGGAGCGTGAAATATCATCGTAATTAGGATTAAAATCAGAACTCCTTTGCGCATCGAATATTCGGATCTGGATAAAGGATAGGCCAGTGATGCAGTTAAAATCAGATTAATAAGCGTTCCGACAACTGTAATAAATATACTTACCATGAAAGCTCTCCAGATGGAGGTATCCCCAAGAATAACTTGATAATTCATGAGCGTCCAATCTACAGGGAATAGCTTAACCTCGCCTGCATTAATGGCATGAGTGCTGCTAAATGATTTGGCGAGCACATGCAGTAGAGGGAAGACCATCAAGCACCCGACCAGCATCAGAAATATATAGTTGAAAACGTCAAATAGGCGACCTTTATTTTTCATTTACTCTTCGACTCCTTTCTAGTAAAGTCCATCCCCTGATGCTTTTTTACTAAGCGTATTCCCGATCATGACTAGCAACAGTCCGACGACCGATTTAAAGAGGCCTATAGCTGTTGTATAGCTGTATTGCTGATCAATAAGACCCACTCGGTATATATAAGTATCGAGAATATCTCCATTGGTCTCATTAAGCGAATTGATAAATACAAACACTCGCTCAAAGCCAAAATCAAGGAAGTTACCTATATGAAGCAGGAACATAATCATGATAGTGGGCAAGATCGTCGGGATCGTTATAGATAAGGTTTGTTTCCAACGATTTGCTCCGTCAATCCGAGCCGCTTCGTACAGCTCAGGATTCACAGCAGCGAGTGCGGCTAAATAAACAATAGTTCCCCATCCACTGTCTTTCCATATGCCTGTTCCAACCAGGATGGTACGAATATACGAGTCCTCGCCCAGAAAATAAACGGAGTCGAGCCCAAAAGTATTTAAGATCTGGTTCACGATACCTGTCGTTGGGGACAAAATGCCAATCATAATCCCCCCAATAATGACCCATGAGAGAAAATGGGGCAAATAAACGACGGTCTGCAAAATCCGTTTATAGAAAGCTTTTCTCACTTCATTAAGAAGGAGGGCGAATATTATGGGAACCGGAAACGCAAAGACCATATCATATAGGCCGATCAGGATAGTATTTTCAAGAATTCTCAAAAACTCTGGATAGGTGAACATCCGCCGGAACTGATCAAGGCCAACCCACGGACTGCCTGTAAAACCTTTGAATATGTTGTAGTTTTGAAAGGCCATGATGGAACCCGCCAAGGGTAAGTATTTAAATACGATAAAAAAAATAATGCCTGGAAGTGAAATGAGATACAGCGCCTTATATTTGCGCAAATTGGTCATTCGTCTTTGGAATGGGGAAAGATCTGGCCTGCTCGCTGGCAATGCGGCTGGCACTTGTTGTGGCATAAATATCGCTCCTTTGGTTGCAGTTTGGATTTTGTTGTATGGCTAATGTTAATCCAATATCCAGGTCTTCAAAATGGAGATTTTTCGGCTTGCCTGTGTTTTATTACGATTGACTATTGTGCACGAATCTTGCGGGACTTCCCTGCAACTGAAGAAAAAGTATATTCAAATCCCTGACCATCGCTAATAAGAGATTGTTCTGGCAGATCGAGCGGAACGGCAGACCAAATTCGATATTCAGCGGTAACCGTAGAGTGAATCGTCGCTTCATCCAGCTTTCCTTGGCTCCAAGAAAGATCAACGGTAAAACCACCTCTTGCTCTCATCCCCCTTATGCTGCCTGAAGACCACTCCTTAGGAAGGGCAGGTAATAGTCGAAGTTCTCCTCGGTGGGATTGCAGCAGCATTTCTGCTACCCCTGCTGCTCCACCAAAATTGCCGTCTATTTGAAAGGGTGGATGGCAGTCTAAAAGATTCGAATACGTGGAGGAGGCTAACAGTTTAATTAAATGCTCATAGGCTTCCGCACCCATACCGAGACGGGCATAAAAGTTGACGATCCATGCCCTGCTCCAGCCGGTATGACCTCCACCTCCGTCAAGGCGGCGTTCAAGCGTTCGCCGGGCTGCTGCGGCAAGCTCAGGGGTGTGCCTCATGTCAATCTGTTCCCCCGGATGTAATGCGAACAACTGAGAAATATGCCGGTGACCTGCGTCTTGCTCTTCGTAGTCAAACAGCCATTCCTTAATCTGTCCATGACTGCCCACACTCGGCTGTGGAATGTGTTCAAGCGTCTCATGTAGTTCAGAGAGAAACATTGTATCTTCTTCTCCAATAATTAATGCCGCTTCCGAACAGGCGGAAAGCAATGTATATGCGATTTGCAAATCCATGGATGGTCCCATACAGAGGCTGCCGCTGCTTCCGTCCGAAAGAAGGAAGCGGTTTTCCGGCGAGACTGAAGGCCCAGTAATTCGTAAGCCACCTACCTCTACCATGTAATCAAGCAGAAAAATCGCTGCTTCCTTCATCACTGGATAGGCCCTTTCCTTGAGAAAAGAAAGATTCAGTCCAAACCGGTAGTGTTCCCACAAATGAAGGCATAACCAAGCAGCACCCATTGGCCAGACCGTGCAGGTAATTAGGATGCCTTCTGGTCGGGTTTCCGCCCATAAGTTAGTGTTATGATGAGCAACAAAACCGCGACAGCCATACATTTCTTTTGCCGTTTCTTGACCGTTCAACTGCATCCGTTCGATCAGATCAAACAGCGGTTCATGGCATTCAGCCATATTTAGGACTTCGGCAGGCCAGTAATTCATCTGGAGGTTAATATTAATTGTATATTTTGATTCCCATGGCGGGGTAAAGCTATCATTCCATATGCCTTGCAGATTAGCAGGCAACGTACCTGGTCGAGAACTGGAAAGCAGTAAGTAGCGCCCATACTGTACATATAGAGCAACTAGTCCCGGATCACCAGACTCATTGGGATTGCTTCTTTCATCTTTTGCTTGCTGTAAACGCTGTAATCTCTTATCGGTAGGAAGCTCAGCGTACGGGTCTCCATCCCTAGTTAAATCGATTGAAAATCGAGCAAACCGGGACTTGTATTCCTCCTTATGCTGCTTTATTAGAGTTGCAAAAGACTGAGCCGTAGCTTGATCCAATTGCTCTAGACAGGCTTTTTCAGGTTGATCTACGCGAAAGGTACTCTGCGCTGCCAGCATAAGGGTGACGGAGTCTGCCCCCTCAATAGAGATGTAATCCCCGATGAGCCTCTGGCGGCCCCCTTGTTGAACTGCCCTTAGTGCTGTGCAAAAGCGAACGCCATCCGCTCCGCATTCCCCATTCATTAAAACTGTGTTTGCAGGACCAGTGCTACAGCCGGTATCGAACGGACGACGCATAAGATTCGCAGCCAACGTGATCTTGCCAAGTCTGTCAGCTGTCAATCGGACTACCAATACACCGTCCGGTTCACTTATAAAATATTGCCTGTAATAGCGAACCCCGCCACAACGGTACGATACCGTAACGACTGCTTGCTCTAAGTCGAGCTCCCGCTCGTATTCTTCAATAACCTCACTAGAATCCAGAAACTTTAAAATCAAATCTCCAAGTGGCTGGTACGGCTGCTCATATTTTGGTGAAGCAGTCATAGCCATTCTTGCCAAATGTTCTGCCTCCGCCTGCCTGCCGTCTTTCAACATTTGCCGAATCTCTGTTAAATATGGCTGAGCTGCAGGATTAGCTGCGCGTCCAGGGCAGCCGTACCAAATTGAATCTTCGTTAAGCTGGATTTTATCTTGGCCGATCATACCGGACACCATTGCCCCGAGGCGCCCATTTCCTATGGGAAGAGCCTCATTCCAATTTGACGCCGGGCTTGTATACCATAATCGAAGACGTTCTGATTCCTGCTTGGTTGCCGGTAATGCCACCTCTTGTTTCGCTCGTCTTCTTTCACTCAACTCTTGTTCACCTGGCCTTTCCTATTTTCAGGTCAAATCATTCGTCAGTAACTCCACTTCCTATGCTACTCTTGATCCTGATGTCTCTCCATGGCATAGATTGTTAGGGGTTGTGTTTTTTTATGATCCACACTAAAAAGGATGCGGAAAATTCCGCACCCTACTGTAAATTATTTTTTTATATTACTGAGCGCATTTCGACCTAAACGTTCCATCAGCTGCTGCTTGTAGAGACTATTAATGACGACATGTTGACCGCAACTGCACCAATATCCATCTTCACGGGGCCGGGAATCATAATCGTTAGGAACCAGTCCGGGTACCTTGCTACCAACATGGCCAATGGCGTAATTTTGAGCGGTTGGTGGCCGCTGTAAAGTGAGCTCTCCGTGTGTATTCCAAGTCACATAATTCGCACCTGCCCAACCATGTCCGCTGCCTAACCACGCCCTATCCCGAATAGAGATGGGAGCTTTGATATTATCGAACAGGCCTCCGACTGACCAGCGATGATGAGGTTCACTGGTGTTATAATTTTTAACAGCTTCTCCATCCAGAAATACATTCGGCCCCGGTACCCAGCTATCGACGGTGAACGCATGCCGCGCCGTCTCTGTATAAATACGTTGAGCGAGATTTAGCTGGCCCATCTGATGTATGACATAACGGCGACCCCCAGTAACCACACTGATCATATCGTACATTTGACAGTCCTGAACCGTAATCCATTTGGAATAACACTTCATTTGAACGAGAGAATAGGACAGATGATAACCTCTCACCTCTCGAACCCAGCCATTCTTCACACTGTTGAACACGACGAAGCGTTCAGCATGCTTTTCGTCCGCATAATAAGGATCTGTTGTATCGTTATCCATCTTAATATCTATAATACTTGGGTCAAAATCGGACTCTACCCTCATATTCTCTACCCCAACCTGCTGAATGCGGACATCGTCCGTATATTTATAGATCTCTCCGCCGCCCCACTGACGTTCGATAGCATTCGCCAATGGGGCATCGACCGTAATCGTATTACCTACAATAGCAGTGATGACTCGGTCAAAATCCAGATTGAACGGTGACCATTGGGTTACGGTTCCACCCGGGCGCTTATATATGTTACCCATACCAATTTCGTGAATCCAATTTTTATTACCTATTCTGCGGACTATGATCTGATCGCCTACATTGTAAGCACCCCCGTCTTCTACATGGAAAGAACGCGAGCCTGAGGGTACATACAAATCTGAAATCATCTGCTTCGAGTTGCTGTCCAGCATAAGATCTGCATTTTCACCAATTTCAATTAGATTTCGCAGTTTCGCTCCGGTACCATAGAGAATAGTGCCCTCTTTTTCCTGACCTTCACCGCGAAGGACGATCCCGCTTGCTTTAATGAACAACGTGCCTCCGACTTCATATCTGCCTTTTTTCAACAGGACTGCCCCGCGGAATCCGTTCTTATCGAGCGGGAGCATAGCCAACTGGTCAATTGCCACCTGAATACGTTCCGTCGCGTCTCCGTCCAAGGGTAGAACGGTCGACTTAACGGGAATATTCGGGATCTCAACACCACCACCCCTATAACCCGCATTAGAAAAGTCCAAGATCCGATTACCTCGATAATCACCGGTATACATCATCATTCCATCGTTACCAAGGAAAGCGATTGTGCTCTGTCCCGCGGGGATGCTCTTTGGATCCAGCACGGTAAAATAATATGAGTCATACTGAGGAGCTTTTCCGTCCTGCTTGAGGGTCATTCGCAGTTCATAAGTACCCAGTAGATCAGCCGTGCCTAACGGTGTCCATTCCATTAACGAGTCTTTAACCATAGGAGTCTCAGGCAACTCAGTCACCAGTTTCGTTCTATCAAAAATCAATTCACCGGCAACCCTTCCGTTAACACACGGTGTGAAGGAAACCGTCGGGTACACCTGACTTGGATTGAGGATGGCTGGTTGGCCAATTTCAGTATTCATGTGCGTATGCTTCAATGTGGAATTAATAATAAAGAGTTCATCTCCTTTTCTATATTCACTCTCACATGTCGGATACATATTACCTTGGCTAAAGAAGAATGAACATGTCATTTTTATCGATTGGAATGTGTTTTCTTATTCACCTATTTATGCAAACCCTTGCACCCGCATGGTGCTGAGCAACGATTAAGCCAAACTAAAGACAAGTTTCTAAAGGCACTAAATGGTAGATGAAAGTTTAGCTTAGGTAAAAAAAAGGCGCGATCCCCAAGGGTATCACGCTTTTTTATCTAGCTTAGATTTCCTATAACTGGGTGTGGCACATAAGGCTCTTCCAGACTCGCTATTTCACTTGGCTCCAGCTTCACCGATAACGCTGAAACGGCGTCCTCCAGATGATTTGCTTTGGTTGCACCAATGATAGGCGATGTTACTGGCTCTTTTTGCAGAACCCAAGCAAGCGCTACTTGTGCACGTGGAATCCCGCGCTTTGCCGCAATTTCGGCAACTACCTCAACAACCTTGCGGTCAGCCTCAGCCATTTTTGCATAAAATGCCTTTCCGACTTCGTCTATCTCTGAACGAGCTGTTTGTTTATTCCAATCACGGGTTAGTCGACCTTTAGCAAGCGGACTCCATGGGATCACACCGATTCCTTCTTCCCGGCAAAGAGGCAACATTTCCCGTTCTTCTTCCCTGTAGAGTAGATTCAAGTAATTTTGCATAGAGACAAATTTAGTCCAACCGTTACGCTCAGCAACATGCTGTGCCTGCAAGAACTGCCAAGCATACATAGAGGACGCACCAATATATCTAACTTTACCTGCCTTTACTACGTCATGAAGGGCCTCCATGGTCTCTTCGATAGGAGTGTCATTATCCCAACGATGGATCTGGTATAGGTCCACATAATCTGTGCCCAGCCGTTTTAGACTGTTGTCTATTTCGGTCATAATCGCTTTGCGTGAAAGTCCTGCTCCATTTGGTCCCTGATGCATCCGGAAAAACACCTTTGTAGCAATGACTACCTCATCGCGGCGAGCGAATTCTTTTAAGGCACGTCCGACAATTTCTTCGCTTGTTCCGTCTGAGTATACATTAGCCGTATCAAAGAAGTTGATGCCAAGCTCCAGGGCTCTTTTAATAAAGGGTCTGCTCTGCTCCTCATTTAGCGACCACGGAGCCATTCCACGTTCAGGTACTCCGTAACTCATACAACCAAGACAAATTCTAGATACATCCAAACCAGTACGACCAAGTTTTGTATATTCCATTAGTTTGTGTCTCCTTTAGATTTTGGGTTTGTTTACTCCTAAACTGCGGCGAATTTCCATATCTGGTGACTCGGCCAATTTAACAACTAATGCAGCCACACTTTTTCGCGACACTTCTCTCCCTTTAAAAGGTTCACCTTTTTGAGTTGTTTCGTAGTCTATCTCGTCTTTATAGGTAAACCATCCAGGTCTCAAAATTGTATAGTTAAGATTTGAAGCTTCAATAATTTCTGCAGATTTACGATATGGATCCAATATACTGCTGTACTTCTCTCCTGGAACTTCATCGTAAATGCCCATTGAGCTGATAAAAATCAAACGTTTAAGACCAGTGGTGTTCATTGCTTCAACGATAGTCTTAGACATTTTCTCCAAATTACCTGCCAGATTAGCATAAACAACATCTTGCCCGATCACCGCTTCTTTTAATTGCTCACTATCCAACACATCTCCTTCAACTACTCGAGCACGGCTGGATGTTATATGGCTTAATCTGTCCGAGTTACGGAGATAAAGTGTTAAGCGGGCATCGGTTTCGTTCAAAAACAAATCAATCGCATGTCGTGCAATTCCGCCATTAGCGCCTAAGATCAAAACATTGCTCAATTTCAAAACCCCTTTCTTAGTTCTAATTATGCGATAAATGAAGGGGACGCCGTTATCTCAATTATCTTAAATGATTGCCTATTCCTCTCACTATCACTAACACAAAAGATGTTTTTACTTTATAATTGAATAAGAACAAAACATTAGGAGGAGCACATGTCTAAAGAATTACTAGAGCGGAAAGAAGAACTCGCCAGATTGATTGAACATCATTCGAGCCAGGATGGAGTATATGAGACCGCTATCCCCTCATTGTTTGTGATTCGTAACTCCAATGTGACCGAGCCAGTATACAGAGTATACAAACCTTCTTTATGTTTCATTGCGCAGGGAACAAAGGAGATCCTATTGGCCAAGGAGCGTTTTGAGTATGGTCCCGCAAATTATCTAATATCATCAATGAATTTACCCGTTATCGGTCAGATTATAAAAGCTTCTCCCAACGCACCCTATTTAAGCTTTAAGCTAGAATTCACGCAGAGTCAGATTTTGAAAGTACTAAATGATTCCGAATTTAAACTCGCTCCGAAAGAAAATGCTAAGCGCGCTATGTATGTCGGGCAGATAGAGTTACCACTATTGGATGCGATCCTGAGATTGGTACGTTTGCTGGATGATCCCAAGGACATTCCGTTTTTGGCTCCGATTTATACTGATGAAATTCTATACCGGCTTCTGCAGGGACCCTATGGAGTTACACTCGCTCAAATTGCGATGGAAGGTAGCAGCACCTACCGCATTCGGGAGGCCATCGAACAGATTATCGAGAACTGTGATAAACCTTTGCGGATTGAAGAGCTTGCTGAAACAGCCAGTATGAGTATTTCTTCGTTCCATAGACACTTCAAAGAGGTAACTGCCATGAGTCCTATTCAGTTTCAAAAGTATCTGCGCTTACAGGAAGCTCGCCGCCTTTTATTATCTGAATCAGCGGATGCAGCGGATGTCGCGTTCCGAGTTGGCTATGAAAGTGCATCACAATTCAGCCGCGAATATTCTCGGATGTTTGGTTCACCACCTAGAGCAGACATCAAGCGTTTGAAGGAAGATATGCTCATTGGATAAAAGCGAACGTGTTCTTCATTCACAATATGGCACTATCAGCTTAACACCAACTTGTATGGGTAACCTTTGCGCACACGCTGATTCTATCGGGCTGGTCCTATCAGGTTTATCCTATCAGGCTTATCCTATCAGGTTTTCCCTATCTGCTGATCACTATCGGACCCACGGGACCTTAAACGCAGTATTATCTCACATTTGGGATGCTAAAGGACCGCATAGCCGCTATTTGCTCAAAAAACACTCAATATGAATCTATTTCGAAGTAATAGCTGCATTGGGGTCCGAAACTATGCTTAAAAAGTGATAAATACGCAAATAACGTCCTCTCGGTCCTTGAGCCCAAGAGGTTGATAAATACAAGCTGAGGCAGACAACCAACGACGACAAAAAAACAACAACCAAAAAACACAAAGCAGCGATTCATCCATACTTGGAGAATCGCTGCTTTGTATTTTTCACAAGCTAACACTGCTTTTTCTGACGATCACGTAGCCGACCGCCTTTTATTTCTTTTGATAGCTAAACCAATCATAATAAGCAGTTGTTCCATAAGGAGAGTAGTTATACATGCCGAAGAATACTCCAGTAAATCCGCCTGCGACTTCAGTAGATATCAAGTGTGTCTCGGCTTCGCCAAGCAGATGCCATATTTGATCCACACCTCGATAGTAAAATATATATTTTTCAGGTAATGCCTGGATTCTCAATTCTACCCCTGTACCTTCGAAAGCCGAAGAATATGCCACATCACTAATGCTCCCTACCTGTCTGCGCAGCGTAATAACATTTTCACCTTCCATCTGCATTAGTCCAATTGCGTAGTGATACTTCTGATCCATAAAAACTACAAGACCAGCTTCGTCACCCTCAAGAGGGCTAAATTCCATTTTGGTGGTAATTTCACAATTCAAATGCCGCTGTCTACAGCCAATAAAAGCAGGCGTTCCCTTTTCGTTTAATCTCACATCTGATCCACGTAAAGCTAGCCACCCTCCCCGTTCCTGCAATGACCAATCCACCTTATTAGCATTACGAATGAAATTCCAGCTCATTCTTAGGTCAGATTGATCAAAATCGTCGGTTTCAGGCTCTTCTTCCCACGGCATTGGTGAGGGCAGGTCAGCTTCCATTTCTAAACCAACCACTCCGTTATCACCAATCATTGGCCACCCCTCCTCCGTCCACTGAACCGGAGCCAAATATGTCTCTCTGCCAAGATGATGACGGTAAGGATAACCTACTGGTCGAATCCCCAGAAATACCGCCCACCAGCTACCATCCTGTGCTTCAACTAAATCGGCATGCCCTGTAGCTTGAATGGGGTAATCTGAACTTCGATGTGTCAAAATGGGATTGTGAGGAGACGATTCATAAGGCCCATATGGCGATCTACTTCTTGCAATAGTCTCCATATGTCCATATTCTGTCCCACCTTCCGCACACATCAAATAGTAGTAATCGTTTATTTTGTAAAGATGTGGACCCTCAGGGAATTTTCCTCCGCTGCCAGTCCAGATCAAGCGTGTATCGCTAAGCTTTTGACCCGTTTCAATATCAATCTCACATTGGTAGATCCCCATCCCTTGCTCGGAGCCTGTGCTTGTGAAATAAACCTTTCCATCATCAAAAAACAAGGAGGGATCAATGCCTTTCTGCTCCACATAAAGTGGATTCGACCATTCGCCTGCCGGGTCATCCGCCCAAACGTAGAAATGACCCCCGCTATCCTGATTTGTCGTAACCATATAAAAACGACCGTTATAATAACGAAGAGTCGGCGCCCACACACCTCCGGACATCACGGATTCATCAAATTGAAGCTGATTCTCACGAGTCAAACAGTACCCAAGCTGCTTCCAATGCACCAAATCCTTGCTGTGCCAAATGGGTATTCCCGGAGAATAGGCAAATGAACTGTTTACCAGATAATAATCCTCGTCTACTCTGCAAATGCTTGGATCTGGATAAAACCCCGGGATAATCGGATTGTTATATTTCATGTAGTATTCTCCTTCTCTATCTTAATCACTGAAACCTATGTCAAGGATTATACTGCTTCAACTGGATAGAAAGCCTTGATTATTCGGTCCTAAAATAGCATGATATAGACATTCATCTAGACAAGCTTTTGGAGGGTAACGAGTTGAGTGAATTTTATTTAAAATGGTTTACATCTGATCGTCAATTTCCATTTTTTATTCAATACGGCTATCACGACGAAGACACCGATCTACATAGACATGCGGACTTTTCAGAGCTCGTAATTGTATTGAGTGGCACAGCTACACATATTGTTAATACTGAGGAGTCTTTTATCAAAAAGGGAAATGTGTTTGTAATTAATGGTTCGACCCCGCATGCTTTTAAAGATCCTCAGGATTTCAAGATCTGCAATGTTATGTTTCAGCCTGAATTGCTATCGACAGCTGGGGCAGATTTGCGGACATCCAACGGCTTTCAAGCCTTATTTGTGTTGGAACCCCTGTATCGTCATAAACATTCCTACACAAGCAAACTCAGCTTGCCGATTCCTAACCTGGAGTATGTCTCTTTTCTCATTGCGGGTATGATTGAAGAATATCACAACAAGCTACAGGGTTATCAAACCATGCTGGGCTCCAAGTTTATGGAACTGGTCGTCTATTTGTCCAGACATTATGACCCACAGGAAAAAGGGATTCAGGGGAACCATCTGATGCATTTGGCGAATGCACTCTCATATATGGAAGATCGTTATCTTGAGCCGTTAACACTGGATCAGATCGCCAAACATTCGGACATATCAGTCAGACACTTAAACCGGATCTTTCGCTCCTACTATCAGACAACCCCGATCGCTTATCTTCATCGTTTACGTCTGGAACGGGCTTGCGGGTTATTAAAGCATTCTAATCTCAGTATCACCCAAATCTCACATGAATGCGGGTTTAGTGATAGTAATTATTTTACTCGCCAATTCACTAAAATCTATGGGATGTCACCCAAGGTCTATAGGAACAAGCTTTGAGGGTAAAAAAAGAACACCAGGCAGCGATTCTCCTATTATTGGAAAATCACTCCCTGGTGTTTTTGAATCAATGCGCATTACCTGATCAGATTATGGGCAAGTGAATATAAACAGACTAATGGTCGCTAATCGCTTTTAACAAACCTTGAACTTGAGGCGATCGGAAGTTCCTCTCCGCATTCATGTAGCTCTACGTTTTAATGGAATCTGGGAGATAACTGCATTCTATACACTTATTCCGTACGCAGAAAGAACCTTCATACTTTAACTGCACTTTATACAACTAAAAACATCCAAACCTACCTAATGGGTAGAAAATCAAGGAAATAGATGTACGAAGTACACTTATATCCACGAGCTGAGTGATTTGAAGGAATATAGCTGTACGAAATACAGTTAAACGTTGGTAAACAACGCTGACTTCGGCTCTACGGGATTATCCTCCCCCATTGATTTTTTATTAATTAAAACCAACGATGGAATGTGGTACATAAGGCTCCTCTAAAAACGCAATTTCTTCAGAGGTTAAAGTAATGGATAACGCACCTACGGCATCTTCGAGATGCGATGTTTTTGTAGCCCCGATGATAGGTGCTGTAACTGGTTCTTTTTGAAGCAACCAAGCAAGAGCGATATGAATCCGTTGAACACCGTGTTTTTCGGCGATTGTCGCAACTCGCTCCACGACTAATTGATCGGTATCGGCAGTTCCATCATATTTAGATTTTTGAATCTGATCAGTTTCTGAACGATGAGTTGATACCGCCCAGTCTCGCGTAAGTCTTCCTGATGCAAGGGGACTATAGGGAATAACACCAATATTCTCTTCCTTACAAAGCGGCAACATCTCTCGTTCTTCTTCACGATAGATAAGATTGAGATGATTTTGCATAGATACAAATCGGGTCCAACCGTTTTTCTCCGCTACATATAACGCTTTTTGAAACTGCCAAGCATACATTGCTGAGGCACCTATGTATCTTGCCTTACCAGCCTTCACTACATCATGAAGAGCTTCCATCGTTTCTTCGATAGGTGTGTGATAATCCCAGCGATGAATCTGATATAGATCTACATAATCTGTTCCCAATCTCTTGAGACTCTTATCAATCTCACTCATAATTGCTTTCCGGGATAATCCTGCTCCGTTCGGACCTTCATGCATACGGTTAAAGACCTTAGTTGCTAAAACAATCTCGTCTCGATTGGCATAATCCTTAAGCGCTCGTCCAACGATTTCTTCACTCGTTCCATCGGAGTATACATTCGCTGTATCAAAAAAATTAATACCCAGGTCAAGCGCTTTTTTTATGATAACACGGCTCTGCTTCTCATCAAGCACCCATTGATGGATCCAACGTTCGGCAACGCCAAAGCTCATACAACCTAAACACAGTTGGGATACGTCCAGCCCCGTTTTTCCAAGTTTTGTATACTTCATTTATCTCGAATCCACACTTTCCAATTAAATTGTAATATCCTAATGCCCTGTCTTAAAGGGGTATATATTAATTCATAAAACAGCTCCAACGCATACCGATGAAAAGGAACTGCGGAATAGTTAACACTTCCGGCAGTACATTGCACCTAATCGATGATTTAAACGGCGTTTGAATAAACTGAATTTATATTCAATCCTGGTCCATGTCAAGCCTATTAATCAAGTAATAACAGCATTTGAATCAAATCTTGTTCATCCGCCTCTTTCCGTGTAAGTCTGTGTCCGAAGATTGTTCATTTCATAAAATAGCTTAATAAGGTTTCTGCGCTTCTACTTGGGAATATGAGGTGACATGATGTTATTTTCTGCACAAGGGGTACCACCCCAAGGATATTACCAAAGCATCTGGGACTTTACTTCCCACAACGAAAACAGTACAAAGGAAGCGGGGAATGTCGTTCCTTTTGACTTCGGACGGGCGGCTGAGTTCAGAGCGCCTAAAAGCATTGAAACGAGCATTGCTCCAGCACTAACACCTTATTGTTTAAAGCCCTTTGGCGGATACGTTGCCACCATTTCCAGAGGGAAGGTGTGGGGAGAATCTGGTGCTGTTCTAACACCAGAAGGGAAATTGATCTTTGATCTTTCCCAAGAATATGACGCCAAGCAATATAGGATGCTTGAAGCAGATGAGCACCCAGTGTTTCACCGGTGGAATGATCCGCAGCTTCAACATTTTGCCGGGACCGCGGCGGTGTTAACCTTTTGCGGAGCCCATAACTATTTTCATTGGATGTATGATGTGCTTCCTAGATTAGCGATGCTTCAATCGAGCGGAATCACTTACTCCACTATTATCATGAATCCAAATCCGTATGGACCCTTTGTGGAACAAACGTGGGCCATGCTTGGGATATCCGAGTCATTGGTGATCCGGACGAATTCAGAAGTATATGTTCAGGCTGACCGGCTACTTGTCCCTTCCTTAATGATGAATTCACATTATCCTCCTTGGACCACGGATACACTGCGGAGATTTTTGTTACCGCATAGAGAAACAACACTAGTCACTCCAGAACGTTTTTATATCTCACGAAAAAAAGCAAGCTCAAGACGGTTGGTTAATGAAGATGATGTCATCCGCTGCCTTGAGAATTTTAATATCGTACCGATTTGTCTAGAGGACTGGACGGTTTCCCAGCAAATCCAATTATTCGCCTCAGCGAAAGTAATCGTAGGTCCACATGGTGCTGGACTCGCTAATCTGGCTTTTTGCCAGCCTGGAACACAGGTCATTGAAATTTTCCATGCCCAGCATGTTGTTCCAACCTATTGGATGATCAGCAACCATAATAATCTCGAATATTATATGGTGTACGGGCAAGGTGTACCCGATCCTGCGATTCGTTTTCCAGGATTGGAGGACATCTATGTGAACGTAGATCGTCTGAAACAAACGATGCATCTGGCAGGCTTGGAATGAGAAGATTGGTTACTACTTTTTCGAATTCAAAAAGCGCAAAGCATATTTTGCTTTGCGCTTTTTAAGAAACATAGATTTAATCACGCCGTGTTACATACTTCAACCATAGCCCATCATCAGCAAGTTTTTCTACACTCTTCAAGCTGAAATTTGCTGGGGGCTGTTGTTTCAAAGATGCATCCATTTCAAATAAGGTCACCGAATTAGAGGCACCATCTGCGATGGGAACAATAACCAAGCTTAACTCATCAATTAAGTTTTCATTCAGGAAGGAACCATTTAAAACGCCCCCACCCTCCAGCATCAATTCATCGATTGAGAATAATTGAGTACTTCAATAATATGATCCTCTGTTCTATTGTGACTTCCTTCTGAAATTCAAAACTCAAGATGCGCTTAAAAAGGCTGTTATTGAAATAATGTCTGAGAAAAATTTTGACGACATTACCATACAGGATCTCTCCGACACAGCAAATGTAAGCCGGGGAACGATCTACCTTCATTATCTGGATAAATATGATTTGTTAGATAAACTTATCGAAGAACATATAGAGGTCCTAAGAACACTTTGTGAATCGGGTTCTGAATTGGGTTTTATCGAGGCAACGTTGACCTGGACGGAATACTTCGATAAAAATTATTCTTTCTTCTCTATGATGCTAGCGAGTAAAGGTGCTCCTTATTTCCGAAATCGTTTCTTAAGCTTTCTTCTCGATGAGTTTAGACATGAAGTAACTACCACCGAAGGCATAAACGAAGGGTTACATGAAGAGGTTATTATTAGTTTTGTTGCATCGGCTTATGCAGGGGTAGTGGAATGGTGGTTCAAGAATGAAAGACCTGTGACCTATCAAGTCTTGGCTGAACAACTCGGAACGTTATTAGAGAGGAATTTATAAAAAAAAGCGGCGATTCTCCTATAATAGGTGAAACGCCGCTCTTTTTTATCGGGCATTAATTACGCCAATAGATTACACATCTTTTTAAGGACTTCGGTCCCAGATGACGTTATTTGGTAGTTTTCAGCTCTTGAAACAGGGCTTCGGACCTCAAGGACGTTATTCCTTAGAAAGTGACTTATATTTGGTGTTTTTCATGCCAATAGCTGCAGTGGGGTCCTTTAATCTTCTGAAAATCAGAAAATCTTGCCTTTAAGGTCAGAGGAGTCCGATAAAAGCATCTACTTACAAATGTTATCAGTTCAAGTAAAGATTCTTTTAAATCGCTCGTTTGAACTGGGTATTGTACAGCTCGTAATAAACGCCTTGCAGCGCAAGAAGCTCTTTATGACTGCCTTGCTCGGCAATTCCGCCACCCTGAATAACGAGTATACGATCAGCATCCTGGATGGTACTAAGCCTATGGGCGATCACAAAGCTTGTTCGTCCCTTCATTAGCTTTTCCATCGCCTGTTGAATATGCATTTCCGTACGCGTATCCACACTGCTGGTTGCCTCATCTAGGATCAAAATAGCTGGATCAGCTAGAATGGCGCGGGCAATCGTTAAAAGCTGACGCTGGCCGTGGCTCAAATTACTGCCTTCCGCATGGAGAATAGTCTCATATCCATGCGGCAGTCTATTGATAAAGGCATCTGCATTGGCCAATCTTGCCGCTTCCTCTACCTCTTGGTCTGTCGCATCAAGACGTCCAAAGCGAATATTTTCCCGAATCGTTCCCGAGAATACATGCGCGTCTTGCAATACCATTCCCAATTGACTACGAAGTGCATTTTTATCCAGCTCTCCAATATCGCGGCCATCAATGAATATGGAGCCGCCGCTCAAATCATAGAATCTGATCAGCAAGTTGACAATGGTCGTTTTTCCAGCACCCGTTGGGCCGACAAGCGCAATTTTCTCTCCGGGTTTTGCTTCAAACGTAACCCCACTCAGAATTGGTGAATCTGGCTTGTAAGCAAATGAAACGTCTTTGAAAACAACATTCCCTTTTAACCGTGGCAGATCGTCACTTTGTTCATCACCGTCACCATATTCGGATGGCATATCCATAACTTCAAACACACGCTCCGCACCAGCAATTGCTGACTGAATTAGATTGTACTGGTTAGCAAGATCGGAGATCGGTCGTCCGAACTGTTTGGAATACGTAAGGAAGCTAACGATTACGCCAACCGTAGCCATGTTATGAAAAGCCATCCAGCCACCCACCCCGGCAATGATCGCAAATCCAAGGTTATTAATCATGTTCATGACCGGTCCCACTAATCCGGAAACAATTTGTGCCTTAATGCCGACTTTATTCAACTCTCCGCTGATTTTGCGGAACCGTTTCACTTCTGTCTCTTCCCTGCTGTATTGTTTGACTACTTTTTGTCCGCTGATGGTTTCTTCGATAAATCCACCCAACTCACCTAGATGGCGTTGCTGATTTTTAAAATAAGTTCGACTTAAACCTATGATTTTACGGCTGGACAATAACACAAGAGGGATCGTTATCAGTGAAACTACGGTCAACGGAACGTTCATCATTAACATGATCACTAGTGAACCGCTTAGGGTGATCAAACTGTTTAATAACTGGGTCACACTCTGATTAAGTGTACTGGATACGCTCTCTATGTCGTTGGTTGCCCGGCTCATTAGTTCTCCGTTAGCTTGCGTGTCAAAAAACTTAATCGGTAGCTGTTGATATTTGCTGAACAGATCACGACGCAGCTCAAACACGGTATTCTGTGAGACGGATGTCATTACATAGGCTTGCACCCAAGCAACCACACTGCTTAGCCCATAAATACCGATTAGGAGTAGACAAAAACGAATAAGGCCCTGATAATCGTGAGGAATTACCGCAGTATCAATCGCTTTACCGATTAGATAAGGCCCAATCAACGAAAGAATTGCATTTAACACAGTAAATACATACACAATGATTAACCCGAACCGCTGGCGGTTCAAATACATCCAGATGCGTTTGAGTGTTCCCGCTTGATTCTTAGCACGTACGATTGGCACAGCTCCGCCCCGTCCGGGGCCAGATCCAGGCCCAGATCCAGGTCCGAATCCGCCTGATCGATTAAAAGGAGTGGTGTTCATGCCATTATTAAGCTTTGACATAAGGCACCTCCTCTCCCTTCATCTGTGATCTCCAGATATCTCTGTATATTTCACTGCTGTTCATAAGCCCATCATGTGTACCTTGTACAGCAATTCGGCCATTTTCTAATACCAGAATACGATCAGCATCAATTACAGAGGTGACACGCTGAGCTATCAAAATATTCGTGCTGCTGCGCAGCCGTGTTTTTAACATCTGCCGGATTCGTGACTCTGTCGCTGCATCGAGCGCACTAGTGCTGTCATCCATAATGAGGATTGTTGGCTGAATTAAAAGTGCCCGTGCAATCGAAAGCCGCTGCTTTTGCCCACCGGACAGGTTAATGCCACGCTGGCCGAGCTCTGTATCGTAACCCTGTGGAAGTTCTAAAATGAAATTGTGAGCTTCAGCGGCTATTGCTGCTTCTTCCACTTCCTCATCTGTGGCATCCGGTCTGCCGTATCGGATATTATCGCGGATAGTACCGCTGAACAGAATAGCCTGCTGCATAACATATCCGATTCTGCTACGCAAATCTTCCAGAGCAATCATACGAGTGTCGGAGCCATCAATTGTAATGGATCCAGAGGACACTTCGTAAAACCGGGGAATGAGGCTGACCAATGATGATTTACCAGTACCGGTGGCACCAAGAATGGCCACTGTTTCTCCTGGCTCCGCAGTGAAATTAATATCGTCTAACACTAGATTTTCATCCGAAGGATTATAAGCAAAAGATACATTGTCAAATACGATCCGACCGTTGTGTATGGCATCTTTTTTAGCGTTGGCAACTTCTGTAATCTCACTAATGGTGGAAAATACTTCATTCTCCCGATCGGCAGAAACCTTGGCTCGTGAGAAGAAGGTCAACATATTGCTTAACATCAGCATTGACATCAACAATTGGGTTATATAGTTAATAAAAGCGATCAGCTGACCAACTGGCAGCCCACCGTTCCAGCTTTGCACTCCCCCAAACCATAGTACAGCAACAATACTGGCATTTAGTACAAGCATCATTAGCGGCATATTTAATGACATTAACCGTACCGCTTTTATCGCAATTTCTGTATAATCCTTGTTAGCTGTATTAAAGCGTTTCTGTTCATGGTTAGCGCGGACGAATGCTTTGACTACACGAATGCCTGATAAATTTTCCTGCAACACTGTGTTCACACCGTCTAATTTGACCTGCATTTTCTGAAACAAAGGAAAAGAAAGTCGGATTAACCCATACAAAATTAAACTCAAGAGTGGCACGGCAACGGCTAGGATGAGGGTCAGCATAGGACTAATCCGAATCGCCATCACCAAGCTTCCGACTAATAGCAAGGGAGATCGAATACTCCGCAAAATCATTTGCACAAAGGTTTGC
The DNA here is from genome assembly GCF_038002785.1 of Paenibacillus sp. FSL H3-0310. Lineage (NCBI taxonomy): Bacteria > Bacillati > Bacillota > Bacilli > Caryophanales > Paenibacillaceae > Paenibacillus > Paenibacillus sp. FSL H3-0310. The sequence continues at coordinate 2,975,586 of NZ_JBBODC010000001.1, forward strand.
AGCTGTACCACATCATTTGTTAATCGTGTAATCAGTGAGCCCGTCTTCAATTGATCCAGGTTCTTATTAGAAAATTTCTGAATATGTTCAAACAAGCTAATCCGCAAATCATTTCCGAAGTTTTGAGAAGCAATACTCGAAAAAATAGTGCAGCCCACCCCACCAATTAGACCGATAAACGCTACACCAAGCATGATCAGTCCGGTCGAGAAAATATGAGACAAGTCTTTTGTCATGACACCCTTATCCACAATGCTCGCCATGAGCGTGGGCTGCAGTAAATCCATAGTTACTTCGACCAGCATCAGCAATGGTGCCAACACACACCACACCCAATATGGCCTCAAATAATGCTTAAGCTTCCACATTCCGCCACCTTCAATTGTTTAAGATAAATACGTGATTTTAGAACTAATCGGTGTTCTGGGTTTCGCATTCGGCACTTCCTCCGGATACCCCATTCCAAATATCCCAATAACATCGTAATTTTCTTGAACACTAAGAATCTCACGATTATGAGGCAAAGCCCCCAGCGAAGCCCAATACGTACCTACACCTGCTTCATGTGCAGCTAATAAGAAATTTTGTACGAAACAAGCAGCAGCCATAACATTCTCATCGCGTTCAAACGCAGTTGCGGCAGGCTTAGACAGAACTGCAAAAACAACAGGTGCGTTGCCAAAATCCGTCTTATGCTTTAATTTCGCTCTAGTATTGGGTCCGATGAAAAGAAGCTCCCAAGGTTCGGTCATACGATGATTAGGAGCGTAACTTGCAGCCTCCAGCCATGAATGTAACTCCTCTTCACGAATTGGAGTCTGTTTGAATTGTTTTGTACTTCTACGGGTTTTAATGAGCTCAGTTATTTTCATCTTTTTCTTTACTCTCCTCTTTATTAACTTTTGATGTTGTATCTTCTGGAGCGATCTCATGAATCTGAAAGATTTGTTTAAACTCTTCAATGATCGCTTCCGTTGCTTTTAATTCACCGCTAACCACTTGTTTAATCGATTCAAGCTCAGGCTGATTTAACTGCCGCTGTAATGTAGCCCGGTTAACCATAAGCTTATCTAAAAAAGCGATGGCTCTGCCACGGCGAAAAGTTTGAGCACTTTTAGGATGTGGATCCATTGATTCTGTCATCCCATGTTTCATAAAGCCACGATCTCTGTGTTCGCCACGTCCCTCACGATCTCTGTGCTCTCCATGTTCCCTATGACCGCCACGTTTGCCGACATGTCCTTCACGCATTTTATTTCCTCCTTTTGCGGTGTATACATTTGTATACGCGCTCTTCATGTATACAAATGTATACGATAGAAACCATTTCTGTCAAGATCATTTTTCCATTTTGTAACATCATTATTGCTTACTTTATATCTAAAAAAACAATAAAAAACCCGCATAAAGTGCGGGCTTAAAGAGGAAAATTATCAAATTCAACGGAGAGATTTATAGGAAAAAGCTATTTTTCTTATACTCCTGAACGGATACTCCCATTACTTTTTTAAAACAGTTACTGAAGTAAAATGGATCTTTAATGCCGACCTTTTCAGCAATTTGATAAGCTTTCCAATCCGTTTCATTCAGAAGCTTCACCGCTTTTTCCATTCTGCACTTGAGAAGATAATCCGTAAAGCTAATCCCTGTGTCCTGCTTAAAGATCCGGCTAAAGTAACTGGAATTCATGTGGAATTTATTCGATACATAGGATAAAGACATCTCCGGAATGTGCATCTCCTGTTGAATAAAATCTTTAACTTCATGGATAATATTATTAGTTTTTTTGCTTCGTGCCCGGGTTACTTGAGAGGTTACCTTCTCTGTGAGTTCAAGTAATGTCTGTTGCATGTCTGGCAGGCTATCGAGCTCAAAAATCCTTTTATATGGCGAAATATCGAAAGAAAGATTATTATCTAGTATAACTCCCATTTCAGCGAGTGAATTGATTAATGTGGAGACAAATTGGGCGGAAACCAGCCTAGCTCGTTCCACAGAAAAAGCCTCGGACTTCTCCAAATCCTGAAACATTTTCTCAATGGATTGCACAGCCTTGTCTAAGACACCAGCTTTTACAAAAAACAAAATTTCCTCAATTTCAATCGTCTTAACTTCCCAGGATCGGCCCCCGAAATGAATTTCATCATTAAAAAAATAGATAGCGTTACTGCCCTTTAACTTACCATATCTAACTGCCTCCAGCGCCTCTTTATAGGATTCTTTGATCCTATTGAAATCCGTACAGGTACTACCTACGCCAATGTAAGCTTTACATCCTAGCTTTTCATGGAGCGATTGGGCCAGCCACTCTCCAATCTTCGTAAGATTCTGATTATCTTTTCTATTAAGAAGGACAATCCGTTGACTGTTATCAAAAAAAACTTCGATTCCCTCATACTCTTCAAGCGCGTAATCAATAAACCTCTTACAACGCAAAGACTGTAGGATTCGTTGTTCCTCCCCTTCTTCTAAGGGAATTTGAAGTTCAATAAGCATGATTGAAAACAAGCTGTTCGCTGATTCAGGAAAAAAGTAATGGAATCGGCTATCCAACTGATCGGGGTCCCAGAGGCCTGATAGCAAATCATTTAGAAATTTTTCTTTTAGTTGAACGGCGTTTTCATTTAACTGTCGGTTCAGCTCCTGATATTCGTTCCACCGCTCTGTCTCTTCCCGGATTTTTCCATGAAGATCTACCGCAACTCTTCGTACCTCCTCGGCTTGGAGCGGCTTCAAGATAAAATTTTGCACTCCAATGTCCAGGCTTCTTTTTGCATATTCGAATTCGGGATGTGCAGTGATGATCACAATTTTGACTAGCGGATACCTTTCTTTTATCAACCGGCTTAATTCCAGTCCATCCATAAAAGGCATACTGATATCTGTAAATACTACATCCGGTTTCATGGTTTCGATCAGATCTAACGCTTCGCTTCCATTCGAGGCCTCACCTACGAATCTGTAACCAACTGCTTGCCAATCTATAATGATGGGAACAATTTTTCTCGCATTAATTTCATCATCCACAATAATGGCTCTGAGCAGTTCAAGCTCCATGACTATTCCCCTCCTCAAGCGGTAGTTCCAATTCAATCCGAGTTCCTTCTCCCGGTGCACTGACCAAACTACAATTCATGTCCGCCCCATAGTACAGCTTCAAACGCATCAAAGTACCGCGCAACCCAAAACTGGACTCATTTTGCCCATAGGGTTCAGCTTGCATTTCCCGACGTTTGTCTTCATTCATCCCCACACCATCATCTTCCACGACTAGCTTCAGTCGATTCCCCTGAATACGGGCAAGGATGCGAATCTTACCACACTCCCCTAAAGGGCGAATACCATGATAAAGCGCATTTTCTACAAGCGGCTGAAGCGTCAATTTGGGTATCCGAACATACTCAGCTTCTTCCGGCACCTCAATTTCACTGATGAAAATTTCTGGATAGCGAATATTTTGTATACTCAGATAACTTTTAGTGATCTCTACTTCTTCTCTTAACGTTACTACATCACTGCCCTTACTAAGACTCTGACGATAGAAGGCTGCAAGCTCAGAAATAATCTGGTACGCCTCATTATTATTTCCTGACAAAGTTAAATAGCCAGCTGATTCTAACGTGTTATATAAAAAATGTGGTTTAATTTGCTGCTGCAAAATATCCAATTCGAGTTTTCGAATCAATTTCTGTTCTTCTTTCTCCCGCTTCAGCGCTTGCTCAATGGTCATAATCATATTGTTATACCTATCTTTCAACTGGTTCAGCTCATCCGTTCTCGCCTCGTACCGAACCAAACTGAAATCTCCAATCTCCACTTTTTTCATGGATCGCAGCATATGTAAAATAGGTGTAGTAATGAATCTAGAAATCCAGACGGAACCTAAAAATATAGAAATGAAATTAAACAACATAATCATTAACAGCATCAGATTAAATTGACGATAGGGGCTTTCCCATTCTCCCAGAGGCTGAGCGCTAGTAAACTTCCAACCACGATCCATTGAAACCAGAGAAGAGATCAGATAATTATGATCTTTGATCTTTACGATTTTGCTACTGCCGAGCGGCACATCAAGCATAGAAGAGTTTGTATAGTTCGATAATTCAGGCCGTGTAAAATCAAGGAGTGTCTCATATCCAGTTTCGATCATTAAATCAGGTTTATTATCGTTGATCGAACGTTCATAGCTTTTTTTCAGCTCCTGAACCGTAATGTTCACGACTAATACTCCTATTTTCTTGGAAGTGTTCATGTCGTTTACGATGCGAATCAGAGAAATATATTGTGGATCCTGCTGGGGTTCCTTCGTCTCAAAATTGAAGATACCTCCGGCATTTTTCCTCCAAATTGCTTTTCCGTCCAAGGCGACTGCCTCGGAGTACCATTCCGCTGACTCGATCCCATCTGTTCTGATCGGTTTTGCAGACTGCAAATCAATCGCAAACTTACGTCCTGCATTATCGAATAGATAGACAGAAGAGATAGAGGGCTCTGCGAGCATAAAATCTGACAGAGCCACCTCTAGCTTGTAAGTTAAAATTCCGATGTCGTTACCCGCCAGATCACTGCCCAAAATTTCCTGAACCGTATTGTTCGACACGATCATCTTGGAATAATTATTCGTGCTGTCAAGAAGTGATTCGATTCCGGAATTCATGGCGTTTAAGGTTTGAAGCGATACCTCACCTACCTTTTCCTCGGTGAATTTCTCATTGATTCGTTGGTACATAATACCGCTTGCAATCATGGAAACCACTAGTAAGGCCAAGTAGTAAAAAACGATTTGTGATCGGATACGTGCAAACCTCATCGGTAACCTCCTGGCCGACAATTAAGCGAATACGGACTTTTATTTATAGCTACTTCAATACGAAACTAGTATAGCATTTTTCGAAGGATTCCTATCCCATTGCTTTAACCCTTAACTGCCCCGGCAATAATGCTTTTTTGGACTTGGTTACTTAGGAACAAGTAGATAATGATCATGGGTAGTGTAGCCACAACCATTCCTGCGAACATAGGTCCGAATTCTGTGGCATAGGCACTTTTAAACGAATTGATGGCGACGGTAATTGTTGCTAAGTCAGGATCATTAATGAATGTATTGGCAAACATCAGTTCGTTCCAAGCGGATAAAAAAGTAAAGATGGAAGTGGTTACGATAGCCGGCTTTACAAGCGGAAGCATAATACGGAAAAAAACCTGATAAATATTGCAGCCGTCTACAACGCTGGCTTCTTCCAACTCCCCTGGCAGCGCTCTAAAGAAACCAATCATGATAAAGATTGTAGTAGGAAGTGCACTAACGGTATAAGGAATGATTAAGGCCCAAGGCGTATTCAGCAAGCTTGTCATTTTTAACATCTGAAAGACAGGTAGCAGCGTAGCATGAACGGGGATCATCAATCCCAGCATGAAGAAAGTAAGCACCACATTATTAAGCTTCCACTTCATTCTTGCGACAGCAAAAGAAACCATTGCCGATAACAGAGCAGAAATAATGACAGTTACCGTTGTATACATAAGGCTGTTCAAAAAGTTACGTGCGATATTCGCCTTAAATAGTGCGTAGTCGTAGTTCGCCCACCTCCACTCATTAGGCAAGCCCATCACATTTGAGCCTGTAATTTCTATGTTTGTTTTAAAGGAGGAAAATACAAGCCACACGAGCGGATACAGTTGAATAACTGCGAAGATTAGAAACGCAATCTGCAAAACAACCTTTGGCCAGCGGCGGTTATGTGTTGTTGTCATTAGCTCTCCTCCTTATCATCGTAGGTTCTGATCAGTTTTTGTAGAACTAAGTAGAAAAAGAGACATTCCACAACCATAAACACGGCCATCGCGCTGCCGTACCCATACATATTGCGATTAAAAATCGACGAATACATCAATGTACTTGGAACACTAGTTTCCGGTGTTGGGTAGCCATTGGTCATAATGAAGACTAAATCGAAAAACTTCAATGATCCCAAAACAGCAAATATGACACATACCTTCAGGATCGGTGAAATAAGTGGAATAGTGATAGAGAAGGCGGTTCTTATACTTGATGCTCCGTCAATTTTTGCAGCTTCGTACAAATCTTCAGGAATCCCTTTGATGGCAGCGTACATTAGAAGCATATGGTAGCCGATATATTGCCAAACGATTGGAATCATAACACTTATTAGTGCAGTTCCGCTTTCCGTTAACCAATCATGTGTCCAGGAGGACAAGCCTAGTTGATTGAGTATCGTATTCAGCAAGCCATATTCAGGCTGATAGATTTTCAGAAACATAACCCCGATGACAGAGGAGGATACCAAGACTGGAATGAAATACAAAGTACGATACAGCTTTTCACCCCACACCCCTCTGGCAAGAACCAGAGCGAGCACCAGAGCTATCGGAAGTTGCATGAAAACAGAAAGAACTGCCAGATACAACGTATTAAGTATCGAATGATTAAAATCCATGCCGTACGTATCTGCAAAAAATAAATCCTTATAAGAAGCTAAACCAATAAATTTAGCCGGTTGTATCCCATCCCAGTCCAGCAGACTGTAATACATAGACTGAAGGATCGGGAAAAAACCAACAAGAATGTATAAAATCAAAGCAGGAACAACAAATACGGCGATAGCCTTTTTGTTTCCGAATACTTGATGCATGCTTCACTCCACCTTAAATCGATCAGGCGGCGAACAATTCTCGCCGCCTGACGCAGATTATTGTCCTTGATTGACCTTGCTCTGTAGTTCTTTCGTGTAGTCTTCAGGTGTTGTTTTTCCGGCGACGAATTTCATCAGCGAACCGAACATAGATTCAGTGTCATTACCATTCAGCATTTGATCCCACCAGTAGGAGAAACCAGTTGCTGATGAGGACAATTCACCAATTTGCAGAGCCAGTGGATTCATTTGAGATGTGTCACCTACATCAACTTTCCATGCTGAGGAGCCTGAACCAGCCAGAAATACTTCTTTAGACATGGTCTCAATAAAGAACTTGTATACTTCCCATATTCTTTCCTTGTTTTTCAGATCGGCATTGAGCACGAATGTTTCACCCGAACCTCCGAACCACTCGTCAGCATTTCCTTTCCCCCCTGGAATGGTTGGAAATTTAATCGGTACCACTTTACCTTTGACCAGAGAGTTATCATCTTCAATCTGTCCGTTGACCCAAGCGCCCATGAACATCATAGCTGCTTTGCCTGATAGGAACATATTTGTCGCGTCATCATAAGAAGTTCCAACAAAATGTTTGCCGAAGGAGTCCGCATCAATCAATTGTTTGTATTTCGCAGCAGCTTCTGTGAATTCAGCTGTGTCGAATGATCCTGTTTTCGTTAAAGCGGCATTTACAGCATCCACGCCTGCCATCCGGATGGCTAGAATCGCGTTCCATTGCATTGCTGGCCATCTGTCTTTAGCCCCAAGTGCAATCGGCTGAATGCCTTTTGCTTTTAGTGCTTCAATCGCAGCAACAAGCTCATCCCATGTTTCCGGAATTTTTGCTCCTGCTTGCTCAAATAGTTCTTTATTGACGTACATTTGAGCAGTAGCTATATTGATCGGCAGACCGTAAAGCTTGCTATCGAAGATGAAATTGTCTGTCGTACCTGGTACGATTTGGTCCAGCGTTCCATCTTTTGCGAGATCATCAATGGACAGAATCCGGTTCCCCGCTATAAATGGCTCAGAGAATCCACCACCCCAGGTGTAAAAAATGTCGGGCAGCTCATTGGCTGCTGAAGCCGCTTTCACTTTCGTTTTATAAGATTCGCCTCCAACACCTACATGCTCGATTTCTACATTAGGGAATTTAGCCTGGGTTGCCTCAAGTGCTTTATAAAAACCAACAAACCCGCCGTCTTTAGAATTTGGATCCGCGAATTGGGACCACATGGTAATCTTGAGCTTCTCTTCCGACACAGGTGTTTTTCCCGTATTGCCTGCGTTTGCATTAGCCTCAGAATTCACTTTATTCCCGTTGTTCCCACCACAAGCAGTGATAAGCATGGACATAGCCATCAACACTGTTAAAGTTAGGTTAATCCTTTTTTTGTTGACTTTTTTCATTCTTTTTCGCCCCCCTTTTTATATTACTTACAGGACTAATTATATAAATCAATTTATCGAGTGAACATGAAAGCGTTTTACTTAATGATGTATTCTCTTTACATTAGACATTTTTCTTTATTAGCTACACATAAAGAAGACCTCTGATTTCTTCAGAAGTCTTCTTTTTTCATTCATATCAAAACCTAGGGCATGAACACCTCTATATAGCTGAGTGGCTTAGGTTCTATCTTCTCTATTATCAGAAGTTATCTCATGAATCTGAAACATATGTATGAACTCATCGATGATCGCTTCCGTAGCTTTTAGTTCACCACTAATGACTTGTTTTGTCGTTTCAATCTCTGACTCTTTTAGCTGCTGCTGCAACGCCGAACGATTAATCATTAGCTTGTCCAAAAATGCGATAGCCCTAGCACGACGAAAGGTCTGAGCGCTTTTGTGAGGATGCTCCGAACCCTCCTTGACTCCATTTATATTCATTTCTCCATGCTCTCCGTATTCTCGATGCTCGTTATAACCGTGCTTATCTATGTGCCCTTCGCACATAATTATTCCCTCCTCTAATTCCACTTACAAATCCATAACTCATTAATAAGACCGGGCAAGATGGAAGCCGTCTGACTCCTTATCCCGAGTAATGTATATACCATCTTCACCTATATATTCACAACCGGCTTTAGATCTCCATGTGATGAGTTATTAATTATAGCATTGTATAGATCCTCAGTTACAGGATAGGGTGCAAGAAGAAACGGTTTGATTTCTGCTTTCCATCTACGCTTTATCCGATCGTCTCTTAATTCTATTTCACCCCCTAAAATTTGCAACCTAGGATAGTCCAAATAGCTCTCAATTTCGGTCGACACTCTAGTTGTCTCCTAACTATTATTTTAATCATGTATTGACGGGTATACAGAATAGAACTATAATCTATACAATTCCTAGAAACATACTATGAATTACAAAAAATAAGAAACATTAAATCATCCTTAGTTTGTCCACAAGAAGGAGTGTAAACACATGCCAAATGTTCAAACTTTCAAAGCAACTGCTCATTTGCAAGACGGCGTAAAGGTCGTTACTAATGCAAGACAATTCGAGCTGGTCATCGATGAACCGACAAGTCTTGGGGGCACAGATACAGGAATGAATCCTGTTGAAGCTTTGCTCGCTTCTTTGGGTGCCTGCCAATCCATAGTAGCTCGGGTCTACGCCTCTAAATTTGAGGTGGAGCTTGAAGATTTCAGAGTAGATGTGGAAGGTGACTTGGATCTCGACGGATTCTTCAACCGCTCTGAAGTACGTCCTGGCTATTCCGATATTCGGTATACATTCTACATAAAGACTCCATCCCCTGCTGAGAAGGTCGAACAGTTCGTACAATTTCTGGAGAGCAAATGCCCTGTAGGTGACACCATTGCAGCTCCGGTTAATCTCAAGCTAAATCGTATTGTGATTGAAAATTAACCGTTTTATAATGCTAAGACGGAATGTAAAAAGGGCTGCAAAGTTGCTTAAAAGCGACTAAGCAGCTCTTTTTCATGTCCTGTTCTCCGACTTCATATAATGTTAAAAATAATGCCTTCGGAGGAACCCAAAACATGACGGATATACTAAGTAAAGTAGATGAAGAAATCGAACGTTTGTCAACGTTCTTGCTACAACAGCAGAAGGATGACGGCTCATGGCATTTTTGTTTTGAGAACGGGATTGTGATCGATGCTTATATGATCATTCTCTTTAGGGTGTTGAACCTGCAGAATGAAACGCTCATTCGGCAGCTACATGATCGCATTCTTGATGCACAACAGCGAGAGGGTTGCTGGCAGTTATATAAGGACGAAGAAGCTGGGAACTTATCCACATCAGTCGAAGCTTATTATGCCCTGCTCTATTCTGGATACAGTAAGATAACAGACGAGCCAATACTGCGGGCTAAACGTTATATACTGTCTAAAGGTGGATTAGGCAAAGTCACAAGTATCTTAACTAGAGTCATACTCGCTGCAACGGGTCAAAGCAAGTGGCCTTTAGCAATTTCTTCGATTCCACTGGAGGTGCTTTTGTTTCCCTCTTACTTCCCTATTAACTATTTCGAATTCTCTGGCTACTCTAGGGTACACCTCACTCCTATGCTCATTATGGCCGATCGGCGATTTTCGATCACTACAGCCCATGCTCCTGATCTGTCAGATCTTATGGAGACACGATTGGATAGAGATGAATCGCCTACCCGTGGATATCAGGAGATGCAGGATGTTATTCAAATGGGTTTGAGCAGATTACTCGGGAGTCCACACTACATACATGAAGCTGCCAAAAACAAAGCGGAGCAATATATGCTCCAGCGAATCGAATCCGACGGTACCTTTTACAGCTATGCCAGCAGTACAATTCTTATGGTTTTTGCCCTGCTTGCTCTCGATTATGATCGGCAGCATCCGATAATTACACAGGCCATTCGAGGTCTCACCGCGCTGCAATGCCAATCAAATCATAATACTACAATTCAAAACTCTCCATCTACAATATGGGATACAGCGTTAATCTCCTATGCTTTACAAGAGGCACAAATTCCAGTTGATCACAAAAAAATAAAACACGCTGCTTCTTATCTTCTGGATAAACAGCATCATAAAACTGCTGACTGGAGCATCCATAATCCGGATATAGTTCCCGGTGGATGGGGATTCTCTGAGTCTAATACAATCAATCCGGACGTAGATGATACAACGGCAGCCTTGCGAGCCATCCGAAGCTTATCAACCATTCACCCTTCATATCTGGAATCATGGAATCGCGGACTGAATTGGGTCCTATCGATGCAAAATAACGACGGCGGCTGGCCGGCATTCGAAAAAAACACCAATAAAGAAATGCTCACATGGCTCGCTATCGATGGTGCTAAATCTGCAGCCATTGATCCTTCGGAAGCAGATCTTACCGGACGAACTTTGGAGTTTCTCGGAAACTTCGCTGGTTTAAATACACAACACGAGTTCATTAAAAGGGGTACAAAATGGCTGATTCAACATCAGGAGAAGGATGGTTCGTGGTATGGAAGATGGGGTGTTTGTTATATTTATGGCACTTGGGCATCATTAACAGGCCTGCAGGCTGTTGGGCTGCCTATAAATCATGATACATTGCAAAAAGGAGTGAAGTGGCTTCTAAGCATTCAGAACTCGGACGGCGGTTGGGGAGAGTCTTGTCACAGCGACCGGCTACTACAATATGTTCCTTTAGGAGAAAGCACACCTTCACAAACCGCCTGGGCACTTGATGCGATTATCGCCGTTCAGCCAGAGCCAACAGCTGCGGTGGAAAAAGGAATTCAAAGACTAATCACGTCTATTCATGAAGAGGATTGGAAAACTTCTTATCCCACTGGCGCTGGTCTCCCCGGTAATTTCTATTCCAATTATCATAGTTATCGGTATATCTGGCCACTACTCACACTGAGTCATTACAGAAAAAAATACGGTCAAGGTTAGTACTCGGTAATACTCGGTAATAACTAGCGTTGTCCTGCTCCACTTTTTAACTGTCTCGTAAAAGCTTGAATCGCACCATTTGCCGTCCTTTACGACAAACTCTCCTTATCAGTACTTACTTAATAGTATACATCTCCATTACAGTCAGTCCGTAAACGGGTACGAACCAGTAACGCAACCAAATCATTCATTAAATGCCATGGGATTGGTATATCAGCTCCCCTACCCTCTCCAATAACTTGCTCCAGTACGTATTCATCTGTTCAAACTATACTACATGTTTTCTTTCCATAAAGACCGCCTACTATTTCTTTTAGTAAAAAACAGCAGAGCAGCGATCATCCGTTATAGGAGAATTGTTGCTTTGCTGTTATGAACCGGGGGTCGAATGCTTTTATCCGTTGCACCTACCTAAATCACCCAGTCTTGATCAAGTTTAGAGCTTTTCGGACTCAGAAGACGCTATTTGCTTGTTTTTAGGATTTTTAGTTAGGTTACGGACTCCAGTGCAACTATTCCTCAAAAAGAGAGCCATTTTTGGTTTTTTTCATGGTAATAACTGCGATGGGGTCCGATAAAATTCCAAATGTAAGCTAAATCTGCTCTTAAGGTCAGCTGTGTCCGATAGCAAATACGTGTGCGCAAAATGTTACCTAATCAATCCAACTTGCCATATGAATCATCCCAATAGGAATTACTTAAATTACTTATGAGATAGACTCCATTTTTGCTTTGAGGCAATTGAGCGTAGTTAACACATGGTCAATTAGGCAGCAATCTCCGATAATCAAGGATCGTTGCCTGATATTTTGGATCACTGGCGGTTTGCCTGAGCAAATTATGACTGTAACTTCTGATATCCCCACTCCGTATATTTGTAGCGCAAGATTTTAACGCAATCTAATGAGATAACTGTATTTTATACACTTAATCCATATTGCTAGGGAATAACTCCGACTTTAACTGCATTCTATACAATTAAAATCAAGAGAAATCACCTAATAGGCTTTAACTCGTGAGAATAGATGTAAGAAATACAGCTATTTTCAATACACAACTGTTTTGAACGATTATAGCTGCACAAAATACAGTTAAACATCTCGCTGCTCCCCATCCGTTACCTTCATCCGCCCCCATACTGGTACACAGAGGGTTGCATTATTACTCAATTTACTTTTTGGAGCACGGTACCGGAATATCAGAAATATTCCTTTTCAAGAAACAGGTGTAATCGTTGGTGGTTTCGGTGCCCTTTCCCACGCATGGGTTACCTGCAATGTTGCTGCATAGGTGATTAACGAAACAAGCAACGCTCCGAACAGTTCAATGACCTGCCCCAGGTGCAATCTTTCCAGAATTCCGTGAGCCGCCAACCCGCTAAGCGCCATGACAATTCCTCCTGCTCCCACCTTGAATACAATACGAAAGTCAAAATAAAACCCGATCGTTCCTGCCACAGATAAAAAATTCAACAGTGTCAGCAGCAAGAGCCCCAGTCCGAATCCCATGGCCACCCCTTCGATTCCAATATTAGAACCTAGAACAAAGATCGCAATCACTTCAAAAATATTCGTAAGAATATGATTCCACATAACGGTTGATGCTTTCCCCAAACCAAGCAAAATTGCTTGCAGTGGCGCTCCGAAATAATAAAGAAAAAATAAGGGTGCAATTAACCTTAGCAGCTCGCCCGCTTCTGGCGAATGATAGATCATAGTTGTTAAGGGTACAGCCCATAAGTACAGGATGATTGTACATGGGAAACCTACTATAAGCGCGGATCGCATAGCCATATCCATCCGATTATGCATAAGCTTGCTATTGTTGCTCACACTTGCTTCGCTGATCGCCGGAATTAATGCAGTCGACAACGATTGTGTGAAGAAGCTGGGGAGAAACAACATGGGAAGAGCATAACCCGCTAGAAGTCCGAATTGCTTGGTCGCCATCTCAACACCTACACCAAACAGTACTAGACTTTTCGTAATCAGCAGTGGTAGAAAGGCATGATAGAGCGAATGAATAAAACCGCTGCCTGTCATCGGTAAGCCGATACGCAGCAAATCTCTCAACGTACTGTCTCCTTTAAGTGAAATTCTTGACGTAGGTGGTGGAGAGGTTTTGACCTTACCTCGATTTGCCCATTTGAAAACAGCAAACAAATAGAGCAAACCAAAACCTTCCCCAACAACGGAGGCAGCCATTGCGCCAGCAGCCGCATAGGCAATACCGTAGGGCAACAATACGTTGACAACACCGATAATGACAATGATTTGCGCCAGATTCTCAATAATATCGGAAAAGGCAAGTGGGTTCATGTTCTGTTTTCCACGAAAATAACCTTTCAGTACAGCAGACATCGCAATAATTGGAATGATCGGCGTAATAGCAACCATAGCATAATACGCCCGCTGATCGGCCAAAAAAATCGATGCGATCCATTTTGAGCCTAATAGAGCCACTAAAGTTAATATAATACTCAACGTACCCGTAATGCTTAAGGATACTGTGAGAATACGCTTTACTCGCGCTTCATCCTGCTTAACCTCAGCTTCCGATACAAGCTTTGAAATCGCAACAGGAAGCCCCAGCTCTGTCAGCGTAATAAATAAGGGAAGCAGTGGATGAGCAATCATAAGCAGCCCTACTCCCTCTGCTCCCAAAAAACGTGCCAGCAAGACTCCGTTCAAAAAACCAAGCCCTTTTGTGAAAAATGACGACACGGTTAATATGAACGTGCCACGAATAAAACTTTGTTTACGCATCCCCATTTATACGCATCTCCACCTATGGTTTGTCCTGTCCTTCTTTCTAACTTATTCGAACAAACACAAGTACATGCAGACAAGTATTTGTAAAGTATTAAATCAGCGATAAGCCCAACACATCTTAGCCGGTGTACCAGGCAATTTCCCTCACTTTCATTAGCTTCTGTAGCAATAACATTTTTCATAGACCAGAGATACTTCTCTGTATTGTTCATTAGTACTGTTTTTGTATAAATTTCATCCTCCGCAATAAAAGATATATTAAGAAATAAATAGATAATTTACCAATGGCATGTTATCATTTTGAATGCGATTTCAATAGCTTTGTTATTACAGTTTTTTTACTCTTCTTCGTGAATGTCTTTTTGCAAAATCTTTGATATGATAAAAAAGAATACAAAAGGCTTTACGGAAATCATTCACATCGTTAATAACCACTTCTAAATTTTCCAAAGATAAAGGAGAACTTCATTCATGAGTCAGAAAACAAGATTAAATAATGACTGGTTATTCAGCAAACAGCCGCTTAAGTCCACTTTAGAATCGGTGATAGCAGCTGATTCGGAGTGGATCGACGTAACCTTACCCCATGACTGGCTAATTTTTGATACACATAATCTATATGAAAGCGGAGAAGGCTGGTACCGTAAAAGCATAGTTATAGATGAGAAAGTGCCAAATAGTCTTGTCTCGCTTCGTTTTGAAGGCGTATACATGGACTCCACTCTCTATGTGAACGGCCATATCGCAGGCGTCTGGAAAAATGGATACTCCACTTTTGAAATAGATATCACGCCATACATTATTGAAGGTATCAACGAAATCTATGTTCAAGTGGTTCATGAGTCTCCTAATTCACGCTGGTATTCTGGTGCGGGCATCTATCGCAGTGTATGGCTGAAGACGTATCCGGGGACACATATTGTGCCTGATGGTATTTATATCTCTACTCACAAAAAAGAGGATTCCTGGAATGTTGAGGTAGATACCGAAGTCTTGTGCAATGATCTATTGCAAAGCGAAAAACACTACATAATTCGTCACAGTATACTGGACGCTTCAGGTATCTGTATCTCTCATGCAGAAAATGAAAGTCCAGTACAAGTCGGGTCTGCTGTATCCAGCTCTGCCCTCTTATCCGTCAATAATCCAATGCTCTGGGATATTAACCAGCCTTACTGCTATTCCCTAAAAACTGAACTGCTGGAGAATGATCAGGTAATAGAAGAAGAAATCCAAACCTTCGGATTCCGTACGATGGAGTTTGACAGCCAACAAGGTTTCTTTTTGAATGGCCGAAAGGTGAAGATTCATGGCGTATGCCAACATCATGATTTGGGATGTTTGGGGGCTGCGGTTAATAAGGCAGCTCTAAAAAGACAGATTATCCTCCTGCAGGAGATGGGCGTAAACGCTATTCGTACGGCCCACAATATGCCAGCCGTTGAACTGATGGAACTAGCGGATGAGATGGGCGTGCTCATAGTTTCCGAAGCATTCGATATGTGGGAACGCAGTAAAACTCCTTTTGACTACGCCAGATTTTATCCGGATTGGTGGAAACAAGATATTGCCAGCTGGGTACGCCGGGATAGAAATCGCCCCTCCATGCTCATGTGGAGTATCGGAAATGAAATATACGACACCCATGCCGATGAACGCGGCCAAGAGTTAACCATAGAATTACGTGATCTGGTGCAGGTTCATGACCCTAAAGGAAATGCAGTGGTTACTATCGGTTCCAACTATATGCCATGGGAGAATGCACAGAAATGCGCAGATCTAGTGAAGTTCGCAGGGTATAACTATGCCGAAAAATACTATGACCAGCATCATGAGGAACATCCCGACTGGATTATTTATGGTAGTGAAACTTCGTCTACTGTACAGAGCAGAGGCATCTACCACTTCCCTTATGCTCAGTCTGTATTGTCTGACGATGATGAACAATGCTCAGCCTTAGGGAACAGTTCTACTAGCTGGGGTGCCAAAAACACAGAAGCTTGCATCATCGCAGATCGTGATGCGACCTACTCACCTGGACAATTTATTTGGACTGGATTTGACTATATTGGGGAGCCGACTCCGTACTTCACTAAAAACTCGTATTTCGGTCAACTGGATACCGCAGGATTCAAAAAGGATTCCTATTATATTTATCAAGCAGAATGGACGGATTACAAGGTCGCCCCGATGATTCATATTTTTCCGTACTGGGATTTCTCTGAAGGGCAGCTTATTGATGTGCGAGTATGCTCCAACGCACCACAAATCGAATTGTTCTTTAATGATCAATCCATGGGCACGGTTAACATTGACCATAAACATGGTAAAAAGCTGCTTGGGGAATGGCAGCTCCCCTATAGCAAAGGTACTCTCCGAGCAGTCGCTTATGATGAACACGGAGTACAGATCGCTGATGATACGGTAACTTCTTTCGGAGATTCGGCCACTGTGGTCATGAATCCTGATAAAACTCAGATGACTGCTGACGGATCGGACTTGGTATTTGTGGAGATCTCGACCCTCGATCAAGAAGGACGTCCCGTGGAGAACGCCAATAATCGTATTCAAATCTCTGTAGAAGGACCGGGGCGTCTTGTTGGTTTGGATAATGGTGACAGCACTGACTACGATTCATATAAAGGAACAAGTCGCCGGATGTTCAGCGGCAAATTGCTTGCGGTCATTGCCTCTTCATTGGAGTCAGGTACAATCGTTGTACGTGCATCTTCCCATGGCTTACAGTCTGCTGAGCTTACACTGACTTCGGAAGCACGAGAGCTAGATCATTCTAAGGACGAAGAGCTTGTACTTTATCAACACTCATCACAATCACTATCGGATGTGAGCGAGTTATCCCAAAACTATTTATCAGATGAAATTCCCGTTCGCAAGCTGGAAATCATATGCCCGCAAGGAAATCAACTAACGAAGGACACCCGTTCACTTCCGGTTCGTGTGCAAATTCATCCAGAGAACGCAACCTATCAGGAAATTGAATGGCGAGTTACGAATGCTGCCGGTATTGACGCTAATATAGCCGTTCTTGAGGCAAATGGGCATGAAGCAGTAATTTCGGCTTTGGGAGACGGAGACGTCTATGTACGGTGTGCAACGAAAAACGGTGCAGATCAAGTGCGCCTGTATTCGCTTATGGAATTCCATATTCGAGATATGGGAGCTGCCTTTTTGAATCCTTATGAGTTTGTTTCCGCTGGTTATCATAGCAATACGAGCCGGAACTTAACAAATGGGAATGAACGCGGAGTGGCTACTGCAAGAGAAGGAGAAAGCTGGATCTGTTTTGACAACATCGATTTCGGTGATTATGGAGCTACTGAACTTACCCTTCCTATCTTCGCGCTAGATAACGATAAATATACGATTGATATATGGAAAGGTACACCGGATGCTCCAAACGCAGCTCTGCTGACACAGGTAACCTATCAAAAACCATCCATATGGAATGTATATCAAGAGGAGACCTACCCATTACCTGAGCGAATAAAAGGTGTCACCACCCTTTGTTTTGTTCTTCATAAAAAGATTCATCTCAAGGGCTTTCAGTTTAACAAGCCTTTAAAAGCGTACGAACAACTTAACGTTCTGGAATACAATCAGATTTATGGGGATTCCTTTACGCTGGCAGATGGACAAATCAAAAATATTGGTAACAACGTCTCTCTCATCTTTAAAGATATGGACTTCGGTCATACTGGAAGCACTAAACTAACCTTATGCGGGCATTCGCCTATCGATAAAAATACTCTGCATATTCTATTTAGCGGACCAGAGGGTGAAAAGAGACAGCTTGTGGAGTTTACACAGTCAAGTGATTATTGCGAAAGAGAATTTGTATTGGAGCGCATAACCGGTCCGCAAACCGTCACCTTTATATTTCTACCGGGGAGCCAGTTTGATTTTAAGTGGTTCCAGTTCCAAGCAGAGTAAGGTATTTTCAACTTTAAACTAATCGATTAGCAAAAGGAAAAACCCTACGCATTAGCGCAGGGTTTTTCCTTTAACTTATATTTAGAGCTACTTAGTCAACTTTATTAAATTCGATCCAGTCGATCTGTAAACCTGGTTTAATGAATTCCAGTTTCATTTCATAAAGACCTGCTTCGAGTTCTACTTTCACAAGCTTTTGTCTAATCCATTGACCTTCTGTCCCGTTGGTTTGAATGGTTGTCATCAATTGATCATTCAAATTAACATTGCATGCACTTTGAGCCAGCTCAGGCTCTGTTGACATGATATGCACGAGGATCCGATATTGTCCAGCTTGGCCAACTTCAAAGAAAGTCGATCCTTCAACGGCTGGCTTAACCTGTGGATTTTGAGATAAGGATTGTACTTGTTCTGCAGTAAGTGAAGGATTAGCCTTAAAGGACTCAACTGTTTCAACAATTTGCTGTTTTCTCGAGAATACTGGAGCATGTATGATGAACTCACAAATATTCATTGCAGAACGTTGCAGCTCTCCTCTAGTCAAAGATCCATTTTCCAAGGATTCAATGGTGTTGTCATTCCATCCATTAATTTCGGCGCCATAGTTAGCTACAACCATGTACAGGTCATTTTGTGCACGGACCATCCAATTTGTAAATTTCCGGTCTGCAGCTCCACCATTAACGACATCATTCATGATAGCCCACCAGTCTGTCATGACAATACCTTTGAAGCCCCATTCTCCGCGGAGAATTGTAGTGTTCAAATCGTAATTTGAAGCGGCCCAATGTCCATTAACAGGGTTATAGGAGGTCATAATTGAATTCGCTCCACCCTGCTTCACTGCAATTTCAAAACCTTTCAAATAAATCTCGCGAAGCGCACGTTCCGACACAACAGCGTCCACTTTACTGCGATGTTTCTCCTGATTATTGCAGGCAAAATGCTTCAGCGTGGCATTAGAGCCACCTTTCATAATCCCACGTGTACATGCAGCGGCAAACACCCCAGAGATCAAAGGATCTTCAGAAAAATACTCAAAGTTGCGGCCATTAAGCGGGCTGCGACGAATATTTAGACCTGGTCCAAGCAAGGTGTCTATGTTGTTTCGTACCAACTCTTGTCCTTCTAACACATACAGCTCTTCGACTAATTCGGCATTCCAAGTAGCTGCAAGAAGCGTTCCGATCGCAACCTGAGTCGCTTTTGCTCCACTATCCATACGAATTCCTGAAGGACCATCTGCCGTACATGCAACAGGGATTCCTAAGTTATATAGACTATCACTTACTCCTCCAAATGCAGAAGCTGTACCCGGTGTAACCAATGGGCTGCTCATACCTTCACCCCGTACAATGGCAGCCAAATCATCGTCACTAAGCTGGGCAATAAAAGCTTCCATACTAACTTTTTGTTCAAATACATCTCTTAATTTATGCCCTTGATTGCCTGTCTGGGAGATCGTTGTTGGTAGATTGCTCTCGATCCGTTCTGCTAACGAAATCTTGCGTGTTGGAACCTCTGCATAAACAAGTTCATATGAACCGTCTGCTTTTTGAACACCAGGTTGCATTCTTGTAAAGCTTTGCGTGGGTGCAAGAGCTTCTTGTAACTGTTCCACAACTTGAAGAGTTTCCACGACATAGCCGCTATTCCCTTCAACCTTGACTTCCTCCACTTTTTTAACACTCGTTCCCACAAATATGCGGTACGTGCCTTCTTCTAGCACATAAGCGGAAGCATGCCCTGACACACCAGCATCATCATAGGAAGCCATTGAATGAACAGGGAAACTCACGGTAAGACGTTGAGCTTCGCCTGGCTGAAGGACTTCTGTTTTTGCGAAGGCTGCCAAAGCTTTAGCAGGCTGTCCCAATTTTCCTTGTGGAGCTTCATAATAGACCTGAACAACCTCTTTTCCAGCAAAGGTAGTTCCTGTATTAGTTACGGTTACGCCGACTTCAACATTAAGTTCGCCAGCTTTGTAAATAAGTTTAGCTTCTTCTGGCTCGAGCTTAAACGTGGTATACGATATTCCATAACCAAATTCATATTGAACCTTTTCTGGGCAAAATGTCTCGAAATAACGATAACCAACATAGATATCTTCCTGATAAAGGTTTGTAAATTCATTACCGTAGTTGTGTGTTGACGGGTAATCGTTGATGGAATATGCGATCGTGTCTGTTAATTTTCCGCTTGGAGTTACTTCTCCAGCCAGCACGTCCGCAATTGCATTACCACCTTCCATTCCCCCCTGCCAAGAGTAGATGACAGACGAAATCGGATTTTTATAGCTTTCATCGTTCAGCCAGCTCATATCAATAATATTAGAGACGTTCAGTACAACAATCGTTTGCTCAAAATATGTAGTTACCTGCTTCAGCATCGCTTTTTCATCAGCTGTTAGTTGGTAGCTTCCTGAACCATCGACATTATCCTGATCTTCTCCTGCTGTACGTCCGATTACAATGATTGCTTTGTTCGATTTACTTCTAGCCTCAGCTACCAATTCGTCGGATAAAAGCATTTCCTTCTGGTTCCATGGCTCTGCAGCCCAAACGCCGCCACCATTATCAAATGGATTTTGCTCAATCCACTTCTCATATAATGCTGCCAAATCTTCGTTGACCGTAAGGTTCTTTTTACTGCGAAGACCGCCCAGCAGGTTGGTCGTATAAGTAACATGAACACTACCGCCCGAACCAGTACCACTGCGATAATAATTCACTTGAGTTCTGCCAAAAACAGCAACATTATCACTTTCACCAAGCGGAAGCACCTGATGATCATTCTTCAACAGTACCGCACCTTCTGCTGCTACCGTCCGGCTAAATTCTGCAAAACCTTCTAATGGAATTCCCACACTCTGTGTACTCAACTTGTTTCCTCCTGTTGTTCAATTCTATAGGTTGTTTCTTTAGGCATCAATTACATATCATAAAGTTTAACTATACCATTATAGTACATTGGATAACTGTAATATATATAATAATTATCTTTATTAATATAATAATATTGGTCTGTTAGAGTTGGAAATTTTCAATCGATGTTAAAAATATCAGCTAAGTTCAATGATCTTCGTGGCAACATTATGGCAAAATTCGCGATCATGCTCCACAAAAACGAGTGTTGGTGTATATTCAAGCAATAGCTCCTCAATTTGCATACGTGAAATAACATCAATAAAATTAAGCGGTTCATCCCATATATACAAATGAGCTTTTTCACTAAGACTTTTGGCGATCAGGACTTTTTTCTTTTGGCCGCCACTGTAAGTGGATATATCCTTATCAAATTGAATTCTGGAGAAATCAAGCTTTCGCAGAATAGATTTAAAAAGACTTTCATCTATCCCATTCTCTCTAGCATAATCTGTTAAATCGCCCCGTAGATCTGAAGTGTCTTGTGATACGTAGGAAATGATAAGCTGGCTATCCTTAGTGAAGGTGCCGGTATAATCTATCTCCTCACCGCAGATCAATTTGATGATACTTGATTTGCCGGAACCATTTTTACCCGAGAGTGCAATTCTCTCCCCCTGCTCAATGGTAAAGCTTACTTCTGAACATACCCTTTTCTCTCCGTAAAAAACCGAAACATTGTCCAGCTCCGCAAGATGACGTTTATGATAAGCAAGCTGCGTAATCTCTAAGTTCTCAGAATTTTCGATGTTTTTAAGAAGCTTAGACTTTTCGTTGATGGCAGATTGCTGTCTTTGCTCGATGGCTTTAGAGCGTTTCATCATTTTAGCTGCCTTGTGTCCAACATAACCTTTATCTAACTTAGATCCAGAATTCCTAGTTCCATTTTTAGTTTTTTCCACCTCATGTGACCAGTTACCTGTTCGTTTAGATGAGGCTGACAAGCGTTTGATATCTCTTCTAAGTTTTTCGTCTTCCGCTATCTCAAAGTTATCTTGTCTGACTTTATTCTCCCACCAGCTAGAAAAATTGCCCTTTTGAATCTCTATATTGGTTTTGTTAATTGACAAGATGTGGTCCACACAATTATCAAGAAAGGATCTGTCGTGAGAGACCAGAATATATCCACTTTTCGTATTGAGGTAATTACTGACAAGCTTTCTTGCCGTCATATCCAAATGATTTGTAGGTTCATCAATCAACAGGAAGCTATTTTCCTTAATGAATAATGTGGCTAACAGCACTTTCGTTTGCTCTCCGTTAGACAATGAATCAAAGGGACGATATAACACATCCTCAGAAACCTTTAGCAAAGAAAGCTCACGCATTAACTTCCAATGAATATAATCCGGAAAAATCTCGCTGATCACATCTATGGTGTTAAGCTCCTTGTTATTCACCTGAAAGGGGAAATATTCAAAGCTGACATGAGCAGAAATATTACCGCTGTATTCATGCTTTCCAAGCAATAAGCTAAGAAATGTAGTCTTTCCTCGACCATTTCTCCCTGTAAAACCTAATTTCCAATCGGTATCGATTTGAAAGTTTACGTTCTCAAATATGTTATCGTAGCTGCCTTCATAGGCAAAGGTTAGATTTGTGACATTTATTAATGACATAAAATAATCCTCCTGTATTTTAACAAAATAAAAGCCACAAGAAAGTTACTTTCTTGTGACTCAAATAAATACAGCAAATCCAGCCCCAAATGGAGTTAGATATGGATATATTTTCGAGTGAAAAGAAGTAGTAACTTTCTTGCATACAAAGAATAAAACAAACGAAATAAACCATTGTTGTTGTTTTATTCATCATGGGACGCAAGAATAATTACTACACTATACTTTTCAACTCCGATCATTAATTTGTAATTATGTTATCATGCATATTTATTATTTTCAACTTCCTACCCATAATTCGTTAAAAAAGTTCAAATTCTTCTTCTATAAGATCCATATTTACACTCATAGCTGTCCGACTCCCGTCAGCCGCGGCATACACTAACTGAGAAGGCATAAAATAAGAAACATCTCCAGCCGAATATAATCCTGGAATCGAGGTTCTCCCCGCACCATCCGTGCTAAACCCACCAGAATCATTCCGCTTTACAGTCAAATGATCTACGATTGATGCCGTTTGGATCAAATTCGGAGAAATAAACCCTCCCGTTCTTAAGATCTCAGTACCATCTGCAAAGCGAACCGCCTGAAGTTGCCCGTCATGACCCATAAAAGAGGAAACTGATTGTTCATTGACTACAACCCCCTTGGCCTCAAGACTTTTTTTCTGTTCATCTGAAAGGAATGTCTTGCCGTTCGTGCAGATAACCAAATCTTTACTCCAATTGAGCAGCATTTTTGCCATATGAAAAACATGTGGATTTTCGGAAACAACGACAAGGGGTTGATCTCGTAATTCCCAGCCGTCACAATACGGGCAATTAAACAGACTTTTTCCGTATAATGGTCGTAAGCCCTCTATCTCAGGAAGGACCTCCTTTAACCCGGTCGCCAAAATCAATCTGCGAGCTTCAATGTGACGACCAAACGAATCATGTACCGCAAATCCAGAATCATTTTTGTTAATCGAAATAATCTCAGTCTGGATATGCTCAACTGACGGATAACGTAGTACCTCCTCATACGCAATGCGACGAAACTCGGCTGGTGTAACCCCGTCTCTTGTAATAAAACCATGTGATGCATGGGTAACAGCATTCCTTGGCTGATTATTATCAATTAAAGCTATTTTTCTTCTTGCCCTACCAAGAACAAGGGCTGCGTTCAAGCCTGCGGGGCCACCACCAACAATAATGCAATCGTAAATCATATGAATCATCTCCTATATGCAGATATTAAAGACTCTTTTTGTCTATTATTAAACCAAAAAAATATTTGCCACATCATAGACTTAATGAATCTATAATATCTCCAAATTAGCTAAAGTGTCAACCCAAACTTTCCGATCCTCCGTGAGTTTTATTTAGTGTAATACTAGAAAAAAGTAAATAAGCCCATTACCTTATGTTTGGAGGTAACTTAATACTCCAATATATCAGGTAAGAGCTATATGTTGAACTTACTTGGCAGTGCAGGGCTTCCTCACTTATCAACCTTCACCGTTTGCTAATTCTAAATCATCAGCCGAGGGTCCGTAAAGACCAGGTACCGGCACGTCAAGCAGCCGCAGATAAACTCCAAGCTGCGCCCGGTGGTGAACCATATGATTCAATCCGATGGTACGAAGCGCAGCTGCCCGTGTCTGACGACGGATGATCTGCTCCCCGTTCCGCAAGGTCCACTCCGCGCCGAGCATCTCCACATTGCTTGCAGTAATTAATTCCTCAATCTCACGAGCTTTCAGGTCGAACTCTTGTAGAACCGCGTCGGGACTCTCCAGTGCTTCTCGTCGATATGCCACAGATGCCAAATCAAACTCCGAGTAAAGTAGAATTGCAGATTGCCAGCTCAGAAGGTTAACGAGGTGTGTGGCCAGCCCACCCAGGCTCATTGACTTAGAGTGTGGTTTCCATGTCATATTCTCTTGAGGCAGCTTCTCCAGTATCCGACGTGTACCAGCCAGCTCTTGCAAAACATCCCCAATGATCAGCTCTTTAACCATTCATCTCTCTCCTCTCTTCTGTAAAGCAATTTCTTTTGATCATTCGTGTGATACTTTTGATTTCTTTTCCCAAACACTTTCTAACTCTCCGCTAGATCGGACCGAGGTGCACTTATTTCGTAGATTTATAGCATTTCACCAGGTTATCGGACCCAGATGCAGTTATTTCCCTAAATACACTCCAATTCTGTGCCAATACAAGCCAATAAGAGCTATGCAGTCCGATAAGCTTGAAAAATGCAGCGAAAATCTAAAATAGCTGCAATGGAGTCCGATACGATGGACATTTGGCGAAAGTCCAATACAGAATACATCAGAAGGAAGATCTAATTGGATTATGAATAACGACTTCGACATCGCTTAAGAAACATCCTGCTGAGCATTCGTTTTTCAAGTCTTCTCTCTGCAACTTTTTAGATACTTTCTGCCAATTGCATAGTGGTAACACATGTATTATCACTCTTAAAAGTGGAAAGCTCAGATTTTGCTGCTTTTCCATCCTGCTCAATGGTTACGTTATATTTTTTGTCCCGGGGTAACCAAAGATCAATAAATCCGTTAGATAGCGATTTCATTTCTTGATCCACAATCACATTGCCTTCGCTGTCTTCGATATATACTTTAAACTCATCATCCGTTAATTCCCCTTGGCAGCCAGTCAAGCTATGTGTTGCGCAAGGATGCGTATTCTCCACATATGGAGCTATAGAAACAAAAAACTCATCTTTAGGCAAGTCGTAAGTTTTCTCTTTATTGTTACTATCGGTTACAATAAGTTGCTCAGAAGTGATAGACGCGGACAGGTTTTCCAGACTGCTTGAACTATATTCTTGCACTAATTGCTTAATGTCGGTTGTATCTTGTGCTGAAGGCGTATCCTTATCGATACCTCCCAATAACAAATACGCACCTAATGCAACAACCGCCGCTCCCGATACCACCAAGATATTTCTTTTCATTTGTAATCATCTCCTTCGCTTATTCGCCAGATTATGTACTCACTCAAAGTATCTTCCATTTCTTTTAGTATAACTAGTTAAACTAAACTAACACAATTATGAACAAGGCAAAATAGTGAAAAGTTATGTATTTGATTCATCCTCTATCAACACAAAAAAAGGCCTCCTCACTGGTTTTTCAACCTCGAGGAAGCCTTTTATCTTTTATATTATTATGCTTGTAAATTACCGACCATAACACGAATGACATCCGCAAGAGGAGTAGCTGAACGTTTCAGCAGTTTCTCTAAATCGCTACTTTCAATATTAAGCCAACCTTCACGAATCCCACGTTGTATAGCTACAACTATTGGAAGCGCAGCTTCTGGGACACCCACCTCCGACATGGTCTTGGCATAAGCCTCGTCGTCAACCTGGATTACTTTGATTTCTTTACCGATTACACTGCCTATGATCTCAGTCAATTCCTCTTGTGTTAAAGGGTTGCCAGACAATTCATACACTGTGTTCTCATGTCCGTCACCTGTCAGTACATTAGCTGCAGCTTCTGCATAATCTCCGCGTGTAGCCCAGCCAACTTTACCATTCCCTGCTGAAGTCACCCATGGGGCACCTGCTAGAGCGCCTTGAATGGAGCCGATCTCATTCTCCAAATACCAGTTATTACGGAGGAAGCTGTAAGGAATGCCAGTTGCGCGAATAGCTTCTTCGGTGATGCGGTGAACTTCAGCAAGAAATAGTTCACTCTTGTCTGCTTGTCCTACACTTGTGTAGGCAATGAAGCCAACGCCCGCTTTTTCCGCAGCAGCAACAGCTGCTTTATGTTGACGAATCCGGGTTTCATTATCACCATCTGCAGATACAATTAATAGTCGATCCACACCGGCAAATGCTGATTCCAGCGTCTCAGGTTGATCAAAATCACCATGACGGACTTCCACTCCACGCGCCTGAAGATCACTTGCTTTTTCTGGGTTCCGCACACTAACTACAAGATCACCTGCGGGTACAGTTTTAAGTAAAGCTTCTATCACCAATGATCCGAATTGACCTGTTGCTCCTGTTATTGCTATTTTCATTTTTACTTCCTCCTCAAATTAGGATGATAAATTTATTTTTAACCACTACCTGTAACTATTGTAGTTACAATAAGTTTAGATGTCAACTTATTTATGATCCCAACTCTGGCTGGATAATAAACAGAAGAATTAAAAAACTATATTCACAACAAAAAAACCACCGTCATTTCCGTTAGGAAAAACGCTGGTTCTATGATCAGCTCCAACTCAACTTAATAATGGTCCCTTGTCCAGGGCTACTCTCAACAGCAATCCTGCCCTCCATACATTCGATTAATCCCTTGGAGATCGCCATGCCAAGGCCGGATCCGTTGGAGCTAGATACCGTGTCCGTTCCTCGATAATAACGTTCAAATAGACGGTTAAGTGTGACTTCATCCATTCCATCGCCATCATCGGAGAATTGAATAGTAAATCCACTGTCCTCATCATTCATAGTTAGTGAAACCGTTAAAATCGTATCTGAGGGGTTATGAAGTAAAGCATTCGCAGTCAAATTGTTGACCACCCGCTCTAGCCATGGAGTATACAATCGGGCTCTCACTTCGTTTGGTGCCGGCACAAATATAATTCGTTGCTTCCCATATTCGGGACTTGCAGCAGCTTGATCAAGGGCTTGATGTAGCCAAGAGTTCAATTCCACCTCCATCAGCTCTGGTGGCTTGATCCCTGTTTTTAGCCGATAGGTCATGGCAAGATCACTGATCAGCATGTCCATATGGGCTGATTTATCCAGCATCGTCCTTGTAAACTTGCGAACTTCCTCTTTCGACCAATCATACGAAGGCTCCGCCAGTAAATGGGCATAACCAGTTATAGAAGATAAAGGAGTTTTTAAATCATGTGTAACACCTGCGATCCATTCTTCCCTCAAATTCTCTGTTTGTTGCCGCAACGCCTGATCTCTCTTCAAATTAGCAGATAATTTCTCTATGGATACCATAACATCAGAAAAAACCCGGTATCTCCGCCTCCATTTACCTACGTGGGTTCGACTACGACGATTTCCTTTACGGTCCATAGGCTCTGTATATATGGCATTTCCAATGGAATCGAGCCATACAAGCATATGCAGCATTGGCGCTCCAAACCTATGAGCTTGCCATAAAGAAAGCAATATAAATGCAAGCAATAAAGCCGCGAGCATTGCTAATGAGCCTTTAATAACAATTTTAACCTCTTCAGGTACCCATACCTTTTGTCCTGTATCTGCACCCTTTACGTTCGGTTGTCCAACGATCCAT
Organism: Paenibacillus sp. FSL H3-0310; assembly: GCF_038002785.1. Lineage (NCBI taxonomy): Bacteria > Bacillati > Bacillota > Bacilli > Caryophanales > Paenibacillaceae > Paenibacillus > Paenibacillus sp. FSL H3-0310. The sequence continues at coordinate 3,003,701 of NZ_JBBODC010000001.1, forward strand.
GTTTGGCCCGTTTGTTTATCAAAAGAAGATCGGACATGATAGCCGTAACGTTCACTGTAGAGAGTGCGTAGTGCTAGCTCTGGCACTGAGTACTTGGTGGGAATCATCTTTGGCCTATTATAGGAGAGCAGCTCCGTACCCGATGAATCGATGAGTTGAACAAAAGCCTGTGATGATTTAATTTCTCTTTCAATCGAATCAGGCAGAACCAGATCTCCATCTACTGCATCAAATGTACCTTCGCTCATTTTTTTTAACAGAGGATCTAGTATATTTGGCGCGCCATAAAGAAGCGTGAATTGTCTCCCATTTTTCTCTTGAATCCATACAGCCAGAGTATACGGAAAAGGCTGAGTCCCTGTCCAATAGGCGACTACTTCACCCGGTCCATATTGAATTGGGACATCTTTTGGAGTGTTGTAGGCACTTTCAACTTTTCCATTTTCATCGATGTTTTGCAGCCAGCCCTTATTCTTCTTCACTTGCTCCAGCAAGCTCGGGGAAAATTGAATGCCCTTCTCATCAATTTTGGAGGATTCAACCAGTTGCTCTAAGCCAACATTCGCAAAATCACGCGTAATACTGATATCGAGAAAACGCAACAGCATCCAAGTAAACGTTACTGCTGCAATAGCGAGAACAACCATTCCCGTAATTGCTAGCTGTAGAACGAACCTTAACGTTAACCGACGTTTGATATTCATGGCATGGACAACTCCTGGCGGTCTACCTTCACCAGCTTATAACCAAGACCCCTAACGTTAACAATAAATTTTGGATCGGACGGGTCTGCTTCGATACGTTCTCTAATTCGATGAATATGAACCATGACCGTATTATCATCGCTCAGTGCTTCATCGCCCCATACTTTCTCATATAACTCACTTTTGCTGAAAATCTGATTGGGATGTTTGCATAAGAAGACCAGCAGTTGAAATACAAGTGCCGGACAAGCAACAGACTGACCCTCTACCAGGAGTTCTCCCGCTGTCTCATCTAGCTTAAACCTTCCGTAATCATATACATTTGCAGATTTATGGGGGACTATTTCTACACTCTTGCCAGTAGCCTGTTGGTTAGCAGAAGCAAAATATCTCCGCAGTTGTGCTCTTATACGAGCCACCACTTCAAGCGGGTTAAAGGGCTTGGTAATATAATCATCTCCGCCTATAGCAAATCCCGTTAATTTATCGAAATCAGACGTTCGAGCAGTCAGAAAAAGAATAGGGGCATCCGTCGTCTGACGGATAAAAGGGCAGATTTCGATACCACTTCGTCCGGGCAGCATTACATCCAGCACAATTAAATCATATTTTTTGGATTCACAGGCACTTACTGCTTCTTCACCTGTTTGCACTGTATCTATATTGGCGTAGCCTTCCTTACGCAGCACTGTCTCCATAATGTCTAAAAGCGATACCTCATCATCAACCAATAAAATTGAAGCCTCATTCATATAAATTTTCCCTTTCACAATAGACGTTTTTAACATCATAGCATGATTTTTTTGGCTAGCAATCTTACTAATCTTAACGGAAGCTTAATTCGTATTCATTAAATAGCTAGTAAATTATGTAAGTGTTAATATAGAATTTCAGAAGAGCTAAGGATAGACTGCTACAATCGTAATACTGGGAGGCGATATATATGAACAAAAAACCTAAAAAAATCATTCATAAAGTTATTTTGAATACAAGAACTGCCTTGGCTGTAGGGTCACTGTCTTTATTAATGGCTGCCTGTGGAGGAGAGAATGCAGATGTGCCGACTACTGAAAAGGCGGAGCAGACAACAAGCCCGGCCACAGCTGCCATTCTGAGCGGATTTGCTCCAGATGAACTATCAAAGATTCTACTGGACGGGAAGTACAAGGAGTTGTATGCCCGCTTTAATCAGCCTTTAAAAGATGAAATAAGTGAAGCAGAATTAACAGAGACAGGAAAAGAATTCACAAAGGGTATCCATACATTGGAAAAGGCATCGACCATGCAGCTTAATGGATTTGATCGACGCACATGGGTTAGTGATGCTGGCAATAAGGGGCTTGTCGGGATGTTTGATCCGGATGGGACGATTACATTAATTCAAGTTCAAGAGCTTACCCCTTCTCCTGAAACCGACAATGTACTAAGTAAACATGAATACGCACTGCCGTTTGAGGGAGATTGGTATGTATTTTGGGGTGGTGAAAATGTGCTTGTGAATTATCATTATGAGTTAGAAATCCAGCGGTACGCTTACGATTTTATACAAACCAAAGATAACTATTCCTATACAGGAGATCCACTAAAAAATGAAAGCTATTATGCCTTTGGCAAAAACATTCTCGCTCCAGCGGACGGCACCGTTGTATCGGTTGTGAATGACATTAAAGACAATGAGCCAGTTGGGGTCATGAATCCGAATCAAGCTACCGGAAATATCGTTGTCATTGATCATGGCGGGGAATATAGTCATTTGGCGCATCTCAAACAAGGGTCAGTTACTGTAAAACCGGGGGATAAAGTCGAAAAAGGTGAAGTTATTGGCTTAACAGGTAATTCTGGTAATACGAGCGAGACCCATCTACACTTCCAAATCTCAGATGGAGCTGATCTATTCACTTCCCGGGCAATCAGAGTTAAATGGGAGAAAAATTTAAAACCAATTCAAGGTGAGACTATTTCCGCCGCTAATTAGCGCTAAATTCCGGGTCGCTAAGGTTGTCTCTCATAAATAATAAATCAGATGAGACAACCTTGATCTTCCCTAAAAAACATCCTACTTTCTTGTAATACCAATACATATAATCCGGGTAATTCACAAATAATAATAGACATATAGGATATATAGTGACTAAATATGGCTCTCTTTTCAGAGGAAAGGAAGTGTCAACCCCGATGTCTTTACTCCTAGGCTCTCATGTGTCTATGACCGGAACAAAAATGCTCCTTCGAGCTAGTGAAGAGGCAGCCTCTTATGGAGCGACCACCTTCCTTTTTTATACCGGAGCCCCACAAAATACACGCCGCAAACCCATTGAAGCTTTGAATATTGAAGCGGGACATGCTCATATGAGAGATAACGGTATTTCTAATATTATTGTACACGCTCCATTTATTGTTAACTTAGGAAATACACTTTCGGCACAGGTCTTTGAGCATAGTATAGAGTTTCTTCAATCAGAAATCATAAGAACAGAAGCTTTGGGTTCAACCCAAATCGTCCTACATCCTGGCTCCCATGTTGGTGCTGGCTCTCAAGCTGGAATCTCTCGGATCGTGGAAGGCTTAAACGAAGTGCTAACAGATAAACGAAATGTTCAGGTTTCATTAGAAACTATGGCTGGAAAAGGTAGTGAATGTGGAGTCTCTTTTGAAGAACTTGCAGCTATTATTGATGGAGTGACCCATAATGAGCGTCTATCAATTTGTTTGGATACTTGCCATATCCATGATGCCGGTTATAACGTAAAAGAAGATTTTGATGGTATATTGGATAAATTTGATCGATTGATCGGAATAGAGCGACTAAAGGTAATTCACGTCAATGATTCAAAGAATATTATGGGCTCACATAAAGACAGGCACGAAAATATAGGACACGGATATATCGGCCTTCAGGCGCTTCGATATGTGGTCCACCATCCTCAACTATCAACCATTCCCAAACTCCTAGAGACTCCCTCCATCGGTGAAAAGAAATATGTAAACGCACCCTATAAGCATGAGATTTCCTTGTTAAGGAGAGAAACAAATGAGCTGGTAAAAAAATAAAAACCGCCAATTACGCGGTTTTTCATCTGTGCAGCCATGATCGACTATCCTTTTGTGGAATCAATTGTAGTAGGTGCGGTTCCATTTAGCTGGAGTTTTTTTAACGAGTTTTTCTTTGCTGTTAATTCTTTGGAAAGATCAGCTTGCAGGCGATTCATGTTTTTAATTTCATCGTTAAGCTTTTTGATTCGCGTCATTTTACTGCTCAAATCTGTGTGAGACTTGCTAAATTTCATATCCTGTTCTAATTGATTAATTTTGAATTTGGATTTTTCCTTTTTGTTCTTCACGTTTTTGAGTTTGCTCTCTACCTCTATGATTTCTTGTTCTAACCTTTGGATCATTGGTTTGGTGAAATTAATCGCCATTCTTACACCCCATATCATTTAGTGTTGCCGAGAATCAATTCTACTATAAAAGAACAAAAAAGCACACTCATTAGAGTATGCTTTTTAAAAATAATCAGAGAAATAAGGATGTTCTGGCCTGATTAACCCTTCCAGGAATTGAACTGTAGCTTCATCTGCCTGGATCCGACCGATCCTAGCCAAATAGGTAGGTCGCTTATAGCCCATTAACATCGTGGTTAAAGTAGGAATGTCAATCAACAAGGAAGGGTTAGTCCCTCCTGCGTGCAAAATACCTGTTCCATCCTTATCCACATTAAGCGTAAATGTACCCCGGTTCCATTCCAGCATCGGATCACTCAAGGTGAAGATAAGGCAACCATCTTTATCCTGTTTTTTAAACGGATACTGTTCGATAAATAATTGCACATCCACTATCCGGGCCATAAAATAAGGAGCAATGGTTTCCTTGATGTCACCATCATCTAAAACGAAGGAAAGCGGCTCCCCTTTATAAATATCCCCTTTGACAAGAGTAATCATCGAAAAATGTGCACTTATAAAGTTCCATAATCCCACGCGAGCTTCTTCGTTAATATATACCATTTCTTTGATGTAAAAGATCTCCTCAGCAACCCAATACAACAAATACCCTGTGGGCAAATCATCATTGTTATAGTAGATGCCCACTGTCATTTCATCCAGATCCCAGCGTAAATATTCTTCCCAAGCCAACTTATTTCGAAGCATAGCTCCATGATGCTGCATGGAGAACTGATCATATATCTCCTTGATATCTGGATGTTCAATAGTTACCCGCTCCACGTTCCCAGGAACTTTTTTAGTTTTCGGCAGCTGGGTATCCGGAACTTCAAATGAGATTTTATCGGTAATGATCTCCCAGCCTTTCCGCCTATAATACGGAATAGAATACGGAAATAGATAAGAAATTGATTGCTTGCGGCCCCGCATTTTAGTTAATGCATGCAACATCAGCTTATTCATTAAACCTAAATTAGCATATTCGGGATAGGTTCCAACACCCGTCAGGCCACCCATCTCATAAATTCGCCCAAAAATATTTACTTGAAATGGGTATACTGCTAACTGTGAAATCAATTTATCACCATCAAACCAACCGACCACATCAGCATACTTTAGAACTGGCAGCTTCGCTTGGGTGATTTCACGATTTTCCCAACCAAAGATTTGTAAATCACGATTCGTCACTTGAAATACATAACGTAATAAATTATTAAATTGCTCTGCATGTTTAGTCTCGACATTTGCTAACCTGATTCTATCCTGCAACTTATTGCGACTCACTAGCAATACCCCCGCTGAATTCCCCAGATATAAATCAGAAATCACTCTTATTATTCTTAATATCCGTACAATAAATACATTCTTTCAGAGAAGGTTAGCCTAACGAGTTCTTTTGCAGCTTCGGGATCAAAGCATACGCAAACGTGATGAATGGGCTTAACCACAAAAGGGTGGCATAAGGTATATATTCAATTACCGGCACACCTAGTGTAGCAGCGAAAAAAGCACCGCTAACTCCCCAAGGAATTAAAGGATTAACAAGGGTTCCACAATCCTCTAACGTACGGGATAGTGTCTTTGCTGGAATGCCTCGGCGATTATATTCATCTTTGAACATTTGACCAGGCAACAAAATAGAAAGATACTGTTCACCAGTCATCCCATTAACCGCAATGGATGATGCGCCGCTCATAAGCACGATACTGCTTTTACGTTTGAGGGGTTGAATGATTTTGCGAAAAAAAGCCTCTATGACACCACAATGTTGTATTAGTCCGCCTAATGATAAAGCAATCAAGATAAGTGAAACGGAACTCATCATTGATTGCATTCCACCTCGGTTAACGATAGAAGCAACGGTTTCATTGGCAATAGTACTTTCGTATCCATTCTGCATCACACTGAACCAGACACCGATTTCTGCCTGCTGCTGAATAATAGCGGTCACTAGAAGACCAGTAACAATACCAACTATCAGTGTAGGAAGGATTGGGATTCGTTTGATTGAGCAAATAATAACGGCAAGTGGTGAGATCAAAGTCAACCAGTGGATATGAAATCCATCTTGTAGAGCAAACTTAATCCCCTGAATCGACGATAAATCAATCGCATCGGCTTTTGGTGCGAACAAGAAAAAGACAGTAGTTATTATAAGCGCCGGAATCGTTGTGTACATCATATTACGAATATGTGTGAACAAGGATATACCTACCACTGCAGGTGCAAAATTCGTCGTATCGGATAAGGGTGACATTTTATCACCAAAACAAGCTCCGCAAATGATCGCTCCAGCAGCAAGTGTGGGAGAAATCCCTGTCGTCAAAGCAATACCCATCAAAGCTACGCCGATCGTGCTAACGGTGGTGAATGAGCTTCCAGTAAACATAGAGACGACAATTGTGACATATAACGCGCTTACTGCAAAGTAGTTCGGATTAATATAATCCATACCATAAAATAAAAGTGTAGGCACCGTACCACTCATCATCCATACAGCGATCAATATTCCGATTAGCATGAGGATAAGAATGGGCATTATAGCTGTTTGGATGCCTTTAATGATAGCTGCCTCAATATCTTTCCATGACACGCCAAATAAACCCAATAAGACTGCTGTGCCAACTGTGGTTGCGAGAAGGGGGATATGAGGTTCTGCTTTTAATAGGAAAATAGATACAAAAAGAAGTGCAAAAATAAAAGCGATGATAATCATACTTTTTGAAAAACTAAGCTGACGGTCCATAACGATAGTGCTCCTTAACATTGTGATTGGGATAAAATTCGGAGATTGCGGCGCTTCCTTACTTTTAAGCTTTTAAGCTTTTAGGCTTTTGGGCAATGAAGCACAGAGGTAATATTAACGATAAGATAGAGAAGAGTCAATGTTAAGAACATACAATGAAGGTTTTTCCATTAAAAAAACAGAGGGCAAAATGCCGCTCTGCTTTATATTCATCCTATTCACTTTACAATTGCAGCTTTAAAATATCCTGCGGAGTTTCAAATTTATATTTCGCGGGAATATGCTCATGCTGCTTGCATCCCCATAAAGCTAATCCAAAATCGACACCAGCATCTCGTGCACATTCATAATCATAAATCGTATCCCCTATGTAAATAGATGATTCAGGGTTTGCTTTTGATACTCTAATAAATTCTAGCAAGGGGTCTGGATGTGGCTTATGCTTTGCTGTATCTTCTGCGATAACGGTATATGATAAATATTTAGTTAAGCCAAATGGAACGAAATCATCATTTAGCTCAGCTCTTGTCTTGGAAGTCACAATTCCTTGAACGATCTCTTTTGACTGTAATGAACTCATTACATCTACAATTCCGTCAAAGATGTTAATAGTATCATAGAAATCTTTCATGAAAACATTCCATCTCTCATTGCCCTCATGAATATCTTCGATCCCAAGTTGTGGTAATGAAGCTGAACCGGGAATACCTAACACAAAATAGAGCTCTGACAATTCATACTCTCTGTTATGATCCACCTTTAACATCTTTTGCAGAGAACTCAGAACAGCGATTTCTGTATCAATTAAGGTTCCATCCACATCAAAGATTACAGTGTTATATTTACGCATAACTACCTCCTATAGGATTACAACAAATACAAGATTATTAATCGTTAAGCTTAATCTATTACTTAGAAAATAACTCTACGGCTTGTGTATCCATAATCGGATTGATATATTTCTCTAGCGTAATCGTTAGGGGTTGAGGATAATCTTTCGCTCCCTTTCCAAAAGTATAACGCATTTCATCCACGGCTGTACCCTCCTTTGAAGTCATGTAGCCACCGAAGTTTCCTGCCGAAGTTGTTTTGATTGCTCTTTTATGCACATTTCCTTCCGCATCAGTAAAAGTCTCAGCAAGTCTAGTATAGTATTTTAAATATTCGGCATCAGTAATTGTATGCCGTAACAAGATCTCTCCTTCATCTGCATAATTCTCTTGCGTTGGAGAAACAAGCTCAAGGCCGCTTCCCGGTGCTTCAATGATTTGCTGCTTATTGAGATCGACAACAATTTTCATTTTATTCTTTTCCACTGCCGAGATACCAAAGGTTTTTAATGAAACGGTGTCTGGCTGACGGTTTAGGCTGCTCTGGCTGTTCCTGAACACCAGCGTAAACTTGGTGTTGTCCGAATAGACTTCAGAATTGTCAGAGTTGACGATGTCGGGGTAAAATAATTTTTCGGTAGCTCCCCCATTTGTATTAATCAGAACTGGATTAATCAATTGAAAAATTTGTTTATCATTGTTCAGATCATACTCCAAATCTACATAGGTACTAAGCGGTGTATATTGCACTAGATTCACTTTAATCTTTTGCCCGTCAACTGTCAGCGTTTTATCCGTTTTTAGAATTCTTTCCTGTGCTTTGAGCATATCAGGATTAAGTTCGAAAGCAACATCCAGATTAGTCCGGTACTTATTACTACTGGATTGTAGCGCCTTATCTGAAGTTTCAGTGAGAATGACATTATAGTTTACTTCCTTTGGATATTTAACCGTTGGTGAAAGACTAGTAGTGTATATAAAATCCTTAGACTGGCCTGGTTGAATTCGGTTATCGCTGGCAAGCATACTTAGTGCAGCACCTTTATGTAGATTCGACTCCTGTATGCCTTCATATTGAAGCGCAAAATTCGCATGTATAACTTCTTTGTCTGTATTGTTCTGAACACTGTATAGAATATACACCTTCCTTCCATCTGTTACTGCACCAGTTACATCTACTCGGTACCCCTTGTTTTCCGCGCTCTGACCCACCGGCATCACGAGATTCTGTTCCAGAGCACTAGCAAGCGCTGGTTCTAACCTTGAAAATGAACGATACGCTGCAAAATCATCTGTATTTTTAGGGCTGGCGGTTTGAACTGAAGGTTGAGCCACTTCCTTGGCCGGTAACCCGATTGAAGAGTATGTAAATAATAGGGCTGCGGCTGCAGCTGCGATCACTCCCAAACCTGCGGTATAAACGCGGCGTTTCTCACGTTTTTTTCCTTCCATAATTCCCTTTCGCATCGCGTTATAAATTTTCATTTCCTGTAAAGTTTCAGTATTCTGATTCATTTCATCAACATTTTTCTGCAAAATACGATCTTCTTTATCTGTCACTCTGTTCACCTCCCATATCACTTCAACACATTACGAAGCTGTTTAAGTCCCTCGCGTAACCAGGTTTTGATTGTACCTTCAGGTTTTTTTAGCACTTTTGCGATTTCGATTGTAGTCATGTCATTGTAATATTTAAGAAGTACCACATGCCGATATTTGGGCTTTAACCTGTTCAGAGCACGTTCCAGATCAATCCGGTCGTTACTTTTCATTTCCTGAGTTGCAACCTCTGCCAGCTTCTCCGTAGGAATCACTCGTTTTTTTCGTCGTAGTTCATCCATACAGCAATTGATCGTAATTCGAATCAACCAAGGTGTAAATGACTGTTCATCTTTAAGCTTCTTACGTTTCATCCAGGCTCGACATGAAGCCTCTTGTACAACTTCTAACGCGTCCGCTTCTGTCCGTAGATAACTATAAGCGACGGTGTACATTTTCCGATGCTCCACATACAGGCGTTTAAAGAAAACTTCCTCATCCATTCGGGCAAAATCAACCATTCTGACCTCGTCCATCGTCCTATCCACCACTCACCACACCCCCTCTTTTTTTGTCAGTGTCGGTATTAGGATAAAGTCATCGTTCTGAGGTTCTTATAAGTAAGACGGAGTTGAACGTAAAAACGATTGATTTTTTTCATAAAAAAGTGCTGGCAAAGATGCCAACACTCCATTTTCATATTTATCGATCACGATTAACCATATAATTCAATAGATGTTTTAAAAAATTGATATTGCGGGGGATCTCTTTTAGCGCCTCCATGGCAAGACAATAGTGCTCCCACATCTCTTTTCTAGCGCCTTCTGAACCCAGAATGGAGACAAACGTTGCATTGTTATTCTCAACATCCTGCCCTGTGGGCTTACCCAGTAATTGTAAATCCCCTTCCAAGTCGAGTAAATCATCTTTAATCTGAAAAGCAATCCCCGCATGATAAGCGAATTTCTTCAAAGCTTCAATTTCTGTCTCCTTAACCTGTGCGAGAATCGCTGGCATAACTAGTGAAGCTTCGAACGCAATGCCCGTCTTATAGAAGCAAATCATATTTAATTGCTCTAGCGTCAATGCTTTCCCTTTAGAATTCAAATCCATCGCTTGCCCCATGCAGGTATCTTCCGCCTTTTGAGCTGAATATTGCATTAAAGCAATTACGGATATAGAATCGAATGTATGAAGGGATGCCTGTTCCTCAATCGACTTCTGAATTAGAAAGAGTCCTGTCAATTCCGCCGTTGCGCTATTATACACCTCATGTAGAGTTGAACGGCCTCTTCGAGTGGGGGCATTATCCTGAGAGGGCAGATCATCGAAAATTAAGGATGCAGTATGCATATATTCCAAAGACCTCAAAAGCGGCACAATTGCCGCACTGTCTAATCCGTATTCGTTCACCCCCATAACCCAAGTGAGGATAGGTCGTATTCGCTTGCCATCACCCTCTAAACTATAATTGGCTGCATCAATTAACATTTCTTTCATAGCTGGTGTCCCAACAGGTTTATTAATCGGCAATTGATTGTTGATTTCACCACGAACCTTTTGAATCGTATTGTGAAAATCCACCTTTTCCTGCTTGTTGTTTTTTAAATTCATAAGCATTTGATCTCTTAGTAGTTTGTCAAAAAAATCCACATCATCAGCTTTCAACACCATTTGCTGCACGAGACGATTAAATTCGGGTTGACCCGAAGCAAAGATCTCCATAATCTCTTTATACTTTTCAGTACCCACACGTACTTTACAACGCTTCAAACCGTTAATTGCTCGATCTAGAATCACTTCACGGGTTTTGGCATCGGAGTGATATACGGAATGGATTAGATGAGAGATGACGGTCCAGTATAATTCAAAAGGGTTTATCAAATCTGAACGTTGATCACGGTATTTCAGAAAATAGGTATACGGCGTTACCGCTCCCTCTTTCATATCGTCAAACATATCTGCAAAATCATCAGCCAGTTGATTGTAAAGACCATAATAAAAAGTGCGTTGATCAAATCCATCATCTGTAGGTGCACAAATAACGGATCGGACAATTAAACGGGAAGAAGAGGATTTTAAGATAATGGGGATATAAAGCTCTTCATTGGTGTATTTAGCATTGGAAAGTTCCTTAACACGGTCCAGCTCCTGAGATTGAAAAAACACAAAGGATTGCTCGAAGAATATGTTCTGCATTTCTGGACGTTGATAGCTTTTAATATATTCGAAAGCTTCACTAAGCTCCGAATGTACGTATCGAATGAATTCCATGTTCTCTCCGGACCATTCTTCAAGCTCAGGCACAGATCTAGTAAGGATAGCGTCGCGTATCATGAGGGAAAATTGCTCTTTTTCTTGAACCGTTAAGACACTGGAATCGAGAAGATCATCAATAAAAGGGTAAGTCAGCCCATAAGAATAACCAAGTCTAATGGCTTCACTAAGCTTCTTAGAACGTTCCAAAGGTGGGGTACTCTCCCCCATTTCCTCCATTACATGCAGAATGACCCCGATAATGATCTTAATTAACTTACGCTGTGCTTGTTCGGCATTCATTTCCTGCGGAATATGGGTTGATACGTTCTTTAGCTTGTCGATCACCCAGATGGTGGCGGTCTCGACGCCTTCTTTCTGCGCCCAGCGATATACTCCTGCCAAGCTCATAAATTCCGATTGATCTCTTATCGTTGTTGAATCGTCTGGGATCAATTGAGATCTAATGTCAGCAACCATTCGCTGAATCCTGTTTTGTGTATCAGTAGAATCCAAGGCTTTGCCCAGATCCCTCATATATAAATAGGACACGCTGCGATCTAAATAATCATCCAATTTACCGTTAAGATTTAGCCAGCCTATATACCTATGATAATCCTGCGAATCAGGTTTCCTTTTCCCTCTAGAGAAAAATGACAACCATGAGCGGCGATGAATATGATGTTTTTTCCATAATTGAATATCTTCAGTGAGAGTAGATACATAAGTTTTTTCTTTGAACTGCATGTGCAGTGAAACAAAATACTGAGCCGCCCTCTGCTCAGCTAGCGAATAGGCTGAATCGGCATGTTCGGTTACATTCACATTCATAGGTGGATTACCTCAACTTCTCTTTTGGTTAATTGTCGGTCATGTTCATATCTTATACGGAGAAGTGTCTTTATGGTTACGAATTCTTCGCCATACGTTTCCCAATAAAGTCAAAGATCAGACCCGCTGTCCTTTTTATAGGACCCAATGAAACAGGATAATAATAACCCGACTCAAACCAGCCTTGTTCTTTGTAATAACGATAATCCTTGGAATGATCATCAAGCATTGTTTTTATACTTGTACGTGACATTCGAAACAGCATTAATCTGAGAAAAGAAGGAACTGGAGTCTTGGGCGACATAAGGTCCTTATAGAATCTTTCGGAGGCTTTCTTTATTTCTCTCGTCATTTTTTTCTGCGCAACTTCTGTTCTTGGCTCCAAAGTAGTCAAGACACAGCCTTTTGTAACTTGAAATCCGAAATTCTCGCCCATATTACTAAGGTATTTCACAATTTTGCTGCCTCCAAAGATCCCCTGATTGACAATAGCCGTGAAGGTTTTCCCGAAGAATCGAGGTCTATGAAATACAAAAGCAAGCCGGTCCAAGAGGGTCTTCATCGGTGCCGATACATGAAATGCATAATTAGGCGTGGCGAAAATAATTCCGTCAGAATGGATCATTTTCTCCATCAATACATCGCGATCATCCTTTAGTGGACAATATTCCTCACCTTTATTGAAACATATCTTGCAGCCCCGGCAATATTCAAGCCGATAATCTTTTAAAAAGACATACTCAAATTCAATATCACCATATGCTTTTAAATTATTGCCAAATTCACAAACCGCTTCAAAGGTCGCATGTTTTTGTTGATTCCCAATAAATGCAGTAACTTTTTTCATTTGAACCCCTCCATATATGCATATTTTGAATAACACCCATCAATATGAATGAATAATATTTTATTCATTCATATTGTAGCACCTTGATCCCTTTTATGCGATATAATTCCATTTGAGAATGCAAAAAAAAGAAGCCCGACTTGACCAGGCTTCTGTTAACTTCCCTCTATATCTTTTTAGCGTAATTATGTGTAACAAAATCAACTAGCAGATTCACACTGCTCTCCATATCGTAAATCTCTGTGTTAACTGTCAATTCGGCATGTTCAGGGGCTTCATAAATAGCATCAATACCTGTAAACTCACGAATTTCACCTTTTCTAGCTTTCTTATACAGCCCTTTAGGATCACGTTGTTCGCAGGTTTCTAATGAACATTGCACATAAATCTCTGCAAACTCGCCAGACTGAAAACGATATCTAATCGCTTCTCTAGCAGCTGAAGAAGGTGAAATCATCGGGACAAGCACTATAAAGCCTAGATCCAAAAACATAGATGCTACTTCGGCTGCGCGACGCATATTTTCTTTACGATCCTCTTCTGAAAAGCCTAAATCAATATTCAAACCTTTCCTTAGCTGGTCGCCGTCGATCACAGCACATCGGATGCCTTGCTTAAACAATTCTTTTTCAGCTTGTTGTGCTAGTGTACTTTTTCCTGAACCTGAAAATCCTGTGAACCAAAACACGCCCGCTTTATGACCGTTCAACAGCTCCCAATCTTTTCTATTCATTCTAAGACGCCCCTTTCTATATGATTAATATTATACTAGTTTACCGCAGTCTTGAGAGAAATGGCTGATCCTAATTCCTTCTGTATATACGCTATATCAGTCATCTGCTCAATATGGTAAACTCCACCTGGGGGTGGTGAATCATATAGATGTTTTGCTACTGCCGCTGTTACTTTTGCCGTAATGATAGATTGATTCTTTCCTTGTAATAAAAAATCCGCATGAAGTAATTTACCTTCTGAATTTCTTCCATGTGCCTCAACCTTAATAGCGAACCCATCATCCCCCAAATGCAGCCGCCCCATAACACGAACAATTGAATTCTTCAGCCAGCCTATTTGCAGTAAGCGAACGGCTCCAGTTCTTTTCGTTATTGCCAGTATTTTAGTAACTACAGCTGAATCAAGACAAAATCGTGTAGAGATAGACGATGATTTTAGTGTTCTGCTAAGTGTCTGTTGATCTGAGAATGGAAAACGGTAAGCATATCGCTTACCCATCTCATCACCAAAATGATACAACCTTCTGTCTGTAAAGCTCTCCACCTCAACCTGGCGATTATCCTGCTTCACTTCGAACTTAGCTGCTAAACTGTCAACTGTCCATTCTAGCGCCGCTTTGCCATGAGAATCACCTAATCCGAGCATAATCGCAATTTCTATCTCCTCAATCTGATCCATCTGCCGCTCTGCTTCAAGGGCCAGGAGATTAGTGATGCCGGGAGCAAGTCCTACACTTAAGACAGCACTTGACCCATTGTCTTCAGCTTCTCTCTTGTATTTCTCAATTTCATTCAAAAACAAACCGTTCGCAGATACATCCACATAATGAATACCGCTTCGAAACACCGCTCTTATAAAATCCGTATCCGTTTGATCTAAGCACATAATGATTAATTTCACTCGTTCTAACTTATCAGTAGGTAAAGGTTTATTAATATCCAACTGCATCGGCTTAATTTTCCCATTAGTTGCTTGACTGAATTGCTTTGCTTTTACAAGGCTTCGCCCTGCAGCATATACTTTTCCAGGATATTTTTTCTCTAAGATTTCACAAATGGTACGCCCTACATGGCCATATCCACCGACGACTACAATATCTTCTTTTCTCTGCATTTTATCACCGCATCCTATATAATAGAAATAATTAAGAACCATTCTCAATTATACGGATATGGTTTACATTCACTATCCCATAAATGTGGGATACTTGTTTTTATACTCCATGACTAGAGGGCTGACCTATGAAAACCATAAGACAACTTAATCATATTAAACAACAAATCATAAGGTTAGGTGCTGTTTCTGAATCTTCACATAGCTACCGTACTTCATTACTGTCGATTTTACGCGAGGCTGTACCCTTTGATGCTGCCTGTTGTACCCATGTTGATCCACAGACACTACTCTCGACAGGTGCGGTTACAGAAGATAACGTGGAATCCATTCATCATCACTTGTTCCAGATCGAATACGGTGAAGACGATATTAATCCCTATGAGCAAATGGTTCATAGTAAAGTGCACGTAGCTACTTTATATGAAGCAACCGAAGGGCAGCCAGATTTGAGTGCTCGCTATCAAAAAGTACTGTCTCCGGCAGGATTTGAGGATGAATTACGCGCTGTACTTGTTCATGGAGATGCGTGTTGGGGGTATCTGACACTTTACAGAAAGTCCGGTCAGCCTGTATTTTCACTGGAAGATTGTGAGTGGATAAGCTTAATGCTTCCTGAGATTGCCGCTAGAATGCGGGCTTTCAGTCTTGAGTTGCCTGAGAGAAATCAGACTTGGCTGGAAGAAGATTACGGTTCCGGAATTGCCGTCCTTTCTGATCAACTAATGCTCCTCTCCTCTAATCCTACAGCGGACCGTTGGTTAGAGAAACTTCGTTCATTAGAAAAAATTGATCACCATATCCTGCCACGACCAATTCGGGCGGTGAGCACACAAGCAATCAATAGTCCCTCTGAATCTTCGGGGATGGCAAAGTCCTGTATCCGGATGTCAGACGGACTTTATCTAGTGATCCGGGCTAGCCGGCTTCATGCATACGACGGTCAGACGCAAATTGCTATTTCATTCGAGCCTGCACGTCCAGCAGATATGCTTCCTATCATTGCAGAAGCGTATGATCTGACGAAACGGGAACAGCATTTACTTGAAGGAGTAATTCGCGGATTATCTACTAAAGAATTGGCTGCTGAGTTACATATTTCTGCTTACACGGTTCAGGATCATTTAAAATCCATTTTCGCTAAAGCAGGTGTCAGTAGCCGTAGAGAGCTTATCTGGCATTTACATTCTCGATATAGCATTTCAGAGAAATAGGATCGCCGAGCTTCTTATCAAAAAAGCCCAAGCCTTTATTAACAAAGGACTTGGGCTTTTATTTTATCTTTTATTTCCTTAATGCGATGCCGTAAATTCTTCCAGCTCAGAAGCAGGATCAAACTTCTCCCTGCTCATCACAAATGCTGCCATTAGAGCTATAACTGATGGAATAATCGCCCAAGCAAAGGTATGAACAAGAGAAGAAGATAATCCTTCGGTGATTTTATCAAGAACCTCAGAGGGGATTTTGGCCCGTGTGTCGGGAGTCAAAATTGTACTTGGATCACTTAGATTAACACCTTCTGGTGCCGCGCCTCCCTTACTGAACATGGAAGCTAGTTTATTCGAAAAAATGTGACTTTGAATAATACCAAATACCGTAATGCCAAGTGTCATTCCCAGCTCCCGTGTGAAGCTAAGTGTCGAACTTGCAGAACCCCGTTGTCTTGCTGTAAATCCATGAATCGCTGCATTGCTTAGAACAGAAAATGATGAACCTATGCCAAGACCCACCAGAAACATAAAAATAGTGACTATAAACCGGGAGGAGTCTGGTGTTAGTGTGGTAAGTAGAGCCATACCTGCTACAAGGAGTACTAACGTAGAAATCATGATCGTGCGATAATTAAATTTAGAGAGCAAGAATCCTCCGCCAGCAGCAGTGATAACAGAACCAATCATCATCGGAAGTAGAACAAGCCCCGAATTTGTGGCAGACCCGCCAAGAACCCCTTGAATATAAATTGGAATGTACACCGAGGCTGTAATAAATGCCGCTCCGCTAAATATCGCCATAACATTACTCGTAGAATAGAGACGATTCTTGAACATGCCAAAGGTAATGATTGGCTCTTCTGCACGACGTTCGATAACAATAAAACCAATTAAAAACACAACAAAAGCCATAAACAATCCCAGAATCATTGTCGAGTCCCAAGCATATTTCTTACCCCCGAGCTCAATCGCAAACATGAGACAAAGGATTGAAGCTACAAGTGTAAAAGCCCCAAGATAATCAATTTTCTCTTTGGAATGCTCAACAGATTCTTTGTAGAAGAAAGCGATCATAAAGAATGCAATAACACCAATGGGTAAATTGATATAAAAGACCCAAGACCAATGAATATAATCCGCTATATAAGCGCCAATAAGAGGACCAAAAATACTGGAAATACCATAGGCAGCACCGAATAACCCACCGATTTTCCCCCGTTTTTCTGGGGCCACTACATCGAACATAATCGTGAATGCAATAGGAACGAGTGCCCCTCCACCAATACCCTGAATTGCCCGATAAATACTAAGCTGGACAATAGAATTTGCCGTACCACATAAAGCTGAACCAATCATAAAAACAATAATACCGAAAATAAAAAATCGCTTACGTCCATACATATCCGATAATTTACCGAAAATCGGCATACCCGCCATCTCAGCTATCATATAAGCGGACGTAACCCACATCAATTTGTCAAAGCCGCCAAGGTCACCTACAATGGTTCCCATTGCGGTTGCAAGTATAGTATTATCCATTGATGCCATAAGTGTAGCCAACAATAGAGCTACTATAATAACCCCAACTTTATTTTTCTTTTCCATGCTCCTTTTTCTCCTCCACTTTTCCCAAATGTTTAGTTCTACTCTAATTGTTAAAGGATTGTGCACAGGCTTCATTCCAAACCATGTGATGTTATACCCTTTGCAAATTAGTGAATAATTCGATAAAATCAAGACAATTAATTAGATGTTCATCAAGCATCTTGTTCATTGATTATCTTGACTATCAAGATACAAACATTTTAAAAGGAGGGTCCTCTTTTGTCAAGAGATCGACACAATCAAGTTACAATTCAGCAGGAAGACTTAACTTTACGCATGCGGGGCCTAGGTAGCCGAACGGTTTTGTATCAGCAAAAAGTAGCAACTTCTCTAGGGTTATACAATAACGATTTTCTATCTATAGATATCCTTCATGAAAAAGGTCCTATCACCGCCGGCGAGCTATCCAAATTAACTGGACTTACTACAGGCAGCATTACCACATTAGTTGATCGACTTGAAAAAAACGGCTTTGTTCGCAGAGAACATGACCTCAATGACCGTCGTAAGGTGATCATTGTCCCTTTATATGAGAATAACGACGTTGGAAATGCCTACCTTCCTTTACACACTAAGATGGTTAAACTGGCGTCTTCCTTTACTGAGCAGGAGCTTGAGCTTATAACAACATTTTTAGGCAAAGCAAGTACCATCCTGGAAGAGCAGATTCACTATCTCAGCACTACAACGAGTAACTAAAACTGTATAATCGTCAAAAAGGACGATCTCCCATGAAGTCAAATGACTTTGAGATATCGTCCTTTTAATATAAGTATGGATCAAAGAGAAGCTGAAGCTTGAGCAACTAAAGAGACCAATTGTGCAGAATCAAATGTGTCTCCTTTTCGAAGCTTCAGGGTTTTCCTTTCAGGTGGTCCCTCAAATACTCCCTCTGGAAGCGTTAGCTCGGTTGTATTAAAGATTACAAAGCTGACTGCGTCTTTTGATGTCGAGATGGCCGCAGCGTATTTTCCATTTTTCAAAAAATGAGGTTTCTTATACTGAATACGTTCCTGCACATCCGGTATAGCCTGATGAACAACCTCACGTAGTGAGGTGGACAACTCCACCTGCCATGATTCTTTTAGCGCTTCAATAAAATCGATTACTTCCTGATTCATTTTTCATCTCTCCCTTTAAGTAATTAAATGGTTTGCCTGAATAAGCGCAGTAAGTTGTTTAACAAAATCAGGAGGTCCTTTAAGAAATCAACACATCTGCAAAAGAATTTCAAAAATTTAATAGTTTAAATTCCCCTTATATTAATTTCTTGTTCATGTAGTCATTATCCTTCTGGCAATTTAGAGATATCCAGCTCGTTTCAAGCTAAAAAGGGAAAAGCTCCTAAGAGCTTCTCCCTCAACCTCGTACATAAAATTAGTGAATCGTTAGATTAAAACCGCTCTGAATATAATTCAGATTCGGATAAGCAATGTTGGAGGTTGTCAGGTTATTAAAGGTTGCAGCACCATTGCCTGTATAGGTGTAAATAGCTGCACCTTTATGTGGACCTGAGAACCGTGAAGTTGTTATTCCATCAAGTCCTGTACCGTTAATATTGATGTTGTTGAACACGATGTTCTCGAATCCACCACCATATCCAAATTGAATCGCATCACGCTGGGTATTAATGATGTCTATGTTATTAAATGTAACGTTCTTGATAGCATCATTTGATGCTTCAAGATCAATTGCGCCACGTTCACCCCCATAAAGATCTTTACTCGTGCCACTGTTAATAATGGTTGTGTCTGAGAAAACTACACCCGTATTATTCTGGAAATGATAACCTGGAAAAACGGTATTCATACGTATGCCGGAACCACCAACTGTATCAATGATATAGTTATGATCAGCCTTATGACCACTTCCTCCAAAGAAAGCAATCGCTGCCGCACGCCAGTTATTCTCAATGGTGTTATACGAGAAGGTATTATTCACACCAGCAGGTGCACCATTTGTGTTACTGGTCCATACTGCAAGACCATCGTCACCATTATTTCGCACACTGCTATTGCGTACAATTGAATTGCTAGTTCCTTGCGAGAAGTTGATGCCGTCTGCAAGATTGTTCCGAATCCGACTGTTTTCAACTACCAGCCCGGTAGCATAAATAGCAGGTGTATGAGCGTAGTCGCCTACCCACATTCCGCATTCAAAATGCTCTACCCAGACATCATGGATAATAGAGTTGGTTCCAAAGTTATCCATAAAACCTTTGTAAATTGCATTTTGTCCATAACGTGAGCGCAAATTAGAATTCATATATACATTACTGAAATCTAGCTTACCTGAAATACGGAGTGAAATACCACCGCCCGCAGCATTAGGATTGGTGAACTGAATATTGGTATGCCAGAGACCAGCACCAGTAATAGTGAGGTTATTGATCATATTACTAGCAGAACCAATCTCCCACATACTGCTAAGATTAAAGGTACCTGCTGGAATATAAATAGACTTTCCGCTTGCCACGGCTGCATTTACAGTAGCTTTAAAAGCTGCCAGATCATCTTGTCCGTCGTTTGCCACAGCACCGTAATCTGTTACAGATACGGAGTTAGCTGGGCGGGCAATTGCTGTTGGAACAGATTCAATTTCAAGGAAATCCACACCATATTCCAAGCTATCTCCATTGTTCTTCTGGATTCGAATCTTATCCCCAGGTTGGAGGGGTGTATCCATCTTCCAGTGAACTTCATCAAAACGGAATAGTGGACGTCCAGCACTAGGTGTATCGCCAGGCATATCACCTGAGAAATACTGCCAGCTGTAGTATGAGGTTAAGGAAACTGTTTTTACTTTCGCTCCATTCACATACACATCCAGTGAACCATTCAATCCCATCCCATCTGCAGAGTCAGGCATTGTAAATCTCATAGTTACACCTGCGCCGCCTTGACCCTGTCTGACCGTCCACTCTAAGTTCGAACCATTCGAAGGAAGAGCTATATAACGCTGACCAGAAGCCTCAGAGGCGATTAATGCTTGATCAAAGGTTGGCGCCGATTTCAATGTCGCGCCACCCCCGAGTGTAGCATCCTCGGTATCATATCGGCTATACGGCATGCTTGCACCACGCGCAGCATAGACAACGAGATTAGAAACACTTACATTATTCGCTTGCTTGGCAGCTATCTCATTAGCATCCACTTCAACAGTAGTGGTGACTGTGTAGTTACCATTAATCGCTGTCCAAGTCCCTGGAATCGCAACATTAACTATTGCCCCCGCTGCTAAGGCACCGTTATAAGATCCATTATAGGTTTGAATAGTGGACCCCGCAGAGTTTTTAAGAACAACGCTTATACCATGTGAACCACTTGCAGAGGCAATGGTTCCTTGATTCTTAAGATTTACATTAAACGCTACATTGTTATTAGCAACAGGATTACTTGGTGTCCATGTAACAGTTCCCACTAAGTCAGAGCTGGACACTGGAGCGATAATAAGTGACGCTGGGTTCGTGTAGCTGTTATTCGCTTCATTTTGTTCGATAACTAGGTTGTCTTCATCAACTTTGGCACTAACTGAATACGTTGCGGCAGGCTTAACTCCTGCGGTAAGTGTCATCGATGCTGTTGTCGATGCTCCAGTTGCTAGTACACCTACCGGAGCTGAGCCTACAAGCTCATTATTTAAATAGAAATTAACAGTAGTAGCTGGAGAGCTGGCATTGCCGATATTCTTTACGATTGCGTTCAGCGTAATCGCATTAGACTCAACCGGATTCGTTGGTGACCAGGACATGCCAGTAATCACCAAATCCGGATTCGGAGCTGGAGTACCGTATACTTCAAATTCGGCGATCTGTCCAGCTGGAGCACCCGAGTTGGCAGTAATATTAAGCTGTAGACGTTTGACAGTTGCGGTAACAGGAATGGTTACTGTATTTCCTGAAGCTGGATTAAACGAATACGATTGTGCTGACACCAGATTCCCAAATGTCGTTGTGTTCTGATTGTGACCGAGCACTTGAATCGTTTGGGTACGTGCTCCCCATGCAGCGGCTGGATTTAACTTTAGAACGATGGAGGAAACGTTGTAGTTTGACCCCAGGTCAAGTATCAATGAACTAGGATTACTGCCACCTTCCCAGTATGTGTTGGTGTTGTTGTCATTAGCATTTGCTGCCACAAATGATTGCGTATTAGAGGATGCGGTAATCGATTTGCCAACCGCGATATTACTGCCCGCAACAGGTGTGGCCGTTGGCGTTGGTGTGGCTGTTGGCGTTGGTGTGACTGTTGGCGTTGGTGTGACTGTTGGCGTTGGTGTGGCTGTAGGCGTCGGTGTGGCTGTTGGCGTTGGTGTGGCTGTTGGCGTCGGTGTGGCTGTTGGCGTTGGTGTAACTGTTGGCGTTGGTGTGGCTGTTGGCGTCGGTGTTGGTGTACTAGCTCCATAAATTTCGAACTCAGATACTTGCGCTGCCGGCCAAGCCGTATTGCCTGTTACATTCAGGCGTACATAACGAGTGCTGGTTGCTGAAAAATCAATCTTAACGGTGTTCCCTCCTGCTGAAGGATTGAACACATAATCAGCTGAACCAACAATGTCAGTGAATGTAGATCCATTTGTGCTGCCTTGAACGGCGAGTGTTTGCGTACGCGTCTCCCAGCCCGTTGGCAGCTTCAATACGATTTGGTCAATACTTGTCTCTGTACCGAGATCTACTTGGATCCATTGCGGAAATGCATTATTGCTGCTTTCCCAATACGTCTCTTGATTGCTGTCTTTCACATTGTTTGGACTATACGTTTGTGATTGACCACTAGCCGTCACAGTTTTGCCCAGCGTCAAATTCGCGCCACCAGAGGCACTAACAAATGTGAACGGACCCGCTGCCAGGTATAAACTTGAAATCAACAGGGTTACTACAAGCGACCAAACGACATACTTGTTGCGCATTATAATCCTCCTCTTAATGTAGATACTCACTAACGTGTCGCCTTATCGGAGTGCTCAAATGATAGCGTTTACAATCAAATTCATCTCAGAGCACATTAAATAACAACCGATCCTCCTTTCAATGTGAGACACTCTCATTATAGAGAAGAAGCGGATCAAGCTATAAGATGTAATTCTACGGAAAAGATATGTGATACCAATATCGCGAAACTACCCTAAATATGGAATCTATTAACATCACGTCCATCAAATAAAGGCCTGATTTCTCAGGCCCTAGTTTTTTATGAAGATTAACTTGTGGTTTTAAGTTCTTTTTCATTAGCTGAATCTGGAGAGTTTAATAAAACCACACCTCCAACTATTAATACTATGCCTGCAAGTGTAAGCATACTAAATGGATCCCCCCATATTACGATACCAACGATGGCGGTTAGAACTGTACCTACACCTGCCCAAATCGCATAAGCTAGGCTTAAAGGTAAAACTCTGAGACTTATGGACAAACTATAAAATGCGATAATAAAACCAATAATAACACCTATAGTAGGCAATATTTGTGTGAACCCTTCTGACATTTTCAGCATAGTTGTACCTATTACTTCGCTTATAATAGCTACCCCCAGTACCCAAAACCCCTTATTCTTGTTCATAACATTTCCTCCAAGCTCTAATGAGATCCACCAGAAAGTTTCATAATGACTACTCCACCAATGATAAGAATCAGGCCGAGTAATTTCTTCAGATTGAAGTTTTCTTTATAAATGATGACTCCAATTAACGCAGTTAAAGCCGTACCTACCCCCGACCAAATAGCATAAGCCGTCCCTAGTGGAATCGTTGAAAGCGCTAAAGAAAGACAATAAAAGGCTGAACCCATGCCGAGTACGACTCCTATTGAAGGTAAAATCTTTTTAAACCCGTTAGAAACCTTAAGCATGGAGCTACCAAATACCTCGCAGATAATCGCTGTTGCCAGTAACAGATATGAATTCAACAATAGCCCCTCCTTACTCCGTCATGTTTATTAATTCTTGAATCACTTTATCTCGTAAATCCTTATCTAAAGCTCCTAATCCGAACATTTCTGAATACCATAAACCGTCCGCTGCCAGCCTGACAATTGTGGAACGTACAGGATCTATTCCATCGTTCTCTATATTGTTTTGCCATACTGAGTATTGATCTTGAAATTTCTTAAGGATATCCGGATTCGTAAAAAGAGCAGCCGAAAGCGCGGTGCTAATCTCTTGCTCTTCCTTAAGATCGTCGTCAATCGCCTGAACAAACGCTCGTCCCCACTTCCCCGTTTCTCTAGATGTATTCGCTACTCTTTCTTGAACATTACTGAAAAAATCACTTGTTAACTCTTCCACCATACTTTTTATTAAAGCTTCCTTATTCGGAAAATGGTGCAGCAGTCCACCTTTACTGACCCCCGCTTCTTTGGCAACGGCTTCAAGCGTAAGCTTCTCCACCCCATTATTTTTAACTACTATAGAAGCTGCTAATAAAATACTACTTCGTTTTGAATTACTGTTCACGATAATCACCTCTGTTATTTACTATACCGTCTGGACGGTTTTATTGTCAAATAAAAAATCATTACCTTAGATCAAAAAAAGCCTGGTAATCCAGGCCTCCAACATTTTTAAAGCAATTCACATTAAATTTTTAATATACCAAGCATCACAAGCGAAATGCTCCGACCCATCAAGCGGTTCATCCAAAAGCTCAAATCCATTTTTCATATAGAAACGGTTAGCTGCGTGCATGTTTTGAAGTGTCTCCAAATAACATTGGTTGTAATGAAGCTTAGCAAAGTCCAACGCTGTATTTAAAAGTTCTTTGGCTATCCCGTTACCTCTAATCGACTGAGATAAATACATTTTTTGCAACTCACATATCTTGTCATCATTCCCGAAAGGAGCAATGCCACACCCCCCTAATACTTCCCCTCCCTCTTCGACAACCCAATAAGCCCGATTCTCACTATGATTATAATCATCTGATAAATGATGCAGGCTGTCATCCTCCCAGGCTAGACCCGAGCGATTCCCGCCAAACTCAATTAGGCAGTCCCTAATGACCTTTTCAATGGAGCTATTATCTTTCATTTGTAATAGTCGGATATTCATGAGTAACGTTCTCCTATCTTTCGATTAGCTTTCTTCAGTTATTATATTGTATCAAGCTTCAGAATGGATAATTATAATGGGATTCAAACATAATATAGAGAAATTTATTTAGGAGGGGCTTCAATGAAAATGGCAGCTAAGCAACTCTCGATTGCAGCATTAGGTGGGGTTCATGAAATTGGTAAAAATATGTATATCCTGCAATACGCAGATGATATTGTTGTCATTGATTGCGGCTCTAAATTCCCAGATGAAAGTCTCTTAGGGATTGACCTAATTATTCCTGATGTTTCGTATTTATTAAATAATATTGATAAGGTACAAGCGTTGGTGGTGACTCACGGACATGAGGATCATATCGGCGGGATTCCTTACCTGCTTAAACAGTTGAATATCCCAATATATGCTTCCCGTTTAACCTTAGGATTAATCGAAAATAAACTTAGGGAACATGGAATTTTACGACAAACGAAACTCCATTGTATTAATTCAGAATCTACGTTAACCCTGGGAGCCATTACTACAACATTTTTTAATACAAATCATAGTATTCCAGATTGCCTTGGCGTAGTATTCGATACACCTGAAGGTATCGTAGTTCATACGGGAGACTTCAAATTTGACATGACGCCTGTCAACAAGCAGTATCCAGATATACATAAAATGGCCGATATTGGGAAAAACGGTGTAAAGATCTTGCTGTCAGAAAGCACTAATGCTGAGCGTCCTGGCTTCACCCCTTCTGAAAAGCTTGTTGGCGCTCACATAGAAGAAGCCTTTTTAAAAGCAGACCGTAGAATTTTTATTTCTACCTTCGCCTCAAATGTACATCGTCTACAGCAGATCATTGATGCTTCTCACTTAACTGAACGTAAATTGACCTTACTCGGCAGAAGTATGGTAAATGTAGTCAGAGTGGCCCAAGAACTCGGTTATTTGAACATTCCGGACGATATGCTGATCGAACCTGCAGAAGCTGCTAAGCTCACTCCGGCACAGGTAACTGTTTTATGTACAGGCAGTCAAGGAGAGCCCATGGCCGCACTATCCCGCTTAGCGAACTCAAGCCATCGATTGATGGAGATCCAGGCTGGGGACACGGTGCTGCTCGCAGCCAATCCCATCCCGGGGAATGAACGGAATGTTTCAAGGATTGTCGATAATTTATATATGCTGGGCGCTAAAGTTATCTATGGTTCACGCAGTGAGCTTCACGTCTCCGGGCATGGCAGCCAAGAGGAGCTTAAGCTAATGCTGACTCTAATGAAACCTGAATACTTTATTCCGATTCATGGTGAATACCGTATGCTGCATCATCACAGCTTGTTAGCGGAGGCGGTAGGCGTCAAACCGGAAAATATCTTTATTCTAAAAAATGGAGACATCGTTGAGTCATCGTCTGGTGTTGTCCGCCAATCCGGTCGAGTGACTGCTGGGCAAATTCTAGTGGATGGCCTTGGGATCGGAGATATTGGAAATGTTGTGCTTCGCGATCGTCGCCAGCTGTCAGCAGACGGCATTCTGATTACAGTGATTACACTGAGCCAAACCGATGGACGTCTATTAAACGAGCCAGACACTATTTCCAGGGGATTCGTTTATGTCCGTAACTCCGATAATTTAATGGACGAGATCAACCAGCATGTAACATCGACCCTTAAAAAAATGAACGAAACGGATCTCGGCCAATGGAATATCATCAAGCAGACCATCAAAGAATCATTAAGTAAGTTCCTATACGAAAAAACGAAACGGCGGCCAATGATTCTTCCAATCATCATTGAGGTTTAATAAAAAGGAGTTCCCGTGGGGAGCTCCTTTTCTCTTTGTATCCAGTTGTAGAGGATAGATTTTAACTACATTTTAACTAAATTGCGCCCATGTATTCATCTTGATACATTCTGTCGCCATATTCCGTTGAATATTAATAATTTGCTCCAATTGGGAAACTCGATCTTGAAGCTTTAGGTTAGTTGGATCCGTTTTTAACTGTGCGGCCAATGAAAAGTATTGAGGCACTTCCCAGATACAACGTAAAGCAGTGCCTAAACAATAACCATATCTTGCAAGGGACTCGTCCCCCTGCCATCCTGAATCTTTTAATCCCTCGATATAGTTTTGGAATAAAGACTCTTTATATTCCTCGTAGCGATGATTAGGAAAAACTCCTAAGCTCATATTTACGCCAAACATTTTGCCAAGGTCTTCACCTATCCCCGATATACTCATAAATTGCCAGTCAATTAATATTAGCCGTTCGCCGTCCGTATCACTTTGAGTTAGCAGCATATTCATTTGACTGAGGTCTTGGTGTGCAAGCACTCGCGGCAAGCTATTCAAAGAACGCAAGCTTCTGTCAATCTGGTCTGTGAAGTCTTGGAACCATGTCCAGATACTACGTTCATTATCATTGTGTAATTGATTTATATATTTTGCTGGATTAGGGGCGTAGATTTTACTCGAGGTAGTCCATGATTTAAGCCAGTTTCTGCAAATCCACTTCTCATCAGGAATTTTCTTTCCTGTCAGATAAGTTCCATTGAAACGACCTAACTGTTCAGCGATGTAATCAAACTGTTCCTTTGTGTAAGCATATTCCCCATCTATTCGTTCCATCCATAACCATACGGTACCATCTGCTTGTTCCTCAACAAGATAACACTTAGGTGCCTTGATTGAGCTAGGAAGCTCGTCGAGAATCTTGGATTCAAAGACTAGAGCTTCTCGTCGCCAGTAATTGTGATGCTGAAGATTATCTTTCTCCGCACTATCTGGCTTGATTATCTTTAATATGATTGACCATGGAAGCTGCTTATGATTAATAGATGCAAAACCGCTTAGACGAAAGATACCCGCTGTTGTAAAGTTAGGTGTTTTATAATCTAAATCTTCACATGTAAAATTGACTATCTTTGCTTCGGATTCTTCAAAAATCCGCTGAACACAGCTGTTAAGCTGATCCATTTTATTCTCTAGCACATAGACCCTCCCTGTCTCTGTTAAGATCCCATTCTATTCCACTAAAAAAAGCCTATGAAGCGTAACAGATTCGTTATCACTCATAGGCTTGTTCATCAAAGACTTACTTATTAGAATACTTTCGTTGTCCAATCTTCGCAATTCCAGATATCGGTTACGATGTCCTGATAAAAATCGGGTTCGTGAGAAATCATAAGAATGCTTCCTTTGTATGCTTTTAGAGCGCGTTTCAGTTCATCTTTGGCATCGATATCCAAGTGGTTCGTTGGCTCATCTAATACAAGAATATTAGTTTCGCTATTAATCAGCTTACATAGACGAACTTTAGCTTTTTCCCCACCACTTAGTACAGCAATCTTACTCTCAATATGCTTCGTGGTTAATCCGCATTTAGCTAGAGCAGCACGTACTTCGAATTGTGACAGAGACGGGAATGTATCCCAGATTTCCTCAATACAAGTCTTGTAATTGCCTTCCTTCATCTCTTGCTCAAAATAGCCAATCTCCTGATGATATCCACGTTCTACTGAACCAGACAATGCAGAGATTTCACCTAAAATACTGCGCAGCAAAGTTGTTTTACCAATTCCGTTTGCCCCAACCAACGCGATCTTCTGTCCACGCTCCATCAACAAATTAAGCGGTCTGGACAATGGAGAGTCGTAGCCGATAACCAATTCTTTTGCTTCGAAAATCATCTTGCCGGCAGTTTTACCTTCTTTAAAGTTAAACTGTGGTTTCGGTTTCTCCTTGGCAATCTCGATGATCTCCATCTTGTCGAGCTT
The DNA here is from genome assembly GCF_038002785.1 of Paenibacillus sp. FSL H3-0310. NCBI lineage: Bacteria > Bacillati > Bacillota > Bacilli > Caryophanales > Paenibacillaceae > Paenibacillus > Paenibacillus sp. FSL H3-0310. The sequence goes on from NZ_JBBODC010000001.1 coordinate 3,032,365, forward strand.
CTTCTGTCTGGACATCGCCATGTTACGGGTAGCCACGCTGGCTTTGTTACGAGCTACGAAATCCTTCAGCTCTGCTATTTCTTGCTTTTGGCGATTGTAAGCAGACTCAAGCTGCTGTTTTCTCATTTCGTAGACTTGTTGGAACTGCTCATAATCACCCACATATCGGGTCAGCTTTTGATTTTCCATATGGTAGATCAGGTTGATAACACTGTTCAAGAATGGCATATCATGTGAGATCAGAATAAAAGCATTATCGTACTCTTGAAGGTAACGTCTCAGCCATTCAATATGCTGCTCATCCAGATAGTTCGTAGGCTCATCGAGGAGCAAAATATCTGGTTTTTCAAGCAATAGCTTAGCAAGCAAGATTTTGGTACGTTGACCACCACTAAGATCGGCTACATCGCGATCCAATCCAATGTCAGTGATCCCTAGTCCACGCGCGGTTTCTTGTACTTTCGCATCGATCATGTAAAAGTCTTGATTTGTAAGTGTATCTTGGATGGTACCTACTTCTTCAAGCAGCTTTTCCAGCTCTTCAGGTGAAACGTCACCCATTCTGCCATACATATCGTTCATCTCTTGCTCAAGATCGAACAGGTACTGGAAAGCACTTCTGAGTACATCTTGAATCGTCATTCCTTTGGTTAACACTGCATGCTGATCGAGGTAGCCAACACGCACCCGCTTGGACCATTCGACTTTACCTTCATCAGGTTGCAGTTTGCCTGTAACAATATTCATAAAAGTGGATTTCCCTTCGCCGTTAGCGCCGAATAATCCGATATGCTCGCCTTTTAGGAGACGGAATGAAACATCCTTAAAGATCGCACGATCTCCAAAGCCATGACTTAATCCTTCAACATTTAATATGCTCATTTATGGACACCTTTTTCTTATTTTTCTCGCTATATTATAAGCAGGATTAACTAAAAACTCAATGGAGAAGCAAAAAATTATCATTTTATGGGCTAATTTGCGAGCAATTTTAGTTTTGTGGACCGTCACTTGCCGAGAATGGGTTTGCGCTGGCGATTGCTCGTCATCTTTTATATGATAGTATGCATAGATACACATTGGAGTTGACTTGAGAACTAAGGAGAATTAAAAATGAATAAACTTGTATTTTTTCTTGGTCCAGCTGGAGCAGGCAAAACAACGTTAGCTAAAGCGATTGCTTCGCGGCGCAAAATACCTTTTTTCGATATGGATATCCTACTACGGCCTGCTGCTGACGCGATAATGACTTTACACGGACTGGATCCGGCAGATAGAGACTCAGCAGAGTACAAAAGGTTATGCCGCGATTTAGGTTATCGAATCACTATGGATGCTGCGCTGGATAATATAAGCTTGGACGTCGATGCTTTTGTGGTTGGTCCCTTTACCAAAGAGGCGGCCAGTTCTGACTGGATCAGCCATGAATTAGCTCGGATCGGGCGTTCCCTTCATGATGTTGAGGTCAAGGTTGTCTTGGTAGGGTTAGCCAACGAGGAATTGTACCGGGAACGAATTCAAGACAGACAATCACCACTAGATGAATGGAAGTTCCAGCATTGGAATGAATTCCGCACTTCTCTTGGCAACCGTACGGTAGAATGGCCGCTCCCGGCTGAAAATATTGTGTTGATCGACAATTCTAACCCGGATATTACTGCTACTGCTGCGGCAGTAGAACGATTTATTTACGGCTAAACTTTCGGTCTCAGATGACCTTATTTCCACATTTATCACCTTTTGTGCAGGGTTTCGGACCCCAGTGCAGCTATTCGTTAGAAAAGTGCGCTTGGGGCGTGTTTTTCGTGCCAATAGCGACGATGCGGTCCGTTAGAATTGTAAAAGTGCGATAATGCTGCGTTTAGGGTCAGTTGAGTCCGATAGCTGCTGCGTCCCCCGTAAAATAACGAGAGCAAACGATGTTTGAGGCTTTGACGAAGCGTTTTGGTTAGACTATCGGACCCAGATGACCTTATTTCCGCTTATATCCCCTTTTCTGCAAAGTTTCGGACCGCAGATGACGTTATTCCCACAATTCTTTTATTGAATATACTTCTTACTGACTAAATCATCAGCAAGCACCGCGGTTGGTATCACAAATTCAACTGAGCCCATATAACCCGGTGCGACATCGTATTTGTTAAACACAATCACAAGCTTACCTTCGGTGTTGATATAAAAGCTCTGATCCTTCGTAATGGAGGTAAACTGATCCGTTGGTACATCATCGCCATACTCAGGGATCCAGTAAACTTTCTCAGAGTCTGCTTTCATTTGGGCAATCATCTGTTCTTTAATATTTTCGCTGATGCGTTCAATGTATTGATCATCTTTAAATAGCATTGGCAATGTAATAAGGATCTGGTTCTCTTTGTCTATCGTATCAAAAGTAACTTCCATTGAAGATGAACCAGCGGTTTCCTCAACATATCTGCCAATGGAGAAAATGCGCTCATTATCCGTTTTCACTTCATAACCTACGTCCAGCCCCAAATGGCCCCCACCTTGTTCCTTCAACGCTTCGATCTCCGCTTGGAACTTTTCGTATAGTGCTTTATTCTCACTTAAATATTTGCTGTTCAATCCAAGCTCCAGTTCTTTATTTTCCATATCCGTAACGGCTGGAACCTTGATATTTGCATCGTAGTTCTCTTCTTCTACAACGTATTCTTTAATAGTCAGCACTTTTATTATCCGATCTACGCCTGGAATGGAAGATAATGCACTAGCTACGGTTGTACTGGTGTTTATGGCTACTAGAAAAATAACTGCGGCCGCACCAACACTAGCCACCCACTTAGTTGTCGTGTGTTTTTTTCTATTGGCTTTAAGTGACTGCTTTATAGAACGGTTTACAATCAAATCAAGTTCATCCGGAATGGGAATATCGGTATACTCTTTATGTAATTCTTGTATTCTTTCGTCCATCTTACTTTATCTCCTTTAAGGCTTCATCATTCAGCTTCACCCGCAATAACTGAAGGGCCTGATACAGCCTTGTCTTTATTGTATTGGTGTTCTCGTTAAGAACTTCAGCCACTTCATTAATCTTCATATCCTCAAAATATCTAAGCACAATCACACTTCGGTATTTCGCCGGCAGCTCTTCCAGTGTTCTTTTCAAATCCATATCTGTATAGCTATCCTCAACAGCCGGACTATAGGTTTCTATTATCTCTGGCTCCATCGTCTGAATCTTCTTGTTTCTGCGCAAAAAGTCTAAGGAAGTATTCACGACAATCCTGTAAAACCAGCTTTTCACGGCATCGTGATCCTTTAGCAAATCCATTCGTGTCATCGCTTTATAAATAGAATCCTGCACAATGTCGAGGGCATCCTCTTTGTTTTTCACATAACTGTAAGCAAGCCGGTATACATTTTCTTTGTTTTCTTTGATACATCGCGTCAATATTTTCTCGGTTTTCCTATTCAACATGGTCGATTATCCTTCTCTGTTTGTGATCTGGTGTTGTAACAGGAGTAAGACGTTTGGTGAGTATAAAAAAGTTTGGAGATTCCAAATAAATTATTTATTTTCTTTTTCCAAAGCTTTAATTAGAATTGATGCATAATACTTGGCACCCTCACGTTTCAAATGAACACCATCTTTGTAGAAGTAGTCGTCTTTTCCTTCACTAGCTGAGTACCAGTCTACTATGGTCGTATTCCTGAATTCACTGGAAACTTTTGAAAGGGTGGAATTCACTGTCTGCTCCCACTTTCTCGGCACACGTGTATTGACCAAAATAATCTGCTCCGCATCGCTTAACGAATTTAGTAGTTTACGTAATTGCTTGGAGTTAAAAGCTCCATTCGTCCCCAGCTCTATGATCATCCGCTTCCCTAACCGTCCTTGTGCTCTAAGCTGATCAACTACCTCCTGTGCCTGCATCATCTGTCTGCCGACCTTTCCATCGATGACAATACCAGGGAGACTTTCTACTAAAAACGGAGCTGCATCCAAAATGACAGAATCACCAATGGCCGTAATATTCTTTCCGGTTTGATTTTTCTCGGTTACCGCTATGTTTCCTTCTGGTTCAACTTGTTGCTCTTCAGTGTCAGGTTTTTGCTTCTCAACATCAGTCGTATCTTTTTCTACGGGTGGTGCCAATGAGTTGTGATCTATTGGATCTTGCGCTGTTCCCTCTTGCTGTACATTCTGCTTATCTGCAACTTCGATTGTAGGTGTGTCAGATTCAGCATTGGATAAATATCCATTGCAGGCAATCGGAATAAGAACCAAAAAGATCATGGTCATAAGAAAGACTGGGCGGTAGCTGCGGCGTTGCTTTGCACTCCAATTGTTCCAAATATCTCTTAATGATCCCCGCCGGAGCGGCTCCTCCACATATTTGTATGATAAGGCTGCCAGTAGAAAACTTCCTGCTAACTGAAGGATAATTCGAAGCACGCCGCTCTCATCTGGATTCCCATTAGGGCTGGTAAGAATAATTACGGGATAATGCCAAAGGTATAAGCTATATGAACGTATACCTATCCATCGCAAGGGTTTACAGCCCATTTTCCGTCCAAGAGAGCTGGCAGGATGAGCAAGCACAGCAATCACTACTGCAGTAATGATAGAGATGATCAAAAATCCACCCCGATATAGTGATTCATCAAACTCGTTAACCCGGTAAACTAGCACCATTAATACCAGCAGTCCCAGAGCACCAATGATATCAAACATATAACGAGATCTTTCTGTGACTGTATTTTTAAGTTTCTGACTAGGCCATGCAACGGCAAGCGCCGCTCCAATTAGAAGTGCAAATATGCGAGTATCTGTTCCATAATAGACCCTGCTTGGATCTGTGCCCGGTACATAGAACATAGCCATGGCTAAAGCTGAGACAGCAGCACAAGCCAGAATCCAGGCAATAAGTTTACTTCGACGAGGTATGATCTTTAGTCCTAATACGAGCAGCAGCGGCCATAGAATATAAAACTGTTCTTCAATAGAAAGTGACCATAAATGTCCGATCGGTGAAGGAGGTCCAAAGCTTTCAAAGTACGAAACATCATGAAATATTAACCACCAGTTATTAACGTAAAATAGTGATGACATGAAATCTCCTGTCAGCCCATTTAATCTCGTGGGATCTATGATTAAGAGCCATATGGTGACAACGATCAGCATGACTATCGTCGCCGGCAGCAACCTCCGTGCTCTACGTATCCAAAAGTCCAGAAGGTCCAATCTTCGATGACGCTCCCATTGGTTAATGATTTGGTCTGTGATGAGATAACCCGAGATCACAAAAAAGATTCCCACTCCCAGCAGTCCACCCCCAGCCCATTTCAAATTCAAATGATAGGCTATGACAGCGAGTACGGAAAAAGCTCTTAGTCCATCAATACCAGGCATATAACGCTTGTTGTCATTCATTCTGTTTCAGTCCTTACCCTTAATTTGTTGTTCATAGGCAGGACGCAGGAGCAGCTCAAAAAGTTCTTTAAACTGGCTAATCTGTTATCAAAAGTAAAAAACACCCACGCAAGAATTACCCTGCGGGATGTTTTTAATAAATCTAACTACTTTCACAAACTTCTAAATGGTTATTTCTGAACTTCAACCTGTAGAATTTCTGATACAAATTGAACAGGTACATAGGTTTTGTTATCTTGCAGAACAGGTGCGGCACCTAAAGCTTTAGGAGTCATTTTTGCGAAGAAGTATGAATCTTTGTTAAGCGTAACACTTGTCCACTGCGTTCCTTTCATCAACTCAGCGGTTTTGGTAGACTGATTCCATTTCAATTCATAGTTTAGTTGACTGGCCACATCACGAAGCGATACCATGAGCACGCCTTTCTTATTCGTGAAAGTAGCTACTTTTTTCAAATCTAGCTTAGTTGTATCCGTTGAACTATGATTTAAGCTGAACCGAAACTCTGGTGAACCTACATAACCTGGTGCAATGCTGTATTTAGGGAATACGATTACTAAGTCACCTTTATCGATATAGAACGACTGCTCAGTTGAAGTTCCTGTGTACTCTTCTAAGAAATACTTATCTGAATCCTTTTTAATCTCTGCCAGAATGTCTGCATCGAGCTTCTCTTTGTAGTTAGCGCCCAGTAGATCCGTTAGTGCAACAGGTTCTGCCTCAGCTATATTTTTCACATTATAAGTATCGATCCGCGGCATGCTTGTTCCACCTTCAGAACCTTCAGTAGTAACAGTCAAGGAGATAACGCCTGCTGGAGAACCTGTTCCATCTGATTTCAGATCATAAGTAATGTAAAGAGTATAAGGATGAAATTCCATTTGATCAGCCTGTGCTTTTTTGCCCATTTCTGCGGCGTCTTTCTCCCACTGTGCCAGATCCTTTTCAGCATGAGAGAGGATAATATCGTTCAGTTCATCTTGATAATGAGTATCCAGCATTCCTGTTAGCTGTGGTACTTTTAAATCTGCAATCAGGTATTTACTTGTTGTGTTAAGTACTTTTTCTTGTACTTCAATGCCAGCAAGGGCTGGTGCCTTCGACGGTAAAGCCGCAGAAACATTAGCTGTTACTTGTGTGGAAACCATAGCATGAACCGGTAAAGAAGCTGCACTCACTCCCATAATGGCTACACATCCAACTGCACTCATTTTAAATAGATTTTTTGTTCTTTTGTTCATATCTCGTCATCCTCCATCTCTATTTATAAGTGCCTTCCGATGACACTCATTAGCTAGGACGCAGGAGGACCTCTAAAAAGTTTGCTGGTTTTCTAATTTAAATATAATTTTTTCAACTTCTGTACCCCGTAACTCTACGTAAAAAGGCTGCACCTTATCATTTAGACAATACTCCAGCCGCAGTCTGAGGTTTTTCCATGTGACCATTTCCAATGCTTGTTCTATCGAAAAAAAACCAACTTCTAAGCTCTCGGAACTAGTAGCAGGTTCGCCGCCGATGGCTTTCCCTAGAAATAGGTTAGTACAAATAGATCGATCAACATTTTGAAAAACTCCGCAGAACTTATTTATCTCTATATCAATGCCCGATTCTTCTTTGGCTTCCCTGATTGCTGCTTCTATAAGGGACTCCTCCTCTTCAACCTGTCCACCTGGCAACTCCCAGCCTCTACGTGGACCTTTTATTAATAAGATTTCTTCTTGATCATTGAATACAACTGTAGCTGCTGAAAGAATATGTTTGGGGGGATTCATATCCATTGTTACCTCTCTCTAAATTTATTCTAAGCCCTAATTTATTCTGAATACAGGTCCTTTGGGTGAGAAAGGTAAGTCATTTCCCTTGGGCAAAATATAAGCATGGTCTCTTTTAATGGTCAGCTTGTCACAATAACCATCTGTAATAATTAGAAGTGGTCCTTTTTTCGGAAAATCCTCAGCTTGTTGAATCAAATCAATAGCTGGTTGTAAGATCGTTCCCCCTCTTCCCTTCACTTGTACCCGATCCGCGATAGCCTCCGGGGGCATGAAACCTGCATCATAAGGACAAGCATCACAAAAGATAATCCGTGCAAAAGGAACATCACGAGCCTGCGCATAACTTGAAATGGCTCCTAATGCTTTGGCCAGAAGCTTTTTATCCATTGAGCCTGAGGTATCTAAAATAACTCCAAAAGTACGGCCATCATCTGCAGCACCGCTATGAACCCACTGTGGTCGAGGGATATCAGGTGTAGAAGATTGACGTCTGCTAATTCGTGAATAAGATCTGGTCTTCTCAAGCGGTGAAAAATAATGATCAAACCACCGAGCAAGCTCTACATCCCATTTAATAGGTGGCTGGCCTAGCGCTCTAATCTCTTCAACTAGGCCTGATGGCAAAAGACCGCGGCTTTGCTCTTCATGATACATCAGTCCTTGTTGCATAGCATTTTTACAGAAATCATCTAACGTCTGTCCTTCTCTCGCATCCCAAAAACTTGATGAACCGTTATCTAAAATGTCACCAAGTCCATTCCCTCTCAAGGTCGCCAGTTTCTTATAAGTGCGGATATCTCCGACCATACGATCATAAATCGTTTCAGCAGATAAACCTTTAAGCTCAGGATCTAATAAGAGTCCAATTCGCGGATACTGCCCTACACTCATTTCTACTAGCCATAGATTTATTACGAAGTCACAAGCCACATTCCAAAGATAATGATCCCGGCCAAGACATCGCTCGTGATGCTGAAGCCCCGCGTGCAGAAGCTCATGCGCCATCACGAAAATACACTCCTCATCGTTTAGTCCGGCTGCAGGGTTCATAAATATTTTGCGCTCAATAACGTCAATGGCAGCTATGGAAATATCAAATCGCCGACATATCGCTGGATCTTCTATAATCTCAAAGCCGGCGGCAAGCGCACCTAATAAAGGATATCTGTCCATAAACCATCGTTTTGCACGTTGTGGAGCGGTTAATGAAAGTGCAGGGTCACTAATAGTATTAGCATGGCCTCCAGCAACACTTACTGCATTCGTCACAGCATTAGATAACCCATAAGCAAAATAGGCTTCCCAATCCGGTGCTTTTCCCCAGTATCTTTTGGTGATTTCTCTAACATTCATATCCAGTTTTGAAACACCCGCAGTCCCAAAATATCTGGAGGTGTCCGGAATTCCTTTTATCATAAACTGCTCGTAAAGCTGTTGTTCATCTTTAATTGTAAGATCAATTCGCGACTCCATATCTGCGGGTACTTTCCCAAGCTTCAAGTCATTTAAAAACTTTGCTATGTACACATCACATGCAACGTTCCACGCCACTTGATTCTCTTTAATCTTTAAATGTCCAAGACCTAAATGAAGAAAACAATGTGCCAAAACGTACATCCATTCAGCAACCTCGCCACGCCGTTTAGGATGAGTGTAAATATAACCGTTATTAGTGACAATTGCCCAGCCGTCTTCAGGATAGGGACTATTTTCATTATGAATAATCGAAGCTCGAACAGATAACGGCGCAAAAATAGGATGATCCGCGATTAACGAACATGCTTCATTAAAATTTTTCAAAGCGGGATTATCTGGAGTTGTTTTTTTAGCCATATTTACCCCCGCTCTTTTATTGCAAGACGTGGTAAATCACGTACAATTTCAACCATTAACCAATCTGGAATATTATCACTTTGCTCCTGCTTAGCAACTACTAGCTGTGCAATTTCAAAGCTAATGACGGACAGGTCTTTAATCAGCTTTTTAACAGTGTGTGCAAATTGGCGATGTCCATCTCGTACGTTATCTTTAATCGGAGGGAGTTCTTTGATAATCTGGGCACGCAAGGATTGCGCCAGGAAATACAGGAGATCCCGATCTTCTGGAGCCGTTGGAAATGAGGATTTACCATCTATAATTTGATTAAGTTCATATTTTCCAGTTAGATTTTTATAAAAAGCCCTGAATTGTGTGGCGTGAGCAGGTGTCAGTGAACCATTCGCTAAAATCCCCACGGTATCCGCATTTATATCATCGCCAAACTCATGTAGTGCATCACTAAGCATATGCCAAGAGCGTGGCGTGGAGAAAGGCTCTTCAGTCTTTGGAGGTGCACTCCACAAATGATCGGGACGCAATTCCAGATATTCAATAACCATAGGATGAATGCTATGCTCATATGCCCAAGAGATCCAATTTTGAAACGATACATTTAACTGTATATGGAACATCCGATTGATAAGCGCGGATGACATAGGTTTAACAATTGCACTATCTTGTGCACGGTTACCAGCTCCTATTACTATAGAGCCCTCAGGTAGGTGATAATCGCCTATGCGGCGTTCGTGGATGAGACTATAAAAAGCTTTTTGCACTTCTTGAGAACAGGCATTAAGCTCGTCCAGGAACAAACAATAAGGTTCATCCCGAGCAATCATTTTTGGAGGACAGAATTGGCTCTTACCGTTAACGATTTGCGGGACTCCAATGATGTCTTCAGGTGCTAATTGAGAACCTAATAGAGACACACAAGGAAGACCCACCTGATCAGCAAAAGCTTCTACTAGCGAAGATTTCCCAATACCAGGCGCCCCCCAGATAAAAACAGGGCGAATCACAGAAACGTTTAGAAGTACTTGCATAAGTTGAATAGGTGTTACAGGCGTTGCTAGATTCAAATAAATGCTCCTTTTTTAATGAAATGATAATAACGATAACTATACACAGTATAACAAATAATTCATTAGCTCAGGAACGAACTTCAACAACAGATGAATAACCCCACATCCTAAGTCGAGGGTTACTATTTATATCAGGGGAGGTTGTTGCGCAGATTTTAATAATTTCCCACCGTCATAATGTTTCCCATATTTTTTCACTATTTCTTTAATTTCATTATCTTCAGGAATTGAGTTTGAGATTTTCCATGTTAAATAGTAAGCCTGTACTTTCCCGCCATAAAAAACCCATGAAAAAAATCTCATAGCAAATTTATGCGCACCTTTTTTCCTGAAATTATTCATGGAGCTTCCTTTTTTCCACACCGTTATAGTCTGCCCGACACCTCCCTGAAGTTGTCCAGAGAGCTCAGCATATAGGAGATTTTCATTTTTCTGAAGTTGCTTCTTAACGAAATTATTAATAGTTCCATTAATCATAATTCTGAATATATTGAAATTTTCTCCTCGTGTTACTGAGATAATCGCCGTTTGGGGTAACTCTACATCTCTATCGCCTAAAGTGAACTTTGCACCGTACTTATTGTTTGGATCTTGATGCTTAACCCATTCTCTCAATATAAACTCCCCCGATCCTTTCCCTATATATATTATCAACCCACTCTATTTCATTCGAAAAAACAAACCTTTTCTTGACGAGATATAAAAAAGGATGATATATTGTTTCACGCTTTAATAATTAAGTAGTTAATCATTTAGTTGTTATCTAAAATTTAATGGAATTACTTATTCCGCCCTATTTCATAACTTTAGGAGGCGTGATTTGGCTAATAATGAAGATTTTCTTCAGATTTCTACTATGTTCAAATCCTTTTTAAAAGGAATCTCTCAAGATTGGAACAAACAAGACTACCCCCTAAATATTACACAGTTCAAGACCCTCAGGACTTTATCTAAGAACGGTCCACAAAACGTATCACAGATTGCTGCAGCTCTTGGTATTACCTCAGCAGCAATTACAGGCGTAACAGACCAATTAATCGCTGAAGATTACGTAAATAAGGAACGCGCCAAGGATGATCGAAGGGTGGTACACATCACCATTACGCAGAAAGGAGAAGCAACGATTAAAGAGGTGCAGGAACGCCATCAAGAACTTATGGAATCTTACTTTAAGATACTGCCCGATGAAGATATTGAGCATTTAAGAAGAATTTTCGCAGTTATAATTTCTGATTTAGACAAGAGATAAAATTTAAAAAGTGGCGGGGAAACAATCGAATGGAACATTTATCCAGCAAACGAAAACTTAGTATTATGATAGCTATTATGGCTGCAATGCTGTTCGCAGCGATTAATCAGACAATTACAAGTACTGCTATGCCGCGTATAATCGCAATTCTTGATGGCATGGATTACTATACTTGGACTATTAACATTTATTTATTAACATCAACAATAGCAACCGTTCTTGTCGGTAAGTTATCTGATATGTTCGGACGTAAACCCTTTCTATTAGCAGGTATTCTATTATTTATGGTTGGGGCTTTTCTGACAGGAACATCTTCCGATGTTTATCAATTTATCATTTATCGTGGGATTCAAGGGGTAGGTGCAGGTATTATTCAATCCACCGCATTTACTGCCGTAGGTGACTTATTCCCTCCGCGTGAACGTGGTAAATGGATGGGGTTGATGATGGCCGTATTCGGTTTCTCCAGTGTGCTTGGACCAACGCTTGGAGGCTTTTTGATTGACAATATGGATTGGCATTGGCTGTTCTGGATCTTCCTACCGCTAGGTGTAGTAGCCTTCGTCATGATTCTTACCTTATTTCCTAAAGGCAAACGCGGGGAGTCAACCAGCATCGACTATTTAGGTTCCTTGCTAATGACAACCACCATCGTGCCTCTACTGCTTGCCTTCACCTGGGCAGGTACAGAATATGATTGGGGTTCTTCGCAAATTCTCGGCCTGTTGGCGGGAACTGTCGTTTCGGCACTTCTCTTTATTTTTGTCGAATCCAAAGCTAAAAATCCAATCCTTCCGCTTCATCTATTTAAGAATAGTGTAGTTACCATATCTAATATTATTGGTTTTATTATGAACTTCGGTATGATGGGAGCTATGATCTATCTTTCCTTCTTCGTACAAGGTGTTCTGGGGATCTCCGCGACATATGCAGGGTATGTTACTATGCCAATGTCGATCGTTATGGTTGTAGCCAGTGCCCTTACCGGACAAAAGATGGCGAAAAAAGGGAAGTATAAACGTTACGCATTAATTGGAATACCCATTATGATTGCTGGTATGACAATTATGGTATTTATGAATAATGTACCGATGGCTGTCCTAAGTATGATTGTGTTTGGTCTTGGGTTGGGATTGGGGATGCCAGTATTCTCACTAGCTACTCAAAATGCGGTTTCACACACCGAACTGGGTGTAGTAACGGCCTCCTCACAATTATTCCGTAATTTAGGCGGTACGATCGGTATCGCAGTCATGGGTACCGTTATGTCCAATAGTCTTACCAAAAACTTGAAGGAAGCTCTGCAATCGTCATCAGCACCGGATTTCACACAGATTGATCCAAAACTTGCTGAGCAAATGCTCTCCTTCGCTAATCCACAGGCATTAATGAACAAACCATTGCTTGAACAGACTCAAGCTAGTCTGCCAGCCGATGTGCAGCCTGTCTTCTTACAAATGATTGAGGGTATCCGTGACGCTTTAGGACAGACATTGTCATCCGTGTTCTTAACCGGGACCATTGTGCTTGTTGTAGCTTTCGTGCTTGTCTTCTTCCTGAAGGAGCTTCCACTTCGTACTTCTAACCAAATGCCAGTTCCTGAAGAAGCTGAACAGGACCCGTCAAACATGAAATCTTCAAAACTTGCAGTGGATAAAGCCTAACCGCAAATTACTTTGAAACTGACTATAAAACAACAAAAACTGCAACGTACTCATGCGTAACTGAGTAAGTTGCAGTTTTTGTGTTGATCTATTATTTTACAGGTGAAAGCTCATCTTCTGTTACCCACTTATGATTTTTCACTTCATCTCCACCCGTAGTAGGTTTGTAATTAATCATATAGACAGTGGTTTTTTCTGCTGAGTTAATCTGAGCCGTTGCACCCTTCATATCCTTCATATGATCAGATTCCATAATGACCTCTGAGCCTGGTTGATAGGATATATCCTCTGCTTCTTTTATTTCTTCATGAATAATCCACTTATGATTTGTGACCGGCTGACCTCCTGTAGTAGGTCTATAGGAAACATTATATGCTGTCGTCTCATAAGCTCCCACAATTGTCGCAATGGCTCCCTTCATCCCTTCCATATGGTCAGTTTGGATCACAGCTTCACTTCCTTCTTTGTAAGTAGGATTCTCCGCTACCCTCAGATCTTTTGGAACTTCACCTGAACTTGAATGTGAGTTATGTTCCATTTGTGTATCGTTAGAAGACATCTGATTGCCATAGCTATTGTCATTACTACAAGCACTTAAGCTGAAAGCAGCTGCGACGACTAGTAGAAATAATTGCTTTTTCATATAAAAGACCTCCGAAATTTTATCTGCCTATAAGTATTATTTTACCCATTTCAGAAAATCACAAACGGAACTAAGGATTCACAGTTTGTAAAACAGTAATTTATTTTCCATTAAATGAGTATTGTCTCAATGCTTAAACTATATTTATAATGTTTTCAGAAAGGAGGCTGCTATAATGAAGACTAAAATATTCACTTTGTTGCTTCTTTTGGGTCTGGTGAGCATGGCTACTATGATCGGTTCTGCTAATGCAGCTCCGGTATTAACCATAGGAAGTTCTTCAGGAGATGTATGGGATCTACAATATAGATTAAAAACCCTTGATTTCTATACTGAGCCCTTAGATGGGGTATACGGATCACAGACGAAAGCAGCGGTTGCTAAATTTCAAAAGGCCTATGGCATAAGCGCTGATGGGATTTCGGGGACAAAAACTTGGAATATTTTAAAAAAACACACGCTTAATATTAATGAAATGGATATTTTGGCTAAAGTTATCTACAGTGAGTCTCGCGGTGAGCCTTATGTTGGACAAGTTGCAGTGGGTGCAGTAGTCATGAATCGTATACAATCTAGTCAATTTCCTGACAATATCAAAGAAGTTGTATTCCAAAAAGGAGCTTTCACAGCCGTATCTGACGGCCAGTATTGGCTTACACCAAATCAGACAGCTTATTTAGCTGCTCTTGATGCTGTTCGAGGTTGGGACCCGACAAACCATTCAATCTATTATTTCAATCCCGATACAGCAACTAGTGCATGGATTTGGTCACGTCCGCAAAACTTAAAAATTGGTAAGCATATATTTGCGAGTTAAATACTTCAAATAGTTAAGATCAACAAAAGCCGATCTAACTACGATAGTTAGATCGGCTTTTATTATAAAACCTATTCGGTTGTGTTAGAATCCATTCCAAGCACTAAAGCCACTAAATATTGCAGTGAATTGTACTTATAAGCTTTTGCCTTTAGGAATGAATTCTTAAACATAACTTCGAAATCCCCTTTTATGGATTCGATAATTTTGTTTGGTTATTGAATGTAAAAATCATCTTTAATTCATCATCATATGACTTCCCGCATTCCTCTAAATAACTATCACCAGTGTATTCTTTTAAAGTTTTCCTCCAAAAATGCTGTGCTCTCCTATTTGTATCCGTGGGATTCGTTTGCAGCTCCCAGTTACCCAAATGAAGCTTAAAGACTTCCTTAGCCGCATATTCAGCGATCCCCTTACCACGGAAGGGCCGTAGAATAAAAAATTCATTCAAATAGAATTCACAAGCAGACGGTGTGTATGGTGGTGTAGCAACTAATGCAAACCCTACTGGAATATCATTTTCTTTTATTAAATAAGGATACAAAATGCCAGCTTTCTCCCACCAAATGTCGAAGACTTTATTCTGTTCCTGCAGTGACTGTGTCTCGTCCTCCTCGAATATCCCATATCGATTAGGAATCGTCCCCCATATTTCTGATAGATCGTGTAAGTATAGTGGGTAAAGGTTGTTAATAATAAACTTCGAGGCACTGTCAGTTAAGGTGATTGTGATATTCATGTCGTTCCCTCCTTACCTTCTGTCGAATTCCTGAATATATTTATGGAGATCACTCAAATATTATGGTTACTGGAACAAGCTTAATCTCCATCATACCTCCACAATTTCTTGTCTATTGTCACTTCTTTTTTAGTATAATTACGACCTCGCTCTAGTTATATGCCATATTCGATTAGAATTGATTTTTATATAATGTCACCATTTATATTTGATAATTAAGTTAAGCGTACCTACTGTACTTCTATATACTCGTCTTAACTTTTGCGGATATAGTACAAACCTCACGCAGATTATAATTGTATGAAAATGGGGGGTGTACTCAGATATGCCGGATCCTTTTGTTTCGAGACCTCTAGATGAAATAAGATTCTGGTCACGAATCATGAAAGAACACTCTTTTTTTCTTAAATTAGGGTTTCGTTGTGAAGATACGCAACTAATTAATGAAGCAAACCATTTCTATGCCACATTCGAAGCCATAGAGAATAAATCACTCGGATTCACTGTGGATTCTGATCCAGCAGTAATATGGAAGTTTAATGAGGAAGTTCATAGTGCAGCTTCACATATCTGGGCGTTTAAAAGGAAAATACTAGGTCTAATTCTACAATGTAAGCTTCCAGGCGGAACGAACTTTCCCTTATTAGTGGATCATGTCAGTAGGGAAGCCAACTATTTTCGAAATCGACTGGAAGAACTGAATCAGGGTAGGTTAGATCTTTTATCAGACGCAATTATTAATGAAAACCAAACCCCTGCTCAGTCAGCAACTTGACGAGAATAAAGTCTCAGTTAAATCTCTCCGTGACTTTAAGAAAGCGGCACGTGATCTTATTGAGGAATGCCGAATAAAGAGCATCATCCATCCATTGCTTGCGGATCATGTATTCCGAGAAGCAGAACGATTCCTGTATATAATTGATGCATTTGAAGCCTCTTTGAATATGAATAAACAAATCGTATAGCATTACATATTTAATGGATAGGGCTACTACTTGTATCAAAAAATACAGGTTGTCGCCCTATCTATCTTTATATTTGACTTCATTTAATTCAGTAATCCATTCCCAATCGATGTATAGAGATTTAAAGCACAAAAAGTAGTTGGTATTTGAGAAGAAACACTTTATAGTAAAACTCAGGGAGGAATAGTAAGTTTATGGAAGACGAGATTGCTACCAGTAAATACAAAATCAATAGATAAGGATGATTGAAAATGAAAAGGTTTGGTCGATATTTGATACTATGCACTATGGTTATTGCTCTATTAATGCCATCCACTGTGTTTGCTGCTGATAAGAAATTGCTCAACGAAGCGAGTATTACTTTATCTAGTGATGTTATTCCCGTGGGTGGGACCACAAAAATAAAAGTTCGCTTACTAGCTGAAATGACCAGTCTTACATATGCAAAATTGACACCTGAAGTTTCTGATGAATCTATACTTACCATTGAATTGGATGGTTACTCAGATTATATTATTACAGGAGTTCAAGAAGGTTCTGCAGAAGTAGTCTTCAACATTCCTGGTTGGTCTGAAGAAAGATTCCCTATTACCGTTCTATCTGAGGCAGATTATGAAGAAAAGATGAAAACGCCACAAGAAGTAATAGATTTCACAACCTATTCTAATCAAATAGCAGCGATTTTTAAATTTGACGAAATTGCCTCTGAGGCATATGTAAAGAACAGAATAGATACAGGTAACAATAGAAAACAACGCTATACAGCTTTTAATAATGTGATCATTCCTAATTACACTAAGTTGGTAATAGAGGCGAAAAAGATTAAAGCACCCAATACAGAATTGCAGGCGTTACATGAAATCTACTTAAAAGCGATTAAGTTGCAATTAGAAGCAATGACAATGATGAAAGAAGCACTATACAAAACAAAGGTTTCTAGTACAGCTATTAATGCCGCAAATAAAAAGATGGAAGAAGGCGTGAAGTATGAAGGACAGTTTGTAGATGGGATCAATAAATATCGGAAAAAGTATGGTATTTCAGATTAAATTATAATTAAATTCCAATAACCACGTCAGAGTTTCCTCTAACGTGGTTTTTTTGGAT
The DNA here is from genome assembly GCF_038002785.1 of Paenibacillus sp. FSL H3-0310. NCBI lineage: Bacteria > Bacillati > Bacillota > Bacilli > Caryophanales > Paenibacillaceae > Paenibacillus > Paenibacillus sp. FSL H3-0310. The sequence continues at coordinate 3,049,622 of NZ_JBBODC010000001.1, forward strand.
GATAAGCTATTTTTTTGAATAAATGATTTTCTTAATACTATCCCTAGATAGGCAATATTCATCTGAAAGCTGGTCAACCGTTGCACCCACAGCAAACCTTAGACAGATTTCGATGTTTCTAGATCTTAAGTATTTTCTGCTCCCTGACTTTTCGCCCCATTTTACATGTGATTCTTCAGGTTTAGGGATATAAACCATACCCCCGTTGATATATTTCTGAATTTCCTCTAATAATTCTTTTGGGAAAATCGTATCTGCATTTACATATTTCATAATCGCTCTGCTCCTTAAACTTTTTATGAGTTTGAAGGTAGCAAAGTCTATTCTTTAAACAACCCATGCACACTGCACTAGCGGTAAAATCAATTTTTCGCTCTATACAAACAACCGCCGTTGTTTATAAGTCTAGACTTTGCATAGAGCTGATCGCTAATCTTCTCACGATTGTACACCCTCCTTTTTAATGTGTAATTACTTGTTCCAAAATACGCTCTGCTGTTTTTTCTCCATTCGCAATACAATCTGGAATGCCTACACCATAATAGGAGCATCCAGCAAGGATAACATTAGGATACCTGTCTGTCATCTTCTTCTCTAAGGATACTACAATTTGATGATGAAGTTTATGGTAATTTGGCATTACATCATGCCATTTGGTCACATCGTAGGTAGCTGGCTGTCCTGTTATCCCGAGACTGGTCTGTATATCTTTCAAAGCCACCTTCAATAGTTCCTCTTCAGATAGCTTGATCAACGAATCATAATGAGGGTTTGAGCTTTTATAAAAGAGTCTGACAAGCAGACGCTGTTGTCCTGACGTATGCTCCCACTTACGACTTGTCCACGTACACGCATTACATAGAACATCATCGCTGTTGGCAGTGATGAACCCTGTGCCATTCGCAGGCAGCTGACTGTCGGGGATATCAAATCCTAAATATACACTAATCATAGAACTATTATATAACTGATTGAAATCTTCATTTAGTTCTTCGTCTTGAAGTAGCGCTTGTGCAGTAGAATGCATCGTTCCAAGTACGACAACATCGGAGTCTATGATTCGTCCATCTGCCAAAGTTACCTGGTACTGCTCTCCACGCTTCTCAATTCTTTCGGCACGAATCCCTTTGATGATCTCCGAATTAGAAAGATGTTCTTCCATAGAGTCGATCAAGGCAGATACACCTCCCTTGAATGACATGAACTTCTTATCACCATTCCCTTGAAATTTGGCTTTATTTGCGGATAAGCCTTGAATAATACTGCCGTATTCATTCTTATAATCAATCAAATAAGGCAGCGTTGAGGCTATTGTAAGTTCGCTTAGCTTCCCGGAATATACACCTGAAAGAACCGGTGAAATTTGCTTCTCGACAAGTTCTTTTCCAAAGAATGCTTCTAGAAAATCACCCACGGAATCGTTTTTCGTAAACTTATTATTGGGAGTGTAGAAATCTTTGAGTGCTTCAACCTTTCCTTCAGCTGAGATCAGTTCTGTTGTAGCAAGCGACTCCATACTGAGCGGAATGCCAAAGACTGCATCTTTAGGAATTTGCTTCAGTTTACCTTCTGTATAAATAAAGGATATTCCTGTCGCGTTATATACAACCTCATTTTGAATACCCAACTCTTCAATCAGAGGTGCAACATTCGTTTTGCGAGTGACAATAGAATCTGCCCCAGACTCCATAATGAAGTCTTCTTGTTTTAGTGTTCTGATTTTGCCGCCCAGTCTATCGCTGGCTTCAACCAAAATGATTTTTACATCTAGCTTGTTATGCTCTATAGATTTCTGTAAATAGTAAGCGGTAGACAATCCAGTAATTCCCCCGCCAATCACGACAACTGTTCTCAATTCGTTGACACCTACCTCGTGGTTATAATCTGTTCAATTCAATTGTGTACATTATATCATAGGAATTTATAAGAATTTACATACCAACGTGTCAGATATGACACAAAAAAGCCGCGTTAAACGCGGCAATGTTGGGGTAATAGTTATATATTTTCCTGTTTCAATGCATCGATAATGTTCTCTTTTTTCACTTTTGAGCTTGAATATAACATGGCTGCGCTAACGATGATAAACACTGCCAATATGACACACAAGATACTCATCCACGGAAGTGTGAATCCATAAGAGAAGCTGCTCATCATTGATCTATAGATCAAGTACATAATAACGATACTAATCGGAAGCCCATATAGTAGTGACTTTATTCCATAAAAAACACTTTCGTAATTAATCATTTTATTAAAACCATTTGGCGTCATGCCCACAGACTTCAGCATCGCAAACTCTCTTTTACGAAGAGATATGCTAGTTGATATCGTATTAAAAATATTCGCAATTGATATTAAAGTAATCAAAGCAATAAAACCATAGGTGAAAATAGACATTAACATGATCATCTGCTCACTATTTTGTCTATTTTGATACACATTTTGAACATAGATATTCCGCTCTTTCATTTCCTCTATGGCTTGTTGTGTTGCTAATGGGTTTGTGCTGTTCAAGTTAAGCCGGCTTTGAATATCTTTGCTCATCGCATCATTTGTTAGTCTATCGAAGACTTGTTCAGAGACGATGATGTTTATTCCACCAACCATTGCTGAATGTACTCCCATTGGACGTTTATCAGTTAAAGCGACAATTTTTACTGGTGATAAATCCGTCTCTTTTTTGGTATCCCAATCCGTATAAATAAGCTCAAGCTTTTGGCCGACTTCAGAGTGAAAAGCTTTGGTCTCAACAATTTTTTTGGCTTTCTCATCCTCAAAGGTAACCGTATCATTCACAATAGCAGTCATCTGATCAAGCTTCGTTAGTTGTTCATAATTTATACCGACCGTTTCTGCATAGGTTTTCAAACTCTGTTCATTTAGTGCATAGATCTGAATATAGTAAGGATATTTCCCGTTCTTTAGAACACTCTTATCCGCCTGCACAATCTCTTGCAATTCTTTTGCCATATTTTTCTCATCAATCCATGAACTCACACTGAGTTCCCTAGTCACATTATATTCCGTTATATTAGGTAATTTGGATATCGAGTTCGTCAACCGGTCCACTTTTTGAGCGTCCTCAGTCCCCATATATACTTGGATATCATAGTTCAAACCATCCTGTGAGAGTTCTACCGATCTTCTCATATTAGAAGTGAACGCTGATACAGATAAAAACAAAACAATACTAATGACAAGTGAGAACACGGTTGCTTGGTACCTGCGTTTATTTCTCTTTAAATTCTTCAAACCAATTTCTGCTTCAATACCAAACAATCTGCGCACGAACTTGGATGTTTTCACCGCTTTACCAGAGAGCTTAACATCGGTTGTTTGTCTGATCGCATCAATTGCCGAGATCTTTGAAGCCTTTCTGGCTGGAAGATAGGTGGATATAAAAATTGTCAGTATTGAAACTAAACAAGCGGTTAGTAGAGACAGAGGTGTAACAATCAACGTTAATCTCTGAGTTATCCCTAATACATCTTGAATCATCGAATTGATAAACATAAAAGTGATCCCGATGCCTGCTATACCGCAAATGATCCCAATTGGAATACTAATTAAACCGATAATCATTCCTTCAAAAAACACTGAATTCTGCTTTTGCCACTTTGTAGCCCCTACACTGGAGAGCATCCCTAAATGACGTGCACGCTCCGAGACAGAGATCGCAAAAGCATTATAGATTAAAGAAACGGAACCAATGATAATCACAACCATAATAATTACTGACAATGAAAGAAGTGTGTTACGTAAGCCATCGTTATTCGTCACACCATAATAGCGGAGCAGACTATTATTATAAGAGATCGACTCGATCTTATTTTCTTTTGCTAATTCCTCTGCATGCTTGTATATGGAGCTGTCCACCTTTTTTAATACAACCGTCGCTGTGGTTTTTTCAGCTGCTCCAATCATGCTTTCATCCACATAACTTATGGCAGTATAACCCGGAGACCATGTTGGTTCCCAAGTAGGACGTTTTATCACTCCCACAATCGTATAGTTCATTGATTTTTTATGAATAATCTTTTCAAGCAAGGTATCCTCTTCAGTCCGTAATCGTTCATTCTGAGATAGGGGTTGGCCACTATTTTCATCATCGCTAGTGACACGTTCACCCACATCAAGCGTTAAAGTTTCACCAATCTTGTAAGAGACTTTTGCATTCTTTGCAATCTCCTCAGAAATGACTACTTCGTGGTTTGTCTTCGGGAGTCTACCTTCCAGCAGTTCAATCGGAAATTGTTTAAAACCAGCTGCATTATATTCCTTGATATACCAATAGGGTTTATTCTCATTCTTCCCACCCTCTAAAGGGGCGTAGCCACGATCGTTGGAGATCACTAGGGCTTTTGTCGCATCATCTGTTTCTATCGCTTTGAGCTGAGCTTTAGTAACATTTCTATATTGGACATGCCATTCTCCATTTGTAGAGATACTTTGCTTCTTCATTAATTCCATAAAAGAAAAACCTAACGTCGCCACAGCCGTTACCATAGCTACTGAAATGATAACTCCAATGATAGTTACCAATGTTCTTCGCTTATTCTGTTTCAAATGTCTTATAGTTAATTTGTTTACGATATTCACGGACGAATCACCTCATCTTTAGCGATCCTTCCATCTTCAATAGTAATGACCCGATCTGCTTGCAAGGCAATACGTTCATCGTGAGTAATCACAATCAGTGTTTGATTATACGTTTTATTAAACATTTTTAATAATTCAATAATTTCACTGCTATTCTTGCTGTCAAGATTACCAGTTGGCTCATCTGCCAGCATAATTGCAGGGTTACTAATTAATGCTCTGCCTATGGATACCCGCTGCTGCTGTCCGCCTGATAGCTGATTCGGCAGATGGTTTAAACGATTTTCCAAATTTAACGCCTTCACGGTATCTGCAAATTGCTTCTTATCCACTTTATGCTGATCGAGCAGCAACGGAAGTGTGATATTCTCTTCAACCGTCAGCACCGGTATGAGATTATAGAACTGATAAATAAGACCAATTTGTCTGCGTCTAAAGATCGCCAGCTGTGTTTCATTCAAATCATAAATATCCGTGTTATCTACAAATACTTTACCACTTGTCGGTCTATCCACCCCACCTAATAAATGCAGAATCGTTGATTTTCCTGAGCCGGATGGTCCAATAATCGCTACGAATTCACCTTTTTTAATTGAAAAAGATACATCATCCAGAGCCTTTACTGCGGTCTCGCCTTTACCATATGTTTTAGACAGATGTTCAATCTTTAAAATATCCATTGTTAGACCCCCATTTGTTGATGAGATCAGTATATCTGTCTACAATGACTCTTCAGTGACTCTTAAGTGACATTCTAGTCACTAAGCCATAAGTGTTAAATCACTTGCTTGTAAAATTTGATCCGAAATTGTGTACCCTTTCCTACTTCACTCACCACATCAATCGTGCCGTTTTGTTCAGTGATAATACTTTGCGCCAAGGCAAGTCCAATTCCAACGCTGTCTTCGTTTGCATTTGTACCCTTGTAGAATCGTTTGAAAATATAGGGGATCTCTGCCTTAGGAATTCCTTTGCCATTATCAGTAATGACAATTTCCGTGAACAGCGTGTTTTCTGCAAAAGAAATCGTAATCTCTCCCCCAGCAGGTGTATGCTCTACACAGTTTTTCAGAATATTAATCATCGCCTCAGTTGTCCAATTGTAATCGCCTATTAATGAGGTAGCGTCTTCACCTTCGATTAGGATCCGTTGCTCCTTAATATCCATTGGAATCAGTATGGGCTCCATAGATTTCTGAACAAGCTTCTTTACTTTTATTGAATCTTTTTTAAATTGAATGGTTCCGGCATCGATCTTTGAGAACTTTAATAATGAAGAAACCAGCCAGCCAACCCGATCGAGCTGAAGGCTGATTTTCCGCGTAAATTCTATTCTTTTCTCAACGTCCAGATCAGGATCGCTTAATAAATCTGCCATCACGGTCATGGAGGTAAGTGGTGTTTTGAGCTGATGGGAGATGTCGGAGATCGCATTGGTAAGCTTTATTTTATCCTCTTGCAAAAGCAAACGCTGCTCCGATAACATCAACGTCACCTTATAAATATCATTTTTCAGGATACTAAGCTCGCCTTCCTGATTATCACGAACATCGAGCGAATAATTACCACTGCTAATTTGACGTAGATACCCTGAAAGCTTCTCAATTTCGCGGTATCTCCAGCGGGTAAATAATAAACAACAACCTATAAGCAGAACTGAAGTTACCGCGGTGATCCCCATCGCCCCTGATGAAATAAATGCCGTTACTATAATCGCCAGAAGGCTGATCGTAGACATCGTTAGTAATAACCATCTAAATTCTCTGTTTCGTAACATCTAATCACCAACCTTATACCCTAAACCGCGTACTGTTTTGATCAATGTGGGTTCTTGCGGGTTATCCTCTAACTTTTCCCTTAAGCGTTTAATATACACAGACAATGTATTATCATTTACAAATTCTCCGGCGACATCCCAAATCCGCTCTAACAACTGATTTCTGGAAAGGACTTGTCCCACATGATTAGCAAATATCAGAAGCAGACGATATTCTAATGCTGTTAGCAGAACTTCATCGCCGTTCTTATAAACTTTTCCTTCAAACGTATTAATCCGTATATTCTCTAGTTCAAAATTAGATGGAGTTTGAGCCTGCTTGTTATATCTCCTTAACACCGATTTAATGCGTGATAACAGCTCGCGAATCCGAAATGGCTTAGTTATGTAATCGTCTGCTCCCATATCAAGTCCCATCACTACATTAACTTCGTCATCAATCGCAGTTAAAAAGATGACCGGAATATCGCTCCGCTCCTTCACGATCTTACACAGATCATATCCGCTGCCATCCGGTAGAGAGAGATCAAAAATGCAAAGTGTTACTTCAGATAACCGCTCCGCCAACACCCTCCTAGCAGAGGTTGCATCATAACATAAAATAGTTTCAAAATGATCCTGCTGCAAGGAATATTCAAGTCCTGAAGCAATCGTTCTATCGTCCTCTACGAGCAATATTCTCATAATGTTCATCCTAACCTAATAATTTGCGAAACCGTCATATTGAAAAAGCACTACACTTATATTGATGAATTTGCTGAAATCCTAAACGGAGAGCTAGCTTTCGGGAAGCTTCATTATCTAATGAACAGTCCCAGTAAGGTGTAAAACCATTTGTAAGTATATCCTCCGCTACTAAGGCCGCTAAATGAGTCCCCACTCCTCTATTCCGATACTTGGAGAGAGTTTCAATTCCGATAGCATGTGTATCCTCCGTAACGAAACTAGAATAACATACACCCATAATCTCAGTTCCCTCAACAGCAGAATATCCATAGCCTTTTGCCCTAAAGTCTTCTTTCGATGACCAGAATAAATCAATATTATCATGTACAAATTCTATATTCTTTAGATCTAAGTCCTCCCAGTCCAGCATTTTAAGATTTATAATTCTAATCGCATTATTAAGGGACTCAACGGGCTTGTGGAATAACTTGAACACCATTTGTTCAAAAGGATATAGCTTCCTAGAAGGAAACATCAATGCCAGATTCCATTCATTGTGTTGACCTGAGACTTCAAAATACTCCAGCCCAAGCTTTTTCATCCTCGGTGCAATATGACTGGATATATAACTATCTAAGCTCTTAATAAATAACTCATTGGTGTGATCGCCTATAATATAAAATCCTTGCATCCCCTTACTCCATACCAACGCGCTTTTTGGTGTTACAAGTTGATCTACAAAAATCCAGCCCGGATTATTTCCCTCGATAATGGAGAGAATTTCAGGATGAATAGGAGCACCTGTAAGTAACGGTTTCACTTCATTAAAATCCTGTTGAGATAATTCATGCATATGAACACTCCTCGCCAACAATTTATCTAAATCACTGATCAATACTTAAAAAGATTAAATCCCCTTTGTATATTCTATAAGATAATTCAGCATATTGCTTATTATAAAATCCGATCCGGGTATCCTAAATAAAAGAATTGGACCCAATGCTTGACGCACAGGCCCAATCCTTTATTTGAAGTATCCTTAATGATCGAAATCAGCTTGCATTATTGACCTATCATACCACCATCGACTGTATATAGAGAACCCGTTACGAATGAAGCCTCATCCGACAGAAGGAAGTTCATCACAGCGGCAACCTCTTGCGGTTCTCCGTAGCGTCCCATAGGTGTTGCAGCTTCGTTAGCTGCCTTGTATTCTTCTGCGCTTCCGAAATTATTCTCAATTTTACGCATCATTTGTGTATTGATCGTTCCTGGGAGTACCGCATTAACACGAATACCAAGTGGTGCAAGCTCATTTGCAGCTACGCGAGTCAGACCAATTACAGCATGCTTAGACATAATGTAAGGGGCCATGCCTGGTGCACCCATGAGTCCTGCCAGAGAAGAAGTGTTCAGAATAGCGCCTGAGTTTTGTTTTTTCATCACAGGAATTACATAGTGTAGTCCAAGAAATACACCACGTACATTGACGTTATATACAAGATCAAGTGCTTTAACGTTAAGCTCTTCGATTTGACCTGCTGGACCTTCAATTCCGGCATTGTTTGCAAAATAATCAATGGTTCCAAATTTCTCTATCGCTTTATTAACATAATTCTGAACGTCTTCTTCATTAGAGACATCCGCAGCTACAGCTAAAGAGTTAGATTCATTTAAGCCTAAATCTTGGATGACATTTTTTATCGCTTCTTCATTCAGATCGACAAGTACAAGATTCAGTTTACGATCAGACAATCGACGGGCAAGCTCTTTACCTATTCCACCTGCAGCTCCAGTAATTACAGCAGTTTTTACATTTGATTCACTCATTGTATGTTCGCATCCTTTGTTATGAATTGGCTATATATTATAGTCTTAGGAGATGGGATAACCTATCTCTATTACTAGAGTACACCCCATTAGTTAACCTATTCAATAATCAGAATTTTAAGTAATATCGCCTAACCAACATACTTGCTCTCCGTGTTTACTTATGTCTAAATCTTGAACATTAGCTGATCTTTTGTTACTTTTAAAGTAAGAACTATAAATGAACGATAAAAAGATCATAGCTGGAGGTAGTTTTTTTGATACAGGAAGAACATGAGGACAGAAGAACCAGAAGAACACGCCAAGCTCTGAAATCTGCATTCGTTGAGCTAATATTGGAAAATAGTTATGATTCAGTTACGATTTTGGACGTGACTAATCGAGCGGATTACAATCGAGGGACTTTTTATAAGCATTTTGAGAGTAAAGAGGCTTTGCTTAAGGAAATACATGATGAATTTCTACAGGGTATAGGTGAGGCGCTATTAGACCCTTATGAGGGATTGGAACGTATTGAGGCAACGGAGGTCTTCCCTTCCATTCTGCAGCTGTTCGAATATATTGAGGGGCATAAAGCGGAGTTTTTAGCCTTATCCGCAGTGGAACGAGGGAAAATGACTGTTGAACTGTTCGACCGTTTACGGGAATCCATGCGTGAGGATATGCGAATTGAGATAGAAGCTGATGCTGCTCCTGTGGATTATGAAATTATGTTGAGTTACCAAATGTCTGCTACAGTAGGTGTTATTATGCACTGGGCTGAAGTCAATTTCAAATATTCGGCGAGCTATATGGCAGAACAGTTAATTACACTGGTTAACAGCAAAATAGACCATATAGCTTTTATGAAAAAACCCAATGGGTAAGAAACGAATTGCAAGTGCCATATATAGGAACGAAATTTAAAAAACCAGCGCATTGAGAGATGATCTCAAATGCTCTGGTTTTTAGTAGCAGTGCTCTACTCAGCGAATATCTTTTACTCGAATATTGCTTCCTAACAGGCCCGAATCACTACTTAATCTGAATGACGGGTAATTCTCATCTGCTTCAAGTCGCATCTGTTCATCAAATAAAGATTCCTGTTGACGGTCCACAAAAAAAGTAAAGGGCTCTTTCTGAACTTCAATATCTGTAGCATGGGGTTCACTAATAATCTGAATTACGATCACGCCATTACAACCACAGCCCTCTGTATCGAAGAACAATTTAAAATAACCTGGTCGTTCACCAAGGTTTTCATTTAACTTTTCTGTAGTTAGAGAGTTCAATTGTATGAACATTGGATGATCTGCTCCTTATTTATAATTGAGTTACTACTTTCCCAAAGTATAGATTGATTTGCTTTCACTCTCGTGTGACTGCCATCACTTCTATTTTGACAAACATGAGTCTGAGGATAAATTAAGCCGACTTTTGAGTCTCCCGGGCACCACCTAGCTTAAACACTAGAATACCGCCAACAATCACGAGTACTCCGACCAACTGCTTCCAGGTGAATGGAACCTTTTCAAGCCCTAACCAGCCGAGGGAATCCCACAATAAAGCAAACCCAAGCTGAGAGATTAATACGATCGAGATCGCATAGGTTGGCCCAAGACGTTTGGTGCCTTGCACGAGACAGATTACTACACCCACCCCGATCAATCCGCTGATCCAGTACCAAGGCTCCATATTTCGCAAAGTAAATATTCGGCCGCCTTCAAAGATAAGACTCATGATAAAGGAAGCCAGAAAACCCAACCCTAATACTAACGTCGTTGTGGCCCAAGATCCAACCTTTTGATTAACCTTCGTATTAAAAATATTTTGTAAACTAACGAATGAACCCGCGACAAGCGCTAATATTAACCCTAAAATCATAACGTAACTCCTCCAGTTGTTGATTGTATTCTCAGAATTTCAAAATCACTACTCCCGCAATCATCAACCCTATCCCAATAAACTGTGGGAGTCTCATTTGTCGTTTTTCCATCCCAAACCAGCCTTTAATATCAATTAAGAAGGTCAAGCATAGCTGTGCAATCAGCAATGTCGATATAGTAAAAGTAACGCCAATCTGTTGAATGGCAGTGACTTCACTGAAAATAACGACTGCGGCAAAAGATCCGCCAATTAGATATAATGGTTTTACTTCTTTTATTCCTTGCCATTTCCCATCTCTAACAAATAAGAGGATTAGTAACGACATGATAAATCCTGTTAACTGTGTAATTGTCGCAGCTTGCCAAGTCCCAATATCTTGACTAATTCGAGCATTAGATACTCCTTGCAGAGTGATACAAGCCCCCGCTAAAAACGCAAATATAATTCCTCTCATTTCTCTCTCTCCTCAACTTCGATCTATTACATATTAAAAAGCAATTCAGGCCTTTAAAAAAGGACATCTGTCCCAAAGCAAAATAAACGATGTTGTTGCCCCTATAAGCCTTTCGTATATTTTCAAAAAAAAGACCGCCTCAAGCCATCTCTTAGGCTTAAAACGGGCTTTCAGAACTTTAAATTGTGGATTAGGAAAGTAATTTATGCTCATGCAATTGATCAAAAATGATCTGTGTAACGACTGAAACACGATTTCTATCCTTATAAGATAACCAGGATAACTCTTCAATTTCCGACGCAGGACTAAGTGTACCTTCAAAATCCGCGATATAACATGTCATTTTAACTATGACGCCTTCCTCTTTACCGTGAGCTTCCGCTTCAAAGGTTCCAAAATAGGAGATGGTTTCTGGTTTAATACGAACAGAGATCTCTTCCTCGATTTCGCGCACGAGCGTCTCCTCGTCTGTTTCTCCAGCTTCTCTTTTTCCTCCAGGCAAATAATAGGTATCTTTCCCTTTGGAACGCGCACACAAAACTTGTCCATTCTGAATATGAATCCATGCAATTTTATCAATGATTGTAGTCATACAGTTCTCCCCATATTTTTTTCTAATAATTATATCATACAGCCAAGACCATCTATTTATACAACGTCTATATTTGATTTTTGTATGTGCAGCTTAGCTTTGGCCTGAGGTACATGATGAAGCAAATAGTACGCAGCAAGCGAAAGAAGTGTTACTCCCCCTGCAACCTCATACATCATTCGGTAATCCGTATAAGAAGCAATTAAACCCATGAAATAGGAGCCCGCTCCATAACCCAAATCAAATAACAAGAAAAAGGTCCCATTCGCACTACCTCTACGATCTTTAGCCGCTAATTTAAGCGCAAGAGTCTGGAAACATGGCATAAGTGCACCATATCCAATTCCCATAATGACACCAGACATCATTAACATCAAACCAGACCGAGCTTGACTTAAACTAAGCAATCCAACGGCGAAGATTAGAATTCCGGGATAGATGAGAATATGCTCATTATATTTATCGAATACTTTACCTATAACCGGGCGAAACAATACAATCATAATTGCAAAAGCCACAAAAAAATAACCAGTTAGCTGTGATTGATGAATTTCTTTCGTAAAAGAAGCTATAAATCCAGACAAGGAGCTGTAGGAAAAAGCAAGCGTAAATCCGACAAGTGATATCGGCAAGGCTTTCGGCTCGATTACGTCTCTCCAGCGAAGCCCTTTTCGCGTCTTAGCAGGTTCCTTAACAGCTTCAATAACGTTAGCCTTATCTTCTTTTGGCATCCGAACACCTAACGTGAATAACAGCGAGAGAGCGGCAATCACACACACGCCTAACAGTAGTACATTAATATTCTCATCTTTCCAGAGAAAAAGACCCAATGCGGGTCCAATGACCATAGCAATGCTCATAAACATGCTAAAATAACCGATGCCTTCTCCTTGACGTGAATAAGGAATTAGCGTCGAGGCTATTGTACTAGTAGCTGTCGATGCAACAGCATAACTCATTCCGTGAAGGAAACGAATTACCAGGAATAATACAATTCCATTAGATCCGAAGTAACCAATACAGGCGATTAGAAATATGGTTAGCCCAATAACCGCCATTTTCTTTTTGCCGAATTTATCGACCCATTGTCCCGAAAAAGGACGGATCAATACTCCCCCTATTACATAGATAGTAATCGCTAACCCCATTTGCTGCTGATTCCCGTGTAAGCTTTCCTTTACGTATAACGGGAATGCAGTTGCCAGAATGTAAAAGGTCAGAAACATAAAAAAACTACTTAAGCAAACAACAATAAAATTCCGGGTCCATATTTTCTCTCTAATCACAACAGACTCTCTCCATCCTACCTATAACTTTTTATATGTTACAATAGTATAGGACTGAAAATTAATTAAGTAAAATACATATTATATGATCGATAGATCACATTAGAGTTATAAGTAAAGTGAGGTTTTTGTTATGGAATTCCTTCAGCTTCAATATTTTCAGGCAGTTGCACGCCATGAACACATGACTAAGGCCGCAAAAGAATTAAATGTATCTCAGCCCTCCCTTAGTAATTCCATACAGCGTTTAGAGAAAAACTTAGGTGTTCCCTTATTCGAGCGACAAGGCAGAAATATAAAATTGAACGAATTCGGAAAAACCTATCTGCAACGTGTCGAGCAAGCTTTTATGGAACTTGAAGAAGGACAGCGTGAGCTCACAGATATGGCTGGACTTGAACATGGTGTAATTTCCATTGCGGCCACACTCCCGTATGTATTGCCCACTTTACTAAAAGAATTTCTTACCCTTCATCCGCATGTACGGATCATCCAACGCCAGCTCGGCTCTGCGTTAGAAATGAGAAATGATTTAGAGAGTGCAGCGATTGATTTTTGCATATCATCTACACCTGTTACCGGACCAGATATCGAGTGGCATACCTTAGCAGAAGAAGAATTATGTTTAACTGTGCCCAAGAATCATCGCTTTGCTAATCGAAAGAGTATTTCTTTGATAGAAGCTGCAGGTGAGAATTTCATTTCTTTATCTTCTAGATATAATTTCCGTGAAATTTCAGATGAATTTTGCCGACAAGCTGGATTTGAACCTCAAATTACGTTCGAGCTTGAAGAAGTAAGCGCCATTCAAACCCTAGTAGAAATGGGACTAGGAATCACCTTCACCCTCCCTCTCTCCTTAGGCAGAAGAAGTCAAAATACAGAAATTGTTCAATTAAAAATAACAGATCCGCTATGTCAACGCTCTTTTGGCATCGCATGGAGCAGAAAGCACTTTTTATCGCAAGCAGCTATACATTTCCGGAAATTTGCTGTGGATTTTTTTAGTAAACCTCATGAATATAATTAAGGTAAAAACTACTATGCTAAGCATTTTTAGTTATACCAAGATGATTGTAAAACGTACATATCTGCATAAATCCCTTTATTATTTATTAAGTCTTGATGCTGCCCCACTTCAGCTATACTTCCATTATCAATAACATAGATCGTATCAACATTTTTCGCCCAGCCCAGTCTATGTGAAATGAAGATCGCAGCTTTATCTTGGCAGATATCTAATAATTGTGTATAGATCTGCATCTCAGCATTCGGATCAATCGCAGAAGTAGGTTCGTCAAACACTAGAAGATCCGCATCATTATATAACGCACGCGCTATCGCCAGCTTTTGCCACTGTCCGCCTGATAGCTGCCTGCTTCCTTCAAGCATTTGACCTAACCTTACATCTAGTCCCCCTAATTCGTAAAACAAATCCATCAGCTCACATTTTTCCAGAATACTTAGTATTTTCACATCGTCCGGCGAAGATTTGGCATCACCCAACAGGATGTTTTCTCTTAGTGTCATTTCGAATTTAATAGAATGCTGGTACACGACGGATACTTTACCTTGAGGTTCTGGACTGTCTTTCCAGTAAATAGATCCAGAACTAGCAGTGTACTGCCCTAATAACAATTTGATCAAGGTAGACTTTCCTGCTCCATTTTCTCCAACGATGGCTATTTTCTCACCGGGCTTTATGACCATATTGATGTTAGATAAAACATACTTACTGGATTTGGCGTATTTAAAATAGACATTTGAAACGGTAATAGGAAGCATAGCTTCAGAGCTGTTATTGATATTATTTTTTTGGAAATCTCTATTTTTATAGGTAAGCACTTCATTTAAGTCATATAATTTACTGCTGCTGATGTAAAGCTTGCTTAGCGGCCAAGTCAAACTCATGATTTTACCACCACAAGTTAACAAAGCCAGAAATAATACTGAGATTGTCCCCACAGTAACTGTATTTGACTCCCCCATTTTACTTAACAGATAGACCAATACGATAAAAATAGCACTCGTCTGAACCATAGCCACAATCATCCCTGTTTTGATTTCGAATTTCCTCGCACTATACCTTTTATCATGCTGCTTCTTCATAAGCTTTGCCCAGAGATCCGTAAAATAGGAGATAGAGTTATAGATTCGCATTTCCCTAATCGCATTAGGATCTTCCAAAGTTACAGCTAGATAATCCCCCATTCTTCCGTCAAAAGTAAGCTCTCGCCCTGTTCTTCTAACTTTAATCTCAGTAAACATTCGAAAAGATAAAGTAGATACGATCATTAAACCCACCACCAGTGTGACTAAAAAATATCCACTTGTAGCCGATAACCAGATGATACTTATAAGTCCTGAGATATTTCCTACACTGGACACCAAAAAACCAGTAATTCCCTCTAAATCTTCTCCAACTATTGTTTTAGCTCTTTGCAGCTTGTTCCCAAACTCTTCATCATCAAAATCCTCAAAGTCAACTTGGTTTGCAATATCTATCAGCTCGGATTGGAAAGCGAGAGTTAGTTCCGCATTCATTCGACTTTTCATTATGTTGGTTATACTCAATGAACAGGCTTGTACTCCATGAATTAAAACAAACCATAGAATCGGAATAAAGGTTATCGCACCAGCAGCTACTGCATTAATGATATGAACTTGAACAGAATACGAGTAAAAAGTTAATAATCCACTGATTATAGGAACTATGATCGTTATTGTTGAGATTACTGGACTTTTTCCAATCATCCGTGCCAGTATCGTTAAAATATTCTTAAGGTCTCTTCTCAGCAGAATCTCTCCTTTCTCAGCCATATAAAGAGGACTGGCGGTTAAACATTCCCCTGTACTTACCATCCAATATCATTAATTCTTCATGTGTTCCACTTTCAACGATTTCTCCATGCTCAAACAGAAAAATTCTATCAACAAATTTGGACATATATAGCCGATGTGTCACAATAATGGAGGTCTGCTGCTCTCCTAATTTCATAAAGGTTTCAAACGCCTGCTGTTCCGCGTAAGGATCAAGGGCTGCAGTAGGTTCATCAAAAATCGTAAGCGAGCCGTTGTTGAGGTAAGCACGTGCAATCGCAAGTCTTTGCCATTGTCCACCAGACAGATCGATCCCCCCAAACTGTGGACCTACTAAAGTGTCCAACGCAACACCATAAGAATCGGCTTCTGCTTTTCTCATCGCAGCTAATAATCTTGAATCGTCATACATGGCAGCAATATTCCCCATGGCTATGTTTTCTCGAATTGGTCTATGTAATTTAGTGAAATCCTGAAATACAACTCTCACACCCTTTGTGACGTTATGAGCCAGAACTTCCTGCTCTCCATTAAACCATTGGATGTTTCCCGCTGTTGGATGGTATAACCCTGCTATCAGCTTGATGAGCGTGGATTTTCCTGAACCATTCTCACCTACAAAAGCAACTCGTTCACCAGGTTTGAGGGTCATGTTTATATTTTTAAGCGTGTCCTGTGCATTGGTTGCATAACGATAATTCAACTGCTGAATTGTGATCTGCATCGCATCGGTATTCCTTATGGAATCTTCCGGATCTCTTTGAACTTGCTCTTCAAGTTCCAAATACGCACTATACTCATTGAAGCGCACGCGACTTTTGGTCAGATCAGAATACATCCTTGTTAGTGCAGGAATGACAATAAATAATTGACTAGATATCTGAAGTAATAATACGAAAAGTCCGGCGCTCTGCCCGCTACCTCCAAGCGTAATTGCTAAAATAGCAATCGTAAGCCCGTTTAATAAAGTCATAATTATACTTTGGGAGAAGCTTAAGGTCTCAGATAAAATAACTTTTCGGTGCATTTGTTTGAAATTTCCATTAAAGAGCTCTTTCATTGTGGTAACCAAGTAGGAGGACATTCCGTACATTCTTACTTCCGGGAGGGTATTTCTACTAACCAGCAAATCAACGATATAATTAATCATTCGTACAGAGGAGGTTTGATTCGCTGAAATGGCCTCTACTTTCCGAGACATCCATCTGATGAGGTAAAGCTGCAGAATTTGTACTACTAAAATGAACATTGCCAGGATATAAAAGCCATAACAGGATAGGACTACGATTAGTGCGATCAATGTTATAAAGTGGATTGTCACCCCGGTCCATTGATCTAACAAATCGATCAGGGAAAGCCGTTTTGCTTTTTCTCTAATCGTTTTTGTTGCGGGATCTTCCAATAAAGCCGTCGATAATTTAGAGGTCTTAGCCAAAATACTATGTTCCAGTTCATAAATACTGGTTGCCGTTAAATTGGTTACAGAAATGGCTCGAAGAGAACCATTGATGCCAGCCAGATATAAAATTAACATCAGTGAACTTACCAATAGTAAGATATGTAGGTAGGCGTTAGTCGTGAAGTTCTGAATGAGGTCAACCACATATTTCGTTATGAACAGCTCTGCAAATAGAATTGGTGGGCTCAGCAGGTTAGTGATAAAATATAAAAGTGAGTTTCTTTTGTCTTTTACATAGAGTAGCTTTACAACGTAGAGAAAGTCAGGCAGATAGCATCTCTCCTTAAGTGTATATTTTTCACTGAAAACTCTTTCCTTTTCAAACGTGGAATCTGATTATAACGTTAATTGTTTATAATTGGAAGAAGTACTTTCAAGCTCACCAAATTATAGGAGTGTGAATTCATGAAACTTCAATTCAACTTATTCCCAGGCGGATTATCAAAGGCGCTCACTATGAGCTATGATGACGGCCAGAAACACGATATCCGCTTGGCTGGTATTTTTGATCAATATGGAATTAAAGGGACCTTCCATTTAAATAGTGCAATGATCAATGCACCTGGGTTCTTATCGCCCGCTGATGTTAAGCATTCGCTCAGGAATCATGAAGTGTCCGCCCATTCCGTTACTCACCCACATCTAGAGCGTCTTCCTTTACCGATGGTAATTGAAGAGTTGTTCGAAGACCGTAAACGATTGGAAAAGCTGGTGGATTATCCAGTGCGAGGCATGTCCTACCCCTACGGTACATACTCTCAGGAGATAATTGCACCACTTCAGTCCGTTGGAATTGAATACAGCCGCACTGTTCACTCTACCAAACAGTTTGATATGCCTCTTAATTTCATGGAATGGCATCCAACCTGCCACCATATTGAAGATCTGCATCAGGTTTGGGAGCGATTCACCATGGAAGGACCCTCCCAGAAACTAAGACTCTGTTATGTTTGGGGCCATAGCTATGAGTTCGCACAGCAGAACAATTGGGAGTTAATAGAAACTTTTTGCCAACAAGCAGGTGGACATTCAGATATTTGGTACGCTACTAATATTGAGATTTATGATTATGTCACTGCCCTGTATTCACTGAAATTAAGTGCCGACAAAACGATTATCCGCAACAATTCTGCCATAGATGTTTGGGTATCTATTAATGATCAACCCGTTCAGATTAAGGGTGGAAGTATGATGACTACGAAATAATCTAAAACACAAAAAAAGAGCGTTGGCCAACATCGCTCTTTTTTTGTGCTAATTATATTGATGTGATTCCGAATTATTTCGCTAGAAGTGTATATGTCACTGTTTTTGCTTTTTCCTCAAGGATTGGCGTATAGGTGAATGTAAGCACATTCCCCTTACGGCTTTTCATCCCTAACATTCTGCTCAGAATGTATTGATCTCTGCCATCATTTACTTTATCCCATTCTTTACGATCCTCACTAGTAATCAGTTGTTCACTGAGATTGACGATTTCTCCTGTACTGCTGTAGACAATATATAATTGTGTTGTATCTAATAAGCGAACAAGTGCTACATCCTCCGCGGCGTACTCCACTATGAAATCACCGGTTGCCCCGGTTAATTTCTCCATCTCAAACAACTTGCCCAAACCGCCATCCTTAGTAATATACTGAACATTCTTCCCATCGGTCATATACACCTGAGTGGAAGGTACTTGAGGCGCATGTGGATAAGCAGAGATCATATAATGATAATCCATTTGCTTAATTATTGTACCTGCTTGAACTAGTACCTGATAGCTGTTGCTGAATTCATTAAACATTGCATAGTGATTGTCCGTTAACTGGAGTAAGTCCGTGCCATTTCCAAGTTTTTTAATCTCAAATCCATGATTGTAAGCTGACTCCTTAAGGGGTAGTTGGCCAATAATTACTGGTTTCCCGGCTGCCGTAGCCCGGTAATATAAATTAGCGTTTTTTTGAGATATCCAATAGGATCTACCTTCTACAGAAGCAGCAACAAATCTAGGTTCATCTACGATTTGGATAACCCCATCCGTTTTATTAAGCGCGGTTTTACCCCCGAGTACACTGACTGCAGAGACCAATGGCAAGTACAACGAACCTTTTATGATACGAGGAGATTTTGTTAATGCCATCGCTGCCCCGTTCACTTTTGACGTTGCAGTACCCGCGGTGAAGATGACTTCACGCTCTGGACGTACCAGCTTGGCCATTTTGGATTTTTGATCCCACGATAACGTATAACCCATAGCATCTGCAAGTGATTTCAAGGGTACAAAAGTTGTATTCTCCGCGATCACTTGTTTACTGCTGATTCCAATTTCTTTATAGTTAAATTGAATTTGCTTGTCTGCTTGCGCAGATACCGCTCCATACCCAGTACTTAAAATCAAAACTGCAAAGATCCCTAGCGTTACCTTCCATTTATTCATATCTATCCGTCTCCTTCGACATTATAATCATATGTAATTAGACGGAAGATAATGGAAAAAGTTTCTTCTCACCCTCTAGCAAACTCATAAAATGCCAAAGCATCCTCCCAAGTTGGGAATCCTGCTTGCGCCAGTTTATCGCTGCCCCCGCCTTTACCATTATAGCTGCCTAGATGAGCTTTGAAAAAAGCTCCACAGGAAATCTCCGTGCTCCCGTTCTGCGCAAACACAACCTTATTCTCCGCAGAAGTAGCTAATAATACAGGAAGATCACATTTCGAAGTCAGCTTATTAGCTAAGCTCTGTAGATCTTTTAGCGATTTATCCTCAAATACTTGTGCGATCATCTTTCCCGCTTGCTCATTTAAAAGCTCTTGCACAACATAGTCGTCATTTTTTTCTTTAAGCAGGTAAATTTCAGCTTGCAGCAGCTTTTGTTCATTTTCCCATTTTTCAATTCGATCAATAATCTCATCTTTGCCTGTGTTGAATTTGGAAGATAGTGTACCAAGGATTTGCTGACTAGTATTAAATTCCTCTAAAGCACGATATCCACATTTAAAATAAATCCGTGTGTTCCCTTTTATTTTCTCAGCTTTCAAAAGCTTAATTATCCCAATTTCACCTGTTGAGGACACATGTGTCCCCCCACAAGCGTTGTATTCAACATCTTTGATCTCAACAATCCGGATGTTCTCTGTCACTTTTGGCTGTTTAACCAATTTAAGCTGTGCAGCCTCTTCCCCTGTTACAAAATAACTGAGAATATTGTGATTTAAGTAAATCTGCCGATTAACTTCTCTCTCTATGGAGTACAGTTGATCAGCAGACAGTTCTGAAACTTCTATATCAATAGTGCAATAGTCCTCACCTAAATGAAAGCTTAAGGTCATAAAGTTATGTTTTTCTAGACAAACCGCTGAGAGCAAATGCTGGCCACTATGCTGCTGCATATGGTCAAATCTTCTATTCCAATCGATCTGACAAGTTACCGATTCCTCATTAGGTAAACGTTCCAGCTTATGCAGTACAAGCTCTTCCTCACTGATTACATCAAGCACAGGGATTCCCTGAATTGCTCCAAGATCACAGGGTTGTCCACCACCATGCGGATAAAAAGCCGTCTCCTCTAAAAGAACATAAAGACCATCTTCTCGTTCTATGGTTTCAGTCACACGGGTTTGCCAATCAGTCTGGTATGTAGAATTGTAGTATAGTTTGTTGGTCATAAATGGTTTCCTCTCTTTTTTACGTTATCGACATATTAAGTTTATAGTATCATAACGGATAGTTTGAATCTTATTATTTCAAAAAAACCAGCTCCACGCAAAAACTGCGTAGAACTGGTATTAGGGTAATTAACAAGAACAAGTAGCATCTTTTAAATTTCTAATGGCAATTGCATTTAGTCGAAGCGCTTCTACTATTGAGTCTCTTACTGCTAACAATTCAAATCTTTCACGACTGCCAATAGGCAACCTGCAAAGAATGGCTTCAATTCTTTTAAGACTTTCTTTCAGAATCACTCTTTGCTTACGCAATGCGTTCAAAGCTCTTTGAATTTTTCTCTTCTCTGCAGCAGTCATAAACTACCACCTCTTTTCGATTGTGATAGTATATGAGATGCTTATTCCCCCTTATTTGCTTGTACAATCCGGAAACCAAATAACTATATTTACTCTTTTTTACTAGCTTCCATGATAGGAACGGACCAGTCTACATTAGAATACATTCGATTGTTTATCGTGCGTACTAATTGAAGCTGCTCGGGAATTTGTGTAAGGCCTTCGGCACGGAATTGAAAATATTTCTTTTGATTATTTGACTGAGACTCGATAAATTCAATATAACCATCTTTCCATCCTCCCCCTTTGGTAGTAAAAGCTCCTTGTTCAGTGAGTTTGTACTCCTTGCCATCTAGTGTCTTAAATATCCATTCACTATTTATAAACTCATTTCTCAATCTTCCGCTAAAATGTAATACACCTTCCTTCGCTGATACATTGTTATCGGGAGACGACTCCACTGTAAAATCATTTAACATCAGTTCATCCCCGTCAAATGCAAAGGGAATCGGCTGTTCTTTCAACTTGGCAGGCTCAAATTGTACACTAGAACCATCCTTCTCTGGGATGAAATATCCATCCAATACGAAAGTATAAGGCGTATCCTGAGGTAAATATTTAAACGTATAGCTCCAGTGCATAAGTCCCTTTGTTGCCCCGGGAAGGTTAGAGTAGGACATCACGCTATTCTTATTAGGAAACTTTCTAGCATTAACACTGTGAATCTCTTCGCCTGCTGTATCCTCAAAATGGAATTTCAAGCCCTGTTGCTTCCATAGTTCGTCAGGAGAACGGGTCAATGCCTCTTCACTCAATTGCGTATCAAACTCAAAACGAACACCTTGCACCATATGAGTTAATTTTTTCAAGGTCACTGTTAAACCGTCCGGGGAGGTGTAGCTACCCGTTAGTGGCATGGAGGTTGTTTGTTTATTCGCTTCTGTCATATCCATCGAAAAATTGAAATTCCAATCGCCTTTAAGAGTAGGGATGTTCTTGCGTTCACTTCCCAATTCAGTAATATGACCTTCGACCGTAATTCGATCAGTTTGCAGAGGTTCAGTGAAATTAGCGATCAAATAGTAAAAGTCACTGGTAAATCCTATATCGTATAACTCCCCAACAACCTTCCCTTGATCATCCTTAATCGCAATACTGTTCCCATCATTAAGGGCCAACCGCTTTTTATCATGCTTTCCATCTGGTCCAAACAACTGTAACGCAACAATTACCCGTGTAGGATCTGCAACTGCTTCATCTATTTTGATTGTGTAGCCCTTATCCTTCACCTTAATATTAGGATGCTCTACCAACCCAAATTCTTGTGCTCGTAGAAGGCCAATGTCCATGTTGTTTTTTACAAAAAGAGAACGTAAAGTCTCTGCCAGTGTAGGAACGGAATATAAGATCACGGCACTTAGCACAACCAGTAACAACGCCGCACCCATAAATAATCTCAGCAACTTATTGCGCTTCGGATGCTTGCGATTCCTTTGTGTTGGAGTAAATTCCTCAAGCTCTACTTGTTCCAAAGAAGCCATTACTTGAGCAGTAAATGAATCTGGTAAGCGCTCTTCATACATAGCCTGCGACCATTCAGCTTGTTCCTCAAGCTCTGCTTCGTAGATCATATTACAATGCGTACAAGTTGCCATATGTTCAGCTACGGCTTGATCTCGAAAGATAGATTTGCTTAAAATATATTCTTCGATCTCATAGGAATTTAAGCACCTCATCGGTCTTCACCTCCTGGAGTGTAATTAGCTGCTTCAAACGCTGTTTAGCCCGGTATAAATCATTTTGAATCTTGCTTAATGGAACATCTAGAACCATACACATTTCTTCATAGCTTAAATCATTGGTATAACGAAGCAGTAAAGCCGTACGATAATTAGACGGGAGCTTCTGCATCAGGTGAAGCAGCTCTGTGCGATGCTCCGATCGCATTAATTCTTCTTCTGGATTATCCGAAAGAGAATATTCGGCATTGTCGTCCGGCAAACTCGCTGTCGGTCGGTCTTTTTTCCACAAATCCTTCAGTAAATTAGTCGCGATAGCATATAGCCACGCCGCAAAATTCTTATCCAAATCATGTGAGGCCAACTTGCGGTAAGCTTTAATAAACGTCTCCTGCGTTATGTCTTGTGCATCTTGATGATTGGCTCCCATTCCTCGCAAAAGCCCATAAATTTTATTCTTATATCGATTTACAAGATACGAATAGTCTTCTTTATGTCCATCGAGAACATTTTGGATCCATAGCCTCTCATCCTCTTTTTCAACTTTCGGTACATGTCCCTTCACCCTGAAGCCTCCTTGAAGCACGATACTATATAGACGATCCCTATTAAAAAAACTCTCACTTTATACAAAAAAAAGTAGATCTTCAAATAAAACGAAGACCTACTGTGTAATCTACCGATTACGTTTTAGAACAAAATACAACAATTGATCCATTTCTAAAGCCATAGAATCACTGAAGCGCTAAAGAAACCACTTTACTCAAATAAATTAACTCTTCATCCCTGCCATATGCCCCGATACATTGAAATCCTAATGGCATGTTGTTTATAGAGGCAGCTGGAATACTCACCGCAGGCGCTCCAGCATATGACCAAATGGCCGTCATTCCGGTCCATCCGGTTCGTGAACCCCACAGCGGAGCTGTTCCTGCCTGAGCCGGCGAAACCCACAGATCAATCCCCTGTGACTTCTGCACATCTAATAGATCATTTCTGAGCTTGATTTGTCCGCTACGATATCCTTCCAGTTCTTCCTCAGTGATGGTTCGTCCAGATAAAATAGCCTGCCGTACGGTATCCTCATAAAGATCTTTATAAATATCAAATAGTGAATGATGGACTTGCGCCATTTCTCCGTGAACAAACCGCACCATGGCATCTCCGTAGATAAAGCTATCTTCCCACGGCATCGCAACTGTTTTTATGCTGAACCCTGCTTCCTCAAGCTTCTTAAGCTGCTTCTGAAAGGTTATCTTGGTGTCATCCTCCAATAATGTCATGTATACACCTTCGGGTATCCCTAGCACAGGTTTACGAGCTTCATTAAATGGTTTCCATTCTGTTACTAGCTCCGCGGCGAGAAAGTCCATACCCTCCATATCCTGAGTGAAAAATCCAAACGTATCAAAAGATGGCGACATCAATTGGACACCATCTATAGGGATACGCGCATAACTAGGTTTAAAGCCGACCACTCCGCAAAATGAAGCAGGTGCCATAACAGAACGCAAGGTTTGTGTACCTATCGCAAATGGACAGATACCCGCGGCAACCGCAGCAGCAGAGCCTGCACTAGAGCCGCCAGGCGTATGATCCAGCTGATGAGGATTGCGGGTTGTGATAGGTCCGGCATAAGCAAATTCCTCCGTCACTGTTTTGCCGGTGAACCAAACCCCTTTTTGCCGAAGCTTTTGAATAAAACTGCCCTCAGACTTCGTCAAAGCTTGTGGGGGAAGGTTCGACCCTGCACAGGTAGGCAACCCGTCTAAGTGAATTAAATCTTTGATTCCAACAGGTATTCCATATAGCGATGGTTTAGGAAATTCCGAATACTTCTCTTTTACCCTAGCCACTTCATTTTTTATTCTATCTGCTCGGTTCTCCTCTGGCACAAAAGCACGCACGTGTGGTTCTACCTTATCGTAAAGATCTAAATATTGTGTAAGATATCTATCCATGGTCACATCTGAGGTCTTATTGCCCTGAGCAAACTGAGCTAACGAAGATTTATTAATGTACATGTCTGATTGGAGCCCTCCTTAATATTCACTTAAACCAGGAAGCCATTTGAAGACGATTGTATTAATTTGGAACAACTTTATGTTACTAGTTAACCTTATCTATGGCTATACTTTAGTTCTCTATTTCTATTTTCATCCACAATATTGATTACACGATCCACCCACCCTTGATAAAATTGCTCCTCATGAGAAACTAGAATCACTGTACCTTTAAATTGGATTAAAGCATTCTGTAAAGCATCTTTTGTTTCGGCATCTAAGTGATTAGTGGGCTCATCTAAGATTAAGAAATTACATGCTGTAAGCAATAAAAGACACAGCTTAACTTTGGATTGTTCGCCACCGCTGAGTGTACGGATAGGCTGTGTAACGTGACTATCTTTTACAACACATAATGCTAGATGACGACGTATTTCCTTAATAGTCAATTTTGGATAAAACGATGCGACGATTTCTATAGGTGTCATGTTATCGTTTTCCCAAATTAAATCTTGCTCGTAGTAACCAATAGAGACTTGTTCGGCAAAGCGGAATGCCCCGTCAACACTGGGGATTTGACCAACTAATGTTTTCAGCAATGTTGATTTTCCTATGCCGTTAAAGCCTGCTATGACTATCTTTTGTCCTCCTCGAATGGAAAATGTTAATTTTGGCAGCAGAGGCTTATCGTAACCAACCACAAGATGGTCTACTCTAAGCGCAACTTGTGCATTAACAGGAAGCTCTTGAAAACGGATAGATGCTTTAGTGACAAACGTCGGTGCAGCGATTCTCTCCATACGATCCAGCTGCTTCTGACGGCCACGGGCAATTCTAGAATTAACACCAGCACCATTTTTCCGGATATATTGCTCAGTGGCTTCAATTTTTTTCTGCTGTGCATGGTACTGCCGGATATGGCTTTCGCGAAAATGCTCCTTCTGTCTCAAAAAATCAGCATATTTGCCATGATATTTTTTAATCGTTTCCCCTTCAATATCGCAAATGCTTGTTGATATTTTATCGAGAAAAGTGTAGTTATGAGAGACCACAATGAAGGCTTGATCGAACGCTATCAGATATTCAGCAAGCCAGTTAATATGCGTGGTGTCGAGATAATTGGTGGGCTCGTCGAGCAATAACACATCAGGTTGTTCAAGCAACAGCTTTGCCAATATAACTTTGGTTCGCTGCCCCCCACTAAGCTGATCAATAGGACGGTCCATCCCCATTGCATTTAGTCCTAGCCCCGTAACCACTTTACTGATATTGCTCTCGATAGAATAATAGTCGAGCGCCTCAAGTCGTTCCTGAAGGTCTGCTGCCTTCTGCAAAAGCACTTCATTGCCAGAAACAGCACATTCCGCATAAAGTGCATTCATCTTTTCTTCCATTTCGTATAATTCAGTGAACGCTCTCCTTAAATAACTTTGAACGGTACTTGACCCATCAATAACCGCGTATTGATCAAGATGACCTATTTTGATATTGGGCTGCCATTTAATCGTTCCACCATCAGGAATCACCTCGCCCGTCAGAATACCAATCAATGTGCTTTTCCCTGTTCCATTCTGACCCACTACACCTACATGCTCCCCTTTGTAGACTTCCAAAAAAACCTGTTTATACAGCACTTTATCTCCAAAAGCATGTGATACATTAGAAACCTCAAGTAAACTCATTTGCTTTCCTCTTTTCTATAATTGTTTTTAAGCACAAAAAAAGCAGAAGACACCGCGCCCTTGGGCGCAAGCCTTCTGCTTATTAGTGCACGAATAGACGGCACAAATAGATAATTGTCAGTTTGGAAACTGAACATTATAAACACAAAAGGCTGTAGACGAAAATTGTCTACAGCCTCTTAATCATTAACATCGGAAGATGGCGTAATCAAATAAGCATGAATAATCACACTAAAATGACCTAGCTAGCTTTCGATGATATAAAAAGCGATTCGCTTTTTGATTAAGCTCCGGACAACGTTTCATCGTTTGTATCCGATTGTTCGGAGCAGCTTCTGGTATATAATTTTTCAGTTTCCACATGAATCATGTTGAACCATCCCTTCGTTTGGCTACATTTTAAATCGTGTATCCGCACTTGTCAACCACCATCCGAGAGGTGCTGTTATTTTTTGCGGGCGCGTTTGACCGTACCGATCCTAGTCCCTTGAGGAATAGTAATGAACTGGCTCTTCGATACACCAATAAGCTGTGAAGTATAAATACTACTATGTCCGGAGAATAAATAACTCACCACACAAGCGATAAACATGTATATGGCTCCTTCCGAACCAAACAGCTCGATCCCCATTAAGAAGCAAGCGATAGGCGTGCTAGTAGCTCCACAGAAGACAGCAATAAAACCGAGGGCAGCTAAAAAGGGTCCATACACATGTAATATTCCAGCCAAGACATTTCCTAGTGTGGCACCAATCGTAAATAACGGAGTAACCTCACCACCCTGAAATCCTGTTCCTAAGGTAAAGGCGGTAAAGATCAGCTTCCATAAAAAAGCGAACGGCGAGACATCTCCCTCAAAAGAATCCTTGATTAACGGAATTCCGAGGCCTAAGTAATCACGAGACCCTACAAGGAATACTAAGGCAATGATAATTAATCCACCTACGGCACCTTTTATCATTGGATTGCTTATCCTGGCGGTGAAGATTTTTTTTAGAAAATGAGTCAGTTCACTGAAAAGCATACTCACGAGACCAAAAATTACAGAGGCCAATACCACTTTTAGAATAATCATTAAACTTAAAGCTGGAAATTCGTTCACTACATAGTGTGTATGATGAACACCCCACAATCGAGTGGTGACCAGATCACCAACAAAACTAGCCACAAAACATGGAAGTAATGCCTGTTGGCTAATAAGTCCAATGGTTACTACCTCTAGACCAAATAAGGTTCCAGCCAGCGGTGTTCCGAAAATAGAACCAAAGCCTGCACTGATCCCGCACATTAACAGTATCTTACGATCCAGAGGACTGATTTTAATCAGCTTTCCGAACCATTCCGCAAGGCTTCCGCCCATTTGAACAGCTGTCCCTTCACGCCCAGCGGATCCACCAAATAAGTGGGTTACCAGTGTCCCGAACAATACTAAGGGTGCCATCCGTAATGGAATGGTCTCGTTACCATCCTGAATTTGTTCTATAATAAGGTTATTTCCTTTAGCGCTGTTTTTTCCGTAACGCATATATAGGAAACTAACAAATACTCCCCCAAGAGGCAACAAATAAAGTAGCCCTGGATGCTCTAAACGTACATCTGTTACGTAATCCAAGCTTTTTAGAAAAAAAGCAGAGGCGGTGCCGGATAAAATACCAACTACACTGCCGAGCACAATCCATTTGATAAATGTACTCCAAAGAGCAAAATAACTTCGCTTCTTAGTGATTTCAAACCATCGGGTAGACCATGGATTCATCTCGACAGCTCCTAAGGACAAAATAAATTAGTCTCAACAATAAAACAGACTCCTACCAGGGAAGCTCACACTGGTAGGAGTCATTAGTCCCAGAGAGACAGTTACGGCGAACTCCATCGCCCTTTATAAAACTTAAATTATTCTTCTTCTGAATCTACGTTATGATACACTTGTTGAACATCTTCCAGGTCTTCCAAAGCATCAATCAATTTCTCGAATTGAGCTTGAGCATCTTCTGGGAGTGCCACATAGTTTTGTGGAAGCATGTTTAACTCAGCAACAGTAAATTCAGTGATG
Source organism: Paenibacillus sp. FSL H3-0310 (assembly GCF_038002785.1). Classification (NCBI taxonomy): domain Bacteria; kingdom Bacillati; phylum Bacillota; class Bacilli; order Caryophanales; family Paenibacillaceae; genus Paenibacillus; species Paenibacillus sp. FSL H3-0310. The sequence goes on from NZ_JBBODC010000001.1 coordinate 3,078,438, forward strand.
CCTGCATTCTTGAATACTTCTTGCACTGCATTGAACTGATCAGGTTCTGCATAAACAATAACTGCATCATCCTCTTCCAGCACATCGCGTACATCAAGTTCTGCATCAAACATCATTTCAATTACTTCATCAGCAGTTTTACCTTCCACACCTATAACGGCCGTAGAGTCAAACATGTAAGCTACTGATCCGCTGACACCCATATTTCCGCCATTCTTACTGAAGGTTGAACGGATCAATGGAGCTGTCCGATTAACGTTATTTGTTAGCGCATCAACGATGATCATTGAACCGCTAGGTCCAAATCCTTCATAACGAAGCTCTTCATAATTTTCTTCAGCGCTACCTTTAGCCTTATCAAGCGCACGGTCAATGATCGCTTTTGGTACATTGTAAGTTTTTGCACGTTCTAATACAACTTTCAGGGCCCGGTTCGCTTCTGGATCGGGTTCGCCCTTCTTTGCTGCTACATAAATCTCAACACCAAACTTTGCATAAACACGACTTGTGTTTGCGTCTTTGGAAGCTTTCTTTTCTTTAATATTATTCCACTTACGACCCATATTGTTCCCGCTCTCTTTCAACATGAATTAAAAACAATTGTTACTTATTATACCCTTCTTCGATAGCTCTAGTAAAGTGCAGTAGTAGGTTAATCCTCTAAGCTGTCACAATACAGATAGAAAAAGCCCCTGATTCAATCAGGAGCCTGCTAATTTTTTATAGATTACTGCCAAATTTCATCTGCAATCTCTTTAATAAACTGCAGTTTATCCCATTGCTGTTGATCTGTCAGATGGTTTCCTTCTTCCGTAGAGGCAAAACCACATTGTGGGCTCAGGCACAACTGATTGATATCCACATATTGCGAAGCTTCTTTAATCCGTCCAATGATTTCTTCTTTATTCTCAAGCTCACCTGACTTCGAACTGAACAAACCTAAAACTACTTGTTGATCTTTAATAAATCTAAGGGGTGCAAAGTCTCCGGCCCGATCCGTATCGAACTCCAGATAGAAACCATCTACATCCACCGTTCCAAATAACACTTCTGCGATAGGCTCGTATCCGCCGGATGCTGCCCAAGTGGACGCGTAGTTCCCACGGCATACATGCATCGTGATAACCATATCTGCTGGGTGATCTTTTATCGCTTCGTTATTTACAAATGCGTATAACTTAGCGATTTCGTTAACATCTACACCCTCTTTTTGACGGGCTTCCCAATATCCTTTATCACAAAGCATACCCCATGTGCAGTCGTCCAATTGCAGATTACGGCAACCTGCCTCATAGAAATCACGAATAACTTCACGATAAGCTGCAGCAATATCAGCCACAAGTTCATCCTGCTTGTCGTAAACAGCTACAGTAGTCTTTTGATTGCGCTGAAGTTCAGCAAGGAACTGCGCTGGCGAAGGAATCGTTTGGCGCGCTACAACATCATTTCCCGCTATGCTAACCAATTGTCTGTAGTCAGCGATCATTGGATGGCTAGTCCCACGGATTTTACCGGATAATTCTGCAGTTTCCGCTCTGGTCTCTACACCATTAAACAGGTAGCCCACTGGGCTGACTTTCTTTGTTACCCCTTCAAGGCCCCACATAAAATCTAAATGCCACCAGGAGCGGCGGAACTCTCCATCCGTTACACCTTTTAATCCAACCGCTTTTTGTTTTTTCACAACTCTGGCAATCTCTGTATCTTCTACCTTGCGCAATTCATCAGCGGAGATTTCATTATTTTGATATTGGACACGAGCTCTCTTAATCGTTTCCGGACGTAAGAAGCTGCCAACGATATCTACTCTGAATGGCACTTCAGTTCTTTGTTTTCCTTTTTGGATGGTACTCATAGGGGTTCGTCCTCCTTTATTGTCTGTGCTTTTCTGTTGAATTCACTATAGCACTGTACAATCAGGACAGGGTAACTCCTAAAAACTATGGCCTACCATAAGCTTACGCTATAGCAGGCCACCAAATTAGCTTATTTAATTATAACCAGACCTCTCGGGCGGTTTCGATCACAAGGCGTATTTTATCCCACTGCTCTTCTTCAGTTAGAATATTTCCTTCCTCCGTAGAAGCAAATCCACACTGAGGGCTAAGGCACAGCTTTTCAATATCTACATATTGTGCGGCTTCTTCGATTCTTGCCTTAAGCTGCTCTTTACTCTCCAGACCCCCATGTTTGGTCGTTACTAATCCCAACACTACAAATTGGTCTTTAATAAATCGTAAGGGCTCGAAATCGCCAGCTCGTTCATTATCATATTCCAAGAAAAAGGCATCAACTTTGGTATTGGAAAAAAGCACCTCGGCAACAGGCTCATAACCGCCAGCAGCGAACCAAGTGGAGCGAAAATTACCTCGGCAAACGTGCAGCGCGATGGTCATATCATGCGGACGATTCGCAATACTCTCATTGATCAGCCTAACGTAATCCTTTGCTAACTGATCGGGATCTGTACCTCTACTGCGTAAATGGGCGCGATGTCGGCCACTGCTCAGCGTTCCCCAAGTTGTGTCGTCTAACTGAAGATAACGGCAGCCTGCATCGTAAAAGGCTTGAATCGCAGTTTGGTAAACCGCGATGATATCTTGAAATAGAGTTTCCTTATCAGGGTAAACTTCATTTCCATTAAACTCCTCCACAAAGTGAAATAGGGCAGGTGATGGAATCGTCATTTTGGGTATCCGGTCTCCCGCCATTTCCTTGAGCTTTATAAATTGCTGTAGCATGGGATGATCTTCAAAGGCAATCCGGTCAACAATTCGGAATGATTCTGCACGCTGAACCGTTTCGGCTCTTCCATTCCCTTGGTTTAAGTTAATCTTTTCAGTTCCTTTAATTCCGACAAAGAAATCAAGATGCCACCAGGAACGGCGAAACTCACCATCTGTTACTGCTAATAATCCTACTTCCTTTTCTAATTCCAGTAGTTTAGCAATCTCAATATTCTCTATTTCATAAAGCTCACTACCTGTAATTTCACCATTCTCATATTGGAGGCGGGCTGCTTTAATCTCTTCCGTACGCAAGAAGCTGCCGACGATATCATAGCGAAAGGGTGGAGCATTTCTCTGGGTGCCAGTTACGGGTCTAATCATACCGATCCTCCTACAGCTATAGTAAAAAATGATTAAGATCAAAATAACTTCCGGAAACCAAGTCATTTAAGATTTCTATATACTTGGATGCCATCACACTAGGTCTACGATCTTTATGCGCAATCCAACCAACCGTGAATACTTCATTACTCTCAAATGGAATCGTCTTCAGTCCATTACCGTTCAGATCGGATGCCATGATTCCTGTACCCACTGTATAACCGTCCGTGCCCATTAATAAATTGGTCAAGGTTGCCCGGTCATTCACTTTAATATTCTTCTCAATCTGAGAAAAACTTAACATTTCCTCCGAGAAGTGAAGTGAATTGTTCTCACCCTGTTCAAAAGTAATATACGGAAAAGGTAAAATATCGTCCTGCGAGATCCTTTCCTTCTGGGCAAGCGGATGTCCAGTTCTAACATAAAGATGTGGGTCAGTATTAAAAAGTGGCGTGAATTTCAGATTACCGTCACTGAACAGCTTATTCATATGCTTATAGTTGCTCTCGTTAATATAAAGAATCCCCAAATCGCTACGGAGAGTACGCACATCTTCGATGATGTCGTAGGTTTGCGTCTCTCTCAAGCTGAAGTTGTACTCTGAGACATCACTTTGCTTCATGAGACTCACAAAAGCATCTACCACAAAAGCATAATGCTGAGTCGAAATGGAAAAATAGATTGGGCTACGCTTTTTCCCAGTATAACGATTCTCCATAAGCTCTGTTTGTTCAATGATTTGACGGGCATATCCGAGAAATTCCATTCCTTCTACAGAAATGCTGATTCCACGGTTCGTCCTTTCAAAGATGGTAATCCCAAGTTCATTTTCAAGCTCTTTAATAGCATTGGACAGGCTCGGTTGAGAAACAAAGAGTTTCTTTGCCGCCTCATTCATGGAGCCACTATTTGCAATTTCGATAGCGTAGCGGAGCTGCTGCAACGTCACTCCTATTCCCCCTGTTCCAGACCTATTCGTACTACATTCTGTTTCATACTAGCTGATATCGTAGCATAAATACACATCTCATTCCAAGATAATCCTTATTATGTGCCCAATAACGCGTACTTATTGTGTTCTCTTTTTCCCAGCATCAATCTTGGCAGGATCTAGTCCTTTCCAGATATTTGGCATATCAACCTGTTCTGGATGCTCAAAAACTAAAAAAGCTGTAGGCAAATACCGCTCACCATATTGGGATGAGGGTTTATTCATAATCTCATTATCTTTTACTAGTACCGTAGAAGATCCACCATCCAGATTAGCCGCTATCACAGCTCCATGCTTAAGCAAAATTTGCTGCACATCATAGAGATTCACTCCAATACTATAAGTAGGCTGTCGTCCGTCAATTACCACAAAAATAATAGCGCCATCTGCCCGCTGACCCATTGCTGTTCTAGGTGCAATCCCCCAACCTTCTGCTGCATTCTTAATCAATCCTTTGCCATTGACGATTAGCCGCGGGCTAAAAGTAACTGCCTCCTGAACCCCCATTTTACTAATCTCATCTAGCGTATAATTCCCTGCAACCATTTTTCCTTGTTTATCCAGACCAACAATCTGTGTAGATTTTTTACCGCCAAGACCGTTGTAATATAACTTACCTTGTGAGACTACAATTCCTATGGGTTTAAACCCGTTACCTTTCCAGTTCGGATCAGCGAACCCACCACCGTTAACTCCAGCGATAGCGCCTGTACGCTTCACCATACTGGTTACTTTTTCACCTGAACCAATCTTATTAGGTATTCCTAGCCGGACTTTGGTTGGATCATTAACAATCATTACATATCCGGTATAGCCACTGCCTGAGACATTCTCAATCTCGACAAGCGGCTTCTCTACCACCTCAGGTTCGGGAGCGATCGTATGTGTATCTATTTCGTCCCCCATCTCTTCAAAACGGGCGGTATATTCGGTTACCCGGTCCTTCAGTTGATCTTCACCTATAATATATTTAGCCATATAGCGATGTTGTGTTGTAATTAGCGTATCTGCGATTGTATAACGTAAGTTCTGAGCCGAGGGTGCAAAATAAAGCCATCCACCAGCAGCGATCATTAAGAATAAGCAGAATAAAAAAACTTTGGATAAGGTGCGAAAAAAACTCCGTTTCTTCCGCTTTTTTATTGGTTTCTTTACAGGTTTCTTATTGCGTGCATTGGAACGTTGAGGTAATGATGAAGTGCTCACTTCTGAGTATTCCTCCCTAAATATTACTAATTTGATAATATGTACAACTCGTCCTTATCATAGACGATGATTTTCGTTAAAAGTTTCTGTTTGAGTAATAGTCAGCATTCAAAAACAAAAAAACGAGCAGGTTTCCAATATCTTGGCTACCTGCTCACATATAGCTAATCAAATTCTAATGTCTTCCTACTCCCCCGCCGCCGCTAGCGCTACCGCCGCCACCTGATGAGCCACCACCGCCGGAATAACCGCCACCACCTGATGAGCCTCTATCATCATCATCATCTGAGTAGCTGCGGCTGGATGAGCTTGAAGAATGTCTTCCTGCTCCTCCACCACTGCTGGAACCTCCACCACCATGGTTCTCGTTGCTTGAGGAATACCGTCCTGCACCGCCACCGTTAGTAGAGCCTCCGCCACCACTGTTTCCCCAGAAACTTGATTGCGAATTGTTTGTATTCCTATGGTGGTGATGATAATAACGTCTGTGCCAGCGTCTGCCATAACCGTAATCCGCTTGACCATGCCAAGGACCATAACGGCGTATATTCCTTTGGCTATATGGATTAAATGGCAAACCATACATTTCTATATATCTATTGCGTCGTGAAGCAGTAAATCCAAATAAGATAAGCGAACCAAAAATCGCTGAGAAAATTAGAAAAGCCTTGCTTTTACTAACCGCCTCACCTCCACTTGTAGCTGTAGTAGAGGAAGTACCAGAATTCGTTGTAGTTCCAGGATTAACTTTGTTTCCGTTGTTTCCTGTGACTCCTTGCGGATGATCCGCTCTCGCTAACAAGAAGCTGTAGAACGAATTAACTGTCGTTGTAGCTCCCGTTCCGTAATCTTTTTTCACAAATTGGGGTTCAAGCACGGTATTTAAAATATTACTAATAGCCTCATTGGTTAAAACCTTGTCGATATCCTTGCCTTGTAGAACATGATAGTTGTCTCCGCCTATGTCCAATACCAGCATAACATCCTTAGGACCCGCACCTACCGAAGCAAACTTCATATAGGTATAGTCCTGCAATGTTTTATCTCCAGCATTTTTTACGGTGACCACATAAATTCCACTTCCGGTTGTTGTTTTATATCTGTTGCTGGAATCGTTCAGATAGTCTTTAGTTACTTTTTTGAGCACACCCGCATTATCGGATACGTAATTTTTGGTGCCAACATTTTCTGCCCAAGTGCCGCCCATAGCTTGAATAAAAGCTCCATACGTCTTCCTAGCACCATTACTGTATGTTTTAGCTGCGAAATCCGGCTCAAGATATTGTGAAAGAATCTCTTTAATCTTACTGTTAGGCAATGATTCCTCTATACCTTTACCTTGTACCGCCCAATAATCATCATCTTTTATAGAAAGGAGCAGCAGCAGACCGTTATTTTTATCCGCAGCCCCCACACCCCAGCTATTGAAAAGCGATTTTGCATACTCTTCCATCGAAACCCCTTCAGTAGAATCCACAGTTACAAGCACAACTTGAGCTCCAGTAGCCTGATGTAATCGAATGCCGTAGTTCACCATGTAATTCTCTGCTTTCTCGTCAATCACATTCGCAAAATCATTCACATAAAATGACCCTGTATGCTTAGGTACAGCAGTTTTGGCTAAACTTACAGCCGGCAAAAGCAATACACTTAACAATAAGGCAGCAAGTGTGGTATGTAGCAGTATTTTTAGAGTTCTCGTGTTCATATGTACCTCCTGATCTATCATTATCTCTCTTATTTATCGGTTACGCGCGGTTAGTGGAATAGTTCCATTTTATTCTAAACTGGAAATTACACAACAGGAAAAAACGCTTAGAGTTTGTGAGGCGGGTGATTTGAGGCGTGCAAGTCGCTTTAGGGGCAATCATCGTGTTGTGTTGATGGATCACACTCAAGATCATTGGAGATTTGGAACCCCCTGCTGGATAACATACTTTTCGCCGATGGATCGGACTCAGGAGTCGTTATTTTGTTCATTTGCGGGTTTGCGGCAGGCTATCGGACTCAGTTGCAGCTATTTACTCAAAACCACACTGTTTATCCACAAAAGTTGGCCAATAAGTGATATACAGTCCGATAACGCAGCAAAATGAGATTAAAAGCCGAAATAGCTGCAATACGGTTCGTAACACACTGAACTTCCATAGCTTCTTGAGATAATGGGAGTTTTGGAATCCCCTGCTGGATAACATACTTTTCGCCGATGGATCGGACTCAGGAGACGTTATTTTGTTCATTCGAGCGTTTGCGGCAGGCTATCGGACTCAGTTGCAGCTATTTACTCAAAACCACACCACTTATCCGCAAATGTTGGCCTATAAGTGCTATGCAGTCCGATACCTCGGCAAAATGAGCTGAAATGCTGAAATAGCTGCAATACGGTCCTTAACACACTGAACTCTCTTAGTTACTTGAAATAATGGGAGTTTTGGAATCCCTCTTAAACTTCCTAAGCTACTTGAGGTACATTGGAGGTTTGGAATCCCCCTGCTGGATAACATACTTTTCGCCGATTCATCGGACTCAGGAGACGTTATTCTGTTTATTTGAGCGTTTGCGGCAGGCTATCGGACTCAGTTGCAGCTATTTACTCAAAACCACACTGTTTATCCACAAAAGTTGGCCAATAAGTGCCATACAGTCCGATAACGCAGCAAAATGAGATTAAATGGCGAAATAGCTGCAATACGGTCCGTAACACACTGAACTTCCTTGGCTACTATACAAAATGGGAGATTTGGAATCCCCCTTGAACTTCTTAGCTACTTATAATAATGGGAGTTTTTGAATCCCTCTTAAACTTCTTAGTTACTTGAGATACCCGTTATCTGGAGATATACAGCCAATACTCCAACAACAAAAAGGCTCAGCCTATAGCTGAACCTTTTGCTTGCTTTTTAAAGCCAATTCCTTGGATCTAGCGCTCATGTTCCGTTAAAAATCAAACAGCGTAGTGGTTAAGTAACGTTCACCGGTATCCGGCAGAATCACCACGATGGTCTTGTCCTTATTCTCAGGACGCTTAGCGATTTGTGTAGCTGCGTAAACAGCTGCTCCGGAGGAGATACCCACCAGCAATCCTTCTGTTCGCGCAAGTGCACGTGATACGCTATAGGCATCATCATTTTTCACCTGAAAAATCTCATCCACTACTTCATTATCGTAATTCTCAGGAATAAAGTTTGCTCCAATGCCCTGAATCCCATGTCCCTTAGGACGGCCTCCTGATAAAACAGGAGAGTCAAACGGCTCGATGGCGACAATTTGGACTGCGGGGTTCTTTTCTTTCAACGCTTTCCCAACACCCGAGATAGTGCCTCCAGAACCAACACCCGCTATGAAAATATCAACATCTCCATCGGTATCCCGCCAAATCTCCTCTGCTGTAGTCGTTCTGTGTATTTCCGGGTTCGCAGGATTGCTGAATTGTTGGGGAATAAATGAATTTGGAATTTCCGCAGCTAATTGTTCTGCCTTTCTTACAGCTCCGCTCATTCCTTCAGTTCCCGGTGTTAACACAAGCTCAGCACCTAATGCCAGCATTAATTTACGGCGTTCAATACTAAATGTATCTGGTAGGACGATGATCAGTGAATACCCTAAGCTAGCAGCTGCAAAAGCAAGTCCTATCCCAGTGTTTCCACTAGTAGGCTCAATAATGACAGAATCTTTATTAATGAGACCTCTCTCTTCCGCATCTTTGATCATTGCATATCCAATACGATCTTTAACACTACCTGCAGGATTAAAAGATTCCAGCTTGGCAAGAACCCTTGCTTCTACGTTTTGGGTTTTACTATACTTTGAAATCTCTAATAACGGTGTATTTCCGATCAGATCGGTTAAGCTCTTATAAATATTAGCCATAATGATCCGCACCTCATTTCTTAATTTCCAATCAAATTACTCTGTATTAAGTCTAGCAGGATTTAAAGGATTTACAACCTATTCATTCTTAGTAGTCGCAAACTTAAGGTCTTTAATTCGTACTACGTCTAACCGAAACACTTGACTCTCGCACGATTAATCGCGGATCAAGCTGCACCCTTTGATACTCCCCGGTAATATTATCCTGAATACGTTGCAAAAGAAGCTGTGTGGCTAATCGTGCCACTTCATTCCCCATGATGGAAACTGAACTAATCTGAGGCGTTGTGATAGTAGTCCATGCGTTATTATCTACCCCAACCACCGCCACATCTTCTGGAACACGAACGCCTAATTCTTTAAACCGATTCACAATACCTATGGCCACCATGTCATTCACTGCATAAATAGCGTCTGGCATATGCGTCAGGCTGTAGAAATAGTCAGCGGCTTGTAGTCCAGTTTGCAAGGAAAAGTCTTCTCCAAAATAAACAAGCGAAATATCCACTTGATTTAAAGCTTGCTGATAAGCAAGATAACGATCTTCAATAAGATCTTTTTGTGCCCCTGCATATGCAATTCTAGAACGACCGATATTGATTAAATGCTCCATCACTAATTGTCCTTCAAAACGTGACAAACTAACGACGTCAGCTTTCACATTTTCTGTGATTCTTTTCCCGTAGTTAATGATGGAGACCGGAACACTCGATTTATTAATTAACTCTACCATGGTCTTTGGATAAGCAAGAGGCATGATAATGAGTCCATCTACATGTAATTTTTTGACCTCACGAATCGTTTCGAGCTCAGTGCGCGGGTTGCCAGAAGTATTAATTTGAATTACCCGATAGCTATGTTGTTTGGCGGCTTGCTCTACGGACCAGGCGATATCCGGAATAATTGCGTTGCGAATGTCAGGAACGGCCAGAGCAATCTGCTTCGTTTGGCGGATTTTGAGGCTTTGCGCAGAGGTATTTGGAGTGAAACCCATCTCCTCAATCACTTGCAGTACTAGCGCCTTAGTCTTGGAACTAATTCCCTCTGAATTATTAATGGCTCTTGAGACAGTAGCAATACCTACCCCCGCCCGTTTCGCTACATCCTCTATGGTTACTTTGTTTTTATTAGCCACTCTGATAGTCCCCTTATTTCCGGAATCGTTTTCGTATTTATCTCTATTCCACTCATCTAAAATCAAAATTCCAATGTATAGATTATAACATAATAGTACATAGAAGAATACTTATCTCAGCTGCCACTGTGAGCCTAAAGGCTTGATATAACTCTGTTTTAGTGAAATATTTCACTAATTTTCGATATTAATATTTTCATTATTTAAATTTGACAATATGAAAATTATGTGACATATTTGTTCTCGGAAACGTTTCCTCTTTTCCAGAAATAAAATACTATTTATTATTTAATTATTAATCTAGGAGATGAATGATATGCAAGCATTAAGATGGCATAACGTCAAAGATCTACGGTTAGAAACGATTGAAGAACCAGCAGCCCTTGAAGGAAAAGTGAAAATCAAAATCGAATGGTGCGGAATTTGTGGCAGCGATCTTCACGAATATGTAGCCGGCCCTATTTTCATTCCCCAAGGAACAGATCATCCCCTTACTGGTGAAAAAGCTCCAGTCGTAATGGGACATGAATTCTCTGGACAAATCGTAGAAGTAGGTCAAGGCGTTAGCAAGTTTAATGTTGGTGATCGCGTCGTCGTCGAGCCTGTTTTTGCATGTGGTGAATGTGTGGCTTGTCGACAAGGTAAATATAATCTTTGTGAAAAAATGGGCTTCCTAGGTTTGGCTGGTGGTGGCGGTGGATTCTCAGAATACGTCGCAGCAGACCAACATATGGTGCACAAAATTCCAGACAGCTTATCCTATGAACAAGGTGCTCTGGTGGAACCTTCTGCCGTTGCTCTACACGCTGTTCGTTCCAGTCAACTGAAGGTTGGAGATAAAGCTGTAGTATTCGGTGCTGGCCCAATCGGTTTGCTGGTCATTGAAGCTTTGAAAGCATCCGGCGCAGCTGAAATCTATGTGGTAGAACTTTCCGAGGAACGTAAGAGTAAAGCTGAAGAACTTGGTGGTATTGTAATCGATCCTAAACAATATGATGTGGTCGAAGAAATTCAAAAACGTACCGATGGTGGCGTAGATGTTGCGTTTGAAGTGACAGGTGTACCTCCCGTTCTAACCCAAGCCATTAATTCCACTAAATTGAGTGGACAAATCATGATCGTTAGTATTTTCGAAAAAGATGCTACGATTACTCCAAACAATATCGTACTTAAAGAACGCAACTTAACTGGTATCATTGGTTACCGTGATGTTTTCCCAGCTGTAATTAGCTTGATGGAACAAGGGTACTTCCCTGCTGAAAAACTTGTTACTAAGAGAATTAAACTGAATGAAGTGATTGATCACGGGTTTGAGGCTCTTTTGAAAGAAAAAAATCAAGTGAAAATCCTTGTAAGTCCTAAACAATAACCATAAGCAGCCTATTGGCTGAATCATAAAAGAAGGCGCTGCTCCAAGCAGCTCTTTCTAGAATTTGTAGCGGTCTCTGTTATTAAAAAAAACCAGGTAGCGATTCTCCGGGATTGGAGTATCACTGCCTGGTGTTTTTGATCTGTGGGGGGTGTTTAAGCAAATTTATGGGCAAATCCTTATACGCTCTGGCTTAACTCGCTTAATCATCCGCTGATCCACCAAGTATATTCATCCTCACTAAGCAGGAGTTGCAAGTCTGATGCCTTGAAGAAATCCTTTCAGACAGAACGTAGCTTCCGGTCATTCCCTCTTGGTATACTTCTGGTACCGAAATTAAAGGATTCGAATGAGATAATGGAGAGTGATATAGGGTAAATGCGAAATAACTGCATTCTGTACACTTATTCCGTATGCAAAAGTAACTATTCTTGTTTTAATTGTATTCTGTACAATTAAAACCCTGAAAATCCACCTATAAGGAATTAAATGAGGAATATAGATGTACTAAATACAGTTATATCTATGCCCCGACCAATTAAGGAATTATAGTTGTACAAAATACAATTAAACGCTCACTCTGCTTTAACAAATTGCTTCCGTCATCACTCTGATTCATCAATTATAGATGAAGTGTAGCTCCCTATGGAACGGCCCCTAGCCCGTTTGTTTGCTTCATCTATACTTATGCGTATTTATCATTTATCAGATAATGCAGATTCTCTTTTACAGCAGGCCATTCGGTATCCAATATGCTAAAGACCACATTATCATGAATCGATCCGTCAGACTTGATTCTATGCTTACGCAGAACCCCTTCTTTAACCGCCCCTATTCGTTCTACTGCTCTTTGTGACCTCAAGTTGTTCGCGACCACTGTAAATTCTACGCGGATCAGCTTTAGTTCTTCAAAACAATAGTGTAGCAGCAGCGACTTGCCTTCTGTGTTCACACTAGTTCTCCAATAGTCTGGTGAGATCCAGGTACATCCAATTTCAGCGTTACGATGAACCAAATCCGGATGCATAATACGAGTGGTTCCGATAATTCGCTCCGTTGCTTTATCAATGATAGTAAAGGTAATTTGTGAACCGTTCTTTTGATTCGCTAAAGCTGTTGAGATTAATCCTTGCACCTGCTCGTCCGACGTTATTTTTCGCCAGGTAAATTCCCAGATGTCTGGATTTCTTAACACTCTCGCCAATCCTTCTGCATGACTTTCATCTATTGGAACCAGCTTAATCGATTTCCCGTCAAGTATTTCAGTATTCATAACACTCATTTGGTGCACCGTTCTCTCAATGAAATATGCTGAATGATATCTGCAATTTCTTCCACACGAAAGGCGATATGGTCTGCTCCGGCTTGTTCAAGCTCTTCCTTGGGACCATAACCAAAAGTCACTCCAATGGATTCAACACTACAGCCAATAGCACCGATGATATCATGCTTACGATCTCCTATCATTACCGCTTCCTCTGGATGTATGTCATTCTCATCAAGCACGTACTGAATAACCTCTTGCTTCTTAGAACGGGTACCGTCCAGATTACTTCCTCCGATATGTTTGAAATAATGATTGAGCTTATAATGCTCAAGAATCTGTGCTGCAAAAACAGTCGGTTTGGAGGTTGCTACATACAATGAGTATCCATTCATCTTAAGTCCCTCCAGCAATTGGGGTATACCTTCAATCACCATATTCTCAAATAATCCCGTGGCACTGTAACGCTCCCGGTAAAAAGCAACCGCTTGAAGCGCTTGTTCCTCAGTGAAATGGTGCAGCTCGATAAATGAATCATATAACGGAGGACCTATGTAAGGAAGAAGCTCATCCAAATGCTCGATCTGTATATCAAATTTGTTCAAAGCGTATTCTACGCTTTTGGTGATGCCTTCTTTGGGGTCTGTTAAAGTACCATCTAAATCAAATAAAATGTTTTGTAATCCTCTTCCCACGGTTGTCTTGCTCCCCTCGACTGTTATTATTGCATATATTTATCATACCTTCGTTTCCACATACTTTCCACATACTTCTCGAATACGATAAGTAACTGAAGCTATTACATATTATCGGAGGAGTATCTTATGAACATGACGCATTACATGTCTTTGCTAGCGGACAACCAGCCTTGGAATTTGATTATATTCATGGCCATCCCCGTGATTTTTGCTGAGACGATTACCATTACAGAGTTTATTATTTTGTTCACCAAGAATCTAACAGGCCCACTACGATCCTTCAACAAAGTCTGCAGCATACTCGCAGGGATATATTTCACAGGTGTATTCCTCTACTTGTTCCCAACTGCGTTTATTCCTTTGTCTGTGAATGGGGAATGGCACACATGGGTTGATATCGTAGCCGTGGGCTTCTATTTAAGCGGAGTACTCTTCTTATTGCCACTGGCTTTGTTAGATCTTGGTCTGATTGCCCGTAAACGATCGGAAGAGCACAAGATGAAGCTGCATTTTCTGCTTATTAGTGGATTCTTGGTCGTGGCGCATATCGCGATGATATTCGGGATGATTAATCCGGAAATTGTAGGGAGTATGGGTGGAATGGGCGATATGATGCATTAAAGTTTATTAACAAAACGTAATCTAAGACAAAAAGCAGATCAAGGATAAAACCTTGATCTGCTTTTTGTATCGTACCGGTTATCCTGCGTTTTGTACAGTTACCACAGTACGCTTCTTGCGTAATAAAAACATCAGTGGAAATCCAAACAACACAATAATGGAACCTACCACAAAAACATCATTCACACCCATCGTGAACGATAGCAAACGTATCGAATCTGTATTACTTGCACCGGAGCTGATCAACTCTTTAGAGTGGAGTAAGGATCTACTCGACAGCAGTGAGGTGAATACTGCAATCCCAAGTGAGCTTAACACATTGCGAACCCAGTTGTTGATCGACGTAGCATGCCCAGACCATTCGACAGGAATTTCCTCCATTGAGGCTGTACTGCTTGGAACATTGGCTAGTCCAATGCCGAGATTACGAACGACCATCGCCCACATAATAAAGCTATAAGATATGTTCGTTTGCAGCCGACTAAGCATGAATAAACCGATGAATATAAATAAAATACCCGCAGAAATCAACTTCACAGGTCCGAACTTTGGATACAGCTTACCTACGATTGGACTCAGCAAGGCAAGGAGGATCGAGGACGGCAATAAAATCAGCCCTGTTTTAAGCGTTGTAGCCCCTTCTACCGTTTGTAAGAACAAAGGGGTTAAATAGGTTCCGGCATACATCGCAATCGTAACCAAACTATAGATACTTAGCATGGCGGTAAAACGGCGATTACGGAATACACGCAAATTCAGCAGAGGTACCTCCGCCTTCAGCTCGCGCAAAACAAACAAAACTAACAACACAACTCCCAAAAGGATTAACGATAAGGTTTTCCACGAAGTCCATCCCCAGCTATTGCCTTGGCTAAATGCAGTTAATAATGATAAACTACCGAGGACAACGGTAAGGAAACCAGGAATATCAAATGACTTCGGAATATTCATTCGATAATATGGAATTAACGTTAGGGTTAGAATAACAGCTATGATTCCAATAGGGATGTTAATTAAGAATAACCAATGCCAGCTGGCATATTGGAGCAGCCACCCGCTAAACGTTGGTCCTATGGCTGGCGCGACCATCGCGGATAGCGACCAGAGGCTTACTGCAAAAGGTCTGCGCTCTCCCGGTATTACTTGAAATATGATGGTCATCGTACAAGCCATGATGAGACCGCTGCACGAACCCTGAAGCATCCGAAATACAATTAATGATGTTGGATCCCATGCCAAAGCACAAAGCAAAGAGAACATGGTAAATCCCATCAAGGCGAAAAGATAAAGCCTTTTATAGCTGAATCTTCCTCCGAGATATCCCGCGAGTGGTGCGGTTACTCCTGTCGCCAGCATAAAACCCGTGACCATCCATTGCATGGTGTTCAGACTCGTATTGAAATGATCCATTAAAAGAGGAACAGCAATGTTGATCGTCGTTGTACTTAAGACAGAGACGAAATTTCCGAAGAATATGGCAATCATGATCGGCCAAAAATGTATTTTGCTTGCTTGATTTTCTTCCATGCTTCCCCTCCTCATTATTTTTTATATGTCTACTTTTACATATATAAGGTGACTTGAATAATGTTATAATCGTACGATCAATATGTCAATGATGACATATGCCCGAAAAATTCAATGAAAACGGATTTATAATAACTGGAGGGCTTTATAGTAATGAATACACTGTCTTATGGACTTCTAGCTTTACTTAGCGCTAACTCATTGTCTGGATATGAATTAACTCAGAATATCAAGCCGCTCTGGCGTGCTGGACATAGTCAGATCTACCCTCTATTAATGAGCATGGAGCAGCAAGGTTATATCACCTTTAAGCTCATTGAACAGACCGATAAACCGGATAAAAAAGAATACTCCATTACGAAAGCAGGACTGGAGCAATTGCGGCAATGGGTGGAAACTACTGCAGAGCCTCCGGTGCTGCGGGATGAGCTGCATTTTAAGCTGTATAGCTTATGGCTATCCAACCCGGAAGAAGCCAAGGACCTATTGCTAAAACGTGCAGAGTTTTGTAAAAGTGAGCTGGAGCGATACAAGGTTTTGCTCAAAGCAAACGAAGTCTTGCGTGATGAATGCGGTGAGACTCGTGAGTTAAAAGCCACCACTTTTGGACGTTATTTACTGATCCACAAACGTGTGCTTGATATGGAGAGCTCTATACAATTTTGCGAATGGGCACTTGAAGAGCTTGAGTCGAATCAATAACATTATAAACAAGCAAAAAAGAGACCTCATTTTGTATCTGAAGTCTCTTTTTACTTACATTTATTCGGATTTAGATAGATTAAATAGTTGCACCTCGCAACGAGTACCCGCTCCAGGCTGACTCATCATTCGAATCTTGCCTCCATGCAATTCCACCAGCTTTTTAACAATGGAAAGCCCCAGACCTGAACCACCGTATTGTCTTGAACGTGATTTCTCTACCCGGTAGAAACGTTCGAAGATATAGGGAAGCTCTTTCTCAGGAATACCTATTCCTGTATCTTCAACTATTAGAGTTGCAGCATCCGCTGCAAATTCCACATGAACAATAATCTCGCCTTCATCCGTATAACGAATTGCATTTTCCAGAAGGTTCATTATAATCTGTTCCATACGTTTTTGATCTCCACGGATCATATACGCATCTCCGCTAAGCTGAAGCTTCAGGTGTAATCCCTTCTCTTTTGCTTTCAGTTCAACTCTGCGCACGGCTTGTTCCGCTAGCTTACTGAGATCGATCCACTCTTGGGTAAGTGTAACCTTTCCTTCCTCCATCTTTGCCAGTTCAAATAAATCATCCACCAGATGCTGGAGCCGATGTGCTTCCTGATGAATGATGTCCAGGTATAGATCTCTTTCCCCTTCGGTCTCGTAAAGTCCATCTTTTATAACCTTGGTGTACCCCTCCAAATATGTAATGGGCGTTCTCAGCTCATGTGAGATATTTGCCAGAAATTCCTGCCTTGTATCCCTGTATCGTTGCAGATCGACAGCCAGATCATTTATGGCCTCTGCCAAAAAACCAATCTCATCGTTACTACGTATAGACAGTCTCGTTTCCAGCTCGCCAGCCGCGATTTTCCGGGTTGCCTTTTGCATCTTGATCAGAGGTCTGGACAAAATCATGGCGATCACACCAGTGATCCCTAAAGCCAATATAAAAGCCCCTATTCCTGCAATCAGCAGCAGGTTCCGGATGGAAGCCAAAGATTGCTTCATACTCTCTGTAGAGGACATTACATAAAGTGCAGACTGAGTTGTATCCCCCTCCATTATTGGTTTTCCAATGATAAAATAAGAATATCCAGCAGGATCTTTATACTCAAAATCAACACTTTTCCCAGCGAAAATCCGGCTAACATCCGAAGCTTGGATGAATGAACGATCCATACGATCATGTGCACCCGAGTGGAGTATCACATGGCCATCCTTCGAGATATTAAAGATACTGACATCCGAAAATTCTGCAAAGGTACTCATCATCTGCTCGTTTGAACTATCCTGCGATTCCGCCATTCCAATAAAATGTGAGGTGAGTTCCTCCGTCTCTTTTTGCATCTCGTTGTAATAGAAGCTTGTAAACATCCGGTCTATAGTAATTCCAAGAACAAGCAAAACAACCACAAAAACAGACATAATAACAAAACCGAGCTTAAGTCCGATGATGTTATTTTTCATACCTGATTACCGGGAGCATGAAATTTATAACCTAATCCCCACACCGTCTGAACCGGATTATAGGCTAGGCCTGCTTTATGTAGTTTCTCGCGGATATTCTTAATATGAGTGTCAATAACACGATTCTCCCCCTCATAATTATTCCCCCATAATCGCTCCACCAGTTCTTCTCTCGTAAAAACCCGGGTAGTGTTTTGCGCCAAAGTGGCCAGTAGATCAAACTCCTTGAGCGTGAATTCAATGGATGTATCCTGAATATGTACCTCCCTAGCTTCTGGGTATATTTTAAAATCAGGGTATGTGAGCACCTTTTCCTGAGGTTGTTGAACAAAAGTAAGTGCTGAACGCCGCAGCAGAGAATAAATCCTAGCCACTAATTCTTCCGGCTCAAACGGTTTAGTAAGATAATCATCTGCGCCTATACCGAGACCACGTACCTTATCCTTGGTTTCAGAACGTGCGGTTAGCATTAGAATTGGGATAGAGCTTGACTCCCTCACCAGCTTGCAGACCTGCCAGCCATCCATATCCGGCATCATCACATCCAGCAAGATTAGGTCAAAGCTGTGTTGTTTCAACAGTTGGAGTGCCTCATGACCCGTTGACGCCTCTTTTGTAGACATCCCTTCTTTACTTAAATAAATCCGCAATAAATTCCGCATGTTCCATTCATCATCTACGATCAGTATCTGTAGCTTATTCAAGCCGTTCACCCTCTTTATGACCTAGTTCTTCTCATTATACAAAAAAAACACAGAACAAGCCGACATCATCCCTAAATGATGCCAGCCTCTGATGATGGTTAGTGACCGGAATGCGGATTGCCTCCTGCAGCAGGTGAGATTTCTAGCATGTCATCGATTTCACTTTGTGCTCGCTCATTTATTGTAAGGTTATCCCCACTTATCCAAGCATGATTGTAAGGACCTTCTGCTGGTGAATCTTGAAATTTAGGTTGAAGCTCCATCATATACTCCATTACTGAATCTGGCAGCCCGTCTTTTTCCGTAAAAATAAGCGGCGCATGTTTCCCCAAATGAGAAAAAGGCGCAGCGGCGATAGCGAGCATCGTTGAATCCGTGGTTAACAAAGACAGGTTATGACCGGGTGTATTGATTCCCCAGCCGAATCCGTTATTGGCATCCTTAAAACTTGCAAAAGCTATAGCGTTCTTAAAAACATCTTCTCCAGCTATACGGAGAACTGTTCCGTATTCTTTTAATTGCTTTTCTACATCTGCTGAGACAATGTCTTCTGGTCCTAGGATGTAAATGGTTGCGCTACCTCCACGTTCTTTTAAAGCCTCGACCGTTGAGTTAGGAATTTCGTCTTTGGTTACAAAGAGAAGAGGTTCAGGCATATGTGCGATCCAATTCACTGCTGGCAACGTGTACTCAGGGCTATCCATAGAACCAATAATGACCGACTTTGGAAGTTCACCCGCTGCTTTGGCGTAATAAGTATCTATAGCCTGAGCTACTGCCGCTGGCTCATCCCCTTCTATCCGGTCTACTTTTAAATCAATGGCCTTTAATTGTTGTTCGACATTGGATGCCATAGGCCCAACAAGCACTACCTGAACCCCTTTATTGCCTTCAGCACCTATTGGATTCAGTCGCTTAAGTTCAGCGAGAGTAACCTCAGGAACCCCTTCTTTTGTAGTATACAGTACAGGCCCATTACTGGGATGATGAATCAAATCTGCACTAACTGCGGCGATCTGCCAATTACTCACATCCGTCAAAACTACACTTGAAGGTCTATTATTCTTTGTTTGCGCAGTCCATAAAGTCTGAGAAACTAACACTGCGGCTTGAATCGGATCTGAAGTGTTAATACGAGTAGTATTCTTCGTAGCTATCCATGGTTGCTCCACCGTTGCAGAACTAGCTTGCGAATTAACCTTAGATGGAACATTATTGCCTGATTGGCAGCTTGTTAACACTGTACTCAAAAGCAAACTAACGGCAACAAATGGTATGATTTTTTTCATCCTAAACCCTCCTGTATGATGTTCTCGCTTGATTTAGAGTAGTTTAGTCTACAAATGTGTGGAAAGTATGTAGAATTTAAAATAAATAAAATTTGTATATAATGCAAAAAGAGCATCCCGTAAGCCATGAATGACTCAGGATGCTCTTGGTTTAAAGTTTTTTCAACACTTACCAGTGTTTAGCGATAAAAGTATCCCGACCGGATTGCTCCCGATCTTCTTTGTAGTGCTTGGGATTCTTATGATGATAATCCTGATGGTACTCTTCTGCACGATAAAAAGTTGGCGCCGGAAGAATTTCCGTAACGACTGGACCGGAGAATCTGCCACTGACCGCAACCTGTTCCTTCGAGGCAAGAGCTGCTAAACGCTGTTCTTCATTATAATAGAAGATCGCTGTCCGGTACTGAGTTCCTCGATCCTGGAATTGCCCACCATCATCGGTAGGGTCAATCTGAGGCCAATATAATTCAAGCAGCTTCTCGTATGAAAAAAGCGCTGGATCAAACGTAATCTGCACAACCTCGTAATGCCCCGTTGTTCCGGTTTTGACTTCTTCGTAGGTTGGATTCTCAGTTATCCCTCCCGCATATCCCGATACAATTCCATGAATGCCTGGTAATTCCTCAAACGGTGTCACCATGCACCAAAAACATCCGCCTGCAAACATCGCTTGTTCCATATGATCCAATCTCTCCCTATCTATCTTCATCTAATTAAGAATATATGCTATGACGATAAAGCCAAAAGATCATAAAGTCAATGGAAGTCCGAAGCACCATTAGAATTCAATTCTCCAAAACGTTATAATATAACAACAACAGAAGTAGAAAGGAATGCGCTATGAGAAAAAATCGTTTAGGACAATCCGATTTGTATGTAAGTGAGATAGGACTTGGCTGTATGTCTTTGGGTACGGATGAGGCGAAAGCCATTTCCATTGTTCATGAAGCACTCGATCAAGGAATCAATTTTGTTGATACAGCAGATCTTTATGATGAGGGCCGTAATGAAGAAATTATTGGCCAAGCCATTCGTCAACGTCGACAGGATGTAATCCTGACCACAAAAGTTGGCAACCGCAGAATTCCCGGCCAAGAAGGCTGGAGCTGGGACCCTTCAAAAGCCTATATTAAAAATGCAGTCAAAGATAGTCTTAAACGGCTGCAAACCGATTACATCGATCTATACCAGCTGCATGGCGGCACTATTGAAGATCCAATTGACGAAACGATTGAAGCTTTTGAAGAACTTAAGCAAGAGGGTCTTATCCGCTATTATGGGATCTCTTCTATTCGTCCTAATGTAATTAGAGAATATGTGAAAAAATCAAATATCGTAAGTGTTATGAGCCAATATAGCATTTTAGATCGACGTCCTGAGGAAGAAATCCTTCCTCTGCTAGCAAAGCATGGAATTAGCATGATCGCACGCGGGCCTCTAGCAGGGGGCATTCTATCAGAGCGTGGTCGCAGCAAGGCGGAGAAGAATTACTTAGATTACAGTAGTGAGGAACTTCTGAATTTGCATGATCAGCTTTCGCAGGAAACTAGTGACTCTCGCAATCTTGCACAAACAGCGCTTCATTATCCACTAGCTAATCCATCTGTAGCTGTTATTATTCCTGGGGCAAGCAGTCTGGAGCAATTAAAAAGCAATGTAATGGCTGCTGATGTAGCTCCACTCACTTCGGAGGAACTTGCAGACATTCAGCGGATAAGCAAAGCAAATCGTTACAAGCTTCATGTATAGATTAGTCACTTTCGTTAAAAACAATGAGGTGTCCATAGCCATACAATGGCTGTTGGGCACCCCCTACTTTTTGAAGCTACCTGATCGCTGATCTAATCCTTAAACTTGGTTTAATTAAGTACTAATCACACTTATGAATCGCACTATAGGACACAGTTGACCTTATACGCTACTTTTTCCTATATTAAGGGTGCTCGCGGACTCCATAGTCGCTATGAGCATGATAATCACCATATATCACCCTCTATTTAAGGAATAGCAGCACTGGAGTCCGAAATCATGCTCCAACGCCTAAATATATACAAATAACGTCATCTGGGTCCGAAAGTATTCAAGTCACTCCGCGTGACACATCCAGCCTGCCATAATTCCAGTAGAATAAAATCGAGTGATTCTCCTGAAGCCTGATTCTTTCAATAACTCTTCAATTTGTTTTTCAGGAAGGAAAGAGATTTTCGTAATATTGCTACTTACATTATCAAACGCTTCGGGAGATTCATACCCTGCAACCCAAAAGCTTTTCCATACGTTTATTCTGTCGTGGAGTTCAGGATCATCCAAATCTCCATATGCACTTACGAGAACAAATGGAGCACCCGGTTTCAGATTATCCTTTATGGAGCGAAGCAATTTCAATTTTTCTTGAACATCATGGATGAAATGAAGGACCAAAATACAACTTGCCACATCGAACTTTGAGTCCTGCTGAGGAAGATCATCAATTGTCCCAGAAATCAGACTGACACGGCTCTCTAAGCCCAGTTCATCTATCTTTAATTTCGCGATCTTAAGCATATCTTCCGAAGGATCCACTCCAGTAAATGTCCAGTTTGGGTTAGAAGGCCCCCATGCCGAAAATTCATTTCCTCCCCCCGCACCGACCACGAGCATAGATACAGGGATGTCACCTAATTCGAAGCGAAAATAAGATTGGATCATTGAAAATAATGAATCATAAGAGGGAATCGAAATATGAGTGGTTTTTTCATAGGTTGCCCTCTTGGCATTTAATTTTTGCTCTTCAGTCAATGTAATCATCCTCCATTGTTTTAAACTTCACATTTTAGTATCAAAACCCACATTAAAGTCATTACGGATTTATATTGTCTCTAATAACCCCGAAAAAAGAACGGATCTTTACTCCGCCTTCATCGTTTTTGCCAAATCTGCAATTTTCGTGTTCTCTAAGTACTGCTCCATCTGTCGCTCAGCGTCAATCACAACCTGTTGAATCAGACATTCACTTCCGTGATCTAGACTGCATTCAAAAAAGGAAGCCGTTCCTTCGATTGCATGGATAATATCCAAAAAAGAGATTTCTTCCGACTTGCGTCTGAGACGATAACCGCCATTAGCACCAGGTGCAGATTGAATCAATCCAGCCTTCACTAGCTTAGTCATCATTTTGGACAGATAGGTTTGGGAAACACCTAACTTCTCAGCAAGCAATTGAACACCCACCGGCTTATCAGACGCCACCGTCACCATATAGAGCATTGCATGAAGTGCATAATCTGTCGCTTGGGAATATTTCATTCAGCACCTCCATTAACGACTTTAGAAATCTATGATAACTCTAACATTGCTAAAAGGCAAGTTTGTTCGCTTTTTAAAAGAGAAGAAGCTCAAGAATCTTTGTCCCAAGCTGGCTCATTTTTTGCTTCAAAAGTAACGATAAAAACCGGAGTTTTATATAGATGTTTTTGCTGTTGCAGCGTATTTTTTTTCCAGAGCTTGTTCTGAAAACAATTCAAAATTAGGGTTAGACATTAATAAATACTCAGCCATAATATTCTTAACTGTGATCATCCGAATGAACTCCCCTCAACTAATTGGAGTATACTCACCATTAAACTCAAATTCATAGTCATTAGCGATACGGATATAGCCATATACGCAATGCCAGCGATCTCTGTAGAAAACACTGGAATAATTCTGATTATCCCTATTTCCTTCAGCAACTAAGATCTCCTTGTCATCGCATGCTAAAACAATACCTGTATGATCGTGAGGGTCATTAGTTAGCAATTTTTCATAAATCACAATATCACCACGCTGAGGAGTAAACCCCTCTTGCCCGTCAAAATAAAA
Organism: Paenibacillus sp. FSL H3-0310; assembly: GCF_038002785.1. Taxonomy (NCBI): domain Bacteria; kingdom Bacillati; phylum Bacillota; class Bacilli; order Caryophanales; family Paenibacillaceae; genus Paenibacillus; species Paenibacillus sp. FSL H3-0310. The sequence goes on from NZ_JBBODC010000001.1 coordinate 3,102,225, forward strand.
AAATGCGGTCTCAGGTAGTTGCGCCCACTCTAACCAAGCCCCTACGCCAGCTAATCGAAAATCAGCATTCGGATATCGAATCGGCAGCAGAAATCCAGCTTGCATGCAGCAGTAATATACAAATGCTGCGCACCAATTATTTTGTAATACTTTATAAATCCCTTGGTCAGGCCAATATTTACAGATTTCTTGATATCGTTCGTTTCCTGGTATTCCAACAATGTTTTCTTTTCCAAATGTTTCAGCAATATTAGCTAACTTACCTCGTTTATCCGTAGGCTGGAGAACTTCAGCCCCGCTACTGTAATCTATCTCTTCCAAAAAATCCTCTGGAATCGTCATTTCACGAAGTAAATTCCGAAGTCTAGTATTGTCCTGAGGCATTAAGATACAATTCCTATTCTGATAATATGATTGTAGAACTTGAGCATCCTTTAGAATCTCTTCATAGGGACCCTGAACTTTATTCCTGTCCCCTTGATGGAAGATTGCCTTTAGAATTTGAGTCAGCTCTTCTTTGGTAAACATATTCAAGTCTCTTAATAAAGGCCTTACGGTATCAGCACTGTTGGGACCTGGAAATTCCTTGACTCCGGTTTTGAAGAAATAATAATTATGAAGCAGTCCTATAATGGCTGCCAATTCCTGATTTTGTTCTCTTTTCATGGCAAGCAATGAAGCGAAACTAGACACTCCGTACAGGTGAACACACGCTTCCTGTTTCCATTGTTCGCTACCTATAGACATGATCATTTCTTGAACCAGCACACGCACACTATCGAGGCGCTGGTTCACTTTTGTTATCAGTCGTTGAGTCACTGGAAACCTTCCCTTCCGTTACTACTCAGCTGTAATAATATCAAAACTAATACTGACATGAATCTTTTTATTAATTCAGTCCCTAATGACTTCCTTTTTATGTCCATCCTTGACGAACTCCACACCAAAATAATCGGTATTACCGTTCGCCCCGAATTCAGCAATCCGAGCGTCAGACTTACTCTCAAAGTGAATGTTATGTTTAATATTAGATCTTGGTAACAAGGTAATCTCTTGCGGCTGAACCTCTGCGAATGACCAGATCCCTTGAGGATTACCGTACTCTCGAAAGATTGGACGGATCATAACGGTTTCATTTTGCCCGCCATAGTTGATTAGCCTGATTGTACATTGAACCTGCACAATATCCTCTTGAGTACCGTACATACAGTGCGAATCTTTTTCCAGAAAATCCACAACTTCAATTCCATCATTGTTCATATTCACAAGATAATACAATCGTTCTGTTAGAAATGGATATAATATAATGAAAATGATGATAGCAAGCAAAACGGTTCTGCCTACATATTTTTTATAACACTGTCTAAAGTGCTTTATAGTTAAACTCCCACTGAAAATTAACAAAATGATCCCGAATATTGCTGAATAATGTAAACCATGGTTTGTCGCAGGTTCGCTCCAAGGCGGAATTCCAATGGTTCTGAAGAGGTAATCCCCAAACATAGTACCCTGATGTGTGATTCCCACAAAAACTAAAGAAAACAGCAAAAATAAAACAGCTATCCAACCTTTACCCTTGGTCATTTCATCCCTCCCAACCAATAACAGTTATGTCTTCTCTATCCTCTAAGGAAAGATTCCTATGCATATGCAGTTCAATTTTTTTACCGCTAAAACTCAAAGTGTAATCAACTACGTAAGGGGTTTCAATGTAATTTACCGTGAGGATTAATTTGGAATCATCATATTGCCAGCTTGCAGATGTACAAACTTCCTGCTCACTAAGGGATAAGTCTTTAATAAATAAACTTTTTGCATGGGTAGGCCTTAAAAAATCGAACGGAAATTCATCTAAATGATCGTCGTAAAGTAAAGAAAAACTAAGGTGCTCATCTTCAAACTTCAGTGTTAATTCTTTGATTTTATGCTTATTATCTTCAAAGATATAAATTCCACTGTACGATCTATAATCTACTTTAACTATCCTGTTTACTAAGGAGGTAAATGTAGGAGGTTTTATAATGTTAGATGCAACCGTTGGCCAATCAAAGTTCAGTAATTTTGCATATATGATATCTAAAAAATCCTGTAACTTCTTCATCTCGGTAAAACTTGAAGTTGCAGCAATCACAATCTCTTGACTCGGATCAATGAAACACAATTGACCAAAAGCTCCATTCCCCATCTTACATCCATTCCTGCACATAAAGAACTGATAACCATATCCGTTTGACCAGTCAGCCTTATTTTGTCCCCAACGATTATCGCTTTGTTCATTTAGCGCCAGCTTTAAATAATCTTTCGAAACAATTCTACGACTATTGTAAACCCCTTGATTGAGGAGCATCTGGCCAAATTTCGCGATTCCATCTGTTGGTATGCTTAGTCCCATTCCACCAGCAACAATTCCTAACGGGCAAGTCTCCCATTCTGGTCTTTCTATGTCCAATGGCGTAAATAATCTTGGCATTAAAAAATCAACAAGATTTTCTCCAGTCGTCTTTTCGATAATAGCCGAAACCATATAAGTGGCGTGTGTATTGTAATTGTAATAACTTCCCGGTTCATCTTCTACGTCCAAAGCTAAAAAGGCACGAACCCAATCATTTTGCTTGGCTATCGCACCATAGATACTATTGTTATGTCCTGTATTCATGGAAAGAAGATGATGTATCGTCATCTTCTCTAAATTAGGTGAAATTGAGCTAGGAAGCTGATCCGGGAAAAAAGAAACCACTTTATCCGTTAATTCAAAATAACCGTTATCCCATGCTATGCCTGCTGCAATAGATGTAAAGCTCTTACTTAGAGAAAATAAAACCTGGGGAACGTTTTTGCGGTACGGTTGACGATAAAACTCGGTAATAACTTCTCCCTTACGTAATAGCATAAAAGTATTAACCGGTAAATCAGATCGTTCAAGTTCTTCATAAAACTTAGACAGCGCTTGGGTCAAATTCTCTGGATTATCCATTTAAACCTCGCTTGTCGTTATATTTTGAGTTTTTAATAATTCTCAGGTAGAGCACTAAGTCTCGTGTCAGGTCTCCTCCATTTGTTCATTTAGACGGCAACCTTGTCATACTTAACCTAAAGACTTGTTATACCAAAAATAATCTTCAACGTTTTACGACTCTTCTTACATATTTTCAAGCCTTGTTTTAAGTCTAGAATGATTACAGTTTTGCCAATCCAAATCCTAAAATATAACGAGCGGAACTTTACCGGTGTCACTATGCCTTTTTCTTCATATTCCGTTCCATCCTCTAACTCCGTTTCAGTTCTAATAAGCCATGTATTGCCGATACCAAATTCGATATACTTCAGAATCTATCTCCCCCCGTACAAGAGCTGCTTTTATTGCTCAATAGTTTTTATAAGATAAAGGCAGAGATCATCGTCCACACAAACATGTGCCCCAGGCTCAATAGGCTTATTATCGTACATGATTCCTCGCCCATCAGGGATAAAACCACGCTTTATATACATCCGTTGTGCGGTTCCATAGTCAGCGTATAATCCAAATCCAATACCAATAGTATTAGATATAGTAAAAGCATCTTTTTCAAGAGCTTCAATTAATACACTTCCTACCCTACGTTTCCTAAATGGCGGGATGACGTCAAAGTTTTGAATTTCAGGTATATTATTCTCTGCAAAATAAGGATATTCCGACCTGTATACCACATGTCCCCATCCAACAAACTCATTTTCACAAAAAGCTAAAAGTGTAACTCGCTTTTCATTTTGATTTTCTTGCCAACAACGTTGGACATAATCAAGAGGTTGGCTTACGTCATGCTCAGATAACCCCATATGTATAATATCAATATCGTTTTGTGTCATTCGACGGATTTGTAAAGGTAAGGCCATAATATAATTTCCTCCTAACTTATTAAATGAGTCCATTCCTATATTAACATACTAATTAGGATTAATCTGGTAAAAAACAATTATTGTTAAACGAACCTGTCAGATAAAAGAACAGGCTGCCGAATATACCGGCAGCCTGTTCTGATTTTGTTATTTTTTTATTTCTTTAAGGTAAAAGTCATATAATTGATCAACAGATGAACTGGAAAAGATAGACGTGGCTTGTTCAATTTTCTCACGTTTCCAATCGAACCAGCGCATTTCCTTTAACTTTTCGATTTCTTGATCTGTAAACCGTTGCTTGATCACTTTAGCAGGATTGCCGCCTACTATCGTATACGGTGGGACATCCTTTACAACAACTGATCCTGCCGCAACAATAGCACCTTCGCCTATTTTCACACCGGGCATAATCATTGCATTCATCCCAATCCAGGCATCACTAGCAATGATTGTATCCCCTTTGGATTCGTAAGAGTTTGCAATCTGGTCTACAAAAGGATACACGGTAATCCATTCAGGATGATGATTGTGATTCCCACCCATGAGAATAATTACACCACTAGCAATACAAACATAATTTCCTATAATCAATTTATCTAAATGCCAACCATAATCTTCACTGGGATTAAACAACTTTCTTGATTGTTCATCACCCCAAATGTATCTGACACACCCATCTTCAAAATCAAGATTATCGTAATAACCAGAGTAGTAAGAGTACTCTCCTACCTCAATCATTGGGTTGGTGACAATATCCTTTAAATACTTAATTTCAGACCAGTGGCTGAACTGATGTTGTTTCATTTTCTTTCCCTCGCTTCTAAGTAATGTAATTCATTTATACTTAGAAGCTTGATGCAGTAGCGACATTCTTAAACCTTTTCAAACGACGAACCATCGTCCTCATCCTTTTCCTAATTGATGCCGTCATTGTAACAAACGAATGATTTATTCGTCAAATCAACCGTATTGTCCCAACTCAGCTCAATTATGAATTTATCGGATTACGGCTAGCCTTAACATGTTTAAGCTGGGCAACTATAATGACGCTAATGATCACTAGAAGGAACCACGAACTGATCTTACTGAAACTAACCAGTTGCCACGTTTGATATTGATCAGGATATTTCCATGCATTAAAAAATGTAGCGATATTTTCAGCTAACCAGATAAAAAATCCTACAATAAAAAAGGCCAGTGTCAAGGGCATTCGATAGGTAACCGTCCGTACCCTATAAATGATCCATGTTTTCCAGAAGACAACAACCACAAGCGCTGTCAGCCACCAACGAAAATCAGGAATGAAATGATGTGTGAAAAAATTTAAATAGATGGCTCCTCCCAACAATCCCGCTGAAGCAAGCCCCGGCCAACCGGTCATATCCATTTTCAATCTTCGCCATATCTGGCACATAAAGCTTGCGACACTTGCATACATAAATCCACTATAGAGGGGTACACCAAACACCTTCGTAAACCCTGGCTCAGGGTATGCCCATGAACCCATCTTTACTTTATAGATTTCCAGCAATAAACCAATAACGTGGAACACACAGATTACTTTTATTTCATCCAGCGTCTCTAATCCAGTACGGTACATGAGGTACTGCACTGTAAGCAGTATTAGAAGAATGGCATCATAACGGTAAAGAAAAGGCATTTCTATTATGTTAGAAAGAGCTAAAGTCCCAAAAATCGCAACTGGAAATATGCAACTCATCGCCTGATGATATCCGAAATGCAGCAATTGTGTTATTGACTTCATTCTTATGTTTCCTCATCATTTTTGTATTCTAATAGATCTCCAGGCTGACATTCCAAAGCCTTACAAATTGCCTCTAACGTTGATAATCGCACCGCTTTTGCTTTTCCATTTTTCAATATAGAAAGATTAGCCATTGTTATTCCAACTCTCTCCGAAAGCTCAGTAACACTCATTTTTCTTTTGGCCAGCATCACGTCGATATTAATTATAATCGCCATTGTTTTCACCTCAGACAGTTAAGTCATTTTCTGATTTTATATCAATAGCTTCTTTTAAAAGCTTTTGTAGAACTGCAGCAAAAACGGCAATCACCATGGAGGCAAAAATGATAATCAAGCCGATGACTATAATCCCTGGGGCATCATCTTTCTCCGCCATGAGGTAAAAGAGTGGCATACCAACTACATACAAGCAACTGATGATGATTGCACAATATTTTATTTTCTTTAAAACCTGTACAGACATTTCCGAGAAAGCATTGTTCTTGTCAATATAGCCTAACAGTTTAAAAGCTTGATACAGTGCAAAGTAAAAAGGTATCGCCGAGGCATACAAATCAATGGCAATGAGATATTTCAATAAACTATAATCCGGATACAGTTCTGCTGCGAAACTCGCTATTTCCGGCACCACAAATATGCACAAGGCAAGCACCGGGATACCAATAAGAATAACCGCTGCCCTTAAAAAAAGTGTTGATCCTCTTTCCATAATAAACACACCTCACAGATTTATTGTGAATTGAATTTATCATATTATTTATCGTTTTACAATATATTTTAATCGATATACAGTTATTATTGGTTGTTTTATAACTTTCGACTAAAAAGCCGAGCTAATTGACTTTTGAAGTCACTAGCTCGGCTTATTTCACCTTTTCATATCTCTTTATCTCTATTTTTCTATTCTACAAGTAATTCTAATACTGACCAAGATCGATAAAATTCAAATCCATGTTAGCTTCATCTTCAGCCTGATTTGCAGCCTCTGTAGATACTGCTTTTCCTTCGTATTCAAGGTTACCGCTTGTCAAATTGAATACATATAGACGATTACCTTTGAAGTACTTATTATCCATATTCTTATAACCCACAATATAGAGATAGTCTTGTTTAAAATCATAGGTAATGTTTTCACTTAAATCTATATTTGTATTCTTCAGAGTAGTCTCATATTCTTTACTCACGAGATCGTAAGAAATAACAGTAAATCCTATATTCTCCTTACCCGATACAGCTTTTTGCAGGAAATAAATTTTCTGTCCATACGCATTCATAATATTATTCAATAACATTTCATGCCCTTGGAACGCGAGCGGCGAGATTTGTCCTGTTGCAACATCTACTTGATATGCCTTTTTATGATTATCTTTACTAACCGTTAAAATCCATTGATCCGAGTGATCCAGATTTTGATTGGCTAACCTAACGAATTGATTATCCCCATTTGCTGCTTCAGATTTAGCTCCTGGTAATACGAGCGGCTCATTCGTAATCTCCTTTGTTGTTAGATTAACACGGATAATCTGCGGTTCAGTTACATAACCTTTGGCGCCGTGATTCAAAAACACCATTGCAACAAGCTCTTGATCAACAAGCTGTACATTTTGTACATAGATATCTGAAATATCATGATCCACATTGATATCGGATCTGATTTCCTGCGTATTATCCTTTTGCTTATTAAGCACAGAAATACTGAGTCTAGCATTTTTCTTCGCTGATGGATCATTTGATTGCTGCTTATCTACGGTCCAATTCACGTAAGCAAGCATATCCTGATTTTCATAGAACCCAGCTAAGTTCTTCTTCCCACGCATGAACTGACGATGCTGATCCCTCCATTTATCCAATTGTGTGTTCACTGGTCTTCGGTTTAAGCTTTGGCTGATCGTTAACTTTTCATCTGGATAATCTGTACCATTTGTAGTGATATTAGCTCGTTTGATGCCAAAAACACTATCCTTAGTCAGATAATTTCCGTATAAGGCTATACCTTCAACGAGGGAAGCATCCCCTTGAACCATCGTCAGCTTATAATTAGGTAGTGTCTCTTGTGAGGCCTGTACATAATACGTCCCGATTGTAACAACCGAGAACACTACAAGAACGGCGGTAACCATATATTTTCTCATTCCTTAACCTCCATACCCCTTCAATTATACCGATATTTTCTTACGCAATAGATATAAGCTGTACCAAAGCGAACCTCCAGCAATAATCACTATTAATCCGAGACAAGCACCTATGATCTCTCCGGGATAGAAGTAGCTATCATATCTGCTATAACCCATAAGATAGGGTATTGAGGCTAATCCGGCCAGAACCGCTAAGTATAATATGATAAAGCCGATCCCTTTCAGTCTGTAGCTCCGCTCCATTAGAATCGCTGTGAACAAGACGATCAAGCCCGTAATGCCCAGTCCATAATATAGAACAAACTCAGAAAAGTAGGGCGGAACCAGAACTTTAAGCACAGTAGGATACTTCAAATAATCAAATACCGAGATGTTCCGATATAGTTCAGCAGGAAGAATCGACTGTGCTATCAAACGCTCCAGTGGCACAAGCACAATTTGCAGGGCAACAAGTCCAAATGCGAATAGCAAGATCGTAACCAGCTTGGCAAAATACAAATTCGCCCGATTGGATGGCAAGGTGAGCAGGCGATATACTATCGTATTTTTACCTCTCCAGTCACGGTACCAGATGAAGCAGCTATATATTAGCAACACTGTTATGCTCAAAAATATGGGTCCGAAATATAGAAGTCCATTATAGCGAGCATACATCATACTGTTTAGCTGAATATATCCAGTCACATTGTGATATTGCTCAAGCGTCCATTGATTCACTCTCATTGCCTCATTCGCAGAATCCAGCCAATGATTAGCACCGATGGTGACTGCTGCAAGCTGCAAGGCAACTGTCAGCACCATGAGTCCAATATATATTTTGGCAAATCGGTTCATTTCAAAATTCAATAGCTTCACAAAAGCTCTCATTTCAAGTACACCTCTCTCATTACGTCCGTAATGGACTTACCTTCCTGCTCGCGAACTTCTTCACAGTAGAATTCACGTTCTACCTTCCCGTGCTGTAGCAAGACCGCTTTATCAATTAAATGCTCAATATCGTTAATTTCATGAGTTGTAATAATCACACCACGATCCTCGATCAATTCACTCGTGAACACATCAGTAATTTGCTCGCGGCTGAACATATCAATTCCCGAGAACGGCTCGTCCATTAGGATGTAATCACAATCCAAGGCAAGTCCCAGCAACAAATTCACCTTCGCAGCCATCCCTTTCGACAATGAGGATACGCGATCTGAAGAGCTCAGTCGGAAGAACTTAAGCATTTCCTTTGCACGTTCAGCGTTCCAATTCCGATAAAAGTCAGCCATAAAGCTCAAGCAATCAGCAATTCGCATATTAGAGGGCATCGTTAACGAATCTGGAATGAAAGTGATTTTCTCATACATCGCAGGTGTTAGTGATACATTATCGATTAAAACTTCCCCTTTGAATGGTGTCAGTCCCATGATGGACTTCAGCACTGTTGACTTCCCGGCACCATTGATTCCGATCAGGCAGGTAATCTCTCCCTTGGCAGCAGTGAAGCTAACGCCATTTAGTACCTTCTTGAATCCATAATTCTTTACCATCTGATTCACTTGGATCATCTTGTGTCACCACCCTCTGGAGATAACTTGCGCTCGGATGTATATTTTGTCTTTATGATCTCTACCAGTTCTTCAACTGGAATTTGAATATTCTGAATGGAGCTGATGAATATATCCACTGCACTTTCGATTAATTCAGCTCGAATCGAGTTTAGTATTTGCTGATCCTGTGTAATTCGGCTCGGGGAATTCCCTTCTGTTACGATCAAACCCTGTTCCTCCATTTCCTTATATGCCTTCTGCGCCGTGTTCGCATTAATCTTCATTACTGATGCCAGTTCACGCCGTGAAGGAATTTTGTCTCCCGCTCCGATTTGCCCTGTGGCGATCTGTTCCTTGAAATGACGCACAACTTGAATATATACCGGCTCACGAATATTAAAGCTGACGCCTGATTTCTGTTCTTCTGTCATACAACCAACTCCATATACTAAGTGTGTGTACTAAGTGGTTCATACATCTCATTTATGTACTATACGTGTAATACACTTTTGTGTCAATAGTTCAGATTTGAGCAAAAAAAAAACTGCCTCTCGGCAGCTCCTTTATTACTAAAACACCTTTTGATTAAAAACATGTTCTTTTCCACCTAAACCCAGTGTATCTGCTGTTGTAGTGTGAATTTTCTGCAGAAGCACGGGATTATCCATTAGTGACAAGCCATAAGAAGGAATCATTTCTTTTATTTTGGGTTCCCATTCTTTTATATATTGAGGGAAACATTTGTTAAGCACTTCAAGCATCACGTGAACAGCCGTAGAAGCTCCAGGGGAAGCCCCTAACAATGCTGCGACCGAACCATCAGCGGCACTAATAACCTCCGTACCAAATTGAAGTGTGCCTTTGCCAGCTTCTGTATCTTTGATAACTTGCACACGCTGACCAGCTACAACAAGATCCCAATCTTCAATTTTGGCATTGGGGATAAACTCTTTCAGTTCTTCCAGACGTTTTTCTTTCGATAACAGCACTTGTTCGATCAGGTATTTTGTTAATGACATGTTTTTAGCACCTGCCGACAGCATTGTTATGAGGTTATCCGGTTTCACAGAAGTTATTAAATCAAACATTGAGCCCGTTTTTAAAAATTTAGGTGAGAAGCCGGCAAATGGTCCAAATAGCAGTGATTTTTTATTGTCGATAAATCTTGTGTCTAAGTGCGGTACGGACATTGGAGGGGCTCCAACTTTAGCTTTGCCGTATACTTTGGCATGATGCTGCGCAATAACTTCCGGATTATTACACACCATAAAAATACCACTTACTGGGAATCCACCGATATGTTTTCCTTCAGGAATACCGGATTTCTGCAGTAAGTGCAGACTTCCTCCCCCGCCACCAATGAACACAAATTTCGCTGTATGTTGTTCAATGTTACCGCTGGCATTTCTGATTTTTAGATCCCATAAGCCAGCACTGTTGCGCTTCATACTATTGACACTATGTTTGTAGTGAAGATCGACGTTTTTACTCTTTAAATGCTCAAATAAGATACGCGTTAAAGCACCAAAGTTAACATCCGTTCCAGAGTCAATTTTTGTAGCCGCAATGGATTCGTTCGCAGGACGATTTTGTATAATAAGCGGAATCCATTCCATCAGTTTTTTAGAGTCAGCAGAAAATTCCATCCCTTGGAATAATGGGTTTTTTGAGAGCGCTTCAAATCTTTTCTTTAAAAAAGCTATATCCTTCTCCCCTTGCACCAAACTCATATGAGGTAACGGCATAATAAAGTCCTGGGGAGTATGTATCAGCTTGCGATTTACAAGATAAGACCAAAACTGCATCGAAAGCTGAAACTGTTCATTAATCTGAATAGCTTTGCTAATATCTATAGATCCGTCTGGCTTTTCAACAGTATAATTAAGCTCACAGAGCGCCGCATGCCCGGTTCCTGCATTATTCCATTCATTAGAGCTTTCTTCCCCTGCTTTTTCAAGCTTTTCAAATACTTTAATTTTCCATTCCGGTACTAATTCCTTCAAAAGTGTTCCTAAAGTCGCACTCATGATTCCGGCACCAATTAAAATGACGTCTGTATCAGTTGAACTTTTGCCCATTATTACCATCCTTATCCCCTGAATTTTGCAGAAAGGATGTGGGCGCTCCTTCTTAGGCGTCACACCTTTTCTGTATCAATTATAACCTTATCATGGTGTATTACAATTATTTATAAATTTAATATCTACTATTATATGAAAAAAATAAAATATTTAAAAGCTTGTAAAAAAGATAGAAATAAGTCCTCAAGATTTATGGAACAAAAAAAGGCTGCATCATGCCCTGTTCTCATTGTAGACAATTCCGTTTTGATAGCCCAACCCCACTATTGTTTTTTGAATTTCCTGATCTACTTTTCTTTTAAAAGTTGCAAACTCTATTGTGGTTAAGCCGATTGGAAGCTCTTGTTCTATAAATGAATCAAAATCGATCGCCGTTTTGAAAATACGAAGCTTGTGCAGAAAAGGTAATTGCTCCATTCCCGTCAAATGAGCCAATGTTTTGCAATTCATAACGGTTAGCTCTTCCAGTGCTTTCATCTGCTGATCAAAGTTAATCTCACGTAACTGGATTTGATCTTCAATCACAAGCTTTTTTAACGCACGAAAAACCGAAATATTACTCAGGTCATGAAAGCCACGGACTCTACAAATTTCCAGGCTCTCGATTTCATTTTCTTCGATGTCCTGAATATGTTCTCTGCCTCCAAGTAAAATACGTAGGTCTTTCAATTTCTTTAGCCGATTAATAAAATGTAAGGGTTTGTTGCTGATGGAGTGCAGCGCGAGATAGGTAAGATCCTCCAGATCTCCAATAGCATCAAGGTTTTTAACCTTACCTATAACATGCAACTGTTCTAAACGAGAGAATTCTTTTAGGTATTCCAGATTAAGCATCTTTTTCTCCGAGCTAATATTTAAAATACTTAGAGACCGTAACGTATCTATACTCAGAATTTCCGGATTTTCAAGCTCATATATCCCCAAGCTCAGACTATACAGGTTATTCAGCTTAGCCAATACGTTCGTGTTATGTGCCTGGTGAAGACAATTCAGCAGCAGCATTTTAACATTTGGAATCTGCAGGAGTGTCTCACAATCAAAGGATACAGAATAGTGGCCATAAAAACGCACTCCAAAATTTTCATCAAAACGCGCGCAAAGCTCATTTACTTCATCCAGAATCGAACCATAGGTCGATGGATCAGAGAACTGGACAATAACTTGGTTGCCGCTGTACAAGTCTTGCTGAATCTGAACTGGATCTAGTGAAATAGGATCATTGATCAGAATCCTTCTTTTCCATGTAACACTCATTTCTAATCCCTCCTACTTGCCGTTAATCATCAGTGTATATTTATTGTAAATCTACGAATTACTTACCCAAGAACATAATTACATAAATCAACCCCATGGACAAGCTACCAAGGAAGGTTACAGGTTATTTAGAGTTTCGTTGATTTAGGAGGATTGAGTACAAGTGTTTTACATTAAAATACAATAAGCTGTATCATTCGTAGATTACTCTACTTTTGATACAGCTTAATTATCATTTATTCAGCCTTCTGCGATGAACTATAAATCCCCGCCACCAACTCCAGCGCTTTTATCCCTTCAGCACCATCCAACCAAAACTTTTGACCCCTGGCGACATGTTCATAGAAGTCCTCAATCAGTCTCTTATGCCCGGTGCCCCAATAGGATTTACCTTCCGTGGCACTGAAACTAGGCTCGCACAGCAAGGTTTCCTTTCCATCCTTCCAAAGATACAAATGATCTCTGCGGAGGTTGATAGTACCCTTTTCAAAAACTAGCTCCAGCTCCACTGGAGAATTCTCCAGATAGGTATTTGTACCATAAAAAAGCCCTCTGACATTACTAGTGAAATCGATGCAGGCATGGGCGGTATCTTCTACCTCTATGACCCCATTTAGCACATCCGTGGTAATACTCCCTTTCACCGATGCCACCTCTCCACCAAACCACTGAAGTAAATCCAGTGTGTGAATGGTTTGGTTAATTAGCAGACCTCCACCTTCCGTAGACCAGCGTCCTCTCCAGTTACTATCGCTATAATAACTTTCGCTACGGTGCCAGGTTACGATTCCTTTCATACAGAGCAGCTTCCCATATATTCCTGAGTCAATCACCTGCTTAATATACATGGAGGCATCATTATAACGGTTCTGAAACACCACACCAAGCTGACCTGTGCTTTGCTGTGCGGCTTCAAGTATTCGTCTGGCTGAAGGAAGATCTGTCGCCATAGGCTTTTCGGTAAGGACATGTTTTCCTGCTTGTAACAACTCCGTAGCCATTTCTGCATGTAAATAATGAGGCGTACAGAGATGTACAACATGAATACGGTCATCCTTCAAAATTTCTCTATAATTATTAGTGGCTTGGCAGTCATATTCATTAGATGTCTGCAATGCTTTGTCAGCATCAATATCTGCAACCGCAAGTAGTCTCACACCATCGATGCCTGTTAATGTTTTTGCATGAAGAGGGAAAATGGCTCCGCATCCAATAATGGCTGCTCCAAGTTCTTTCATCTATATTACCCTCCGTTCATCATTCCATCGTTATCTGAGTATTGCTGGGGTTAGATTGATCGCTTGCTCTTGAGCCTTCAGACATAGCTCGGCAGCTTTGAACACATGGGTCTGTGTCATCGCCAGCTCTGTCCGATTCAGACAGTCAAGGATTAGCTCACCAAAGAAAGGAAAACCAACCTTCCCTGCTACATGCTCATAATGTTCCCCTTCCCCATTGACCCAGTACACATGATCCGGTGTATTTGAACGACTTATATCAGTATATTTACGCAGTTCAATGTATCCTTCAGTCCCCATAATCATCGTGCGCCCGTCTCCCCAAGTGCCCAGCCCATCAGGGGTAAACCAATCCACGCGAAAATATTGTGTTGCCCCATTGTCCCCTACAAGAGTAGCATCACCAAAATCCTCTAATTCGGGATAAGTCGGATGATTGTAATTGGCCACTTTACTATGAATAACCGAAGCATCCTGACAATCTGCATAATACAAAAATTGTTCTATTTGATGACTGCCTATGTCACATAGAATCCCACCATATTTCTCCCTTTGGAAAAACCATTCCGGCCGGTTAGGAGCATTTAGACGATGTGGCCCTAATCCAATGACTTGCAGGACACGGCCAATAGCGCCTTGTTGAATCAGCTGCCCCGCATAGATAGCGCTTTCAACGTGAAGGCGTTCACTATAGTAGACCATATATTTCTTATTGGTTGCAGCTGCCATTGCTCTAGCGGTTTCAAGCTGTTCCAGGGTCGTAAAGGGGGCTTTATCCGTAAAATAGTCCTTACCGTGAGCCATTACTCTATTGCCTAAAGGTCCTCGTTCAGATGGAATTGCGGCCGCTGCAATTAATTGTACTTCGGGATCTTCCAGAACTTCTTCCATTGATCCGGCAGCTTTGACACCGGGATATTTACTAATAAAACTTCTGACCTTTTCCTCGTCCGGATCATATACCCATTTCAGCTCTGCCCCTGCCTCAACCAGTCCGTTACACATCCCGTAAATATGACCGTGATCTAGGGCAATAGCGGCAATGATGAATTCCCCCGGCTTCACTACGGGTTTGGATTCATACGTTGGTGCATAGGTCATCCCATTTTTTCGATTCATAGAAACCCTCCTTCTATTAGTATTACTCCATTCTATAAGGTATCAAGAAGATACCGCAGACTGATCTCCAAGCTTTCAAAAGGATCACGACGGCAAACATCCTGCTCCACTACGAACCATTCAACACCCGTTTCGCGACAGACATTGATAATTTCTTTATAGTTCATATTCCCTTCACCGATTTCAGCAAAGATCTGTTTTCTATTAACAATCGCCATATCTTTTAAATGCACAACCTGCATTCGACCTGCAACTTTGCGTATCCATTCGGCTGGACTCCCTCCGCCCGCTTGAACCCAATATAAATCCAGCTCAAAACCAACGGCAGGATCAGACTCATTGAGCAGAATTTCCATGCCAGTCAATCCATCAAACCGTTCAAATTCAAAATCGTGATTATGATAAACAAATTGCAGATCATGTTGTTCTTTTAGTGTAACTGCAATGCCCGACATCAGCTTGGCGAATTCACGGTAACCTTCTTGCCCCGTACGGAATTTTTCCGGTAAACTTCCTAGTCCAATATTTTTGCAGTTCCACAGCTTATGTTCAGCGGCTAAAGCATCTAAATCGTTCACTAGCCGATCCCAAGACACATGGGTTGCACATATTGCCAGTCCTGCTTCATCTGCATACTCTTTTACGAGCTTCGGATCGATTGGCCCGATGCCTGAAATCTGAATAGCTTCATAACCCATAGCAGAAACCTTTTGAAAAGTGGATCTTAAATCCTCCGCAGTTTTAGTAAAATCACGTAATGTGTACATTTGAGCAGCAATTGTTGAACGATTCATAGGATCTTTCCTCTCTGATTAAAATTTAATGAGTTCCCTTAACATCAAAGGTTTGGGCGGCTGTGGTTTCTTTGTTGAAGTTAGAATTCTCCACCTTTTCCATGAGCTTCTCATAAAATAAATCTTCATCAATCGGTAACTCCACCCAATCGTCGGTCCAAGCCGATAAATACATCCCATTAGATAGCGTTAGACCGTGAATGCCTTCCTCACCCGGAGCTAACAATTTCTCATCGTGTAGAATGGCATTCGTAAAGTTCCGCAAAATTCCTTTATGCTGTTCCCCGCCACCCTCTTCTACAGGAATCTCACATTTCCAACATTCTGGACTGCCGAATCCTCCCGTAAACTCTGCATTGAATTGCGGCTCCGGCGTGCGTAGACGCCAAAAGGTTAATTTCCCGTCTTCCACTACGATTTTTCCATGATCACCAGTAATTTCGAAACGGTTAGTTCCCGGTGCTTCACCTGTTGTGGTGATAAAAAGCCCTGTCGCACCATTTTCATATTCCACATAAGCGGTTACATCGTCTTCAACCTCAATATTGCGGTATTTACCAAAATGACAAAATGCTCTGATCCGCTTAGGCATCATACCTGTCGTCCACTGCCATAAATCTAGTTGATGAGGATCTTGATTCAGCAGCACCCCACCACCTTCGCCTGCCCATGTAGCCCGCCAACCACCGGAGTTATAGTAACTTTGTGATCTGTACCAGTTGGTGATAATCCAATTTGTGCGGCGGATTTCGCCTAGTTCACCAGACTGTATGAGATCTCTAAGCTTTTGATACAAAGGATTCGTCCGCTGGTTATACATGATTCCGAATTTACGATCAGACTTTGCTGCAGCTTCGTTCATCTGCTTAACAGCTTTGGTATAAACCCCAGCCGGTTTCTCTACCAATACATGATATCCATATTGAAAAGCTTCGATAGCTAAAATTGGATGATCATAATGTGGAGTACAGATTAATACTGCATCTATGAGATGAGACTCATATAACTCTTGGGGTGTTGCAAATTTCTGTACACTTTCCGGTAAATGCTCTTCTGCCCATTTCAAACGTTCTTCCCTTACATCACATACAGCTGTAAGCTCAGCATCTTTAATATGATTCAACAGACTTTGTGCATGTGCACTCCCCATATTCCCAATTCCAATAATGCCATACCGTACTTTATTCAATCAGATCACTTCCCTATTTGAGGTTATGTTATGAGAATATACTTAATTAATAGACATGAACATGAGCGAAACTAAGCATTATTTGCATAATAATAAGATGATTTAGTTAAATAAATTCGTTATAATAAGGATAATCAAGTCATAGAGGAGCTAGATGATGAATAATCCAGGTAACCTTACCGGCAGATTCCTCCAGAATCTTACCGTAAAAGTGACCCATGCCCAACTTAGAAGCGGCTATAGCGGGTGGAATCGTACGCTAGAAACTCCAACCTTTAATCGGCTGTATTTTATTGACCGCGGTGAGGGAAAAGTTATCATTAACGGTGTTACTTATTATCCGAGAGCAGGTCAGCTAATGATCATGCCCGCAGGAAGCACTCAAACTACAGAAACGTCAACGAATGATCCCTATACACGCTATTTCTGCCATTTTGATGCTGATATTGGGGAGTGGCCCTTATTCCATTCGGCAAACAAACTGTTTATCTGTGATGCGCCCAACCCAGATTCCGTACGGGTTATTTTCACAGAAATGATCGAACAGTTTCAAAAAGATGATGTATTGTCCATTCTGCGTACTCAGGCGAACGTCCTCAATCTAATTGCTACTTGTCTTGAATCGAACGAGAATATCAAAACAGACTTTATGCAAGAATTTATACATACGGGGGATCAAGGAAAGCTCGCCTATGTTCTTCAATATATTGATGAGCGGCTGGATAAACCCATAGAAATAGAAGAGTTAGCAGAAATTGTCCACTTACATCCGAACTATTTCATCCCCTACTTCAAGAAATTTATAGGGGTTCCCCCCATGCATTATGTACAATTGAAAAGAATGGAGCATGCTAAAAGACAGCTTTCTTATAGCAATTTCAGCATTTCAGATATCGCGGAGCAAGTCAGTATGGAATTAGCCCATTTCTCTAAATATTTCAAAAAGACAATAGGAATCTCCCCTTCTGCCTATCGTAACAGCACTAAGTAAATTTATTAGGGAATGTCTTAATCTATGTGATGAACTATAATAAAAAGGCTCTAACCTACAATTTTGAGGTGGTGAACGATATTCTTATCAGAACAGCATCTATAAGCGACATTCAAGAGATAGCAAGACTCTCAAGCCAGCTTGGATATCCTTTGAATATCGAACAATTAGGAGAAAGACTACAAGAAATCGGAACACACAAAGATCATACTGTATATGTAGCTGAATCAGATCACCAATTGGTAGGATGGATACATGCGACCGTTCGAATCTTACTTGAATCTCCTTCATTTGTTGAAATCGGAGGTCTTGTTGTTGATCAGACTTGCCGCGGAGAAGGAATTGGCAGACAGCTTGTAGAAACCTGTGAACGATGGGCAATCCAAACAGGGTTTAGCAAAATTAGAGTACGTACCAATCAAACCAGAGAAGATGCTGTACAGTTCTATAATCATATAGGATTTTCGCAAAAAAAATCACAGCATCTACTTGATAAGGAACTTTAATCACACTCAGGACTTTTAGGGAGGTTCAATGGTTATGATAGAGTTAACTTTGCATCCAGCATTAGAAGGAAAAATCGCTGTGATTACCGGAGGAGCCGGTGTATTATGCCGGGTTATGGCGCTAGAGTTAGGTCGGCAAGGAGCTAAAGTCGCGATTCTAAATCGCACCGCAGCTAAGGGAGATTTGGTTGCCGCTGAAATTACAGCCGCAGGCGGTCAAGCGATTTCACTCTCCTGTGATGTTACAGATCAACAGAGTGTTATGAAAGCCGCAGAAGCTGTTAAGAATCACTGGGGTCCTTGCGATCTATTAATTAACGGTGCTGGCGGAAATGATTCCTCAGCAAATACGACCCAAGAGATTTTCAAAAATGATGATCTGGAGAACCCGGACATATTTACTTTTTTTGACCTTAGTGTAGATGGATTTCGCAATGTGATGGACCTTAATCTGATTGGAACATTGATCCCAACCCAAGTTTTTGGCAAGCAGATGCTCGGCAGAACGGGCACATCTGTTATTAATATTTCATCCATGAGTGCACCTTCTCCAATGACCAAAGTACCTGCCTACAGCGCTGCCAAAGCAGGAATTAATAATCTCACCCAGTGGCTCTCCGTTCATTTCGCTGAGTCTGGTATACGTGTGAATGCCATTGCCCCTGGCTTTTTCCTTACTAAACAAAATGAGAAGCTGTTGGTTCGTGAAGATGGCGAACTTACAGACCGTTCCCAAAAAATCATCTCTCATACTCCAATGCGCCGCTTTGGACAGCCGGAGGATCTGCTTGGCACACTACTCTGGTTAGCAGATGAAGCAATGTCAAGCTTTGTGACCGGAGTTACCGTCCCCGTTGACGGTGGATTCTTGGCTTATTCGGGAGTATAGACTAATCTAATGAGGGATTACAATGATTGTAGATCCATTACGCGTATTCGTTACTGTAGCTGAACTGAGTCATTTTTCCAAAGCAGGAGAAGCGCTGAATTTATCTCAACCCGGTGTCAGTCTGCATATCCGGAATCTTGAGAATGAGCTCGGTGCTAAACTCCTGCATCGTTCTTCTAAACAGGTTAGATTAACAGAAGCCGGCAGTATTCTTTATAAACACGCCAAACAAATATTGGCTCATTTCGATGAAGCAAGCCAGGAAATCCATATGCTTCAGGACGAAGTCACTGGGAGTATACATATCGGCGCTAGTTTTACTATAGGTGAATATATTTTGCCGGCAAGACTTGCTGATTTTGCCAATCAATATCCGCAGGTCAAGCTGCAAGTGACGATAGGCAATACTGAGGAGATTATTGGAGGCGTTAAATCCAACGAACTGGACATAGGGTTTATTGAAGGTGAGGTCCATGAGAATGATCTGAATGTCACTCCTTATATGAAAGACGAGATGATTATGGTCGCTCCTGCTACCCACCCTCTGTCAAAAGCGATTTCTGTGGAGCAGAGTATGTTGCAGGATCAGGTTTGGGTGCTTCGCGAACACGGCTCGGGTACACGAGCTTTCAGTGATCATTTCCTACAGGAGGAAGATATATCTGTTAAAAGATCCTATGTCTTCAACAGCTCTCAAGGTGTTAAAGAAGCTGTAGCCTCTGGCCTCGGAATCGCCATGCTCTCCAGATGGATTGTACGGAAGGAACTAGAAAGCGGTGAGATCAAAGAGCTGCCAATCAGACAACATCATCTGGAAAGGCAATTCTCAATCATCCGACATCAAGAATGTTCTTCTTCCTTAGCTACCGATGTCTTTATAAAAAAGCTACTTGTCTTTAGAAAAGACAAGTAGCTTTTTTTCTTCCACACTATGAAATTATACTTGATGTTCAACCAAATGCCCGTCTTCCAGATGCAGAACGCGGTCACACCATTCGAGCATCCGTTCATCATGAGTGACCATTACCGCTGCTTTACCTTCACTCTTCACCTCATCAGCGATCATGCGTACAACTTCTCTTCCGCGTTTGAAGTCCAGACTGGCTGTCGGTTCATCTGCAAAAAGAATCGCTGGTTTATTCATCCATGCTCTAGCGATAGCTACACGCTGCTTCTCCCCACCGGAGAGCTGTTCCGGATAATGATTACGCCGTTTCCAGATATCCAGCCGCTTCATCAAATCAGCAGCCCGTTCCTTCGCTTCCTTAGCACTCATTTTCGCCTGCTTGGCTACAAAAAGGAGTTGCTCCTCCACCTTCAAATAAGGCAACAACTGAGCGCTTTGGAACATAAAACCTATCTTCTCTAAACGGAGCTCCGTCAGCTCACTTTTACTTTTATCTGTAAGTGATTCCCCATCTATAAAAATTTCACCACTAGTAGGTGTTAGAAGTGCACCAGCCGCTGAAAGGAATGTACTTTTCCCTGTTCCCGAAGGTCCAAGGACAGCAACGAATTCCCCTTCATTAACGATCAGATTCAAATTGTTCAGCACAGACACCGTTGTATCGCCATCACCGTAGTTTTTGGTTACTTGCTTCATGATTAGTTTTGCACTCATGCTCCAGCCCTCCCAATAGCTTCTAATGCATCTACTTTTGCCACTTTAGCGACAGAAATTAGTGATCCTAAAAGAGACATCCCAACGAATAAACAGCTGGTTAAAAGAATGGTGGAAGGCTCCAGTTGGAATGGCATCGAATCAGGCAGGACCTTATTCATCCCAAAGGTAAGCAGTAAGCTAATGCAAAGACTTGATATAGCTAAAATCATGACCTGCCCTACCACGCTCCAAGCCAAGTAAGACATTTTAGTACCCATCGCCTTCAGAATACCAAACTGGCTAGTTTTCTGAATCGTAATGACATAGAAGAATACCGCCAGAACAAACGCTGCGATCACAAACAGGAAAACAATCATCATTAGCAGTGAACCCTGCTCTGCCGAGTAGCCCGGAACATTGGATATAGCTACTTTTTGAGTAATGACCTCTACATCTTTTACATTCGTTGAAATCTTATTTACTTGATCAGCATTCGCATTAAGGGCAATCACATTAAACGGTACCGACGAAGAGGTTTCTTCTCCTTGGTTAACCCCCTGCTTCATAGCTTGCCAATCCTGATTGTTGATATAAACTACTGGGGTATGGCTGTAAGAGCTATCCTCAACAAAACCTGCGACAGTAAATTCCATCCCGGTTGCCTGATCACGAATGATACTGCCAAGTTTGATTCCTGACTGTTCCAGGTCACGATCAACAAGGACTTTACCGTTTGTCTCGTTTGTAATCTTGTCACCTTCAACTACTTTAGGAGCTAATAACCCATTCATATCTACTGCAAAAAAAGTAATATCTGCTTTTACGTCTGCCTCGTTAGCAGTGACAGTGCTCATCTGCATTGCAAGTGAAGATGCATTATTGTCTCCAACTACTGCACGTACATTCTGGAGCTCCGCATCTGTTAACTGAGAACGTCTAAAGGTCTGATCCGCATCCCCTTGCACTACAAAATAATTCGCCGGCATGTTCTCTACTGCAGAGATATTTGCATAAGCTAATCCTCTGGCTAGTCCCGTGACGAAAAGTACAAGAAAGGAAACCAATAACATGATAACCATAATTAATAGGTATCTGGCTTTAGAATGTCGCATTTCCCTTAAGGCTAAAAACATATTACCACTCCTTCTAATCTGTATAGTCACAGTTTAGAAGATGAAAATGAACGGAGTATGAATAATGAATTACAAAAGCGGAAGTGTAACTGTAAAGGTAGTCCCTTCACCCAAAGTACTGGTTACTTCAATGGTTCCGTTATGCGCTTCTACGATTTTTTGAGAAATCGCAAGTCCAAGTCCGCTGCTATGGGTTTCATGCGTTCGTGCTCGATCTACTTTATAGAAACGATCAAAGATTAACGGCAACTCCTCGGCTGAAATGCCTTCACCCGTATCAGACACAGAAACAATACAGTTCTGTTCCACAAGCTTCGCGGAAATCATAATGGAACCTTCAGCAGGTGTGTATTTTATGGCGTTGGAGAGCAGGTTCATCCATACCTGGAACAATAGATTTGGATCACCTAGAACGCTGATGTCTGCAAGATTCAAACGCACGGCCAGTTGTTTCTCTGTTAATCTCCATTCCATGATTTGTACGACCTGTCTTAGTTGTGCACGTAAGTCTGTCGACTTTTTCTGTATGGAATTAGGATCATAATCAAGCGAAGACAAGGTAAGCAGCTGTTTGCTTAGCAATGAAAGACGATGGCTTTCTTGGTCAATGATATTGAGATACTGTAACCGTTCATCCTCAGGTAAGGTTGAATCTTGTAACGCTTGGGCAAATCCCTGAATAGATGTTAATGGCGACTCAATTTCATGTGATACATTAGCGACAAATTCCTGACGTGCCCGATTTGTTCGTTCCAGCTCCCGGCTCATAATCATAAAATGGGAAGCTAACTGACCAATCTCATCACGCCGCCACGTATTCAATTTGATATCGTATCTGCCTTTTGAGATCCGTTTAGTGGCCGTCGTCAAACGTGTAATAGGTCTAACTACATGCAGTACGCTAATCATTACAAAGCCTAAGCTAAACAACACGGTGAACCCAATGATCACAGCAAAAAAGACGCGCAGCTCACCGAATTGTACTTCAGCATCCGGACGCATAAACAAAGCATACGTCTCATTGTTTACTTTTACAGGAACACCAATTGAATTACGCAGTTGATTATCAAAAAATCCGGTAATAAATGCACTGTCCGGGAAATCCGCAACCCCATGATAAATTTGCCCATTCAGAACCTTCTCTAGTTGCTGCTCATCCAAATCTTCTTTTCTAAAGGGCTTACCGTAGAATCTTGATTCCCCTTCAGCATCTGTTAAATAGATTTTATAACCCAGCTTGGCTATACTCCGCAAATAATCCTCCATTGTCTCCGGATGTGATTCTGCGAATTGTTGAACCTCGATAGCCATTCCGGTAAGTTTGGCATCGTTCTGAGATTTAATCTGGGCTTGATAATAAATATTAGACACCAAAAATCCAAGAAGGCTACTCACCACAATTACTGAACAGAAGACAATACACATCCGGACATACAAGGATCTCATACGTTAACCATCTCCAATTTATAGCCAATGCCTCGAACGGTTCGGATCACAAAATCTTCCTGATAATCTACGAAGCGCTGACGCAAACGTTTGATATGTACATCGACTGTTCGCTCATCCCCTTCATAATCCATGCCCCATACCAGTTCAATTAACTCACTACGTGTATATAACCTGCCTGGATATTGTGCCAATTGAGCCAGAAGCTCAAACTCTTTTACCGGTAGCAGCAAAACCTCATCACCATCGGTTATTTCATAATTTTTGCGGTCAATAACTAGAGAATTTAATCGAATCCGATCATCTGAAGCAATGGAATAGCGGCGAAATAACGCTTTGATCCGAAATAGCAACTCTTCAGGCTCAAAAGGTTTCGTTAGATAATCATCCGTCCCCCGCAAATAACCTTGCTCTTTATCACTCAGCTGCTGGCGTGCTGTCAATAAAATGATCGGAATATCATACGTTTCTCTAATATGCTGACATAGCTCTAACCCATCTACATGTGGCATCATTACATCTACGACCGCTAAATCCGCAATACTGTCCTGCAATTTATGTATCGCATCTCGGCCATCACTGGCCTCCATCACCTGATATCCTTCCCTTGTTAGTACATGTTTTAATAATGTTCGAATATTCACATCGTCATCTGCTACTAAAATCTTCTTCATCATTTACACTCCCTGAATAATGGATGAACTCATAGTAACAACTTTATAACGATAGAACAACTAAAGTCAGATCAAACAAAAGGCTTGATACTCTCTCTAAGTGTGGTAACCGGCCGCTCCATCAGTCTCTCCAGATCTTTTGATGTAGAAGCAGTATCTATCTTCGCTAAAAACGAATAAATCCAATGCTGAATACTTGAATCCTGGCGAAACGTAATTTTTTCCCCTGATAACTCTGATAATACATCAACTAATTCGTTGAAGTCCCAAACGTTTGGTGCAGCTAGTTCGTAGACTTGGTTCATATGTCCATTCGTTGTAAGAACCTTTGCCGTAGCTAAAGCGAGGTCCTCACGAGTGACTGAATTAAACTGCCAGTTCCCTGGATAAGTGGGTAGCTCGCCGCTTTCCATCGCTTCCTTCAACCCAAGCACACCCACAAAATCTATGTACAAAGCGTTACGTAGAAACGTATAATCTATCCCTGATTCAAGAATCATCTGCTCAGTAAGTAAATGGACATGATAAGAAGGAATCGGACCTTTGGGTGGAAAGGCAAATCCAGTATAAAGCAGATGCTTCACATTGGCCTTTTTTGCTGCATGAATGACCTGAGCATGCTGATGTAATCTGATCTTATCATCGGTATGAGAGCTGGAGATTAAAAGTAACGTTGTGACCCCAGTAAAAGCTTCAATCAGCGTATCTAACTGGTCATAATCGCCAAAACGGACTTCGAACCCTTTTTCTAAATAATTAACAGCTTTCTCTGGCTGACGAACACAAGCAATAACTTGACTAGCCGGAACGTACTTCTCAAGCTTCTCCATAATTAAGCTGCCTAATTGACCTGTGGCTCCTGTAACCATAATCGACATACATAACACCCTTTCTGTTATTCCAATGTACTCAGTTTTTGTAATAAAAAGATAAGTTGATGAAGCTCCTGATCATTCAGATTCTTCATTCTCTCTGCGACAGCCTGACGATTCTCTGGAAGATGCTCCAGAAGTAATTGCTGGCCTTCAGTCGTAATCGAAATGACGCTTTTTCTGCCATCCTTGGTATCATTCGAACGGGTTATTAATCCATCTCGCTCCAATGGTGTTAACAGCATGCTTATATTAGCTTTGGTAACTCCAATAATGTGAGCCAATGTAGAAGGTAGAATCGCACCTCCCTGTTTAGAGATCTCCACCAAGATACGAATTCTTGCTCCGTTCAATCCTTTCGACTGCCAATATTTCTCAGAAACAGAAACTAAATTTGCAGTAGCTTCAACTAATGTAAAAAATGCTTTGGTATGCAATGGCTGATTCAGCACAAACTGTTGTAAATGATCCATTTTCTATAATTCAGCTCCAATATAGTTAAGTCCTTAACTAATTTCAAACATACTACACTCCCCATGAGTTGTCAAAAAAAGAAGCTGCCTCACCTGGCAGAATAAATCTGCTGATGAAACAGCCTCTACATATAAACTCACCCTAGATTAACACTGTTTTTGTGGAAACAGGCTCTTCACTGTATTTTTTAGAACCCTCCAGCATAACCTCCAGCTTAATGATCTCCGACCGGCTTGCTAAACGAATTGGGGGTCCCCATGTTCCATAACCTGACGACACGACTACATGCAAATTGTCCTTACGAAGATATCCCCAGTCCAGCTCGAACAGACGTTTAGTGATCCAGTGATTAGGAGCAATCTGTCCTCGGTGTGTATGACCCGAGAGTAGAACGTCTACCCCAGCTTGAGCGGCTACGTCGAAGCCGGTAGGCTGATGATCCATCATAATCACAGGACGTGTAAGATCAAGTCCTTCGAGCAAGGAGCTTACACTTTGTCTGCCACCGGCTTCCATCGCCTCGGCTGTCTTATCTTTTCGGCCTACAATATACGTTCCTGCGACTTCTTCAACCTCATCTTGCAGGACCTTGATCCCAATACTACTCATCAAATCGGTATATTCCTTAATTGATCCACCATAATATTCGTGATTGCCCAGTACTGCGTAGACACCATAACGAGCTTTTAACTGTTTAATCTCTTCACTCATACTATTGCGGATAAAAGGTTCAATGCTGTCATCCAAGACATCTCCAGCCAGCAAAATCACATCGGGTTGCATCGCGTTCATTTGTGCCACCATTTTTTTGAGATGACGATTGCCCACGATATTCCCTAAGTGCAGGTCTGAAGCAACCGCGATCGTTAATGGCGTGCTGGTGCCAATAGATTTATCAATAGGAATGGAATGTGTGCGGATCACGGTACTCCAGGCGTTGATTGAACCCCAGACCAGAAAGACTGCCAGTAATATCAGAATTGTCCCGCCCGCTTCTGCGATGTAATAGGTACGATTGATTCCTGACCATCCCAGTATCACATATAATAGGTCTGCCAAAGGTAACATAATGATTGCAAATTCCATACACGCTAAATAATACGATCCAATCACTTTAAAGAATCTGGCGATCGGTTTAACCGATTTTGGCCATGGAATCATTCCAATGACATACGCAAAAGCGATGAGCATAAATAATGTCCAGAATACTGCTGACGAAACACCAGAAAACCATTCATGAATAAGTAACCAGCCGTGATAGCCAATGTAGAAATTAACAAGACCCAGAATGAGCAGCATAGCAAATCCTGAAGCTAACATTCGTAATGTTTTCATCGTTTCTCTCCCCTTTACCTAACTACTTCTCTACTTCTTATCTCAAATCATAACACAAACCGTTAACCCAGTATAAACTGCAATGCGGTGTTCGGAAAACATCGGAACTAAAAAAAGAAAATGCCCATAGGCATCTTCTTTGGAGGTTTATCTTATATCGCTTTATCACGTGTGGCCATACATTGACCAATCAGCTTATCGCATTTATTGATGTGATTTATCAGCCAGTCTGTTAACGTTCGATTAAGCTTGATGGTTGAGAGTACGGATACTCCCTTTGTTTTGACCGTTTCTTCCAATTCGAGAACTGCCTTCACGAAATCAGCATGCGTCTGACGATGTTCAGCTAGTTCAGGGAAGTTGATCTCCTCCATCAGCTGCTCTTCATTACTGAAATGTTCAATCGTGTATTCTTTTAAGAATTTCAGTGTTTCCTCAATCTTTTCTTTCCCTTGCTGATTACTGCATGCTTCAAAGAATTCGTTCAATTTCGCTAACAACTGTCTGTGCTGGCAGTCAATTTTTTCTACACCGATATCATATGAATCTTTCCAAGCGATCATGAAATCACCATTCCGTTTCTTGAAAATTACATTTTAATTTTATTTTCCACCTTTCTCCACAAAAGAACTATTAACAACATCACAGGTGCTTATATTCAACCATTAGCTGTACATATGGCACCTATTGATAAATCTCTACTTCATCACGGGTTCGATATGTACAAGTACATTGGAAACTTGGTGCCGGTCTTTTAACTGTTCTTCAATTTCTTCCGTAATATCATGACTCTGCACTACACTTAGCTGAGAATCCACTAGCACAGTTGTGTCTACTAATACGTTATTCCCATGGATACGGGCTTTGATATCTTTTATGGATTGTACACCATCAATTTCTGCTACAGTTTCTTTCATATGTTCAAGCTCTTCCGCATCAAATCCGTCCGTCAGATCATGCGTAGCTTTGCTAAAGATATCCCATGCCGTCTTACAAATGATTAGTCCGACAATGATGGCTGTAAGCGGGTCAAGCCAAGGAACGCCCAAGGAGGAAGCCACAATTCCGATAAAAGCGCCCACGCTAACTATAGCATCTGATCGATTATCCAGTGCTACTGCCCGCATTGCGTTACTGTTAATGGCACGGGCCAGCCTAATATTATACATATAGACAGCCATCATAACTACAGCACAGCCCACTGCCGTCCACGCTGCTATGAGATCAGGACTTTCCAGTGCTGGTTGAATAAATTTGTTCACAGCTTGGTACAAAACTTGAAGCCCTACGGCAATCATAATGAATGAAGCAATTAATGAAGCCACGGTCTCCGCTCTAAAATGCCCGTAGCTGTGGTTCGAATCCGGCGGTCTTCTGGAAATCTTCAGGCCAATTAGTACCGCGATAGAAGCAATAATATCTGTACTGTTATTCAATCCATCTGCAAGCAACGCTTGAGATCCTGAGACCGTACCTATGAACAGCTTGATAGCTGATAAAAAGATATAAGCAACGATACTTAGCCAAGCTCCTTTTTCGCCTTGTTTAATGTCGTTATAAGTTTCCAAAAAAAGAACCCCCAAAGAATAGTATTGTTCTATACTACACTTTGAGAATCGGGTGGGTCTAGAGAAACAGTGTTGCTACGGGGCGCAATAGTTCCCTCTGTCAAATAGAGTTGCAAGGTCGTAACTGTTTTGCAGGACGCAACATAGTTTGCCCCCGTTCAACTTTGCTTCCATTCTTCTGGAATAGTAACTTTTTGCTATTTTTATTGTCTAATTATAGTAATGACTAATTCAAAGGAGCGTGGAGTGATGATTCAGTCTTTGCCGAAGAAAATTGTTACATGTTTAGCTATAGGGAGTATTTTAATTCCAATAACAAACAGTGGATCAAAGTCAGTCATTTCTGCAGAAAAAGCAATTGTAAGCCTAAGTAACACTTATTACAGTGAAGTCACAGCCCCGATCCTAAAACCTGTTTGGTCAGCACAACTCGCCATTTTAAAAAAAGACAGAATCACCGGACAGGACATTACAGCACTCGCGGAAAACGGAAAGATCTTTGCGTTGCAGCGCAATGAAAAATTAACCGCAATGAATGCGGCAACAGGCAAAAAAATATGGGAGTTCGGAAGTGGATTAGCGCCGCTATTCACGTACAGCAATGGATTTATCTACGGTCTGACCCAAAGCGGCTCCCTATATGCCGTTAATGAGGCAGGTAAAAAAGCATGGTCGGCTTCCATAACACTCCCCAAAGCTACAAATATACAGCGTTTAGGATCTACTATTTATGTTACTCAAGAGGAACAATTAGCAGCAGTTGACGCCGTAACCGGAAAGATCAAATGGAAGGCTGTAGAGAAAAGCAATAACTTTACAGGCTTATCAGAGGTCATGGAATCAGATGGGGTCGTTATTCGCAGCTATCTGTCTCAAGGGGCCTTAACAACTGCTGGACTCGCCGCTTATGACAGTCTGACAGGAAAAAAACTATGGGACCAGACCCGGCAGTGGATGCCGTTAGCAGTGAAGGATGGGCTCCTCTACTCTATCACGAATACATTTATGATGGATGATGACCCGGTAAATCGAAAAGTCAAAGTATCCGTGTTCAACATAAAGACAGGTGAATTAAAAGGAGAACGTTTATATAAATGGACAGATACCGAGAATAAAGATGGTGTGTACAGTTATAATGAGATGAATGGAAACGCGTTTTTGGATGGAAAGGACTTTTACATCTTTCAGGGCAGTAAGTTTGTGAAATATGATTTCTGGAATTATTCTGCAGAGGGTAAACCGGTGCAAACCTGGGCCTCGATGGTTAAAGAAAAAGACTCTCCATTGAACCAAGTTTATCAACAAAGAATGTTATTTCAAAATCAAGATAAAGGTACTTTATCCGCACTTAAGCTAGGAACCGGCCAGCTTGTCGACCTCAATATTGGAGAGAATCCAGTGGTACAGACGGATCTGTTCGGAAACGTGGTTTATAGTGGACAATCTGATGGCCTATTTCACGCTTATGACATGTTAACTCTAAAGCCTATTTTCACTGTGAACACAGGCTCTCGTAACTTTGCCCCTTCCCTTAAAACTGGAGGGATGCTGATGATTCGGACGGATAATAAGCTGCTCGCGATTAAACTTCCTACATCTATAAAATAAAAAAGCCTGATTTCTCAGGCTTTTGGGCTTCAATAACTTATTCAGCCGGAGCTGTAAAAGTACGTGCAGCAAACTCGGCATCCAGCATGTAGAAGGCGTTGCTATCTTTTTCAATTCGTTTCAGTTTACTGATGATGTTGCTAAAGAGTGCTTCTTCTTCTACTTGCTCGTCTATAAACCATTTCAAGAAATAAATCGTCGCATGTTCACGCTCATCCAGAGCAAGGTCAGCCAAATGATAGAACCGTTTAGTGTTCTGCTGTTCATGCGCGAAGGCATGTTCAAAAGCATCTAACATCGAGTTATATTCGTTCTTCGGCTCTGGCAGTGCTTCTAGCGTAGCACGGTTATCCCGGTCGTTAAGGAATTTATAAATCTTCATGGCATGGAACCGTTCTTCTTCGGCTTGAATTAGAAAAAAGTTTGCAAATCCATCCAGACTTTCGCCGGAACAATAAGCAGCCATCGCTAGATAAACATGAGCGGAATAAAACTCGAAATTCATCTGTTCATTAAGTGCTTGTACTAATCCATCTTTCATTGGACCGTCACCTCATTATTCAAATTTAATATGTAAATATTTAAGTTTATCTTATCACCGTGCTTCTAAGTCAGCAAGGATTCCTCTCCCAATATCTAATTTAGCTAACGAAAGGACGACTATTCAGATGATTAGATTCACCCGTCACAGCCTAAAGCCTAAGATTTCCGGTACACTCTTCATTATTGCAGCTATGGTGTCACTGTTCCTCATTGCTGGCTGTTCTAATAGCAGCAGTAATTCACAGTCCGAAGCTACCGATTCACCGACCTCCCAATCCACACCTGCACCAACCACCAGCTTGGCTCCCACCCCCTCAGCAGTCAGCGATCCAATTGCTCTTCAGGTTGCTGAGATGACTTTGGAAGAAAAAATCGGACAAATGCTCCTAGTTGGAATTGATGGAACTGTCCTTGAAGAGCAAGCTAAAAAGATGATTACCGAAGACAAAATAGGTGGAATCATCCTCTATAAGGACAATATTAAAAGCCTGAAAGGGATGATCAGTCTTATCAATTCTATGAAAAAGAGTAACACTGGCAACCCTGCCCCACTATTCATGAGTGTTGATCAGGAGGGTGGAAAAGTCAGCCGGATGCCTAAAGAATATGCTACATTCCCTTCTAACGGAACAGTGGGTGCAAGTAATGACGCTGCTGCTGCCGAGAAAATGGGAAAGCTGCTCGCAAGAGAAGTACGTTCAGCCGGATTTAATATGAACTTTGCTCCCGTTCTCGATATCAATAGCAATCCAGACAATCCAGTCATCGGAGACCGGTCGTTCGGCAATGCTGCTGGCCAAGTCATTCAACTAGGGATTGCCGAAATGAAGGGAATTGAGAGCGAAGGCGTCGTTCCTGTTGTCAAGCATTTCCCAGGACACGGAGATACTTCTGTCGACTCCCATCTGGATCTGCCGATTGTGAACAAAACAGCCGGTCAGCTAGCCGACTTAGAATGGCTCCCCTTCCAAGCAGCCATTAAAGAGGGGACGGACGCCGTAATGGTCGCTCATATTTTGTTTCCAAAATTAGATCCAGACAAACCCGCATCCTTATCGCGTACCATTATTGGTGAACAGCTTCGAGATGAAATGGGCTACCAAGGAATCGTAATTACAGACGATCTAACCATGGGAGCCATTATGAAGAACTACGATCTGACTACAGCAGCAGTAGATACTGTGAATGCAGGTAGTGATATTCTCCTTGTCGCTCACGGCTATGATAATGAAAAACGGGTCATGGACTCCCTCCTGCAAAACGTAAAAAACGGTAAGATTCAAGAAACACGGATTGATGAAAGCGTCTATCGGATCTTAGCCTTAAAAGCCAAATATAACCTTTCCGATGAGCAAATCCCGGTTCCTGATCTTACCGATCTTAATAAAGAGATTAACGTTTGGCGTCAAACGATTGAGAAGTAAATCTAAGCGTTAGTCATTGTTACTGAAGAACAACAACATCTCCAACCTTCAACCCAGAGAGAACCTCTGTTTTGTCCGTAGTTTCCAGACCCACTTCGATGTCTTTTCGTTCATATTGCCCGTCCCCTTTATCCAGCATAACGTAGGAGAGGTCTCCTTCATGCATTACAGCTATGCTGGATACAACGGTGGCATTTTCTTTGCGAACTGTTTCAATTTCTCCGTTTAAGCTTAAGCCACCGATCAAATGCTCGTCAGGCTGCAGCGTGATAACCACTTCGAATTGAGGAACCGAACTGGCAGTAGCATTCTGCCCTGAAGCTGTCTTTGCAAATTTCGCTACCTTCGTAACTTCTCCAGATAACTTCAAATCTTTTATAGCTGTCATTTTTACGTCGACCTTCATGCCTGTCTTTATACGGAAGACGTCTTGTTCACCTACAAGAGCAATGAATTCTAGCTTGTTCATATCTACTATTTTTCCGATATATTGATTATCTGTCACTGTTTGCGGAATTTCGCTTGCACTGTCAAATAAGAAAATGCCGGTTGCCGGAGCATAATAAAGTGCTGTTTTGAGTTTGGCTTTTTTCTCTGTTAGTTCGCGTGCCTGTATTTCGGCATTGACCTGATTAAGCTCGTCCCCTAGCCGTGTTGCTTCTTGGGCTGTGAGTGCTTTAATGCGTTCTGCTTCAGTCGCACCAAGGGCTGCATTCTCCTCGTCTTGCTGGCTCACAAATGCATTCAGCTCTGCTTCCAGCTTTGCTTTACGGATGGTCGCCTCTTGTGTAGCAATCTCATTCTTCAAGGCTTCCTGATCGAGAGTAAACAGTAAATCACCTTTTTTGACCTGTCCACCGTTCTCAACCTTCCACTTTGTCACCTTTGAAGCATATGGAGCATAAACAAGCGTTTCTTTCTCATAATTAGAATTACCTTTAACCTGTATGGAATTGGTAATGGTCTCCTGTGTGACCTCAAAAGTTATGGCTTGTGGGGGTTCAACAGGCTCTAACTGCGCTTCAGGCTTATACATCTTACTATATAGAAAATAACCTGCTGCAATTATAATCAGTACCAATACAATCCACTTGATTCTCCTCTTCATCACTTTGGCTTCCTTTCAACTTAAAAATAGCTAATCCCGTTTAATCGCCGTGAGTGCATTCGTTCTGGATGCACTGATCGCCGGATAAATACCCGATAATACCCCTGTCATTACCGCAAATGCGATCCCTACCGGAAGAGTCATCAGAGGAATATAAATCACCAAAGGCTCGCCTCCACCCATTCCTGAAGAGTTACCGATGAGCTTATTAATTCCTAATACAATCAAGTATGAAAAGGCTATGCCGAGCAATCCGCCCAACATCCCGAGCAATGCCGCTTCTGTAATGAACATATTGCGGATCTGGCCCATATTGGCGCCTAACACTTTCATAATACCGATCTGCCGTCGTCGTTGATGAGTGGACATAGTCATCGCAACGATAATGGAGATCGAAGCAATAATCAGAATAAACACACCTATACCGAGAGCTGCTTTCTTGACCATGCTGAAGGTATCAGCGAGTGCCTCTTTTTGATACAAATTCGTGCTTGTTGTTAAGGTAAGTTTCTGAATAAGCTTCTCTAGTTCCACGATATTCTCAGTGCTGTCTACCTTTACAATCGCTGAGTTATAGACACCCTTTTGCCCAGCGGTTCCACTCGATAGCTTCATTTGTTCTACAAGCCGCTCGCCAGTCTCTAGTGACACATAGATCTTCTTGTCGTACATAGCCATATTCTCGTTCGTTCCACTCGGGTTGTCGAGGATTCCCACCACTTGAATCGGTGAGCTAACTAACATCCCTCCGGTTTGAGAGGCGGGATCAAAAGACTGTAATTGAACCTGCTGCTTGTACATATCTGTTGGAAGCATGCTTAAGCTGTTGTACTGTTCCATCAACTTATTGTTATATGGATCTGTACTCAGTTGTTCAAAAAGACGCTGCCGAGTTTCGTTATCAATCAGTCCAACGGTTGCACCATAGTTCAGTACAGCCATTCCTACCAAATCAGAAGCTCCGCCTTGTTTGAATTTCTTATCATATTTCGTTAACAAGCGTAGATCCGTTCCAATAAGCTGTACATCTGTTATTTTATTATCGATAGTCAACATCTGTATGTACCCTAGCTCTTGAAAGGGAGCTGCTGCAGTTACATGCCGCAAGCCTTTAATAATCTCCAGCTTTTGTGCTGTCAGCCTGCCGGGATCTAGCTTTTCATTGGCCGCAGACGATCCGCTGCCACCGTTGCCTCCTCCTTGGGAGGGTATACCTCCGTTGGGAGACACCGTAATTTCATCCATTTTGAAATTGCGGTTGATTTCCCGCTCCGTGTAGCTCTGTGCGGAGTCTCCTATACTTAATGCAACTATGATTGCAGCACATCCAATGGATATGCCAGCCATACAAAGACCTGTGACAACTTTCCGCCGTTTGACCTGTTCCCAAGCCAAACGGGAAATATCACTAATCCTCAATGAGTATACCCCCTTCGAGTTCAGTATTCGAAGAAGTTTGGTTTTCAGTAATCATATATCCGTCCCGAAGCGTGAATATCCGCTGCATTTGCTCCGCGACTTTTAGCTCGTGAGTTACAACTATGAAGGTGGTCTTCATCTTCTTGTTCAGGTTAAGCAGGATATTGATAATTTCTTCTTCTGTCTTCGAATCTAGGTTTCCGGTTGGTTCATCTGCAAAGATAACAGATGGTTCCGTAATCAAGGAGCGTGCAATACTAACACGCTGCTGCTGTCCGCCAGACAGCTGGGAAGGGAACAAGTCGGCTTTATCAGGAATGCCGACTCCTTCCAACAATTCTAAAGCTTTTTGTTTACGTATAGAGGGTGCAACGGATTGAAAAACCAGCGGCAGCTCTACATTTTCACGGACTGTCATGCTAGTAATCAGCTCATAAGCTTGAAAGATAAACCCGATATTTTTTCTGCGAAATTCCGATAGCTTATTCTCACTCATCTTCACGATATCTTGATCGGCAATATAAATATGGCCTTCAGTAGGTTTCATTAGTCCTGCCATCAGATTGAGCATCGTTGACTTACCGGAACCCGAGCTCCCCAGCAGTGCTACCATCTCCCCCTCTTTCACAGAAAAGTCAATTTGATGAAGCACTGCTGTAGTTTCATTACCGTTTTTATAAGAATGCGTTACATTTTCCACTCGCAACATTGGAGCTGCTCCTCTTCGTACAATAATAGATATGAAATGCTATTTCTCAGTTACAACTGCTCTATCAATCTTGATGTTATAAGCTTGACTAGCCAGCTCGATCCGTTCACCTTGGAATTCATCGTACAGCGTGATCCGGTAGGTTCCTCCTGACAAATTCTTATACATATTATTGCTAAAGCTTGCTGTATACGAGTTGTTGGTCCCTTCAAGAATATCGGTGCCAATGTTCAAGCTTCGTTCCTGAGATAGACCATATGGATCCGTCATTTTGAGGACCAGCTTATGCGTGAAGGTTCCCATATCATAGCTGCTGTCACGAAGAAGATTGTAATTCATAACTATATTTATAGAGTCACTGCCTTGTAGTGAGCGCCCTTCCGAACTTAGAACGGACATGGTATACGGATAAATAGCCACCTTCGTCAAGTTCTTCTCTGGTGGTGTGATGACCGGATTTAATGACAGTGAAGCCATATTAATAAATCCAGTGGATTCCTGACCGGGTTCCGTCAGCTTATTCCCAGTAATCCCTGGCCCAAGGAACAGGCTTACATCAGAAGCATTAACAGCCTTCGGAACCTTAGCCCAAAAGGTGATTAATTGCTTACCGCCTGGAGTAGCAGACGTATCCGGCTGATTGGCTGTAGCTTCGAATAGCTGACCATCTCCCGTTTTGTAATAAGCTTGGAGGCGAGCCATTTTGCTTTGTCTTTTCTCTTCACTGCTCAGAAGCAGCTCTGTGTATACGAGATTGGAGTTAAGTCCTTCATAAATAATGGTTTTGTTCTCTTGCACTTTTGCGTTCTTGCCTTTACCAGAGATAACATAACTTCCTCCAGTTTCAATAGAAGCTACAGCGTTCATCATGCTGTTCGTAGTAACTGACAGGAACGAGCTTTTCTCTTCTTTTACCATAGAATAAAGATTTAATTTTAATTTATCGAACTCTTGTGTATAAGGAATTTTGGCAAACACATAGATTTCAGCGTTTTTACCAGGCCCAATCGTTGAAGTTTCCTTATCCATAAACAATTCCGTTGAAGATGACATGTCCTCATTGTCTACCTGAACAGCTCCCTTTAATTCCGGCAGAGACAAGGCAACCGATTGGGTATTCGTAATATTTAATCTGGCAACAACGATATCATCGTCTTTCCATGGAAAACGCTGCAAGGAAACTAAACTATAAGTAAACGTCCCATATTCATTTGTTGCTCTATATTCCATACCTTTCTGTATCTCAGGACGCAAGGTATAGGAGATCGTAAAGTAAGCAACCGGAACCGTTAGTTTAGCTGTGTTGCTCGTAGCGACATTGGTTCCACCAGTGCTTCCAGTTGCTGCACCTTCTCCAGTAGTTCCCGTTTCATTATTATCTGGAGCAGAAACAGCCTCAATCATCTGCAATTGCAGTGAATTCTGTTCTACCTCAAGGGGTACCTGTGCGGTAAGCGGGATGATTTTTTCCTCCAGCGGTTTTATGGTTAATCCGCTCAAGCCCTTAGAATTGATCGGAAAGGTTGTCCCCGTTGAGGATTTGACAGCAAGCTCATAAGAAGGTAACGTAACGGCTGTCTTTCCTGTATTCTTCACTCGCAGCTGAAAAGTCCAGAATCCCTTATTGTTCTCTGCGTATACGGTTGCGTTATTTAATTGGGTTTCAACCGTATTGTTATTGATGGTAATTTTCTTGATTACACCTTTGCCAACTACCAGATTTGGTGTAGTAGCCGCAGGCAGCTTGTACGAGGATTTGGCAATCTCCAGCTTCAGCGCCTCATCCTTTTGGGTGAATTGCAGTTTCATATTCTCCGTCTTCATATACGAAGGAATTTCTGTAAGATAATAAATGGTTTTTTTCTCTTGGGGCTGAATTTTATAACTAAGCTGAGAACGGTCAAGGGCTAATTCATACGAGCTTCCCCCTGCCGAGACCAAATATGCTGCGTAACCAGGATCACTTAATACTTTGCTGCCTTTATTGGTCAAGCTTATGCCCACCTTGGCATAAACCTTTCCGCTGTATTTGTAGAGCTCCAAGGATTCACTTTTAGCAATAACCGGAATGTCATTCATTGTAGTGCTTACATTTTTTCCGTTTACAGCGGTTGGCGAATAGTTGGCGGGTATATTAAAAGTTCCTACTTGCTTGAGATACCCCTTGGTTTTGGAATCCCAAACGTACATTGGAATCTTGATACCTTTTAACGAATTTACCTGGCCGACATTAACATAATATGTAACGCGCAAGCTTTCGTTAGAACCCACTTTTTTCTTAGTAGCGTCCGCACTTAGTGGATTCCCTGGAATAACAGAGCCGCCAGAGGTCATAACTCTCGAAAAATAATACAGTAGGCTAGCACTTTTGCTGCTGCCATTCGAATAGTTAATTGTATAAGTTAAAATATTACCTCCAGGCTGTGACCAAATATTCACATCTTCCAGTGTAGCTTTGATATTAGCTCCTAAAGAAACGGAACCCAGATTACTAGGAGCTGTTACAGTTGCAGCAGCTACCGCCGATTTTGGCTGAACAGAACTAACTGCAGCAGCCGAAGCGGTATGCCCTGTCAACTGGCTTATGACAAAGGTGCTTAAGAGTAAAACAACATATGTACTGCTATGCTTTCTCATTGACTTCCCTCCACGAGTATTTTACTAGAATTATTATAGTGGTTAGCACAGATCCAATTGTATCCATGTTGTAACTCTTACAGGTCTTTTGTAACCTATTTGTTCCAATTTGCATATATTCTGAAAATGATTCTATAATTTCAGTTGATTTTTCAAAGCTGCAATATCAGAAGCAGCAGGCTCATCTTCTCCGTATCTAACTTTTTCATATATTTCAATCAATTGATCTGCTGCTAAAGAATCATCATCACCCTTACGTTTATGCTTGCTACGATCTCCCCATAGCAAAACATCCCTTTTTGTTTCCTGCGGCGTAAGATAACTTTTCATTTCATAACCGTTATCGCGCTTTATATTAAGCCACCGCCGATAAAGCCAACGGACACGTTCCTGCTCGCCATTCATCTGATCCCAGCGATCCTTACGATGTTTTGAAGGAAGACGAGAGCTCCAGAAATCCTTTAACCCTCGAACGGTTTGTTCCCAAGTAAAGACGCTTTTCTCCTCGTCAAGATATGCTGTATTATTCTTAGGGGTATGTTCCCTACGTAACA
The DNA here is from genome assembly GCF_038002785.1 of Paenibacillus sp. FSL H3-0310. NCBI lineage: Bacteria > Bacillati > Bacillota > Bacilli > Caryophanales > Paenibacillaceae > Paenibacillus > Paenibacillus sp. FSL H3-0310. The sequence continues at coordinate 3,140,703 of NZ_JBBODC010000001.1, forward strand.
TCGATAACAATGCATCTATGACTTTCCGCCACTTTTCTCCAGCATTTCTGTACAACCAGCGAAGTGCATAATAGGCTGAAAACCCCAATAATACCGCCGCCAAAATATAAAACCCGTATTCTAGTATAATAGCTAGCCAGCCACGCTTTTGCTCGCCAACAGGTGGTAACATCGGAGTTGCTGGCGGCAATTCTGCTGGCGGAGGCTCTGGTTCTTTTGTGCCAGAAAATAACTGATTAATAAAATTGAAAAATGAGCGTAAGAGTCTCCATACCAATGATCCTATAGCTTTACCGACACCTGCCGCTAGTACAGCTGCAATAACTCCAATCACAATGACATATATACGATTATTCCGTTGTATCCCTTTGGGCAGCGTTTCATTCTCTTCAGTAAGTGCGCTGTATCGTATATAGCTGCTATTAGAAATAAGTAAAGTCAGTATTAAATACAGACTGCCACACCAGGTCAATAACGGCACACTTGGCTCCAATTCAGGAACTCTATGAAACGCTATAGTTGCCACAAAATAGATTATTATACCTATCCAAAACATTCTGAATCTATTATTTCTAGAGTCTACCGTCATCCCTAAGAATGTACATATAATTCCAGCCACACCTAAGGGAAGGCTTTCGATGGATAAACTCCCTGAAGCCACACCTAATAATGCCCCGAGGATTAAGGCGGCAAGTAATTGCTTCCATCTTACATTGCAAAAATTGCGCAAAAGAATGCCTGCTAAAGCTAGTATAGGCAGCGCAATCAACCATATTTGTTCATCATGTTGGGGCAACAAATAAATCTGAAATAGAACCCAAACCGGTAGAAATAGCAACAATTCAATAATAGACCACAACCAGAGTTTCACTGTTTCCCTTACATAGCCAGACAACGTAAGCTTCATGCGCTCTCTCTCCCTTGTTCCGGAATATCCAGCCATTCCACACCATTGCCTTGCTGCATTAGGAGATCCGTCGCCTTTTGCAATTCTGCTCCCCTATGGCAGCTTATGATTAGAAAGTCTGTGTCACTAATTCCACTCTCAACCTGCAATTCCAATAGTCGACTCATAGGAAGTGTTCTATCCAGCTTCAGCCTTGCCAGGAGCTCTAACATATCTTCGAGCTGAGCCATCGGCTCTGCTTCAATTGGATCTCTTTCGCCAGCATCGTCCAATCTGCCATTACAGATTAATCCGGTCTCAATTCCATGCTGCATTGCGTATTCAGCTATAGTCGCTGCATATCTTATTCCTTGCTCGATTCGTTCCACATCAGTCACCGTTCTCCACATGGAATCACTGTCCTCTATATTCAGACAGATGACGAGCCGGGAATCAGCCGTGTAATCTTTTTTATGAACCTGCATAACACCAGTACGTGCTGTAGCCTTCCAGTTTACCAATCCCATAGAATCTCCTGAGCTATATTCACGAATGCCAGCAGTCAGAAAAGGGTCTTCAACGATCCATCTTTTCACAGGAAGCTCACCCAGCCAGCTATGAATGGGCAATGGAAGCTCGTCTAGATTCAGCAGAACGGGATAGATCAACAACTCTAACTCGAGTGGATATGTTTTGTTTTTTCGAGTCAAACCAAATGGATCTCCCGTTGTCATAGTCACGGATTCTAAACGATATAAACCACGACGCTCACATGTCACTTGATGCCGTCTTTTAATATGACGATAAGATTTTAAATAGAATAAACTAATATGATTCTGAGAGATTTCTCCTGTACTAATCCCAAGATTATCCTGACTTCCAAATTCCAGACCTCTCGCAATACTAGACTCCAATCGGAGCCACGGCAAAGGAAGAAGCTTCGCATTAATGATCTCCTCGATCATCTCAATACGTTCTCCTTCATAAGCAGTCTTACTTGAAAAATAACGAGAATAACTAAGCGCTTTCAGACCATTCCGTTTATAAATGTCAGCAAGAAGTAACACCAACGCCACTGTAATGAAAATGAACCAAGGCAAAGCCATAGGTCATTCCACCTTTCCGCCTCTTAAGGACGTCACGGGTTCAGCAGGCACCTCAACTTCACGAAGCACTTGCAATACAATATCCGCGGCTTGTCCCTCTCTTGAGCCTAATCCCCGATGAAGCAGCAGACGATGTGCAAGCACGGAAACAGCCACGGCTTTGATATCATCCGGTGTTACATAGGATCTGCCTTGAATAAGTGCATATCCCTGAGCTGATCTAAGCAACGCGCCACTGGCACGTGGACTCGCACCCAGTTTTACTGCCGTAGATTTGCGGGTAGCTTCCGTTATCCGTACGATATAACCTAATAAATCATCACTGATACTTACCGATGCGGCTAAACGCTGTGCGGCTTGAATATCTTGTGCCGTTGCTACAGGAAAAGACTCTTCGAGCGGATTATTCTCACGAAAACGCTGCAAAATATGTATCCCTTCATCAAAGGTAGGATAACCCGTAGTAATCCGCATCAAAAATCGATCTAATTGAGCCTCAGGCAGTGGGAAGGTCCCTTGGTTGTCTATCGGATTCTGAGTAGCAATGACAAGAAACGGTGCTTCTAATCCGTGCGTTACCCCATCGATAGTAATTTGCCGTTCCTCCATACACTCCAGTAGGCTGGATTGGGTTCTAGGTGTTGCACGATTAATTTCGTCAGCCAGCAGTATATTAGCAAATACCGGACCTGGTCTGAACTGAAACTCTCCCGTCTTCTGATTGTAATAGTTGATCCCGCTTAAATCGGAAGGCAATAAATCTGGCGTAAATTGTATGCGCTTAAATGAACAATCCAATGATTTGGCAAGAACCTTTGCCAGCAAGGTTTTACCCGTACCAGGTACATCTTCCAGCAAGACATGTCCATTCGCAAGTAATGCGGTCAGCAGCAGGTCTACTCCCTCCTCTTTTCCTACAATGACTTTGGCAAGATTGGCCCTAATAGATTTGATAAGTTCAGTTACTTCTTGAAGATTCATGTGAATACACCATCCAATCTGAGGATAATTATGTAATAAGTGCTTTAATCATAACAGAAAGCGTACCCGATTTATAATTCACAAAAAAAGCACTGTCCATAATTAGACAGCACCCGTCTTCCATTCGATTTTCATTTCGCAGTCTTATGCCGATATCGAAAGAAGGCTACAATCCCATAATAGATGGGTATGCTTTCAACGATTAGCCAAATGATCACAATGGCAAAGCTTTTGTAGTGTTCGTAATATCTGCCGACGTCGCGTGAATATAAGTATGCTATTGTCACTGAAGCCAGTGTTAAAAGGGGAACGTAAAATTTTTTACTATTAGTATTAAACAAACTTGCTACACATTTTGAAGCTACATAGATAAGGAAAGCGCTGTGAATAAACATCGAAGACGACCATATTCCAATCAAAAGCGGGTCAGTATTACCTAATAAATTATCTTCTTTTGAACTACGCACCATCTCAAGAAAAGGATATTGGAGTTGCTGGCCTAAATGTGGACCAAAACTCATCATTGTCAATAACCATCCTATTAAGACCGTAATTGAAACATAGAACTGCGCAAATACTAATCTTTTCATCATTTTCGCTTCAATTTTTAAATCAGGTGCAATGAACAAAAGCACAATCCATTCTCCAAACCATGACATGACCACAATAGAATCTTTCAGGGCGATTCCAGGATCATGATAATGAAAGAAAGCAGGTACCATATTAAAGTCCGCGTTTGGAAGGAATAAATTAAATAATATGATCACGGTAATAAAGAAAATAATAAATAATCCATCGGCCATATATGTAATTGTTGCAAATCCTAGACTTGCCGTGTACATGATTACGAGACCAACGACACACTGGATAAATAGAGGTGGAGTTCCTCTTAAATAATTCGAGCCGAAAAATAGTACGAAATTCTCTATATCGAAAGAAACATAATAAACACACCAGCATAGTAGGAGCAGAATCATAAATTTATGTGGCCATTTGCCAATGATCTCTTTTCCAAAGTGAACCCAAGCTTGATTAGGTCGCAGCTTACCAACATAGATTGTAAACCACAATAATATCAATCCTAATAAGGAGCCAACGATTAATGCAATCCAGCCTTGATAAGAGGAAGTAGCAATAATAGCTGGTATCAAAAAAATGGTGGTTTGTGAGCTAAAAAAAATGGTGATAAACCGGAACAGCTGCCACTTTGTTGTACGCATAACTTCTCCTTCCTCAGTTCTTTATTTTGCTGTCCCAAAATCCACAATCCGAAAGTCCGTCTTCACCTTAATATCTGCCTCATGAGCGTAGTAATTATCCCAACGTTCTCTTAATTGCTTCCAAAGTTTCGGATCATTCCATTCCAGCAACATGCCGAGCTGTAGAACATCCGCACCTGCTTTTTGGGATAAATGTATAGCTTCGGTCAGATTAGCAGTTACTTTATCGCTTAGTTTCTCTGTAATGATATTACTGATCTCTTCTAGATTTCTTTTCTTAGGATCCCTTAAATAAATCACACTAGCTTTTCCCTTTAATTTCACTGTAAAAACTGGACCCTTATCCGTTATTTTTACTTTTTTCGAAGATTTGGTGCTAACAAATACAACACTTGCTGCACTTTCTCCACCATCCCAGGTAACAGAATAAACCGACAGCTTAAGCTTGCCTGCGGCCCATGCCAATGCCCTCCCCTCTTTAAGCTTTAGTATTCCCTTCATTTTCTCATTCTGAAACAACATAGCTCCTTGAATGCCTGCCCAATATTGTGGTTTACCTTCTTTTGTAGTTTCTTCTTTTTTGCCAAATGAAAGATTATTTATAGCAAATCCAACGCCCGAAGCCTCAGCGAATATGCAGTCCTTAATTGTAGTCGAAAACATGTATTTTTCTGTTCCAAAGCTCCTCAGTACATCAGAAGGCAATTGTTCATAGATAGGTGTTAATGTATTCATCTCTTTTGCACTGCCGGGACTAGCCATGACATAGGTTCCAAGGGGGAGACTTGGCTCTCTTCTAATCCATAATAGGAGTTCACCAATCCCTTGTTCTGCATAAGCTTTCCCTAAGACAATTATTTTCAATTGGGAAAGACTAAGTTGACGTGTCAGATCTTTTTGAACTAGTAACATGGCGTCTGCGATCGTATCTGCGGTCTTAGAAACTGTAGAATAACTATTCCCATCACCGCCACCACTTGAAGGCTGGCTTCCCGAGTTTAGACGATTGGGCAAAGGAGAGTTAATCGTAATTTCAACGGTGCCTGCTTCTTTGCCTACATCTATAAATAAGCCGTACACAAAGGTTAATTCGTCCAGTTCCACCTTTGAAGACCAACAGCCTGTTAAATTTAGGAGTAGAAGTATAACAACTCCTATCTTTAGAGTTCTCATTTTTGATTCTGTCTCCTTAGATTCCTGTTGCTATAAAGTTTGCTGCGTTTCTTCATATAGTTAGAGGGAAAGCGAGATAATGTGTCCTTCCAATCTTCTAACACCAAAGGGGCAACGGGTTGTAAATATGGTGAGCCTAACGGTCTAAGATTAGCTAAATGCCCGTAAATCAAAAAAGCTGTAATATATACCCCGAGCAATCCCATTGTTCCCCCCATAATCAATAAAGGGAAACGAAGTAAGCGAAAAGTCAGACCGAGCTCATAATGGGGAATAATGTAGGTGGCAATTCCGGTAATGGAAACAACAATAACCATTGGAGCGGATACAATTCCCGCTTGTACCGCAGCCTGACCGATGACTATACCCCCAATAATAGAAACGGTCTGGCCCACAGGCTTTGGTATTCGGGTTCCAGCTTCTCTAAGGGCTTCGAAGGTAAGCTCCATAATCAAAGCCTCAGTCAATGCTGAGAAAGGAATGTTCTCTCTGGCAGATGCTATCGTAATTAACAGGTTTGAGGGAATGATCTGAGGATGAAAGGTTGTAATCGCAACATAAAGCGATGGAAGAATCATCGATAGGATGGAGAACACAAATCGAACCATTCGAATCCAGCTTGCGGCATAGAAGCTTTGATAATAATCCTCAGAGGATTGTAGCATTGTAAAAAAAGAGGTAGGTGCAATCATTGCAGTGGGTGTGCCATCCTGTAATATTCCGATCCGGCCTTCCATTAAAGAAGCTGCCACCGAGTCGGGGCGTTCTGTATATTGAAATACCGGAAATGGTGTCAAGTTCCCCTTCCGTAATTGTTCCGATATATAACTAATGCCCAATATGCCATCAATATCTATTTCATTTAGTTGCTTTTCAATTTCAGCAAGAACTTCTTTTTTATAAAGTCCTTCAATATATACAACATACACATCAGTTTTTGTATATTTACCAATCGTATAATGAATAGTCTTTAGATCCGGATGTTTAATTTTGTGTCGGAGCAGGGACAGATTTGTTTCAATATCTTCAATAAATGCTTCTTGTGGTCCAATCACCACAAGTTCATTTTGTGATTCCGTAACCGATCTTTTCTGATATTGCGTGATCTCAAAATAATAAACATAAGGAAGCTCTTCAAAATAAAGCACTACTTTTCCAGCGACAATCAAATCCACAGCCTTGTTTATGTCAAACTCCTTAAGATACGGGATGGGAAAAACAGCTCCTCGATCCAATCGTTCTAAAAAATCCGGCCATTTGTGCTCTGAATTTGCTTCATTTTTTAGCGGCAATGCAATATCTTTATGAAGACTCAGGGAATTTACGATGAATGGGATATAGATCAAGTCACAGGAATGCCCATGAAGGCGAATGTTTTGAAAAACTGCATCACTAGATCCTTCCAGTTGTTCTTTTATTGTTTCAATAATTCCAGACATCTGCAGACTACCCCCAAAATTGTGACTTGTTAATCTGGCTTAGTTTGCCAACGTGATGGAAGGTTTATACTTAAAACAAACCAAATAGGCACAAATCCGGTATAGTACCGGACTCATGCCCATCAAAATATCGAATAAAATGACCTATCTAATCCTACAGAGTCAATTAAATAAGGAGCTCAAACCCCTAGCTTTCAAATCACGGAAAAGTTGCACCAATATTAGTTCCGCTAGGTGTTCCAGATCCGGTTAGATCGCTACCCCCAGTTAATTTGAGGAAACTGCCCAGACTAAAAGAACCATCTGCATTTCGCACCACTGAAGGTGTAAGACTTACAAAATCAGCGGCACTGGCCACCAAACCCTTGGCATTGGTACTTGCATTACTTTTCCACCACACATTAGTACTTAGAATATCGGTTCCACTTGTTTTGTCACTCGATCCTCCAGCAAAAGACAAGTTGTTCGTAAATTGGTGAGTACCGGCATCAAAAGCAAAGTTACTCTGTCCGTTACTCCAAGAAGTATTATTTGTTAGTTGAATGGAGCCTGGATTACTATTGTAAGTGAATCCGTGTTTTTTATTTTGAAATGCTATGCTATTCAGCACAATATGGTTTACTGCAATTTTTTCACCACCTAGTTTGAATCCATTCCCATCACTGTTTGCCGTTGAATTTCCATCTGAGGTCTGTCCGTTCTTATAGGAGATACTATTCTTGATCGTCACCACTCCGATGGGGCCTGTTTCTGATTTACTGTAAAGATCCCAGCCGTCATCTGTATTCCATGCAGCTATACATTTATCGAATACGTTACCAGGACCTATGGTCAGCTTAGCAGCAAAACCATCAGCGTCTTCCCCGTTATCCGGATCATAATTATCATGAGAATACACTCCAATGATCTGATTATAGCTCGGCCATTGACTCATGCTGGTCAGTGATGAAGCATAACGGCTGATTTGCAGTCCCGAATCCCGATTATGGTGGGTTTCAACATTCTCAATAATGTTATAGTTCCCGCCAATAAAGATCCCATTGTCTCCTGAGCCTCTTATCTCTAATCCTTTTACCTTCCAGTAGTTACCGTATATCTGCAAACCACGTTGAGCTGGGTCAAATGGCTGGGCGTAAAAATCCAGTATAGGCTTCTCAGTCCCATATGCAGCGATGTTCTTTCGTAAGTTAGAGCTTCCGCTATTATCTTGTCCAACAATTATTGTTGAAGAATACGTGTAAACCCCTCCACGCATATAGATGGTTTCCCCGGGGGCTACCTTCGTAATCGCTGAGGCCAGTGTGGTTGGACTACCAATTGTTCCTGCGTTGCTGTCCAGACCATTTGGAGCTACATAAATAGAACCTGCAACTGGTGTTGCTGTTGGTGTTGCTGTTGGTGTTGCTGTTGGTGTGACGGTTGGAGCTACTGTCGCAGTGGGAGTTACACTTGCTGTTGGAGTAGCCGTAGGAGCTACCGTTGGTGCAATTGTTGGAGCTATAGTAGGCGTTGGTGTCGGAGTGCCCGTTGTGATATCGGAGACATTGATATTGTCGAACTTCGCTGCTGTCTTATAAGCTACAAGTCCTATACCTCCTGCTGTCAAAATGTTATCGTGTGCATTTAGCTGTAAAACATCATTAACATACATTTTAAGCGAATCTCCACTAAGCTCTAGCCTAACTGTATAGGCAGTCCCTGTAGTTATAGGAAAATCAGTTTTACTAGCCAGTGTTGAACTTGAACCATTCACTTTTTTTCGTATTTCAAGCGTCCCACCATTACTGTTAGACAGAGATGCAGCATAATAGTTATTTCCGTCAACATAGCGCCCGCACACATAAGTTCGATTAGTCCCATTGAAATCATCAATCTTCACATCAGCTTGAACGCTGTAATCTGTCCACGTGTTGCTACCGGAGAACGAACGTCCTTCGTTTTGACTGGATTGGTAATACACATGATTGCCACCTTCTTCAACTACAGACCAAGTTCCTGTTGTACTCGTCCAATTGTCGGCACTTCCATTCTCAAAATCATTACTGAAGATATTTGCTGCCTGAGCGGTAGGGTTACTCCATGCCAAATTACCTAGAACCAGCGAAGTTGTAAGCGCAACCATAATTCCGAATGAAAATCTTCCTTTTAGTTTCACGTGAACATCTTCCTCCTTGTTTTCTGATGTAAATAAAAAGCGAAGGCATTCCTCCAATCTTGTGTCATCTATAACTCCAGCCTAATCTCAACTATAATTAATATTTCGAAGTTGTACAGCTACTTTATGCCCATATTATTACATTTATTTAAATTAATATACAAAAACACCCTCGATCTTACTCGAGAGTGCCTTTATCTTTATCCTTAGCTTTGAATTAACGGTTTTAAAACCTTCAGTGAAGCTTGCAATTGCTCCGAACATTGCTCATACATTTTTTTAGCTTTTTCATTATCTGTTGATAAACTGAACATCTCTAAATCAGCTTCACACTTTTTCAGCAAAGCATATAATTGAGGCTTATCCTGCGGCTGTGGGACTTTAAAGTTATCTGCATACAAATCGACAGTCAGCTCACCATAAGAATCAACTTGTCCAAGAAAAACATTCTCAACCGTAAAACCCATTTTCTCAAGGGCTCCATCCAGCCAGCTTCGCGTCAGGTTTAGGGTGTCTAATGGTTTGTCGAGCACTTTACCATCCATAATGACAACTTGCGACTCTTTCTCCGGGGCAACCTTTATACCCAATTGCTTAGGGGTTACCGGCTGATATTCACTCTTGAGTAAAACATTTATGGCCCCATCAGATTCCATAATCGCAAATTCCACTTCCGATATATTGAAAACGTCCTTTTTGCGTAATTCCTCCAGCAGTTCATCTGTGGTTAAACGTTCTTTTTTCATATGATCTTCGAGTATTTTTCCGTCCTTAATTAGTACGGTGGACTTGAAATCAATAAAGTCTCTTGCTTTTTTACTCTTCATCTGAAGGTATTCGATCCCTAAAGAACAAGCCACCCATACAATCAGTGCAATGAGCCCTAAATGCCATAACTTATCCGTATCCAAAGAAATGTAAGCGGCTAAGCTGCCGACGGTTATCCCCGTAATATACTCGAAGAACGAGAGCTGCGATACTTGTCTCTTTCCCAGTAATTTTGTTAAAAAGAAAAGTACAACCACAGCAAAGAGCGTTCGAACTACAACCTCTAACCACTCCGGCATTACAATTACCCTCCTTTTGAATCAAAACTTGTTTACTAACACTCATTATTTGTCAATAAAGGCGCATTCAATCCGGAATTTCACTACTTATTTATGGAAAATCATCTATTACTAGAAGTATGAATTTTTTTCCTGCATAACGCTAGAAGCATTTGAGGACAATAGCATTCGTCATGCTAATAATCCAACACAGAGGAGAGAAACTCAATGACAGTAGCCTCACAAGTTAAAACATGTTTATCTTCTTTAAAAGGTGCTCAAGCCAGTCTTGAACAATTTGCACTAGAAACACAAAACGAGAGTGCAAAAACCTTGTTCACGAACGCAGCCGAGCAAACACAACAAATCGTAACTCAAGTAGAGAACCGGGTAACCGAATTGGAGTCCGAAGAGCCTCAATATAAAGGATTCTAATTAAAATTAAAGGGGTCTTAGGCTAGAAAAACTAGCTTTAAGACCCCTTTTCATCATGTACAACATTCGAACGAATGCCACGCTTGCCCTTATTAGCAGGAATTAGTATCTGAACAGAAGTGCCAATTCCAACACGGCTAAAAATGGTTACGCCGTACTCAGATCCATATTGCAGTTTAATCCGCTGATCTACATTACGGACCCCATAACCTGTATTCGTGTGGCCCTTTGGATCAAAAATTTGATCAATACGTTCCTGTCTCATGCCGATTCCATCATCAATGATGCGGAATAGAATATCATTGCCCTCTTTACGCCCAACAATGCGTAAATGAATGTGATCACCACACCAGGCGTGCTTCAGCACGTTCTCGATAAAGGGTTGTAGAATCAGTTTTATAGTCTCATAAGGCCAGATTTCTGTATCAAAATCAAACATAACTTCCAGACGATCACCGTATTTAATTTTCTGAATTTCTAAATAAGCGTTTGCCTGCTCAATTTCAGTCGGGACCGGAATCATGGTTCGTCCTTCATTAAGCGTCAGGCGATAAAACTTCGCTAATTCCAGCACCATCTGCTGCAGCTTCTCATTTTGACCAAACTTGGCTAATTGAATAATAGATGACAACGTATTATATAGAAAATGAGGATTGATTTGTGATTGCAGAATTTCAAGCTCTGCTTCCTTCTTCTGGAGCTGCGTCAAATATACCTCTTTAATCAACATATCGATATTTTCGCCCATATCATTTAATGCGGTTGCAATCTGAGAGAATTCATCCTTGCCTCGATAGGAAATACGCTTGTGAAGATCACCTTCCCGATAGGCATTCAGCACGTACACGAACTTATTAATCCGAATTGAAAAATATCGGGATATAAATATGCCGACAAAACTAAAAACTACACAACAGATGAGACACATCAAAATAATAAACAGTCGTACCTTCACTGCATCTTGTTCAAGAATCGTAATTGGAACTAGCGCGTTTAATTGCCAAGCTTGGTTAGAAACTGTAACTGTTTCACTAATCGTCAGGTAATCCTTATTAAGTTCGGCTTCGTTGGAATAGTGCTCTGGTAGTTCTCCCGATTGGTACATCGTTCTTCCGAACTCGTTTTTTAAAATTAGAATACTTCCTTTTCCTATCTTCGTATAATTCACACTATTGAACAGATCTGGAATGCCTACATTAATCCGCAGGAAGCCAATCTCCTTAGGTACAAGAGGATCATATGTATCTATTAATCTACGTAGCAACGAGATACGATTATTTTCTACATCGCGCTCAATCTGCCACCATTTCATAGTCTCCGCATATTTCTCGGTTGGAAAATCATAATACCAGGATTTCCCTTCAATCCGGTTCATATGGTAAAGATGATAGAAGCTACTATTATCCAGATAGCCCTCTAGTGAATTCGAATAGATCTCAGGAATGGATTCATTCTTTAAAAATAGCGACATCCCAATCCTCATACCCGTTGATTGAATAGCTACGTCCAGCTTTGGAAGTACCTTCATAGACATCCGGTCATAATTCTCCCAGCCTTCTTCATAGCTTCGCAGATTCCGATAGAAATCATAATCACTATATAATTGCGTGGATATCCGGGTAACTTCCCCCATTTTATAATCAATATTATCGCGAATTTGCAACAACGTACCTTTAATATTCGAACTTGTATGCTCGCGTAATGAATCATTGTACATAGAGTGAGAGACAAAACCTATCACAGATACTGGGATAATAATGAAAAAAATATACGTCAGCATTAATTTATACCCTATCGGCACATACTTATGTTTACTTCTTGGTTGTTTCATGCAACATCATCCCCCATCACTTCTCCCGCTTACGATATTCCATAGGTGTCATACCATAGGCTTCTTTGAATTGTCTGCTGAAGTAAGGAAGATAACGGTAACCTACCTGGCTCGCGATTTCATAGATTTTACACTTCGGATCTTTCAAAAGCTTGCCGGCTTGTTCCATTCGCAGCTGAATGAGTACTTCGCTGAACGTTTTCCCAGTCTCCTCCTTAAATAGATATCCCAAATAGTTGGGTGAGAAAGAGAACTGCTGTGCAATATCCTTTAACGTAAAATTCTCGCTCATCTTATCCTTCATCATTTGCATAATTTCTCTAATCAGTTTATTGTTCACTGACTCTGTTTTACTGCGTAGATACTCGGATATTTCAAACGTTTTGAGTACAAGCCAAGAGCGTATATCACTGATCGTATCGAATTGAAGCAAAATATCTAAACTATGTAACTCCATACCTAAGATTTCAAATAAATCCTCACTAACCTCTTTCAACTGCTGATCCAGCTTCCATATAATATACATGGCTAGATTATGAATCGTGAATTTAGATCTTAAACTACTCACGGATTTAAACAGCTTATCGATCTCGTCATAAATAAGGACTAACTCATATTCTTTCATCGCTTTAAAAAGTGTATCCATACGGGCATCCAACGTACGGGCATCAATCATTCCAGGTTCGCTGCTAACCGTTTCATACATAATTAGTTTGCCCTTGCCGAGAAACATCTTTCCGTCAACGGCTTCCATAGCTTGCCGATAGGAGGTGTGGACCTGGTCCATAGCAAATGTAGGCTTCCCTACCCCTACGGTCATAGTGACAGGAAATTTTGTGCGAATTGACTCATAAATTTCTTCAATAAACTTCTCCATCTCCTGTTCGTTAATCAACAACGCGATTCGATAAGACGATACCTTATAGCAATGTGGCATACCGTGCTTCTGAGCAATTGTATTCACTTCATACAGAAAGTCCTTGGACATTAGATGTTTAGTTAGATTATCCTGTTCTTGAAACCAATTGAAATAATCCAGCTCCAAAACCGCCACACGTATAGGCCACTCCAGCTTATCCAGACCGTAAGACTTCATAAGCTTAAACATTCCAGCTTGAGTGTCCCCCTCCCATTCCCCTTCAAATAAGCGGATCAACAAATCATTCTTGGCCATAGGAATCATATGCTGATAAGCTTCTTCAACGTCACGCCGTTTACTTTCATCATCTAAATCCTGCTTTACTTTCTGTAGTGCAGCAATAAGTTCCTTGTCATCCATTGGCTTAAGGACATAGCTATATGCTTTTAGTGAAAGCGCCTGTTTCACATAGCTGAAATCCTGGTAACCGCTTACAAAAATCACACGTATATCGTTTTTTTTCTCTATGGCAATCCGAGCCAGCTCTAGACCCGACATATTCGGCATATTCACATCACTAACAATAATATCAATAACATGCTGTTCTAAAATATCGCATGCCGTAAACGCGTTATTCGCTGCCTCCACGACCTGCATACCCAGTTCATTCCAAGGAATGAATTGTCTCATGCCTTCAAGATCAAGCATCTCATCGTCTACTAATAATACGTTGTACATCAACACAATCCCCCTTTGAAATGTTTTAATCCAACCAGCTGAATTCTACTAACCAATCTTTTTCAGTATACCATTCATTCTCTTCCCTAACAGCTGATAAAACAATGAGTACAAGAAATGGGACGTAAAAACGAAGGCTTGCTAAATAGCAAACCTTCGTATTACAAATTATTATTTACCTAAAGCTTTCTTATTTTCTGTCCATACTTTTGTTACATAATCAAGAAATTTCTCATAGCCAACCTTGATAGAATCTTCATGTGCTTTATCAAGAATTGCTAATGCTTCTGCATCAGTCTTCGCATACATCGATTTTGCTCTTGCTGTTAACCAGATATCTCTGACACTTTGTCTGATAATCCCTTCTTCACTGTCTGGAGCCGGATCCCAATTCAGGAACTCCGTAAAGTCACCTTGCGAAGCCCAAGTTACTTCCATCTGCCAACGGTTACTAAAGTCAATCTTGTCAGCTGGAAGGGTTTGCAACATCATTTTCTTTGTATTATCCAAGAAAACAGTATTACCTACCCATACCAAGTCACCGGCTTTTCCGTTAATTTCGGACAGAGCTTCTGGCTCATTCAGATATTTATCTTTATTAAATTTAGGAGTAAGTCCATCTGCTTCAAATCCATCCCAATACCCTTCTGGTCCTGGAGGACCCCAGTTAAGAACCATAGAACCTTCTGGTCCTGTCATCCAGTCAAGCATAGCGAATACAGCCTCTGGATTTTTAGCGTTTTTAGTGATTGTAGCAACGTTCCAACCTAACTGATTGTACGTTCCTGGAGTAATCTTACTTTGATCCAAACCAGCTTTGTAAATCGGTTTAATAAACATATATCCAGCTTCCGGATCCGTCTTCTTCATCTCTTCATCAGCAGTGGCGAGCAATTTCATTGGATCAAAAGTCGCAATAACAGCAAACTTGCCATTCATCGCTTTCTCTCTAATTTGGTCTTCTGTTTGAGTATTCGCATCCTGCGTCATTAGCTTCTCACGCATTAATTTAGCAGCAAATACAACAGACTCACGGAATCCTTCATCCTTGTATATCGAACCCATTTTGTCGCCATCAGGTACGGCGTATATTCTAGTATACGACAGATTACTCTCTTTAAAAGAGGAGAATAACTGGTCAATTCCGTTACCATCTCTCGCTAAACCCGTCTCGAACGGAATAACGTCAGGGAACTTTGCCTTAACAGCATTTAAATAAGCATACAAATCATCTGTCGTTTCTAGCTTAGGAGAACCAAGCTCTTTGTAAATCTTTTTATTAATAGCATAACCGGCATTTCCGTTTGGTTGAGTTGTATAATAATTCGGCAACTGATAGATCTTCCCATCAGGGGAACGAAGCAATTCCAAATGTCCAGCTGTTAAGTATTTCTTAAAGTTTGGATATTTATCAATATATTCATCCAAAGGAACTAGCATATCCGCTTGGCGAAGACGTTCTACGTCAGCACCTTTCTCGGTCCACACAATATCCGGCAGCTCGTTACCAACGATCATCGTTTGCAGCTTTTGAGCGTTATTACCACCAGAGCTAATTCCTGTGACATTGATCTTCAGATTATCTAAAATCCATTTAGAAGCAGCATCTTTGCCCCATTTCGGCATTTGATACCAGCCGTAATTTCCGTAGAATGAGACTTCAAGCGGTTCTTTCCCTAATTCATACAAATCAGCCGCAGGAGCTTCAGTTGCTGTGTTGACCGCTGTTCCTCCTTCTTTCTCTGGTTCAGCAGTTGCCGCCGGAGCACTTGAATTGTTGCCACCACAACCCGCCACCAAAGTCGTCAATAGCAAGGTAGACATCATACCGAGAAGCATCTTTCTCTTAGTCTTCAATGTATTTTCCCCTTTCAATTTGTAATCTATGTTCAAAGCAATACGCTCTAAACCCAATCTCATTCTATCATCCTACTCTTTCAATGATCCGACCAAGACCCCTTTAACGAAGAATCTTTGTAGGAATGGATACACACATACAATCGGAATGGTTGCAACCATGATCGTAGCCATCGTTAATGACTTCGAGGTTATTTTCTTAGCCGAGTTAATATGAGCAATGGAGCTTGCATCTACATTAGACAGCTGTTCTGAAGCAATATTAGAGAACAATATCTGTCTTAAGATGGTCTGAATCGGCATTAACTCCTCTTTCGTAATGTAAATACTCGCTACGAACCACTCATTCCAGTGATTTACTGCTGTGAACAAAGATAATGTTGCTATAACTGGTCCCGACAAAGGAAGTACGATGCGGACAAAAGTCCCCCAATATCCGCAACCGTCAATCTTTGCTGACTCCTCTAAACCTTGTGGAAGACCTTGAAAGAAGGTCCGGAATATGATCATATTCCATACGCTGACCAGTGCAGGAATTATAAACACCCAAAATGAGTTGAAGAGACCTAAACTTCTGATAAGCATGTATGACGGAATGAGTCCCCCACCGAAATACATAGTAATGATACACATAATCATGTAGTATTTGCGACCCATCAGTTCACGCTTCGACATTCCATAAGCGAATATCGAAGTGGCCAGTATCGCTGTTACTGTACCGATTACTGTCCGCAATGTAGCAATGACGAATCCACCCATTAGACGAGAATCTTCAAAAACAATCTTATAATTCTCAAGCGTGAACTCACGGACCCAGAAAGTAACTCCACCTTTCGAAGTATCCATCCCCTCATTAAAGGAAATAACAAGTGAATTCCAAAATGGATAAAACGCGGAAAATGCCAGTAAGGTCAAAAATACATATATGAATCCTATAAATATTCGATCTCCTATATTAATACGTTTCATAGTTTGGTCCCCCTATATTGAGTAATTCATTACCACAAGCTGTTCCCTGCTCTTCTGGCAATGAAGTTGGCAAAGGTAAGTAATGTCACGCTGATCACGGCCTTGAACAATCCGATAGCAGTCGCATAGGAGTACCTGAAATTGTCTATACCGACACGTACAACATATACATCAACTGAATCTGACACTTCTCGCAGAGCTGGATTGGAAGCTAGGATCAAAATATCTTCGAATCCTGCATTCACCAGATTACCGATTGCCAAAATCATAAAGATGATTACAACTGGCATAATTGAAGGCAACGTTATCAAATATATCTGTTTAAACCGACTTGCACCATCCATCGAAGCCGCTTCGTATAAATGCGGGTCAATACCAGCAATGGCAGCTAAGTACACGATTGAAGCAAATCCAATTTCTTTCCATACATTGGTTGTAACTAAAATGCCCCAGAAATATTCTGTCATGGAAAGGAAGTTGATCGGTTCATCAATGAATTTCAATTTCTCAAGCAGCATATTTATACTGCCGTTATCTACGGATAACATCGAGGTAACCATTGAGCCGATAACTACCCAAGATAAGAAGTGAGGCAAGTAAGTAACGGTCTGAATCACCCGTTTAAAGAACATCTTACGGACTTCGTTCAGCATTAACGCCAAAATAATCGGTGCAGGAAATCCAAAACAAAACTTCAGTAAGCTGATGATGATTGTATTTTTCATAACCACTTCAAATTCAGGAGCATTAAAGAAGTAAATAAAGTGCTTTAAGCCAACCCAGTCACTGCTAATAAAGCTATTACCTAACTTGTAATCCTGGAATGCAATTAGAATCCCGTACATGGGGATATAGGCAAAAATAAAAACTAGAACAAGTGCTGGCAATACCATAAGCTGTAGATCTATTTGCTTAAAAAAGCGTCTGATCCCGCTAGTTCGTTGCTTGTTGAGATTCGGTCCGGATCTCTTGTCTGGTGCGACGCTTGCGTTCGCCATAGGTGAATCCTCCTTGTGATGATTTTGAAGATATGTACAGATAATTAATATCCTTTCTCCCTCCGCTATAGTTGCAACATTTATAAAATAATCATAAGGTTTAAGCGCTTTCAAAAATATATGACAAAACAACTATTATTGATACTTTGACACTCTCTTACATTAGCTCGTCTCATATTCCTTAAGCTTGAATAAAAAAAGACACATACAGAGATAACATCTGCATGTGTCTTTGACTTTCTCCTTAATTAGCAAGAGTCCTCAGTATTTCTTCATTTATCTTTTCAGTAATTACTTTTTGGACCTTCCCATTATCCAGATAAACAATAGAAGGAACTGAATCTATCCCTAGCTTGGCAGCAAGTCCGGGTGACTTATATACATCTACCTTTGTGACCCTGACATCCGAATGGGATTGCTCAAATCCCTCAATTAAAGGTAATAACTCCCGACAGGAAGGATCTGTGGCATTCCATAAATAAACAACAGATGCTTTGCCTTGATTCAGAATTTGATGCTCATACACCTCACATTCAGATATATACTTCTCTGCACCATACCCTGCAATGGCACCATCGCCAACAGCGGTAGCAACTTGTTTTAGAAATTTATCGCACACATCTCCTGCTGCAAAGACCCCAGGTATATTCGTTTCCATTTTCTCATTAATAAGTACATATCCATTACGATTTAGATCTACTACCCCTGATAAAATTTCTGTGTTAGGGGTGTATCCAATAAATAAGAAACATGAATCGACCTTTACGTTTTGCAGTTCATTAGATTTTAAATTTTTCAGGACGACGGAATTCAAACGTTCCTCACCTTCGAAAGAACTTACCACCGTATTCCACATGAATTCCATTTTAGGGTTTTCTAGTGCCTGCGTTTTGGCAATTTCATTACAATCCATTTTCCCATGATCATGCATGACAGATACGATCACTTTATCTGCAAACTTAGTCAGAAACATCCCTTCCTCAATAGCTGCATCACCACTGCCAACGACCATAACTGTTTTCCCCGTATTTGCCGCAGCGTCACAGGTTGCACAAAAGGAAATTCCTTTATCATATAAGAACATATCTTCATTAGCTGCACCTGTAATTCTTGGTTTTCCTCCACTGGCTATGATAATGACTTTACATTCATATCGAACCCGAAAGGTTTCCACTACTTTAATCCCTTCCGCTGCCGAGACAGATTTGACATCTGTCATTTTGAAATCCACACCAAATTTTTTGGCTTGTTTATGAAATAATCCCATAAGATCTGTTCCGGTCGTTCCTTCAGGAAAACCAGGATAATTTTCTATTTCATTAGTATAAGTCGCAAGACCGCCTACCAGCGATTTTTCCAAAAGAAGTGTCTTCAATTTTGCTCGTCCACAATAGATCCCTGCTGTTAATCCAGCAGCCCCGCCACCGATAATGACGACATCATACTGTTCTGTCTTCTTTTCCATTTCAATTGACCCTCCTGTGTAGACTATGATTTCAATAAAATAGGCTGACTCTCGTCAGCACTATAAGCTCAGCCTATTTCACTTTTACATAAAGAATTTGGCTAATAATTTACTGCCTATAAATGCACCAACCAGCAGGAACAATCCAAAAATCCAGCCTGAAAGCGATAAAGAAGCTATAGCCGTAAATAATGCACCTATATTACATCCATTAGCCAGTCTAGCTCCGTACCCCATGAGCAACCCACCAAGTACAGCCGCCACTACCTGCTTTTTGGACTTAATTTTCTTAAGCTTGAACTCGGAAGCAAACAATGTCGCTGCTAATGCACCTAAGATAATCCCTACATTTCGAATGGACCCACCATCATTCAAAAATCCGGAAGATAATGTTTTTTGAGCTTTCTCCTTACTAAAGTACGCCCAGTTATCTACATTTCCTCCTACCAGTCGATACGCCCAAGCTCCCCAGTCCGCGAAGGCGCTGGTTACTCCCCATCCTTTTGAGAAAACAGCCAGATGTGCTGTTGCGAACACAGCGAGAAGTACAGCTCCAGTTACATAAGTAAACGGTTCTTTGAGCAATTGCTTGTAAAAGCGGTTAGACGATATCTTCAACCAGAATTCGTTCACTGTTTCATTCACCGTCCTTTCCTACTTAGCGATCCTATTTTACCTTCTCAATAACAACTTCCCACTCGCCATCATCGACCTCTTCGATTTCCACATTATGTCCCTGTTTTCTCGCCCATTCTGGTACGTTTTTCATTGCGCAGCTATGATCAATAGCAACAACTAGAACGTCTCCAACATTTAGTTCAGTCATCTTCTTTTCTGTTCTCATTAACGGTACCGGACAAGCTTCTCCCAGGCAATCAAGTGTAAATTCAGCCATCTTAAAAACCACCTTTTATATTTTTTAAAATTCCTAATAGTGAAAATATTCACGTAATAACTTAAACTAATCTGCGCTTCCCATCTTTTTCTCTTGCCATTTAACTGCAGCGATGTACAACAGAAGAATGATCAGGAACTGAACAACTAGTGCTCCAAGCCAACCAAAGACGTCTGGTAAAAATACAGTGGGTGCATCCTTTATAACGTTAGCTCTCCACCAACCCATATCATGTGATCCCCAAAGTGAACCAATGACAAAAAACACAAGTGACAACATCTGCATCGTGAATCCTTCACCTACACGCATCAATGTACCCGAAGCGCAACCCCCTGCAATAACCATGCCAATTCCGAATAATACTGCGCCAATTATCAAAGCAAAACTGATTTGACCCACATTGTCCATCCCAGGAATCGGTTTACCTTCCAGGAACGCTGGATACTTTATGGCTGTAAATCCGATCGTAGCGAGAGAAAATGCTATCAGTACAGCTCTTGTTACCGATGTGCTGCCTGTAATACATGGATCTCTAAGTGATGCAGTAAAACAGAAACGTGATCTTTGCAAAATAACGCCAAACGAAATACCGAAAAGCAGGTAGACAACCATTTTATCGTGGGAATGGTCTAGGAAAAAACCAAACCCAATAATGAGAACTGTGACCAGCAACGCGATGGGCAACTGACTCTTTTTAGGTTTTCTAGGAGCTCTGGTTCGGGCTGATTTCGTTTCGGGACTTACGGTTTGCCCCATAGTCTAACACCTCCATCGTTTTATGTAATTGACTATGTGAAAATAGTAACATACTTATTTGCGCTGTGGTTATCTGCTTTCTTTATGCTGTATAAGTGTTACTAATGGCACAGATGGAGCGTAATCAAGTATGCTATAGTTTGCACTAACAGCGGGCAACAGGAGGAATAAGTATGAATATGGAAACGCTTAAATTATTTTTAGATATTGCTTCGTTAAAAAGTATATCTAAAGCCGCTCAGAAATCTCATATCACCCAATCCGCACTGAGTCAGCAGTTGAAATCCTGGGAGAATACCTTGGGTTCTGAGCTTTTTGTGAGAAGTAATAAAGGGGCCAGCCTAACAGAAGCAGGGATTATAGCAGAGAAGTATGCGGAGCAAATCTGTAAATTGTATGATGATATGGTCACAGAGATCAATCATTTACAGCCAACACAACATGAGCTGTCTATTTATGCGATTCCAGAAGTCTGTAATTATGCCCTGCCATGTACCTTATATGAGGTAAAAAAGCATTTTCCCAATTGCCATATCACTCTAAACGAAGGGGCATCGTCACTAGTAGAAGAACGTTTGCTTCTTGAAGAAGGTGATGTTGGCTTTATTTCCGGGCCTTCCCCGAAATCTGAATTAAGCTCCAATATGGTGTTTTCTGATCAAGTTATGCTAGTGGCAAGCAGTACGACCGTTTGTCCTGATAAAATCACACTGAATGAGCTCCCTAAATATCCGTTAATCTGGTCCTCACAGCTTCATTGTGTGCAAAGGGCTTTAAATAACATATCTGCGGGTGAGCTTAAATTAAACATACTGTTTAATCTGGACTCCCTTGAGGCGGTAAAGCTTGCTGCAATTAGAGGACATGGTGTTGCCTTTCTGCCTTATATGTCCATAAAAAAAGAGTTGTATAGTAAACAACTCAAGATTATTCATATTGATCAGTTCCAAGTAAATAACGATGTCTACATGGTAAAAAAACATAATCAGCGTTGTGACAATGATACGAAACAATTAATTCGTTATATAGAAAAGACATTGATTGATACATTGTGTTGAACTTATATCTCAATCGTAATCTCCCATACCCCATTAATAACTTCTTGGATGGTACATTTCAAATTTGAACCACGACAGTAATCCGTGATGGAAACTTTTGCGCAGCTATGATCAGTAACCAGCATCACCTGTTCGCCATTTTGAATGGCTTTTTGATGTTTTTTTAACATCATTACTGGTACTGGACAGATTTCTCCCAGACAATCAATTTCAATCATGAAGTTACCATACTGAATTGAATGGGTAGCACCCCCACGTTTGTTTCGATCTTTATCGAGCCAGCTTCACCAAGGATCCCCTTTGTTTTTAAAGCAAATAAAGATGCCATTGTAGCATGTCCACAAAGATTGATCTCATGGCCTGGCGTAAAATACTTAAGCCTTAAATCAGCTACATCTGATGAGACTACAAAAACTGTTTCGTTAAAACCGACCTTATGAGCTATCGCTTGCATGTCACTTTCGCTCAAATGAGCCGCATCTAATACTACACCAGCTGGATTTCCTTTGTTGGGATAAGGAGAAAAAGCATCATAATGAAGTACTTTTATGTTGTTCATTGGTTAGTCTCCTTTCAATTTATTTCAGTAAAGCTTGATAACTTCACGAAGTGAGAAACTCAGCAGTAAAAATTTCTATTTCTCTTAAAACTTCTTGGCGGTTAGATATCGCATTACATATATAAAAACGGTCTTTATTGTGCTCATGAAACTGTTTAATTACATTAGGCTGCTGATTTAAGAATTCTTTATGAAGAGCTTCACAATCAATTTCAAGATGAGTATCATGAAGTTCCTTGAGTTCAAATACAAGGACATCTTTTTTGTGCTGGATTATTTCACAGACCACATCTTTTGCGTATATACCGTGAGTTAATAAGATTCTTAATGCCGATAGGTCATTGGCTTTTTCCTGTGAAATCTTAATTAATTCTGCTTGTATCTGTTGGACTTGTTTCGTGTTCCAATGATCAATTAATTTTTCGAAAATCCAATACACCCATTCTTGATCATCGCTGTGTTGATTTAGTACATCTTTAACATATGGAATCATCGGATCCCCTATTTCAAGTAAAAAACCAGCTATTTCCCCCGCACCTGGCCAATTTAAATCTTGTATCCATTCAAGCAAACCCGGCAATATGCTTTTCACACGTGGATATCCTAAACGTATGACTGTTTCAGCCGCTCCATCCCAATAGTCTTTTGATATAGGTTGTACTAATAAATGCAAAGCTTCATCCTTTATATATTGTAGCTTATTAATTGCATCTTCCTTTTCCTCTTCGCGTGTGTGCCATGATAATTTTTTGATTAGACTAGATGCTTCTTCCACTAGATTCACCCTTTGAACTTGAATTTTCCACCACGCCGTTCTAGCTACAACACTGCTTTCTTCCGCTTCATTATCCAAATTATTAATAAGACGATAACCGATGTCCCCAATAAGAAATACATCCAAATCGTTTTTTTAACCAATTCATCATTGGGATAATGGCCTTTATTATAAGCTTTTACAAAGATATCCTCTTGGGTCTTAATAGCAATGTAATCTTTTGGATCGGTATTGATAATTGAGTAGTAGGGCGTACCTTTAGGATAAATATTCGAGAAATTCCCCCTGTACGTGCCTTCCTCATCGGAATATTTAGTTACATGCCCTATCTTCTTATCGATTTCTTCGGAGGGGATGAGTTCATCGTCTGATATTTCGTAGATGTCACCTGAATAAACAACAAACGAACCGGCCCAATCCGCGTAGACCGCATGTAATGGCAATAAAGCAATTATGGCTAGAATTACAATAATGAATTTCTTCATCTCAACCTCCTAGCTTTGGGATTCGATTGATTTATAGATTGTTTTGAACTCTTTCACATTATTTAATCCATCAATAAGCTCCACTAAACCTGACAAAGATTCCAAACCATCTATTAATTTCTGAATGGGCGATCACATCCGCGTTAAATCCGTCTGGATCAATATCGTTCAAAAGTATCGTTGTTGTGACCTCTGTAAAATCTGGTTCTACATAACAGGTTGAGGATTTATTATATAGACTACAATCAGCATCAGAAGCAAAAATGAAAGAAATGCGGTGATGATTATGAGTTTCTTTCTTTTTTTGATCATAGGGATTAACTCCTTACGGTTTAGATACAAAGTGATTTCCGATAAATGTATTTATGATCCTCATCCATATCCGTTGATTTCATATACCCCACACTGCGCCAAAACCTTTCATTTGCATCATTAGTCGGGGTTAACTCGATATACTTTGCACCGTCTGCATAAACATGTTTTTCGACCATTGAATAGGCAAATTCACCATACCCTAAATTCCGATACGTAGGTTCAATATAATACTCCATTAAAAAACACTTTCCACCCTCATCAAAATAAGTAACATACATTAAAAATCCAAGCACAGTACCGTCCTTATGTATAAGAAACAAATTTAAAGGATTTATATCTCTTGTTCTTAGCTCTTCAATGATCTCTCTATACTCGTCTGAATAAAAGTAATCCAGGTCAAAATCATCGCCCATAGATACGTGGAGAGATAATTCATTAATGTAACTATTAAAAAGTCCCCAAAATATATCTACATCCGATTGATCTTTTGCTGCAAAAACCTCTAAATGAATCGTATTCATTTCAACCTCCTTAATCATAGTTTTTAATGAAAATCTTAAACGAGCTCTCAATTGCGTCAAAATCAGTCGAGCCAATAATTTGATCCATAACCTTGCCATCAGAGTTTATAAAAAACAACGCAGGAAAAGCTTGTTCACCAAATTGTTTATGGAGATCACCTGTTTCATCTAGGAGAACAGGATACTTTATGTTGTAATCCGCCACGTATTGTTTTACTTCAGAAAGATCATCTTGATAAAGCAAATTGATTCCGTATATGTTCACTCTATTTTTATATTTCTCATACAATGAGACAATCTTAGGAGCGTCGTCATTACAATATGGACACCATGAGGTGAAAAATACGAATACAGTGGGTTTCTCCGTGAAGTCCACTTGTATTTTGTTTCCATTCGCCAACTCTTTTAGTTCAATGTTCTCAGGACTCTTAATGGGTTTAGAAGTGTTGTTTACTACGACAAGTATAATCGAGCTTAATGCAATCAAAAATATAAATGTACTTACAATAATAGATATCTTCTTCAAAAATAATCCGTCCTTTTATACTTCCTTAGTTACATTAAGCTTTTTCCATTTGCGAATCTTAGAACGAAAAGTCTTAAACGGTGCTACTGAATTAATATGAATCCATTTGACCATTGGCCATCTTGGATTGTTTCCTGTCCATTTCCGCACGCCTTGCGTAAAAAGTTCTTCATCACTTAAAGAATCAATCCAGTTCTGCCACTGATGTTCTGTCTCTTGAAATAAAGATCTTAACTCGTCTAATGAGTAGGCAGCATATGTATGATAAAACGATTGATATAATCCGCCAAGTTGATTCCATTTATAATCCGGTGAAGGTGTAATAACGGTTAACCCTGATTTTTCATCCTTATCCCATTTCATAACAAGATTCAACCAGCCCAATTGATAAGCAATGATTTCTGCTGGGGTACGATCAACCCCTTCCATACGATTGTCTCTTTGGGAGTTCTCAATGCCATCAAATTCATGATCAAGAGACTGATAGGCAATATGAATCGCATCTTTCAATTCTTCTTTTGATAGATAATCTTGTGTAGACATCATACCCCTCCTTTAAAACACTTTACTAAATTACTTTACAAACGTATTATGTACTCGCTCTGATTTCAATAAATATGCAGTCCAAATTGCACACGTAAACGCTGACCTAATGATCCCCTTGAGTGAACTCCATTTCCAAGTTCTCTGGCAAGAGGAATTTGATAAAGAATTTCACAAAGTGATTTTATTGCCCACAACAATACACTTACTGTTACTGCCATGCCCAAGCTCAGCTGTCTTTATGATAGGAATGGAGGCGGAATGGCTAATTTCCTTCACATACTCTTCTACTATCGGGAATTCATTAAAGTTCTCAAGTTCTGAAAACGACCCTAGAATCAATCCAGCACAAGCATCAAAATATTTCAATTGCTGGAGCTGAGCAAAAAAGGAGACTATTTTGTTAGCTCTGCCACTTAAACTCTCCAACAATAATATTTTGTCACAAGGATCCGGAAAATAGCTTGTCCCTGCCAGCTTCAAAAAACAGCGAATATTCCCCCCGATTACTATCCCGCTCATCTGGTTACCACGAACCCAATGATACCGGAAATCGTAAAGATCGTTTTGACCCTCGAAGAATGTTCGATAAAAAGCCCTTTGCTGCTCCGCCCCATCAGAAGACACTAGATTCATCAACTGATAATGATAGGATTTCGAATTATTTTGCGTATATAAAGCGTTCAAAATAACTGACAAATCACTTATTCCGAAAAAGGGTTTGGGGTTCATTCGGATACTTTCATAGTCTATGTACTCTAAGATCTGATTGGCAGAATCCCCACCTGAAATATCGAATATCGCGCTAATTTCAGTATTTTTAAATAGTTGATTCAGCTCCGCTGCTCTTTCCATGGGATTGCCGCTGAAATAACCCTCTTTTCTAAACAAAGTATTAGCCACCACTACATGGAGTCCAAATGAATGCAAAACTCTTTTTAATTCCTCTACTTTAGCTAGGTTTTCTACTCTCACACCATCTGAACAAGCAATCAGTCCTACTTTATTCCCGCGAGTAAATTTTAAGGTTGTGTTCATTTTAATAATCCTTTCGATGCTACTTTTTAGTTTAATCTCCTCAAATTTACGATCATATTTACACCATACCATATTTAGGGATTTGAATCATTTTCTTCTTGAAATTTTGAAACCACAACATGGTAATATAAGTATAATAATGCAAGATCAAATACATTGGGGGTGTACTAATGCGTAAATCACCGTTGATATTAAGCATGATATTATTTTCCCTGGCGTTAATTATGGGATGTAGTTCAGAAGTAGATGATGCTACTAAAGCCGCAGAGAAATATAAAAATGTAGAATATACCGTCAAGGCTTCTGAGGATTTAATGTCTGATGAATCCATTCTTGCGCGAAATGAAGAGATGAAACCGTATTTTACAGAATACTTTTCCGAAAAGGCTATAGCGAACCGAATTACAACTATCCCATTTAAAATCGCTGATACACAAAAGCTTTCTTTAAAACCGGAAAACCTAAAATTCAACCTTTCCGAACAAAAAAAGGATATTGTCGAGTTAAAATATACGGTGGATCTTGTTTTATTGGATAAGGATGACAAAGAAAGTAAACGTGTACCTTTGGAAGGTATATTGACTCTCTTTGATGTGGACGGTAAATGGTTAGTTCAAGGGGATCGATTTGATACTGTAGCATTAATGAACTTGATTGATGGGTGAATTTGAATATCCTTCTTATCATAAAAAGCAGACTGCTCTAATGAGCAACCTGCTTTTTTGAATTACATTATTTTTTTGCTCATCCTATAATTGACCAACAGAACACCTTTTCGTTCTATACTTTGTTTCGCAATAAGCTGGTATCCCAGTCGTTCAAAAAAAGGTTTAGCAGTGATGCTTGCTTCGGCATCCATTTCATAAAGACCCTGTTCTTTTGCTTTCAATTCAAGCTTATTCGCCAATGCAGAGGCTACACCTTGCCCTTGGTAATCTTTGTGAACATATAATCGATCCAAATGTCCTTCTGCTGTCATATCAGAAAAGCCCACAATAATATTATTAATTTCGGCTACATAAGTGATATTTTGACGTAAAGAAGCTCTCCAAGTATTAAGCTTAAGTGCCTCTTCCTCTTTAGGTGCCCAAGCATCCAGCTGTTCCTGTGAGTAGTCTTGTTTGTTTACGGAATGAACTGTTTCGTAGAACAATGAGATAATTTGAATAAGATCCGATTCTCGGTAAGCTCTAATATTCATTTTGATCTCCTTGCTGGCGATTGTAGTAACAGAAGTCAATCTCAAAACTCCACTAGATCGATTTTCCGGCCAGATTCAGCACTTTCCAGCGCTCCGAACACCATTGCCATACTATACCGATTATCTCTACAATTCGTCTCTGCAGGACGTTGCTCTGCCAATGACAAGAACATCTCATCCAAACACCCTTGATGGAATGTTTTACTCATCTCAACGTTTTCACCCTTTACACGCTTTACGTCACGAATGAACATATCGCTCTGATCTCCTGCAGTAACTACCTCAGCATATGGCAGCTCATGACCATCCCAGATTGCGGTTCCTTTCTCCCCGTTAACCCGCCAAGAAGCTTCCCATGACGTGGATGCACCTTCTGCACACCAAGATCCCTGATAGGTAAATATTGAACCGTCGGACATCTCGAAAATGCACACTGCCGACGCATTCCCCTCATACCATGAACCGGGAGGATTAAACTCCTGACAGTATACGGACACAGGGTTCGCGCCACTAATAAACCGGGCCTGGTCGAAGGTATGAATCGCCATATCCAGCAGCAACGGACTTTTCATAACATCACGGAACCCCCCGAAATGAGCCCCAAGGAAAAAGCTTGCACCGATAAATCCTGTTCTACCAATCGTTCCTGATTCTATGATTTTTCTTAAAGAACGAATACGAGGATCATAACGGCGGTTCTGCATCACCGCATGAGCGTTTCCAGTCCGTTCCGAGATCTCAACAATCTTATTACATTCCTCCATAGTCTCAGCTAAAGGTTTCTCACTAAACACATTACACCCAAGTTCCAATGCAGTGCTAGAAATATTGAAATGACTTCCGGGAACAGTAACGTCAAAGACGAGATTTGCTGCGGTCTCCTGTATCGCCTGCTTAATATCCGTAAACGTCAGACATGAAATCCCATGCTTCACGGCCATCGCCTCAGCCGACTCCAACCTTATATCTACTAGAGCAACGATCTTAGTATCTGTACGCAATAAAGCGTATTCAATCCATGCATTAGCCATTCCTCCGCAACCTGCAACTACTACCCGATACTGTGCTGTCATATTTCTCCCCCTGACTTATTAAAGCGGATTAGGCACAAAGCTGCCCCCGCGGCATTGTTTTAAATGATTCAAGGCATGTACTTGACCCATCATTTCCAGTTCATCCCGATAGACAGGATCATGCCAACCTTCAATATCAATGGTTCCTTTATAACCAGCCTGACGCAAAATGGAGATAACATCCGTCCAGTTCGTATCACCAAAACCCGGAGTACGGTGCCATACATAAGGTTTCGGGCCGTGGATTCCATATTCTTTTACAATATCCCAAGCGATGGTGGCATCCTTGCCGTGTACATGGAAAATCTTATCTGTCCATTTGCGCAGCTGTGGAATCGGGTCAATCAACTGCACCATCTGATGGCAGGGCTCCCATTCGAGTCCCATATTGTCAGCAGGGACAGCGTTAAACATCTTTTCCCAGGCTATTGGATGATGAGCGATATTCCAGTCCCCTGAAGTCCAATTGCCATCCATGGAACAGTTCTCAAAAGCAATTCTTACTCCGCGATCTGCTGCTCTTTTTGTCAGCTCACCAAATACCTCGGCAAACTTCGGAATCGATTCATCAATGGACACTCCTGGTAGTCGTCCCGTGAATCCTGATACCATATCAGTACCAAATACATGAGCATGATCAATAAGCCGTTCCCAGCTCGCTAATGCATCGGAATTGTCACCCGTATTCGTCAAAGGATTGCCAAAGATGCCAACCGATGAAATCACAAAATCATGTTTTGCCGCAAGTTCTTGCACACGCTTACCAGTTTCCACAAGATCTGTTTCACCTGTAGTCTGCCAGAAGGTTAAGCTAAAAGATTCGAAGCCATGACCTACGATTTGCGGAATCACTCTAACAGCATCTCCGCCTCCAACTAATGTGCCTATACGCATTGTATCCTTCATCTTGTGTACCACTCCAATATTGGTTTATAGTAAGTTCTATAACCCGAGTATATACTGCATTTGAGCTTAAAACTCTTATTATATTGTGTTTATATAGTCGTATATTGTGGGAGTTGAATAAATATTGAGCTATCCTAATGATCTTAAAGAATACCCTCAATTAGAAGGAAACACCTATCCGTTTCGATTGTTTTTTAATGAATGCAGACATGCGAAAATCGGCCAGAACATCCTTTTTCTACACTGGCATGAGCATTTCGAAATCATTATCATGCAAGCAGGCAGCGCCATTTTCCACATCGACAGCAAGCCCTACGAACTGCATCCCGGAGAGGTTTTGTTTGTTCCTTCTGGAGGTTTGCATGTTGGATATAGTCTGCGGGATGATCATGTCCGATTTATATCCGTCGTATTTCATAGTTCTTTATTTAAAGATTGGAAGCAAGATCCTCAACATGAACAATTCGTAGCTCCCTATTTGGAGAATCGATATCAGCTACCAGTTAAACCAGCGGCACTAGTTCCAACCTGTTCTACTTATTACTCTCTTCTGAACACTATCGTGGATGAAGTGCATCAGAAAGGTCCTGCATTTCAGTTGATCATCAAAAATCAACTTCATCTACTTTTTGTATTGCTCTCCCGTACCTTTTTGCCTGAGCAGGTTTCTGGCAGAACAAATGAACGTCAATCCTTCAATCGTGAGCGTTTTAAGCCATTGCTGGAGTACATGGAGAACCATTTTGATGAGAAAATGACTATTGAAAGCGCCGCGAGATCCGTTAATCTAAATCCATACCATTTCTGCAAAACCTTTAAGAAGCTCACCGGCCGAACCTTCATCGATTATGTTAATCTTTGCCGCGTAAATGAAGCAGAACGACTGTTGCTGGAGACAGATTTTACTGTAACGGAGATTGCTGGACGAGTGGGCTGCGACAATCCTAATTATTTTACCAAGCTGTTTAAGCAATATAAAGGAACTACACCATCCGGTATTAGAAAATAATTCACACTGGAAAATAGGAGATTATAAAATGAATTTAAAAGAAACGTTGATATGCATAAAAGAAAATGATTACCAAGCACCTTCCGATACCTTCCAGTTGGTACAAGAAATGATAAATAACATTGGTTCTTTAGATGCCCAACTACGGGATGAGCTAATTTATACAACTTTTTCTCATTGGATCCCAGGTAATTCTCTAACTACAAACGGACTGGAACAACTTATACCCGTTATCTTGGATAAAAACCATTTGCATTTTAAGCTTGGCGAAACCAATACAGACTCTGTCTTTACCAGATCTTTCTCTATGCTAGTTATCCCACTCCTCTTCATGAGGCATAAAGAATCACCATTTCTCTCAAGAGAGCAAATTCATCAGATAAAAGAGAAGGTATTTTGCAGTGTGCAAAATGAGCGGGATTACCGGGGGTATGACGAAGAAAAAGGCTGGGCTCATGCTATAGCCCATGCAGCAGATACTTTAGATGAATTGGCTCAATGCTCCGAACTGGATGAAAATGACCTCATAACTATCCTCGATTTGGTTTACGAAAAGATGACCATAACAGATCGAATATACTCCGATGGGGAAGATGAGCGAATGGTAAGATCCATAATGAGTGTTTTAGATAGAAAAATGCTTAGTCAGACTTATGTAGAGCAATGGATTCAAAGTTTTGGTGATGTGGAGAAAAATCCAGAATTTCTTCCTGCCTTTAAACAAAAAAATAATATAAAGAACTTTTTGAAAAGTTTATATTTTCGAGTTAAATATTACAAAGTACATGCCAATCTCTGTCCAACAATCGAGCATACATTATATAAAGTAGAAAAAGTATACTATTCCTAATTAAAAAAAGTGAGGGTTAGAGCACCCTCACTTTCCATCTACAGTTCAAATACGTGGAGCACTTGCTACCTGTTGACGGGTCTATTAGATTATTCAGTAATTGCTAGCTCCATCCTCCGCACACTCGCAAGCGCGGGAAAAGATTCCAGCACCATCCCTGTATTCCATAACTTAACCTGCTGTCCAACCTGTAAATCCTTAAAGCTGATGGTCTCTCCAGCTTCATTAAACATTTCAGATTTCGCATTGAATGTGAACCAGTAAGATGGATCTTCGTTACCAGGTTCAAGGATTAGAATCCGCTTCGCCTGTTTAGTATCGATATCAACGATTGTACCTACTACATGCGGATCACCTATTTCTGAAATATCATAGGTCAACATCTTTGGATCGATCCACTTTTCAATTTCAAGCTTAGCTGCTTCCGCATCATCTGACGGAATGGTAATAGTTACTTTATTACCAATCGTATCTACACCAGAGCCGTAGAGATTCAGCTTCTGGTATAGTTCTTGTTCATGCAACAATTCTTGAGCAGCTAATAACTCTTGCATCGTATATTTCACATCATGAAGTTCATAAGTACCTGCAGTGAAAGTCTGAGCAAGGCTTTGCTCAATCTCCGAGTTCAAACCTACAATATTAATATGAACCTTGTTATCTTGCAGATAAATATCTCCGTTAGGAATCTTCTGAGCTGATAAGAAAGTCTTAACCGCGCCTGGATCATCCATTGCGGGGTTCGTAGAAGCTAAAATTTGTGGTTCTGAACTAATTACAGGAGTTGGAACCGGCTCCTTATTCGCTTGTTGAGCCTCTGAACAGCCACTGATTAACAAAATAACAACGGGAATCCATATCCAACCAATAATTATCTTACGCATCCTATTAACACCTCCACTCTTCATCTTCTCAAACGAAGACCGGAAGTGATAGGTTGCAGATTCAGGAAGAATTCTCTAATCCAAAGTATAAGGAGCAAGACCGATTGGAAGTGCCGCAGGACGAGTGCAGGTGCTTTCCATTTCGTAGAATGAATGAGCATCAGAAGAATCATGGAAAGCCCACATTGCTTCTAATACGTGATAAGCCAGTTCTCCACTGGCACGATGCTCTCTACCCGTCCGAATGGCGTAAGCCATATCTGCTGGTCCAATCCCGCGGGTATTCTGATCATACCCTGACAACAACGGCTGTTCCGTCCACTCATTCTCACCCATAAGCCGGAGTTTCACGGGACCCCCAAAGTTATTCGGGTCTGGAACTTGAATCGTTCCTAGCGTTCCGTAGATTTCTATATGCGGCAGGTTGCTCCCGCCAAAGATATCAAAGCTTGTAATCAACGTTGCAATGGCACCATTTTCAAATCGTAAGGTTCCGGCTACGTGAGTTGGAATTTGAACAGGAATTTTATTCCCAAATTTCTTCTCGCTTGTAATCGTACGTTCTTCCAGCGCTTTCCCAGTCATTCCGCTAACCGTATGAATAGGACCCAACAGCTGCACCAAAGCCGTCAAATAGTAAGGACCCATATCGAACATTGGACCTCCACCAGCGGCATAATAAAATTCCGGATCTGGATGCCAATGCTCATGTCCACGGCCCAGCATAAACGAAGTAGCTGCAACAGGTTCGCCAATTACTCCTTCATCTATCAGCTTCAAAACCGTTTGAATTCCCGCTCCGAAGAATGTCTCCGGTGCACTGCCCACAAGTACTCCCTTTTCCCGCGCAGCTGACAGAACTTTGCGGCCTTCTTCTCTCGTCACAGCTAGAGGTTTCTCAACGTATACATGTTTACCTGCTTCAATAGCTTTTAGGCATACTTCCGCATGAACAGCTGGAATCGTTAAGTTGATTACGATTTCTATCTCTGGATCATTCAGTAATTGTTCTGTGGTATAGACGTTTGGAATATTGTATTTATCCGCTTGTTCTTGTGCTCTCACCAAATCTAAATCCGCACATGCAACTAGATCAAGGATCTCGAACTTTTGACAGTTCTCCATATAGATACTACTGATTTTACCGCATCCAATAATACCAACTTTGACTTTATCCATTCGCTGATCGCTCCCAGAATTTATTGACTGTCTGCCATTCCACTATAGCTATTCATAACCTCCGAAACATTGGATAATGCTTGCGCTTTACCTTCAGCTGCCCATATTAATCCTCTGCGCATCATTTCACGCACTTGCGGCTGATCTACAATGTCCGCATGATGCCCCAGTGAATTATAATAAACTCTGCCCAAGCCCCAACGTTTTGTCCAAGCTACTGGCATATCAACAGCCTTATTATACGAATGAGGCCCTTCAACTACTGGAAAACGAGTCGTAGCAAGAACTTCAACAGCTGGATCTACATGCAGATAATATTGCTCTGAGCAAACACTGAAATCTTCTAATCCTTCTACCAGAGGACTTGAGCTTTGACAAATCTCTACGGTATAGTTAACGCCGTCATTCCCAGGATGAGCTACCCATTGTCCACCCGTCATAAACTGCCAATCTACATTATTACGAAAAGAATCACACATCCCGCCATGGCAACCGGCAAGACCTGTTCCATGCTGTACAGCTGCGGAGACATGATTCACAAAATCCTGCTCGATTGTGCCCATTGTCCATACCGGCACGATCAAATCTAGTCCAAGAAGCTTATCTGCATCAGCAAAAGCCTCCAGTGTATTCGATACTTCAACTTCAAACTGTTCCTCTTGCAACATTTTAGCGAATATATCAGCGACCTGCTCAGGCTCATGACCCTCCCAACCGCCCCATACAATCAATGCTTTTCTCATCTTCAGCACTCCTTCTAAGGTTAGATTACATCTCGGATAAATCGACCCACCGGCGTTCATCAATAGAGCGTTCTACAGCCTCTAACACCGCTTGGCATTTCACTCCATCATTGAAATTCGGTTCTGGCTGACGACCTTCTTCAATTGCGTTAGAAAGCTCCAGCATTTCGTGAATAAACGTATGTTCAAAACCAATCGTATGACCTGGTGGCCACCAAGCCTCTGCATACTCATGAGCAGGATCGGTCGCCAGCACACGGCGAAAACCTTGTACATCCTCTGCATCCGAGGTCAAATAAACTTCTAATTCATTCATACGTTCGAAGTCGAATTTCACACTGCCAAGACTCCCATTGATCTCAAAAGAATTGGTAGAGCGATGACCCGCTGCGAATCTTGTAGCTTCAAAGCTGCCCAGAGCACCATTATCAAAACGGGCTAAAAATAAGGTGGCATCGTCAACGGTAACCTTACCCTTGGGTGCATCCTTATCTCCTTTAGCGCTTAAACCAGTCATTTCAGCGGCGAGCGGACGCTCTTTTATGAAGGTCTCGCTCATGCCGATTACTTCCTTCATATCACCTACTAAGAAATGAGCCAAATCTATGAGATGCGCCCCCAGATCTCCATGCGAACCTGAACCGGCGATATCCTTCTGCAGTCTCCACACTAAAGGGAAATCCGGATCTATTATCCAATCCTGTAGAAACCAAGCCCGAAAATGATAAATCTTTCCCAGCCGCCCACTCTCTATGAGCTTCTTAGCCAGTCGAACTGCCGGAGAAAAGCGATAATTAAAACCAACCATATGTGTAACTCCCGCGTCTTCAGCAGCTTGCAGCATTTCACGGGAATCCGCCAAGGTCAGCGCAAGTGGTTTTTCACAAAAAATATGTTTACCTGCTTTGGCTGCTGCCAAAGCTATCTCCTTATGCGCGTTGCTGGGAGCATTAATATCTATAAGATCAATATCCTCTCGAGCGATCAGATCCTTCCAGTCCGTAACACAATCCGCCCAGCCTAACTGCGATGCAGCTTCTCCAAGCGCTTCACTATTACGTCCACAGATTACAGACATTTCCGGTTTAAGCGCTTTCGGGAAAAACATAGGCAAACTGCGATAAGCATTACTGTGGGCTTTACCCATAAATTTATAACCGATCATTCCAATGCGAAGCTGTTTCATCTT
Organism: Paenibacillus sp. FSL H3-0310; assembly: GCF_038002785.1. Taxonomy (NCBI): domain Bacteria; kingdom Bacillati; phylum Bacillota; class Bacilli; order Caryophanales; family Paenibacillaceae; genus Paenibacillus; species Paenibacillus sp. FSL H3-0310. Next base: position 3,176,366 of record NZ_JBBODC010000001.1, read on the forward strand.
ATTCCTCCTAAGTGTTGATAGATTTAGATGAAGCTCGTATAACTAGTTCTGTCGGTAATTTGATCTGTACGGCTGGTGCGGGTACTTCTGCCAGATTGTTTCCCAGCAATTCAATGATTTGGGCTGCGGCAAGTTCACCTAGTTCGTAAAAGGGAACCCTCACACTGCTTAATGCAGGTGTGGTAAGCTCCGCAGCTTCCGAATCATCATAACCCACAATAGCTGGCAGGCGATCCCTTGGTATTCCTAACTCCTGTAGTCCTTGCTGCAAACCTATGGCCATCCGATCATTGGCGGCCATAATCGCATCAATCTCATTCAGCAAAGGCAACATTTCTTTGGCAGCTATAATTCCGCTTTTCCGGCTGAAGTTACCTTCGAACAAAAGTGAAGAGTCTACAGAAAGATTCACCTCTGCCAAAGCGCGGGTATACCCCGTTAAACGATCTCGGCTGTTGGAATAAGATTCTGGCCCATTTAGAAAAGCAATCCTCTTAAACCCTTGTTCCAGTAAGTGTTTAGCCGCTTGCCAGCTTCCTTCGACATGATCGGCATCCACCTCGTGAAAAGCTTCCCCAGCAAAATGCTGATTAATCAGACAAAAAGGATGGTCTTCTTCCTTCAAACGGCGGAGTGAGGCTAGCTCACCTGGCTCTTCTTTAGCGCCAAGCACAATGCAAGCATCGATCTTCCGCATCTTAAACAACTCGTTATAATCCATTGGCGCTTCGGCATTCCGAAACAGCATTAACAGATCATAACCCTCTTCTCGCGCCTTGCTCCCTATTCCACTTAATATTTCCGAAAAATAATAAGTGGAGAACAAGCGGGCTTTCGGCAAATAAGGCATCACTACACCCAAGTTCCCGCTCCGTCTACGAGCAAAGCTCTGAGCAAGTGAACTAGGGGTATAGCCTAGCTTCAGTGCAGCTGCCAACACACGTTCCTTCGTTTCTTCCTTAATCGGACCAACATTGTTTAACACGCGAGATACTGTGGCTTCTGAGACACCTGCAAGCTCGGCAACCTCTTTACGGCTGGCGATATAAATTCCTCCTTCTCATAGGTTATGAACAGTGACATTTAGCCTCGTTCAATTCGCTATTCGAAAACGCATTCATTTAATGTACGCGCGTACATTTTCTCATGAACAAGGCTCTTCGTCAACCCTAAGATTGGATAAATTTAAAAGACGTTCATATACAGTAAGGGGGAAGAACGTCTTTCTTTTTCTTTTCAACTATCCGCGAGGCACTAGCATTAGGACACCAAGTAAAATGATAATCAGAAATAAGTAACTCTCAAATTTTTTAGCAGGAATACGTTTATTCACATATACCCCAAGGACCGTAGCTAAGAGAATTGCTGGAATAGAATATCCATAAAGAACAAGAGCATCCACCGTCCACAATCCCCCGATAGCATGACCCGTTACAACGAGTACACCCGAAATAAGAAAATGAGCTTGCAACGTACCCCGAAAACGATCCGGATTCCATTGTCGTAAAGTACCATAGATCACGACAGGGACACCATTAAAGTTATAAGCACCGCCAAGTACACCCGAAGCGAATCCGAAAGGATACACCCAGCCTTTTGCCTTAAGCAATGGATGATCGATCGTCTTAAATATTCTCTTCTTTATCACCGAATAAACTCCATAAACAATCAAAAATATACCAAGGCCAGTCATAATTACACTTGCCGGTGCTAAATAAAGCATGACTAGTCCTACAGGAATTCCTATCACTGTTGAGAGTGCTAATCGAATCAAAATAGGTCGTTCTATATGCCGCCACCCACTCACAACTGTAAGTGAGGCAACCGTGAGGCCTGCCAATCCAATCAAAGAAACTGAGGTATGTATAGGAATCGGGAGCAGTGCAAGCAGTGGCATGCTCACAATCGCTTCACCAAAACCAAACACGGTTCTCATTAAGGCACCTATAAATACTGCTACTACGACTAGTGTAATTATTGTAACGCTCAATCGCTTAATCCTCCTCCTAATCTTATCCATCCGTAATTGTGCATAAAGTCCTCACATTTCCAGAACATCTGAATACATTCCTTATTTCCACTCTTCTAATTATAACATATTAATTATTCTAAAACAGATATTAATAGAGGATTAACATGCAATTTAACGTCTCTTAAACCCTATATAACGCCGCCAAAACTATAAGATAATGGAGATATACATATATTTAACTAAAATCCTTTAAAATCGATTATAGCAGCTTGTGTGTAGTTCCTGTTTCCTGAAAAACTAGCTGAAGTACTAAACAAAAAAACTGATCCCTCTTAACTTTGATGAGGTATCAGTTTCTTATTTTTTGACGTATTTATTTAGGTGTTATCTTTCAGCCACACTTGCACATGCTTTAGAAATTTTTTGGTGACGGGAGAAGCGTATTTCATAGAGTGGACAGCAATTCCTAACGATCTGAAACTACGTTCCTCCAATTCTAGCATGGCCACATTATAATTTTGCCGGGTCAAGACAAGCTCTGGCAAAATACTAATGCCAAGGCCTTTCTCCACCATCGACATAATGGCATAGTCATCACCTGCTGAGAATTTAACATTAGGTTTAATACCCGCCTTATCCAGCACACGTCTAACATCATAATCCGAGCCTGCTTTCGGGATAATGAAATCCTCTTTAGCAATTTGCGATAAGGAAAGAAAGGGTTCTGCACTAAGTGGATTCTCTTTAGATACAATCCCTAACATCCGGTCTTTTTTTAAAGGAATTACGTCAAACTTCTCACGTGTAGGCAGTGAAATAAAACCGCAGTCGATCACTCCAGCCTCTATCCATTGCTCAACCTCCAAATAACCGCCTTCCATCAGCTTGATTTCTATATATGGGTATTCACTGCGAAATTGCTTAATCATCCCTGGCAGCCAATGCACTGACACACTGGTGAACGTACCGATGGTGATCGTGCCAATCTCTAGCCCGTGGATGTCCGCTACCTCCTGCTTCAATTTCTCGTTCCACTTCAAGATTTCACGGATAGGCTGCAGAACTTGTTCCCCGTTTACCGTCAATTTCACACCGGATCTATTTCTAATTAATAACGCGAACCCAAACTCCATTTCCAAGCTGCTAATGGTGTGACTAATTCCGGATTGCGTAAAACCCAGCATTTCTGCTGCTTTTGTTAAGCTGCCTAGCTCTACAACTTTCAGAAAAATCTCATATTTATTAATGCTCAACCTCTGTTCCCACCCTTATAATTACATAAGTTTTACTCATGTATCCTATGATAAACATTCAGTTACCTTATGTATAGAGCCGTATTATACTATATTGAGTTGAAAATGAAGAAGGATGGATGAAGAGATGAAACCGCTCAAAGCTGAGCTGCTGCTGTTAGTTGTAACATTATTTTGGGGCTCCTCCTACATATTTATGAAAATGGGGTTAGGTACGTTAGGCGAATTCAATCTGATTGCACTCCGCTTCGGACTTGCTTTTATATTAGCCGCTATGATATTCCACAAACGATTAAGACGAGTAGACATGAGAACATTAAAATATGGTGCTCTCCTCGGATTCCTCCTGCTAGGTGTATTCACATGTATAACCTTCGGACTTCAAACAACCACCACCTCAAATGCAGGATTTTTAGTTGCATTGACGGTTATTTTTGTACCGATCTTGGATCGAGTTATTTTCAAAAAAAGAGTTGCACCTCCGCAAGTGTTCGGCTCCATCCTCGCCATAGCCGGGATTGGACTTCTTACCTTAAATGCAACCTTAACTATTCAACCGGGTGACTTTCTGTGTATTCTTTCGGCAGTGTTCTATGCGGTACAGATCTTATTTACAGGCAAGGCGGTAAAAGAATGTGATTCCCTGAATATTGGAATCTTGCAGTTAGGATTTGCCGGAGGGTTGGCCTTAGTGTTGTCCGCAATCTTCGAGACACCTTCGCTCCCCTCTACTTTGCCAGGTTGGGCAGCAATTCTAGCGCTTGGTATCCTATGCAGTGCCTGTGGCTTCATCCTGCAACCTATTGCTCAAAAATATACTTCACCAACCCGCACCGGACTAATCTTCTCCCTTGAGCCGGTCTTCGCTGCGATGTTTGGTTATTGGTTCGCTGCTGAGAAGTTATCGATGCAAGGCTATGCTGGCGCAGCGCTTGTTCTGCTGGGAATCGTGGCTTCTGAGCTGCTTGGTAAAGCAAGTCTCCCCGCATCGTGGGCTCAGAAGAAACCAGAGCATTTATAACAATAAAGGCGTCGTTCAACTATACAAGCTGAACGACGCCTTTTCTATATTATCTATGTTTTTGGGTTCAATTAATGCCCCATCATCATCGCCGCATCTGCCTTCTGTCCCTCTCCAGAGGTAGGATCGCCAGCAGAAAGCTTAGGCTTGCGCAAAATAATACTCATCAATACACCTACCACTCCTATGCAACCAGACAGGAAGAACACATCATCAAAACCACTAACTGCGGCTGTCAAAGGATTACTTCCCGCTTTCAGTGCTCCCATATGAACAGCGATCTGACTAGTCAGGTAACCTGTCATTCCAGCTATAGCAAATGAAACAACGACTTGTTGAGCAGCAGCAGTAAGTGAAGTTACACTTCCCACCCATTCACGTGGAGCAGCATTCAAGACATGAGTATTCAAAGGCATCATCGTTAGACCCATCCCAAAGCCTAAGAAACCCAGGTATGTCATAATTAACGATAAATTTGTTGTAACACTAATTCCGGATAACAGGAACAAGGTGACCGTAATGATACTAAGTCCAACAAACGCCAGCGGACGAGCCCCGATCTTATCAAACAACCTGCCGCCAATCGGCATTCCGATTGCTGAAGCTAAAGCCTGCGGAAGTAGAATCAAACCGGTCTCCAGCGGGGTATAGCTTCGAATCTGCTGCAGGTAAAGGGGCACAAATAACATGGACCCAAACAAAGCAGCTTGCATAACCCAAGTTAAAATAATACCCCGAGTGAAATCCGACGAACGGAAAACTCGCAGTTGTAAAAGCGGATTTTTGTGAAGCAGCTCCACAATGACAAGAAGGATCAATGCAACCCCTCCAACAGATAAGCCAACAATAGCGGGAGTAGACGACCAGCTTGTTCCACCGCCTTCATTCACCCCATAAGCCAACATAGAGAAGGCAATTGGGGCAAGGATAATGCCTAGGATATCGAGTTTGCCTTTGCTCTTTTGTTCAGACTTCGGCAAATATTTAACACCAAGAATAATGCCAACAATTCCAATAGGTACATTAATCAGAAAGATCCAGTGCCAGCTTACGTACTCCACCAGCCAACCGGATAAGACTGGACCGAGTGCCGGTGCTAAGAGCATTGGAATACCAAGCATCCCCATAATAGAACCTCGACGTTCTACTGGAGCTAATTTAAAAACCATCGCCATCCCAATGGGAGCAACCATCCCCCCGCCAAGACCTTGAATGACTCGAAAAATAATGAGCTGAGATGAGCTTTGTGCAACCGAACATAACATAGAGCCAAGAATAAACATCGTAAGAGTTGCCAGAAAAACTTGTTTCGATCCAAAACGATCGGTCATCCAGCCCGCGAGTGGGATTACTGCCGCTAAAGCTAAAGTATAACCCGTAATCGCCCACTGAATCGTTTTGAGATCGGAAGCAAAATAATCAACCAGCTTGGGAACGGCCACATTCACAACAGTACCATCCAGAATAACCATAATCATACCGACAATAATAGCAAGAAGCGGGGGGATGATTGCTTTTAACGAAAAGGGTTGCTCTTCTGCAGAACTCATTCCGGTCAATGTTTTTGTCATCCAGTACTCCACTCATTTCTCTAATTTAATTAAATGCTTTATTTATTATTTCAAATTTTAATTTACATTCGATGAATCTGGAAGTCAACAAATAAAACCATTTTTTACATTAAAAACACATCGGGTTTACGATACCCTTCAGAAATTATCTGGGAAAGTATATTAGAACAGCAAAAAGACTATGCATAATCCCCTAAAATCTTCTCGCTTGGGAAATGTGCATAGTCATCATGGAATCATTTTCCGATTAGAGTGTCTCTCTAAATTCTATAATTTTGCCCGATGTGTTCAAAATAATTTCAAGTGGAATCTCTGTCTCTGCAAAATCCAATACACAGCGGATAGAAAATTGATCCTCGTTATAGCTACTTTTTGTAGATTTAATCCCATGATAATTCCCGGCTTTTATCGTAATTTGCTTCCAGTCTTCCAGTAATCCATTTGAGCTTGGCTTATTTACGACCACATCATAATGATATCGCTCCGATAATTCATTATATTTACCGCCGACCAGTAACCCCGCTATAACACTCGCTGTCACTTCAGGGGTATACACTTCAACTTGATTGGACTCCCCATCATATGAGGTTAATAAACCAATTGTCTTAAAAAAGGAGATTGGAACATAGATATGATCCTGTCTGAATTCGAAATCATCTTTAAAAACCAACTCTTGTGCATTATTGATGCTAACTAAATGTTCGTTAAGCTTCCATTTAATTATTTCATTTATCTTTGTTAGTGTTATAGTTTCTGAACTTTTTTGATATGTTGTTGTATATTTCAGTGCATTGGAAGCCTCTCTGAGCGGAATCATGACCGTGGAACCCTTGTTGTAGGCTGAATGGGGATCAGTTTCCAGTAGTTTACCATTCAAAATCACGCTAACCTGGCCGGAGTCTGCCCATACTGTTGGAGCGGCAAATCCACCAAATCCATTAGTTAAAAACAGAACACCTAACACAACTACCGCTGCCATTTTGATCATCGCTCGAAACCTCCCTTTAGTTATTACAAGTATTATGTGCGTTTCCAGCATGTGCTAATCCTAAGGATAATAAAGCCAAGAAAAAAAAGAAGCCGTTCAACATTATGTTGAGCCACTTCTTTAGAAATGATTATTCCACCTTGAAGTCAAAATACTGCTTAGGAAAAGGTTCTTTTATCAGCGTAAAATGCCACCATTCCTTACTATAAGGTTTAAAGCCTTGCTTCACCATAACCTCTTTGAGAATTGCGCGATTTGCTTTCTGAGTCTTGGTGATCAACGATGTATCATAAAAAGAGATCTCTCCGAAAAAATCAAACGGGCTGCCCATATCTACATCTACACCGGTCTCTTTATTGACGATCGTTAAATCGATGGTACTGCCTCGAGAATGTCCTGATTTTTTCGCTATAAATCCGAGTTTGAATAAATTACGTTTATCCAGTAGCGGGTAATATTGCTGCTTCATCTTAGTATCCGCGGAATTCTGTGACCATCTTACAAAATGATTCACCGCGGTCTGCGGACGATAAGCATCATAGATTTTTAGGATATATCCTTTTTTGGCTAAATCCTCACTTACTGCCTTCAAGGCTGTAGCTGCAGTCTGTGAAAAGATCGCTAAAGGCGCTTTATAACCATCAATCCGCTTCCCTACAAAATTATTGTCTCCGTAATAGCGAATTTCAAATTGGGCAGTAGGAATCACTTCATCCAAATAGACAAATCCTTGCGGCAGGCGGTTTTTCTTCTCCAGCTGCATTTGCTGCAGTACATTGTCTGTAGATGATCCAACGTAAGCTGCATCTGCGCTGCCCATAAAAATCGTGTTTGTCCATAACAACAGCACAAATGCGAAAACTATAATTTTTGTTCCTCTAAATCCGCTTCTCAATAGATCCCGCCTCTTCATTTCGAATTAACCGTTTGATTCAGAAATTTCTCCACTTCAGGTGTGAGTTTATTATTCGTGGAATCAAGTAACTGCAGTAGTTTTTCTAAAATCATTAGGATTCTGGTGTCGCCTTTGTTTCCTTTTAATGCATTCTCATACGCCTTCTTTACTTCAGGTTTGATTACTTGCTCATCATAGTCATAAGCTGGTGTGTTGCTTGATCCATATAATAAGCGTGAAGTTGCATTGAGCAGCTCTTTTTGAAGAACGGTTGACCGATTGGAAGCTGGGTATTTCGTCACAAAATCCTCCAGTGCAAGCGCCCTGTTCGTTAACTCTGTCCAACTAATCACAATAGCTGCATCAAAAACACTTGGTTGATTCGATTCAGTGGCCATGATATCTATATAAGCAGCGATGTCCTTCGTGACATACGGCTTAAAGCTTTTGAACCCCTCATAATGCATCACTGGATAGTACATGCCCTCACTAGTCTCCAGCTTATACCCCTTATCCCGTCCTTCAATTAACATATTGCGTACATTGGGATCTTTGATCGCATTAAGGAGTGTGCTGTATGTTAGATTTTTGCTTTTGGAAAAAGCATTATTTATCTCTTTCTGAACATTCTCCGGAAAAACCTTCTCAGAGTACACAGGTAAATATGCCTTCTGTGCATTTTCGAGCTGGAGTGTCATCTGAGTTGCTGTCCAGGTATCCACTTCTTTGATATGGTTAATCAAATAATTCCGTGCGTTAGCAAGAGATGCCGGTTTCTGTACATATTGTTGGAATTGGTTATAGACTTTTGCAGATTCTTTCACAGTTGCGGCAGCTACAGTATCAGTTGTATGTATACTCCCAAACCCTCCCATAGAGCCTAGGGCAAAGGCAATACTTAACAAGCCTGTTTTTTTCCATCCCATTAAAAGACCTCCCTTAAGTATTCATACTTAATAATTAGACATACGAGAGGATCCTGAATCTAACTCAGTACAGTATTATCCTGGACGGCTCCAATGTCCTTCCTACGATAAATGCCCATCAAAAGTCCAATAGCCGCATATTCAAACCACACATGACTCCCATAGCTCAGGAAAGGGAACGGGATAGAAGTCAGCATCATTCCGCCGCTCAAAACAGCAAGACCATAGGTTAGTCTTATGGCTAGCAAAAATGCCAAACCCAACACTAAAGCTTGTCCATAGGGCTCACGAATCGCTCGTATCGTAGATAGAAGCTTGATAAAGAACCAGGAGATAACTGCAAGCAAAAGCAGCGCCCCCGCCCAACCAAAACAATGAATAAGATAGACTGGCAACATATCTGAGTAGACATACGGCAGCTTTTGTTCTACTGCTCCGAATCCGTGCCCCCACCAACCTGCTGAACTAATAACTTCACGCATTACTTGATAGATATAGCCATAACCTTCTGGATCTAAAGATGGATTTATTGCACTAATAATTCTGGCCATCAGGTAGTCGCTATTGAAGATGACCATTAGTCCAACTATTACAAAGAACCCTAATAATACTACACTCTTTATCCAATCGCGAGTAATCCATACATATAATACTAGTGAAGAGATTAGATACACCACAAGCTCTGGAAGAGAGTTTAGAGAGATAAGAAGCCATGCAGGTGCTAACAGAAGGCTTATGTCGAACAACCCACTTCGCCAAGTTTTCTTTTTAGCCGATTCCTTACGATTCACTAAAATCCCTGCTAACGCGACTATCAAAACATAAGGACGATAGGATGTCATATCAGGTAAGATCAAAAAAATCCTAGGACCATAATTCACTCCATTCATTGTTATCCCCCAGAATATACTCGACAGAATTCCTGCTATTGATGTTCCGTATAATACCCACGAGAAACTTTTCAGCTTTCTGAAATCGATAAAATACAATCCAAACATCAATACAATTCCAATGAGTATATTTATCGCTTGGCGTCTAAACGCATTATCCAAAAAAGCACCTTTAACAATATCACTGTAGCCTACATCCACAGAACTCATTCCGATCAGACTGATCGCGGATAATAAAGCTACAACGCCAAACAATCCCCAAGGTACATGTGGTTTATGTATTAGATGAAGTTCCTTTCCTAACGTTTGCGGATTTCCCATTTGTGCGATCGCCCAAGCTATGGCTTCTTCCCGTGATACACCGTCTGATTCTTTTTCACAAATTAAATCTTCTAGATGACTAGCTAATTCTTGACGTATCTCTGGGTGAGTTTTTTTCGCTTTAATCTCTGCACACACTTCATCCAAAAATTGCTGCTGCCTCTCTTTCATCATACACCACCCTCTCCCAGAACGGAGTCAACTGCACCTTTAAACATAACCCATTCTGCTTTTTTCTCCTTGAGTTTCTCTTTACCTTCATCCAGAATTCTATAGTATTTACGCTTCCTTCCCTCTACCTCCATCCAGTAAGCCTCTACCCAGCGCTCACTTTCCATCGCATGCAGAATTGGATACAAGGTTCCTTCTTTTAATGAAAAAACACCCTGTGATCTCAGCTCCAGCTCTTTGATTAACTCATAACCATATAATGGCTTCTCCTGTAAAAGAGTCAGAATTAACGTACCCGTACTGCCCTTCAGCATCTCTTTACTTACTTTCAACGGCTAACACCTCCTAAATTCTAACTTTACAATTGGCGTGGGACCGAATTCCGCTCATTCTACGGGATATATACCGTTGATTTGCTTCCTCGAGCCGGATTCGGCTCATTCTACGGGATTTATACCGTTGATCTGCTTCCTCGGTCCGGATTCGGCTCATTCTACGGGGATATATACCGTTGATCTGCTTCCTCGGACCGGATTCCGCTCATTCTACGGGATTTATACCGTTGATTTGCATCGTCGAGCCGGATTCGGCTCATTCTACGGGATTTATACCGTTGATTTGCTTCCTCGGACCGGATTCGGCTCATTCTACGGGATTTATACCGTTGATTTACTTCGTCGGACGGAATCGCCTCATTCTACGGGATTTATACCGTTGATTTGCTTTTTTTTTCCATGACTAATATCTGTATATCATGAATATTAGTTATCCTTTTATACCTAGGACAACTATACATCGTAAATCTATGCATGTAAAGTTTCTATTAAGAATCCCTTATTCCCTCCTCATTCATGTATAATAATGGTAATACAAGCAGGATGTTGAGGAGATCAACGATGAGAAAAACAACAATAACAATCTTGAGTTTTACCGTTCTATTCATATTTGTTTTCGTTGGATATATGCTCCGTAACAATTCGATGAACTATTATGAGACGTGGAAGATAAATTGGGGCATATCGATCTCTAAACCTACAGAGTCAAAGGTGATATTTGAAAGTCCACCTAGTTTCCATGGGGATGGCGAAAGCTATTACGTATTAGATTATGACGAAAAGCAATTCAAAGAAATCAAAGACGCAGCATTTTGGCATCCCCTCAATGTTGATTTCATTGACCTCTTAAAAGAGAGGATATCAAGTTTCAAAGACTCTGTGATTGCCATTTATCCCAATGAAAAAGAAAAATACGAAAAATTATTTCAGGCGAACCCTATAGGACTCGAAGAAAGAGGATTGTATTATTATAAGAAAAAAGATGATGGTAGCTACTGTATCGTGATCCTTAACGTGGAGTTACAACGAGTATATATGATGGAATGGACACAATGAAAATTAATAAAGTGAGAATTAAACGACGATCGCTCCCCGGTATTCTGCCAGGGAGCGATCGTCGTTTTTTTCGGAATGCCTATTTATTATTATAATCCTCATACTTGTAGTCCTCATTCTACTGCCACTGCATTTATATTCTAGGGAAATGAATACATAAAAAAACAACTCCAAGTATCCGTCCAATATATATTGACTCAATATATAAAGGTCTGATATATTGTGATAACGATATACAAATATTTAGAAACTTAAAGGAGGCCCTATTTTGAACAGTCAGGATGTTATTTTAGGCATGCTTATGAAAAAATCGTTGACTGGATACGAAATAAAGCAGTTATTGGAGGAAATATTCTCTAATTTCTATAGTTCTAGTTATGGAACGATTTACCCTACACTTGCTCGCATGGAAAAGGAGGGTCTGATTACTAAGGAAAACATACCTCAGGAAGGTAAGCCTAATAAAAATCTTTTAAACATCACGGATAAAGGAAGAGATAGTTTTAATGCCTATTTACTAGCCCCACTAGAGGCTGACAGTATTAAGAAATCTGATTTTATGATGAGGCTTTATTTTGGTGAATTTGTCGGGTATGAGAAGGTGATTATTTGGTTGAAGCAAGCTCAAGAGGAATCACAACATAAGTTAGATCAATTACTCGCTCAGTATTCGCTTTATAAAGATGAAATGCATCCAGCACAGATCATCTGCATTCAAATTGGCATAGAAGAATATAAGGCTAAACTAACAACCATTGCTGAGGGATTGTTAAACATGGAGAAGTTAGTACTTACGAAGTGAGTTTTAATACGAACCAGGTTAAGATGTACCGCTCATAAAACTTTTAGGAGGAATTGTAGATGAAAACAATTTTTATAACGGGTGCTTCGTCTGGTATCGGTAGAACTACAGCAAAACATTTTGCTGAAAGAGGATGGAATGTGGTAGCCACGATGCGTTCACCTGAACAAGAAAGTGAATTCACTACACTTGATAATGTGTTGGTGTTACGGCTCGATGTTGAGAAAGCAGACACGATTCAACCTGCGTTAGAGGAGGCGATCAAACGGTTCGGTAAAATTGACGTTCTTCTCAATAATGCTGGTTATGGAACAATGGGACTTATAGAAGTAGCTACAGATGAGCAGATCAGAAGACAGTTTGAAGTCAACGTTTTTGGTCTTATCAGTATGACTAAAGCCATGCTGCCACATTTTAGAGCTAACCAAGATGGTTTGCTGATCAATATCTCTTCTATGGGTGGGAAAGTAACCTTCCCTACAATGTCTCTGTATCATTCAACGAAATTTGCCGTAGAAGGTTTTTCTGAATCCGTATCTTATGAATTAGCATCACAAAACATCAAAGTAAAGTTAATTGAACCTGGTGCCATTCAGACAGACTTTGGTGGTAGATCGATGGAGTTCTTTTTTAATGAAGCATTAACGGAATATAAACCTTTTACTACTGCATTTTTGGGTAAATTGGGTGAGATGGAAAAACAACCTGCGTATGCTTCGCCTCCAGAACTTGTTGCGGAAACAATATATCAAGCCGCCACAGATGGGACAAGTCAATTCCGATATGTTGTTGGTGAAGATGCAAAAATGCTCATTCAAATGAAAGAAAATACGGCCGAAGAAGAATATCTGACTAATATATCCCAGCATTTTTCTTGAAAAAAATATTAAGTGGAGGTCGCTTTTCGGTATTCTACCGAGGAGTGGTCCTCTTTCTTATTGCGAACAAAAAAATCCCCTTCGATCAACAGTGTTAAGTCCAAGAGATCATGAACTTTTTTTCACTGTCTATCCTAAGGGGATTTTACAAACTAACCTATTCGAACACCTTTTCTTGCGTCAAATTTATTTATTAATGCATCGGAGTATTCATTTTATGATTAACAACTACTCTTTTTATGAAGAAAGCAAGAATTAGTCCTACAATCGCCATACTCATTCCGAAAATAAAAGCATTTTGTACACCGTTCGTGAACGCAGGTAACATATTAGCTGGATCTGCTGGGTTCTCCACAGTTTTCATGTAGCTTTTTGAACCCGCGGTCATAATGCTGACTGCTAATGCAGTACCAATGGCACCAGCAACCTGCTGCAGTGTATTCATAATAGCTGTACCATCTGGATAAAGTTCTAGTGGCAACTGGTTAATACCATTCGTCTGTGCCGGCATAAATACCATCGAAATACCAATCATAAGCGTACTGTGAAGTACGATTACGAACACAACCGTAGAAGCTACAGTAATACTGGAGAAGAACCACAAGGCTACTGCTGCAATAATCAGACCTGGAATCACGAGCCATTTCGGACCGTATTTATCAAACATACGACCCATAATTGGGGACATCAATCCGTTTATAATTCCACCTGGAAGCAGCAACAGACCCGCTTTGAAAGCTGTATAACCTTGTCCTTGTTGAAGGTACATCGGAAGAATCAACATGGAGGACAGAATAACCATCATACAGATAAATACCATAGCTACACCAATAGCGAACATTGGATATTTAAAAGCACGCAGATTAATCATTGGCTCCTTCATCTTCATTTGACGAAGTCCAAACAATAACAGTGCTACTACACCTACGATGATCGCAATGATCACTTTCGGACTTCCCCAGCCCGCTTCTTCACCGGCACTGCTGAAACCAAACACAATACCGCCAAACCCGAGTGAAGATAACACAATGGAGAGGATATCAATCTTCGGTTTCGTCACCTTTGTTACATTCTGCATGAACAGAATCCCGAATATCAACGCAATCACTAAGAATGGCAATGACAACCAGAAGATCCAGTGCCAGCTGAGGCTTTCAATAAGCAGTCCAGCAATGGTAGGCCCAATCGCCGGAGCAACCATGATAACCAGACCGATCATCCCCATTGCTGCCCCACGTTTTTCAGGAGCAATGATGATAAGGATTGTATTAAACATCAGTGGTAACAGAAGCGCTGTTCCCATAGCTTGAACCACTCTTGCTGTAAGTAAGAACTCAAAGTTAGGTGATACTGCCGCTAGGAATGTTCCTAGGATTGAAAAACATAAAGCGGCTATAAACAGCTGTCTCGTCGAAAACCATTGAAGCAGCATCCCCGAAATTGGTACTAATATACCCAGTGTAAGCAGATAAGCTGTTGTCAACCATTGTGCTGTTGCTGGGGTAATTTGTAGGACATTCATAAGATCGCTTAAGGCAACATTTAATGCCGTTTCACTGAACATTCCGATAAAACCTGCTAGTAATAAAGAGACAAGAATTGGAATAGTCTTAAACTTCTTGACCTCTTTTTGTTGATTCCCTTGCATAGTTGCTTCCACCCTTAATCCTCCTGATAATCTTATCTATTTGTCTGTATCTAACCAAGTATTACTGGGATAAACTTTGCCGCCGCGAGAAGCGGTTGTTCCTCCCGAAAAGTCAGCGTCTGGAGAAGCGCCCCTTCAAATAAAGAGATTACCACTGAAGCCTTATCGGCCGCGGGCTTGTTCTCTACGCCCTCATCCAAAAGACGTTTCTTGATCACATCCTGCAAGTCCATAAACACAGATTTACACGCAGTCCGCAGCTCCTCACTAATACAGGATGTCTCCGCCGCCAACCAAAAACTAAACGGAACAATCCCTTCGTATGAGGATTCCACAGCATCTTTAGCCATTCCTAGAATGAAATCCTCCATTGCCTCAGACGCACTCTTGCTGTTCTCCATATGATGTTTAAGCTTCTGAGCGACAACTTCACTAGTCCGGTTAATACATGTTAAAGCCAGTTCTTCTTTACCGTGAGGAAAGTAGTAATAAAGAGACCCCTTCGGTGAATCGCTGTCTTTAATAATCTGATTCAGTCCTGTTGCATGATATCCCTGAGAAAAAAACAATTTCGAAGCTGTGTCCAAAATCGCCTCACGCGTATTCGGCTTGTTCGACAAGCTGACACTTCCTTTGCATTATAACAATTGGTCTACATAATAAAACCATATTTCAAAGAGATATGTCAACACATAAATTACTTAAATTCAAAGTAATTTTGGTGGAAGATCGTGGGGGTTGGGTTGGGTTGGGTTAGCTCCATCCTCCCTATCGGACTCAGATGCAGCTATTTGCGCTAAATCATGTCTTTTCACAATTTTCCGGACCTCACCGTCGCTATTCCCCTCAAACCGGACTGCTTTCATCCCTTTTTGTGCACATAGCTGCAATGGAGTCCGATAATTACTCAAAAGGTTACTTTTCCAGCATATAAGGACTCTGGGGTCCGATAGCTCCTAACTTCGAACATCCTTCTACTTCACATTTACTTCTCATCGAGCTATTAGCTTCATTAGGTCGCACACATGCCTCACACTATTTCCGCGTATGCATTTGTCCGTGTACTCCCTTGCTTCACACTTACTCCCACACTTTTGTTTTCCATGTACTACACTTGCTCTCAAGCTAACATTCCTATCGGACTCAGATGCAGCTATTTGTGCTAAAACATATCTTTTCACAATTTATCGGACCTGAGCGCCGCTATTCCCCTGAAACCGGACTTTTTTTATCCCTTTTTGTGCTCATAGCTGCATTGGGGTCCATTAATCTTTCAAAAGGTTACTTTTCCAGCAAATAAGGACTCTGGGGTCCGATGGAGTGAATGAGATGAGGTGAAGGAGATGGTGTGCAGGAGATGGTGTGAAGCAGATGAGGTGAACGAGATGGTGTGAACGAGAGAAGGCCCAATGTGCTGTGGAGAGGAGGTGAGGACGTAATGTGCTTGGGGTAGGATGCTATTAATGTCCATCTGTATTTTCGCAATAAATTACTACCTGCCTCCATCCAGCCCATCTGCTCCTTCTGCCCCTTCTGCTCCTTCTGCTCCTTCTGCTCCTTCTGTCCCCACTCGCCCCATTTGCTCCATCTGCCCCCTTCTAGCCCGTCTGCTTCATCCGCCCATCTGCTTCATCTGCCTCCATCCGCCCCATCTTCCCCATCCGCTTCCAGCCATCTCCATACCTTCTCTCTCCCTCCCTAAATCAACTCCCGACACCCCACGTCCGCTTGAAATTATCTACTTCCCATTCCCACAATCACAGCATATACTATAATTATTCCAATGAGAAAGGTGTGAATAAAATGCAAAACGTGCCCAAAGGAATTCCCCGGCCATTAGTAAAAACTAATCAGGCGTTTATCGTCATTTCTGTAATATTAACATGGCTAACAGGACAACACTGGATACTAGCGCTGCCCTTGTTTGCCGGATTGCTCGGTCTTTTGTTCGGTTATAATCCCATCATTAAGCTAGCTGCCAGGTTTCTGACAAAAGAGCGTTCCCACTATGTACTCGAAGACTGGTCACAACAACAGTTTAATCAAAGCATAGCTGTCTTCTGCCTCGCAGGGGGTCTGATCAGCTTCATCGTTGGCTGGACGATCGCAGCTTACATTTTCACAGCGCTCGTTGCGGTGGCCGCCACTGTGGCAATCCTAGGTTTTTGTATCGGATGTTTTATCCATTATCAATGGAGAATGTACAATTATAGACGTAAACAAAGCAGCACAAATTAAATTTGTTAATCTTAATCTCTCTCTTCTCCAACAACATCCCAGCGATGGCGAAATTTTAGTAACCGTGGATGCAGTGATGAAGGTGCAGATGGCAACAATAACCGAATCTTTACAATCCACTCTTCAAAAGAAGAATAAGACGCAAACTGATTCGCCACCTCAGGCGTTAAATACAGAAAAATCGGCGAAGGATAGATCTCCAAAAGATGCCGCAACGCTGAATCAAGCGGAGTATACTTCTTTCGCTTCCCTTCCAAACTCTCTACCGTGATAAAGCTACGCCCTTGCTCCCTTTTCCATTCATGCAGCCGGTCCTCTCGCTTATAATAAGCGCTCACCGGCTCTTTGGTCATCCGTCGCACCGTTTCCTCATGAAGTGGATATAACACCAGTTTGGTGAAACGCCGGTCTGTTGCAGTTTTTGCCGCCACTTCAAGCTCTTGATCTGTTATATGTTCAAAAGAGTCGTAAAACACTAAAGTCCCTTTACGTTGCTCAACTGGTGGCTCATAGCCATACGGTACATGCTGAATGTCTCTTTTCAATGAAATCCCTCCTGCTTGTTCTATTTATTAATCATATCATGTGACAACAGCAGGGCTATCATTCTTATCCTACAGCTGAAGATGAATGGTTAATGAAATCCTGAACTTTTGATATCAAGGCTGGGTAAATCAAGGGATACGTCAGCTCTTTTGGTATCTCAGTAAATCCTCTGATTTCTGCCATCTCATAAGGAGGAAGTTCTGCGAACTGTTCCACATTTGCAAAATATAACTTACCATAATTTTCTGGAGCGTCGATACTAGTGACCCTATAAATAGCTATTGGAAAAAGTGAGAATTGTTCCGCACCCGTTTCTTCATATAATTCTCTGGCAGCAGCCTGCTCCGGGATTTCGCCAACCTCTATATGCCCTCCGGCAAACTCCCACGTCGAACGGTTCTGATGTCTCGCTAAGATCCATTCTTCACCATGTTTAACCATAATAACAACGTACTTCAGCTCAACTTCTTTTTCCTTATCCAAATCATAAAAGTTTACCTCCAAATATATCCCTCGCCTTCCCTCCAGCCTCAAACATTTTTTGCCGCATCCCAAGCCAATTTATATTCCGCTACATTCCGATACCGCTGCTCCCTCACCACACCGACAGCCCGCAAAGCAACCTCGTAGAGGGCTCGGCTGGTTTCCCATTTTGCAAACGATCGATCGGATGCTCCTCCTAACAAAACAAATGCTGTGGCGCCCATATTAAATACATTCGTAACTTCATCAATCGGCGCATCCAAGCTAAACTCTTCCGGTGACTTAAATCTGGATGAACCCCAGAAGTTCTCTCCTAGATCATTTACAGTAGGCTTACGTCTATAATAATCAATATCACAAATTTTAGTTTCATCGTTTACAAAATCATATAGAATACTTCCATCATAAAAATCGACAGCCACATAACCCTGTAACTCCACATATTCATGAAACGAAAAGATTACATCTAATGAAGACAGACGTTTTTCAACGGATAATTGCTTATAACGAAAAAAAGGCGACTCCGGATGACTCAGCTTCGCTTCTCCCGCAAACAGCCAATGCGAATGTAAACATTCACCTGCAAACCAATCAAAGACTGCTAAATACCCTGACTCAACCTCATAATGCGACAGTAGCGTGATCAGCGCATCATATCTAAGTTCGTTATATAACGGAATAGCTTCAATTAAACGGTTAACAGCATCCCGAGGATTCCCGGCATAAGTCAAAGGTTTCGCCCCAGCAAATTTCACAAAATACTTCTTCCCATCCTGCTCCACGCCAAAAGAAAGATTTCCGGAGTCTTGCTGATCGAACACTTTAAACACTTTTCCCAGCTTAGTTAACCAAGCAAAATCACAGGCTTCCTGTAATTGAAAAGTTATCGCATCGATTTCATATGTATAATTTTTTTCGCGCAAATTAACCTCCTGCATTCACTTTCTAGATTAAATTTATAAGCTTCATTCATGGTCTTGTTCGATATTTAATCACTAGAATAATAACCAGCAATACAACACATAAAGACATCGTATTCGTAATCAAAAAAGCTAATCCAACCCCCGTAACCGCCAAACTGATCGCATAAGCTTCCATTAGACTAATCCCGAGCAGCATAAGTAAATACGATTTGAGATTTAAATCGGCTACGGATTTTGATTTGAGGATTTGAACAATCTGCGGGATCCATCCCAAAGAAAGAATCACTCCACCTATTAATTGCATGATTGCAAACATAAGAGCACCTCCACGGTTTTATACAGTTGTATTCCGGGCGGCTCGATCTGGTTCCATTTCATGTAAAAAAACAATTAACACTAAGCAAAGTTTAATTTCCCTGCATCTTGCAGCTTACTATACGCATAAGAGGCCGCACCTATAGTTCCTGCTCGACTCCCAAGCTCTGCTTGAACAATTTTACACTTACTGCTTGATAGCTTCAACGCATGCTGATGCACAGTCTCTCTTACAGGTTGGAGCAATTTATCTCCCGCCGCTGCCATTCCCCCACCTACAATAATAAGATCCGGGTTGAGGATATTCACAACATTCGCTAATCCAAATCCAAGTATAGTTCCAGTCTCCTGCATTACTTCCATAGAGAGAGCGTCTCCAAGTTCGTAAGCCTCAGATATCATTAACGCGGTAATTTGCTCAACTTGATCCTTAGTCCAAGTCTGAATAATACTTGTTCGACCTTCTTTCAGCTTCTCTTTAAAAGTATTCACCATGCCAATCGCGGACACATATCGCCCCAAACAACCGGAGCTTCCACATTTGCAGGGACGCCCGTGCCTGTACATATTCATATGCCCAATTTCACCAGCGCTATAAGACGTACCGTAGATCACTTTTCCGTCGTTCACAATACCCGACCCTAATCCCGTTCCCAAGGTAATCAGAACCAGATTGTTATACCCTCTTCCTGCACCTTGTTGCCATTCACCATAAAGATTAGCCCTAACATCATTATCAATAAAAGTAGGAAAGTCATAGAATTTTTTCATCTCATCTACAACATGTACATGCTCCCAATCCGGAAAATTCGGTGAGAAAAAAGAAATTCCCGTTACTGGATCAAGTAATCCTGGCACTCCGATTCCCATTCCTTCTACCAAATCTAATGGAATATTCGCTTCATCCGTGATTAAACATACTGCTTCTCTAATCCGTCCCAACACATGGGCTGGGCCCTTAGCAGCCTCTGTTGGTATAGATCTTTCTTTTACAGCTATAAAATCAGTATCGTAAATCCCTGCTTTAATATTGGTTCCGCCAAGATCAATCCCTATCATATACCGTTTCATAAAAACCTCCAGAATTAGATATTCTATCGCTTTCGATTAAGTTCTAGTACTAACTGCCGCTTCCGTTTCAGCTAACATCAAGCGGTTCACACCCATCTTAATCTGATTCTCGGTGAGATTAGAATAACCAAGTAGAAAGACAGGACCTTGAGGTTTACTGCCCACGAAATAAGAAGACGCAGGATAGACCCGAACTCCATATCGTAACGCCAATTCAGCTATACGATACTCTTCGGCATTGGATTCCAGTTCAATTAATAAATGAAGACCCGCCTCTTCCCCATAATAGCGTACACGACTGCCAAATTCAGCATCTAAACTTTTTACTAGACAAGCCCTGCGGGCAGCATAAAGTTTCCCCATCTGTGTAACATGCCTTGCATAATGTCCATTCTGAATAAATTCCGCCAACGCTTCCTGATCCAGAGCAGAAGACATACGATCTGTTATCCATTTGACCGCCAAAAAAGGTTGAATCAAAGTCGGAGGCAATACAACATAACCTATGCGCAGAGAAGGAAATAACACTTTACTAAAACTGCCTACATAAATTACTCTACCGTCAACATCTAGTCCAGCAAGTGATGAAAGCTTCGGACCCTCGTACCTGTATTCACTATCATAATCATCTTCAATAATAAAAGCTTGATTGGCTTTGGCCCATTCCAGTAACTGCACTCTTCGTTTCATCGACAGGGTCACCCCGAAAGGAAACTGATGCGAGGGAGTGACATAAGCTAGTTTTGGTTTTTTATGATGACCTTCTTTGATGGTATCACAGCTTACTTGAAGCTCATCTACAGAAATACCCTCTAGGTCAACCCTTATGGGTGTAACCACCGCTCCAGCGAACGAAAAAATCTCCCGCACAACGTTATGTGATGGATCTTCAACAATAACATGATCACCTTTTGAAACAAAAATTCTCGATAATATATCCAATGCCTGCGTAGCCCCAGATGTAATCACAATTTGCTCCGGAACCACGGGCATCGAACGTGTGGACCGTAATAAACGTGCAATCTCTTGGCGTAGTCCCAAAGAGCCCTCGACCGGGCCGTAACCCAAAGTATCAGGAGATGCACGACGACAGGCATTCATTAATGCTTTTTGCCACTGATCCATTGGAAAAGCGTCCCATGCAGGTACACCGTGCCGAAAATTACATAATACTGTGTTCAAGTCGTTTTCTATAATAGAAGAAGGATTGAGTGTAAGGAAATCAGGACCTTTCGTTATAAAATTGTAAGGGTTCTCAGAATCCTGGGGGTCTTTCTCCTCCACCGGCAGCCCCGCTATATAGGTTCCTGCCCCTTTTCTCATCTCCAGATAACCCTCTGCTTGTAGTAGCTCGTAGGATTGAAGAATTACACTTCTGGATACTTCCAGTTGATTAGCCAAAGTCCTTGATGGAGGCAGTGAATCCCCCCCACTTAAAGCTCCTGAATGGATAGCATTACGAACCTGCTCATAAATTTGACGGCTTAATGGAATGGGTCTTTGTTTATCGAGAGTAATCAGCAATTCATGCTTCATAAGATTTCCTACCCTTCTAATCCGGGTTTTCTTAATGGTTCATAGTAAGGATTTTTACAATTAGTGCTGCAGAAACAGCACCTAAGATCACAAGTAACAGCGGTATTTTCCTAATTAATACCAGTATAACAGCGACTATACCCGAAGCGATACCTACAAGATTGTCATCTGCGTCCACCTGAAATATCCCAGGAACCGTTAAAGCACTAAGAACCGCGATAGGCAAATATTCCAACAAAGCTTGGACTTTGGAAGAGCCATTCGTATGCTTTGTCAGCAGCAAAGGTACAAAACGAAATGAAAATGTAAGGATTGCCATCCCGATAATGATCAGAATAGTCATACGGAGACCTCCTTTTCTACTTCAGCTTGCTCTCGAAATAAGGACCCTACTGCCATACCCATTAACATAGCTGCAAGTATCGAGGAGTTTCCAAGTACGGGATGTAGAAGCCATGAAGAACCCGCCGCTGCTAAACATATGGCCAAATTCCGAATGCTTCCCTTTAGTTGTGGCACTACTAGTGCTATCAGTAAGGCATATAATGAGGTGTTCAAAGCAGGTAAGTATACAGCCGGAATGTAGGATGCCAGCGATATTCCCGCAGCTGTTGCCAGTAAATTTGCTATATACGGAGGAATTTGTAGACCCAGCAAATATGGAAGAGTTATATTTTCTTTTGAATGATTGCGGGGGATCATACTAACAGCGTACACTTCTTCTGTTAAACTGAACCCAATCCAGACTTTGGCCAGCGGATTGATTGTACGGTCAAGCTGACTCCCAAAAGATAGGCTGATAAACAAATATCTTAAATTAATGATCAACGTAAGCAGCAGGATCATTGGAGCGGCGGCACCAGCGGCAAGCATTTTTACGCCAATAAATTGGCTGGCTCCCGCAAATACGAGCGCTGACAATAAGAACACTTCCAGACTCCCCAGGCCTAATCCCTTACCGACCAATCCAAACGTAAAACAAGCAGGAATAAATCCTGCAACAATAGCTACAGAATCCTTAAGACCCGTTCTAAACATCACTTTCTGATCACTCATAAGTTTCTCTCTCCCTTATCGTTGTCCCTAGAGAGAGCATACTTGGATACAATTCTGGTGGGAATAACCGCATGGGTGCGTAAGTACCATACCAATTTCTTGACATAGAAAAAAGACCGCCCGCTAAGAGAGCGATCTTTAATGAAGGTTAAACCTCCTGAGGACTTTCCACAATCCCGCTGATTTCTTGTTGAATTTGTGATTTAATCTGATCTACATGGTCAAAATCTGTAGCGGCGGCATAGATTGTCTTTAACTCATCCAAAAATACTTTGGCAGCTGTCAGATGTTGAATGGATTGTTTCATGGTGCTGGAATATCTCTCTTTAATACTTGCGATGGCTTCGGCAAAAGCTTCATCCGTACCTGGCTGAATGCACCGTGAATACATATCAACAATCTCGTCGGTAGCACGGTCGGGAAAATACTCATGCGGAGCTGTGCTGTCAAAAATAGCAAACCCAAGCTCGCGTACGATAATCATATCAAGGCTGTTCGGATCGAAACCACAGTGGTAAATCTCAACATCGACACCACGTTTTATTCCTTCAGCCGCCAATTTTTTTAAAAGTGTAGATTTACCGGAACCCGCGCGACCTTTTACAAGATATCTTTTTAGCCCTGCGGTTAAATTAGGTACAAAATCCACTGCACCCTTAGGCGTAGCTGCACCTAAAAAACGGTGATCCACCCGGCTTACTTTTTCGAAGTTCTGATCACCATACAGAAGTTGAATATACTCCTGAGTCAGCTCATCAGCGGCTTGGAAATTCATTGTCGCAATATAAATCGCTTCCCATTCGTCATGAATGCGGAGTGCTTCAGCAAAGCCTGAATAAGCTAGTTCATGCTCTTCCGTGTACTGATCAACTAAGCTGTCGATCTCAACACAACGCTGGCTTAACTGGAGCGTATCGACGGCCTGCTCCAAATTCACATGTATGATGGCCTCTTCAGGCAATTCTGGCTTAATGACCCGTGGAGCCGTACCATCTATAATTCCTACTTTTAATTCAGGAATAACCACTCCGTCGAGTGAATCATTATCTGACGCCGCGTGAATTAACCAGATCTCATAACCTTGTTGAGCCAGAAGATCTCCAATTTCTCGAATGATTCTAGTTTTCCCCGTACCGGGGCCTCCTTTTAAAACAAACAAACGTGTTAAACCTTGCAATGACGACTCATAGAGGTTAGAGAAGCCGTGAGCTGTGTTACCGCCAGCAAAGAAATTCAGGATTGTTCCGTCCATAATCGCACACCTTTCCGGGCTGATGTCATGTTTCATTGTTCATCTTATTAACGTTCTGCGGGAAGGGTGACGCTTTAGAAATCGAAGTTAAGCAGGAATCTAACATTTATGTGACAACACACTCTTGGATTATTCTTAATTGTATTTGCTCAGTATCTCTTTCGCTTCCCTCTGCGTCATATTTCCTTGCTTGACTTGTTGCTCACAGTAAGGTTTAACCTTAGCAAGAAGCTCTTCCTTCGTGTCAAACGGGCCAAATGAGATAACCTCAACGTTGTCCGACGAAATGGTTTCACTGTAGACAGAAGTACTTATTTCAGTCGCATTAGAGGACAACATCATGTCGTCCTGACCATTCACGGTCTTTGAAATTTTTGTCCCGTTCTTAATATCAGCAAGATTTTTTTCATACCTAGCGATAACATCATCCACACGCTTCTGTGTCCATGTAAACCACCCATCTCCTGAGGTCCATGCTTTTCCTCCAATTATTTTTGGGAGTTCTATTTTTTCATCTTCGAGCCAAGCTTTGTATTCATCATAAGTCCACCATTCTACATCTGAAACGGGATATTTTGCTTCATACTCCACTTGGTTCATCCATGTCTTTCCTCCATTCGTTGAGTACTGAATATTATCATTGTCCCCACGAGTCAACACAGATGAATCTTGATTCGTGTTCAAGCCAGCAGACTTCGCTGAACTGGTTGCAAAAACAGCCGTAGCCCCAACAACTAAGACAATGGCTAGAACAGTCGCAGCGGTGGTCGTTTTTTTCATCTTCATAATCATCATAATCCTTTCTTCAATCGCATTTTTTGAAAAATGATTGCTTAAAGGGTTTAGCTTATTCTTTCGTTCTTCCATTGTTATAAGAGACATCGCATAAGCTCTTTTCGTTGTTTCGCCAAATGATCGCACAACCGTTTCATCACAGGAATGTTCAATATCACGATTAGCCAGCATATACATGACCCACACTAACGGGTTAAACCAATGAACACAGAGAACAGCTGTTAATATCAGCTTCGTTATCTGATCGAATCGTCGAATATGTACTAGTTCATGCATAAGAATGTATTGTATCTGCTCAATATTACTCCAGTCTGTATTTTTCGGCAGTAGGATTACTGGATGCTTAATTCCATAGGTTAGGGGTGAACGGATTAAATCCAATTGCCGGATCTGTATCGTGCGTGTCAACTTATGTTCATCTAGCCACTTCAAAGCAACTGGATGATCAACAGGCAAAGAAGCATGAAATTCTCTTCGACATTTCACATAAGTGATGATGAAGTACAATGCGGAAATAACCATACCCATTATCCAAATGACTAAGATAGACGAGATAGCAAAAGACAAATGGTTATTAATCGACTGAACCTCAGACGTCGAAGTCGAACCTACTAGATTCATGGGTAAGGTTAGAGGGGAGGACGGATTAACGAAAGTCACATTGTTCGAATTATTCAAAGGTAAACTATCAACCCATGTGTAAATACTAAATGGTGACGGCAAAGAAAAGGGAATCAGTAGTCTGTATACAACCCCCCCCCCATAACACCATAAAGGTTTTCTTAGGCAGCTTATTGATGACCAGCGATCGAATGACAATAATAGCCACGATCATCACCGCAGCAGTAAAACTCATATTCATAAAGGTGCTCATAGGCCATCACCTCATTCAACGTTATCGACGATTTGTTTGAGCTTCTCAATCTGTTGAGCAGATAATTTCTTACGCCCAAGTAAGGATGCAAATAACTTGTCGACAGAACCATTGAACACCTTGTCAATCAGCTCATCTGTCTCCATTTCTTGTACCTGCACCTTAGCAATTAACGCATGACACATAAAATTAGGTTCATAGCGCTCAATTGCACCTTTACCAATACACTTTTTGATAACAGTATAAGTTGTATTCATATTCCAACCAATCTCAGCCTTCAAAATATCAGAAATTTGTTTGGCAGACCTATCTCCTTCTTTCCATAACACTTCCATTACTTTAAGTTCCGAATCAAAAAGTTTAATAGTCATTTAAATCATCTCCTTACACTATTGCAATAGTTTGGGTCTTGGATACAGACTACTCCAATAGTTTGACGAAGTCAACACTGCTGCTATAGTTATTTTCAACAGAAAAATTCGTGGTTGTACTGAAACTTCCGAGGAAATGGCAAACTAAAGAAAGGGCTACCACTAGGCAGCCCTCTTTAATCTTTTGAATACCATCCGACATCACTTCACAAAACGATCCAAAAACCTCTTAATGACGGGAACATCTGGAGGAGACAGCTCGCTTGGCAATTCTGCATAATTAAAAAAACGCAATTCTTGCACTTCAATTCCATCTACTTTTAGCGCCCCATCAAAGTCTGTGCATAGATACGCAGCCACAACATTATATACTTCATCCCCGTGCGGGTATTTATAATAAAGATCTTTTCCAGAGAACATGTCGAACAATTCAAGACCTTTGGCTGTTAAGCCCGTTTCCTCAAAAAGCTCCCTCTTAGCGACCTCTTCTAAAGTCTCCCCAAGCTCCATCGAGCCACCTGGTAAACCCCAGCATCCGTTGTCCGTTCTACGTTGTAATAATAATTGATGATTGCTGCACAATAAAACACAGGCTCCTGCCATTATAAGCGGTCTGGTACCTACCAGCTTTCTTAACTCCATAATATAATCGCTCAAAAAACTACATCCTTTCTTCTAATAGGCTCAAATATCCTAAGCTAATTAAAATTTATTTCTTTTTCTGCACATGAAAACCATTGTCTTGCGCGTAATTTTCAATGCTCCAAATACCTATTCCCCGCTCTCGCGCCTTATCCTGAATCGCTCTAAATTGATCTACGTATTTTGTATTAGGTGCAAATACATAGGCTACACGTGCATAACCCTGCTCTAGCAGAATCTCATTGAACATTTTCCCATCTATATAGAGGTAACAAAGTAGGCGGCCATATTTGTCCCGCTCCGATACATCAAGTTCAATTTGTACATCTTTATCCGTAAGCATCTTTTTGGCGAAATCAGAAGCTTCTAGCGAAAAGGGCTGTGGTTCGGGGATGTTCGGATTCACTGACTCTGGAGTATCAACCAGCAATAAACGAATGGTTTCCTTTTTGCCGCCTATAGTCAGCTTCATGGTGTCACCATCGACTACTCGTGTTACCTTTGCATCTATTAAACGTTTGTTGTCCTCTGTTGTATTGTCTGGCGTAGAACCCAATCCAGAACTGGAATCAGCCGTAATCGTTGGAACTGGCTCTAAAGTAATCTGCTCGGCTAAGTTGCAGGCAGTTGTTGTTCCAAGTAAGAGTGTGATAGCTAAAAAGCTTTTTACTAGATAAATCTTATTCATTGTTAACCTCTTTCTTATACACGTATGTAATTTCATGGGGTCTATTAAAAATAAATTAAAAAACTTAAAAACACAAGACTGTACTACTAATCATAGAAAACAGCGACAGCCATGTACCAGAAAAAAGATTCTTGGCTATCGCTGTTTCGCTTTTACTCTACTTCCACCACGTTTAATTTGGAAATCTTTATTTTGATTATGATCGATAAGAAAGCAAGCAGGGAAAACATAATTCCGATCCAGATGAGTTGATGTATTCCTGCGTGAGAAATAAACCAACCACCGATAGCAGTCCCTATAGTAATTCCAAGGTTGGAAAATGAGATAAACAAGCTGTTACCGAATTCGGGAGCTTCTTTCGCTTCGGTCGTTAACCATGCTTGACTGACAATCAGTCCGCCGGAATGCACTGCCCCCCAAATAATTATGATAACAACCATCGGAAGGAAATAAGAACCTAGATAATATACGAATAAGTAAGTTACCGCATATAACAATGGAAACATGATAACGGTCTTTGTAATGCCTTTATGCAAAAGGCTTCCAAATAAAAAATTCCCAAAAATCATGATTATCCCAAAGGTCATCAACATGATACTAATCCATGACCCGTTCATATGTGTTACCTGCCCAAGATATTCAGCAAAGTAACTGTACACAGAAAACATAGCTGCAAAAATAAAAATAACTGCCACAATATTTAACCACAATAGGGGTTTGCGTAAAATACCAAGTTGTTTACCATATGACATTTTTTCTTTAACTGGCATGGAAGGAAGCCAAGCTAGTATTCCTAAAAAGGCAATTATACTTACGACAGCTCCAAACAGAAAAGCGACTTCTAACGAAATTTTGTCCGCGAGATAAGAAGTCAAAGGCACACCAAAAGCAAACCCGACCGTTATTCCGGCGAAAACCTTTGTAACTGCTTTGGTGCTCTTTTCCGGAGGGACAAGTTGGGCAGCGGTAACAAGTGCAACTGAAAAAAACACGGGATGAAAAATAGCAGGGATAATACGGAAAATCAGCATTACTTCAAACATGGTCGTATACGCATAAACAATATTTGAAATTGCAAAAATAAGCACAGCAGTTAATAGAATTATTTTACGATTAATTCCAGAAGCCAATAAGGTCAGAAATGGACCTGAAATAGCAACAACTAAAGCAAATATACTTACAAGCCATCCAGACTGAGAAGTTGATATATTAAATTTTTGAGTTACCTGTGGCAGAACACCTATAATCCCCATTTCCGTTGTAATAATGCCAAATACGCCTAAAGCCAAAATAATAATAAGTAAAGGGTTAACCTTTTTCATTTTAAAATAATCCTCCATTTATATTTACATATTCAGATTTGTAGATATGTATTATCAAAAAAAAGCCCTCCCTCCTCTCTCCTATAGTTTCTCTTTAATATAATCGGAAAACTCTTGAATTGTCTTTTCGTTTCGACGATAATACGTCCACTTCCCAATTCGCTCAGATTCCAGCAAACCAGCTTTTTGCATGGTCAATAGATAGCTCGAAATAACCGACTGTGCAAGCCCCGCTTTAGCTTGAATATCTCCCACGCAAATCCCAATTTGAAACTTTAGGCCTTGTTGTAAATAAGGCTTTTCATCAAAAAATTCCTCGGGAGTTTTTAGCCACATCATAATTTGACTGCGAGTCTCGTTAGACAACGCTTTGAATATCAATAAAGGTTCCATGTGTTCCATTATATCTACTTTTATGGATTTGTAAATACAAAAGATGCCGATGTCTAGTTGTTGCAATAACATTATGTAGAGTCATGTTTCGTATCGAATTGTTCGTTTAGTGAATTAAATATTTCCATATCAACCAGCACAGCAGTACGGATACCCACGAAATGAAACCGAAAATCATCACGATTTTGTTCTCACTCCATCCGTATTTTAAGCTGAAGTGGTAATGGATCGGAGCCATCCGAAATAGCCGCAGCTTCGTCCGTTTGTAGTACCAAACTTGTAAAATGACCGACAACTGCTCCGCAAAATAAATGAAAAATAAAATCGGAAGCAAGAGCTCAACCTTTTCAATGACAGCCAGAACGGAAAGGGAGCCACCGATGGCCAGTGATCCAGTATCGCCCATAAACGCTCTTGCAGGATAAATATTGTAAAGCAAAAGCCCTAGCAGACAACCGATCATAACAAGTGAAAATGTCTGCACTTCAGGTTTGTCCGAAATCATAAAAAAGAAAAAATACGACGGTATGGCAACATTGATCAATAGCCCATCGAGACCATCTGTAAAATTGATGGCATTCGCGGAGCCGACCACAAACAGCAAAATGATGGCCACATAAAGGTACACAGGCAACTGCAGATTTTGCCCTTTAAATAACTCGATATCACTCGTCAGGCCGAACGAATGGAACAACACATATAATATAATTCCAGTAAAAAGAAATTGAAGCACTAGTTTTGAGCGGCCGCTGATGCCGGATGGATTTTGCCAAAAAGCCTTTTTGAAATCATCCAAAAATCCGACTGAACTAAACAACAAAAACGTAACGCATAAGAGTAACATTAGAGGCCCGGGTTGAAACTGCAGCGAAATCGCTATCCCGATAAGCAGGATCAACCCTGCCATTAGTGGTGTACCCCGTTTGGCCTGATGATCTGCTGGAAGCTCGGCACGAATCGGCTGCGTTAACCTCAGTCGATGCAGCGTCCAGATTAATAGAGGCGTAAACACCGCCACCAGAAGAAAAGACAGGCCGGAAACAGCCAGAATTCCATACATATAACGAACTCCCCTCTTTGAAAAAGATCATTTATAATACTCACAAAATATTTCTAGAGTTAATGAGGTCGTCTGTAATTATGTACTCTTTTCATCTGTTGATAAAGAGAAATTATTCTATTTTTATTTCCTGTTTTCTGGTGTGTAACAGCTAAGAGTTTTCTATAAGCAGATCCCAAAGCTTAAACTTGCCCAATGAGAAAGTTTGCACTTTGGGCAAGTTTACATTAGTATATAGTCATTAATCCTAATCTTCACCACAATAACAGCCATATGGGAGGTGTATACATAAAATTATGATTAAACAAACGTTGAGAGATTTCAAAAAAGAAGCCACTGAAAAAGCGCTAGCTGAAGCGGCATTCGAACTTGCACTTGAACATGGGTTAGACGGTTTTGTTGTTGAAGATATCGTGCAAAAAGCTGGCTACTCCAGAAGAACTTTCGCAAACTATTTCACATGCAAGGAAGAGGCAGTTGCGATGGGAGCAGTTACCGTACGGAACACGAATGAGTATGAAGAATTGCTCACCAAAATTCCTGATAATGCCTCCCTGCTGGATACCTTATATCAACTAATTAAGATGCAACTTACATCTGAGCTTATAGGGAGGTTGCGTGAGCTTTCTTTACTTTCCCGAAAATTCCCAGCTCTCGAGCCCCATTATCTAAGAGCAATATATCTTACGCAAACTGGAGCACAAAAAACATTGTTGCACTTGTCAAATGGTAAGTATGACGAGGTCTATACTTATCTGCTTATAAATTCGGTTTACGGAACTGTACTTCCCTTAATTGACGGAAAACTTAATGTGCTGCTTCCGGGACAAACGACGAGCGACGATCCAAGTCCTGAAACGCTTACGTTCGATCAATTTTTGGAAACTATTTACGGATATTTACGCAACGGATTCTAATAGGCTAACAATCAGTTTTCATCAACGAGGGAGTGTAAAATAGATACATGTCAACATTATTATACAGAGTGGGAAAAACCGCTTATCGCAAACCTGGGTACTTCATTTTAGGTTGGATTTTAATTTTAGGAATTGTCATCTCTATGATCAGCATGAATGGTATTCATATCAGTTCAGAAATGAAGATTGAAGGCACGGAATCGCAAAAGATTTTGGATCAATTAGCAACAGAACTTCCGGCTGCATCTGGTGGACAAGGAAGTGTCGTGTTCAAAGCACCTGAAAATGAGCGATTGGATACGCCAGAACGTTTGGCAGCGATCACTAAAGGTGTTAATGAGGTTTACGGTATAAACGAAGTGATTAATCCTGCGGATTACGCAGCGGAAGCAAGTAGTTCAACTACTGAAGCAACTCAGGCTGCCAGTATGGATCAGTCTGCAGCAGCCACAGCACCCCTTTCCTATGGTCCTCTGATGGCAGATGGCGTTCCAGTACCTGGAGTTATTCTTTCCGCAGACGGTAGCATTGCATTGTTCCAATTCCAGTTTACTATTGAGCAATCTGCTATCTCTCAAGATATTTTTGATTCTGTAATTGATACCGTCAAGAATGTCGAGAAAGATACTAACATTACTGTACTGCCGGGCGAGACACTTAAATCAGTATCTATCGGTGTAGGATCAGCTGAGATTGTCGGACTTGTCATTGCTGCAATTGTTTTGCTGGTGACGCTTGGCTCTGTCGTTGCAGCAGGTCTGCCCCTTATAACTGCACTGCTTGGAGTCGGCATCGGTGTAGGTGGAGCATTTTCTATTTCCAAATTCATTGAAATGCCTAGTGTCACTTCCGTCTTGGCGCTTATGATTGGATTAGCCGTCGGAATCGATTATGCTCTTTTCATTGTAAATCGCCAACGCCGGATGATTATTGATCAAGGATTAAGCGCACAAGAAGCTGCGGCTAGAGCTATTGGCACATCCGGCAGCGCCGTATTTTTCGCCGGTTTGACGGTTATTATTGCTCTCTGCGGTATGCTTGTAATCGGGCTTACTTTCTTATCAACGATGGCGTTAGTAGCAGCAGCTACCGTCCTTATCAACGTATTTGTTGCCTTAACCCTATTGCCGGCATTGCTCGGATTGGTGGGTGAACGCATCTGTTCGCCTAAAGCTCGCAAGAAAAACAAGGATCATCATAAAACGGGTAACCGCGGTATAGCTGATAGATGGGTTAAATTCATCATCAAGTATCGTTGGGTCACTATTGTTGCCATCGTCGTGGTACTTGGCGTAGCAGCAACCCCCATAGCGAAAATGGAAATGGGCATTCCCGGAGCTGCCTCAGCGAATTTGGACACGGTAGCAAGACAAAGTTATGATGCTATATCCGAGGGTTTTGGAGAGGGGTTTAACGGACCACTTATTCTGGTTGCAGAACCAAAGAATTCTTCCACTCCAGTCACTCCGGAGCTTCTAGGAAATCTTGTAAAAGAGCTCCAAGCTCAAGAGAATGTCGCGTTGGTCACTCCTCTGGGCATGACTAAGGATTTGGCTATCTTCAGTCTGATTCCAGAAACGGGTCCTAGCGATATAACAACCAAAAATCTGGTGAATGATTTACGGGCTACGGAATCTAGTATCGCTCAAAGTAATGATGTTAAACTCGGGGTTACCGGCTTTACCGCTGTTAACATCGATATGTCGGCCAAACTGGCAGATGTATTTCCCATTTATGTAGGAATCATCATTCTCCTATCGCTCATTATTCTTCTGTTGGTATTTCGTTCGATTATCGTTCCTATCAAAGCTACGATCGGTTTTCTGCTTAGCATACTCGCTACCTTCGGGATCACCACAGCCGTGTTCCAATGGGGCTGGCTCCATTCTCTTTTTGGTTTCGACACCGGTGGCCCATTGCTAAGCTTTATGCCAATCATCGTCACAGGTATCCTTTATGGGCTCGCGATGGACTATCAGGTTTTCCTTGTCAGTTCCATGCGTGAATCGTACGTTCATGGTCATGAGGGATCAGAGTCCGTTGTTCATGGATACAACCAGGTGAGTCGTGTCGTTGTAGGTGCTGCTATAATTATGATCTCCGTTTTTGCAGGGTTTATTTTTACGGATGATGTCATGATTAAACAAATTGGCTTTACACTGGCCGTAGGGATCTTAATCGATGCTTTCATTATTCGAATGGGATTAGTTCCTGCTGTAATGTCTATTTTCGGCAACAAAGCTTGGGCACTTCCAAAATGGCTCGACCGTATTCTGCCAAACCTGGATGTCGAAGGCGAGAAACTGATTGCTACACTCAATGCTAAAGACAAGTCTAATTCCATGAAATAGATACAATAATAAACAGCCTGAGTCCTGTATTCCTAGGGGTTCAGGCTGTTTTGTTTCTGTGGTAAGATTCGCTTCCCATGAAACGATGTTGGAGAAAGAGCTTAATAATTAAGGATTAAAGCGGGGCGCACACCGTAACAAGCCAAGTTGACATGTCCGTAACTGCGAATACTGCTACGAGTACCTACAAAATACGCACGTGAGGAAATCGCAGGTTGAGTTCTCAGCCACCACCATGAGCAGCCAAACTCTTCATCCTTCTCAAGGATATAATCAGCTTTGACTTTTTTATCATACACATACAATTTACATCCATCGTACTTTTTCACTTTGGAGAATCCCGTTCCTATCGCCCTACGCTTCACACGTAAAGTATCTTCTCCAAGTTTAAAGGTGAATTCATTCGCCTCCGAAACACTAAGCAGAAAAATCTTATCTTCCGTGTTTATACTTCCCTCTCCGTTATCTGTGCATTGTGTAGTCTTGATGAGCCTGTGCTCGGAGTCATTAAAAGCGGCATTATAAAACTCATCGTTCAACCACTTTCGCAAATCGGAGTCATGCCATGTAACGTCAACATATTCACCGTGATACCGCTTGCAGTCCAAAATATACTCGCTCAAAATGAACAGTTCTCTACCTGAATTTTGCAGCACCCGCCACTTTATCGGCATTTGGTCTGCTCCGTCCGCCATTTGCGGATAAGCGCCAAAAGTAATTAGTTCGCCGGGTTTCGCCCGCTCATACATGGAAGCAAGATTATCATTTTCATTACAAATCATAATAATAAATTCTGTAGTTCCTTTAACGATTTCAGCTTCCCTGCTAAATCCTAGTTTTTCATACAAGCGTATCGCTCTATCGTTGAACTTCGCCACTGTCAGCCGCTTTGGTTTTTCCTCGCATCTCTCATTAATATAGTTAAGGACTGTAGTGAAAAATAGTGTCCCATTCCCCTGTCCGGTTAACTCAGGCTTCATTCCTAAACCCACATCTATAAAATCCTGAGAATATGTATATATATCATTTGGAACCTGTGCCGGACTTCCTACACAGAAGAAACCAATCAATTGTTCATCTGTATCAAGTACAGAAAAAAACGCTTCCTCTAGCATTTCACTTATAGCTTCAGGAGTTAGTTCATTATTGTAAAAATCATAGGGTGGATCATATTGCCAGCTTAAAATATCCTTAGCAGCATCAGCATTCAGCTTTTCCACGTAAAGTTTCATTTCGCATCCCCCTTTGTTTTCAAAATCGATAAGTCCTTAAGAGTCTAGCTCTGCTAACTCCTGAAGGATTGTCTCTACATCACCATCAGGATTTAACGCTTTGATCATCTCTTTTGTAATGGCTGCCCCCTCATAAACTTGTGCAACAACCTCTAAAGGGAGTGTGAGTTCAAAATAACCTTCGGCAAATTCCACAAAATCCTCAGCTGTGCGGAAAATAGTCCCTAGCAAAAAGTCCGAACCATCTTCTACCTCCGCTGGAATCTCTACTTTCCCCTTCTGCCACGTCAAATCATTATTTTCACGCCAAAAACAAAAAGTAACATCATCCTTAGCTATCGCCTCATCTTCCAGTAAAGACAATAGCGAGGTTGGGACCTCTTCATAGATTCCTGGCCAAACTTCATGTTCGTCACGCGCATATGGACTTACTTCGGACTCATGATCAAAACCTTTAATTACCGTTCCTTGAGGTGTAAAAATAATAAACAAATTATCGCCTGAGCCATTATCGATCGATGCTAGAGAAACATTCTTATCAAATTTAGAATCAAAACTATGATAGCGAAGCCATTCCTCTGGACATAAGACAATATTTAGAGAAGCAAGTATTTTCATAAGTTTTTTTAAGTTTTCGGGTGCTGGTAAAATATCTAACACATTCATCTATGATTCCTCCCCATTGTAGATATAAATGATTTTAGCATATTCATGATTCCGAGTGAAAAAAAAGACTACCCGAAGGTAGCCTTTCCAACTTAACAAAACACTAGCTTAACTTAAGACCCCGCACCTTTATATCTTCGTACGCCATAACTCCAGGCTAACAAACCAATCCCCAGGAATATAGCGCCTACTACAGGTGTCATCAGAGCAAGGCTGGTCATCTCCTCCCGCTGTAGAAAAAGCGCGGCTGGATACACTCCAACGAATGCAAATGGAATGATCCAAGTAAGCAATACCTGTATAGCACGATTGTAAATCGTTACCGGGTAACGGCCATAAGTCTGAATGTTGTACATTAACGGAAGAATGCCAGTAGGAGCATCCGAATAGAAAGACAATGAAGTCAACGTTGTGTAAATCCCCGTATAGATGGCGACCGCACTTAACGTTAGAATGATCAGAGCCGGTATCGTCCACCATTCAAAAGGAAGACCCAGATTGCTGCCACTGATGGCCATAATAATAATACCTATGAATGAGCCCATAAGTGCTGGTGGATCAACATTTTCCAAAAAGATCTGGAACAAATTATGAGCTGGGCGTGTCAAAATACGGTCCATCTCACCTTTAACGATGTAACGTTCACTAAATCCCCATAGATTCACAAAACAACTAAACACCCCAAATGGCACCATAAAGAATCCATAAACGAACACTACTTCATTCTGATTCCAGCCGCCCAGGCTATCTGTGTGCATAAAAATTACGAGAATAAAGATAAAGTTGGTAGCTTGAAAAAGTAAGTCTGAAATGACCTCTACCCAAAAGTCAGCGCGATAGGTGAGCCGGCTCTTCATATAGTTTTTGATATATTCAATTAATAATCCCAGGTAATACATGTTTCCTCAACCTCCCTGCACGAAGAGACGCTGCCGCGCCGCATGATATAACCAGACAATTGGAATCAGCAATACTAGGAACCAAATAATTTGTATCCCTAATACATTCCATATTCCAACCCCTTGCACACGTCCCGTAAACACTGAACCTGGCAAGTAGGTAATCGCCTGAAACGGCAGCACCTCAAGTACGGAAGATAACCAGTTAGGAAACAGACTGATCGGTACGATTAAGCCGGAGAATAAGTCTACAATCACCCGCTTCATTCGCATCATGCCTTCATTATTTTCTACAAAAAATGCCGAGAGCCCTGTGATGATATTGATCTGTGAATTAATTAAAAAGCTGAAAAAGAGCATCACCAGGAACCCTGCCCAAGCAGATGGCGCTGTTGGCAATTGAACCGGGAACAGCAGCATCGCTATCGCCATGCCGGGAATCATAAATAAAAGGAAGCGGAACATTCCCTCTCCAAGACCTTGCATCATTTTGACTAAGACATAGTTATAGGGCCTTATAAACTGGATAGCGATACTTCCATCACGGATATCCGTAGAGATCTCGCGGTCTAGGTTATTAAAATAAAAGGCTCTAGCCATCCACGACACAGCAACATATGATGTCATTTGCGTTGCAGTAAAGCCACCCAATGAATCCCCATTGCCATAAATGGCCATCCAAGTGAAATAGTTAACCCCAATATTCAGTGAATAGATAAGAATACCTGAGTAGTAGTTAATCCGATAAGCAAGCATGGTAAGAAAACGGATGCGTATAAAATCTAAGTAAGCCCCGAATAGTAATTTACGGCTATTCTCCTGAGGACCGCCAGAAGATGAACTTCCTGAGGAGGAAGACATAGCTGTTGCAGGATTAAGCTTATCAGACATGTAAAGCCTCTCTTTCATCCTTCAGAGCGGCAGCCATTTCATCAGGCTTGTCTGCAGACCCGGATTGATAAATACTGCGAACAATATCGTCCGTATTGGTCTCTATGATTTTGATATCAGTAATGTCTGCTTTTCCCACTACTCTGCCTAATACATCCGATACATTTAGCTCTAGCGGTATCCAGACAGACGCCCCTAAATCGTTCTCCGCAGACCAAGTAACAGGCAATCCCTCAGTCCATAACTCAAGTTGCTGACGTTTCGTTGCATTTCCAAATTGAAATTGAACCTCACGTCCGGTTCCCCAACGCTGCTTCAGGTCTTCCAGTCCTCCGTCATAAATGATACGGCCATCATCAAGCATTATCACTCGGGAGCAAAGCGCCTCAATATCTTGCAGGTCATGTGTAGTCAGCAGTATGGTTGTCCCATGCTCGCGGTTCATATCTTTCAGGAATTCACGGATCTCTGACTTCACCACAATATCTAAGCCAATGGTCGGTTCATCCAGAAATACAATCGATGGATTATGAAGCAATGCTGCCACTAATTCACAACGCATCCGCTGACCTAGACTAAGCTTACGAACCGGACGATTCAGCAGTTCTTGCAGTTGCAGTCGTTCGACCAATTCATCCAGCCGTTTCTTGAAATCTTGTTCAGACACCCGGTAAACCTTGCGCAGGAGCTGGAACGACTCAATCACGCCAATGTCCCACCATAGCTGACTTCGTTGCCCGAATACCACACCGATATTTTTCACGAATTTCTCGCGCTCCAAATACGGAACATACCCACCTACTGTCAGGTTTCCGGAAGTCGGCACGAGAATACCTGTGAGCATTTTGATCGTGGTCGATTTCCCAGCACCGTTCTCGCCGATATATCCACAGATCTCACCTTCAGGAATGGAAAAGGAAATGTCCTTCACCGCAGTCACTTCCGTATATTCCCTTTTAAACAAATCAGCGAAGGCCCCTTTGAGACCCTCGCGGTTTTTTTGTACTTTGAATGTTTTGCGTAAGTCTTGTACTTGAATAGCAGTCATATTGTACCTCACTAAGCTTAGAGTTGGTTCCCAGTACCCCATTATAATAGAAGAAGCGCAAAAGCACTACTTCAATCTTTACTTAGCCAGTCTTTCATTTAGCGAATGGGTGTCCTTCACAGCTTCTAAATGCCCTGAGCGAGCGACTTTAGTCCGCAAATATTTCTCGTTAAAAGAAGATACATCTCCCCATAACGCTACTCTTTTCACGGCATTCATCCCTGCAGCCTTGAGCGCATCCAATTTCTTCGGATTATTCGTAATCAGCGTCACTGGTTTGTGACGTAAAGTTTGCAGAACACTGATTGCCTCTTCGTAGTTTCTTGAATCATCAGCAAATCCCAACTCTAAATTAGCCTCAACTGTATCGTATCCTTCTTCCTGTAAAAGATACGCTAAAGATTTGCTGAACAGGCCAATGCCTCTTCCTTCATGATTCGCGAGATAAAATAATGCCCCAGAGCCATGCTCAACAATCATTTTCATGGATTGATGCAGCTGGAAGCCGCAATCGCAACGTTTACTGCCAAAAATATCGCCAGTATGGCAGATGCTATGCATCCGGATCAATGCATCCTCAGATTCTTCGAAATCGCCATATACCAACACACTGGATTGTTGTCCTTCTGCTAAGTTCATGGATGGCAAACGTGAAATTAAAGCTGCCGTTGCTTTACTGCTATCCTCTTGAAGAAGCTCTGCATCCGTTGTATTCAGCCAGTTGTACCATTTAAAAACAACGGTCTCGCCGTCTAAATTCACCGGTAATGTAATGGGTCCAACCAATATATTTGTGGAATTTGCTAAAGGAATTCGCGTGATTTTATTCTGTAAAATAGAAGTGATTTCTGGTTTAATCATAATTACACCTTCCTCATTGTTCATCAATGCTTAGATAGAGCTAAGCATAAGGATAAAATATTAGTTAAATTATAAGTAACTATTTGTAAGTAAGTTTATCATTGTAATATAACTTCGTCAAGTTATAATATATCTTTAAATATTTATAATTACTTTATGTAAGTTTATGATATAATGAATGTCGAGGTGATATTATGAATGATTTCAACATGTGTCCTCGCTTTGAAAAAGCGGTAGACTTGCTAAGTAAACGTTGGGTCGCGCTTATTGTTTTCGTGCTTATGCCAGGGCCACGCCGTTTTGGTGAAATTGAGAGCTGTCTGTCCAATCTCAGTGGCAAGGTGTTATCTGACCGATTGAAGGAAATGGAAACCGAAGGCATTATAGAGCGAACTGTATATCCTGAAATGCCAGTACGTATTGAGTACTCTCTGACTCCAAAAGGCACAGCGCTTGCTCCTATACTTGGTGAAATTGGAAACTGGTCTACCGAATGGATTGAGCTTGGTATTAAGAAATGATTCCCGCTACACAACACAAAGAGCCCTAATTGTCCCGATCATGAGACAAGAGGGCTCTTTTTGGATTAACATCCCCTTTATAAGTCTTTTCGCTCGAAGCGAAGTAGACCTATAACAAAAGCTAACAGGGTATATCCAATCGCATAAAAAATAAACATATTTGACGGAACCGTATTAAAATCCAGCAATCCATTCATGCTGCCGAACAACCCCATCATTCCACTCATTTCATTAGCGCTGAACAGGACGGCGGTCATTTTCCGCTGTAAACCATCCACTGGCATAAGCAGTGCCATCATTCCTGACAGATTATTTAATGTGTCAAGGACATCGGGTTCTAATCTCAGCGATCCTCCGATCTTATCAATCATCCCACCTAACCAGCCAGCTCCATATAACATTGTCATAAAGACACCATTCCCCACTGCTGAGAAGAATCCAGAACCCAGCATAGAAATCGTAATTAGCAAAGGTACTACAGAGGAGAATAACAAAAATGATTTCAATAGGACTACGGCATCTCTAGGAACGGTGGCATGGATCTCAGTAATCCATAAAATAGAAATAAATAAAATCAGGGCATAACCGATCCCAAGCGTCACATATCCAAGCCAGCGGCCTGTATACCATTTCCACCGCGGCAGCGGTCTTGGCAGTAAAGCCTGCATAACCCCTTGTTCCGCTTCACCTGCAATAGCTGAGAAGGAACTGAAGATCGCCAAAAAGGCGAGTACAAAAGCGCCAAAAAAGAAGCCAAGTGATAATATAAAAGCACCATTTGTAAAATTAGCTAAGAGATGCTCGCCACTGCTAATATCTGTTCTGTTCGGTATTCCGCTTTGTCCGATCGTATTTGCCACAAACCAAAACCCTATAAGAAAGACAATGGTCATAAGCAATGTTAATACCATTACTCGTTTACGCAGCAATTCCTTCCAGGTCATTCCTATGATTATTCTCATTCGTGTTCACCTCTGTGACTTAGGCCGGATACAGCACTCATAAACCAGTCTTCCAGACGTTCTCGCTTCCGTGAGACTTCATATAAGGTCATGCCCTGTTCAATAATTAACGTGTTCAGCCAGCCTACTTGCTCCTCATTCTCCAATTCCGCTTCCAGCCAAACTGTGCTACTCTCCAATGTAGCTGGGAATGAAGCTCCTTTTTCAGATTGAGCTCCGATATCCGCTGAAACTTTGATCTGAAGTTCAGTACTATCCTGTAACCAAGACAACAAAATAGGCGTAAAACCGCCCACTTTAAAATGCCAGCTTGTTCGCTTATTTAAGATCTCAGATACTTTCCCATGCCGCATTATAACTCCGTTATTCAGCAGTGCCATACGGTCGCAGATGAGTTCAACATCCTCCAGTAGATGAGAGTTAAGAAATATTGTAACTCCCTTCTCTTTTAGCCTCTGCAAAATATTCCGAACTTCCTGACGTCCAATCGGGTCTAGCGCCGATGAGGGCTCATCCAGAAAAACGATGGCCGGATTGTTTACAAGAGCGCAAGCAAGCCCTAATCTCTGCTGCATCCCTTTGGAATAATGTTTCACACGATCCCGTCCACGGTTTCCAATTCCAACTTCCGCTAGAAGCTCTGGAATTCTTTTGTCGGCTACAGATCGATCTACACGGCACAGCTTGGCATGCAGTCTTACTACTTCTTCCCCCGTAAGCCATTCTTGATAGCGATATAATTCCGGTAAATATCCGATTTGGGACTTGGCTTCAAGTGAACCGATCTTATGACCAAATAGAGTAGCACTACCATTCGATGGACGAATGAGACCTACCAACATTTTGACAAAGGTACTTTTCCCCGCACCATTAGGGCCGAGGAAGCCAAAGGCTTCCCCTTTCCCAACAGTAATCGTTACATCACGGCAACCACGTCCGTTATCATATTCTTTGGTCAAAGACTTCGCTTCTATTGCAGCAGCCGTCATTATTCAATCAACTCCCCTAGCTTCTCTAAGAATACAGCTTTATCTGTATACACGCTTCCTCCGTTGAAATCAAACAGTTGTCCGTTCTGTACCCAAACGGCCGAGTACACAATCCCTTGACTATATTCATTCTGATTCAGTAGAACCGTTGTATCTTTAATCTTTATTTGATCGGTATTCAGGCCTTTTACCAGTGGCAGAGGAATTTCACCCGATAAAATGCGGCTCTGCTTTAAGCTGGATTTCAGATAATCTGGCAGCAATGGAAAATCGATTATAGCTTCCAAAGCTTCATCAACCTTTATAGTTGGATCTACCGTAATTAAAGGAGTCTTCGTCTGTGTAAGATTAGCCCATTTATCATTATCTATCGAAAGATCATAATTCACGATCTCCGAAAGATCTAATTTAATTTCTTTCCCATCTATGGCTTCTGGAAGAAGCTGTTTTGCACCCAATCTTTTCATTGCTTTATTAACTGCTTCAATATTAAGCTTCAAGGTTATTTCTTGTGAATTGGTTATATATGCGCTCTTCACATTCTCGAGCAAAGTTCCGCTTGGAAGTGTAAAACCTAGAGTCTCTTCCACCTGATCTAGCGGAATAATCCCTTTATTTGAACCAAAGGAACTTGTAAACACACCAAATTTGTTCATAGCTTCATTCATGGATTGACTTTCATTTACCTGATAAAAAATATCCCGGATATCATTTTCATTCACAACTGTAACTTCTTCCATCCGAAATTGATTCAGCAGCGATGCCATAGCCGTATTTCCTACTGGAGTTCCAAGTATAACCGCAAAGATCGCGGCACCTGCCACTGCTACTCCCCATTTGCGCCGACGATTCATGCGAGGACGCTTGGATCGGATATTAGCTTTTGGATTGTCATCCGTAGATTGAGGCTGGTCTATATGTGGATCTGTTTTGTCATCATCTTTCATACCATCCACAGACAACTGCTGACTCCACACAGACCATTTGGGACTTGCAGGCTCAGACGCTAACTTGTTTTGCAATTTGGCCCAGGCTTCATCTGTATGTTGTTTATTATGATCTTGATTTAGCGGTTGTTTAGTCATTAGTAATCCCTCCTAAATAATTTGGAGCTTCGCTTATCTCGTTTTATTATTCCGTCTGAGACAGTGATTTTGCTGCATTTTGTCTTAACCTCTGGGTCGCACGGTGCAGTAATGTCCCTACTACGGGAGGTCTTAGACCAAGCTCGCCTGCTATTTCCGCATAACTGTAACCAGAGTATCTAAGCAGAAGCGCTTGTCTATCCCTGTCAGGCAGCTCGTTCAACCATTCATGAACATCCTCCTGATCCAGCTTACTGATTAAGACTTCCTCTCCTGAAGGAGGTGATTCCCTCACTTCGTATAACTGTTCTTGTTTATTT
Source organism: Paenibacillus sp. FSL H3-0310 (assembly GCF_038002785.1). Taxonomy (NCBI): domain Bacteria; kingdom Bacillati; phylum Bacillota; class Bacilli; order Caryophanales; family Paenibacillaceae; genus Paenibacillus; species Paenibacillus sp. FSL H3-0310. The sequence goes on from NZ_JBBODC010000001.1 coordinate 3,219,400, forward strand.
TGCAGCCGCCGTTCCCTTGCTTTTTTGTCCAGATAATCATATCCAATACGAGTAAGGACTCTATGAAGCCAGGCACCCAGCGCTGCTGGATCATCTGGGGGGTTACGATACAATCTCAGAAAAACTTCTTGTGCCAAATCATCTGCTGCCGACTCATCACGAACCAAAGCGGTCAGCTTACGTCTGACAATAGGATAATGTTCATAGAATATTGCTTTAAAAATTTCAGATTCCGGAATTTCCATCTTGTAAATCCTCCTTATCAGCTGCAGCTATAAGTAAGACGACTATCAATGTATTTTTGTATCAAGATTACGTAAAAAAAGACAGCCCCTAAATTAATAAGGAAACTGTCTTCTAGTGTTTACCTAATTCGAATGTAACGATTAAGAATCTTTTTAGATAAAATACTCCGTTCCAGCCTAAGCTCCCAGAGCTGCTCTTTCCACTGAAACTGTTGCTCTGAATGTTCATTCTCCCGTAACTTCTCAAACAGCTTCATGATCATTATGTTAATGGCATCAAACCTTGACCAAAGTTCTATTACACTTTCTTCTTGTATCTGAGGACTTTCCGCTGCTGCACTAAGATTCTTTAAGCGCTCAATGATGTCAGCCTGCCACTGCCCATCTTTAATCGCCTTGGCGTAATTTAAAAGATCCAAATAATCATCGACTGACATGTGTACCGACTCCTTTGCTTACTTATACCAAGTATTATACTAGGCATTATCTATAAAGCAACCCTTTATCTCTGGACACAGCAAAAAAACAGGACTGGTATGAGAACCAGCCCTGTTTAAGGATTTCAACATGATCAATTTAGTTATAAAAGCTTTTGAATATCATCTTTAATTTGCTCTGATTTTGGACCAAATACGATCTGCACAGCCCCTTGACCCAGTCTCATAACACCGGAAGCTCCGAGCTGTTTCAATGCGGAATCTTTAACGGCTTTTTCGTCATTAACAATCAGACGAAGGCGTGTGATACATGCATCGATATTGCGGATGTTCGATGGACCGCCGATGTTCTCAAGAATTTGAGCAGCTTTAGAAGACGATGAAGGCGTTCCATTACCTCCAGGTGGTGCTAACAGACTTTCTTCATCATCATCTTCACGTCCAGGTGTTTTTAGCTTGAACAATGAGATAATAAAGCGGAATAGTACATAATACAAGACGAAGAATCCAAGACCTACAGGAATAAGTATCCATGCATTAGTAGACAGTTTCAGGTTTACAAGATAATCGATCAAACCTGCCGAGAAACCAAAACCAAGCTTAACATCTAAAATGTACATCAAGGCCATGGAGAATCCTGTTAATAAAGCATGAACTCCGTACAAGAGTGGTGCTACGAACATAAAGGAGAACTCAAGTGGTTCAGTGATCCCTGTTAAGAAAGAGGCAATGGCAGAACCGATGAAGATGGAAGCAACCATTTTACGTTTTTCCGGTTTAGCTGTATGAATAAATGCAAGTGCTGCCCCTGGAAGCGCAAACATCATAATTGGGAAGAATCCAGTCATAAACATCCCAGCTGTTTTATCTCCAGCGAAGAAGCGGTACAAGTCACCATGCACCAGTTCACCAGCTGCATTCGTAAAATCACCAATTTGGAACCAAGCAATCGTATTAAGCACGTGGTGAAGACCGAACGGAATCAGCAAGCGGTTAGCTGTACCGAAGATGAATGCTCCAACAGCCCCCAGTGACACAACCCAGTTCCCGAAGTCACTAATAACATCTTGTATCGGACTCCAGATCATACCCACAAATACAGCAAGAACCATCATAGAAGCTGCCGTAATGATTGGGACAAAACGTTTACCTGCAAAAAATCCGAGCCAATCAGGCATTTTTATATTGTGATATCTCTTGTATAAGAACGCTGCCCAAGCACCGGCAAAAATACCACCAAGCACACCCATGTTCAATACAACATCATCATTGATGAAAGAGAATTGAAGCGGTACGATAAGCAGAATCTTAGTCAGTACCATGTAAGAAATTACTGCTGACAAAGCTGCTACGGCGTCACCGGCAAATCCAATGGCAACCCCTACCGCGAAGATTAAGGCTAGGTTACCGAAGATCGCATTCGCTCCGGCGTTTAGAAATGGAGCAAAGTATTGATTCAGAAATCCACCAATGGTCGCTCCTAGCGGAATATCTTTTTCGTAGTTAAGCAAACCAAACCCTTGAAGAATAGCTGCCGCCGGCATGGTTGCAACAGGAAGCATTAACGACTTACCTAGTTTTTGTAGAAAAGCCAACATTTAAAATCATCCTTTCGGTTCAATAGTAGTAGTGCTCTATAAACCATTTACTTTGAAGCCACGGTAAGAATCAGATCCTGTCCTGCTGTAACCTGACCATAATGTCCGCTTACTTGAGGTGGATTCTCCTCTGTACTGGTCACGATTACAGGCGAAATTGTGTCACAACCTGCCGCGCGAATTACGTCCAGATCAAATTCGATTAGGGTTTGACCTGCTTTTACTTGATCTCCAGAGGTTATATGACTGACAAAACCGTTGCCCTTGAGGCTGACAGTATCGATTCCGATATGTAATAGCAATTGCATACCGGAGGAATGTTCCAGAATGACTGCATGACTCGATTTCACGATATGAGCAACCCTACCGTCAAAAGGCGCTTTCAAAATTCCTTCAGATGGTTTTATTGCAATTCCGTTACCCATATGACCGCCAGCAAAGGTTTCATCCGGAACCTGTGCTAGTGGAACTGACTCCCCGCTGATTGGTGCCATGATTTCGATGGTATGTTCAGTATGTTTCTCTTCTTTTTTTGATTTCCATTTGGAAAACATATGCTCCACTCCTCTTAAGATGTTAATTTGATTTCACTAAAGTCTGAAATAACCGGTGCAAATGCATGGCTAGAAAACATAGTTCTTCTTCCGGAATTTCGACCTCAAGCGATCTTTGCATTACTTTACCGAGCTTCTTAGCCAGCTTGTATTCCTCTTTGTATTCTTTCTTAATATGTTTCACAAAGGGATTATCTATTAGTGATCCTTTTAAAATACGTTCCAGCGAAAAACGCAAGTGGATCATTAATCGGATATGATTCATACTGCCGTGCTCAAAAGTTATCTTTCGTTCTTGCTGAATCATGTCTAGAAGCTCATTGACAATATTAGAGGCCTTGACTAACTGACCAACCGATACATTATTGACGGCTGAATACACATGATAAGTAAGAAATCCAATCTCATCTTCGGGGATTTGCACTTGAAATTCAGCATTGATTTTCTCCGATGCCTTGTAAGCGATCTCAAATTCCTTCGGAAATGACATTTTGGTTTCTTGCAAAAACGGATTAATAATATCCATCCCGTTGCGCAGACGGTAGATGGTGAACTGTATGTGGCTCGGGAGTGCCAGATAAATCTTGTCGTTTAACTTGTCAGGAAATTGACTTTGGATATCTGCAATTATCTCATCAGTTATTTTCATTACCTTAGGATCTATATCTTCCAGCAAAACTTGATATTGGCTCCAGGCTTCGCGATCTTCTAGACGAAACAACTTCTCAATCCGAGCATCATTTCCTTCGATCACACCAGAACCCTTCACTGCAAATCCAATACCTTTGCCAATGATGACATATTCCTTCCCGTTTTTGCTTCCCTGAACCATTACAACGTTATTCCCAATTACACGCTGTACTTGAAATTGCTCGATCTCTCGCGACAAGCTCATCACTCCTCTCCCTAATTATCGTCAAATTGGAACAAAAAAAGCCAAGAATTGTCTAATGGAAATAAAGACAATTCTTGGCTCATGCCCTTAACGGTAACACGCCACTAAAATATAAATGATCATTTATGAACATATCATAATTCATGAACAGCTAACTCGTCAATGGTAAATTTAGAAATGTCAAGCGGAGCTCCCATTATCCCAAACAGCGCCTTATAAAAATTCTTCCACGCGAGGAAGCTTATCTTTAAGCTGGCGGACGTTAGTTTCAAGCCTCAGAATAACCTCTTCCAATTCTTTTGGATCAATGCCTCGGGAAACAGGAACCTGGATAACCTCTGTTTTTGTTTCTGCCTTTAATTCCCGCATTTCCAGCTGCTGCTCTTGCCATTTATCCATCAGATCAGCTATCGTCGCATAGAAACGTTCGTAATCTTTGATTACGCTGTCCAGAAATGTATCTACTTCCTCCGCATCGTAGCCACGCAGCTTCATGCTGAATTCTTTTTCATGTATGGTTAGAGCGTCTAATGTGATGCCAAGTTGACTGAACAGCTTCCGCTGTTTGTCTAACCGGCGTTTCATATGTTCATCCATCTTTTGCTACCTCCAAGTATATACTGCAATCATCCGGCAGTAACCATTATAACAGGGTGAGCGCATCCTGAAAATATTACTATAGTTGCAGTTCTAATAGTTGTCCACAACAGCTTTATTCAAAATGCCTAAGCAGCGGTCAAGATCCGTCTTTACCTGCTTTTTATATAATTTTGCTTTCTCTTCTCCATCTGAGGTGAAATGGTAAAGTACGATTTCTTGAAAATCCACTTTAGGGTCATTGCCTTTAAGCTGCTTGGTACGATATAAAATCCCTTGCTGCACCAGCTCATGCAGGGCGCGATAGATTTCACTCTGTGGAGGGGAATAACCATGGGCTTTGAAATCCCGACGTAAATCCTCCAGCATTTGATATCCGTAACCGCGGTGTTGTTCTACCATTGTTATAAGATACACTTTGATAAACGCTCGTTGAGCAATCATAAACGCCATATAAACCCTCCTCATGTTGTAAATGTTGTTGGCTAATCTTTCCTTCTATTACTCTAGTATAAGCACTATTTTCCAACTTTCACAACCTGAAATTTGGTAGAGGGTTCACTTATTACGTTGTTTATAGAGATTTGGTGGGATATAGGATGATTTATGTGGATGTGGGTAGGGAGAGCTTAGTTTTTTTGTGGTTTCCTATTGTGAATTTTTCACATGGTGAAATTATGGAATAAATGATTGTACATCGTTGATTTCGTAGAATGATCCTCGTAGAATTAGGTCCACATGCTTCTGCACGATACAAACTCTATCTGAACCCGCATGCTTCTGCACCCCCTCCCATTCTTTGTTTAATCTGATTCGTTTGGTTTGTTTGGTTTGGTTTGTTTGGTTTGTTTGGTTTGTTTAGTTTGATCAGTTTAGTTTGATCAGTTGCTTGTTCGAGCTACTATCGGACCCAGTTGACTCTATTCGCTGCTTTTTCCCACTTTTGGTGTGCTATCGGACCTCATGGGCGCTATTAGCATAAAAAGTAACTTATATACAGCTATTCTTGGGGAATAGCTGCACTGGAGTCCGAAACTACTCTCAAATAGCTAAATATTTGCAAATAGCATCTTTTGAGTCCGAAAGCTTCAGCGCGAACCAAACTCTATCTGGATCGGCAAGTTTCTGCGCAAACCAAACTCCATCTGGATCAATATACTTCAGCACGATACAAACTCCATCTGGACCCACATGCTTCTGCATGATCCTCCTCCCATTCTTTGTTTAGTTTGTTCAATTTTGCTCGTTCGAGCTACTATCGGACCCCATTGACTCTATTCGCTTCTTTTCCCCACTTTTGGTGTGCTATCGGACCCCATGGACGCTATTGGCATAAAAAGTAACATAAATAGAGCGATTCTTGAGGAATAGCTGCACTGGAGTCCGATACTACTCTGAAAAAGCGAAAAATATGCAAATAGCGTCTTCTGGGTCCGAAAGCTTCTGCGTGAACTAAACTCTATCTGGATCCACAGGTTTCTGCACGAAATAAACTCTATCTGAGCCCACATACTTCTGCGCAAACCAAACTCCATCTGGATCAATATACTTCAGCACGATACAAACTACATCTGAACCCGCATGCTTCTGCACGATACAAACTCCATCTGAATCCACATGCTTCTGCATGATCCTCCTCCCATTCTTTGTTTAGTTTGTTCAAGTTTGCTCGTTCGAGCTACTATCGGACCCCATTGACTCTATTCGCTGCTTTTTCCCACTTTTGGTGTGCTATCGGACCCCATGGACGCTATTGGCATAAAAAGTAACATAAATAGAGCGATTCTTGAGGAATAGCTGCACTGGAGTCCGATACTACTCTGAAAAAGCGAAAAATATGCAAATAGCGTCTTCTGGGTCCGAAAGCTTCAATAGAATATCAATTCGAAAAGAAAAACACAAAAAAGCGATCCTCCAGTTATTGAAGAATCGCTTTTTAGGTAACTAATAAGTTCCACTTTGCCAAGTTCATTTTCTAAACGTCCTTCTCAGCTATAATCCCTGCGCCACTCCGCTTTCCAAGTAACCTCTCCTAAGCACTATTTCATAGCGTTTTTCTCCATAAATTCATCCTTCGTCAATCCAAACAATAGTAAGTCTAAATACTGTCCATTTGTATAAATAACTTTACGGCGCACTCCTTCTTGAACATAACCCACTTTTCTAAGCATAGCTGCTGAGGGTTCGTTACCTTCGAGCGCACATTCGTTAAATTTGTTGAGTCTAAGCTCCAAAAAAGCATACTTCAACAGGATGTTGATAGCTCTTGTCCCATACCCCTTACCTCGATGATCTCTATCCACTTGCACGCCTATACTGAACGTACCATTTTTTTTCGTCTATGCTATTAAGATTTACTCCACCCACATATTCACCATTCAGATTTTCGATCGTAAACATTAGCCGCTGTGATGAGAATTCTGCAAATGTGAACGGATCTTAGTCTTATTTTCTCATCCTGCCAAAAATAATGACTGTAATCTATCTCTCTCATCTTATACCTCCGAGTTAATAATTTAGAGATTATGATAACACATCTACAGGATTATATTGGTATAGTATTTTTAAAATCAACTTTACGGTTAAAAAGCATAGTATTATATATTCATAAAATGCGAATCCCAAAATCATCTGAAATAGAGGTATATTCTATGAATGAATATCAATTGATTAGCGATTATAAACACATCGATAAATATAAGCTTAGCTTCAATTCTTTAGCCCAATCAATCTTTGGTATTGATTTTAAACCTTGGTATGAACAAGGGGGCTGGAATGACAAATATATTTGTTATTCCTTTATCGATGAAGATCATGTCATTGCGAATGCATCTATTAATAAAATGACTATTCTCATCAACAAAAAAGAATACAACGCCATCCAAATTGGGACGGTGATGACACATCCTGATTATCGCATGCAAGGTTTATCCCGAAAATTAATAGACCACATTATCGCTAAGTACGAACATGAATACGACTTCCTCTACTTATTTGCTAATGAGCGCGCTTTGGATTTTTATCCTAAATTCGGGTTTGAACGCATGCAAGAAAGCAGCTATTCACTTAATGTTGCTCATCTTAGCAATCAGCCAACTACAACCTACTCTGTGCGGCCTTTATCTATAGGTAACCCCGTTGATTTTAGCATGATCAAAAATTTTGCAGTCAAAAGAACACCGGTATCCTCCGCGCTAAGTGTGATAAATAATGAACATCAGCTGCTGTTTTATTTTATTCTTCCTTTTCACGATTCCTTTTATTATATTGAAGAGGCTGACGTTATTGTGATCTTTAAACATGAGGATCATCAGCTTCATATTTTTGATATTATTAGTACAACAAGTTTTGATATCAACACAGTATTGAAAAGCATTATTTCTCCGGATACTGAAGTTATACATTTTTATTTCACACCAGATTATCCAATCGATCAAGTTAAGGCAGAATTAATTTCCCAGAGTGAAGATACCTTATTTATACGTCCGTTATTAAAAGAACTCCCTCAACATTTCATGTTTCCTATTACCTCTCATGCCTAGTTAACAAAAAAAGGCTGCCATCTGGCAGCCTTTCTTAATCGTGCATAGGGATATACATACTCTGTATCTCTTGTACTCCAGGAACAAATCCTAAATTTAAATAAACAGACTCCGCATCATTACCTTCCATGACATATAATCTTAGGATCGGATACTTATCTTTCAGGAGATTAAGTCCTCTTTTCAACATCCTTGTAGCAATCCCTTTTCCTCTGTAAGCAGGTATTACACCAATACTGTAAACTGCTGCGTAATCATCTTGTAAACCCAAAAGACAATTCGCAATTAGCTGTCCTGATTTCTTATCATACACAAGCGTTGACGCTGTCAGTAATTCTTCATTTGTGTAATTAGGTTCTTCACTTGGGATAAAATCTTCATAAGCGAATTTTTTTCTCCTTGTTGCCTCAAGACTTCCATCGAAGCTCGCAAAGTTACATTCGGCAATCTGCTCTTCAAGAATAAATCGTTTAGCGTCCATTCCATTATCTTCGATCTGAGGACTTTCAATCCTTAACTCTTTGTTCCATTCGACCTCAAAATAATCTGTAGGACGGTGCATCCAACGGCATCTGAACTCATCAGGCCAAAACCCCGCCCGCGCAAATAATTGAACCTGGTCTGGCAGAACCTCGAAGGTTTTTATAGGTTTTGTTCTATCTGACCAATAAATCAAAAGCTTTTTTAGTAGCTTCAGCACCACAAATGTATCATTATAAGGTGGAATAACAAATAAATGATATATCCGGTTAGGTGACATCCTTACCCCACCTATTTTAGACTCGCCTTTATAAATCCAAAAAGCGTTTCTTTGGGCAGAATTGAACCTTTCTTCTTTAAAAAAACCATTATATTGCATATTATAATAAATGGAACAATACAGTCCCCACTCTTCTGAGTCTGCCTTACGAATAGAATAATCATTATTTAAGTCATATGAAATCTCGTATTCAGACCATGCCATTAATTGCATTTACATTTCCTCCTCGCTAGTCCTATCACCTTCTGTATTCCATAGTATCACTTCTTAAAGTAAATGTTTGGTAATAAACTGTTATATTAATCTTTTGCCGATTTAAAGCAAATGCTTTTCTTTTATCTTAGAAACGGCTTTACCTGGTTTTTAACCTCTAACTTTTGATAAGCTTGACGGACCATCAGCATACGCGCGAGTGTGATTTGTTCGTATTCCCGGGCAACATTAGGTTTATCATTTGCACTAATATGCCTTTTCGTTAGCCATTCATCACCGCTACTTAACGGTCCTTGCGAGAACTGAATTCGAATATATGCAGCTTCCAGCAATCTTTCCCTGCCAGGAGAATGATATTGCTTAAGTTCCGCAATAGCTGTCTGCAAAACCTCCGCTGCATCTTCCACATGACCCATTGCTTTTAACATTTTAGCTTGCAAAATAACCCCTGGCACCCACACGCTCACATGCCTCGTGGAATTACACATAACAAGCGCTTTGTCCAGTTGGACATTTGCATCTTTAAGATGATTCCGTTCATAGAAAAGATCCGCCAAAAATACAAAACCATGTCCTTGTAACGTTTACTATAGATGCAAATTTCTCTATGCCTTCCCTGTTTTGGTCCAATAGCTCAACGAACGTATCCACGTCCCCTGATAAAATGCAACCGAAGCACGATACAGATCCAACCGCATTTGAATTACGGCTTGCTCTTTTTCCGGAATAATAAATTCCTCTTCCATGAAAAGTTCAACCTTTTGTAAGAAGCGTTTGGCATCATCTGATCGTCCAGCGACAGCCATCGAACCCGCTTGAAAATAAAATAAATCAGGGTGCACAATCATATTTTTGATCGACAACTTATCTAGTAAATCTAGCAATGTAGATTCATCGCCATCTTTGATAATTGAATTAAAAGCCTATCCATACATGATGCAGAAAACGTATAATCCTCTGCCTCAAAAGCATGCTGGATAGCTTCCAAGACCAGCCCTTCCTGAAAAAGAGCGGAAAGCAAGAATTAAACCCGCTGCCCATCCTTCTGTTTTTTTTTCCAAGCAAAAATAACTCATCTTGTGAAAGCTGCTCGCTCAAGGATTGAGATTGTTGCTCATCAATTTCGTCAAATGTAAATCTCAGATCATCGTTACTTAATTCTAGTAGTTCCTGTTGTGCTCTTAGGCGGGATAAGAGGAGTGGCGGGAGGGTTCTACTCAATATTACAAGCTTCACATTAGCCGGAAGATGTCCGATGAAAAAGCCCATACTTTCATGAATCGATTGATTCGTAATCGCATGATAATCATCCATTATAAGTGTAATAGAGCCTGGAAGAGAATGCAGATCGTTTAATAAAAGAGGAATCGCAGTTTCTACTGAACCGTCACGAACAGACTGGATAATCAAATCTAAGTGATTCAAAAAGGGGTGAAAGATTCTCTCAATTGCGGTATGCATGCTTAACCAGAATCGTACAAGATGGTTATCTGCAAGTTCCAGCGACAACCATGCAACCTCATCGGAATGAGTACGAGCCCATTCAGCCGCAAGTGTCGTTTTTCCAAACCCAGCTGAGGCGGCAATAAGCGTCACTTTGGCACGATTTTCATCCATGAGTTTAGACATTAATCTTATGCGCTGAACATAATAAGGAGCCTGTTTTAACCATCTATTAAGTAATAACATAACATTCTAGCTTTCTGACATCCAATATCAAAAAAAAGACCGCCAATTGGCAGCCTTTTTTCTAATATATTCTTGAGCATAACCAAAAAGCTGAACCCACTGCGATAATGCCTGCCATAGATACAAACAGGACATACCCTTTCTTTGTTCTAGTAACGGTGTGTTTATCATAAAACTCTGGTTTTCGAACGATTCCAAACCATAGATCAGCAATTAAATTCACGACTACTAAAGAAAAATTCTTTAATTTACTCATGTTATCTCTCCTTGTACATGTTTGGATTCATCTCTAACCTTTCAAGCTCTGAGCAAAACCTGACCTCCATGAAGGGTATGATGGACTCCATCCGTAATCCATTCGAGCTTTTGTATTGGACGCCCCCCGTTCCCAGCCTTCTCTGCCCATTTGCAAAGGAGGTCTAGGAGCTCCCAAGATTTCAGAAAAAACAGGCACCCAATCTATTCCTCGCGCAGGTTCATTGTCCACAATATTAACTGGACCAGAAGGCCAATTCAGAGCAAACACCGCCGCGTTAGCTGCATCCTCCACATGAAGGAATGACGTAACTGCTTCTGTTGCAGTCAGTCTCCCTTGTCGAATTTCTTCTGTCATTAATCCCGCAGCATCATACCAAGTCCCTTGGCCGTACAACATTCCGTACCGCAAAATCACATGATTAGGAATTTCTGCAACTGCCTTTTCAAGTGAGCGGATACCCTCAATGGTTCTCATCCGGGATTCAGAAGCATTAGTATCTAATGGAGTATTCTCCGTGGCAGGTCCCTCACCAGCTTCATAAGCCCAAGAGATACTTTGGGCAATAATCTGTTTAACCCCGGTTGCCAGTGAAGCATCGACAATATTTCGTGTTCCTTCTATTCTTATCCTTGAATTATCTGCAAAATTCCGCTGACTTAATGAAGTCAGCTGATGAAATACCACTTCAGGTTGGGCTGCTTGAATAGCCGCAAATATAGACTCACGCTCATACACATCCGCGATTACCGCTTGTGCCCCTATGCTCTCAAGGATTCTTTTGTTTTCTTCTTTATGGGTCAGACCGATAACCTCATGACCCGCTTGTAGTAACTTAGGAAGCAATGACCGTCCAATCACACCTGCAGCACCTGCAACAAAGATTCTCATCTATTCCCTCCTTTTCGCTGTACTGTATCTTATGGCATTGCTAGAGATAAAGCATAATTTGAATGATTATCCATATGATACCACATATGCAAAAAAGACTGCTCCTCACAGCTTATTGCTAAGAGGTGCAGTCTTTGATTTGTTTCATTTTATAAAGTGTTTCATCCAAAAATAGCAGCTTGTCTTTTATAAAGATCTTCCAATACTAAGCAAGCCATTGCTTCAACAACCGGCACGATTCTCGGACAGATACATGGATCATGTCTGCCCTCCGTTTTAATCTCTACTTCTTCACCATTCGTGTTTATGGTCTGTTGAGTAACAGAAATCGAGGATGTAGGCTTTACACTTATTCGAAAAATAATCTCTTCTCCTGTGCTGATTCCGCCTATAATCCCACCGGAATGGTTACTAAGAAATCCATTCTTATTCATCGCGTCATTATGTTCACTTCCAAGCATAAAGGCCGCTTCGAATCCAGCTCCAAACTCTATTCCTTTTACAGCACCAATAGATAACATCGCTTTAGCTAACTCTGCATCCAATTTATCAAATACGGGTTCCCCAAGACCCGGAATAACCCCTCTAATCCGACACTCCACGATACCTCCGCAGCTGTCTCCAATCGAAGCTAAGTGTTCAATTTTTTTAATCATTTCAGCTCCAGCCTTAGCATCACAGGCGCGGACTGCATTTTGTTCAATAACATCTTCATCAAAGGTTTGACACTTAATCCCTCCGACCTCTTGCGTGTAGGCCAGTACCTCAACCCCTCTTCTTTCGAGCAGTTTCCGAGCGATCGCTCCGCCAGCTACTCTTGCCGCTGTTTCCCTGCCTGATGCCCGTCCACTGCCTCTATGATCGCGAATTCCGTATTTCTGCAAAAAAGTATAATCCGCATGGCCGGGTCTAAATGAATGCTGAATATCGTTATAGGCCTCCGGTTTCATATCTTTGTTGTACAGAACTACAAAGAGTGGAGTTCCGGTTGTTTTCCCTTCGAATATTCCTGATTGTATTTGCACCACATCATATTCCTTACGCGGTGAAGTTACAGAGGACTGGCCTGGTTTCCTTCTATCCATCTGTTTCTGAATATATGCTTCATCAATTTCAACATTAGGTGTAACTCCATCCACTATGACCCCAACCGCTGCACCATGTGACTCTCCAAAGGTAGTAATCTTGAATACTTCTCCAAATGTGTTACCTGCCATAATATTCAAACCTCCATTGCCGACTCTTTTATTATTTATATATCCAAATTATAATAAGATTGTTGCAATTAATGAAATCACATTTTCAATAGACTGTCATAGAGGTGATCTATATCAAATTCTTTAACCTTGAATGGTATCGCATTTTTTTATATACGGCTCGTTACAAAAATCTAACTAAAGCTGCAAATGAATTGCATATTACACAGCCATCCGTAAGTTATGCCATTAAACAAATGGAGGATTCTTTAGGTCTCAAATTATTTCATCGTTTATCTAAAGGTGTAGAGCTAACTGAGGAAGGACTGGCGTTATTGGAATATGTTGAGCCCTCTTTAGTCATGCTGGATTCTGCACAAAAGCATCTTCACAATCTAAAGCAGTTAAACGAGGGAGAAGTTCGGATTGGAGCGAGTGATTCCCTTATAAAAAATCTTTTGCTTCCGCAATTGAACGCATTCCACAAACAATATCCCGGCATACGAATTCGGCTATCACACGGAAAAACGCATGAGATCACCAAACGTTTGAAAGAAGGCGAAATAGACTGTGCGCTCGTCCATATGCCTATTGACGATCCACAATTAAGTATTCAGACGCTTGCCACCCTTGAGGATTGTTTTGTAGTGGGACGAGCCTTTCAGCAACTGGCAAACCGTTCGCTTACGGCAAAAGAACTTGCAGAGTTACCTTTTATTTTATTATCCCCAGAAAGCAGCACCAGACTGTTTGTTGATCATTGGTTTGCTGGTAAGGGATTGTCCGTTAAACCAGATATAGAGCTGGGCAGCATCGATTTACTCTCTGAATTTGCAAGACTTGGTTACGGGGTAGCCTTTATTAGCCGTTCTTTTGTAATTGAGGAGATTCAAAAAGGAGAACTTTTCGAGTTGCAATTAGATGATCCCCCTCCACCCCGGAATATAGGCTTCGCAATCCATCGCGATATGAGGTTATCCGTGGCAGCTGATTCTTTCGTCCGCATGCTTCGTATCCTTGATTAAGATCGTGCAAGGTAGCAGCATATAAGGACACTGCGGAACGAGGCATGTGCTTAGCAACCATAAGGGCGCTGCGGAACGGGGGGATTTCTTAGCAGCAAACCGTGGACGTATGCTCAGTAGGATAAGGACACAGAGACCGGGTGCACTTACGTAGCAATACAAGGACACAGTGGAACGATGCACGTATGTAATAGTAAAAGGACTCTAGGGAACGGTGCATGTACGTCAGCGGAACGATGCCCCTCCAACAAAGGTCACAGTGATCGGGTACGCATAGATAGCAGTACAAAGACAGCACGTGCGTAGTAGTATTAAGGACACTGCGTAACAGCATAAGGACACTGCGTAACGGGGCACGTTCAGAGTTGCAATCCGATGCGAATACTCTGTAGCATAAGGACACGTGACCGGGTGCGCTTACGTAGCAATACAAGGACAGCACGTGCGTAGCAGCATAAGGACACTCCGAAACGATCAAGTACGTAGTAGCAAAGGACACAGCGGACCTTAAACGCAATATTATCCGATATTTGGAGCCCTATCGGACCCCATTGCAGCTATTGGCATAAAAAACAGCAAATATGAGCCTCATTCTATAGAATAGCGTCCATGGAGTCCGAAATCCTGCTGCAAAGAGCAAAAATTAGCCAATAGCGTCATCTGGGTCCGTCCCCCTCAGAAGAAGATGAGCAAAGGGTGATTAAGGGAGGCGCGATGGACTAAAAATACAAAGGAGCGATTCTCCATTAATCGGAGAATCGCTCCTTGTAACCTTTTACCGCTTAAAAAGCAGGTTATGATAATGTTTATATTTTATCACGGTTGTAGACTTCAGCCGTCCGATCCGCTCTGTTAGCCATCGAATTTCCTAGTCTAGTGTCTTCGTTATAGACGCCTTCGTAACGCTGAGTATTCAGCGAACGGTTACCGCGGAACACATCATGTGCTTGATAGCCGCGTCCATTATCATCGACTAGTACAAGGATTTTGCCGCTTTCCACATAACCTTCGTACTCTTTAGCCTCATCCTCAGGAATACCGAGTCCGATCAAGCCGCCGACTAATCCACCTGCGCCTGCACCAACTGCTGCACCTGTAAGGGTTGCAACTATAGGCCCTGCCGCCAGAATCGGTCCAATCCCCGGAATCGCCAATGCTCCGATCCCTGCTAATAGTCCGGCAACGCCGCCAACTACACCACCTGTAGCAGCGCCTGTTGCTACTCCTTCTGGAGCTTTTGTGCCTGTATCCTCTGAGATGTTTCTAAGCTCATCACGATCACGTGTGATTACTGATATTTCATCATTATTAAATCCTTGATTGTGAAGTCCTTCAATTGCTCTGGTTGCTTCTTGTTCTGTGTCGAAAATACCTACGATTTTTTTAGTCACTTGAAGCCCTCCTTAGTAATTGTCTTCGCTAGTAATTACCCTTTAAACGGGAGACCAAACATCTAAGGAAAAATTTCAAGAGCATATGTAACCATAAATTATTTTACAGGACGTGTACGATTAGTCGGAATAGCCTGTAATGGGTCATCTGGCCAATAGTGCTTCGGGTACCGTCCCTTCAGATCTTTTTTGACCTCAAAATAGGTCCCCCGCCAAAAACTTGCTAGATCAGAGGTTACCTGCACAGGTCGTCTAGCTGGTGACAAAAGATGCAGCAATACTGGCAATTTTCCCCCTCCAATTCGAGGTGTGTCCAGCTGTCCAAACATCTCTTGCAATCTTACTGCCAATACCGGGGCAGCAGGATTAGTATAATCTACAGGCACACGCGAGCCACTAGGAACAGATATATGTGTAGGTGCCTCCTTTTCCAGCATCTGCCGCTGATTCCAGTCTAACATCCCCTCAAGCGCTCGCGCTAACGGTACACGCTGAAGGTCGCGGAGGTTCCTCATACCTTGCAGATATGGCAAAAGCCATTCATCCAAAGTAGCAATTAAAGCAACATCTGATACATCCGGCCAATCTGAACGTAAGGTATGCATAAACATCAAACGTTCGCGAAGCTGTATGGTTCCCTTCTCCCACGGTAGGATTTCAATGCCATCTGTAGCAATGACACTTAATAGTACATTTGCCATTTCTTCCGCGGAGGGTCTTTCATGTGAAGTTTCTTTTAAGACCAACGCGCCGAGCATTGTGCGACGACGTTTCTTCACACTTCCACTTTCTTTATCCCAATACACATCCGCTTCCTCGGTGATGCGGTCTGCATGATAGGAAAGCAGTTGTCCTTCTTCTATCTCAGCTGCCAGCATAATTGCGCCCTGTGTAGCGCGATCATCGATCGAAGCAGCTACGATATAAGATGACCGGGCCAGCGGTTGCCCTTCCCGCATGGCCGCCCCCCGACCGGAGGAGAGCAGAAACGCGCCATCGCCGCGTTTCTGCCCGATCCGGTCGGGATAGGCGAACGACAGAAGCAGCCCGCAGCGGCTGATGTCGTTCACGTTCTCGCCCGGCGCGGCTTGCAGCTGCGCCAGGAAATGGCGGCTCTCGCGCTGCACAGCGCGCAGAGCCGCCGGGTCCGCTCCGCCGCTATCAGCGGAGCGCTCGAACCGGAGCAGCGCCTCAACGCGGAGCGTGAGGTCGCAATCTAGGGCCGCGGGACCCTTGAAAAGGTCCCGCTCTTGCAGCAGCGCCGCCAGCCGGCAGGCGAGCGGTGCTGTGCCAAGCTCTGCCGCGCGCAGCAGCATATGCGCGGCTCGCGGGTGCGCGCCAAGCGCGGCCATGCTGTGGCCGTGCGGCGTAATAGCGCCGCCGGCGTCCAGCGCGCCGAGCTGGCGCAGCAGCGCGGTGCCCTGCGCATAAGGCGCAGCGGGCGGCGCGTCAAGCCAAGATAGCGCGGCAGGATCGCGCACGCCCCACAGCGCCAGCTCCAAAGCGAGCTGCGCAAGGTCCGTCTGCATAATCTCCGGCACATTGTCATCCGGAAGTCGATTATGCTCCTCCTGACTCCACAGCCTGTAGCACACGCCAGGGGCTGTTCGTCCGGCACGTCCCCGCCGTTGATCCGCGGAGGCTTTCGATACCGGGACTGTCGTCAGACTTGGCATTCCTGTGCGTGGTGAGAATACCTGTGTACGACGCTGCCCTGTGTCAATTACCGTTCGCACGCCTTCAATCGTTAGACTTGTCTCAGCGATAGAAGTCGCGAGCACTACTTTTCGTTCACCTTGAACAGATGCAGCCACAGCTGCATCTTGGATATTTTGTGGCAGCTGGCCATATAAAGGGCGAATTACCGTCTGCTCTGCCAAGCTTCCATTTTCCAACTCACTTTGAGTTCTGCGTATTTCTCTTTCCCCCGGTAAAAAGACGAGAATATCTCCGGGTTGTTCAGCAAGCGCACGTCTCACAGCAGCTGCAGCAGTTTTTTCCAGTGGAAAATTCCCAGTAGTTGGCACATAGATTGTTTCTACAGGATAGGTTCTGCCCGGACAATTTACTACAGGCGCATCCCCTAGTAAAGCAGACACCCGCTCACTGTCCAAGGTAGCTGACATGATAAGAATCCTTAGATCCTCCCGCAGCACAGCCTGTGCTTCCAGTGTAAGGGCAAGTCCCAAATCCGCATGAAGACTGCGCTCATGGAACTCATCAAAAATAACTAAACCCACATCACCCAAAGAAGGATCGCTTTGCAGCATTCTCGTTAATACTCCTTCAGTGACTACAACAATCCGCGTATTTTTGCCTACTTTAGTGTCATTCCGCATCCGATAACCTACCGTCTGTCCAACACTTTCTCCAAGGCAGGATGCCATGTAAGTGGCGGCAGATCTAGCAGCAAGCCTTCTAGGCTCTAACATTAAAATGCTTTTACCCGCCATCCAAGGCTCGTCCAAAAACGCCGGAGGCGTTCCAGTTGTTTTGCCTGCACCCGGTTCAGCGATAAGTACAGCTGCCTGCGCAGTGTTAAGTATGTTTTTCAGGTCAGGAAGCACCTGTATAATCGGAAGCTGTTTCATTCTATCTCTCCATCGTCTATAATCATATGTTATAATTTTCCTTGAAGTTATCTTAGATCATTTTCATCATGTGTGAAAAAACCTTAAAGATCAAGACTTACCATTCATACCCTCTATAATATTAATAAGGAGACTTACTATGATATTCGTAACAAAAGCTACAATTTCAGATCTACCCATGCTCACCAAAATAGACAGCAAGATCATTGGCAATGAAAGCCGCAAATCGAAGATTGAAAAATATATCAAGCATGAGCAGTGTTACGTAGCATCGCATAATGGAACGCTTGTAGGATTTGCTTGCTGCGATACCACCTTTTTCGAATGCTGTTTTATTCAGCTGGTCATTGTGGATCCTGAGTTCAGACGCCTAGGCATAGCCAAAACACTCCTTAGCTACATCGAGGAACAATGCCCAACCCCCAAGCTTTTCACCTCCACCAATGAATCCAATACGATCATGCAGCAACTATGTCTTTCTCAAGGGTTTGTTAAAAGCGGAGTCATTGAGAATTTAGATGATGGCGATCCGGAATGGGTATATTTTAAACAAATTAGATGAGTATACATGTTTAGTTACACATAACAAGCAAAAAGGCAGCTCTTCTGTCTAAAACGACCAAGAGATGCCTTTTTATTTTACACTATTTATTCTGATGTCCAAATGACTGTAGGCATTTAGGCAGTAACGTAACCAGCGTTATTCCTCTTCCTTTATCATCTGTTCGTGTATTTGAGCACTGTATTGCATAAAAGCAGGGTTACTATCCAAGCCGCGCTCACGTAATAACTCCTGTAGACGCAGTCTTTTCATAGACAGTTTTGACCGCAAAGCCTTGCCCTCACTGGTTTCTGCACTTCCGCTATTATGACAAGCCGCTAGCAATCCTTCCAACGTAACACATTCAGCTCGCAGAGAGATTTCCTCAGGCACCAGTCCGGAGTTCTTCATGATTTTAAAAGACATCCGCAATTCTTCCGGCACACCCGATAAATCCTCGAGCTCCAGCGGCTTGCCATGCCCAGGTAAATCTCGAAATTCCCCGTTACGCATAGACTCCTGAATCCGCTGCTCAGCTAACCAAGACATCATCCCCATATACGCAGCCTCCTTCACCAATGCCACACTATTAACTACCCTGCCTAAGCAAAAGTAGATTTTACGGAATTGCGTTAATTTTAGCATAAAAGACTTAGGATTTGCATCAAGGTGCCGGAATGCTTTCTCAGATCTTTCCTATGCTGTTAACTATAGGGATGGCGAGCTATTTACTCAAATGCCCCTTGCCCTCCTCGCACAGTTGAATAGCTCAGACTCTGTAACTATCGTACACAATGCATATTCTAAGCCCATAACCGCAATGTCAGCATACACTGGCCACCGTGAAACGTTTGGACCCAGGAGCCCTTGCTTGTATACTACATCCTTTATTACACATTCATTACACATTCATTACATCTTCGTCGCATAGATCGTTCGGACTCAGCAGCCCTTATTTCACAAATTTAGTCCTTTTCGCTGTACTATCGGACTCAGTTGCACCTATTCGCTCAAACACACCCTACTTTTGTTCAAAAACGCGGCAATAAGCGCTATGCGGTCCGATATGTTCAAAATACAAACCAAAAACACCAAATAGCTGCAATACAGTCCGATCCATTAGCGAATCCAGGTCTCCGCAAACCGATCGAACCCAGTAGCTCTTGCTCATATACTACATCCTTTGTACCTTCATTACCTCTTCGTCGCCATAGATCATTCGGACCCAGCAGCCCTTATTTCGCTAATTTAGTCCTTTTCGCTGTACTATCGGACACAGTTGCAGCTATTCGCTCAAACACGCCCTACTTTTGTTCAAAATCACAGCAATAAGCGCTATGCGGTCCGATATGTTCAAAATACAAACCAAAAACACCAAATAGCTGCAATACAGTCCGATCCATTAGCGAATCCAGGCCTCCGCAAACCGATCGAAACCAGTAGCTCTTGCTCATATACTACATCCTTTGTACCTTCATTACCTCTTCGTCGCCATAGATCGTTCGGACCCAGCAGCCCTTATTTCACTAATTTAGTCCTTTTTACCCTGCTATCGGACACAGTTGCAGCTATTCGCTCAAACACACCCTACTTTTGTTCAAAATCGTAGCGATAAGAGCTATGCAGTCCGATAGTTCTAATAAACACACGAAAAACGCCAAATAGCTGCAATACAGTCCGCAACGCCAATGCATCCTCGCTACCATGTAACGTTCGGACTCAGATGACCTTATTTCACAAATTCAGGCTTATTCCCTCTGCTATCGGACTCAGTTGCACCTATTCGCTCAAATACGCCCTACTTTTGTTCAAAATCGCAGCAATAAGTGCTATGCGGTCCGATACTTCTAATAAACACACCAAAAACTCCAAATAGCTGCAATACAGTCCGCAACGCCGATGCATCCTCGCCACCATATAACGTTCGGACTCAGATGACTTTATTTCACAAATTCAGGCTTATTCCCTCTGCTATCGGACTCAGTTGCACCTATTCGCTCAAACACACCCTACTTTTGTTCAAAATCGTGGCAATAAGCGCTATGCGGTCCGATACTTCTAATAACACACCAAAAACACCAAATAGCTGCAGTACAGTCCGCAACGCCGATGCATCCTCGCTACCATATAACGTTCGGACTCAGATGACCTTATTTCACAAATTCAGGCTTATTCTCTCTGCTATCGGACTCAGTTGCACCTATTCGCTCAAATACGCCCTACTTTTGTTCAAAATCGCGGCAATAAGCGCTATGCGGTCCGATACTTCTAATAAACACACCAAAAACGCCAAATAGCTGCAATACAGTCCGCAACGCCGATGCATCCTCGCCACCATATAACGTTCGGACTCAGATGACCTTATTTCATTAATTCAGGCTTATTCTCTCTGCTATCGGGCTCAGTTGCACCTATTCGCTCAAACACGCCCTACTTTTGTTCAAAATCGCAGCAATAAGCGCTATGCAGTCCGATACTTCTAATAAACACACCAAAAACGCCAAATAGCTGCAATACAGTCCGCAACGCCGATGCATCCTCGCCACCGTAGATGCTACTGTTTACTCCCGCTATTCATCATTCACTTATCCCGCTATTCATCATTCACTTATCCCTCTCTTCACTCCCTTTTCACCGTCATGCACACTTATCTCCTACATCACTCCCTTTTCCCCGTCATGCGTACTTATCACCTTCATCACTCCATTTTCACCCTCATCACGCACTTATCCCTATCTTCAATCCCTTTTCCCCGCCAACACTATCTCCGCGCCGTACGCAAATCGAGCTCGTGGACTTGCCTATGACCTTATTTCTCCCGCTATTTTATTGCCCTCTATACCCTATAAGTTACGCTTCAGCCACACAGCCGGATCGTGCAATTAACACAGGCGATTGCTATACTCTTTCTAATGATCCTCAACTCAATAAAAAAAGGACTACCGCAGTAGTCCAAAGGAGAAATATAAATGTTAGCTAACATCCAAAAAGAAGATCAACATTATGTCGCTCGTTTCGAACGCCAGTTAAAGCATTCCGCAACTGAGATTTGGTCTTATTTGACCGAAAATGAGAAGCTTGCCTTATGGTTTTCAGAATTAAAAATCGAGGACCTGCGTGAAGGCGGACTTATAAAGTTTGATATGCAAAACGGAACGTTTGTGGATATGGAAATTACCGCGCTGCTGCATCAATCTATTTTTGAGTTTACTTGGGCTGAGGATCTTGTTCGTTTTGAGTTATACCCTAATTCAGAAGGCTGTTTACTCGTCTTGAACGAAACACTACAAACGCTTACCCCGCATACACCACGAGATCTCGCTGGCTGGCATGTTTGTCTAGAAGTGATCCAGCATCTTTTGGAAGGCACGACGCTGGAGTCACGGAAAGACGAATGGAATAAATGGTACGAGCAATACCGGGAAGCGATCTCGAAATTAGGATAACAAGGACTCCGCGCCGTCAATTACGATTTGAGCACCTGTAATATGGATAGATTCATCCGAAGCCAGAAAAGCAACGAGATCAGCGACATTATCCGGCTTGCCCGGTCCATCCGCCAAAGGTTGCGCTCCATCAGGGAATTCAATCGGAATGACGATTGCCTCAACATCCTCGCTCAATTCAGTGGTTTCATCTATATTCGTAGCAATAGCCCCAGGGCAGATAACATTCACACGAATCTTAAACTTAGCAAGCTCGAGAGCTGCCATTTTGGCAAAAGCCACCTGTCCAGCTTTGGTAGTGCTATAAGTAGACCACCCAAAGCTGGCAAATCTAGTGTTCCCATTAATGGAACTAGTAATAATAATACTGCCCTTCCCTTTATCTTTCAGATGAGGAATAGTATATTTCAGAGTCAAAAAAGTCCCCGTCAAGTTCACCGACATCGTACGCTCCCAGTCGCTCAAGCTTAGTTCTTCTATCGGGCCCACAGCGCCATTAATTCCCGCGTTAGCGAATACTACATCCACACCTCCGAATTGTTCCACCGTACAACGTACGGCTTCCTCCATCTTTTTCTCATCCGAAGTATCTACCTCTATGGCCAGCGCACAATCTTTTCGAAGCTTATTAAGCTTTTCTGCCAAGGAAGAGGTTCTTTCAAGATTTAAATCGAACAATGCTACATTTGCACCTTCCCGCGCCAGCTTAATAGCGGTAGCACGGCCAATTCCCGAGCCCGCTCCGGTTATAATCGCTGTTTTTCCAATAAATCTTTGTTTCTTAGATATGTTTGGGCTCATATGTAATCTCTCCTCTAATGTCTGTAAGATAAGTACTATGGATCAAGATTACCCAAATAAACCTGTAATGGAATCATCTCGTTCATAAATCTTCAGAATTTAGGCACGCCGCACAAAAAAATCTCCCCATTCAATAAGATGAGCGGAGAGTTTGTTTCGAATATTTAGAGTATTTAAAATATTTTGATTGTTTCGATGTTCGATGTTCGATGTTTCAATTATTTCAGTTCAGTTGTCCAGCTTGCGTACGTCCACTTTTACAGTCAGTGTTCCTGCTCCACCGCGATATACCCCTTTTACAGGTACTATATCTTTATAATCCCGTCCATGACCCAGCTTGATATAACGCCAGTTCACTTCAACATTATTCGTCGGATCAAAACCAAGCCAGCCCGTACCCGGAATATGGGTCTCCACCCAAGCATGTGAAGCCTGCTCGAAATTAGCATTGCTGCTCTGTAGATCACCGACAAAATGATATCCACTAACATATCTTGAAGGCAGACCTACACTGCGGCAGACAGCGATCATAAGATGAGCATAATCCTGACAGACCCCCCGCTTGAGCTTGAGGGCTTTTTTTACCGTTGTATTTACGCTTGTTGCCTCAGGATCATAGGTGAACTGTTCATAAATCGTCGAAGATAACTTCAGAATCCATTCATACATATCCTCAGCTTCACTAAAAGGGTACTGGGAAGCGAACTCCACTAATTCAGGAGTCACCTCGGTATAACGGGTCGGCAAAATAAACTCAATATAACGGTTCTGAAACTTTTCATCATTTAATAGTTTAACTTGCTCTTCAAGGCTGGTTCGCGGAAGATCGGTACCCTGGGCTTTATCCAGCGTTACTACAGTAGCTTTAGTATGAATGACCATTTCCGTATGTGGCTTATTAACCGAATAGGCATGCACCCGATTACCGAAGAAATCCTCATACGTTAATAGATTAGCTGCCGGAGATACTTCAACCTCATGGTGATAACAGGATTGCCGATAGTTGGTGCGTGGGGTAAGCCTGATTTCATTGACACTGTCCGTAACCGGCTCTGGATAACTGTATGTGGTGGTGTGATTGATTTGAATCTTCATACAGATACTCCTTCTCGCCGAAAAAAGGCGCCCTCCATCGTTTTGCCCAGTCTCTGGCAAGATATTACGAGTGATTGCAGCACATCTTCCACCAGTTCACCGGACATTTCCTCTTTCTCCATATAATCCAGCTCTGCCTTCAGCTTTCCTGCTTGACGGATGACCTTCTCATGACCTGAGCCTTTTTCTGAGGAATCTAATTCAAGTCTAGCTAAATGCTCTTCCAGCTGGTGAAAAGAAAAGCGGATCGAACGTGGAAATTTGGGATTTGCGATCAAAAAATCTAAAATGCTCTCCGGTGACATAGCATCTGCATAATAACGGCGAAACGCCTGATAACCACTTACCGATTTCAGCACAGCCTGTAACTGAATATAAATTGCATTAAGCTCTTTGAAACGGCAAGAGGCAATAACTGCCTGCAAAATACGCGTCGTATTCTCTGCACGTTCCAGAAAACGGCCGCTCTCTATAAAATGCCATTCATTTCCCCTAAGCATTACGGATTGTTCTGCTCCTAGAAACATAGCTGCACGTTCCTTCACTTGCTGGTAGAAATGATGTGGGCCACTCATAATATCAGCGACTGACCGCTCCCCAAGCCATAGATTAAAGCTGTTGACGATATCCCATAGCTCACTTGGAAGATGCTGACGCAGTGTGCGAAGATTATTTCTAGCATGATGTACGCAAGAGAATAATGAATTCGAATTGCCTAAATCGAGTGTAATAAAGGATAACACGTCCTGTTCAGAAAAGGTTTCGAACTGCTGCAAATATTCACTTCGAACTCCTAATGCATCGATAAGCCTCGACCATTTATGTCCTTCTTCCTGAAAATCCTCTTCCTGCTGGATATGATAATGTACATTGATTAGCCGCGCATGATTCTCTGCCCTTTCAATATATCGGCCGATCCAGAATAAAGCCTCCGCATTTCGATTCAGCATCTTTAGCCACTCCTTTATCCTCCAAATTGATGCTGCATATTTTTGATTCACAATCAAGGCTTACAAGATAATAGATCAAGCCATAACCCAAGTATCCTTTACGCCACCGCCTTGCGAGGAATTCACAACCAGTGAACCTTCTTTCATAGCCACTCGTGTTAATCCACCAGGTATGACATGTGGCTTCCGGTCTGCGCCCATTAATACAAAAGCCCGAAGATCGATATGCCGGGGTGCCATAGTGCCTCCCGACAATACGGGTGCTCTGGACAAGGACATAATTGGCTGTGCCACATAACGGTCCGGATCGGCAATAATTTTCATTCGGAACTCGGCTAATTCTTCTTTGGTCGCCTCACTTCCGATCAACATCCCATATCCTCCGGATAATGAGGTTTCTTTAACAACCATTTCGGATAGGTTCTCAAGAACATACAGGCGTTCATAGGGTCTGGACAACAAATACGTCGGCACATTACCAAGGATCGGCTCTTCATTCAGATAATAACGAATCATATCCGGTACATAGACATACATCGCTTTATCATCTGCAACACCGGTTCCCGGAGCATTAGCAATCGCTATGTTGCCTGCCCTATATGCATTCATAAGTCCTGCCACACCCAGTAAAGAATCAGGTTGAAAGGCCAGCGGATCAATGTAATCATCATCCAACCGACGATACAGCACATCCACGCGACGCAGTCCGTTCATTTCTTTCAAATATATTTTGTGATCCTTTGTTACCAAATCTCGTCCTTCGACCAAATGTATACCCATCTGCTGTGCCAAAAAAGCATGTTCATAATATGCAGAATTGTATTCTCCAGGCGTTAGGAGTGCTATAACCGGATCTGACCTTCTTGAAGGAGATAGACTACGAAGCACGGATAAGAAGCGATTTAAGCTATGATCTACATCTCGGATGGAGCTGGCAAAGGACAATTCAGGAAACAATTGATTCATAAGCGTTCTGCCTTTAAAAAGATAGGAAAAGCCGGAGGGTGTTCGCAGGTTGTCTTCAAGTACATAATAATGCCCATCGTGGTGGCGGATCAGATCGATTCCTGAGGTGGTGATATAAGCTCCACCGGGCACTCGCAGACCTGACATTTCTGGACGGAAATAACAGTTGGAAATAATCATACGCCTAGGGACGATGCCATCTTTAACAATGTATTGCTCATGGTAAATGTCATGAATGAATAAATTCAAAGCTGTGATACGCTGAATAATTCCAGCTTCTAGCCTCTCCCACTCATTCTTAGGGATAATACGTGGAATCATATCGAAGGGGATCGTTCGCTCCATAGGATGATCCTGAGCCGGGTTGTAAAGCGTAAAGGTAATTCCTTCTTCCATCATCCTACGCTGCATTAAATTTTGCTTCCCTTGCAGCTCTTCGGAGCTCATTCCGGAAAACATGCGATTCACATGTCTGTAGTGCGGCCGGACATTCCTCTTATCAGCATACATTTCATCGAAAAAATGCTGTAATGGATACGGAGACAGACCTGGCAGAGGATCTAATTTGGACATGAGCCCGACTCCTTTCGATAGATGTAATCTTTGTTAACAACTTATACTTTCATTTCAGAAAACATCCATGGAAATATTGGTTTATATTCTCATAATACGTAAATCCACTCGTTCATGTCAACATATATAACAGAGAAATGTGATTCCGGAGATATTTGTATTTTTTGGAATCGCTTCCTTTCTCTCTTATATAGGTTGCCGGAGATGAAATGTAGATTCATCATTGAATTGTATGCAGGAAGTGTGACAAGCATTACTGTTATGAATTTTTCATATAATGTATTTTTTATATAGTTGCCTGAGGATGTGGATTCATTGAGTATGGTATAATTTGTTGCGATGGGAGAGTGACCTATGGAGCACAAATATACTATGTCAATTGAGCAGGAAGAGACTAGGCGGAATCACATTTATCTGTTATTTGGCCTGTCTGAAGCGGGATCAATGAAGGTAGCCCTTAGTCATCTGGGTTGTCGTCATTTAATACGAGTACTTTCATTTAATGAGACGTTCTCTGCTGGACCGTTGCGTGGATTACATAATAATGAAGGCTATCATACCCGTGAGTTATGGTTTCAGGAACGATTTCCGGATCAGGGTTATCATTTAAATCCCCAGCATAAACTGGCAGCCATGATTCAGACCTTAAAAGAAATTCCCGAGGACAAAAAAATCACTATTTGGTGCGGAGATAACTCCCATGATCAGACAGGTTTACGATTTGCACTTTCTATTCTTAGTGAGAGGACGCAACCTATTCATGTTATTGATTCAGTCAAGGCTTATAGGGAGATTGCCGCTTCATTTGAAATCGGCTTATATCCCAGAGCACTTAGTCAGCTCCCAAATGAAGCTCTGCAAAAAATTATAAAAATTACCGAAAACACATCCCCTATCACCTCCGCTCAAAGAAAACAGTATGAACTAGAATGGCAAAAAATCAGCAACACCGAAGATATGCTTAGAGTTTGGGCTGATGGCCAGCTTATGAATGTTCCCGAGAGTTACTATGACGAAGAAATTCTTTCTTTAATTCTGCAATTTCAACAGTATGAGGATCGAGATGGCTACGTAAATGCAGGTCTAGTTGTAGGCACAATTATAGGGCAATGGAATTTGTATATCAGTACCTCATTCATAGAATATCGCTTCTGGAGGCTAATTAGTGAGGGAAAGCTGTTATTTAAAGGGATCCCTTACGCGATGCATTTATACTTTCTAAAAGTCGCTTAGCAGTTGCTACAAAATGACAGACAAACCCTTTATAAAAAAGAAAAGGAATGCCCTCCTAACTAAATATAGCTTCGAGGGCATTCCTTGTAAATATGACTTCTTTATGATTATATTGTGCTGTTGATTACACTTGCTCTTCCGATTCTTCTGACTCTTCTTCCTCGGCAATTAATCCGGCAAAAAGAGCATGTACGAACTGCTGCGAATCAAATGGCTGCAAGTCTTCCATTTTTTCTCCAAGACCTACAAACTTCACCGGCAAATTCATTTCCTGACGAATCGCTACAACGATTCCGCCTTTAGCCGTACCGTCCAGCTTCGTCAAGACCAAGCCAGTGACGCCACTCTTTTCACCAAATAACTTGGCTTGTGTAAGTGCATTTTGACCCGTCGTAGCATCTAGCACCATCAGTACCTCATGTGGAGCACTTGGGATTTCTCTTTGAATGACGCGGAAGATTTTGTTGAGCTCTTCCATCAGATTGCTTTTATTCTGCAGTCTGCCAGCAGTATCGCAGATTAAGATATCCACGTTGCGTTGCTTTGCCGCTTGGACCGCATCGTACATTACAGCCGCCGGGTCAGAGCCTGCTTGTTGTTTAATGACATCTACGCCTGCGCGTTGGCCCCAAACCTCAAGCTGCTCAATCGCTCCGGCACGGAACGTATCCCCTGCAGCCAAAAGAACTTTTTTACCTTCTTGTTTGTAACGATGAGCCAGCTTGCCGATGGTAGTCGTCTTGCCCACGCCATTGACCCCAACGAACAAAATAACCGTAATTCCATTCGGATTTTCCTTCAGGCTGTTATCATCATCTCCACGCAGCAGCTCCATAAGCTTACGGGACAAAATCGGCTTCAGCTCGGCAGCATCTTCAATCCGATTTTGCTTCACTTCGGCACGCAAATCCTCGACAAGGGTCATAACAGTGTTTACACCCACGTCTGCACCAATCAAAATCTCTTCCAGCTCTTCGTAGAACTCTTCATCTATCTTTTTGCGGCGGATGATAAGGTCGGAGACCTTCTCTACAAAACCTTTACGGGTTTTCTCTAATCCGTCGCGGAATTGTTTCGTTACACTTTCCGTTTTGCCGGAAATGCTTTCTTTTAATTTTCTAAAAAAGCTCATTTGGTTCCTCCTAAAAGTTTCTCTTCTTTGATGAATTTAAGCAATCTCAGCTTCTTCATCCTCTAAACGTACTGAGACGAGCTTGGAGACGCCGCCCTCTTCCATCGTTACTCCGTATAACACGTCCGCCTCTTCCATCGTTCCTTTGCGGTGTGTAACGACGATGAACTGAGTTTGTTCAGAGAACTCGCGTAAATACTGTGCAAAACGAACAACGTTCGCTTCATCGAGCGCAGCCTCGACCTCATCCAATACGCAGAACGGAACTGGCTTCACTTGCAAAATAGCAAACAATAACGCCATCGCTGTTAGAGCGCGTTCACCGCCAGATAAAAGCTGCAGATTTTGCAATTTTTTACCCGGTGGTTGGGCTACGATATCTATACCTGTTTCCAGCATATGTTCCGGATCCAGAAGCATGAGATCCGCTCGCCCGCCGCCGAACAGCTTTGAGAACACGGTCCCGAACTGTTTGCGGATCGCATCAAAGGTCTGTTTGAAACGTTTGGACATTTCATCTTCCATCTCGCGGATTACTTGATACAAGGTAGTCTTAGCTTCGACTAGATCATCTTTTTGTCCACTGAGGAACGTATACCGTTCATGGACCCGCTGATATTCTTCGATCGCCCCTAAGTTAACCTCTCCTAGCGCAGAAATACTGCGCTTCAAACGCTGTACATCGGCTTGTGCGGCAGGTACATCTTCAGGCACTGGATATCTCTGTTTTGCTAATTCATAACTTAGCTCGTAGTCATCACTCAGCTTGCGGAGAATATTATCCAGCTCCACATCGAGTCGACCGACAGAAACTTCAGTGGCACGCAGCTTGTCCTCGACTACTTTAAGGGCCTGACGTTGATCTTTAGTCTTGCCTTCCTCAAGTTCCAGCTTACGGGTTAACGCTGTACGCTCAGCACGCGCAAAATCCAAAGTTCCAGTCGTCTCTTCCTTCTTCAAGCGGTAACTGTTCAAATCTTCCTTCTGCTTCACAGCTTCCAAAGCATTGTTAGCCAGATCCTGTTCAATCGTATGTAACAGATTTCGATTCTGGCGCAGCTCCTTGTCCTGTGAACCCACATCTTGTCTTAGGCGACGTAACTGCTCCTCCAGGGAGAATATCTCCTGATCGAGCTTGCCTTCCGAGACTTTCATACTGGTCAACTTGCCTTGCAGCTCTTCCTTAGCTGATTCATTCGCTTTACGCGCTGATTCAGCGTTACGGATACCCTCATGGGCTTCCTTTTCTTCCTTTTCAAGGCGTTCAAGCTCAGCAGTTGCTTGCTTCCGCGTCTCTTCAAGCGCACGTACTTCATTCTCAAAGCCGCTGCGTTCCGCACCTGTGCTCTCCACTTGCTCCTGCACATGCCGAAGCTCATGCTCGAGCTGCTTCAAATCACCGGAGACTCTTTGCTCTTCCAGTCTTTTCTCATCGCCATCACGGCGCAGGTCCTCCAGCTTCACGCTAGCGTTCTCCTGCTCCTCACGAAGTCTGGCAATGCCTTGCTTCAGCTTCACTATTTGACGTTCGCTTTCTTCAATCTCACTGCTTAATTGATCCAGCTGACGTTTGCGGCTAAGCAAGCTATTGTTCTTCTTATGCTGGCTACCCCCGGTCATTGAACCGCCGGCATTAACTACATCGCCTTCCAGGGTAACTACCCGATAACGATATTGGCATCTAGCGGCGATACGGTTCGCTTGCTCCAAGCTCTCCGCAATAACCACATTGCCGAGCAAACTGCCAATAATGCTAGTATATTTATCATCGTAACCAACGAGTTCGGAACCAATTCCAACAAATCCGTCAGCATCACCCACCATACCACGGTCACTGCCAGAAATCTGGCGCGGCCGGATAACATCTAGCGGAAGAAAGGTAGCTCGTCCCAGCTGACGTTGCTTTAGAAATGATATCGCTTGGCGGGACACAGTCTCATTATCCATGACCACATGCTGAAGTGATGCGCCTAGAGCAGTCTCAATCGCCATTTCCAGCTTCTCCGGAACAGAGATCAGCTCCGCAACCGCACCATGCACACCGTTGAGCTGTCCTTTGCGCGCACCCTTGAGCACTTCTTTAACCCCAAGCATGAAGCCGTCGAAATCATCCTGCATCTCTTTCATGGTCTCATGACGAGAGACTTGCGCTTCCCGCTTCTGTTCCCATTTCCGAAGACCGGATTGTGTTTCTTCGATCAGCTTCTGACGTTTACTAAGCTGCTCACTTTCAGTGATATAAGCCCCGCGAAGATTGCTAAGCTCCTTCCCCAGCTGGGCAATCTTGTCCTTCAGCCCTTTCTGGTTGGCAGACAACTCTTCATGCCGGGCTGTCCATTTGCCGCTTTCTTCTTCACTGCGGCTCATACGACGTTCCAGATTCTCCTTTTGCTGATCCGCGTAACGAATTTCGTTACGTGCATTCGCCATAAGGTTCATTAGCTCCAAAAGAGCACTTTTGAGCTTTTCTTCCTGGCTCTGGCTAATCCCGTCTGCCACACCTTCAAGCCTTGTCTCTTCATCTTCGATCTGTTTCCGAAGATCCACAAGCTTAAGCCGCGATTGTTCAAGCTTAAGCTCCAGATCCACGACTTCACGCTGACGATCTGCAGAACGCTCGCCAACCGAACCTAACGTGAGCATTAACTGCTCACGATTACTTTCCAGATTGCGCTTGCGTTCCCTCAGCACTTCACCGTAACCTTCGCTCTTCTCAAATGCTTCGCTATAACGCAGCAATTGCTCTTGCTGCTTCTCGATCTGTGCTTCGATTGTGCGCAGTTCAGAGCGCCCGCTCTCCAGCTTGGCATCATGAGCCGAAACCACAGTAGACAGCTCCAGCTGCTCGTCCTTCAACGTTTCAAGCTTAGCGTTACCTTCCTGCCAAGCGGTATGAATGCCTTCAATCTGGTGTACGTATACTGAAATTTCCTGATGTTTTAATTGTTCGCGAAGTTCCTTAAAGCGGATAGCTTTCTCGGACTGATCCTTAAGTGGCCCAATCTGATCCTCAAGCTCACTGATCAAATCATGAATACGAAGCAGGTTCTGCTCGGTATCATCCAGCTTTCGACTTGCGTCTTTCTTGCGCGATTTATATTTCACAATACCTGATGCTTCTTCAAAGATGCCTCGCCGATCTTCGGAACGAGTACTTAGAATTTCTTCAATCCTACCCTGCCCGATAATCGAATACGCTTCACGTCCGATACCGGTATCCATAAACAGCTCTGTGATATCCTTCAGACGGCAGGACTGCTTATTAATTAAATATTCACTATCTCCACTGCGGTGGACTCTCCGAGTCACTGTAACTTCGCTGAAATCCAGCGGAAGTGTGTGATCTTCATTATCAAGCGTAAGTGATACTTCGCCATAATTCACGGCTTTACGCGCATCACTTCCAGCAAAAATGATATCCTCCATCTTGCCGCCACGCAGTGATTTAGCACTCTGTTCGCCGAGTACCCAGCGTATGCCGTCAGAAATATTGCTTTTGCCGCTTCCGTTCGGGCCAACTACAGCCGTTATACCGCGCACAAACTCCATTTCTGTTTTGTCGGCAAATGATTTAAAACCAGCTAATTCTATCCGTTTCAAAAACATACTTGCCAATCACCTCTGACCCATTATACCATAGCGTTTGTACCCTAAAAAACCATTAAGATGTACCTTATCCTTTGTAACGCGGAACATATATGTTCTTATATTGTCGAAAAAGAGCAGCAACGGTCTGAGCTCCGCCTAAACGCCGGTATTCAGACCTTTGCTGCTCTCCTCCGCTTGTCCCCTTGATGCAAAACTCAGGCACCGTCCTCTTTCAGATGCAAAAGTGCTGCTGCTGCAGCCTGCTGCTCTGCTTCCTTCTTGGACCTGCCGCTTCCTTTACCAAGTGAACGGTTAGCCATATACACCTCTGAGACGAATTCACGCTCATGTGCGGGTCCCCGTTCTTCTATAATTCGATATTCCAATGTACCCATATTGTGCTGCTGAATTAGCTCTTGCAGTTCCGTCTTATAATCGGTCATCTGCATTTGCAATTTCCCATCCGTCTCCACGAGAGGAAATACGTGATTATCAAGAAAACTCCGCACTGTTTCCAGTCCTTGGTCGAGATAAAGCGCTCCCACGAAGGATTCGAATACATCAGCCAGCAGGGCCGGGCGAGTACGTCCGCCCGTAAGTTCTTCCCCTTTGCCCAATAGTACATAACGGCCAAAACCTAAACTCTCCGCAAACTTGACCAGTGAAGGCTCGCATACAATAGCGGCCCGCAGCTTGGTCAACTCTCCCTCAGGTCGGTCTGGCAATAGATTGTACAAATATTCAGAAACCGTTAACTCCAGAACTGCATCCCCAAGAAATTCGAGACGCTCATTGTCCTGATGCTGATTGAAACGGTGTTCATTCACATAGGATGCATGGGTAAAGGCCTGCTTCAGAAGCACAGAATCGTGAAATTGGATTTGAAGTTGCTGTTGTAACTGCTTCAGTTCTCCTTTCACCGCACTGTCCCCTTACTAATTATATTTTTTTAGAATAACTGTTGCGTTATGTCCCCCGAAGCCGAACGAATTCGACATTACAATATCAAGATCAGCTTTACGTGGCACATTTGGTACATAATCCAGATCACATTCCGGGTCTTGGTTGTCCAAATTAATCGTTGGCGCAATCATCCCTTTTTGCAAAGAAAGGCCACAGATAATAGCTTCTACTCCACCAGCAGCACCCAGAAGGTGACCTGTCATGGATTTCGTCGAACTAATTGCCACTTTATAGGCATGGTCACCCAATGCTTTTTTAACAGCAGCAGTTTCTGATCTATCTCCTACAGGCGTTGAAGTACCATGAGCATTGATGTAATCAATATCTTCAGGAGAGATACCAGCATCCCGGATTGCCATCTTCATGCAGCGAGCTGCACCATCTGGATCAGGCTCAGTCATATGATGAGCATCTGCGCTTAGACCATAACCGATAACCTCAGCATAGATCTTCGCTCCACGTTTCTCAGCATGTTCGAGTGATTCCAGAATAAGAATCCCGGCACCTTCACCCATAACAAAACCATCGCGATCCACATCAAACGGACGACTTGCCTTCTCAGGCTCATCATTGCGAGTGGACATTGCTCTCATAGCACAAAAACCAGCCATACCTGTTGGACGAATGGTCGCTTCGGAACCACCGCAGATCATTGCATCCGCGTCTCCACGTTGAATCAAGCGGAAGGATTCCCCAATGGAGTGACTTCCTGTAGCACAAGCAGTTACTGTCGTCGTATTAGGACCCTTTGCACCAAGGTTAATGGACAACTGCCCAGAACCCATGTTAGCGATCATCA
The DNA here is from genome assembly GCF_038002785.1 of Paenibacillus sp. FSL H3-0310. Lineage (NCBI taxonomy): Bacteria > Bacillati > Bacillota > Bacilli > Caryophanales > Paenibacillaceae > Paenibacillus > Paenibacillus sp. FSL H3-0310. Next base: position 3,253,367 of record NZ_JBBODC010000001.1, read on the forward strand.
TCGGAATGAAGAACGGACTAACCCGCTTCGGTCCTTTTTCAAGCAACAAGTTATGATTGTCTTCCCAAGTTCCAAGACCACCAATACCTGATCCTACAGATACACCTATTCTTTCGGCATCAATATCTTCACCGATCTTAAGTCCGCTATCTCGTAATGCGTCCTCACCGGCAGCCACTGCAAATTGTACAAAACGGTCCATTTTGCGGGCTTCCTTACGACCAAAAAGTGCCTCTGGATCGAAATCTTTAACAGAGGATGCTATTTGCGTAGTATACTCACTGACATCAAAGGTCTCAACCTGTGATACACCGGATTTGCCGCTCATAAGATTATCCCAGAACGTCTCCAAATCTTTGCCCAATGATGTAACTACGCCCATCCCGGTAACAACCACTCTATGACTCAAACACAATCACCCCATCTATAGGTTGTATACATTATATTCAGAACTTATATACTTTCTGTTGCTACTATATGAACAGCGATAACCGCATCATTAACCATCCTGCGGTTCTGTTATATCCCTTATATAGTTGCTCAAGGCAACCTTTGATTCATCTTTAGTGCTCTATAAATGAGGAGAAGTCCCGCCCTAGCAGGAACGGGACTCTCAATCATATGACTCTAGGTATGAGATTGTATGTACTTCACAACTTCACCCACGGTCGTAATCGTCTCTGCATCTTCATCAGAGATTTCCATATCGAATTCATCTTCCAATTCCATAACCAATTCTACTACATCAAGAGAATCAGCACCTAAATCATCTTTGAAAGACGCTTCTAATGTTACCTCAGCTTCATCGGCACCTAAGCGGTCGATGACAATGCGTTTTACACGCTCTAATACATCGGACATCCGGTTCACCTCCTCTTTTGGTATTATACGAGATATGAGTTCAAAATACCATAGAGCGTCAAAAACGCTTTCTTTATCCCTCACATTTCAGCATTAAAACAGTGTAATTTCTCCTTGACGGAGAGTTACATATACATCCCGCCATCCACGTGTAGTGTCTGGCCGGTCATATACGCAGCGCCTTCAGAGGCCAGGAAGACTACAGCCATAGCAATCTCTTCAGGACGCCCCAGACGAGCAAGTGGAATGCCCTTCTCAAGCTCACTGCGCACTTCCTCAGAGAGCTCACGCGTCATATCTGTATCAATGAAGCCAGGAGCGATACAGTTCACCGTGATCCCCCGTGAGGAAAGCTCACGAGCCGATGCCTTCGTTAAACCGATGACACCTGCCTTAGCTGCGGAGTAATTAGCTTGTCCAGGATTTCCTGTTACACCTACTACGGAAGAAATATTGATAATTCGCCCGTAGCGTTGCTTCATCATAGGGCGTGTAGCTGCCTTTAGGCAGTTAAACACCCCTTTTAGATTCGTTTCGATCACTTGATCGAACTCTTCTTCTTTCATGCGCATAATCAGGTTGTCTCTGGTAATGCCGGCATTATTGACAACAATGTCAATACGTCCCCAGGTATTCAGAACCTCTTTGACAAGGTTCTCGGCCTGTTCACTATTGCCGACATCGCCACGAAGGGCAATACCCTCCGAGCCAAGCTCGACAATCCGAGCTACGGTCTCTTGTGCGGCTGCTTCACTGCCCGCATAGTTCACGGCCACCTTCACGCCATGTTCCGCGAGAGCAAGTGCAATACTGCGGCCAATGCCGCGAGAGCCACCAGTTACAAGGGCCGTTTGACCCCGCAATGCTGAGAACATCATTTATTCCCCTTTCGATCATATTGCTATTGATAAACAATGTTTGAACGTATCTTACAAGACAGCTTGCACACTTTCAAGCGTGTTAATGTTGATTACTTTGACCGTTTTGTCTATTTTGCGGATCAGACCTGCCAGAACACTGCCAGAACCAATTTCCACAAAAGTATCCACACCATCAGCAATCAGCCATTCAATACTGTCTTGCCAGAGCACAGGGGAGTACACCTGGCGGACAAGCAGTTCACGGATTTCTTCAGGATCCGTTACAGGTGCTGCGGTAACATTGACAATAACAGGTACAGCCGGAGCATTAAAGGTAACACTCTTCAGCTCGTCTGCCAAGCGGTCTGCCGCAGCCTTCATCATCGAAGAGTGAAAAGGTCCACTTACTTCCAGCGGAATAGCCCGCTTTCCGCCTGCTTCCTTAACACGCTGCACAACACCGTTAACCCCGGCCTGTGAACCAGAAACAACAATCTGTCCCGGGCAGTTCACATTCGCCAGTTCTACCACGCCGCTCTCCTCGGATACGCTCCGGCATAATTCTGCCAGAGCATCCCGCTCCGCACCAAGCACTGCAGCCATAGCTCCCTGTCCACCTGGAACAGCTTCCTCCATAAAACGACCGCGTAAACGCACGAGTCTTACAGCATCTTCATAGGACAATACGCCTGCCGCAACCAGTGCGCTGTATTCTCCTAGGCTATGACCAGCTACATAATCCGGCTTCATCCCTTGATCACGTAATGCTTCCAGAAAAGCCACACTTGCTGTTAGCAGAGCTGGTTGTGTATTTACGGTCTGTTTCAAATCACTGTCAGGTCCTTCAAAAATCAGCTGGCTCAGCGGAAATCCGAGCACCTCGTCACCTTTTTCGAATACCGCGCGGCTGTGTGGAAGAGCTTCATATACATCTCTACCCATTCCAACTGCCTGTGCACCCTGACCGGGAAAGACAAATGCGATTTTACTCATAAGTAAGAACTCCTTCCTCTATTACCAGATCAATACGGACGCGCCCCAAGTCAAGCCACCGCCGAATCCAACCATCAGAACCGTGTCGCCTTCCTTCATGCGTCCTTCTTCCGCCGCTTCAACTAGAGCTAGAGGAATAGAAGCTGCTGATGTATTAGCATATTTATCAACATTGATTACACATTTCTCCGGTGGCAGGTCAAGCCGCTGCATAGCGGATTGAATGATACGAATATTCGCTTGATGCGGTACGAACAAATCAATATCTTCTTTACCTAATCCGGCTTTAGTAAGCACACGTTCTGTAGCTGAGCCCATAACACGAACGGCAAACTTAAACACTTCCCGGCCATTCATATAGATGAAATGTTTCTTGTCTTCAACCGTCTGCGGAGAAGCAGGCAAGCGCGAGCCCCCAGCTTCCAGCTTAAGCAAGTTTCCTCCAGAACCTTCAGCACCCAGATCGAAGGATTGGAAACCGCGTCCCTCTGGAACTTCACCGATGATTACTGCTCCTGCACCATCGCCAAACAGTACACAGGTGTTACGATCCGTATAATCAGTGATGCGGGATAAAGTGTCCGCACCAATTATGAGTGCATTATTGTACATTCCGTTCTGAATAAAGCCAACCGCAGTAGCTAGGCTGTATACAAAACCAGAGCAGGCTGCTGATAAGTCAAAGGCCGCAGCACCTTTTGCTCCAAGTTTATCCTGCAAAATGCAGGCTGTGGAAGGAAAGGAGCTATCAGGGGTTACCGTTGCAATAATAATAAGATCCAGATCTTCGGCTTTCATGCCTGCAGAATCCAAAGCTTTAAGTGCAGCTTCATAGGCTAAATCAGAAGTTGCCTCATGTGGTGCAGCGATATGTCTTTCACGGATCCCTGTCCGACTGACGATCCATTCATCGTTAGTCTCCACTATTTTTTCTAGATCACTGTTTGTTAAAATTTTCTCAGGTACATATTTACCCGTACCGATAATCCCAACCGGCCGCAACTGTTTCATTTCGTCACTCACTTCCCGCTAATTTCCTTGGATATACTTGGCACAAGATCGGCTTGCAGAGCAATCCGCGCTTGTCTTACTGCATTTTTAACCGCATTTCCGTCTGAAGATCCGTGCCCCTTAACTACCAATCCGCTAAGACCAAGCAGCGGTGCACCGCCATGCTCTTTATAATCCATCTTGCCCTTCAGGGCTCTAAGCTCCGGCATCAGCATAGCCGCTCCAAGTTTAGTCTTCAGAGAACGGCTGAATTGCTCCTTCAGTAAAGAGAACAATGCACCCGCTGTACCCTCAAGCGACTTCAACAGGATATTACCAGCAAATCCATCGCAGACAAGCACATCGCAGTTTCCTGTCAGTACGTCGCGTGCCTCAACATTACCGATAAAATGAATGCCCGGCAAGTTCTCCAGCAGTGGATAGGCTTCTTTGGTCAGTTCGTTGCCTTTCCCAGGCTCCGTCCCTACATTTAGAAGTCCAACCCGCGGCTTAGCAATGCCATGCACTTTATTCCGATAAATGCTGCCCATCAGCGCATATTGCACCAGATGTTCAGGCTTCGCATCCATGTTAGCGCCAAGATCAAGCGCAAGCACGCCAACATCATCCAGCGTCGGAATCATAGGTGCCAGCGCCGGACGTTCAATCCCCTGCATACGGCCTACTACAAGTAACCCTGTAGTCATAAGCGCCCCCGTGTTACCTGACGAAATCATAGCATCTGCTTCGCCCTCACGCACCATACGTCCAGCTACAACCATGGATGAATCTTTTTTGCGGCGAACCGCCTTAACCGGCTCTTCATCAGAACCAATAACATCTCCTGCATGCCGCACACTCAGGTTGGACGGCTTGTCCTTCAGCAGTGGCTCTAGTCTGGCTTCGTCACCTACGAGCACAATCTGCGTATCTTTCCATTCCGCGGCCGCGGACAACGCCCCCTCGACATTACATTCAGGAGCGTTGTCCCCGCCCATGGCATCAATGGCGATCAGCACTACGGTTACCCCCTTCACTATACTCTTCATTAGCGGAACGATACACTATAAAGTGGCCTTGAAATACCAATTCTTCTCCGACATAGGTGAATACGTCCACCTCTGCTTTGCCGCCTCTGCCTGCAAGTGACCGCACTTGAGCTTTAGCAATGCACTTCTCACCAAGCAGAACCATACGAACAAATCGTATGTCGGCTGAAGCAGTCAAGGCAATTTCATCGTTAATTACAGCAACCGCAAGCGAATTGGCTTGAGCAAACACGTAGTGGCCACGGGCGATCCCATTTCTGGAAAAGACATGATCCTCACGAATTTCAAAGATCGAAATCCCGCTCTTATCGAGCTGTAAATCCACAATATCTCCGATCACTTCATCCGCAGGCAAAGAGCGCACCTGATCATAGGAATGCTCTGCCATTTGTTTCATTCTTTCACGCAGTTCTGGTATTCCCAGCTCCATCCGGTCTAACCGAATCGTCTGAATGCTCACCTTCAGCTGACGAGTCAACTCCCGATCAGTTACAAAAGGATTGCCTGCAATTATATGTAGCAGCTGTTGCTGACGTTCTTTCTTGGACATCCGCTCGATAGCGGCTCACCTCCTGGCACATGCCAAGCATAAACGCCTTCGGCGCCCTAATAAGGACGGTAAGCGTTTAAGCGAGAAATATAAGACATAAAGTATAGGTGCATAACTTATACTTCCTTATATTTTAAAGAAAGCATCCGGCCGCTTGAATGGCCGCTGTTATATTAGGTCAAACAATCATAAATATTTTTTAGAACCAGGTACTAATATGTAGTATAAAGCATGCCGCACCAAAAATAAAGCATTGACTTCTGAGCGGAACATAAAGTATAGCTGCAAACCTTATCTTTATTAAATTTGGACAAAAAAATAGTACCTCACCGAAGTGAAGTACTACTTATTTTTGAAACTATTGTTTGATGATTTCTCTTGCTTTGTAAGTTCCGCAAACTTTGCATACGTGGTGAGCTAGTTTCAACTCTCCGCATTGTTCACATTTCACCATGCCCGGCACAACCAACTTAAAGTGGGTGCGACGTTTGTCACGGCGTGTTTTAGACGTTCTACGTTGTGGTACTGCCATGTGTTCCACCTCCTCGTGATATTTCTGTCAGCCTGCTCCTCAGAGCAGGATGTGTTTTGTTGTAATGTTTCATTTGAAAAAGTCTTTCAACCCAGCGAGTCGAGGATCGATCACTGTGTTGTCGCAACTGCAGGTGCCTTCGTTCAAGTTCTGTCCGCATTTCTGACAAAGACCAAGACAGTCTGCCTTGCACAATACCGAATCCGGTAAGTGCAGTACGAAATTTTCTTCCACATACGGGATAAGATCCACAACCTCATCCTTGACGTAAATGAGATCCTCATCTTCGTCATCATCTGGAAGAACTGGCTGCTTAAGCCACTTGAAAGTCTCAGCAAAAGGAATGTTCAAATCACTTTTGACCTCCGTGAGACAACGTGAACATAACATGTCCACATCTCCACTCAGTTTCCCCACCACGTTCACACAATCGGTTCCCGCGGGCAGCGCTTTAAGGTCTACTGAGAGCGGAGCAACAGTTAGAATATCCTTGCGCCCTTTGACTACCTCGCTGACATCCACAACATCGTGAATATGTAACGGTTCGTCGGCATTCGCTAATTTGCGAAAGTGAATCTGCATACTTATCACTCCCAAACAAACAAAATTTATTATACCTAGTATTCTATACCTTTGTCAACCATTTTCCCTTTATATTGTTTCAGAAAATGCGGTGAATTATGATATAACTATTAGTGTAAATCAAAAGATCAGCTTGTGCTAACAGTATCTCTAGAAATCTACCCTACTAAACTCAATAAATATACCTTACTTATCGGAGGGAAGCCACAGTGACAACGGTTGGAATCATCGCAGAATACAATCCTTTACATAACGGACATGTGCATCACTTCACGGAAGCCAAAAGACTTTCCGGCGCAGAGCGCACCATCGTCGTCATGAGTGGTCCCTTTACCCAGCGCGGCGAGCCGGCGGCGGTAAGCAAGCAAGCCCGGACAGAGATGGCGCTGCATATGGGCGCCGACCTCGTCATTGAGCTGCCGGTGGCTTATGCCGTCCAGCCAGCCGAGTGGTTCGCGTTCGGAGCAGTTGCACTGCTGGAAGCGACCGGGGTCGTGGACAGCTTGTGCTTCGGCTCCGAAGCCGGCACTTTGGGCTCGCTGCTCCCGCTGGCCAGATATCTGGCTGAGGAAAGCAGCGAGCTTCAGAGCGAGATCCGCCGCCGCATGGCGCTCGGAGCGAGCTTCCCCGCCGCGTACAGCGCAGCGGCGGCGGTGGCCTTTGAAGGGACTCTCCCGGAAACGGAGAGTCCCGGAGATGCAGGCGAGCTGCTGCGCCAGCCGAATAACAGCCTTGGCCTGCATTATCTTATCGCCTTGCAGCGGCTGCACAGCAAGATAATGCCACTAACCATTCCGCGCACAGCAGCAGGCTTCCATGACCCATTACAAGCCGACTCTTCTATTGCAAGTGCGACGGCCATCCGCAAGCTGCTGCAAGAAGGCGGATCTCCCGCTGCTTATATGCCGGATTATAGCGTGTCCATTTTGGAAAGAGAGCATGCAGCCGGAAGGGGCCCTCTGAGCTTGGAGAGCTTCAGTATCCCGCTCCGCCATCTGCTGACCACCCATACTGCTGCCGAGTTACACGCGATCCATGATATGAATGAAGGCTTGGAGAACCGAATACTGCGGCTTTTGCCTGAGTTGGAGCAATTCTCTGTTTCAGGCCTGCTTCACGCCCTTAAGAGCAAGCGCTACACGCATACACGGTTACAGCGTCTGCTGCTACATGTTCTGTTAAATCATTCTAAAAAAGAAATGACCCCTTCCATACTAGCAGAGGGGCCCGGATATATTCGTATTCTTGGTTTTAGAGAAAGCGGACGAGCACTGCTTAAAGAAATGAAACAAAAAGCTACGTTGCCCATCGTCATGCGCCCGTCCCTTTGTTCCCATCCGCAGCTTGAGCGAGATCTTCAAGCCGCTTCCGCTTTCGCGGGAGCTTTTAAGGAACCCCGTAGAAATGATATGTACCGCGATTATTTGGAACCTCCGGTCATGGTTTGACCGGCAGTTCCACCATATACTTCAGCGCCTCATCCAGCGTAGATACAGGCACCAGCTTCATAGATGTGCCGATTTTATCAGCTTTTGCTTTGGCTTCGTCATAATTCTTAACAGGCACGAAAAAAATCTCCGCCCCTTCTCGGTCCGCAGCCACGATCTTGTGTTTCACTCCACCGATAGCACCAACTACACCCTCAGCGTTAATCGTACCCGTCCCTGCAACCCTATGGCCCTTAGTTAAATCTCCAGAAGTAAGGCGATTGTAAATTTCCATAGTGAACATTAGCCCTGCCGAAGGTCCGCCAACATTTGTATCTACAAAGCTGACAGCTTTCCCTGCTTCTTTTGGTTTTACTTTTTGAACGGCGGCAATAGTGACTCCAAAACCAGGTCGAACGGCAGCTCCCTCTTTATCCTTTATTTCAACCAACGTCACTTGTTCTTGTACTTCCTTGCCATTTCTTTGCAAAACAACAGCGACTTGATCTCCGATTTTTTTAGAGGTGAGCAGTTTAGACAGTGCTTCAGGATCGGGCACTTTTTGTCCCTCTACACTAATGATTTTGTCACCCGGCAGAAATTGTCCTTTATTACTTTCTACAGGAACCGAAAAGACGTAGAGATAATCCACTACATCCTCATATGGAATTCCCGCTGCATGATAAGCGGCCTGAACAGAATAAGACTGTGAGCTATTCATATAATAAACCTGCTCTGCAGCATATTCGTCTTCTGATTTATCCCCTAGCCGGGTTTCTTTTCGCACAACCTCTGAATTGGAATTAAAAGCAGAGGCGACCAATAAGGCCACATTAGCATAACTAGCAGACACCGTAGTCATCATAAACGTTCCTTCTTCAGCCGGATCGGCATTCTCTACCTTAATCATAGGGGCAACTTCAGATGCACTGCCTGGCTGATATACGATGTACGGGGTGTTCATAAAGACAAATACATACACGATTACTACAAACGTAAACAGATAAGCTGTGGCGCGGAAACCCGGCCGATGCTTCAGTTGCTTCACTGCTCTTCCCTTCTTTCCCGCGGCACTTTTAGGATATGAATGATTGAACTTCATTACCGCTTCGACTAGTGGTTTGGCATGATGGTTGTCTACTCTGCATAAATTGATAACACATCGTCCATGCCTTAAGTTATGAAGAGGTGATCTGAGAAATGAAAAATATTCAAATACGCCGACTAGCTACACGCTCCACACCATTTATACCCGGGATTATGGCAATCCTGACAGCCATTGCAATTATTATCTCACCGGAGAGCTCCTTTGAGGCTTCACTCCAAGGATTGAAGCTTTGGTGGACACTCGTATTCCCTGCCCTGCTCCCCTTCCTGATGCTGTCAGAGATGCTTACCGCCTCGGGTTTCGTGCATGGTTTTGGAGTGCTTCTGGAGCCATTGATGAAAAAGGTCTTTCGTCTGCCCGGTGCCAGCGGCTGGACCTTGGCACTCGGAATCACAGCCGGATTCCCCGGTGGAGCTGGAGGGGTCATGCAGCTACACAAGCAGAACAGCATTTCTGACAAGGAAGCCGCCCGACTTGCCGCACTTACACACTTCGCCAGCCCGGTAACCATGCTTATAGTAATTGGCATAGCTTTTCTACACAGTACTTCAGCAGGTTATTTCCTATTGGCCATCCACTGGATCTCTGGACTTCTAGCCAGCTACACCGATGCTCTATTAAAGGGGCGGTCAGCGAACACGAAACCAGTTGATAAGATCTCCACGGACACCAAACAGCCTTCTTTATATAGTCGCGTTCAGCTTGCAGCAACAGATGCCAGAGCAAAAGACGGACGCAGCTTCGGCAAGCTTCTCGGCGAGTCCGTCGCTAATGCCGTGCAAAGTCTGATGGTCGTGGGCGGTTACATGATTATGTTCGCTGTAGTCATCAATATCATCACTACTGTACTTCCCGCATTGCCAGCTGCTCTGCCAGCAAGCTTGCTGGAAATTCATTTAGGCGCCGACGCAATCAGCAAAGGGCTAGCAAGCATAGGAACAGGTCCCTCTAGTATGTTTGGGATAGCTTTGCTGTCTGCTGCACTGGGCTGGAGCGGACTCTGTGCGCAACTACAGGTGCTGACCATGCTCAAACAAGCCAGAGTCAGATTTCTACCCTACGCTACGGTTCGTCTGATGCATGGACTTTATGCTTTTCTGTTAACTTTATTGCTCTGGAAACCATTGTTGGCTATCCGTAAAGCTGCTTTACCAGCACTTGCAGACTCACGCCCGACTCCAAGCGGCACCATTAATGTAACGGACATATGGAGCTCTTTTCCACAGCTGCTAAGTCTGCAAGCCCTTCTGCTCATCATCCTGTTGGGATTATCTGCTGGAACGTATCTAGTAAGTACTATTCGCCATCGGCTCGGTTAAATTTACGCTTCATCGCTTGTTCAACCTCAGGCGTCACAAAATCAGTCACATTCCCGCCGAAGTGGGCGATTTCTTTAACAACGCTGGAACTTAAGTACGAATATTTCGGATTAGTCATCATAAAAATCGTTTCTGCATCGGGATCCAGGCTATGGTTGATCGATGCGTTTTGCAGCTCATATTCAAAGTCAGTAACGGTACGGATACCCCGAACAATGACTTGAGCATCTTTTTGACGAACATAATTCACTAACAGATCACGGAAGCTGTCAATTTCCACATTGGGAATATCAGCGGTCGCCTGTCTTAATAGCTCTGTCCGTTCATCAACAGTAAACAGCGGGTTTTTACTCAAATTATTAAGCACCGTTACAATCAAACGGTCGAATTGCTTGGATGCGCGCCGAATAATATCCATATGTCCCATAGTCACGGGATCAAAGGTACCTGGATAAATGGCAACACGTTCTTTTCTAATTTGCTGACTCATTCTCTACCTCCTCACCAGCTTCACTTTCCTCTGCAGGATTAGTTTCATACTGGTAAATAGAAATTGTCGTTTCTCCGTATACGGCCTGACGCAGCCTATAAAATCCTGGAATCTCTTCAGGATAGGCATAACTTGATTCATGCTCCAGAACAATAATTGCGTCCTCTTGCAGCATTCCTTTTTCGACCATCATAAGCATAAGCTCATCCCCGTGCTTCAAGCGATAGGGAGGATCTAAAAAGACCAAATCAAAAATTTTCCCCCGCTTCTCCAACGCACTTAGCGCTCTACCAGCTTCATTACGGTACACCTGCGCTTGTTCTTCCAGCTTAGTAGCCTTCAGATTGGCGCGTATCGTGTCGATACTTTTAGGATCCATATCAACAAATACGCCACTTTCCATCCCTCTGCTTAAGGCTTCGATCCCCAAACCGCCAGTACCGGCGAATAAATCCAGCACCGCTCCACCTTCGAAATATGGGCCTACCATGCTAAATACAGCTTCCTTCACCTTATCGGTCGTAGGCCTTGTCCCACTTCCCGGAACACTCTTCAGTGGCCTTCCTTTTGCACTTCCCGATACCACTCTCACTGTTATTCACCCGCTCTATATCTCTGTTTGTTATGCCCAAAAAGGCATAAGTCCACGCCTATCGTAACACATTTGCGCGATGAAATAAAAAATTTGTCTAGATATGAAATAAGAAGGCGAAACAGCTTATTCAGAGAAATAAGTCATCTTAATGTATAAGATTGGACTTCCAGGGACATCATGTAATTATCGACACCACAAATGTCGTAGACAACCGCGGAGCAGGCTTACGTTTCCCCATAAGCTCTTCGTCCGGTTTCTCCTCTCCCATGAAAGGGGCCCTAGAGATAGGGCCCCGAATTTATGTTTAACGGTATTATAAGCACGAAAAGACTACCTTTCGGCAGCCTTTTCAGCAACAACTATTTCACAAATCTTCCGATAAACTCAGAAACTACGCTCTCATACTTAACCGGATCCATGCGGAAAGCTTCTCCGTGACCCGCATTAGGAACGATGTAAAGCTCCTTCTCGACCGGACTATTCTCATATACCGTATGAACCATTTCCGTAGGAACAAAAGTATCATTATCGCCATGAATAAACAGGGTTGGCGTTTTAGATTTCTTCACCTGTTCTAAGGCTGAGGCTTCACCAAAGGAGTAACCTGCCCGAATCTTTGTTAGCATACTGGTCGTATCTACAATTGGAAAGGCGGGGAGATGGTACATTCTTTTTAATTGAAAGGTAAGCTCGTCCTTCACTGAGGTATAACCGCAATCTTCCACAATTGCTTTAACATTAGCTGGTAAATCTTCACCGCTTGTCATCATTACGGTAGCTCCCCCCATGGAAACACCGTGCAGTATAATCTGTGTATCCTCACCGTTTGCTTTCAGAACGTTCTGTATCCACTTCAAGTAATCCTTACGTTCTGGCCATCCAAATCCGATATAGTCACCCTTACTTTCTCCATGTCCTCTGGCATCCGGCAGCAAAATATTATATCCAAGTCTCTCATAATACATTCTGGCATACCCGCTCATTTGAGTTGCATTTCCAGCATACCCATGAGCAATAATCACTGTCTTATTGGAATGTTCAGGAGCAGCTAAATAGTATGCTTTAAGCTCTATTCCGTCATCAGAATTCATCTCCCATCTATCAAAGCTCTGGGTATCCCACCACTCTTGGTCTGCCTTCGAGGTATCTTTAGATTGTTCTACCTCTGGACTGGACTGCAGGTCAGGGCTTTCATTCAAGAAGTCCTTTGAAGCACGTGCAATAGCAACATGATAGAAATAAAAGCTTCCCACAGTTACAACAATGATTAAAAGTACAATAACAGAAGAAATTCCGATCATCATTTTTTTCTTCAAACTAGCTCTCTCCTAAATAAAATTTAACAGTATTAATCTATGTTATCAGATTAAGATAACATGTATATTTGAATATTCAAAATCATAGTATTGTAAACTCATGTTATTCACTACGTGATTAGTATTCTTTTAACTTAATATTTTATATAGCCTTAATGGACAAAATACCTACAAAAAAAAAGCCCCAAGTCGGCAAAATGCCAACATGGAGCTCTGCTATTTTAGTAAATTAGAATATGCATGCGCTTGTAATAATTACTAATAAGATGAACAAAACTAAGATTGCGCCTGTAGAAGTAAAAGCACCACCAACATGACCATATTCAGCACCCATGAGAAGACCTCCTCCGTATTTAGAATACATCATAAGATATGTAATGATCCCCTTAGAAGATTGGGCGTTCAGTTAAAAAAAAAGACCTCTACTGGGCTACCAGCGAGGTTAAAGGCTCTACAATTAATCAGAAACTAAAATACCATCAAAGCTTTCTGGGCCCACACGTACTGTACCGAGAAGATTAGAAGAAACAAATGCTGTATAAGTGAGCTGAGGTGTGATCGCGGGTAAGAAGTCATCTGCCGAAAAAGTTATTACTTGTGGAGCCAATATACTAAGACCAAAAGTTGAAGTAGCAGAATACACTTTTGGATCAGTAGCCAAGGTTCCTCTTACAATCGTAATTGTGATACCCACTAACGCTAGCGGAAGTGTCACTGATATCGTTCCTTTAAGGAGAACACGTGGATTGGTAGTCACTCCAGCCGTTAACAACCCAATCTGTCCAAAAAGCTGCGGCGTGTTAAGTACCGTAATAGGAATCGCTATAGAGTTGGCTAGGCTGGCATTTTGAGATGTTCTTGCATCAAGGTAAGTTCCCATCGTTGCACCCCCTTTATAAATTGGCATACCATAATATATTAGTGTTCTCGACTGAATGCATAGCCACATTACCAGTGTAAAACGATTGTTTTATAAAACTCATAGGCAAGATCTATTTATCATCTTTTTTCGTCCCATCCCTTTTATTAAAAGCCAGTTCAAACAAACCGGTCGCTGATAGCCCCGCAAGCCCCCCCGCCCAGAGTCGCAGAATCAGATTCATATCAGTGAACGGATAGGCAACTGCTCCAACCAGCAAGCCAATAGCCAACCCCACTACTGGCACAATGTTCCGCGGAAGTTCAATGCTATTCTTCACAAGTTGTACAAGTGCCATTACAAAAACAGCTAGGACTGAAGCAAAGGCAAGCACACTGTTGAGAGCATCGTTATACATGTTTTTTAATCCTCCTTATTTCATTTTTTACTTCCTGTTACAAGTAAACCTGCACGGTTCAGCACCGTTAATATGCGATAGAAATCGTAACTGCCACCCGATGGAGTATCGAGAAGTCCTGCCGCAGTCGCTGCTTTCACAGCCGCCTCAGCCCATGCAGGGACATTCATGACTGCCCGATTTTCAATGAATGTTACCCGATCCGTAAGCTTATTAATCGACTGCCCCTGTTCTTGCACACCTGTTTTCAGCGTATCCCTGCTATCTGTAAGAGCTGCTATAAGAGCACGCAGTTCCTTTACTTCCGATTCTAGACTAACAAGCTTTTGCTTATCCTCTGCTGACATCTCATCATCTCCTCCCATGGATTTGTCGTCATATTGATACAGATTATAGGTATTCATAATTTGAATCAGCTTAGCTGCATAGTTCGGATCAGTAGCGTAACCAGCTGCGGCAATCTCTTGTGCAGCCACCTTGCCACTTGCACCGAGAACCTTGCTGTAAAGGTTGCGATTCCATGAGACTCCATTCACAATCAAGTCGGAGTGATCCGCGATAGATTCTCCCCAATTGTTATAGGCTCGAAAAGGGGCATTAACTTTAACAGCTTTACCGTTAATATATTCAGTAGTTTGTACAGTAATGCTGCCAGCAGGTCCACTTCCTTTGATCCCAAACAAATTATTCGCTTTGATAGTCAATCCACTGCTGCCCCAGCCTGACTCCAGAGCCGCTTGAGCAATGGTTAACGAAGCAGGAACCTTAGTGAGCTGCATGTCCTTTACAGCAAAATTCGCAATCTTCGCTATAAACTCGCCTTCTGTCATCTCATCACATCCTCTCCGTTTATTAAATGCGAGGCATCATAAAATGACTGTGCTTATCCCCTTCTAACATTGTGTTTTTACTAGATTCGAATCCAACTCGGCAACAAAAAAAAGCCATCCCATTACCCATGAAATGACTGCTGGAGTAGCCTCAATGATCTGAACATCTAACTTCCTAATTACATCTCATTCGCTTACGAATCATCTATTGGACTCAGCTGACCTTATACGCAGCGTTAGCTCACTTTTTGGATATTAACGGACACCACAGCCGTAATTGGCACCAAAAACATTCAATAACAGGCTCTTCATATAGAATAATGTCTCTGAGGTCCGAAACCATGCTAAAAAGGATAAAAACATGCTAATAACGTCATCCGGGTCCTAAAGCTTCAATAGACTGAATATGACTCGGCGGTGTAAAAGCAGCCAAACAACGATCCCAAAAAAAGGAGTAGTAGTTCTCCTATTATTAGAGAACTACTACTCCTTTGTCTTTCATGACATCGACCACTGCTATCCACTATGACGTAGAGCGTCTATGTAAAATGGAAGGGTGCACTTCTCGGTAGCTCAAGCGGTGCCTTAGGTCCTGCATAATGCATCCTCAACTCCTTTCACCCGGACAATATGTAATTATTAGTAAATCTAGCTTGTGAATCCCGTAGAATTAGCGTAATATATAGTAATAATTTACTATATAGGAGGGTCTAACAGACTATGCCTTCATATTATTTTAAAGAAGTATGGACACCCTTACGCTGGGTAGGTATAAAGTTTTTTCGTGATGATGATGGATTCTTATGGATTAAATGGTGGACAAAACCCAGAAAACGGTTACGTTAACGCATACTATTACATATGCCATAATACATAGGTTCAGCAGTTAGAATACTCATAATAATCTGCGCTGCCACCCCCTCCGCTTCAAGCATTGATTTGCTAGCGGAGGTCTTTATGATCCACGCTAGCAACTGATGCGTCCGTTTACTAATTCCCTACTTTTGCCCCAAATGAACGTGCCAAGAGTACCGCCTGTTCAATATCCATCCGCACTCCCTGCAGATCCAGACTCTTTAAATCAATTCCTTCAACAATCGCTTCCCGCATATCCGCTCCCTTAAGCTTGCATTGAGACAATTGTACACGGCTCAAATCCGCTCCGCGCAAGTCACTTTTTTGCAAATTACAGCCCATTAAATCCGCTTCTGTAAATCGAATCCCTCGCAGATCCTGTCTGCTTAGATTAGTATGTCTTAGGTTCGTGTACGACCAGTCCCCTCCGAGTAGAGAGATTCCGTCCAAATATGCATTTGAGAAATCCGATCCTACCATCTTGCAATCTTCGAATTTAGATACAAACAGGTTCGCTCCCGTAAATTTACAATTGGTAAACGCTGAACCTTTATGGTGAGACGCATTAAGCATGGCTCCAGTAAAATCACAATCAATAAATCGGCAGCCAATAGAGTTCATCTCTTCCATAGAAGTGCCTTTGAAGGAGCATTGCTCGAATGTGCAGTTATTTAACTCACCATCCTGCAAGCTTCCTTGATCAAAATTGTGATTACGGAACGTTTCATTAAGGTATTGGTACATATAAATCTCATCACCTTCATCAGTATTAAAAAAATTAATTCTTAATTAAAAATAGCACTTTAGTAGATTGTTCTCAACATTCCCTTTCGATATAATAGCAAATAAACAATGGGGAGGAAAATTATGGATGTGTCCAGCAGGAAAGAACCATTCCGTTATGTTATGAACCATCCGCTTGAATGCTGGATTGAAGTTCCGCTTAACAATTCCGGTCCAGGTGCTGGAAAGTTAACAGAGGCTGTATTACTCGATCTTAGCCGTTCGGGTTGTAAGGTACGTACTCCTTTGAATCTTCGATTCACTGCAAGAGATACTAGGCTTATTATTCATCTTCAATTAAATGAAGAGAAGCTTCAGCTCTTATGCAGCGTCCGGTGGGGTTGGATGTTTGGGCTGGGCCAATATCAATATGGAGTTAAATTCCGCTTGGACGAAAATGAGGAAGAACGCCTAATAAGAGAGCTTGAAACATGGACCGCCACCCTTCGGGTTGAAGGTCTATAGAACTTACCCTAACAGATGCCCTTCACTTAGAAGGACGTCTTTTTTTTGCACAAAAACGAAGACAAAGCTAAATCGCTCTGCCTCCGTTCAAAAAACTATTCCGCCAAGTTGTGGCTAGACGTCCACTCTTTTATTAACTAGCTTGATGATGACCACTATAAGAAGAACTGCTATCACCGCTTCAAACAGAAGAGGAGCTAGATTCAAATGACCCTGTATAAGCTGTATCCCATTTGCGGTATCCGTCTCATCTATGACCTCGAACTGGAATACACTTTCCCAAGCAGTGAAGTTACTTTTGAAAATAAAATACTCCAAATAGAATATTCCATTCTGTAACAAATACGCAGTGGCCAGCCCAATCCATACTCGCCCCTTAAATTTCACACTTCGTGCAACCGTAATGGAGACCATCAAGGTAAGCATGATATAACCGGCAAACCAATACGCTTGCAAGAGAACTAACAATCCCACTTTCCAGAAATTCTCCGGAAGAAATGAGGAGGGATACATTGAAAGATACACGCCAAAATGGATCAAAGCTATTAAAATAATACCCAGCATTAGAGCTAAATAGAGCACTAACGGAGAAAGGACTGTGTTCAGGGTTCTTACGGGCACTAGGCGACGATTATAGGAATTTATATTGTTAAAAAAAGTTTTTGCTGCCATGACAAGAAAGATCAGTCCTGCAATAACATAAGCTATTCCGTTCAAAGTAAACCGTTCATAGTCATGCAGTTTGGTAAATCCTAACCCAATCTGTGCCAGAATTATGATTACAAAAACTGCAAGAAACTTATCCCTATCCCGTCTAAAATCATACTTCACTAGCTTTAGCATTCTGCGTACACCTCTCTGAACAGTTCGTCAATACTTTTGCCATGGCGTAGCCGAATATCCTCCACCGCAGTATGCATCAGAATTTCTCCTTCTTTTATAAAAATCACATCATCAAAGATCCGCTCAATATCCGATACTAAATGGGTTGATAAGAGAATGGTACTGTCCTCTTCATAAAACTCTACTAACGCGTTAAGAATTTTTGTTCTAGCTACCGGATCTACACCACCAATGGGTTCATCCAGCAAATAAAGGCTAGCTCGGCGTGATAGGGCAAGTGTAAGCTGTAAACGTTCGTTCATCCCTTTGGACAGGTCCTTTACCTTATCTTGCGCTCTTAGTTTCATAAACTCCAACATTCGCGAGGCTTTAGTCTGATCAAAATCCGGATAGAAGTCAGTTTGGAATTTCAGAGCATCAGAAACACTCATCCAGGATTCTGTAAGCGGCTTATCAGGCATAAACGACACCACCGCTTTACTTTCTGTTCCTACAGAACCCCCAATGACGGATACACGACCAGAGGTAGGTTGTGTCAGTCCAGCGATGATTTTCATAAGTGTACTTTTGCCGCTGCCGTTACTGCCCAGCAGTCCTGTGATCTTACCCGCAC
The DNA here is from genome assembly GCF_038002785.1 of Paenibacillus sp. FSL H3-0310. Taxonomy (NCBI): domain Bacteria; kingdom Bacillati; phylum Bacillota; class Bacilli; order Caryophanales; family Paenibacillaceae; genus Paenibacillus; species Paenibacillus sp. FSL H3-0310. The sequence goes on from NZ_JBBODC010000001.1 coordinate 3,271,705, forward strand.
TCAGATTAAAAGATACCTTGTGGAGGGCATGCTTGGATCTATATTTTTTTGTAACTTCATGAACCTCAAGTATATTTCCCAACTTGTTTATCCCCCTATTCTTTATCCTTGTTACGGATATTCTCCGCAACCGCCGCTAAAATATCTTCGCCTTGAAAGCCAAGATCCTGCATACCACGAATGAAACGATCTAGCACATCTTTGGCCATTTCTTTTTTGATGGTCAGGATAGTACCTTCATTACTTGTGACGTATCTTCCCATTCCACGCCGGGTTTCCACGATTTCTTCACGCTCCAGTTCCTGAAAAGTTCTTTGCACCGTATTCGGATTAATCTGCAGTTCACTGGCAAGTTCTCGTACTGAGAGTATTTTATCTCCCGGTTTCAGCTTGCCTGTGACGATTTCACCTTTGATGTAATTCATGATCTGTATATAAATCGGCAGGTTGTTATCGAATTCGATTGTCATGATTAAGCAACATCCCTTCGTCTAAAGACGGAGAAACCTACGAGAAGAAAGACAGCTGTGTATAAGACAAGCATCACGATAGAAAAGGTCAGTGTCATTCCAGGCATAGGTGCTCCTCCACCTTCATAAGCAGATAAATTTAAGTTTGGAAACAGAACATATTTGTAAAAATCACGAGAAATAATCAATTTGTCTATCATTAGCGCAAACATAGTAGCCCCAATCGTTACTCCCGTTGAAGTGGTCAATATCCCCAGCATAAAAGCAAGTGTTCCATACACAACCGTACTAACGAGATTATACAATAGGTTTGTAAGCATCTCACTCATACCCGCTTCTCCACCACTTAGTCCAAACCACAAAGCCCCTGTTCCAAAAACGGCTATACCTCCGATGACAGTCAAAGTCAAAGCATACAACAGTACAACCACATATTTGGATGCGAGGATTGCTGTACGGCTTCTGGCGCGGATAAGCAGGAACTTAATGGTTCCTTGACTATACTCTTTTGAGACAATACCTGCTGTTCCGATGATCGCAAGAATTGTAATCACTTGCCCAATCCCTTGAGAAAGCAGCATCATAGCTGAAAAATCATAAGCTGATTCAAACAGGTCAGGTGAGACAGAATGAACTATATAACCTAACAGCAGGGATAATAGAATTAATATCAGATATGGCATAAAAAATGTGCGTTTTTTTGAGAGCTTGAGCCATTCATTCACAATCAGATTATTAAAGTTACGCAATGCGGTTTCCTCCTGTCCATTTCAAGAAATCTTCCTCAAGACTTTGTTTATTCTCCGTAATCCGAAAAATCCCCACACCTTCATCACTAAAAGTAGATACAAGCTCCGGTACTCTGCTATCAAGCAGACTTACTGTCACTTCAGATCGCGCGCTATCCATAGAGATCAATTCCGCATAATCCAAGCGCTCCAAGATATTTATAGCGGATTCGATTGATCCTACACGGATGGTGAGCTTCACTTGTGCGGTTGCTTCCTGCTCCTCACCAATCGTAGTTACGGTCACCAGCTTACCATTCTGGATCACAATAGCCCGATGGCATATTTGTTCAATTTCAGTAAGTAAATGGCTGGAAATCAGAATAGAAATGCCTTCCACTTCGGCGATGGTACGCATATAATCACGCATTTCCCGTATTCCGGCCGGATCAAGTCCGTTCGTAGGCTCATCTAAAATCAATAACTTCGGCCGATTGAGAAGCGCCTGAGCAATCCCAAGACGTTGGCGCATCCCCAGCGAATAAGCCTTTACTTTTTTATTCATCGCTTCTTGAAGTCCTACCAGTTCTACAACCTCATCTATTCTGCCAGCCTCAATGTTATCCGTCATTCTTTGATACTGCTTCAGATTATCAAGTCCAGTCATATAGGGATAAAACTCTGGATTTTCAATTATCGCACCGATATGGCCAATCGCCTGCTTAAAATCCTTTTTTACACTGTGGCCTTGGATAATCACATCGCCTTCGCTCATCCTTATTAAACCCGTCATCATTCGAATCGTTGTGGTCTTTCCTGCACCGTTTGGACCTAGCAATCCAACAATTTCACCCTTACGGATATCAAATGTCAGCTTATCCACAATTGGTCTTCCTTTGATGATCTTACTTACCTCATTCATTTGCAGAACGATTGAATCTTGCATTTCTACACCACTCCCCTGTTTCATGCTAATCCTCCCTGCCAACTAATGTATTGTTCATTTTTTATATTGTGTCAGTGTCATAGTTAAATAGTACACTAATATGTTGTTGGAGTAAAGCCCAAAATAATAAATTCATGCAAATAAGGGCTTTCTATTAGACTTTCAGCCAAGCCAAAAAGTTATATGAACATAGATTAGATAACAAAGGAGGAATTACAAATGAAAAAAGAAGTTCACATTTCTCAGACTTTCCCTCGCTTGACCGTGTACGATGAAGAAAACTTCAATGGACGCCGTAGAGTATATACTGGCAACCTGGGTATTCGTAATACGGACAACATCCTCGATGGTATTGAGAGCCTTCGGTTCTTCTCTACTAGCAGCAATGCTACACTGGTACTTTTTACAAGAACAAGGTTTAGAGGAAATTTCCGTGTTCTTCGCGGGAACCGCAACATTAGGGATCTGGATGATTTCATTTCAGGCAATGACGTGGAATCCATTATTTCTACTAACCAACGCCTAACCCTCGAACAAATCCGTAATATCCGCAGCAGCGGTAACTTGCCTTCGGGATATCGTTTGATCTAACAACTGCTTACAACAAAAAGGAGTAATCCGGAGCCTAACGCCCAGGTCACTCCTTTTTCCAGTCGAAATTACCGCATTCATTTATGGTAAATCTGGCGGCGAGTTGTCGAAAACGACAGTTCGTCAATCGAACTTGGAGGGATTAACCATGATTACAAAAAAAGTAACATCTGTAATATATCCTAGGCTAAGAGTGTTTAGTGAGGAGAACTTTCGGGGGCTTCGCAGAACTCTTCGCGGCAACCTGGGCATTGCAGATATAGATTCAGTCCTTACAGGAATAGAAAGCTTGCGCTTCTTCTCCACAAATCCGAACGCTACGCTTGTGTTATTCGATCGTTCTGCCTTCCGCGATAATTTCGTCATTTTGCGTGGTAACCGCAGCATCCGCGAACTGGACGACTTTCTGCGAAGAGGAGATGTCGAATCGCTCATTTCAAGCAATCAACGGCTGACCCCGGCGCAGGTTCGCACCATTCAACGTACCGGCAGCTTGCCATCAGGATATCGTTTGATCTAATTCAATGAGGACGCAGTTTAAGCCATAAGCTTAAGGTGCGCCCTCTTTTATTTTCCGCTATAATGACTCCATACATATTAAACAGGAAAGAAGGCTACTTTATGGAACCGATCGTTTCTACTCGATGGCTGCTTGCTCGGTTATACGAGCCTGAACTTGTTATAGTCGATTGCCGTTTTTTACTCACGGATCCGGAAGCTGGGCGTAAAGCCTATACGGAAGATCATATTCCCGGAGCACTTTATCTACATCTGGAAGAACAGCTTTCCGCTCCAGTAAGCGCACACGGTGGACGCCACCCACTGCCTGAGATCTCGAAGCTAACCACCGTTCTCAGCAAGGTTGGCATTAACAGAGATAGCATTGTCGTTGCTTATGATGATCAAGGCGGTGCCTACGCTTCCCGTCTGTGGTGGATGCTTAAATATTTGGGGCATGAACGTGTGTTTGTAATGGATGAAGGCTACTCTGCTTGGAAAAAAGCGTCCTTCCCCGTCAGTGATCATCAAGCGGTTAGGATTCCTAGCCAGTATGAAGCAGATGTTCAGAAGAAGATGCTTGCTAGCATGGAAGATGTGCAGAACGTGGTTGAAAACGGTGGCGCACTATTGATTGATTCACGGGAATCCCGCCGCTATGAAGGACTTGAAGAACCCATTGATCCGAAGGCAGGTCATATTCCTGGGGCAATCAATAAGTTCTGGAAAGAAGTGCTGGATGAGCAAGGACGCTGGAAATCAACTGAGGTGGTAAAAGAGCATTATGAAGGAATTGATCCTGAACAAGAGATTATCGTATACTGCGGTTCAGGTGTAAGTGCCTGCCCGAATGTGCTCGCGCTCGGAAAAGCTGGGTATAGGAATGTGAAGTTGTATGCGGGTAGTTGGAGTGATTGGATTTCATATGAGGAGAATCCGGTGGCTACTGGAGGAGAGTAAAATACAAGAGCCCGCGTCCGACGCGGGCTCTTGTATTTATGAGTAACTCCGATAGATAGCTAAAATCAACAAATCAAAACTCAAGTCAACAGTTAGCTAACTTTAACTACGTCTTTTATGCTGTATAGATCGGTCAAATCCTTTCCCAATGCGCTTTCTAGCTGATTATTCCCTCTGTTTACTCCTTTTCAATGTTTGGAGAAATTATTCTAAAAATCGCTGATCCGCAGCTGATTCTCCGCGTCCAACAGCTCGAATTGATTTCGATTAAACCGGATCAGCCCGTCCTGTGCCATTCGCTGCAGCTCTCTGGACAAGGCGCTGCGGTCAACAGTCAAATAATCAGCCAGGTCGCTGCGGGTAAACGGAATTTCAAAACAGGCGGAATTGTTTTTTTTGGTCTGGAGGGCCAAATAATGCAGGATACGGTCCCGCAGCGATTTGTGGGAGACCAGATCCAGCTTTTGATAGATAGACCGGTTGTTCTCAAGCAGCAGGGCCAACATATTCTCAATGATCCGTCCCCTTAAATGGCAAGTGTCCTGGCCGGGCCGGACGATTTTATTTATTTTGATAAACAGAATCCGGCATTCCGATCCCGCCACCGCTTCATAGCCGCTGTGCTCTTGGACAAGGCGAAGCGCCGTTTCGCCAAAGATTTCTCCATCCCCGAGTTCCGAGAAAATAAATCTCATGCCTGAGATATTATCTTTGCATAACAAAACATTTCCATGGATAATAATGCCCACCGAATCCAGAATATCGTCTTTTCTAAAAACAACCTCCTTCTGCGCAAAATCCTTGATTGTGCCCTGCAGGCAGCTCAGTGCTTGCTGCACCTCCCGGTCCGCGAATCCCTTAAACAAAGTGGTGCTCTGTATCCTGCTCAGATATTTCTGCAATTTTCTCAGCCTCCTGTTGCCATGGCAACAGAGTCATGATGAATACTCTGCTACAATAAAATAAATGAGAATAATTCTCATTAGTCATTCTCATTATATCAAATTGCAGGAATCATTCAATCAAGCAATTTGGAAATAATCAAAACACTGTACTTTGAATAGGGGGATCGTATGAGTGGAATTACAGCAGGCAAGGTATTTTTCTTAACAGATATGATCAGCGTCAAGCCGCACCGGATTGCGAGCCGAACGCTGTCCTTGCCCGTAGCTGCAGCCGAAACAGCAGCACAACCGGAATGGGTATTGTATGCCATGGATCAGGAGGAGACTATCAGTTCGGAGACCTCCCCCAAATCTAAAATCATCCATGTGCTGGAAGGCGAGCTTCATCTGCTGGTGGCGGCAGAGCCCTATCAATTGACAGCCGGCGCATCTGTTATCGTCCCAGCGGGCACATGGCATGATTATTCCGCCCACAGCAGCTGCAAATTTTTGCAAATCAGTATATAAAACGGAGGTATTCAAAATGGAAACAGGTTTATTTATTAAAAAACTGCCGCAATCCGCAGTCATAGATTTGAAAGAAATCATCACAATAGAGGAACAGCAGGTTTCCAGTCTGACCCTTGTACAGCGGCCAAATCTGGCAATGACCTTACTTTCGCTGGATAAAGGCTCGTCGATTGGGGGCCATTCTTCCCCGGGCGATGCCATGGTCAACATATTGTCCGGGCAAGCGGAAATTACAATTGGAGAAGATAACTACACAGTTCATGCGGGGGAGACCCTAGTTATGCCGGCCAATATTCCGCATGCCCTATACGCAACAGAGGCGTTTCAGATGCTTCTGGTTGTAGTCAAGCCGGATAAGTAATGGGGTGAATGCGATGAAAAAGGAAGTAGGCCATAATTTTTTGGCGCGGCTGGGAAAAAAACGTTTGCGGCCCGGCGGCGTTGCAGCAACCAACTGGCTGATCCAGCAAGCCAATCTGAGTACGGACAGCCAGGTTTTGGAGGTAGCCTGCAATATGTGCACCACCTCCATTCAACTGGCCGGGAAATACCACTGTCAAATTACCGGCATTGATATGGACCCGCGGGCGCTGGAAAAAGCAAACCGAAATATTAAAAATGCCAATCTGGAAAACTATATCCATGTCCGGCAAGGCAATGCGATGAAGCTCCCTTTTGAGAATGAGAGCTTTGACGTTGTCATTAATGAAGCCATGCTCACGATGCTTAACCAGCCTGCGAAGGAAAAAGCAGTCGCCGAATACTATCGGGTACTAAAGCCTGGCGGCATTCTGCTAACACATGATATTACCTTTGCCAAGGAAAATATGGAAGAACATCTAGCCGAGCTTCGCCGCACCATTCACATCAATGTCGAGCCGCTGTCTGTTGGGCATTGGGCGGGATTGTTCCACTCCGCAGGCTTTAAGCAAGTAGACAATGCTACCGGTCCCATGTCCTTAATGAGTATCAATGGACTCATTCGCGATGAAGGGGTTATCGGGGCGCTGCGTATTGTGAAAAACGGGCTCAAGAAAGAGAACCGGGAACAGTTCAAAAAGATGTATACCTTTTTTAATACGACGGGTAAAGATCTGAATTATATTGCCGTTTGCAGCAGCAAAAAATAGTTGGGCGCAGGCCTATCATGTCTTATGATAGGTTTTTATTTTCACTGTAATTGAGAATAATTATCAATAAAATTCATCAACATTACCATCTAGCTGTCAAAATAACCGCTTGAAAGGAACTCACGATGAAAGCTAAATCTGTTTATGCCTTGTGCCTCAGTTTACTGTTAAGTTTATTTTTTATGTTAAGTGCCTGTTCGCAACAAAAAAATGAAAATTCGCCCAAATCCGCCGCTCCCTCCGCTAGCCCGGCAGAAACACTGAATATCACGGTCGGCGGCCCTCCTTCTCCGCCTTCTCTGCCTATTCTGAGGCTAATTGAATCCAAGGCATTGGGAGAATCGGTCAACATCGAGTTCAAAACCTGGGAGTCCATCGACACGCTGACCGCGCTGGCTAAGGACAATCAAGTAAGCTTCTTAGCTCTGCCGCTGAACAATGCCGTCGTGATGTATAACAAGGGAATGGATCTTTCCTTGATGAATGTGAATACCTGGTCAGTGATGAGCATGATTACAACAGATCCGTCCATCCAGAGCTGGGCGGATCTTAAAGGAAAAACGCTGTATGTGCCTATGAAATCCTCGCCTGTCGATTATATTACGCAGACCTTTTTGAAGCATAACGGACTGGAGCCAGGGAAAGACATCACATTGCATTACACCCAGCTGGCTGAGGGAGCTCAGCTGCTGTTATCCGGCAAGGCCTCCACAATTGTGAGCATTCAGCCGCAAATTACCGCGATACAAATGAAAAATGATCAGGTGCGCTCGATCGTGGATTACAAAAAGGAATGGCAGCAGGTTACCAAATTAAACACCGATCTGCCCAACGCCGGACTCGCAACCAAGCAGTCAGTAATTGCCAGCCAGCCTGAACTGGTCGCCCGCTTCCAGGAAGAATATCAAAAAGCGCTGCAATGGACGCTGGACAAACCCAAAGAGGCGGCTCAGTTGGCCAACAAGTATTTCAAGCTGGACGCCGGTGTGGTTGAGAAAGCGATTCCGCATATGGCGCTGGATTTCGCCTCCGCTTCCGAGAGCAAAGAGGTTCTGTCAACGTATTACCAGACGCTGATGAATTACAGCAAGGACAGCATTGGAGGCAAGCTTCCCGATGAAAAGTTCTATTATCAGCCTAAGTAAAAAAGCCATATCCCTGTTGGGCATTGCCTTGCTGTGGCAGCTTGTAGCTATGCAGATGGACCCTTTTGTCCTGCCTGGCCCGCTGGAGACGATGCGCACGGTCCTGAGCTATTTCGGTGATCCGGAGTTTTATTATGCAGTTTATCGCACGCTGCTCAAGCTGCTGATCGGCATGGTCTGCGTTCTGCTGCTGGGCGGCTGTCTGGGGCTGCTGCTTGGACTTTATCCGCGTTGGAAGCCTTATCTGGAACCTGTCATCGATATAATGCAATCCGTGCCGCCGATCGCCTGGCTGGGCATCGCGATCATTTGGTTTGGGCTTACGGATCTGCCTGCAATTTTTATTATCGTGTTGTCCACTACACCGGTTTTGGTGGTCAATCTGTACGAGGGATTTGCGGCGATCGATGGCAAATTGATGCGGATGGCCAAGGTCTATCATGTGCCCGGTAATAAGATTCTCCGGCATATCATATTGCCTTCGCTCAAAAGCTATCTGAAATCAGGCATGATCACCTCAGCGGGACTGGGCTGGAAGCTGGCCGTAATGGCGGAGCTGTTGACCTCCGTCGACGGGATCGGCAGCCTGCTGTCCGATGCCAGAACAAATCTGGAGACCGAACGTGTGTTTGCCCTGGCGTTGTTTATGGCTATTTTCTGGAATGTGATCAAATCTTGCATTACATTTCTGTTCCGCAGCAGGGTAAGCCTGCCGACGCATTTGAATAAATAAGGGTGGGGCTTATGCTTATTACACTACAAGAAGTTTCCAAGCACTATTCGGGAGTTCCTGTCCTGGAAAAAATCAGTCTTAAAATCCAGATGCCGAAAATCATTTGTATTCTAGGCCCTTCAGGTGCGGGAAAGACAACGTTGCTGAATATCCTGTCACAGTCCGAAAGCGCCGATTCCGGCAGGGTCACTGTGCATCCAGAGCTAAAGCTGTCCTATGTCTTTCAAGAGGATTGTTTGCTGCCGTGGTCTACAGTTGGTGAGAATATCAGCTTTGTTAAGGAGGCTTCTCCGACCTCTGCGTCGGAAATCGAAGCATTTTTGGAAGAGGTCGGGCTTGCTGCCTACAAGAATCATTATCCTCATCAGCTGTCAGGAGGCATGCGGCAGCGCTGCTCCATTGCCCGCGCTTTTTATCACGGCGGAAATATGCTGCTGATGGACGAGCCTTTTCACTCCCTGGACTATCATCTGCGGTTTGATTTAGTTCAGAAATTAATCGCATTGTGGGAGCGCAAGAAATGCGCCATCGTTTTTGTTACGCATGATATTGATGAAGCCCTGCTGTTGGGGGATGAAATTATGATCTTGTCCCGACATCCGGGCAGGATTGTAAAAATTATTGAAATTGATACTCCACAGCGCAGCCGTTCGCTGAAAGAGCTGAGCCTGCTGAAGATTCGCGCCGAAATTCTGGAGCAGCTGCTGACGGCACAGTAATTGCCTGAATGATGCAGAGCATTTCAAAAACAGGTATATAGAAAACGCGAGTCTGGGCGGCATTGCCCTGAACTCGCGTTTTTGTGCTAAGTGATTCGGTTATGTATTTCTAGCGCCTATTTTGCCGGGTATCGTTTCAACTGCTGCTCAAACACGGTATTATAGTAAAATTTTCGCGGATAGGTATCCTCCTTCAACACCTTGTAAAGCACGGATTGACCTTCTTCATAACGGACCGCAAATTCACATTCATCATAAAAACGCCGGGACAGCTCACGGATATTGTCTTTCTCGGACGAACAGCGCCATCCGAAATAAATCATGTCTAGCTGGTCCAGCGGATCACGGTAAGTGTCGAGGACAATACAAGCGTTTGGTTGCTCTGGATTGCTGTAAACGAGCACATGTCCGGTGTGAACAGGGTTGGCAAAAAAATGTTCATAAATCTCAGCAACGGGTACTGTAATACCCAATTGATCCATGATGATCTGAAAATTCGGGTGCGGAATATAGGTATCACTCTGCTCATCCGGGTACTCCACCAATTCTGTAATGGATGCCATGACCCCAAATTCATACTTCATATAAACATCCTTCCTGTTGATTGCTTGAAAAATATCCCTATGCTTGCTATGATAACAAAATTATTAGGATGAGAGGCGATTTTCATGAAAAAAAAGCTGCGTTCTATCACGCTCAGGGAACTGGAATACAGCTATATATTGGGCATGAGAATCCATGACGAACGGAGTCTGCTTGAATTAAAGATTTATCATAAAAATGTAAAGCTCCACCCCCTCCGCATCCAAATCCTAACATGGGATGATCCTATTGCCGGTTGTCCGCTAAATACAGGCTATCTGCTGCAAAACCATAAAAAGGGTTTTGAAGATGTCTATAATCTAAATCATCCACAGCGTATCCGCGAATGGATCGAATATGGAACGGCTAAAGGCTGGGACGGCACCCGAACAATAGAGATCATAAATGGATTGGATGCTATGCAGGAAATGGGCTATGATATTACTTCATTGCGCACCTCTATATAATCAGTCAAAAACCTGTTCCAGTGCTTGCGGATAATAAGGGCTGATAATTTTATAGGCATTCAAGTGAGGATTGCTTAAATCATTATCATAAATGATCATATGCTGTCTGCTTTTTAAAATAATATCAAATCGTTGCTTGCAGTCAGCCTGAACTATCGTAATATAATAGCTAAAGTTTTTGTCAGAACTGACATTTCGGGCCGATTTCATTAATTGAACATGAGAGAAATCAGCAAAAATCCGCTCAATAACAGCAGGATCAGTAATAATGATGTCTTTCTTTTCACCGGGAACTGAAGACAATCGCGAGATTTCTAGAGAGGCGATTTCTTCCAAACGGATGGTATTGGCTACGATTCGTTTAAACGAAGTATAGCGGCTTGCTGTATAGGCCATCAAAGAGACACCTACCCCTGTCAGAAGCGCACCGACAAGCATATATTTTCTATTTTTATCCACTTCCCCATTCCTCCCAGTAATACGATTAAGTAAACTACAATTATAAAACTATATAGACACCGGTGCAAATTCAGAAACATAAAGTTCAAACGGTACAAAAGGGCGGTGAGCTCCTAATCCTCAAGCTCGTCCAGCTTCGCTTCCAATTCAGCCAGCTTACGATTCGCTTGATCCAATATTTCTTGAAGCTCTGCAGCTTCTGCTCGTTTTATTTCTTTTTTAACGGCCTTAATCTGCTGCTCCAAATAAAGAATATCGGCTTCATTTCCTGAGTTGTTCCAGATCTGTGAGTAAGTCATAGTCAGCCTCCGTTTATCTATGTCGACGATTCAATCATAACCCGCATTCCACTTCTTCAGATTAATCGATGCTACTCGTGGAGTCTAGCTAATCAACAAAAAACAATGACCGATTACTATTCTATATTCAACCCTCTTTACTTTATAAACAAAATAAAGAAGCAGCGAGTTCCTCCTCTGCTTCTTTGTTGCGGATTAACCTGAGATCTCATTTATTTAGCCAGCAGTTTAGGGAACTCATCCAGCAGCATGCTGCTGGTCAACATATCGTCATAATTCCATTTAGTCTCCACAAAAGTAACTTTTCCGCTCTTTACAGCAGGGAGCGAGCTCCACAACGCAGTTTTCATTAACTCATTAAAGGAATTTTCCGCATCAGCATTGGCCGGATAGATGACAAACAAATGGTCACCAATAAGCATCTTATGCATTAGCTCAGGGGAGACCTCAATATAGGGTGCACCTTCTGCCGGCTCGATTTCCTTCACTGCCTCGGACATTTTGTAGCCCTGCGGCTGATACAGCAGTGCAGGAATACCACCAGTTTTCATCAAATACATTGTCTTGTTCCAATAATAAATCAGCACTACCGCTGTTTCTCCTTCGGCAAGTTTGCCTTCCTGACGCAATCCGCTCCACATATTCTCGGCCTTGCGATTATATTCGGACAACAGTTGCTCTGCTTCAGCCTTTTTACCCACTATCTCACCAATGACAGGCAGACGCTCAGACAAGGGTTTACTCTGGTCAAATACAACAGTAGGTGATATTTTGGACACTTCTTCATATTGTTTGTCCATCACATAACCCAGCATTGTCAAATCCGGTTCCAGATCCAAAACAAGTTCCAGATTTGTAGGAAATCCAATATCCTGTGCCGGGGTTGTCTCCTTATCCAAATAGACTGATTCTTCAATAAACCGGCGGTCGACACCGACCGGCTGAATCCCGAGTGCCAGCAGGTCTCCGATCGAATTACCTTGCAGCACAATCCGCTGTGGACGCTCTGGAATATCAACCTCATGCCCCTGACTGTCTTTATATACTCTTGTAGATTTTGAATTGGTGGCTGAGTCCGGTGGACTTGTCTCTGTTTGCACAGAGGATACTGGACTAGGGCCAGCATTCACAGAATTAACAGGACTGTTCCCTGAAGAACAAGCACTAAGCATTAAAACCAGACATAACAGCATCGCTGCTCCCATTGACATTTTTGTATTTCTAACCATCGGTAAATCCCCTTTTCTTCTATATTGATAATGATTATCATGATCATTATCAATATAACTTGGCTCAGCCCATCCTGCATTAGACAATCTTAGCCTGATTTTAGGACGATCTGATCCTTTGGCAGAGCCTAGGGCCAATGACTTAAAATTACCCGGAGTCACACCGGTTGTTTTCTTGAAAATACGGATGAAATAGGACAGGTCCGTGTACCCCACTCCGGCGGCAACCTCCTGCAATGATGCATCGGTATTTAGCAGCAGTTCCTGCGCCTTATCTATTCGCGTCCGAATAAGAAAATCAATCAGACTGGTACCCGTCTTGCTTTTAAACTGCTTCGCCACATAGGCCACACTATAATTAAGCTGCTCTGCAATAGAGGATAAGGTAATAGGCTGACTGTAATATTCTCGTATGTATCGAACTGCTTGCTCCACCAGATCCGGCTTGACGGGATAGACTCCATATGCCTGTCTCTGCCGCTCAACTTCGTAGACAAATTGATAAAGCATTGCTTTGATCTGAATCCGTTCAAGTGAACTTGAGTCCAGCCATTTCCGGTGCATCTCCTTTACTTGAGACAGCAAAGCCACTGGAGCATTCGGAGCAAATTCATATTGTTTTTGAAAAGGACTGTTTCTTTCAAAAAGTCTACGTACACCTGATCCGGACGTTAGCGAAAGCGAGGCTTTATAGAAAATAAAATAAAACTCCATTTCCTCCCTGACCCAATCAATATCCAGTTGCCCTCCTTTTCCGCTGTGTAGGATATGAAAACGTTCTGCAGCATGTTTATTTCCATTGAGCCGAAAAACCACGTTGCCGCGAACCATATATAAAAAACCTGCAGCCGGGAACCTATAGGAGGTCAGCTTGTCTCCTGCCTTAAACAACATATGGCGAATATCAATCAGCCGGATATGTGCATAATCCCAGAGCATCAAATTATCATCAGCATTTAAAATCTTTACTCGCCTCCTTCCTATCGGAAGTATAATTGATAATCATTATCAACCGCAACAAGAAGTCTGATAAAGGCAGTTAAGCATCACCTAAAAAAACAACAATTCGCCTCTAATCAGTAGCTGCAATGTGCCAAGCTACAGGCTAATTGTTAAGATCTCCCTCTCCCCCCACCATCTTGAAATCCCGTACCAGTCAAGGATTTATCCTGTGCATCATCCATTTTAATTTAATTTTTTCATTCTCAAAATTACTATTTCGAAAATCTCACTATCTTCCGATATGTTCTTATGAGCTATTTGCTCAGAGACAACTTGGGGGAGATGGTAGCATGTTACAACAACTAAAAAAAAGGCGGTTCGGTTCATCAAGCATAGCAAATACTTTGTCCATTGTACTTTTAGTTATTATTGTTGTCGTCTTCTCAATCTTGGGAACCTTTATGTTTTCCAGCACTCGCAGCATACTTGTGAAACAACAAGAATCTATGCTTCAGACCAAAACACAGGCACTTGTCAGTCAATTTGATGCACTATTTAAGGAAAAGGGTTCACTGGTCAAGCAAATGTCAACGAATAACTTATTCAAACAATACATCGAAACCACCGAAGCTCCTGAAATGGCCAAAACTTCTCCTCATGCCGCTGAGGTAGCAAAGACACTAGCTGCCATTGTAAAGGTGGAACCCACTTTTGCAGATGCATGGATTGCTAGTACTGCCGGCAAAGGTTTTTATATCCTCAACAATGGTACGACATCAGATGCTGCTTTTAACATTAAAGAACGGCCGTATTATAAGCCAGCAGTCGAAGCAGACGGCCTGTACTACTCCGATCCTTATATTGACATCACTACAGGCGATATGCTGATGGGTATTTTCTATCCGATAAAAAATGACAACAATACATTAATCGGTTTTGTCGCGGTTGATATAGCGTCTAAAAATATCCCTGAGATAATGGAAAGCTATAAGCTAGGCAGCACAGGTTATTCCATTCTCGCCTCCAAAACAGGTGATATTCTGTATCACCCAGACCAGTCTAAGGTCACAAAGGAAAAGATTAATGAGCTGCCAGGTGATCTTGGGGGAATCGGCAAGAAAATGATCGCTGGTGAATCCGGCGTACATCTGATTAATGACAACGGAGAACGCCGTTACATCGGCTATGCTACAAGTAAAGATACCGGCTGGTCCGTAGGTTTAACTATTTCAGAGCGGGAAGTGCTCTCCGAATTAAAAAAGTTCACCTGGATTACGATTGGCGGGTTTGTTGCAGCGGCGATTCTGCTCGTTCTATTTTCGTATATCACGCTCCGTTATCTGCTCAGATCTATACCGAAGCTGCTTACCAAAATCAAACGGGTGGAAAATGGGGATTTGACGGTTCAATTTGATGCCTATTCCAACAACGAAATTGGACAAATCTCCAACGGAATATTCAACATGGTCCAGAAAATTCAAGGGATGCTCCAAATAGTGGGTACCTCCGCTCAGGTATTAAACCAGTCCTCAAAGGATCTGCAATCTATTTCTTCCCGCACAGCTATAACGATGAACGATACAGCCACAGCCATTAATGAGATTGCGAATGCAACCAACTATCAGTCGATCGAAACGGATACGATTTTGCAAAAAACCGGATCATTATCTGGTCAAATTGACGAAATCGCTAATGATGCCATAGCCATAGAGACGATGGTGCAGGCTTCTGCCGACCAGAGCGAACTGGGGTTGGATGTATTAGATCAGTTATCAAAATGGGCAGAAGAAAATCATAACTCCACTCATTCGATATCGTCTGCCATCCATGATATTGATCAAAGCCGTCATGAAATTTCGAGCATCGTGGACACGGTACATCAAATCGCTACGCAAACCAATCTGCTGGCACTAAATGCTTCCATAGAAGCAGCACGTGCGGGAGAACAGGGACGCGGATTTGCCGTTGTTGCCGGAGAGGTTCGCAAGTTGGCGGAGCAGACTGCACAGGCTACACAGGAGATTGGCAGAAAGGTTCATGAAATCGAAGAGAAAACTAGAGCATCTGTGGAATACACAGCCCAAGGACTTGAAATTGCCGAAGAAAATGCAAAATCCGTGCAGGCTACGAAACAGGTATTCTTTAGCATCAACAGCGATTTGGAGGCTTTAAGATTACGTATGATTCAAATCAGCAGCAACACCTCCAAAGTCCATAAACACAAAGATGAAATCCTACAGGCACTCGAAATCATTTCTTCAACTACAGAAGAGAATTCCGCTTCAACGGAAGAAGTTAGCGCAAGTACGCAAGAACAATTGGACAGCATTGAACAGGTTGCCGAACTGTCCCTGCAGCTCAATCAGTTGTCCAAAAAGCTTCAGGACGAATTAAACCAGTTCCAGGTCGAATAGTCCTTTAGTCATCCGTAATTTACACAGTCGTAAGACTGTCCTCCCTTCAAGAAAAATTAAGCAGCCAGTGCATGCCGATAATCTATCGGCGCGTACTGGCTGCTTTTAGTTTCAATTCGCTAGTAATGGTCTCTTCAATAATACGGTACAGACCTTGAAACTTAACTATTAATACGGGTCAGGAATTTCCTCCCACTGACCAGTAAAGACATCTACTTTAATCGTGAATTCCCTGCTTCCTTGCCTAACATCACTGAACAAATAACCATCCCCGATAAAGCCTGAAATCCAGTCCGTATCTGTTGGCTTGAAACCCTCTGTATCAAAGATAGGTTGGAGTAACTTATACAGTTCCTTCTGGTATTCTGTACCGTTAGAGATGTTCCACAGATCTATCGCTTCTCGGTTTACAAGACTTCTCAGTGGACTGCCAGAAGTTACGTCATGAACCGTTCCGGTAAGCGGATTTATTTTATAGCTATTGCCTTCCCCTACGCCATTCAGTGGATCTATATCCACCCTATACTGATCTCCGTCTTTGCTAAAGGTCCAACCACTTGCCGGAAGCTGTTTTTCCATCATGGACTTGATATCCTGTTCACTGAGTGGTGGAGATATAAACGATCCATAGTACATCTGTGCGCTCTCAATGGTCAGATTCTTCCCGTAAACGGCAATAACTTCGAGCGGAAACTCAGACATAGACGCCGCACCGGACATATGGGCTACAATTTGGTCATCTATCAGTTCGTATGAAACTATAGAGCCAAATCCGACCTTCTCTCCCCAAGCTCCCTCCGTGTAATCATACACTTTGGTCAAATGCTTTCCGTCCAGTTCAGCAGATACATAAGTGTGGTTATTTCGATGTGTAATGGATGATTTCAGCTTCTGATTCAACGTTTCGATCGGATCTTCGACCACAAGCTCTTCCAAGCTAGCAGGCTGAAGCACATGAATCTCACTCATAGAAAGTCCAGTACCCGTGCCGGTCGTAATGCGTATGAAAATTTCTTTCGTTCCATCTCCGTTCACATCTGCTTCTTCAATCAATGGAGGCCGAGTTTTATCTTCTCCTGCATTCCACAAGAACGTACGGCTTACTTCACCACGCACATCTACCGTGACTTTATGCAAAAGTGTATTCTCACCAGTGGGATTAGCAGATACCGTGATTCCGTTTTTTTCCGCCAATAAAGTGCCTTTAACACTGGAATCCGTTGTATTTTTATCCTGCACTTCTGCCTGAAAAGTAGCAGGAGCGCTCATTGCCGGAGCTGATGCAGAATTCAGCTTTGCTCCTGTAAGGGTACAGCCACTTAAGATCATAATTACAGCGAGGCCCAGCATTGAGCTTTTTGCCGTAAATTTTTTGTGCCTGGTGATCATAATAATCCTTCTTTCCATTTCCTTTTTACTGCTTGAAATGCCAGCTGTACCTGCCAACCGGATCGGATCGGGTAAGGTTTCTAACAATTTAAGAAGTGTCAAGGCATAACTTCTGTGGCAAGCTGGTTCAAGATGCTTCAAGGCCAGAGCATCACAGGCAACCTCTTGATCCTCTTTCATTTGGCGTACGGCATACCACAACAGCGGATTAAACCAATGCATGGCCAGCAGCAGACCTGTCAGCAGATTTAGCGAAATGTCATGGCGCTTCACATGTGCCAGCTCATGAAGGAATATATGACGGAGTCCGTTCGTCTCCAGAGTGTGTAAAGTAGAGGTGGGCAGCAGCAACTTGGGCCGCATAACGCCAAGTAGTGTCGGTACGGCAATCTGCTTCGTCCCGATCAGCTTGACTGGGCGACGCACCTGCATCTCCTGCTTACAGGATACGAACAACCGTTGGATTTGTGAGGAATGGATCTCCGTTTCCTGTCGAACCCGTGCGGTAAATCGCAGTTGCACTCGAACCGACATGCCCAGCACCACCGCCGCTCCGCCAAACCACACCAAAACCAGTACATGTATCGGCTGCCATCCTGAATCGGTTTGCGGATTGACTTGTGCCACATCATCCGGTGTCGATTCTCCCGGCAAAGGTCCAGTTTTTGCAATTCCAGTAACTGACGGCGGTTCCTTTTCCCCTCCGGTCAACTCTGGGACATAAGTAAAGCCAACTTCCGATTGCGCTGACGGAATAAAGGAACTCTGCGCCGTTTCTTTCTCCAGCGGCAACAGATTAAAAATACTAAATGTGCTTTCAGGTGCCCAAGGTATAGCCAGCCTCACGATCAATGGTATCCACAGAAGATACGTCCAGGTAGGTTTCAGACGATCCTTGAACAGAAAGCGGGTCAATAAGATCAGCAGAGCCAGCACGCTCGCCATGGCAGACAGCGACAATACCTTGACGAACAGATTGTATGCAGCTTCCAGCAAGAGGCTCAGTCCTTTCGTTCATCCAAAATTCTCTTCAGTTCTTCAATATCTTCCCGGGACAACTTTTCATCCTGCAAAAAATTGACCAACATCGGGCGCAGAGTTCCACCGTAGATCCGCTTCAGAAAGGATCTTGTCTCCGATTGGACACATTCCTCTTCCCGCACCAGCGGATAATAGGAATACACCCTACCTGTCTGCTTATAACCAATAGCCCGTTTCTCTGTCAGACGCTTAATCAACGTCCGTACCGTCTTTGGGTTCCAGTCCCTGTTGCCTTCTAGTGCTTCAACAATCTCACCTGCAGTGCGTGGGGCACTTGCCCACAGCACCTTCATCACTTCCCACTCGGCATCCGAGATCTTTGGAGTTTCCGTAGACATCATTCTATCCGCCTTTCTTTTCTCCGTATGACTACACTTGTAATCCAATATCCAAAATATACAAGTCAGCATCGTTTATGTCAACCCTAAACTCCCAGCTCACCACGGTTTATGGACAATGTACACGGAGATTCATGATTACGTACATTAATAGCAATAATACGGCTTTATTAGTCAAAGATGACTTCAAAGAGGTGGAACCTATGCCTATAAAAACAGGTAATCAATACATCGAACGAATCGACCGGCAAAAGATCAATATCTGGTACAAAGGAACACGTGTTGAAGGTCCTTTATCCAAACACCCTGCCTTTCAAGGTCTCATACAAACACAAGCCGAAATGTATAACATGCAGTGTGATGAACGTTATTTGGCGCAAATGACCTATCCTTCACCTGATACTGGAGATCCGGTTGGTTTATCTTTTCTTCCACCCAAAAATGCTGAAGATTTAGAACGCCGGAGAAAAATGATTGAACTCTGGTCCAACAGACACCACGGATTTTTAGGACGTTCCCCCGATTATATGAATACGGCCATCATGTCTCTGTTCACAGCTGCTGATATCCTTGAGGATCATAATCCGAAATATGCTGAGAACCTCAGAAAATACTATGCCTACTGTCGAGATCATGATATTACCTTATCCCATGCTTTCATCCAGCCTCAAGCCAGCAAAATATCCGGCCAGATTGATGCTACAGAGGATTCTATCGCTGCTAAAGTCGTAGAAATCAATGATGAGGGGATGATTGTTACCGGTGCTTTTATGATGGCAACACAGGGAGCTACCTGCGATGAAATGCTTGTATTCCCGACTCCCTCACCCTCACTTGTGGATGATGATAATCCCTTTGCGTTTGCCTTTGCGGTGCCTAATGATCTGCCTGGAATGACTTTTTTTTGCCGTGAAAGCTACGCTGCCTCATCTACTTACGACCATCCGTTAAGTTCAAGATATGAAGAAATGGATACCCTTGTTATCTTTGACCGTGTACTTATCCCTCATGTTCGTATATTTTATTATGGCGATGAGAGGTACTGTTCCCGATTATTCGGCGAGAGTAACTTTCATACGCATATGGCCCACCAAATTGTCACCCGCTATATTGCAAAAACCGAGTTTTTTCTTGGTATGCTAGAGTCTTTGGCGGAAGAACAAAACGCTGTCCTTGAGTCCTACACGATTTTGCCTATTTCCAGAATATTAGCATATTTAGAAACTTTCAAAGCCTTAAGACTTGCAGCGGAAATAGGGGCTTCGCTCGACAAATTTGGATATCTCGTTCCAGATAAAGGTCCACTGTTGGCTTCAACCATTCACTTTTCAGAGTTTTATCCAGAGATGGTTGAAATGGTTCAAAACCTCAGTTCAAGCGGGCTCATCATGATCCCCTCTGAAGCCGACTTTACATCAAGCGCTGGTTCGTATCTTTATGAGTATTTGAAGGGAAATATCTCGGATGCGTGGTATCGAAATGCCTTATTCCGGCTGGCTTGGGAACTAGGAGCGGGTGCATTCGGAGGTCGTCAAACCCAGTTTGAGCGGTTATTTTTCGGCAACTCCCAAACAGTGGCCTGGCGTATGTACAACAGCTATGATAATCACGAGTATTTTCGTCAAATCGTTCACGAATTTATTGCCCCTGATGCCCACTTGTCTAAGTCAACAACAGATGGAATTTCCAATTAATCAAGAGTTCCGAAGGTTTATAATGATGTTTTTCAGGATTGATTAAGAGACTGCTTCCGCTCGCTTTTTCAGTCCTTTTTGAGCTTTATCAACAAACCAAATTAGGAAGAACTAGATGCTTTTTCATACCTGCACTGGACAATTCTGTAATAAGTTGTTTATAGTTTATTAGCATTAGGAAGTGATTTGCTAGCTTAGGAGGGAACAATGAACTATGGGCCATATCATAGTCGTAGAAGATGAACGTGCAATCAGTGACTTAATTACTATGAATCTAAAATTAGTCGGACATACCTATAGCAAGGCTTATCGCGGGCTGGAGGTTATTGAACTGCTGGAACGTGAAAAGGCCGATTTAATTCTGCTCGATATAATGCTGCCCGAACTGGACGGTTTTGAGATCATGCAGCGGATTGCTCACTTACAAATTCCGGTGATTCTGATCACCGCAAAAGATTCACTGGCTGATCGCATCAAAGGCTTTGAGCTGGGCGCCGATGATTATATCATTAAACCTTTTGAAATCCTTGAATTGTTGGCAAGAATCAATGTGGTGTTACGCAGGAGCGAAAAAGGCATTTCCAATTTTCTCTGTGAAAACGTTGAGGTACGTTATCTTGAGAGGCTTGTGATGGTGGATCAGATACCCGTAGATTTAACCGCTAGGGAATTTGAGCTGCTTGAGGTCCTTATCCGCAACAGAAATATTGCTTTATCAAGGGAAAAGTTGCTGGAATTAGCCTGGGGCTATGATTTTGAAGGAGATACCCGTACCGTAGATGTTCACATCAGACAGCTGCGCAAAAAACTAGGCTGGGAAGAACGAATTAAAACCGTATTTAAGCTTGGTTACCGCTTGGAAGTTCAGGTCTAGTATGAGATTCTGGCATAAAATTCTGCTGTCAGTCCTCGCTTTCTTCATCGTCGCCCTAGATGTGAGTGTAATCATGATTATGAAAAAAAGCTGGCAGCTGAACATGGACAGCGAAATGCAGCGTGCTTCAAGCGAACAGCTATTAATTGCAAACAACATTTATGAAAATCTTGAATCGATTCAGACCCGTGGGGCCACACTTACCTCTACTTTAATCTCAAGTGTGGCTCAATCCTATGGTGAATTTTATCATAAGCAGGGAATCGGACTACAGCTCTGGGAGAATGACCAGCTGGTTTATCCGAATGCCGGAGTCCCATCAGTCTCAACACCGGAGTCACATTCTATTCAACTCTCTACTGAACTCCCTGCTCCCTATCAAGCTTTGTCGATCGTTTATCAACGTGATATCAGTGACCTGTATGCTAAGCAGCATGAGCTGAACCGTTTTTTTGTAATGATTAACTGGATTATCGGTCCAATTCTGCTCCTATTACTCTACTTGCTGATCCGGCAGTTGACCAAACCACTTAAACAGCTTTCAAAGACTACAAAAACGATCGCTGAAGGCAAATATACCGAGCGCGTGCAGTTGCGCAGTAAAGATGAATTTGGTGAGTTAGCCCTGAACTTTAACCGAATGGCAAACGCAGTGGAGCAGCACGTGATCGAACTGTCTAATATGGCCGATGAAAAGCAGAGAATGGTCGATAACCTCGCCCACGAACTGCGCACACCTTTAACCAGTATGCAGGGATTTGCTGAATTTCTGACTTCCGCAAATATAGGCCAGGAAGAACAGCAGATGGCTGGTCAATATATCCTTAGTGAAACCTTACGCCTGAAGAATTTAGCCTTCAAACTGCTGGATTTGTCCGTCCTACGGCATCATCCTCTGACTCTGAAACAAGTAGACATATCAGATTTGTTCAAATCGGTTAAACAGATTGAGCAACTTAAATTGGACGAAACAAGCATCAAACTAGAAATGGATTATTCCATCCCTGCGGTTTGGGGTGATCATGATCTGCTAACTTCCTTCTTGGTTAACCTTGTCGAAAATTCCATTCATGCCTCTCCGCAAGGGAGCACCATCCGCTTGCTTGCCTATGTATTGCAAAATGAAGCCATATTGGAAGTATGTGATTCGGGATTTGGGATGACACCGGAACAGAGCGCGCGTGTTTTTGAACCCTTTTATCGAGGTGAAAAATCGCGCACACGCGAATACGGGGGTGCGGGTCTTGGTTTATCTTTATGCAAGCAAATCGCAGATGCGCATCAAACTAGAATTTCACTGAATTCTACTTTAGGTCAAGGAACAAGTATCCGCATCTTTTTACAACTCCATAACATCTGTTCACCTACTCTATAACATCTATAGTTTAAGGTTAGGAAGATTCAGCATCATCCGAAGCAAATGGAGGTTATTCAAGTGAATAACAAAAAATTCCCCACTACTTTAGCTATACTCCTGTTCTCGGGGAGTCTGCTAATCGTCAGTGCAGTCATTCAAAACACCACCCATTTAGCTTTAACCAGCACCAAAACCCCAGGGGTGAAGTTGGAAGCACCAACGCCGGTGTCCACAGTGAATGACGATCTGCAACCGCAGATGAGTCCTAAAGAAATACAAACCATTAAGAATTTCATAGACATGGCGGGTCATGAGACTTCTGAATCCAAACGGACCACTGTCACACCGCCTGCTGCAGAGAATTTGAGTCAAACTGATGCCGTTATTCTGGCTGCTTCAAGCGTACGCAAATTATTCGATGTGGATATTGCCAAGCTGCAGATGCGGGTTATTCTGAGTGATACCCGAACCTCGCTGCCGTGGACATGGGCTGTACATTTCAGTCCATATAACGCCAAGACCCTAGAAGGGCAAGGTAAGGAATTCTGGGAATATGATGTACTAATTGATCCCATAAACGGTATGGTAGTGAATACGACCGCGATTAATATTGCTCTGAAAAGAACACCAATTAGCGCTTCTGCTGGCAGCACTATCTATAAAGACGCCCGTTGGATCAATGCGGCCATAACTATCCTAACAGATAAACAAAAAGAAAGCCGGAAAATTGCTACAGCAACACTGATCAACACTGACACCAATGATAAACGCGGCATGGTCGCTGTTCAGATGATGCTGGAAGATGGCAGCAGCTACACGGCAGAAATGCGTTATCCTGATCAAAGTCTGCGCTGCCTTACCTACGAGACTGCTCAAGTAGTGAAATAAATCAAAAATTGAATCAGCTCTTCACTAATCCTACTTTTATGTCGATAATTTATATTACATGGAAAAGTATGGAGGAGCATATGAACACTAATCGCAGAACCGAACCTTTTCGATATACCCTTAAAGAACCTGTAACATTTGATCTTCATATTCTTACTATTAACGGAATCCAGGTTCCTTCCAAGCCTGTAAGGGCTGTATTGTTCGACATCAGTCGATCGGGTTGCCACTTATCGTTACCCCTCAATATCAACCCAGAAAATAACCTAGTACGCATTGGCATGGAAATGAATCTTACGGATGAATCTATGTACATAGAAGGAATATTGAAATGGAACAAAGAACAACAAGGCAGTTTCCACTACGGCATTCAATTGGACATCCCTGAGAATGATGGTGATCGACTCCCAAGAGTACTTCGCATCCTTGCTGGAGAAGGCAAAATATTAGTTCGTTAAGATAACAAAAAAGAGTAGTTTTAATCTAAAAAAGCAACAACCCCGCGTTTTCATGCAGGGTTGTTGCTTTTTAGCTATTGCGATCCAAACTTATTGTTGTAATCCGAAATCGCAGATCACCATTTCATGGATTTTATTCTTGAGGCACATCCCGTTCAGGGGATGCTGCTACAGCTTTTTCTTTCTCCAGTACCTCTCTTAAATCATCTTGAATTCTGCGATTCCATAAGGGAACCCCTGAGCGATAAGCAGCTCTGCCCGTCAAATGCGCAGATAAAGGTGAGGTCATAAATACAAAGACAATCCCCAGTAGCAGCTTAGCACTTATATGATCTAGAAAAAATGCAAAATATAGAAAGGCCCCGCTCAGAACACATAAAACACCAAGGGTGGCACTTTTGGCAGCAGCATGTGATCTCAGATAAACATCAGGCAGCCGAATCAGACCATAAGCACTTACAGCACTAAGCAATGCCCCCATCAGTATTAATAAGGCAAACAGCAATTCACCGACTGTCTTGATCATTTCCATGTTCAAGCACCACTCCCCTTTCGATGTATCTGGCAAATGCCGTCGTGCCGATAAAGGAAAGAATGCCTATTAACAAAATAATTTCGATAAAAGCCTGCGTTCGGAGTAAAACAGAAAGAACGGCTACCATGGCTAACAGATTAATTCCAATCGTATCCAGTGCCGCTACCCGGTCGGGCAAAGAAGGTCCCTTCAACAACCGCCAGGCACATACACCAATCGCCAGCGCCATAATCGTAAGCGAGAGCATAAGAATAAAATGGATCATTAACGGGTCACCTCCAATATCGCACGCTCAAAGGTGTCACGGATATTCGCTCTGAACTGTGCGGGATCCTCAACATCCATGGCATGAATATACAAAGTCCGGTTATCATCCGATACTTCAAGTACGACAGATCCGGGAGTAAGGCAGAGCAATGTGATCAACGTAGCCACTTCCCAATCCGATTTCAGCTCTGTAGTATATTTCAAGATTGCTGGACGTATATTAAGCTCCGGTCTCAGAACAGCTTTTACCACTACATAACTTGAAACGACCAGCTCCCGCAGCAGCAACAGGATTAGCTTAATAATTGCCCACACTTTTCCTAGATATAATCTGGGCCAAAAACGTCGCATTCCGAGCAGAATGAGGATACCGATCAAGAAACCAATGACGAAACGTGGCCCAGTCCAGTCATTGTGCAGGAACATCCACAGGAATGCTATCATGAAATTCAATAATAGTTGAAAAGCCATAGTATCACTCCTTCATGACAGCGTTAATGTATAGTGCTGGATCAGCCAGTACAGCTCCGGCTTGGCTGACAAGTCCGTTTACCGTCTCCGCACCCACACCCATCAGAATTACAATCGCGAACAGAACAGCTGCCGGTGCCATCATAGCTTTATAATGAAGCGGTTTGACTTGTTCTTCCCTTTTCTCGCCACCCCAGAACACTTGCTGGAATACCTTGATCAAGGAATATAACACTACGAAGCTGGATGCAAGTGCAATCAGCGCCAGAGCCACGTGATTCTCGCCAAATCCACTCCGCACCATCATCACTTTTCCAGCGAAACCACTAAGGGGTGGAACACCAACCAATGCCAAAGTCAGTACAAAAAACATCCAGCCGGTCCACGGATAACGTCGGATTAAACCACCCATTTCTTTTAAGCGGTCAGTGCCTGAAGCTGAGATAATCATCCCACCCAGGAAGAATAATAATGCTTTGGCAACCATGTCATGCATTAAATAAAACACTACACCATTTAACGAATCCTGAGTCGCAACAGAGATCCCAAAAGCAATAAATCCTACACTGATGATGATATTATAATTAAATATTCGGCCCAAATCGTTGTATGCCAATGCCCCGATTGCCCCAAGTATCATCGTCGCCCCCGCCATCCAGGCAATCAATGTATGGGTAAGTCCCGGTTCTTGAATAAAAATCAAAGTAAAGGTACGAGTAATTGCATACAATCCGACCTTGGTTAGCAAAGCCCCAAACAGGGCTCTAACAGCCAATGGCGGTGCACTATAAGAATCGGGAAGCCAGAAAAAGAGCAGTAAACCTGCCTTAATCGAAAATACAATTAGCAGCAGAACCGCAATGACGTTCATTACACCGCCTTGTCCCGCCTCTGCTACACGCATAGATAGATGCGCCATATTCAGTGTTCCTGTCGCGGCATATAAATAAGCAATCGTCGCCACAAACAAGGAAGAGGAAATCACATTAATTAATACATACTTTAATGTCTCTCGCAGTTGACCCTTGGACCCACCAAGTACGATCAAAGCGTAAGAGGCAACTAACAGCACCTCAAAGCAGACAAACAAGTTAAACAGGTCCCCGGTGAGGAAAGAGCCAAATACCCCGGTTAATAAAAAATGGAAAAACGGATAGTAATAAAACCGTTCCCTGTCTTCCCCAATGCTAGCGAAGGAAAAAAACAGACAAGCCGCGCCAACAATGGCCGCAGTCAACACGAGCAATGCCGAAAACATATCGGCAACAAACACAATGCCATAAGGTGGACGCCATCCCCCCATATATAAGGTCTGGATACCGTTTGTATTTACCTGATACACAATGAATCCTGCAACAAAGATATTTAAAAACACACTCACGGCACTTATGATTCGTTGCAGACGTACTCGTTCTTTCAGAAAAATGAGTATTACTGCCGTAATGGCCGGAATCAGCAGAGGCAGCACTAACAAGTTGTTCATCGTCTCTCCTCCTTGGTTCCTTCCACATCATCGGTACCCGTCGAGCGGTAAGTCCGGTATGCCAAAACAATAAAAAAAGCTGTTACTCCAAAGCTAATTACAATAGAGGTCAAAATGAGCGCCTGCGGCAAAGGATCGACATAAGCTTCCGCTTCCTCACCCAGCAATGGTGCAGCACCTGTCTTGAGGCCAGACATTGTCAGTAACAACAAATGAACGCCGTGCGTTATTAAAGTGGTTCCCAGAAGGATGCGCAGCAAGCTTTTGGAAAGAACTAGATAAACACCTACGGAAAACAGTACACCGATCGCCAGGGCAATAATAAGCTCCATTAGCTATCCCTCCCGATCGTAAATATGATATTCATAGTGACACCAATAACAGCTAAGAAAACACCGAGATCAAAGAACATTGCTGTGGTCAGTTCTGTTTTGCCCATAAGTGGCAGTTGGAAATAGCCAAACGCTTGGCTCAGAAAAGGTACATCGAATAAAAACGAACCTATTCCTGTAAGAAAAGCTACAGATACCCCAACCGCGATTAACTTACGATAGTCGATAGGCAATACCTTCTCAACCATATCAATCCCAAAAGTAATGGCGAGCAGTACCAATGCGGCTGATGCCATCAATGCTCCAATAAATCCGCCTCCCGGATTATTATGTCCGGCGAAAAACAGATAAAGCGAAAATATTAATATCATAACGAAGGCTACTTTAGCTACCGCTTGTAGTAACACATCATCACTTACAGAAGAACGTGGTTTATTATCCTTCACAGCCCGCTTCAGTGGGGCAATAGTTCCATCCGTATCCAGCTGCAGTTTGATCATGGAATAAATAGCAAGTGAGGCAAGGCCAAGCACTGTAATTTCAAACATGGTATCAAAGCCGCGGAAATCAACGAGCAGAACATTAACAATATTTTTACCGCCACCCAAGGTATAGCTATTCTCCACATAATATTTCGAGATGGATTCGAACGGACTACTGCCTAAAGCAGCAAGTGCAACCAATGTCATAGTTATTCCCATCCCGATGGAAATAATTAGCTTAGGCAAGCGGGACCGAAGTTTGAGCGGCTCTTTCTCCAGCTTAGGCAAATGCCGAAAACATAGCAGGAACAATGTAACGGATACTACTTCGACAATCATCTGGGTAAGCGCCAGATCAGGTGCCCGGAACAGAACAAAGAGTAAAGTAACCATATAACCAACCATTCCTGTTAACAAAATGGCTGTGATTCTGGAACGAACAAAGGGGATAGCCAAAGCGCCCACAAGCATAACCATAACAATAATAACTTCAAACAAAGAAAACGGAGCATATTCAGTTGTCCCAAGCGTTATTCCATCGGTATACCATACGGCTCCACCAATGGCTACGATCAGGAAAGCGAAGATATACATCAAGTAATGGCGCATGGAACCTGTCATATAGGTGCCAGTCAACGCCCTAGACGATTTCTCGACCAGCCGGATTACTCCGTCATAGACTTGATTTAAAGTGTAGCCACTGCCCCATTCTTTATCGACCAGACTCCAGCGGCCATAGATTCGGTATACAATAATACCAAGAATCACAACACCAAGTGTCATCCATATTTCTGGTGTAAAGCCGTGCCAGAAATGAATATTCACAACAAAGGGTTCTCCGGTCTGCAAGATAGGGTGAATAGCATTCATTGCAGGGATAATAAGTGTTTTGGATAATATATTCGGGAAAAAACCGATAAATATAGACAGCACTGCTAGCAGGCACGGGGCAAGCAGAAGTCCAAATGGGGCTTCATGCGGTTTTTTGTCCAGCTTCTCAGGCTGATATTTTCCGAAAAAGGTGTGGAAAACCAAAATCATACTGTATGCAAAAGTAAACACGCTGGCAATCCAGGCCAAAACCGGGAAGAGCGTAAACAACGAGGGAATAGACAATATATCCAGGTTTCGGATATTCAGAACAGCCGTAAAAAACATCTCTTTACTTAAAAACCCGGAAAATGGCGGCAAACCAGCCATCGAGAAACTGCCGATCATCGCTACCGTAAAGGTAACCGGCATAATGGAAATCAGTCCGCCCAGCTTTCGCAGGTCGCGGGTACCCGTCTCATGGTCAACTATACCGACCATCATAAACAAAGAGCCTTTAAAGATGGCATGGTTAATAAGGTGAAAGATAGCCGCTGTTGTTGCAGCAGTGTAAAAGACTGAATCTTCCCCTACATAAAATGCCGCTGCCGATCCCATTCCCAGCAATCCCATAATCAGTCCAAGTTGACTAATCGTTGAATAGGCTAATAGAGCCTTCAGGTCCGTCTGCTTCATCGCCTGGATGGAGCCATAAATCAAGGTGATCAAACCGACGCCTGACACAACCCAGAACCACTCATATTGCCCCGCAAAAACAGGGCTGAAACGGGCGACAAGATACAATCCAGCTTTAACCATCGTTGCCGAGTGCAGATAGGCGCTGACGGGTGTCGGTGCCTCCATGGCATCCGGCAGCCAGATATGAAACGGGAACTGAGCTGATTTGGTGAAGGCGCCTAAGAGAATTAGTAGCATCGCCGGAATAAATAAAGCATGCCCGCTAATATCGCCAACCTCACTCCAAATTTCCCGGATACTAAAGGTGCCTGTCATTACATAAAGCATTAAAAAGCCGGCAAACATCGCTAAACCACCAAATACGGTAATCAACATAGATTTGAGCGCACCATACCGCGATTTTTGCCGCCGATGCCAAAAGGCAATTAACAGAAATGACGAAACACTTGTTAATTCCCAAAAGCCATATAACACCATCAAGTTATCCGAGAGCACAACGCCAAGCATCGCCCCCATAAACAACATTAGATAAATATAAAAAGGGGTTAACGCTTCTTTTCGCCGGTCCAGATAATAAATTGAATAGATAATTACAAGACTACCCATCCCAGTGATTAGCAAAGCAAACAACAAACTTAATCCATCCAGATGGAAAACCAAATCAATTCCTAGTGAAGGAATCCATGAAATGGTTTCATATCCCAAATCCCCACCTTTAATAACGGGAATCCGGGTTAAGAAATAAACAAACAAAACGAGTGAACCAGGGAAAACAAGCCATCCTCTATGAAGGTTGGGTGCTCTCTTGGACAAAAGTGCGATTACTAAGGCCATTAGAAACGGAACAAGTATGATTACATGCAGCAAAGGCAGTCCTCCTTTTCCACTTGAGCTTATCAAGTTGTGAACTTTAGTACTTACTTTTTTACCAAAAGCCAAAGATCATATGATTGGTAGGGCCTTTTATACAAGGCCCCAATGTTGATAAGGGCAAGCCCGATTATAAAGAATCGGTCAATGTGCCATCACAAATATGCAGATATCTAGCCTTTCCATCTTCTTGCTCAATTCTGAATAAACCGTTCTCAAATTCTGTGTGTAGTTCGTGAAAGAACTTTCCCTTAAGCGAATACTCTCCCTGAGGTTCATCACTGAGCTGGTACTCAGCCCCGTTTTTGACCAGGTAAGCGATAACGCCTTCCTCATGGGTTTCTTCCAGCCCTGCACGCATCCGCTGCACAGCCACGACATGCAGATCCATCATTTTCATTTTACCAATGAGTTCATTGATGAAATTACGTTTGGTAAGCTCCTGCCACCGAGTTTGAGCAGATTGTCCAATGACGATCTGTGTGACCTCATTCTCTTCAGCAACTTCTACAATAATATCTGTTGTTT
This sequence comes from Paenibacillus sp. FSL H3-0310, assembly GCF_038002785.1. Taxonomy (NCBI): domain Bacteria; kingdom Bacillati; phylum Bacillota; class Bacilli; order Caryophanales; family Paenibacillaceae; genus Paenibacillus; species Paenibacillus sp. FSL H3-0310. The sequence goes on from NZ_JBBODC010000001.1 coordinate 3,301,948, forward strand.
TTCGGCCTTCACGTTTCCGAATGATAAACTCTGCGCCAGCTTCATCGGCAAGACGTTTCCAGACCGTCATATACATTTCTTTGCTCTGATTATATTCATCAATATCCGAACTATCGACATTTAATACAAACAATGGCGCCCCTATAATTTCAGATAGTTGGACACCACGCCGGATTAAACGCTCCCCATGCGGACCATAATGAACACAAACCATAATCTTTTCATTGTGTATGACCTTCACCCTCCTGTAACATGGCCAAGAAATACAAAAGGAGCCCACTGGCGTTAGGCCCCTTGCGTAATTCTAAAACCCGATAAGTTATACTTAATTATATCTATTCCTATGTTTTTTGTAAAGTTTGTTGGTTATCATGGAACATATTTCTTTTTAATGCTTGTATCATGCCCTTCTCTTGCAGTTGTCATACAATGGTTATTATATATTCCTTTACAGGAATATTCCCTCCATGGTATATTATCATCACAAACAGGAAATACCAAAAAGGAGGCGCTATAGAGCCGCTCAACCACAGTATGTCATAATAGAGATACGAATGAATTTAATGAATCGAAGTGATCCTTGTTTATGAATACTAACGTTATGAGTGCCTTAGCTGAACCCCACCGCATGCAGATCGTTGAACTATTACGCGAGAATCCTCTAACCGTTGGGGAGATTGCAGAAAGTCTTCAGCTACGGCAGCCTCAAGCGTCCAAGCATTTGCGCGTCCTAAGTGAAGCGGGCTTAATTGAAGTTCAAGCTGTAGCTAACAAGCGCATTTGCAAGCTCCGTCCTGATCCATTTAAGGAAATAGACGATTGGTTAGACTCCTACCGCCATATATGGGAAGAACGATACGATCGACTGGATGATTATTTACAAAAGCTACAGAGCAATGAAAACAATAATAAATCATAGCCTCAGGTCGAAATTGGCAGGAAGTAAACAAATTTGAGGAGGATCTATCCCATGACAAATTCTAACCCGTCCAACCAAGTGGTATCCAAAGTTGTTGATGGCAACACATTAGTATTAGAGCGCGAATTCCAAGCTCCACGTGAGCTAGTATTCAAGGCTTTTTCTGAGGCAGAGCATTTGAAGCACTGGTGGGGTCCAAAAGGTTGGACGCTTCCCGTATGTAATGTCGATTTCCGTCCAGGGGGTACTTGGCATTATTGCATGAAGTGCGTGGATAAGAATCAAGGGGATTTCTACGGAATGGAGTCTTGGGGCAAGGCGTTGTATAAGGAAATTACAGTCCCAGAACAAGTCATTTATACAGATGGATTCTCAGATGCAGAGGGTAATATTTCAAAAGATTTGCCTGAAACGCTTGTCCAGCTAGATTTTATCGACCTGGAGGGTCAAACGAAGCTGGTGAATACCGGTAAATACACTTCTCCGGAAGCCTTGCAACAAGTGATTGATATGGGGATGTTAGAGGGGATTTCCCAAACCTTCGATAATTTGGACGCCCATCTTGAGAATTTACAGAAGAATAACTAGAGCAGCTATCACACGATAAATAGGACGACGCAAGGATACTCTCTCCTGCTCGTCCTATTATGTTTATTTTGCTGGAAATAAGAACCTGATACTATTCGGAAAATATTGCAGGAAAAACGTGTCATTATGCGTGCCCAGCGGATCCGTCTCAAACTTCACTCGCTGATCCGCTCCATCAATCTTCTCTTTTAAAATATCATAAGCACGTTTGCTGTTAGGCACCATGTCCTTCTGGGCATTTGTCTTGTGGATCCCTTCCTGCTCACCAACATACATATAAATTCTGCATTCCCTATCTAGTCTTGATGTCTCCATGAAATGAATGAAATCTTTAAACCATACAGACGCAGATATCAATATAAAATTCCCAACAGTAGCTTCAGTCTTGTACATCGCGTACAGACTTATTAATCCACCTAGTGAAACACCACCCAAAGCCAATTTCTCCGGCTCGTTGGAGATGCGATAGGAGCTTTTGATATAGGGTACAAGATCCTGATAGACATAATTCAAATAATCATCGCCCTTGCCCCCAAAGGACCAATCCTTAAAAAGAGCAGGCATTTCCCAAGGTGTATATTCATCATTCCGCAACTGAGAATCAATCCCTATAAAAATAACCGGTTCTGTTACTCCCTCTTCCACATCTTTCTCTATAACTGTAATCGCCTCTTTGAACAAAAAATCTCCATCCTGTAAGAAAACCGCTGGGAACATCCGCTCCGGAAATAGATGATATTCTTTCGGTAAATACACGGTAATCTGACGATCCATATGTTCAAAAAGCACAAGCTCGCCTGCCCTTATTTGCGTCATATCCCCACTCCTTAACAGTTCAGCACTCGAAACGCTCTACTCATAATCGTTGGTACTACAGAAGCGTGATTTTCATTGGGTGCGACATAGTGCTCAACCTCTAAATTAGGCAAAGCATACTCATTCAATTTTGAAAATAATATTGCTGCGTCATCGACCATAAACGATTCTTCACTTCCAACGGTAATCAATAACTTTTGTTTATCGGCCGTCAACTCTTGACCCTTGCTATAGAACTGCTCCGCATACGTCAGGATTTCATGATCATTCCACCAAATGGATGGACTAGAGGCCAAATAATACTGGAATAGCTTCGTACGAGTGAATAACGTCCAGAGGACAAATAGACCACTGAGAGAGTGACCAAACAAGGCTTGTTTATGCTGATCCACATTATATTTCTTGTTGATTGCTGGCATTAACTCTAATTCTAAAAAAGCCAAAAAATTCTCAGCCCCACCATGTGGACCTATGTCAGCATTTTTCAATCGATCCGGATATACATACTGCTTCGCTGGAGGTGTGAAATCATAAAATCTTCTTTTAGAGACCTCTTCATCTGAACCATAATGTCCAATGCCAATCACAATTGCTGGTGCAATAAAAGTTTTCGGGGCATTTCTTGACTGCAATTTCACAACATCCCGACCCAATTGAAAATATGAATTACCATCGAGCATGTAATACACGGGGAAGCCCTTTTCTGGTGCTGCTTCTCTGGGAAGAGAAACCTTTATATCGTACGTGTAACCCATATACTGAGATTCAAGTTTCCATGATTCTGTGTGTTCGAGCTCTACTTGTGTTGTCATTTTTTCTGTACACTCTCCCCTACACTCTTGACTTTGCTAATAAATATAAGAAATAAGGAATTCCAATAATCGAAACGACTATACCCACGGGTAACTCTGCCGGCTGAAATATTGTTTTGGCAAAATAATCAGAGATCACCAGCAAAAACATCCCGACCACTGCACTGGATAACATAATATAGCGGTGATTAATCCCTACTAATCTTCTGGCGATATGAGGAGCCATCAAGCCTATAAAACTTATAGAACCGGATACAGATACACAAACACTTACGATCCCCACACTGCATAACAGAAAGATCAGCTTTTCTTTTTCTACAGAGATCCCTAAGCTCTTTGTACTGGAATCCTCCAATTGAAAATAATTGAGTAAATAGCTTTTTCGATACATTATAAATCCTAAAATAAGCACCCAAGGTGCGATCATAATGATATAAGTCCAGTTCGCGCTGTAAATACTTCCGACACTCCAAACCGCAGCCATCTCATAATCACTTGCATTCATTTTCAGAGAGATATACAACGACAACGCACCAAAACCACTGCTAATCGCGATCCCTGTCAAAATCAAGCGTTGCATATCGAGTGCACCATTCCGCCATGAAAAAATAAAGATAATGACAACTGCGGCAAGCCCACCTACAAAACCAAACAGCGGCATGGCTAGTATCGAGAACCAGCTTTCTTTAAAAAAAGTAACTCCCGACATCTGAAAGAAAAACATAAACGCAACGATGGCAGCTCCTGCGCCTGCATTTATCCCAAGGATACCTGGATCAGCCAGCCCGTTACGGGTAATCCCTTGAATGACAGTTCCCGCTATCCCCAGACCTATTCCTACTAATGAGGCAATAATGATCCGTGGTAACCGAAACTGAAAAATAACCAGGTCAAATTTAGCATTAGGATCTATTCGCAGCAGTGTTTTTATCACATCCATTACAGACATATCAAACACGCCATTCGTAAGATGAAAATATCCGGCCACAAGGGTTAACAGGATAAAAACTAATAGTGTCAGCATATAGCGGCTAAACTGTACTTTACTTCTATCCACGCTGCTCTCCCCCTTTAACCCGAATTAAATAAAGGAAGAAAGGGATGCCAATAAAGGCTGTTACAACACCAATTGGCGTCTCAAACGGAAAGTTAATATAACGGCTTAAGACATCGCAAAACGCTAAAAAAACAGCTCCAATCACCACTGAGCAAGGAATGATAAAGCGATAGTCTATACCTACGATAAACCGTGTAATATGAGGAATGATTAGACCCACAAAGGCTATCTTGCCGACTAAAGCTACTGCTGTCCCGGTCAGACATATAACCGAAATAATACTGACAATTTTCACCCATTTTGTTCGTTGACCCAAGCTAATCGCGGTTTCATCCCCCAGGGAAGCAACCATTACTGACTTAGAAATACTAACCGCCAAGAGCAGTCCAACGATTATAAAAGGAACTGATAATATTAGCATATCTGGATTAACGGTATGTATTTTCGAGCTATACCAAACGCTAACATTTTGTGAGACTTGAAAAAACATCGCTACTGCTGAGGCGATACTACTTAAAAAAGTACCAATTACAGTCCCAATAATAGCTAACCTGACTGGTGATAAACCGTTTTTAACCAATGAACCAAATCCGAAAACCAAACCTGCTCCGATGGCTGAACCCACCATAGATAAAATAATCATCTGAACATTCGATAATCCCGGATAAAACACCATAGCCAACGTAATAACAAATGCCGATCCGTCATTTACTCCCATAATCGATGGTGATGCAAGATAGTTACGTGTAACCCCCTGCATTAACGCCCCTGAAACAGCCAGAGCCGCTCCAACTAATAAAGCGGCGATTACACGCGGAAATCTAGATGTCATAATAATGTTGTGGTCCACATTATTAGCATCGAAGTGTGTAATCGCCTGCCATATTGTCAATATTCCAATATCTTTAACACCATATAAGACGGATACAACAATTGCTAATACGATGAATAATGGAGAAGTTGATAGGATCAATATAACTTTCCAATTTTTTGTATTCATCTTATTCATCGCACCTTCGGTTTTACTTCAACAGGTTTTCAATTGCCGCATCCAGGAATCTTACTTTAGACCAAGCCGTTCCACCTTGTGCCAACGGATCAATTGCATTTACAAACACATGATTATTTTTGACAGCAGTTACGCTTTTGAAGATCGGATTCTTGAGCAAATCATCAAGTGCTGTTGCATTATCAGTATTCTCACTAGTCTCAAACTGCAAGAAAATATAGTCCGGATTAATATCCGCCAAAGCTTCTAATGAAAGCTCTGCTTGTGCTTCTGTAGAGGAGATCACCTCAGGAATGGCAGCACCCAGATCTTCATAAATAACCGGATTCAAATAAACGCCAGCAGGATACACACACATACTGCCCTGACGAATGCGAATGACTAGAATGGATTGATCTTTCAGCTTTTCTCCAATTTCAGCCTTTGCACCCGCAGCTTTAGATTCATAATCACTAATAATTTTTTCTGCATCTGTGGTCTTACCGGATAATTGACCTAATAAGAGCAAGTTATCTTTCCAGTTTGTTGAAATATGTGAATAAGGAATCATCGTTTGAATTTTATTAAGTGCGCCGGCCACATCTTCCCCAAACTTGGAAGACCCTAAGATAACATCTGGATCCAGTTGCAGAATCGCTTCATTACTTGGAGCAAATTTATCCCCCACTAAGGATGCACCCGCTAGGTCAGTTGACAGATAACCTGGAATGGCATCAGCTATTGCAAGTACACCTACAGGTTTCACTCCCAGTATGGCAGCATCTTCCATAGATTCGAGACTTGCTGCTACAATATTATTAATCTCTGCAGGCACGACATAATCCTTGCCCAAATATGTAACGGTTTGTTCAGTGGCAACAGCCTCCTGAGCCGCATTTCCTTTGTTATTTGCAGTTCCTTCTGTTGCTACTGCAGCATTATTTGTGCTTTTTTCTGAAGCTGTCTTATCCTTTTCATTGTTACCGCAAGCTGCCAAACTCAAAGCTAATACTGCTGATACCCCAGCTAATAAATATTTTTTCTGATTCATAATCAATCTCCCCATCTATATTTTATTTATCATTCTTCAAACTAAAGTAATGATAATGAGAATCGTTATCATATTAAATCATATGAGAATAATTATCAATACTTTTCTTAGATTATATGAAATCTTGTAATTTAACAGTTGCGTTGAATTATTAGTGAACATGCAGAAGAACCCGCACCAACTGCGGGTTCTTCTGCACTATAAATATGAGTCCATTTTTTTAATCAGCATTATAAAACTCAGATAAGTCACGGAACAACAATCCGCACGCCTCTAGTCTATTAAGTTCCTCATCCACATCAGTGATCAAATTGCTTTCTCTCTCATGGGCTGTATTGATTAGCCACGGTTGTCCCTGTTTTAGAAAACAAAGATCATCAGGCAGCCTGGTCTGTACCCACGAGTACAAGCTGGTGGAATAGGATAAAAGAATATTGACCGCTTCAGGTGAACAATCAAAAAAATAAACATCTGCATAATGCCCCATAAGCCGAGTCCCCGGCCAATAGTCATCTTTTATGACCTTTTTGAGAAAAGGTTGCAGCTGTTCAAGCAGTTCATATCCTTCTGGCTCCAACTCCATCTGATCACGCTTTACTAGAATAAATTCATCACATACTTCCATAGCTACCTGTACCAGCGTCTTGTAGGTCTGACCCGTTGGTTCCTGCAAAATAGTATGAATAATAATGTACCCCCTCTACTTACTTGTATTATTCAAATATTCTTTATGCATCCTACCCCAGCCACACATGCTATCCAAAACTGTAATTAGCGATTTGCCATGTTCTGAAATACTATATTCCACCCTGAGTGGAAGCTCATGATAACTCACCCGGTCGATAAGCTGATCCTCTTCAAGCTCCCGTAATTGTTTAGCTAACGTACCTTGGGAGACATCTGGGATAATCCGTCTAAGTTCACCAAATCGTTTTGTGCCATCTATCAATAAAATAAATAAAATGAGCGGCTTCCACTTTCCACCGATCTTTTCAAGTGTTGTAAGAACCCCGGTTAATCTCGGCTCCAGCAAATCCATGCGATCCCCTCTTTCGATAGTTATATAACTGTATGTTCGAACCAGCTAGTACGAAAAATCGTACCTAGTACGAAAAAAGTGCGTACTGTGCAGGTTATATTTTATAGCTAATAATAAAAAACAGAACTTAATAAGTCCAATTAACTATGAACGGAGAAGATAAATATGTCCACTATTTCATTAAAAAACCAGCGCATCGTCATTATCGGAGGAAGCTCCGGAATAGGGCTTGCGACTGCCAAACAAGCGGTTGAACAAGGCGCAGCTGTCATAATCGCTGGGCGTTCACAAGATAAATTAGAGAAAGCTCAACACCTTCTGGGATTCGATTCTGTTGAAATTCATTCACTAGATAATCAAAATGAACAGGACTTGAAGGATTTCTTTGAAAAAATCGGCGTTTTTGACCATTTGTTCACTCCGGGAGCCTCCTATGTTAGAGGACCGATTACTTCTAGCTTGGAGATTGCACACAGTTGCTTTAATGCAAAGTTCTGGCCGCAATATAATGCTGTAAAGCATGCCATCCCTTTTATCAACCCAACAGGCTCCATTGTTCTTATGTCCGGCGCATTCAGCCAGCGTCCACTTGCAGACGGTGCCTCCTATGCAGCTTGTAACGGCGCGATTGAAAGTCTGGGAAAAGCATTAGCAGTAGAATTGGCTCCGATTCGGGTAAATTGTCATCTCCCCTGGAACCATTCATACCAACTTTAATTGGGAAGGCGCAGAACAGGAAACTAGAGACAAGGCTTACGACGAATATACGAATATCAATATCCTTGGCAGGGTGGGTCATGCCGACGAAGCAGCGCATACAACGATTTATTTGATGACCAATAGCTATACAACAGGAAGTACTTTATTTCCGGATGGGGGATATATTTTGCGATAAAAAACAGCTGAGTCAATAAGTTGGAAACGCTACTTATTGACTCAGCTTCTTTTAGTTGAAAGAATCAGGGAGAAATTCCCTGATTATCAGCCAGAGAATCATTTCCCCTTAGTTACGATCATAGTAAATTCAAAAAAGGAGCATAATCTCAGTTGAATTTTAATTTCTATGACTACTTCGTATTAAAGATTATACTTATGGAATCCTCCTGAATCTCCTTAATTGTATATATACCGATTTTTTCAGCAGCGCTCACTAACGCTGAGATATACTCAGGAGTTGAATTTAATTTCCGAGCAGAAAGCTTCAGGTTAATGGAGAACTCATCCCCATGCTCGTCAACATCAAGAGATTTCACATAAACTTTAAATACCTTTACATAATGCTCATAGTTAACCAAATGCTCTTCAGTAACACCTTGAAATGAAACATTTACTTTCAAGGATTCCGGCTTCAGGAAGCTCACCTTACCTGCCTTGTCTACCTGCCCTACTTCAGGATTCAACACTTGATATTCAACTCCATCAAGGATTGTAAAATCCATCCCATTATCCATAGTGACTAGTAAATTAAGACGTATATCGATAGCTTCTGGTCCGATTAATGTCAGATAGTCACTTACTTCATGCTTGATCGTTTGTCCAGCCTCTTTCCCGGCGAACATAATCAATGGACTATGTACACGTCTATTCCATGACTTCTCTTCATGTGTACCCAAAGGGTCCATCTGAAAGAATAGATCCTTCCCTAATACAAATCCCTTCGACTTTAGTACAGTCACAAGCGGATCAATTGGCATTCCTTCGGTTACGCCCATGTCGAGCCAAATCTTCAATGCAGGCTTCCCGGACTCTTTCGCCAACTCATCCAATATACGTCCATTGCTTACCCAAGTGGCAGGGGATAAAGCCCCTATCGCTGAGAAGGTCTCCGGGTGCTGATACCCCATCCATAAAGCCTGAATAGCACCGAATGACGATCCCATTATCATCCGGTGATCCCGATCGGGAATGGTCCGGTAAGCACCATCAACATAGGGAATAACTGTATTGATAAAATATTGGGTAAATTCGGCTGCACTCGCTCCATCCGAAGGAATAGACTCATCCGGAAATGGAACATACTCCATTCCCCGTTCTGATCCATCACTTGAAGCGACTCCTATCACGATAACCTTCTCCATGGTTCCATCAGCAACGAGCTGATCAATAATCTCCTCAACTCTCCATTCTTTGCCTAAAGAGCTGGTATTTGTATTGAAAATATTCTGCCCATCGTGCATATACACAACAGGATAACGCTCACTGTCAGCTTCATAACCTGCAGGTAAATAAACAAATATTCTCCGCTCACCTATATTTTCTATGTGCACAGTACCTTTTGCCGCCCCCACATTGGTTGGGTTCTCCGATGCATTAGAAGTATTGCTTATCGTTGGATTGGGGGTTGGTGATGTAGCAACTTTTTCATTTACATTTTCGTAACTGGAACATCCCGAAAGCGCTAACAAAACTAATACTGCAAACCCCAAAAAGCTCCATCTAAATAATCCATTTGAATGCATAGAACCCCTCCTGATTTTTTGTTCAAACGTTTTCACAACTCTTATTATACAGGATTTATATGGGATTATGAACATTTTTTCACAAGTTGGGGAGCGTTATAAAGCGCTCAAGTTTAATTGTATTTCATACAACTATAATCAAACAGAAGGCTCGATCACTGGATATAAGTGTATTTCGTGCAGTTATTTTCTGAAATTACTCCCTTATAAGTAGATTCTCTAGTTTTTAGTTGTATAAAGTACAGTTAAAGTCAGGATTATTCTTTGGGCTCTCGAAATAACTGCACAAAGTACAGCTATTTCGCAGATTCCTTCAACATCCCACACCAACATCCGACACCAAAAAAATCAAAGAAGCAATCAGTCAGCTTCCACTAGCTCATCATTTGCAAAAGCAAACCTCCCCGCAGACCAAAAACACCAGACAGTGATTCTCCACGAACTGAAGGATCATTGTCTGGTGTTTTATTCAGATTCAGTAAGGGTTGTTTGGAGACAATCTCTTCTTTTCAATTAGTACTGTTGTCTTTCCTCGTAGGATACGAACAGCATTCTACGTTGCACATCCATAAGCATACGAATTACCCAACTTGCTAACAAGGCAACAACAAATCCAGCTACTACATAGGAGATATATTGTTGGGATAATGTCCAGTCGATCTGGAACAAAGCAAACACACTATTCTCTAAAATGTTCAAATCCATGGTTTGCAAGAAAATCTGGTGCAGCACAGGTAGTGTAATCAGGCCCAGTGCAGCCGCTACTACAGTTACTGTTATTGAAAAGAAAATAATACTGGATACGAATCGACCCATAATCAGCATGACGTTACGGGCAAACTTCGCTCCATGAAAACCTAACTTCATTCGTTGCAGGAAGCCCGCTCCCTCTAGCTGCATATCCGATCTGGCCTCTTCACTAGGTCTAGGAATATCTAACAATGATCTGACCAGCTCTTGCTCAAATTGTACGATGTAATCCAATCCCTTAGCTACTGCAAAAAACAAAGGAATTCCGATAAATATTGGGGTTAACGCAATGGATAACGTCAGCCCTGTCACCATAAACACGAAATATACAATCGTAAGCGGCAAAGAGATTAAGAAGTATAAAATACTCCGATATGTCTTTGGACTTGCTCCACGTTTGCGCGTTTTAGATTGGGGTTGTGATTCTGCTGGAATATGCATGGAATCAAGAGCTCCCATCGGCATAGTGTATAACTTATCATTCATTTCTATTGTCCTTCCTCTCACGTTTTTCAATTAATCTCATTATACGTGGGAAAAAGAAGGCTCAAAACAGTCTTGGGGCTGGAGTCATACCAGACTAAAGGCTAGGATTTGTTGCTCAAGGCGCATAATTAACCGGATTTATGATTTTGCTAGGCTACAGCCCCAACTTATTTCCCTTTTCCAGCCGCACAATCTGCTGTTCGCCATTATCTGCCAGCTCTCTGAACTGATTAATGGTTTCACGCATTTTGGGGAGAGCTTCCTGCTTATAAGTACTGATGGAATCGAGAGCGGATAGCACATCTGTAAAAGCTTGCTTTAATGTATCCACTGAAATACTTGATTCTAACGACTGTTTATGGATTTCCGCCCCTTGGTTTTTCAACATTTTTGAGGTACCGCTGATCAGGCTATCGGTGGTTTGATTTAAAAGTTCGATCTTTTTCAAAACAATTCGTTGATTATACAGCGCACTAGCTACCGTAACCGATATTTTCAAGGCAGACACGGTAACATTTCTAGCTCTGTCCACCCCTCTGATCAGCTCTTTATTATTTCGAATAACCACTTCTATGGCCATAATTCCTTGTTGATTCACTACAAGCATCTGTTGCAAATCCATGACACGCTGCCGCAACGGAAAAAGCACTTCTTCTGTAATGAACCGAACTTTCTCCTCATCCTCATCACGCAGCTTAGCCGCTTCCAGTTGCGTCTCTATTTCCTGATCCATCAGCATGCCGAGCTGAATTTCTTTTTGTAGCTTTTTTGTAAGTTCCCGAAGTGACTGTTGCTCGAATTCCAGCGTAGTATTGTCGTTCTTCAGAACGGTCTTACCCTTGTCTAAAGAAATTATAATATCTGAAATGACAGCATCCGCCTTTTGATATTTAGCAAAATAACTACGTAATGGATTAAAGAACTTACCTAAAAAACCTGTCTTAGCAAAATCTACTGCACTGGGATCCAAATCCTTCAGTTGGAGATTAAGCTCCGTCAAACCTTTCGCTACTTGGCCGCCTTCATCCCCTGTCTTTGATAAATTTCCCACTGAAACCTGCAACAGGGAGTTTTTGTCCGAAGAGGATCTCATCGTTTCCATACCGAAGCTATCAATGGATTGCAACACCGCTTTCCGCTTATCCAGTGACTCTAAATTCAGATCCAGAATGGCGGAGACATTGTTTACTGCCAGTGCTTTCAGTTGTGATACTTCCTCAGGCTCAGGTTTGACCTGCTCTTCAATTACTGATTTCAGCTTTTCCTGACTTACGACTTCCATAGTAAACGACATAGAACCCCTCCTATAAAAAATAGCTTACATTTGAACATTGAGCAGGTTGCCAATTTTATAGACTACATCATCTGTATCTGCATTGATGTTGGCCGCTTCATTTATACTCGAAATACTCTCAAGCGCCTTGATATTCGCATTGTAGCCAATCGTGTAAATCGGGATTTTGTAGGTCTCAATAAGACCTCTGATATCATTCAAGGAATGCCCTTCATTGGTCTCTCCATCACTTAATACAAAGATCAACGGCTTCAAATCCGGATTTAGCTGTAATTCCGTTTGAAGCATATGGATGGCTACCGCGATCCCGTCAAAAGTAGCCGTCCCCCCATTTGCTTGAAGACTATCAATCGCACCAACAAACATGGACTGCTGGTTCGTGTCATATTTTCCAATCGGAAGATTGATTGTAACGTTATCAGAGTAAGAGACAAAACCAATGCTGTTATCCTTGCCCAAGTACTTCTGGCCTGTTAATAAAGATTGCTTTAAGCGGTTCAAAGGTTCCCCGTTCATGCTTCCTGAGACATCTGCCACAAATACTGCGGCGATAGGTTTATTGCCATTTTTCTTCTCTTTCCACAGCTTCTGAGCTGAGGATATGAGACTGCCATCCACTGTACTAAGCTCTGATTGGTAATCATTAAGACCATTGAAGCCTTTTTTCTCACCCAGCTCCTGGTATTTATCCTGTTCAACAAACTCAGCAAACTTCTTAATAATATCGAGTTTTTCCTGAGGAAGATCACCCAAAGCATAAAGCGGGCTGTCATGTCTTACACCAAAAGGAGTGAATACATACCCCCCTTTCAAATCTGTTGCATTCACAAAGATCTGGTATTCTAAGACAAAAGCATCAAGCTTACCGGTTTTTGCAGCCTCTCGCATCTGTAAAGTGGTTGAGGCAATAAAGGGTACATTTGCTTGAAATTTCTCAAAGCCCTGCACCGCTTGCTCACCAAGTAAGTCTGAACCGCCAAACGTCCCAAGCGCTGTTACCAGAAAGTTTAAACCCGTAGAACTGGCAAAAGGGTCGGTATAGCCCATTGATAATTCATTATTTGCTATGGCGTCTGTAACCGTCTTAACGTTTAAAGAACCGTATTTCTCTATTAGTTCATCATATTTCGCCTTACTGGTAACAATACCAGCTACATTACCTACAAGGCGTTTAGTGATTAGCTGAGTGTTCATCCCGTTTGCTTTTACCATTTCGCCCCACAGCTCATTTGAAGGGGTAAAGGCATCTGGCACATACTTCCCAGATCTTATGTAATCTGTCGCTGTACCTGAAGCAATATTACGGATTTTCACAGAAACATGACTCCCGTTCACCTCAATATTAGAGTTGTTAAAATCTGTAGCAACTTCATTTAGCCAACCATCATTACCCGTTCCTGATTTCTCTGTAGAAGAAAATATCTCTACAAAGCTATCTGTTGTATTGTCTACGGATACAGGAAACTTTGAGATATCTGGTAGTGAATCCCCAATCGCAACAGGATCCAGGTCAATCTGGCCTTTGATTTGCTCAGCAGTGGTCACGTTTATGTTCTTATATAGCTTCTCAAGCTGCTTCCCCGCATCTTCGGAAGAAATCTGGGTTTTGGTTTTTCCTATATTAGAAGTCAAGGTGATTCCAAAATACACGAGAGCAAAAACTACCACCGTAATGGTCCCTAAAACTGCTACTGTTTTTCCTTTATTAGCCATACACATCTCCCCTTCATTGCTTATAGAATTTCGTCTGCTTGATCAGCTCATCGATTTCCTTCATACAAGGCATCTCTTCAACATCTGTATAATCTGTACTGTCAAGTAGCGATATTTCCAGCAGCAGCTTATCCAGCTTCAGCAGAATCTCTTCATTTGCCCCAAGATACCCTGTTACGTAGGCTAAATATTCATTGTACAAAGCTGTCTTTTTTTGCACCAGTTTATCTGAGAACTGCGAGGGTCTATGCTGGCTGGAGAAAAGGGTGAACTCTGAGGCATCAAATACACTGAGTTTATTCAGAATCCCTCGAATGTTCAGGTAAAAAAGCTTTGCTACTTCATAACTGACTGCATTAAATTTTTTGAAGCTAAGTTCAGTGGATTCGAATCTCTGACCTAAAACATCTAACAAGGTACTTCTCTTCTTTTCCATCCGGGATATCTGTTCTAGAGCAAGCGCAATGTCTTTTTTCAGCACTTTGACATTCTTGTATTGAGTAAGCGCGGCTATATAATCCTCATAAGATTTCAGTGTTTTCACAGCAGGGATAGATGAAGGTTTAAACAATAAAATATAACTTCCATAAAGAACAACAAGTAGACTAACAAACAACAATGTCACACCTAAAGCTATTTCAAATACACTGGTTCCTCCGATTTCCACCCCTAATAAACCTGGTGACAACACGATAATGTTCAGTAGTACCACACCGAGAATAAGTCCCAACAGCTTTATGGCTCTAACCCCGTTCATCACAACCACCTCCTGCATCCAGTCACTTCTATTGTATGGAGCAATTTCTGTTATTACGTCTCTTCATTTGCTATATGCTAAAAAAATAAGGAATTAATCAACAAAAAAACCTTAACAGGCAATAAGCCCATTAAGGTTAACGATCCCTATTTTATACCCACGCATCATTTGAATACCCGCGTTGCTCCCAATATCCCGTATGATCGCCTTCGATCAGCTCAATCCGGTTCAGCCACTTCACAGACTTGTATGCGAACATCTTCGGAACGATTAACCGTACAGGACCGCCGAGATCGCTAGGAATCGGCTTTCCATCATGCATTACCGCGACCAGCACATCATCCATGTCGGCTTGTTCCAATGTGAGCGTATCCGTGTATACACCATCACCCGAATAGAATTTCACAGTCTTAGCTGTGGGCTTCACACCGGCCTGACTCAAAAGATCTTTTAGCTTGATTCCTTCCCAGGTATTCTTATAG
Source organism: Paenibacillus sp. FSL H3-0310 (assembly GCF_038002785.1). Taxonomy (NCBI): domain Bacteria; kingdom Bacillati; phylum Bacillota; class Bacilli; order Caryophanales; family Paenibacillaceae; genus Paenibacillus; species Paenibacillus sp. FSL H3-0310. The sequence continues at coordinate 3,317,159 of NZ_JBBODC010000001.1, forward strand.
ACTGACCAGCCTGTCACACAGTGAAAATCACTCACCTGAACGGTCCGGTTCAGCTTTACGAACTGTTCCCAGTTCCACTTAAAATTTTGCTCCACAAGCCCATCTATCGTAAAAAACCAATTGTTGTTCGTAAACTCTGGAATCGGAGTGACTGTGTAAACACGGAATTGTCCTTGCGCCCCTCCTCCGAGAGGGGGTGAGGATGCCGCCAGTGGCTGGGGTGCAGGCAACAACTGATTACGATCACTTTCGATCAGCTTATCAATTGTTTCGCTGCCTCCGATATTTCCAATTGAACTGCCGAGCCATTTTATAAACGATGGACCTATAGTGACCGCAAGCCCAACACCAATCGATCCGCGTATGAAAGCTCTACGTGTATAAACCGGCTGCGGGGTTTCCCGATGATTCGAAGGGCTGCCTGTCTCAATGCCACTTTTCACTATCCGCCGGCTCGGTTCTTTAAGCCATTTTACCCGAGTCAAAGAATGATAAATAATATAAGGAAGGCCTATCCAGGTCAATAAGTCATGGACGATCAGAGCAACGTTCGATACATGTGGACCCACCACGCGGAATTGCCAGAGTAGTACTCCTGAAACGAACCAGCCGAGCAGCAATGAAAGTACAACGATTACATTAAAACGTTGCCAAGGCCGCTCCTTCAGTTGTTTCCAATGTTTCCCTGCCAGCAGCAAATAATAAATAACCGGAATGATCGAAGCGACACCGACCACGATATGAAGCTCTTTGATCCATACTCTGCCTTCCCCTAAGAAGCCACGCCAGAAGCCACCTACAAGTACAAGTCCTGTGAGTGTGAGCAACACAACCAGCCAGCCATTCCAGGTATGAAGCGCCCGAAGCTTTTTCCCGTATCCCTTGCGCAGCCGAGCCAGTAAAGGATTCATTACCTTTCCTCCTCTTCACTAGGTATGCTCTAATAGCTCTTTCCTGATTCTACTCTAATAATGTTAGAAAAGACTTTGAAGCAGCTGTAAGAGGAACTCCACGCAGGGTAGCAATTCCTATGTTACGTTCTGGCAAAGGTGGGTCCAGAGGAATCTCGACAAGCTCACCTTTTTTCAATTCTTCGGTTACGTAATCACGAATAACAAAAGCAAGGCCAAAACCACGTTTCGCAAACTGAACAAGCAAATCCACACTTCCCAGTTCAAATTCAGGTGTAATTGTCAGATGATTAGAAGCTAAAAACTGATCCATATACTTTCTGGTGCTGCCACCCGCTTCTAAGCATAACAACGGATACTGCTGAATGTCAGCAAGCGGCATGGTCTTGTCCGCTAAATGACGAAAACCTTTGCCCCCTACCAGGCAATCTTGAAGCTGAGTACTTTTGCGAAAATCAATCTGTTTATCAGATGTCGGCAAGCTGACGATACCAAAATCAATTTTCCCTTCTTTTAAAAGCGTAAGTGTTTCTGGTGTCGTACGATTTGTAATATGAATGCGGATATTGGGAAATTGTTCATGAAATTGCTCCAAAAAAGGTAACAGATAATATTTGCATAAGGTGTCACTTGCTCCGATATGAATCTCGCCGCTGTTCAGATTGTTCATATCTGCGATCGCTCTTTCGCCCATGTCTACATGATGAAAGGCTTGCTCAATAAAGCTTAGCAGTACTTTTCCTTCTGTTGTTAGATCGACCCCGCGAGAAGTGCGAAAAAATAACGGGCCGCCCATTTTTTCTTCCAATTGTTTAATCGTGTGACTTACTGCCGGTTGTGTAATATTGAGTCGTTCTGCCGCAGCAGTTAAACTCCCAGTATTCGCTACCCAATAAAAAGAGCGATACCACTCCAAATTAATGTCCATCCCCACGTCATTACTCCACCTTATAATAGATATAACTTATATCAATTTTTCTAATGATTTAACTAGCATTATACTTAGTCCTGTAGCCAAAAACAAGCTTGGGAGGCGAAAACGCGTGACCGTAATTGCAATTGTAGGAGCAAACTGGGGCGACGAAGGAAAAGGAAAAATGACGGATGTGCTAGCTGCACAATCTTCCTTTGTCGTTCGTTTTCAAGGTGGTAGTAATGCTGGGCATACCATCATAAACCAATATGGAAAATTTTCATTGCATATGCTGCCATCTGGGGTATTTTATCCTTCCGTTACAAACATTATTGGACCCGGAACAGCACTTGATACAGAAGTATTAATAAAAGAATTGAAAGCTTTAACGGATAGAGGTGTGCCAAAGCCTAGATTATTCGTATCCGAACGGGCGCAAATCGTGCTTCCAATCCATCGTTTGTTTGATGAACTAGAAGAGGAACGTCTGGGATCTCAAGGATTCGGTTCAACTAAACGAGGAATCGCACCATTTTACGCAGATAAATATGCAAAGCTAGGCATACAGGTAGCGGATTTATTTGATACCGCCCGACTTGAGAAACGTCTTGAACAATTACTCGCTTCCAAAAATATCTTACTTGAGCATTTATATAAGAAAGCCCCGATCCAAATCTCGGAATTAATGATTCAGCTGCAAGAAGAAGCTGCACAGCTAGCGCCTTATGTAGCCAATACAACAGACTTGCTGCAAGAGGCTTATGCTAAGGGAGAGACTATCTTACTTGAAGGTCAGCTTGGGGCTCTGCGTGATCCTGATCACGGTATTTATCCTTACTCCACCTCCTCTTCAACACTTGCCGGGTTTGCACCTGTCGGTGCCGGTCTTCCTGCAGCAGCTATCACGAATGTCATCGCTGTAACCAAGGCCTATTCCAGTTGTGTCGGCGCTGGACCTTTTGTTACGGAATTAGAAGGGCCCGTTGCGGATGAACTTCGTACAAGAGGTGGCGATGCCGGGGAATTCGGGGCTACGACTGGCCGTCCTAGACGTATGGGCTGGTTTGATGCTGTAGCTACTCGTTACGGTTGCCAAATGCAGGGTGCCACTGAAGTCGTGTTGACTAATCTTGACGTGCTTGGTTATTTGGATGAGATTCCAGTTTGTGTGGCTTATGAGCTTGAAAATGGAGAGATCACCGACAAGTTCCCGGCTACGAATAAACTGAACTCTGCAAAACCGATATTCACACATTTATCTGGCTGGAACTGCGATATCTCTCAGATCACCGACTTCGAAGATCTGCCAGAACAAGCTAAGCTTTACATTGATTTTATTGAAACCTCTATTGGCACGCGTATTACTACGATTTCCGTGGGTCCTAGACGCGAACAGGTCATTAATCGGATAACGAAATAATCATATACGTACTAAATCTCTGTAGAATTTAAAAGAAGCGCCTCTCTTATTAGAGAAGCGCTTCTTTGTTTTATTCATGAGAAGGGCTGCCTCATACGTAGAAAAATCCACTTTTGAGACAGCCTCTTTTTGTGTACTCTTTTTAAATCAACACGGCATCCACTTTCGTCTGCGGAGCCTTGTCACAGCGTTTACAGACCTTAACGACTGCTCCATCCGTTTTTTTCTTGGGATAAAGCAGCTTAATACGGGTGTTCTGACAGATTGGGCAAGTGCCCCTGCCCCTTGATGGTAAATTCCAAAGTGCATGTCCACGTTTTGACTTTGCCATGAATAAACCCCTCATTTCGGCCAACAATAGTCAACACTTTAATTCTGAAAGTGCTTCTCCAAAATGATATGTCGCAAAGACAGGCTCTATGACTAAAGTAACGCAGAAATTAGGAAGTATTAATTCGTATAAATCATGGAGACAACACCGTTCGTAAAGGTAACATAGTTATAATTACCATACTGCCAGGTCTCCACTTGAATGCCACTACCTGATAGTGTGGATTTACTTATTGGCTTACCCCAACTAAACTCCACTTGCTGCTTGGTCATCCCAGTAGCAACTATGCTCTTTTTAATCTTAGTCCAAATCGCATCCGACCACTTATAGGTCTTAAATGGATCCGTTGTTAAGAAATATTCTTTATTTCCTAATGTACGGATCAACTCATCCCCCGACATTGTATAAGAGTTAAGAATTTGCCCCGTCGATAAAACCTTAAAAGAAATGGCGAATTCACCTTCATAATCAGGTAGAATATCTACAATAGTGACTTTTTGGAACTTATAATCGGAGTCGAATTGATTGAGCCAATATGTTTTTCCAATGAACTTAACGAGGTTTCCTTGTTCTTCCTTCTTAAAAATCTGCGCAGTTTGTTTCGTATAGGCGAACAACTCTGCTTTGCCGAAGTAGATCTCCATCGTCTGATAATTTCCATCCCAAATTAACTCTGCTGACAGTGCAGTCTTTAAAAGCGTGGCAGGAAAAACTGTAGATCCGTCGATCTTTTGCACCTTACCACTCATTTTGACCTTCGCACCATTCACCATTGCAATATCGCTTCCGAGTTGAAGCTGTATTGGCAAATCACCTAGACGAATGCTAAAGGTTTTAGTTGCTGTATTAACTTGGACTGTTGCTCCCAACGTTTGAAAAACCGATTGAACCGGCAAATACATTGTTCCATTAACAAATGCACCTTGATCAATATCATGGTCCGCACTGATCGAAACTTTTATTGTTTTGGAATCTGATCCTGAAATGACCGTTACGTTCGTTTCTCCTACCGCTAAGGCTTTCATTGTGCCATCGGCTTGCTTTTGCAGCAAATAAGGCTTTTCAATTACGACATTTGCTTGAGCTAACGGAACGCGTTCGGAAATGCCATCGGCATCTTTAGCATAGATTTGTACCGGAACATTGTCCCCAACAGTGATTTCGGTAGCATCCATCTGAAAAATCAAATCTTCAACCTGCGGATTGCCTTCATTGTATGATGACGAAACTGAACTGGCACTCCGTAAAATACTACCTTGATCGTAATCGACGTTACGCGTATCTGCCGCCTTCACTGTATGTATTGGACCCAACATAGATACTGCTAACGCTGCAGTGATGCTCCATTTAATAGCTTTCATTTTCCTTACATCCCCCTCTAAATATATAAACCTTAATTACTGTATCACAATTCCACAATTTTACTAGAGAAAAATTTACAGAAAAATTTTTTTTGTATTTCTAGTGAATTTACTCCGTGATAATTACAGAGTCTTCCATTATAATCATGGATTAGGAGGTATTAACTCATGGAAATAATAGCCGACAGATTGATATTAAGAGATTATACAAGCAATGATTTTTCTTTTTATGAAGAACTGGAACTTAATCCTTTGTCTCACAAATATGAAAACACCGCACCAGATGCAAAACAAATTAAAGAGAACTTCCTTTCGATTCTGACTCAGACTACCAGCGATCCGCGTGAGCATTATGATCTAGCAGTATGTACAAAGCAAAATAGTACCCCCATAGGCAACGTAAGTATAAAGTTAAATTGGGAAGAGATCAGAGAGTGGGAGATTGGCTGGGTCTTACTGCCGGAATACTGGAAAATGGGCTATGCGACAGAAGCCGTCAAAACACTGATAGGCTACGCCTTTAGCTCTCTTAATGCCCATAGAGTCGTTGCCTATGCCAATGCAGAGAATCTTCAATCTGAAAAAGTTATGATTAGAGCAGGAATGATTAGGGATGGAATCCTCAGAGAGACTAGATTTTGCAATCAACAATGGTGTGACGAACTCATTTACTCTGCTTTGGAACAGGAGGCTACATTAAATTGACAACAATCAAAGTTTTAAATGAAGGTTATGTAAGATTAGTAGATCATATGGGCTCAGATTTAACGGTTGCTAACGCTGCGCGTGTTTCTTATGCAAAACAATCTTTTGAGCTTAGTAATCGGGATATTAAACTAATAAAATTCCTTGCCCGTGAAGGACATACCTCTCCTTTCCGCCATGCCATCTCTCAATTTGAGGTTTATGCCCCATTAATGGTTGCGAGACAGTGGTGGAAATACGTAGTCGGTTCTGCTCATTACGAAGGTACTGGAGATAGCTTGGAAGCCTGGAACGAATCCAGCCGCAGATACATAACCGAAGAACCCGTTTTTTATCAACCTGCTGCGGGAGAATGGAGATCCAAACCAGAGAATTCCAAACAAGGCAGTGGTGACATCATTGCATGGGAGCTTGGTGAAAAATACACCCGCGAGCTTCAAGAATACACCGAGTTAGGATTATCTAAGTATGAAGCAGCTTTAGCAGATGGTATATGTGCTGAACAAGCAAGACTGTTTCTACCTGCTTATGGATTATTCGTTCGTTGGTACTGGACAGCTTCAGTTCAATCTGTAGCCCATTTTTTAAATCAAAGACTGGAGCATGACGCTCAGAAAGAAATTCAGGAGTATGCAAAAGCAATTTTATCGCTGATTGAGCCACTATTCCCTGTCTCTTTTGATCAGCTGCTGGCTACCGGTTCTGTAGATTAATTTATTTCCTTATATAAAAAAGAGCCGCCAAACCCTTGGCGGCTTTTCCCTTTTTACACTACCAACCCTCGTATAACTTCAAACTCGTCCCTACTGACTTCAACGAACCCGAGTGATGTATATAAATTCGTAGCACGTTCGTTTTCGATCCGATGGCCAATAACGATTTTGTCGCAATGATGTTCTGCTTTAATATAACGAATTAAGGTATCCATACCCGTTCTGCCTAAACCCCTGTTCTGATATTTCTGGTCAATCATAAAAGCCATAATCCAATAACTTCCATCCTCAGGATCTACGCTATACACAGAGAAACCTACCAATTCTTCATCTGCGTATAAAGCGAGCGGGGTCATACCACAATAAGCTGCTTCGGCTAACCAATAGACCACCGGTACAGGAAAAATAGCCTTTTGCTCATCCGATACTTCTAATTGAGTACAAGCGTACCAGTTTTTTTCAGTAATATCCTTCAGCACTATATGTGCTTGAAAGCCGGTTCGTAATCGGTCACAAACTCTTTCTAATTTCAGTTTAAGCTGTTTCGCCCAATCCGGGAAAATAGAATCATCCGTATTCTCCATACACCGAAGTAATCTAGCAAAACTGTATAAGTCTGCAAATCTTTGAAATTCAGGTATCAACTTCATATACTCATCATCCAGCTGCTTAACCGATCTATATCCACTAATAAAATGGTCAATGTTTCTTCTACTCTCATTATCATCCGATTCCGTCAGGTCTCTTAACGCCGATGTAATATCCATCGCAAACCAGTGATACATAGAGTCATCAAAATCGATGGCACTGTAGCGGGATTCTTCTTGCATATAAAAGATATTATCCATCTCAAAATCATAATGTACGAGCCCAGTATGCCCTACTCCAAAAGGAAGCTCCGATAGCCAAGCTTCAATCCGCTCATATTCCTTAAGCGCCTTATGCTCCTCAGGATGCCTGCTCAATACGGAATAAATAAAATTCAATGAATCGACCCAGCTTTTGCGATAAGGTGTGCTCGGTGCATAGGTTTCCGAAAAATTATGCAGACGTGCAAGCGATTGGCCCCATTGATAAAAATGAGGTTCCTTCATCTCATCAAGTGAAACATATTCACCCTGGGCCTGTTCAAAAACTACCCCGTGGTATCGCCCGTGATCCGTTAACAACGTTTCAATCCAATTGCCAGACTTAGAACGCACTGGAGAGACAGTCTCATAACCTTGTTCTAATAAATACATCATAAAATCCAGCTCTGCCTGGATATTGTCTGGAGAATTATCCTCTTCATGAGTAAACCTTAAATAAAAGCGGTTACCATTCCACTGAAAGGTATAAATAAAATTGCTGCTGGCCCTTACCATCTTTAAGGTTCCAGGCTCATGATTCCAATACTTAATCATCTCTTTAGCAGGAAGATCGTTCTCCGTTCCCCGCACCATGTTCATTAAAGTCATCATTGTCCGATAGTGCCTCCTGCTTCATGACGGATTTGATTTTGGGTTCCCCCATTAACATTATCGGTAAATTATTCTATTAAATCAAGGGATTTTGATAGGCAGAGCTTTTGCTCTCCCACCATATCTATAGCATTATAAAAAAACACTTTTCTAATTAGGACTATATAATTCACTGTGCCGGAGCAAATCCCCGACCAAGCGACTCATCGTCCTCTACCCAGTCATATTTCAGAATAAGCGGAGCAGGCACAACAGTCTCCAGTTGCTCTACACTCTCCCGCACATCATCATCAAAGTATCCTATAGCAAGTACAAGGGAAGAGATCAAGTTAGACAAAGATCTGGCGCTTTCACCAATCGTTTCCCAGTTGAATTTCTCCCCCAGTACTGTTGTCCAACCTTGGGACTGCCCGATGGAGATTTGCAAATGAAGTTCCCATTTAGGCTCCATCTTAGCCGTCCAATAGGAGGACAGGACGTAAATCACTTCATCATTTGCCAAAATCACCGAATGAATGGAACCTTTGATTGCGGTCTCCGCTAAATGCACTCCTTTTTGGGAAAAAATATCAACAACGGAGTAGCTTTCAATCGAGTTATCCATTAAGCGACTTTGAATAACGTTGCCGCATCGGCCGAGAATTGGCTGAGTTATTGCAAAACCTTTAGTTTCCGCTCTCCATAGCTGTTCACCGTCTCGCGTTAAACAAATGAATTCCCCGCCGGTCAAATTTACGTATAAATTACCGTCTGCGCCCAGGGAAGGGCTGGTATCAACGTAACTTTCCTCCGGTTGGTATATCCATTTCACTTCGCCATCCGGAGCAATGGCATATAACTGGCTAGAAAGACACCAATACATAACCCCATCCTGATCTATGACAGGGGGACGGTGCCCTTCTCCTTGACCCATCCGTTTCTCCCACAACAACTCTCCATCAGGAATAAAAACATAAAGTTTGGAATTCACATTTTGACCAACATATATGATTCCTTCACGGGAAATAACCGGATCGCACCAAAATATGGACGAGCACTTGTAAACCCATCTTATGGTTCCATCCGCGTCAAAAGCATAGAGTCTCCCAATAATTTGTGACTCCTCTTCATATGTACACAGGTAAATATGCCCTTCGCTGTTTACCACCGGCCTGCCATACGGCACACCATCCACTGCGGTCTTCCAATTTATCCGGCCGTTTTCGTCAACCGAAATGAGCTGATTATCTCGAATGCTATTGGTCGCAACCAAAATGGAGGCTGGGCTGATCAGCGGGGGGAGACATAAGGGATGCCTTAGTCTCCAATAGCAGCTCCACGGTGTCAGATTCAAAGCAAACCCGAAACAGTTTGCCATATTGATGATTAAGCTCGAAATCACCCTGCCCCACAGCCAAAATGGCTCTCCCTTGTTCATTCACTGTAAACGAGCTTAATCCATATGAAAAATCCGGCCGCCCCGAGTCAACAACTCGCTTCAAAACTGAAAGCGATGTTGGAGCTCTGAATCGGGATTGTCTGGTCCAATTCGCCTCAATGGGATGAATGGCTAATGGACGATAGCTGCCTTGTTGAAAACCGCCTATTCCTTCGTTGTTATTATAATCGACCATAATTTTCCCATCCTTTGTTATATAAGTTAAGGGATACAAACTGGAAAATTTGTATCCCTTAAGCCTAATTAAAATCTTAGCTAGGCTGGTTTGGTCAAACAAGTTATCCGAGCCGGACCTGTTAAGGTCGAATTTCCCCGAGTCTTTGGACACATTGAATTCGTCGTAGCGATATCGTGTGATATGCTCACATTAATGAATCACCATCATAAATTCAACGTAAAAAGCGAAAAACTGCTTCCCATAACATGGGTTAGATGTGTTGATGGTTGAACGAAGGGTTCATTCGGCATTGGGTACTGGGGCGGGCTATAACTAATAAAAGAAACCACATGGAGTATTATTCACATGTGGTTCTAACTTAATTATTTAAAAAATTAATCAATCCCAAAACACTAATCAATCTTCAATGGCTCAATTACACCGGATCTCAGGGGAATCTGAGAAATAGAATAAATGTATTCTATACAGTTATTTCGTAGGCGAATGCAATCATTTTGACTTTAGTTGCATTTTCTACAACTAAAAACACGAGAAGCCACCACTAAGGCTGTAAATCAAGAAAATAGCTGTACAAAATACACTTACATCCATCGGCTGGAGGGATTCGAGAAATATAGTTGTACGATGTACAATTAAACTCGCTTCTACGTATTGCTCCCCATGACTTTCTATACAGATAGATGGTGAATAGACCCTTATAGCTCTGCTCTCTTTACTTTATCGGGACTATACTCCCACATCTGCAGCCCCGCACCGATCATTCCACATAAATTACCATGATAGGCTGCTTCAATACGAACATTTTCCAGCATCGATGGCATTACTCTGCCCTTTACTTCCCTTCTAATGCCTTCAAACAAAAGTTCGCCTGCTTCAGCAACTCCACCGCCAATGACGATGACTTTAGGGTTAAAAATATGGATTAATGAAGCAATCGCGGATCCGAGCGCAGCAATCGTGTCTTCCATTAACGCTGTAGCCAGAGAGTCACCTGCCCGCCATCTCGCTATCACTTCCCGTGAGTCTACATTCTCTGGGGACTGGTTATGTAATAAAAGCTTGTCGCGCATGCGACGTGCGATACTTGTGCCTGAAGCATACTGCTCCAAACAGCCTGTTCCACCACAAACGCATGCAGGTCCTTTGAAATCTACGGACATATGCCCTAACTCTCCAGCCCCACCCCAAGAACCGTGGACAAGATGGCCGTCTACGACTACCGCTCCACCCACGCCCGTACCAAGGGCAAGACAGATAAAGTCTTTTACCTCTTTGCCTGAGCCTAAATATTTCTCTGTTAATGCTAATACATTCACGTCATTATCAACGATTACCGGAAGATGAAACTGTGTCTGAAGCAACTCCTTCAAAGCTGTGCCAGCATAGCCAGGGATAAGCTCCGAAGCGGAGCGGATACGCCCCGCCTCCCAATCCATTTGCCCTGCTGATCCTACGCCAATTCCTTGGAGCTGAATTCCCGCTTGTTGTGCTATTATTTCATCCATTAATGTCCGAATTGCTAGTATAATGCGATCTATTGTTTTCGTCTGTCCAGCCAATGTGCTTAGGCTTACAGTATGTAAAACGTCCCCTTGTGAAGAGACGAGTCCGGCATTAATTTTCGTGCCGCCAATATCTACTCCGATCGCATATTCTATATGAGGATCATACCCTTCCATCGCGGACTCACCTCCGTCAGTCATTGAAATTGCTCACGGCCTTAACATATCTCGAAGTGATCAATTGTGGCCTAGTAATTGCACTTCCTACAACAACATAGGATGCCCCCGCATTCTTAGCTTTTGCTGCGTCTTCCGGTGTCCATATCCGTCCTTCCGCAACAACAGGAATGTTCACTAATTTGCTTAATTGTTGAATTAAGACAAGGTCCGGTCCTTCCTGCTGTGTACTGTATGGGGTGTAGCCTGAAAGCGTGGTACCGATGAAATCCACACCTAATTTCTCAGCGGCAAGCCCTTCCTCAAATGTCGAAATATCCGCCATAACCAGCACACCTCTCAGATGTGCATATTCTATTAATGGCTTTACTGACTCTAAGCGTTCTTCCCGATTCGTTACATCAAGCGCAACAATCTCTGCTTTTGCAGAAACAATCGCCTTCACTTCATCTAAGGTTGGTGTTATAAATATGGCTGATCCGGGAATATCCCGTTTAATAAGTCCAATGACCGGTACATTTACTTCTTTTTTGATAGCTACAATATCTGGAACACCATTTGTCCGGATTCCTATAGCTCCTGATTGAACCGCTGCTCTTGCCATTTTAGCCATTGTATCCCCACCATGAAGCGGCTCATGCTCAAGTGCCTGACAGGAAACAATCAGACCTTTCACCGGAAAGATATCACTTATTCGAGTCATTATTAACCCTATCCCTTCGCTTCAAGAATATAATCTAATATTCTATTGTTCAGAGCTTCCACCCGCTCCTGATCGGAATCCTTAATCGGTAAAAGCGGCATTCTTGGCTGACCTGTTTCAAATCCGCGCACACTAAGGATAGCTTTACACGCACCATATAATGAAGGAAAGGATAGCAATTCAACAATGAGATCATTGATGATAAACTGCCATTTCTGCGCCTCAGCCATCTCTCCTTGCACATAACATTGTTCCACTTTTAGGAATAACTCGGGCATCACCCCATAAGTTCCACCAATCCCGCCATCTGCCCCAATACTGCGGCCCGCCAAATACTGCTCATCTGGTCCATTTAAGACTAGAAAATCCTTCCCGCCTGCGGCTTTAAATTGCTGAAGCTCAAACGTGCTCTCCGCCGAAATTTTCACCCCGATTACTTTATCCTGAGCTGCCATCTTAATCAGCAAGCTTTTCGATAATTGAAAGCCTGTAGTTTGCGGGATGTGATAGATAATAAATGGAAGCGCCGTACTATCAATAATCGCCTGCCAATGACTTTCAACACTTTCCGGTGACAGACGATAATAGATCGCTGGAACAGCCGATACGGCATGTGCGCCAACTTTCTCAGCATGGATAGCTAGTTCAACACTGTCTCTTGTAGATGGGGCACCCACGTGAGCAATGATTGTAAGCTCTTTTCCAACCTCTGCTATAACTGCCTCGAGCATTTGTTTGCGTTCTTCTACAGATTGCAGCATACCTTCGCCAGAGCTTCCGCCAACATAAAGACCTTTTACTCCCGTAGAAGCATACTGACGAACTAATTTTCGGGCTGCTTCTTTATCGATTTCCCCCTCAGCATCATAACTGGAGTACATAGCAATAATAATGCCTTTAAAGGATTCAAGATCATATGATTTCATAAATTACAGCCTCCATCGTTTAATTCATTACTATTAATTTTCGTTGTTATAGGAATAATTAGCCTTTTACAGCCCCCATAGTAATCCCTTGGGTAAAGGCTTTTTGGAACATTAGAAAAATTGCAATCATAGGAATAGAGGCTAACGCAGCACCCGCCATAAGCAGTCCATAGTTTGTTGTGAATTCACCCCGAAGAGTCGCTACCCCAAGTGGTAATGTCATCATTGAAGTCGATCTGGTCATGATCAGCTGACTGAAATAATCATTCCAAGAAGTGATGAAGGTAAAGATTGCCAGTGCCCCTATTGCAGGCTTTAACAAAGGTAAAATGATGGTTCCGAACAAACGAATCTCAGAGCTGCCATCTATTTTGGCTGCTTCAATTAATTCTCCTGGAATGGTCTGCGCGAACTGCTTCATTAGAAAGACTCCAAATGGCCAGCCAATCGCCGGTAAAATAAGCCCTTTATACGTGTTGACCCACCCAAAATCTGCAAGCATCGTAAACAGCGGGACAAGAATAACTTGCTTAGGCAATGCCATAGCGGCAACAAACATCGTAAAGATAATCCCTCGGCCAGGAAAAGACTTTTTGGCAAGCACATAACCAGCACAGGAAGAAACGATACAAATCGCTGCCATTTCGCAAAAAGCAATGATGAAACTGTTAAACATCCAGCGCTCAACGGGATTCTTAAATAACTCGGTCCAGTTTTGCAGAGTCGGCTTAGCCGGAAACCATTCCGGGGGGATCGTTGTTGCTACAGTCTGAAGCTTAAATGCCCCTGAAACCACCCAATAAAAAGGGAAGATAAAAAACAACGTTGCTAGAATCAACAGGATGGTCGCTAATATTTTTGGAATCGTCAATTCTTTTTTCCATTTGCTTACTTTCTTAGATTGGCCAATAGGTGCTCTCAGTTCTAACGGATTCGTAGAATTCATGATGTCCCCTCCTTAATACTCAACATCACTGCCAAAGTATTTGAATTGAATGATAGAAATGATCCCGATCACAATCGCAAGGATGACACCCATCGCCGAGGCATATCCAAAATGACCGAGCATAAAGGCTTGTTCGTAAACGCCATACATAACAGTCGATGTGCTATACACAGGTCCACCCGAGGTGAGCAACTGAATTAGTGCAAAACATTGAAAGGTGTTGATCGTGGTAATCACGATAATATATAAGTTCGTTGGCATTAGCATTGGCCATAATATTTTCCGGAAAATCTGCCAAGGCGTCGCTCGATCAATCTCAGCTGCTTCTATGTAAGAAGTAGGAATGTTCCCAATAGATGCCACATATAAAATGATCGGCTGCCCTACAGAGGTCGTTATCAGAACCACGATAATAGCAAGCAGTGCAGTCCTCGTATCTCCTAACCAGGATATAGGCTCCATTCCCAAAAAGCTGGTCAAATAATTTAGAATCCCATAGTTCGGATGATAGATCCAGCCCCAAACGACTGTGATGCTTACGACCGAGGATACAGCCGGCAAATAGAACACTCCGCGGAAAAACGATCTGGCAAACTCTTTTTTCTTATAAATATTCATAGAGATAAATAACGAGAAAATAATAACGATGGGTACGGTGATGAGTACAAGCAATAATGTATTTCCCATCGACTTCCTGAAGTTATCATCTTTTATTAAGGAGATATAATTATCGAGGCCAATAAAGCTGAAATCTCTCAAGGAGTAATCAAAGAAACTAATATAGACCCCTTTCACCATCGGATAAGCTACAAAAAGCAGGAAAAACCCAAATGCCGGCACTAAAAAGAGATAACTCATCATCCAGTCACGAATCACATAACCTTTTATTTTGCGAACCGTTGTCCCCACAGTCCTTCCCCATTTCTTCGATGATTTAAAAAGAAAAGAGTGCTTGCCGCACTCTATTCTTTTGGACACCATTCACTTTTTTTATTTCATTGCAGCCTTTGCTTTCGTAATCGCTTCGTTTGCTTTTGCAGCAAAGCTGTCCAAAGCTTCTTTACCGGTTGCTCCTCCAGTTAAAGCACGTTGTAATTCAGGGAACCAGAAAGTACGAATATCAGCATATCCATCGGCAATGGTAGGTGCATCTGTTGTGAATTTACGAGCATACTCAGCGTATTTGTACTCTGCATCATCATAGAGGCCTGTAATCGAATTACGAACAGACAGACCACCTGTTTGAATCAAGTTTTTCTCCCCCCATACAGGATCATTAGCAATAAAATCAATCAGCTTCTTAGAAGCTGCAATCTTAGCTTCATCACCATTATTGAATACAGCCATACCGCCGAGGTAAGGTTCAAGCTTAGGTTCCGATCCATCTAAAGTAGGGAATGGAAGCAGAACATCTTCGAATTCAACCATTTTTTTAGATACGTTCTGAGCTTTAAGTACTGCAGAATAGTTGAGTGTAAAGGCTAATTTCCCTTGTAAAAATAAGTCGTTCACGTCAGCAGCCGCAAGGGAAGCCGCACCAGAAACGCTAAGTTTATCTTTTGTAGCTTGAACGATCCAATCCAACGCTTTCGCAGCATTATCAGTATTGATCGCGACTGCGGAATTATCTTCATTTAGAAATCTGGATACACCTAAGTTAGCAAGATATGCACGAGTTCCTTGATCTCCAGCCTGACTCTTCGCGAAGAATCCGGTAGGAATAACATCAGGTGCTTTTTCTTTAACAGCTTCCAGCGCTTTCTTATATTCTTCAAACGTCCAAGTTCGGTCTTCCTTATCCAGAGGAAGCAAATCTAGCGCGCCAATCTTCTCAAAAACGGTCTTGTTTACCGCCATCATAAAAGGAGCTGTATTGATCGGATACATAAAGATCTCTTCGCCAACACTAGACTGTTTCCAAAAGGCTTCCGAAATATCATTTTTCACTTCATCGGTCACCATATCATTAAGAGGTGCTAATAAGTCCTTTTTACCCCAGTCTATAATCCGTCCAGGAGCATCATAAATTACATCAGGTGCGGTATTCGAAGCAATTGCCACATTCAGTTTTTCAGGGCCGCCTTCAAAGGTGATCATCTCAAGGTTGACTTTAATTTCCGGATTCTTCTCATTAAAAGCTGCAATGATTTCCTTCTCATATTTGCCAACTTCACCATCTAAAGCTTGAAAGCTCGGAAAATTCCACCATGTTATTTCTACTGGTTTAGCAGCAGTCTCGGTGGCCGCGGGCTCACTCTTATCAGTATTATTACTTGGTTCATTGGCGGAATTCGCTGTATTCGTATTTCCGCATGCAACTAACTGTGTACCTAAAAGTGCGACACCAACAATGCTCATTAGCCCTTTTTTCATTGCTCTCATGTGCTACCCCCTATTATTTTTGTGGAATAGAATGCTTTCTCATTCCTTGCGCTAATCATAAATCAATTATAAATTCAGGAGAATCCCACTCCTTTTACATTTAGGGTCGTATTCTGACCTATACCTTCTTTCAGCCCCTCTTCAATGTTATAATACATTACATATTTCACCTATAATTATTTTAATTTTTAGCTTATAACTTACATTTGATGATATCGTTGTTGAAAAATCCACTATAAATCTAGTCTTCCGGAGGGATTTCATGTACAAGCTTATGATTGTAGAGGATGAACCGTTAATACGGACGGGATTAAAACATTACTTTTCGTGGCAGGAGCTTGGTGTTCAGAGTATTGTTGAAGCGGAGAATGGAAAAGAAGGCGTCGCTACCGCACTACGTGAGCAGCCAGATTTAGTGATCACTGATATTCGCATGCCCGAAATGGATGGTCTTCAGATGATAGAAGAGCTTCGCCAATTCCTTCCTGATACTTTGTTTATTATTTTGACAGGATTTAATGATTTCGAATACGCTCAACGAGCCATCAAACTTGGGAGTGTGCATGCTTTTTTACTCAAACCTCTGGAATATGAAGAAAGCCTAACCGTGATTCAAGAATGCATGAACAAGCTGCAACTTAAACAACAAGAACAAAGGAAACGTTCTACTCTGGAAGGCTCACAACTTATAAAGCTACTACTCGAAGAAGAACAACCTGCAATTGACACTAATTTAATCGCTGAATTATGTAGTTTCAAAAGTAAACATTATCTGTATCTCCCTTTTGTTTTGGCAGGTTTCCCTATCAGAGAAACACCTTCACCATCCACAAGGTGGATGCGAGAACAGGCGACTAAGTTCATACATCTTGCAACGGAGGCCTATCTCCCGGCAAGTCTGCCACGATCTATTTTTACATATGCTGCTAAATCCAAACTATACGGGCTAATAGTCATGGGATCACAGACTGCAACGAGCATTGTCCCTTTTGAGACCCAAGTACTTACTGAACTCGATCAGCATTTGAACAAGCTTACGTTAGAACATCATCTTGCCCTTTATCTTGCCATAGGTACAGTGACGAACGAACTGTCTCAAATCACTTCATTACTTCACGAGTCTGAAAAGCTGTTATATCAACGCTTCTATCAGAATGAACAGAATATATTCCATATCTCTTCCATAAAGGCAGGCGCCACAGCTACTAAACCAATGCTTATCCAACTAGATGACAACGATAAGAAACGAATAATCTCCTGCATCGAAAACGCCAATAAACAAGAAATTCTACAATTAATGCAACGATTGGCACAAGATATTTTGCATAAAGCAGATGGCCCTTCACCTGATCTATGGCTTGCGTATGTACAAGAAATCATAAGTGTCATTATCCGCTTCGCTAATAAAAACCACATTCATAGGGAGGGTGTGTACAGCGATAAACTATTAAACCTTACTTTTGTTGAGGATTTTCACTCCCTTGAGGTCATGTTCGAGTGGCTGGGGAATTGGATGGTTCATCTGGGGAACATATATACCGAAGGTCTGACGGATAACCATCAGCAGGATGTGATTATCTTTGAACATATTAAATCCTTCATTAGAGCTAATATTGATCAAGATATTACTCTACAAATGGTAGCGGATCGCTTTTTCTATAACCCTTCTTATTTAAGCCGTCTGTTCAAAAGAAAACTCGATAAGAACTATATGCGATTTGTAACCGAAATCCGTATGGAATACGCGCAGGAATGCTTAAAAAAACCGGAGATTCTAGTGACCGATGTCTGCACAATGTGTGGTTACAAGAGCTATAAGCATTTCGTTAAAACGTTCCGGCTCTTCACCAACATGACCCCATCAGACTATAGAAAACAATCGGGGTGGTAAGCAAAATGATGCAAATAAACCAGCCAAAAAAACGCTATCGGATGCGGCATGTCAATCGGCAGATTTTTGTGCTGATGATCCTGACCATTACCATTCCTTTGCTGATTATATCCGCGATTATCTATATTTTTTCAAATCAAGCCGTCAAAAATGAATATCAAAGCAGCTCTAATCTCATCCTTAATAATCTTTCTTTCAACATCGACCAGTATCTGCAAAGTATTGAAAAAGGGACCCTTAACGCCCAGGTAGATAGTCAATTACAAACCGCTCTCGAGCATTGGACTATCAACAAAGATAATATCGGGAATGATCTAAGTATTCAGTATGGAAACACGATTGAACAGTTCATCAGCGGGATTGAAATGACGATTAAAAATGTCGACAGTGTGCAGATTTTCGCGGGGTCACGTGTATTCTACTCCGCCAATTTCAATCGTGCGGATTATGATGTGAAGGACTACACCCAAGAGGATTGGTATTTACAGACGCAGCAAAAAAAGGGGGGCGTAATCCTGTTTGGAAGTCATCTCCCCTTCTATCGCACCAATTCCAAACAATCCGTCATCTCCATTGCCAGAGTCATTAATAAAAAAGGAAGCAAGCAGCCCTTAGGTGTCATGTTAATCGATATCCGGCTGGATTCATTACGGGAAATCTTAAAGCTGTCCGAGAATAGCAAGCGGAAATTTATTATTTTAGACGATAAGGGGGGCAACGTTTACAGCTCAGATTCATTGGAGACGAGTCCTTTAGAGCCAGTCCCTATCGACAAACAGGCGCTTAACACTTTTATGAACAATGACGCCGGGAGCTTATATGGTACTTTTGATGACAAGGATTCGTACATTAATTTTGTTACCTCTCCTTACTCCAACTGGAAGGTCATTCAATATATTGATGAAAAAGAGATGACTAAGCAGGCTTCTTTTCTTGGCAAAATCATTTTAACCTTGGCGCTCTTATCGCTTGTCACTGCACTCTTATTTATGTATATCCTCTCTGAACGCGTAACCAAACCTATTATTCTGTTAAGCCGGAAGGTGAAGCTGGTGGGGATGGGGAATTTCGATGTGGATTTGTACAGTAATCGTCAAGATGAATTTGGGGTTCTATATAATGGAATTCGTAAGATGGTTAAGGATTTGCAAAACTATATTGAGCGATCTTCGATGGCCAAGGCTCAACAAAAAGTAGCCCAATATGGTGCACTCAAAAGCCAAATCAATCCGCATTTTCTGGCAAATGTCCTTGAATCTATTCAAATGAAAGCCATCATCAATGGGCAAAGAGAGATTGGCGAGATGGTGGGGATCGTGGGCAGATTGTTTCGGATTCATATCCAGACTGGGAAAATCACCGTTACCCTGCGCGAAGAACTTGAGCATGTCCGGCTATATGTGAAGATTCAGCAGTTGCGTTTTGGGGATAAATTACAGTACATGGAGCAGCTAGATCCGCAATGCGAGATCGTTAAGGTCATGCACTTCTCCTTGCAGCCCATCGTAGAGAATGCTATTGTACATGGCCTAGAAAGCCGCAGTGAACCAGGTCTGCTTGAGGTATCCTCGGTGATATCGGGGGAGGATATGCTGATTATCGTTAAAGATAACGGCATTGGCATCGAGGAAGAGAAACTTAAACAGCTGCGTTTCCGTCTCTCTCAACCCTCAGATACCTTAGATGAAGAACATATTGGCATTAAAAATGTTCATGATCGTATTCAATTTCATTTTGGCGAAAAATATGGAATTGAAATTTCCAGTCACGTAGGTGAAGGAACGACAGTGATCATCCGACTTCCCGCGTAATCCTAAACATTTTGCTCAGTAATGCCTAATTCAGGATCAAAGGTGAGCATTTTCGTCGCTATTTTATCAATAAAAAACCGATCATGACTAACTGTTACTACAGCGCCAGGAAAATGAATCAACGCCTGCTCCATCACCTGAATACTGGTTAAATCCAAATGGTTAGTGGGCTCATCTAAAATAATGACAGCAGCTCCGGAGAGAAGGCATTTCGCTAAAGCCACTCTGGCCTGCTGTCCGCCTGAAAGGCTGCCAATCGTTTTACTCAGATCCATTTCCGAGAATTGCAGCATCGCTAGAAATTTATTCACCTTTTTCCGCGGTGCGTCCAGTCCCAGTCCATAAACATTTACGGCATGGCTGACGGTATCTTTATGATCCAGCTCATCCCACATCTGATTAAAGTACGCATAACCGACCCCGCGTTCCCAAGTCACTTCCCCCGATTCCGGTGCTTCTTGTCCAGTCAGTACTTTGATTAGTGTCGATTTTCCGCTGCCGTTCGGACCTACGATAGCTATCCGGTCTTCCTTTTGAATATCGAAGCTAATGTTCTGGAAAATGGAGCGGCCATCATAACTTTGTCCAATCCGCTTCACTTCCCCCAGCTTGTCAGGAAAACGTAAATTACTATAAATATCAGTGATTAATACGTTAACTGGATGAGGTTCCACTCGTTTTTTCATATCCGTTAGCTTACGGGATAGACGATCCTTAGAAGACTTCTTACTACCACGGTTTTCAATGGCCTCGGACTCCATAAGGAGAAGTTCTTCTTCCCACTCAAATTGCCGATCGAGCACTTTTTTACGCATCTTCTTTTTACGAACGTAATCGGTATAATTGCCTTCATATTCCTGAAAATGATAGTTCTCGATTTCTATCGTCCGCGTGACCACTCTGTCAATAAATTGCCGATCATGAGAAACCAGAAGCATCGCCCCATTGAAACGGTGCAGCCACTGCTCCAACCATACGATCCCTTCCATATCCAAAAAATTAGTAGGCTCATCGAGCAATACAACATCGGGCGCTTCAATTAAGACTTTAGCCAGTGCCGCGCGGTTCCTCCAGCCTCCGGATAACTCCTCTACAGGTTGATGCCGCGATCTCTCATCGAATCCTAATTTAGTCAGCACCGTATTGATTTCCACAGATACATTCCAGCCATCCAAATGCTCCATTTGTTCAAAAAGCTCAGCTTGGCGCTCTAAAAGTGCATTCATCTGGACATCATCCGACACCTGCCCAAGCTGTTCTCCTATTTGGTTAAGCTCCTGTTCAATGCGTGCTACCTCTTCGAAGCAAAGTTCTAACTCTTGTTGTACAGACAAAGACCCGGAAAGCTCCGAAAATTGAGAGAAGTAGCTGATCTTCACATTGGGATCTAACTCTACTTTTCCTGCCGTTGGCTCCTCTTTTCCCATGATTAGCTTAAAAACAGTAGATTTACCTGCTCCATTTCGTCCGATTAAGCCAATACGTTCACCCTTGCCCACGCGAAAATAAATATCTCGAAAGATCAATGTATTCTCATATTTCTTAGTTACGTTCTCCATTCGGATTACGCTCAAGTCTATCACTCCTAGTTCGTATAGATCAGAATTCATCGTTGAATACCCAAAAAGCTATTATAGCACTAATTAAAAAAAGGACTTTATAATCATATTATTACTTATATTTATTTCCGATATATGTATTTATATTAATATAAATTTATAAATACATAAGGAGGATTACAATGAGTTTGCTAAAATCATTCAAGAAAAATGCTAGTGTTATTATGTGCATTACCCTGCTCTTTTCTCTTTTTATTGTGTATCCGGCAAGTGCTTCTACCTTCTTCCAAGACCGCTTTGAAGAGGGCGATAATCTATGGACATCCACTAGTGGGAATTGGACTATTGTTGAGGACGAAGGCAACAGCGTATATTACCAATCTGCCACAAAAGAAGGACGTACTTCTGCAGGTGATCCAGCCTGGAGCGATTACACTGTGGAAGCGGATGTAAAAGTTGTTGATTTTAATGGCTCAAACAGAACTTATGTTGCAGGCAGATACATAGATGGAAATAATTTTTATGCAGCTTCTTTGTATAATAATAATGATGGCATGCTGGAAATCAGAAAGAAAGTTTCTGGATCTACTACAACTTTGTCCAGCAAACCTTACGCTCTGCAAACAGGAGTTTGGTATAACGTAAAACTCGAAATGAGCGGAAATACCATCAACATGTATGTAAATGATACGCTGGAGCTCTCAGCTTCCGATTCCAAATTAAAAAAAGGTGCAGCAGGGCTCGTTACCTTTAAGACAATTACGATGTTCGACAACGTGACCGTTTCTGACACCATTGGCACTACACCGACACCAACACCTACTGCTACGCCATTACCGACTGCTTCACCGACACCGACTGTTACACCAACACCAACTGCTATACCGACTCCGACTGCTTCACCAACGCCTACTGCTACGCCATTACCGACTGCTACACCAACACCAACTGCTATACCGACTCCGACTGCTATACCAACACCTACTGCTACACCGATACCTACTGCTACGCCGATACCTACTGTTTCACCAACACCGACTGTTACACCGATACCGACTTCTTCACCAACACCAACTGCTTCACCGACACCTACTGCTACGCCGATACCGACTGTTTCACCAACACCAACTGCTACGCCGATACCGACTGCTTCACCAACGCCTACACCGGTTCAGGTTAGTGAATATGATTTGGCTGGGTTTGCCATAGGAACAACAGGTGGTGGAAATATCCAAGAAACCAGTCCACTCTATAAAAAGGTATATAGCGCAGAAGATCTTGCCACTGCACTGAGAAAAGGATCCAAAATAAAGGTTATTGAAATTATGAACGACTTGGATCTGGGATGGAATGAAATTTCTGATGCGGCAAAGATCTCCCCATTTAGCGCTCATAACAGTGCTTTAACACATCCCGTATTAATAGAGACTGGTGTCAGCAAAGTGTCTATAGACAACTTCGACGGTTTGACCATTTTCTCAGCTAAGGGTGCAACCATTAAACATGCCGCTTTTACTTTTAAAAGAAGCTCTAACGTCATCATCCGCAACCTTGAATTTGATGAGCTGTGGGAATGGGATGAAGCAACCAAAGGAAATTACGATAAAAACGACTGGGACTACATCACCATTGAGAACAGCAACAACATATGGATCGACCACTGCACCTTCAATAAATCTTATGACGGAGTTGTCGATGTTAAAAAAGGCAGCAACGGCGTCACCATTTCATGGTCATCCTTCTTAGGGGATGATAGAAACGCAAACAGCTGGGTTACTCAGCAAATTAATGCTATGGAAGCCAACAAGGCTGCCTATCCCATGTACGCTTATTTAAGAAGCAGCTCAGTTGGCCTAAGTAAAGACGACATCATTGCGATTGCCGCTAGTCAAAAAAAGGGCCACTTAATAGGCGCAACAGAGTTTGCAGCTGATAATGCGCTTCTTTCTGTAACGCTCCATCACAACTACTATAAAGATATACAAGACCGCATGCCCCGCCTTCGTAGTGGTAATGCGCATGCCTATAACATTGTAATGGACAACGAAGATACTAGATTGGCTAAAAAACGTCTAACTTCCGCTATGGAAAAAGCGATCTCAAGCAAGGGGTATCATTTCGGGGTTACAAGTAACGGAGCCATCTCTACAGAAGGAGGAGCTGTATTACTTGAAAGGTCTGTAATCATTGATGTAGTGTATCCTCTTCGCAACAATCAAGCGGATGCAAGTAATAGCAAATATACGGGTGCAATCGCAGCTTTAGATACGATCTATTCACTAGATGGAGCAACGTTCAGAGGAGACAGTACATCTAAGAACAGCCCTCTCTCCCCTGTACCCGCTGCCGTTAAAGCATTTGCATGGAACGGATTCACAACACTACCTTACAGCTACATTTCAGATGACCCAGCTAGTCTAAAATCCAGACTTACCGCTGTTGACGGCTCAGGGGCAGGCAAATTGTCCTGGTCAAACGAGGAATGGTTGAAAACAAATTACAGCAACTAACTCGACTAACTAATTACTGAACACATATCCCATTACTACAACGAGAAAAGTTACTAACTTAGTTGCCACACTAGCGCCACCTTTGCACCAAATTAGCGACATATTAGTGCTACTACCGCCATATTAACGCCACATTAGCACCACATTAGCACCACTTTTGTACCGCCGAAATTGCTCAGACGCTCAGACGGTGATTTTACAGTTTAGAGTGTAATATTTACGAGGTCAGATGGCGAGTTTACTGTGCAGTATTTACGAGGCCAGACGACGATTTCACAGTTTACAGTGCAGTATTTACGAGGTCAGACGACGATTTTACAGTTTATAGTGCAGTATTTACGAGGTCAGATGGTTCGGACTCAGGAGCCCTTATTTCGAAGAATCCGAGCATTTCGCAGTGCTATCGGACTCAGATGCAGCTATTCAACCCGATATGCTCAATTTTGGTGTGGATTTAGACCAATAAGAGCTATACAGTCCGAAAACCTAGCAAAATGGTCAAAAAAGCCAAAATAGCTGCAATACAGTCCGTTAGGAGTGTTACGCGCGTGAGGAACATGAGGAACATGAGAAACGTGAGGAGCATGAGAAACCTGAGGAGCATGAGAAACCTGAGAAACCTGAGGAGCGTTATTAACTTAGTTGCCACATTAGCAACTCTTTTGTACCGCACTAATGCCACTTTTGTTCTGCCGAAATAGCTAAGACGCTCAGACGGTGATTTACAGTTTAAAGTGCAGTATTTACGAGGTCAGATGGCGAGTTTACAGTGCAGTATTTACGAGGCAGATGGTTCGGACACAGGAGCCCTTATTTCGAAGAATCCGGGCATTTCGCAGTGCTATCGGACTCAGATGCAGCTATTCAACCCAATATGCTCAATTTTGGTGTGGATTTAGACCAATAAGAGCTATGCAGTCCGAAAACTAAGCAAATTGGTCCAAAAAGCGAAAATAGCTGCAATATGGTCCGTTAGGAGTGTTAAGCGCGTACGTAACATGAGGAGCCTGTAAAACGTGAGAAACCTGAGGAACATGAGAAACCTGTGAAACGTGAGGAGCCTGTGAAACGTGAGAAGCCTGTGAAACATGAGAAGCCTGAGGAACATGTGAAGCCTGAGGAACATTAAGCGCCTATAGCCCCCCTGAGGAGCATTATGCACATACAGTCCCGATAGGAGCATCAGGAGTTTGTTCTCATTTAACAAGTGGCGTGTTTGGTGTTAAAAGGTAACTCGCAAAGTTAGTATAATGTCCCAACAATAACAAAAAGGCCGCAACCAGCGGCCTTTTTCTATATTACAACTCCCAACGCATATTCACTAATATCGCTTACCGCTCATTTTTTCAGAATATCAATATACTCTTCTTTCTCTCGATCTGCCCCCGCATTAAGTTTCAGTCGCAGTGACTTCGGGTGATCCAACACATTACTGCTGAAGTAACTTATAAATCCATCATCAGATCCACTACCAGAATTCGGATTAATTTTAATGTCGCGCTTCCCAACCTGCGCTGTTAATTCATAGGGGAGCTTTTGAAACAGTTCATTTCGGACGATCCAATCCGTTTTCAATTCCTCATTTATCGTAAATTTGAGCGCTATGCTTAACGGAGAAAGCTCGACTTCGGCTAGTTTTACTTCCTGTCCGTCAATTATGAAGGGGTGGTCTACAACTAATGTCTCCGTCTTCTGCTCCCAAAACTTAGGATCAATAGAGAAGTTCACTTTTAAACGATCAGAATACCGCATGTCGGATAAAACCGTTCCTGTTTTCGGTTTACTTAACATTCCCGGGTCTACAGAGGCAATCTGAAAATCCGCCACTACGTCTGTTGGCCTTGGTTTATTTCGGTCCAGTGAGAATACAGTTTTACCGAGCCAAGTATATATGGTTCCCTCTGCGTGTGCTCCCATTCCGCCCCTATTCCCATTCTCCTCCATTACGTCTCGTCCAGTTTCAGCTTCTGTCAGCTTCACACTATTTACACTGTACACTTCCTGACCATCACTTGTTGTCCCTGTATACAGCAGCATGATTTTATTTTCATCAGCAAGCACAGCATTTAGAGTAATTTTATATCCATTTGATTCAGCACTCTTATTAACGATTTGTACATAATCATTCCGGATTGCAGACTCTAGTGTAAGAGCATCAATATCAGCTGCAGCCAATGTTTTAAAAGGCTCCAATACGCCCCAATCGAACGTATCAACACTCGAAGTCCCTTGCTGTGGCAACAGCTGGGTTGGATTGAAGAACAGCAAGCCCGCTATCATCACTGCAGCCGCCAGCACAGACATCGCGCTTTTTGTGAATATTAACCTTCTGCCACGTTTCTTGCCTAATTCCAAACCTGCTTGGATCGCATAGATCTGAGCGGCTGCATTCTCTATTTTTTGTTCTTGTGGGATACGTCCGGCATCGCTTAACATGGCAAGCTCCTCTTGACTACTCATTGTTCCATTCACCCCGATTCTTTATGATGGTTCGCAACTGCTTGAGCCCCTTATGCTGCCAAGTCTTAACCGTCCCCTCGGGTTTATTCATAATGTTAGCGATCTCAGTCAAGGTCATATCATTGTAGTATTTTAGCAGCAGCACATGGCGATACTTGGGCTTAACCTGCTCGAGTGCCCACAGCATTTCCATCCGATGATGGCCAATGTGTGTGACCTGTTCTCCTATTCTTTCATCTACCAGCGGCATGGAACGTTTTCTCCGTCTTTGTTCATCTATGCAGACATAAATTAGAATTCGAATAATCCATGATTTGAATGCTTTGGGGTCCTTTAAAGTTTTTCTTTTAATCCAGGCCCGGCGAGTCATTTCCTGCATCGCTTCCAGCGCATCGTTTCGGTTACGCAAGTAACTATAAGCAATACTGTACAGTTGTTCTCTATGTACCAATATCGAATCGTAAAAATCTGTCTCGCTCCGAGTATCAAGAATCGTTACTTTTTTCATTTCTGCATTAGTCATCGTCATGTCCTTCCTTAGCCTCCTCTCTTCAACCTTTCATAGATTAAGACGGGGGAGGTATAGAAACGGTTTTTATTTCGTTTTGCTTTTTTTGCTCAAAGCTCTCTAAATTATAGCATTCTATAAAAATTGAACGAAAAATGTTATGATGAGTTAAATTGGACATAATTAATAGTACGCACTCAAAAGTGCCATAGGTGCTAAAAAGTACCCATACCTTGGAGGTTATCATGACAACAACATCTACAACAACTGTCAAGAAAAAATACAATATTTCTGTTGAAGCCACCCTAGAGGTCATCGGAGGGAAATGGAAATGCGTAATTCTATGTCATTTAACTCATGGCAAAAAAC
This sequence comes from Paenibacillus sp. FSL H3-0310, assembly GCF_038002785.1. Lineage (NCBI taxonomy): Bacteria > Bacillati > Bacillota > Bacilli > Caryophanales > Paenibacillaceae > Paenibacillus > Paenibacillus sp. FSL H3-0310. Next base: position 3,344,333 of record NZ_JBBODC010000001.1, read on the forward strand.
GCACCTCCGAGTTAAAACAGTTGATGCCCGGCATTACTCAAAAAATGTTAACCCAGCAGCTACGCGAGCTTGAGGCAGACGGAATCATCAACCGAATTGTTTATAATCAGGTTCCACCAAAAGTAGAATACGAGCTTAGTGAATATGGGGATAGTTTAAGCGATATTTTGACTGCATTATGTAATTGGGGAGAACAACATATCATTAAGCAATACGGTGATAAATACGCTGTTTTAGAGGATAACATCTTAAATAAATAAACCGCTATATCAAGAAAATGGTTGGAGATTTATGCTGTGAGAGTTGTACTTCAATTATACGCCCACGAAAAAAGGACAGCTGAATCAGATCGATTCAACTGTCCAAAGCTTTGATTCACCCGTCCCTTGAATGGCGCATTGGAACATAACTTAAATTACGCCTTCACCTCCTATAGCAGTTGCTGTGAATGATATGGGTCCAAATAGATTGATAGGCAAGTTGCTATCATTCTGAATTACCAATTCATAGTTGTGGACTCCAATATAAGCACCATCGACCCACTGAGCACTTAATTGAATATCAGTAATTGTAGTAAAACGATAAAAGGATCTATAAATATCGACTCCAGCTCGTCGGATGATAACAAGAAATTGGCTATTAGCAAGTGCAGTAAGACTAAAACTACCATTTAACTCGACTCTACTGGAGAAAGAAGCCGGATTAGCCGGACTAATATTTACTTGCGCTGTAGCTAAACCCGCTCCAGCTCCAGGAATCCCTGCAACCGTTATAGCAGTAGTAAACGGATCTAACGGGATTTTTGCCTGTGACCCATAACTTATTATTGTCGCCATTTATCATCACTCCATTTCAAGGTTATAGAGTAGTATATTGTGAATCCACAATGATAGATTGGACTTAATTCCTGATGATTATATACATTTAAGGTATACTTTGCTAGATCATATAAACCTAGATACCTCGTCAATCACCATACGATTTCTACTCATTGACAACACCCCTGTTCAGAATTACAATAATTCACATATCATGAACAACGATGACAAAGGGTAAGTAGACAGACGAACATGGTCTTCAGAGAGCCGGTGGTAGGTGCGAACCGGTGACCAGCGTATGCTCGAATGGCCTTTATAGTTGTTTTTCCGAACTATCTTAATGGATGCAGTAGGGAAAACCGGGGTTCCCGCCGTTATCAAGGGACCTGTATCGAGAATAAATTCAACCTCTCCGTACAGGTAAGAGAAGATCGAAAGCCAAGAATCGTAAGGTGACACGATCATTTAAGGTGGTACCACGACAACTTCGTCCTTATTGGATGAGGTTTTTTTGTCATTTAAAGGAGGTGATGGCCATGGATGATGGCTGGTGGTGGCGACTCGAGTGTAACCAAATGCTAAATAACAGGAGGAATTTATATGATGAACGAACGTGTCTTAACTGGAGATCGAGTGACTGGAAAGCTTCACCTTGGCCATTACGCCGGCAGCTTGCAGACCCGAGTAGCCCTTCAGGAGCAATATGAAACTTTTGTGTTTTTAGCGGATATTCAAGCCCTAACGACCCATTTTGATCGTCCACAGCTGCTGGGTCAACATCTGCATGAGATCACACTGGACTATTTATCTGCGGGTATAAATCCGGAGAAAACAACTATATTTATTCAATCGATGATCCCTGAAATCGCAGAGTTGACCCTCTTGTTCTCTATGTTTGTTACTGTGAATTCTTTACGGCATAATCCCACGATTAAAGCCGAATCGAAAAATTCGAGCTTAGATGAATTGTATTACGGTTTTCTTGGTTATCCAGTTAGTCAGACTGCTGACATAACATTTTGTAAAGCAACGATCATTCCTGTAGGGGAAGACCAGCTCCCTCATCTGGATTTAACCCGCAAAATCGTCCGCAGATTCAACGAGCTGTACAGCCCGATACTGGTGGAACCCAGAGCACTGATCAGTGAGACTCCGAGGCTTGTGGGTACGGATGGCAACGCTAAAATGAGTAAAAGCCTTGGCAATGCCATCGAGCTGGACTCCACTAAGGAAGAGATTATCTTTAAGATACGAAAAGCCACAACCGATCCAGCGCGTGTGCATAAAAATGATCCTGGACATCCAGATATCTGTCCTATTTTTGCTTATCATGGTGCTTTTCGCTCAGCGGGGGTAACCGAAATTCGTGAAGGCTGTGAGCGGGGTACCATGGGTTGTTCTGCTTGCAAACAGTTGATTTCGACAGCTCTAGATCAGCTTATAGAACCGATGCGAGAGCGTCGTTCCTATTATGCTACTAAGCCCAAGCTTGTGCAGGAAATCTTAATCTCTGGAACACAGCATGCCCGCAGCATTGCTCAAGAAACAATGGCCGAAGTACGTGAGGCTATGAGTCTTAACTATTTTTCAATCTAAAAATGACCAATATAGGCACTCAAAAAAAGCCGGAATCTCATTGGAAGAGATCCGGCTTTTTTCTTCTCCTTACAACACCCAATTTCCCTTACGGAATACGGGTTCAATCGTGCCGTCCACCAGCTCTCCGTCAATATCCAGCTCTGCTGAACCGATCATAAAATCGACATGAGTTAAGCTGACATTAGCTCCTCTAGCCACAAGCTCTTCGTTCGTAAGCTTTGTGCCGCCTTCAATATTTACAGGATAAGCACTTCCTAGCGCGAAATGGCAGGAGGCATTCTCATCAATCCCTGTATTGTAAAAAATGCGGTTCAAGCGAGAGATTGGAGAATCATGCTGCACTAAGGCTACTTCTCCTAGATAAGATGCACCTTCATCCGTTGCCAGCAGTGAGGTTAAATGTTCGCGTCCGGATTCAGCTTCATAAGCTACGACTTTCCCTTTTTCAAAAGTGAATGAAAGTCCTTCAACTAACCGTCCATTCAAATTAAGAGGGAGCGTGCTTCTAACTGTGCCATTAACGCCAGTCCGATGGGGCATGGAATAAATCTCTTCCGTTGGCATATTAGCTACAAAATAAACGCCTTTATCATTCTCACCGCCACCCCCGCGCCATAAATGGCCTTCCGGAAGCTCTACATGCAGATCCGTTCCCGGAGCACGGTAATGCAAGCTTTTATAACGTTTAGTGTTCATTCTGTCCTGACTTTCTTTCAACTGACCAATATGCTCTCTCCAAGCAGCTACCGGATCATTGCTGCCCACACGATTCATCTGGAATACAGCTTCCCACATCGCCTCTACCCGCTCTTCTTCAGGAAGATCGGCAAAAACCTTGTTCGCCCAAGCACGTGTTGGCGCTTTGACCAGAGACCAGCTGATTTTGCTGTTCCGAGTATATTTGGAGTAGTTCTTGCGAGCAACAGCCGCTGCTTTGACTGCTCTAGATACCTTAGAAGAATCAATGCCATTAAACAGTTCAGGATCAGGTACTTTAATATGTAAGATGGCACCATTCTCTTCCGCGAATTTCTCCATCATCTCAGCCTGCCACTGTGGATAGTAATCGAAAGAATCCTCTGGGGCTTTTTCATAACGGATCCGTGTAGTTGCTTCATCGTCCCAGTCAACAATTACATATTTAGCTCCCGCTTCATAGGCTTTCGCTACAATCAAGCGAGTAAGTTCTGCGGTTTCTATCGGTGCATGTACCATAAGGACTTGTCCAGGCTGTACATTTACTCCTACTTTTACAACTAGGTTCGCATATTTCTCCAGCATTACTTCAAAATCTTTCATGAATTCTCTTCCTCCATCTCTAGGGTTGCTATAAGCACTCGGTCAGCTTCACTTCTTATTTTAACGCAAAACGAGGATAGTTGCGATTCGATTTAGATTCTCAGCTACTTCACTTCAAGTATTTCACCTGTATAGACACCTAGATCATTCTTATGAATCTCTACATTGGACGTTCCGATCTGCTTATCATTATGGTAAGCAATCACTGTGATCTTGGTATCCTGAGGTTCATCTATTTGCTTATTCCCCCCATCCATTGGACTCCAATAAATTTGATCTCCAGATTTGATTTTCAGCTCAAGACCTTTGTTATGCACCTTGTAGTCAGGGGGAGTCCATAACAATAAATTGCCGGATGTAGCCTGTATCTTAATAACATCCGCCCCTTCAGCAGTTATAAGCATAGGTAATCCTGGAGCACTACTATCAGTCACCCTGTATTCCGCTGTTGGGAACATAACATCCGGTTTTACCTCAAGTGATTGATTATTATGCCGCAAAATAAAGAAGAAAAAAAGTAAAATCGTTAAGCCCATGACGCCTCCGATGATTATTTTTTTCACTATTCAACCTCCCTTCCACCCTAATACTGTAACATATTTCCTTAATTTGGACAGTTATGAGCCAAATTAAGCGGCTCCCGCGAGGAACCGCTCACTTCAATCCCTATTTTTTATCCACCTGTAACAGTGTCACTGTCTTCAAAGCATAAGTATGCATGATTTTATCCTCTGAAATTACATTCAACTTGGTCAAGCTTGCCACCTTTGCCGGATCTGATTTGGAGAGCAAACGCCACACTTCGGGGTCTGATAAGGTCTCATATAACTTTGCATCATCATATTCTTTGCGGTTTTGCACGACCAGCTTCACTTTATAGCGGCCAATTTCAGTCTCGTTAGTTTCCTGCTCACTACAATAATTTAAAATATCCTGACGAAGCTCGGCCAATTCTTTTTCAATATCCTTTTGCTTTTGCTTGAGCCGATAATACTGCTGAACCTTTTTCTCCATCCACTTCACGCTCCTTCATAGACATATGTATGCCGGAAACGTTGGATAAATTAGTTGAGTTCCCTATCATAAAAACTTATAATGAGCCGGGGATAGCTAATTTCCAAGTAGAGTCAAATTTCTTATAAAAACAATTCCACGGCAGGTGACTTATGTTTCATTCGTACTTTTTTCCAATTTCGTATGCGTTCATGATGTTTCCAATAGCAGCGCTGGTCTTCACACTACCTTTTCTTATCGTACAATACCGCAGACATGGCTATATACATAAGCTTAGAGCTTTAATCCTATATCTGCTGCTGCTCTATCTGATGAACGCTTATTTTCTTGTCTTGCTTCCTTTTCCATCCTCCCGGCACAATGCTGCACCTTCTGGGAGTGTCGTCCAATTCATTCCCCTTCAGTTTATTCAGGATATTGTGGATGGATCGTCAATCATCCCTGAACAAATCTCGACCTACTGGTCATTACTGCGTGAGCCTGCATTTTTACAGGTCATTTTTAACGTTGCATTGACTGTACCGTTTGGAATGTTTTTGGGCTATTATTTTCGTACACGCTGGGTCGTGTGCATTCTACTATCCTTTGCCTTTTCCTTGTCCTTTGAGATCACGCAGATTACAGGAATTTATGGTTTCTTCGATCATCCTTACCGTCTTTTTGATGTCGATGATCTCATTACCAACACAATCGGAGGGATTTTTGGATTTCGAATTTCCATTTGGATCTCCGGGCTATTGCCACGTATAGAACAACTGGATACAAACATTGACCGCTCTGCCAAAAGAGTCTCCTATACCCGCAGAGGAATAGCTTTTCTAATCGATAGTATGGTGTGGAGCATCGGGTTTGGGGTACTCTTCGGATTCGATATAAAAGCTGCCTTCTGGATTGTAACTGGTATTTACTTCATGCTTGTTCCGGCTCTCACGGGCGGACGGACCTTAGGGAAATGGATGGTGCGGATTCGGGTGAAGAGCAGCGGAAATCATGCTTTTTTCTGGGCTCTGATGATCAGATATGGCCTGCTATATTGGGTGCTGCTTGGGATTCACGCTCTTTTGCTTGATTCCGCCCTTCTAGGGCATCTTTCCTCCGTATGGAATATGCTTATTCATCTGTTTGTTCTATTGATAGACTTGGCTTTCTTTATTCATTTAGTCATTAGTATATTCAAAAAAGAAACTCAGCTAATATATGAGAAACTAAGTCGAACTTCTCATGTTATTTCTTGGCCAGAGAAACGGCTCCAATCTGATGTATCCAGCAACAGCCCTGTAGAAAGCTAAACTAGTTATTTTTTAAATGGTATTTTTACATTGGAAATTATTATAGAATTAGGAGGTGAGCATTCTCAAAATTTAGGAGATGAGCGTATGGAAACTACAAGCAGCTTGCAGTTATCTAGAAGTCTTCCAGAAGAACAGGGGATTTCATCAACCGCAATATCCTGCTTTATTAGTGCAGTAGAAGAACAAAATTTAGGCCTGCACAGCTTTATGCTATTACGACATGGTTATGTGGTCTCTGAAGGCTGGTGGGCTCCTTACAGGTCCGTTCTTCCGCATATGTTATTTTCCCTTAGCAAAAGCTTCACCTCAACCGCAATCGGGTTTGCTGTTACTGAGAAACTTGTCACCCTCGATGATTCTGTCCTCTCCTTTTTCCCTGAAGAGGCTCCTTCGATTATCACGGAGAATCTATCCAATATGACAATCAGACATCTATTGATGATGGGTACCGGGCATGTCGTGGATACTATGGACACCCTTCGCAAAAGTACCGACGGGAATTGGGTGAAAGCTTTCTTCTCCGTCCCCGTCGAGAAACAACCGGGTACACATTTCCTATATAATACCGGTGCTACTTACATGCTGGCCGCGATCCTTCAACGGGTTACTGGCCAAACACTGCTAGAATATTTAGAACCGCGCCTCTTCGTTCCTCTGGGCATTCACGGTGCAACGTGGGAGTCTTGTCCACGTGGAATTAACACAGGGGGATTTGGCTTAAACATTACAACCGAGGATATCGCTAAATTCGGCCAGCTATACTTACAAAAAGGAATCTGGAATAATCAACGGGTTCTGCCTGAAAAGTGGATTAATGAGGCTACTTCCAAACATATTTCCAATGGCGAAGGTGATCATGACTGGGCAATGGGATATGGGTATCAGTTCTGGCAATGCCAGCACGGTGGCTACCGGGCAGATGGCGCCTTCGGTCAACTCTGTGTTGTGCTTCCGGAGCAAGATGCCGTAATTATTACTACTGCTGCATCAGACAGTATACAAGGAATGTTGAATGCTGTGTGGGAACATCTGCTTCCCGCGATGAAGCCAGCTCCCTTGCCATTAGAGCCGGCTGCTTCTGCCCACTTGGTTGAAAAATTAAAGAATTTATCTATCCAACCGCCACAACTGCAGCCCTCTTCATCACAAGAAGAACGAATAAACGGCTTAACCTATAAGCTCGATGACAACCAATTTGCCTTGGACACCTTCTCTATCTCTTTCAATAACAACGAAGCTGCAGTTACTTTACAATTTAAGACTGGAGAGGATTCTGTGATCTGTCTTGGTCGAGGGAAATGGCTCGAAAGCTTCGCACAGGTCATTGATGCTTCCTTGAACCGAATCATGTCCAGCTTTACTTGGGTTGCTGATGATCAGCTACAGCTTACTTTATTGTTTATTGAAATGCCTTTCTGCATAACTCTTGAAATAATCTTACTAGAGAATCAGCTAATTCTTAAACAAAAGTTTAATGTGAATATGGGACCGACTGAATTCCCTGAGATCATTGGCAGACTATAATTCTTAATGAATACAAAAGACCGCTTCGTCCTTTAAAGAGACTTAGCGGCCTTTTAAATATTCGATTCTAATCTGTGAAATCAGCAAGCTTGAGGATGACCGGACAATGATCGCTCCCCATAATGTGGCAATCGATTTGGGCATCCAGCAGATTAGGTGCAAGTCTAGAAGAAGCTAGGAAATAATCAATCCGCCAGCCTACATTCCGTTCTCTCACCTTGGGCATATAAGACCACCATGAATAAACACCTTCAAGCTCTGGATGAAAATATCTAAAGGTATCTATGAAGCCGGACTCCAGCAGCGTACTCATTTTTCCTCTTTCTTCATCGGTAAAGCCAGAGTTTCCGCGGTTAGCTTTAGCATTTTTGATATCAATATCCTGATGGGCTACGTTCATATCGCCGCATACAACGACTGGTTTTAGCTTGTCCAGTTCCAGAAGGTAATTGCGGAAACGGTCCTCCCATTCCATTCTGTAATCCAATCTAGCCAGATCTCGTTTGGCATTTGGTGTATACACATTCACTAGATAAAAATGTTCGAACTCCAGCGTAATAATCCGGCCTTCCGCTTCTTCATCCTCTTCCATTCCGTATCTCACAGAGATCGGCTTGATTTTGGTGAATATAGCTGTGCCTGAATACCCTTTTTTCACTGCATAATTCCAATATTGATAGTATTCTTCACCCTGTTCCAGAACAATCTGCCCTTCTTGCAGCTTCGTCTCCTGAACACAGAAAATATCTGCTTCTACTTCCTTAAAATAATCATCAAACCCTTTTTTCACACAGGCCCGAAGACCATTCACATTCCATGATACCAACTTTATCATTAACGTTTCTCCTTGCATTTTGCTTTAATAGTAACCAGTTTATCATATTACGGCCAGAAATTTATAGAGGGTTAGGGTCATCTTGAGCAATTCCGCGAATAGATTTATATCCTAATCATTTATTATCCATGATACAATAGCAAAATTGACTCTATACAAATTTTCTAACACGTGAGGTAAAAAAACTTATGAATGCACCAAATCTTTTACGAGGGTTTAACTTTTTGTATTTTGCTCTACTAGCCATGTTTATTCCCTTTCTGCCAGTCTATCTAAGTGAACAAGGTCTAAGCCCATCGCAAATCGGCTTCATTATTGGAACTGGTGGTTTTGTTACCATCGTTGCCCAGCCTTTATGGGGGATGATCAGTGATAAAACCAAAACCATCCGCAAAGTGCTGTTAGCTCTGTTGTTATGCTCAGCGGTAACCGGATACTTTTTGTTCGATTCCAGCAGTTACGTTGTTCTCATTCTTTTTGCTATGCTGCTGTATTTCTTCTTGATGCCCATTGATCCGCTGACAGAAAGCTTGAATTTCCGAGTCTCTGAGGCGGCTGGAATTAGCTATGGTTCTATCCGTACATATGGTGCGCTAGGTTATGGTGTAATGGCTCTGATTACTGGCTATGTGCTTGGTTTTTTCGGCTCTCATGGAATAGCTCTTCTGTTTGTTGCCATTTGCCTTATAAGCTTTATAGTAAGCTGGAACATGCCAGATGCCCCCGTCACAGGTAAGCCGGTCACGCTGGATAGCCTCAAGCACTTTTTTGGCAACAAAAAGACATTAATGTTTCTGGTGCTCATATTTATTAGCTCTGTACCCGCACGAATGAACGATACATTTATTGGAGTTTATATTCGTGAGCTTGGTGGCAGTCCTCAACTGGTAGGCCAATCATTTTTCCTCGCGGCAATAAGTGAAATCATTGTCTTTGCATTAAGCTTCTGGTGGTTGCGAAAAGGAAAAGAACTGATTATCATATCGATTTCCGGAGCCTTCTATTTCCTTCGTTTCTTGATTTCAGCTTGGATCATTGATCCACACTTGTTAGCGTATTTGCAGATTCTGCAAATTCTTACCTTCCCTGTGTTCTACTCGGCTGCTATTCAATACCTGTACAGCATTGTACCCGAGGAATGGCGTGCTACAGGGCAAACCGTCCTTGCACTATTGTTCTTCGGTGTATCAGGTATCCTGGCTTCTTATGCTGGTGGGGCATTATATGATGCCTTTGGGGGTAAAGCTCTTTACTTAACGATATCCGCAATGTCGTTTGTCGGCATGCTATTCGGATTGATACTGTATCTGATTTATCGTAAAAAAACGGAATAAGCGTACGAAAATAAACCGGGGATGTTCCAGCCGCTTTCTAAGTGGCTATTGGACATCCCCGGTTTTTTCTATTAAAAAGTGCTAATTCACCATGGCATTCGCTCTAGCATTAATAGATTTTCAACATAGAATATCCTATCAAACGAAAAGGAGGTCGTTACTATGGCCATCGTATTACCGCTTCAATATTTCAATTTAGCCCCTGTCATTGGTAAATCTTATTATGAAAACCTTGCAGGTGGAATTAACGCTGCTGTTACTGTGAACAACAACTCCAACTTCCCAGTAGATTTAGTAATCACTCGTGTGAATGCTCCAGTTATCACATACACGATTCCAGCATTCAATAGCCTTACGCTTGCAGTTCATGCCCTTTTGGTAGCTGCACTCTTAAGCACTCCTGCTGGCACCACATTCGGAACTATTGAAATTTCAACATCAGATTTCTAATAGTGTAGCATTAAGCATCTCTAGCTGGAAGTTCAGCTAGGGATGCTTCTCTATGTGAATCTAGCTTAATCCTTCTATTATATGCTGCTCCATAAGCTGCTTCAGCTTGGTTTCAGTATTCGAATCTCCCGCAGGAGTATAGATGCTGCAGCGTAAATCTGCACTGCCATGAACCTGCAAAGAGGTTAGATGAAATAACATTTTTCCCGCCTTGGCATGTCTGAATTCTAGTAACACATCCGGGGCCGAACTAACCCGACTTTGCTCCCACATCTCATTAAAAGCCGGATGCAATTCTTTCAATTCCTCTATAAATTCATCATACCAATGATCCTCTACATACTGTCCGTAATACGCTCTGAAGATAGAAAGATAACCGCTGACGAATTGTTCCCAATTCACTGCTAAGCGCCTAAACTCCTTACGAACAAATAACAATCGGATCATATTCCGCTCTTCGATGGGCAGCTTTGAGAAATCAAGAAAAACATGGGCGGCAGCTTCATTCCAACCGACGATCCCGCAACGTCTATCAGAGATTATCGTAGGACAATATTTAAGTTCTTGTAAAATTTTCTGCAGCGAAGGACTAATTACAGAAGATTCATCTTGCGGATAGGGTGTGGTGCCGGTTCCAGTTTCTAAAGCCAGTGCAAAAAGATACTTCCGCTCATCTTTAGTCAGCCTAAGTGCAGTGGCAATACAGTCCAAAACAGAGGACGAGACTTTTATATCTCTGCCTTGTTCAAGCCACGTATACCAGGTACTGCTTACCCCTGCAAGCTGTGCAACCTCTTCCCTGCGGAGTCCTGGCGTTCTTCTGCGTGTGCCTTCTGGTAAGCCTACAGCGCTTGGTGAAATAGCCGCACGTCGTGCTTTCAAAAAATCGGATAATGCTTGTAATCTTGTTTGATTAGCCATAAGCTACCTCCACTTTGGGATTCCTGTTCCTTTAGTATAGTACAAATTATACTAGGATAAACGATAACTTGTAATAGGATAAATAAAGTGGAAAAATACTAGTATACACTAGCTGAGGAGGTTCATTATGGAACGCGTAGTGATTACAGGCATGGGCTTAATCTCACCACTTGGAAATACAATCGGGCAATTTTGGGATCGGCTAATTTCTGGTGAATCGGGTATATCCCCGATCACTTCATTTGATACAACAGGTTTTAAGACGAGAATTGCCGGCGAAGTACGTGATTTCGATGCAGAAGGCAGATTTGGGCGTAAAGAGGCACGGCGAATGGACAGATTCAGTCAGTTTGCCCTCGCAGCTACTGAAGAGGCTTGGAAACATTCTGGCCTCCAGCTTGATAAGATTGACAAGGAGAGACTTGGCGTTTATGTAGGATCTGGTGTTGGAGGAATTCAGACCTTGATGGATCAAGGTACGGTCCTGAAAGAGCGTGGACCTGATCGAGTCAGCCCTACCTTAATTCCCATGATGATCTCCAATATGGCTGCGGCGATGATCAGCATTAAATTTGGAGCTCTCGGCCCGACCATGTCTCCAGTAACAGCTTGTTCTATTGGAAATACTGCGATTGGTGAGGCCTTCCGTTTAATTCGTTATGGCGGTGCGGACATTGTTATAGCCGGGGGTTCTGAAGCTGCTATTACTGAAATCTCGTTGGCCAGCTTCGGGAATGCCACCTCTTTATCTACACGAAATGAAGAGCCTACTAAAGCGAGCCGCCCTTTCGATGGAGGACGGGATGGCTTTGTAATCGGTGAAGGTGGCGGCATAGTCATTCTTGAGTCACTCTCCCATGCTCAACGTAGAAACGCCAAGATTCACGGCGAAGTGATCGGGTATGGTGCTAGCTCTGATGCTTATCATATGGTTGCCACTCATCCAGAGGGGATTGGTGCCTATCAAGCTATGAAGTTAGCGCTAAATGAAGCTAATCTCCAGCCCCACAACGTAGATGTAATCAGTGCGCATGCGACAAGTACAGTAGTAGGAGACCATTCTGAAACCCTAGCGATTAAAAAATTATTTGGCGAGCATGCCTACCACATCCCCGTAACCGCTAATAAGTCCATGACTGGACATGCTTTAGGGGCCGCTGGCGGCTTAGAAGCCATCGCTTTAGTTAAGAGTATCCAAGAAGGGATCATTCCTCCTACCATCAATCAGGGCACGCCTGATTCCATCTGTGATTTAGATTACGTACCTAACAATGCGCGAAAAGCTAATCTCGAAATAGGCATCTCCAATTCATTTGGCTTCGGCGGCCATAATGCTGTTATTGTGATCCGAAAGTTCGTAGACTAATCCTACATTATAAAAGGGGTTTCAACTTAGCCATTACACATGACTAGTTGAAACCCCTTCTGCTGTTAATCCTTTTAAACTATCTTATTCCGAAGGTGATACATGACTTCCCCAGATAGAGATCCCTTCATTAGAAACCGCGGTGAACGTCATAACATTACTGGCTGTAGCTTCATTCCACTCTTTCAGGAACACACCCTTATAAGTAGAACCACCTATCGTTAACTCTGCAGTATGATCGTCGATAAGCTTCCACTTGCCCTTTACTGCGCCTTTGATTTTACCACTCTTCGTCAATTGAATTAGCTCCGATTGCACGATATCTGCCGTAATTTCTTTATTATGATTCACATATTTGTATTCGCCTGCGATTTGCTCTTTCGTATATTTATCAATGGTCTCGCCACCATAACGGTGTGGTGCGACCACCGGCCAGCCATCAGCGTTCATGAACATCTGGTGTACTCTAACCTCATGCTTTTCACCACGATTCGGGAACCGTGTATGGAAGATCAAATAATACTTGCCAGTCTCTTCATCGTAAAATGCGGAGTTATGTCCTGGTGATACATATCCTTCCCCACTTACTGGGAGCTCATCGTCATTATTCAGGAATTCGAAATTCCCCATGAGTTTAACTCCGTAAGGAGCATAAGCAGGATCATCAAACAATACGCCAGCTGTGCCCTGTGAATCGATCATATCCTGGTCCTCAGAATCTTCAAATGGTCCATCAGGTGTCTTCGAGCGAGCTACACGGATGTTATATCCGCCATCAGCAGCCAGCCCCCCGTAGGATAGGAACAGGTAGTAGTAATCCGTCTCAGGACTGTACAGCATATAGGGAGCTTCTATCCGCGCATGATTTGCGCCTAGAAGCTTTTTGCCATAACCTTGATCTGGCAGTGGGAATCCTGTGCTTGTATCCAGTTCCATAATAAAAATACCACCGGAATAAGAACCATACACCATCCACAATCTGCCTTCTTTATCAAAGAACACATCCGGATCTACAACATTCGGCTTTTGTGTGGCATCATAAGTTTCTCCGTCATCGCCTACACCCACCATACCTGACTTTAAGAAGATCCCTTTGTTCTTATAAGGTCCTTCAATATGGTCTGACACGGCTATACCAAGTGCTGATAATGGGGAATCACCTTTACACGCGTTGTAATACATATAATATTTACCATCCGCCAATTGAATGACATCCGGTGCCCATAAAGTGTCCGTCTTTCCCCAGGTTAAGGCCTCTTTTAATTCCTCTTTGACATTCGGGATGAGTACGTTTCCATCAACAACTCCAGAGGACAATTGAGTCCAGGACATCAGGTCGTCGGATTTAGCAGAAGCCAAATGTGAGCCAAACACATAGTACTTATTATCAGCCAAAATAATGGAAGGATCATGTACAGAAACATTCTTGAAGACAGGCTGAACAGGCTCAGGTCCGCTGTTTGTGTTGCCAGAATTAGCCGTGTCGTTGTTGCACGCGGTTACAGCTAATAATGAAACGCTAAGTAAAGTAGTAATAATTATCTTCTTCATCGTTATACCCCCTATGTATGCCTTTTCATTTTGAGATGAAAACGATAAATAGTCAACCCTTTTATTTAATTAAGTTCGTATTAATTCATATTTATTTAAATAATAGTGAACGTTGTAGAAAATAAAAAAAACGCTAAGCCAACTAAATGGCCTAGCGTTTCCTCTTATTATTTAGTTAAAACAAGTTGCTTACTTAGCGCCTTCTTGCACTAAAACTGGCTCTGGATAAGCGTTCTTAAGTATACGTTGTCTATTCTTAACGACTGTTGGTGGTTCCACCTTAGGTGCCATCGGATGCATTAACCAAGACTTCACCATATGGGTATCCGAAACCTTATACATTGGAGGCTCTTTCTCCATATCGATTTGCATAGCATAGGTGCTGCGAAGTGCGAAGGCATCACCCTTAGGCGGTTTGATCAAATCTGGAGGGGTACCAGGAATAGCGGTAAGCAAAGAACCTTTGCTCTCTAAACTTGGCATGGACGCAAGCAATCCCCAAGTGTAAGGATGTCTTGGATCGTAGAAGATCTCTTCTGCAGTTCCCATTTCAACAATTTGTCCGGCATACATTACCGCTACACGATCCGCCATTCTTGCTACAACACCAAGATCATGGGTGATAAAAATAATCGCCGTATCAATCTTCTTCTGCAATTCCTTCATCAGGTCAAGAATCTGTGCCTGAATGGTAACGTCGAGCGCTGTAGTTGGCTCATCCGCAATCAGAAGCTTAGGGTTTGCTGCAAGTGCCATTGCGATAACGACACGTTGACGCATACCGCCACTGAACTCATGCGGATATTGATTGAAGCGGCGCTCTGGTGAAGGAATACCTACTAGCGTAAGCAGTTCAACCCCACGTTTATTGGCAGCTTCTTTGGAGATTTTCTCATGTTTGTGCAGTACTTCAGTAATTTGTCTGCCGACCTTCATCATCGGGTTCAAGGAAGTCATCGGATCCTGAAAAATCATACCGATCTCTTTACCACGAATCTTCTGCATTTGCTTCTCAGTCTTACCGATCAAATCTTGTCCATCAAATAAAATTTGTCCACGTTTATATTCTCCTGGCGGCGTTGGAACTAGCTTCATTACCGCTTGTGAAGTTACACTTTTACCGGAACCGGATTCCCCAACTATCGCTAGAGTTTCACCTTTATCTACATGGAAGCTAACACCACGGATCGCTTGTACTTCTCCACCGTGTGTTTTGAATGATATCGCTAGATCTTTTACCTCTAAAAGGCGCTCCATCTTGTCACCCTCTCATTTCCTCGTCAATTATGATAATGATTCTCACCAAGTTGTAAGCAATAAGTATTATTTTATCTAGTTCTAAGGGTTCTAGTCAAGATTTTTCTGAAAAAGATATGGCCAGCAGCAGCCTTATGTACTAGTTCTGTTTAATGCGAGTTCTATTCTTCACTAACAACCACAATATTGGCGGAAGCAGCAAAAGAACTAACAGCAGAGACCATCCGATATCTCCAAGGGATACCAAGTTGTCATTCAATAGTCGATAATACGCATAAAGAGAATAGGGAAGAACTACTAGTACTGCTGTAACTACCCCTGGTGTATATATCTTTAAATATATCGTCTGTCCTAGATGAGTAAATACATGTAAGAAAAATACCGCAAGCACTGCCAAGTACAATAAGTAATTAGAAAAGAATACTGCAATACAAGTTACCGTCACTATCAAAATATACACGAATAATACGTCCATTGCAAAATTACGTGTAGTCATTTGTAACATCGAATGATACGTCTTGCGCATAAACGAAGGAATTGCGTCCTCTAACCTGGTTCTATACTTTGCCCCCCATGCTTCAATCGTTAATATTTCTTCAAAATCATGAAACATAAATAGGATCGGCAACAGCCACAGCAAACTTACGATATCTATATGTACACTTAGCCACTCAAACATGAGAATCCTCTCCCTTCTCCTGCTCAGCCTCCTTACCTTCTTATGTTGTAATCTTGCTGAAAATGTCCTAACCCATGAAACGTTCCCAACCTTCCAGCAGATTATCCTGTGCCCACTGGAAATGGCCTTGGCTATCGTATTTACGCGAATAACACTCAATGAAATAAATTAAATCGATATATAAGTCGTAGAGCTTTTTGCGTGCACATTCATTAGGGCTATCAAAGCTGTCCCCATAACCTCTACAGAAATGCTCAGAATCCTCAATATAGCGAAAATAATATTCCATAAGGTGATCGCCCCATAACGCCCGTTCCCAATCGATTAAGGCAACAATGCTTCCCTCTCGCACAAACACATTCCCATCCCATAGATCCCAGTGAACTAAACGTGGCTCAGTGACCACATCCATCACATGTATACGGCTGTTGATCTCCGCCTCAATCTTTTCTAAAGGAATGGGCATCTTTGCCTCTAAGCGCCGAGCATCATCAAGGAGGTTGCCAATCAAATTTTGAAAGGTTTCCCGCCAAGAAGTCCCCTTTATCTTCGAGGATACATTAAATAATCCGAAATGATCCCCTTGAATCTCATTGATAATCCGGCTATAACGACCTAATTCTTCCTCAATACAACTTCTTTGCTGCGGACTAAGCTCTTCCTTAATTTCATTATAGGGCTGGCCGATTATTTTCTCCATGAAAAAAAAGTCACTCGATATTAAATTTCTGCTGTTATCATAAGCGTATACCTCAGGCACAGGTACCGTTCCTTTAGACTTCATTAGCTGCATTGCCGCAACCTCTGTAGCCATGATATCGTGCTCGTAACTTAGCGTGTCTGTCTCATCGGATGGCGATATTTTAAGGATCGTAGCTCTGCCATCTGACAATAGGAGGTCATAAGCTGCGTTGAAATAACCTCCCGTCAATTCCGTACTTTGAATGATTTTCACATGGCTTCCAAAAGCAGCACCCACCAGGATGTCCTGCTGCTCAACCGTCAATTTTGTTTTAGTCTGACTTTCCAAGACTTCACCACCATACAGAGTTAAGTAAAAATCCAACCTCATAAAAGCCCGGGATTCATTGTATTTGATACAAGAAAGATAAACAATCCTTCTCCATTGGAATGAAAATTGTTAAAATTAGAAATAACACGTATCATTAGCTGCTTTTCATGAAAGAGAGGAAACTATTATTATGATCATAAAACCTAGAACACGTGGCTTTATATGTACAACCGCACATCCGCAAGGCTGCGCTCGTCAAGTCAAGCGGCAAATTGAGTATATTAAGGCACAACCCGCGATCAAAGGACCCCGGAAGGTGCTTGTCATTGGCGCATCCACAGGCTACGGCCTCGCCTCACGGGTTACAGCCGCCTTTGGGGCTGGAGCCAGCACAGTAGGCGTATATCGGCCGAGCAGCAGCAATGGAGCCCGTACAGCCTCTGCTGGGTGGTACAATTCCGCCGCCTTCGAACAACTTGCGGAGTCTGCAGGCCTGCAATCCTACAGCGTTACCGGAGATGCTTACTCCAAAGAGACCAAAGAAAGAACGATTCAGCTGATTCGCAGCGAATTAGGACAAGTCGATTTGGTCATCTACAGTGTTGCTTCTGGGCGCCGTACAGACCCGGAGACAGGTGAAGTATATAACTCTGTTCTCAAACCTATTGGCGACACCTTTACCAACAAAACTGTAAATTTTCATACGGGTGAAGTCACTCAAATCTCCATCGAACCCGCGACCGATAAGGAAGTTCATGATACCGTACGGGTGATGGGCGGTGATGATTGGCAGTTATGGATAGAAGCACTCCAGCAAGCCGGAGTATTAGCTGATCACGCAACCACTATTGCTTATTCGTATATCGGATCAGAGCTTACTCAAGCCGTATATCGCCAGGGAACGATTGGACTTGCTAAAGACCATCTCGAAGCTACGGCAAGAACACTTAACGAAGCGTTAGCTGTTACTCACGGTAGAGCTTATGTAGCGGTCACAAAAGGTCTTGTCACACAGTCCAGCTCGGCGATTCCTGTCGTGCCCCTCTATATTTCCGCCCTTTACAAAGTCATGAAAGAGCACGGTCTTCATGAAGGTTGTATTGAGCAAACCTATCGGTTGTTTGCTGAACATCTCTACGCAGCGAAAGGAACTCCTGTGGATGAAGAAGGGCGTATCCGTATAGATGATTGGGAATTGTCTCCGGCAGTCCAGCAAGAAGTAATAGAAATCTGGGACCAGCTTACTTCAGACAATATCTACGACCTAACGGATCTGCATAGCTATAAACAGGAATTCTTCCAGCTATTTGGATTCGAGACTGAAGGTGTAGATTACGAAGCTGATACTGATCCAGACGTAACTGTTATAAATCTGCGCTAAAATTAATCGTGTTTTTGGATTATCTTCTGCCTGAGGATAAGGGTTGTTCGAGAGCATAAATCTCCTCTTCCAGAGAAATCATCTTTTGCTCAATCATTTTTCGTGCATCTGCCAACGCTTGATTGTAAATATAAGGCGAAAGTTCTTTGAGCATAAAATCGAGAAGGTTCTCGCTGGCTAATTGCCCAATTTCACTGGACAGCTCTGTGTCAAAATATTCTTGAATACTAGCTGTAATCTGAAGCTTATGTTCTCTCGGTATTTTTAACGGCTGCATGGTAATCCTCCAATCTATTTAGATACAGGAAAATGACGTGCTTTCGCACGTCATTTTTCACACCTATAACCTTCATTCACTGCTGCCTTTAAAACGGTTCCAACCCTCAGTCAAGTTATCATGCGTCCAACGGACATAACCTTCGTCTGCATATTTGCGTGAATAACATTCGATAGTAAGAATAAGATCAAGATAAAGATCATAAAGCTTCTTCCGCTGAATCTCGTTCGGACTGTCGTAGGTTGTTCCGTACCCCTTATAGAAACCGGCAGAATTCTCAAAATGCCTAAAATAATACTCCATCAGCACATCGCCCCATAGGGCTCTCTCCCAGTCAATCAGCGATACGATGACTCCATCCTTCACAAATACATTCCCATTCCATAAATCCCAATGCACCAGTCGTGGTTCGGTTACAGCATCTAATGCTGGGAGATACTTGGAAACCTCCTTCATTATCTCTTCACTGGACGCAGGGAGCTGTGCATTCAGTCTCTTGGCATCAGCAAGTACACTTTCCATCAGGCATGAAAAGGTCTCTCTCCACGAGGCTCTTGGCTCCTCTGAATCCGTTCCAAAAATGCAAAAACGTTCTCCGCGTATCTCATTGATTATGCGATTGTAACGCCCCAGCTCAGTTTCGATAGCGTCTCTCTCCGGAAGTGAAAGACTCTCCTTCACATCACTGTAGGGCAGGCCCTCCACCTTCTCCATAAAGAAATACGGAATAGGAATGAGCAGCAGACTTTCATCATAATGGTAGACGGCAGGCACGGGCACGACACCCTTATCTGCAACCATACGGAGAGCTTCCACTTCAGTTCGCATAATGTTCTTCTCGTAACTTAACGTATCTGTCTCCACAGCAGGGGCAACCTTTAGAATGACAGATTTCCCAGTGCTGAGTTCCAAATCATAGGCTGTATTAAAAAAGCCTCCCGTAAGTTCTGAACTAAGGTTAACCGCAGTTTCTGAACCGAAAACCGCTTTCACCAAAATATCCAGCTGTTCATCATTTAATTTAACTTTCGTGAAGCTCTCCATTTCGTTTAAACCCACCACATTTCTGTCAGTGGCTCCTCAATCAATACTTGTTGAAGGTTACTTACAGCTTTGGAGAAACCTTCTTCAATAGACATCAGCCCATCTTCATGCTCAATACTAACCACATAGTCATACCCAACCAAACGAAGTGCACTAATAATGTCAGCCCAAGTCTTAAGATCATGTCCAAAACCGACAGAACGGAACTGCCAAGCACGGTCAAGCATCTTGGTATACGACTGCATATCAGTTAATCCGTGCATATTGACATTCACAGGATCAATAACGGTATCCTTCGCATGGAAGTGATGAATTGCACCTTGGCGTCCCAAAATATGAATCGCTTGCACAGGATCAATTCCTTGCCACCACATGTGACTCGGATCAAGGTTCGCACCGATCACTTCACCTGCTGCTTCTCTCAGCCGCAGCAGAGTACCTGGTGTGTGTACAGAGAATCCGCCATGCAGCTCAAGACCTACCTTTACATCATGCTGAGCGGCAAAGGCACCCCATTCTTTCCAATAAGGAATAACCTTGTTCTCCCATTGCCAGTCCAGAATTTCTTGATAATCATTGGGCCATGGAGCTACAGGCCAGTTCGGATATTTAGCACCCTCATGATCTCCAGGACATCCAGAGAAGGTATTCACAACCGGAACCCCTAGCTTCTGCGCCAATTTGACCGAGTTTACGAAATCCTCATGATCCTTTTGAGCAAGTTCTTTTTGCGGGTGCAATGGGTTACCGTGGCAGCTCAAAGCACTGATTGTAAGTCCGCGAGATTCCACGGCATGTTTGAATTCTTGTAAGGCTGTTTCATTCTCCAGCAGCATTTTAGGGTCGCAGTGGCTGTTGCCAGGATTGCCTCCCGTACCGATTTCTACCGCCTTTAGCCCTTTGGATACTACGTAATCAAGAGCATCCTCCAGCTTACGACCTCCAAACAAGACCATAAATACTCCAAGTTTCATTGTAGGCCACCTCCTCTTGGAAATAGTTTACTTATTATTTATCGTAGATATCAAAATTCTTCACCACTTGATTACTCTCAGCAGCTTCAAAAATAACTTCTATCAAATTCTGTACCCGCATAACCTCAGCGTTCTTAACGATAGGTTCTGCAGTTCCCTCAATGACAGCAGCGAAATTATCATAAAAGCTAGAGCTCAACTCCGATGGCTGAGGTAATTCCTCAGTGATCGTTGCCCCCTCCGATGGAGGTGCCATAGTTTTAGTTAGTCCTACACCTGCACGAATCGGCTTCGGTTCGATTTTTTCACCTGCGTTATTTCTGGTCACCAATCTTCCTGTTAAAGACCAGTCTTCAATAATTCCAGTGCCTTCGATACCCTTCACATACCATCTTGGCAAAGTAATAAAGTTAGTCGTCCCAACCTCTACGATCGCTTTAATCCCATTCTCAAATTGCAGAATAGCTTCAAAACCGTCATCGACATCGTTTCCTAAAATAAAGCTTAGACTACTGCTCACACTGGTGATTTTGCTATCAATCATGAATAATAGCTGGTCCAATAAGTGAACGCCCCAATCCAGCAGCATCCCTCCGCCTTGTGCCTTAACATGACGCCAGTCTCCAGGAATTCCGTTCGCTCCGTGCACGCGGGATTCGATCTGGAATAGGGATCCAATCGTCTCCTCATCGTACATTTTTTTGATAGTTAGAAAATCTTCATCCCAACGTCTGTTCTGATGCACCATAAACACACGTCCAGCTTGATCAGCCGCCGCCAGTATTTCTTGAAATTCAACCTTTGATAGAGCAACTGGCTTCTCACAAATGACATGTTTGCCAGCTTGTAATGCACGAATCGCAATTTCTTTGTGCACATCGTTCGGTGTGGCAATTAGAATAATTTCGACCGAAGAATCTGCCAATACTTCTTCATAACTTTGGTACGCCTTGTAGCCAGCGTCGTTGGAATTGGTACGACGTGCTTCAAGCACATCGTACGTTCCAACTACGATTAAGGTAGAGGTCTCTTTTATCAATCCTGCGTGATAACTTCCCATTCCTCCAAAACCAACAATGACTACAGAATGTCTGTTTGAACTCATGAACTTCACACCTGCTTCTCGTTTAGTTATCTGATGTTCCGTCAAAATACACAGCACGACCTGTACGGGAAGATTCGTAAATAGCCTCCAAAATTTGGGTAACGACAAGGGCTTGTTCAGGTTTAACTACTGGTTCTTTATCTTCCCGAACTGCTTCAAGCCACAAGCGAGCTTCACGATCGGATTCACTCTCTTGTCCTCCGTTAAAGAAAGCTACTCCCCCTGCGGACAAGTCAATTTTAGTCTCGTATAGACGGCCACCACGGTCACCATTTAAGCGTAACCCGTCCTTCATATCTGCACCACCCTCTGTACCTGCTAGGAGCGTCTTCGCTTCTCCAAATTCAGATACATTAAGAGCCCAGCTTGATTCCAGTACAATTGTAGCACCATTTTCCATGGTAATAAATCCAAATGCTGAATCTTCTACTTTAAATTGTTCAGGGTCCCATGGACCAAAGGCATTTCCGCCGTTTTTACGGTTACCAAGCTTATGGAAAGTCGAGCCCATAACACTACGCGGTTTATAATTGTCCATCATCCATAATGTTAGATCAAGCGCATGCGTACCGATATCGATCAGTGGACCGCCGCCTTGCTTTTCTTCATCCAGGAATACGCCCCATGTAGGAACCGCACGACGACGAACGGCAATCGCTTTTGCATAATAGATCTCACCAAGCTCACCGTTTTCACAAACGTCTTTAAGATATTCACTATCCGCACGATAACGGTTCTGATAAGCTACAGACAATTTCATGCCTGTACGTTTGGCAGCCTCTAACATTTCCTGTGCTTGAGCTGTAGTCTTCGCCATTGGCTTCTCACACATTACATGATTGCCAGCTTCCAATGCTGCGATTGTGATCACGGAGTGACTGTCATTCGGTGTACATACATGCACGATATCGAATCCTCCGGCTTTCAAAAGCTCTTGATAATCTGTATATACAGCCGCGCCTTCAACACCATAGGTTTTTGCTGCTTCCTGTGCACGTTCTTCGACGATATCACAGAAGGCTACCATTTCAGCATCTGCTTGACGTGACAAACTTGGCATATGTTTTCCATTAGCAATTCCACCGCAACCGACAATAGCAATTCTCAACTTTTTAGACATGAACATTTCCCCCTTGATTAGCGTATGCTTTTACCCATTTCAAACTATCTTCTACACTTCCTAATGGTGAACGGCTGCAATAATCCTGCTCCACTACCGCCCACTCTACCTTTGCCTGTACAGCCGCATCAAGAATTGCTGTAAGGTTTACTTCTCCTTCACCTAGAACAACCGTTTCCGGTGAACCATCCTCATGTTTCTTCAAATCTTTAAGATGGATGATTGGCAACCGGCCAGCGTATTTGTTGATATATTCTACGGCATCATAACCTGCGTGATGTACCCAGCATGTATCCATTTCAACTTGCAGCAAATCAGCTGGCACCTCTTCAAACAAACCGTCAAACGCTGTACGGTCACCATATCGATCAGTTAACTCAAAGTCATGATTATGGTACAAAAGAACCGCTCCACGCGCCTTACACTTTTCTCCAATAATCTTCAGATTCGCAGCAACTTCTTCATAGTTACGTTGTTCTTCTGACAGATACGGCACAATTAGATGATGATTTCCAATCTCCAGGTTGTACGCGATCTCTGCCTCTGTATCATTCAACAACGCGTCATAGGGACGGTGTGCGCCCAACGCTACTAGTCCAAGTTCATCAAGCAATTGTTTGACTTCTGCTGCGCTACGGCCGAAGTAATGGAAAAACTCCACACCTTTATAACCAAGGGCTGCTACTTTACGCAGTGTCCCTTCAAAATCCTGTTCCAGTTCTTCTCTGAGCGTATACAATTGCAGGCCTATCTTCAGCATTTTCGAATCACTCCAATTGGATTTAAAGTTAGCTTTCTGTAGTGACAATCACTTGAACAATAATGCTGTAACAGAATTGACTAATCTGATTCACATCAGTTTCCTTAAACTGTCATTCTTGTAAGCACAGCTAATACCGACTGTTTCTAGCGTTGATGGTCGATTTCTTTCTTTATTGCTTAGCTACATAGTAATATGAAAGCGTATATATTAAAATGAATAATATGATTAAAACATGAACAATCTGCTTATCATTTCAATACACCCAGGAGGACCTATGACTCATTCTGCTACCTGTCACGTATTATCAGCCGGATTTTCTTTTCATCGCAAGCCTTTTCATATGTCTCAAAGTCAAGGGAACCAGAACTTTCTTATACGTCTGCAAACAGAAGGAAGAAGCCGTGCATTGATCGATGGTGTAATGTCACCTGTGGAAAGCGGGGATATTATGTTATTCGCTCCAAATGATCCTTACTATTTGATCATAGATAAAGAAGAGTACCCTGTAGGCAAGCCACGAATTGAAAGCGGAGATTATCATATCTTTTGCGGAGGAACATGGATTGATGAATGGTGGCAACGTTCACAAAGACCCACTCGCCTAAGTGTGCCGCTTAGTGAGAATTTTCTTGGCTTGTTTCGCCAATTGATTCTGGAGCACCGTCGACTTTCCGACTTCTCTCCAGAAATATCTGCCTGCTATCTGCAAATTCTATGTATGGAAATCGACCGGCTAATTACAGACCAGCCAGCAATTACTCCAAAAGGTTATCTGGCATACCGAATGAAGCAATATGTTGAGGAGCACGCAACCCTACCCTTTCTATTGGAAGATGTAGCAGGTTTTGTGGGTATATCCGTCTCGCGGGCCGTTCATTTATTTAAGGAAGCCTTTGGGACCAGTATTATTAAATATGTAAACGATGTCCGACTGGAAATGGCCAGAGAACGGATAACCTTCAGTCCCATGCCGCTGGAGCAAGTAGCAGAAACTTGTGGTTTTGCGAACTACACCTATTTTCACCGGGTCTTCCGAAGTCGTTTCGGGATGTCACCAAGAGAATATCGTGTGCACAGCAGAGAGCAGGTGTAAATGAAGAAACCCCGTTTCATTGCAAAAGGGTTGTCCCTTAGTAGAAAAAGCTACTTTTAGGACAACCCCTGCTTCTATATTCGAACATAACTCGTGAGCATGAGATTATTCTTTCACAGCCGAAATGATCAGGAACATCGGTCTACGCTCCTCATCCTTCATCCATGGATCATTACTCATTTCTGCTGAAGGCTTTGGTTCTTTAACCGCTTTAATAGTAAAGCCAGCTTCAATCAGGTCATTGAAATAGGTGGAAATCGTGCGATGGTATTTAATCACATTTTCTGTTAAGAATTTCGTTTCACGAAGTCCTTCTGATTGATAATGATCTACGGGCCAATGCAGGCGGTTTCCTTGTTCATCGGCATACCAGTCTTGCTCTTCACGTGAAGTAAAGATTGGATGCTCCACTGAAAAAATAAAACTCCCGCCAGGCTTAAGAAACGAATGCACCTTTCGGCAGATGGATGCAAAAGATTCAATATAATGGAAAGCCAATGAACTGAGAACCACATCAAATTGCTCGCTCGCAAAATCAATGTCCTCAATCGGCAGCTGGATATAAGTTATAGCAGGATCGTTCGTTTTTTCACGCGCCTGTTGCAGCATTTTTTCAGAGATATCCACACCTATAACTGAACTCGCCTGCTGCTCACGGGCATATAGGCAATGCCAGCCAAAGCCGCAGCCCAGATCAAGCACACTTTTATTATGTAAGTCTGGAAGAAGCGCCTTTAATACATGCCATTCTCCTGCTGCTGCAAGCCCTCCAATAGAACGGGGCATTTGCTGGTAGGCGGAGAAGAAATTCGAATCGTCATATTTATTTTGTTTCATCAGGGATACATCTCCTATATATTATTTCTTCAATTACTATACGCTGAGCGATGTTCTCTTATCAAATAGCCAATAAAAAAGGAGCATCATCTTGGAAGATCTGCCCCTTATATCTATTCTTATTCAATTGTTCCTGCTTGCTTGGTGTTAATCGTACATGCTGTGAAATGGCTCCATAATCACTATTCAATCTACGACTCTGTGCTGCGCACCAGGCTCCGGAGCGCTCTGCCTTACGCAAGGCTTTTTGTGTCTTGGTTCGTGCCATGTGACACCACTCTCCTATTCATGGGTGAATGATTATTGATCTTACATCTATAAGACAACTTCATTTTAACATATTCCAGACTATGAGCGAAGCAAGAATTCCGTTACACTTAGAGCAAAGCTAGTATTCTATCTTATCTAAATAGATGCGGAGGTTTAAAGGATGAATTACCAGGTTTTGTATGAAGGTGCTTTTGCTATGTTAAAGGTCCAACTAAATCCCGGTGAAAGCGTAAAGGCTGAAATGGGCGCAATGGTCGCGATGTCACCTAACGTAGAATTAAAAGGAACCGTGGATGGTGGTTTAATGCGCGGTCTCGGGAGAATGCTGAGCGGTGAGAAATTCTTCTTTCAAGAACTTAGAGCGACCCGTGGTCAAAGTGAGGTATTGCTGTCACCTGGCTCACTCGGCGATATTCAGGCGATAGAATTAGACGGATCGTATAAACTGTTAGTTCAAAAAGACGGATTTCTCGCCGGAACTGAAGGCATTCAAGTAAATACCAAAATGCAGAATTTAACCAGAGGGCTCTTCTCCGGTGAAGGCTTCTTCATTGTAGAAATCAGTGGCAGAGGAACGGTGTTCCTGTCTTCCTTCGGTGCTATCCATGCAATAAATTTAGGACCTGGTGAAGAAATGATTATCGATAACGGACACCTCGTAGCATGGCCAGACTATATGGACTACAAGGTGGAAAAGGCAGCCTCTGGCTGGCTTAACAGCATAACCAGTGGTGAAGCACTTGTCTGCCGCTTCCGTGGAGAAGGTGTAATTCTCGTTCAGAGCCGTAACCCTGGCAGTTTCGGAACGTGGATCAAATCCTTTGTACCTACTCGAAGCTAGACTTCCTAGAACGCAGTAATCAAAAAAGACACAGGCTTGGAGAAAGCCTGTGTCTTTAGGTTAGAAAGCAATCTTACGAGACTGCTTTATCTGCTTCTGCTTTTGCTTTTTTGCAGCCAGTACGTTTACATGTTCCATAAGTACCCTTGAAATCAAGGCGGTGATCCGTGACGTTAAAGCCATATTCACGTTCCACTCTTCTCTCCAGCTCCACAAGCCAGTCGTCCTTAATTTCCTCCAACCGACCGCATACGCTGCATATCAAATGATGATGCATATGCGAATGATCGTTCCCGCGCAAATCGTAACGGGCAACTCCGTCTCCGAAGTTCATCTTCTCTACAATGTGTAGCTCACATAAAAGCTCAAGTGTACGGTATACCGTTGCCAGGCCCAGATGTGGATAGCTGTTCTTAACAAGCATATATACTTCTTCTACGCTTAAATGATCCTTCTCATTGTCGAGCAGAACGTTCACTATAGCTTCACGCTGAGGCGTTAATTTATATTTTTGCGCCGCAAACAATTGACTGATATTTGATATTTGATCCATTTGGTCTCCTACCTTCCCGGAACGATTTAACATCCGTACCCTCTGAGACGCTCCTATTTATGCAGTTAAGACAAACCATAAATAGTAATCGTTACGATATAATCATAACAAAATTAACCACGAATGAAAAGAGCCTGACATCATTATATCATTTCATGCCACTTATCCAAAGTACTACACCCCAATCTGGCCTATATTTCTATTAAAATCTACTTTTTCGTGAAATAATACAGATTAGACCGCAACCTTTCCATAATTTACAACGTTAAAGGAGTGACAAAGGCTAAGGAGCCTATCCATACAACGAGGTGAAAAGACATGAACATGAAAAAAAGCACACTAGCAGCGATCACAACCGTAGCCATTTTCTCCTTTTCTTTGGGTGGTCAGATGTTTGCAGCTGGGAACACCTTTAAGGATATTGATAACATAAACGGCAAAGAAAAAATCATTTCTTTAAAAAATCAAGGGTTAATTAAAGGTGTCAGCGAATCTCAATTTCTCCCTGGCTCTAAGGTAACTACAGCCCAAGGGATTCAGTTTATCTCCGGCGGTCTTCAGCTCAGCCTCGCAGCCATTGACTTTAACAAAGCTCCTGTTGCCAGCGGCTTGTTCACAAAAGTAAAAGACAAAGCCTGGTACGCTGAAGCCTTTATCAATGCTTATTACAATCAAGTTAAGCTACCAAAAGACATTGATCCTAGCCTAATTATGACCAAAGAGCAATTCACTAACTATCTAGTGCAAGCGATCGAAGGCGTAGGTAATCTGCCGATGATCAATATCGTTCCAGTAGATATCGCTGATGAAGCGTCACTGACCCCTGCATATCAAGGCAGTATTCAGCGCTCCCTGAAATACAAGATCAATACTCTAGACGCTAACGGAAAGTTTAATCCAAAAAGCGAACTCACCCGTGCCGAAGCTGCGATTATGCTCTACAACGCTTTGGAGTTCCTGAAAACTGGAGGATAAGCCAAATTTCAGTTACTCTTCTCATTTGAATAATCTACACACGAAAAAGCAGCTCCGGATGATTCCCGAGCTGCTTTTTCATATATATTGTCTTTCTACTCTTCTTCACCATTCAGTCTATTCAGAAATTGCAGAGCCCGGGGATTCTTCGGATGCTCCAGCACTTCTTGCGGAGTTCCTTGCTCTAAGATATGACCGCCATCCATCAAAATGATCCGGTCCGCTACATCGGCGGCAAATTTCATCTCGTGGGTCACAATCACCATAGTCATACCTTCTGCTGCTAATTGTTTGATGACCTTAAGCACTTCCCCTACCAGCTCGGGGTCGAGCGCCGAAGTGGGCTCATCAAACAACAGCACTTCTGGATCTACTGCCATAGCCCGGGCGATGGCCACTCTCTGCTGCTGTCCACCTGACAGCTGATGTGGATAGTTATCAGCTTTATCAGCCAAACCCACCTTAGCCAGCAGTTGAAGGCCCCGCTTACGCGCTTCTTCCTTGGTTCGTTTCAAGACAGTTACCTGTCCCTCCATCACATTGCCTAGCGCAGTCATATGCGGAAATAAATTATACGATTGAAAGACCATCCCTGTTTTCTGCCGAAGAGCTAATACGGAATTCTGAGGAATTTTCTTATGATCTGTAAAATTGATGGTGATATCCCCGAGTGACAGGCTGCCTTGATCCGGGATTTCCAACAGATTAAAACAGCGCAGCAGTGTAGTCTTTCCGGAGCCGGATGGCCCAATAATGACAAGTACCTTTCCATGCTCCATTTTCAGATCAATACCCTTTAACACTTGGAGTGCGCCGAAGGATTTATGCAAATTAATGATTTCAATCACAAGTATCTCTCCTTTAGGTCGCAGAGTAACGATCGAGTCGTTTCTCCAAGTAATTTTGCAGCGCCGACAGCACAGAACAGAACACTAAATAAAACAATCCTGCTTCGGAGTATACCAGCAGAGGCTCATAAGTGGTAGAGGCTACCTGCTGAGCAGTTCTAAACATCTCCGTATAGGTGATGATCGCTGCAAGCGATGTATCTTTGACCAAGCTAATAAAAGAATTGGATAACGGCGGTACAGAAACGCGTGCAGCTTGTGGCAGAATTACGCGGCGCAGAGCCTGCCCACGAGTCATCCCGACTGAGAAGGCAGCTTCCCACTGGCCTTTATGTATCGACAGGATAGCAGCGCGTACGATTTCCGATGAAT
Organism: Paenibacillus sp. FSL H3-0310; assembly: GCF_038002785.1. NCBI lineage: Bacteria > Bacillati > Bacillota > Bacilli > Caryophanales > Paenibacillaceae > Paenibacillus > Paenibacillus sp. FSL H3-0310. The sequence continues at coordinate 3,373,737 of NZ_JBBODC010000001.1, forward strand.
AAGCCCCTACGCTAAGGGTAAATCCAATGGTGGCGGCAATGAAAGGGTCGAGTACAATACCAACAGCCGGCAAACCATAAAATATAATAAATAGCTGCACTAACAACGGGGTTCCCCGAATGACCCATACATAAAAACGGGCGATTAGCTTCGGAATTACCCACGGTGAAAGACGTGCCAACGCGGTTAGGATCGCCAAAATCAATCCAAGCACAAAGGAAAGTAGAGCCAACGGAATGGTAAAAGCCACCCCGGCTTTAAGCAGGGGTAGCAGTGTATCTAAGAAAATTTGTATTTTGCGGTCATCCATTATTCAGACATCCTTTTTAGCTTCTAGGCTTAATTAGCCTTGCTAGCCTTGTATTATTTTGAAACGTCAGCTCCAAAGTATTTCTCGGAAATTTTCAAGTACGTTCCATCACTTTTCATCTCTTTAATCGCATCACTGACCGCATTCACCAGCTCATCATTGCCTTTCAGGAATACCGCAGCACTTTGTGAGCCTTCAGGAATCTCATCAACCACTTTAATTTTTGCATCTGGTTTTTGTTTTTTCAGATCCAGATAAGACAAGCCATCATTCACAGTTGCATCAATACGTCCCGAAGTCAGCAGATCCATCGCTTGATTGAAACCGTCCGTAGCTACGATTTCAGCACCGTTCTCACGAGCGATGTCGGATAAGTTACTGGTCAGGGATTGTCCGGCTTTTTTACCCTTTAGATCAGCAAAGGTCTTAATATCCTCATTGTTTTCGCTCACGATCAATACTGCCTTGGATACAATATAGGGTTCAGAGAAATCATATTTCACTTTGCGATCTTCGTTAATGGAAACTTCATTAAAAATGACATCAAACCGTTTCGCATCCATCCCAGCAAAAATACCATCCCACTGAGTTTCAAAAAATTCAGCTTCAACACCTAAACGTTTGGCTACTTCTTCGGCAATTTCCACGTCAAAACCCGTCAATTTCCCCGCAGTGTCATGATAAGTAAAAGGTGCATAAGTCCCTTCTGTACCTATCCGCAATTTGCCGCTGGCCTTCACAGCCTCCAAACTGTTTTGCGCTGAAGATGCTGCTCCACCATTCGTTCCAGCTGTTGGTTCAGCAGCCGTATTGGTATTCGAATTATTGCCGCAAGCCGCTACAAGGACCACGGTTAACGCCAATATAATAGTTAAACTCCATTTTTTCATTATTAAATCCCCTCTCTCTATCCGGTTTTTTTCCGGTAAATTGAATAGTACACTGCCATCACATGATCGTCAATACTTTTTTCCGATTATATACATCGGAATTGTAATATTAACTAGATTTCTACTTATATCTTACCCAATCTTGGATTAATCCTTCACTTCTTTCTCTCTTTACTTCTCAGAAAGATATGGTATATTTATAAACAAATTAATATGGACCTGTTATTTCACTAGGGGAGTCGGCCGACTGAGACGGAGCTTCAAGCTCCGGACCCTTGGAACCTGATCTGGATCATACCAGCGGAGGGAAGTGGAGCAGAATTTTCATCAAGCATGTTAAGTGTTATTATGCAGAATGAACTTTTTGACCCATTCATTTCCTCTGGAAATGGATGGGTCTTTATTTGTTTAGGCGCTCCACAAAAATATTAGGAGGTTAGATCATCACGACCATTTTATCTATTCAAGGCCTAACCTACTCTTTTCCGGAAACTGAACAACCCCCTGTATTCGCAAATCTATCCATGGATATCAGGCAAGGGGAATTCGTCTCCGTAGTAGGTGCTAGCGGATGCGGGAAAAGCACATTTTTCAAAACGGTTGCCGGTTTACTCGAACCTACTCATGGAAAAATAAAACTCCCTACGCTCCCCTCAACCGCTAGTCGTTTAGGTCAGATCGCTTATATGCCTCAGCAGGATTTATTGCTGCCTTGGAGAACAGTGCTCGATAACTGCCTTTTGCCCTGGGAGATCAAGCCCAGATTTAGTAAACAGAAAACGATCACTCAGATTCGGGAAATGTTGGCCCGCTTCGGCTTAACAGATGTAGAGAAGGCTTATCCCCATGAACTTTCGGGAGGTATGAAACAGCGAGTAGCATTTCTGCGCACCTTAGTGGCTGGAGGCGGAAGTGGTCTTATGCTGCTGGATGAGCCCTTTGGCGCTCTCGATGCCATGACCAAACGTGAGATACACCGTTGGCTGTTGGAGTTATGGGGTGAACTGAATCAGACGATTATGCTCATCACTCATGATCTGGAAGAAGCCCTATTGCTCAGTGACCGGATTTATTTATTATCTGGCGGTGCGCACAGCGAATTACAGGAGATCATTGTCGATCTACCAAAACCAAGACATTATAAGATGAACTATGAACCCCGGTTTATAGCACTACGGGCAGAGTTGGAGCGAAGATTGCATGCAACCTATACCTTTTAAAAAACATCTAGACAACTATGGTCCCTTCCTTCTTCTGGTACTGCTCATTCTTGTAATCTGGGAGTCAGCTGTTCGCCTTCACTTGATTCCAGCCTTTATTCTCCCTGCACCTTCATCTATTGGCATCGCATTGATCGAGCAAAGGCAATTGTTATTCGGACAACATTTATTAGCGACGTTGCAGGAGATACTGGTAGGTTTTGTCCTTTCTGTGGTTTGTGGTGTATTGCTGGGTATTGGAATGTTCCTGTTTCGCCCCGTAGAAAAGGCCATCTATCCCTTCCTTATCATTAGCCAGACGGTCCCATTAATTGCGCTATCGCCCATTTTTATTATGTGGTTCGGATATTCGCTGTGGAGCAAAGTGGCTGTGGTGTTTTTGACGGCTTTTTTTCCAGTCGTAGTGAGTACATTTGATGGACTTCGTACAAGTGGCCAGACCTACAAGGACTTATTATTAACATTTGGTGCAAACCGCTGGCAGCTGCTTGTCAAAACCCAAATTCCACTGGCGCTGCCTGCTTTTTTCTCTGGCTTAAAGCTGTCCATTGTATACTGCGTCATCGGAGCTACTATCGGGGAATGGCTCGGCGGCAGTAAAGGACTCGGTTACTTCAGCCGCAGAATGGCCGGAAATATGCAGAGCGATGAAATGTTCGCGGCTGTATTTCTGCTGTCCGCGCTTGGTGTTGTACTTTTTCTGGCGATAGCTTTACTCGAACAATTATTTTTAAAGAAAAGAGGATCTAACCAATGAATCATTTAAAATCCCCACAACGAGGACTTATTTCTGTATTTCTAGTATGCACACTTTTGCTCTTAAGCAGCTGCGGGAAGGCAGACAAGCTAAATAGCAACTCCCAAACCGGTTCCTCCAACACCGAAAATAAGCAGTCACACAAGCTGACGATTATGCTTGATTGGTATCCCAATGCCGTTCATTCCTTTCTATACGCTGCGCAACAGCAAGGTTTTTTCCAAGAGGAAGGTTTGGATGTCGAGATCAAAATGCCTGCGGACAGCAATGACGCCCTAAAGCTTGTAGCAGCAAATCAAATTGATCTAGCGCTCAGCTATCAGCCTCAGGTACTTATGGCACGCGGCGAGAAAATTCCTGTACGTTCGATTGCAGCTATCGTGCGGCATCCACTGAATCATCTGATGGTTCCTCAGGCAGGCAGTATTCATAGTCCCAAAGAGCTCGCAGGAAAACAAATCGGCTATTCCTCCATTCCGCTCTATGAAGCAATGATTCGGACAATGATCCAGAGTGATGGAGGCGATCCTTCATCCGCCAAGCTAATTGACGTAGGTTTTGACCTTATCCCTGCGATCTCTACAGGACAAGTGGACGCAATAATGGGCGGGTTCATCAACCATGAACAACTGATCCTTGAAAAAGAGGGACATCCGGTCACCTCGCTTAATCCAACGGATTACGGAGTACCTGACTATTATGAGCTTGTGCTGGTGGCCAGCGAACAAGGATTGCAAAATTCTGAAGCCTACTTTAAAAAATTTCTAAATGCCATAACAAAAGGACAGGAATTTGTGGAGCAGAATCCTGAACAAGCCCTGGATTTACTGGTTGCACATGAAGATGCAACTTCACCGCTCGACAAGGAGATTGAGAAAAAAAGTCTTGAGATTCTACTGCCACTGATGAATGCTGGCGATCAATCTTTTGGTTATCAAGACCCGACATCTTGGGAAAAGGTTCAGCAGTGGTTATCCACCAACGATCTTCTACCAGAAGATATTAAAGCACAAGAAGCTTTTATCAATCTGTAACGTTTAGTTGGTTATTCATTCAAGCTTGAGGAGGAATTATGATGAGTTACTTAGCCAAAGTACGGGAATCCAACCCCTTGATCCACAACATCACTAATATTGTAGTAGCCAATTTCTCAGCCAACGGTCTGTTGGCGCTGGGTGCCTCTCCCTTTATGGCGGATGCCCACGAAGAAGTGATCGACATCGCCGCTATGTCGTCTGCTGTAGTTCTAAATATAGGCACACTCAATGACTACGCCATTCAATCTATGTTGCTCGCTGGTAAATCCGCTAATAAACACGGGGTTCCCCTAGTGCTTGACCCGGTAGGTGCAGGCGCAACTTCTTATCGGACCGCTGTCACTCAAAAGCTAGTGAATGAGATGCAAATCACCGCACTGCGGGGGAATGTAGCTGAAGTCGCTAATGTCATTGGAGAGAGTTGGTCCATTAAAGGGGTGGATGCTGGCGAAGGTGAAGGCGATGTAGTCCTTTTGGCTGAAGCTGCTGCGAGGAAGTTAAGCTGTGTGGTCATCATAACTGGAAAAGACGATGTGATCACGAATGGAAAAAACACTTATATTGCCAGCAACGGTCACCCTATTCTCACGAAAGTTACAGGAACTGGCTGCTTGCTCAGCGCTGTTGTGGGTGCATTTCTCGCGGTAAGTGGAGGTGCCTCGTTGGAGGCCGCAGTGGAAGCCCTCTCCTTCTATGGAGTAGCCGCTGAAATCGCCGCTGAATTAACAACTGGTCAAGGGCCGGGAAGCTTTCAGGTTGAGTTTCTAAATCAACTGACATGGGTCACGCCAGAAGTCTTCCTAGAAAGATCTAGCATCAAACAGCTCAGTTAATGACCCTCAAAGGAGTGAAATCGATGATTATATCCAAAGCTCTAACCATTGCCGGCTCCGATAGCGGCGGTGGTGCTGGCATTCAGGCCGATCTAAAAACCTTTCAGGAGCTTTCTGTCTATGGCATGTCCATCCTTACAGCTGTGACAGCGCAGAATACGCTGGGTGTCCAAGGGGTTTATCCAGTGACTCTGGAAGCTATAAATCAGCAGCTTGATTCTATAGGACTTGACCTGCAACCAGATGCCGTAAAGACCGGGATGTTATTTAACAGCGACATCATCCGCATTGTGGCAGATAAAATTAAGTATTACGGCTGGTCTAATCTTGTAATTGATCCTGTGATGGTCGCTAAAGGAGGGTCCACACTGCTGCTGCAGGAGGCGGTTCAATCCTTAATCAGCCATCTGCTGCCCTTAGCATTGGTGACGACACCCAATATTCCCGAAGCCGAAATGATCACAAAGATGACGATCTCCACCATAGAAGAACGCAAAAAAGCAGCCAAAATCATTCATGGCATGGGCTCCAAATATGTAGTGCTAAAAGGGGGACATGATACCTCAACCACAGCCGTAACCGATCTTCTATATGATGGTCACGAATATACCTTATTGGAGAGTAGCCGGATTCAGACCAGACATACGCATGGTACAGGCTGCACCTATTCAGCAGCAGTTACCGCCGAGCTAGCCAAAGGCAAATCCGTAGCTGAGTCCATTCAAACTGCCAAAGCATTTATACAAGCGGCGATTGAGGACGAGCTGGGCATAGGGGCTGGGCATGGACCAACCAATCATTTTGCTTATCAAAACAGACTGCGGGGGATAAACAGTGCAACGAATGAACAGTGAACATCTGCGAGATCTATTAAAAGTCTATTTCATAATGGGCAGCGTAAATTGCCGTAAAGCTCCCGTTAAGGTGCTGCAGGAAGCGGTAGCTGGGGGCATAACCATGTTTCAATTCCGTGAAAAGGGTACCGGATCCTTAAGCGATAAGGCACGACTTAATCTTGGCAGACGACTTCAAAAGATCTGTCATGCCAATGGCGTGCCCTTTATCGTGAATGACGACATTGATTTAGCGATCGCGCTTGATGCGGACGGAATTCATGTAGGACAGGAGGATACACCTGCATTGGCGATCCGCCAGCTACTTGGAGAGAATAAAATCATTGGTGTATCCGCTCACTCCTTCGCTGAAGCTCAGCAGGCGATTGCCGATGGAGCCGACTATCTGGGCGTGGGTCCCATCTATCCTACGTCATCCAAGGAGGATGCCAAAGCTGTTCAAGGCACTGCGATGATTGAAGAACTAAGAAATAAAGGCATTACCATCCCATTGGTTGGCATTGGGGGAATCACGCTGCAAAATTTTGCACCAGTATTAACAGCTGGTGCGGATGGGATTTCTGTTATCTCAGCGATTGCCGGAGCTGAAGATATTACCACAACTGCCAGAGGCTTTGTTGACAAAGTCAGTTTAAGCGGGACATAAGCTCATACAGCTCTTCACTGCTTAAATGCCGCCATTGTCCCAGCTCCAAGCCGTCTAATGTAATATTCATAATTCTTATGCGCTCCAGCTTTAGTACTCTATATCCTAACTCCTTGCACATTCTGCGTATTTGCAGATTGAGACCTTGAGTTAGGATAATTCTAAACTGACATTCTGTAATCCGATAGACCTCACAAGGTTTCGTTGTGACTCCAAGAATGTTCACGCCGCTAGACATCGCTTGTAAGAATTCTGACGTAACCGGTTTGTCTACATGAACTACATATTCTTTTTCATGCCCATTCTCGGAACGCATCATTTTATTTACGATCTCTCCATCGTTGGTTAACAAAATGAGGCCTTCCGAGTTTTTATCTAATCTGCCGATCGCAAAGATCCGTGAAGGATACCCTACAAAATCAATAATGTTCCCAGCCACATGTGGGGCTGCTGTACAGGTAATGCCTATCGGCTTATTCAAAGCGAGATACACTGGCTCCCCTTTACTGCTTGTTATCGGCTCCCCATCGATCCATACGATATCCTCTGGCTCTATAAGAATGTTCGCCTCACAGACAATGCCGTTCACAGCGATTCGACCTGCTGCAATTAATCGCTTGGTTTCCCTTCTGGAACAAAAGCCTGTTTCGCTTATATATTTATCGATTCTCACTGCTGATCCTACTTTCTCTCTATATACTTACATCTGGTCATAAAAAAACACCTGATTTTAACGATCAAAATCAGATGTTAACCTTCAGGAATAACCCAGTTTAAGGGAGCTATTTGGTGCCTCCGCTTTTTTTCACGTTACTGCCCTTGCTTCCACTTGCACCTTTAGCACCTGGACCCGTCGTTGGATCACTTTTAGCAGGTTTAACTGGTTTTGCTGTTTTGTTCCAGCGTGTCCAGCCTTTACTCCCCGTACCTCTGCCTGTGCCGCCACCTTTACTTTTTGCACCCATCATATCACTCCGTCAGTCATTCAGAATTCGTATAGTTTATACACTTTACCTATCTTACCACACTCTCAACCTTTCTGTTTAAGTAATAACAAATGCTTCATCTAACTAGCCACTGTTTAGAATTTAGCATCTTTATTCATTTCATGAATATCAAAGGTATCCTGATGTATTTCGATGGCGATGACGGTGTCCTTTTTTTCAAAAAATTGCACATGTCCTAACCGCTTGTCCTCCAGCTCTATCCATCCAGCATCGTTTAATTTATTAAAATAGCCGTCAGGCCGATAAAGACCTTGTTCTCCTCCTATATTATCCAATTCGTACTTTACACCTATTTTTATATTGGGGTTACTTGAAGTCGTTGTCACTTCGATTTCTTTGGCTTTTTTAGGAATAGGAATTTCAGCATTAATGGAACATACTCCATACTCTTGTACCTCTTGAGTTGATGATGTACAACCGCTTGTAAACAGGATTAATGGTAACCATATAAAAGCTAATAAATATTTATTCAATGGTATCCTCTCCTTCCATAACTTATTTTACCAAATTCAAAATTAAAATAAAAACACCCCACCAAAGACTAAGCTTTGATGAGGTGTCTATTCACATCAGCTTTGCAGCTCATGCATGGACTTATTTCGGTTGAATATAACCTTCTGCTTTCAGAAGCTCTGCGATCAACACAGCACCGCCAGCTGCTCCGCGCAGGGTGTTATGGGAGAGACCTACGAATTTGTAATCATAGAGGGCATCTTCCCGAAGTCTGCCCGTCGATACGCCCATTCCGTTCTCGATATCACGATCCAGCTTAGTCTGTGGACGATTGTCCTCTTCAAAATAGGTAATGAACTGTTTAGGTGCGCTAGGCAGTTCAAGCTCCTGAGGACGTCCTTTAAAACTCTTCCAGAGATTCAGAATCTCTTCTTTGGACGGTTTTTTCTCAAAAGAAACAAATACAGCAGCCATATGTCCATCCGCTACAGGCACACGGATACACTGCGAAGTAATCGTTGGCGCTTCACTCTTTACGATACCCTCTTCTTGAACGCTTCCCCAGATCCGCAAAGGCTCTTGCTCGCTTTTCTCTTCTTCGCCACCGATGTAAGGAATCACGTTGTCCAGCATTTCTGGCCAGTCTGCAAAAGTCTTTCCTGCACCAGAAATGGCTTGGTAGGTGGTGACCACCACTTTAGATGGATTGAAGTCTTTGAGCGCATGAAGTGCAGGCACATAACTTTGAATGGAGCAGTTAGGTTTAACCGCAATGAAACCTGTCTCTGTTCCCAGACGTTTTCTTTGCTGTGCAATAACCTCAAGATGCTCCGGATTAATCTCAGGAATGACCATAGGCACGTCAGGCGTCCAGCGATGCGCTGAGTTATTGGAGATTACTGGTGTTCCGGTGCGAGCATAAGCCTCTTCGAGCGCTTTAATCTCATCTTTTTTCATGTCTACAGCACAAAAAATCAAATCCACGTCCGCAGCAACTTCTTCTACCTTAGAAGCATCTTGGACCATAATATTCTTTACGTTCTCAGGCATTGGAGTAGATAACTTCCATCTGCCCTTGGCCGATTCTTCATACGTTTTTCCAGCAGATCTAGCACTGGCAGCAATCGCAGTTACTTCAAACCAAGGATGATTCTCTAAAAGGGCAATAAAACGTTGTCCTACCATACCTGTGCCGCCAACTATGCCGGCTCTTAGCTTTCTTGACATCAGAAAATACACTTCCTTTTGATTAACTGTCCTATTGTGGATAATAGGCCGATAATTAATGATATACGGCGCGGGAACATTTGGCGAGTGTTAACATCAAAATAACATTAAAAATTTTATTTTTAGCGGATTATATTGAATTTCACTAATGCTAATAAAAGAAATAGCTGCACTCAGTACAATTATAAGTATATTTTCTGCTTAGACAACTCTTTAACTGCATTCTCTACAACTATTTCCCCGAAAAATAATGGAAATGCCCTCTAAGTGAACTTTTAGATGTAAGAAATGCAACTAAATCGCATCTGACGAGCATTTTATAGCATATAGTTGTAGGAAATACATCTATTTGCGATTGGTGAGTATAAATTAGGAATCAGCGCTCTGCGATCAGCGATTAGCGTTCAGCGATTAGCGTTCAGCGTTCAGCGTTCAGCGTTCAGCGTTCAGCGTTCAGCGTTCAGCGTTCAGCGTTCAGCGTTCAGCGTTCAGCGTTCAGCGTTCAGCGTTCAGCGATCAGCGTTCAGCGTTCAGCGTTCAGCGTTCAGCGTTCAGCGTTCAGCGATCTGCTATTCGCGTTTACAAGCTGCTTCAACCAACTAAGCGTTTCTTACCCCCGCTCACTTAAACCAACCCTTTTCTTTAAATCGAGTGATTGCCTCGATGCGGTTACCTACATCCAGCTTATCTAGTATAACTGAGATGTAATTCCGGACTGTTCCCGTGGTAATGTACAACTGGCTGGCGATCTCTTTTGTATTTTTACCGTCGGCAATGAGTCCAAGTACTTCCTTCTCCCGCTGAGTCAGAGGATTTACTTCACCGCTGTAGGCTTCATCCATTAGCTCCGGTGCATACATGCGTCGGCCTGCCATCACATTACGTATCGAAAGTGCCAGTTCTTCGCTAGGACTGTCTTTCAGCAGATAAGCATGAACTCCCGCCTTGAGCGCACGTTCGAAATATCCCGCACGGGCAAAGGTGGTTAATATCATCGTTTTGCAGCCGCTATTCTTCAGCGCTTCCGCAGCGTCGAGACCACTCATCGCTGGCATCTCAATATCCATAATACAGATATCCGGCTTATGCTGCTGAACCATCGCTACAGCTTCTTCCCCGTTGCTTGCCCGGCCCACGACCTTCATATCCTCTTCTAAATCCAACAAAGATGCCAGCGCTCCAAGGAGCATTCGCTGATCCTCAGCGATTACAATCTTAATCATTATACGGTTACCTCCTGTTCCGGATGCTTAAATGCATTTGGGACCTTAATCACTATCGTAGTCCCCTCATCTCGCACGATATCCATACAGCCATTTACAAATTCAAGACGTTCCCGCATACCTTGCAGCCCATGTCCTTTAAAATAAAGATCATTGCCCGGGATGCCAGTTCCATCATCTTTCACTTTAATGATGAGATCTGTGCGTGTGGGTTCAATGATAATTGCGCAAGATTGTGCATTACTATGCTTCACAACATTTGTGACAGCTTCCTTAATACACATGCTGAGCACATTCTCCGTAATCAATGAAGTATTAGACAGTTTAGGATTGCCTTGCAAAACATAGTCAATCTCCGCAGCCGCAAGAAACTGCTGAATATGAACGAGTTCGTCCTCAAGCCGAATGCCGCGCATTCGCGTAATCATCTCCCGGACCTCTTTCAGTGCACTTCTTGCCGTCTGGCGTACATCATTGATCTCGGCTTTGGCTTGCGTCGGATTACTGTCGATAAGCTTTCCTGCCAAATCACTTTTCAGACCAATTAACGAAAGCTTCTGACCTAATGTATCGTGAAGATCACGTGAAATCCGCTGGCGTTCCTCGAGCTTAACCAATTCTGAGATACGCTTATTAGCATCCTCCAATTGGTCTTGCAGCTTCCCTTGATTATTGCGGTTATAGGTACTGATTGGCAGCAGGATCACTGCAATCATACTAACAAGAACAAAGGGAAGCTGGCTGATAAATACGGGATTACGCGACAGCAGCTCATAATTGATCGTAATAATCGTAGTCAGCAAATGAATGGAGTACAGGGTGAAGAACCCTACTCGGTTCTGGATATTCCCAATAAAAAAGGCTAAAAAAAGCGCAAAATACATATATCCAAACAACAACGTCATCGTTATAGAGACCAGTATCTGCACGCTCGTCCAAAAATAAACTAACCAACCCTTGGAGACAAAAGAAAGCACATAACAAACAAAAAACACAGCGATCATCAAGATTCCCGAAACTACCTGGTAGGGAGAAGAGGACCGAAAGATGAAATAAAACGGTAGAATATAAAATACGACCCATACATAAGGGCTAAGACCTGTACTTTTATGAAAAATATGATGCCACTTCTGCATGTTCGCTCTCCTTTTTGCCATATGCCACTCACCTTATTCTAGCATAAATCCGGTAAAATCCGGTGAACCACAACGATAAAGAGAAAAAAGATTAGAGCGCGAATGAGTTCTCCGGCTCTAACCTTCCATTTTGCTGCTATTTGATTACAATGTAGCTATTATTCTCCCTGGAGTCTGGGCTTATGAACTTGCAGGACCTCGCCTGCAGTTTTCGGTTTATTTAATATGGACTTCATCTCTTTGAAGCTAATGAATCGTTTATTTTCCTCATCCCAAAGACGGAAATTAAGGGCCTTCAAGCTGGTACCAATCGTAATCGTTGTTGCTTTTTGTAGCGGTGGCGTCGCGTTATGCGCTTTTTCCAAATTATAGTTTGGCACCTTTGGACTTAAATGATGCACATGGTGGAAGCCGATATTGCCCGTAATCCATTGCAGCACCTTCGGCAGCTTATAATATGAGCTACCTTCAACCGCGGCCATCACATAACTCCATTCAGATTCATTCTCGAAATAAGAGTCTTCAAACTGATGTTGGACGTAGAACAACCATATGCCGAGAAACCCTGATACAAATGCTACAGGCAGCTGCACCATAAGAAATGCCTGCCAGCCAATAGCCCATATTAGCAAGCCATAAAGCGCTGCGATTGAAATATTCGTCAAATAGGTATTCATCCGCTCTTTGCGTCTAGCACCTTTAACATTGAAACGATACTGAATCATAAAAACAGCAATCGGTCCAAGACCAAACATCACGATGGGATTGCGGTAAATCCGGTAATATAGACGTTTCCAGAAGGATGCCGCTGCGTATTCCTCGACCGTCATAATCCAAATATCGCCGATCCCTCTTTTATCGAGATTACTGGAGCTGGCGTGGTGAATGGAATGACTATGTTTCCACTGCCGATAAGGAACCAGTGTCAGCACACCTGTGATCGTTCCGATAATATCATTCGCTTTACGATTCTTAAAAAACGATCCATGTGTGCAATCATGAAAAATAATAAAGGTTCGAATTACAAATCCTGCTGCAGGAATAGCTAACAGAAGGGTGAGCCAATAGGAAACGGATAAAGAGAAATAAGCTCCGCCCCATAACAGCACAAGTGGTCCTAAAGTATTGATGAGCTGTCTTATACTTGCGTTGCGGTCATTTTTCTCGTAAGGGGCTACACTCTTTTTAAGGCTGGAGAGCTGTGATGTCTGTTTTGTAGTCATCTATATCGTTTCCTCCTTGATGTGTCCGGCTAAGGATCTTTTCATCTACTCTAAGTATAGAAGATAAAGTGTCATCCTATAAGTCATAAACATCAAGTAGAGAGTATGACAAATGTCATACTCTCCTTCTCATTTAAATTACGTTAGCATTGCAGCCAACATCCATCTTCCTTCACTTCGTATTGACCTTTGATCTCACCAATTCCATTAAGGATTAACGAATCTTTATTAAAAGTTGGAGGTTCATCTAGTACGAGGTGCAGTTTATTAATATTTCGAAGGTCAGCTGTATAGTAGCTAATCACTGGCTTTTCCAGAAAATACTCCGCATCATTGATTTGGATTCGTAAATTATTCTTATGAATGCATTTCTCATCTCCACCAATAATACCCATAGGATTAAAACCCGTAGATTTTATATCTCCTTCAATATACAGGTGGTACCCTTCCAGGCTGATAAAATCAATGAATTCCTTCTCCCTGATTGTTTTGACCGATTGCATAATATCTTCCGTTTCTTTGCTGATGGATATCTCCTCGAAGGGAATGATGACTTGATCCACAAATTGCTTAAAAAACGCATATAAACTTAACTCCGACTTCATAAACTCTTCTTTCCAATCGGTCCGAAGCTCATCCAGCAGCAAACATATAAACAGACCAGAACCGTAGCAGCTTCTTCTGATATTAGCCGAAGATTCAAGTTCATCTATTAAATACGAACTGAATTTGTGCAATACTTCCTCATTTGGTAGGGTGGATTTTTCGGCATAGGCATTTAATTCAACATACCAAGCGGGTCCTTCCAGCGTTTCAATAAGATATTCATTTAGCACGTACTCCCCGAGCAGTTGTTCTCTTTGTTGACGGATGGCAATAAATCTGTACATTGCGTGATTACGCTCTTCAATAGTAGCTGCCATTACACTAAGATATAAATGATGTCTTTCTTGAATCCGCAATTCCATATTTTCGAGGGATAAAGGGTAGGTAATCATCAATAATTCATCTGCATAACGTTCATCTCCCATCAGGAATTGATAACCGTGAAATAATTCGTGTACACAAATGGCGTACAAGTCTTCGAATTCTTCATGTAATTCCAGATTAACGATGGCTGTAGGGTGATCCTCATATAAAATGATGGTATCTCCTGAGAATTCATTACTCCAAGGAAGCAAATGTGGATGATATCCTACCGTTTTGAATTTGGGATGATTGTACAGATACACGTTATCCTTATTATAAAATGCAAAAGAAACAGCCTCGAACCCCTTCCAATATTTCTGCAGCTTGTGGTTCGTTAAACACTTAACAATCATCTCCAAATGAAATTCCATCCCTTACCTCCTCTTTAATGGATCTGCTTAGTATTCTCTTCTCGGTATTCTGTTGGTGTTTGACCACTAGCCTTTTTAAAAACCTGTGTAAAATAACGCGGGTCCTGATAACCGACAAGAGGAGCTATCTGATACACTTTTACGTTGCTGCTCTGCAAAATATACTTCGCCCGCTCCATCCGGCAGTGTGTAACATACTCCAAAAAGGTATAGCCTGTTATTTGCTTATATAAAGTGCAGAAATGACTGATGCTGAGATCAGCCAGCTCCGCTACTTCCTCAATACTTAAATCTTTATGGTAATTACTCTCAATATAACGTTTCGCTTTCTCGATGGCGCTACGCGTATCCTCGCGGTTCACAGGCTTGTTCCCTTGCTCCAATCGCACACCAAACTCTTCTTTCAGAGCAGAGATCACTTCATTTAAAGTGCCGAGATTGTGCATCTTGCTAAGTAATCCATGCAAGGACCAATCTGAATTTATATTCAAATACTCATAATTTCTGTATAACACAACGATCAATTCAACAAGAAGACGTTCAGCCATATCCTTAGGAACAGCTTGTGACTCAATAAATAAAGCAAGCTCATCAAATAAAGACCACATCCGGTCTCTATTTAAGGTACGTATACTTTCAATCAGCGCGGTTTCCAGCTCTTTTGGGTATTTCACCTCTTTACTGCTTGGGAACGATATCTCTTCATCAATAAAGACCCCGGCAAGCCCCGAATAGAACCGTTGATATAAGGCCTTCGCGGCCAGAGGGTAAACCGTACTTAATTGATCAATGCCTTGTGTGGTGCGGCTGATGCCTACGGAACAAGACTGCTTGGAGTATCTCTTGATTCCCGCTATCAAATGTTCACCAAGTTCTCTCCTGCTGGCGCTTAAAGATCCAGGGAACAGTAGTATCCACTCTCCATTATGAAACGGGAAAACCGTCAGCACGCCATGCTCCAGTGACCATTCTTCCACAATATTGCGGATTGCAAACAGCCATAGCCGTTTTTCTTCTACACTCCATTGACTGCTCAGTGTGGTGTAGTCATCTAACTGGACAACAGCCATGAAATATCCGCTCTCCAGTTCACTGTTCTCCAGCCATTTCAGATGCTCAAGCGGCCTTGCATTTCCCAAAGTGATTTCTGCAAACAGACGTTCACGTGCAAGCAATGACAGCATCTGTACAGAATGAATCAGCTGATCATTTTGCTTCTGTTCATCCAGCTTGGTTCTGGCGCGGTTTAGCATTTCAACCAGTTCATCATGATCGATCGGCTTCAATAAATAATCAAAAGCGCCTTGACGTAATGCTTCTCTTGCATATTCGAACTCTCCGTACCCGCTTATAAAAATAAACACCAGCTTCGGGTTTTTAGACAATACTTCCTTCATCAACGTAATCCCGTCAATTACGGGCATGCGAATATCACTAATTACGATATGTGGTGAAGTGTCTTCTATCAAGCGGAGAGCTAATTCTCCATTTCGGGCCTCTCCCACAATCTCCATCTGAAGATCATTCCATGGAATGGCTGCTTTTAAGCTACGAAGAATAATCGGCTCATCATCCACGATTATTACTTTATATTTCTCTTGTAACTCATCCATTCCCTGCACCTCCAGGATCATTGTACACTTGAGCTTTGGATCAAATTCCAATATTGAATGGAGGATGCCTGCACTTGCTTTAACGCTTGCTCAGCAGACATTTCTCCGTTAATCATCTGTTCTATAACACTCAGGAACGTTTTTTTCACTTCTGGTGACAATACATTATCATAAGGGACAAAGCTCTTGCGGTTAACTTCCATCATATTCATGACTTGCGCGAATACGGGTCCTGTCTTCTCAGGATCAAAGGCGATGCGCATGGACGGAATTCTCAACCCTTCATATACAATCCGAGTCTGAACCTCCTGGGTGTAAAAAGCTTTCATTAGATCGAGTGCAGCCTCCCGCTTCGCTCCGCTTAGTTCGGAGGAAAGACCGATGCCAAATGTATAACCGCCGGCAATCGAAGGTTGTTCCCCCTTCTTCAATGTGGGAAACGGAATAACACCTACCTCATTTTGAAAATCCGTAGGAGCTGCTGTTCCGGCAAATAAATTGATATCCCAGTTTCCGTTCAGATACATCGCAGCCTTGCCGCTCGTAAATAGTCCCACCGCATTTTCTGTGGATAACGCATTCGATTTCGTGCTGAAGGCACCTTCTTTGATCCATTGCTCCAAGTGCTGAAAAGCCTTTAAATACGCCTCATTCTGAAAGCTGGCTTGATCTTCACCAGTGATCAGCTTCTCGATCAAGTCAGCACCGGCATAACGATCCATTAAATAATGTGCAAAAATCCCTGCGGGCCAACGATCCTCGTTGCCAAATGCAAATGGAATATATCCTGCCGACTTCAGCTTTATTATGGCAGCATCAAGCTCTTGCAGCGTTTCTGGCGGCTTCAAACCCAGCTTTTCGAATATGGTTTTATTAAAATATAAAGGTTCAGCATTCCCTTCAATGGGCAAGCCATAAATATGGTTGTCAAAGGTCCAGAGATCCAGATCCTTGAATTGATTGGTTAGTGCATTCTCCCGGACGAAATCAGTCAGATCAATCAGACGCTTAGAGCGTACATATGGCTCAATCTCCGCTCCACCGAACAAAACAAACATATCTGGCGGGGTGCCAGTAACCATCTCGTTCTTCAGCTTTTGGTCACGGTGCAACGTCTGGTCTAAACCTTCAAAGTTAACTTTCACATTTGGATGCTCTAGCTGGTATTTGTCCACGATATCTTCATAAATAGTCAACAGTGGCCGATCATGCTCTTTAATCCAGAAATGACGGAAAGTTAATGTGATTTTCTCTGGTGAATCATCTTCAATGGGTTCTTGCTTTCCTAAAGTTATAAATAAAACCGCACCCGAAATCAGCACTAGATATAACCACATCCAGCCCCATTTCAATAACCATTTTTTGATAACATTCTCCCCCTTTCTTTCCGTACGGTCGATTACGGCAGTATTTTTGGTATTCGGATTCGGATGGTTGAACCAAAGCCGGGGGATGAACACACTAGTATGCCGTATGGACTGCCGAACCGAATATTCAAGCGTTCATGCACATTTTTAAGCCCCACGCCGCTATCACTGTATTTCTTCTGAGCACTTCCCTCGTTATCCCAAAGACTCATCATCTTGGCAAGGTCAAAGCCGGGGCCGTTATCTTTTACGATAATGATCATATCCATGCCCATTTCATAGGCCGTAATCTCAATGACCCCTGGGTCCTCCATCTGCTCAATCGCATGATACAGCGCATTCTCAACAATCGGCTGAACGATCAGCTTTTGTGTCATGAACGTCCTAAGACCATCCGAAAGATCTATGATATACGAGAATTTATCTTCAAAACGAAACTTCTGGATATCCAAATAATGACGGACATGCTCGAACTCCATATGCAGCGGAATCAGCTCCTGATTCTGACTGATGCTGATTCGCAGCAGCTTGCCGAGTGAGATGACCATTTTGCTAATATCTTTATTGCCTTGCAGCACTGCCATCGAATTAATCGATTCGAGTGAATTATAAATAAAATGAGGGTTAATCTGCGCCATTAGCGCTTGCATTTCTGCTTCCTTCTTACGTCCCTGCTCAGTCTCCACCTGCACAAGCAGTTCATTGATCTGCGTGCTCATCCGATTAAAGCCATCAATCAGCAAATCACTTTCATCATCAGCACGATAGGGTGTAGTGATCGGCGTAAATATCCCTTGCTTCACCCGCTTCATCCCGTTAACCGCACTATTAATACTATGAACGAGCCTCCGAACGAAATAGCGGTCGAACAAAATGGCGGACAACAGCGAAACTGTACTTAAAATAATCGCAATATTCCGGATGGATACAGATTCTGACGAGATGAGATTCATAGGTGTAATGGCTACTAAATACCAGGCTGCATTATGAGAAGGTAGGAAGGTTATGAGTGATTTTTCCCCCTGATAGTTGTCGATGTAATAGTCATGTTCCTTAGCATAATCATTCTGTAAAAAGGGGAACTCTGTGCGTTGTCCAATATGTTCACCGGATTTATTAAAAACGATATTGCCTAGCTTGTTGACCAGCAAAATATCCCCCTTCTTGAGGGTTGCTGCTTCCCAGAAAATCTGATCCAATAAATCAGGTTTTACATTAACAACCAGATATCCGATATCTTCGAGAGAATATGAATCTTTGATTACTCTTGCTTGTACAAGTACCGGATTGCCGGAGATCTCCGAGCCATTTTCTCCCGGTCCTGACCACACGGGCCGCCCTTCGGCGCCTTCCATCGCGTCAAACCAGCTTTGTCTCTTCAAGTCCTCAAAAGACATCGATGCATTGTATTGATAAATTAAACGATCTTTACTATAAAAACTAAATGAAGTAATCATTGGATGATCAATGAGATAACTGCTAAGCTCCTGCTTTCGATCATAAGTGATTACAAAGTTCTTCTGCTTCAGTGATTGCTGAACAACCGGCTGCGTAATTTTTGAATTCGTGATCGAGGTGATTTCACTAAGCGCGAATTTAAGCTTTCGATCCGTTTCAAGCAGTGAAATCCAGTAGAAGTTGCTTGATTTTTTCTCCATTGCATTAGAAAAATTAACGTAAGTGACGATCCCCATCAGAATAACCGGAATAAAGACGAGAAGAATAATAGCGAACAAGATTTTACGGCGGAGTTTCATGATATTCCCCTTCCCCCTGCTGTCTCTGTCCTCTAGTATTCTTCACAAAACCGCCTATTCCCTGTAAAGATCAAAAAGTAAGATCAGCTCTTAATAGCTCCTGAAGTAAGTCCAGCAATCACCCAGCGGCTAAATAACAGGAATACAATCAGCAGTGGCAAGGTTGCCGTAAACGTTGCTGACATGATCATTCCGTAGTCTAGACCATCGCGATTGGAGAACAGCTGCTGGAGCGCAATCTGAATTGTGAAATGCTCTTGATTCTTCAGTACCACTAAAGGCCAGAAGAAGTCATTCCAAACGGTCATAAAATTCAGTATACCTAGTGTAGCCATAGCTGGAGTAATGACCGGGATAGCGATGTTCCAGAAGATCCGGAAATGTCCGCCGCCATCGATCCGACCTGCTTCAATCAATTCCGTATGTACAGCTGTAGTGATATACTGCCGCATCCAGAAGATCCCGAAGGCATTAACCATCGCCGGAACAATAAGTGCCTTGAAAGAGTCTATCCAGTGGAGCTTGGCCATAATTACGTAAGTAGGTAATACACCAAGCTGCTGTGGCACAAATAATGTAGCAATTACAAAGTAGAACAGAAAATTTTTAAACGGAAATTCATATTTGGCAAAGGCATAACCTGCCAGTGTACAGAAAAACACGACTGATATTGTAACCATAGATGAGACAAATAAAGAATTGCCCAAGGCTTGAAAGAAGTCTGTTTTGTCCAGTACCCGCTGGAAATTCTCAAAAAACTGGTCTCCAACCGTAAGCAAAGGTGGCACATGGAATACTGCGCCTCTGTCATTAGTGCCAACTACAAACATCCAATAAAAAGGAAAGATGGACACGAGCGCACCAACAATCAGCAGCAGATAAAATCCTAACTTGCCGATGATCCCTAGATCATCCGGATCTTTTTTAAATACACGCAGCGTACTCACGCTTTACCCCCTCCCGTATCTCCACCCATGCGATTTGAGACCAGCATATTGAGGACAGAGAAAATAATCGTGACCAGGAACAGCAAGACTGCCGTAGCTGCTGCCGTACCAAAAAATCCGTTGCGGAATGCTTCGCTATACAAATAAGTAACCATAGTGATTCCTTCCTGACGTGTAGATCCAGTTCCCGCTTGGCCCAAAAATACATAAGGCTCAGTGAACAGCTGCAAGGCACCTATAGTTGAAAGCAAGGTAACAAATACAATGAATGGCTTCAATAGCGGTAACGTTATAAAGGTTAGCTGTTGTCTTCTGTTCGCACCGTCAATACGTGCCGCCTCATATAGATCCGTAGGGATACTTTGCAAGCCTGATAGAAAAATAATGGCATTATATCCCGTCCAGCGCCACATTACCATTGTAGAAATGGCGATTTTAACGCCCCACCAGCCAGAGTTGAAGGCCATACTATCCAGTCCCAAGCCGTTTAGTATCCAGTTGATCATTCCGTTGTTGCCAAACAGTGTACTGAACACGAGCGTAACCGCAACGATAGACGTAATATTAGGCATAAAAAATAAAACCCGGAACGTCTTCTTAAAGCGAGTCATCGCCGAATTCAACAAAACAGCAATCAATAGAGCTAGTAATATCTGTGGAACAGTACCCATAAGCCCCATAATTAACGTGTTGCTAAAAGAAATCCAAAAGGTCGGATCACTTGTGACCAGATCATAGTTTTTCCACCCTACAAATTTCATAGGATTCAGGGCATCCCATTTAAAGAACGAGAGATAGATCGTGAAAAAGATCGGATATAGTCCAAATATCGAGAACAGAATAAAAAAGGGCGAAATAAACGTGTAAGCAGTGATGCGGCTCCTTCTTTGTTCAGTTAAAAAGCGGCGCTTGCTCTCGGCATGCGGACTTGAAATAACAGGTTGTGCCATGTCACACCTCCAGGTAATCTAACGTGTAAATCCGAATTCACAGAGAATGTTTCACTCTATGAATCCGGACCTTCTAGAAATTGAATTTCATAAGCTTGAAATCTTAGCTGCGTTCAGCCAATGTTTTCGCTTGTTTTACTGCTTCGTTCCATTCTTTGGTCGGATCTGCTTTTTTCTCCAACACATTTTTCAATGCGTTTTTGAAGAAAGTATCGGTTTGGTCATGAAGCGGTCCGTAGTATACAGGTTTTACCCGGTTTGCTGCTTTACCGAATTCTACAGCGGTTTGTTGTCCACCGAAGAAATCATCTTTGAAGTCTACGAATGCAGGATCTTCATACAGGGCAGGAATAGAAGGCATAAGGCCTTTGGTTTTGAAAGATTCCAGTTGGTTTTCCTTGTTATCCATCCATGCGATAAAGTCATAAGCTTCTTTCGAGTGTTTGCCTTCTTTTGGCAGCGTCAGGAACGAGCCACCCCAGTTACCAGCACCTTCAGGGAGCTGAGCAATTTTCCATTTGCCAGAGGAGTCTGGAGCATTACTCTTAACATTTCCCGCCATCCAAGCTGGTCCCATAACTACTGCAAATGAACCGTCGTTCATGCCTTGACCCCATTCAGGAGACCAGAGCATAACATTGCTGATCCAGCCTTCTTGAATACCTTTAACCGTGAAATCATAAGCTTTTTTGACTTGCGGATTGGTATCTCCGATAAAGCTGCCATCAGCTTTGCTGAAATAGATTTCATCAGCAGATTGATCACGCAAAGCATTAAAGGTAAGATCCGTAAGGTCTACAAATGGTTTGCCTGTTTTCTCTTTGAAAGCTTTGGCAACAGCTGCGAACTTATCCCAAGTATCAATAGCAGCGCCGAATCCTTCTGAATCACTTGGCAGTCCAGCTTCTTCAGCCAAATCTGTGCGGTAATATACAACCGTTGGACCGATATCTGTTGGAAGACCTAGCTGGAAGCTGCCATCTACGGAAGAAGCTTGTTTCCATTTCCAATCCAGATAGTTGGCTTGAATATCTTTGGCACCCAGATCATTCAGGTTATAGAACTTGTCCTGAGCGTTGATGAAACGTTCCATGAAACCGATTTCAAGTTGGAAAATATCAGGCGCACCCGATCCAGCCGACAAAGCAGTGGTCAAATTATTATGGTGAGCGGTTTGGTCACCGGTATTTTGCACTTTGATCGTAATGTTTGGATGTTCCTTAGTGTACTCCTTCGCTAAATCCTCGTAGTTCACGTTGCCCAGTGTCCAGAAAGAAAGTTCGATTTTCTCAGCCGGTTCTGTTCCCTCATCCTTAGTAGGTTCACTTGTGCTTGCTGCGTTGTTACCTGCATTTTTGTTTGATGTGTTGTTGTTCTCGGCGTTGTTGCCTCCGCATGCTGCCAGTGAACCTACGAGCATGATAGCGACTAACGATAGCGCCAAGTGTTTTACTTTATTCATTCCCCTGTACCCCTTTCAAAGGTTTCTCTTACAAGAATTAGTGTACAGGGTTTAAATTCTTTTTTTGAGGAGGTAAACTTCCGATTTATGGTGGAAATAATTACGAAACCATTCATATCTATGTAATGTCTAAGGAGGGAGTATAAAATTTCGTCCAAATATGTTCCTCACAGAATACGTGTACTTCATCTTAAATTGGATTTCTTGTGCTTCCGCAGGTATACTATTTTTATTTCTTACTTCATTACATGATCAAAGGAGTTATTACCCATGCCCATTAACCGCCCGCTGCTAAGCGACAGCGATTTCCAAGAAGCCGTTGACCGCAAATTACCTGTTCGTGTATTTCAGGACGATCATTTAGTAAATTCAGGAGCAACCGTTGTCCGCTTCACTGATTTCGATGTTGTTATTCAATCTAGAGTTAGTGATCTGACTTACTACTCACGCAAGAGCTGCGAATTTTTTGAGGTCAGACCCTAAAGAAAGCCGGAATGCAATGATCTCTAGGATCATCGCGTTCCGGCTTTCTTTAACAGACATAGGGTATAGCTTTCATCTTTAATTTTTGTTGTAGGTGCTGTACGCTTTCATTTTCTCATTCAGAACTTCCTGGAAACTCATTCTCTTCTTGTCTGCTTTTCCTTGCTTGGGATTGACCACGGGCTGAGGTCTAAAAAACTGATGATTGTAAGCCATAAGATTATGTACGATCACATTCATTGGATTTCAACCTCCTTCCGTGATGTTCCTGAAATTTGCATTTCTGCTTGGTTACTTACGGCTTATTTACCCAGCTTCTCCAAAGTTTAAACAGTTTTATCAGATTCATATTAAAAAATGAAAAAGTGCAGCTTTTAGAATATGCTAAATACATCTTTGTAAATCACGTATGTCTTTCCACGAAATAAGTTTAATCTCCTTATTGATAATCAATTCCTTAATTTCAATATCATTTAGAAGACGATATTCCAATTCTCTTTCTGTATAACATTTCGTTATTGCTATTAATTGATCTGTTATTTTAGATGGATGTATAGTTAACTGTGTTATTCCAGGTTTTAAATTCTTTAACAATTCAGTTAATCTCATTTTCATTTTGCTATATTCCGCAGCAGGGTAAAAACAGTAAGGAAGAGAAATTATATCATCGATTAATAAAATCCCCCTTTCTTTTGCTGAAGAAATTCTTTTTTGAAACAATCTCAACTGATCATTATTAAAAAAGGGTTGTTCTAATATCCTAATAGGTAAATTAAAGGGCAGGCGGTACTTTTCACACAAATCAAATATTATTTCTATAAAATCTCGTCCAGTGTATAACCCCATGATACTCCCCCCATGACTATCTAGATGAGTTGGATCAATGTCTTGTATGATTGCACTTTGGATTTGCGATTCTAACTCTAATCTAATCTCGTCATCAGCAGCGTTTCTTTCCAGAAGAGTGGCATCTTGATGAAAATACCCTTCCCCCGTAATTAAGCTACTCAAGATTTTTTCTTTGAATACTGGTTGATACGGATATTTCTCGCCACTCGTTAGCGTTAGATGAATTCCAATATTCTTTATTCCTTTCCAATTAATTATCTTTATAGCGTCATTTGAGTCTGGGCAAGGCATCATAATAGATGTGGATGTTATAGCTTTTCCTTCAAATAAGTTAACAATAGCTTCATTAGTTCCTTTAGTTATTCCGAAATCGTCGGCATTAATTATTAACAGACGGTCGTCAGCCGCAAAGCCTAATTTTCGAATCATAAGCCTTCCCCCTATTACTAAATGATTTTACAAAAAGAAAAAAAATAAGAACGTAGACACCGTGAAGTGTTTGCGTCCTTATTTTGAATAGCGTGCTAAACCAATTATTCGCACCTTAGAGCAGTGGAAACCTTGAATCTAGCGCTGAGACGGGAACCTTGCTTTCCCCTTCTCATCATTATTATGATCCACTCGCCCTCTCATCAGTTCAAGCAGATATTCGGGTTCTGAGTTCATATGCAGCATTTGAAGTGCAGTTTTTGGTGCAAAACCTTCAGCCACACTATGGGAGATCAAGGCTTGCAGTGGATTAAAATAACCTCGAACATTCAGCAGCCCTATAGGCTTCTGATGAATACCAATCTGCATCCAGCACAGAATTTCAAATAGCTCATCGAAGGTTCCAAGACCTCCCGGCAAAGCAATAAAAGCATCCGCCATACCGCTCATTACCGCCTTACGTTCATGCATACTAGAGACCTCAATCAGATTCGTCAATCCGGAGTGTCTGATTTCATCTTGAAAAAGATCCACTGGCATAATTCCTACAGCTTCGCCACCATTAGCGAGTACCCCGTCCGCAACCTGTCCCATAAGGCCATTCCGCGAACCTCCATAGACCAACCTACAGCCTTGTGCCGCTATATGATAACCTAATTCCCTAGCCATTTCCGTATATTCAGAGTTAAGACCTGGATTCGATCCGGCAAACACACATATTGTAAAAGCCATTCCTATCACTCCAGACTGGTTATTATGGTGAAATTGAGATTAATTCACTTATTGTACCTCAGAATATTAATATATGTGTTAAATGTAAGTCATCTTTTTGTTTGTAATGTTAATTGGTACAGCGTACTATTCCACTCCGCAGATAGACCTGTAGCTCTGGCCAAAGCCGCTGCTGGCACCAGAGAAGTGTAGCTTACTTTAATGGATTCTGCTGACGGTAATGAAATTTTCTTCCCA
Organism: Paenibacillus sp. FSL H3-0310; assembly: GCF_038002785.1. Classification (NCBI taxonomy): domain Bacteria; kingdom Bacillati; phylum Bacillota; class Bacilli; order Caryophanales; family Paenibacillaceae; genus Paenibacillus; species Paenibacillus sp. FSL H3-0310. The sequence goes on from NZ_JBBODC010000001.1 coordinate 3,398,719, forward strand.
GCTTTCGTCAACGTCAGTTCCCCCTCCAAAGACAGGCTATATCCCAGACTTTCTGCTATATCCCTAATCGGTACTTTTACACTTCCATCCATAAAAATAGCAGACTGTACGGAATCCATTTTTTGACCATCTACAATTACAGTAACAGGCTTTAAAATAGGAGATATAGCAAAAGGACGTGAATCAACCGCGCTAATTCCGAGTTGACCAAACCTATTTGTTCCCCAAGCCACAGCTGTTCCATCCTTCAGGACTGCATACTTACTATTCTCACCCATGGCAAAAGAAACAGGATCACTCAATCCTTTTATTAACTTAGGCTGCGTAAAAACTAAACGGTTGTCGGTTGATGGTTGGGTACTCCAAGTCCACACGGTGCCATCTTTTTTAACAGCTGCAAAGTTGTCTAAATCCAGCGTAAGTTTTGAGATCGTTTTTACGGCTGTAATCTTTTGCAGACCTTGTAGTGAGGTACCAGCTTTCCATACCCAGTATTCTCCTTTTTTATTGCCAACAAGATTGAACCCGTTTTTCGTCTGGACAGATACAATATCCGTAAGACCTGGCATCTTGCTCATCGTGACTTCGTTATAATTATTGCTGTCAATTGTTCCCCAGACGCTCCCGCTCTCGGTTAAAGCCAGTATACTGCGATCGCTCATAGAGACGGACTTTACATGGTATAAATCCTTAACTGGGGTCGGTTTCTTCATCACATTCGTGTTCTCTGTTTGCGGGATAGCACTCCAAATCCACAGGGTACCGTTAGTTCGAATGGCGGCATGATAAATACTGCTTCCGATCCACTTCACTTCGCTCAAACCCTGTACATTAGTGGCAGCGGGCAGCTCTGTATAGCCCACATCTGAAGCTTCTGGAGGATTCCACTGGAGTAGACTTCCATCGTTTCTCAAAGCTAATGCACTATGCAATCCTGACGATATACTAACCACATCACTCATTCCTGAGATCCTTTGAGGAAGCAGAACCTTGTGTTGTTTAGCACTTGCCCCATTGCCAGCTTCTGCTACACTCTTATCCCGATAATCTCCCCAAGCCTTAACCGTGCCGTCTTCGTTCAGCGCTACATAGTACGCTTCGCCGATCGCCAGCTGTTTCGTATGTTCAAGCCCAGCTATTTTATGGGGAGTAATCGTCCACCCCTCAGGCCCGGCGGTACCATTAGCAAATTGACCAACAACATTACTCCCCCAGGACCAAACATTTCCGTCAGTTCCCACCGCAAAAGAGCTTCCACCCCAAAAACCAGGCGAAGCAACAATCTCCTTAATCCCACCCAACTTCCCAGGTGATGGAGCTGCACTTATAACTTGAGGGACAGACAATGCAGTCAGCAGACTTGAACAAACCAACAAACTAAACAGCCTTAGCTTCCTTGAAAATAAGTGCATCTTGATTTTCCCTTCTTATGATATTATTGTAATTATTATTACTATTACACTAAGACGCTATAAAGCTGACAAAAGTTGTAGTTTATCTTAAATCCCGGGATTCAGATTGGTTTGAATTATGATATAATTACGCTGCCTTAGATCTGCTCTTATTCAACCGCAATACCGGAACCAAATGATCATGGAGGGAAATCATGCTTAAATTTATAGGTATTATGATGCTTTTCAGATTAGTGGGCAACCCTTTTCTGGCTTTATTCATCCTGCTTGTTATCTTATATTTCTTAGATCGGCGATACGTGGGAATTTTCCCTAGTATTACAAAGCCCTTCAAACGAGTGCGGCAAATCTCCAAGCTGCGCACAACAGTATCTTTGAATCCAAATGATGTTTCTGCTAAATTTGATTTAGCCCGGAATCTGTCAGAACGTAAAAAATACAAGGAAGCCAAGGATATCCTGCTACAGATCGAAGACCGTTACGAACAATCTGCCGAATATTGGGTGGAGCTGGGTCATGTGAATCTTAAGCTGGGCGCTTTGGAAGAAGGCGAAGATCAGATGCTTCGAGGTCTAGAAATCAACCGAAAAGCCCAATATGGTCAGCCATATCTTCGGTTAGCGGAAACCTTCCGCCATACAGATCACGATAAAGCGTTGCATTACGTTACTCAATTTCAAGAGATTCAGTCTTCCTCTAGTGAAGCCTATTATTTAGCCGGCTCCATGTACAAAGCATTGGGCAGAACTGAGGATGCTAAACGTGCTTTCGACGAATCCACCGCCATCTACCGTTCGCTACCCAAATATAAAAAACGGCAAGAACGCGGCTGGGCGTTACGTAGCTTTTTCGCCAAAATGAAATAAACTTTGTACTTATATTTTCACAAAAAAACCTCTAGCCGCCTATTTATTTAGGCAAACACTAGAGGTTTTTTGCTGTGTAGAGTGATTACATGTTTACATCTTGTTTAGTGGGTTCTCCACTTTGTTTGACCGCAAATGGCCACCAGTTCCCACGGCCGAAGATCCGTACCATAACAGGAACAAAAAACGGCAAGAAGATTAGTGCATACAAGGCCAATCCTACAAGCACCACTGTTGCAATCTGCATCATCGACAATACGCCTGAAGGGTACATCGAAGCGAAGGTACCGCCCAAAATAACTACCGCCGAAAGAATGACTGTTCCCATATTTCGCATAGCATGCAGGATCGCTTCCCGCACATCCCAAGTTTTATATTCGTTAAAGCGGGCCATTAAGAAAATACTATAATCTACTCCAAGTGCAATCAGCATAACAAAGCTGAAGAATGGCGTTGTCCAGGTAATCCCTTCAAAGTGCAGAAGGTGAACAAATATAGCCTCTGTAACACCCAATGCTGAAAAATAAGTAATCAAAAGAGAAATAATAAGGTAAATCGGCATTACGATTGAACGAAGCAGCAACACCAAGATAATGAAGATCCCACCCAGCATCAAGATTACTGTACGTGTGTAGTCTTCGTTGGAAATATTACGCAAATCGTTCTGGCTGCTTGTAACCCCGCTGATTGCAGACTCTGCATTTTCCAGCTTCGTACCTTTCACTGCACGATCTACTGCTGCTTGAATATCATCAACACTGTCAATAGCTTCTGAACTATATGGATTCTCAGTGAATACTACATCCAGCGTCATTACCTTACGGTCGTCAGACAAGTAGGTATTAAATACCTGCTCTATGCCTTCAGCTTCAAGAGCCTCAGCCGGTACAAAGAATCCACTCAGCTCATCATCCTTAGCCGCTTGAATCTGATTCAAATAATCTTGTGCAGAGCCCAGCCCACTGGTAATTTGTTCCAATCCGTTTGCACTGTCGCTTAATCCAGTAGTTAAGGCTCCTATCTGCCCTGTTAATTGACCAAACCCATCCGCAAGCTGCTGCTGTCCACCTTGCAATTGATCTAGGCCACTAGTAATGGATGGAATTTTATCTACGATCTGTCCTTGACCTGCTGCGGCCTGCTCCAGCCCAGATTGCAGCTGACCGATGCCCGCAACAAGCTTAGCTAAACCTTGTGCGAGTGCAGTTTGCCCAGCCGAAGCTTTGGCATAGCCAGCATTCGCCTCATTTAAGCCTGCTGCTGCTCCTTTAAGCTGCTCTGAGATCTGCCCAAGAACCGCTGCCAGCTGAGCAGCCCCAGTACCACTCTGCGTTACGGTGCCTTTAATGGTCAGATAATTAACATCCTGCAGAATTTCCGGATAACTGCTCTCAAGACCATTAAAAGAACCATCAAGTCCCTTCAACGCTTCTGCCACACCTTGCAGCTGCTGCGGAAGCTGCCCAAGCCCTTGATCCAGCGCAGTTAAACCGCTGCCGATTTTTTTATATCCCTCCAGTAGCTTCGTATTGGCATCCGCAAGCTGCTTGGCACTAGCAGCTGCCTGTTGAAGTCCTGCTTTGATCTCTCCTGCACCAGCTGAGCCGCTTTTTATTCCGCTCTCAATACGTGCCAGCCCATCGCCTAACGCGACGATTCCATCTTTCAGTTCTGCTGTGCCTTCCGTCAGCTTAGCGCTGCCTTGAGCAGCCTCTGTAAGCTTAGGTGCATTTTCACTCAGCTGTTTACTAGCTTCAGACAATCCCGTTTGAATCTTGGTCAGTCCCTCACTGGTCTGATCCAGACCGTCAGATAAAGTCCCCACCTGATTCGGGATTAAGAAATCACTGATCAGCTCTCCGGTTGGACGAGACATGCTGCGCACCGATTTTACGCTGTCCACTTTTTCCAGCTCGCGGCTGATTTTTTCTGCAAGTCCAAGATATTCTGAAGTATCCATCCGATCATCATTTTTGATTACGATCTTGCCAGGCATGGATTCACCCGGCCCGAAGCTATCCGAAATGATGTTAAATCCTTTTACCGAGGCATATTCTGAGCCAATTTCCTCCAAGCTGTTGAAGGACAGCTTTCCGCTATAGGTAACAAGGAACGGAGCTACGATTACTGCAACAATTAGCAGCGCGGCCCATGGTCTTTTTAAGGAAAAAGAACCTGCTGCTCCCCAAATACGGCTCTCACTGTGCTCCAGCTTGCCGCGTGAAGGCCAGAAGAGCTTTTTGCCAAGTACCGCCATGAAGAATGGAACAATGGTTACAAGCGCCAGCAGCATAACCGCAATCCCCACGGCAACGGCTACCGCCGAGCGATACAGAATGAATTTGGATAATCCAATCGCTATAAAACCTACGAATACCGCAAGTCCGGAATAGAACACCGTTCCCCCAGCCTTACGGTAGGTTGCAATAATAGCACTTTTGGTATCTTCTGCTGTCATCATTTCTTCTTTAAAACGACTGATTAACAGGATACAATAATCCGTACCAATCCCGAACATGACCGCAACCATAAAGATTTGAGTAAATGTAGATAATGGAAAATCATAACGGTCCACTAAAAAAGCCACAACGGACTGAGAAACAATATAGCTGAGTCCTACCGTCAGTAGCGGAACAAACGGTGCCACGAACGAACGGAATACCACGAACAGGATAAGTAAAATAAAGACTACCGTAATATATTCCGATTTCTTAAGCCCGGCTTCCGAGCTAGCAATCATATCCTCAGTAATCAAACCCTCACTGGTTAAATAATGATCCGCCTTAACATCTGTGAGTAATTCATCCACTTTATCAGGAAGTGCGGTGACAGACTCTCCTCCGCCTTTGATAGACAACGCCACCATTATCGTCTTGCCATCCTTGGCAATCAACGTATCCTTAAGCTCACTTTGTGAAAAAGGATCGGTGATGGAATCGATCTGCAGCGTCTCCTTATTCGCAGCCAACTTCTCAACGCCCTGCTGGATACTAGCTGTTTCATTGGCTCCGATTCCCTCTGGATTATTGAATACAAGAGCTACCTGATGCAGTGTCTCTCCGCCCTTATCATTCGCCGCTTCCTTTAAGATTTCTGCCGCTCTAGATGAGGAATAGCCATCAGGTACAGTAACCTGCCCCTTCTCACGTACAAGATCAGAGAACGAAGGGGCCGTCATGACCAAAACTACGGCCACAGCGAGCCAGATTGCGATAACCGCCCATCTTGCTTTTAGAATCGTCTTCATGGATTCTTCCCTCCATCATCATTCTGAATTAAATTCGCCAGCTTCTCGAACATCATGACGAACATTTCAATATCCTTCTCTTCAAAATGAAACAAATACGGGGAAATCACTTCATGTACCTGCGTCTCCGCTGCTTCAAAAACTTTTTTTCCGTGCTCAGACATCGACAAATACACCTGGCGGCGATCATTCTCGTCACGAGTTCGCTCGATTATACCCGCTTGCACCAATCTGTTGATGATTGCAGTAATGGAGCTTTTACCCACGCAAAAAGATTCAGCAAGATATGTAGACGTACATTGTTCCTGAGCATTAATCAACCGAAGAATTTGATACTGATCATTCGTTGTCTCCGCAGCAATACTATCTTTAATTCTTGCTGCTACTTGTCTTGTCACAATCAAATAAGCATCCATGTAGCGATTGATCCAATGTTGCACTTCGTTATCCAAAGCTTCCTACCTCCAAAATATAGTTCAACTATCGAACAGTTTCATTGTCAAACTATAATACCTGCTTTTATAAAAGTCAATTGGCTTTTTTTCGGGCATTTAAAGGCAAAACGCAAAAAAAACAGGCCGAGATTCCTCTCGACCTGCCATTTTATGACCTTCAAAGACTTTTTAGTCCTCATCCTCGGTCTCTTCAACTTCGTATACACATCTTAACATTTCAATTCCGGCTTCATTCTCTCCTAAGCTGTACACCATGAACCCTAGACTGCGATAAAAATCTGCGGCGATTTCATCCTCAGTCTCAGCTACCAGATAACGCGGCTGACGAGTAGCGAGCAGCTCCAGAATCATCCCCCGCGCATAACCTTTCCCTCTATTCTCTGGCAAGACGGCAATATGCCGAATGTCCAAAGAACCGTCTTCGGTTTCTTCGAATCCTACAAGACCAAGCAGGAGTTCTTCTTCTTCCCAGCCATATAACTGCAGCCCGGCTTGTTCGCTGTACTCAGACGATGTCTGCTCCAACGCGTTGGGGTCATCAATGACCGCATACGTCAACAGCTCGTTCACCTCAGGCGAACCAATAAGGGATTTAAGATCTACCAACATTGTTCACATTCCTCCTTCTCTGTTGCTTCTGTACCCGATTCGAAACATACAGTAACCTGTCCATATCCCTAACATGTTTAACAATAGATCATCAATATCAAAGCTTCCGACATGCAGCAGCATTTGCAGAAACTCCAAAAGCAGGATGCAAGGAACAGCATATAAAGAGATTCTTTTCCAAGAAATTGGCCGTGTCTTTGCAAGTGGAATTAGTATTCCAAATGGAATAAACACAACAACATTTCCAAGCAGATTCACAAACCGGCTGATCAGCGATATCCCGTTATTCATGTCGAAATAAAGTGACACCGTACGTAATGGAATCAAATTGTACTGAAGCGGGCCACCTGTATGGATCTCACGCCCAAAACCGATGAACATCCAATAGATAACAGTAGCACTATACAGAGTCAGCCCTATCCGTGTCAATGCTCTCAGCTTCCGTAAACTGCTAGATTCTCCAGATCTACGAATGATCAATTGCCCGGCTTAGCTTCTATAATTTCAATACTTCCATCTTTTTTACCCACAATAGCCATTGCTGCAATTCCAATAAATAAGCCGTGTTCCACAACTCCCGGAATACTTTGGATGGTCAGTGCCAGCTTCGGTGCGGACTCAATGACTTCGAACCGGCAGTCTGCGATGTAATTGCCGTTATCTGTCTTGTACAGCTCTTCTCCGCTACGACGCAATTCAGGATTGCAACCCAGCTTGGCAAGTTCAGCCACAGTCCATTCCCATGCAAAAGGAACAATTTCCACAGGCAGCGGGAATTTGCCAAGTGTGTTTACCACTTTACTCTCATCAGCAATAACGATCATACGAGTACTGTTACTCGCAACAATCTTCTCCCGAAGCAGCGCGCCACCGCCGCCTTTAATAAGCTGTAGACTACTATCCAGCTCGTCCGCTCCGTCAATGGTCAGGTCCAGACTATCAATATCTCCAAAAGCTACGATTGGAATCCCAAGTTCACGCGCCTGTTCTTCGGAAGCACGGGAGGTTGCTACAGCGGTAATCTTTAGACCTTCACTGACGCGCTCACCAAGCTTGTTGATCGCCCAATAGGCTGTAGATCCAGTGCCAAGGCCGATCTTCATGCCATCTTTTACAAATTCCACTGCTTTTTCCGCGGCTAATTGTTTAACATTGATACTCATTTTATTACCCCCATGTTATCCGTTATAATGATCTATGATGATGTTGAAATCACCTATTGTTCAGGAGGATTCCGGATGAGAACCGAAAACCAAATTCAATCTAAAATCAACGAATTGACACTGCAGCGCAGATCTCTGGAATCAAGATTAGCTTCATTAACAGAGAACAGCCCACAGCAAGATAACCTGCAAGCTCAGCTCACTAGAGTTGAAGATATGGTCATGATGCTGGAATGGGTGCTTAATGCACCCGTAGGGAGATATCATGCCTAAGGCTGACTGCCATCCATTATTTTACCAATCAATGTGCCGGTAGCTGTGTTTAACATAAAACGCGATTGCTTCCGGCTGTTTGATTCTTTTTTTATATCCAAATTTGTATTATGCTTTGCGCAGAGCAAAAAATCAATATCTTTCACCCTACTCTATGTATATTGTAAATTCACTGCATCCTCTAGATTGAGAATCATCTCTTTTTCTGTGTGATTAGCCGTCCTGTGTAAGTAGGCTTTATGCTCAGAATACGCATCCAAAGGCATTGGCCTACTAATCTTGTCAAGCATATTACGCTCGACATCAGCCAGTAAGTAATCCCCTTTTCCCGCTGCAACTCTGCACAAAATAATCAAAGCTACAGGCTTGTTCACAACAACCGCTCCATTCGACCGCGCAAATACAGTGTATTGAAATAACGGAATGGCCTCAGGTTCTTCAACACCAGCTGCACTAGATTGGTCAAAGATAGAATACATAAGGGAAGGATCACTTGATGAAGTACCGAGTTTCTTCTGATTAGACACCAACTTGCTGTTTTGGTAGGTAAGGAATCCCGCTGCTGCCAGCACAAGCACAAGTAAAATAACCAATATCGCATACATCATCCCATCCCCACCTCCCACTCCAAAATAACAATTCCGGTTATATATTATCATGGAGGGAGGCCTAAGCCAATCTTATATTATCTGAAATTCAGCGCATACAGGTAATACTGATTCTATAAAGTTATTTTGAAATATTCAAAATAACAGTTGAAACTTTGATTTGCATGTCTCATAATGTAAATATGAATGTTGCTTGTCAATCCATATGGAAATCAAGGGAGGAAATTTAAAATGAAGTTTTTCTTGGATACCGGAAACATTGAAGAAATCAAACGTATTACTCGCCTAGGACTAGTGGATGGCGTAACGACTAACCCTTCGCTGATCGCTAAAGAAGGAAGATTGTTCAAGGATGTTATCAAAGAAATCGTTGCAATCGTTCCAGGACCTGTAAGCGCAGAAGTAATCGGACTTACAGCAGAAGAAATGCTTAAAGAAGCATACGAAATTGCTGAATGGGCTCCAAACGTTGTAATTAAACTCCCTATGACTGAAGATGGCTTGGAAGCTTGTTATGAGCTTACTAAAAAAGGCATCAAAACTAACGTTACACTAGTATTTTCCGCGGCTCAAGGTTTGATGGCTGCTAAAGCAGGCGCAACTTATATCTCTCCTTTCGTAGGTCGTCTGGATGATATCGGTGTTGACGGAATGAAGCTGATCAAGGATCTGAAGACTATCCTGACTAACTACAACTTGAAATCCGAGATCATTGCAGCAAGTATCCGCAACATTGCTCATGTTGAACAAGCAGCTATTGCTGGTGCACACATCGCTACAATCCCAGGTTCACTTCTGCCAACCCTCTGGAAGCACCCGCTGACAGATAACGGTATTGAACGTTTCTTGAAGGATTGGGAATCTGTTCCACAAGCCTAAGAATATCTTTTATTCTTTTATCTAGAGGGCTATCCCACAAGCTGCGGCTACGCAGCTTAGGGATAGCCCTTTTTTCCATCCAGAGACATTGAGGAGGTTTGGCGAACACGTTTCGGCCAGATCGGAGGAATTATCTTCTCTTTGTCTTTAACGCCTGGCTCCCCCTTTTCCCCCTTACTCGGAGTTACTGCAAACAAGGTCAGTAATCCACCAATTGCCCCTACTGTAGCCATCAACGCGAACAAGACCCAATGCCCGCTGCTTAGCAGCAACGATACCACCGGCGGCCCCAACGCTACCCCTATAAATCTCATACTACTATAAAGAGCGGTTATTGTGCCGCTGTTCTCCTTCTCAATCCCCTCCGTGATTAAAGCATCCATACAGGGAAGTACAATTCCGATTCCAACACAACCTAACCCCATAAACCCTACTAAAAAATAAATACCTTTGTTGAACCCCGCACAAATCATCGCCGCAGTCAGTAACACCATGCCCCCAAAACCCAGCCATTTCATTAGCGTTTTATTCTGACCAATGATCTTTCCTGTTCCATAGGAGGACAGACATAAGAGGGCAAGCGGTATCGCCAGCACAAACCCCTTCGTCGCCCCGTGCATTTTATATTTAGTTTCCAGCATTTCTGATAAATAGAATTGGACACCAAAGGTCACAAACATACAGATGCCGCCTATGGCAAAAATAGCGTACAACCAACGTCCCTTTTTACGTAAAACGCTCACAATTCCAGATAAAAACGCCCGAAGTTCCTGTTTCTCAGGTTCATCCTTTGCTTCGGGTTTTCGGACCAGAAATAAGACTAACAAAAATGAAATTAGACATAGAATGGGAATTGCAATAAAAGGAGCAAACCAGAGCCATATCCCAAGATAGGCACCAAGAATTGGACTGAGTACTTTACCAAACGTATTGGAGGTCTCAATGATTCCCAGACTTTTGCTCACATCTTCTTCTTCCTTGAACAAATCGCCTACAAAGGGGATTACAATTGGAAAAGCACCCGCTGCACCAATTCCTTGCAACAGACGCCCCGCTAAGATCACCCAATAAGCGCTAACCCCCTTCATAAACCAAGCAGCCACCACGCAGACAGCACCGCCAATTGCGGCAATGATTAAACTCGGAAGAATAACCTTCTTTCGCCCAAAACGGTCTGACAGATAACCTGCAATAGGGATCATTACAATTGCCATCAATCCATACACGGTAATCAGCATACTGACTTGAAAAGCGCTAATGCCGAGTTCTTTGGAGATCTGCGGCAGAATAGGCAGCAGCATGGAGTTACCGAGGGTCATTATTAGTGGGATTGATGCTAAGGCAAGCAGATCCCATTTTCTTTCCTTCATGAACTGACCACCTTTGTCATTGTGTACAACATTCTTTATTGTGGTTTGTTCGCCCTTCTTTATTCATGAAAACAAAAAGACCGTCCCTCCGCTGCTGCGGAAAGGACGATCTTAAAATGAAGAAATCTATGCTTACAGCGACCCGGCGCTTAAAGATGCCACATTAGCGGACGGTATAAAATGGCTAGGTTCACCCAGACTAAAAATGTGCAGCAAGTGCATAGCCCGAGTGCACGCCGTATAAAACAATTTGCGTTCACTTTCTCTGCCATATTGTTCAGCCGAGCCATCATAGATGACGACCGCATCAAACTCCACGCCTTTGGCTAAATAAGCAGGCAGAACCAGTGTCCCCTTCTGAAAATTCGGTGTTTCCTTTGTAACAAGTCTCACCGGCAGGCTACGATTCAGTTCAGCATGAACCCTTGCGCTTTCCTCCGCTGTTTTGCAGATGACCGCCACATAATGATATCCCTCAGAATGCAGCTTGCGGATATCCTGTTCCACAGCATTCAGAAGCTCCTTCTCGCTGGATACCACACTTATCTGGGGTTCTTCTCCCCGCCGATTAAAAGGTACGATTCGTTCTCCTCCAGGGATCATTGACCGCGTAAACTCCACGATCTCATACGTTGAACGGTAGCTTTGGGTTAACGAGATCACTTCTGTGTTCTCTTCACCATATATACTTACGAGACTAGACAAATCCCCCAGTACCTCACCTTGCGCATAAATGGCCTGGTTCAGGTCCCCTAATACGGTCATTTTTGCTCTTGGAAATAAACGCCGCATGAACTCTAATTGGAATGGAGAATAGTCTTGTACCTCATCTACAATCACATGACGGATCAGTGTGTTGGTTCGGAAGCCTTGGCTTAACTCCTTCAGATAAAGGAATGGCGTAGCATCCTCATAAGCAAGCTCGTTCACTCCAATGGATTCCAATGTCTGCTCACAGATATCATCCCACACCTCTGGTAAAGGATAATCTCCATTGAGGCGCACCATAAGCTCGCGATCTGTAAATAACGTGCTGTACAAGCCCTTAACGTCCACAAAACGACCCCGTTTAGTCCAACCCCGCAGGGGTTTGAGCCGCTGGCTGACTACATAACGAGATAACACTTCTTTTTCCGTATCAAAATCGTCAAAGCTATCCTGCGAAGCTTTCTTCTTCCGACGCAACATCTGATATGCACGGTGATAATCGCTGGAATCCAGCAGCTCGATCTGATCTTCGACCCACTTCGCATTTCTTTCCTCATGAGTAAAATCTGCAATTTTCTTAAGCAGCCAGCGGATCATCAAATCCACACGATTTGCAAGCTTTATGGCAGGATCGTACGCATAGAACTGGCGTTCCATTTCTTCTTTACTGACCACTGCTTTCCCTTGAAACATTAAAGGCTTAAAAAGCATGCCCTCCTGTTCCAACAACGTAGCATACCGCCGAATCACATCAAGGAAAGGGACAGACGATTTATAGGCAATGCCTTCTCTGCGTATAGCAACCTCAGGACCCTCAGGAGCATTAAGTAAACTTTCGGTCTGACTAAAGACATCTTCCAGCAGGAATTCATGTCCAAGACGATGTTCTAAATACATTTGAAACGTTGTTTGCTGCATATTTTCTTCGCCTAGCTCCGGGAGCACTGTAGATACATAGCTGTTAAACAGCGGATTCGGTGAGAACAGCAGCATTTGATCTGCTGATAATACTTCACGGTATTTATATAGAAGATAAGCTACCCGCTGCAATGCAGCAGAGGTTTTTCCGCTTCCCGCTGCTCCTTGCACAACTAGCATCCGGCTTTTGTCGTTGCGGATTATCGCATTTTGCTCTTTTTGAATTGTAGCAACAATACTTTTCATTCGATCGTCAGCGCTATGACTTAGCACCTGCTGCAGCAGCTCATCCCCGATCGTAACCCCAGTGTCAAACATAACTTCAATTACACCGTCAGCAATAACAAACTGGCGTTTAAGATTCATTGTTCCGGAGACTAATCCTCCAGGTGTTTCATAAGCTGCAGGACCTGGTGCCCCGTCATAATACAGACTGGAGATCGGCGCACGCCAGTCATAGATCAAAAAGGTGCCATCATCCTCCATCAAAGATCCAATCCCTAGATAAATCTTTTCCAGCCCGCCCGTTGGTTCCTCTGTGAAATCAATGCGGCCAAAGTAAGGAGAGACAACCAGCTTTTTATATTTTTTCAGCGCCTTGCTTGATTGCAAATGATGACGTTCCCGTTCATTTAGGATTTGGGACTGTTGGCGAAGACTTGTTGAGGTTTCTCCCAAATCATCCGGGCTACTGAAGTTTACGGTTACCTCTTCCCAGAAGTCTTTCCGCATATCCACTACATCACTGCGATGAAGTCCAAGCTCCTCTGATAAATTGCGAATATGGGCGGACAAAAGCTTGGTTACTCCGTCAACCCGTTCCTGTTCCTCTTTCCACTGACTTTCATTGTTATCCACTACATTTCATCCCCTTTTGGAAGGTTGACATTCCATTTGAATCATGATATGATAAATTTGCATATTTATGTTTTTAAATGCATACTTATTCGATATCTTACCATTTTAGCAATTTCAGTTTGAGATTTCAAGTATTCTCTTAAATAGATGATCCGGTCCCTGTGGAACCGGATTTTTTGCTGTTACAAAGCTTATATGTTGCTCTTCACAAGGTTATGTTTAGGCTTCATGCACAGATTCTTTATCCTCCGCTATACGATTCATCTGATCGGCCACTTTATCTAAGCGCTCCAATTGATATCCGTAATCATAAATCGCAGCAGCCACAACATATAAACGCAGCTGACCTATTTTCTCTGCATTATACCCCAAAATCGCGGTATTCAGGAATTCATCATTGTCTTCTCCCAAGGGTTCGGATTCATTGGCATTGGGCTTTAATTTGTCTTCAAACTTAAGTAAGATATGCTGATGATATTTGATTAAATGTTCCAAATGATTATCAAATAGAGCATCTGTATGTTCGGTCCGATCCGCCTGGAAATAATGCCGATCTACGGCCTCGAGAACATCGTAACCTTTTTGCAAAGAAGCTAACAGGTTCTTATACACAACCATTTGTCTTGTCTGGCTATACTTGGCCCGTTTTAACTGCTTCTGCTCCTCCTCAAACAATGCATACTTATCAGCCAACGATTTTATGGATGAATGCAAAGCATTTTTTTCATCACGAAATACACTTTCCTTCATCTCATGAGAAACCGCTGTTCTCAGCAATAAAGAGAGGCTTGAAAAAACATTCTCAATTTGCTTAATGTATTGCTTACGAGGTTTTGGAGGAACGACAATAATATTGATTAGAAATGCAGAAACAATACCTGTCAAAGTTAATAAAAAACGATTAAGTGCGAATTGCCATTCACCCGAAGCCTCCATCACTGTTATTACAGTAACTAACGTAAGACTTATCGTATCCGCCCGGTTGATTTTCATACTGATCATAATGACTAGAATACAGACCAAACCGACTGCTATTGGGCTGTTGGATAACAGCATCCCTCCAAGTAAAGCCAGGACGGCCCCCATTGTACTAGTCGTGAGCTGGTCAAGAAAATAACGCCAAGAGCGATAAATAGAGGGCTGCATAGCGAAAATCGCCGCAATCCCTGCACCCACGGCAGAAGGAAATTGAAGCATTACAGCTAAATACAGGGCTAGCGTAACGGCCAAACCTGTTTTAAATATGCGAGCTCCTAAAGCCAAACCTATCCCTCCTAAAAATTAGCCCACGCTACAATATGAACATCAGCGAACCCTCGTACTTCTAATTACCCCAGCCTGGAGTTGATGAATTTTAAGAACATTTAAGCTCTCACTCATGTTTCTTTCAGCTTTCAGGGAATACTAATTCGAGTAGTGCCTATCACATAACATACGAGGTGAGTGAATGAATAACAATATCAAAAGATTAATGACTTTCACGACCGTTATTTTTCTCAGCCTGTCTCCAGCTCTTGCGCCAATCGGAAGTGCTTCTGCTGAGAAAGTAACCCTTACAGCCACCGCACCTGGTGCCCATCCTTCAGAGAAAGGTCACGGTCACCATCCAGGAAAAGACGGAAAGGTTAGGGCTGGTGGACATTTCATTATTTTTGAAACGGCTAAACTGCTGGAAATGGATCGTACAGAGCTAATCAATAGCCTGAAAGCAGGCAAAACGCTCCCGCAGCTTGCTCTTGAGAAAAAAGGCTGGACGGAAGATCAATATATTCAGAAGCTCTGCGAATCGGCAAACCAACGGCTGGATCAAGCCATCACCGAAGGACGTCTGACAAAAGACGAAGCCCAAAAGCTTAAAGCAGGACTTCCTGCGATGCTGAAGCAAAGAATAAGCAAAATGGGACAATTCCAGGATCGCAAAACATCTGAACAACATGTGACGACTCCTTAAACAATCCTCTTACACATAAAGACGGATATCTTCATGCGTTATGAAAGATATCCGTTTTTGTATCTGTCCTAATTCTTACGCGAGCTCTTGTAGATTTGAAATAAACAAATGGACAACATCAGCCAAGCACCACTAGCCATATATCCCCCAATTACGTCACTCGGGTAATGAACACCCAGATAGATTCGACTCCAGCCAATCCCCACGGTCATGAATACGGCGAACATTATTAATAAGACCCGTTCATGCCTCCGCCGCAGATGACGCCACATTAAAAAGGCAATAACGCCGTACAAAGAGAATGCTGCCATTGAGTGCCCGCTCGGAAAACTATAACCAATCTCTTCAACAATGCGATGTAAATTCGGACGTTCTCTGTGAAAACATAACTTCATTATTGTATTCAAGAGCTGTGAGCCTAATCCAACCCACAGGAACAAGATTAATTCAAATCGGTGTTTCAGCAAAAAATAGAGCAGTGCCATGGTAACGATAGATATGCCTATAGCGATCTTAGAGGAACCAATCAGAGATAAACCTTTGGCGAATGAGGTCAACGCCGGTGATTCCGCTGATTGCACCCCATCAATAATATAGTTATCAAAGGTTGATACCTTATTCATACTTACAAGGACAGCTATAACGGCGAAACAAGCAGCAAACCCTAAAAAAAAGCGAAAAGCTCTAGACCAGTTCTGATAATAAAGCATAAATACCTCCATGTCTATTCAGGTGACTGTTGACCTCATTTCCAGTGAGGGACTAACCCATGTTATAATTATTGAGAGAAAAAAATTCACAGAAGATGGAGTGCTGCCAAAGTGGAGAGTTTAAAATTGCAAGAACGATTGTTGAACCAGTTCATTTCCACAAAGGTGCCTGTGACGATTTTTACGACGAATGGTGTGAAAATGCAAGGGCTCGTAACCTCGTACGATGCTTTCACAATCACTTTACAAGGTCAAGGTGATGGCAGGCAAAATGTACTATTCAAATCTGCAGTATCCACTATTGTACCTCTTAAGCCCGTTTCGCTCAAATAGTCTACTCCCTCATTCACCTCATCAACCAGATAATCACAGGCTTTTATTTTCAAAAAAAGGGAACACCGGACTTTATATCCGGTGTTCCCTTTAGCATTTCCCAAGATCACTGATTCACTCTTCAAATGGAGTAACTTTATACAGGAACATTTACGGGCTTCACACATACCGGCTTGGATACTTCAGCTGTATTTCCAGTAAATTCGAGTCGGCCACTTGCCGCTTCTATTGAAAATACAACCAGGTTATTCGCATCACGATTTGCCACGATAAGATAAGCTCCATCTGGTGTCAATGCGAAGTGACGTGGATGTCCCCCACGAGTAGATACATATTCCAGATGTGTAAGCTTAGCAGATGCATTATCCACAGCATACACAGCGATATTATCAGCCCCACGGTTTGAAGCGTACAGATATTTTCCATCCTTGGAAATGGCGATTTCAGCGCAAGTATTCTCTTCGTTAAAATCATCAGGCAGCGTCGGCACTGTATCTACAGTGTGCAGAGTGCCTGCGGTACTGTCATATGTAAACGATGTAATGGTGGAATCCACCTCGTTAATTACATAAGCAGACTTTCCGTCTGGATGAAAAGTGAAGTGGCGTGGTCCCGCTCCTGGATGCAGCGCCGTATCACCATGCACTTCTAGCTTGTTGGTTTCTCTATTGATTTTATAGGCACGAATTAAATCAAGCCCAAGATCAGATACAAACACATACTGCCCGTCCGGACTGAAAATAGCGGAATGGGGATGAGGGCGGTCCTGCCGTTCAGGATGCTGGCCATGACCTGAATGTACGGCCACATCAACTAATTGATCCGCAGCTTTCTCTTCATTTAATTTGATCAAACCAACGCTTCCACCATGATAACTACATACAACAACGTATTCATCATTCAAATCTCTATTGATATGGCAGGTGGTTGTTTGACGGTTGCCAGAAGCAGGCATGGAGGGAATGCGTTTCAGTTCACTCAATTTCCCGTCTTTTGGATCAATGGCAAAGGTAACAACCTCGCCTTCTTTTCCACCCTCACCATTCGGTTTTTCTCCTATAGCATATAGACGTTTTTCAGCGGTATCTACATTAACAAAGGTAGGATTAGTTAAGCCCTGCACCGAATCCAGCAGCTTTAGCGTACCACCTGCAGCTCCATCGAATTCAAACACCTGCACTCCGCTTTCCGCGGCACTTGCATAAGAACCTGTAAACAGCAATAACTTATTCTGCTCATTCATCTCTATATTCCTCCTCAAAAGTATTGCTACTTCACACTCATTAGATGTGATCATCTATATAATCTACAATTTTTAAACGTTAATTACAAACGATAAAGTTAGAAATGTACGAAACAATTCAAAAATGGGTCTTTCCAACGATTAACTGTTGTGATATAATGAAAGCGCTAACATTAGTCTTTTATTCCGTATAAAGGGGGAACATGAATGAGTAGCATCCTGCTGGAAGCCAGAAATGTGTACGAGGACTTCGAGGTGGAAACAGACATTCTGTTCTTTAAGGTCGGGGACCATGATTTGGTCATTTTTCACGGCAGAAACTATAACATAAAAAAGAGAATGACTGCCGAGCAATTAAATCGATTGTTGTCCAATTCAAGTTATTATCATGTGTACGGTGGCTGTTATGTCAACCTGAACAAGATCAGCTCTATCGCAGATGACTGCATTTATTTCGGTGAAATGGGCCTGTATGCTAAAAACGTACGTGTCCCAAGACGAAAACAAGAAAGCATTCGTCATCTTCTGAAAGGACTGAAGTAGACATCTTATTCCCATTAGCCGGAAGGGCATGTTACTGATGCCATTTCCGGCTTTTTGCTTTTTATTAATAGAAACTTAAAAAGATCCTGCCTTTTTTTATACTTTCTTAAGGTTTAGGATTAGGATTTCTGTTAAAGTTGTAAATAGACAAGCAACACCTATATTGAAGGGAGTCATTACTAATAATGGACAAAAAAGATCTGAATGGAAATGAGAACTTAGAAAACAACGGTACCACGGAAGAAGAATTGAACACTTCCGAGATTATCAATGAAGAGGTTGAAGTAGCGCAAGTTGCTGCTGAGGAACCTGTGAATACAACAAAAGCAGACAGTATTCCAGTAATGAACAAAGTCGGTGCGAACAACGCTACGCCACCTACACCTCCGACTGCTCCTAGAAGCAATAAAGCTTGGATGATTGCCTCTATCGTATTAGCTGCAGCACTAATCATTGTTCTGGTCGTCCAAAAAGACGACAGCAAAAAAGCTGTTGCAACAGTAAACGGAACAAAAATCACAAAAGAACAACTTTATGATAAATTGATCGAAGCAGGCGGAGAAAGCACGCTGCAATCTATGATTACAACTGAGCTTGTTGATCAAGAGGCTAAAAAAGCTAACGTAACTGTTACAGATGAAGACATCAACACTGAACTTGAAGATCTTAAAGCACAATTCGGCGGAGAAGCTGCCTTTAATGCTGCTTTGTCCCAAAGCTCAATGACTGTAGACGACTTGAAAAAGCAAATGCCGCTGCAAGTAAAGCTGCGTAAAATCCTTGAGCCACAAGTCACTGTAACGGATGATGAAATCAAAGAATACTATGACACAAATAAAGCTACTTTCAGTGAAGAAGAACAAGTTCGCGCTTCCCACATTCTCGTTGAGACTAAAGAAGAAGCAGATGCAATTCTGAAACAACTGAAAGAAGGCGCAGATTTCGCTACTCTTGCCAAGGAAAAATCCTCTGATACGGGTTCCAAGGATAATGGCGGAGATCTAGACTTCTTCAAACGTGGCGATATGGTAGCTGAATTCTCTGATGTAGCCTTTAAGCTAAAAGTTGGTGAAACCAGTGATGCTGTCAAATCCGATTATGGTTATCACATCATTAAAGTAACCGACCATAAAGATGCTAAAGACTATACACTGGAAGAAAAGAAAGATGAAATTCGTAAAACACTAGTTTCGCAAAAGGTTTCCACTCTGTCCTCCACTTGGATGTCAGAAACAACTGAAAAAGCAAAAATCACGAACACACTTACTGACGCTAAAGAAGATGCAGCTGCAACAGCTGAGCCAACTGCAAGCGCAGCAGCAGGAAATGAATCCACTAAATAATTGTGCCCGTCAAAAAGCAGGACAAGCGTTAATAAACGCTGTCCTGCTTTTTTTTATTTCTATGTTCAGGCCTTTGATTAAGCCTTAATGACCTTTTTTACGGATTTGTTTATCGTGGTTCTCCCCCCACTCTTTCGCCTGCGCTGTGGCAATTGAAATCGCCCGCCCCTCCTCATAACCATCTTCGAGGAGCGCATTCGCAATATCGATTGCCTTATTGCGAACAGGTGCTGTGAAGTTCTTCAATGATTCTGGATAATCCTCTTTGTTCCATGGCATACCAAAAACCTCCTTAACCAGTCTATATACATACTTAGCCTGGTTAAGGAGGTTTCAAACGCTTATTTCACTTATTTAAAGACTTTAACACGATCTTCAATCGGTTGGAATTGTTTCTCACCAGCAGGAGTAACTGTTTTACCAAATGGCAATTGAGCAATCAATTTCCATTCTTGCGGGATGCCCCATGCTTCTTTTACTTCATCATCAATCAGTGGATTATAGTGCTGCAAGGATGCACCTACACCTGCTTCAGAAAGTGCTGTCCATACTACAAATTGCAGAATACCAGAGGATTGGTTAGCCCAAATTGGGAAGTTCTCAGCATATAGAGCGAAGTTCTCTTGCAGGCTCTTCACTACCGTTTGATCTTCAAAGAATAGTACGGAACCGTAACCTGCTTTGAAAGACGCTAATTTTTGCGCTGTTCCTTCAAATTGTTCGGCAGGAACGATTTTACGCAATGTTTCTGTAGTGATATCCCATAGCTTATCGTGTTGTTCTCCAAGAAGAACAACGGCTCTTGAGCTTTGGGAGTTGAAAGAAGTTGGGCTATGTAGCACCGCTTGTTCAACGATTTCTACAATTTGTGCATCCGAAATCGTAGATTCTTTACTAAGGGCATATATGGAACGTCTTCCTTTTACTGCTTCAAAGAAATTGTTAGACATAAAATAACTACCTCCATTAATTTTAGTAACTTACTTTTGTATATCTTAGCACCTTTTTTCTGAAAACACAACAGTTATTCACAACTTATTTTGTCGGATATATTCGTTGCCAACTCTTATTGTCGCATTTATGGGCTTAATTATGCACTTGATCTATTAATCATTAATCACTTCAGGCGTGCTAGAAACTGCCCTCTTCCTTTTCCGATATACACCACGAGCTAAAATGCGCTACAATAGTGCAGCAAATGTATAGAAGGAAGGTTATAATCATGAAATTCCCAAGCGACAAAGCCCTTGTTCGGCATAGAAAATCAGCCTTAATCTCATTATTGCTGCTCCTTTCAATGAGCTTGGCTCTAACTAGCTGTAAAGACACAAATTCGTCTAATTTAACCTCAACAGCACAAGATCCGAATGATCTTCACCCCCTCACTTTCTGGGTGGCAACGGACACTCACTTCTTAGATAAGAAGCTACAGGATGGCGGTACAGCTTTTCAAAAATATGTAACTGGCGGTGATGGAAAAATGCTGCCTTACAGTGATGAAATCCTTGAAACCTTGGTTTATGACGCTGAGCAGCAGAAGCCTGATTTTCTCATCCTGAGTGGAGATTTAACAAATAACGGAGAACGCAGCAGCCATCAGGAGCTAACCCAAAAATTAAAGCGAATCGAAGCACAAGGAACCTCTGTTTATGTCATTCCAGGCAACCACGATTTATTTAATCCTTGGGCCAGATCCTTCAGCGGGGATAAGCAGCTTGTTACGGATTCCATTACAGACAAAGATTTTACCAAGATGTATGAGGATTTCGGTTACAAAGAAGCTGTATCACGTGATAAAGAATCACTAAGTTACATCGTTAAGGCAGCGCCAAATTTATGGCTCCTTATGATTGACAGCAGCCAATATCATAACAATCAGAAATACGGTTTCCCCCAAACGGACGGACGCCTGACCGCCTCTACCCTATCATGGATAGATAATTCTGTTAAACTGGCTGCCAAGGAGCATGCTTCTGTTCTCACGGTTATGCACCACAATCTACTAAGCCACACCTCTATGTCTGTTTCAGGCTTTAAGCTTAACAACAGTCAGGAAACAATAAAGGTACTTCGTGAAAATGAACTTAATTTAGTCTTGTCAGGCCATATCCATATGCAGGACATCCGGGTAGACCCGGTAACTTCTTCGGAAGAAACGCCAATTTATGATATCGCAACAAGTGCAATGGCTGTCTATCCACATCAATACGGAGCGATGACCTTCGATCCCCTGAGCAGAACCGTCAATTATGAAGCAACGCCCTTAAATGTAGAGGGATGGGCTAAAGCTAATGGCAATACAGATCAGAATCTTTTAAACTTCAAGACCTATGCTGAGGATACTTTTGCTACAAACTCTTATAACAAAGCTATGGATGGTTTAAAGGAGAGTTCCTTTACGCAGTCTGAAAAGGCATCGATGGCAGAGGTAATGGCCAAGCTAAATGTAAGATATTTCGCGGGGACAGCCGGCAGCTCCTCAGAAGATATTAAAGCGATGCCAGGCTACAAGCTTTGGGAAGGCCTACAAGAAGGTTTCTTAGGTGGATACATCCAAAGTATGACAGAGGATAAAGAGCTTAGTAATATAGCTTTAGAGGTGGTATTAACGAAGCAATAACTGGATTATGTATTCATATGAAAAACCCAGCCTCCACCCGCATTTATGCGTCAGATGGAAGCTGGGTTTATTGTGTTAATTAATCGTTAAGATACAACTATTTCCGTACAATAGTAATCCAACCATCTTCATCTACCGACACAGTAGCATGAAGCGCTTCAGCAAGCATACGCAAGGATACATATGCATCGCCATACTCGTCAACAAATACAGGTTGGGCAAGCTTTACAGCCGTGCCGTTAATCAAGGCTTCGGAAGAACCGATTTTGAATACCAGTTTATCTCCGTACACACCATCAGTAACGTTAATTGCACGATTGGCCGTATCCCATTCTACAATAGCATCTAAATCTTCTGCCAAATAACGCAGGGGGATATAAGTAGTGTTCTTGTCTACAATCGGGTAATAATATTCGTCATCAGGTTCGATAACAATGGTTCTCTTCGTAATGCCCAGATCATCCTTCAATATACGATATACATCAGAATCGGGGGCAAAATTTCTCAAAGTCTCTCCAGGTGTAAGTCCGGAAGAAATATCAAGTGCATCTTCAGTACTGATTGGATCAGCAGTTACAGCACCGCCAATGTTCCAAATCTGACTGGAAGCTTTAAGCGAGAGGCTCTTCAATGGGAAATCCTCGGTACCCGGAAGCGCCACTTTCAGATCAACATTCTGTTTACGCACATGCAGAGCACTATCAACGAAAATATCAACAGATAACTTCGTATCCTTACTCAACACGGTCTTCATCTCAGGAGTTGATTTGTAAAGACTGTCCACTTGATTGTCATATACTAGCAGCAATGCATCAACAGCCAATTTGGCAGCATCATGCAATACAGTTACGACAGCTTCTTTATCATCCAGTGGAATATCTCCGAATCCCAGATTGAAAATATCGCCAGAACCGTCTTCATCCATAGCTTTGATCACAGGGTACAGATAGTCGTAAAGACCACCCACCAATTCAGTAAAACCTTCTGTGTCTTTGGAAACAGACTTCAGGAAGCCTTTTAACAATGCAGGAAGCTCATCACCAGTCACTTCTGCATGCAGCTTCGTCATGTTCAACTGCTCACCATACACAGCATCACTAACCGGTGTAATGTTGATTACGCCAGGATTCGGAAGATTCTTAACAACGAATTTCGTCAACAGCTTACTGACATCTTCAGCTTTTGCCGTATCCAAGCCTACTTCACCTAAGATTTCATCGTATCCTTGTACAGGGAAGTAGAACGGTTGTTTTGCTCCTTCAACTGTAAAAGCAAGTGTTTGTTTGTCCATAAACAAGGTGAATGGAATATTCAATTGTTTATAACCAACAGTTCCTTGGGCCGATAAACTCCCATTATCTTGTAACTTAGCTTTACTAATATTCAAGGAAAAAGAATTAATAAGATCAACCATTTCCTTATCTTCCGCGCTAATTCCCTCTATGGGCTCAGCATTCATGGAAAAAGTCATACTGGATTCTGATGATTTAACATCAACATCCCCAATCAACGCCTTATTAACATCGAACCCCCCTACCGACTGACAGCCGGCAAGAACTAGCATCAGTGCGACAAAAGGCAAAAACCACTTCAATTTCGCTTTAACTCTACTCATAGCATGTCTCCTTCATCTTATTTTGTGAAATCAATCCATTATCTCAGCTAAGGTAAGTTTTGTAAATCAAAGTTCCTTTTATTGTAAAATGTTTAGATATTCAACAAACTTCGCCATTCGATCTGAGCCCAATCCTTGTAAATTACAGCCTTAACTATCGCCAACATCAGTAAATGTGCAGGATAAAATGACCACCACATCCAGCGCGGAACCCGGTGCCGCTCCAAGCGATCCCAAATTAAAGGCGTAAAAGCAATCAGCAAGGTAGGTAAAATACTGAGCATCTGTACAACCCAATAATTATAAAACATATAGAAAAGATTCAGTGCCAGATGGGCTCCAACAAGCCAGTACGATTTCGTATAACGAAAAATCAATACTAAGAGCAAACCGTACGCATTATAATCTATAGGGTAATAATCCATTAACACTATAGCCGCAATTACCACAGGTATACCAAGCCATAGTGAAGGCAGCTTGTCCAAAATTACCAGTACGATTGCTGACAGCAATAACGTAAACACCACGTTCCAGCCACCAGAATTTAGCGCTAGATTATAGGGAATCTGGGCAATAATCGCAATCAAGAGCAACCGAAATAAATATTTAGGTCTGGATGAAGTATGGATATGTCCCTGCACAAGCCCATAACAATAAATCGGAAAAGCTATTCTCCCTACATATCTCCAAGCAAGATTCTCCGGGAAAAAGATATAGCCAATATGGTCGATTAGCATCGTCAGCATGGCAATAATCTGCATTACAATCCCCCTTAAGCATGTTGAAATATAAATTCGCCAAGTCCATCCTCATTTCCTTTACCAATAAGCAAATGAAGACCGCGGAGAAACGATCATCCGATTTCTGTGCACCTCCCCCCTTGACTTTATCGAATACTATTGAGTAATATTAACTAGCAACAGAATATGGCAATGATCAAAGACATGATTTCCTACACGAACTGTCCAGAGAGAGAAGTCCAGGCTGCAAGCTTCTCCAGTTACCGGTTGTGAAGTTACCCCTTTGTAGCCGTGGCGCTGAATCCGTAGAACTTTGTTTTTTCGGTAGTATGCGGCACCGATTTATCCCCGATATCGGATACCAATGAGGTCCTGTCTATATGACAGGTCGAATTAGGGTGGAACCACGAGCTGAACGCACTCGTCCCTTTCTGGGAGAGATGCGTTTTTTTGCGTTCACAATTAACAATATTTGAGAAACGGAGGCTAAAATCATGAAGATCAAGGTAACACTGCAAGATGGAACAATTAGAGAGGTACTGCAAGGAACAACGATTAAAGAAGCAGCAGGTGCCATAAGTACCAGTCTGAAAAAAAATGCTGTAGCTGGAAAAATTGATGGAAAATCTGTTGATCTAAACCAAGCGATCGAACATGATTGCCGGCTCGATATTGTTACGTTGGATAGCAAAGACGGTCTTGAGGTTTATAGACACAGTACTGCACATATCATGGCGCAGGCCATAAAACGTATATATGGAGATAAAGCTGTCCAGCTAGGCATAGGTCCTGTTATCGAAGATGGCTTCTACTATGACATTGATATTGAGAAACCTCTATCCACTGATGATCTTGCTGCAATCGAACAAGAAATGGCGAAAATCATCCAAGAGAATCACCAGATTGTCCGCCGTGTGGTGAGCCGCGCAGAGGCCATTAAACTTTTTGAAGAGCTGAATGAGCCTTTAAAGCTGGAGCTTATTCATGATCTGCCGGAAGACACAGTATTAACTATTTATGATCAAGGTGAATTCTCCGATCTTTGCCGTGGGCCACATCTTCCCTCTACTGGCTTGGTCAAAGCCTTTAAGCTGTTGAATGTAGCGGGTGCCTACTGGCGTGGAGATTCCAATAACAAAATGCTGCAACGTATTTATGGAACTGCCTTTCCTAAAAAAGCGCAGTTAGAGGAACACTTACTGTTTCTTGAAGAAGCTAAAAAACGTGACCACCGTAAGCTCGGCAAAGAACTTGAGTTGTTCATGTTCTCTGAAGAAGCTCCAGGCATGCCCTTCTATCTTCCCAAGGGAATGACAATCCGTACAGAGCTTGAGAACTTTGCCCGGGAATTACAAAGACAGAGAGATTACGATGAAGTTCGTACACCGCTGATGATGAACAATCGGCTTTGGGAGCAGTCAGGACACTGGGATCACTACAAGGACAATATGTATTTCACAGATGTAGATGAAACAAAATTTGCCCTTAAGCCGATGAACTGCCCTGGGCATATGCTAATTTTCAAAAATAATCTGCATTCCTACCGGGAACTGCCTATCCGTATCTCGGAATTCGGTCAAGTGCATCGCCATGAATATTCTGGAGCACTGAACGGGATGATGAGAGTCCGCACTTTCTGCCAGGATGATGCTCACCTCTTCGTGTTGCCAGAGCAAATTGAGGATGAAATAAGACGGGTAATCTCACTGATTGACCATATTTATCAAGTGTTCGGCTTTGAGTATAAGATTGAATTATCTACTCGGCCGGCAGATTATATGGGATCTGAAGAATTATGGGATCAGGCTGAACAATCTTTACAAAATGTATTAGACAATCTCGGGATCGAATATCGTGTGAATGAAGGGGATGGCGCGTTCTATGGACCTAAGATTGATTTCCATATCTTAGATGCGCTAAAACGAAGCTGGCAATGTGGAACAATCCAACTAGATTGGCAAATGCCAGAGAAATTCGATCTTACTTACATCGGGGAAGATAATCTTAAACATCGCCCGGTCGTAATCCATCGCGCTGTTTATGGGTCGATCGATCGTTTTATGGGGATTATTACTGAACATTTCGCTGGGGCTTTCCCACTGTGGCTCGCACCTGTTCATGCGAAGTTATTGCCAGTCTCTGAGAACTATGTTGACTATGCACTGCAAGTGAAGCATCACATGGAGAAGGCTGGCATTCGTGTCGAAGTAGATATCCGAAATGAGAAGTTAGGCTACAAAATTCGTGAAGCTCAGCTTGAAAAAGCACCTTACATGCTTGTACTTGGAGAGAACGAAAAAAATTCCGACACTGTCTCTGTAAGAAAACGTGGTGAAGGTGATCTTGGTTCGAAGAGTATCCAAGACATCATTGAACAGATTAATGAAGAGATTATTAGTAAGAGATAAATTTAAGGGGCTGTCTAATCGTAGAAAAACTACGTTTGAGACAGCCCCCTTCTTTATAACCTATTCATATTCACATGAACTCTATTTTACGTACAGGCGGCTGCTCTCTTCCCAATATTCACCTGGTTTCAGGCTGAACAAGCCGATTTCATCAGCAGGAAGATCTACCATTGGCGCATTCACCAAGTTAATTTGTGGCTCAGGGCAGAAGAACTGTTCTGTAGCACCATTATTCCAGATCATCCATTGTTTGTACGAAGTCCCTACATCGTACACCAAGGTTACTCCAGCTTTGCTATCGGTAAGCTCCATCCGGTTGCGTCCGTTCTGAGGTACAGCCGTGTAGTGATTGTCCATCGATGCAAAATATGGATTCACACCTTCTTCACGAAGCTGAACTTCTCCTGGCTCCAACGCCTGGAATTTGCCTGTTGGCAGCATACGGTCGTTGAGCTCCCAGCGCTCGCCAATAGTAGCTTTTACGCGGTAATCTTGTGCACTGCTTTCTGGTGCGAAAGGTGCGTTAATGGCAGTGTGGAATGCCAGCAAGCAAGGCATCACATCTTCTCCATCATTGTGTACCAGCACCTGTTGAGATAATCCTCCTTCGCCGAGGGTATAACGCAATTTGATCGTATACTTATGTGGCAAATACTGATAAGAAGGATGATTCTCATCCACCTTGATGAATACGGTTACGAAGCTTTCAGTCTTACCGCTGCCAAATTCTTCGACTTCCCAAGCTGCAGTATGTAAAAATCCGTGTAAATGGTTGCCCGTTGCAACTTCATTTACTGGGAATTGATAAGTTTGACCATTCCATGGAAATTTACCATCCTCATAACGATTTGGAGGAAATAATACAGGAATTCCGTGAATCCCCGGACTTGCCTTAAAGGCTTCCATTTCTTCAGCTCCAGGCTCATGCAGGAAGCGATATCCGTTTTCGGTATCACGGAAACAGATCAGGTTGCCGCCAATACCTGGCAGAATAGCTGCCTCATAACGACCGGCTTTCAACCAGATAGCTGCTTCTCCTTCATATTGTCCTTCATACGCTGTGATTGACATAATATATTGTTCTCCCTTCCAGTGTCTGATAATTGTCTCCACTTGATAGATTACCACATCTAGTCATGAGGTGACATGCTCTTTTTACAATTGCTCCACTTCTACGCTCATTACATGTTCAATTTTCTTCACATCGTAATAGATTTCTGTTGCGTAATCCCGATCCGGTGCTGAGATCACCATATCGATCATTTGTCTGCCATCTTCCAAATCTTTAATTTTCATTCTTCGAATCGCTCGGGATGGACCTCTAGTACTGCGCTGCGAGCTGACCTGAGGCCGCTCGATTTTTTGGATCACTTCTGTAAGCACAAAATTAGCTTCCATAATGATCCTCACTGAAACTTCATGTTTATTCAGTACTTCTGGTCCTAGCGAACGGATTAAATGAGGAACTAAATTCACAGCAAACATCAGCAGAATAACCGCATATGCTGCCTCAATATAGAATCCCGCACCCACAGCTATACCAATTCCAGAAGCTGTCCAGATGAGTGCTGCCGAAGTAAGGCCCGAAATGGCATCTCCGCCTCTACGCAGAATAACACCCGCACCCAAAAAACCAATCCCGCTGACAATCTGAGCCGCAAGCCGCATTGGGTCCATGTTGGGATGCTCTGGTCCTGCGAACTTATCAAAGGCATGGATAGACACCACTGTGACAAGACAGCTCGCAATGCTTATGACCATACTGGTCCGTATCCCCAGCGGTTTCTGCTTGATCTGTCGGTCAATCCCGATGAACAGCCCGAACAGCATGGCCACTAGTAACTTCATTAATGATTCCAATTGAAAATCCATATCGCAATCTCCTTTCTCCAGAGATACTCCATTATAACGGAAATTGGAGATAATGATTAGCTTTATTTTACAACAAAAAACGGCATAACCATCCTCAGCGCATATGCTCTTTCGACCCGTGTGGTCCGGCATAGCGACGAGGATGGAATCCGTTATGAGAGGCCAAGATTATGTTGAAAAACTAACCGTGCAGAAGCGACTCTGCACCGTCACAATAAATTTCCGTCCCCGTAATATGATCTGAATCTTCAGACGCCAGAAACAGCGCCAGCTTCGCTACTTGATCAGGTCGCCCCGGACCTTCTTCCAACGGTTGATCTCCCTCAGGAAATTCTACTGGGATTTTCACTTCTTTCAGATCCTCTGATGGAAAAGTGTTGTCATCTATATTGGTCTTTATAGCCCCAGGACAGATCGCATTTACGCGGATTTGAAATTGAGCCAGTTCCAGTGCCGCCATTTTCATAAAAGCAACCTGTCCTGCCTTTGTCGTACTGTAAGCAGAAAAACCAACATTAGAAAATACACGATTTCCGTTAATGGAGCTGTTGATCAGGATGCTGCCTCCGCTTTCTTTTAGATGCGGTATCGCATATTTAACAGTCGCGAAGGTTCCACGCAGGTTAATATGAATGGTCTGATCCCAAGCTTCAATATCCATCGTTTCAATAGGCGTCATCGCCCCATTAATCCCTGCGTTGGCAAAAACAACATCAAGACGACCCCATTTCGCGGCCGCCTTATTTATCGCCGCTTCCACTTGTGGTGGTTCAGCAACATCACATTCGATAACTAGGGCTTCTCCGCCCTCTTTCTCCACTTGCTGTCTAACCTTTTCAGCATTTTCTACAGTTCTGTCCAATAATACAACTTTGGCTCCGTTACGTGCGAACTCAAGCACGGTTGCCCGGCCAATTCCTGAGCCGCCTCCGGTTACAACTGCAACCTTACCTACAAGCTTTTTATCTGCCATATCGTGATATCCTCCTTCTTATCATGCAAGTCTTCCAGTTAAGTTCTTTCCTTAACCTTAACCTTGCATACAGAAGTTGAACCGACAGATATTTACTTTTCCTTTAGGATTATTATTCTCCCTGACGAAGATGAATGATGAGATCGTTTAATCCAACTTCCCGGATCCCTTCCACTATAAGCTCAGCTAGAAGACGAGCCCCTAAAATCTGAAAATGTGTATTATCCTGCACCCCACCTGGATGCGCAATAAATTCTCCTGGATAGCTCCACATGAATAAATCTTTTGAGCCCTCTGAGCCATAAGCTTCAAAGAGCTTGCGGCTCTTCTCGGCTAAATCAATCAGTGGAACCTGCTCGGTATCTGCGAGTTCCCGCATGGCGATTAAATAATCTCCATGCGTGTCTACAATTGCTTCTTCACTATCAAATCTTCGCCGATGTACAGAGCTCACAAGAACCGGATAGGCCCCCGCTTCTCGGGCGACTGTAATCAACCGGAGCAAATGTTCTTTATATGTAGTAAAGGGCTCGGTATGTCTTAAATCATCAGTTTTGGAATCATTATGTCCAAACTGGATGAACAGATAATCTCTGGGTCTGATATCTGCGGCAATGCCCTCCAAATGCCCTTCCTCAATAAAACTCTTGGAACTGCGTCCAGAAAGTGCTCGATTATCTACAGCTATTCCGGCTTTGAAGCAGCGTGGCAGCAGTTGGCCCCACCCCGCATAGGGGTAACCTTCTTCCCCTTGATCGGTCACCGTGGAATCTCCCGCCAGAAATAAGACTAGCGCTTCATTGTCCATCTGAATGTCCAAGGCGTTAATACGCGGTGCCGCACCCGAGAACGATAGCTTTAGCTGCCCATCCTTAACCCTAATTGCAAAGGATTCGCGCAAATATTGGCCCGCAGGCACATTTAGCGTGTCCAATACGAACTTGCCTTCTCCAGCTTTGATAAATGTGCTGGTATCTGCCAGAGCATCACCCAACAGCATCGTAACACGGTAGATCCCATTCGGGAGATCCAGAAGAAAAACTGCTTTCTGTGGGATGCAGCAATCGCTTCGCAGTATATCTGTTCCCCCTCTGAAACGACCAAAGACGGAGGAATCAGAAGTGAAACCATACCCTATTCCCTTAGAATAAGATGTGTCCGGCCGAATTTTGGTGTAGCCAGGCTCAGCTTCCTTAATCCCAAAATCAAAACGATAGCTATCCAAATTCAGCCGCACCTTTCTTAATTAGAGATTTAAAACATTTATATTCGTTTGCTGAAATCAACCTTTCAAACCACTGGTGCTGATTCCTTCTACAATCTGCTTTTGGAAGATAAAGAAGATAATCATGACTGGTGCCAAACTTAGAACAGACATGGCGAACATTGGACCCCAGTTGGATACGGACTCACTGTCCAGGAACATTTTAAGCCCCATCGAAACTGTATATTTAGAAGGTGAGTTCAAGTACAATACCGGTCCAAGCAGGTCTTCCCAGCGCCAATAGAAGGAGAAGATCGCCGCAGTAGCCATAGAAGGACGAATAAGTGGAAGTATAATTCTGAAATAAAGTCCAAATTTCCCACAACCATCGATGGTAGCCGCTTCATCAAGTTCAACAGGAATGGTCCGAATAAACTGCAGCATTAGGAAAATGAAAAACGGGACACCGAAGAACTGTGGAACAACGATCGGTTTGATACTGTCGAGCCATTCCAATTTGGCATAGATAATGTATTGAGGGACGAGCACCACATCGGAAGGAAGCATCAGGGTCATCATCATGATTCCGAACCATAAGCCATGGCCTACAAATTTATTGCGGGCAAAACCGAAGGCAACCAGTGAAGATGAAATGACTGCGCCCAGTGTTGCGACAATAACAATTACAAAAGAGTTCTTGATGAAGACACCAAAGGAGTAACCTGCAATACCTTCCCAGCCTTTAGCATAGTTCCCCCATTCCCATGGATCAGGTATAAGGTGCTGCGCTGTAACAAACACAAGCCGGCTCTCTTTAAAAGAACTCATGATCATCCACAGAATCGGATACAGCATAACGATAGCGAGGCCACCTATAAGGATGTGATAAAGCGGCCATTTCAGTTTAATTTTCGCCATGGATTATTTTCCTCCTTCCGACTCGTAGAAGACCCACGATTTGGATGTCTTGAACAAGATTCCGGTCATGATGCCGACAAGCAACAACATTACCCAAGCCATAGCCGAAGCATAACCCATATTATTAAACATAAAGGCCTGACGGAATAAATAGAGAGAATACAACATAGTGCCGTCCATAGGTCCGCCTTCACCTTTAGAGATAATATAAGCTGGAACAAAGGTCATGAATGCGCTGATCGTCTGCATAACTAGATTAAACAGAATCACTGAACTTAAGAGTGGCATAGTAATCTTGAAGAACTTTCTGAAGAATCCGGCTCCATCCACACTAGCTGCCTCATACATTTCACCAGGAATATTTTTAAGACCTGCAAGAAAGATCAACATGGATGAGCCAAACTGCCACACAGATAGAGTTATCAACATGATAAGCGCAGCGTTCGGATTGCCAAACCAACTTACCGGTCCAATTCCGAAAAAGCCAAGCATGCCGTTAATAATTCCTGTATCACTAAAAATATTACGCCACATGATGGAGACCGCCACACTACCCCCTATAATAGAAGGTAAATAATAAGTTGTCCGATAGGCTCCTACCATACGTGATTTCGTATTTAGAATCATGGCCACAAATAATGCGAAGGTTAGACGTAAAGGCACACCGATAAATACGTAAAGCAACGTTACCTTTAGTGAATGCAAATATTTCGGGTCATTTGAGAACATTTTGATGTAATTATCAAATCCAATCCACTTAGGTGGAGCGAATAAATTGTATTTGGTAAAAGAAAGATACAGCGAAATGATCATCGGGATCAGTGTGAAGCAAAGGAAGCCAATGACGAACGGACTGATGAAGGCATATCCTGTAAGGTTGCTTCGTAACCGCCGGCCGGTGAGGTTCTTTTTCTTAACAGCCAATGGATTCGAAGGTAGGGGATTCGTTAATGCCAAGGGTCTCCAACTCCTTTTTATGTGAATAATATGGGAAACGGGATGCCGCCTAGCGAAATGGCATGCCGTTTCCCATGTGAGACGCAGTATAGTTATCTGTTACCCTACGATTAACGGCTGGAGAGAATAGAGTTCGCTTCTTTTCGGAACTGTGCTGCTGCTGCTGCTGGGTCTATTTTTCCGAAGTTCATTTGTTCAGCAAGGTCTGTAAGCAGGGCTACAACCTCTGGGGAACCTACCGGTGGACTCATAGGTGAAGTAGTAGGCTCCATGTCAGCAACAAACTTAAATACTTGCTTACCGGAATCAGTTAATTGTGTAGCTACAGATTCTTTGATTTTGCTTGAAATCGGTACTCCGCGTTCACCTTTGATCAGGTTGTTAGCTTCCACATCATTAATCCAGAAATCAACGAACTTCGCTGCTTCTTCCTTCACTTTAGAGTTAGAAGTAATTGACCAGTACATACTTGGCTGCATGTAAAGCCCTTTATCCATATCTGGACCAGGCATTTGTGCCAGCTCCATAGGACGATTTACAGCGATTTGCAAAGCAACGTATTGGTTCGACCATTGCCATACACCGATACCTGTCCCTTTAACAATATCCGACTCTTCAATAACCCCTTTATTTTGGCTCAGTTTGTCTTGTGATGGGACCGCTCCATCTTTAATCAAACCAGACAACATTCCGAAAAAGTCAGTGAACAACGCATCGTCCTCATAGCCAAGTGCGGAACCATCATTGTTATAGAGTGCCAGCCCTTTTGTACGCAGATAATAGTTGAAGAACACGTCTGCTGCCATGGAACCGTCCATATACAGTCCAGCCGACTTAGCTTTCGCGGCGATTTCCTTGTATTGATCCCAAGTCCAGTTCTCTGGGATAGAATCAACACCTGCCTTTTTCAGCAATTCTGGATCATATTGAAAACCAAGTACGTTAACCCCTAACGGAATTCCGTATTGCTTCTCACCGATCACTCCAGTACTCAGCACGTTCTCATTCACATCGCCGACTTGAATCTGAGAGTTCAAATAAGGTTTCAAATCTTCGAGCTGTCCGTTAGATCCATATTGATTAATATAGGAAATATCCATTTGAACGATATCAGGAAGTCTATTTGCAGCAGCTTGCGGAGCAAGCTTTTTCCAGTAATCATCAAAGGATGCATATTCAGGCTCAATGGTTACATTCGGATATTTGGCTTCATACATATCAATAACTTGTTGTGTATAAGAATGTCTTGTATCTCCACCCCACCATGCGATACGCAGGGTTACTGGTTCTGCTGAGGTCGTGGCCGCAGGTTTCGTCTCCGAAGGAGTATTTGTAGCGGAATCCGTAGCAGCAGCATTGTTATTGTTGTTACCTCCACAACCAGCTAACATCGACGACAACAATAATGGTACGGCTAGTAAAGCGAATCT
Organism: Paenibacillus sp. FSL H3-0310; assembly: GCF_038002785.1. NCBI lineage: Bacteria > Bacillati > Bacillota > Bacilli > Caryophanales > Paenibacillaceae > Paenibacillus > Paenibacillus sp. FSL H3-0310. Next base: position 3,432,945 of record NZ_JBBODC010000001.1, read on the forward strand.
CTTTTTCAATTTCATGTCCCCTTTTCCTATGATAGTGTAAAGGCTCTGATCCCTTTAGGTAGCGCTTTCATTGGTTAAATTTTCTCAAATATTCCGTGATTATTGAATACAAAAAACCGTCTTGTTTGTTCAATAATCAGTTCGCTTGAGGGGGTTTCATGAAATCTGTAGGGGTCTGGCCGGTTACTTTTTTAAAAACCTGACTGAAATATTGTGCATTTCCACCGAAGCCGAACATTTCAGCCAGCTCAAATACTCTTACATCCCCACTTCTCAAAATATGCTCCGATGCTTTAGCAATCCGGTAATTGGTTACGTAATTCGAGAATTTCTCTCCGGTAATTTTCTTGAATATTTTGCCGAGATAGTCGGGATTCATATATAACATTTCAGCAGCGACCGAGCTAAGCGACAGCTCTGCATTCTTGTAATCCTCTGCGATAATTTTGAACATTTTGTCTACAATAAGCGATTGCCGGGAACTAAAATGTCGGTCATACATCGCTGTTAAGCGAACCGCTGCCTCTTTGACGTATGCTTTTAAACCTCCCAAGGTTCTAATTTCGGCAAGCTCCGCCAAGCCCGATGTGAAGCTATTTCTTTCATCAGGGACTGCTAAACGAATCATAGCGGAATATAACTGTAAAACATATGAACGCGTCACGTTAATATCTAACCGTTCATCCGCGAGCAAGTTGAATAATCGTTCCAATTCCAGCTCTACCGTATTTTGATCGCCTGCTTTTATAAGTAGACAAATATGCTCTTCATCTAGCTCGATATCATTTCTTCCACTTAGCTCATCACTTGGGATATCACTCCCGGTAATCAAACCGCCCGCCTCCAAATAAAAACGATGGTTCAGGCATTGCAAGGTCTGACGATACAATCTCCGGGAATGAATCATAAGGTCAGCATCACTAATCGCGATTGTCACATCCATTTTATAAAACTTGCAGAATACCTCTCTTACTTCAGCGATACGTTTAAGCAAGGGGCTATTCTGCACCGTATTTCCTTCGTCTTCCAGTAATATTAATAAATGACCGCCTATCGTCGCACTCAGGAGTGTTTCCTGAAGTACGTCCTGGGCAATATTTTGCAGAGCGAACAATTGCTCATATTCGTAAGAACCTTCTAGTCGGAACAGGAGCAAGCGTACCGTTTTGTCATTGAGTTCAATGCCGAATAATTCCTGATAGTACTCTAGATCCTGACTTCCATAAGTTTTGTTAGAGATCCATTCCTTCAAAAATTGTTCTTTCACATGGGGCAATACCTTCTGAAGACGTTGTTTCATGCTATTTACGAATTCGCCCCGGCTCTTCTGTTCATCGAGCTCTGCTACCAGCTCAACCAGCGCTTCATGGATCTGATTCTCATTGCACGGCTTTAAAAGATAATGTTTGACCCCGTTCTGCATAGCAATACAAGCATAATCAAAATCCTTATAACCAGTCAGCATAACGAATTTCACGTCTGGAAATCGTTCACTGCATTTTTGCACCAGTCCCAAACCATCTAAACCAGGCATAGAAATATCCGTGATCACAATTTCGGGGCTAAGCTCCTCTATTTTTACCAAAGCCTCAATCCCGTTCCACGCCGTGCCTACAAGCTCTGTTCCCGCTCGTCCCCAGTCCACAACCTGCGATATCCCTTCCAGAATCAAGCGTTCATCGTCCACCAGCAGCAGTTTATACATTCTCTAGCACTCCTTTTAAGTAAGGTATACGCACATGTATAGTTGTTCCTTGACCCGGCTCACTTTCTATGACTGTACCCCATTCAGGGCCAAAGACGATTTGAATCCGTTCCGCGATGTTAGCTAAGCCGATGCCTTCTCCACGTGTCTTAACTCTTCCCATCTGCAAATCTTTGATAAATTCAGCGCTCATTCCCGGTCCATTATCACTGACTCTGATATCGAGCCCCTGCTCATCTTCACTAACTGTTATAGAAATGGTACACGGTTCAATATTAGGCTCTAGTGCATAGCGGATAGCATTTTCGATTAAAGGCTGCAAGGTCAGCTTCGGAATCAAAGCGTCATGCAGATGTTCAGGTACATCCATCCGGAAATCAAGCCTCTCATCAAACCGTGTTTTCTGGATAATGACATAATTGCGCACGATAGTGATCTCTTTTTCAAGTGTAATCAGCGGATCCTTTAGACCAATAGAGCTGCGGAACAAGTAACCGAGGGCTTCTACCATTTCTGAGATTTTGGCTTGTTTGTTCATTTTGGCTAACCAGTTGATCGATTCCAGTGTATTGTACAAAAAATGCGGATTAATCTGTGCCTGCAAAGCTTTTAGCTCTGTCTCTCTAATAATCAGCTGCTTCGCATAGTTCTCATCAATAAGCTCTCTGATCCTGCGGATCATCATTTTAAAAGTCCGGTTTAGCTGACTAACCTCGTCCTGCGCAGTCTGTGAAACCACACCTAATGACTGTTCCTCCAGATTGTCCAGATCGCCTTTCTCGATTTGCTTCATTTTTTTGGTCAACTTAGAGATCGGACGTACAATACTGCGAGCAAGCCTGTAGCCTAAAAGGAGACCAATTAATAAGATTAGTGCGAATATGATGACGACCAGCTTTTTGACAAAAGTAATATGTTTGAACATCTCATTAAATGGAGTGGCATTGATGTAGATCCAATCTATATAAGATGATTTCGTCTTGGTTATAAAATAAGTACCTTCTTGATATTTGGCCGTGCGATATAGCTCCGGACGTTCTGTCTCTTCTTTAAGCTCTTCTGGCAAAAGAATCGGTGTTTCAGGATAGATTGCCTGTCCCGTCGTGGCATCAACTGCGATTAATTGGTCAGTATCGCTCGTACTATCCGCAATGATTAGATCGATCCGAATACGGATCACGAGTGTTCCCAGATCATCCAGCGTAAACGTTGACCCTGTATAAGATTTAATCTGCCGAACCGCCAAAAGTGAATTTCTGTTTCCTTGCGGATACCACACTATACTCCCGCTAGCTTCCGCAGCTAACGGCTTTAACTGATCCTGCAGATCCTGTGATACTCCTTCACGATTGCCCGCAGTCATTACTCCGCCACTCGTATCCATCAGCATCATGGAATAAACGTATTTCTCTGCCCCTGCAAAAGCAACCAGCCTGTTTATGATCTTGTTATGTAGAACTTGTCTTTCATAAGGCTGTGGATCATTCTGCAATTGGCGCAGGCATTCTTGAATTTGCTCATCAGACACCACTGTAAAAGAAAGCTGATCCAATTCTCTTAGGGCATTTTCGATGCTAATGGAGGACATCCCCAGTACCTCAGAGGCCTTTTCATAAATTTGCTTGTCATAGATACGATACACATATTGTAAAACGGTCAAAGAGAATAAAAAGGAAAGTAGAAGCAAAAAGGAAATAATCAGTATCATTTTGTTGAAAATGCCCGAACTTCTGTAAGCGCTAACATTTTTCCAAATCATCTGCATTCTCCGCTCCCTAAATATGATAATTTTCATTTATTATCACTATAATTCCATTATAAACCATAATGTTCCATTTGGGTAAATTTACGTGAACTGAAAGATAAGGATAGTATAATGGCTCGGCGAAAAAATTCCTATGTAAAAAAGGGCTCGAAATGAAATCCAGAATCAGACTTCACTTCAAGCCCTTATATTGAGCTACCTTCACACCTACAACTGACTAGCCAAGCATCATTCGGTCATCTGCCAATTTATGTCCGCTGATTGTCTCGAATTCTCCGAGCAGCCGTTCTACAGTAAGATCTTTTTTACGTTCCTCATCGATATCCAAAATAATACGGCCCTTATCCATCATGATCAGACGATTGCCAAGACGAATGGCCTGTTCCATGTTATGAGTAACCATTAGGGTGGTTAACTTCATCTCACGGACAATGGACTCTGTAAGTTTAGTAATCAGCTCCGCACGAGAAGGGTCAAGGGCTGCTGTATGTTCATCTAAAAGTAAAATTTGCGGTTGAGTAAAGGTCGCCATTAGCAGACTTAGCGCTTGTCTCTCTCCACCTGACAACAACCCTACTTTTGCCCGCAGGCGATCCTCCAGCCCAATCCCCAGACGGCTTAGCTCATTGCGAAACAAAGCTCTTTTAGCTTTATTTACGCCAAAGGTTAACCCTCTGCTTTTGCCTCTTTTATAAGCCATAGCTAAATTTTCTTCAATCGTCATATGTGGAGCCGTACCCGCCATTGGGTCCTGAAAGACACGGCCAATCCAACGACTCCGTTGAAATTCCGCCAAATGGCTGATTGAATTTCCCTCAATGCTGGCTGTACCCAGATCCGGCTTCATGACACCGGAAATAATGTTCATCAACGTAGATTTACCAGCTCCATTACTTCCAATGATGGTGACAAAATCACCGGGAAGAAGCTCCAAGTCAATGCCGAGCAGCGCTATTTTCTCATCGGGTGTTCCGGGATTGAACAGCTTAGATACGTTCTCCAGTTTAAGCATCGATGGTGCCTCCTCTCTTGCTGCTTAGCGCCTGCTCAGCTAATTCAACGGAACGCCTCCGCGCCATATTCTTCTGCTTCAGGAAACGCTGAATCGACGGGAATACAAGAGCGAAAATAACGATAATTGCTGTGATCAGCTTAAGATCCGAAGCTTTCAGCCACGGTACCCGCAAGGCAAGAGCAACTACGATCCGGTAAACTATGGATCCGAGCACAACAGCCAATGTGGCCCGAAATACATTTCTAGCACCGAATATGGCTTCACCGATGATCACCGAAGCTAACCCGATTACAATCATCCCAATACCCATAGAGGAATCCGCAAAAGTAGAATACTGAGTGATTAACGCCCCCGAGAGCGCCACCATTCCATTGGATAAACTGACACCAAGAATAGTGGTATTATCCGTGTTCACACCCAGACTACGGATCATTCTTGCATTATCTCCGGTAGCCCGCAGCGCAAGTCCAAGATCTGTACGCAGGAATAAATCCATTACTATTTTCACAAAAATAACTACAAACGGCAGTACGAGCAGAGGATCAATGGAAGTGAACAAGGTAGTGTCGCCCATTAAAGACCAGTTCGGTTTGCCACCAAATATCCGCAGATTAATGGAATAGAGTGCAATCATCATCAGAATCCCGGATAACAGTCCATTAATCTTGCCTTTCGTATGTAATAGGCCCGTACACATTCCTGCCAGCATTCCACCAGCAATAGCGGCCAGGGTAGCAAGCCATGGTGCATAACCGTTAGTAATCATAACAGCGGCAATGGCACCACCAGTGGTAAAGCTCCCATCTACAGTCAAATCAGGGAAATCAAGAATACGAAAGGTAATGTATACACCTAAAGCCATAAATGCGTAAAGCAGTCCCATTTCAACGGCCCCGAGCATCGAATTTAACATAGATGACTTCCTCCTTCGAGCGGAAAGGGGCGTTCTCACGAAATCGCCCCCTATATAATGGCTTATTGAATAATATTGTTAGCTTGATCGGCAACTTCTGCCTTCATTGCATCAGTCACTTCTATGCCTTGCGCTGCTGCAGATTTCAGGTTAAGAATGAGATCGAGTTTTTCTTGCATGGTTACTTTCATATCAGCTGGCTTTTTACCATTTTTCAAAATATCCACGGCCATTTGACCCACTTGATAGCCATGATCGAAATATTTAAAACCAACGGTGGCGAAAGCTCCCTTTTCAACCGTATCACGGTCACTGGAGAAGAAGGGAATTTTCTTGTCATTAGCTGTTTGAATAATGGTATCCACTGCACTTACGACTGTGTTATCCAAAGTAATGTAGAATGCATCTACACGACCCACAAGTGATTCTGCAGCTTGTTTGACTTCAGAGGTATTCGTGATGGCAGCCTTCACTAGCTCGATTCCATGTTTATCTAACTCTTTTTTAGCAATCTCAGCCATAATTACTGCATTTGGTTCACCTTCATTAATAACGATGCCCAGCTTTTTCACGTTAGGAAATTGGGTAGCTATAAATTGCATTAATCTGTTAATCGCTTCGGGATTGGTGTCCGATACCCCTGATACATTGCCACCTGGATGCTCCAGATCCGTGACAATCTTCGCGTCGAGTGGGTCAGTTACTGCTGCGAATAAAATCGGTGTATCCTTACTTGCTTTGCTGAGTGCTTGAACAATTGATTGAGCGGAAGGCGTTGCAATTGCCAATACCAAATCATTAGAGTCAGCGGCAATCTTTTGAGCAATGGACAAGTTATTCGCTTGATCAGCCTGAGCATTCTCAAGGTCAACCTTCAGGTTCTCACCTTCAACGATTCCTGCATCCTTCAAAGCAGCGAGAATTCCTTCACGTGTAGCATCAAGTGAGGGGTGCTCCACATATTGCGAGATCGCAATTTTGTACGTTTTTGAATCTGCTGCTCCTGCATTCGTAGGGGAATTACCGGAATTCGCTGCATTTCCTGCGTTTCCCGCAGTGTTATTGTTACCACAACCAGCTGCTACGAGCATGAAGCATAAGCTTAATCCCACCAAAATGTTTCTCTTTTTCATCAAAGTACCCCATTTCATTAGTTTATTAACGCATACATCAAGGTGAGCGACTCAGCATTATCACTTTTATCGATAAAAGCATTAAAGCATAAGCTTACACGTACCTCACATTAATGATAGAAATCTATTAAACCTATATTATATGGAGGTTGTTTATCCGTCAATCACTTATCATATTTCCATAGATTTCAAATTCTGAAGAATATATGACATCAAAACAGGTAATGCTTGGTTGTCTCTTACAGCGATTGCCTTCGTTTCTTTTACATAAAAAAAATCGCCCTGCACAAACTGAATTTACAGTTTGAAGATGGAGCGTGTTAAATGGCTAATAATCACAAAAGACTACTAACCACCGCTACTGTATTGCTTGCTGTCGCTTTAACGAGTTCATCCTGCGGTTATTCATCTCAATCGCAAAAACCTAAGGTTAACGCGCTAACTCCTGATGGAACAAATGCCTCCAGTTATTATGAACAATCTGCAATTACCGACGCTCAGGGAAAGTATTGGATTCCACTTAAGCCTGCGGTTACTTCGCTCGGATATCGGATGAAAGATGATGGTTCTAGTGATGGATACACTAAAATCGGTTATAGCGATGTTATGTATATGCTGCGCCCTGGCTCACCACAGGTATTCTCACTTGGGGAAAAAATCACACTGCCACAAGCCCCTAGACGGCAAGAAGGGCAAATCTATATCACCCCTTTAGCCTTGTCCAAATTTCTGCAAACAGAAGTAGGCTGGAATCCCCAGTCGGGTGAGATAAACATTGCTACACCGTCCGAACGTAAGACTATCGAAAAATTATCGACGGTCGAATCCACGAGTGAATCTAAATCTTTACGCATTCAAAGTATTTCTGAAGCGGATAAAAAGGAGTTAGTCGCTTTTGCCAAAAATTTCTTAGGTGTACCCTACGACTTTGGCGCTGGATCTTATGAAGAAACCAAAAAATTTGATTGCTCTTCTTTTACAAGGCATGTTTTCAAAAAATTCGGTGTCAGCTTACCTCGTTTAGCTAAAGATCAAGATAATTTAGGTACTCGTGTAAGTCGAAGCGAACTGGATGTAGGGGATCTTATCTTTTTTACCGTTCCCGGCCGATTTGAAAGTGATGCTATACCTGGTCATGTCGGTATTTACATTGGAGACGGAAAGTTTATCCACACTTGGGGTGAACCCGGAGTTCAGATCAGTGACCTCGACTCGGGTTATTGGAGTAATGTAATCCTCCACATGCAACGTGTTTTATAAGCTTCCCATACTTTAAAAGAAATCATTCAAAAAGCCTGAATCCCTATTGAAGGGATTCAGGCTTTTTGACTACAACTCTTAACCAAATTCTTAATCCCAGCTCTTGCCCCTTCCGCTTATCCGGACAAACAGCTTTACAAGTTCTACTATGACAATAATCGCTACGGCTGCTGCACATACTATTCCCCACTGTAATCCACTTAAATGTGAGACACCAAACCAGTCGTTTAAGCCCGGGATGATGATCACAAGCACAAGCATTAGTATAGAGATCAGCGACGCCCATAACATATACCGATTGCTGAACCAACCGATCTGGAATAGCGATTTTTTATTGGATCTGACGTTAAAAGCATGGGCAATTTGCAGTAATCCTAATGTGGCAAAGGCCATTGTAACCGCAATACCTTCATTGTAATGCGTATGCGCCCATTGGTACACAAATAACGTAAGTGCCGCTTCTATAATCCCTTGATATATTATCCCGATCCCAACGCCGCCAGCAAAAATGCTACTGCTTGCTTTACGCGGCTTCTTCGCCATTACATCCTCACCGGCTTTCTCAAGCCCTAGGGCAAGTGCAGGTAAAGTATCCGTAACGAGATTAATCCACAGGATATGGATCGGCTCTAGAATACGCCAACCAATCATAGTGGCAATAAATAATGTCAGCACTTCCCCAAGGTTAGCGGAGAGAAGGAACTGGATTGCTTTGCGGATATTGCTGTAAACTTTCCGTCCTTCTTCAACGGCAACAACTATAGTCGTAAAGTTATCGTCGGCAAGCACCATATCTGATACACCCTTGGCAACATCCGTTCCGGTTATCCCCATGCCCACACCGATGTCGGATGATTTAAGTGCAGGAGCATCATTTACACCATCTCCGGTCATCGCCACAATTTTTCCTTTTTGCCGCCAAGCCTTAACGATACGCACCTTGTGTTCAGGAGAGACGCGTGCATAAACCGAATAATCGGTAACCTTCTCCGCAAATTCCTCTTCGCTGAATTTATCCAGCTCACTGCCCGTTAATACACCTGATTCATCTTCAATAATCCCTAATCTTTTGGCAATAGCCGCTGCTGTATCACGATGATCCCCTGTAATCATTACAGGTCTTATTCCCGCTTTACGGCAGATGGCTACCGCATCCCGTACTTCCTCACGCGGAGGGTCTATCATACCAACCAAACCAATAAATACTAACTCTATCTCCGTGGTATCTGGTGAAAGATCGGTCGGCAGCTGCTCCTCATCTCGGAAAGCAAACGCCAACACTCGAAGTGCGTCATTTGCGAGCATTTTATTACTCTCCATGATATTCCGCTTATGTTCGTCTTGTAGAGGTACAATTTCTCCATCCACATAAATATGGCTGCATTTAGACAAAAGTACATCTGGTGCACCCTTTGTCAGCACACGATATCGACCATCTTCTACCTCATGAATCGTTGTCATCAGCTTGCGATCAGAGTCAAAAGGCAGCTCATTTTTACGTGGATATTTCTTTTCAAGCTCCCTTTTGTCAGTACCTATACTAAGCGCATAATCGACTAACGCGGTCTCCGTCGGATCGCCGATGATTGCTTTTCCGCTCTTGGTTTGGGGATCCTTGTTTCCAGCTTTTGCTTCAGTTTCACTAGGAGTCTTTCCTTCGTCAATGCTGGAGTCATTACAAAGCGTCATAGCTTGAAGCAATAACTCACCACCAGGAATCCCTTCAAGTCCTGCACTGGAATCAGTGGTCTTTCCGTTGACATGTACTTTTTCGACAGTCATTTTATTTAATGTTAAAGTACCTGTCTTATCGGAGCATATAATCTCTGTACTTCCGAGTGTCTCCACGGCAGGAAGCTTGCGAATGATCGCTTTTCGTCCCGCCATTCGCTGCACACCAAGCGCGAGAATGATCGTAACAATTGCTGGCAGCCCTTCCGGGATAGCCGCTACCGCAAGTGAGATCGAGGTGAGTAGCATATCCATTAGCTCTCTTCCCTCGAAGATCCCAACGGCAAAGATAATCACGCAAACGCCAAGAATAATAAAGGTGAAATATTTCCCTAGTTCATCCAGCTTTTTTTGCAGCGGTGTTACATCATTATCTTCCTCCGAGATAAAACCGGCAATTCTACCGACCTCCGTCTGCATTCCTGTTGTTGTAACGACACCAACCGCCCGGCCATAAGTAACACTGCTGCTCATGTAAGCCATATTGGTGCGGTCACCGATTACAATGTCGCTGCCTTCAAGCACACCGGCCCGCTTTTCTGATGGCAATGATTCTCCTGTAAGCGCGGCTTCCTCCGTCTTTAACGATGCGGCTTCCAAAAGTCTTATATCCGCCGGAACTACATTTCCGGCTTCCAGTAATACGATATCCCCGGGAACGAGGTCTTCACTTTTTATCTCAGTAACCTGACCGGAACGTCTTACTCTGGCATGCGGAGAGGACATGCTTTTAAGCGCATCGAGTGCCTGCTCCGCCTTATTTTCCTGAATAACTCCAAGCACCGCGTTCAGAATGACTACAAGCAAAATAATAATCGTATCCGTCCATTCCCCCAAAACTCCTGACAATACAGCTGCTACTAGCAAAATAAAGATCATTACATTTTTAAATTGTTCGATAAACTTTTCTAATAGCGATTTAGTCTTCGCTTCTTGCAGTACATTCTTCCCATATCGCTCCAGAAGTTTAGCTGCTTCATCGGAAGATAAACCCTCTTTCCGAGTTTCCAGCCTATTCAGCACTTCTTCCTCGCTCAGTGTATGGAAGGGTACCAGCCCTTGCGATTGTGAATTATTTGAATTCAAGACCATAGCCTCCTTCCAGAATTGAGATCTGGTAAAACCTCTCATATGAGTTTTACCCAAAACAGGCATGGTGATTCTTGAATGGTATGTACTTTTTTAGAAATTTAGATGTTCTTTCTTCAAATCGCGATTGAAGCTTTTAAACCTAGTCCCTTGATACAGAAGTTCGCCTCGGTCCCCTTCTACAATCAGGCTAAAATCCTGATCTCTTACCTGCAACTCTAAACGAGAGCCATCGGCAAACTCAAACGTAACGTAATAACTAGTATTTGCTCTCGATTCACCGGATCCACCCCATACCTCGGTTCGTTTGGTGACCGCTGTGCAGTTTGCTTTTATCAAAGGACTTGCGTTATTGGACATCCAGATTCTCACTGATTTAACAATTATAAAAACGAAAAGGCCAAGAAAAAGCAAAGCAAATAATTTAAAAAACAGTGGCATCTCATGAATGAAACTTCCGAAAAAGCTGCGCTCATCAAAACCGTTAAAATCCTGCCATTCGCTCAAATTTATCCCTCCTGACTGAAACTAGATAATAAAAGTTATCTATGCTGCGAAATACGTCATTTTTCCCGTTCGGTTTCATGTTTTCATCATCTATATATGAATTTTTTTCACAAAACAATTTGGATTCAAAGGAAAAGGTATGGTATGCTTTTTATACCACATACAGTTGGGAGGTGTTATTTCGGTGCAATATATAGCGCGTTTATCACTACATTGGTTTCTTCGTATCGTCCTAATTCTGGGAATGATGTTTTCTTTTCCACCTGCCTGGTCTGGAGGAATATTCACTACGGAGCAAGAATCAACGACATCCGAAATTGAACGCTACGAGCGAAAGTTTACACCTCCCGTAAGGATTGCACCTCAAATAACCCCTCAGGTAGGAGCCATCAAAATAACTGAACAGTGGGGAACGAAGTCACTTGCGGTCGTTGCAATACTCCCTGTACTTTCTTTACTGTTCCGTCCAGTGATTTATAAATTCCTGCTTCGACTACGGCTGTACCTGTTAAAATTCACGTCTCATTTTCTAATTTTACTCCACTAACGAAGTTCACCTCTGCCCTAAATGAATGTCGGCTGAAGGGAATTTAGAACTTCAATTGATAAAAATCTTATGTATCATGAATTATAGAGATGCGGATTTCACGGTGGGTATACATGCTCGCATTGCTCATCATCCACTGGAAGAAAGCAAGTATCTTGGCTGAACCATGTTCTGGATATCCGTTCCGGTGTACATTAGTAATATTCGCAGTACTATTCTTGATTGCTGGATTCACCGACACCATTCATCTAGCAGACAGAAGTTATTGGCGCACTACTAGTGGACTTGTCCTCGCTGAAACCGAACATGTTAGACGAATTGAAAAGCTCGTGATCCTATTTCGTTATTTCTTAGGTGCCATCTTCTTCTTCAGCTAGAGACTGAGGTACATCCACCCACCTTAGGCGGTGAGGCGCTCTGGTACTCCCTTGCAGCAGTTATCGTTATACTGATTGGCGCAACTTCGTTGCAGGCTTACTGGCCGGACATAGCGTTGGTCACAGCCTTCATGCTTCATCTATCATTGGATGCCTATAGTCTCACGGGATAAACTTTAAATTGTTTTAGCCAATTTGGGTAAAGAAAGCGGAGTGCTGGCTAGTCTTCACTATTTGCAGCCATTTGCAGCCGTTCGCAGCTATTTGCAACCATTTGCAGACATTCGCAACCATTCGCGGCCCTTTACAGCTATTTGCAGCTATTTGCGGCCATTTTCAGCCATTTACAGCCTTTCGCAGAGATTTGCAACCATTTGCAGCCATTCGCAGACATTTACGTGCTGATCCATGTTGTCCTTGGACATTGTCTGACGAAGGAATCTAAATAGATTTATAAAATAATGGATAAAGTATTCAACTTTGAGAAACGACATGATGCACGAATATCCAAAAAATCTGCCATAGCCACTGAAAATAAGTAAGGTCGTTTCCCCTGTTGAAGGAGGAAAAACTATGCAGAACAAAATAAATCAACGTCAACAGCTACAAAGAAGCTCTACCTTCCGAGTTCTCACAGTCATTGCCGGCGCATTGCTTGCTGCTGTAGGATTGGAATTATTTTTAATGCCACATGGCCTTGTTGTCGGCGGGATTACAGGTTTATCCGCATTATTCGCTCATACTACTGAAATGCAGCTTGGATTGTTTCTATTTCTATTCAATCTGCCCTTTATATTTATGTCGCGAAAGCAAGTAAATCTCCGCTTTGCTCTTTACACTGTTTTGGGATTAACCTGCCTAACCATCGCGTCTCTTGCGCTGCATCGTTTTCCTGCTGTGATTAGCGATCCTTTACCTGCCGCAATGGCAGGAGGCATCTGTCTTGGAGTAGGTATCGGAATATCTGTGAGATTCGGCGGTGTAAATAAACAAGCCAGTGACCAGGGGTATTCTCTGCTGAGCGGCGGACCTCCAAAATCAACGGAAGTCGTTATTATGATCCTGAACTGTGCAATTCTGCTTTTTGCAGGTACATTGTTCGGTTGGGAGCAAGCAATGTATTCTATTATTGCCTACCTGCTGGCTTTCGAAGGTGTTCGTATCTCACTACGGGGATTATCCCACTCCCGCACTGCTTGGATTACCAGCAGCCGATGTTTGGACATTCAGCAAGCAATCGCAACCTCCCTAAACCGAGAAGCTGCGATTGCTGAAGGTTCAGGGCAAGATGGAGAGGTTAGCACGTTGTTTTGTCTGACGAACAGAATGGAAGAAGAGCATCTTCGGGCACTCGTTCTACAGTGTGATTCAGAGAGCCAAATTGTGTTTAGATCAGCCACTAAAGATCATAGACAAACACGCTTACACGAATAAAAAGAAGGGAGCGCCCTTAAGCCATCAAAATGGCTGGAGCGCTCCCTTCTTTTTGAATTTAGCCTTTGATCGCAACCAATTTTTCTGAGCGAGACCTAATTTCTTGAGCGAAGACTCCTTTTTTTTGTTTGAGACCCAAAACTTCTTGATCGAGGCCTCAAACTCCTTGTGTGAGGCCTCAAACTTCGCTTAATCTAACATGTTTGCGCGATTGAGGCAGCTATCGGACATAGGAGACCTTATACGCGAAATAATCCTGAATTTTGGATGCTATCGGACCCCATAGCTCCTATTGGCACAAAAAACGCCAACTATGAGCTTATTTCTTATGAATAACTGCACTGGGGTCCGAAACCTCGCTCCAAAGGCGATATATTTGTGAATAACGTTATTGGAGTCCGAAAGCCACAGCGGATGATCATGATTCGGCGGTAGCGACTTGCGGATGAACAAGATTCGGTGGTACCCGACAGCAGATGAACTTGATTCGGTAGCATCAGACGATGGATAAACATAATTCAGCGGTACCCCACGGCAGATGAATGAAATTCGGTGGCATCGGACACAGCGGACCTTATACGCGGAATTATCCTGAATTTTGGATGCTATCGGACCGCATAGCCCCTATTGGCACCAAAAACGCCAACTACAAGCCTATTTCTTATGAACAACTGCACTGGGGTCCGAATCCTTGCTCCAAAGGCGATATATTTGCGAATAACGTCATTGGAGTCTGAATGCCACAGCGGATGATCATGATTCGGCGGGATCGACTTGCGGATGAACAAGATTCGGTGGTACCCGACAGCAGATGAAGTTGATACGGTAGCATCAGACTATATATGAACATGAATCGGTAGCATCAGACGATGGATAAACATAATTCAGCGGTACCCCACGGCAGATGAATGGAATTCGGTGGCATCGGACACAGCGGACCTTATACGCGGAATTATCCTGAATTTTGAATGCTATCGGACCGCATAGCTCCAATTGGCACAAAAAACACCAACTACGAGTCTATTTCTTATGAATAACTGCACTGGAGTCCGAAACCTTGCTCCAAAGGCGATATATTTGTAAATAACGTCATTGGAGTCAGAATACCTCAGCGGATGAACATAATTCGGCGGGATCGACTTGCGGATGAACTTGATTCGGGGTCAGCGGACGGTGGATGAACTTGATTCGGCGGGATCGGACAGTGGATGAACTTGATTCGGCGGGATTGGAAAGCGAATGATCATATTTCTACGGTATTGGACAACTGTTGACTATGATTCAGTGGCATCTGACGAAGGTTGACCATGATTCGGTGGCATCAAACGATGGATGAACATCATTCAACGGTACCGGACGACGAATGACCACGATTCGGTGGCATCGGTTGTCCAGAATAGAAACGTATTGCAGCTTGCCGTAACTGCGACCAAAAACGCAAAGCAGCGATCCTCCAGTAATAGGAGGATCGCTGCTTGCAGACTGTCACATACGATGAAAAAAACATCTATGGACAACCCCTACTTTTCATTTAATACGCTACTTAACGGAACATTCCCCACAAGCGGATCAAATGAAAGGTGTTGTTCGGATCGATTTTCTGCGCGATGATAAACTTCACAATTTGTTCTTCCTGTGTCGAGGTCAATTTCTCGTTCAATACACCTGACGCTTTTCGTACCAATCTGCGAACAACCGCAGGATCCTGCAGCTCCTGTTTCGAGATGCCCTCAATCATACTTTTGATACGATCCTTCACAGTCGAGTTTTTCATCTTCAGCTTGATGCGATCCACCAACTGAGGGCTAATTCCGAATTGTTGATAACCCAAGTGTAGCACCTCCCGTCATATCCAATCTTTCACAGTATATGAGCCTTCGGTGCTACATGTGCCTAGTTAGTCAATTAATTCTCCTTGGAAGATTTGTTCACTCTGTAAATAATGCCGAAGAGATGCATATTCAGGTGATGTCCAAAAGGCTTCATCCTTAAGCAGCTCAGCAACATCATCCCGCGCCTGCTCGAGAATTTCAAAGTCAGCCGTCATATCTGCCAGCCGAAACTCCGGCAATCCACTCTGCTTTGTCCCAAAAAAGTCCCCCGGACCACGCAGCTCCAAATCCCTTCGGGAAATCTCAAATCCGTCATCCGTATCGGTCATGGCAGTCATTCGCTCACGTCCAATTTCAGATTTTGGATCAGCTACCAACACACAAAAAGAGGCATGCTGCCCTCTTCCTACCCGTCCACGCAGCTGGTGCAGCTGTGACAGGCCAAAACGATCCGCATCCATAATGATCATCAATGTAGCATTAGGAACGTCTACACCCACCTCCACCACCGTAGTGGACACAAGCAGCTGTAGCTCATTGTTATAAAACGCCCGCATCACTTCATCTTTTTCAGCGGGAGTCATTTTACCATGTAAAAGCCCAACTTTATAGCTAGGGAAAGCTTGGCTCATCTGAATATGCAAATCAATAGCATTCTGCACATCCAGCTTCTCGGACTCTTCAATAAGCGGACAGATCAGATAAGCTTGACGACCGAGATCAATTTCACGCTTAATCAGATTCAGCACACGATCCATGAGATCATGCTTTACCCAATAGCTAGTTATTGGCACCCGGCCTTTCGGCCTCTCAGATAAAGTGGATACATCCATATCTCCAAAAACAGAGATAGCAAGCGTACGAGGAATAGGCGTCGCCGTCATCGTCAGTACATCCGGATTATATCCTTTACGCCGCAATACACCACGCTGATTCACACCAAAACGATGCTGCTCGTCAGTTACTACAAGACCCAGATCACGGAAAAATACATCCTCCTGAATCAAAGCATGTGTTCCTACCACGATATCAAGCATCCCCATTTGCAACGAGGCCAATAATTCTTTACGTTTTCGGCCAGTCACACTGCCCGTAAGGAGTCCTACAGTAATCCCAAACGGCTCAAACATTCTGGTAAGTGAACGCATATGCTGCTCTGCCAAAATCTCTGTAGGCACCATAAGTGCACCCTGAAAACCAGATCTTACCGTAGCAAAAAGCGCCACTGCCGCAAGCACTGTTTTACCTGAGCCAACATCTCCTTGTAGCAGACGATTCATGCAATATGGTGAACGCAGATCATGTAAAATCTCCAGCTCTACACGTTTCTGCGCATCTGTAAGCTCAAAGGGCAGACTGCGTACGAACTGGCGTACCGTCGCGTTATCCACTGTGTGGACTACCCCATCCATCCGCCCGCGGTTCAGAACCCTGAACGCTTGCATCTTCAACTGGAACAGGAATAGTTCCTCATACACCATCCTACGGCGCCCCTGCTGCCCTTCACGAGTGTCCTCAGGCCTATGAATAGTGGCAATGGCCCGTTTACGCGGCATGAAGTCATATTCCCTCATAATAGAATGCGGTAAAATTTCTGGAATCAGATCCCCATACTGCTGAAGTCCCTGATTAATAACCTTCCTGATC
Organism: Paenibacillus sp. FSL H3-0310; assembly: GCF_038002785.1. Taxonomy (NCBI): domain Bacteria; kingdom Bacillati; phylum Bacillota; class Bacilli; order Caryophanales; family Paenibacillaceae; genus Paenibacillus; species Paenibacillus sp. FSL H3-0310. The sequence continues at coordinate 3,449,900 of NZ_JBBODC010000001.1, forward strand.
CATGACTGCGTGATCTTACCACCTACTGAATAGACTGGCTGCAGTGTTCCCGTCTTCCCTTCACCACGATCCGGAAATTCATAATCAGTCACTGTAATCTGATTGCGCTTCTGATCCCATTTTCCGGTCAGCACAATTTCCCGTCCCACAGTGAGTTGCTCTCTTACGTAATGGCGGTTAAACCAGGTTGCTGTGAACATCCAGGGCTCTGCAACCATCTTACAGCTGAGACGTGACTTGCCGCCAAAGCGCTGCAGCACAGGGATACCGATCACTTTTGCCTCAACGGTCACTTTATCCCCGTGTTTAGTCTCGCTAAGCGAGCGGGGCCGATAATCCTCGTAGCGGAACGGATAATACTCTAATAAATCCTTTACTGTAAAGACGCCAAAGGCGTGAAGCTCGCTTTGCTTTTGAGCACTCACGCCAGTTATGTTTTTTACTTCAATTTGATTTAATGCCAGTGTCATATTTATCCCTCATTTTGCAGGCCAAATGAACACAGCTAATGTACCGTTACCGACATGGCTGCCCACGACAGGGCCGACGTTCGTCAGCACTTTTTCTTCCAAGGTGAAGTGTCCTGCAAGCTCATTCAGGAACTCCTCGCCGGAAGCCGGTTCAGCCGTATGACCCACGGCCACATTGATTTTGTTTACACCCTGCAGATCCCGCTTGAACAGTTCAATCATACGGGCGACAGCCTTCTTACGGCCTCTAACTTTCTCCACCGCATAAATAATTCCTTCTGCATCAATGGACAGGATCGGCTTAATATTCAGAAGTGTCCCCAGAATAGCGGAGGCTTTCCCAATTCTCCCGCCTTTTTGTAAATATTCAAGTGTATCTACTAAGAAGTAAAGCTTACGCGATTGACGTAGGCTTTCTACAGCCTCAAGTATCTCTTCAGGTCCTTTGCCCTCAGCAGACATTCTGGCAGCTTCCACTACCATAAATCCAAAACCATAAGAAGCGGAGAGAGAATCCACAACAGTGATTCCTTCTCCCTCTTCCTCCAGCATCGATTTAGCCAGCAATGCAGATTGATAAGTCCCGCTCAGTCCAGAAGAAATATGAAAGGAAAGGATAGAACAGCCCGGGTTACGCTCCAGAATACTGCGGTACACATTCATATATTCAACCGGTGAGGGTTGAGAAGTAGTCGGCAGCTGTGAGGTACGGGGAAGACGCTCATAGAACTGCTCCGGAGTCATATCCAGATTGTCCCTAAAAGCCTCTTCGCCGAACATTAAGGTCAACGGTACTACCTCAATTCCGTACGTTTCCGCCATTGTTGGCGGGATATCTGAAGTGCTGTCGGTGACGATAATGGTACGATTCATGGATTTTCTCCCCCAAGCTATAATTTTGCCAACTACGCAATAGCAAATTTCTACTCCATTGTTAAAGAACCATTAATTCCTACCTATGGCTCTACAGAGAACAGATAATAATACAGGGGTTGGCCACCCTCATGAATCTCAACTTCCACATTCGGATAAGTCTCTTCCAGCCACTCACTCAAAGAATCAGTAGCCTCGGATTCTGTTTCTGCACCAATAAGGATCGTGACGATTTCGTCGCCATTCTCCAGCATGTTGGATAACAGCGCCTGACTTGCAGCTAAAAGATCATCTGCCGCAGCAACAATTTTGGAATTAGAAATCCCAATAAATTGGCCCGACTTAATCTCCAGCTCATCAAAGCTTGTATCACGAACAGCGTTCGTTACTTGTCCGGACTTCACATGAGAAATTGCTTCCAGCATATTCTCAGAATTAGTCTCCACAGCATCTTCCTCTTGGAACGCAAAAGCTGCTGCTATTCCCTGTGGAATACTTTTACTTGGAATCACCGTAATCTCACGTTCGCCTTCTAGAAGATCTTTAGCTTGTTGAGCGGCAAGAACAATGTTCGAGTTATTCGGCAAAATATAAACATGCTTCGCAGATATAGAAGAAATCGCGTTCACGAAATCCTCCGTGCTAGGATTCATTGTTTGACCACCAGCAAGGACTACGTCCACTCCAAGGCTTTTGAAAATATCAGCAATACCTGCGCCAGAAGATACCGCAATGAAGCCGTAAGGTGCCAAATCATCAGCTGGTGGCTCAGCAGGAGACATTTGCACTGCACTCTTCTCATTCGGCATATCAGCGAACACATCAGGCATCGGTGCAATATCCATACCCGCAGTCAGCAGGTCACGATGCTGCTCTCGCATATTAAGAATATGAATCTGCGTGATCTCCCCATAAAGAAGAGCCAAGTTCATCACTTCACCCGGAGCCTTAGAGTGCACATGCACTTTAATCGTCTCATCATCCGAAATTACAATAATGGAATCGCCATTAACTGACAACGCTTTCCTAAAAGCTTCCTCATCAAAATTAGTTCTCACGTTAACGCCTAACTGGCGATTAATGAAAAACTCCATATCATATAGAAATTCTATATCTTCAGTAGATAGCTGTGACTGTGCAGAAGACTGTACAGAAAACAGTTCATTTTCAGGTTTCGTTAACACGGGTTTAGGCGCTGGTGCAACGGGTGTGTGGGTTTGTCCTTGCACAGATTCAGACAGACCGGTACTTCCGTTCGTCAGATGCTGGTGAAACCCTTCATAAATGTAGACCAAACCTTGACCGCCAGAATCTACAACACCGACTTGCTTCAATACAGGTAATTGCTCAGGCGTATAAGCTAAGGCTTCTTTTGCTTTGGCTAATACCTCTGTCATCAGCTCCACAACGTCAGTAGTACGGCGGGCATAATAAACAGCATGTCTTGCAGCCTCTTTAGCTACAGTAAGAATAGTTCCCTCTACAGGTTTTACAACTGCTTTATACGCAGCGTCCACTCCGGTTTGCAGCGCAGCAGCGAACTGCTGTGTATTAAGCTCATCATGTTGAGCCGCATACCTGCTAAACCCTCTGAATAACTGGGACAAAATAACGCCGGAATTCCCGCGAGCTCCCATTAATAAGCCCTTGGAGAGTACACCTGCACATTGGCCCACAGAAGTGGTGTTATTTTTCTTTAATTCATTCGCACCTGCGGTCATCGTCAAATTCATGTTTGTACCGGTATCTCCGTCTGGGACCGGAAAAACATTTAGGGAATTGACGTGTTCTGCATGCTGTTGCAGCTTATCCGCTCCAGCCAATACCATAGCGGTAAAATCTGTTCCGTTTATAGAACGCTTACTCAATTGAGAATTCCCCTTCCTAACTTCATGCCTAATCATTCTATGATTAACAGGACATAATGCACTAATTTACATTGTACTATAAGTATTAAAAGAAATAAATGTTTTTGAATCGGTTGACGTAGCAAAATTTGCTGTGATATTATAGATAAGTATTGTTTATGCAGGTGTTAGGAATAAGGAGGTGTAATCTATGTCCCGCAAATGTGCAGTAACAGGCAAGAAACCGAGCAGCGGCAACCACGTGTCTCACGCTAATAACCGCAACCGTCGTTCTTGGGGAGTTAACGTTCAGAAGGTCCGTATCCTCGTGAACGGTAAACCAAAACGCGTGTACGTCAGCACCCGTGCTTTGAAAGCCGGTAAAGTTGAACGCGTTTAGTCTTTAGCAATTTTTAAGACCGAACGATAACTTATATGAAGCAAAAAGCACCCTTTACATTTGTAAGGTGCTTTTTTTCATGTTTTCTTTTCTGTTAGAGGCTTAACTCTTCTGAAATGTGTTCAATATTGCTTTAACAAAACCTCCCAAAAACCTTGGCAGCTTAAACGTGTAAAATTTCATGATTTACCCTCCCATCAATTCATGCCGTACGCAGGAGACTTTCCTCTTGTCAATAACGGAAACGAACTGCAGTCCTCCCTGCCAAAACAAAAAAAGGCTACATGAGATTTCTGCTCATGTAACCATATTTATGCACCGAGGACTTGGCCTATACCTCTAGTCTCAATCGCCTATTTTTTAACGCAGTGCTGATTCGGCTGCTTCTCGAATTCCTCGGATCGCCGCAGCACGATCACTCCGGCCAAAAACTGCATTCCCCGCTACCAAAACATCGGCTCCAGCTGCCACAACCAATGGTGCTGTATCTTCCGATACTCCACCATCTACTTCGATCAATAAATCTGGATTCACTTCATTCGCCCATTCTCGAATTTGAGTGATTTTGCGCAAAGTGTTAGGAATGAATGCTTGACCACCAAAGCCTGGATTAACGGTCATCACCAGAATCATATCCACATCCTCCAGCACCTCACGCACCGCTGAAGCCGGAGTACCCGGATTAATTGCTACACTTGCCTTCAGCCCCAGTTCCTTGATCTGATGAACCACACGATGCAAATGAACGCATGCCTCAGCGTGAACGGTGATCACACTTGCACCAGCTGCAGCAAAATCAGGGATATAACGTTCTGGTGACTCAATCATCAAGTGAACATCAAGTGGCAGCTTGGTATGTAACGATACAGCTTTTACAATAGGTGGACCCAACGTGATATTCGGCACAAAATGACCGTCCATTACATCCACATGTATCCAATCTCCACCACTGGCTTCCGCCTCTGCAACTTCTGGACCTAAACGCGCGAAATCTGCCGACAATAAAGATGGTGCTATTCGTATCATGATGTTAGTACCTCCGCTTTTTATCTTTCATTTCATTAAAAAACAGTTTGTAATGATCATAGCGACTATCCGCAATTTTCCCTGCTTTCCAAGCCTCTATTACACGGCAGCCTGGTTCATGCTGATGACTGCAGCCCCGGAACTTACAATCGGATGCGTATTGAGCAAATTCACGAAAACAAGTGGACAGCTCTTCTACACCAAGCTCCAAGAAATCAAGCTGACTAAAACCTGGGGTATCTGCAACAAAACCTCCACCACCAATATCCATCAGCTCCACATGACGGGTCGTATGACGACCACGTCCCAATCGTAAACTGATCTCTCCAGTCTCCAGTTTAAGCCCTGGAACAATACGATTCAATAAGGTGGACTTACCAACCCCCGATTGACCCGCAAATACGCTGATGCCGCCAGTAAGCCTTTGTCTTAGCTCATCGCTTCCGGCACCAGTAAATGAACTTGTAACCATCACTTCATATCCGATATCCTCATAAAGTTCTTTAACATAACGGGTAGCTTCACCATCATCATCCGCCAAATCCTGTTTAGTCAGAACAATTAGGGGTTCCAGACCCGAATGCTCAATATGAACTAGAAACTTGTCCAACAGATTCAGGTTCATATCGGGCTCCCGAACGGAGAATAAAAGCACTGCGAGCTTAACATTCGCTACAGGTGGACGAATCAGTTCAGATTCTCTAGGTAGAAGTTCATCCACCATTCCTTCTCCATGCTCAGTAAGGATATAAATAACCCGATCTCCAACTAGCGGAGCGATCCCTTTTTTCTTGAGAATTCCTCGGCCTCTGCATTGAACAGAATGCTCTTCAGTCGCAATTAATCCTTCGCGGAGCGGTTTCACATAATAATAACCGCTTAACGCCTTAACAATTATTCCTTCAGGCATACATAGTGAGCCTTCCTCTCCTGATTTTGCGAAAATGACCCAAGTCTGATATCCCCGGGTCATTTCGCTACGCAACCGTTCAGGTTAAACCCTGTTTAGTTGTTGTTTTTATCTTTAGATTTATCCTTGCCTTTATTGTTGTGCTTATTATTGCCATTATTAGTCGATTCACTATTTATAGAACTATTGTTTACGAACCCTGTCTGATTCACCGCCCCGTTATTCCCTCCGTCATTCTCTGAACCTGAACCCGGCAAGATCTCCGGTTCAATCGTAGGTTCAATTGTAGGCGTAGGTTCAGCAGAAGGTGTTGGAGTTGGCTGTGGTGTTGCTATAACTGGTGGTTCAGGCTCCTGAACGGTTCCGTTCTTCGCATCGATATAAGGAATGACATAAGTGTCCAAAAGCACACCGTCACGGGTAACAATAACCGAACCATCTTTATTAGGAGCCAATACTAGATTAACGGATAACACTTGGCTCTTTCCAATGGTACGTGTTCCCCAATCCTGTTTCTCTCCATTATTGCGCGCATCCACGAATTCGATACGAATCTTGCTCTTTTTCCCATCCTGAGCAGGAGCGACTGGCACATTAAAGGTATAATTCAGGGCTTCAGGTGGATAACCTGTACTTAAGTAAATCGTTATCGCTGTTCCAGGTGGAACAGAAGTACCTGTCCCTTTATCAAATGCCCAAGTCTTTGTTACTTTACCTTCTTCAATGCTGAAGCTGGATTCTTTCTTCACTTCTCCAAGAACAAGCTTGGCACCTTCAAGCAGCGCCTTTGCCTCACTCTCCGTCTTACCGATGAGATCTGGCAACAGTACACTTTCTTCTCCTTTACTAACGTAAAGGGTGATTTGAACCGTCTCAGGATCGAATTCAGTATTTAATGCAGGGTCAGATTTTACAATGAGACCTTCATCTGTATTTTCGTCATAGAGAGGTTTATTATCAATCCTGTCCTGGGCTACACCCAGCGCCATCAATGCCTTAACCGCATCATCAAAGCTCTTGTTAACTACATCTGGCATCTTGGGTAATGGCTTAGCCGTATTCACAGTGAGTATAAGGGACGCTCCTTTTTTCACTTTGGCATCCTTTTCCCTACTCTGCTTAATGACCACATTCTCTTCAAAATTCGGACTGTAGTCATACAGAATAGGATCAGCAACCTCAAGCCCCAAATCCTCAAGCTCAGTTTGTGCTTGTTCTATCTGTTTACCTACTACATAAGGAACGGAAACCTCAGGAACAACTAGCTGTGATTTAACGTACCATACGAGACTGGCCATAGCCAACAGCAACAGTAAGGTAAGCCCAATCCATAATGTGGGTTTTGCCCATTGTTTTTTACCTTTGCTTGAAGGCACCGGTTCATCATCTTCATCACGAACCATCCGTTCCTCACGATGATTACGATTACCATTGCTTCTTTGAATCGGTTTTATCGCCGGGATAACCCGCGTACGATCCTCATCTTCTTCATCGTTGAACAGAATCTTCGCCTCACTGCGGCGCTCCGGCAATAAGCTTGTTTCCAAATCCTGTAACATTTCTTTGGCAGAGTCGTACCGCTCCTCCGGGTTTTTACGCATTGATCTCAGAATTACATTCTCAACGCTTTGCGGAATGAGTGGATTCAGAAGTTTTGGCTCTTCAAACTCTTCTTGCAGATGTTTTAAAGCTACACTAATCGGACTCTCTCCCAAAAAGGGCAGGCTTCCAGTAAGCATTTGATAAAGTACAATACCTAATGAATACAAGTCAGACTTTTCTCCTGTAGAGACACCTTTGGCATGCTCTGGCGAGAAATAATGTACTGAACCAACCACAGAACCGGTCTGTGTAATGGTTGTTGACGTAACTGCGCGGGCAATCCCAAAATCGGTTACTTTCACCCGTCCATTGCGTCCGATCAGGATATTATGTGGTTTTATATCACGATGAATAATTTGATTCTGATGCGCATGATCTAGGGCATCACAGATTTGTGAAGCGATCCGTACGGATTCATCAACCTGCAATGGCGCTCGTTCTTTTATAATTTCATTAAGATTCTGACCCTCAATATACTCCATGACAATGTAATGAATTTCGTCTTCTTGTCCTACATCGTATATGCTGACGACATTCGGATGAGACAAAGATGCGGCAGACTGCGCCTCACGCCTAAAACGGCGAATAAATTCCTCGTCATGCACAAACTGATTGCGCAATACTTTGATGGCGACATTTCGGTTTAAAAGAATGTCATGTGCTCTATAGACGAGCGCCATTCCACCTCCGCCGATCCGTTCGATGACTTGGTAACGGCCGCCCAATTCGTGACCGATCATCAATCCCACTCCTTTGTTTCGGGCACAGCGGCCTCTCCATGATGTTCTAACAAAGCGACGCTAATATTATCGCCACCGCCGGCGAGCAGTGCCAGCTGAAGTAAACGGTCCGCTCTTTCCTCTAACGATATCTCATGTATACCTGCTACTTTGCCTAAATGCTCATTTGTGACAAAGTTGCTTAAACCATCGCTGCATAGAAGCAAAATTCCCCCTGGTAACAGAGCTATAGGCGCCATATCAACCTCAACCTCAGCATCTGTTCCAAGCGCCCTCGTCAGCACATTACGACGCGGATGATTATCCAATTCCTCCACACTGATCTGACCGTTCTTGAACAGCTCATTGACTAGCGTATGATCCTCGGTTAGTTGAACTGCCGCACTGTCTTTTATTAAATAGGCTCTGCTGTCTCCGATATGGCCAATATATCCGTTTGATCCATTCAAAAGAACAGCAACGACAGTAGTACCCATATTATGATACTTATCGTCACCGGAAGCCTCCCTGAACACAGTGCTGTTAGCTTCCAAAATAGCAGCTGACAACGCATCACGCAGAGCTTCGTCTTGAAGTTCAGGCTCTAACCCGTCCAGGTTATTCCTCATTGTCTCCAAAGCGAGCCTGCTTGCGGTTTCACCAGCCTGATGTCCACCCATCCCATCGGCAATTACGCCGAGTGTATAACCGTGGCGCGTCGCGCCGATCCAGACCGAATCCTCATTGACAGAGCGCACTCGGCCAATATCGCTGGCATGAACTGTTCTGATCAAATATCCTCACCCCAACTCCATATGTTTGGCACGCAGCTGTCCGCATGCGGCCGCGATATCATGGCCTTGCTCACGGCGAATAGTAACATTCACCCCGTTATCAGCCAAAATACGTTGAAACTCAAAGATATCATTGCGTGAAGTACGTACATATTTTCGCTCAGGCACATGGTTTACCGGAATCAAATTGACGTGGCACAACATGCTCTTAAGCACCCCGGCCAATTCCTCAGCATGCTCCGGTTGGTCATTTACCCCGCCGATCAAGGCATATTCAAAGCTGACACGTCGTCCAGTCTTAGCTTGATAATAACGCAATGATTCAATTACATCATCAAACGGAAAACGGCGGTTAACAGGCATTAGCTTTGAACGCAGGGCGTCGTTAGGCGCATGAATCGAAATCGCCAAATTAATCTGGGTATCTTCTTCTGCAAATTTATAAATGCTCGGTACAATACCGCTGGTGGAAACAGTAATATGCCGTTGTCCGATATTTAGGCCCTTCTCATGAATCATAAGACGCAGGAATCTCATTGTTGCATCATAGTTCTCAAACGGCTCACCAGTACCCATGATAACAATGCTGCTGACACGTTCGCCGCGCGCATCAAGGATTTGTTGGGAACGAACAACCTGAGCTACAATTTCTCCCGCTGTCAAATCCCGTTTTAATCCACCGAGTGTGGAGGCACAGAAAGTACAGCCGATTCGGCACCCTACTTGGGTTGTTACACAAACGCTATTGCCATAATTATGTTTCATGATAACTGTTTCGATAGCATGATCGTCATGCAATCCAAACAGGAATTTTACAGTTCCATCTTTAGATTCCATTTTAGTAATTTCAGTTAGCGCTGCAATAGAGAATTGTTCATTCAGCTTCTGGCGAAGCCCTTTGGACAAATTGCTCATTGCTTCGAAGTCATTCACACGTTTTACATACAGCCAATCAAAAATTTGTCCACCACGAAAAGCAGGCTCACCATTGTCTTTCGCCCACTGTTGTAACTCTTCTAAAGAAAAATCATATATTAAAGGTTTCATTATTATCTACACCTGTTCTTTCATAAGGATATGCGTATTATTTCTCATTCTTCCTATTTTAACACAAATTTCAGAGACGGTAAAAGAAAACGCCCGCCGTACGGTAGCCCGGCGGGCGGAGGATACTACAATTGTCAGAAAATTTGCTATATTACAAGACTCTCTGCAGCTTGGAAATATAGAACCCGTCGCTCCCATAATGATGAGGCAGCAGCTGAATTCCCTCACCCTCAGCCAGCGCAGTACCCTCCAGCCTGTCCCATAATGGGGAGGCAAAAGTTACAGCGGTGAAGTCAGGATTCTGCTTCAAAAAGTCAGCTACTACTTCACTATTTTCCGCTTGTTCAGTAGTACAGGTACTATATACCAGAATGCCACCCGGTTTCAACAGTTTAGAGACCGACTGCAGCAATTCCCGTTGCAATGACGCTACGCTAGCCACATCTTCCGGCTGCTTACGCCATTTGAGGTCTGGCTTACGGCGAATTACGCCGAGTCCAGAACAAGGTGCGTCGAGAAGAATTCTATCAAAGGATTGATGCTCTAAAGTGTGCTCCAGCTCCAGCGCATCTGCACTGCCTGTAGATACGCAATCAAGACCTAAACGTTCTGCTTGATCTGAGATCAATTTCGCTTTATGCAAATGCAGATCATTAGCGTAAATTGATCCTTCATCTTTCATGAGCTCGCCCATATGTGCTGTTTTGCCCCCCGGAGCAGCGCAGCAGTCAAGCACCCTCATCCCAGGCTCCGGAGCTACCGCTTCAGCTACTAGCATAGAACTCTCATCCTGAACGGAGAGATATCCATCACGATACCAAGAGGTGAGCGCCAGGTTTCCGCCGCCTTTCACAACAATGCCATAGGGACTAACCTCAGATGCTGAAGCTTGCAGACCTTGTTCAATCATCTGGTTCAGCAGAGCTTCACGACTGATCATCGTTGTATTCACACGTACGCTGACCGCAGGCGGCTCATTATTAGATGCACAAATCGCTTCCGCCGTGTCGACACCGTACTCGGTAATCCAACGTTCCACTAACCACAACGGATGTGAGTATAATATCGATATCCGCTGCGCTTGACTCAGCCCCTCAGGCAGAACCGGTAGATCACCAGCGCGCAACACACTGCGCAGCACACCGTTAACCATCCCTGAGATTCCCTGGTGGCCTTTTTTCTTCGCTATATTAACAGCCTCATTTACAGCTGCATGGGACGGTATACGATCCAGATACATAATTTGATATAAACTTAACCGCAGTAAATTACGGACCCATGGCTGTAGTTTAGCTATCCCTTTACTAACAAATCCTTCAAGCACATAATCCAAGGTGTTCATCCGCGAAATAGAGCCATAAACAAGTTCTGTGACCAGTCCGGCATCTTCTTTGCTAAGTGTCGCCTTCTGTAGACTGCTGTTGAGCAGCAAATTGCTATATGCACCTTGCTGCTCAACTTTAACCATTATATCAAGCGCGATTTCCCTGGCAGAAGCAGGGGCAACCTTACCCTTATTGCCAGCTCTGCCGTTGTTGCCAACTGCTTTGGAATTGTTCCCCTGTCTCTTCCCAGCGTTAGGATTTACTACTGATCGGCCAACACCATTTCCACCGCCGCTCAACCTAACACCGTCCCTGGCTTCATAACAGCACCACGGCTAAAATCGGCCGCACTCATTGCTTTTTTGCCAGCAGGTTGAACCGTTGTCAGCAGCAGACTTCCGTCACCTGTTTTCACTTCGACACCTTGCTCGGTTACAGAAAGCACCGTTCCTGGAGCACTATCGCTTGCTTTCAGCTCTTCAGGCAGTTTAGAAGCCCAAGCTTTAAAGGTCTCACCATTCCAGAGCGTAAATGCGCCGGAAAAAGGAACTAATCCACGAATTCGATTATAGTTATCACGCGAGCTCGCGTTCCAATCCAAACGTTCATCCTCGCGATTAAGGTTAGGAGCATAAGTTGCCTCACTATCGTCTTGCTGAACAGCTTGAACTTTTCCACTCACTAAACGTGGCATTTCAGACTTTAACAGATCTCGTCCCGCTAGGCTTAGCTTCTCAAAAAGAGTTCCAGAGGTATCTTCAGCCTCAATAGCCACTTCGACACGAGAGATCATGTCACCGGTATCCAGCCCTTCCGCCATATACATCAAAGTAACGCCGGTCACTTTCTCACCATTGATGATACTACGCTGAATCGGAGCACCTCCCCGATATTTAGGAAGCAACGAACCGTGTACATTCACACAACCATTCCGCGGTAAGTCCAACACAGCTTTAGGCAAAATTTGACCATAAGCAGCCGTGACGATCAAATCCGGCTCATATGTAGCCAGCTCAGCGACTGCCTCAGGACGACGCATGCGTTCAGGCTGAAGCACAGGTAATCCGAGAGCTAATGCGGCTTCCTTAACTGGTGAAGGAGCCAAGATCTTTTTTCTCCCCTGCGGACGATCCGGTTGGGTGATGACAGCTACAACTTCATAGCCTTCATCTACCAGCATTTGCAAGCTTGGCACCGCAAAGGCTGGAGTTCCCATGAAAACAATCTTCATATTCCTCACTCCTCAGTCTCGTTAGCAGTCATCTCGTACACTTTTTCAGCGATATCTGTAAACAGAACTCCATTCAAATGGTCAATCTCATGCTGAAAAGCCCGGGCAAGTAAACCACTGCCGGTTATCGTAATCTCTTTTCCCTCACGGTTAAGGCCACGTACAGTTACAGTCTCCGCACGGCGTACATCACCATTCAAGCCAGGAATACTAAGACATCCTTCTGGTCCTAGCTGTTCACCTTCCATGCTGATGATTTCAGGGTTAATCATTTTGATCAATCCATGCTCTTCATCCGCATCCACCACAATTAGACGTTTCAAAATTCCGACTTGGGGTGCCGCCAGCCCTACTCCTTCAGCGTCATACATCGTATGTGCCATATCATCCAGCAATTTTTTAACATTAGGAGTAACTACAGCTACTTCTTTAGCTTTTTTGTGCAATACTTCATCCGGTTCCTTAACGATCAAACGTATAGCCATTACAAAACACCTTCCCGTTCTGAACATTTCTATATTTAAAGTCAATTTATAAAGCTCTTTTTTTACATTGTAACATGATACGGATTTACATCAACATCTGCGGATCCACATCAATGCTGATCTGAAGACCAGTATCCCGTACAGAATCCTCTAACTCTTCAGCCACTTGGCGGACAAGTCCAATTACATCGATGGCGCCGCGCCATTTTATCATACACTGGAATCTATATCTACCCTTTAATCGAGGGATAGGTGAAGCCACAGGACCCAACAGATCTAACACATCACTGGTTAGCTTATCGAGACTTCCATACCATCTTAGCTGTCTGGCTTTTCCTTGAAGATTCAGAGCATAATTCTCTGCCATCCGCAGTAGAAGCGGCAGCTGTTCATGAGACAATGTGACCAGGATGAGTCTGCAATACGGCGGATAATGGAGGCCTCTACGATGCTTCAGCTCTTCACGTACAAAAGAGAGATAGTCATGTCCGCTGGCATGAATAATGGAATAATGCTCTGGCGTATAGGACTGAACGACCACTTCGCCTGGAAGCTGATGCCGGCCTGCTCTGCCTGCAACTTGTGTAAGCAATTGGAATGTCTTCTCTGCTGCGCGAAAATCGGGCAGGTTCAACGCTGAATCTGCTGTGATTACACCAACAAGAGTGACATCTGGAAAATCCAGTCCCTTTGCTACCATCTGAGTCCCCAGGAGAACATCCGCTTTTTTGTCCCGGAATTGGTTCAGCAGCTTCTCATGTGAGCCTTTTTCTGTTGTTGTGTCCACATCCATACGAATCACTCGTATGCCTGGGAACAGCTTACCAAGCTCTTCTTCCACCCGCTGTGTACCCGTTCCGAAAAACCGGATATGTTCACTCCCACACTCCGGACAAAGCTTAGGTGCTGGTTCAGCATGGCCACAATAATGACAACGCAAATTGTCACTACGGCTATGATATGTTAGTGAGATATCACATTCTGGACAACCGGCTACGTAACCACAGCTACGACACATGACAAAGGTTGAGAAACCTCTACGGTTAAGCAGCAGCACCGTCTGTTCTCCGCGTTCCAGCCTCTCTTCCAGTGCTGAATGAAGCTTTCGGCTGAACATCGAACGGTTGCCTTCTTTAAGCTCTTCCCGCATGTCTACTACGTTCACCTTTGGAAGTTCATTTCCAAGCGCACGGGTAGGCATCTCCAGCAGTACCGGTGAAAAATGAATATCACTCTGCGATCTTGCAGCATGATAGCTTTCCAGCGAAGGCGTGGCAGATCCAAGAATCACAGCTGCCCCACACTGCTCCGCTCTACGAATAGCAGCATCACGGGCATGATATTTCGGATTCTCCTCCTGTTTATAAGAGGTCTCATGTTCTTCATCCATAATAATCAGCCCTAAGTTGGAGAAAGGAGCAAACACGGCCGATCTTGCGCCTACAGCGACTGTGGCCTTTCCTTCACGGATTTTACGCCACTCATCGTAGCGCTCACCAACAGACAGCCGGCTATGCATAACCGCGACCCCGCTGCCGAACCGTCCCTTAAACCGCTCCACCATTTGTGGCGTTAAAGCAATCTCTGGAACAAGAACAACAGCCTGTCTACCCTGATCTAAACAACGTTTAATACACTGCAAATAGATCTCTGTCTTACCACTACCCGTAACGCCATGAAGCAGAAATACTTCGTGAAGCTGCTCTTCTACGGTTCGAGAAATCCTTGTATATACGACCTCTTGTTCCGCTGTGAGCGGTAGAGGTGCGGTAGGTTTAAAATCTCGCCCTTGATAAGGATCGCGATAGACTTCAATTTCACTGATCTCGATAAATCCTTTTTCCTCCAAGGCCTTTACAGTACTTGCCGTTACTTGGAGTGCAGACAAAACTTCTTTAAGGGCCATGGGGAGTGTAGCTTCCATATCAACTAAAAAGCTCAGAACTTCCTTCTGGCGTGCTGATTTTTTCGGAAATTTGTTCAAAGCCTCACGGGCAGCAGTGACACCTATCGCCAGATCGACTGCCTTGAGCTTTTTCTTGCCCATTTTATCCTTAATGGATTGACTCTCTATAAGTACTCCACGCCGCAGCATGAACTTCACCGTCTCAGCAGCCTCAGGAAATGCACGAGTAAGCTGCTTCATGGAAACTTCGCCACTACGTCCAATAAATTCTGTGATTAGCCGTTCCTCATCCCCTGTGTCCGCAAACATTGGGAACAATTCATCCGCTGGAAATGCTGTCTCTTCCTGCACATCTCCAAGTGAAATCAGCCGTTCTGCCTTCCCTTTTAGAGCGGTGGGCAACATCGCCTGCAGTGCTGAAATTCGTCTACATGCATATCTTTTACTCATCCAGTCCGCAAGCTCAACTAATTCAGGAGATAAAGGCGGGAGCAGATCCAACACTTCTTGGATTGGCTTCAGGCTAGGATTCACTAGAGTCTCGCCTGATTCTAAAGAAACTACAAAACCTTGGACTGTCCGGTGCCCAAACGGAACGGCTACCCGACTGCCCACTTCAATCCATAATTTCAGGGATTCTGGAATACTATAATCAAATGGCCGGTCAGTGCTGCGTACAGGCACATCCACAATGACCTTGGCGATATCCATTATAATGAAGCTCCAGTAATTCGCTCTGCCACGAGCGTCAGCAAACGACGAGCAACCTCATCCTTCGACATTTGTGGCAATTCAAGCACCAATCCATTCACATCATATATCGAAACGATATTCGTATCCGCTCCAAATCCGGCTCCTGCAGCCGCTACATTGTTAGCAACGATGAGATCGCAGTTTTTGCGGACCAGCTTGTCCTTAGCATAAAATTCCGTATTGCCCGTTTCTGCAGCAAAGCCGACCAAAAACTGCTTGTTTTTGTTCTTACCGAGTGTTTCCAGAATATCCGTTGTCTTCACAAGCTCAAGCGTCATCGTCTCTCCGCTTTTTTTAATCTTGGAAGGCTCACTATGCTTCGGACGGTAATCCGATACAGCCGCCGCCTTGATCATAATGTCGCAGCTGTCCCACTGCGCGGTAACTGCTTCATACATTTCCTGTGCGGATTGAACACGAATGACTGAAATCTCTGGATCCTGTGGAGGAGCCTCATCTGTACGCGCAGCAATCAACGTTACCTCAGCTCCCATTGCGCGTGCAGCACGTGCTAATGCGAAGCCCATTTTACCTGATGAATCATTGGAGATATAACGTACTGGATCAATCCGTTCTACCGTTCCACCCGCTGTGATGACGATTTTTTTACCCTCAAGAGGTTTGGATGCGACGCTTGCTTGGTGTGCAAAAAAATTCTCAACCACACTCACAATAGCCTCCGGCTCTTCCAGCCGACCTTTGCCAACGTATCCACATGCCAGCAGTCCTTCACCAGGCTCAATAAACTGAATGCCCCGGCTAGCGAGAATATTCAAATTATTAAGTACAGCTGGATGCTGATACATATGAACATTCATAGCTGGTGCAACCATAATAGGAGCCGTAGTAGCAAGCAGCGTTGTAGATAACATATCATCGGCGATCCCGTGCGCCATTTTGGCAATCATATTTGCGGTCGCGGGTGCTACCAGCACAAGATCCGCAGCATCTGCCAGATCAATATGTGAAATGGAGGATGGATCTCTCTCCTGGAATGTATCACTGTATACTCGTTGCTTCGATAGTGACTGTAGAGTTAATTCTGTAATGAACTGCTTCGCCGAAGCTGTCATAATGACATGGACCTCGGCACCTTTTTGGACAAGCTTACTGGTCAAGGACGCCGCTTTATAAGCAGCAATTCCTCCTGTGATCCCAAGTAAAATAGTCTTCCCCTTCAAGCTCTTCAACATGATCTCCCCCCTGTTCCCTACTCTTACAACGAATGGCTATCTTTACGACGAGAAAAAAATAACAACCTTCCGGTTGTCATAAAGAGCCCGGTTCTGGGCTTTCATCATAAATTTAAGACCCGTAAATGCTCCATAACCCAAGAAGAAACGGCAGCGCCTCAAAACAAATAGGCGGCATCCGTTTCTACAATAGGTCATTATTACTTATGCTTGAGACTACTCTTCACCGCGGGTTAGAGTAATGCGATCTTCGTAAATTTCCTCAAGAGCAACACCAACAAATTTATGCGATCTAGGATTCTTCACATCTGTCTTGCCACCCTCACGCAATTGTCTAGCACGACGTGCAGCAGCGACAACGAGCGAATACTTACTGTCAACCTTAGTCATCATTTCATCAATGGATGGATATAGCACTGGGACACCTCTTCATAGTTTACTGTTAATACATTTGACCTTCAGCTTAAATTATCTGACTTTACAATGTTCGGCGATAATAATGCTTTCTATTCTCTTACAAGCCAGATCAATCTCATCATTCACTACAGCATAATCATAATGCTGCATTAAGTTGATCTCATCCTCCGCTACAGTCATGCGGTGATCGATCACATCTGGATGCTCAGTACCCCGTCCGCGAATGCGGTCCTTCAACTCGTCCATGGATGGAGGAAGAAGGAACACAAAAATCCCTTCAGGAAATTTATCTTTGACTTTGAGAGCGCCTTGAACCTCAATTTCGAGAATAATGTCTTTGCCGCTATTGAGAGTTCTCTCCACAAAATCACGGGGAGTACCGTAATAATTACCTACGTACTCCGCGTATTCAAGCAATTGATCGGCTTCGATCATTGCCATAAATTCATCTTTGCTTTTGAAAAAATAGTTGACGCCATCTTCCTCACCCGCACGCGGACTGCGAGTAGTAGCAGAAACTGAGTAGACAAGTTCGGGCATCTTCGGACGTAGTGCTGTACAAACAGTACCTTTACCTACGCCGGAAGGTCCGGATAATATGATGAGCAATCCTTTTGACATAATACACTCCATTTAGTTGTTATTCGTCGTTGTCGTCATCTTTACTGGATAAGCGATGCGCCACAGTCTCCGGCTGTACAGCCGATAGGATGACATGATCACTATCTGTAATGATTACGGCACGAGTCCGTCGGCCATAGGTGGCGTCGATCAACATATGCCGATCACGTGCCTCCTGGATAATACGTTTGATTGGTGCAGATTCCGGACTGACGATAGAAATAATGCGGTTGGCAGACACAATATTTCCAAAGCCAATGTTAATAAGTTTGATTGCCATGTTCCGGTAGTTCCCCCCATAAAGTTCTATGCTATTACCTATTCCCGATTACTCTATGTTCGCAGCTTGTTCTCGAATCTTCTCCAGTTCTGCTTTCATATCTAGCACAAGACCCACGAGAGTTAGATGATTGCATTTCGATCCGATTGTATTCGTCTCACGGTTCATCTCCTGAATGAGAAAATCCAGTTTGCGTCCTACCGGTCCTTTCCCCTTCAGGAGGGCTCTGCATTGCTCGAAATGACTATACAACCGGGTCAACTCTTCATCAATATTACAGCGATCTGCAAAAATAGCGATCTCCATCCCGAATTTATGCTCATCAAAAGCGAACGTCCCATCATTTAGTTCATTCAATCGATGTCGAAGTTTCTCTCGATATTCAATGATTACGACAGGTGCAAGTTCAACCATTTCAGTATGCATGTTCTCAAGATGGTTCAGGCGCTGTTCAATATCTGCGGCTAGATAACTGCCTTCACGGGCGCGCATCTCCAGCAGAGACTGCAAACACTGCTCAAGTCCCGCCTCCAATACTTCGGAGTAGTCTTCTAATGTCGCAGACACGGCACCCGCAGCCTCGTCTTTGCTGTCCATAATACCGGGTATAGAAAGTATATCACGTAAAGTCAACTCACCCGTCAAACCATATTCGTTCTTAAGCTGCTCTGCTGCCTTTAGATAGGTCATTACAGCAGAGTGATTCAGAACCGGTCTAACAGTCGACTCATCGTGCTCTCTATTGATGGTAACATCTATTCTTCCCCGTTTGATGTGCTGTTGAACCTTTCTTCTCAACACATCCTCATAACCCGTCCAATCCCGGGGCATCCGCAGTACAACTTCGCAGTACCGGTGATTCACCGATTTCACTTCGAACATAATCTTGTAGCCGCCGAATTGCAGGGACGATTGACCGTATCCGGTCATGCTAAATGACAACGGAATCACATCCATTACACTATTGTAATTGATTATTACTAGCGAAACAAGGGGGACAATTTGCGTCCTGATTTCTCCCACACATACTCCATTAGCTGTGCGCTCATATCGTAGAACATGAACGGAGTCATCAGATAGATCCCATTAAAATGGGCAGTAGCAACATCTAACAGTTCCTTAGCGATAGCGACACCTTCTGCTCTTCCAGCTTCCCCTTCAAGTCCCTTCATGCGGTTGCGGACATCGTCCGTAAGCTGAATACCGGGAACCTCATTATGTAGAAACTCTGCATTACGCCCGCTTGCCAGTGGCATAACCCCAATGAATACGGGAATTTCCAGATGTGCTGTTGCCTCAGCTATCTTCACGATAAGTTCCTGATCATAGACAGGCTGGGTCATAATATAATCGGCACCAGAGGCAATTTTCTTCTCCAGACGTTGCACTGCCTTATCCAAATGTTTAACATTCGGGTTAAATGCAGCTCCGATTACAAAATTCGCTTTCTGTTTCAAAGGTTTACCTGAGAAGGAAATCCCGTCATTCAGCTGCTTGATCATTCTAATAATCTCAAAAGAGGTTAAATCATAAACCGAGCTTGAGCCGGGAAGATCTCCAAATTTCGCAGGATCACCTGTTACGGCCAGCACATGATCAATTCCAAGCGCATCAAAACCCATCAAATGGGATTGAGTACCAATCAAATTACGATCCCGGCAAGCAATATGCACTAGCGGACGAAGTCCAGTTTTAGCGTGCACCAAATGCCCCAAAGCCATATTGCTCATCCGTGTAACAGCCAGAGAGTTGTCGGCGAGTGTCAACGCATCCGCGCCTGCTCTTCTAAGCGCTTCTGCGCCCTGCATAAACTTTGCGATATCCAATTCGCGCGGTGGATCAAGCTCAACAATAACCGTATGTCGTTCCTTTACCAGATCAACCAGGTTCGGCTCTCTACCCTCTCTATCATCATCGCCAAAATTATCTTGCAGCGATACACGCTCCACAGTAGGTGGCAACGATTTAGGAAGCGGTTGCGGTACATAATTCTTCAGTGCAGACGAGATTTCTGCGATATGCTGCGGAGTTGTACCACAGCAACCACCGATTATCCGGCAGCCCATCTCCGCAAAAGTCTGCGCCATTTGCCCAAAATATTCTGGAGAAGCCCCGTACCGGTATTCTCCGTCTACATAATCCGCTACACCCGCATTTGGATACACAGAAGCTGGCAGAACCAGATTCCCTTGTACAGCTTTGAGCGCCCGCTTCATTCCGTTCGGGCCCGTGTTACAGTTAAATCCGATAACATCAGCGCCATCGCTTTCCAGGATACGAAAAGCTTCCGGCAAAGTTAATCCATCTAATGTGCGTGCTGTTTCATCGACAGCTAATTGGCAAACTACAGGAAGCGAGCTGATTTTGCGGAGTGTTCTTAGAGCTAAATGCAGTTCCTCAACATCGTAGAAGGTTTCCAGCATAATGCCATCTACGTCCTCTTCTAACAATGCAGCAATCTGCTGTGTAAAATATTTTTTCAGCTCTGTGGAAGAGAGATTCGCACGTTTACCCGCACGAATAGATCCTACAGCTCCTAATACATACCCATGATCTCCAGCAGCCCGGCGAGCGATTCTAACCCCGGCTCGATTAATTTCCTCAACCTTGGATTCTAGACCATATTTGGACAGCCTGTCATAGTTCGCCGAGAAGGTGTTGCTTTCCAGCAGCACTGCCCCTGCCTCAATATAGCTGCGGTGAACATCTTCGATTACCCCCGGAGAGGTCAAATTTAATTCTTCATAGGAAATGCCGACCGGAAAACCCTTCTGATATAAGTAGGTCCCCATCGCTCCGTCTCCGACTAATACTTTATTTCCCCATGCGGAACGTAAATCCGGCTTCACAACAAGATCCTCCCCTGCCACATTAGTTTCTAACTTTAGTTTCATACTAATGTAACATAAATCGGTATGGATGATAAGCTTTCCAAAAGAAATGCATTTAGACCAAAATATCCACCATGCATGTTCATATATAAAAAGCTTCATACTAACGTTAATGCTGTTATTTCCATAAAGGAGAGAATACTTTGAAGAAAAAAACAAGAAAGTTTCTGATCCGAAAATACGCTGTAACTTTACTGCTAGCCACTCTCTGCTTACTGTATATTTATTTGCTAGATTGGCTGTATGGCTATGGGCTGGGTAACGTCGGCTATATCCTTAATTATCTGTTCTATACCGCCTCAGAGAAAGCTACTGCTTGTATTTTACTGCTCTGCTTGTTCATCCCCGATATCTATTACTGGAAAACAGGACATCAACCAGAACGTGGCGGGGAAAGATGACTTCTTATCGCCGCAACGATGACAAGAATTACAGGGATCAACACCATAAAGAAGGGAAAAATCGTATATAACAATCTCCCTCCCTCATTAATGTGTTCAGTAAAGCTCCGCGCGTTCAACATCGAGCTGAACAGAATGATCAGAGCACAGGGATAGACCATTCTCCGGTAAGGAATTTTGAACAATTCGGAAATCCCTATAAGTGCCGCCGCAAAAAACACTGACATTTTGAAAAAAACGCCGATAATCAGCACCATAACTACTAGAATATCCACACGTTGAATAAAATCGGAGATTGAAATCTTGCTAATCGTGGGCATCAGAGGGAGGGGTGAACGTTTCACAATATCTGTGCCCAGCACGGAGATATTCAGCATCATAGTCAGACTTAAGAGCAAACCTGAAACAAATATCCCTGCTCCGATGACCCAAGGACCTTTTTTAACATTGTTCAGATAGGGCATTAGCATGGTAAAACAAATCATTTCACCAAAAGGGAACATATAGTTCTGGCGAATGACAGATTCGATCACAGGCTGGAACCCATTCTCAAAAACAGGAAGCAATCGATTCAAATTAATGGAGCCCGATAACATCAGCATGATCGAGCAAAATATACCTATCAGCATTACGAGAGTTGCGAATACCAATGAAGTTCGGGATAACACCTCTACTCCTTTATGCAAAACATACGCAGAAGATAAGATCATCAATGTAGATATGATAAACAACGGTGTGCGGTGCATAGTAGCCATAACCAGCATGGAACTTCCATCCCGTAAATCACGACCCGCTAAATTGAGAAAAAGGATAATGTAGAGAACAGAAATCACCGTACCGATGGATCTTCCCAGCAGCTTGCGTGTATAGGTTGTTAAGGGCAGATCCGGAAACTTTCTGTACAAATAAGTGTACCCCGAAAAAATAATCAAACCGATCAAATTTCCGAGCAGTATGGATATCCACGCATCTTTACCAGACTCCATCCCAAGATTCACTACCAGCGCTGTTCCTAGTTCAAACAACAAAGTCAACGTGAAAAATTGGAGTAGTCCTATTTTTATTTTTCCCATAGCTGCCCCTCCTTTATTGTCATTACTTATTCTTGGACTGAAAGGAATCACTCCGCATATCCGTATGCCTGATCACAGCATCCGTATTGATATTAATCTGGCAGGTTTCAAATATACGGTCCCAATGATCTTTTACTTGTTTCCAGCCACGTGGATTAGCTCTTTCTGCTGCTTCACCAAAACCTAGATAATCACTTTTTAACGAACGGGCAGTTGTTATGGCAGCGCGAATCTGTTCTTTAACATTCTTTTCCAAAAGCTTCGAAAGATTATTTAACACCGTCGGATCTGTTAGATCCAAGCCATTGGGCGATTCCTTTAATCCAGCCTGCTGAGTGACGTTAATCGTGAAGATAGGATGCTCTATGTCTTTCGCATCAGCGTGGATATGTACCTGTGATAAATACACATTAAACGATATATAATCATTCTCACCTATCGAGACCAGTACCGGCATCTGAGAGATTTTATTCTTAAGCAAAACGGTACCGATCGCCTCCTCCCCTTGCAGCCACCCTTTAAGCTTGTCTTCTTTAAAAGCTGCAAGACCTGTAACTTTTATTATGGCCTCCGGTCTTATTTTTTTTAAATTATCATTACTTTCCCTCTGCTCCAAATCTCCAGTCACTAGCACGCCATTGATCACTGGCCCCCCACCAGGAACCTGTATCCCCCGGATAATATCATCCACTTCCATCCGATAGTTATATCCGAATTGTTTAGAGGTCGTCTGCAGCTTTTCCACCAAATCGTTGGATGGAATTCTTCCGAACACGGTCATAGTCGTCATACATTCACTAGCAGGCTGTCCCTTGGAAATAAAAATCAGGCTTGTCAGCCGGGTTTCACTTTCCCTTTCCAGCACATCCATGATATCCTTGATGCCTTCTTGCGCGAACTTCTCGGAAATGATGACCACCCGAATATGTCCTAAAGACAAAAAACGTGCAGTCTGACGCGAGGCATTGGCTAATGCTTCAAACATAGAGCGGCCGCTACCTTTATATACCGAAACAGGTGAAGTCCCTCTAGCGTTCTTCCCAGAGATTTCGTCAGCAACGATAACCTGAAAGGATACTACGTATTTCTCTTCTTCTGTAGGTCCTCTATCTATGGACACACCCGAAACGATGGCTCTTCTGTTTAATTCCACACTATCCCAGCAGCCTGTGAGACTAAGACAGATCAATACGCAAGGTAATAAAAGTCCTGCTAAGAAAAAATTGCATTTACTCAGAATCTTGCTTTCCTTTCTTATGCGGCTGTGTCCCTTTAGTCTTATCAAGAATTTTTGGAGATAGGTTCTGTTCATGTCCGGCTGTGATCTCCTTCCCTTCTGAAATGTTCCCTTGCTGCGCAGTAGCAGGAGCTGGTTCTGCTGTGCCAAGCGCCCACAAAGGCAGCCTTAAGACGGCATCCTTCTGACCTCTGGATGACAAAGGCACGATTGGAGACAAATAAGGAACGCCAAAAGTCCGCAGACTGTTCATATGTGCAACCAGTACGATTAAACCCAGTGTAATCCCGTAAAAACCAAACATACCAGCCAATATCAAAAAACCAAAGCGGATAATTCTGCCCGCAATCGCCATGTTATACGCTGGAATGGCAAAGCTCGCAATCCCGGTCAACGCGACCACAATCACCATAACGGGCGTAATAATTCCAGCCTCTACCACAGCCTGACCAAGAATCAGAGCACCTACTACAGATACGGTCTGCCCAACTGCACGCGGCATTCTTACTCCCGCTTCCCGGATGATTTCAAACGCACCTTCCATTAGAATAGCTTCGACAAAAGCGGGGAAAGGCACATTTTCCCGTTGCGATAACAGGTTGATCAGCAAAGTCGTAGGGATCATCTCATAATGAAACGTCGTCAAAGCTATATACACGGAAGGCCCTAGAATAAGCACAATAAAACTGATATACCGAATAATTCGCATCAGAATAGCAATATCGAACCTTTGCGCATAATCCGAAGCTGACTGAAAAAAAAGAGTGAAAACCGCAGGCAAAATCAATACAAAGGGGGTGCCATCAACGACAATCACTACCCTCCCTTCTAACAGATTCGTTGCAGCCACGTCTGGCCGCTCGCTGTTATTGATCGTTGGAAAAGGGGTAAAGGTCTTATCCTGAATCAGCTCTTCGATATAACCGGATTCCATGATGGCATCTACATTAATCTGCTGCAGCCGTTTTCTAACTTCTTCAACCAGCTTCTCGTCCGCAGTATCCTTGATGTACATAAAAACCACATCGGTCTGAGTTACCGCCCCGATCTTCACATGCTCGAGTCTTAGTTTGGGTGATCTTATTCTTCTGCGTATTAATGAGACATTCGTAGCCAAAGATTCAACAAAGCTATCCTTTGGACCACGCACAACTAGCTGAGTGGAGGGTTCAGTGACAGAACGAGCTTCCCCTCCTTCAGTCTCACACATGATGCCACTGTCATAACCTTCAATGAGAATCAGTGTCTTCCCAGAAAGAATTCCGAGCAGCACCTCGTTCCAATCCTCCTGCAGCTGCGCTTCACCTATTTCCAGGGCACGGTTTAAAATGAAGTCATTCAGATTATTTGCTGCAGTATTACTTTCCTTAAGCATCTCATCTGTTATGGAGAGCAATGAACCCATTACAAATTGATTCACGGTTTCTGTCTTAGCTAGACCATTAAGATGTACCGCAGCAGCCTCAACAAAGGATTGCTCACCAAGCTTTACCTGGCGGATTCTAAGATCCGGACTATCTCCCAGCTCGGTAATGATATTGTTTAGTGTCTGCTCCAGATGAATGGTTAATCTGGCTCCCGAACCTGAACCCGCCGGGTCTGCTTGCTGTCCCTTACCGGATTTATTTCTTTTAGTTAACCCGTTGATGTTCAACAAGCTCCCCTCCTTTCTCTCATAAACATTGTAGTATTATTCTCGGTTACTCCTTCCATTATTCGGCTGCTTAAAGTCACATCAGGTTAAAAACACAAAAAAGGCAGTCCAAGAATGCGCTCTTGGACTGCCTTTTTTATTATTTTTTATATTGCTACACTGCCCGTGAATACGACCTCAGCAGGTCCAGTCATATAAACATGATTATCCTCTTCATTCCATTCAATATAGAGATCGCCGCCCTTTAGACTAATCCAAGCTGCCCGGTCTGTAAGATCATTCAGCACAGAGGAGACAAGGGTTGCACAGGCTCCAGTGCCACAGGCAAGCGTAGGTCCTGCCCCACGTTCCCAGACACGCATATCCACTCTCCCCCGATCCAGTACCGTTGCGAATTCAACGTTTACTTTTCTCGGGAACAAAGGATGTACCTCAAGCTTAGGTCCCCATGTGGCAAGATCAAAATTCACTGCATCTTCTACGTAAATCACGCAATGAGGATTTCCCATGGATACCGCTGTGAACGTAAATTCGGTTCCGTCCGCTTCAATCGGCTGAGAGAGCACTGGCTCTGCATCAATAGATACTGGAATTTGCAGACCGGACAATACAGGTTCGCCCATATCTACAGTTACAGTCTCCACAACACCGTCTTTCACGTTTAATGTAACCTTTTGTTCTCCGGCACCAATCGTTTCTATTACAATCTGCTCTGAGCTTACCAGTCCGTGGTCATATACATATTTAGAGACACAGCGAATAGCATTTCCGCACTGCTCCGCCTCCGAACCATCAGAATTCATAATACGCATCATGAAATCGCCACGCTCAGAAGGAAGGATATATACCAGTCCGTCAGCACCGATTCCAAAGAACCGGTTGCATAGGGTTACAGCAAGCTCCGCTGCATTACTTGGCAGCTCTTGCTCACCGAAAACAACGATGAAGTCATTACCGAGGCCGTGCATTTTTGTAAATTCCATTAAAAGTCCACTCCTAAAGGTTATGTTATGTTAGCATTCGCTTAAGCTTAAGGTTCTGTGTAATTTAGCATTTCGCAAGCATATGAGCGGTTAACTGCAACAAGTATACCTTTAGGAATGGAGCATTAGTATTGACTTTATGCTGAAATTTTTGTACTTTTTATCATCGTACTGCCGCTGCGCCCCCGATTACGTTTGCCGCCCCAAACACTGCCGGCACCCATCAAGAAGGTTGGGATTCCCGCTGTTACAAACACCAGACACCATTCGCGGAAATTGAGCGGCACTGTTTTGAAGACAGGCTGGAGCACAGGCACGTACATTACGGCCAGCATCAGTAAGACTGATGACAATACGGCAAGCACTAGATACTTATTCTGGAACGGATTGCGGTGGAACACTGAGCGCGAGCTGCGGCAATCGAAGACGTGGATCAACTGTGCCATAACGAGTGTCGCAAAAGCCACCGACTGTGCGCGAATCAATTGTGCAGGATTCTCTGGTGCTATACGTAAAGTTAGCCAAAATGCTCCTAGCGTACATAAGCCAATTAAGAGTCCACGGCTTATAATTTTCCAGCCTAAGCGGCGGGCAAAAATATTCTCTTTCGCACCACGCGGTTTATGCTCCATCAAATCCTTCTCGGGCTGATCCACGCCAAGGGCCATCGCTGGCAGTCCGTCTGTCACCAGATTGACCCAAAGGATTTGAATGGGAACGAGCGGCAATGGCAGAGCGAGCATCATTGCAAAGAACATTGTCAGAATTTCTCCTACATTGGATGCCAACAAATAACGAATGAATTTACGAATATTCTCATAGATGTTTCTGCCTTCTTCGATGGCAGCAACGATCGTAGAGAAGTTATCATCTCCGAGAACAAGTGATGATGCTTCCTTGGTCACATCTGTGCCTGTG
This sequence comes from Paenibacillus sp. FSL H3-0310, assembly GCF_038002785.1. Lineage (NCBI taxonomy): Bacteria > Bacillati > Bacillota > Bacilli > Caryophanales > Paenibacillaceae > Paenibacillus > Paenibacillus sp. FSL H3-0310. The sequence continues at coordinate 3,476,956 of NZ_JBBODC010000001.1, forward strand.
ATACCCATGGCTATTCCGATGTCCGCAGCCTTAATGGCTGGAGCGTCATTCACTCCATCTCCGGTCATAGCCACTACGTGACCATGACGTTGTAGCGATTTAACGATCCGAAGCTTATGCTCTGGAGATACGCGGGCGAATACATACACATTGTCCGATACCTTATCCAGCTCATCATCATCCATCCGGGTTAACTGAGCACCTGTCAGCACCGTTCCCCCACGCTGCAGAATTCCCAGCTGGTGAGCAATAGCCTCGGCAGTTGTTCCATGGTCACCGGTAATCATAACCGTCTTAATCCCGGCCCGGCGTGTGACGCTGATGGCATCGCGGACTTCACGACGTGGCGGATCAATCATTCCAGCCAAACCAATAAAGACTAATTGATTCTCCGCATCCTTTTCACTATTCACATGTTCATTTGGTCGCATATCCCGGTAAGCCATACCTAGCACACGAAGGGCTCCAGAAGCCATCTGCTCATTGGCATCAAGCACCTTTTGCCGCAAAGTCGGCGTACAAGGCACAACACCGCCCTCCCAAAGCATGTATGAGCAGCGATTGAGCAGTACATCGGGCGCACCTTTTGTACATACCATCCGTCCTCCAGGATGGCCTACGATCACAGACATCAGCTTCCGTTCAGAATCAAACGGAAATTCCTGTTCACGAGTGTAGGTTACAGCAAGCGTCTGAGCGGTCAGACCCATCTTTCCTGACAGTGCCACGAGTGCTCCTTCAGTCGGGTCGCCCTTCAGTTCCCAAACGGAAGTGTTGTCTGCAGACTTTTCAAGAATAGCATCCTTATCCTTCCCTTTGCGTTTGCCTCGCACTTCAGACTGGAAGGTCTCGATGATTTCCGCGTTGCTGCATAATGCGCCGACCTGCAACATCCGCCGTAAGCTTTGATCATGTTTTAGATCCACTGCTTTACCTTTCTCCAGAACCTGTCCATTTGGAGCATACCCTTCGCCTGTTACCTCAAGACCACGTCCACCCGTCCATAATCGGGTCACCGTCATTTTATTCTGCGTTAAAGTTCCTGTCTTGTCTGAACAGATTACCGAGGCACAGCCCAGCGTTTCCACTGACGGCAATTTACGAACGATAGCTTTGCGTTTGATCATCCGCTGCACACCTAGCGCAAGCGCAATAGTTACAATAGCGGGGAGCCCTTCCGGAATCGCGGCAACTGCCAAGCTCACACCAGCCAAGAACATGGAGGTGGCAGGCTGTCCATGCAGAATACCTGCTGCCACAACTACAATTGTCAATCCCAGAGATACGTAGATCAGAATCTTTCCAAGTTGCTCAAGCCGATGCTGCAAAGGTGTTTCCTGAGAATCCGTATTCTGGATTAGATCTGCTATCTTACCCATTTCCGTATTCATACCGGTACGGATTACAACAGCTCTCCCTGTTCCTCTGGTTACCATAGTGCCCATGAAGCCTAAATTCTTCTGATCACCAAGCGGAATCTCTTCTGCACGGATCGCTTCCGAATGCTTCGAGACAGGTAATGATTCCCCAGTAAGTGCGGATTCTTCCACATATAGAGCACTGCATTCCAACCAACGTACATCAGCAGGAATCCGATCACCACTCTCCAGCAAGACAATATCGCCTGGCACCAACAGCTTGGCTGGGATAATCTCGCTATTCCCTCCACGTAGCACTTTCGCAGAAGGTGCGGAGAGCTGCTTTAAAGCTCTGAGCGAACGTTCGGCGCGAAACTCCTGAACAAATCCAAGCGCTCCATTCAGTAGGATAATCGCGATGATCGTGATGGCATCCAAGTATTCGCCTAGCAACCCGGATACAAGCGTTGCACCCATGAGCACAAGCACCATGAAATCCTTGAACTGGTTCAACAGCAGGGTAAACGGAGATACTGTCTTTCCTTCCGACAGCTCGTTGTACCCGTTCTCCTTTCGTCTCTCCGCGGCTTCCTCATCACTGAGGCCCGTCCTTGGCTGGACATTGAACATTTTCTGCAGCTCTTCTGCACCGAGACGGTGCCAACTGTTTTGTTCCATGACTTTTCTTTCCCTCCCGGTCGTTTCTTTACTTCCGGCGGCGCACAGCTTTTCCACCTGTTCATGACAAATGTATTCAAGGTCGTCCAATAATATCACCCCTATCCAATTCCCCTTTTGCGCGAATGTCCTAAAGTATGGCATCATAGAGAGGTAAGCATAAACGTCTTTGGCGTCCTTATAAGGACAGGTAGGCGTTTGAACGAGAAATATAAGACATAAAGTATTGTGTGAAACTTTTACTTTCTTATATTTAAGAAATTCATTTCACGGCGACAGGAGAGCTTTATCATGGCATTAGACGGCATTGTTACCAAAGCTATCGTGCACGAATTGCAATCATTCATAGGTGCACGTATAGGAAAAATATATCAACCGAACAATCACGATTTAATTTTTAACCTGCGCGGCGCAGGTGGCGGCGGCAAGCTGCTGCTCTCTGCTAATCCTACGTATCCTCGGGTGCATTTTACCGAAAGAAACAGCATTAATCCTTCGGAAGCCCCCATGTTCTGCATGCTTATGCGGAAGCATTGTGAGGGAGGGACCATTGAAAGCATTACGCAGGTAGGCATGGAACGAATTATTCACATAAACGTCAAGACTAGAGATGAGCTTGGTGACGTATTTGCCAAAAAGATCATCATAGAGCTGATGGGTCGGCACAGTAACATCATTCTTACTGATCTCAGCTCTGGAACGATCATAGACGGCATTCATCATGTAACTCCATCGATTAGCAGCTATCGGATTGTGATGCCCGGCATCGCCTACACAGAGCCGCCTCAGCAGCATAAGCTGAACCCTTTGGAAATCGGCCAGGAGCAATTTCTGAATTTAATCTCGGCTGCTGAAGAAGCTGCGCTGATAGAGGATGTTGAGGAGGAAGCTGAGCCAGAAGAAATCATTGAGGGAGAGCTTGCTAATCTGATCACAAAAGAAGCAGTAGAGCAAAAACCTGACGGTTCTGGCGGTCCATCTCCCTCAGCTGACCCGGTGGGCTGGATGGTACATGCTTTCAGCGGAATGAGCCCGCTGATTGCTGGTGAAATTGCTCTTCGTCTGAGAAACACCTTGGATAAAGGCGAAGTTACAGAAACCGAAGCAGCGTTTCCAACAAAATTATGGGTTGCCTTCCATTCCGTAATGGGACCCGTATGCGATAACGAGTTTTCTCCTGTTGCAGGTGCAAACGCAAAAGGTAAAATGATTTTTTCTGCGATCCCCTTAACACTTCTGGGTGAGAGTGCGAAACATTACAACTCCATCAGTGAATGTATGGAGGATTATTACGGGGATAAAGCCGAGCGCGATACTGTAAAGCAACGGGTGAGTGATTTGATCCGTTTCCTCAGCAATGAACGGAGCAAAAACGTTAAAAAACTCGCTAATTTGCAGAAGGATCTCGACGAAGCTCAGGATGCTGATCGTTACCGCATTTGGGGTGAGTTGCTTTTCGCTTCATTACACGCGGTATCCAAAGGGGATAAAGAAGCCTCCTTGGTCAATTATTATGATGAAAATCAGGCGGAAATGGTGGTTCCGCTCGATCCGTTATTAAATCCTTCGGACAATGCACAACGTTATTTCAAAAAATACAACAAATATAAAAACAGCCTGCTTGTTATTAATGAACAGCTTTTGAAGACGCATGAGGAAATTTTGTATATGGAGAGTCTGCTGCAGCAACTTGCCCACGCTTCCCTCAACGACATTGAGGAGATCCGCGACGAACTTGTAAGCCAAGGTTATCTGCGTGACCGGAGCAAAAAGGGTAAAAAGAAGAAAAAGGCCACCAGACCCACATTACAGGTCTTCACCTCTTCGGAAGGAATCGATATTTATATCGGCAAAAACAATTTGCAGAACGAATACGTCACCAATCGGCTGGCTTCTCCGAATGATACTTGGCTGCATACCAAGGACATCCCCGGATCACACGTGGTCATCCGAAGTGAGCAATTTGGAGATGCAACGCTAGAAGAAGCCGCTCAGCTTGCCGCTTATTTCAGCCAAGCCAAACAGTCCAGCAGTGTGCCTGTGGACTGTACATTGATCCGCTATGTACGTAAGCCAAGCGGCTCCAAGCCGGGATTTGTAATCTATGATCATCAAAAGACACTGTTCGTCACACCTAATGAGGAAAGAATTAAGAGTCTTCCAAATACTTTGAGAAGCTAACTACTAGATATAAAGAAACCTCCAGCTGCAGATGTTGAACATCTAAGGCTGGAGGTTTTTATAATTTGCTCCGCAAATCGACTAATTTCATGCCTTCTTGTTTAAAAACTTCAGTACTTCTGTAGAAACCGTAACACTGCCGATATCCCCGTGAAAAATTACGCCTTGACGGGCACCATGAAAGTCAGAACCTCCGGTTATTAACAGATTATAATCCTCAGCCATAACTTGATAACGTTCTTCTTCCGCAGGTCCGTGATCAGAGTGATAGACCTCAATCCCTTTAAAAGCGCCTTGCTCCAGAATATCTCGCACCAGAAGGTCATCCCCGTACAAGCCCGGGTGGGCTAATACTGGAGACCCTCCTGCCTCAATGATCCACTCGCAAGCTTCCTCCGGTGTGATTCTGGGAGGAGACACATAGGCTGCTGCACCCTCGGCCAAATACTTGTTGAAGGCATCTCTCATATCGGTAGCTGCCCCAAGCCGAACCAGCTCGTCGGCAATATGTGGCCGGCCAATGCTTTCATCAGGCTTCAATTCCCGCCCGATCCCCGCTATAACCTGTTCCAAGGTAATCGCAATCCCAAGGTCTTGCAGCTTGGTGATTATCGCTTCATTCCTAAGTGCCCGGGTATCTCTTAGCCCTTCCAAACGTGAGAGAAATTGTTCATTCTCAGGATCAACAAAATAGCCCAGCACATGAATGTCTTTGCCACCAGCACGCGTACTGATCTCTACACCAGGCACAACGGTTATTCCGTACTTCTCTCCTGCTTCACAGGCTTCCTTCACGCCAGCTACTGTATCATGATCCGTAATGGCAACAGCGCTTAGCCCCTTCTCCTTAGCAAGCCGTACATTCTCCGCTGGCGGCTGCATGCCGTCAGAGGCTTGAGTATGGGTATGGAGGTCACATACATCCTTAGCAGATAGGTTACCTGCATTCTCCCACTCTTCCCGCAGAATCCCCATTTTTATGGCATCATAGTATTCTCCTCGCACGATTCGTGCTTTACGGACGCGAGCTTCCTCCACCATGCCACATTTCGCTGCCAACCCGATCATTCTTTTATTCCCTGACCAGGTGCCTATTCCAAGACGGACTGTATCAAGAGAATTAAATAAATAATCTATCCACATCTTAAACGCTTCCGTACCGTAACCACCTGACCAATAACTAGAATCAAAGATTACTATACCAATCTCCATCCAGTTGGTTTCTTGCGATATCCAGTAGCGCCCTACTTTCCCCTTTACCTTGCCGTCTATTTCTATGATCAACAGGTTACGCGGGGTTTCCGTCTCAACTAACGCCAAATGTCCTATGTAGTCCTCGGTAAACTTTTCGAATCTTTGATGTGCCAAAGATTTATAGGGACCATCCCATTTCAAGTGTTCACGGTCTTCAGCTTCATGATAGTGATAATAAAGCTTCTGAAAATCAGCCTCTGTAATATCGCGCAATACTAGCTTTTCTCCACGTAGAACAATTGACATTGTAATATCCCCCGCTTTAACTATCAGATTTGATTCGAATGCTCACGCAAATAAGTCAGGAAGGTTACTGCAGAAATTGGCAGCAGTGTTGATTTTAGATGAATGGCGTAGAATTGTCTTTTAAAAGAGGCATCGGAGATATTCACAATTTTCAACAGTCCCAGCGCAACTTCATGCTTGACCGAAGAGGTCGATATGATCGTTATGCCAAGACCTGCTTCCACCGCTGATTTCACAGCTCCCGTACTTCCAAGCTCCATCACGATCTTCATAGTTCCCGGATCAAGTCCCTTGGAGAACAGCTGCTCCTCCATCACACGCCGCGTTCCTGAGCCCTGCTCACGCAATACAAAAGGATGCTGAAGCACTTGCTCCAAGGTAACCTCTTGCTGCTCCGCAAGTGGATGATCATGTGGCACGATCAACTTCAGTTCATCCCCCATCACGGGCTCGATCTCCATGTCCGGATGTGTGACCGGGGCTTCAATTAAGCCAAAATTCAGTTGATGCTTGAGGATTTCCTCCATAATTTGCGAGGTGTTCATCACTTTCATCATAATTGAAATGTTAGGATATTGCTTTCCGAAAGGGCCTAACAGCCGTGGCAGCACGTATTCTCCTATCGTAAGACTCGCCCCAAGCTGCAGCCGCCCCTCCAGCATATGTGTGAATGCTGACATCGCTTGATCCGTCTCACGCATCAGCTGAATACTGCGCAGCGCGTATGGCATCAGGGTGTGCCCTGCTTCGGAGAGTACGATTTTTTTGGTGGAACGGTTAAACAATTTGGTGCCAAAATAATCCTCCAGTGCCTGTACCTGCATGGTCACAGCTGGTTGAGTCATATGTAAAGTCTGCGCCGCCGCCGAGAAGCTTCCCCGCTCGGAGACCGTATAAAAAATATGCAGCTGATGAAAGTTCATGCTTCGCAACTCCTTATATTACAAAAAGAACGTCCTTTAAAGACGACAATCGTTTCTCGTAGAAACTTAAGAATATTATAATCGTGCAGTATATAAATTCTTATATTTTTAAAAAGGACATGCAGACTCGCCGCATGCCTCTTGCCCGTTTCTTTATAGACTATTTGCGTCTTCGTTTCTTCTTCGACAGCTTTGTGCGGTGAGAATTACGCAGCAGTGAAAAATAGGTCTTTAAATCTCTCAACTGTGGCATCTCCGAGATTCTCCCAAGAAACGAAACGATGATCATAGAATATAATGGCTGGCCTGAGAGATCTCTCTCACCTGTCAATTCCGTAAACTCAGCGATTACTACAGAGTCATCGTCAATTAAATATGCGTTATAATCACTGCTTGAAAAGGGCTTGATCCGATTCTGCATTAGGCACTGCCACATCCATGCAGCGACCTCTTCGGCATTGCTTGCACCATTGCTGATGCGGTCCATATAACGGCTCTTCGCATGATTTGTTATAACGATATCAGCGACCCTGTAATCGTTCAGCATGATGTGGAAGGGCTCATAAGTGCTGGGCCAATCCGTCCCCTTGTTGCGCATCATCATCACACTCCACCATAAGGGTCTTAGTATGCACTTAATGTTGTCATCTTACCTCATTGCCGAAAGTTGTACAAGTTTCTACCGTCGAGAGTAATGGCGTTTTAATGTAAATAAGCATAAAAAAAACAGGCGCTGTTTAAGCGCCTGTTTATCTCCTGGAATCACATACTGTAATTACGGGACTTGTCCGGTCCATTACTAGTATACTCTGTCTTAATTTCGTTACGATAAGATCTTTCAATCTTTCGTACATAGGAGAGTCTGCGGACATTCTTCATAACTTCCTCGGCCCGTTCTGCATTTACATACATAACTGCATAATGCATTTTCCGAGAAACATAATGTAATGTTCCGTATTTCTCAAGGTTACGTGCCGCTTTAACGTCACTTACCCAAATGATGTATCCTGTCCGTTCCGCAAACATAAGCTAAACCGCCTTTCTCTCTCTAAATCCTAAGGGAAGCTTATCCGCAGGAGCATTTTCCCCCGCTGCCGCATCCACCTTTAGGGGAAGGATCATTACTTGGTACTTTAATGCTATCGGATACTGAAAAAGCAATCGCTTCCGACATGGAATGCAGAATGTCGTCAAGGGTCTTCTCTGCCAGCTTGAAACGAACAACTTCTTCGAACCGCTCCAGTTCCGCTTCTACTGCCGAAACCTCATCCTTTGCTGAATGATAATTCGGGTGGAAATGTCCGAATCGCTGTGTTTCTTCAAACAACTCCTTCTTAGTCTGAAGTTGTTTGACCATGGCCTGAATTTCGGGGTTCGTATCAACCCGTCCTTTCCAGTATAAGTAATCCGACACCTCGGCGGATTGATTAATCATATCGCCTAATTCATAGGCGTATGTCAGCACTTCAGCCATATCGACCGTATTTATTTCAGCTACGCTCATGAACTCAGCTCTTTTCTTCGTTAATGATCTACCGATTCAGTAGACTTTTCTATCATACCATAATCACTCGCTTGAGCAGAAGAGGAATTTCTTCGTCCTTTGGGAATAACTAACTTCATTTCCTTCCAGTCTTCCGGAGTGAGCTCTATATCTTCAACCGTTTCACCATCATGATAGAGCAGCTGTCCGGAAACTCTCCATGGATTTCCGCTTATGCGGGAAGGGATAAAATCTAACGTCTGATCTTTTAGTGCAAAACGCACTTTGACTCCCCATCTTAACCCTTGCTCCATCACCTTTTGTGCAGTCGAGCTATGATAATGCCGCCATTCTTTGCTCCAGATCTGCGGTACATTTTCTCCACCGAAGAGAATCTCCTCCTCTTGTTCAGGAGCAATAACCGGCAGGTTAAGAAAAGGATTCCCTTTGGACAGCAATCCTAGTTCTACATTCAGCTCTGGAAGAACATACGTTGCCTCGGGGTTTCCTGTTTCATGAGGAAACCAACTCCACCCTACGTTTGGATCCTCCCCTTGTCCTCCAATGATTCTGGAAGGCGCTAGCCCCGCGGAGTACAGTTCTTTTCGTATCTGTTCCATATATTCCGGGTCCACTATGAAATGTAAAGGACCGATACGTTCAAGATTCTCCTGTAAACGCGGGTGAGCTGCGATAGCAGCTCCATCTGCTTCCGTCTGACAGGTCAAGAGAATTACTTGCGATAATGAGGTACGGCCAATACTTTTTACCCATTGCTCAAGGGACATTTGAACCATCGAAGGAAGCCCGCCCATTGCATGCTCACTTATCCAGGAGATGATGTCATTCGGTGACATTCCACGCTCAGCTGCAAGTTCCAACCTCTCTTTCGTCAGCCGGAAGCTCCATATCATATCACTTTGCTGGAGCTCAGCGCAGCCAGCCAGTGTCCATCGTACAGAATAGGGGACCTCCGGTGGAACCAGCACCTCGAAATCCGGCTGCACAATAAACTGTTCCTGTGTATCTCCAGACCCAACAGCAGCGAATGATCCCCTCTCAGCAGATAGCATTGGCTTAGCAGCGGTCCAGCGAAAACACAACATGCCCTCAGCGGTTTCTCCCAGTTCACACCAGCCAAAGCCTGTTAAACAACGTAACCAGTTCAAGCTTGACTTCTCAAGCTCATTACGGGCAACGTTACCTGTGAGATTAGAAGCCATCATCCAGTCTAATAGTGCGGGCAGCATTATCCATTTCCCGGGGATAAAATCTGCATTAGAAATTATATAACGAAAATGTTGATCGGCTGGCCCCACGCTTCCAGAGCGATTAATTACAATCCCATAAAGAATGTCACTCATCGTCGCTTCAGGAAGCTGCAGCCAACGATCCAACAGCTCCAGATCAAGCGTGTATCCGGTGTTCTGCCTGTGGATAAGTCCAAGACACAGCAGGATGTCTACCGTCACAATGACAGAAAGAGTTTTCTGTTCCTCTAATAGAGAACCTACGGAGAGCCCTTGCAAATGCTCCTCCCCAAAAGAGAGCTGCGCCGCTAAGCGGTTAAGATGCTTTTTATGAATAATCCCCTTGGCTGTCAGCGGCAACCCTTCCCAAGCGGTGAACAGCAAAGCCCGAAACAAATCTATCGCCAGTCCGGCTCCTGCTTCCATGGTAAGACTCACTAAATGCCCGGAAATGAATTGCGGCTGATATGGGAAAAATTCTTGTTCAATTGCCGGCAGCTGATCAACAGGAATCTGGTACAGCTTTTCGCCTAATATTTTATGCCTTGCAGTTAACAGCCCCTCGCGGCGCAATTCGTTCATTGCAAGCTTTTGCTCAGCACGACAAAGCGCCACAGGGCGCAATCGTTCTTCCTTCCCTTCCTCAAACGGCTGGGCAGCATAAGCTGCACATAATCGCTTTAAGACCTCTAATGCTTCTGTAGACAGCTGGTTCAATGGATGGTTCGCTCCTCTCCACTCGGCATCTTTTTAACGACATATTCATAGCCCTGCTCAGTCAAAAACATCCTGCGTCGCAAAGCGAAATCCTGTTCCCGGCTATCTTCAGATACCAGTGTATAGAAATAGGCTTTATTCTCCCCCGCTTTGGGGCGGAGAATTCGACCTAGTCGCTGAGCTTCCTCCTGCCGTGATCCATAAGCTCCTGAGACTTCAATAGCAATCGACGCGTCAGGTAAATTCACCGCGAAATTCGCTACTTTCGACACCACCAGTACCTGTATATCTCCCTCGTTAAAAGCCGCATATAGCTCGTCTCTTTCACGCTGCTTCGTTTTGCCGGTAATTAAAGGCGCCCCGATCCTGTCAGCCAGTTCACTTAACTGGTCGAGATATTGTCCAATAACCAGCACCGAAGAACCTGTATGGACCTTTAGAAGCTTGGCTACAATTTCAGCTTTGGCAGGATTGCAGGAAGCCATACGAAATTTTTCTTTTGCCGCCGCGTACATATATTCTTGTTTAAGCTCCGGATTCATCGGCACAATGATCTCTACACATTCCACTTCAGCGATCCAGCCCTGCTGCTCCAGCTCCTTCCAAGGCAAATCGTAGCGTTTCGGTCCGATTAAAGAGAACACATCCCCTTCCTTCCCGTCTTCTCTAACCAAAGTGGCTGTAAGCCCCAGTCGACGTGTAGCCTGAATGTCTGCTGTAGCCCGAAATACAGGCGCTGGAAGCAGGTGAACCTCATCATATATAATCAAGCCCCAATTGCGTTCGTTAAACAGCTTCATATGGAGAAACGGACCGTCTTTGGACGAACGATGCGTTAATATTTGATAGGTGGCAATGGTGACTGGCCGCACTTCTCTTTTTTCACCAGAATATTCCCCCACTGCCTCCCCAGCCAAATCTGTTCGCTCCAGCAGTTCATCCATCCATTGCCTTACGGACGTTGTATTTGAAGTTAAAATTAGGGTTTCACATTGGAGACTTTCAAGTACTGCTACTCCTACAATTGTCTTCCCTGCGCCACAAGGCAGCACCACCACACCGCTTCCCCCTTGTCCTTCTGTCCCTTGAAACAGCTGAACGGCCTCCTGCTGATATTCACGTAAGCCAAATGAATCGTTTGCCGAATCAGCCTTGCAGGTATCGAGATTCTCCTTCCAGGTCAAGCTAAGCGCTTGCCCTTCATGATATCCGGCGTAGTCGAGAACTGGATAACCCAATCTCATCAGCTCTTGTTTCAAAAGCCCTCTATTCTCCGCAGGGCACGAGCATTCCAGAGGATTTATTCTCAGTAGACCCAGCGATTTTAGACCTTGTTCGTCACTCAATTCATCCAAAAGCTCAGGAGCATCCGCTCTTAACATAACGACCTCATTCTGGGTCTCTTGGCCATGAAGAGTCAGCTTTCCATATCTGGACAAAAGAGTTTCGATTTCCTCCTCCAGTCCTGTGGGAACACCCCAGCGTGCAAGGTGATGCAGGCTAGTGATAATCTCCTCAGCAGTATAATTAAGCGCAGCTGCATTCCAAAGAGATAAAGGGGTAATTCGGTAGGTATGGTAAGCAGGAGGACTTTTTATCAGCTCCGCGAAGGTCCCTAGCTTTTTCCTTGCCACCTCAAAATCCGGATGAGCACATTCCAGTAAAATTGTCCGGTCCCTGCGTACGATGCACGCTCCTGATCCATTCATAGCTTTTCCTCCCTAGTGTTCAAGTAATTTAAGCTTGCGCTATGTAATTTTGTTTATTTTCATATAACAGGAAAAAGCCCATCCCCGCATAACGGTCATGAGCTTCCCTATCTGACTATTTAATGTAAATGCTGCTGCGAAATATCATGGAGGGCTTCACCAGCTTCATCCGCAAAAATGTCGCGCACAGCCAGATCTCCAATCGACACTACGCCCACCAGCTTCTGGTCACGTGTCACCGCCAGCCTGCGAATTTGCCAGCCAGCCATTAACTCTGCAGCCTCATCTACTGAAGTATTCTCCGAGACGGCCTGAATCTCTTTACTCATTACAGTTTCCACTGAGGTTGAACCAGGATGTTTAGCCGCATAACCTCTAATCACGAGATCGCGGTCAGTAATTACACCGAGCAGTGTCTTATGTTCTTCATTATCAACAACAGGTATAAATCCAGTGTCATAATCTCGCATTTTCACGGCAACTTCATACACATTATCTTGCAGCGTAACCGTTGCAGGCTCCTTCGTCATAACCTCTTTCACTGTCTTCAAGAATGAACCCTCCTAATCATGGTCTCATGTTATGGGAATAGGTTCTCCTCTATGAAACGAAATTATACGATTGTGTTCTCACGCATACAGGAATTCGCCATAGCAATGAGCAGCTTCATTCCGTGCAGCATGGCATCTTCGTCAAAATCAAATTTGCTATGATGATGTGGATAGTCAGCCTCTTTATCCGGATTTCCGGCACCCACAAACATAAAGCAGCCTGGAATCTCCTTAACATAATAGGCAAAATCCTCAGCTGGCATCAGCTTTTCCATCCGAATCACTTCAACAGATTCTCCTAAAGCCGCTGGAGCCACCTCGAAAAACCGCTGCACTTCACCATCGTGATTTACGAGGGGAGGATATCCCATAACGTAATCTATCTTAGCTTCTGCCCCGTAAGCGCTGGCAATAGAAACGGTCATTTCTTCGATTCGCTGGCGTATCAAATGCCGTGTCTCCTCGTCGAATGCCCGCACTGTCCCTGTGATCCGGCATTGCTCGGCAATGACATTTTGGGCGAATCCCCCTTGAATGGTTCCGACACTGAGTACAGCAGGCTCCAGCGGGTTCACAGAGCGGCTTACAATGCTCTGGAGCTGGGTCACCAGCGCCGCTCCCGCCACGATGCTATCAATGGTACGGTTCGGCATGCCGCCGTGTCCGCCTTTGCCAATGATATCTATAAAAAACTCGTCCGCAGACGCCATCAACGGTCCCGGAGCACTCCCAACAGTTCCCATAGGCAATGGAGTCCACAGATGCAGACCATACACCGCATCCGCTCCTTCTAACATGCCTTCGGCAATCATCCCCTGCGCCCCTCCTGGGCATACTTCCTCTGCGGGCTGAAAAAGAAAACGCAGCTCCCCTTCCAGCTCCTCAAGCCGGCTGCTGTAGTAAGAGGCTACACCGAGCAGTATGGAAGTGTGGCCATCATGTCCACAGGCATGCATTACCCCTTCATTTTGCGAAACGTAATCCTTCTTGTTCTCCTCTTTAATAGGTAGGGCATCCATGTCCGCACGAAGAACCACAGTTTTCCCCGGCCGCTTTCCCCGTAGTATGCCAAGCACACCATACCCTTTCCCGCTTTTTCTGACTTCAATTCCAAATTCGGCTAACTTATCTGCTATAAATGCTGACGTTTCCTTTTCATGAAAAGACAACTCCGGATGACGATGCAAATGGCGTCTCCATTCCACGATCTCCGGCATGAGCGAATCAACCGCTAAGCTCTTCATAAGTTCTCCATCCCCTTCTCGATAAACCCGCATCCATAGCAAGCGATAGCAGTCCTGTTCACTTTGTTCCAGCCGCGAACGACTATAATTCTTTTATTGTAGCAGAAACGCAAAAAACTGGGTATTGTTAGGCACTGCCTACTCTTGCACAACCTTTAGAAACATACTATCATGAGGTAGAACATCAGCAATCGGATCAGAAATTCATCATTATACTTCATAAGGGGGATATGCGTGCTATGATTTTTGAGAACACGGGCCTCGTAGGATTGAAGAGTGATCTTCTCTATCTGGACGAGAGTGCCACAAAAGCTGGCTTCATCCGCTGGCAATGGGAATACTATCGTGCCACTTACGACTGCAAAATTGAAGACCCACAGGATGGTGGCGAATACTTCCTACGCATTAACACTCGCGCTGTCGAGGGAAAGCTAGAGAAGTCTGATGCCGTACTTGCAATTGAAGCCGTATACTTAGGAAAAGCAACCTTCCCTCATGGCCTGGAATATGAATCTCCGGTGCCAAAACCAGTATTGGACACTGCTGCTAAGCGGATTCTTGAATTAAAGCAGCTGTTAGAGGCTTGAGTAACAAAAAGGGAACGACGAAACAAAATGTCAGCCTGCCCAAAAGAGGAACACCCGATTTCCAACTACTTATCTTAACACTACTACTTGTGGGTTTCGGTCTAGTCATGGTCTTCAGTGCTAGCTCAAGCTTAACCTTAGCAAGCTCGAAGTTCGGTAATGACCCTCTATATTTCATTAAACGCCAAGTGATCTGGATCGTACTCGGAACCGTTGTTATGTTTATAGCTATGAACATTCACTACAGTAAGTTTAAGAAGTGGTATGTACCTATTTTTATCATCACCGTTATACTTCTGCTCGTGGTAGCCTTCTCTGAAAAAATTAATGGTGCCAAGAGCTGGCTTAGTATCGGAACACTTGGAATTCAACCCACCGAATTAGCCAAAATATCGATTATCCTGTATATCTCAGCACTCATCACCAAAAAAGGTGAACGGTTTAGAGATTTACGTACAGGATATATCCCTGTAATGGTCATCGTGGGTATTGTTGCCGGACTTATAATGATGCAGCCGGATTTAGGTTCTTGCCTCATTCTCGTAGCTACCAGCGGACTTGTTATTTATGCCGGCGGTGCCAGCATGAAGCATATTCTGGGCTCTATAGCACTGCTAGTGCTGGGTGTAGGACTAGTTGTAGGCGCCAAAGCAGCGATTGATTCCTTATCTCCATCCGATAAAGCCACTGACACTCAGGATTATAGAAAAGGTCGTATCGTTGCCTTTTTAGATCCTTATCAGGTTGCTGAGGGTGATGGTTATAACATTATTCAATCCTTAACCGCTCTTGGCCAAGGTGGAGTAAGTGGTTCCGGCTTCGGCAAAAGCATTCAAAAGCTGGACTATCTAAAATACCCTTATACGGACTTTATCTTCCCCGTAATTGGTGAAGAGTTCGGCTTTCTGGGGACCTCCATATTTTTGATGTTATATCTGTATTTTATCTGGCGAGGTATTCTAATCGCTTTAAGGTGTAAGGATCCCTTTGGTACGCTCGTCGGAATTGGGATTATGGGCCTCATAGCCATTCAGGCCTTTGTCAATATCGGCGGTGTAACCAATACAATCCCTCTTACCGGCGTTACCTTGCCGTTTATCAGCTATGGGGGCTCTTCACTCCTTGTCAGCATGCTGTGCATGGGAATTATGCTAAGCATCTCAAGAGAAACCAACCTTCCTGCCAAAGAGGAAGTAACGAAATCTGTAACAACGGTTAGACAGGTTCGTTCCCGGTAAGCTTTATAAAGCCGGAGGTTAGGGAATTTACACATAAAAAAGCAGCCCAGGGAATTAACCTTGGACTGCTTTTTTGTGTACAAGTTTTTAAGAGATTTCATCATTCTTGAAAGCTACGCCTTCAACTTTGACATTTACCTCAACAATATGAAGTCCAGTCATGCTCTCCACAGCTTCACGTACGTTCTGCTGAAGCATCCGGCACACTTCGTGGATCGGTGTTTCATAGAGAACGATAATTCGTAGATCTACTGCTGCTTCCAGCTGTCCTACTTCAACGGTAACGCCCTTCTGAACGTTCTTACCGCTTAGACGTTTAGCCCAGCCTTCTGACAGGCCACCAGACATGGCTGCAATTCCCGGAGTCTCCAAGGCAGCCAAACCGGCAATTTTTGAGACGACGTCATTTGAAATTCGTATATTTCCCATTTCCAGTTGAAGTTGTTCTGCCATGCCATATCCCCCCTACACTCATTATCAATTATTGTAATTCCAAAACAGGCTAAAAAGCAAATCACTTTATCGCTTTCTCGTTTACACCTAGGAACAATTTGGGTATATTGATTATGAATTCAATCTAAATACATAGATAGGAGTGCCTTCACATTGAAAAAATGGATTTCACCATCACTGATGGGTATCGCCTTTATCCTTAGTGCGATCGGCCATTATGCCGATTGGGATCATACCCTGCAGTTCATTCTCTCAGCAATCGCTGTGGTGTTTGTGGCTGGATTTCTCGGCCGGGCCACTGAAAGTGTAGCTCATTATGCCGGACAACGACTGGGCGGCTTCCTAAACGCCACCTTCGGCAATGCTGCTGAGCTAATCATTGCCTTCTTCCTGGTTAAGGAAGGATTGTTCGACATGGTCAAAGCCAGTCTTACCGGTTCTATTATCGGCAACCTGTTGCTTGTTCTAGGATTGAGTATTTTCGCCGGCGGGATGAAGTTCAAAGTTCAGAACTTCAACGTAACCCTTGCCGGAATGAATGGCTCCCTGATGATCGTTGCCGTCATTGCCTTATTTGTTCCCGCTATGTTCTTTACCACCCACTCTATTACGGAGAAGGATACCGATGTGCTCAGTTTAATCGTTGCCGGGCTGCTCATCGCTTCGTACATAGCTTGGCTAATCTTCTCCATGATCACGCATAAGAAACATCTAGAGGACGTTACAGAAGAGGGTAAAGAAGAATTAGCTCATGAACATGCCCCTGCTTGGTCCAAAAACAAATCCATCCTTTATCTCGTGCTTGCCACTGTAATGGTAGCCTTCGTGAGTGAGTGGCTGGTAGGAACGTTAGAGACTTTGACAGAACGTTTCGGATTCAGCGAGCTGTTTGTAGGTGCGTTCCTCGTAGCTATCATCGGTAATGCCGCAGAGCATAGTGCAGCCATTATGCTGGCCATGAAGAACAAAATCGGTGCGGCAGTAGAAATTGCGGTTGGAAGCAGTCTGCAAATCGCCCTGTTCGTAGCACCTGTCCTAATCTTCGCCAGTTATTTCATGGGTGATACAATGGACATAGTTTTTACGACCATCGAAATTGTCGCCATCGGTGTAGCCGTCTTTATTGCCAAATCAATTACTCAGGACGGCTCAACTAACTGGTATGAGGGTCTCTTGTTATTAACGGTCTACCTGATTTTAGGAGTCTCCTTCTATCTCGTATAATCATTATTAACCATTGTACACAACAAAAAGCGCACATGAGCGATTCGTCCTCATGTGCGCTTCTATAAATACTTAAGAAACCGATATTTATTCTTCCTTCGCTTTGTTGTTCAAAGCCTCGTAGAGTACTGCTAAGTTACGCTCCAGCTTACTTAGTACCATCTTACCAGTAATCTCTGGGACCAAACCTGCTCTAACCGCAAAATCCACTTCTCTGGAGAAACCGTACATCTGGGTATCCAGCACTTCCTCATAGAGAGGGCAGTAGCGTGTTGCCAGATTCTCCATCTGCACTTCTATAAGTTGCTGAATTTTATCGGCATCTTCTTGTAGAAGATTGATTGCTTTAAGATTATACTGTTCCTGTAATTCCGATGAAGTCATGCCTCTATCCCCCCCATGTCCAAAAGTTAAGCTGCTTTTACTATTTTACTTAATATTAGACGAAATCCGGTATCAATACAACAATTCAGTTTATACTAACCATATATTTAAAAGAACCTGCTGCGTTATCCTATCAAGTTTCGTATCTACTTCTAGAAAAAACGCCCCACCGAAAACCGGTAGGACGTTTTTAGCACGACTATTACTCAGCAACAACTGTGAATTTCAAACCGTGTTTTGCAAACACTTCAGTCATTGCCTTCTTAGCTTCTTCAGCATCTGCCCCATGAACATGAAGCTCATAGCTTTGGCTGGATACCAAAGTAGTGAACAAACCAAGGATACTTTTAACATCAATGTACTTGTTGTCCGCTTGAAGAACGATTGAAGAGTTGAACTGGCCTGCCGTTTGGGCAATATCGACAATTGCCGCATTGTTACTGGACATAGAAATCCCTCCGCAACTTGATTATAAAACTTTAGTCTTTTGTTATCATTTCTTATGATACATTGAATCCGCTTACTTGTGCAAGGAGTTTTCTTGTTATTACATTTTATTTCAAGTTTTCAGGATTCAGACCTTCGAGTTCCGGCAACACAAAAATTCCATCCTTACGGATCAATACATCGTCAAAATAAATTTCACCGCCGCCATAATCGGGACGTTGGATCAACACAAGATCCCAGTGAATGGAGGAGCGGTTACCGTTATCTGTAACATCATATGCTTGTCCTGGCGTAAAGTGCAGGCTGCCTGCGATTTTTTCGTCAAAAAGAATATCATTCATCGGATGAAGAATGTAAGGGTTAAAACCAATAGCGAATTCGCCAATATGACGCGCGCCGTCATCTGAATTCAAAATTTCGTTCAAACGGGCGGAGTCATTGCTGGTGGCTTCAACAATTTTTCCGTTCTCGAATTTGAATTTGATATTTTCAAAGGTCACTCCATTATATACTGACGGTGCATTATAGCTGATCGTTCCATTTACAGAATCGCGAACTGGGGCGCTGTAAACCTCGCCATCCGGAATATTTTTTTGCCCGGAGCATTTCTCTGCACCGATTCCTTTAATCGAGAACTTAAGATCTGTTCCAGCACTCAAAATATGTACCTTATCCGTTCTGCGCATGAGATCAGCTAAAGCATCCTGAGCCTTGTCCATCTTGGCGTAATCCAAATTACACACTTCGAAATAAAAGTCCTCAAACGCTTCAGTGCTAATATTCGCAAGCTGAGCCATGCTCGCATTCGGATAACGCAGTACTACCCACTTCGTATGCTTCACACGTTGTTCGCTATGCACTGGATGAGAGTACAACGAGTTATACAATTTCATATTTTCTTCAGGAACATCGGACAGATCGTTCACATTCTCACCTGCACGAATCCCGATATAACAATCCATTTGCTTCATCCGGTTCAAGTCAATTTCAGCCCATGTCTGAAGACTCTCACGAGTTGCGTATTTAAGCATGCTGCGCAGGACTGTACGATCTGTTAATTGTACAAAAGCATGACCGCCGGCCTTGCCGATTTCCTCTACAACAGCTTTGATTAAATCTCTTTCATTGCCAATCATTTCGACGAGCACGTTCTCGCCTGGCTGGACATTTACGGAATAACCGACTAGGTTAGCTGCCAGCTTTTGAATTCTGGGATCTTTCATTGTGTATTCTTCCTTCCTCTGTCTAAAAAATAAGCAAGCTTTTCTATTGTAGCACGCCCTGTATGGAGCGCAAGACCTGTGGGATAATGTGAAAATCAACGAAAGCCTGAAAAATTCACCTGTGATACATAAGTTTCATTATCAGATTCATTCCCCGCTTCCGAATAGGTAACCTTACGATTTAAGGTGAGTTTTCTCGGCAGATTATGTTTTGTATCAACGGTTAAATGGTAGACAGTCTCAACATTAGCTTGTTTCAGCTTTTGCTGTAATTCATTATTTTTCTTCTCCCATAGCTCCACTAAAGCTTGCGTAACCGCCTGATCGTTCTTTATTATTTTTCCAGCAGAATCTGGTGTTTCAGGTCGAAGGTCTTGCATCTCTTTTTCCAATTCAGCAGTCAGCTGCTTTCTGGCCTCAGCAGGCGTCAGCTCGATCCGCAGCACATTTGTCCCTCTTCCTGCACCCGCATCTTCAGTCACATTAGCCTCCATGGATTGCAGCTCCTCCAGCTGTTTCAACGGATTAAGCAAAGCAAGCGGATTTCCGTCCTCAGAGGAACCTTCGGTGGTCAACGCTACCCATTCCCCCTCTTTTTTCTCTAGCTGACTATGAAAAGCTTTCATAGAAGTGATGCTGCTTTTTAAATCTTTAGCGCTATTTGCTGATTTTCTTGTGGCTGAGGATTTATCAGGAAGCAGAGTATACAGATTGACCTTCTTATGGTCCTGTACTGTGCCTTCGTAAAATATCATGGATTCCGGAACGGTCTTTCCACCTTTTGTAAGCATGGTTGACCCTTTAAAAGTAACCCCATCGCTGCCCGTTATACCCGCTAACACCAAACTTAGATCTTCCTTGGCTGGTTTATCTCTAATAACGCTGCAACCGCTATTGAACACGCAGGACAAGGTAAAAATCATAAGAACTAACCCCTTCAGTAATAATGACTTTCTCACGGTCATCAGGCCTTTCTTGGAGTATTTTACTTTACAGCCCACTATAGGGTTCTCCCTTCCTGCGCGCCTTATACAGATGCAAATACGTTGCTGTAATCGGTTTCCATACATTGCTCTAACTTATGCGCGTTCGTCGCTTGCTTCTGAATGTCAGTACATACCACCTTCAGACTCACGAAGTTACCGCTGCCAGTCGCCGCGCCGTTGTCTCTATCGGACACAGCTGACCTTAATTACAGTATTTTGCGATATTTCCCATACCAACGGACACCAGCGCAGCTATTGACCCGAAATGCGCCCGATATGCCCCTCTTACTAAACAATAGCGTCTCTGGTGTCCGAAAACATGCCCCAAAGGCAAAATACACGCCAATAGCGTCATCTGAGTCCGAAGGCCTCGCAGCATGATGAATACACCAGTCGAAGCAGCGAGCCAACTAACAAAACAATGACCAGCAACTCCTTATTACGGGAGAACCGCTGTTCAAATGCTAATGCGCGAATATGACCGTTGCAGTCGCCACACCGTTATCTCTATCGGACACAGCTGACCCTTAACGCAGCATTTCCCGATATTTCCCATACCAACGGACTCCAGCGCAGCTATTTACCCGAATTGCGCCCGATATGCCCCATTACTAAGCAATAGTGTCTCTGGTGTCCGATAACATGCTCAAAAGGCGAACATCGCGCATATAGCGTCATCTGGATCCGAATGCATCGCAGCGGCATATTTGATACACAGTCGAAGCAACCAGCCATCTGCCAAAACAAAAAGCAGCGACTCTCCAAATACGGGAGAACCGCTGCTCTGCTATCTTTTTTTACTTATGAGGCAATCCCTTCACACCGCTGCCATTCTCTTTAGTGTCAACGATCACCTGGTTACGCCCATTGTTCTTAGCTTTATACAGTGCCATATCCGCTCGATAGAACAGGGATTCGACGCTTACACGTTCGTCCATCCAGCTCCATTCTGCTATACCGCAGGACACTGTTACATTAGGTTCGGTCTCATTCATCACTCGCTTACGAATACGTTCAGCCACATTTACTGCCTGTTCTACTCCCATTAATGGTAAATAGACCGACAGTTCTTCTCCACCCCACCTCGCAGCAATATCCCCTTGACGGATGGAGGACTTCACAATTTCACTGACCTCTTTTAAGATCTTGTCGCCCTTTTGATGACCATAGGTATCATTCACCATCTTGAACTGATCGATATCCACAACGATTAAGCAACCGCAAAAATCTGTAGACTGCCGTTCCTTTATTTCTTCGTCCAGATAATGACGAGCATAAAGTCCAGTTAGGCTATCTCTGTTCGCTAATCGTCTAACTTCGGCATGCAGCCTTGCGTTCCCTACAGCTAGTCCAATATGCCCCGCCATCGCTTGAAGCAATCTGTAATTGTCATAAGAAAAATAATGGGCATCGCGATGGGCCAACATGATGGCACCACGCACTTCACCACCTACACTTAAAGGTGTGGCAATCAGCGACTGCGACCCGGTAGCATTCATTAAACGAGAAGTAGTATTAGGATTATCTATGTAGTTAGACATGATTAATGATTCCCCAGTAGTATAGACCTTCCCGCCTAAACCTTGTCCTACTTCTAAAATTTCATTTTGCAAGGAGGAATGATTGCAAGCAATAACCTCTAGCCCGCCCTTTTCTTCGTTCATATGTAAAATACAGCAGTAGTCTGCACCAAACATCTCCAACAGCTCTTCAAACGCAAATTGAAAAATATCCCCTAAACGCAAGCTTTGATTCAGCCGTTGTGTAAGTTCGTTACTCATACGCAGCTCACGAATGAGCTGATTGGAGCGTTCATACAGCTTGGCATTCTCAAAAGCAGTACCTGCGGTATCCGCCACCATCGAGAGAAACCGTAAATCTACATCCATAAAGATCGAGTTATCCATCAC
This sequence comes from Paenibacillus sp. FSL H3-0310, assembly GCF_038002785.1. NCBI lineage: Bacteria > Bacillati > Bacillota > Bacilli > Caryophanales > Paenibacillaceae > Paenibacillus > Paenibacillus sp. FSL H3-0310. The sequence goes on from NZ_JBBODC010000001.1 coordinate 3,499,002, forward strand.
CATGTGGAATACGCCATAAACCCCTTGCTTCCCGCCTAGCGGAAGACCAATCTCTACAATGTGTTGATCTTCGGTGTTGGTGTTCAGAGCAACACGGCCGTCTTTAAATGCTCTAGCGCAGACATCATCACTGGACATCTGAAACGGTAAAGGTTTGACCTGCGGATGAGTGCTGCGGTGATCTTGCGACATAAACAGCTCAAGCCTGGCACCAGGGTACATTGCAGAAATGCTATCTATAACCTCCGTAAGCACAGCGTTCACATCAATATTGTCATGCATCCGCTGAACGATCTGAAATAACAAGGAGCGGCGATTGCTCTCACGTTCAGCATGTTGATGAACACTCGCAAGATCAGTTACAAAAATATGTTCAAACTTATGATAGAATATGGTCCGGTACTGCAAAGATATAGCCTCAGCAGTATCTCGTCCACCCATTAAATATTGTTGTGTCGGCATAGCACAGCCCAGGAAGGCAAAAATTTCTTTGTCAACGCGAGTGATGAGCGGTATAGTAAAAAAGCTCATATCCTGACCCTGCACCGTAAGTTGAACAGATGAGGTTGCGCCAGAAAGTAAACTAGCTGCAGCCGCTTGCTCCCATTGGTGCCTCCATCGTTCTTGCTGATCGGCAATATTAGCAAAATATCTGCCTTCAAAATTCAGCACACACCAATCCCATGATTTAGCGAATGGTAGAGCCTCTAGCCCATCGATCCATTCCTCGAAGCTGTCTGCAATCAGATTGGCCAAATATGGGAAGTCATGGGACACTATTTCCGTTTCCCTAAGCCAGGCGGTGGGATCTTCGGAATCTCTACTAGTGTGCAATTTGTCCTGTATCAGCATACGACTGTCTTGAGAAGCGTATGCTTTCTGTTCTGACATAACGAAGATCCCCTTTGCTTCTCATTTAAGAAAAAAAACCTTCCCAATTAACATCTAATTAACTATATTTTACTCCCTTTCTTTGTGTATTGCATTATATTTTCCTTATTTCCGGGATTTTTTTTAGGACCAAAGAACTAACGACAAAGAATGACAAAAACTCTTTTAATATGCGCTTGACTTTATATGCTACTTTCATATAATATTTATTGTTGAACAAGACTGTAACAAGTCTTACTTGGGCGTAACGTTGTGTCACCCTCACGCATTTCGTTACTGCCAGGGCAGCGGCTGAACTTCCCTGGTAGTGTGGAAGCCATTAATGCTAATCACGGATACGAAATGCGGCGCAAATAGAGCCCTAACCTGAAATTTCAAATATAAAGGAGTCTACTATAACATGGCACGTTACACCGGACCTAAATTCAAACTCAGCCGCCGTCTGGGCATTTCCCTTAGCGGTACAGGCAAAGACCTGAAACGCCCTTTCCCACCAGGACAACACGGCGCTAACCAACGCAGAAAAGTAAGTAACTACGGAATGCAGCTTTTGGAAAAACAAAAACTGCGTCACATGTACGGCTTGGGAGAGAAACAATTCCGTACTCTCTTCGCTAAAGCACAAAAACTTCCAGGTCTTGCGGGCGAAAACTTCATGTTCTTGCTTGAAAGCCGCTTGGACAACCTAGTTTACCGTCTTGGATTTGCTAACTCCCGTGCTGGAGCACGTCAGTTGGTATCCCACGGACACGTAACTGTAAACGGCAAAAAAGTCGACATCGCTTCTTACCGTGTAAGCTTGGGCGACGTTATCGGTCTTCGCGAGAAGAGCCAAGGCATGGCTTCCATTAAAGAAGCTCTTGCTAACCGTAACCACCTTCCAGCTTACCTGGAATATGCTGAAGGATCTTTCGAAGGTAAATATATTCGTTTGCCAGAACGTTCCGAGCTTTCCCAGGATATCGATGAGAAACAAATCGTCGAGTTCTACAACCGTTAATATCTCGCTTTTAGCGGGTATGACCAAAGCCTCCGGATTAATCCGGGGGCTTTTTGTTATGTCAATATCCTAAATTCCATGCCGTTTGTAAAAGGTTATGCTTCCGCAAATCATACCCTAAATTACTTTATTTATAATTTTTGCACAAAAGTCGAATCTTAAGACCATGAGAATCAGGTAGAAGCGCATTCAAAAACGCCAATTTATGCTATAATAATTCCGTTAAAAGGAGGAATTATCGTCGATGGCTCAAGAGAACAAGAAAAAAAACGCTAAGAAGCCTTCACCCCGCAGATCCGCCCTAAGCAGGTTCGGTTCTGTAGTTAAGTGGATGTTTATTCTTGGAATAATAGGCGTTCTATTTGCCGGTGGTGCTGTAGCAGGCTATGTCGCTTCCATTGTGAAGGATGAACCTGTTCGCTCCGAAGAAATGATTCAGCAGCAGGTCAGTCAAAATGCGATCACCGGATTCGCTTATTTCCGAGACGGCGCACCGATCGGCCAGCTTCGGACAGAAGAAGACCGAAGGCTCATTGAATTCAACGATATCCCCCAGCTTATTATCGATGCAGTTCTCGCTATAGAGGACAATAATTTTAATGAGCATAATGGCGTGGATTTCAAAGGCACCTTACGTGCCGTCAAACAAAAGCTTCTCAATGAATCCGTTCAGACCGGAGGCAGTACACTCACCCAGCAGCTCGCAAGACGTGTATTCCTGAATCTGGATCGGACAGAAGATCGCAAAGTAAAAGAAATTCTACTTTCTCTTAGATTGGAACGCTTCTTGACCAAGCAAGAAATATTAACGGCTTATCTGAATAAGGTTCCTTTCGGCAATGGCTCGAATGGCTACAATGTATTCGGAATTAAAGCAGCAGCCAAGGGAATATTCGGTCTAGACGATCTGGACAAATTGAACGTGGCTCAAGCAGCTTATTTGGCTGGTCTTCCGCAGCTCCCTTCCACTTATTCTGCATTTAATGGCATAGGTGAATTCAACGAAAAAGCTTTCAACAGAGCTATGGACCGTCAACATCTTGTACTTCGTCGTATGCTTGAAGAGAATAAGATTACTACCTCTCAATATGATGAAGCCCTTCAATTTGATATCAAGAGTTCTCTGGCGCCGCACACCAAAAAAGCCTATGCTACCTATCCATATCTGATGATGGAGACTGAGCGTAAAGCATCCGAGATCCTTCTATCATTGAATGAAGAGAAAAATGGCACAACGGATGCCAATAGCACTACTGACAATGCCGTGTTACTTGAGGAAGCAAGACAGCAGCTCATGACCGGCGGTTATCGAGTCTACACAACCATTGATAAAAAAGTTTACAATGCAATGCATAGTGTCTCAGAAGACAGCAATAATTTTACTAAAGACAGCAAAACCAAAGGTATGGAACAAACGGCTGGCATGTTAATCGACAACAAAAGCGGAGCCATTCTCGGCATGATTGAGGGTCGCGACTTCAATATTGAGCAGATGAATTATGCTACCCAAATGATCCGTCAGCCCGGATCGACTATGAAGCCAATTTCAGCTTATTTACCAGCCTTAGATGCAGGGCTGATTCAGCCTGCCGGGATTGTGGATGACGCGCCAATTATTCTAAAAGACGGCGGAAAAGGATTCCACATTCCTAAGAATGCCAATAATCGCTATCAAGGTCTGGTCACTGCCCGTTACGCACTTAACAAATCGCTCAACTTGCCTGCGCTTAAGCTGTTTAATGAAAAGGTCGGAATAGAGAAATCTTGGGCCTTTACTAAAAAGCTGGGGATCTCCACCCTCACAGATGATGATTACAGCGCGCAGACTGGGGTTATAGGCGGTCTGAAATACGGAGTATCCGTAGAAGAGTTAACCAATGCCTATTCCGCTATCGGTAACCAAGGAGCTTTTAATGATGCCTACATGATTGAGAAAATCGTCAATTCAGAGGGCAAAATTATCTATCAGCACAAGGTTAATCCTGAGCAAGTATTCTCTAAGCAAACAGCTTACCTAATGACAGATATGCTGCGAACTGTAATTACAGAGGGTACAGCCAGCACAGTAAAAAGAGAATATAAACACTCTAAAGAAATTCCGATTGTCGGTAAGACTGGATCTACCCAGAATTATGGAGACGTATGGTTTATGGGCTACACTCCTGATGTCACACTGGGAATGTGGGTCGGCTACAAAGAGCAAATCAACACTCTTACGGGAGATACACAAAAACGTCAAGCCCAAACATTATGGGCAAAAGTGTTGAATGCTGTCATTGATAAGCAGCCGGAACTATTCGTCACAGACAAATTTGCACAACCTGAGGGAATTATCAAAAAGACAGTTTCCGCATATAGCGGCAAATTGCCAACATCCCTGACTGATAAATTCACAACGGATATATTTAATACAAAATATGTGCCAAAAGAGAGCGACGACGGGATTTCCAAAGCCAAGTATATTACTTACAAAGGCGTCAATTATATCCCGTTGGAAGGCACTCCAGAGGAGTTCCTAAAGGAAAAAATCGTCGTTAAACGTGAGAAGCCGATACAGGAATTAGTCAAAGAACTCCTGGCTGCCTTCCCTAAGATGAAGGATCATAAATCACTGGAGTATTATATGCCAGCCGATGCCAAGACGGATTTCCCAACAGAAGTTGATCCACGTGTGGACGATGGGGCTTCCCCTGCTGCTCCCGGAAATGTTAACGTCTCTTATAGCACTGGTAAAGCGGTCATCAGCTTCTCCGCTAGCAGCTCGGCAGATGTTGTGGGATACCGCTTATATCGTTCATTAAACGGAGGTTCTTTCCAGAAGCAATCTATACTCATGGCAGATGAGAACAAGGTATTCACACCGGGTACACCTGCAAGTGCTAATGCAACCTTTTATGTAACCGCCGTGGATGTTGCAGGTAATGAGACGGCTTCTGGCAGCGTTGCTGGAGGGATTACACCAACACCAGAAGCAACTCCTACACCTGATCAACAACCTGGTACAGAGGCGCCTACAGAGCCTGAGACGACACCAGGAGACATTATTGAGGATCCAGGTAACATTCTCCCGCTACTACCGACGGAAACACCAGTCGGCGGAGGTAACAGTACTGGGGGCAGTAATAATACCACAGCAGGTAATAATGCAGGGACACGTTAACCCAAAGATCATTAAATAAATTTACACAGCAAAACACCGTTCCCATGAATTCATCCGGGAACGGTGTTTTTTTACAATTCATTCTAATCCTCAATCGTGGATAGATCTCCTGTCGGTAGATGCAGCTCCCATGCCTTCAGTACACGCCGCATAATTTTACCTGATCGTGTCTTCGGAAGTTTATCCTTAAACTCGATTTCTCGCGGGGCAGCATGTGCAGACAGACCCGCTTTGACAAAAGCGGCGATCTCCTCTTTCAAGGCAGCAGTTGGAGTATAACCTTCTCTAAGCGAGATAAAAGCCTTAATAATCTCCCCCCGCACAAGATCCGGTTTGCCGATTACACCCGCTTCTGCCACTGCCGGATGCTCCACTAATTTGCTTTCCACTTCAAATGGACCAATACGCTCACCAGAAGAGTTGATGACATCATCAATTCGTCCCTGAAACCAGAAGTATCCTTCGTCATCCATATAAGCTGAATCGCCAGAAATGTACCAGCCAGGAATCCGGAAATATTCCTCATACTTCGTCTGATTGTTCCAGATCGTTTTCATCATGGATGGCCACGGAGTTTTTATCGCAAGATTCCCCATAGAAAAAGGCGGGAGAACATTTCCCCGGTCATCCAGAATCGCTGCTTCAATCCCCGGTAACGGACGGCCCATCGAGCCTGGTTTGATATCCATTGACGGATAATTACAAATCAATTGTGCCCCTGTTTCAGTCATCCACCAAGTATCATGAATACGCTGATTGTAAAATTTATCTCCCCAACGTACCACTTCCGGATTTAACGGTTCACCAACCGATAGAACATGGCGCAAACTGCTTAAATCAATCCCCTGTAAAGAGTGCTCCCCTGCACCCATCAACATACGAAAAGCTGTAGGTGCGCTGTACCATACAGATACCTTATTCCGTTCGATTGTCTTATACCAATCCTGAGGACTAAAGCGGCCGCCTCTGACTACATTGGTCACCCCGTTTAACCAAGGGGCAAATATGCCGTATGAAGTTCCGGTCACCCAGCCAGGATCTGCCGTACACCAGTATATATCGTCTTGACGTAGATCTAGCACTACTCTACCTGTATAATAATGTTGAATCATTGCTCTATGCACATGATAAACGCCTTTGGGCTTACCTGTAGAACCAGAAGTATAATGCATAATAAGGCCATCGTCCAAATCAAGCCATTCTAAATTAAGATCAGCAGAAACGTTAGCCATCTCTTCTGCGAATCCTAAGTTTCCTTGCTCAATATCAGTTGCTCCACCTACTAGAAAAATATGACGCAGCTCAGGAAGCTCTTCTCGCTTGACCCGATGCAGCAATTCTGGCGTAGTTACCAGCGCAACAGCCCCACTATCCTCCAAACGATCCTTAACTGCTGTTTCCATAAAGGCTTCAAATAAGGGTCCTGCTATGGCTCCGATTTTGAGAATACCTAGCAGACTGAAATACAGTTCCGGTTGGCGAGGCATAAAAATAAATACCCTATCTCCTTTACCGATGCCATATTTACGCAATACATTTCCGAACCGGTTCGACCGCTCCTGCAGATCGGCAAATGTATAGGATTCTTCCCGTACAGCGTCACTGTAGAGTAGGGCCGTTGCCGCTCCCCGCCCTTCATCCACATGGCGATCAACGGCTTCATAGGCCATATTAACCTTGCCGGTTTCATACCATGAGAAATTACGTTCAACATCCTCCCACTCAAAATTGGCTACTGCCTCCGCATAATCAGACATATTGGAGCTCTGCACACGACCCGGCAAAATTTCGCTATGGACTTGACCCATCACTCTTGCCTCCCTCACTCGTTTGATTTAAGCTTTAAGGGTAAGACTCATGTTTTAAATAATGATGTCAATGCAATGAATGTGAATTTTTTATGTCTGAATTAGTATACCATAGCAAGCGTTTACATACCATTTTTTTGATCTGAAAGGAGCACTGTCATGGAGCATCGCAAAATCCCTATTTCCCATACTCTCTCCTATATGGGTAGAACGATAACTGTGAGCGGACCCCAATCTCCCGAGGACCTTGAAGTCCTGCATATGCATCAGGACCTTGATGCTTTCCGCAGGCCATTAGAGCAACAAGAGGCGCTCGTAGAGATCGCCAGCTTGCCAGAGGGCCGTGTAATTACCGCAGTAGAGAATGACGTTATAGTAGGCTATGTGACCTTCCATTATCCAGATGAAATGGAGTTATGGTCACAGGGTGGTATGGAGGATCTTATTGAGCTTGGAGCGATAGAGGTGAGTAATGATTATAGAGGGGCCGGACTAGGCCGGCTGCTGGTTTCTACTGCTTTTGAGCGGGAGCAATTGGAGAATTGTATTGTTTTTACAACAGAGTATTACTGGCACTGGGATTTAAAAGGCAGTGGGCTGGACGTATGGGCCTATCGCCAGATGATGGAACGGCTGATGAAAACCGTAAATATGGTTTGGTATGCTACGGATGATCCAGAAATTTGTTCACATCCCGCTAACTGCCTAATGGTTCGCATTGGACAAGAGGTGCCCATGTCCTCCCAGGAGACCTTTGACAGAGTACGTTTTAGACAACGCTTTATGTATTGATCATTAAATATGCTGCAGCATAAATTCTAATATGGAATGGGAGCGTTGTGAAGATTGTACTGTAAATTCCCTGAAATTCACCTCAGCTGATCCATCAGACTTATCTGACATGGAGCGAATGATGACAAAGGGCGTGGCGTTCATATGACAGACTTGAGCAACCGCCGCCCCTTCCATTTCCACACAAGCTCCATCCATTTGGTCTCTTAATTCAGCTACAATCTCCGCATTAGAAATGAATTGATCACCAGATAACACCTTGCCTATCAAGTACTTTTGACCTAGCTCATTGCATGCCTTCTCAGCAAGCTGTACTAGCGCAGGGTCTGCCTGAAAGACGGAAGTCTCCTGATAAGGAATTTCGCCTCTTGCGAACCCAAGCCCCGTAGCATCCATGTCATGTTGTACACATGTAGATGCTATAACAATATCTCCAATATTCAATTCTGGATGTACTGCTCCAGCAACCCCCGTAAACAGCACACGGGATACGCCAAAATTATCAATTAGAATCTGAGTCGTAACTGCTGCATTTACTTTACCCACGCCAGATTTACAGAGCACTACGGATTTTCCTAATATGTTTCCTATGTAATATTGTATACCTGCTTTAACTTTTGTCCGCTTGTCCTCCATACCCTCTAGAAGCAGCTTGATTTCTTCATCCATAGCTCCGATTAATCCGATGACTTCACTCACAGTAAATACCTCCTTTGAAGATTTATTTAGCAAATAAAAACATAAAAAGCTCCATAAGGAGCTTTTTACGGAATAACTGTTCAGTTCTTAAATTACTTATTTAGATGATTAACCGACAAGCGGAGAATCGTTTCATGAGGCAGGATAACCCGCGGATTCTCAACGGTTTCTTTCTTCATAAGCTTGGTCAAAAGTCTCATCGCAACTGCGCCCAAATCGTACATAGGCTGAGCTACGGTTGTCAGCAAAGGACGAACCATCGAAGCCATACGAATATTATCCACACTAATGATGGAGAAATCATCCGGTACCTTCAGACCTTCATCTTGAATACTGTGAATGGCACCAATAGCCATTTCATCCGTTGCCGCAAAAATAGCGGTTGGTTTCTTCTTGAGTCCAAGGAAATACTTCATTGCTTCTACACCAGATTCATAGCGGTAGTTACCGATGCGTACCAAATCCTCTTGGTACTCGATTCCTGCCTGTTCCAATGCTTTCTTGTAACCATGGAAACGTGCATATCCATTTGCAGGATCCTGCAGTGTGCCACTGATCATAGCGATCTCACGATGACCGTGACGAATCAATGTGTTCACAGCATCAAAAGCAGCGGTTTCATGATCGATGTCAACGGAAGGATAAGTTCCCTTCTCATCCCGTGTAGCACATAGAACAATCGGAACTGCAGAAGTCTGGAAAGCTTGAATATGTTCGTCAGTTACTGTACCACCCATGAAGAGCAGACCATCGACCTGTTTCTCCAAAAGGGTATTAATGACACGAATTTCTTTCTCTTTACGCTTATCCGCGTTACACAATATGATATTGTAATGATACATGTTCGCGATATCTTCAATCCCGCGTGCAATTTCTGCAAAAATCGAGTTTGAAATATCAGGGATGACAACCCCAACGGTTGTCGTTTTCTTACTGGCAAGACCTCTTGCCACGGCATTGGGACGATATCCCAAACGTTCAATCGCTTCAAAAACTTTCTTCCGGGTCTGCGGTTTCACGTTAGGGTTATTATTCACAACCCGTGATACCGTAGCCATAGATACGCCTGCTTCTCGAGCTACATCGTAAATGGTTACCGTCAAATTACTCTCTCCATTGCGATAAATTTTATCGTTCGACTAATTAAAAATATGATACGACACTTTGTACATTTGTGCAATGATAACGCTTCATTTTCCTTTCAAAATTTCTTTCAAGGCTGAAAACGTCACCCTGGATTAAAATTGTGACCAGTGCTGGTTAACCTGTCCAAGAGCATCAATAATGTAACTTCTATCTATCGTAACAAAAAGTGAGTGAAAAATCCAACATTCCGTGAAAAATTTTCATTATTTTCACACAATTTTTTTATAATCTTCATTTTCAGTCATTTGGAAGGTTAATTGAGACAATCTTCGACTAGTTTCTTCCATCCAATGCTGGTCTGACAGCTTCTCAGCTAAACGATAGATATCGAGAAGCATATCGACTCGGGTCTGAATCCTCTCTCGGATTATCGTCTCTAGTTCTGATATTCCCCCTATTATAGTTTCTGACAAGGATTCTTTTAATACACTGGCCAATTCATTTCTCTCCGTAAACAAAAAATCTTTTCCCGGATCATCTCCACTGAGTTCTTTTACTAATTTGCCTAGATCTGCTTTAATAAACTGCAAAGGTTCATAACTAGCGCATTCTGGGCAGGTATAGACAGGAACATGAGTAATCTTCATCTTCGTATTAAAAATCAAAGAATGCATATGTAAGTTCATGAGGCCACCACAACTGCACAACTTCTCCATCAAATTATCTTTATACATCTTCTACACCTCTTGCACAAAATTAATAACGCACAAAGTTTGACTTTTTCAACTTCTATATTCGACTCCACTCGATTAAAACCCTCCTTTATTGCATATAATGATTAAATTGGCAATTTGTCTATAATTTACATCCCTAAAGATGACTTCATATTTTAAATTTGATAGAATAATGAAAGAATCATGGGAATCGAAAGGAGCTTAACTAAATGAGACTAGCCGGTAAAAAGGTCATAGCACTCGTAGACGATGAATTTGAAGATTTGGAGCTCTGGTATCCCGTGTATCGGGTGAGAGAAGAAGGTGCCGAGGTTCACTTGGCAGGTCTGGAAAAAGATAAGACGTACATCGGTAAATATGGCGTACCTGCTAAAGCAGAATACTCCTGGGACGAGCTTAATGCCGCAGATTATGATGGGATTTTGGTTCCAGGCGGCTGGGCTCCTGATAAAATCCGTAGATACAGTGCCGTTCTAAAGCTTGTACAGGATTTTAATGCGGCTAAAAAACCGATTGGGCAGATCTGCCATGCAGGCTGGGTATTAATTTCTGCTAAAATTCTGGAAGGTGTAACCGTCACCTCCACGCCAGGCATCCGTGATGACATGGAGAATGCCGGAGCCATCTGGAAGGATGAAGCTGTGGTTACGGATGGACATATCATTTCTGCTCGCCGCCCGCCAGATCTTCCGCCATACGGCAAAGCCTTTTGCGATGCACTAGCTGGGGAATAAACAGTAGGAATATAGTTAAAATCAAACAAGCCCTGTTTCTCACAATTTGAGGAACAGGGCTTTTGATTTGAGGCGTTTAAAATCCAGATGGTTATCTAATCCGCATGGAATCCGTCTCCATGATCATATTTGGATAATTTGTAAACCTAAAAGTCAAAGGTTGAGGCAGCTTTTCTTTGCCTACGTTAAGATAATAAGTTATTGTAGTTCCCTTAGCGTCCTCACGGTATTCTCTATATCTAGAATAACCCTCAGAATCATGTACAAGCCAATGTCCGCTTCCAGCACTATCCACAAAATTATCGTCTATCCCAAAACCGGTTGCTTCATGCAACTCCTCAACTTTTTTGGGAATCAATAAATCCAATAATATAATCCCCTTCTCCTCATCCGCGGTCCGTTTAGAAATCGTGAGATAGTTATCCGGTGCCTTTAAAATCTGCTGTGTTTCCGTATTAATCACAAGTTCGACCTCCGATTGATCTAGAGCAGAGATTCCCTCAACTTCAAGTTTGATTGGATCATCGGGTCTCATATTGTCATTGTGGTAAATATTCGAACCACTTGCCCACATTAGTTCCTCTTGATGATCCCCTTTTCCGAGGACAAGCTTAGGTGAAAGCAAACTGAAAATCCTCATTGTATTCTCTCTGCCAAAGGTTTGTCGCATATAAATACCCGTAGGCCCAATATAAACCTGGTCCATTATAATTTTCTGTCCGCCGATAGACAGACTATCCTTCAGATCAACGAGTTCTCCTTCAAAATAATTGTTATCAGCTTCCAGTGGAATTTTGACACCCATTTCTTTTATATCCTTGTTATTAAAAACTTGACCAAGAGCATCTGGAAAAAGCGATAATGTGATATTCAACTCCTCTGGTATCTCATCCTGATATTTATCCCAGACGATTTGCTCATACATACGAGTCGTCCCAGGGGACCCAACCTCTTGTGCATTAGAAGTGCTAAACCCGCTGTATCCACTAAGGTGGTATTTATCCTCTGGAGTCTTTTTCAAAGACAAGCCAAAAAGACGCATCTTCTGATCCGTATTGTTCTGGATTGTATAAAGTACTGCAATGCCTCTCCGGTCAGCAATGATTCCATTAACAATCCATGTTATCCCATCCACCTCAGGAGAAGAGATATTTACCTCCTTCATCATCCCCGCATCAAGTGCTGATTTAATCGTCAGATTATTAGCAATAACGGGTCTAAACACTTCAAGCTGACCCCAGCTTTTTGGAGGTAATTGCGCACGTACGGGATTTATCATCTGATTTGCCCAAGGCACAATTATAAGTAAGGCGAATGCCAAGACTACCAATACAACAACAGCGTACTTTTTTCTAAAAGACAAACGTGAACGGTTCCCTTGCTTCATCCCCTTGCGGATCGCAGTGTCCAGTTTTACATCCAGAATTTCTTCTGCCTCCGCATCGATTTTCTGAAAATAATCTTTAAGCAGCTTCTCTTCAGACTCAGCCATAAAATAGCTCCCCCTTCCGCTTCATTTTGTCACGCAGTTGTTTTAATCCTTTATTCAGCCATGTCTTCACTGTGCCCTCGGGTTTATCCAGCACCTCTGCAATCTCGGCAAGGGTCATATCCTTGTAATATTTGAGCACCAGCACTTGGCGATATTTGGGTTTCACTCCATCCAGCGCTTGTTCCATGTCCAGTCTGCGGTCACTTTTCATCTCCATGATCCCCTCATCACTTCGAGCAGCTTCTGCGACTGTATTCCTCTTTCGGCGCTTCAGCTCATCATTACAGCAATTAATCAAAATACGTGTTAACCATGGAGCGAAACGCTCCGCATCTTTTAAGCTTTTTCGTTTAATCCATGCACGGCAGGTGGCCTCCTGCAAAACTTCCAGCGAATCCGCTTCATTTCGCAAATAGCTGTAAGCAATGCTATAAAGTTTTCTTTTCTGTCCAGCCACTTGCTCATAAAACAGCTCTTCGTCCGTAGCGGCCATTTCCATTTCGTCATTTATAATGTGATCCATTTTCGGCCTGCCTCCCCCCTTGCCTTTATATCTAAATCGGTTCTGTGTAACTCTCTATGTATTGACTGCGCCGCAGGGCAAACGGTTTTGTTTTTTTTAAAGTATGGCATAAATAAAGAAAAAGGCTCGGCAAAAATGCCGAACCTTGTTATGAATTGAATAAAAGTTACAGTAACTTTAGGATGAGGCTTTCTCCTGTAGTTCCCCGCTTGATCCAAGTGTAAGGCCACTTTTTTGTGCAAACGCAGTTAACATTTCTTCCGTCTCTGAGCTTGTACGATGGTGGAAACACGCTTTGGCGATTCTTTTGGCATCCTTGGCCAGTGTGTTCAGTGTGCGGTGTTTAACCTTCAGCAGCGCCTGCGGCGACATGCTGAGATCTCTAATTCCCAGTTCCAGCCAAAGAGGCAAAGAACGCTCATCCGCCGCCATTTCACCACATACACTGATATCAATCTTGGCATTACGTGCCGCTTCTACCGTCATACGGATCATTCGCAGAACCGCTGGATGGTACGGATGATACATATGAGCAATTTGTTCATTCATACGGTCTACCGCTAACACATATTGAACCAAATCATTAGTGCCGATACTGAAAAAGTCAACTTCCTCAGCCAGTAAATCAGCAATCATAACCGCCGCCGGAACTTCAATCATAATACCCACAGGAAGATTCCGGTTAAAAGGGATCTCTCGTTGCTCCAGCTCTGCTTTCACTTCTTCTAAAACAAATTTTGCCGCCTGCACTTCCTCTACGGAAGAAATCATTGGAAACATTAACTTTACATTCCCGTATGCACTTGCCCGCAGAATGGCACTTAGCTGGGTTTTGAACATATCTAATCGATCCAAGCTGATGCGAATCGCCCGATAACCAAGGAAAGGATTCTGTTCTTCAGGCAGCTGAATATAATCCAACTGCTTGTCCCCGCCAATATCCAGCGTACGAATCACTACAGTGTTATTGCCCACCTTCTCGACGACCTGTTTATACACTTCAAATTGTTCATCCTCAGTTGGAAAAGATCTGCGGTCCATATAAAGAAACTCTGTGCGGAACAGACCCACACCTTCAGCTCCATACTTAAGCGCTATGTTGAGTTCTTTAACTGAACTGATATTACCGGCAAGTCGCAGGTTCACACCATCCTTGGTAACAGCCTCCACGGTGGCGAGCAGTTCCAGTTGCTCTTTCTTTTTATGCTGTTTATCCCGAATCGCTACGTATTCATTTATCGTAAGTTCATCTGGATGGATTTGTACAGATCCGGTATCACCGTCGATCACAAGCATGTCCCCGGTCTGAATAGGATTAGACAGATTATTCTCCAAGCCTGCTACAAGAGGAATGCCTAGCGCACGAGCCATAATGGAGGAATGTGAGGTTTTACCGCCCATCATGGTGACAATACCTAGAACATAAGTTGGATTCAAGTGAGCTAGCTGGGAAGGAGACAACTCCTTCGCAACAAGAATATATGGCTGTGTATCCGATGGTAACGTAACCTCTGGAGCGCCTAAAAGATGTTTTAAAAGACGGTTTCCGACATCCTTGATATCCACCGCCCGCTCCTTCATGTACTCATCGTCTAGCAGATCAAACATCGCTACAAAATGATCAATCGCTTCTTTCACAGCTACTTCTGCCGCCTTGTACTGGCGCTCAATGATCCCGCGGATTTCACTCATGAACACAGGATCATCTAAGATCGCCAGATGAGCATCAAAAATACTCGATTCCTCCGGACCTACCACTTCTCTGAACTCTTTTTTGATGAATTCAATCTCGTCCTTAGAGGTACGGATACCTTCGTATAAACGCTCAAACTCCTTAGCTAGATCCACTGGGTTCACTTGTGTATCCGGTAAGCTCCATTCCCAGTTCGGCAAGACAAAGGCCTTCCCGATAGCTACACCTGCTGCTGCGCCTATGCCTTGTATCATCCTTCAATCCCTCCAACGTTACTTTCGTGTAAGACTACGGACATTACTGATGATTGCCCCTTTTTAACATTTTTAAATGGAGCATAGCTCCATGATTTGACTCGATCAGGATTCGTGATCACCATCGGTGTAGCCAATGAGGCCGCATGTTCACGCAAATAAGCGAGGTCGAATTTAACTAGCAATTGACCTGGCTCCACGCTGTCGCCTTCTTTTACAACCGCCTCAAAGGGTCCCTTGAGCTGTGAAGTGTCGATCCCTATATGCATGAGTACCTCCAACCCTTCCGGCGTCGAAATACCCACGGCATGCATTGTAGGATAGACGTGCATGACTTTCCCGAATACGGGTGAAGTAAGTTCCCCTTTTTCCGGCAAAAATGCAACACCATCGCCCACTAGCTTAGCCGCAAAAATGTGATCAGGCACTTCCTCAATGGGCATCATTCTACCCTGCATTGGCGAACTGAACAGCACCTGCGGTAAATCACGAAGCATAAGCTTATTAATCTCCTCGCGGATCAGTTCTGAATACGTGCCAAATACTACCTGGACATTTCCGCCGCCCAGCTTGATAATCCCAGCAGAACCTAAACCTTTAAGCGCTCCAGTATCTATATATCGGTCATTATGAACGGTAAGCCGCAGACGGGTGATACAGGACTGCACTTGTACAATATTCTCCTTGCCTCCAAGCGCCTCTAAGATTAGCGGTGCCTGATAAGGGATATTGCCGGCCCAATCTCCAAGCTCTGAACCTTCTTCACGCCCCGGTGTCGGGATCTGAAAACGGCGAATCGCCCAGCGAAATAAATTATAGTATACAATCCCGTAGCCGATACCAATCGGAATCAGCAACCAAGCCCTCTGTGACAAATGCATGTTCAAGAAGAAATCGATGGCTCCAGCCGAATAGGAGAACCCGTGATGGATTCCCAGCATGTAGGTCAACACCATAGCGAGACCGGACATTACAGTATGTACCGCGAACAAATACGGAGAAGCAAATAAAAATGCAAATTCGATCTGCTCCGAAACCCCGGTCAGAAAACAAACCAACGCCGCCCGCACAAAAGTCTTTTTAATCTTGGGCTTCAAATCCTCGCGCGCTTCCTGAATAATTGCAAAAGCAATGGCAGGCAGCGCAAACATCATAATCGGAAACAACCCCGCCATAAAAATCCCCGCCGTAGGATCACCTGCAAAAAAACGCGGCAAATCCCCCTGAACCACAGCACTACCATCAGGAGTCGTAAAATTCCCAAATTGAAACCAAAACACATTATTAAGAATATGATGTAGTCCAAAAGCGGTCAGAACCCTATATAGGACCCCATAGATAAAAACGCCAAACCCGCCCGTCTGCAATATTGCCTGAAAAAGATTATCCAGCCCTATCTGCAGCAGCGGAGATATTCCTAACATTACCCATGCGAACCCGGCAGAAAACAAGCCCATGAACAGCAAAACAAAACGCGACCCTCCAAAAAACTGGATCGCCTCTGGAAGCTTAATATTTTTAAACCGGTTTTGCGCGACACCGGCAACGATCCCCAGCAAAATTCCGATTAGTGTTGCAGGTTGTACAAGCCCGTCTCCCATTTGGGTGACAATTCGGTCGTAAGTGAACATCCCAGCCAGCGCTGCCAGACCCGCTGTTCCGGCTTGATTGGATAACCCCCATGCTACACCTACAGCGAACAAATAAGGCATATAATAAAATATTGCCTGCCCCGCGTAAGTAGCCACTTCAGACACCGAAGAAAGTCCCCATGCAGACCAAGGTAAGCTGCCCACACTCAGCAAAATGGCTGCCGCCGGCAGTACCATGGTAGGAAGCATTATGGCTCTGCCCAATTGCTGCAATGATCCGAGCCAATTCAAGGCTACCCTCTCCTTTCTTTCTATATTGAATGGTAAGCGCTGCGGGGATTTTTGTCAAAAGAAACTCATGAGATCTTCACGTTACATTTTTAAAACAAATATTCTCACATTCCACTAAACATTTATTCATTAGTATCCATAGAACGGCTGGTATTTACGTGAAGCTGATGAATACTACAGAGTTAGAATCGAGTTTAAGTGTACTTTGTGCAACTATTCATATCGACGTTACTCTGAGCACCTTTTTAACTGCACTTCATACAACTATTTTTAGTGATTTTCCACTTCATCTAATCTTTGATGCGTTCTAAGTGTACAAAGTGCAACTATTTCGCATTTAGATGGCTATTTCGGCGATTTAGTTGTATAAAGTGCAATTATTCCCTTGTGCAGCTATCGTATAGATGTCCCTAGCATACCTGGTCTGATCAGATCAGGTATGCTTTGGTCTGATTTGATCTGATCTGGTCTGAACTGATCTGATCTCAGAGCATTCGCTTCATAACATCGAACTTTTCTCCCCCATTAACTAGCTCCAACACCCTAAACTCACAGTTAGGAATTCCACCTGAGTTTATGTGTACTTTGTGCATCTATTCATATCGACGTTACTCTGAGCACTTTTTTAACTGCACTTCATACAACTATTTTTAGTGATTTTCCACTTCATCTAATCTTTGAGGCGTTTTAAGTGTACAAAGTACAACTATTTCGCATTTAGATGGCTATTTTAGCGTTTTAGTTGTATAAAGTGCAATTATTCCCTTGCGCAGCTGTCCTATAGATGTCCCTAGCATACCTGGTCCGATCAGATCAGGTATGATTTGATCTGATTTGATTTGATTTGGTCTGGTCTGGTCTGGTCTGGTCTGGTCTGAACTAATCTGATCTCAGAGCATCCGCTTCATAACATCGAACTTTTCTCCCCCATTAACTATCTCCAACACCCTAAACTCACAGTTAGGAATTCCACCTTAGTTTAAGTGTACTTTGTGCAACTATTCATATCGACGTTACTCTGAGCACTTTTTTAACTGCACTTTATACAACTATTTTTAGTGATTTTCCACTTCATCTAATCTTTGATGCGTTCTAAGTGTACAAAGTGCAACTATTTCGCATTTAGATAGCTATTTCGGCGATTTAGTTGTATAAAGTGCAATTATTCCTTTGCGCAGCCTCTAAAGATCCTCTTACCACATTTGATCTGGTCTGAGAACCTTCACCTCATAATACCGAATTCTTTCTCCCTGATTAAACGGCTTCAACAACCCCTTCTCACTTAATGATTGCAGTAATCGACGCGCCGTACGGAAATTAATGCAGAAATGCATGGCCACATCCTTTGGACGAACCGGTCTACCGAGACGCCAAGCGAAACGCAGAACCTCTTTTTCCTCAGATAAAATAGTTACGCTAGCAGATTTACGAGCCAAGTAAGGCGCCAGCACCAGTTGCAACAGCATCCGGCAGACCTCGGGACGTTGCTGGATATCATCAAAAGAAAAATGAATCATCCTCCAGCCCATCCCAGTCAAAAAAGTATCCCGATTTACTGAATAGTTGAATTTCTCGCGGTCCATATCTTTCACATGGCTTTGATATCCATCACACTCGATCCCAAAGCTGCTGCCCGTCTGTGGAAGATAAGCAAAGTCCAGAAATTGTGATTTGCGATTCCAGTCATATACTTCGTATTCTGGATGCAAATCGTCTAGGGACTCAAACATAGGCCACCATACATTCTGCAAAAACAGCTTTTCCGCAAAATTATGTCCTCTAAGCAGCCTGCCTCTTCTTTCACCTGCTCTTGATTTCATATGCTGGTCGATAAACAAACCATGCGCTTCTTCAAACTCCATAACCTATAGCCTCCCCTACAAAATAAAAAACGCCCTTCACCGCAAAAAGCGGTTTAAAGGACGTTCTTCGTCTAATCTTATTATAACTAGCTCAACAGGCATTTTACATTAGAAATCGCACCTTGCGTTACACAATACCACTTATTTTGGCTAAACTTAATCATCTAAGTTTGCATTAGCCACAGCATCATAAATTTAAACCTAGTTAGTTTATTTCACCTTTGTTCGTTCTTCACCAGTTAGTTCGTTCTTCACCAGCTAGTTCATTCTTCGCCAGTTTGCTCGTTCTTCGTCAGTTCTTTGTGACGTCCGTTGGTCAACGCTAACTATAATCACTACACATTTAACTCAGTGTTTAGTTTAACAGTTATATAACCGAACCTACTGCCGGCTACGCCCATGCATTGTGATCGCTTCTTCGACCTTGATGCAGCGGTCCATAATGGCGATCATACCGTGCTCAGCGGCGATTTCAGCGGCTTCCGCGCTAACTATACCCTGCTGGAGCCACAGCACACGTGCGCCAATGTCAGCTGCCTCCTGCGCGACCTTTGCGCAGTGTTCGCTTCGCCGGAATACATTGACGATGTCCACTGGCTCTGGAATTTCTGCTAAAGTGTGATAACACTTTTCTCCCAGGATTTCTCCGTCCACCGTTGGGTTAACGGGGATGATCCGATATCCCCGGCTTTGCATGGCGCCCGCGACCATATAAGAAGTACGATCTGTTTTGTCTGATAAGCCGACAACAGCAATGTTACCTGCGGAAGCAAGAATATCTCCGATCTGCTCCCGACTTGGATTCTCAAAGCTCATAAGTAGTGCCCCTTTCCATAGTTACACTTAATGATCCTTGTTTAACTGAAGCTAGAACTGAAGCTAGATACGCTAGCTCCCTTATTCCTATTGTACCCACTCCACATTCGCACCAAGCGCACGCAAGTGATCAAAATATTGCGGATAAGATTTTGCCACATGATGTGCATCCTTAATCAAAAGAGGTTGACGCGCACGCAAGCCTACTACGGATAGTGCCATAATTACGCGGTGATCATAATGCGCATTAATGGTGACTCCGCCTTCGACACCTTCGGGCATGCCGTGAACAATAATCTCATCGCGGCGTTCTTCTACCTTGGCTCCGGCACGGGTTAACTCTGCCAAGTAATCGGTAATGCGATCACATTCCTTATAGCGCAAATTCTCAACATTGTAGAATCGGGAGGTACCTTCTGCAAATACTGCAGCAGCCACCATGGCCAGTACCGCATCGGTTGCAGCATCTCCATCGAATTCAACAGCTTTTAGGATACCGTTCCCTTGGACATGTACTGTACCCTCTTCATGTGTAAGAGGAACTTCCATCATCCGCAGCACATCAACAATGGCTCTTTCACCTTGTTTACTTTGTTCTGCAAGACGGTGAATTTTCACATCCGACTTTGTAACGGCAGCCGCCGCAAGGATTGCCGCAGAGCCTGGGTAGTCACCTTGAACAGTATATGATTTAGCTGCATAAGCTTGACGACCCGGAACTTTAAAGGACATGTAATCATCCGCGGCGTGCACCACAATACCTGCCTGCTCCAACACTTCCAAGGTCTGGCCCACGACAACCTTCGATTTCAAATCATCGAGGACAATAATTTCACTATCTTCTTCAAGCAATGGTGTCAGAAACAGTAGAGCACTTAAGAACTGGGAGCTTACTGCACCAGAGACAGTAATTCTGCCTCCAACCGGTTTACCCCCACGGATCGTGATCGGCAGTTTCCCTTCATTATGCTCCACCTGAACGCCTAGCTGTTCCAACGACACAATCAAGTCGTCATGCGGACGTTTGCCCAATGAGTCTGGATACGTATTTACAAAAGTAACCTCAGGACTTAACGCGGCCACAGCCATAAGAAAACGCAGCACTGCTCCGGCATTTCCTACATTAAGTTCTTTTACATCTTTTGGGTGACGTCCGAAGCCTTGAATCACAATCTTTTCCTCATCTTCTGTAAGCACAGCACCCAAATCTGCTATGCAGCGGCGGATCGCGTCGCTATCCTCACTATGTGCAGGATGATAAATCGTACTTACTCCTTCAGACAATGCCGCAACCAGCAGATAACGTGTCGTATAGTTTTTGGAAGAGAGGGCTCCAAATTCTCCTTGCAGAGATGGCGTTGGCCTAACAATAACGTCCATAATATAAACTCTCCTTAGTAGATGTAGTGGGTATGTAATGCTTGTTTGACAGGGTATTCTGTTCTTGTGTTATCATTAAACCATTCTTCTGATGAAAAGAGGTCAAACCCATGCATAATGTACCACAAATCACACCGCAAGAATTACGGCAGTGTATAGAGACAGGTGAAGACCTTGTACTCATCGATGTTCGCGAAGACGAAGAGGTGGCCTTTGGGATGATTCCCGGTGCACAACATATCCCTATGGGAGAAATTCCACACCGTACAGAGGATATTCCAAGCGATGCCAAAGTGATCTTCATTTGCCGTTCCGGTGCACGCAGCCAACGTGTCTGCGAATATCTACAGCAATTTGGTTATAACGCTGCGAACCTTAGCGGCGGTATGATTGAATGGAATGAGACACTCTCTTAAAAGCTCAACCGCGGTAATGCATTAAAATATGTTGCGACACTTCTGCCGCAGTCAGTCCCGTTGTATCGACCGTGTAATGCGCGAATAGGTATGCATCCTGGCGATCTTCCATGATTCGTCTGACCCGTTCTTCTGCATTGCCGGCGAGCAGCGGACGATTCTCATCCCCGCTAACACGTGCAATAATCTCTTTCTCAGTTGCCGTTAGCGCAACTACATGCCCTTTACTCAGCATTAAGGCTGTATTTCCCGGCGCCAATACCGCGCCTCCACCAGTGGATATTAATTTATTCTCAGACTCTAGCATTTGCTTTAGAACCGCAGTTTCTACGCTTCGAAAGTATTCCTCACCATCTTCTGCGAAGATTTCTGCAATGCTTCTGCCTTCAGTCTCAATAATGACATGATCCAAATCAACCAGCTCATAGCCCAGCTCCTCGGCCAAAATAGCACCAACAGTTGACTTACCAGTCGCCATCATCCCTACTAAAATAATGTTTTTGTTCTTATCTTCCTGACTCATCGTTTTTAGTTCTTCTGTATCCCCAGCCATGACTATCCTCCAACCGCGATATTTGTCATATCATAACACAGGGTCAAAACATTAGACAATCCGCTTCTTCCAGTAAAAAAAGACCCGAAAGGCTCCCCATTTCTGGTGAAGCCGTCCGGGCCGCTTGTCATACAGTCAATTAGATTATTCCGCTGCCATCCAGTTGTGGTGGAAGACGCCTTCTTTGTCCACACGTTTGAAGGTGTGAGCGCCAAAGTAATCACGTTGAGCCTGAAGCAAGTTAGCAGGCAAACGTTCTGTACGGTAGCTGTCATAGTAAGCCAATGCGCTGGAGAATCCAGGGACTGGAACACCCAAAGTTACCGCAGAAGCAATGACTTTACGCCATGCGGATTGGTAATTGTCCATAACATTCTTGAAGAAAGGATCAAGAAGCAGGTTCTTAAGCTCCGCATTGTTCTCATAAGCATCTGTGATGTTTTGTAGGAAACGGGAACGGATAATGCAGCCGCCGCGCCAGATTTTAGCCAGCTCGCCATATTTCAGATCCCAACCATATTCGTCGGAAGCTACGCGAAGTTGAGCGAAACCTTGCGCGTAGGATACGATTTTGCTCGCGAACAATGCTTTACGCACGTTCTCGATGAATTCGGCTTTGTCGCCTTCAAATGTTGTTGCTTCTGGTCCGTTAAGCACTTTGCTTGCTTCTACGCGCTCATCCTTCATAGCAGACAGGAAGCGGGAGAATACGGATTCGGTAATCATGGACAGAGGTACACCAAGATCTAGTGAGCTTTGGCTTGTCCATTTACCAGTACCCTTTTGGCCAGCAGAATCAAGGATAACGTCAACCATAGGTTTGCCGGTTTCTTCGTCATATTGAGCAAAGATATCAGTAGTGATCTCAATCAGGTAGCTGTCGAGCTCGCCGCTGTTCCACTCTTTGAAAATATTGTGAAGTTCTTTTGCATCCAGACCTAGAACATCTTTCAACAACTGATAAGCTTCACAGATCAATTGCATATCACCATATTCGATACCGTTGTGCACCATTTTAACATAGTGTCCTGCACCGTCAGGTCCGATATATGTACAGCAAGGCTCTCCGTCCACTTTGGCTGAGATTGCCGTTAGGATAGGCTCTACAAGTTTATACGCACTTTCTTGACCACCTGGCATAATCGAAGGACCTTTAAGAGCACCTTCTTCACCACCGGAAACTCCAGTACCGATAAAGCGGAAACCTTTTTCTTCCAGCTCTTTACTACGACGAACTGTATCAGGGAAGTAAGCATTCCCTCCGTCGATAATGATGTCGCCTTGATCAAGATGCGGCAGCAGTTGCTCGATGGTAGCATCAGTAGCTTTACCAGCTTGAACCATGATCAGAATTTTGCGCGGT
Source organism: Paenibacillus sp. FSL H3-0310 (assembly GCF_038002785.1). Taxonomy (NCBI): domain Bacteria; kingdom Bacillati; phylum Bacillota; class Bacilli; order Caryophanales; family Paenibacillaceae; genus Paenibacillus; species Paenibacillus sp. FSL H3-0310. The sequence goes on from NZ_JBBODC010000001.1 coordinate 3,522,141, forward strand.
GTTTCCAGCGAAGCTACAAATTCCTCAACGGAAAATGTGCCTACGAGGTTTTTACCTTCCGCTTCAGCAAGAAGATCATGTGTCTTCTCCGGGGAGCGGTTGAATACGGATACGGAAAAACCTTTGCTTTCGATATTTAGAGCCAAATTCTTGCCCATTACCGCCAAGCCAATAACGCCGATTTGTTGTTTTGCCATCTGGTCCTCCACCCTTTGCACCCTATATTTTTGTGAAATCCATTTCTCGCAGTATAAGAATACCACCCTTTATCAGAGACAGCAAAGCCTGCCCTGCGAATAGAGATCAATTTCATTGACAAATTCAGTCTAAGAAATGATCACAATGACTATTTTAACGTTTTTAACGTCAGAAGTGAACCCCTGTCTGCAAGTTCCAATACAAATATAAGACACCCCGATGAACGGGGTGCCTTGAAAGAACATTTGCGGCACTTGCTTACCATTCTAACATAAACAATTCCTTGGTCAAAAAGGCAAGCTCAGCTCGACATTTTTCCGCGCGAACCGTATCTCCAGCCTTTAGTGCATCATTTAACCGATCCAACTGTTCATCCACTTCAATTCTCCGCTGGCGAACCCGTTCTTCCCCTTCAATAGAATAAAAGAGTCTTGTCAGCTCCTCATCTGTGAGCATAGGTCCCTTCTGATATAACACACGCTGCTGATAACCAGAAATTTCAACTAGGCGAATCACTTCGCCAAACAAAATATTTTCAATAATAATCTGCCGATCCCGGAAACGTTTAACGATAGCATGCCCGCGCATATCCCCAATTAATTTCTCCATCCACTCTGACAAGCGAGCATCACGGATCATATAATCGCCCACAAGCTTATAGCCGTCTTTAATCCTTTGAAACCGCAATTTCACTAACTTACGACCCGTACGGACCGAAATCACAAAGACCTGTTCATTCTCGCTCCAATATAGGGAATAACCTTCTTGAATCAAATCCTTGATCAGGTCCTGGATATGCTGTCTGTCGAACCGCAGTTCCAGGTTACAATATTCCACCTCGTCGTTTTTGTTCACGGCACTCCCCCCTAACAGCTTCACATCTGTAAAGCCAACCTTCATTAGTTCAATTCCAGAGTAATCATGGCTGCCGGACCTCTTCTTGAGTTAACTTCCTTTTTGCGTTCGTCTTAATCTTATTTTATACTTCAGTTTATGTAGCGGTAACTTGGTTTATTGACTATTTTTACCCGCAACAGCCTTTCTCCAAACGCTGATTGAGAATTTTAATGCCTTTTAGTCCTTTTGGAGCATAAACGTTCTAGTCCTTCAGCTGCACAGTGTCATACAGAAGACCTTCGAAACTTAATTCCGTTATATCGTATGTCCTTCTAATTTTCTAAAAAAGCCGCTGATATGCCGGATTATTCTCCGGTTATCAGCGGCTTTTATTCCTCAGCTAGTCTTAAATTTCTGTTTCGTTCTATGCACGATAAGCAGATGCAGCCCGAAGAGCATCAGCATTACAATAGCACTTGCCAGGAATGGGACACCATGTCCTACATGATCCCATAATCTACCTGACAATACTGGCCCCGCTACCATTCCTGAGCCTTGAAGTGTCAGGAACAGCCCCCAGACCGTCCCTCGTTCTCCCTTAGGAACTTGCTTAGCCAGAAAGGCATTCCATGCCGGAAGGATAAGCGCGTAGCTTATACCGACCAGTGCCACCGCGATAAAGGCAAGTGGCAGCCAGCGAACCTGAGAGAAAAAGGCCAGCGAAAAGGCAGCTAACAAAAAACCTATATTCAGAAACACCGTTGTCCCTATACGGTCCACTAGCTTACCTGCGGGAATAAGTGCAAGAACTGTAATCCCTCCCCCTGCAATGAGGAGCAAACTGAATTGATTGGGACTAACATGCAGCTCTGTACGTGCGAACAAGGTAACTACAGGTGTCATCAAGCCAATGGCGAAGGCCTGTAGGAACAACGCCGGGTACAGCCATCTGCTGACTTTCAGGGTAGTTCTCACCTGATGCAGCGTTCTTTTTATACTTTCTAACGGACTAAGCTTTTTACGCTCCATTGCTCCACCAAGTCCATGCATGTCCCTCACGACAGCATGAGACCCGCTAGAAGAGATTCGTTTAGGTAAGAAAAGGGCTACTACAACTACAGCGGCAGCACAACCTAACAAGACTAGAAAAGCTACGTGATAGCTTTGTCCACCCTGATCCATTAAAAAATTCACAACAATTGGACCGATTCCTGTTCCTGCTAGAGAAGCCATCTCAACAGCGCCCATGGCCGCACCACTGCTGCCGCTTTTGGTTGATCCGGCCAGCTCGGTAATCCCGGTCATCACACATGGCCAAAGCGGTGAGGTCCCGATCCCAAGAATGAGACAGGCGATGGATAACGCAACGGCCGTTTTGGCATAGATGATCAAACCAATGGCTACTAGAATCAGCAGCAATGCACTTGTCATCGTCCAGCGGAACCCTATGCGCTCCATAACCCAGCCTGAAGGGCTGCGGAAGACGTTGTCCCCCAAATACTGTAGGGCAAAAGCGAATCCCACTACTGTCACCGACAGCCCCAGTATATTCTCCATATACACTGGCAATAAAGCAACAAGCAGCGAACCTTTAACAAATTCAACTAAAAAAATAATTACCCACATCTCAACAATAAATGGTGATGCTAAACTAATATTCATCCGTTGTTCAGCTTTCGTGGACATTCTATCACATCCAAATCCTAGTATTCTGAAGATTGTTTTGTTATACTGATGCTTGCCTTAAAAATTAACTATTCGCGAAAGGTTGTGACAGCATTAAATGAATCAACACCGTACTCCCCTCTTCACAGCTCTAAAAAAGCATGCCGCCGGCAATCCAGTTCAATTTCATATTCCCGGGCATAAGAAGGGGCTAGGAACCGATGCCGAATTCCGTGAGTTTATCGGCGATAACGCTCTATCCATAGATCTAATCAACATCGCACCGCTTGATGATCTACATCAGCCAACTGGCGTAATCCAGGAGGCTCAAAAGCTGGCTGCGAAGGCTTTCGGCGCCGACTATACGTATTTTAGCGTACAGGGCACGAGCAATGCCATCATGACGATGATCCTCTCTGTCTGCTCACCGGGTGAAAAAATAATTGTGCCGCGTAACATTCATAAATCCGTAATGTCGGCCATTATCTTCTCCGGAGCCAAGCCTGTGTTCGTCTCGCCTGTACAGGATGAGAATCTCGGGATAGATCACGGCATAACCACCAGTGCGCTGGAACGAGCGTTAAAGCGTCATCCAGACGCTAAAGGAGTTCTAGTTATCAATCCAACGTACTTCGGCGTATGTGCCGACCTGCGTTCGATTGTCGACCTGGCTCACCGTTACGGGGTACCCGTTCTGGTGGACGAGGCACATGGAGTACTGATTCATTTTCATGAGGATCTGCCGGTGTCGGCCATGCAGGCCGGTGCGGACATAGCTGCCACTAGTGTGCATAAGCTTGGTGGTTCCATGACGCAAAGCTCGGTACTGAATCTAAATGCGAAGACTGGGCTGATTAACCCACAACGGGTGCAGACCATTATGAGCATGCTGACTACAACATCAACCTCATATATTTTATTAGCGTCTCTCGATACATCTAGACGCAATCTCGCGCTGAACGGACATGAAATGGCGGAAAGAACCATCCAATTGTCCAACTACGCACGCGAGACCATTAACACTATCGAAGGCTTGTACAGCTTTGGTAAAGAAATACTTGGAACAGAAGCAACTTTCGATCTAGATCCAACCAAACTTAACATTCACGTTCGCCATTTAGGGATCACTGGTTACGAAACCGAAAACTGGCTGCGTGAGAAATACAACATCGAAGTTGAACTGAGTGACATGTATAATATTCTTTGCCTTATTACCCCAGGTGATACTCAAGAATCAGTAGATAAATTATTAGCTGCTTTACGGGTGCTATCCGCTATCCATTATAGCAAGGGTGAAATCTATGAACTGAAGGTTCAGGTTCCAGAAATCCCGCAGCTTGCTTTGATTCCAAGAGATGCTTTTTATGCTGACACTCAGTTAGTTCCGTTCCGCGAATCTGCTGGGTACATCATTGCAGAGTTTATCTATGTATATCCACCGGGGATACCGATTCTCCTCCCTGGCGAAGTCATTACTCAGGATAATATCGACTACATTATCGACCACGTCGAAATCGGCCTGCCGGTTAAAGGGCCTGAGGACCGCAGCATCACTAATGTTAAGGTGATTGTTGAAGCCGATCCTATATCCTAAGATCTATCTTTTTCCTTAAAAACTTAAATCATTTATACAAAAACCCGATACCATAATGAGTATCGGGTTTCTGTATATAAGCATCAACTGTTCCATTCACATAGAACAGCTTAAGTTTAGTCGCTAGAATCTATTCTTGCTGAGCAAGCAGATTGTTGTAAGCTTCTTCAACAGCTTTCCATTCTTCTTCATCTTCGATATTATACAATACCATTTCTTCGTCTTCTTCTTCCATACGCAGAATAATGCCGTCTGCTTCTGGATTCTCGCGCTCTAACAACAGAGCATATAATTTCTCGCCTATGTCGAACGTTTCTACAAGCACCATTTCCACATCTTCGCCCTGCTCGTTCGTCAAGGTCAGCACAAACTCCTCGTGCTCATGGTCGTGATCATGCCCGCAACCGCATGCTTCACCATGCTCATGTTTGTGATCGCTCATTGTAATACCTCACTTTGAATTGTATTATCCTACATCTGGTATCGTACCACGTTAGATTAGTTCAGGTCAATTTAGAACACCTAATTTAACGCTGTTATTACCTTCTCCGACACAAGTACGTAATCGGCATTTTTGGAGGGCTTAATATAGAAGCCTACCCGGTATTTGCCCGCTTCTTTAAAATCATAAGTAAACTCCGAGGTTGGAAACCAGAAATTATCCTTCTGCGAGCCTTCAAGCACCTGTGACTGAATATCCTTAACGTTTCCAGACGGATCTGTCATGGCCACTTTCACAGCTGAAATCTCTTCGGTCAGACTATCTACCTGAGTTAATATCTTTATTTTCAGCTTGCCTACATTGACATTGCCAAAAACCGTATCCCCTTTAAAAAGTACAATATGGACATTAGGTTTAAGGATCGTAACTTTCCCAGAACCGTCCCAAGTAACAACCCCGCCTGTTTCTCTAGCAGGAATGTACGTTTTTCCATCAATTAGATAACCGCCGTCTACAATTTCTTTTCCGTTGCTCCATACTCTAATTTTCTGATTAACGGAATCGGCGAATAATAATGAGCCACCCATTAAGGAAAAAGCAAACACGCACAAAGTGATTTTTTTCCATCTATTCATTTGAGACCCTCCAGATAATTCATGCTGTTAATATATACTTACTTTGTTTCAGCAAGTTGCGCTGATTTCAGGTAAATATTTCATTGATCTTGCGAAAAATGATATTATGGTCATATTCGAAGTAGAAACATTAGCTATAACCGATTTCAGGAGGGTTCTTTCTTATGAGTCTAAGCCTACAAATGCTAGGAACAGGCAATGCTTTTGCGAAAAAATATTTTAACAACAATGCCTTGCTGCTAGATGAAAATTACACCCTGCTGATTGATTGCGGGATAACAGCCCCGCTTGCCATGCATAGACTTGAAAAATCCTTCAGTGACGTAAATGCTACGCTCATTACACATATTCATGCAGATCATGTTGGAGGGCTGGAAGAGCTTGCACTAACCTTAAAACATGTGCACGGTAAAAAAATGACCTTACTTCTTCCCGAGACACTTATAGAGCCCTTATGGAACAATACGTTAAAGGGAGGTCTATACCAAGAAGATGCTGTGTCTTCCTTATCTGATATCTTCGATGTTAAGCCCATGCAGCCTGAAAATACCTACAAGCTCTCTCCTACTCTTTCATTAGAGATCATACAAACACCGCATATTCCCGGCAAAAACAGTTACTCCCTTCTAATAAACAACGAGATTTTTTATAGTGCGGACATGACCTTTCAGCCGGATCTACTGATTAGCCTTGTGCGGGAGCGCGGGATCCGGATCATCCTGCATGACTGCCAACTAGGTGGAACAGGCGTTGTTCACACCACGCTGGAAGAGCTGATGTCTCTGCCTAAAGATGTTCGCGAGCGGATCAAGCTCATGCATTATAGCGATGAACAACCAGATTTCGTCGGACTTACAGGAGAGATGGAATTTTTAGAGCAGCATGTGAACTATAAACTCTGATCTTTACAAAAAAAAGCCGTACATAAACGTCTGTAGACGTATGTACGGCTTTTCGTGTTGAACTATGAAAATGTCGGCAAATTATCCAGATTGTTAGTTGGATCTCCATCCGCATCTCCGCGAATATAAGTTTCTCCATCCTTACCTTTAAAAGCGTTCACTCCGGCAATATTTCCGGCCTGTACTTCTTGCAGGGCTTGGTCATACGCCAGCACACGTCCTGTAGAGGTCTGGAAGCTTGTTAAATCGCCATCCCCATTTTTTTGAACAGCTACGAAAGATTCACGTTCGTTATTTGGCACTTTAGCTCGCCCCTTGCACTTGGATTTGCCATCATTCGGCACATCCTAGCTTGCGTAGAGCGTCCAATAATTATGTGCACCAATCTTTAAAGCATTTTTTGCATCCGTACATGTAATATACCTGCATCATAGAATGGCTCTGTAGAAATAACTTCATAGCCGAGTTTCTTATAGAAATTCTCTGCCTGACACTGAGCATCTAGAATTGAAGCTTCCAGTCCAAGCTCCCGAGCAAGCTCTTCCATCGCCAGTAACAAGACACGTCCGTATCCTTTGACCCGATATTCTTTCAATACGGCGATGCGCTGCATTTTAGCCGTACCTGCTTTGTAATAGATCAATCTACCCGTTGCTACAGGTATCCCTTCATCTATAATCAGAATATGGTGCGCATTCGGACTGATGGCATCATATTCGTCAATTTCTTCCTCGGCCGGTACCTTTTGTTCCTCAACAAATACTTTAGTACGGATATCCAGCCCCATCTGAAGCTGTTCCTCTGTAGTTACCCGTAAGATTTCTGCCGCCATGTTAGTTGCAAACTCCTCTCTCTATGTAGCCAACGATAGTTGTCTATTATATAAAATAATGACAAGAAAGAAAAGCCTACACATGGAATCCGTAACCTCTCAGTAGACTAATCCACAGAATATACTTCTTCAGGGATTGAACGGTTATATACGTCTTGCATCACAGGTGACAACGGAGGATACTGACTTTTAGATTTGCCATCCAGATTGGTCATCTCATTGATTTCGATAACTTTTGCGGGTTTCACCGTAGAGCACCCCACTACACCCAGCAGTAACACTAGGCAAACGCCGACTTCCCATTTCACAATTTTAGACATAAAAAAGCTCCTTTCATCGCAGCTGCAGTTATACTCACTACAGCTTTGACGATTCAGGAGCTTTATAAACAATAGGAGCTATTCATTCCAGTTGCCCTCTTAGAGATTGACGTTTCCAACCAAATGGACTAGATACATCATCCCAACCAAAAAGCCTGCTAAAACAAAATAAGCTGTTCCATATTTCCAGCGTGTACTGGCTGGCACATCGTAATACTTATCATTATCGTGCACGGTACAGCTGATGTCACATTGCATTTTTAAATGAAGACCATTCTCTAACGTTACTTGCTCCAGCTGCGAAATTCTTACCTTTTCAATAATACATTGCTGTGGCAGTGTAGCTTTGCCATAATAATTCAGCTGGTCCCATCTGACCACAACATACTGCTGTCTCTCTAGATCACTGTAGGTAGTAAAAGGTAAATCCCGGCGATGCTCAGCTCCTGGAATCATGTAACCCGCCTCTCGCAAGGGCTCTACGGGAATTAAGAACCCCTTAGTGACAGACTGCGGCCGGTTGTTGTTACGTCTTTTCACATATTTATTATACAGATCGTAAGCAAACATTGCCCAGATGATAAAGAACAAAATCGAACGCAAGTAAACGATTATAGCTAAGCCACCCACCAGACCCACAAGCCACAGCCAGCGCGTAACTGCGGTAGCAATACGTCCACCGTCTAGCGGATGGATTGGCAGCAGGTTAATCAAATTAAGCAATAAGCCTATATAAGCCAGGGAATAAAGAAGTGGACTATCCATATAATATGCCGCTCCAAACACAGCAGTAGCCCCAATAGTACCCAGAATCGGTCCGCCAAAAGCAACATACGCTTCTGTCTTCGCATCCAGCGGATGTTTTTTCATAGTAATTAACGCGCCTAAAAAAGGAATAAATAACGGAGCGCTGACGGGTAACCCGATCCGCTTAGCGGCTATGACATGTCCCAATTCATGAACAAGCAAAAGCAGGACGATACCTATAGCAAACCCCCACGGATAAATCAAAGCATATGCCCCTATCGAAACCATCATGGAAATTAACGGCCCGGCAATTTTACCTATTTTCAGCAGAGACAAAATCGCCTTTCCTTTTAACAGGAGCATGGCGGCTCCGCCCCCCAACCATTTCAGCGGAGTAGAAGTATTCTTTTTCTGCTCATTTTGCATTTGCGGCAAGATCACAAGCTCCTTTATCTTTCAATTTTAAGAAACTACTGTACAGTTCCATCTATCTTATCATAGAAGCATTAAATATATTTCTACAGTGAGCCCTTCGGAAAGTATACGACGCAACTTTTAGAAACGTTTCAGCGTCAAACCAACTATCATGGATAAATTTTACTGCCAGATAAAGAAAGGGTTGGTTAATATGCTCTCTTTTCACTCCAAAGCTTGGTTATCCGTCTTAATGCTCTCAACATTTTTACTCCCTGCCACCATGTCAGCAAGCTCTTCATTAACTGTATCGGTGTCCTCTGCGCTCACCCAAGCTTCCTCTGCTAATACTTCGCAAGTATACTACCAATTTGGCATTCCTGGTGGAAACATAGGCGGACCTGCGCTGCTCAAAAATGGTGTAATCTACGTAGATGTTCGGGGGATCGCTGAACAAGCTGGCTTAAAAATGGAATGGGATAAATCCGGCAAACGTGCTCTGTTCAAAGGCTGGACTAAAAGTTTTGCTGTTCGAATCGGGAGTCAAACTGGCGTGCTTGACGGGAAAGCGGTAGATCTAGGAGGAATACCTTTTAAATCCAAAGAAGATGGGATATATGTGCCGGCCCGTTTTATCGTTAAGGCTTTCGAAGGCAGCCATCTCCGTCTGGACTCCACAACGAACACACTTTTAGCAGATGATCTGAAGACCTACAATGTTTTCACAGAATCCTTTGGAGGGCGTACCTATACGCTGGTCAAAGCTAATGGTGATTTATATGTCTCACAAGGCAAGGATACGGTGATAAAACTCACTTCACTCCAAACAAACTTTGACTGGGCAGGAATGAAGATCGAGAAAACGGCGGGGGGTCTGCTAGTCATTAAGATTATTGATTCCTATGGAGAGCCTCATATTAATACACGCGAAATCACACTCATATTCAAAAATGGTGCATTACTACGCAAGGCCACATTCGCTTACCAGTTCAGAGGAGATGCGGATTTCAAACCTTATGATGGCAACCTCATCTTGCATGATGGTAATACCTTACGTTTCATCCAAGACGGCACAGGCAATGTAATAGATACTCTTGATCTTGTAAAGCTGGGTGGCGAGGAAGATGCTTACTATGTAGAAAGCATTGATAAAGAAATCATACTGCTTCGTGGAAATCAGAATGGATTGCTAACCTTAATCGACCGCCAAACAGGCGAGCGAACCCTTTTGTATAAGGAGCTACTCACAGCAAAGGATCAGGAATATGCGGAAAATAACGATGTTCCTTTTAAAGGAGATACTTTGAAATTCGTAAAACGGAGCGGTGACAAATTGTATTTTATAAATGACTCCCCGCTTACTGGCAAAAAAGAAGTTATCTACTCCATTGAAGCTCATTCCAATAACTCCAAGAATAATACTGATTAGAAAGTACAGCACAAGCATGTGTATAGATTAAAGAACTAAATCGAATCCTCCTCAGTGATTATCCCTGAAAATTAACCTTCCTACATATAGGCAAACGCCGTGAACGTTGTAGGCAAAGGACCATAGACTGTTATCAGGATTGAAACATTCGAGGAGGATATCCATGGAATCAAATACAAATTTTCATCAACAGGTCGCTTGGAATTGCATGAATAAATATGTAGGTATAGTAACGACTGATGGTCAATCCTTTGACGGCTTCATCGCTCACGTGGATCAGAACTATATCACCCTAGCGGTTCCCAGCAATGAAATGGTCGATCGTATGAACGGAATGCCTGCCGAGCAGTCGAACTATAGACAATTCGGGTTCCAGCCCGGCTTTTACCCAAGACGCCGCTTCTATCCACGCCGTATCCCTTTTTTCGGAATAAGCAGTCTATTTCTACTCCCGTTTTTTATCTGACTCGGTGCAGGGGGATGAAGGGTCATCCCCTTTCTAGCTATTTAACTACTTAATCGGAGAAAATTAAGAAGTAAATACAACTCTACATCTATATTGATTATAAAAAAGAATTGCCATCCTACTCTATCGTATGGTATTATAAATTTCGTCGCAGGACGGTAGCTCAGCGGGAGAGCACTATCTTGACAGGGTAGGGGTCATGGGTTCGAACCCCATCCGTCCTATACGTGAAAGCCTTGATATTCAAGGCTTTTTTTGTTTTCTATTCACTTATCATTCTATTGAAATCCTTCATGATACGAATTTGATAAGCTTTGCCTATATCTTCTGATCCGTGATGTAATCATATTCGGTTATCATATATCTTTCTTTAATCAAAAATGATTCCATTCGTGGAAGCCTATTTACAATCCTTTCAATTCTCTCACAGTACTCCTTACGTGCTGCTAAACTATCAACATTGTGTATGGCAATATTCGCGGTTTGATCTGAAGTTGTTCCCGTTTCGCTTCTCGGAGTAGTTGACCATGCTGCTGTCGTGGCTGCTTCGCGTTCCTCAAAATTTAGGAATTTATTCTCTCGATACTTATCAAAAGCCGCTTCAACCGCAGCCTGCGTCCGTTCTCTATCTATCTCTGGCAGGAAGCTTTGTTGCACCTGCTATCACCTCACTGTAAATAATCCCCCGACCGAAGCCGGGGCGTGTACCATCTTAAAACGGCAGATCGTCATCATTTTTCGGGATTACCGGACCATTCTTATCTCCTGAAGCAGCTACCTCCTCCAGAGTGAGTTGGTCCTTGTCTTCCAATTCAATCGTACCGTCTGGATTAACCCTTCCTCATACGTCTTCTCTTGGCTCTTCATGATCCTCTTCTTCGTCATCACCACGGAACTCCTCGATGCTCATTTGAGATTGCTTATTGAAATGTGCTGCTATATGAACTTTCATTTATAATTACTCCTCTCAAATTTGGGTTTTATGAAAAAATAACGTCTGCAGCTAGTGCGATAATTGAAGCAACACATATTGCTGCCATGTGCATGCCACGTTGCTTGTAAAGAATAGATTCTTTGTCAGCTGCTGAAATAAAAGATAGGATAGCGATAAAAGCTAAAATAATCTCAATCCACGTTGACGTCAGTTCCTCCCTAAATCCGTGCTATATTAATTAAGAGGTGAATTTTATGAACGGTAAGAAAGTTATCACTATTCTTTTATCCATCTCTTTACTAGGTGTGATTGCTTACTTCGGAATAGCTTATGGATTACTATGGTATATCTTTAATGGGTAAGAAATGAAGATTATCCATCCCCTTTATAAGTTCAGTACAGCCAAACTATCTCTTATATCCTCCTTGTGGGAGAGAGTCTTTTTTTGAAATTTGTTATACTTAAATAAAAACTTTTAATGAGGTGTTATCTTGCAATATTTTTTTTTAATACCGTTGGTATTTGTTTTGGCAATTCCCTTGGTTTTACTGTTAAAAGGTGATTATGGAACCAAAAACAAGGTTTCAGATAAAACTACTAGCATAGAGAAAAAATTAGACAGAATAATAGAATTACTTGAAAAAGATAAGGATGCATAAGCATTTTTATCTTTTTTCATGTCGCAATATGTATCTACTACGTCATAACCTTTGTGAGAGGAGGGCTATTAACCCTCTCTGTCCATGTATCTTCGTACTGAGAGTATCCGATTTTGAATCTGTTATGAGCCGATTTCAAGCGAGACAAACTGATAAAATAACTCAACTCACTGGGACACTCCCAGCGTATTACGCCTTCTTTGATATCTTGATATACAAAGGTAAGGATACGGAGTTTGTACATCTGGAGTCCCGGACCAAATCTGGCATGCTTCGAAGCCCAGTATTTACAGAGTTTATCGTATAAGCACTAATAGACCCTTCAGGCATAAGCTTGACAGGTTATTTTATGTTTGTTCTGAATCTAAATCGCTACGGGACAAACGTGGCAACTCATATTTTTTAACAACACCTAGCCTCTAAAATTGGTCCCTTTTTTTATTAAAGAATTGGTAAAGGCAGGAGTAGACTCAATTGGTGTACTGGAATCAACTGGTAACTATGCGTATCTCTTAGTAGAGGGGAGCGTTTGCGTGTCCTTGAGCTTGCTGTTAGTTCTGCTGAAGGGATTCCCGTGATGACAAGCATAAGTGCGATTCGAACTTCAGAAGTACTTCGATTAGCGGAAGATGCACAACAAGCTGGGGCAAGTGCAGTACTCTTGGCTCCTATCTCCTTCAGGCGCTAACAGATGAAGAAGTGTTTTTTCTATACGAACAGGTGACAAGTTCACTCTCCATTCCACTTTGTGTTTATGATAATCCCGGCACTTCACATTTCCATTTCAGTGATGAGCTGCACAGCAGAATTGCTGTAGAAAAACTCAGAGCTGTTATTCCACTCCATGTTACGTTTGGAATAAGCGGGAATCCATCCGCATATCCAGGCTTGAGTGCAGGTTGTGACTTATGGTACTAAGTGCTAGGTGGTTTATTTCCGAGGTTATGTCTAGATATCACAAGAATGACTCAAAGTGGCCATTTAGAAGAAGCACAACACCTTTCAACATTACTAGAACCGATCTGGAAGTTATTCAATAGCTACGGTAGCCTTCGAGTGATTTCAGCAGCTGCTGAAATAATCGGCTTAATTAAAAGTCCTAGTCTTCCCTTGCCTTTACAACCATTAAACAAATCCGTTAGGAATCACCTGAATATCATTCTAAAGGAATTAAAGTTTACTGTATAAACTTAATATAATTCATTGGGAAGTATATATGCTGCTCTATAACACTGGTAAGGATCGTTAGTTTTCATCAATATAACAAATACCCCATCAACCTTAAGTGATTGAGGGGGTATTTGTTATAGACATGCTTATGCCAAAATCACGCTTAAAATATTACAACATTGTCAATTGTCAACTATTTTGCGTTCATTAACAATGAAGTGGGTATTTTATGAATATAATCATCTTATGCAAGGGGGCTATAATATGAATCTCACACTGATTTTTCACGCAATTGAAACAGAATTACAACTACAAATACATTTAGTCAGTGGAGAGACATATGTTGGTTTTTGTCAGGAGAGCGACTCTTCAGGTTACTTCACAATAAGAACTAAGAGTGGTTTATTTTCTTTTCCTTCTTGGGCGATCAAACGGATTAAAGAAGTGTGATATCGTAGGTTATTGAATGCATGCTCTAAATTCAAATCACTTCCAAACAAAATGAGATCCAGCAAGTTTAATAGATCCGGTGCATCCCCTCTACAATCCCACCATAATCTATAAGATGACCTATTGGATCTGGTTCCAAACGAAACCAATCCAAGTATGAGTATCCATAGAGTTGCTGGATTCCCCACAATAAAGTATGTCTCTCTGTATTGAAAATCTTTATTGTTCATCAGTACAAAAACTCCTTGTTCTCCGAACTATCTATTTCTTCGCAACCAATCGTTTTTCTGCTTTAAAGTCCATCTTAATAACTTTATTGTTGTTCATGTAATTATCCCACGAATCATACTTCCAATTAGGTGAAAAGTTATGACTAATCACATCGATGTAAATACGACACTAAGTAAACACTTCCCGCTTCTGGAACATCTTTATTGTAAAGACACTTCTTGCATTGTAGCTGTGGCTCTTGAAGAAAAACGTGGACAAAATTGAGATTAACTCCTGACTGTCCTTGGTGAAGGGGAAGTATCCGATCTTTTTACAACTCCATAACAACTATCCTCCTAATTCTATAATAACTTGGTGTTAAGATGTATAAAGATTCATCATCTTAGATCCCAATGGAGGTAATCCGATTGAACAAGAAAAAGCGGTCCGCTACATTAGTTGTTATCCTGTTTTCAGCTGGTGTGCTTGCAGCCAGTGCGCTGCTCGTCCCCAGCCTGATGGATTCCGTAGTTTTCGCCAAGAACAGTTCATCAATTCAGGGCAGTAACCAGCTGGCTTTGAGTGAAAGCACGATACCCGTGCTGAAGGTGGAGGCGCCGGCGCCAGTATCCACCATACAACAAGACCTGTATCAACAGATGACAGCAGCGCAAATCCAGCAAATCTATGACTTTATAGACAAGGCAGAAGATCCCCATACTTCAGGTCGGGAAGAAACCGAATCCGAAATCAACCGCAGACAAGTGTTGGACGATAAGTATGTGTATGACGGCCTCCGCCCCAAGCAGCAGCTGCCGTTAAAGGCTGGACAAGCAGATTTGTATCTAGATTTAGAAACCAATACGTACACCTACCCGGAGAGGAGTATGACTGATGAGGAACTGTTACAGCTGATTGACTGGTACTACCGGCTGAATTACTTCGTGTCCAAACGAAATCCGACTGTACCTCAGCTTCAGCCTCAGAAAATCAGCCAGGTTGAAGCTGAGGCACTGGCCTCTGACAGTGTGCGCAAGCTGTTCGATGCCGACGTGTCCAAGCTAAAAACATCGGGAATGCTGATTGAGCTGGGACTAACCAAACGTCCAACCTGGACAGTTCATTTTGCTCCTTACAAGACGCTTACCCTGCTCGGATCAGGCGAGGTATTCTGGGAATATGATGTGTTGATTAATGCAACAACCGGTGCCGTAGAGGATACGACAGCCATTAATTTGGCACTGAAGAGAACTCCCATCGACGACGACGCAGCCGGCACCATCCAGAAGGATGCCAGTTGGATTCATAAAGCCGTGCAGGTCATCACGGACAAGCAGGGAGAAACAAGAACCATTATCAAAGCTTATCTAACCGATACCGAATTTAACAACAAACGCGGGATGGTGGATGTTAAACTGTTGCTGGAAGATGGAAGTAGCTATACCGCGGAGTTCCGCTATCCCGATCAGACCCTTCGCTGCCTAATCTATGAAGCTTCTGACAAAGCCAATTAAGCGGAAACGTTACAGAAATACAGCAGTCGGGGCACCGCCGCCACACTGACTTTTTCAAGACCAGTTATTAATGTAATTGTGAGTATTACGCGATCACCAGATGGTTCTGATTCAGGTTGATCTGCCTTCTGAGGGGTAGCTGATGCTTTTGTTTGAAACTTAACTTTCCATTATTATTCAATGTAGTAACTACATAAAAATTGGTCTTATCGTTAGAAACAGATATATCTAAAAACCTATCTTATTACCAAGAAGCACAGTAGATGAAATACACAACATTAAAGGTTCTGTCTCTAAGAGCAGTATCTGTCGATATGGTGCAGAGGTTACATTTAAAGATGAGATCGGATATCCATATGAGTATGGTGTCTGTAAAACAACCTTTCTGTGATGCTTTAAAGTAATTAATATTTATAACTGTCAAACCACTTCATGTGTAGGTATGACTATTGTGCTACACTTCATTCGTATGTTCGAAGGTTCCACCATTTGTAAAATCTAGTGGCCCAAGCATTTCCTACTGTGCATCAAATCTCAGTCGAATGAATAGTACTCAGCAGCCTGAATCTTGTAAATATTAACATTTGATTATAAAATCAAACAAAGGCGGTGTTAACAATGAGATTAGTACTGTTCATGTTGGCTGGAGTAGGCGCGATTTTCTATCTCTCATTAGGAATCATCATTGTAAAGGTAATCCTTACAAGAAAATTACCAAATAATAATTACACTCCATTTGACTACATCACGGCCCAATCTCCTGTTGAGTTTCACGATGAGAAAAAAGAGATAGAAGAAAATGCAGACCATGGTGATGATAAGGACAAAAACATCATTTCATTATCAAAACGACGACCTTCTCTTCCCTGATGCGCAATAGGCTGCTACTTCTTCATAGCCTTTTTTGGGAGAGGATTTCTGTAACCTCCTCTATCCCTTAATGTCATGTATCTTCGTACTACGTTTCACTCAATCATTTTTTGTTAAACTAAATTTAGATTTTGTTAATTTGTATAGAGAGGAATTAATGATTTGAAAATATCTATCCAAACATTCTTAATCACCATGTCTTTGGTATTTGGAATTATCATCGTACAAAAAAGCCTTCAATTAATTTTTTCATCTTCGGTACTTATTAAATCACTAAATGTTGTAATGATTATTATTCTTTCTGGCTGTATTGGCGCTTTTATAAGAACATTACTTCTGCCAAAAGAGAAATAGGCTGCATTACCGCTAGATAGCCTCTATACTTCGCAATATGCGTCTACTTCGTCATGACCTTTGGAGGGACACTCCTACTCCTTTAATGTTCTGTATCTTCGTACTGTGACATAAAAAAACTCTTACGTTATAATAATGTTGAATTAAATATTGAAGGGACTGAACTATGCGCAGATATCGATATCTTAACCCCAAAACAAATAGATAATGGAGGTAATATATTGATTACAGAAATACAAACCAAAAGACTAATATTAAGAAAAATGAAATTATCTGACTCTGCTAGTTTGTTTAACATTTGGTCTGATCCTGAGGTTACAAAGTTTATGAATATCAATAGTTTCACTGAGGAAAGCCAAGCAGTAGAAATGATTAAAATTCTTAATAACCTGTCTTTGGAAAGCAAAGCTATTCGTTATTCCATAATTGAGTTAGAATCAAATCGCATAATTGGTTCCTGCGGTTATAATTCTATAGATTCTTCAAACGCTAAAGCAGAGATCGGATACGATATTAGTAAAGATTATTGGGGCAAGGGATATGCTCCTGAGGCCATTCAATCTCTGATGGATTATGCGTTCAACACTTTAAATTTCAACAGGATAGAAGCAAAAGTCGAACCCGAAAACAATAATTCCATCAGAGTTTTGCAAAAGTTAAATTATACATTCGAAGGAACAATGAGAAAGTGCGAAAAGTCCAAAGGAAAGTTTATTGATTTAAGCATTTTCTCAAAATTAGTAACAGAGTAACTTTTAATGGGTGGGCCTACATTTTTATGGTGTAGGCTTTTTATTTACTTCACGTTGCTCAACTCAACTAAATGAATAGTTTGCGGCTACTTCGTCATAGCCTTTGGGAGAAGAGGGATACTCCTACTCGTCTAATGAACTGTATCTTCGTACTGTGTATTAAGTAGAGCAACTGTTGTCACATCCTCCAAACGATGTACACATTCTTCCAGTTTGTACTCACAAAACATAATACGGTAAATGATTTAATCAATAGCAACCTTTTAGTTTATGTCGTAGCTGCTGCTATTCTTGAGGCATTACATAATCTATATGACTTTTTATGTGGCCATCTAGAGCGGTAATCTACTACTACCAAAGCTTTCCCAGGCACACATCATGGCGCAATAATGGATAGATTTACTCTATTGGTCCCTATTTATCATCTATTTTTTATATGGAGCACTTAATTGACCATCTATTGATTACATTGTATAATACAGGTATATTATGTAAAATAAAGGCAGGTGAGGCCGTTGGATGGAAATATCGATTTAGATTTAGATATAAATCTTCTAGATCTTGATCCAGCCGTAAAAGTTCTTAAAATGATATATTCTTTTGAAAGCTGGCCCAATCTTCTAAAACTAGCAGACACCTTTTTCAACCGAATAACTCAAATTTATAATAATTACACACACAATAATGAACTGGAACTAAAACATCAACGACCTTTAATTTATTATTATGGATACAGCTTGCTTATGTTGGGACTAGCCCACAAAGAAATCGAAAATTATGATAAAGCTCGAACTTACATTAAAGCTTACAGTGATTTGAGTTGGTTCAAGGGATTAGATGCTGAAGGATTAAATGAGGTAGCCTATTATAAGTACATATCAGAGCCAAATCTCTTAGAAGTAGAAGTGCTTTCCGGAAATATTCAATTCATAGATCGTTATGTTTCTTTCCTTTTATCCAACACTAAAGAAGTTCTACCGGGACTGATAACTTTGTTAAAGACAGCTACTAATTTCAACTTAAACATTGAATCTCATTTAGAACTTTTCTCTAATAGTATTTCAAAATTTGAGGATACCGCTGCTGATGAAATTATAATAAATTCCTACCAAGAAACTTTTTTTATTAATATGATCAGATATAAAACAAAAATTCAAGATTATAATACAGCTATCAAATATAGCATGAAATTATTAGATTCTGCAGAGGTCACAAACTCTGATAAAATCTTTAAACAAGCAGTAGTATACTTCGAATCATTACGTTCATGTGCTGATGCTACTCAGATTAAAGATTTTGAAGAGAAAATAATAAATTTCAAAGAAAGGGTTGAGTCTCTATGAAAAAATTTGCCGTCTCTTTATTGTTGGTCCTCACTATCGTCAGCATTGCGCCAGCACTGCCAAGTACCTCACCAGTGGTCTTATTCCACGGAGCAGAACATTAATATCAGAAGTACAGCGCGGGTTAGGAGATTGCTCCTAACCTGTTTTTTATGAAGTGCATTATGTAGTTATTGCAATAACATCCTCCATCTTGAACCAATCCCACTCCTCCTCCGACCAGCGGAGTTTAATTCCCTGTTGTTTATCCAGCTTCATCACAATACCTCGTTTTAATATATTCTCCATGGGATCAAACAGAGTGAGTGTAATCGGGCTGTGCTCTTCCATCGAACGATATAACAATATTTCAAAGCGCTCTATCTCCTGTAGATCTAGAGTGGGTTTTTCACGACGTTCCTGCTCATTATTGTCATCTATAATCCGGTTTTTATGTTCGGGCAATATCATTCTGCTACACTCCCATACGTTCTCTAATTTTTTCATCATGAAGCTGCCCTCCTAATAATCCGTCCAGTAGTTCGTTTTACTACCATCTATCCCCCATTGGAGTTCTTGTGGCTCTGACTTTCTCTTTTTAAACCTAGGGTCAATCCTTTCCCAGCCTTCAATAATTCGGGCGCTCTCGGGTGGAGTGTGTGGGGTCCATTCTATATATTTTTCGTTAACTAATTCCCTAAGCCCACTAATGATCTTATCTGGTGTCCGTCCACTCTTGATCTCTAACTCCTGTAGAGTTGGCATATGAGCATGATGCACGGCAGAGTGGCGCATGATCATTAGTAGCTTTCGGGCGGTGTCACTAAGCATAGCGCTTTTTTTGCACAGGCTGCCAAGCAAGAATATTAGCCTCCAGAAATACGCGCGGTGCTCCGGTTGATAAGCAAGTTGCGCGAATATATCCCCCACGAATCCCTTTCACATCAATTTTCCGTTGAGATATCTTACCTGATTTATCTTGATACACTATTTCAATGGTTTGACCGATGCTTATTTGCATAATTACTCACCTTCCAAGGATAAGAACATTTGTTTGTATTATAACCAAACGTACGTTCGTTAATCAATGTAAAAATATCCCGTCAGGCATGAATTATTACATACAAAGTCATCGCTCAGGTTTATAATTTGTTCTATAAGCATTTATTGCATTTCCGCAAACAAACTAAGGAGTATGAGTGTTTTTTATATGTTATAGGGGGAAACGAATATTAGGACCGATGACTGAGGCTGAAGCTATGCGTGAATGGTTTACTCTCTCCGGTACAGTGAAGGAGATTTATATCATTGAGGTAGATGAGAACGATAAGGTAAGACGTCAGATCGGACCCACAAAGAAGAAAAAGAAATAAGTATAAAGTAGAAAACGTAAAAACACCCCGCCGACCCATTAAGGTTGACGAGGCTGTTTTTAATTTTTAAAAAGGAAACTGAGTAAGCGAGACTATTAACAATACAATCCCAACAATCGAGGATAGCACAGCCATTTTATCTTTCGTTTTCAAATACAATGCCGCTCCATTAAATATTAAAGCTCCGCACATCCCCAGCATAGTCCAAGACACTATCACTTGATCCTGGCCGCGGAAAAATGTGATTCCCAGAATGATTGTTGCTGCACTGAATAAAATACCGCACACTCTTAGTACTTTCAGCAAAATGCTCACCTCCGACAAATAAAACACGCTAATCTAATATATTGGTTCCGCCATAAATTATAATTCATAGATTACTATTCCTATATCTGGTAGAATTAATTAGCAATTATTAGCAGATTTAGGGGGATATAAAATTGAACAAAAAAGCTTTTTTATGTATCGTGGCAACTATTGTAATCCTTTCAGGATGTGGCAGCTCCACAACAAATTCAGAGAAAAAGAATACAACGTCTACAGGAATTACACCGTCCGAAGCAACAGCCAGCCCTTCAGAGCCCACTCCTGAGCCAAAAAAGAAACTTACAGCTTCCGAGAAACTGGCTCTCAACTATGTGGAGATTTTCCTCAATGGTTCAGATATCGAAGCGAAAAAGAAATTCGTATCCGAAAATATACTTCCAGATGTACAACCCATTTTCCAAATGGCTGAATCTACTGAGACACCCGAGAATAATAAACTTAAGAATCCTACAGTAATTGAAACAGCTGATTATACGGACAAAGATGGCGGAAAAGATAAACTCGTGCTTATCCAAGGTGAGAAGTCTTCCTCCAATAGCGAACTTATCATTTTTATTAAAAATGACAAAGTTGGTTGGGGGTATTCGTCTAATGACAAAGATAAGGATGCATTTAACGAAGTGAGGAAACTCTTCAAGGAACCTGTAATTAATACTTCAGATTCAGGTAATGCAGGTACAACTGAACAGTCTCCTGAAGCGATGCTTAAAGAAATCAGTAATTTTGTCGTTTCAGATATTTGGAATGATGGATTTGTTGATATCAGCTGGTATGCAGGTTCTGGAACTGGCTCTACGGGTCAAACAATAGATATAGATTTTACAATCGAGCAATTAGGAAAAGCGATGAACCAAAAAATGGAGTACGATAATTATATCAACAACCTTGATGCAAAATATGATTCAATTAAAAGCATCTGGGCTAAGCTCTCAAGTGAGATGGATCGTATGTACAAACAAATCCAAGATACGCCTCCTATTGCAAATGATGCAACCACCAAAATAGATACAGGAATATTCACCCAGTACTTGGAAGCCTTTACTGATGAGGTTAACAAATTACCTAATACTTAGATTAAAAAATAACGTCCCTGCCGGCCGCCACGGTTAGCAGGGATTTTGTTCGGCTTTAATGGCTTGCGACTCAAAATAGTAATCCACCAGCGCATAGATGAAACCAGCAATACCGAAAAAAATAATAGCTGTACTACTATTCAAATGGTATTCCCGTATAAAGCGTTCATCGTACACCTCGTAAAAGAAACCATATCCCGCAATACCACTCAATAAGAATATCATTATGCGGTTTACTAAAGGATTAACTATCTTTCGAATAACCCATGATAAAGGAAGCAGTATAACCGGGTAAAGAAGAACTGAAAAGAGGAACACCAGAAAAATAAAAGCAAACCCAATGTTTTGAAAACCGTAATATTCTGTTGTACTTATTTTAGTTCCTTCCCAAAGCTCCAATCCAAAGGCTGCCAGGGTGAATAAAATCGTCGAAATAAACCATAACATTATAGGCTTAACTGCACGCAAAACAATCCCACCATCTTTATGCTTTTTATACTTACAGCCGATTTTTCAAATCATCATTTCGCACTTGGTTTTATTGAGGTTAAGAATGGCTTTTGCCCTATTCTACTATTATATGAAATAAAGTACTCCTCATTTACATCTATTAACTTATATATTCCTTTTGGGATTGTGACTGTATTTTGATCACCGCTCATATTTTGTATTACTATTTCTCTTTTATTTACTGACACTACATTAACAACAGCTGAAGTCCCTGCCATCAAAAAGTACCATATAATAAACAAAAAAATGATCATGGGAAGTAGTGAGAATACTTTACGATAGTTCATATCTATTACCTTACACCTCTATTCATCGCCTTAATTATTTCACTTTGGATATTATATCATTAATTCCCATATATTATAGTTATGATTTCCCTTTGGAAGGGTTAATTGTCTTGTAATATGGGTAATCCATCTTCTTTTGCACTTCTCGAACTACATTTTCATTAGTAAGCGATTCTATGAAATATAAACCCAGATCAATCGAAGCTGCTACTCCTCCCCCAGTAAAAACATTTCCATCCCTTACGAACCGTTCCTTAACTACTTCGGAACAATAAGGTGCTAATAGTTCATATGCAGAAGGATTGGTAGTCGCCTTCTTCTGATTTAAGAAACCGGCAGCTCCCAAAATCAAAGCTCCTGTACACACTGACACCTTGTATTCAACCTCTCGGGCAGTCTGAATCCATGTTATAAAATTAGTATCGAATCTAAGTTGTCGAGTCGAAAACCCTCCAGGGATAAATATCAAATCATAGGCTGACAGATCAGGGGAAACCTGGTTTATTTTCAACGTCAATCCTCGATCATCCGTGACTTCTTCCTTGTTGGAACAAAAATCCCACGATACATTTTCTATCGCCTTTAGAACTCCCATCCGGGTAACCGCATCGTAAAAACCAACAAAATCTAACGTTGTCATCCCATCAAATAGAATATAAGCCATCCTCATCATTTTCATTCTACACACTCCTTCGATACTTTTCGGCGAAATTCATTGGGGGTGATCCCGTATTCATTTTTAAAAACACGATAGAAAGAACGCAAACTATTGAATCCGGAATCAAACGCGATATCCGTGACCGGATGGGTAGTGGATAACAGCAGCATATGAGCAAAGGCTACCCGTTGGCCATTGATGTAATCACGAAATGAAATATGAAACTGCTCAGAAAAGATTCGGGAAATGATAAATTTACTAATGCCAAGCTCTCTTGAAAGCGTATTCAGATTTATGTGATCTAAAAAATGCATGTCGATGTAAGCTAGGATTTTGGGGACGAGATCCATTTCTTTTTTATAGTCTACTTTTTTCATTAACAGTAACGGCAGCGCGTGCCCTAATACTACAGAGGTATAAGCCTTGAGCAGACGAACATCACATTGTTCTTTATATAGTTTATACAAGGTTTCCAGCAGATCTTGAAGCACCTTTTGTTTCGAAACTATAGGGTTATCCGGAACATGATTAAGCAAATCCCCCGCAAAATCCCCCGGAAAAGTGGCGTCAAAAAAGAACAGCAGGATCTGGCTTTTCTCTAGGGTTTTGTAGCTGTGAGGTTGATTGGAGAAAATAATCGCTATGTCTCCTTCAGACAAATCATACTCTTTTCCATTGATGTTGATATTGATTTTGCCGGACAAAACCATTGTCATCTCTACATTTTTGTGTAGATGAAGAGGATAAGTGTTATTGGTAGAAATAAAGGAGTGAAACGCCTGGTCACGATGCTGATATTTAATATTCATGTTTTTCTCCCTATCGTCATGGAATGCCAAGCACTATAGCTGCTGTAATACTAAGAACATAATATGAATTTGTTCGTTTACGCAAGAACCAAAGAGCAATAGTTGGCACAAAAAAAGATTTTTTTGGCAGGTAAATACGCCCTAAAAGTTTTAAAGTATTACCAGTAAGCTGCTTGTCGCAGACCAGTAACATTTCACTGAGAGGAGGAAGTATAACAGGAACAGCATTCAGCGATAAGACTGTATCCATGTTATACGTCAAAAAGATGAAATGGAAGAGTAAAAAATCAGGTAAGGTTATAGGTGTCTTATTGAGTTTTTCGGTAGCGTTTTCATTTTTAGGAGGTCACACACTTGCAGCTTCAGGGCAGGCAGACGGAGACAAAAGTTTTACGGGTGCCTCTATTCTTGCTTTTCCTGGCGCGGAAGGTGGCGGCGCCTATACAAGCGGTGGTCGAGGGGGCGATGTATTCATCGTAACTACCCTTGAAGATTACGCTGTAAAAGACAAACCGATTGCAGGGTCCCTTCGCTACGGGATTTTATCTACGCCTAAAGAGGGTCGTACCATTGTTTTTCATGTTTCCGGAACGATTGAACTGAAGAGCACGTTAAGTCTCAATAATATTAAAAACCTGACCATCGCTGGGCAAACCGCTCCAGGCAACGGAATTACCATTGCAGGTTGGGATACCAATATCAGCAATTCAGAGAATATCATTATTCGGTACACCGCTTTCCGTCCGGGTGCCACTAATGTGTATAATGGCAGTGATTCAATGGATGCGCTTTGGGGGAGAGACAACAACTACTTCCTCATTGACCATTGTTCCTTCAGTTGGAACACAGATGAAACTCTATCTTTATATAGAGGCGAAAATGGCACGATCCAGTGGTCCATTATTTCCGAAAGTCTGACTCTATCCGGGCATTCCAAAGGAAGACATGGCTACGGCGGTATTTCAGGCGGAGACAAAACAACATTCCATCACAATCTGTATGCGAACCATACCTCGCGAAATCCAAGACTAGGCGGCGGTTACGCAGGTGCTGCAGATGCTGATCATGTGGCGGTTGTTCAGTTCTCGAACAATGTAATTTACAATTGGGGCTTTAACGGCACTTATGGCGGAGGTTTTACTTTTACTAACTTTATGAACAATATCGAAATTGCCGGCCCAGGTACAAGAGATAATGTAACTAACCGAGTGATTGATGCCGGTGAAGCTACCAAGCTGGGCGGTTTCTATATTACTGGAAACAGAATTAACGGTAAGCTCACAGGCTTACTGAATGATTCTTCAGATTATGTGAAATTTTCTGGCGTACAGAGTGGTGAACAAAAGACGACCCTTGCAGCCACACCATATCTTTCCGCGGACAGTACTGGAGTTAACCATGGTATTACCAATAAAGCATTTGATAATTATGTTAAGTCCGGCGTAAAGCAAGCGAATGAATCACTATTAAAAAGCATTCTGCAACAAGCGGGCGCTACCTATCCACGTCGCGATGCTATCGATGCAAGAATTGTGGCAGAAGTCGAGCAGAACTCGGGAAGATATATCAACACTGAACATGAAGTCGGGGGTTACATTTCAGACTTTGGCGTCATTGAGGCACAATATGATAAGCAATTTGACACTAATAAAAATGGAATAGACGACAAGTGGGAAAAGAAAAATAAAATCTGGGGCAGCAAGGATGCATACAAAACGGTTACTAAAAATGGTTACACCTGGCTTGAGCTTTATATTAACGGCCTAGTTGATATGAAACACGTCGCCGAAAACCCTGATGCTAAGCTTTTAGCGCCAGAAAACAATGCACAATTTGTTACCGGGAAAGAGGTCGTAGTTAAAATCAATGCTTCCCCTAGATCCGGAAACAAAATAAAAAAAGTTGCTGTATATAATGGTTCTAAATATCTTGGGGAAGCAGTCAAAAAAGGCAACACATACACATACACCCTCAAGAATTTAACGGATGCTTCATACTATATTTCTGCAAGAGTGACCGATACCCAAGGAAATGAGACGCAGACCACAGCCACTAACATCCACATCAATGCTGCTACCTCTTCCCTGGCTGGAAAGGGTTGGACTACAGCAGATATCGGTGATCCGAACATTAAGGGTTCCGGAAGTATGACAAATGATGTGCTTACCGTTAAAGGCAACGGAAAGCTTGGAAAAAGTGAAGGTGGCACAGAACGATCCGAAGCAAACAATGCAGCCAAAGATGACTTCCACTTCGTGTATAAAGAAATGAACGGAGATATGGAATTTACCGCGAAGCTCGAAGAAATCGGGGCCGTTGACAACCATGCCTTCACCGGGCTAATGATCCGCGATGACTTGAATAAAGACAGTGCCGCGGCGGCCCTTGGTATCTCCTATGTGAAGTTGTCCAAAGAGACCAGCTGGTCATCTTATCTGACGGGCAGAAATATTAAGGGCGGAGGATTTGATGAATTAACTGAAACTTTAGACAGCGTATCTGCTGCTGAAAAAGCTGGCATTCAACTTGTTTCAGATATTCCATTTAAAATTAATGGTGTGGAGCAAGGGTATTGGCTCAAGCTTGGCCGTAAGGGAGATGTTTTCTATGCTTACGGATCAACGGACGGAAAAGACTGGAAGCTAATTGGCGAGCGAACTATTGTTATGGAGGGTTCGGTATATGTCGGATTCGCCGTTGACAGCAATGATGTCGCCAATAAGATTGAGCAACTGAACTATGCTAAGTTCTCTAACCTTACTGTGGAGAATACATTCACTCCAATAGGTGACTCAGCGATAAATAAATAGCGTCTGTTCATCTCCACAGTTCCAAAAAGACGGAAGCCAGTAAAGCGGCTTCCGTCCTTTTATTGCTATCCAATTGGACCAGCACAATAAATTGCCTGATTCACTGTTCACTATGGCTTTAAAGTTTTTTCTTTAACATTACTTCATCATCCTTAACATACCCGCTCAATTCATACGCTTTAATGGCTACACGATTATCTTCTCCTGTTAAAATCTTAACTGTTTTGACTCCACGAGAATAAAGCTGACTTTCCAGAAAAGAAATTAGAGCAGTAGCGACACCATTTCTACGAGCTGACTCTTTTACATACATTTCAGTAATTTCACCATATGCTTCATTATAACAAAATGATTTCAGACTTTGAGCACAGCCAAAACCAACCACTTCATCCCTTAAAGTAGCCACGGCCACCAATTCATTATTGCTGTTCAAACACTTGATGATCTCCGGCACAGGACGTTTTACTCCACCATTGAACTCAAGATTTAACCTAGACAAAACATCCGCGTCACATATCGTTGCTAGCCTAACATTTGGAAGCATTCTCTTCCCCCTCTACAATGTTCCCTTTTCAAGAACATACTCTTCATTGGAATTTTTTAAAACGATATCAAATTTATGATGATAAGAATGCATAAACAACTCATATTGCATCCTACGCTGTTCATGGGATTTTCTTAAATAATTAATATCTGTTCCTCTTTCAGAAACATCACGTATACTCCTTCTCATCAACTCAGTTTCTCCATCCGTGTATAAGTAGATTTTCAGATCATACAAATTCGGATCAGTAAAGGCAACGCTCATGCCTTCTACAATATTTACCTTGTTTTGTGAAGATATGAACATACTTTTTGTATAGTCTGTGCCAATTGTGTAAAAATCCAACCCATCCCTCAACATATGAATGTCTCTCTCTAAAGCAAATATATGATGAGCAGCAGGATGACAAGCTGTCACTTTATCGTGATAATGTACATTCTTATATTCATAGTCGATAGAAGTGTATTTTCTAAGACTAGATTCAACAATATAGGGGTCTGTATTAATATAATTCACATCATCCTGCTGCAAAAGCTTTAAAAGATTATGAGCAAACGTTGTTTTTCCAGATGCACCATGACCCGAAATCCCAATGATGAATCTATTAGCCTCACCGCTAATCAAATTAGCTATCTTATGTAACACCTTGTCCATATTATTAGCCCCTCTCCCTTACTCGATCCTATGTATTCCTTACTCCGCTATGGTTTAGCACATTAAAATCAATGGTGCATTTTATATAAAGAAATTTATTAGAAAGGGGTAGATCTTCCATGGCTACTCGTCAGCCAGATTTAGTATTGATCAGTTGGAGCAGAAATCCTTTGGTTGCTGGATCAGCACGTAGGATTATTGCCGCCCGTGTTATTGGAAATGCCGTGCCGTGCAGACCTAGCTTGAGACCCAACGGATTGCTTAACACCGCTTTGGCTTGCTTATTAGACAACGATGTTGGTTTTAAAGTGGTCTTTCGTAAAAAAACTTCAAGCATTAGCGGATATATTTTGTTACAACGTAACTAATAGGTTTAGGGGGCAGTGAAAATTGCTGCTCTCTTTTTCCTGTGTATCTCATTGCACTTAAAGTCCAATCAATCCTAGAAAATGGTGTGTATAATTTATTAGAAACTGAATCTGATTGAAAATGGGTGAGTCCATGAAATTACAAGCTGTGAAAAAAAGCTATGATTTAATAGTAAGCTTAGGGATGTCTTGTGCTCCTGCTATAAATCTGCAAAGAAATAGCTTGAGGAAATTCTCCATGCCGCTCGACTGGATGGTTTCTTATTCATTGGCTGATGTAAATAGACTTTATAAGAATAGATTTCAAAATTTCATGGAATTAATAAATCTGCAAATTCTTGATGAAACACATTTTTTTCTGGAGGATGGATTACCAGTCTATCCTAATGGGAATAAAAATGCACTAGTGAAATCCTATTTTATTCAGGATACTTTATATAACATTATCTCAGTTCATGATTTTCCAATCCACCAAGGTAAACACTGGTCTATAACCTATCCTTCGTATAAAGCGAAGCTGGAATTACGAATTAATAGATTTTGGGACAAGTTAATCCACAGTAAAAAAACTTTATTCATTAGATGGTTTGCCTCATATGAACAGGCTGTAGAGCTACAGTCAATTTTGTCTGATTTATTAAAACCGAACGAATTTATTATTCTTATTCTTATTCCCGTTCGTGAATCAATCTCGGTACAAGAATTAAATTGGAACATAAGTGATATTTGTGTGTTAGAAGTTCCTGAGGATATGAACGATTATGATAGCTGGGATTATATTTTGAAAGACATACACGTAACTAATAACTAATTTCGCTTTGATCGATCATATGATTAATTATTTCCTCTGCTGCAAAAACATATGGATACAAATACAGCCTACTGATGCTGACCAATAAAGCAATAGGGTTACTAATTCCAAAATCGTATTGACTCACATGCGCTGCTGGATTTGCGGGTTCAGGCTCTACAAGATCATACTTCTCCATCAGCCTTTCCTTGGTTCCACTATCTACTACTGTTCCGTTTCCTTTATCCGCAAGGACAGATCCCGATTGAAAACACGCCATGAATAAGACACAGCAAATGGTGAGGATCGCTAGTTTCTTTTTTCGCATCATACATCTCCTAATTCTTTCTGGGTCTCCCCTATAACTTAGAGCCGTTCAAATTATTTCTTGGGTAATCGCAGGAAAACTATGTATTCGACAATCTTGATCAGTATAGATCATATTCCATGAAAATAATGGGAGAAAAAGTCTCGAATTCTATAATACTCCTTTCTATATATAAAAACAAAAGCACCCCACAGCTAAAATTAGCAGGGTACTTTTGGATACTTCGCCGTATTTACAATATCAACATTCCGCTGAGCGGTTTATGGAGTTGGAGTTCCGCCGTTCGCATTCAGTGTTTCGCCACTGATATAGCTAGATTCCTGGCTAGCCAGGAATACATATGCCGGAGCCATCTCCGCAGGCTGTCCCGGACGACCTAGTGGTGTGCTCGACCCGAACTCCTTCAGCACTTCCTCCGGTTGCCCACCCACAACTTGAAGAGGTGTCCATACGGGACCAGGTGCTACTACATTGACGCGAATCCCCTTATCAGCTACTTGCTGAGCGAGAGACTTACTGAATGTATTAATAGCAGCCTTGGTGGTCGCGTAGTCCAAAAGGATCGGTGAGGGATTATAAGCTTGAATAGAAGAAGTGTTAATAATGGTGCTGCCCGGTTGCATATGCTTCACCGCAGCTTTGCACAGCCAGAACATAGCATACACGTTCGTCTTAAATGTGTCGTCAAAATGCTTCGTAGTGAGATCAGCGATGTCTGGAACGAATTGCTGTTTGCCCGCGATATTGGCTAAAATATCAATTCCACCTAGCTCTTTAACCGCAGTATCGACGAGTTGTTCGCAGTATGTCTCATCCTTCAGATCGCCTGGAATGGC
Source organism: Paenibacillus sp. FSL H3-0310 (assembly GCF_038002785.1). Classification (NCBI taxonomy): domain Bacteria; kingdom Bacillati; phylum Bacillota; class Bacilli; order Caryophanales; family Paenibacillaceae; genus Paenibacillus; species Paenibacillus sp. FSL H3-0310. Next base: position 3,552,224 of record NZ_JBBODC010000001.1, read on the forward strand.
GATTGCAGTACGACCCGCTTCCTGCACTAGCTTGACCACCTGCTTTGCATCTTCCTCTTCCTCGGGCATATAAGATAGAACAATATCTGCCCCCTCACGAGCAAAAGCAATAGCAACAGCACGGCCTATACCGCTGTCGGCTCCCGTAACTAACGCTTTACGTCCGGTCAGACGCCCAGTTCCTTTATAGGTATCTTCTCCTGTATCAGGTACTGGATTCATTTTCTTCTGCAGACCCGGCTCCTCTTGTTGCTGCTGAAATTCCGGTCCAGCCTTAGTGTACTGAGTGGTAGGATCTTGCATCGTATATTGGTTAGACATCGATCAATTCCTCCTTTATTTTTAGAAATACATTTTTATATTTTCCGAACTCTTTGTTATGTAAACACAACAAGCACGCCTCTAAACATTCACCTTCGATAACACAGCCTTAAATAGTGCCGCAAAAATACCCCAACCACCTGTCAAGGTGGCTAGGGTATCCCCCGCCTAAAAATAAATATATGGAAGCTCGCTTGTTAGTTAGGGAACGCCCCGTATAGTCTGGCGTATACATTAGATAAAGGAGTGATAAATCATGGGCTTTTTTATATTCCTCTTTGTACTGTTAGCATTGCTTAATATCTTCTTTCCTCATTTGGGATGGTACATGCGCTATGGCTGGATGATGAAAGGTGATGTAGAGCCCAGTGATGCCTATTTATTAATGACTCGCATCAGCAGTATAGTGGCACTTATTATCCTCTTTTTTATCTGGACTAGTTTCTGATTTACCCTAACGCTCTTAGCACATCTTCAATCTTGCGCTGATGCGACAATACCCCATAATTCATCCAGGCCATAAAATCCACCTCATATACACAGCGATTACGAACAGCGGGCAGATTGCGCCAAAGCGGTGTATCCAACAGCTCCCGTCCTTCTCCTTCCTGTCGATCAAAGGTAATGAACAAATGATCTGCAGTGAGGCTCGCAAGCTCTTCTCTTGTTAGGCTCACCCGCTTCTGTCCACGAGTCAACTTCGGAACCAAGGCATGGGGCTGCAAACCTAAATCATGATGGAGTACGCTACCTGTATAACCCAATTGCCCGCATCCGTAGAGATTGATTCCGTAGGAAGATATTCTAAGGCATGCTACAGTCTGCCCTTGGACAGAACGGTTTAGCTCTCGTCTAGCTTGCTGCGCCCGATGCTCATAATTGCCGATCACTTCCTGGACACGATCCGTTCTGCCAAAGACGGCTGCTGCGGAAAATAACGTGGCCCGCCAATCCTCTTGATGAAAAGGCAGCTTGAACAACGGAGCAATTTGGCTGCACTCATCCAGGTGCCAACGCTGAAAGCCATCATCCAGCAGGATCAGTTCGGGCATGTACTGGGAGAGCTCCTGCCAATCGCCAGTCGAAATATCAACCGCAGGCACATCGAGGAGGGACAGATACTCTTGCTTCCCCCACTGAGCGTGAGAATATTGCGCCACTGGTGTAATATCCAGAGCCAGCAGGTAGTCTTCCAGAAAAGGAGCGAACACCCGCAGCCCTTCCTGATGGAAGCTTCTGTATTGGCCGGGCGTAACGCCCACCGATCTTTTGAAACGCCGGTTAAAATAATACTCATTGCTATACCCTACAGATAACGCGATATCATGCATACGGTCATTCGTAAGCAGCAACTGCTGCTGCGCCCTTTCAATACGAAGTCCGTTCAAATGCTCTAAGGGAATCCGCCCTGTCACTTCTTTAAAAATCTGTGTGTAGCGTGCACGTGTAATGCCTGCCACTTCAGCTAATTGATCGACGGTTATGGCGTGATTGTAGTGTTCCTGCATATAGCGGATGGAACGCTGTACCGCCTCATGGGCTCCTTTCATCTGGATGACAGAGGAATTTGCCCGCATGATCAGCAGCAGTAACTCTTGAAAGCGGGTATGGCCTGCGAACCATTCAATCTCTTCCGTACTTCTGCGACTATGATAGATAGCCTCCAGCAGTAATGCACATTGTGAAAAAGGTCTGCAGCTTAGCGGGCCGGACTGGAGAATTCCTTCTTTAGTCCCCTTTTCCATTCCACTCTGCCTGCTTCCCCCCGTTTCGATGACTTCAAACGTAAGCCTATAGAAGCTAAGTCCTCGCTCCTCGGCATTGATTTTGCTTATTAGCCCAGGTTCGAACAAGAACCCGACACCTTTTTCCAGAGGAAAACGCTTCTCCTCGGCTTCTAACCATCCCTGTCCTTCCGATACAATGATCAGGGTATGATTTTGAAACACTAAGGTCTGTCCGTTCACCGATAAGGATTGGGCTTCTATGTTAATCAAATAGAATAGCCTCTTTTTATTGCTGTCTTGTAAATCTTCTGCCATTCTAGCGCCCTCCAATTGAGAACCATTTTCATTCACTTTACTATAGTTTAGAATAAAAAAGAAGGTCTATCAACTATGCTGATAGACCTTCTTTATGCTATTCCTTACGACGGCTGCCGTTTTATTTCACCATAGCTTTCAGCAAGTCATCAAGCTTCATCGAATTGGCTGTGATGGCACCAGTCTGCCAGTGGGAACGTTCCATTCTATAAACATTCCCGTTCTTCACCGCCGGCAAGCTCTTCCACAACGGGCCATCAAGGATTTGAGTCGCTTCCTGATTCCCTTCAGTATCCCAGCCCCCGTTGTCAGGGAACACAATGATATGATCCGCTTCGAGCTGAGGGATAAGCTCTTCGGAGATAATAGATTGATATTCGGTCATTTCTGCCGCCATAGGCACAGGTGTCAGGCCAAATTGAGAATAAATTACACCGGTGAAACGGTTTTTAACACCGAATAGAGCAAAGGTTTTATCCGCTACGTTGAGCCGGATCACTGCTACTTTTTCCTGACCTAGGGCCTGTTGCAGCTTAGCTTTCCCCTCTGCCACTTTCTGATCGTACGCTGCAAGGACAGATTCCGCCTTCTCCGGAATACCGAGCGCATCTGCAATAGCCGTAAGCACTTGTCTTGAGTCTTGCAACACCGCCTCAGGTAGACGATAGGTTGGTGCTATCTTGGAATATTGTTCATATTTCGCCGCATCCGCACCTCCATCCACAATAATCAAGTCAGGGTCTTTTTCCAACAACACTTCCATACTACCGGTAATATCAAATTCTGGTACATCAAGATTTAAATAATCCTGTTTGCCCCAGCTTGGATGATACCACTGCACCACCGGGGTAATGCCCAATGCCTTCAAATAATCTTCAACATAGATCCCGGCTACCCGTTGCGGTTTAACTGGAATTTCAACATCCCCGAATTCCCCGGCAATCGTCCGAGTTGCACCCTCTTCTGCGGCATTTCCATTTCCTTCAGTTGGTGCGCTAGTGCTCGCTGAGGTAGATTCCTCTGCATTCTGTGTCTTAGCAACGTTTTCTTTCGCAGTATTGTTATTCGTTCCGCATGCTGCCAGCGCAGTTATTGCCATTATAAGTACCGCTGCCCATAAAAACTTCTGACCCCATCTTGCCATTGATCCCTTCACTCCTATGCTTTATTGTCATTGATTATCATTCTCAATAACCTTTATCACAATAGTAGCATGACTTTCATAGCTTTCAATGCACTTTCTCCGCAAAAAACTTATACAAACTATTTCTAGTTGTTCTGCTCTATCATTATTCGGTAGGATTCTTCTTCTATTAAAAATATGTCATCCTTTATTAATTTAATCGCAAAATTTCTTATTTTACGATTGATTTATACGATGCTTTCGCTTACAATAAACTCATAAACGCGCGTTTATGAAAAGAGGGGAAACATGCGCAGCGAAGATATTGCTAAGTTGGCCGGGGTTTCCCGAAGTACGGTATCCCGCGTGATCAACAACTATTCCAATGTTCCTGAAGAAACCCGGGCCAAAGTGCTGCGGGTGATTGAGCAACATCAGTACGAACCGAACAGCTTTGCACGGGCTCTGGCCGGTAAGAAAACCGATACCATCGGATTGTTCGCCATCAGTATGAACGAGAAAGAGAACACTACCCGAATTTATCAGAACAATTACTTTGCACCATTCGTCGATGCCGTAGTCGACACGTCGAATGCCCGCGGATGTTACGTTCTGATTCATACGGTATACTCTCCGGACGATTTTCTGAAGGTAAAACAAGCTTTTCTGCAAAAACGGATTGACGGTGGTATAATTGTCGGCACTCAGAAGGATATTAATATCGTCCGCGAAATGGTGGGACTCGATTCTCCGCTAGTACTGATTGATTATGATATCTCAGAGATTATGTCGGAGCATCTTGACCGCAATCATTTGGCCATTGTGAATTCCAAAGATTACGAGGGCACCACAGAAGTGATTGAACATTTAATCTCCTTAGGCCATCAAGAGATCGGCATCATCTGTGGGCAAATGAATACGTACTCTGGTCGAGAACGCTACACGGCCTATGAGGACACGCTGAAAAAACATGGTCTGCCTATGAATGAAAAGTTTATTCTTAAGGGTGATTTTCTGAAAGAGACGGCTTATGAAGAGGTCAAGAAGCTGCTTGCTTCTGGTGAACCTTTGCCGACTGCCTTTTTCTCTTCCAACGATGACATGGCTATTTCAGCGATGGAAGCGTTCTCCGAACATGGAATCATTGTCCCTGAGGATATCTCCATTGCGGGTTTCGATGACATTCAGCTGGCATCCCGTATTCAGCCTAAGCTGACCTCTGTACGCTTGCCGATTTATGAAATGTCCAAGGCTGCAGTGGAAAAAGTAATCGAGCTGTGTGATTCACAGCAGCCGACTTTCAGCACGATCAGCTTTCCAGCTCGTTTAGTGGAGAGAGATTCCTGTCAACCGCCGAAGAAGTAGCACAGATTCATCATTCACTGAAGAATACATATTTTTCTGTGGAGCTGCTATCATTGGGTCTCGAAATCACTGCCTAATACTATCTTTTAGAAACAACGGAAAGAATCCCTTCCCTCGAGGGAATTTTTCCTGAAACTTATAAACGCGCGTTCACAATCGAAAGGAGACTTTCTCACATGAAATTCGGTACCTTTGACGACACTCGTAAAGAGTATGTAATTAACACACCAAAAACACCTTACCCTTGGATTAACTACCTTGGTAATGAACAATTTTTCGGACTTATTTCTAATACTGCTGGTGGCTATACCTTCTATAGAGACGCTCGTCTCAGAAGATTGACCCGTTACCGTTACAACAATATCCCAATGGATGCTGGCGGCCGTTACTACTATCTTTATGATGATGGTGATTTCTGGACTCCAGGCTGGATGCCAGTAAAACGTGATCTGGACTTCTACGAATGCCGTCACGGTCTTGGCTACACCTCCATTACTGGTGAACGCAACGGTATCTCTGTAAACCAGCTTGCTTTTGTACCTATGGGTCATAACGCTGAAGTACATCGTCTTGTAGTGAAAAACACGGGTTCCGCGAAGAAATCCGTTAAACTGTTCTCTTTTGCAGAGTTCTGTCTTTGGAATGCACAAGATGATATGACTAACTTCCAACGCAATCTCAGCACTGGTGAGGTTGAAGTGAAGGGTTCTGTTATCTATCACAAAACAGAATACCGTGAGCGCAGAAACCACTACGCTTTCTACTCTGTTAACAAAGAAATCGCCGGCTTTGATACTGACCGCGAAGCTTTCGTAGGGATGTACAATGGTCTGGAAAGCCCGCAAGCTGTTGCTGCAGGTGAACCAACTAACTCGGTAGCGAGCGGCTGGTCCCCTATCGGATCGCACGCCCTGAACATTACTCTGGAGCCGGGCGAAGAGCAAAGCTTCATCTTTGTCCTTGGTTACATTGAAAACCCAGAAGAAGACAAATGGGAATCTCTGAACGTAATCAACAAAAAACCAGCAGAGGCTATGATCGAGCAATTTGCTACAGACGCTCAAGTGGATGCTGCTTTGGCTGCACTGGCTGCACACTGGGATAACCTGTTGTCCAAATATCAAATCCAAAGTGGCGACGACAAGTTGAACCGTATGGTTAACATCTGGAATCCATATCAATGTATGGTTACCTTCAACATGTCCCGTTCCGCTTCTTACTTTGAATCCGGTATTGGCCGTGGTATGGGCTTCCGCGATTCTAACCAAGACTTGCTCGGATTTGTACACCAAATTCCTGAACGTGCTAAAGAACGTATTCTCGATATCGCCGCTACACAATTTGAAGACGGCAGTGCCTATCACCAATACCAGCCGCTTACCAAAAAAGGTAACAATGAAGTCGGTACCGGCTTTAATGATGACCCGCTTTGGTTGATCCTCGGCACAGCTGCTTACATCAAAGAAACTGGCGACACATCGATTCTTGATGAGCAGGTTCCTTTTGACAGCAATCCGGATAACACAGCTACTCTGTTTGAGCACTTGAAACGCTCCTTCGAGCATGTAACTAACAATCTCGGACCTCACGGCTTGCCGCTGATTGGTCGTGCAGACTGGAATGACTGCTTGAACCTGAACTGCTTCTCTACAGAGCCGGGCGAATCTTTCCAAACTACTGCCAACATCGAAGGCCGCGTAGCGGAATCCGTATTTATCGCGGGTCTGTTCGTCTTCGTTGGACCGGACTATGCAGAAATCTGCCGGATGCGCGGACTTAATGATGTAGCTACGGATGCAGAAGCTAAGATTGACAACATGCGTGAAATCACACTGACTCACGGTTTCGATGGTGACTGGTTCCTGCGCGCTTATGACCACTATGGCGACAAGATCGGTTCCAAAGAAAACGAAGAAGGTAAAATCTTCATCGAACCACAAGGTATCTGTGTTATGGCCGGTATCGGTGTGGAAGATGGTCAAGCTGAAAAAGCTCTGACTTCCGTGCAAGAGCATTTGGATACTAAATACGGTATCGTATTGCAACAGCCACCATATTCCAAGTACTATCTGAACCTGGGTGAAATTTCTACGTACCCTCCGGGCTACAAAGAAAATGCTGGTATTTTCTGCCATAATAACCCTTGGATCATGATCGCTGAAACTGTACTTGGACATGGCGACAGAGCGTTTGAAATTTACGCTAAAATTGCTCCTGCTTACTTGGAGGACATCAGCGAAATTCACCGTACTGAACCTTATGTATACTCGCAAATGATCGCAGGTAAAGATGCCGTTCGCCACGGGGAAGCTAAAAACTCCTGGTTAACTGGTACTGCGGCTTGGAACTATGTAGCGATTACACAATCTATCCTTGGTATTCAAGCGGACTTCAATGGTCTGAAGATCGATCCTTGTATTCCTACAGAGTGGGACAGCTTTGAAATCACCCGTGTCTTCCGTGGAGATACTTATGTGATTCAAATCAAGAACCCGAACCATGTATCCAAAGGTGTAGCTAGTCTTACCTTGGATGGCGCAGCTGTAGAAGGTAACATCATCACTCCAGTTGGAGACGGTGCTGTACACCAAGTAGTTGTAGAACTGGGTTAATACAAAAAAAATCCGCTCACCGTTCGTTTGAACGATTGAGCGGATCGGATCTAAAATTAACAGTAGATGCCCCCTGAAGGATTCAGGGGGCATCTTTTTTTTACCCTTCCACAATATCTGCTCTTAAATCACTCGCAACCTCAAGCATTCTAGGAATCACGGCTTCATTGGCGCCAGAAACATAAATATCGCCCTGATAATGTCTAAATGGGATTGTTGTATCACCATAGCTCCACATAAAGAAATCTCCCTCAATGGACATGGTAGTGGCACCTGTTACTGTAAAAACTGATGTATAGGTGAAATCAGGTTTGGATGCGAAATATTGCTTACACTCTTCTAAAGATAGGGTTGTTGCTGAATCTCCAGCATTCTGCATTGCTCTTGTCATCCGATAACGTTTACTCATTGTGATGCCTCCATTATTATCTGTAAAATGATCAGTTGCCTTATCCAGATCAAATATAGCATACAATGAAGGGCAAATCCCATTCCATTTCTAAGTCGAAAATGTTAATATAGCCGTTTTTCATAGCTTTCTTTTAGTGATTTTGAGATATCCTCTGGAGTAACTCCAAGTTTACGGGCATGCTGCGCCAGTATTTTTGATGGATTAGGCAAGACTTCTTTCGCAAGCCAATGATCGTCATCCCACAAATGTGACCGCTTAAAGGCTTTTGCACAATGCATATAACATTCTTCAACTTCCACGCCAATTCCAATGATCGGGACTTTACCATGCGCTTCCATAGGTTTCAATATATCTTCATCCTTAACTATACTCGCGTGCCCATTTATTCTTAATGTTTCTTCAAGTCCGGGGATGATGAATATCAAACCGACTTTTGGGTTCTCAAGTATATTTCGCAAAGAATCAAACCGTCTATTCCCAGGGCGTTCAGGGATCACTAAATGTTTATCATCCAACACGTGAACAAAACCTTCTGCGTCCCCGCGCGGAGAGACATCACAAGCACCGGACGAACCGCTTGTAGCCATAAAAAGCATTGGAGATTTTGAGATATAATCACGGCAATGATGATCTATAACAGTTATGGTTTTGTTGTTAACCAATTCGCTTGGGTACCCAAATAAAGACCTCAGCTCTTCTTCTGACTCTATAACTTTTTCGAAAAAGTTTGACTTCATACTTCTCCCTCCCTCAACTTAATAAGCCCCAATGTTCTTATTTTTGCTCAAATATCCGCTTAATAATTGGGCGAAATTTTTTCTTGTTGATTCATCCGATAACTTCCCATAAGTGCCATACAGATTATCCCCATGATATCTTGGAAACACATGTAAATGATAATGCCATACATCTTGGCTGCCATCCGGCTCATTATGTTGTCTAGAAGAAACGCCATCACATTTATAAACTTCTTTAAGACCTTTAGCAATTTCAATTTCCAGCTCATGTATCCGGTTTGAGATCTCAACCTCCAATGTGTAAATATTCTCGATATGCTGATTAGGGATGATTAAAACATGCCCTTCATTATTCGGATACCAATGAGAAGCAATTAAAGCCGTTATGTAATGATCTTTATAAATAATATCCGCTTGCTTAGAATGCACATCTTCATTTTCAATGCCCGAAACCAACAAACAAAAGGGACAAGTATAACCCTCTGGAGCATGATTATAAATATAGCCCGCCTCCACTGTTATAGGATTTAAGAATATTTCTATGTTTCTTCTAATTTCGCCATTTTGCGTGTGTTCTCCTTTTTGCAAAAAGAAAAGGACAGACTGTAAATTACAGCTGTCCCCTTAGAAAATACTGATAAAACACAGTCATTCCCGAGATCAATGTCTACCTATAACTTAAACGCTGGCTTCCGGAATCCATACCTTCATTTCACCACTGCCACGATTTCCCCATAAGTAATACGGAACCGCCTTAACCTTTACGGTTTGAACTGGTGCTTTGACTCTGCTGTAAAGCTCACCACTCCAGCCCTCTTTATCTACACGTAGCCCCTCTACCTCGACAACAACAGCGCCGCCGAGCAATGTCTCATCAAAAGCCGCAGTAAGTTCACTGCCTTCTGTTAAAGAAATCGAGCTTAACGGCTCACCATTATCGATACTTTCAAGACAATACACAAGAGGTCCACGCTGAATCGTTACTTTTTGAGCATCAGCACGCAAACTTGGATGTGCGTAGATACGATGTGCCTCCATAGGGTCATGCACTTCGATTACATCTCCTGCTCTCCACAGTCTCCGGATAACGAGGTATCCCTGCTCGATGTTCTCAGCAGTATTCATTGCTTCACCGTTGACTCTGATCTCCATTCCTTGGCTCCATGATGGAATCCGTAAGGCAATCCCAAACTCTGCTTCCGCTGCGGGATTAATCTTCAACGAGACTTTACCTTCCCATGGATAGTTACTCTCTTGCTGAATCGCAATATCTGTTCCACCCAGCTTTGTTGTCAGCTCACTGCCAATATACAAATTCGTATAGAGCGTATCACCATGGATCGTATAGATATATTGATTAAGCGAAGTCAGCAGACGCGCCACATTCGGAGGACAGCAAGCGCAGCCAAACCAACCTTGGCGCTCGGACTTCACATGATGTTTATCTGGATTGCAGCTGCATGCCTTAGGCCATACTTCTAGTGGATTCACATAAAAATAGTGCTTACCATCCTGTGCCATTGAACCCAACACATTGTTATAAAGCGCCCGCTCCATCACGTCGGCATAACGTGCATCCGGCGATATTCTCAGCATTCGCTGTGCAAAAAAGATCAACCCAATAGATGCACAAGTCTCTGCGTACACCGAATCGTTAGGCAGATCATAATCGAAGGTGAAAGCCTCACCTCGATGCGTAGATCCGATCCCGCCAGTAATGTACATTTGCTTAGTAGTGATGTTATTCCACAGTCTCTCGCATGCTTCGCGAAGGGTGTCATCTCCCGTAAGTGCGGCTAGATCAGCCATAGCAGTATACATATAAACCGCACGCACAGCGTGTCCTACAGCCACTTCCTGTTCTCTTACCGGAAGATGACTTTGGTAATATTTTAAATCTAAATTCTCCTTCTGACCTGTGAAAAAATTGATACTCCCCAGACTATCCCATTGTTGCTTTAAGAAATTCGGCTGTTGACCTCGCTCATTAATAAAAAAGCTGCTGAGCTTCAAATACCGCTCCTCACCTGTGAGCCGATACAGCTTCACGAGCGCAAGCTCAATCTCCTGATGGCCATCATATCCCCGCATTTTGCCTTCTTCCGGTCCAAACACAGAATCGATATGATCAACCATTCGGCACATGATGTCGAGCAGTTTTCTTTTGCCTGTAGCCTCGTAATAAGAAACGGCTGCCTCAATGAAATGCCCAGCACAGTACAGCTCGTGGCAATCGTTCAGATTAGTCCAGCGTTTGCCGGGTTCTTTTATCGTAAAATAAGTATTTAAGTACCCGTCTTCCTGCTGCGCTTCTCCAACGAGGTCAATCACTTCATCCGCTTGACGCTCCAGCTCAGGGTCACGTTTGATGCTTAAGGAATAGCCTACGGCCTCCAGCCACTTGGCTACATCACTGTCTTGAAATACCCAGCCGTAAAATTCACCGTTCTTCCGGCCCGCAGCAATCTCAAAGTTAGCAATGGCATGACTGGGCTCAGCTCCCGCTGCTTTATCGTGCAATGCCTCGTATTGATACGGGATTACAACATCCTGAACCAGCTTTATATAACTTCCCCAGAAATCATCTTTAATGCTAACGGATTGATCTTTTACAACTTGCTGATCCTGGATCGTTTTATTCATCATCATCTTCCCCTTAGCCTTATTTTATACTCGCTAATTACAATTATAGAGCGTACAATAGATAAAAAATATAATCAGAAGCAACCCCTTTTTTGTACTATTTCACACTCCTAATTCCAAGGACAATTTGAGCTCGGACTACGATAAAAAGAGAGGTAGAACACAGTGAGTCCTTCCTATGTACATTTCGCAGCGCCGCCTTTTCCATATTTTCTGGAATGCAATCACACTGTTTATCAACCCGGAGAGCAGCATCCAAATAGAAGCCATATCGGCTTATTTGATCTGATTATTGTAGAGCAAGGTTGCCTATTTATCGGTGAAGAGCATAATCAATGGGAGGTTGCGGCTGGGCATACGCTGCTTCTGCTGCCTGACCGCTATCATTATTCCGTTAAGTGTTGCGAGGAGCTGACTTCGTTTATCTGGATTCATTTTCATACCCTCGCAGATTGGTCAAGCTCTGATGGCGAGCCCGTGTATATCAACCGAGAGACACATTTCCGGCAGTTTCTTACTCATCCATATACCATTCGCATCCCGCAGTTTGGTCCCCTTCCTGATCCCTTTAAACGGAGTGGACAAGCTGAGAAGCTTTTACAGCTGTCCACTGGAAGACGTTCCAGTGCAGTTTGGGAGCAGCAAAGGATTTTTGAAGAAATGCTGCGGATGATGGATCTGGCGCAGCATGATACTTCAGAAAGTCATGCGGTAGAGATCGCCGAGAGGACAGAGACTTATATCCGCAATCATTATGCGGAGCCTCTCTCCAATGCCTCTCTGGCGGATGCGCTGCATTTTCATTATAACTACCTTGCCCGCTGCATGAAACGCGTATATGGACTGACTCCGATGGAGTATTTAACGGATTACCGTTTGGAACAGGCCAAGCTGCTTCTGCTTAAAACAGAGATGCCTATAGCTGCGATCGCAGAACGTATCGGTTTCGAGAGCACCGCCTACTTCTCGCGTCGCTTTACTCAGCAGATCGGAATCTCTCCGCTTCGCTTCCGCAAGCGGTATTCCCGATAACGGCAAAAACAGCATGCCTCATAATTGGAGGCGTGCTGTTTTCGTTGTTAATGCGATGCGCTGCTGTAGCTTTCTTGTGTGCTGCTGGCTTACGTGATCAACTATGGATTAATTGGACGCGAGATGCGAGATGCGAGTTGCGAGTTGCGAGTTGCTCCTCTAGCTCGGAGAAACTTAAGTAACTATTATGATGGAGCAGTACTCCGCTTGGCACATTTATTGTGTACCCGTGATCCGTCCTAAATCCTTCTGCTGCTTCTTGCTCCTTGCTCCTTGCTTCTTGCTCCTTGCTCCTTGCTTCTTGCTTCTTGCTCCTTGCTCCTTGCTTCTTGCTTCTTGCTTCTTGCTTCTTGCTTCTTGCTTCTTGCTTCTTGCTTCTTGCTTCTTGCTTCTTGCTTCTTGCTTCTTGCTTCTTGCTTCTTGCTTCTTGCAATAATTTTACCAGTTTACCTTCCTAGGCGTGGCGCACTCATACTTACCATAGATCAACGCTGATTATGCGGCTCGACCCTCTAAAGCTTATCAACAAGTAACTCTCTGTATAGCCATCACACTACTCTCTGTATCCCCCGGAGATGCGTCTGCTTAATCATCCATTCATAGCATTCCCCGTTGCGGACCGGATTGCAGCTATTTGTGATTTTCGATCCATTTTGCAGCAGTTTCGGACTGCATAGCTCTTATTGCTCATAATTTGCTCCAAATCGGACTACATTTGTGGGAATAGCTGCAACTGCGTCCGATAGTGTGACAAAACGAGCGAAATCATGGAAATAAGGGCAACTGAGTCCGAACAGTTGCTAAAAAGAACACCGCCTGCCGAATTTGATCCTAATCGTGCTGCCCATTGTTTAAACTAGCTGTCTGGGGCTCAACCTAGCTACTCTGCGAGAAATTAGTACCTGTTGTTCAAACTAGCCGCCTACGTCTCGAAATCAGCTACCTTTTGCTCGATCTTGATCGTATCGGACCGTATTGCAGCTATTTCAGCATATGGGTTCATTTTGCGAAGGTTTCGGACTGTATAGTTCTTATTACCCTTGATTTGCGCAGAAAAAGAGCACATTTGAGCGAATAGCTGCAACTGCGTCCGATAGTGTGACAAAACGAGCGGAATCATGGAAATAAGAGCAACTGAGTCCGAACAGTTGCTGAAAAGAACGCCGCCTGCCAAATTTGCTCCTAAACGTGCTAGCCATTGTTTAAACTAGCTGTCTGGGGCTCAACCTAGCTGTCTAATTCTCGAAATCAGCTACCTTTTGCTCGATCTTGATCGTATCGGACCCTATTGCACCTATTTGTGATTTTCGGCCCATTTTTCGGAAATTTCGGACTGTATAGCTCTTATTGCTCATAATTTGCTCGCAATCGGACCACATTTGTGGGAATAGCTGCAACTGCGTCCGATAGTGTGACAAAACGAGCGGAATCATGGAAATAAGAGCAACTGAGTCCGAACAGTTGCTGAAAAGAACGCCGCCTGCCAAATTTGCTCCTAAACGTGCTAGCCATTGTTAAACTAACTGTCTGGGGCTCAACCTAGCTACACTGTGCGGAATAGCTACCTATAGCTCGACCTATCTATACCGTGTGCGGAATTAGCTACCTATGGCTCAACCTAGCTACACTGTGCAGAATTAGCTACCTATAGCTCAACCTATCTACTCCGTGTGCGTAATTAGCTACCTATGGCTTAATCTAGCTACTCCGTGCGCAGAATTTGTTACCTGTTGCACAACCTAGCTGTCTACGTCTCGAAATCAGCTACCTTTTGCTCGATCTTGATCGTAACGGACCCTTTTACACCTATTTGTGATTTTCGGCCCATTTTGCGGCAGTTTCGGACTGTATAGCTCTTATTGCTCATAATTTGCTCGCAATCGGACCACATTTGTGGGAATAGCTGCAACTGGGTCCGTTAGCTCGAAAAAATACCTTGTATCTGCCTAATAGCGGCTCCTGGGTCCGCATGGAGGCTGGGCGGTGAGTTACTCAAATCTATTGAACGTTGCGGACCCTATTGCACCTATTTATGATTTTCGGCCCATTTTTCGGAAATTTCGGACTGTATAGCTCTTATTGCTCATAATTTGCTCGCAATCGGACCACATTTGTGGGAATAGCTGCAACTGGGTCCGTTAGCTCGAAAAAATACCTTGTATCTGCCTAATAGCGGCTCCTGGGTCCGCATGATTAGGCCCGAAATCAGTTTTTTTGCTTCAATGCAATTTTTTGGAAGTGACAAGCATATTTATAAGACATGCCTTTAATGTGGAGATGTTAATATGCAGTCATTATTAAGATACGCGATCATCCTGATCGGAAGCTTGCTCATTGCAGCAGCAACTAATTTTTTTCTAGTCCCATATAAAATCCTAGATGGGGGAATAATAGGAATAGCCCTCATCATCAATTATTTATCCGATGCCAAAATCGGTATAGCTGTCCTTCTCTGCAGCTTTCCGATTTTCCTGTTAGCCTGGCTGAAGGAACGCGATATCTTTTTCAATAGTGTATTAGGTTTATTGACCTCATCGTTTCTGATTGAGCTTCTCGGTCCTTTGCAGTACCACTTTCTGTATTATTTTGAGTTCGGCTCCATTTCCAGCGCCATTATTGGCGGTTTTTTAATGGGAACGGGTCTTGGGCTTATGCTGCGGTTCAAAGCCAGTACAGGCGGAACGGATCTGCTTGCTCAATATATCAAAAGGTATCTCCCGCTTAACCTTGGACTCATCATTTTTTTGACAGATTTTATAATTATCGGCGCGGGGGGACTCCTGATTTCCAAAGAAACCTTCTTCCACTCCATCCTCACGATTATCGCTGGGGGTGTGGCCACAGGTCTCTGCACCTTGGAGACTGAAGAGAAATGGAAAAAAATATGAATATACACGATCATATGTTCGTATTATAATAATAAGAAAATCATCTACCGTATCTCTACCTCACCTGGAGAGTGTGAATCTATGAATAAAGAGCGTGTTATTTTGTTATCCGATTGTCAGAGCTTTTACGCCTCCGTGGAGAAGGCCTCTAATCCGCAATATAGCAACAAACCGCTTATTGTCGCCGGAGATCCGGCTAGACGAAGCGGGATTGTACTTGCCGCTTGTCCGTTAGCCAAATCTTTTGGCATTACTACCGCTGAGACTTTGAAGGAAGCACTCGCGAAATGCCCCGAAGTAATCGTCGTCAGACCACATATGCAGCAATATATCGATGTTTCCTCCCAAATCACGGACATTCTACGCAAATTCAGTGACCTCGTAGAACCTTATTCCATCGATGAGCAGTTTATTGATATCACCGGCAGCCTCAGCTTATTCGGAAGCCCAAGACAGATCGCTACGACCATTCAGGACTTAATCCGCAGAAATACAGGTGTGCGCGCACGTATCGGTATAGGTTATTCCAAGGTTACCGCCAAAATGGCTTGCGACCTGTGGGCCAAGAAGAACCCGGAGGGTCTATTTACCCTCACTCAGGAAGAGCTTCCAGATGTACTTTGGCCACTGCCCATTAGTGAGTTGTTTATGGTAGGCCGCCGCATGTCCGCGCACTTCCAGAGCATGGGCCTCACAACGATTGGCCATTTGGCACAGATGCCGCTAAGCGAGCTGAAATGGCGCATGCGGGAGAAATTCCATAAAAAATGCGATATCGATGCCGAGCTATATTGGCGAATTGCCAATGGCATCGACGATAGCCCTGTAAGTCCCGCTACCTATGAAGTAGCACCCAAGAGCGTCGGGCACCAAATGACACTGCCACGGGATTACTATACACTGCAAGAGATCAAGACCATCATTTTGGAGCTGTCAGAGCTGGTGTGCAGGCGCAGCCGCAAACTGAAGGTGCATGGTGCAGTCGTGTCTGTTGGCTGCCAAGGCGCCAGCTTTGATGACCCCAGCGGCTTCTCGAGACAGACTACGATGAGCGATCCTACGAATGCAACCCAGCTGGTATACGAGGCCGCCCTCGCTCTTTTCAAACAGCATTGGGAAGGTCAGCCTGTGCGCCGAATTCATCTAAGCCTGTCCAATCTGTCTGACGAAAGCCAATATCAGCTAACCTTATTTGAGTCGCGCCCCCGCTACCGCGAGCTCGAACGGGCCACTGATGCGCTGAAGAATAAATACGGGGAATCGATCATCGGACGCGCCGCATCGTTCACAGATGCCGGACAACTTAAGGACAGATCCGGAAAGATTGGCGGGCACTATAAATAAACAGTGCATCTTTATACATTTTATTTCTGAAACTATATTAAAATATATCCCATATCGTTTATAATGCTATATTGAGGTTGTTATTTTCACACAATGAAGCGACAATCATAAGTATATACACATAGATATGTAACATTCCAGGGGAGGACCGGAGAAGTTGGAAAGCACGAGCAACACTAACACTACCTATTATGAAATCGTTGATCTCTGTCTTCTTGCTGGCAAGATCATGCTGCAAAACGGTGCAGAAACCTACAGAGTAGAAGATACAATGACACGTATGGCTGCTTCTCTCGGTTTTCCAGGGGCACACAGTTATGTGACGCCAACCGTTATTATGTTCACCACCAATAGAACGGAGCCCGTTAAGTTATATCGGATTGCCGAGCGGACAACAGATCTGCAGAAAGTCTCGGAGGTTAATGATATCTCGCGGCGTCTGAACGAGCGTCAGATTACAGCCGAGGAAGCTCGGACACGATTAGGAGAGGTCGATGATGCCGCACATGCGTATCCGGTATGGCTGCAAATCATAGCAGCGGCGCTTACCGGCGCTTGCTTCACCGTTATGTTTAAGGGCAGCTTGTGGGATGCTCTCCCCGCATTGCCGATTTCCGGGTTAGGTTTTGCTGCGGTTATCTACCTGCATCGTCTTGTGCAGACTAGATTTTTTGCAGAGTTCTCTGCTTCCTTCCTGATCGGACTTCTAGCCTTCTATTCTGTAAAGCTGGGCATAGGTCAAGAAATGGACAAAATCATCATCGGCTCCGTGATGCCTCTAGTACCCGGTCTACTCATTACTAATGCCGTTCGTGATCTGATGGCTGGTCATCTGGTCTCAGGCATATCCAAAGGAGCAGATGCCTTTCTAACTGCTTTTGCGATCGGTACAGGCATTGGGCTTGTACTATCACTATTTTAATTTTCCATGTGAAAGAGGTTAGCCCTTCATGATTTTGCAACTTATAACCAGTTTTATCGCCGCGGCAACCTTCTGTATTTTATTTAATGCGCCTAAGCGCGCTCTACTGCAGTGTGGTTTTGCTGGAATGGTAGGCTGGATGGTGTATGTAATCCTTGATGTAGAGTGTGGGCCTGTTGTTGCTACGTTTGCGGCTACTGTAGTGGTGGGCATCGTCAGCCAGTTGTTTGCCCGATCCTTCAAAATGCCGGTTATTATTTTTAGTGTAGGCGGTATTATCCCACTTGTTCCGGGTGGCCTTGCTTACGATGCTATGCGTAGATTTGTGGAAGAGAACTATAATCTGGCTGTAGAAATCGCTGTTCGGGCATTAATGCTCTCTGGCGCAATTGCGGCTGGACTGGTACTGAGTGAAGTTATCGGACAAATGTTCCGCCGTCGTGCAAGCAAAGCATAACCTTCTTACAACGTCATCTCATAGATTCAAAAAAAGAAATCGTCTCTTGGTATAATGAGGATCATCCATCCCTCTTCCAAGAAGCGATTTCTTTGTTTACTGTCCTATCTACACAAGTACTGCTACAGGTTCAACCTCCGAATAAATACTATTGATCCGGTTATTTTTAATCCAAGAAAGTCCTACGGTACCTTCACCCGCATGAACAGCCACGGCAGGAATGTATGTCATAATCTCCGTACGTAAATCAGGCGCCATTTCTTTGATGTCTTCTTCTAGCTTCAGCGCCATTTCTAAATTATTGGAATGCATGATGCACACATCGCTAACAAGTCCACAATCCTGTTTAAAGATATCTAACAGCGCCTGCTTTGTCTTCTTCATCGTGCGGATTTTTTCCACAACAATGACCTTCCCCTCGTCAAAACGCAGCAGCAAATTTATCCGCAATAATTGACTAAGCACTACCTGTGTGCCAGAAACACGCCCACTGCGGTGAAGCTGGGACAAGCTTGCAGGAATTAAGTAGAAGGACATATTTTGAATGATATTCTCTATCTTTTCTTTAATCTCTAGGCCAGTAAAGCCCATCTTGTGCCAATGAATACCTCGCGTGATCATTTCCCGAATCGGATAAGCGCCAACCTTGGAATCAATTCCAATAACATTAGCTTCCGCTATTTCAGCACCTTGCATGGAAGCATTGTATGTTCCGCTAAGCCCTGTCGAAAGATGCACCGCGATAATCTCATCATATTCTTCCTTCAACCGTTCGTATAACTCGATAAACTCACCGATTGGCGGCTGTGAGCTGCCTACTTGATCATGCTGACGCATTTTCTCATAGAACTCATCGATCGTAATATCTATATTTTCTTTATAACACTCGTTGTTAATAATCAGACGTAAAGGAACAATATACACATGGTTGTTCTTGGCGAATTCAGGATCGATTGTACATGTACTGTCGGTTACCCAGGCAATTGATTTCATGGTCACTTGTCACTTCTCTCTTTCATGAAAGGAATAGTAGAATGTTTGAAGAGACAAGGGCCACTAAACCTTCTCGGCCAATGAATCACTCTCTCATCCTGTACAATCAACATACGAATAGATCAGCGGTTTAGGAAGTCCTCGTGCGTATTCGTAAATTATACAAGATAACGAGCGATAAGATAGGCAAAACAGGCCGATAATGCAAATTTTATTCAACTTTTTTCAACTTTATTCGACATTATTTCACATTATGTATGACGAATATACCTATCCTAATAGAGCCAGTTCATGTTATGTAAAAGCCTAACCACAGCAAAAATATCCCCGTCCCCACCCTCACCTTTCTTACATAAATCAGCGCTTGGTAGTTACATTAATAGGTACTCTTTACAGTTGTTACAGTACGGGGCTAAGTTATGATTGGTCAGATATGGCCCGGCATCTGTCAATTTGTCCAACTTTTCCTGTTGGCGGGTTGCACTCGCCTTTATGAAGATCAGTTACCTTCTGCTGTGATAAAGCTTATTACGGTGTGATTAAGGCTACCGTCCAGTTTTTCTCCTGAATTTTAAAATCCAACTCCCGATATGACTTAGACAGCTCATCAATCTGCTTCTGAATCTGGGCGACATCTACCGTTCTCTGGAAACGAACCTCAGAGCGGCTATACCGATCCTGAGTGATCGAAGCTTGCTCAAGCAAATCGCTAAACAGCTTCCGCAGCTGAAGCATTTTATCCCGTTCGGCTAGGGCATCGGCAATACTCCAATTCTCATTGAAGGCAACAGATGAATTCGTTCGATTAATCGCTCGAATCAAAATCGTCTGCTCGTTAACAGCTATTTCTAGCTCATGCAAAAGAGCCTCCGGCTGCTCTGCCGGATCTTCCCCCTCCTGCACCTTAACGACCCGATCGAGCCGCTGCTTTAGCTGCGCGATTTTACGGGTAAGATCACTTCGGTTCACTAATGCTTCCGCAAGTTTCATCTTTAAGTTCCCCCTAAGATTTTCTGATAGCTGGCGATATCCAGTCTTCGACCAAATTTACAGCCAATCTCCTTGAAGTAGGCACATTGTTCATATCCATTCTTTGAGAAAAGCTGGCGACTGCGTTCATTCTCTGCGCAAACGGTAGCTACTAACACATGGAAATCCAGTTCGGCAGCTCTCTTTTCAATAAAACGTAAGGCATGCTGTCCTATTCTTTTACCCACACAAGCCGGTTTCAAATACACACTGATCTCCCCAGAGCTATCATAAGCCGGCTTACTCTTATGTCTAGCAATCAGAACATAGCCCTGAATAACATTATCCCAGGATAATATAACGTATGATTTGAACCGCGGATCATCATTCATCACTGATTGCCGCATTTCGTCCAAACTTAAAGGCTCGGTATGAAAAGAAACCGTAGTGTTCAGCACGTAATAGTTATAAATATCGAGTACATCCGACAGATGCTCTTCGCGAATTTCAGTGAATAACAAGCTTTCTCCCATTACTTTGTTCAACACAGCTAATCCTCCCAAATGGATGTTTCCAAATGATCGACGAACTTGCGTAATTTACCGGCTAGCTTGCGGTTAATAGTTCCATCCTGGTACATTTGCTGCACCTTATCCCGTTGCTCCTGAATAGCTTTCAGTTTCAATTCAAGCTTTTGATCATCAACGAGACCATCCTTTGTCCAGCCTTGACCCTGCTCGAAGCGTGAGATTAGTTGCTCATAACTGCATGCAACCTTCTCTACTGCTTTTCGGTTGTTCTCATTCATACTTGCATTAACAGCAGCTATTGCTGCGCGGGACATAGAAATCTTAGCTTTTCTTGCACATTCAGCCTGTTGCAGCATTTGTTGGCTAGCTTCCCGTTCGTTTTGTCCTGAGAACATCCCCGCAAATAGCCTTCTAATCTCTGTAAGGGATAATCTAATTTGAGAGTTGAGACTTCTGGCTAAGAAAACTTCACTATGATCCAAGAATTCTTCCATTTTCTGAGCCACTGAGGCAGGAATCTCATTGTTAGTAAGCAATCGGGTCAGCTCTTTGCGTTCAGCATGCAAGCCCACTATCCTTGCTTCAACCCCAAGCCGACGGAGTTCCTCAAATGCCGGATCGTTCGCTTGATCCTCGCGGTTCAGACTATAAACCTTTTCTCTAAATTCACTCAAAGCTGGCTGTGCGGAATCCTTGCTCTCCTCCGTCATCATACTTTGAAGCAGCGTTATCCCGGCAGCAACGACCTTAGATTTGGCCGCCTGTTCAACCTCAGTGTCCCCTGGTTCGGCAACCGGCTCTTCTTTACCTGCGAGAATTGGTAAAAAGATACTAGCGATCAGCAGTGACATCAGAATCACACCCGCAGCGATAAAGATAATTAGATCACGTTCAGGAAAAGGTGAGCCATCTCCTAACACAAAAGGAATCGAAAAGGCACCGGCTAAAGTAACCGCGCCTCGCACCCCTGAAATGGTCAGGATTAGCATGGACTTTATAGACGATTTTTCCATTTTTTGCAGGCCGGCGCCAGCCAGGGAAAATACATATACCCATATAAAACGCAGCACAAAAAGCAGTAACGTTATCGCTAATACATAACCAATCACCATAAGATTGTCCACCGCTGTATCCCGGTAGATCACTTCAATAACATCTGGAATCGACAATCCGAGAATAAGGAAGACCAAGCCATTCAAGATGTAGAGCAGCACAGACCATGTGCTGGCGGATACCAGCTGTAGCTTATACTGTGGCGAGACCGCACGGTCCTTCTCGACCGCATGAATTATCCCCGCTGCAACCACAGCTAAAATGCCGGATACCCCTATTTCTTCACTGATCAGATACACAATGAAAGGAGTCAGGATTTGCAGCAGCACATGTACTGTGATGTCCTCCATCCCCAGTCTGCGGATAAATACACTGAACCGAATCAGGAGGAACGCGAGTATTGCTCCGACAATTAGCCCACCTAAAGCGATAATCACAAAGCTAATGGAGGCTTTCGGCAAAGAAAATATGCCTGTAACAGCTGCTGCAATAGCGAAGTTAAACGCAACAAGGCCAGAGGCATCATTCATCAATGATTCGCCCTCTAGAATACGATGAATACTCTTGGGAAGATGTACTCTCCCAGCGATTGCGCTTACCGCCACAGCATCTGTCGGCGATAAAATCGCTGCCAGCGCAAAAGCAGCTGCGAGTGGAATGGTGGGGATCATCCAGTTAATGGAATATCCAGCGATAAGCACTGTAGCAAATACCAAGCCTAGTGCCAGCATTAAGATTGGAGCCCGCAGGTTCCATAACTCATTTCTTGGTGTTCGCTTTCCGTCATTGAACAAAAGCGGAGCAATAAATAACACGAAAAACAACTCTGGCTCCAGTGACATATGTATTCCCAAAGGCAATAGTACGACCACTACACCCAAGCCAATTTGTATTAAGGGTATCGGCACGAAGGGAATGAATCGGTTTATGATGTTGGATATTGCGATAAGCCCAAGTAGGACGAGTACAACTAGAAATGTCTCCAAACCACATCAACTCCCTTTTTTATATTTGATTATTATATCGCAAAGCTTTAGGCAAGGGCAAAATCTAGCAAAAGATTCTTAACATTAAAATCCCCTACAAATTCCACAAAAAATCCATCAGATACATATTGACATAAATATTTATTTGTGTTATAATTAAATATTTATCTATTGTTTTTATTTTCAGTTTTGAGTAATATATGCATTAGCCTCACGGCGTCGCTCTTATTATCAATCACGGAGGGATATAATGTACATTGCTCAAGGAATAGAAATGCTCGAGATTACAGCGCAGGTTATGGGTGGAAAAGACACGATTTACCCCACGCTACTCTGGGATGAACATGCCGCCGTACTCGTCGATACCGGATTCCCGGGTCTACTCTCTACTTTCAAAGAGGCTCTAAAAGAAGCGAATGTGCCTTGGGAGAAGCTCCGTACCCTTATTATCACGCATCAGGATTTAGACCATATCGGTTGCCTCCCTGCCCTATTGGCTGATGAAGATCTAGAGCTTACTGTTCTGGCTCATGAAATTGAGCAGCCCTATATTCAAGGAGAGCGAATGCTCCTTAAGCACACTCCTGAAGCTTTAGCGGCGGCAGCGGCTATGATCCCAGCTCATGTACCTGAGGAGTGGCGGCGTGCCTTCCTCTCTGTATTAGCCCATCCTCCTAAAGGAAAAGTGGATCAAACGCTTGTGGATGGAGAAAAGTTACCTTTTGCCGGTGGAATCACGGTGATCCATACCCCTGGCCATAGCCCAGGGCATCTCAGTCTTTACCATCATGATAGCCGTACACTTATTGCCGCCGATGCCTTGACCGTTCAGGATGGCGAGCTACAGGGTCCCACTCCTTCCGCCACACCTGACATGGAGCTGGCTTTGTCCTCTCTGAACAAATTCTCTGAGTATGAGATCGATACGGTCATTTGTTATCATGGCGGACTCTACCGCGGAGATGCAAACAGACGCATTGCTGAACTAGCAGAAGGAAAAGGAAAGCTGTAATGATACAAAAGAAGACAGAGCCTGGAATCCGGCTCTGTCTTCTCTTGTTATATATAATCGTTATTCTTCATTATCACTTAAGACTCTGAACCCACCGTAAACCGTTCACGAATATGCTGCGGCTGTTCGATTTCATCGACAATAGCAACGGCATAATCTTCGTAGCTGACATAACTCTCGCCTTTGGAGTTCACCAGAAGATTATCCTTACCTTTTACATAAGAACCCGTTCTTGTGCCGATGGCAAAATTAGCAGATGGGCTAACAAAGGTCCAAGAGAGTGCATCTGTCCCTTGCAGAATCTCCAGATTCTTGGCTTGATTCGTCGCTGTTGGCTTAATAAAGTCAGGAAAGTCATTCGTATCCACTACTTTAAGCGTTTTGGCTTCATCTACATAAAGACTTCCTGCACCCCCAACTACAATCAATCTTGTATCGGGCGAAGCCTTCAACGCTTCAATAAGCACATTCCCGGCATCCACATGCAGATGTTCTTGTCCAAACGGCGCACCAAAAGCATTTACAACCACATCGAACCCCTGCAAATCTTCAGCGGTAAGTGCAAATACATCCTTTTCAACGACATTCGCTTTACTATTTGTTACTTTAGATGCATCCCGCACAATCGCTGTAACTTCATGACCTCTATCCAACGCTTCCTGCGTAATTCGGCTTCCAGCTTTTCCACTTGCTCCAACAACTGCGATTTTCATATGATTGTCCTCCTGAGTTTACGATGTTTTCGCTTTAATATTTATATCAAGGAGCTCCTGAACGATGGTTCTATCGATATCGAGATCAAATTTTCTCCCCCAAAAGCATTCCGTGCCCCGTTGAGTGATCCGATCATAGTCTTCAATCGTTAGCGTTCTAGGATAATCCGGTCCTGTTTCCCAATCTGTATACCGCTTAATTTCATTCAGCACATGCATCTTATAAACACTATTCAAAATTATCGTATGGAAAAAGATTTCATCTCCACATAAAGTGTTCCTAAAAAATCTGACGTATTCCGGAGAGCTTTTTGTAAAATCCAAGATGTATTCCATACATCCACCTGTAATAGACATCCAGTTTGAGCCTTTATATAAACCGTTCGGCAGAGCGCTTAATCTTCTTTGCAGAAACGGAACGCTCATAATTAGTTTAATGTACCTCATTCGGATCGCTGTCATACGCCGGGTCCTTGAGATGAGGAATCTAGGATAGTAAACTGAGACCCGCTCGTAACATCCCCAAGTTTCCGCAGCATTAGGCAGCTGCAAATACTTCACAAATTCCTTACCTTCATTCCCCTTAAAGAAATCTAGAATCACTTCATTCGAAGCCAGAGGCAGATCCTGACCGCTTAGAATGTGAATATAATTGAAATCCCCATGTTCTTTGATCAGCGAAAAGCACTTCAAAATGCATTCAATCTGGCTGTAATGCCCCCACTGCACATCAATAGGCTTTTCCACAAAATGAATATCGTTACGATGAATAATGTCAGCTTCAATATTACTTTTCTGATCGACATGCAGGAAAAACTCTACGGACTCGTTAGTTAAACTATCAATTAGCAAATTGATCTGCTCCGGATTCTTATGACAAAGAATGATATACGCCATTTTGAATGCTTCCAACAAACTTCACCCTTCCGCCCACCTATTTCCAATATTATAAAATAAATGGACGAAAATGGATATATAATTATCTCTCTAAAACAAGTCTGATTCCAATGTTCCAAGGATCTTGGAATGTAGGATCTCCATTCACTTCTGTAACTGCGTAACCAGCCTGCCGTACTCGCTCCACCACAGCGTTGCGTTCCTCTTCATTCGTAAGAATTAAGGTAAAATAATCAATCCCCACAGTATCAGCTGGAGCCGCAGGTGCGCCCTGTCCAGCCCAAACATTCAGCCCGATATGGTGATGATAGCCACCAGCAGAGATAAACATAGCAGCACTTCCATAATTAGCTGTTAGTTCAAAACCAAGCAAATCGACGTAGAAGGCTTTCGCCTTATTTAAATTCCCCACATGAAAGTGTACATGCCCAATCACTGTTCCCGCTGGCAGCCCGTTCCATGATAAACCTTCAGAAGCTGCCAATAGTCCATCTACATCCACTGGATCAGTGGACATCATTACATGCCCTTCCGCATCATATTTCCATTCACTCTTAGGACGATCTCGATAGATTTCAATCCCATTATTATCTGGATCCTGAATATACAACGCTTCACTGACCAGATGATCCCCCTGCCCCACTTCAATCCGCGAAGAGATCAAATTGCGCACAACCAATCCAAGGCTAGGACGATCTGGAACAAGGATAGCGAAATGATACAACCCAGCCACAGAATTAGGGCGGATCACCCGCGCATTTTCAATCTCCCGCAAAATCAATAACACAATCTGACCGTCAGCGGTCATTTCAACTTCGCGGCCAGTCTGCCGCAAAACGCTTAACCCCACAACATTCTGATAAAAGGTGAGCGAACGCTCCAAATTGCTTACTCTAATCTGCACCAGACCGATCTGAGTGTCTGGTTGAAGTATTGTTTTAGTCGTCATTATAAATTCCTCCCAGTCATGCTGTAACTGTTTTAGTTACAAATTAACTATCTTTAGTATAGTTACCTTCTATATGTTTGTCAATTACCTATAAAAAAATCATGTCGACTGGTTCACAGCCAAACATGATTCACAGGAACATATAATAAGTAATTCAAAAAAAGGTTTCCGGGTATTTCAACTCTCCCTTAATCCTCTGCAGTACGCCTTCCTTCAGCTCACAGACCATAAAGACATTCTCCGGTACCGCGAATTGTTTCAACTCCAGCCCATGTAGCCCTGCGGGTTGAAATCCGAATCTTGGATAATATTCGGGATGCCCGATCAAAAAGACAAGCTCATATCCGAGCGTTCTACATCTTTCTAACCCTTCTTGGATCAGCGCCTTGCCGATTCCTTGCTTCTGAACGAATGTTTTCGACCAACTGCGCTTCATCTTCCCGATCACCAAAAGCCTTAACATTCACTTGAAATACTTCATTATAGTCTGCCACAGTTTCTGCTCTAATTCTCATTTTTGTTGCTCCATTCCAGTAAATACTCGGATACACTGGATTCCAAAAGGCCGATCAAGTCTTCATCCATATACTTATAGTCATCAGCTATGTTCAGGCAAATTATTTTTTTGCCCCTTACACAGTCTCTAAATTTATCTTGAATTCTTCGAACATGTTTCTTCTCCATCACAAAAATCACATCCGCCCAACCCAAATGCCCTTCAGAAATTTTAATTCTGGCATGATCTTCAGTCCCTGCTGATCTCGCTTCATGACCATCAATTCCTTGAAAGATCTTCTCCGCAGTTAGACTCCGCCAGCGATTCTGGCTGCAGACAAACAGGAGTTTAATAAGTGCACCTTCCTTATCCGATTGTTAAAAAGATATTTATTGTCTCGCCTGCTTCGTGTATTCAATCAACCAACAATCTCTTAGCTCTCCTTCATGTTGTTCGTGCTGTTCAAGGTATTTCTTTTTCACAAAGCCAATCTTTTCGTATACTCTAAGGGCTCTTTTATTCCAGGCTTGCGGGTCCATGACAATTTTTTCAGCCTGTTTTGCTTCGATAAGATAATTAACCGTTTCTTTAATGAGTCGCGAACCCATTCCTTGATTCCATAAATCAGGCTCGCCAATAAACTGGTCCATCCCAAAGATTTGACCTTCGAATCCCACGTAGCCGTACACCTCTAATTCTTCATCATCTATAAGATAGAACTGGAGATAACCTATATCCCGCTCCTTGTATTGCACAATACACCGTGTAACTTCAGCTTGCTCGTCGTAAAAATGCTCCTTCACCAGCTCCAAATCATGCGGGCGATCACGACCTTCATAGAACTCCAGTACAACGGGGTCTGAGAGCCATTTTACAAGTAATGCGGCATCGTTTAGCTCAAGTGTTCTCAGTCTGATCTCTTGCTTTTCAAAAATAATCATAACGCACTATACAGTTCATAAAGAGGTCTGTAGCTTGGATGTTCTTCTATTTCCGTTACGACAACACCTTGCTCGGAGTCAATCACACGGTAGGCTTTAGCTTCTTCTCTGGTCGACATCACTTTATATTCCTTATCTTTATAGATGATTGCACAATTGTTATCCACCGCGATTCCAGGCAAACCTCCACCTTTAACCATGCGTGTAAAATCTTCAACCCGAATATCCTCATTATAATGCGGACAATGAATGCCCGGCAGAATCCCCATGGCTTCAAGCTTGATATACTGCCATTCCCCCTGATCGTCGAACGCCTCAGAGTCACTATGCCCATATTCAAACCAACAGATGGAACCTGCGCTAAGCCCGGCCAATACGGTTCCAGAGGAGTAAGCTTCTTTCAAAAGCGTATCTACCCCTGTATTTTTCCAAATCTCCAGCATCTTTCGGGTATTGCCTCCACCAACATAAATCAAATCAGCAGCTGTAATTAAATCTGTAATCTCATCATGAGTGTAGGTTTGGCTCACAAGCAATAAGTGACTTGTTTCACATCCAAGAATATCGCCATATACTTTGCTAAAAGTATCACAATACCCTGTCGCATCACTACTGGCTGTTGGAATAAATAACGCCTTCGGCTTAGCCTTTTGAGTTAGCTGCACAACTTTACGATCAATTTCCAGCGTTTCAAGCTCGATTAACTCTCCCCCGCCAATCACTACGATAGTGCCCATGATTTCCCCTTCTTTCACTAGGATTACATCCTATTGCTCACTCTTGGCTTACCGATGCTTGCAAAATATTCCTCTGCCAAAATGCTGTAGATCTCCAGATCCACCAGACCTTTACCTGACCATACATGCGCCTGCCTTAACGTGCCTTCTTTCGTAAAGCCATTTTTCAAAAGCACCCGCTTCGATCGTTCATTAAAGGGCATAACCTCAGCTTGAATTCGATTGACTTCTGCAGTCTCAAATAAATATTTCACCACTAACTGAATGGCCTGAGCTGCAATCCCTTTTCCCCAATAAGGTTCCGCCAAAAAGTAACCGATCGTCACCATATCCACCTTTTGATTAAAATCCATAACTTCGATGATACCTAGCAGTATGTAAGGGTTATTTTTGAGGAAAATCCCCCATTTCACTCTTACCCCTTTGGTAAAATCACGTTCGAAATGACCGATCATATTCTTGACTGTATCTTTATTATGTTTCGGAATAATTCCACAGTACTCAAACACTTGATCATTGCTATATATCCCAAATACCTCATTAAGGTTGCTGACTTCAATCTTTTTCAGTAATAATTGCTCGGATTCCAAAGTAGGGAATTGCTCAAATACGTGACTAAGCTTCAATTTGTTCCCTCCATTACTTTTTGATGGCTTGGATCAGGGTTGCAGTTTGACTTTTTCCTTTATTATCCTTTCCTTTATTATCCCCGGACACTTCCCCTGTACTGCGCGGTTCTAAGCTCACGAATATAAGGCTCTGCAGCTGGCATATCTGCCTCAACGGCCTGTTGAACAGCTAACTCGATGTCATAAGGCACTCTTACAAATTGCATATTCAAAGGAGATGCTAACACTCCCATGTATTCTCCCTCCATAATCACATAAGATGCCTGGGTTAGATCAAGCGGATTCCCCACACTGCCTACGTTAAATAAGGTCTTACCTTCTAGATGTTGAATAAAAGCATTATGAATATCCCCGTAACCTACGATATCCGCTTGTCGTTTTTCCTGGCAGAGATCAGAATAATCAAACAAAGATAATCGCTTTTCATAATCATCCCAAGGTTGAACGCGTTCATACAGGCTTCGTGGCGAAGCATGAAATAATCGTACAAATTTACCACTCATCATAAACTCAATCGAAAACGGCAACGTGCTTAAATTAGCTAGGCGCTCTTGACCTAACAACCCGCGGCACCACCGAGCCATCTCAAAATCAACATCCTGATTCATTAAATCATCCCAGTTCCCCATAACACTGATTTCACAATTCTTTTTTATGATATCAACGGCTAGGTCTGAGTTCGGTCCTTTTCCAACAATATCGCCTAAACAAAAGACTCTGCTGATTCCCCGCTGCTGGATGTCATCTAAAACGGCCGTAAGGGCCGGTATATTTCCATGAATGTCTGAGATTATTGCAATTTGCTCCACTGTAGAACCTCCGTATATATTGATCTTTAAAAAAGTTACTTATCCTAAAACTAATTGTACTGCATTCTCAATGTTGGCTGTTGCTGCTCATTTAGCGGCCGCTGCTCATTTAGCGGCCGCTGCTCATTTATAGGGCATTTTTGCCTTTCTTTTCGCTCATTCAGCGACTGTTGCTCGTTTATAGGGCATTTTTGCCTTTCTTTTAGTTCATCCATCGACTGTTGCTCGTTTATAGGGCATTTTTGCCTTTCTTTTCGCTCATCCATCGACTGTTGCTCGTTTATAGGGCATTTTTGCCTTTCTTTTCGCTCATCCATCGACTGTTGCTCATTTATAGGGCATTTTTGCCTTTCTTTTCGCTCATTTAGCAGCTGTTGCTCGTTTGTAGGGCATTTTTACCTTTCTTTTCGCTCATTCAGCGACTATTGCTCGTTTATAGGGCATTTTTGCCTTTCTTTTTGCTACTTTGGATGATTTCAGCCAAATCTGAGGCATTTATACCGTATATTCCACCATTCCAGCTACTTCAGCCCATTTCAACGGTATTTATACCGTACATTCCACCATTCCAGCCACTTCAGCACATTTCAACGGCATTTATACCGTACATTCCACCATTCCAGCCACTTCAGCACATTCCAACGGCGTTTATACCGTACATTTCACCATTCCAGCTACTTCAGCCCATTTCAACGGTATTTATACCGTACATTCCACCATTCCAGCTACCTCGTTCTAGTCACACTTAATCTTTTGTAAACTTTATGGATTGTAAAATATCCTCTATCCTCTTCATATCTTCTTTATGTACTTCATCCACACTATAAGGGAACTGCACCATAAATGACATTTCCGGTGCCTCAATAACGTAATAGATAGCTTTTCCTTTACTCCCTTCCTCTTCGAATACTTCAGTTTCGTACTTTACGGACTCTAACCCGCCTAAACTAGCTTTACTTTTTGTCAGCTCCGCCCCGTTGTTGTAATTCGTTTGGGCATCCTCGAGCCATTTGTTGACAAGCTCCATGTCCTTAGGCTTAAATCCAAAGAGCATTACTCCCGGACCTTTAAGTCCCTCAGCAGGTTTATAATCAGTCGTAGAGACTATCAACCATAATGGCGCTCCATACTTCTCAGTTACAACCCAATCATCCGGATAGTTAAAGGTGATTCCAAAATTAGTATCCTCGTATTTAGTGGTATCCTTTGATTCATTACATCCGGTAATCATTACTATAATTAGTAGTATAGGCAGTAATTTCTTTAACATTCTTTAGCTCTCTCCCTCAATGTATGTATGTATATTATCTTTAATCCGGCTTCTAAATACAGATTCTATATTCCCTCTTACTTCCCTTCTTTGACCCTAAACCTAATTAAGCAAAAAAAGACCAGAATCACGTTTTCACATGTTCTGGCCTTACTTCTAAGCTGTGATATGGAGGAATCATAGTTCTGGCATTTCATTCACAATCTGTTCCAATGTAACCTCCTGGAGAACATTCTCCATTGCTTTTTGGGCGAGTGAGAACACAGGTACAATTGCACTGGCTATATTCTTGCCAACAGGACAATCTGGATTAGGATGCTCATGTACAGAAAACAACGAGTCCTCTTCCACCGCATTAACTGCCTTATAAATCTGCAGCAGCGTAATCTCGGATGCGCTACGTGTAAGCGAAGCGCCTGCGACTCCGGGGCGTGCATTTACTAGTCCTGCTTTTTGCAGCATACTCGTAAGCCGACGGATAACTACAGGGTTTGTGTTTACGCTACCAGCTATCCACTCCGACGTGCTTTTGCCTTCTTTATTGCTGTCAATTAACGTTAATATATGAATGGCTACCGCAAATCGGGTGCTAATATTCATGGAAATCTCTCCTTCTGCCTTGCTGCAAAACATCCTTCAGATGCAACTATAATAGTTACATTTCATGCATTTGTCAAACTTTTGAGGATATGAACAACTTATAATCTATCAATATTCTCCATATAGATAGGTTGGTGCATTTTAATGAAAAAAGATCGTTGGGCAATACTTTTAATAATAGTTGTCTTTGAATTTATTAATATAACCTACAGTTTAATATTCGAACAATCCATAGAGTGGTTTTCTTTGATTATATTAATTCTCTTTGTTTCTTTAATTGTTAATTCTAATATAAGTAAAAACAAAAAAAATGATTAAATACAACTGCCAAATGGCACTCGTATCCTAAGTGTCTTTTCCTATGTTATCGAATTCCTTTAGGATCTCAGCCACCTGGGCAGCATATTTTTTACTCAGACGCGATTTACCAAGATTACTCTTCACAATCTTAAGGATTCGGGCATCTCGGCTCTTTGCAAATCTCTCCAGCATAACAAAGCCTTCTTCAGGCTCATTCGCCACTAATACACTCAAGCTGTATTCAAGTCCCTTAGATAATACGCGAAAATGCTCAGCGTCCTCATGTTGCGCTCCCCCACCATCTATACTCTCCATGATTCGGGCAGCCAACTGAAGACAATATAGCGTATTTTCTTTCTTTTTTAAAAGAGGAGGATGCGCTAATGCTGCTACAAAAGCCCGCTGTTCAAGCCTGTTCGCACCTTTCTCCCACATGTCAATCAGCTGCCTGAGCAGGGTGAAATCATCCTCCCCTATAATTTGCAGCGCCATAGCAGACGCTTCACGCACCCTCCATCGCGAATCATTCATAGCTGTCTTGATGATGTTTTGAATCACTACTTGCTGCTCTTCTCCAGCGTAACTGTAATAAGCACCCAACGCCCTAACTGCACAAAACGGCAGAAACTCACGGGGATCATTCACCCCAGCTTCAGCTTCACTAATGTCAGTCCAAGAGACGAGCAGCTCCCAGCCTGTATCTGTTAGATTAGGATGAGCGAATTGTTTGGCAAAATGGTCTGAGAGCTCCAAATTCACTCGTGGTCCTGGGAGTTTACTCTCCTGCATCATCAAATCATTAAGCTGTACCCACAGCTCCTTATCGTTTACCCATTGCTGAAACGGCACTTCAATCATCTTTTGCTCAGCCATCTCTGGTCCCTCCGATAGTTATCTTCAGATTTGAACAATTCCTTGCATCGCGTATGCGGGGCACAACCTATAAATAATAAGGTCTGTTCGCACACTACTCTTTATGCCTTAGTCAGAATAACAGGCTCACCTTTAGTCACGATAATCGTATGTTCAAACTGTGCTACCCGACCGTTATCTACAACACTTAGCGTCCAGCCATCCGATTGCTGCTCCACATAGTCCGCTCCAGTCGAGAGGAAGGGCTCTATTGTAATTACTTGTCCTTCCTTCAGCACCGTGGTCACTCTTGGATTATAGAAGGGTAGAATTTCAAAAGGCTTCTCATGCAGTGATTTGCCAATTCCATGGCTGCACAGATTACGCACCACTCTATAACCGCGTTTGCGAGCTTCAAGTTCCATCATTCTGCCGATCTCGTTAACCTTCATTCCTGCCCGCAGATGATTGATCACACTCATCATGGTTTCCTCTGTACTCCGGCATAAACGCAGAATATCATCGTTATAGGGCGGCAGTTGAAAAGAAACGCCAGCATCCCCATAATACCCATTCAGCTCAGCAGAGACATCAATGTTGATCAAATCGCCAGCATTAATCACTCTCGGACCCGGAATACCATGAGCAACCTCTTCGTTCACACTGATGCAGGTGCTGCCCGGGAAATTATAAGTTATCTTCGGGGCTGAGGATGCTCCGAAGCTTTCCAGAATCTCAGCTCCAATAAGATCTAACTCCGCAGTCGTCATCCCAGGGGTTACTTTCTTTTTCATCTCGGCGATGGTGTGGCCCACCACTTTTCCAATAGCTTTTAACCCTTCTAAATCTTGTACCGTATCACTTGTCATCCAACACACATTCCTCTCACTTCATGAATTAATCATTTGTCCAGCCTCTGAAATGCACTCCCTACCCACTGAAAAGTATCTTCCACTTGTTTGCCTGCTGCGTTATCGTAGTAACTTCTCTTGAAGCTATGCTCATCAACTTTATCCAGTTTTATGGAATACCGCTCAGGACTGCTGATAAACAGCTGATTTTCAGGTTTAATAGGCAGTTCTTCTATCACGTTATTTCTTCTGAGTGTAAAAAGCTTGTAGAAATAACCGTTACTCGTTCCATATTGTCCGATCGTAAAATCGGGATCACCATCTCCATTATAATCCTCAAACTGAAGCTGGAAAAAATCATTAAAGGTCTGGGCAAATTGATCATTTAACGGATAGCTACTCAGTGTTTTTCCATGCTCATCAGTCACTACTAGCCTAAATCGGCCACTCCAGTTTCTTCCCGCTAACGGACTCGGTGTAGTCCAATCTTCGCTATATGTCCCGTCTAGCAGTTGCAGATTTAAAAATCCCGCTCTGCCTGTGACCGGAGACAGTTCATTATGTGATAGGGTTACTGGACCTGTTACCTCGACAGAAGTCTCCACAGGGTCTGCCTGTTCAATGTTCTCCGTATCGATTGTTCCATAAATGAGCTTTCTTAACTGGTCAGAGTTTTTTACAGGAATTGTATAGCCCTGACTGCTGTTCTCTGCTGTAGTAAACATCCCTTCATGTCCAAGTTGATCTCCAAGCGCTATGTAATAATCTTCCGAATAGCCGTCCCCATAAACAAGCTTCATTTCAAATTCCGGACCCCAATCCAGATCATCAGAAAATTTCTTACTCTTGTTCATAGCCTCCGCAAGCGTCTTGATCAAAACAGAATCCTTTAGCGTTAAGCTCTCTGAGTGCAAAGGACGATCCGCTTGTTTCTGATCACTCGTTGCCACGGGTGTCAACGACACGCCTTCGATCCATCTGGCATTGATGAAGCCCAAATCACTTTTACATCCGCTTAACACTACGACCAATAACAAAGGTGCTATCCATATTAACCGCCTAATGCGAATCGCCTCCAATACATAAGCATATTCCAATTATAACAGTGTCTATAAATATATAAAAACGACTTTATGAACACGCGATTAAAAAAAGACTACAACCTGCTTATTAAAGCGTGGTTCTAGTCTTAAAATGGCAATTGATTAGATTACTCCCATCGTTTTGAGCCAAGCATCCGCAATAAGTGCATGACCTGCAGGAGTAGGATGTACTCCATCATATGCCCAGTAAGCCGGTTCTGCTTTTACGGAAGCCGCTGCAAAAAGTCCATCTAGCGGAACCAGCGGCGCCCCATATTCACGTGCCAGCTCGCGGACAATATGAATTTTAGGATCAAGATCCTGACGCCAAGTTCTACGATCTTCCGGTACAGGCAAAACAAAAGGCTCTATAAGCACTAATTTAGCATCTAAAGATTTCTGAGTGCGTTCGATCAGGTCCCGATACGAAGCTTCAAACTGCTCGGGAGTGGTTTCTTCACCAGAATCAAAACGCCGCCAAGTGTCGTTAATTCCAATATAAATGGACACCCAAGTCGGCTTCAAATCCAGACAATCCTGATCCCAACGTCCCTGTAAATCAACAATATGGTTGCCACCAATACCACGGTTAATAAAAGTAAGATTCTTCTCTGGATATAAATACCCCAGACGAGCGGCGACCATCATTGCATAACCTACTCCAAGTGATGAAGCGTCTTCATGATTACGCCCCCAGTCTGTTATGCTGTCCCCTTGAAACAGAATGACATCGTTTTGTTGGAATATCATAAATGAAATCCTCCTCTAACTACCTCTGTTAATATAACCCAATCTATTATATCAAATACAATGAATACAGCCTACTGTGAAACATCAATAATGCAAACATTTCACTAAAAAAACAATAACAAAAACCCCGCTCAGATTTGAGCAGGGTTTAGGGTTAAGCTATATTAGTAAGCTAGGCTGAACAATCCTTTAATGTGGGACAAGTAACGGATATTACTTGCTTCCTTCATCAGAGTTGCAGGCAAGCCCTTTAACGGAGTAGAACTTGCACCAACGATGGCAACACCGTCTTTACGGCCTAAGCTAGCAAGTGTACCAGAGTTGATTGGGCTAAAGCTTTCAAACGATTTATTTTTCAAGAAGGCATACAGATTGTATCCGATCAATTCACCCATTTGCCAAGCGATTTGCGCAGTTGGAGGGTAAGGACGTCCATCTTCTGCAAAGACCACCGCGCTGTCACCAGCAACGAATACATCTTTGTGGGAAGTGGATTGCAAGAATTCATTCACCGTTGCACGACCTCGGTTAACTTCAAGACCCGATTCGCCGATGAGTGGATTTCCTTGTACGCCACCAGTCCATACAAATGTGTTAGCAATAATTTTTTGACCGTCTTTCAAGTCAATCGCATTGCCTTCTACATTCGTAACAGGAAGACCTGTCAGGAATTGAACACCACGTTTCTCCAAGCTTGCTACAGCACGTTCGATTAATGCATCTGGCAATACTGGAAGGATTTTAGGACCTGCTTCAACGAGCATAAGCTTAATTTCTTTAGGATCAACGCCATATTTTTTAGTAAGTGTAGGCAATACATCCGCGATTTCACCAACAAGCTCAACACCTGTTAAGCCGCCGCCACCGATCAGGATGTTTGCATCTGCTTCATTTTTCGATTTCGCATATTCACGAATACGATCTTCAATATGTTGATGGATTTTGTTAGCATCTGCAGCTGATTTCAATACCATACTGTATTGTTCAAGCCCTGGAATGCCAAAATAAGCTGTAGTGCTGCCAAGACCTACAACAAGCGCATCATAAGTAAGTGTCACACCATCAGAAAGAACAATTTGTTTGTTCTCCACAGAAAATGAATTAACCTTCGCGATTTTCAGGTCAATATCTTTCCCTGCGAAAAGCTTAGTTAGAGGCATAGCTACAGCACCCTCTGCAACACTACCTGCTGCAAGACGATGCAATTCTGTAATGATTTGGTGGGTAGGATACTGATTAACTACAGTAATTTTAGCTTCATCTTTTTTGAGATATTTGCGTACGGTTAAGGCGCTTAGTAGACCACCATAACCTGCTCCTAGAATGACAATATGTTTAGACATGATGTTTCCTCCGTCCCTTACGTATAAGATATGAAAATGATTATTTCTGCTTACTGCGTTCTCCAGCAACTTGAAGGTATGCATTTACGAAACGGAAAAGCTTTTGCGCTTGCGGATCTTTCAACAACTTCATAAGACCAAAAAGACCAATAACTTCGTTACTTTCATTCGCACGATCTTTTGCTTCGATCACTGTAGCTGCCATATTCTTCGCGGAATGCACTACAGGTTCAGCAAGTTCTTTAATTGCACTTACCGTATCACTTTTCAAGACATCATCCGCTGCGACAGTTTGCACAAAGTCATAGGACTTTGTAAGCACGCCAACAAGCTCAGTTAATTTTGGCAGCTGTTCCACCAAGACTGTTAATGATTCCTGAACTTCTGGTTTCAAGAGCTGTTCTAGAACATCCATTTGTTCCTTGCTAACAGCTACTTTTGGTGATTCTTGTTCAGGTTGTGTTTGAGTGATTGATTCTGACATATCCAAATCTCCTCTGCAATAAGCTTTGCTGCTTAATAGTAATGAAAAACATAAGAACTTTTAACGCCATATTTCTATTATAGCACTTATCAAGTTATAAATGTCACAAAGTTTTTGAATTTCCATAAAAATTTGTGATTTTTATTACATTATAATAAATTATTTAAATTACTAGTGTTAATTAAAACCGTTTGAGTGAATTAATGTACAAATTCATTCAAATTCTTCTCAGTTTTCAACAAAACATCCACAATGTCCATATTCTTCTCTGTTAGAAGTAACCTGAAATAAAGAGAACGCAGGAAGTTCTTTGTATTTATTCGAGTAACGTACTGGCTGTGGCTTCTAGGCCAACTGCCACATTGCGCCAAGTTGAGAATCCAATCGGTTATAGACTGCTGTGGAAGTAAATGATGATCGATGATTGTAACTATAATAGTAGCAATCCTTTCATCTTCTTCCTCCCTGAATATGTATTGATCGTTATAAAGCATCTTTTGAATAACTGCCAGAACCTCTTCCCGCACCTCGGCATCACTCTCCGAGCATAAAACCAGCTCATCCAAGGCGTCTGCGCCATGGGCTGCTGCGTGTGCCCAGCCTTCTTTTTCCATATAACCTCTTAAGTCCCGTTCTTCCTCATAATAACGAATCAAATCCTGCTTCACCTTTATAAATTCAGAGCTATCCAATATAGCC
Organism: Paenibacillus sp. FSL H3-0310; assembly: GCF_038002785.1. Taxonomy (NCBI): domain Bacteria; kingdom Bacillati; phylum Bacillota; class Bacilli; order Caryophanales; family Paenibacillaceae; genus Paenibacillus; species Paenibacillus sp. FSL H3-0310. Next base: position 3,590,067 of record NZ_JBBODC010000001.1, read on the forward strand.
ATTTCCCTATGCCTCTGGAGAATAAGAGCAACAACCAATACAGAAAATGTTCTTGTATACACCGTCAGATCTTCTTTATTCCCAATGTGATAAAAAAGATGCTGCTCGTCAAGAAGTATCCACAGCAGTTCACGAAGCTCCGCATCATTAAACCAACGTTTCTCATTAATCCATTTGTAGAATGTGGAATAAATCAATTCATCACGCAGTACAGGCTCGGGATCTCCTATATGCTCAAGCATCAACTTCACATAATCCTTTATGTCCTCTCCACTTCTAAGCTCGTAGTCATTCTCTTCGATTCTTTGCAAATCTATCATCAATTGTTCTCTACTATTAATCAATTTATCCACCCTTTCATCCACTGTGTTTCTACATATCCTAATATCCTAATTTATGTCCTATTTTTTGACAACAGGGTGTTCAAGATTAACTTCAATAAATTTTATCATTGACGAATTTTTTAAGCTGTGTTATTTTGAGTTAGTAACATTTAGTTAGTTCATTTACAAATATCAGGTGTTGATATTTTACAACCGAATACATACACAACGGAGGAATACTTATGAGCGCTTTTACAGACTTGATTCAGTCACGCAGATCCGCTATGAATTTTGTGGAAGGGGTTATCATCCCTCAGAATGAATTAGAGGAAATGTTCTCTTATGCCAGATTGGCACCCTCGGCCTATAATCTACAGCATACAAATTACAAAGTGATATCTAACGAAAGCTTAAAAGAAGAAATTCGCGAAGCAGCTTACGGCCAATATAAAATCCATACTGCTTCAGCAGTTATTGTAGTGCTAGGAGATAAGCATGCTTATCAGCAGGCTCCAGAAATCTATGGCGGGCTTAAAGCTTTAGGAGCGATGTCACAAGAGGAATATGATGAGCAAATAGAGATGATTAACAATGCTTACATTGATAAGGATGCTTTTCAAAGAGATGAAGCAATACGTAATGCCTCTCTCTCTGCCATGCACTTTATGCTGATCGCCAAAGATAAAGGCTGGGATACCTGCCCGATGATCGGCTTCGATGCTGATGCTATCCAATCCACCTTGAATCTGCCAGATCATATGGTACCTGTTATGCTGATCACGATCGGCAAAGACAAAAAACATAAAATCAGACCCCGCGGCTACCGTAAGCCAGTCAACGAATTCGTTGAATTCATCTGATTATAGATACAGCAAAACGTTCCATCCGAGGCAAGTAGCGGGTGGAACGTTTTTTAATTGGAACTCATCATGAAGATAATGAACCGTACACCCGATATACAAGAGGAGCTCTACTTCGCATATTGTAAAATGGCTATCGCTGCTCGTTCCCGTCGTTCGGAGTCATCACAAATCAAAGCATCTTTCAAAATATTAAGCGCCTTAGAGAGTGTCTCCTCATCCAATTCCAGCGGACTATTCACTTCTTGTTCATTAGCAGAAACACCTGTAATCCACAGATCCAAGCGAGCACTTGGTTTGGGACCCTTATATTGTACAACCGGTGCACTTTGGTTAAATAACTCCCGCACGCCTGTGTTTAGTTCAGAAATCGGCACACTTTTCAACCACGTCACACCACGCCGATGGCATGTACCCTCGTCAACATTATCAGTAAACTCGTTGTAAAAATAATCTCCGAGGTCCCCGAGATGTACCCAATCTCCATCGGCCACCAGCACATAATCTCCATCTTGCATCGTATGTACAAATAGCTGAAGGGCTCGCAGATGTTGCGTAAGCTCCAACTCACTATATTGGTATGTGCCAATCAATCGATCACGAAGTTCCTCTGTGCTTAGATTCTCCAGATCCCCTATTCCGGGGTAGCCGATACTCACATAATTATCCTCCAAAAATGTGGTGATCCGCTCAATCCCCAGTGGCTTCGATCCCATCCGAAACAGATTCATATGTCATTCCTCCAAATACTTAATAAAATGCTTGTAGTAGCCCTTGGATTTGGGAGTAACAAACCGTCCATCATTCGCAGAATCCTTCATTAGTTTATGAAGCTTCGGACCTCCAGTATAGGGATCTACTACGCTAGCCTTAAGTCGTGTCGCTTGGATTGCCTTCTGAGGACAAGAATAAACACAACGCATACATAATAAACAATTTTGACTGAAAACAATTCCTTCTACGCCGCTACTAATATTGGATGTTGGACAGTTTCTGACACATTTTAAGCATAGTGTGCAAGCGTCCGTTGTACGCAATCCTTTGGCGAAGTATTTTCCCCCTTGGTGCTCCTCACAATAATATACTGTTCTCAGAACCCTCTCCAACACAGGGTGAATCGGCAGATTTCGTAGTGTCCGGTTTACGATTTCCTCTGCAAACAATTCCACCTTACGCTGTGCGGCTTGATACAACTGCTTATTCAACCTGTCATCATATTTAATATAAAAATTACATGGCATCGCCAAAATCGAATTGTGAAAGGGATTATATCCCTTCCCACGCAAAGAACGAAGCACCGTATTCGAAGCACCGTTATTGATATAGTGTGGAGAGGATGCCGTTTTGAATACAAATACCGGGGTTCCATTACAATCAGGTAGCCCTTCTGCAAAACGTTCAACAAAACCGGAAGCGCCAAAGCCTAGAACCGGATGACCAATACCTATAAGATCATAGGCTTCATATTCTACAGAACGAGTGCCTTTAAAAACATCTTCCACTCTAAACAAATCTACATCTTGCCCTTTACTTCTTAGCCTTTCAGCAAATTGCTTAGCAATAATCTCCGTATTGCCCGTACCTGAGAAATAAAATATGGCCGTCTTTGCATTATGCATTCCATCCCCTCCCAGATCAAATATACCTCATTCCCGTCTGGGAAAGCTGTGAAGTTGAAGTGGGTTTTGGCTATTTCGGACTCAGTTGCTCTTATTTCCATAATTCCGCTCATTTTGCCACACTATCGGACTCAGTTGCAGCTATTCGCTCAAATGTGCTCCTTTTCTGCACAAATCAGGGGCAATAAGAGCTATACAGTCCGAAACCTTTGCAAAATGAACCAATGTGCTGAAATAGCTGCAATACGGTCCGCTACGATTTCAATCGAGCAAAAGGTAGTTGGTTTCGAGATGTAGGCGGCTAAGTTTGGGACGTAGGCGGCAAGGTTGAGTAATAGGTAACTAATTTCGTGCACGGAGTAGATAGGTTGGGCTATAGGGAGCTAATTCCGCACGGTGTAGATAGGTTGAGCTATAGGGAGCTAATCCGCACGGTGTAGATAGGTTGAGCTATAGGTAGCTAGTTCCGCACGGTGTAGATAGGTTGATCTATAGGGAACTAATTCCGCACGGTGTAGATAGGTTGAGCTATAGGGAACTAATTCCGCACGGTGTAGATAGGTTGAGCTATAGGGAACTAATTCCGCACGGTGTAGATAGGTTGAGCTATAGGGAACTAATTCCGCACGGTGTAGATAGGTTGAGCTATAGGGAACTAATTCCGCACGGTGTAGATAGGTTGAGCTATAGGGAACTAATTCCGCACGGTGTAGATAGGTTGAGCTATAAGCAGCTAGTTTAAGCACTGGGCAGCACGTTTAGGAGCAAATTTGGTAGGCGACGTTTTTTCCACCAACTATTCGGACTCAGTTGCAGCTATTCGCTCAAATGTACTCCTTTTCTGCACAAATCAGCGGCAATAAGAGCTATACAGTCCGAAACCTTCGCAAAATGAACCAATATGCTGAAATAGCTGCAATACGGTCCGATACGATCTAGATCGAGCAAAAGGGAACTGGTTTCGAGATGTAGGCTGCTAAGTTTGGGACGTAGACGGCTAGGTTGAGTAATAGGTAACTAATTTCGCACGAAGTAGTTAAGTTGAGCTATAGATAGCTAATTCCGCACGAAGTAGTTAAGTTGAGCTATAGGTAGCTAATTCCGCACGGTGTAGATAGGTTGAGCCATAGGTAGCTTATTCCGCACGAAGTAGTTAAGTTGAGCTATAGATAGCTAATTCCGCACGGAGTAGATAAGTTGAGCCCAAGACAGCTAGTTTAAGCAATGGGCAGCACGTCTAGGATCAAATTTGGCAGGCGATGTTCTTTTTAGCAACTGTCCGGACTCAGTTGCTATTTCCATAATTTCGCTCGTTTTATCACACTATCGGACTCAGTTGCAGCTATTCACCCAAACCTACTCAAATACTGTACTTAACAAATCCTCAATCATGCGTCCTCACAGGAGTAATTAAAAAAAGTGTGGACGAAGATACGTCCACAGGCAGGATCACCAGTGCCCTTTCTTTTCCCGCGAACCTGATTCTAAGCGTCTCGCTATCGATCGCCCGAAGGATGTCCCTGAAATATTTTCCGTTAAATGCTACTCGAAAATGATCACCTTCCAGATGCTCCAAAGGAATCTCTTCTTTTACATCCCCAATTTCTGCAGTCTTGGACACTAAACTTAGCATGTTAGAAGGAAGTACGCTGAGCATAACACTCTCACTAGCCAATATAGAAATACGTTCAACCACATGTAACAAACGGTCCTTCTTAACAATCACTTCGGAGAGGTACGCTTTTGGGATTAAATTATTGACAGAGGGATAAGTTCCTTCTAGAAGAGCAGACTGAACCCTCAATCCATTAGAAATAAATCTGATCTGCTTGGGGCCTATTTCTAAATCGGTGCTGCTGTCTGCATCATCGTTTAATATTTTCAAAAGATCCTCCAGGGTGCTGCCCGGGATTACAACATCTAAAGGAATTGCCCCGTAATCATCTACGCTTTCAACAACATGCTGGGCGAAGCGGATGCCATCAGTGGCGACTACACGAATATTATGCTTCTCTATTTGCAGCAAAACTCCTGTAAGCACAGGTCTGGTTTCCGATGAAGAGACCGCAAAAACCACTCTTTTAAATATTTGCTTCAGGAGAGTGTTCTTCATGCTTATCCTTTGAATGTTTGGATAATCTATGTATTGGATTCTTGGAAACTCTGCCACATCCATTCCACATAAACGAAATTGAGTGCTCCCTGATTGAATATTTAAAATCAATGACTCTTCGATTTCCAGCCTAATTAGTCCAGGATCAAGCTTACGAATGATCTCATAAAAATAACGCGCCGGAACGACGATCTCACCTGTGTTGTGCACAACCACCGAATCCATTTTCACAGGGAGCTTATATTCAATGGTCATTCTTATATTGCTGGCTGTTAATATCAGACCCTGAGTTTGCGCCTGAATAAGTATTCCTGACAGAACACGTGAGGAGCTATTCGCGGATATGGCTTTTAATGCTGCCTGCAAAGCGGTACTAAGAGAATCTTTTGAAACATGGATTAGCAAAGACTTCACCTAACTCTCCTTAGATTCCTTTACAAAATGCGCCTCAATGATGTTCCGAAATACTTGGGAGCGAGATGCGTTCTGATCCGCACAAGCCTGCTCTATCTCCTGCCAAACGTCCTCAGATAACGTCAAAGATACCTTTTTAGTTACACCAGTGCTTTTTCTACCTGCACCTTCCCGAAGACCTCCCCTTGTAAAAAGAAACCCCAACTGCCCGTCTTTAGTAGCTACACCTACTTTGACTTTATCCTCGTTGTTACTTGCGCTATCGCTAGTGACTTTATCTTTAATTTCGCTAATACTGCTTCCCTTTTGTTCGCCCTCGAATTTATGATCACCCAATCCCTTGCACCTCCCAATTTGAATTTAGTAACTTAAATCAATATATTCACTAATTTCATAATACCATAATCGCCATTAATCCACCACAATTCTAACCACAAAAAAACACCCCAAAGATCGGAGTGTGCGGTGCGGTGGGCTGGGCATGAGTTGGGTATGAGTTGGTATGAGTTGGGCATGAGTTGGGTATTGCAACGTTAACCCATGGATTTTTTTATTTTGCTTAAAATCGTTTGGGAATGTATGAGTTAATTGCACTTTATACAACTATAAACAATACATTGTGCTGCCCGAGCGAAATAAGTGTATTCTCTGCAACTAAATTCAACGATATTAACAAATAAGTGTGAAAAGACTTCTTTTAACTGCACCAAATGCAACTAAAAGTGACTAAGCTTCTTATCTCCTGCAAATAAGTGTACAAACTGCAACTATCCCGTTTGCCCGCTCGCGGACACACGCACGCACACCCTCATCATCCCACTAACCCAATCTTTATCCCCTCACGCACACCCTCATCATGCCACTAACCCAACCTTCATCCCCTCACACACCCTCATCATGCCACTAACCCAACCTTCCTCCCCTCTCCCTCACCTCATCATGCCACTAACCCAACCTTCCTCCCCTCTCCCAAAGACTCCTTTCCCTACAACTCCCATCACCATTACCTCAGAACTCCCTACTTATGTAAAAATAGCTCGCCTCATCACTCAACGTGTGGCACATATTAATATCTACTCTTCCACCCACGCGCCTTACCGAAACTACACTATCTAAGGATGTTCTGATAATTTGGTGGAAAGTCTGATTTTTTGGGGTCTTTTAGATGCTTGAACGATTCAAGCTTCACCTTAGGACCAGGTGAGATCCTAAAAGTCATGGTATCTTCTCCAACTGAAATATGTGGACCAACTGTAGGATATACGTTAAGTGTAATCAAGAAATCAAACCCACGGAAACCATTGAGCCGCTTCACCTCAGTCACATCCACAAAGTAAGGATAAACCATTGGCGATTCTCGCAAAAGCGGCGAATAAATATCTGCAATCTTTTTCTCAATATGGGGTAAAAGAAATAACATCAGCATGTCTTGAAACTTAAGTTCGCGAGAATCTTGATCTGGCAGTTGAAGTCCCGAATCAGACCTGGAAGGTGTTACAGATTGAGGTTGAATTAACCTATTTGCGGAGCAAGGTTGTGGCGTCAGAACGAGCATCACTGCGACAAGAAGGGGAGCAATCCAGCTTTTTTTCATCACAATAGCCTCCTTAGGGAACTTTATATAAATTCCCCAAAGAGACCCTATTTCTATACGTTAAATCTCAATCCTGTTAAAAAGAAAGGGTTCTCCCTTAAGATAATTTTTCAGGATCGCTAACGCATACGGCTGTTCTGCTTTTAGACCCTCGGTTTCCCTAGGATCGGATGCGTGATGGCAATAATTTTCGATCATAACCATGACCGTAAAATTCTCTAAAGTCTGAACCCACTCCCCATCAAGCTTGGCGATACTTTCGTACCCCTTAATGACCCCTTCTCTTTGCAATGGATATAGTCCAAGAAGGGTATGTGCCACGTCATAAAGATAATACCCCCAACCACATCTTCCAAAATCTATCGGCCGAGGTTCGCCCTCTTTAAATATGATGTTGCCTTGATGTAAATCTCCATGGATAACGCCATAAGACCTTCTGTTCTTATTTTTATGCTGCTTGCTTAACCAATTGTATAATTTCTCAGCTGCCGACTGATACAGCACAAACTCTTCATCTGTAAGAAAACAATGATAATGCAGCTTTAAACGAAGCATTGCTTTTCGAAAGCTATGTTCATCCCAAACAGGACGATTAAAGCCAGGGGGTAACTCCAGCTCCTGTGCCGCCTTATGTAGCTTGGCTAATAGAACGCCTTCTTTGTAAATTTGTTCTTCGGTAAGATTTTCATTCGCATGTTCCCCTTCAACCCAGCGCATTAAAGAGGCATAAACACCTTCTCCATTTCCCTGTTCCACTCTGAACGTTACAGCACCCGTGCGATCATGAACACCTTTTGGCAGGGGGACATCAATTTTGCTCTTCAAAAGCTCCAGCCACGCGATTTCGGAGTTAATTTCCTCTTTAGATCTCCCCGAATGAAGGCGCAGTAAAAAAGTTCCCTCTTTATTAGTTTCGATAACAAAGGTACAGGTATCCGATAGCTGGTTAAAACGAATCTGCGTCCAATCCAGGTCAAAGTTCTGAAGCGCTATTAAAGCTGCCTGCTTATAATTTTTTCTCATCGCAAAGGAAGGAACAATTCAGTCTCATCGGGCCAGGAAGGGTTCGCAAATTGATAGATTTCTATAACCAATCCACGATCATTACTCTGCAAACTGCTATTAAATTCTCGCTTCATTTCCGGCAATTCAAGCACTTGGACTTGGCTTTCATCATTCATAAATAACCATCCCTTCAATGATCTATAAAAATGAAAACTATCTGAAAAAATATTTATCTTGAAAATATTTTCAGAAAACTAAATAATAGAAAAGCAATACTTACATGTCGGATCTATCATCTTAACCAAGGTGGAGCTTCATTACAGGCAGAAGAAAGGTTGAACATCGGCATCATGAATGCAATTCCAAACCTCAACAAGGCACAAACACGCAAAGAGCGAGCAGGGAAAGAGCCCTTTCCCATCTCTATACTCTCTCTTACGGTAGGCGCTTTTGCAATTGGTATGACTGAGTTTGTTATTATGGGTATTTTACCAAATGTGGCCAACGATTTACAGGTTAGTATTTCGACTGCTGGCCAACTCATTACAATGTACGCACTTGGAGTGGCCGTTGGCGCCCCCATCCTGACCATTCTCACGCAACGCATTCCGCAAAAGAAACTGTTATGTCTTCTCATGATTCTTTTTATACTGGGCAACGGAATCTCTGTGTTTGCACCAAACTATACCGTTCTCATGGTAGCTCGTATAATTACAGCTTTAACTCATGGTACTTTTTTTGGGGTTGGCGCAGTCATTGCATCCAATCTTGTACAACCCAATAAGCGGGCCGGAGCCGTATCTATTATGATGGCAGGTTTAACGATAGCCAATATTGTCGGAGTTCCTCTAGGAACATTTATTGGACAAAGTATGGGCTGGCGGGCCTCATTTGCAGCGATTGCTGTCATGGGAGTCGCCGCGCTGATCGGCATCCTCATTTTTATTCCAAAGCTTAAACAAGAGAAACCAGCGAGTGTTATCCAGCAGATTGCTGCTCTGGCTAATCCAAAGCTGCTGCTATTCTTATTGATCGGGGCGTTAGGGAACGCCAGCTTGTTCACCGTGTTCACATATATTACTCCACTGCTTGAAGAAGTGACCGGTTTTGCTGAACATAGTGTGACTTGGATTCTAGTCTTATTCGGCTGTGGGGTGACCATCGGGAACATCGTTGGCGGAAAGCTTGCGGATTGGAAGCTGATGCCTTCTATCGTGGGACTTTATTTTGCAGTCAGTATGATTCTAACGATCTTTTCCTTCACGATGCATAGCCCAATAGCTGCGGTAATCACAATATTTTTTTGGGGTATGGTGTCCTTTGCCGTCATGCCAGGTCTGCAAATACGGATTATGAGTCTGGCTCAGGCAGCCCCTGCACTTGCTTCAACGACCAGCCACTCCGCCGGGAATCTCGGTAACGCAGCGGGTGCCTTTATTGGCGGTTGGGTTATTTCTCATCTAGCGATCACTTCGCTTCCTTGGGTCGGTGCGGTTCTAGTGGGCCTTGGTCTGGTATTAGGCATAGCTTGTTTTGTAGCAGAACGGAAAGAAACTGTAGCGTAAGCTTTATAGATATGTATACAAAAACGAGGGTGCTCCCAAAGTCATCATGGCTTGAGGCACCCTCGTTTTTTATATTTCAGAGGAACAATTCTGCTCTTCTAATCTTCAACATCTGCTTTGCACCTTTTTGAAATTCATAAGGAACCTCTAGTTCCTCTGCAGTAAACCCTTGCCTCACCAAATCATCAATAAGGCGGTCTAAATGCTCATACCTTTTACAAGAGAGGTCGACTAGTGGAAAGATTCGGAGCTCGCCTCTCGTCACTCGCATGAGTTCCTTAACAGTCTCTAGATGAAATTCATAGTCCAGCCGATCGCTGTACATAAATAGAAAGTGAGCAGATAATGTCAGATCAAATGCTTCATCCGCAAAAGGCAGATCCGGAAGTATCACAGGAACATAACGCTCCGGGGTTTGTCTTCGATCCTTAGTGCTGGCGGTTAAAGCTGCGTTCCTCGCTTCGGTCAGTGCCTCGATTGATTTAAAGTAGTTCCAAACGAAATTATCCTGTACTTTTTCCATTCCGGACATCGCATGCGCAATATCTTGAACCCCTTTGTCTGCCAGCTCATCTTCAGAGTAATAGTAAGCAATATCAGCAGCCGTTACTTCACCACCCAACTGATTCGCTATTGCTGTAAAAGAGCAAGCACCCGCAGGACAATCCAGAATGCTCTGGCCGATAAGATCTGATTCCAGCAAATCAAACATACGTATATATTCCTCATAGGTTCTGCCAATAAAAACAATTCTCTCCAAATCAAGTTTTCCCTTTGCTCCGCTCATCTCAGCTCACCTTTCCTCTTCTAGGCTCATCTACACTTCTACTTCTGTTTTAATATACGAATAAGGTAATCCATTAGAATACCCAAAATCAAAAACGTTCCAAAATGAATAATATAAGTTGGGAATCTGACGCTGATTAACGCACTATTGGTTCCCCATCTCGGATTATTTACATCAACCATGAAGCTTTCAAAAGGTTCTGTAAAGATCAGTGTATCTATAATAGGGTTCAAACGTACAAGAATAATATTCGCGATCCCCACCCCCAGATAGTCACTCAGACAGATGATGATACTTATAATCGAAAGCCAGAAACTGAATTTCCTCCTAAAAAACATCAAACACCGCCCTTTCTATTTTTTCTATTTCTTAACAATTCGTTTAAAATTCAAAATATCCTTGTCACGGTTAGTTCCTGTTTTAAAAAATGATACAATCTGGAGCTCGCTTGCTTAAGCGGATAATCTGAAAGTTTACATAGGATCCCACAGGTCATATCAATAACCTTCCCCTCCAGCTTCCGTACTATAGTTCCTGCTGGGGCTGGATTCAGCACAATCTCAGGAACAAGTGCCAGGCCTAAACCACTTCCCACAAAATATTTCAGCGCTGTCATGCTCCCAATCTCCATTGTATCTAGTGGCGGCCCGCCTGATTCCTGCAGCACACTTTCTAATTTTTTACGATAAGGACAATTCGCTGCCGTAATCAGTAAGCGATGACTCTGTAGATCCTCTGGGGTGATACGTTCCTTGGATGCTAGCGGATGCTCTTCTGGTAAAAGTAACAAGAATTCCTCCGCAAATAACGGTTCAAAATAAAGCTCCTTACCGAGCTCTGGTGCCGAGCACACTGCCAAATCAATTTCACCACGCAGGAGTAGTTCACTAAGTGCGGCGGTTCCCGCAATATCCACGGAGACTTTCACTTTAGGAAATTGCACCATAAACCTACTTAAAAGCTGCGGCAAACGATAGCTCGCCGTAGGGTCCGTTACCCCTAATCGCACGTTGCCAGCTTCCCCTATTTTTAAATCAGTCAAACGGCTCTGTAATCGTTCCATATCTTTAACGATATGTAAGCTCTCTTCATAAAACAATCTGCCTGCTTCTGTTAAGCTGATTTGCTTCCCCCGCTCAAGCAATTGACATCCCAGATCAGATTCAAGCCTTTGCATCTGCATCGTAACTGTAGATTGGGCATAGTTCAATTCTTCTGCTGCGCGATTAAAGCTTCCGGAAGTTACGATCGTTTGAAAGGTTTTTATTGTTTTCAGATCCATCCTAGTGCCCTCCCCTATTCAATTCAAATAAATTGAATCAAACCTTCATTATATTCAATTATACGAAATTCACTTTTCTCTATAGAATACTTTATAACAACAACATACGCCAACTTAAGGAGTGCATGAGGATGGATCTCAACAATAAAGTCGCATTAGTAACGGGTGGAGGGACTGGAATTGGCAAAGCTGTAAGCTTGGAGCTATCCAAACGCGGGGCTCACGTCGTAGTGAACTATTCTAGATCTGAGGATGAAGCCAATGAAACCGTAAAGACGATTCTGAATCAAGGAGGGCAGGCTATAGCAATACAAGCGAATGTGTCTAAAGATCAGGATGTGCGAAGTATGGTCGATTCGATTATTCAGCATTTCGGGACAATTGATCTGCTAGTGAATAACGCCAGTATAACTAAACATATTGCTCTCGGAGATCTGGAAAAGGCAACAGAGGAAGTATGGGATGAGTTATATGATGTAAATGTGAAAGGAATGTTTTTCTGCGCCAGAGCGGTTGCACCGTATATGAACCAAAAAAATTCAGGAGCCATCCTCAATCTCGGCAGCATCGCTGGACAGACAGGCTTAGGCTCATCCCTTCCTTATGCCGTCTCCAAAGCGGCTGTCCACGGTCTTACCAAATCGCTGGCACACGCGCTGGCTCCCCATATTAGAGTTAACTGTGTAGCACCGGGAGCCGTTGCTACTAGATGGTGGTCTGGACGAGAAGAACAAATGCATAAACTAGCCCCTAATCTGCTGCTTCAGCATATTTCAACCGCCGAGAATATCGCCCAGTTCGTCTGCGCTGCGCTAGAACAGGAAGCAATGACTGGACAGATCATTACCATAGATAGCGGACAAACATTGTAACAGCCAAAACAGCAAATGGTATTTCAGAACTACCTTTAAATATCATTAGCTGGTTTTTGCGTACCGTACAGGAGGAAGTGAAGCGTTGATAGCATAATTGGGGAATTTCTCCCTAAAATTCTAAGTTTTTTGGTCATCCAGCCAATAATTAGGGAAAAACTCCCTAATTATTGGTTAATTTGCTGGAAACTAACGAATACGCCTGATTTTCAGGGAAGAATTCCCTGATTTCGTTGATTTAAAGCAAATATCGGCTATTTTCAGGGAGGTTTTCCCTAATTATTATATAGCCAACACTATAGGAACCATAAATGCATCCGACATACCACATAACGTATACCACACCCCCTCTCATAGAACGTAGCACATAGCGTACATACCACCTATAGCCTGAGGGTTAAAGTAAGAAGCTGCCCCAAAAGTAGAATTTTCTACTTTTAGGACAGCCTCTTCAGCATAACTATTGGTGAAGATTCTTAGTTAGGTTCATTACCCCAGATCAGGTTACCTGAGATGTAGGCGGGCGCTTTTGTCCAGTCTACAAAATTGGTATCAACCGCATTAAAGGAGTAATCTCCGGTTTGAGTATAATTTGACCAATCCTCTTTAGCTACTCGCACTTGGATATCGATGCTCGCACCCGCAGCAAGTGAACCTGCTGCACTCGAGAATCCAAGCTCCAGATAATAATCCGCATCCGCTTTAGCCGTTGGCAGCTTCACAAATGTGCCTGTTACATTCGCGCTTCCAGCCTGTGACCAATCGCAGAAGAAGCTTTGTGCCTTCTCACCGTCAATTGTGTAATAATATCTTAATTTCACATCAGAAAGTGCAACGGCACTTGTACTTGTGTTCACCAGCTTAAACTTTGGATTTAGCGTATTTCCGGAAGCAGTCACTGTACCGTTATACATCTGCACTTTCAGTGCTGCTGTAGGAGCTACTGACGTATCTGAGAGAGTGACAACCAAGGATTGTGCCGCTCCGGCACTAAACTCAAAGGTCAGCGTTGTCGTTCCTACCGCTTGAGTTGCCAAATACTCCTTCTTGAGAGTGACTGTTGATCCACTTACCGTATAATCCGTTCCGGCTACGAGGGTTGCCGTTCCGTTCTTGATCGCACTCAGCGTATTTCCGTTCAACGTCATAGTTACTGCAACGTCTGCCTGATTCGCTGTTTTCTTATCAAATCCCGCGCTTGTTGACGTTATCGTGGAGTTGGATACTGGTGTTGTAGTATCCGTTACCGCTACCGCCAAAGATTGTGTAGCTCCAGCGCTAAAGCTGAACGTCAGCGTTGTCGTTCCTACCGCTTGCGTCGCTAAATACGCTTTTTTAATCGTCACTATTGATCCACTTACCGTATAATCCGTTCCGGCTACGAGGGTTGCCGTTCCGTTCTTGATCGCACTCAGCGTATTTCCGTTCAACGTCATAGTTACTGCAACGTCTGCCTGATTTGCTGTTTTCTTATCAAATCCCGCGCTTGTTGGCGTTATCGTAGAGTTAGATACTGGTGTTGTAGTATCCGTTACCGCTACCGCCAAGGATTGTGTAGCTCCAGCGCTAAAGCTGAACGTCAGCGTTGTCGTTCCTACCGCTTGCGTCGCTAAATACGCTTTTTTAATCGTCACTGTTGATCTACTTACCGTATAATCCGTTCCGGCTACGAGGGTTGCCGTTCCGTTCTTGATCGTGCTCAGCGTATTTCCGTTCAACGTCATAGTTACTGCAACGTCTGCCTGATTTGCTGTTTTCTTATCAAATCCCGCACTTGTTGGCGTTATCGTGGAGTTAGATACTGGTGTTGTAGTATCTGTTACGGCTACCGCCAAGGATTGTGTAGCTCCAGCGCTAAAGCTGAACGTCAGCGTTGTCGTTCCTACCGCTTGTGTCGCAAAATACGCTTTTTTAATCGTTACTGTTGATCCACTTACCGTATAATCCGTTCCGGCTACGAGGGTTGCCGTTCCGTTCTTGATCGTGCTCAGCGTATTTCCGTTCAACGTCATAGTTACTGCGGCGTCTGCCTGATTCGCTGTTTTCTTATCAAAGCTTGCAGTTATTGGCGTAATGGTCGAGCCTGTAGCTGGTGGATTTACAGGATCAGCATACAAAGTGCCTCGGCCATTCGTACCGAGATATACACGTCCATAGATTCTTGGATCCCCAGTAATCGCCATATTGATCTTAGCGTATTGGTGAGCATCGTCATTAATACGAACCCAAGTTGCGCCAACATCATCGGAACGGAATACGCCCCGTACACCATCAATCTTAGCTACGGTATACAATGCCATATAAGTTTGGCCCGGAGCAGCCTTACCATAACCAATAAGGTCAGCTTCTTCTACATTCGTTAACTTCGTGAAGCTCGCACCTGAATTAGTGGAGTGCCATAGACCATATTTATTCTCAACCGTATTTCCTCCGGCAAACCAAATGTCACCTTCAATACCTGGAACTGCCTTCATACTGATTTGGGCTTCGTTCGGCTGTAATCCAGCCACATTATTGGTCGGGAAGCCCGAAGCTGCGGTGGCAGTAAATGTAGCTCCACCATCCACACTTACATAGAAGATTCCTGCATAAAATCCATAGTATTTGTTAGGATTCACGCGATCAGACGCTATCTTCGCGCCTGCCGGTAATCCTGCACTTGCTGTCCAAGAATTGCCTGAGGTTTTGGAATAATACACCCCGATATCTGAGGTGCTCCACAGAATGGAATTACCACTTGCAGAGACAGCTACTTGTCCATGGCCAACCGTTGTTTTGGTTCCATTGGAAGGCTCGGAGTTTGGCATGTACCAATTCACTCCACCATCGTTAGAGATACCAATGGACTTCATACTTGGCGTTTTTTCTTTATCTGCACTGCCTACCCGCACCATATAGGACGGACTCAGTTCAGCATAGTCAATACTCATCGTCGTTGCCCATGAAGGACTGGTCTGGAATTTAGTCGGCGCTACCGACAAATCCTCATGACGGAAACCGGAAACGTCACCAAGTGCAGTGATCAAATGGGAGGTTCCCGTTGGCGGGCTAATTAGCCCCAGCACTGCAGTTTCCTCCACACCTTTTGCCATGACAGAGATATTTACCTTGCCTCCGGTATCCCATGAGGTCAAATTGTTCGAGCCATAAATTGTTGCTCCAGTGCCGTACATCATTCGATTCGAGTTAAATGGATCAATTTCCAAATCACCCATCATCCAGCCTAGCTTCGGTGAAGGATCCAGGGATGTTGAAGTAGTTCCATGATCGAGCCATGGAGCAGCGGTGATGTCCATGCTGAACTTATAAGTCCGTTCTGGATAATTGCCCCAATCCCAAATGCGACTCCAAGTAGCCCCACCATTGGTACTGCGGAAAATAACTTCATCAGGCCACCAAGCGTTTAAGCTGGATACCATCAATGTGTTAGGGTGCTGAGCATCCAGCGCCAATCCACCAAAGCCATACCAGTTATCTTCACCGGTCGTAGGACTGATATTGGTCCAAGCCCCACTAGTTTTGTTGTATTTCCAAACTTCACCCTTACTGCCATCATAGGGACCTACACCATTACTATAAGTAATATAGAGATCACCTGTGGATGACAGCTCGCCGTGATGTGGCAAGAACCCCGTAGGTTGTCCAGCCAGAGCTGTCCAGGTTACTCCACCATCTGTACTCCGATATACGCTGCTAGCCGTATCGGCCACACCGACATATATCGTTTGAGTAGCGTTGCCAAGTGTACCTGTGCTCTTATCGAACGTGATCCAAGACAATCCGACAAGATCATTCCCATAATCAAGTGTCGGATTCTGAATATACGTTCCTACGTTTGGAAAAGAGGTTACCTTTGACCAAGTTACACCCGAATCAATACTTTTCCAGAGACCATTACCACTTCTAGCTCCAAAATAGAGAATGTTGTTCTTATTGGGGTCGATGACTAGACGTTCACCAGCGGAACGGCCAGGCATATTGCCACCTACTTTAAAAGGCAGTGGAGTAGTTTGCCAGGTGTTCCCCCGGTCATTAGAGCGCATAATCTGGCCATTATTATCCCAATGATTAGTATACGTACCCGTTGCCATGTAGACTTTATTAGGATCAATTGGGTCTGTAGCCAGAGCATCAACACCATTCTTGTTCCAATCCACCCAGCCTACCGAGTCACTAATTGATGTCCAGCTAGACGTAGCTTGATTCCAGCGATAGGCCCCGCCAATATCTGTTCTGGCATAAATCAGATTCGGTTCAGTTTGATTAAAAATAATTCCGGGTACAAAGCCCCCGCCAGCTCCCGTTACAACGCTTTTCCAGGTGTAAGGTTCACTTGAGGCTGCATGGGTAGTAGCTGGGAATGCAGAGAATAAAGAGCCTACCATCGCGCCAAGCAGGACCAAAAGTCCTGTTTTCCGGATACGGTTACGAATCACGTTTTACGCCTCCTACGATATAATTGGTTTGTTTATGCCTTCTTCTTACTCTATATCCCTGCTCCTCCCTCCCCCTTAATCCATACCTTCAGAACTTAGACTCCATTTTCTGATAACGCTTTCATTATAATGGTAAGGTTTTTCATTATCGAGAGAAAATGGTTATATTTTGCAGAAGATTGTCTCTAAAAATCGTACCATTTTCACACTTCTGGATACAATTTCACTAAATTTTGATTGAAAATAATTCTGCTGATAAAGAAAACCTCCGGAATAAATCCCAGAGGATTCTGATATAACTATTCTTCACTAGTATCTACAGGCATAACAATCTCTTTTATACCATTAAAATTGCTGATAGTTGTTTGCAACGTGAGCACTGACTCTGAATTTAAGTTTTCTGATTTCAATGAAGTGAATATTTCTGCCTCCACTTTATGCGGCAAAAGTGTAGTTTTATCCAGCGTATATCTTAGTTTAATCTTGTCTGTCAAATTCTGCTTCATCAATTTCATCGTTTCCTTACTCGCATCATGAGACGATATCTCTATCGAAAGTATGTATTCTTGTTCCTCCTCAGAAACAACGATCCCCTGAGAATCTATCCGGTATATGTCTATATAATCATACGGGTCAATAAATCTTTGTGCGATTTGTTTTTCTTTCGCTGGAATATAATCGTCCTGCTTAATAAATAAATCATCCATTACCTTTGTATGATATTCAGTATCCGATATGTATTCTTCTCGTTCCTTTCCTTCCGCAGTCTCCGATTTTAGATATACGGTATAAGGATTTCTAACATAGTCGACATGAAATGAAACAGCGCTCGACCAATGTTTATCTTCACTTTTTTCCGATTTGCTGGATGTTTCTTCTTGTTTCTCCATTTCTATAGTATAGCTCTCCTGCTTAGCCAGTTCACTCCGAGACATGCTGAGCAGCCCCTCTGCACGCTTATCTCCCTCTCCTTCAGCACCTGATTTAGTGTTCGTTGCACAACCTGTCAAACCTAACATACAAATGATACCGATAAAAACCATTTTTCTGATAAACATATTACTTCCCCTTCACTTCAAATGAAATCCAAATATAACTAAATCTATTTTATCATTATAAAGTTAACAGCTTATATGACGGAAAAGGTAGACATGTGAAAAAACGGCTTAAGATACACAGTTGTTGCGCTGAATTTAGTGTTTTAATGCAAATCAAAAAATACCTCCCCGACTTTACAGCAGAGAAGGTATTTAAATAATATTATCCAATTCTCTTAGCTCAATGTGTCAACACAAACTCATCCAGCAGCTTTCCATCCACATCATAGGCCTGATAGGTTAATGTATCCCCGGTAACGTTAATGCCCGCAAACATTTGCTTATAGTTCTGAAAATGCACCGCATGATAGAACTGATCTTCTTTTTTCTCGTTAAATTTCCCTCCAGAAGCGTTGGTCACCACATAGACTGTCCCTCGTTTAGCACCTTTGGAACTCTCGCCTTCTGGAACTATTTTTCCGCCACGTAACGGGTAGGATCTGGAGTATTCATGATTATGACCCTGCAGCACTAAATCAACCTCATACGTATCAAAAATATCCGTCCAATTTTCAACTTTCTTATAGGAGTTCCCCCCGTAAGCCGGTCGGTGCATCGCAACGATTTTCCACTTCTTGTCTGTGTTCTTCAGATCTTCCTTCAGCCACTCCGTTTGCTTTTTTAGATTGCTCTCTGTATTCAGTACCGTCACATGCACAGGTCCATAATCGAAGGAATACGAGGTGCCTGCAATTGAACCCTTTGCCCCATTATCCGGCAGGTTGAAGTGTGAAGTATAATACGTTGCATCCTCATCCACCTCATCATGATTGCCTGTTACCGGCATTAACGGAATCCCCGAAATCCAGCCCTGCACATTGCCAAAAAAATCATCCCAGCCTGCCGAATCCTCCGGATCCTCCGTCAAATCCCCGTTATGCACAATAAATTTGGCTTCAGGAAATGTCTGAAAAGCCTTGTTCAGTGTATTTCCCCACAGCTTAAAATCCTCTGCCGTTTCCCCTTGAGAATCCGTTACATTGATAAAAGACACACTTGCCAGTCCATCTTCTTCCGTTGTAAATTCCGCTGCCGGACTCCATTCTCCTTCAACGCCACTACCCACTCTATAAGTATATAACGTCCCGGGTTCAAGACCCGTAGCTTCCACTTTATGAACACCTTTGGTGCCATTGTCTGTTTTGATGGAACTACTTTTCGCATCTACCCTTTGTACATCCGTATTCGCAAAAGAGGACACCTGTCCCTTTACAATCTCCAGAATGCCTGCTGCACTCGAATCACTTGTATACCAAGTAAACGCGCGGCTTGTGCTCGCATCTCCCTTAAAGGTAGTCACGAGATCATACGGTGCTGGTGAATTTGCATTACTTCCGCTTTTCGATCGTTCCAACCCATAAGCCACTAAAATAACCATAATCACAAGCACCCCTAGGATTATGGCAAATTTATAGTCTCTCATCACGGTACCTCCTTATGAAAATTTCTCTCTAGCCTTCTAAATAAGATAGCCCCCTGCAAAGTCAGAAGTCAAATCTGCACACGATTCTTTATACAGACTTTTGTTAACGCAGTGTAAAACATTCAGCAAACATTCAGTCTATTTTAAGTTAAGCATAAGGTCTGTCTCCTAGAATTAGTCAAGCAGGAAGGTTAGCCAGAGATAGAGAGAGAAACGAGGTGTGAAAATGAATAAGAAGCTTCAATTCCGGCATGAACTTAAATTTTTCATTAACTATCATCAATACCTTATATTGCGCCAACGATTGCAAAGCTTGATTGATAAAGATCAACACGCTAATGAGAGTGGAGAATACCACATTCGTAGTTTGTATTTTGACGATATCAACAACACGGCACTTGCAGACAAGCTCGGCGGTCTCAGAGAGCGGGCCAAATACCGGATTCGCATTTACAACATCCAAGACAACATCATTCACTTTGAGAAAAAAATTAAAATGGACGATTATATCGCCAAAATCAAAGAACCACTAACCCGGCAAATGTACGACGAGATTATGGCGGGCAACTACGAAGTGCTGAACGTCCCGGACAGTCCGCTGTTCATGGAGTTATACGATCAGATGCGCCATAACCTGCTGCGACCCAAGGTCATCGTGGATTATGTTCGCGAGCCTTATGTTTGCCACAACGGCAATGTGCGAATAACGTTCGATAAAGAATTACGTACGGGCCTGCATTCTACGGATATTTTCGATAAGGATTTGCATCCGATTCGGGCGATTGATGAGAACTTTATAATTTTTGAAGTGAAATTCGATGAGTATATTCCGGAGTACATTAAAATCGCATTGCAGCTGGAGGGACTGAATAGGCAGTCCGCTTCAAAATACGTGATCTGCCGCAAATTCTTAAAAACTAACACTTGGGAGGATTATTGATTATGAATGCATCACTAGCACCGCTAGCAGCTACAACAACGACTACAGATACTACAAATAATTTTTCAGACATTATTAAAAACTCGGTGATCGACAATTTTGTATCTGATATTAGTATCTCCAAGATGCTGATTACCTTGGGCGTAGCTTTTCTGATCGGATACTTCATTTACCTGCTCTACAAACGTGTCTTTAGCGGCGTTTTATATTCCAAAAGCTTTAACGTCTCACTCATGGGCATGACCATGATTACAGCTACTGTCATTATCGCGATTAACTCTAACCTTGTGCTGTCCCTCGGTATGGTCGGCGCATTGTCCATCGTTCGTTTCAGAACACCAATCAAAGATCCAACTGATCTGATCTTCTTGTTCTGGGCAGCTGTAGCAGGGATTGTAACTGGAGCAGGATTTTTCACCTTGGCTATTATCGGTTCGATCATTATCGGCCTTATTTTGTTCCTGTTCATTAAACACTCTTCTATCGAAACGCCATACTTACTGGTCATTAACTGCGACAGTGATGAAAGCGAACGTGAAGTACACAGCCATATCACCAAATCCGTAAAACGCTACAATGTGAAGCAAAAAACAGTCTCCGCAAACAATATTGAATTGACGCTGGAGCTTCGTCTGGATGATAAAGTAGGCGGCTTTGTCAACACAGTCTCTGACCTAAAAGGTGTCAAAAATGCACTCTTGATCAGCTATAGCGGTGACTATGTATCTTAATTACAACGAGATGAAAGGCGGTGCCCCAGATGAAAACCAGAGGTAAATCAATCCTGCTGAGTTTTTGCTGCCTGCTGCTGGTCATCGCCGTAGCCGGGTGTCAGAATACAAGTCCGTCTGCAACAAATAATCCAACGTCTGATGCTCAGGACAAGGTCATTTCGAGCGATGAGAAAAAGCTAGACGAGCAGGTCTTTCCAAAAGATAAGGTCGTGGATGTCAAAATCACCTTGGACCCGGACGATTTTCAGGATATGCTGGATAATGCCAGTGCTGAAGAATATAAAATGGCTTCCGTCGAGTACAACGGTATGAAATACGATAATGTAGCTGTACGGACCAAAGGAAATCTCAGTCTCAGAAGCGTAGTACAGATGACAGACTCTGACCGCTACAGCTTCAAAATTTCTTTTGATGAGTATGTTAACCAGAATTTATTCGGCATTACTAAGATCAACCTGAATAATAATTACAGCGATGCTTCTTATATGCGTGAATTTCTGACCTATGAGCTCGCTGAAAGTGTCGGTCTCCCGACGCCGAAATATTCCTTCGTAAATGTGTATGTAAATGATGAACTGAAGGGTTTTTATCTTGCAGTAGAACAGATCAGTGATGCTTATCTGGAACGCAATTTCGGCAACACTTATGGTGCACTTTATAAAGGTGTAATGACCGGTCAGGGCAGTGATTTGACTTGGCTGGGCGATGATCCATCCCTCTATACTGGACTAGAAATGAAATCCGATAAGTCTAACGATGATATTCTTGTCGACATGCTGAATGAGCTAAACAACGGCACCGATTATGAAAAATACATCGACGTAGAGGAATCGCTGAAGTATATCGCTCTAAATGCGGTCACGGGTAATATGGACAGTTATTTAGGTGGAAATAAGCAGAATTATTACTTATATGAAGACGATGGGGTCTTCTCGATTCTGCCGTGGGATTACAATATGGCTTTTGGCGGCATGGGAAGCGCAGATGTGTTAATTGACGAGCCTACCCAAGGTGCGTTGGCAGAACGCCCACTGATTGCGAAACTGCTCGCTAATGATGAATACAAAACGAAATATCACGAAATTGTTAATGAGATGATTACTGGCTATCTAGCGGACGATACGTTCCAGGCTCGGATGGATGAGCTGAACACGATGATTTCCAGCTATGTCAAAGCGGATCCATCCGCCTTCTACACTTTCGAACAGTATGAAAATGGGATAAAGGCTGTTGAGACCTTCATGTCGAACATGGCCAAAAGTATCCAGCAGCAGCTCGACGGTACCATTCCTTCCTCCGGTGACGGATCAGGAAGTGGTGGTGGCATGGGCGGCGGTGGCTTTGGTGGCGGCGCTAAAAATGGCGCAGCTCAAGGCGCTGCGGGTGCTGGGCAGGCCACAGGTGCGGTTGGCGCTACTGGTAATGCTGGCGCAAATGCAGCTGCACCAAATACCGAAGGGCAAGCGGCTACGGGTGGACAGACTGCCCAAGGCGGTGCAGGTGGTGAGCCTGGTGCCATGGGCGGACCGGCTATCCCTAATGGCGGCGAGGGGCCTGGCAGTAACTCACAAGCAGCTGCGGGTGGGCAGACTACACAAACAGGGCAAACTGCTCAGGGTGGACAGGCCAAGACTAACGGCCAAGCTGCTCAAGAGGGACAGGCCAACACTAATGGCCAAGCTGCTCAAGGTGGATTTGACGGCGGCGCGGGTGGTGAGCCTGGTGCTATGGGCGGACCCGCTTTCCCTGAAGGCGGCGGAAATGGTCCTGGTGGTGGCGGCATGGGCGGCGGTGGCTTTGGTGGCGGTATGCCTGGTGGTATGGGCGGTGGCGACTTTGGTGGTGCTGGTACTATGCAGCAAAAAGGCAGCACGAGTGAAGCCATCACAACTGGCGTCGCCATCCTTCTCCTAATACTAACCGCTGCTTTCGTAACCTTTTACAAACGCAAACGGCTGTAGATAAGTAAAAAGTATCCTCATCACCAATTAATTCATGCAAGAAGCCTCCGTCGTTTATTGACGGAGGCTTCTTGCATGAACACTATATTCTTGTATCACAACTAGTTCCCGCTTACTCTTTTCGCCCGCGCAATATACTTATGGTTGCTATTAAAAAGGCTAGTAAAGAGATCCCTAATGCGATATAGACCATTGGGTTGACACTGGTGGAGTTGTTCTCGCTTTCCATGATGGCATTATGTTCTTCCATGCTCATGCCATTGTCACTGGAACCATGAGAATGTTCATCCCCACCGGAGGCTTGCACAATCGAAGTAATAGAATGCGGACTTTCTGTTCCTGCCTCACCAGACCACTGCACCAAGCTGCCATCGGCATAATGCTGATAAGCATCCCAAGCAATGTCGCCTGCAGTATCAGGATTCTTTGCTGTGAAATAGAAACGTTGGAATTGCCCTGCTTTAATTCCTTCTCCATTAGCTATCCAGCTAACTTTGTTCCCCTCAATGGTAACATCCCAGCCCGGTGTAGCCTCATATTGCTTGAACTCGGCACCCGCCGGGATTCGTAGATCGACTTGTACAGTCGCCACATCTTTTTCTGAAGGAACTTTAAGTGTGTAAGTCTCCCATGCTCCGGTACTGGATTGTGCTGGTGCTACGGTTACGTGCGCGCTAGCCACGGCTGCGAACAACAGAAGTGTTGCAGCGGCTGGTGCGAAGAGTGTCATTATTTTACGAGATAATCTGTTCATAGTTAGAGTGCCTCTTTCTTTAAGTAATTTTATCATTTTTCACTTTCATCTCTATCCTCATATTTACCGCGGAAAATCACGTTTACGTGAAGCAAGCCCCTGCTCCAGAGCATAACGCGTTAGCTGCGTACGATTTTGGAGTTGAAGCTTCTGAAGGATGTTTTTCAGATGGTTTTTTACGGTATGCTCCGAAATCGACAGGCTTATGGCAATCTCTTTATTCGTCGATCCGGAAGACACACAGCTTAAAATCTCCTTCTCCCTCGCCGTCAAAGACTCCCCTTCGTCCGTTAATGAAGGAACGGTAAATTCTTTCAAGATTTGAAAAGCCAGCTCCCGGCTTAGCGGTGCTTCTTCATTCACAATGGCTTGCAAATATTCAATCCAGGTGGAAGGTGCCAGATTCTTGAGTAAGTACCCTTGTGCGCCTTGCTTCAATGCTTCGAGGAGGTGGGAAATTTCGTCCGATACCGTAACGATAACGATTTTGACATAGGGATATTCCTGCTTGATCCGGCGAGTAGTCTCCAGCCCGTCCATCTCCGGCATCTGAATGTCGATAAGAATGAGATCAGGCATCCACTGGGCCGTGAACGCGATCGCCTCAGGACCACTCTCCACTACTCCAATGACCTCAAAACTATCATCCATGGACAAAATCTCACACATCGCCTCACGTGCATGCGCATGATCATCCACAACCAAAACCCGGTACCTGCTCATAAACTTCCCCCTCCTTTCGTAATTTCCACATTTGTCCCCGTATTGCCGGAGCTCACCTGAAGCTTCCATCCCATTCCTTCGACACGTTCCTTCATGATCTGAAGGCCGTAACTTCCGTTCACCTCAAAGGGATCATGCTGAAATCCTTCGCCATTGTCGACAATCGCCACGCTCCAGTTTTTCTCAGTGCCTGCACCTGTGATAGAAACCTTCGCCGCTCTTGTATGCTTACGCACATTAATAATAGCCTCTCGGATACAAGATAGCAGCTCTGCTTTTTCCGAAGGAGAGAGGGCTTCATCCTGTAGACTCCAATCCAAGGAAACCTCAATCATAATCTCGTTAGCCATTTGAGCAAGCTGATCTTTAACCGACTGTTCCAATGAAAAAGAGTGCTGCTCAGACACTGGTACCTTCAGATTGGCGATCGCCTGTCGAACATAACGGTTCACCTCGTGGACGGTCTTTTTGATCTGATCCACATTTTCTTCGCTGACTTCCCCATTCCTGCGGCTTGCTTCCAAACGATCTATTTTGACAGATAAAAGAAATAAAGATTGCGCCATCCCATCATGCAGTTCCTTAGCTAGCCCTTCCCGGGCTTTCATTGCCTCTTTGAGCGCACGTTCCTGCTCCAACTCCCGCTGATTCCGCTCCATCAGCGAAAACAAAGGGACGAGCAAAACAAGAGTGAACAAAAATACGAGGACAGGTGTCAAATAATTCCCCAGATCCATCGAGATATAAGGCATTAGAAACTGATGGCGCACGACCTCCCAGATCCCTACCATTAGCGTTGGCAGTAACAGGATCATATACTTGATTCGGTTATACGTTGCTGTCCCCTCCCGTACATCTTATGATTAACAATATCACCGTCACAATTCTGCTACATGACTCGATCGGGCTATTTAAAGTTCTTATTGTTACAAATTTAAGTATTTTAAAAAAATAATGCTATCCTTCATAATATTATAAGCAATATATAGTGAAAATTTATACTTTCTTATATTGTAGCAAAAAAAAGATACATCCTTCGATGTATCTGCATCCCAGTTATAGTGGTGATGTGTAGCGTCCGTATTGAATGTCCATTTCTTTAAAAACATCTCCCTCTTTTTTCAGGAAAAATGTGTTTACGCCTTCCGCTCCCCACCACTCCATACCGAGTAATGGACCTTCAGCAGTTTCCGCCGCAAAAAGAATAGAGAACATCTCAGGTATCACTTCCCCGCCATCATCCACTCTCCAGACGGAAAATTCATCGCCTTGAATGACAGCCGGATAATCCATAAAGGTAAGCCCGGCCTTATCTTCCAGCACGAGACTAAATAACATCTCCTGATCCTGCCTAATGAATTGAACGAGATACAGCTGCCGATCACCAGACAGGTCAGCAAGTTTCCAAATGTGCTCTACTTCACGATTTTTCGCAGAAACAATATTCTGCCGCACACTTTCTGCAACATTTAGCGAGGCTTGCTTAACCTCCGTAGGCTTAACAGAGATTAGCGCATTCGCATTAAACTCTGCCTGATCCGTCAGGTAATAGGTCTCATCAGGGGTCGCATTCCCCTCTTCAACCGTATAAAGATACCCTGGCAGATTCACAAAATTGTGAGCCATCTCCCGGCCATTACTGTTCTCCGTACCCTCCTGCCATTTATTCAATTTCACTTTTAGCACTTGCCCATGATCGCCGATCGCCTCATTCAATTGTTGCATTTGCGCATCCAGCCCTTTTTCCTGCCCGGTGACTAAGATGCTCTTGCCAGACTCATCTGCAAAACCAAAATTCGCCTTCAGCTTTTCAGCTTCCAGATAAGCTGCCGGCTGCTGCATGCTTGCCGTTGGTGTCGGCTCTGCACTTGGAGAAGGGGTTGGCTTGTTAGAGCCTGAGCAGCCCGCCAGCAGTAGAACAATAAGGAAACTCACACTGAGCTTATTCATTCCCATTCCTCCAGACGAAACTAAAATATTCCCATACTAAGATACCGTTCCCCTGTGTCAGGTGCAATGCAAAGCACGCGTTTGCCAGCCCCAAGACGACGCGCTTCCTGCAACGCCGCCCATACAGTGGCACCACCGGATGGACCCAGCAGAATTCCTTCTTTTGCAGCCAGCGTTCTTACCGTCTCCAAGGCAGCCTCATCCGCGACTTGAACGATGTCATCGTAGACCTGTGTATTCAAAATGGCGGGTACGAAGCCCGGACTCGTTCCTACCAGCTTATGTGGTCCTGGCTTTCCTCCAGATAATACGGGCGAGCCTTGCGGCTCAACCACAAGAACCCGGATATCAGGTAGATGCTCACGCAAAACCTCACCGGTTCCAGTTATCGTGCCCCCAGTTCCTGATGAAGCAACAAACACATCCAGCTTACCTTCCATTTGCTCCAGGATTTCCAGAGCGGTCGTTGTCCGGTGAATATCAGGGTTGGCTTTGTTCTCGAATTGCTGTGGAATAAAACTGTTTTCCACTTCTTTTCCCAGCTCAATCGCTTTTGCTATAGCTCCCGGCATCCGTTCTGCTGCCGGCGTCAGCACAACATCCGCACCATAAGCCTTTAGAATATTGATTCGTTCCTTGGTCATATTATCAGGCATGACAAGAATCGCTTTATACCCTTTTGCCGCGGCATTCATCGCTAATCCTATCCCTGTATTTCCACTAGTCGGCTCAATGATCGTCCCGCCCGGCTTCAACAAACCTGCTAGCTCGGCTTGCAGGATTAGATTATAAGCTGCCCGGTCTTTTACACTGCCACTTGGATTAAAAAGCTCCAGCTTCACATATAGTTCTGCATCTTGGGGGCTAGTCAGCCGATTTAATCTTACAACCGGTGTATTCCCAATCAGCTCTGTTATATTGTTAACCACTAAGGATGTCATTTTAGAGCCTCCTTCATTTCTGTACCTTCCATTATTGTAACGTGAGCAGCACCTCCTGTCGATTCAGAACCCTTGGTTTCTGCAACCTGAAAACAACCGCCCCCCACGAAAGCGGGAGACGGCTGTTCAGTATTGGCAGCTTTATTTTTACGGATTAACGTTAATCGTAAAAGTAGACGTATTATTTTTAATATTCGTTACCGTATTGGTAATCTTCAGATTGTTAAAGGTGGCTGACCCTCTGGCAGGACCTTGCCCAGCCTCAGCCGCTTCATTTACCCAGATGCCCACTCCGGATTTGCTGTCAAAAGCATCTCCACTCTTTTGCGCACCGGAAATTGTGACATTCGTGAAGAGGGTATCTGTCACTGGGAATTGCGGAGTGGAGCCGACATAGTTGGTCTGGAACATGATGCCATGATAGGTTGGATCAATGATATCCACATCACTGACACGAATGCCTTGGAATACCTTAGAGGCTGAGAATACCCAGATTGCCGGGAAGGTCTGTGCCCCCCAGAAATGTCCACCTGCACGAACAATGGAAATATTCTCAAAATTCGTTGTCGGTGAAGCGCCAAAGCCGTTCATTGGATACCCGAAGTCAAGTGAGCTGATCGTAATTCCAGAATAGCAAAGCGTGTCGGCAATATAAATGTTGCGGAAGGTATTGGCATATCCGCCATAGACGGCTACACCTGCTGCCCGCCAGGTTAAGATTGAAGTGAGATTCTCATAAATATTATCCTTCATATCTGCACCACCGGAATCAATAGCCGAAAACAATGCAAAGCTATCATCCCCTGTTGCCCGTGCCTCAATATTGGATACGAGATTATTCGTGCTGCCATTCGTCATATTGATGCCGTCAGCGAAGGTGTTGCGGATACGGGAGTTTTTGATCACCATGTAATCCGTATTAGCTCCCCAATACATACACACCTGATGTTCGGTCCAGATGTTATCGATCGTAATATTTGCCACATTGGAGAAATCAAATACTTTACCCGGGCCATCAATACGTGATGTGTAGTTCCCAAAGTAAGCAAAATTCGCAAAAGTAGAGCCGTTAGCGGTATCGCTTGCCCGGAAACCGATATCCGTATTCTCCTGATTCGTTGGAGCGTAAAATCTGGTATACCATGGGCCCGCACCAATGATCTTCATTGCTTTTCCATAGACCTGAAATTTACTGGAGGTCTGATAGTTACCGGCCGGCAAATACACACCTACGAGATTTCCGGTCGTATCCATGCGTACTTTATCTAGCGCATTTTGCACATCCTGATGTGTAAAGCCGGCTGGGACCGTATATTTGGCCGGATCTGGATTGGCAATCGGTGATACCTGCTCCAAACTGATGAAATCAATGGCGTACTGCGAGGTATTTGCCACATCCTTTTGCAGTCGAATCGTACTACCTTTCGGAATCGTGCTGTCGAACATAATGTTAGCTTCATCATAAATATGCCGCGGAGAACCCGCGCTTGGTGAATTGCCGGGACTTATCTCTGAACCGTACAGCCATGCATATTTAGAGGTCAGATTAATCGCCTTGGTATAAACTCCGTTCACATAGATGTTCAGTGTAGCATTCGTACCGTCTCCACTCGCCGAATCTGGAATGGAGAAGCGGGTGACCAGTGTATTAGTGTCAGCCTTAGTAGTGAATTCTACATAACTGCCTGTAGTATTCAGTGTGACTGCTCTTCTGCCTGAAGCCTCACCCGCAAGATCTCCAATGGTCCGATTAGCAGTAAGCTTCACAGCCCCGCCACCAATCACACCCTCCTCAGCCTCATACATGTCGTAAGGCATATTGGCTCCACGACCTACAAAAAGAGACTGTGTTTGAATATTATTGGCCTGTTTAACTGGCAGCTCATTAGTGTCTACGGCAATTTCCGTCTTCACAGTATATTTGCCATTAGCTGCTGTCCAAGTGCCAAGACTAACAGGAGGCGCTGTTACTCCACTGCCAATCACGCCGCTATAGGTTCCAGTTAAGGTTTGGAGTACAGCATTCGTAGTAGCATCCAGAACCTTCAAGGTTATGTTATGCGCACCCCCTGCGGATGCTGCTGTCCCTTGATTCTTGATTGCCACCGAGAAGCTGACCACATTGCCGCCTGCTGGATTGCTTGGTGTCCAGCTAACAGGGGAAGCTACTAGATCAGAACTGGATACGGGAGCAATAATAAGAGAATTTGGGCTAGTGAAGCTGTTATTGCCTTCGTTCAATTCAATAACCGTATTATTCTCGTCAACCTTTGCAGTTAAAGTATAGGTAGCAGCATCCTTTGCGCCCATATTTAAAGTGACGTTCGTAGATGCGCCAGCCGCTAATGCCCCCACTGGGCTAGTGCCTACAAGTGTGCTGCCCAAGTAGAAATTCACATTAGTCGCTATGGAAGCTAACGTTCCAAGGTTTTTTACCGTTGCATTTAAAGTAATGGCATTGGTCTCTACTGGAGCTGAAGGTGACCATGTAAGACCGGTTATCGCCAAATCCGGATTAGCAGCTGGTGCACCCATCACTTGGAATTCAGCGATTTGTCCAGCGGTTGAACCAGTATTGGTGGTAATCTTCAACTGTACTTCACTAGCCGTGGCCGTTACCGGAATAGTGACCGTATTGCCAGTTGCCGGATTAAAAGTATACACGGTTGCTGGCACAAGACTAGTAAAGGCTGTTGTATTCTGATTATGCCCAAGCACTTGAATAGTCTGAGTACGTGTGGACCAGGCCGATGATGGATTCAGTTTGAGGACAATGGATGTAATATCGGCATTACTACCCAGGTTTACAGATAATGTATTGGGATAACCTCCTCCTGCTCCTTCCCAGTAAGTAGTTACATCACCGTCATTCGCATTTGTAGGAACAAAGGTAAAGACGGAAGAGGAAGCGTTGATGCTTTTGTTCAAGGCCAGATTGGAACCCGCCCCAGGCGTTGGTGTAACTGTTGGTGTCGGGGTCGGTGTTACCGTTGGAGTTGGTGTAGGTGTTACTGTCGGTGTTGGCGTAGGTGTTACTGTCGGTGTCGGAGTTACCGTCGGTGTCGGTGTTACCGTCGGTGTCGGTGTTACCGTCGGCGTTGGGGTAGGTGTTGCCGTTGGTGTCGGAGTTGCCGTCGGCGTTGGCGTAGGTGTTGTCGCAGAAGCTGGAGTGACGTTCAAATTATCTAGATTCACATTTCCAGTGTCTCCTGCATCGTACTTATAAGTAATCGTGTTAGCACCAGCATTCAGAGCCAGCGTCTCAATCTTTGTTGACCAAGTATTCCAATTGGCCAGATTCGCAAGTGAGGTTTGCTTAATTTTAGTTCCATTCACATAAACACTAATGGTTTTTGTACTGCCTGATGCATTTGAAAATCTTAATGTAGCATCATAGTTACCAGCAGAAGCCACATTAACGCTAAATGCAGTTGCAGCACCTTGATTTAGGTAACCATCAACAAATCCTGTACCTGTATAATCTGTATGATCCGTGTTAACCTTGGCACCACCGGATAATGCGGCATTCTCCGCTTCATATCCTGAGGATGGAGTTGTAGTTGTATTACCATGAACCTCAAATTCCGCTAACTGTGCTGCTGGCCAGACCGTATTGGATGTGAAATTCAGTTTAACATATCTGACATTCGCAGCTGTAAAGCTGATGGTCACTGTATTGGAATCAATCGTTGGATTAAATGTATAATTGGCGGAATCTACTAAGTTATTGTAAGTTGCATCATCTGTACTTCCTTGCACCGCTAACGTTTGAGTTCTTGTTTCCCAATTCGTTGGCAGCTTTAGCACAACCTGATTCACGCTGCTTGCTGCCCCTAAATCCACTTTAATCCATTGCGGAAAAACACCGCTTGCGCTCTCCCAATACGTTCCTTGGCTGCCGTCATTAGCATTGGCTGCTACGTATACATCACCGAAGGAGCTTGAAGTAATAGTCTTCCCTTGAGCTAAATTCCCCGCAGCTAAACTCACCGAGGGATATAACGTTAACTGACCTACAAATAATATAACAATTAAACAATAAAGTACTGCCGTCTTCCCGGTAAATCTTTTAGAAGCTGCTATCATTGAATAACCACCTCCCAAAATTTTGTGGAGCTATACAGCAGAAAGGATGCGCTTTCAAAACAGTAGTTTTATAGACATTCGCCTCCTACATTTGAAATGATGGATTACGGATACAAGCTACTAATAACGCTAATAATATAAGTTATAGGTAGATGGCCGTCGATGGCGATTTCTATGCTTTGTATGTGGGATATTACGTTCAACCAAAAAAAGCCACAGAGAGGTCAAGGGGACTATATTGCCCCTTAACTCTCCGAAGCTTCGTGTTATACATTAAATCTAGCTACCAACCCTTGCAGTCCATGCGCCATTGTACTTAATTCACTTGCAGAGGATGCAATTTGTTCGACTGAAGCCATTTGCTCTTGTGAGGCTGCTGACACATGCTGAGTACTCGCAGCGGTTGTTTCCGAGATTTGCGTAACGTTACGAATTGACTCTACAATCTCATCCGCAGCCGCCGTAATCTCCTCCACGGCTCCAGATACTTCCTGAACCTGTTCGGCGAGTGAATCTATAGATAATCGAATCTCACCGAAGGAACGTCCCGCTTCCTCGATAATCTCCGTACCTCCCTTTACTTCACGCATGCTGCTCATCATCACCTTCATGGCATCATCTGCTTCACTTTGGATCCCAGTCGCCATTTCTGCAATTTGATTGGCGGATTCCGCGGACTGCTCTGCCAGCTTACGGACCTGATCGGCAACCACAGCGAAACCTCTACCTTGTTCACCAGCACGAGCTGCCTCAATCGTCGCATTTAGAGCCAGCATATTCGTCTGCGAAGCGATTCCTTTTATGACTCCTACAATACTGCCAATCTCCTGGGATCGATTCACAAAACCTTGGACTTGCTGTGATAAAGATTGTATGGAGCGATTAATCGATTCCATTTGCTGTCCAGCGGCGTGAAGGGATTCATCTCCTGTAATGGCAAATGCCGCAGAGCGATGGGAGGCTTCCGAAATGTCCTGGACACTGGCAGCAATTTGGCCGATTCCTAGTGATATTTCTGAGATTGTAATTGTATTAGTCTGCAAATCATTCATCTGTTTGGCTGTTCCAGAAGCGACTTCACCCATAATATCCGATATTCGTTCTGTGGCGCCTGCCGTCACTCCACTATCTGACCTAAGCTTTGTAGAGGAACTCGCGAGACTATTTGCTGATAACTTCACCTGTTCAATCATCGTGCCCAGATTATCTGTCATTTTATTAAAGTTAAACGCCAGTTCACCAATCTCATCTTTAGAACGAACACTTAACTTGCGCGTAAGATCGGCATCCCCATCTGCAATTTCCTTCAACTGAGTGTTCACATCACGAAGCGGTTTAATAATTCGTCCAGAAATTAGCAGCGCAAGGATCACCGCGAGCACTACCGACAATCCGGTCACACCAAAGCTAGTAATCAAACCGTTATTACGATGCGAATTTGCCAGGCTTTGTCCATTCTCTATTTCCTCCATGAGCATGTTCTGAAACACAATCTGAGATTCAATCATAGCGTCTAATGACAGGTTCGTGAATTTCTTCTGCGCTTCCGGGAAGTTGCCTTCCTTAGCTAAGGCAAAAGCTTCCTTCAGAACGATTAAATAATCATTCCATTTGCTCTTCAGCTCAGCTACACCCTTTAACTCAGCTTCACTTAATCGGGCATTCTCCAGCTCTGTAATAGCATTTTCAATCAATGGGAGCATTTCTTCATACTGCGCCAGATAGGAATTCCGCTCATCATCTGTGTTACTCATCACATAACGAGCACCCAGCTCATCTGCGGTACGAATCTTATCCGTTAAGCCTTGAACAAGTGACAGCTTGTCCCAGTTACGATTAACCTGATCTGTCAATTGGGTAACCTTCCCCTGAAACAATGTGTTTCCGGCTATCGCCACTAGAAAGACTATGATCACAGCAGTAAATCCTAAGACTATTTTCCCACGGATACTTTTCACCATCGGTTTTCCTCATCTCTATATGTATGTAGGTCTATTTGGTACTTTTATCCTACTAGCTCTCCCTTAAGCCTCTCTGAATTTGAACTGAATGTTTGCTTAAAAAAACAAAAAGACCCCTATTTCCGGCCGAGGGCAGGAACTAATGGTCTTTTGAGATCTTTTTATTCGTATAAATTTCCGTTAGCCAGCTCTGCCAGCTTCGATTCATCCAGTACGCTTAAGCGTCCACGATTTCGTGTAATGATTCCTTCATCAATAAAACGACGTACGATTCGATTAAGATGCCGATAGCTTGTGCCAAGCAATTCTGCTGTCTCAATAAGACTTGAGGTCCGAATCTCCTCCACTCGCCGGTCACCGTTTTTATCTGCGAACAAAGACATTAAATAACTGGCAAATCGATTCTCCACAGGATACAACAGGTTAAGTGCGGAGGCTTGACCGAGCGTATGCAATTTGTGACTAAGTTCTCCGACGAGAAAACGTAACAACGCTGTATTTTCCTCAAGCTCTCTCAGGAGTAGTCTTCTCCCTGCAAAAAGAATCAAGCTCTCACCCACAGACTCCACTTGATTCTTAACAGGGAACCGGTGAAGGAGCTCTACATCCCCAATCACAGATATCGGATTTGTAAACCGCACCAGCATAGATTTGCCATTTGGCAGCAAGGTCTGAATTTTGAGCTTGCCCTCAACCAATATGAACATCCCATCCAATTGATCGCCAACCAAACACAGCTTTTCTTCATCCGCGTAACGTCTCAACTCCATTTTATGCGTTACCAGCGGGCTAAATATTCCGTCCAGACCGTTCTTCACTGCCAAGGCACGGACAGCCTCACGGTCATTTATCGTCTGCATGTAGTGCCCCCTCTATTGTTTGCTCCAGTGTAATTTAGAATACCCCACAAAAAAAGGACATATGTCCTTTTTAATAAGGTTTTCCTATGACACTTTACATTACAACAGAATCCACACAATAACGAATCATATCTACCTTCTGATCCTGCAGCCAAAATTCAATACTCCGATGGTTGATTTTATCCACGTATCCGATAATCTCAGCCCCTTGCTCCCCTCTTTTATAATAAGAAGTGCCATAAGCCTTGATCACTTCGTCTGCTGAAGCTCCAATATGAATATCTCTTGCCGTACTCATCGTATGATCGGAATAGACGCTGATTAGAATGATCTTATCATCACCACGTGCTGTGGCTATTGTTGTCTCGTGACCCAGATCGTAATACTGATACCGCTCTATATCATTATTTGGCTTAGGTTCCCTAGCGATTGAATCAAGGCTTTGAAGCAGCTGAATGCCGCCCAGACTTTCCTGTTCAAGATGGGTGCTGGAAACACGCGAGTAATGATTTTGTTTGGGCGCATTGTATAAATAGATATGATAGATCCCGTAACTTAAACCTACCGTAATAAAAATGATGATAAATGACCAGCCTCTTTTAAATGGCTTCTTCCTCACTGACCTCACACCTTCTTCTTACCTTTACTGTGCAAAATATTCAGCCAGCTCACGCTGCGCCAGATATTGCGGGAAATTAAACGACTGCCATGCCTGCTCACGCTTATTGAGTTCTCTCCATTCATTCTTCAAAAAATCATCCAGCATCCCATCTTCCTGTTCACTAAACTTTATCAGAGAAGGGATGACCTCCGGAGATAAACGGACCAAATAATTGGCGTCCAATTTACCACTCGCTGCATAACGATCCATATTTTTATTAGCGATAATAACATCCATCCCGATATAGTTCATGACGACGTAGGAGATCAAGCCCAGCACAATATAACATTTCGCCAATGGCACACGCTGAACAGCTATCCGTAAGGCTGCAACCACCAACAATAAGCCCATAAATATCATAAATGCATGCACTAAAAACCGAGTCGTGGTATAGCCATACACCTCTTCATAAAGAGTCAGACGGGTATAGGCGGAATATAGCATAACTGTCGAGCAACCAACCAGAATGTAGAGCAGAACATTAATAAATTTTTGCAGCCCTCCACTTCTTTTTCCTTCCGACACCAAAGCCAGCAGCAAAATCACGAAATTAATCGCAGCCACCATAATCAGCTCAAAAAATCCACTACGTGCGTAATCAGCATATGAGCTGCCCTCTGGTAAAATCCCTTCCCATGCTCCAAACAAGTAAGAAAACTGTACGAAAACAAACAATACATATACCGTGTTAATGGCTATAAGAATCGTCGTCATAATTATCGGATCCATTTTAAAGCTTACAGGCGCCAGCACTGGACCATATTCCTTAGGCTGCATATTCCAGTCATAGATTTTCGAATCCACATACCCCCACACTAAGCCGAACAAGCCCATGCCCAGCAGGATAATCCACAGCACCCGCACAAAACCTTCCCCAAATGAAATCTGATCCAGCACATTCGGCAGCGCCAGCAGTACATGATGAAACACTCCGTCCGCTGAGGACAGCAGAGTCACCACAACCAGCAATATTGGAAAAGAGATCGCAAGTCCTATCAGCACTTTCCCCATAACCTGCTTACGCTCGTCCTTCATTTTACTGCCGCCAGACCTTTTAATGATCGTAAACACAGTGCTCCAATGGCGGAAATTCTGTGGAAGCACATGCTCCAGCGTGTTCCCCACTAATCCAAGCCGGCTCCAAGCCGGCCGTTTATCACTAAGCAAATAAGTCATATGTAATAAAATCAACACCGGGATCACCAGCAGGTTCAGCCCAAAGAAGAAAAAATTATGAAAGAATAAATAGGTTAATGAAAGTAGAAAAATCGCTCCAAACCAGAAGTAACTGAATTTGTTAAGCTTGCGGATTTTAGCCTTGGCATAATAAAGCATGAACGCATAGAACAGACATACAAAGATTGGATACGATAGGCCCGCCAGCTTCCCATAAAATAAATACTGATGAACTATTGCCAGTAAGAACGCGGCAAGCAAAGCAGCAAGCGATCGATTAAGCCTAAGTCCCGTTCCCGTTTCCATTTCCTCGGTCATGGTAATTACCCCCATTTTCTTACTTTCTCATCCTTATTTTACGTGATAAAATAAGAAAAAAAAGAGAAAGAATTTATTTATAATTTCCTATTTTCCGAAAGGAACCAAAACAATGAAGCTGCATAGCCAATTTTTAAAGCTGCAATCTCATTTTGGGGGAGCCACAGAAATCTCAGTGACGATGGATGAGTTGGCATTGATTTTCGGCTGTACACACCGCAATGCCATGCATATTGTGAATAAAATGATGTTGCAGGAATGGATCAAATGGACGCCTAAGCGTGGGCGGGGAAGCCGCTCTTTGCTGCAATTTCTTGTTCCCTCCGAAGAAATTGCCCTTCAATCCATGATGCAGGCGATTAGCCGCAAAGATGTCCACAACGCTATAGAAGGCATCAAAACCCATGCCAGCTCCACCTCACTGCAGGATACACTGCAGGGTTGGCTGCTGACCTATTTTGGGCATCATTCTGAAATTCGTAGTGACAAACAAATTGATACTCTCCGGCTGCCTATTACCCAGCAGCTCCATACCTTCGATCCGCTCTATATGAATTTGCTGGCAGAGTCATTTGTTTCCAGCCATGTTTTCGACGGGTTAGTGAAACGAAGCGGTGAACGGGACAAAATTGTTCCCTGTCTGGCTCACGCCTGGGAAGTCGATGAGAGCCGGACGCTCTGGACTTTTTTTCTGCGCAAAGAGGTGTTATTCCATCATGGAAAAGTGCTGACAGCCAAGGATGTAGTCTATTCCCTGGGACGGTTGATGCAAACCTCTAAACGGACACTCTATAGCTATATTTTCAAAGAAATCCAGCGGGTCACCGCATTAAATCCATCTACCGTTCAAATTACGCTTAAGCAGCCTAATGAACTATTTCTGCCATTTTTGTGTACGAGCAGAGCCGCAATTGTACCGCGTGATTTAGAAGGAATGGATGAGCAGAGCTTTGGCCGTAGACCCGTGGGGACTGGCCCCTTTAAGGTTGTGGATATGACCGAGGACACTTGTGTGCTGGAGGTTTTTCCTTATTATTTTCAAGGACGGGCTCATTTAGATCGGGTTGAAATCCTTTATGTCCCGTGGGATACCGAAACGTCATCCTCTGATACGGGTTCTGCTTTTCACGTGATTCAGAATCCCTCATCCGCCAGTTCTTCGACCTGGAGCCGAATTCATTCGGAGTCTTCCATTCGGAAATTCGTCACCTGCAATACGCAAAAAAAGGGACCGCTAAGCGATCCCCTGCTTCGGGCAAAAATAGTCTCCTGTTTAAAAGACGATTCAGCGTCCATCGAGCAAGAAGCGATAATAGATCAAGAAATCACGTTGCAAATCTCTACGATTCCACAATATGCTGGCGATGCTGATTTTATTGCCACTAGACTAGAGCAACAAGGTTATAAATGCAATGTCATTTCCGTGTCTCCAGAGGAATTTAAAGGTCCGATTCGGCTGGAATCAGACCTGATTGTTTTCTCATTATTCCGTGACGAGGATGAACAACTTCGTTTATTTGATCTATACCTCACGCTCTCCCAGCATATTGAACCGCATACCCGGGCGGATATAGAAGGCTGGCTGTATACCATCGCGCGCGAACCTAATCCGGTGGCCCGAGCGGAAAGTTTCAGTATCATCGAGAACCGTCTGATTAAAGAGCACCACCTACATATTTTGTATGAAAAGCCGACTCAGACAGCTTATCTCCCCTCTGTCCGCGGGGTTAGCTTCAATAGCCAGGGTTGGGTCGATCTTCGTCATGTCTGGTTTCCGCCACTGCTCTCTAGCAGCAGCACGAGTTGATCTGCTTGAATTAAAAAATGCGGAAATCCAGAGCTTGCCCCGGATTTCCGCATACGCGATAAAGCTAATTATTAAGCTGCTGTTTTAGTCGTAGCTGTAACTGTAGAAGTCCCTGCATCCCACTTCACATCCATATTCAATCCCTCGGAAATAAATCTTACCGGAACCAGTGTCCGATTTCCGATAATTTGCGGAGGAACGTCGAGTGTGAGTGCTTTGCCATTGATGTAAGCAGTCTTGCTGCCAATGGCCATTACGATCGTTGTATTGTCTTTTATTGCGGTAATTTTCTTAGTCGTTTGATCCATGGTTACTGTAGCACCCAGAGCATTAAAGATTGCATTCACTGGCACCAGCACCCGGCCATCCTTATTCACAGGAAGCTGATCTGCAAAGCTGACCGCTGTTCCGTTTAAAAGTACGGATATTCCCTTAGTGCCCGTCGTGTTCGGATTCGTTGTTGATGGCGTTGTAGTTACAGAGGGTAGAGGTGTGACGTTAAGTCCTAGCTGGCCTTGCAGATTAGCAAGTCTGTTCAGCGCAAAGGTCATAATCGAACCTGCTGCCATTGTCCCCATACCTTGTCCCCCGCCTCCAGCGTTACCTGTTGGAGGTGTAGGATTGCCATCAGTCGCAGTCCCTGTATTATCAGGACGTGCTGGCGGTGTCGTTCCATCCGGAGGTGTCATGCCCTCCATCCCTTCAGGAGGAGTCATGCCTTCCATCCCAGCTGGCGGAGTCATTCCTCCACTACCACCCATTTCACCTGTTGCTGAGTAAGTAACATTACTTTCAAATTGTTCCATGGTATAAAATTTGGTTGGGTCTGCTTGAACGTAAGGTTTGATCAAGGTAGCCAATTCAGTAATTCTGCTCTGAATTCCTTCCAAATAATCAACCAGCTCAGATACATATTTCAGGTATTTAGTCTTATATTCAGGCACTTCCAACAGATTAGCAATCATTGGGACCTGATCTAAACTTATCCCAAGCGTTGGATTATCAATTGATGCAGTTACTGCGCTGGTATTGGCTGCAAGGGTTGTTGCCGATGTAGAAGTTGTGCCCGCAGCAGCTGTTGTGTCTGTTGTACCTGTTCTGCCGCCTCCGCCACCAGAATACCCGTTAAAGGACATGTTCATATCCCATGGAAGTACACTAAATTTACCGGATGCATCCCCGTACAACATATAATTATGACCTTTATCCCCGTTATAGCTGTCATAGTTACCCAATACAGCATTAGCGGCAATATACTTCAGTGCCGAATCCACATCTAGCACACTTTCAATAGAACCCTTCTCACCGGCAGGCATCTCATTCAGCACCTTGATGAAGTTCTTTAACGAAGCTTTATCATCTTCTTTACCTGTATCATAAGTTATCGTTTCGTAGTCACTGCCTTCTTTGTACTGCAGATAACTTTTTTCTTCTGTATCATACAGAACACCATCGTCATAATTTTCTCCATAGGTACGTTCTAGATAGCTATCATCTATCGCTTCCACACCTACATAAAAACCATATAATTCTCCGTTGATATACAGGTTGGTGAACACAGTCAAAGGTGCATCCACACCTACAGAACGAAGCGCTTCGTAATGTAAATATTCACGAATATACGAAGGGTCCGAGAAATTATTGTTCAATACCATTTTATCAAGACCAAGTAACGTTTGCTTCTTATCATATTTATCAAATTTCAGCCGGAAGCTGTATCTGTCCGAGTCTGTCATACTGGCTACCGATTTTAACGTCAGATTCCCTTTAGTAGAAAATCCAACATTTTCAACAACATTCCCGTCAACTTCAACCTTAACTTTTTTGTATTCTTATTCGAGGGGACTTGCTAATATACTTTTCCAATCCGCATCATCAATCGTTACTTTAACATCAATGATTCTGTCACCCGCGAACAGGGATTCATACGCTTTCGTTACACCTGCATCCGCCGCACTAACTACGGGCGTGTTTCCAGCAACACCAAACGCCGTTGAGACGATAGCAAGACTTAGTGTAGCTGCCATGAACTTTCTCAGCAAATTTTTCTTCTTCACCATGTGTAATCCTCCTTGAAGTACAGATTTATGTTTTCGCAGTTCAAGGAGATTGTAAAATATGAATCTGAATATACGCTGAATAGCTTGTCTATGCTTTGCCAGGTAGGCTGTTTATCAGCCCTTTGCCAATCAGATTAGCTGAAACTGGCGGTTTTCCGATCTCTCTAGCCCAGACCGATAATTGCCCGACATGATGAATCTCATGAGCAATCACATGGCGCATTACCTCACCCCAGGCATCGGTCACGATCCTGCCATCCGGAAGATGATCCTCAAAAATCCTCTGCTCCAGCCCCTCATGCCAAGCCGTTACAAAGGGTTCCACCTCTGTGTGGAATTTTACATCCAATTCTCGTACTTGCTGCAAAGTCTTGTACCGCTCAAAATCCTCTTGGAAATCCGGCTTTCCTTGCAATACTTGAATCCAGCTCCACTCCACATCAACAATGTGAAAAAGCGTCTTAAGAATACTGCCTACACCACCTATACGTGTTGCGAGCAGCTCCTCCTCAGAAATATCTCCACACCACTCATACCATTGTTCACGGACCATCCAGTTATATTTAAAAAATGTATGCAGGTTAAAAACCTCCTAGAAAGTTGTGTGCTTTTTAATGGGAGCTTAAATGTTTTCGGTATCCCTCCACCTTTTCATCTCTATAACCTAACGATTCATAGAACACATGCGCTTCCTTCCGCTGCTCACCGGAGACTAAAATGATATAATAGCAGTCTCTTTCCCGGGCTGCTTGTTCAATGGCGTTCATAAGTTTTTTGCCAACGCCTTGACGGCGTGCCCGCGCTGAAACCACCACATTCTCAATCACCATAAACGGTTTGCAGTCCCCCACTAAATCCTGACACACGATGCCCATCAAAGACCCTAGTAACTCACCCTCTACAAAAGCACCCAATAGAATGTAGCGGTTATCCGCCTTGACCCCTTTAAATACTTCTTCAAGCTTATTAAGGTCAGACGGTTTATTCATCAGCTCTTGATATAAATTCCCCAGTTCAGGAAGAGATTCCATTTCTATTTCTTTAATAACAACCATGATTGTTCATCCTGCTTTCTTTTAAATTAACAGCCCTGCTCATACACATATAGTCCACCATTCCGTGGATGAGATATACGCTTTCCATTATAACCTCTTTGGATCAACTGCTGCGTCAATACCTTCATAAAGAGTAATGCCCATAATTCCAAACTTCCTTCAACTCGAATTCATCTTTCTGTCCATCCCACTCTACTACCACTTTGATGATAGAATCCTCTCGCTCAAACGCACCAATCCCAGAATGTACGGACTTCAACTCACCTTTGACTCCCTCAATATTATTGCTGACTTCTTCTGTAGCCTGTTGAATATATTCCGCCGACCAAAAGTTCCTCCTATACCATTTGTAAATATCTCTGCACGATCTCAACGCGCTCTCCAACCGATAAATCTTCCTCTATTCGTAAAATAGGACATTCCAGTGTGGACATCCATTCCTCATGCAGCACTTTGCTCCTGACTTCAACTCCAGCAACATCATACAATGCCGCCCACTCCATAAAGGTCTGATATGCTTCGTATTTACTTCCTCCAGGCAAAATATGATCACCATATCTCTCGTACTCTCTGGCTCTTAATCTATCTAAACGAATTTCCGGTGGAAGTCCTAGAAAAATAACCAAATCGAATAATGGTCGAAGGCCATCTCCCCAGCCACATACCGCACCGCTTAAAATCCAAGGCTCCTTATGGGTCAAATCGCTTGTAAGTTTCGCTAATCGCGCATTGACCTCACGCTGCTTAGTGAATTTATGCTCCCAAAAATAGTCGTCACTGTCTAACTGGACATGTGGCAACACTTTAGCTAATTCGTAACCTAGTGTACTCGTTCCTACGCCTGAGGCTCCCATAATATGAATTCTTCTCATACCTTCCCCCACCTTTAAGTGGATTTAAAGTTGCAATTCGGGCAATTTTCCTCCAAATATAAAAACAAATAGACTGCTCTCTAATGAAGCAAAGCAGTCCATTTATCGTAAAGATCTTATTCCGTTATAGCTGCTACGTCTTTAGGAATCCGGCGTGCTGCATCCGTGGATATAGCCGCTTGGATTACTGCCAGGCGCACCTGCTCAACTACTTTTTCGTTAAAAATACTTGGGATGATATATTGCTCATTGAGTTCATCCGGATGAACGACCGATGCAATGGCTTTTGCCGCAGCCAGCTTCATTTCGAGATTCACAGTTCTAGCCCGGCAATCAAGTGCGCCACGGAAAATACCCGGAAAACATAACACATTGTTGATCTGGTTCGGATAATCACTTCTGCCTGTCGCTAGGACACGAACAAAAGGTTCTGCCAAATCCGGTTCAATCTCCGGTGTAGGATTAGCCATCGCAAAAACGATGTTATCACTAGCCATGCTTTTGAGATGATCCACGGTTAGAATTCCCCCACGGGACACCCCAATAAAGACATCTGCCCCTCGTATAACCTCCGTTATTCCACCCTCAATTCCCTCAGGATTGGTTGCGGCAGCAAGCTTCTGCCATTCCGGATTATCATACTGGAGATCTTTTCTGAGAACGCCTTCACGATCAACCGCATAAATATAACGCGCGCCCGCTGCCAGCAGCAGATTACATATGGACACCCCAGCTGCCCCAATACCCACAACAACAATCCGTGCATTTTCAATAGATTTATTTACAACTTTAAGCGCATTCAAAAGTCCTGCAAAAGCCACCACGGATGTTCCATGCTGATCATCATGAAATACCGGAATGTCCAGCTCTTCCGCAAGCCGGCGTTCGATTTCAAAGCAGCGTGGCGAACTTATATCCTCTAAGTTTATCCCTCCAAAGCCAGGAGAAACTGCTTTTACGATATTGATAATTTCATCCGGATCTTTGGTATTTAAGCACAGCGGAAAAGCATCAATGTTCGCCAATTGCTTAAACAGCATCGCCTTACCTTCCATGACAGGCATAGCTGCTTCCGGGCCGATATCTCCTAGTCCAAGCACAGCAGTGCCGTCCGAAACGACTGCAACTGTATTTCTTTTCATCGTCAGAGAATAAGCTTTTCTGGGATCTTCGGCAATCGCCGTACATACTCGGGCTACCCCCGGCGTATACACTAAGGATAAATCCTCCCGATTTTTAATCGGCATTTTAGGTGTGATTTCAATTTTTCCGCCAAGATGAGCCAGAAAGGTCCGATCCGACACGTTGATTATTTTAATTCCCGGCATCTTCGATAATATTGAGATAATATCTCCATTAGCTGCGTCTTGCACATTCACTGTTATATCTCGGGTAGTGACATCCTTCCCTGCACGTATCACGTCAATAGCAACAATATCTCCGCCAGCTGCGGCAATTCCTGAAGCAACATCGCCAAAAGATGCAACCGATTTCCGAATTTCGAGCCTGATAATCATTGTAGTCGCAATCGACATGAATTAGCCTCTCTTTCTTCAATCCTATTATTTAAAAAATACTATACTTTCCCATTTAAACATATCTTCCGCCTATTAACTAGATCAACGAAAAATTTTTCTTCTTACAGTATTCCCATCCGCACCCGGTCCAAATACATCAGGTATGACAGCTACGGGCACAGAGCCATTTTTCCCATAAAAATAAAATTCATCATAATCTTAAGTGTATGTAAGCATAAACAAACCGTAAGCTCTTCTACTCTTCATTACCTTTTCTGCATGCTGTAGAGCATCCTGCCGATTTCTTTTCTCCACTAACCCTTTCTAGTTGTTCTCCTTCACTAAGGTCTGTACTGCTCTTCTAGCAAAACAACCTTACCTTCTACAAATGTCAGATGGAATAATCTATCCATTAGCTCTTCGCTAATAAAACTCGTATAGTCCCCTTGCTGATGTCTCGCCCCGTTTAGTTCAGCTATAGTTACATCAGGCTCCAGCTTAACCCGCTTGATTTCTTCGCTTGCATTTCGGATATAGAATCCATTAGGCAATGATTCGGGTTCTAGTACACCATCTTCTTTAGCTGCAATTTCTGCCGCCGCTCCACCGAACCATTCCACCTCATCCAGATCCAGATAAACCGTATTCCCTTCTGTGATAACGCCCTTTATAAAAGCTAATTTTTTCTCCACTTGCGGTAACTTATAAATAATTTTTTTCAGTTCCTCCACACTCTCACCCTGCACTCCGCTCTCAGAGTTAGATTGGATTGAAATCACACCCATAGTTTGAACTAGCTCCTTGGTAGTTGGGTTAGTCTCTTTTGGTGGCTTGTTGTAAAAAGAATATCCATTAAAACCAAGTGAGACTAATGTGATACCCACTAAGACTGTAACCCTTAAATTTTTCCATTTCATAAGTTTCAC
Source organism: Paenibacillus sp. FSL H3-0310 (assembly GCF_038002785.1). NCBI lineage: Bacteria > Bacillati > Bacillota > Bacilli > Caryophanales > Paenibacillaceae > Paenibacillus > Paenibacillus sp. FSL H3-0310. The sequence goes on from NZ_JBBODC010000001.1 coordinate 3,634,759, forward strand.
CCTCTATCACGTGATTTAACGGAACCTTAATAAACAATTGCGCTATATCATAGACAATCACTAGTTGACCGGGCAGAATAAATATTATATACATGTCTTACCTATAACGTAGTTGAAGGAGCTCACACTTATGACAGAATCATTTCAAGCGTTAGTTGTCGACAAAACAGAATCATCCTTCTCCGTAGCTGTTAAACCGGTTACCCTAGAGGATCTGCCAGCTGGAGAGGTTGTAATTAAGGTTGCTTACTCCAGTGTAAACTATAAAGACGGTTTAGCCAGTATTCCAAACGGTAAAATTCTAAGAACATATCCCTTTATTCCAGGGATAGATTTATCCGGTATTGTGGTATCTTCCACAGACGAACGGTTTCATAAAGGGCAGCAAGTCATTGCGACAGGATATGGTGTTGGCGTATCACACTTTGGTGGCTTTAGCGAATACGCTCGTATTCCCGCAGGTTGGATCACTCCTCTTCCCGAAGGCCTGACGCTTAAAGAAGCTATGATCTACGGTACTGCAGGACTGACAGCCGCCTTATCCATACTGGCCCTGGAAGATCATGACGTTTCCCCGGACAAAGGCAAAGTACTTGTAACAGGCGCTACCGGCGGTGTAGGTGGATCTGCTATTGCCATGCTTGGCGCAAAAGGGTATAGCGTAGTGGCAAGCACAGGTAACGCCGAAGCTACCGATTACCTTAGAGGTATAGGAGCCGAAGACGTGATTTCACGTGAAGAGGTCATTGGCGGCGCCAGCAAACCCTTGGACAAACAATTATGGCAAGGCGCAGTAGATTCGGTGGGTGGTGACACCCTTGCCGCAGTTTTGAGTAAAATCACCTACAGAGGTTCTGTAGCTGCAAGTGGCTTAACCGGAGGCACTTCAGTTCCAACTACAGTACTTCCGTTCATTCTTCGGAGTGTTAACCTTCTCGGCATAGATTCCGTTGAATGTCCTGCAGACCTTCGCCAGAAGGCTTGGAAACGGATGGCGAGCGATCTGAAGCCAAGTCAGCTGGAGAACCTCGTGGATCGTGAAGTCACGTTAACCGAGCTACCGCAAGCATTGGAAGATATTCTACAAGGAAACCTTAGAGGAAGAGTACTTGTCCGTTTATCCTAGGTTTAACAACGAAACCTCCCGGAATCTAGAGTTCCGGGAGGTTTTTTTAGTTTACTCTTGGTTATTCGGATATTGGTAATGCGGCTGCTGCTGTACATAGGGTTGTTGGCGATAATGCTGATCATAACCCTGCGTATAGTACCCTTGCATCGGGTATGGCTGATAATTAAAGGCTTGTGTAGCTGGAGGCATTTGTGAAGATATCGGGATGGGTTGTGCCTGCATATGAGCGTATGGATTCATATTTGGCTGCATATTAGGATGCATATTTGGTTTAACATTGGCTTGCATATTTGGAGCCATATTAGGGGCCATATTAGGAGCCATATTGCTGCTGCCCATTACTTTATCTTCTTCGCAGCAGTCAGCAGGAGGGCCGATGAAGGTTCCAGGCTTGATTGGAGCTAAAGCTTCTTTTACCTTAGCTTCATTTAAGCAGTAAGTATGGGCTAATACATTTGCCGGGGTTTTGCTAAGAATATCCGAACCTAAGATAACCTCAGGAATAGGTGCGTCAAAAATCGCGAGTAGATGTGTATTATCGACAGTAGCTATCTCATAATGCCACCAGCCTTGCGGCACATTTGCCACTTGACCCGGACAAATCGGAAAATGCAGAAGTTCATTTGTGAACGGATTGATTAAAGACACTACCGCTGAACCGCAGATACAATATACAAGCTCTGCAGCATTTTGATGATAATGAGGTTCAACCACATTTGATTTGCTAAGAAAAATATCCAGCAGTGATATGTTCTCGAGCGTATTCAATTGTTTAACCGACAGCAAGTTAATGAAGTTGTTGGCATCTTTTTTAAAAAGTGTATTAGTGTTCACATCAAAAGTAAACTCTGTATTGGGGGACGTATAGTCCATGTATGAAGTCACTTTTTTTCCTACCTTTCTGTTGCTATAAATTTTTGCTTTCCCTAAACACAAGATATGCGTTTGCCTATGCCTAGGTGCGGAGATTCACTACTCCTGATAAAAATTCATCTTTCTTTTCTAAACGGGGCATCCTCTAAGTATTACACTCTCACCCCACATAGGAGGCACAGTATGAAATCGATTCGCACAAAAATAGTGTTAGCTTTATGTATCACTGTCTTTACAATTATGGGTTTCCACCCTATGAATCTTAGCTCCACAGTTGAGGCCGCCAATAACAAAACAGCAGCGAAACAGGCGCCTCTTACATTCGTTCTAGTTCATGGGTCTTGGGCTACTGCTGGTTTTTGGGATCAAACGGCCGCCGCACTTCGCAGCTTAGGACACACCGTCTATACTCCGGAATATGCCGGACATGGCGGGGACAAAAACAATAATGTAACGCATGCGCAAATCACACAGTCTGTTGTCGACTATATCAAGCAAAAAGACTTAAAGGATATCATTCTGCTCGGACATAGCTTTGGTGGTTCGGTGATCCAAACCGTCTCTCAGGAAGTACCGGATCGGATCAAACGTCTGGTATTCTTCGACGCCTTCGTACCGCTGGATGGGCAAAGTGTGGCGGACCAATTTCCAGCTGATTCGCTGAAGTACTTTGAACAGCTGAGAGATACTTCCGGCAATAACACCATAACGCTCCCTTTCCCTCTTTTCCGGGATACATTCGTCAACACCGCCAGTCTTGCGGAAGCGCAAGCTTTTTATAAACAAGCTCCTCCTGAGCCAGCAAGTCCACTTTTCGAAAAGCTTGATCTCAAGAAATTTTACAGTCTCCAGATCCCTAAAAGTTACCTTTATCTAACGGAGGACACCGCGATACCGCAAGGTCCATACGGATTCCACCCTACACAATCCAGTCATTTAGGCGTCTTCCGCTTCATCGAGGGCAAAGGAGATCACATGACCACCGTTCGAACCGAACCCAAAATGCTGGCGGAATTAATGGTGAAGGCGGGAAGAGATTAGTCGCTTAACAGCTGGATAATCTAGGTAGCTGTTGTGGCTTGAGCTGGGGTTTTTGGCGCTGAGCTGGTGATTGAGCTGAGCTGTGTGATGTGAGTTGGGCTATGCGATGCGAGTTGGGCTGATGACGCTGGGCCGGGCTATGCGATGTGAGCTGAGCTGGCGGCTCGAGCTGCGCTTTGTGAGCAAGCTAGACTACTGACGCTGAGCTGGGCTATGTCATTCTGAGATAGCCTTGCCACTTTGAGCTGGCATTGTCACTCTGAGCTGAACATTGCGACTTTAAATACACTAGAGTTTGGCGGTGATCGGACCGAGGAGCTCTTATTTTCATAATTTCGGCGATTTAGCCTTGCTATCGGACTCAGTGGACCTCTGTCAAGAAAGTGGACAGTCACGCAACAGACATTCTAGTCAATTGCTCAGCAAAACGAACTGGAGAAAGATACCCCAGCGCGCCATGCATTCGCTTGCGGTTATAGTAAAACTCAATATATTGAAAAAGTGTCTGGTAGGCTTGCTCCTTAGTTTTGAATCGTGGATTACAATAAATGAGCTCCTTTTTCAAAATGCTGTGCCACGACTCGATACAGGCGTTATCATAACAGTTACCTCTGCGGCTCATGCTGGACTCCATGCCATACGCTTTCAACTGCTTCGTGTATTCATGAGAAGTATATTGAGAACCTCTATCGGAGTGATGTAATAGACCCTTTTCCGGTTGTTTAGCTTCGTAGGCATCTTGTAAAGCGCCCGAAATCAAGCTAGTTTCCATATGGTTCTCCAAACGCCACCCCACGATTTCGCGCGTGCAAAGGTCCATCACACTAGCCAGGTACAAGCGCCCTCCCCGGCAAGGAATGTACGTAATGTCGGTAACCCATACTGAATTGGGTTTGAGTATTTTAAATTGCTGGTTCAGCGTATTCGGGGCAATCGGATGGTCATGATTGGAGTCAGTGGTCTGTACCCGATACGTTTTGGAGACAATGGAGCGAAGCTTCATATGTCGCATGTACACACTCACCGTGCGTTCGGTAACGGTATAACCTTCTTGATGTAACAGGCGGGTGATCTTCGGACTCCCATACCGCTTTTGATGGTCTGTAAAATGATACTGAATTCGCTTCATTATCGCAGCCTTACGAAGCATATGCGTACTGTTTTTTTCTGTCCGCCACTTGTAGTACCCGCTCCGTGACACATGTAGGGTCATGCACATCTTCTCCAAGAGAAACTCGGAGCGATGTTTTTCAATAAACTGGAATCTCAGTTCCTTGGTTTGCTGAAGATGTGCACTGCTTTTTTTACGATCGCTAATTCCTCTTCCACATCGGCAATCTTGTTATCTTTTTCTTGAAGTTGACGGCTCATTTCTTTCAACTGTGCCTCGAGTTCTCGTACTCGATCCACGCTAGCTGCCGGTTCATTCTTTAATTCTCGATACTGGCTCATCCATTGATGCAGGGTACTTTTTGGGATGTTGAGCTCTTCCGCCAAGTCGCCCACTGTCTTTGTTTGCTCTTGAATGAACTGCACTGTCTGTTTTTTAAATTCTTCGTTATACCGTTGTCGATGTTCTCCCATGTGAACACACCTCCGTGGACTCATTATCGCCAGTCTGTTAACTACTGTCCACTTTTTATTCTAGCTTCACAGATGCAGCTAATCGCCCAAATGTACTCCTATAATGCGTGATTTCAGGGGAATAAGAGCCATACAGTCCAAAACTCTCGCCAGGACGACCATAATGCCAAAATAACTGCAATACGGTCCGTAACGATGTCTGAAGCGCTGTCTCTTAAGTAATCACCAACGTAGGCTGATCATTTGTGACGCGAGCTGGCATTGTCACCCTGGGCTGAACATTGTCTCTGATGATTTGTGACGCTGAGTTGGCCTTGCCACTTTGAGCTGGCATTGTCACTCTAAATACACTAGAGTTTGGCGGTGATCGGACCGAGGAGCTCTTATTTTCATAATTTCGGCGAATTAGCCATGCTATCGGACTCAGATGCAGCTATTCACCCAAATGTACTCCTATAATGTGTGATTTTAGGGGAATAAGAGCCATACAGTCCGAAACTCTCGCCAGAACGACCATAATGCCAAAATAGCTGCAATACGGTCCGTAACGATGTCTGAAGCGCTGTCTCTTAAGTAATCAGCAACGTAGGCTGATCATTTGTGACGCTGAGTTAGCCTTGCCACTTTGAGCTGCACTGTCACTCTGAGCTGGCATTGTCACTCTGAGCTGAACATTACCACTCTGAGTTAGCCTTGCTACTTTGAGCTGGCATTGTCACTCTAAGCTGTACATTGTCACTCTAAATACACTAGAGCTTGGCGGTGATCGGACCGAGGAGCCCTTATTTTCATAATTTCGGCGAATTAGCCTTGCTATCGGACTCAGATGCAGCTATTCACCCAAATGTACTCCTATAATGCGTGATTTTAGGGGAATAAGAGCCATACAGTCCGAAACTCTCGCCAGGACGACCATAATGCCAAAATAACTGCAATACGGTCCGTAACGATCTGTGAAGCGAGGTTTCTTAACAACGTAGGTTGATCATTTGTGAAGCTAAGTTGGTATTGTCACTCTGGGCCGAACATTGTCACTGATCATTTGGAGAAACAGACCACGTGGACTAAACGATTGTGCTTTCAAATCAAAAAAAGAGCAAGCGTATGGGAACCCCCTACTACGCTTGCTCTTTTTCCTATCCATAACCAACCTACTTCCTAGGCAATCCGCCACGCGGCAGCTCGGGGTCCGATGTCACTCCGGTAATCACCCAGCTATTCTTCTCTTGCACAAGTGAGATTGTCAAAAGTATAGAAGGTGCTGGTCCACTTGAAGTCGCAGTATCCAGACGCATTTCTATGACCTCTGAATTCTTGTTAATTATCGTTTCTTTAGTGACCTCGTAGTTCGTGATCCAAGGGCTGGAGACACCCGTCACCCAGTTTAGTTCAACAAACCGCGGATACATAATCTTTTTGAAATCTTTGGAGAAGATCGAATACTGAATCGAGGCATTCCGATGCTGTAATCCGAACCCGTATAGCTCTGATGCTTGAATTGCAGAAGGTAATATAATGCGCCTAGACTCCGGAGCTGGCTTGGGCATAGCCGATAGCAGTTCTCCATTAACGTGAGTCATAGTAACGGGAGCTGATGCACCCATAGCCATTCCCGGCAGAAGCAACAATCCCGCAATTAGGGCAGTCGCCATTTTCATTTTGCTAATTAGAATCACCTCATTCGTAGCCTGTTCACTACATGTGAATTGAATCTAATTATTCCCCCACTTCACTCATAAATATGTACACGGTTTCCAAATCCACCAATAATGTATACCTCAATGAATTAAACTGGTAATATAAAATACAACGATACTACACAATCATTAATTCCATTAGATTTTTATAGGAGAGGTTCCCATGAAAAAAATCTTAAACATTTGTCTAGCAGCAGGTCTGCTACTCACTCTATCCGTCGCTACCTTGAACACAGCAAGCGCAGAATCCAAGGTCAAAACCTACAAAAACTGCACGGAGCTAAACAAAGATTACAAAGGTGGAGTTGCCATTTCCAGCTCAACCAAGAACAAAGGCGGCAAAACGAAATACAAACCCTACGTATCGAAAGAACTCTATAATGCCAATAAAAAAAGCGACCGTGACAAAGACGGAATCGCTTGTGAGAAATAGGCTTAGCCTTGCTCCACTATTTGCTTGAGCCTTAGATCCGGCGTGAAAAAGAGTCTGTAGCTCAGTACACTGAGCAGCATACTCGTTATGGCAACAGAGGCAGTGAACGAGAACACAATTAATATCTGATAACGAACAGCTACTACAGGATCAGCGCCCGCGATGATCATTCCGGTCATCATTCCAGGGAGTTGAACAAGCCCAACCGTCTTCATACCGTCGATGGTAGGAATCATGCTGAATTTTACAGATCTTTTTCTAACTTCCTGGATCGCCTGTGGGACCGTTGCGCCAAGAGACAACAACGTTTCAATCTCCCCTTTGCTCTGCTGAATTTCATGCTTGATATGGTTAATGAACAACCCTGAAACCACCATAGCACTGCCAATGGTCATACCGCTAATCGGAATGATATATTGTGGCGTAGCCTCAATGATATGTAAGCTGAGCAGAATGCCCATCATGAGCAGTTCCATAGTAGCAATCGCCAGTCCAATTCTCCAGACTAATCCGCGCAAGCCTTTGCCTCTTTTGGCTGCATTCCATGCGGCTACACTGATCATAAAGAGTATTATCACAATTACATAAATGACCTGATCCGATTTAAAAATAAATTGCAGCACATACCCCACCGCAAGCAATTGAATGGCCGACCGCACTGTGCCTACAATGATATCTTTTTCCAGTCCGAGCTTTTGCCACACGGAGACCAACATTGTCCCTAATACAAACAGAAGCGTGAAACTTAGTGCTGTATAACTCATAACAACGACGCTCCTTCCGAAGGCCGAACGAACCTTTTAGCCAATTCTTCCGCAGATTCAGCAAAAAAAGACTCGCTCACATGCTGTTCCAACCTGCCTTTTCCCATAAACCATGTAGTTGTGCTTATTCTGCTCGCCTGCTTAAGATCATGAGTGACCCAAATCATCGAAGTGCCTTCTTCCTTATGCCAATCCACTAGTAGCTTCTCAACCATTTGAGTGCTGTTAACATCGAGCGAAGCGGTGATTTCATCGAGCAATAATACCGTAGGTCGGAGCAGCAAGGATCGAATTAAAGAAATCCGCTGCTTTTCACCACCCGAACAATCTGCCGCTTTTTTGCTTAAATCCAAATGCTCCAGCCCCAATTGCCCAATTAGTCGCTGCACTAGTTTAAGATCATAAGGTTTGTCATGCAGTCTGCTGACAGTTCTTAAATTATCCTCCACACTGCCAGACAGCATGACCGCTTGTTGTGCTACAAACCCTATTTTCATCCTCCATAATCTCGCATCCATACTTTTATATGAAGTCCCATTTACCAACATATCTCCCTCATCCGGAGCATCCAAGAGAGCCAGGATTCTAAGGAATGTACTTTTCCCTTGGCCAGAGGCACCAATCAATGCGATGCGGTCCGATTCAGCTATGTCTGCGGAGATCTCCGAGAAAAGATATTTCGAAGTTTGGTCGTTACTTTTCCAATTAAGTTTTGCAAGTCTCTGAATCTCAAAAATACTACTCAATCCCCTACCTCCTAATACCATCCGCTAAAATAGCATACCGTCTAGTATTATAGCATTTCAGCTATAAAAAAGAGAAAGACATCCAGTTTCAGGACGTCTTTCCCTATTCGAACTATTGCTTTTTATTGATTAAAACGGGCCACAACAAACACCGCAGGTGAATTCCAATAGATCGTCACTTCATTCGTAGAATAGCTAAGCTCATGATCGACAAAGCACTGCGCAGCTGGTTTTCCTTGTAAATGCTCAACTACATATTCATCATGCAGCCCACGATCTGGCCCCCCTGACACCAATCCCGGCACCGGATCAGCCACATGGTCACCTACAGAAGGGCGATGATGCGGATTCATCACGGCATGATCCCCAAACCCGGTAACATAGCTGATATCCAGAACGTTACGCCCCATCAGATAATGTAGATGATCTAAGGCACAGTCCGCAAAACCGGAGTCTCCACTAAAATATTCAGCCGCCAGCAGCAGCATTGCATTGTTCATTACTAGCATATTGCTGCCCCAGATATAGTCCTCCTCTTTTAAGGAGATCCTATAGCCCTCCTCACGACTCTGTTCCGCTAATCGTTGCGCCTCAGCAACAAGCCCTTCTTTTAACGAGGCATATAAAGCACGGTCTGCTTGCTCCTCACCATTTAACAGATAAGCAATAGTGCCATAGCCCCCCATATCACCCCAGCCTAAACTGTATTTTGGAAAAGCAAGCTGCACTAGCTGCAGAACAGCTTGATGATATTCCTCTTTCCCTGTCGTACGATACAGCTCCGCCGCTGCCCAATACCGCTCGTCCTTATCGACTCCATCCCCGTATTCTCCAGTGCTAATCTCAGGCGGATTCGTAAAACCGGGTACATCTGGATGCTGTACAAGCCATTCCCATGCTGCCCCCGCAGCATCCAGACATTTCCGCGCATAAGCAGCATCAAAAGGCTTGTACACTCTTGCAGCCATAGCCATAACACCAGCAAAATCCCCAGTTGCAGTAGCAGATATTGGTGAGAAGTACAGATCTGCTGTATCGTCCTCAGGCATAACATCCAGACCAGGAAAGCTTAACGTAGTCAATTTATGGTATACACCACCTGTTGCGGAGTCTTGCATTTTAAACAACCAATCGAGCTCCACCCTGCATTCCAGCAGCACATCTGGCGTAGATCCATCACTTTCAGGCAATGGGATAGCGCTTACAAAAGCCGAGGGATATAATTCATAGGCAAGCAGCATATCCGCGATAGCTTTCGCTCCGGGACCGCTATATTTTCCATAATCACCTGCATCATGCCAGCCACCCGAACAGTCTAGTTGAAGATCCGGTTGCCCATATACAATCCCTTTTGCGGTATGGCACGCCTTGTGCTTCCAATCTCCAGCATATTCTTCAGTCAACTCAACGCCACAGCGATAATAATAGAAAGCTTTCAGCAAGCCCTGTTGAAGCTCATGATAAGGCTGATCTGAGATTGTAAAGGATGCCGAAGCTACACCCTCGCTCTGCTCAATCCGATATCTTCCCTCAGTATTGACCTCCGAGAAATCACCTGTGTGCAAAGTTACTCCACTGGCTTTATCAAATCTTCCAGCATCTGAACTACCTTTGAACACAATAGTCCCACTATCAACATCAACTACCTGAAAATCATGCTCAGTACCTGTAAATACTGCGATCTTTTGTCCATCCAGCGGATATCCGATTTGATTCACAGTAATGGTGCGAAGTGTACGCTCGCTCATCTTCATTCTCCTTTTATGTAAAAATGATGAAGCTAAAGTAACCATTCTCTTCTAGTTGAGAATACTCTATTCTAGTTATCTATGGCAATGATGTATACAAGAAAAAAACCTAGAGTCACCCGAAAGGAAACGGATAACTCTAGGCGGACAAAACAGCTTATTTGTCGTCAAGCAATTTAATAAAGTTAGCTGGAAGTGTGAACTGCTTATTATGAACCACTATACGGCGAAGCTCTTCCTCGAAGGAGCTAAGATCATCTTCATCATCGTCTTTAATTTCCTTTATATCCCGGTGCAGACGCTCCATTTGCAGATCAAGGGCATGAGCGGCATCCGCCGCATTTTTCAGTTCACGAGTCATACTCTCAGGTACTGATTTATTATATTTATAAAAGATTTTATGTTCGAGGCTTGCCCAGAAATCCATAGCAATGGTACGAATTTGAACTTCTACACAGACAAGCTCCTGACGATCGGACATAAAAACAGGGACTTGAATCAGCAAGTGAAGACTCTGATATCCGTTAGGTTTAGGGTTCTTAATATAATCCTTTACCTCAAGGACCGTTAGATCATCCTGCTTCTGAAGCATCTCACTAACATGATAGATATCAGAGATAAAAGAACAGGTGATCCGCAGACCAGCGATGTCTTTAATACAATTTTTCACTGAATCCAGCGATAATTCACCATTTTTGCGCAGCATCTTGTTCATGATACTTTCTGGAGACTTAATACGCGATTTGGTATGTTCAATTGGGCTGTAATCATGCAGAGACTGAAACTCCTGTTTTAGGATCTCAATCTTCGTTTCCATCTCATCCAATGCAAATTTATAAATTAACATGAAACGAGTGATATCGTGCTTAAGCTTCTTAAATTGTTCGATTTGATTCTCGGGGGTCATTATCTCATTTCTCCTCTTGTAGCGTTTCTCTATATTTATCATAGCCAATCCACTAGTGAATTTCAAATTCAGCGGTAATGTAGCCATAATCCAAACCTCACACTTCGTTTGATTACGTACCTTTTGCGCCGCGAATCCACTTTCGAAGTCGCTATAGGACCCAGTTGACCTTATACACAGTATAATCCCATAATCGGGATGCTATCGAACTCCATAATCGCTATTGGCAAAAAAACACAAAATATGAACCTCTTCATAAGAAATAACGTCACTGGAGTCCGAAACCCTGCTCAAACGGAGATAAACCTAAGAACCAAACCCATGATGCCCAAGAAACTAAAGTAACCCAAATAACCAAACTAGCCAAAGACCCTCAATATGTTACGGACCGTATTGCAGCTATTTGAGCTTTTTGGTCATTTTTACAGAAGTATCGGACCGTATAGCTCTTATCACCATGTAACAGTGCTGAATCGGTGTGGTTATGAGTATATAGCTGCAATATAGTCCGATAGCTCGCCTAAAACGTTCGAAATGGAGAAATAAGGTCAGCTGAGTCCGATCCATCGGAAAAGTGTGTTCACAAGCATGGGGGATAGTTCAAATCGCGCGAGAACCCAAAGTAACCTAAGTGCAAATAACGCCTTCTGAGTCCGAACGCTCAGCGGTAAAGGTCATGCAGAAACTAATGCCTGATGTCGGTTGGTTTACGTCCAGGAACACAGTCTACCCGAGTACCCGATCATTAAACTGAAAGTTTCATTATTCAGTTGAGCTGTTTCCACTTTTGCTCAAGCGTTTGCGGAACATACTCCTTCAAAAGAGTCAAGAGTTCCAACGGCTCGTTGGATACGTTTAGCAGACTTAGATGCGAAGAATTAGAGAAGCCTTCTTGGATACTGTTATGTATCAGATTCATCAGAGGATCAAAATAATTCCTGATATTTAGAACCCCTACCGGCTTCTTGTGTATGCCAATTTGTGACCAGCACAAAACCTCAAAGAGCTCCTCATACGTTCCAAACCCTCCAGGTAAAGCAATAAAGCCATCTGCCAGCTCTCCCATTTTTGCTTTACGGCCATGCATATCCTCTACTTCTATCAACTGCGTTAACTCTCTATGTACCATTTCCCCATTAAATAATCCTCTAGGCATTACCCCGATTACCTCGCCTCCACCATTCAAAACAGCATTAGCGACCTCACCCATTAATCCGATTTTTGAACCACCGTAAATTAAACGATAATTATGCATAGCCATGTAGTTACCAAGTTCAACAGCTTTAGCTTTATAATCCTCATGCACCCCTAAATTCGATCCTGCGAAAACACATATTGATTTCAAAATCTCATCTCCAAACTATATATTGATAATGTCCGCTATCTAATATACTATATGTTGGAGTATAAATCATGTGAAAGATTAAGGAGTGCTACATAATATGGAAATTAATGATGTGCAGAAATGGATTAATCATTTTTATGGAGAACGAGGCTGGACTACTTATGGTCCTTTTATAAGAGTCGGATTCTTAATGGAAGAGACCGGTGAAGTCGCTCGAGCTGTACGCTCCTATGAAATCGGCAGAGATCGACCGGATGAATCGACTCGTACTCCAGAGCAACTGAAAAACGACTTGATTGAGGAAATCGGGGATGTTCTCGGAAATATCGCATTGTTAGCTGACTTATATGGCATCACTTTAGAAGAGGCTTTTACTGCACATAAAGAAAAATTAGTGAAGCGATTTAATTCCTAGGGACGAAGTAATCCTAAAAAAATAGGACTACAATCGGCAAGACCGAATTGTAGCCCTTCTTTATTTTACTCTTTAAGCCCTGTTAAGCTTTACCGCCTAAAGTATGATTCGAAATGGCTTTGATTATTGTTTCCCAATCATCCGGGTGGACTTCGTGGCCCGTTCCTTCCAGGGTTAGAAGCGACGCATCAGGAATTTCCGCCGCAAGCGCCAAGCCATGCTCTATAGGAAGCACCGTGTCTTCTGTGCCGTGGATAACCAAGGTAGGAACCATGATATTTTTTGCCTTGCCCTCGTAGCCGTCATCCCCTGTAAGAAGAGAATGATTAAACATGCTAAGCAAGTTGTTGGCACGTTTTATTTCCAGCCTTACTTGTTTATACGCTCTTTTCTCATCGAATTTATGTTTTGAACCACAGAGTATGCCGGAACCTGAAACCAAATAATTGGCTACCTCTTCCTCATTAGACCAATCCAGTGTTGCTCCATTTGCATGGAATGCGAGGATCCGCTCATCCATAGGAGGCAAGTTCCGATCATTATCGTCAGATTCGAAAAAACTTGATGCGATCAAGGTTAAGGTTAGAACTTTTTGCGGATGACGTGTAGCAAGGACTTGCGCAATCATTCCGCCTAAGGACATTCCAACGATATTTGCCTGTTCTATATTATAGGCGTCTAGTAACCCAGCAGCATCATTTGCCATGTCCATCACGGTATAATTGGAACTCCCAGGCTCATAAACAACGGAACGTCCGACATCCCGGTTATCATAACGAATAACGTAACGTCCGGTATCTGCTAATCGCTGACAGAACTCTTCATCCCAATAAACCATAGAACAGGTGGCACCCATAATCAGCAATATCGCAGGATTGCTAGGATTTCCAAAACTATCCGAACATATATCAATTCCGTTTACTTTTACTATTTTTTCGCTCATTGTTCATTCCTCATTTCATTCGAATTTTATCAATGAATGCACAGTTAAATAAGACTCAATACATTTTCAAAAAAATGGATGATGTCATCATTGAATTGCACCTCAAATTAACGTAAACGAATGAATTTGATAATCACGATAAGCACTCTCCTATTCCATATTGAAGGGTTTTTAACCCAATTTCGATTATAACACAAAAAAGCTATCCCCTGATTTTACGGATCAGGGAGATAGCCTCCTATTTATCGCCACAAAAATATTCGTTAAATAAATACTTCTTCAACAGTCAAATTACGCTCTTTAGATAAGTCTCTGAACGTAGTCTCATTTATTTTTACCAGAGGTTTGAAAATATCCAACGGATTATTCATAATAATCGTACCTTGCTCACCATTGCTAAGCTGAACGCTCTTACCCACAAAATTCGGCAATAAATGTCCGATTAGAGCTTGTACCGCATTTCCATTCAGCTTGCCAAATCCAAGCTCATGTACCTTGCGCAGAACGTTAATCAGGCCTTGTTTTGGTTGATTCGCTCTTCCTAAGGTCATGCCTACATAAGTATTTGCAACAGCAACAATCTGCGTATACGGGTGCAAGTCCTGTTTACGGAGATTGTTAGGATAACCTGTACCATCCTCGAATTCATGATGCTGAAGCGCCACTAGTGCGGTCTTTTCGTCATTCATCGATTTAAGGATAATGTCGTATCCATACGAAGTATGACGTTTTAGTTCTTCTGATTCTTCGGGAGTTAAGTTATCCGTCTTATTTAAGATATGTGGAGCAATCTGGCTTTTTCCGATATCGTGCAAATAACCGGCTCTACTAATCTCAAATCTTTCGGCTTTTGTATGACCTAACCAAGTCGCTATGTAAAAAGATAACAGTCCGACCTGCAATGAATGGTTGTATGTACTGATATCATCACGTTCCAGCAGCAATAATAAAGAAACGACATCCTTTTGTTCATCCAATTTTTCCAGCAATGGCTGCAGCGTATTATCAACATCCGACTGCGTAAAGCTACCCTTGCTGAGTGCTTCCAGAAATATAGATTCATAGTTTTGGATGGCTTGATCAAAATTACCATCTATCCCTTGTGCCACATTCATTTCTTCATTATCCAGCACCATCATGCGTGGTTCAATATCGACATAATCAATTTGATGCCTCATCAGGATGGTGATTTCTTCTCCGTAGACCACTGTCCCCTTCGGAAGCACGTGTAGGCCAACACTATTGAATGTATCTGTGATTAGACAATCGCCATGTTTGAGATCTGTGACATGAGCTTTCAAAATTCAGCACCCCTTACTATATGTAGGTATATTTTACCTTAAGGATAGCTAAATTCTTCCAAAGTAACAATATGGTTAAAGACTCATTAAACCACTCGGTTAGTTCAAAAGACCCCCGCGACTTCAGCACCCCTAAATCTATTTTTAGAGATTAAGCCTTACATTTATCCGTCTTACACACTACCTAAAAGGGATTGCTAAATTCAGCGATTACTTTCCCAATCAACTTATCCTTCGACACAAATGGAGTATCCCACAAATGAGCATCATAGCTTATATTCCGGTTATCTCCGAGAAAAAAATAATGATCGGCGGGTACCGTAACCGGTCCAAAAGTGTAATCCATCTGTTCATTGAGGTAAGGTTCGTTAACCTTCGCTCCATTTCGGTAAAGTGCGCCGTCTTTAATTTCCAAGGTATCTCCAGGCAGCCCCATTAGCCTTTTTACATATCTTTTATTCTCATCACCAGCTACAGGTGGCGTAAATACAACAATATCTCCATGCTCCAGTGTGGTCATCCATAACATTTTCTCAACAATTAAGCGATCATTGATTTGAATCGTTGGGATCATAGAGCCCGTTGGAACTCTCATGGCTTCAGCAACATAGGTTCTAACAAACAAAGAAATAACCACTGCGATCACAATACTCGGCAACCATTGCTTCATAAATTTCAACATTATTGCTCACCTCACATTCATTTTATAGAGTCAAACTTTTTTTAGCTGGTTCATATTCAGTTCATATTGTCGTCATGTATAGTTCATCTTCATCGGGTAAGCTTTCTTTAGCAACTCATTAAGATAGCTAGAATAAAGCGATTAGAACAGGAGAAGATGCGATTGAAACCAGAAGAAGAGGTTATTAAAAAAAGGATGAATAAACCGCTGAAAATTATACTTATTTCCTTAGGGGCTTTAGCTACTGCAATAGTACTTTTTCTAGTGACTGTTTTTGTCGCTAATATTTTCCTCAATAAATCGGACCAAGCTAAAATAAAACCCTATGGTCAGTCTGTAAGCGTCGATGGTAAAAATATGAACGTTTTGATTCAAGGAAAGGGTGAAGAGACAGTCGTGCTCTTACCTGGTTATGGAACGGTGGCACCGGGACTTGATTTTAAGCTGTTAATAGATGAACTATCTCCATTTTACAAAGTTGTCGTGATTGAGCCTTTCGGTTATGGATTAAGTGATAGAACTGAAAAAGAGCGAACCACAGAAAACATTGTGAGTGAAATTCATGAAGCTGTAAAGCAGCTTAATATTGACCGTTATATTCTAATGGCACACTCTATTTCCGGTATGTACAGTTTGAATTATGTGAACAAATATCCAAACGAAGTGAGTGCATTTGTCGGGATTGATAATAGTATTGCAACGGAAGACAGAATAGGTGTTAAAATACCAACAGGAAAATTAAAACTACTTAGAGAATCAGGCTTGGGCAGATTGTTATTTAAATCAAGTGGAAATCCCTATGCTGAATTGCCGTTTGATGATGAAACTAAAGAACAATTGAGATTGCTTACGCTTAGAAACACTTATAATTACACTAACTTAAATGAAGTGGAACATATGTCTTCTAATTATAAAGGGGCTCTAAATTCAACTTTTCCAAAGGATCTCCCCCTTTTGCTCTTTGTTCAAGGGGATGATACTCTCTTAAAAGATTGGATATCATTGCATGAAGAGCAAGTCAAAAATTCCGTACAAGGAAAATTGGTAAAACTTGATGCAGGACATTATCTGCACCATACCAAATCAAAAGAAATTGCCGAAAATTTTAAGACATTTATGGAAGAAATAAAATAAAAAGCGTTTCTTCTATTCTCCATGCTGCGGTCATCATGTGCAAGTTTCCTTGCATTTCATGACGCAGCATTTTTTCCTTAGTATTTAAATTTCGAACCGCTCAATAATTCGATTCATTTCCCCATCAACATCAATTGAAGTATTCTTAGGAATATGAATGACGAACAAACCGCCAAAGATCAACTCACATTTGCCTTCATTCTCTATAATTCTATGTTTAAAAGCTGCAATGGCCGTTGAATCAACAGCTTCTTTACTAAGCAGCCAAGCGTATCTTTTGAAAGGAGATTTCTGAACAGTCTCTTGGTAATAATAGACTCCATTTTCTTCCTTCACCTGTATAATATCTCCCATTGTAACAGCCGGATTAAAAATCGGTGTCTCTTCAATTCGAAATTTATCTTTGCCAAATGGAGTAACATCGAGGATTTCTATTTCACGGCCATCTGCGTTGAAGCAGATATGGATTCCGGACGATTCTAGCATCGGCACACCTCTATCCTTGTTCAATATCTAATCTTGTTCATTCTAAATAACACAAAACAAAGTAAATACATTAGACTCGTAATCCCGAACAACCTAAAGATTCCGGGTGTTAATAACATATATAAACTGTAGGGAAAACTCCAGATAAATGCAAGCAGCATTAGCCGACTTCTGTTTAAAAAGACACCTATTGCTAATAACCCCGCCGGTAATAACAACATGATTATACTAATCACAAGAGTGGAGCGATTCGTAATCTCAGCATAAGGATTGATGAATATAAAAATTAGCCATAAAAAAACGGTCATCAAACTGGACACATAACCTATTAGTTTAATGATTGTTAAATTTATGGATGACTCCATCCTATCACCTCAATTCTTTCGCAATAATTCTCTCCAACCACTTCCATGGAAGCAGCGTTTTGCCTAAAATTAAGATTCGCGTACCTTTGCCGATAGGATAACGTAGCCGTGGTGCTTTCATTTCGGTAATACGACCGATAAGATTAGCCACTTGACTAGGGTCAGGCGCTGTCTCAGCAGTATGTTTGGAATATCGTAGCACAGCGTCAAGACGCGCTTTATACGGAGAATCCTCCTTACGTCGAATTTGCTCCATGCCTTTTCCCCATATCGGTGTACGGAAGGAGCCCGGTTCAATTAATACCACCCTTATTCCATAAGGGGACATTTCATGACGCAGGCTTTCGCTGAAGCCTTCAACAGCAAATTTAGAAGCTGCATAAGGCGCATAACCTGGAAATCCGGATAATCCACTTACACTTCCCACATTAATAATCGTGCCACTCTGCTGTTCTCGCATAATGGGCAGCACAGCTGTTGTCACAGCCACTAATCCAAAAAAGTTCGTCTCCATTTGCCGCCGCCATTCCTCCATAGATATTTCTTCTATGAAACCGCCAATGGCAAAACCTGCATTATTGACTAGAACATCAATTCTTCCAAATGTTTCGTGTACTGAAGATATTGCTGTCTCTATAGAATCGCTGTCAGTTACATCCATGGTCATTAAATGAAGCTGCTTTAAAATTCCTGCCTGCTCTGCCTGCAGCACCAGCTCGCCTTTACGGCTTAAATCACGCATGGTTGCTATCACCTTAAACCCCTGTCCAGCTAATTTGAGCGCTGTCAGCAGTCCAAATCCACTGGAGGTTCCGGTAATCAGAGCCACTCGATCGTGCCCATACTCTAGATGTGAACTCATATTTACTCCCCTTTGTATTTCACAATTATAAAAACAAGCAAACAAATGTTCTATTGTTTATTGACTATCCATTAATTTCAAGTTATAGTAAGAGCATCTTTTATATTTCTGTGCGGGAGAAGCACCTCGCAAGACAGGCGTCAATGCCTATCTTGGAGGTGCTTTTTTGCGTATATTAACTAATTCATTAAGGAGCTGAGAGGAATGTTTAAGCCAAAAAACACCGTCAGATGTAGAACGAACATTTTCAGAATTAGGGATTTAAAATGGGTGGCTCAAGTAATGCTGGTAGCAGCTTTCTTAACCTGTAACCTCACACTTGTGTCTGCTGCTACTGGCTGGGATTCCGCGCTGGATGACATTAACAGTCTTCATGGTAATTATACCGCGCTTCAAGCCACCCTCAAGACAGATAACTCAAAAATTCAGAAGTTACGCAAACAGAATAATGACGCTCTGAAATCTATTCGTACCGTCATACAGTCAACAGATCAAGCACTGTTAAGCCGCTTATCTTCAGAAGCTAGCTCAGTTCAGAAGAAACATGCTCCCCTTCTGGAACAATACAGCACACTCAGTAAACAGTCTACCGCAGCCAAGAAAGCTAAAGACTTGAAAACAGTCACATTGCTGGACCTGAAGCGTAATAAACTAAAGGCTGCTGTAACCCTCGCCCGAGCCGAAATTAAGACAAAGACAACCGCTTTGGCAGCCGCTCGCAAGCAAACCGCTGCTAAGCTTAAACCCGTCAAAGATGCGTTGGCACCCATCACTGCTTTAAAGAAACAAATAACTGCCGAAAGTAAGAATCTCACTGCCACGCAGAAAGTACGCGCGGAAGCTGACAAACAATATAAAGCAGCTGTTAAGCAAGGAGATGCAGTTAGAGCCGCTACAGAATTGAAATCATCCTATGAGCAAATGAAACGAATTCATTCCATGCAGCAGAATATTTACAGCTGGGAACAGAAGATTTCGCTAGCACTACGAGCAGCAGAATCTAAACTTCCCTAATGATTATGATTCGCCCCCACCGGCTCAAATCAGCTTCACTAACATACTAATTAATTGGGCTGCAGGCACAATTAGGAGCTGAGCAAATATAGTGCCTACAAATCGTGAACCCATCAATACCACATATATTTTTCCTAGCTGATCACGGTATTCTACATTTTCAGTAGCCTTATGGGTAATAAGACCAAGCTGTGGGTCGATAAATATGGTCAGCAGAATAGTCGCCATACCGTTAATCAGTCCGGAAGCTTGAGAAGCAGTCGTGCTATATTGAGGCATTAGATGAGCAGCGTACAAAGATGATATGACACCTACGGTGTAAAAGGCTGTAACAAAAACATTCATCACAATAAAACGTTTAGGAATCCCCAGGTATCTGAAGTTATATAAGTTCACTTTTGGTTTTCTTATGTATTTTCTTGTGTTCTTAAGTTGCCCGATCGTCACACTGGTAAGCAGTTTTGGGATAGAACCTTCGATTTCAAGCTTAGAGATGATTCTCCCAAACAAGCCTACAAAGGTAGGGAACACAGCAATGGCAATTAAAGTCCCTAATGAAGAAGCCAATAATATAATTCTCAAGTAATTAAGAAGTGGAAAATCTGAATGTATTTTGGCATAATCTACGAATTTAGCCGTCAGTGGAGCTTGGATCATATTTGCAGTTCTTGAGACGAGAACAATAATGCCTGTGAGAGATAACGCAATGGCTATCTTGTTCAGCTTCACTCCGGCGTATCGTACCGAATACGATAAGGTTTCTGCCGTGTGAATAATCATCGTAAGCAAGCATACCACAATCAAACTATTTACCATTTAAAGGTTCCTCTCCAATAAACACTATTTATTATTTCGGTGCACCTTTTGGTGAAAGTATTGATCCAATCCATAACAAAGGGCAATGCCCACTAAATATCTAACAAGGTCGATCCACAGGAATCCTTTTCCGAGAATTAGACCACCCAATACTGTAGAACGGATGCTGTTGATCCATTCCGCTTGATACAGCTGGCTAAATTCTATACCGAAGCTAAACACCAAACTCCATACAAAGGCGAGCCTTAGCTTTTGATTTACCAGTAGGACCCGAAACATAAAATAAACCATGCTGCCCCAAAGCGCATCTCCGAAATGTCTAGATACAAACAAAGGCAGCTGATCCGTGAATACTCTAGAGCTTAACCCCAATACAATAACAACGAGGCAGATACAAGTATAAAAAAGTCTTTCTTTCAAATCATTGATCCTCATTTCCAACCTCTATCCAGCTTCTGACTTAAAATTGATGCTTGCGATAATACTAATCATTGCGATATAAAACGGATAAATAATCATGGCTCCTATTATGATCAGTCCTGTTACCGGTGCAGGTTTATCTGCAGGTTCTGTGATTGGGAACCAGGTTGCGAATAAACTAATGAATAGAATCAAATAGGGAAACCATAGGATCGTAGTGAAATACATGGATTTTTTTCCGCTCAAATATTTTTTTGTAAGCCAAATAAATACTATAGAAGATAATAAAAATAAAACAAGCTTGAAGATAAACAGCAAGGTATCTACTTTTCCCAGCTCCAAGCCGGAAATTCTGCTGATTCGATAAATATTCAATGGCAGCTCTATTACAACAAACAACATAAAGGCATAAAGTACGCTTAGTGCATTCAGCTTTATAAAATATTTCATCTGTTCAGCACTTCGGAGTCCCACAGCCGCTCCACATGGGTAAGCTCCAATTCTTCAAATTCCAGCTTATAAATATCCGGCTTGGACGTCTGTTCAAAGAACTCATATCCATACTTCTTATCGAAGTAGTTCAGGATAATGGTCATGATATTCCCATGCGTACCTAATGCGATTTTGCCGCCTTTATGCTGTTGAATTAATTGCTTGATGACAGGAATTGCACGCTCTTGTGCTCCCTGGGTACTCTCTCCATCCGGCATTTTATATTGCTTGTCGCTGAACGATGTCCGAATGCCCTGCAGAAAATCATCTTCACTGATTTCAATCTCGACACTTCCGATTGCTCGTTCTCTGAGTTCTTCATACAGTTCAATCTCTTGGTTCGAAGCTTCTGCCAAATATTTAATTGTCTCTACGGCTCGTCTATATGGGCTGGATACAAAATATGTAATTTCCTCCTCCGTCAAAAGCTCTTTGATTCTATAAGCGTCTGCGTGTCCTTTTTCGGATAATCCCCGTTCCCGCTCATTCCCTAATACAAAAGGTGACACTGCATGTCTAACCATATAAATGTATGTCTTCATGAGGCACTCCTCTCAGTCACTCAAATATCGTTGCAGTCTTCTCTCGGTCTTTTATAAAAATCTCTCTAGGATAAAGAATTGCAATCTCTGGCAGCTCGTTCTCTTTGAAAAATTTAAATTCTTCGATCTCCCCATCTATAGCTCTAAGCGTTCCTCTGATAATAGAGCACTCAAATACAATAACCGTATATTCTACCTGATCGCCATTACTATATTCGTATCTATATTTCGCTCCACCAAAAACACCTAAAATCGACGTAGGATGAACCATCAACCCTGTCTCTTCATATACCTCTCTGCGTAAGGTTCTTCCGGGACGCTCCCCTGGCTCAATCGCTCCCGCAGGCAATCCCCACAAAGATTCTCCTGGCTTGCGGATGAACAGAATCTCATCCTCTTTATTTCTTACTACTGCAGCTACGGAAGGCATCATTAATAATTCTGAGCCCACTTTCCCACGAATCCCTTGATAGTACTCAGACATCGGCATATTGATCATCCATCCTCTCCGTAAATGGGTTTATAATCTTTCTTTTAAAAAGCTGATCACGTTTATTTTCTCACCGTCTGGCTGAACATTACATTGAGATAACTCGACATTAAACCGCTCACCTGTCTCTATTAGTTCAATCGCTTGGCATACATATTCGATCTTCCCGGGACTACTACTCCATGCATCTCTTGTATCATCCTTTACCCAATGAAGCTCTTTACCATTAGAATAGAAATCATGAATTAACCGTCCACTATCCGTGGTTGGCTCAATCAACATCAGGTTATCTCCTTTACCTTCACTAAACCTTTGAACGGTTTCTTTCATCCTGTTTAAATCTTTTTGATCAAAATGTATTAAAATATCATCATGTTTAGACTCATCTGAGCCTGTCTCACCTAGATCGGCCGCCAACACGCCTACAAGCACAGCAATCATAAATAACTGCACAATGATTATCCATGTTCTAAATTTCATAGTTCCCCCTAAATTCTTTCCTTGGACTTCCCAAAAACCCACTATATGTATATTAGACATCACTATGAAGGAATCCTTTAGATTTCACAATATGCATAGCCGTGGACAAAAAAAGCTTCCGAACTCAAAAAATGCTGAGCTCCGGAAGCAGTTACAATGAGGTGAGTCTTAGTGTTTACCTTTTGTGCCAGCAAGCTGTACGATCATAATGACAAGAACGAGCAAAGCAATGAGCTGATCAATACTCATCTGCGTCCGCCTCCTATCCCAAATGAAGGATGGCTCATCGGACGGCATTTCCTCTCCCAAGGACACTGCTTCGTTCCCCTTATACACACTATGTATCCTGCTGCCTATTTATTACTTAAAGAATGCCCTGCCCGTCCATACGTGCGAGTTCCTGCTCGACTTCATCCAGCTGATCTTCGCCAAATACTTTAAACCCATTTTTCCTCAACAGCTCCGTAGTGGTGCCCTCTCCCGGTGCTTTCGTATCCTTAAAGGTTCCATCATAAATATACAGGCTTCCGCATGAAGGACTGTCTTGTTTTAAAATAGCTAATGCAACCTGATGCTCCCTAGCCAGCTTTAGTGTGGCTTGAGCCCCCTTCATAAATGGCTCCGTAACATCGACGCCTGCCCCCGTCACTACCCGATCTCCTTGCCGCTGTGCGTCAGGACGAGGGGTTGGCAAACCTCCCACTACCTCTGGACAAATATGGACAAAACGCCCTTCCTCATACCACTTTAGGAATCGGGCATCGAGACACGGAACATCGCCATTATCATAACGTACTTTATGCCCTAACAGACATGCGCTCACTAGAATCTTCCCTGTCATCGTTATCGCCACCAGTCCGTCTAGTATTTAATATATTGCTATATTATTTATGACTAGAAACGGATATGCAATATCGAAATGCCTGTCCACGAAATGTTTGTGCTTGATACACAAAAGAAGACTCGTAGTACACATATAGAAAACCATTATTTCTGATATTGAGGGGTTTTCTCCATCCGATACCGGCTCCAGCAGGTCCATAATAAATCCGCCATAAAGTAGAACCCCACGATCGGAAGCACGAATTTCCAAATAGGCTGAACACCCGAATATAAAAGCTCCATAAGCGGCTGAATTACATACACACTAGCTACTGAAAGCCCCCACCAATATAGAGAAAAACGCAGGCAAATATGCCCTTGCAGTTGATAAGACATTCCTGAGTAATCCCACCATTGCTTATGGAATACCGTTTTTAACAGCCAACCGCTTATAAATTCCACAGCAGAAGGAATGATTAGCGCAAGAAATAGGAAAAGCGGAAGTGGCAGCGTCAAATCTCTAGCAATCAATAGCAATAGTGGAGCAAAGCCGTACATCGGCTTAAATGGACCTTTTAGAAATCCTTCTTTGCGAAAGCTTCCATTACTGTATAGATTATAGGTCCCTTCCAATACCCAACCTAAAAAGGAATAGACCATAAAATAAAAAAAGTATTGGCCCACCACAGTAACTGCTATATCTCCACTTAACGAAAATATAGGAATAATCATGACCTAATCTCGCCTCCCGTTGTCATTATTTTCTTAGTTGTCCATCCGGCCCTATTATGTCTTGATCGTTCTGGAAATATGCGCACAAAAAAAGACATAACCCAAAAGGTTATGCCTCCATTCCAGAATTCCAGGAGTAAAAGTCTCCCACTTGTTACCTCTAATTATTTATGCTCTTCTTCATGAGGTGTCGTCAGCAACTGATCGTCGTTTTGTTTCTTCAGTGCATCCATCTTAAGCTCACTGCGTACGCCAAAGTTTGAACCGTACTTTTTCTCAAAGTTTCCTGCGAGAGCCTCACCACGTTTTTGCCGGTAACGGCTGTTCTCATTCCGACTACGCATTCCATTTCCTCCCTGTTGGCAAAGATCTGTGAAATTTGCGAAAAGCTAAGACGAACTTGGAGAAAACACTCTGATGAGGTTGTACTTTTATTTATTATACAATACTTACTATAATCATCAACAAAAACAGACTGTCCCCTAAAGGACAGCCTGTCTTCCGAATCATTTACTCCAAATTATCGGGAAGCGGATCTGGGTGTGAGGATTCAGCAGGTTTGGCTACCCACTCATCTGCCTCTGGCTCGATGTCTACACCGTTCTCCATCTTCTTAATTTCAGCTAATGAATCGCCTTCTTTATTTTCCTTGTTGCGGATTTCCGCTTCATCTTGTGTGTGATCGGACATGTGAAATCCTCCTCAGGTGCTTTGCTTTTTTTGTTCCTTAGTTATAGTTACCCGATGGAGTGTTTTGCAAACATAGTCCAATTAAAAGAATAATTTAAGGGTACATCATCCACGCTACAAGTGGGCCGATACAAGAGCCAACTACGGCGCAAACAGTCATCGCAACCGAGCTCATCGAAACGGATTGTTCACCATATTCCAAGGCCTTTGCTGTTCCTAGAGCATGTGAAGCGGTTCCTAGACCAATTCCGATTCCAACCTCACTACGAATTCTAAACAGTTTGATGATAAAAGGTCCGCCAATCGCACCTGTAAATCCAGCAATCATAACAAATACAGAGGTTAAAGAAGAGTCCCCACCTAAGCTGTTCGAGATCTGTATCGCTACAGGTGTAGTGATCGATTTAGGTAATAAAGATAAAACATATAATTTAGAGAAGCCTAGACCTGCCGCCAAAAGCAGTCCACTAAACATCCCTATAAGCAGACCTACAATGGCTCCGCCCAGAATTGCCGGGAGATTCTCAATCAACACATTACGTTGTTTATATAATGGGTAGGCTAACGATACTACAGCAGGACCGAGCAGCTGATTAATCCATTTGCCGCCTATCATATATGTATCATACGGAATATGAAAATATAGTAGTAAAGTTACAACAATCACTGTTGCTGTAAGCGCGGGAATAAGTACAGGAATACGAAATCGTCTATATACTACTGACATCATCAAATAAATAGCTACGTTAAGCAGTACAATACCTGTTGCGATAAAAAACATTATATTTCCTTCCCCTTTTCGCTTAGTCTCTTGCCGCTCCATCCCGCTTTCAGCTTGTTGTTTACGCTAGTAAGCCATTGGCTAGAATGTGCAGCTGCGGCAATCGTGAGAACACTGCTAACGATAAGGATTAGGATTAATAGTAAACCTCTACCACTAAAGATATCCATATGATTCACGATCCCAGCTGTCGCTGGAATAAAAAATAACGGAAGATAAGCTAATATCGTTGTAGCACCCTCTTCAATCCACTTCACAGGCACGACCCTGAATAACAATAGAACAAAAAGTAACAGTAATCCTACGATACTCCCGGAAACGGGGAGATGCAGTTGCTTTTGCAGATAGTCCCCAGCCAAGTAGAACAAATATAGCAGGAACACTTGGATAATAATGCGAATGATTTTCATGATGCAGGATCCCTTCATTATTAAGTTAAAGCGATAGCGCTAATATGGAGTCACCTTCATAAGGGTATCAGAGTTTTCATGAAACTTTCAATTAATTTTTGAATCTTATAAGAAATATCGCAAAAAAACCTGCAAAATCCCCAGAATACAGAGACTTTACAGGCTCAAAGATTAAGATTCAATTTCGTTAAACCCACTGAATTACTTGCTCTGCACCTTGACGCGTCTTACCACGTGGTTCATTCAGGCGATATCCGAAAGCTGCCATACAGGAGATTCCAAAATGCTCAGCGTCCAAAATCCCTTCTTCTTCCAGAATCTGCTCAACCTTAGCTTTATCAAAACCTTCCATTGGGCAGGAGTCGATCCCGATTAACGCAGCTGAAGTCAGCATATTCCCAAGCGCCAGATAAGTCTGCCGGCAGCTCCATTCGAACATTGCCCGCTCATTCTCCATCAGTCCGAAATCAACCTTCAAAAACTTATCAAAAACTTTACGTTTTCCTTCCATTCCTTGCGGAGGCAACTCCTGCACATTCTCCATGATCCCTTTAATATAATCGGAGTCAGCAGCCATATCTTTAGGAAGACGTGAGAGAATAAGCACAAAATGGCTTGCGGTTGCCAATTGCTTTTGTGCGCCCCAGGCATAAGGACGTAATTTTTCACGTACTTCCGGACTTTGTACTACCACAAAACGCCAAGGCTCGAATCCGAATGAACTTGGTGACAATCGTCCAGTTTCCAGAATAAATTGAAAGTCCGATTCACTAATTTTTTTATGGCTATCGAATTCTTTAGTTGCATGTCTGAACTGATATGCAGACAGGATTTCATTCTTGTTTAACGATAAAGTATCCATGAGTAACACTCCCTTTACTTGATTAGCATCGACGAGCATTTGACTGTTTGCCGATCACATGCTTAATATTAGTGTATATATCACTTCTTTAAAAGTACGCACAATAATGTTATGTAGTATACAAAATGATACCATGGGAGTTGAACAGCTATGCGTGACCGAAAAGGTGGCTTCGGAAATTTCCCGGAAAGCAACAAAGAAGCTTGCCCTGTAGAATTCACACTGGACGTTATAGGAGGCAAATGGAAAGGAATTCTCATCTATCACTTGATTGATGGCACGAAACGTTTTAACGAATTCCGCCGGATCTGCCCGGGCATTACCCAACGTATGCTGACCCTGCAACTAAGAGAGTTGGAAGAGGATGGGGTTGTACACCGTGAGGTCTACCATCAGGTTCCCCCAAAAGTCGAATACTCTTTAACTGAATTCGGCAAGACACTGATTCCTATTATTAAACTCATGAAAGATTGGGGCGAGGTGTACAAAACAAAACAGCTTTCCGCAGAAAGCTGTCCTGAAGGTACAGATATTACGGTGTAGCTCAATGCTGCACCTTTTATTTTTCCCCATTAAAAAACGCTGCAGCTTTTTCCTTATGTTCGTTGGTTACCTGACCGGATATCGCTTTAATGCCTGCTGCGATAATCGCTGCATCATCTGTAAATCCAAGGCCTAGAATCGCATCGGGTATAGCATCTATAGGAGAAATAAAATAAGCCAATGCACCGAAAGCAATTCCTTTCGCCCATAAAGGTGTTTTAGCGTCGACGGCACAATAATACATTGCGATAGCATCTTTAGTAAATGGAATTTTGCCTGCGAACTTTTTAGTTTTCGTCCAAAAATTTTGCGTTACCATTTCCTCATTTTCTTTGCTATATGGAAATTCCTCTGCAGTGAGCTCCATGCTATTCTTGACCTTATCCTTCTTCATTGCCGGTTCCCTCCGAAAGGTTCATATGACGTACATACCTAAAGTATTCCCTCAATTGAGGTTTATATCTTTAAGATAAACTAAAGTCCGTATCCTGAACCTACTTACGATTAATTGATCGCTTTGATTTTCGTTAAATCGCTGCTGCATAACACTTCAAGATTCTTAAAGATTCGCTCAGCATCCCAATCCCACCACTTCAGCGCTTCAAGATATTCGATCATTTCATCATCAAAACGTTGTCTGATCACTTTGCAGGGATTTCCTCCAGCTACACTATACGCCGGAATATCCTTTACAACTGTAGAATTGGCTGCGATAACTGCTCCGTTTCCAATATGCACACCTGGCATAACCGTAACATTTTGTCCAATCCAAACATCGTTTCCGATGACTGTATCACCTTTTAGCGGCAGATCTTTTAAATCCGGGACCGCCTGTTCCCAGCCATGGGCCATGATATTAAACGGATAGGTCGAAACCGAATTCATCCGGTGGTTGGCACCATTCATGACAAATTCAATGCCTTTGGCAATCGCGCAGAATTTTCCAATAATAAGCTTATCGCCAATAAAATCATAATGATGAGTCACACGTTCCTCAAACTTCTCTGCACCGTTTATATCATCATAATAGGTATAATCGCCAACAATGATATTGTCTCTTGTAATCGCATTTTTTATATAGCAGATACTTTTAATTTGTTCATTGGGATAGAGCGTATTCGGGTTCGGTCCATATTGTTTCATAGTTTGCGCCTCGCTCTCTTTTGGATAAAACATAGCAGAGATCAGAGCTGAATTCAAATCATGTACGATTCATAAACATAAAAAAGCGGCTACCTGCCGGTAACCGCCTATCTTTTATCTACTTATATTGTTAAAGTTCGTTCTACTTCACTTCTACTTCTACCTCTATCTTTTCGATAAAACCTCAGCCTCATACTGTTTCACTTCATTTAGCCAGCTTTCCCGGACCGGTACGCCATTCTTCGCACAATAATAATCCCAAATGGCTCCAAACGGATACGATTTAAATTCCTCGACCAAGGCAAGCCTTGAAGTGTAATCTCCATCCAGCTCAATTTGCTTCAATTGCTCGATTGGCTCCAGCATGGCACGAAGCAAAGCTTTTAATGTATTTCGTGTTCCGATCACCCAAGCAGCAACATGATTGATACTTCCATCAAAAAAATCTAATCCAATATGCGTTCTGTCCAGAAACTGACCACGAACCAGTTCACGGGCAATCTCGAGCAGCTCATCGTCCATAGTTACCACATGATCACTATCCCAGCGTACTGGACGGCTAACATGCAGCAGTAATTGATCCCCAAACAGCAGCCAGGAAGACAGCTTATTCGAAATCGTCTCGGTTGGATGGAAATGCCCAGCATCGAAGCACACCGCCTTGCCCCGGCTTAGCGCATAACCCATATAGAATTCATGTGAGCCAACCACGTAACTTTCCGAACCAATACCAAACAGCTTACTTTCTACAGCATCAATGTTATATTGCTGATCGATTTCCTCGCTGAAGATTTCATCGAGTGACTGCTGAAGCCGTACCCTTGGTGACAAGCGGTCGATCGGCGTATCTTTATAACCATCTGGAACCCAAAAATTAGTGACACAAGGCTGACCTAATACTTGGCCAAAGGACTCGGCGATTCGACGTGAGGCCTTGCAATGAGCGATCCAGAAGTTGCGGATTTCAGGATCTGGGTGACTCAGTGTGAAGCCATCGTTTGCTTTTTCATGAGAAAAACAGGTAGGATTGAAATCCAATCCGAGTCCCTGCTCTTTGGCCCAGCTCACCCAGCGCTCAAAATGCTTAGGCTCTAACGCGTCGAGATCTACAGTCTCTTCTGTATCCGCATAAATAGCATGTAAATTTATTTTATGTTGCCCTGGGATGAGTGCTAGAGCCTGTTCCAAATCCCGGCGCAGCTCCTCCGGATTCCCGGCCCGCCCCGGGTAACTTCCGGTGACTGCGATCCCGCCGCTCAGTTCTTTTTCCTTATTCAAAAAACCCTTCACATCATCACCTTGCCAACAATGCAAAGAAATCTTAATTTCCGCTAGCTGCTCCAACACTTTATCTACGTCGATCCCATGCTGTGCGTAAAGCTTTTTCGCTTCATTGTAGCTGTTCTGAATGCTCTGTAAGCTCTCTTTACTCTGCTCCATGTTTGAGCCTCCTGATTTTTAACTTAGTGTGTTTTAGATGAGGCATTTTTGCCTCTCTTTCGCTCGTGTTCCACTAAACTTAGCTACTAATTAACGACCTGCAGCCGGGCGAACTGTGCCAAAGCCGCTTTTTTGGTCGTGGGGTCCATCCCCTTCGGTATATAAGATGTTACTTGGAATGAACGACTTATAATTTCTCTCGCCTCTTGAAGATCAGTTACAGCACCCGTGCTGATCATCTGCACCACCAGATTGCCTAAAGCCGTAGATTCCGTTGGTCCGGCGTGAATTTCCATCTCCAACAGATCTGCCGTAATCTGGCACAACAGGCCGTTATTCGCACCTCCGCCAACGATATGCAACCTCTCTAAGTTGTCACCCGTCAATTGCTGGAGATCCTGAATGTAGAAATAATAAGATAAAGCAAGACTATCAAAAACACATCGAGCCATTTCCCCAGGTGTTTGAGGGACCAGCAGTCCTGCTTCCACACAATAGCTGCGGATCTCGTCGATCATGCTCGGTGGATTCATGAAGCGTTCATCATTGCAATAAATGATCGATCTAAAAGGGATTTCTTGTGCTGCCAGCTCTACCAGCTCGCCGAAGCTGTATTGTCCGCCGTACTCCTCACGAACCTTTTGAATCAACCACATGCCCATAATGTTTTTAAGAAACCGGAATGAGCCGTAGGCTCCCCATTCATTCGTATAGTTGCGTAACATTGCCTCTTTACTTGTGATGGCTGAACCCCGTTCCACCCCGATGAGTGACCAAGTACCACTACTGAGAAATCCCCATTTCTCGCTGTTTGCCGGAACCCCTAATACAGCTGATGCTGTATCATGAGAGGCTACTGCTATGAACTCGCAATCTGGAAGATCACCGCGAGCCGCCAAGTCCTCCGTCAACCTCCCAACGGGTTCCCCAGGTTCTGTTAAGGGAGGGAATTGCTCTTTAGAAAGACCAAGCACCGACAGAAGATCCTCATCGTAATCACGAGTGTGAAGATTCAGCATCCCAGAGGTGGAACCTATCGTCACTTCACTAATCTTGCGACCCGTAAGCCGATAATAAAGATAATCAGGGACCAGCAGGATGGAATGTGCTGCTTCCAGCTCCGCCTGATCATGCACAAACAGTTGATACAACGTATTTATCGGGAGATATTGTATCCCCACTTTTCCGTAAACGCTTTCAGTTGAGATGTTACGATGCAGCCTCTCTATCGCTCCATCCGTTCGGGAGTCACGATAAGAAAAAACCTCATGGATCCGCGCTCCCTCCTGATCGAGAAGTACATAATCGACACCCCAAGTATCGATGCCCACGGTGCAGCGCTCGATCCCTCTAGCCTTGGCCTGCTGTAAGCCCTTGACGATTTCAGCAACTAAATAATCTATATCCCAATATAGATTACCATTTTGTTCAGCGAATCCATTACTGAAGCGATGAATTTCTTCTATAGACAGGGTTCCTCCCGGCTGCTGCAAGGTTCCACAGACCACTCTCCCACTAGAGGCTCCGATATCAACAGCAATATGATTCTGATTTTGATTATGAGCTTGTGTATTCATCCCTATACAACACTCCTTATCTCCTATCAGCCTACTAGCAAAGCGAATACGATTCCTGGACCATGCACGCCTATCGTCAGATCATTCTCAATATCCGCTGAACGGCTAGGTCCGGAGATAAAATGGATGCCCGCCGGCAGCCCCGATGGCCCAGCTTCATCAAAATCAATAAGCACCTCACCGAGACGAGTCTTCAGCCGCTCCAATGGAACGATGGCAATTAATGCGGTAGGTAATAAGCTGACTGAACGGCCTTTATTCTCAGAGGACAGCACAGTAATGGAGCCTGTATAAGCAACTGCATAATCCGCAATCACAATTCCAATATCAGCCTCGGCCGCCCTAGCTTTCCATGCCTCCTGATCATCTGTATTCCAGACAGACACCCGTGTATCTGTGAGTTCCTCCTCTAGTCGAAGTGCTGCTAGCTCGGTGACATTTTGCCGGAGAATATACCGTGCGAGCATCTCATTGACTTTGCTGACGATGAAAGCTTTGGCTTCATCCATATCCTTCACACGAAATACATGACCACCGGCGCTTTGAAAATTCGCCGTAAATTGTTCAATCCTTTCCTCCGGACTCCACTGGAATTGCTGCCAATACTGCGGTGCGCCGCGAAAAGGATGTGCAGGAGCTTCAGTAATTCTCGGCCGCTTCAGGCGGCGAGCGATATCATTCATGAATGTCTGCTGCTTTTCACGTGAATCCTGCTCCATACGTTCCAACCAGTTACTGTGCGTCTCTTCAGTCATGTCCGGCCCCTCCTTCCAGCTCTTCCCGCTTCCGCTTCGCTAGTAAATCTTCCATTCGCTTCTGTATCGCCGGGTCCATTTCGCGACTGTTCTTGTCTAGCTCCTGTTGCAGCCCCTTCCAGCTCTCACGGAAGGATTGATCTGCCAGCTTCGGGGCGATCCGATAATTGTTCCAGCCTTTCAGCGGCCCCAGTTTCGACGGAATTCCTCCGTCTCGCACGAGCAGCTTTTGCCCGATTCTACCTACCTTCATCACATTACTAAATCGCTGTGACTTCGCCATAATCGCCCCAAAACCCTTCATGCCGAGACCTTCTGCCTTATCCCCATAACCACGTTCAACCTTCCGCCGCCGTAAATAGATGAGCATATCATGCAGAGGGATTTTGACCGGACAGGCTTCATAACATGCTCCGCATAGGCTAGAGGCTGAGGCGATGTCATCCCATTGATCTACATTTTTATTCAGCGCCGGGGTCAACACCGCTCCTATAGGTCCGCTATACGTTCCCCCATATGCATGACCGCCAATATGACGGTAGACAGGACAAGCATTCAGACAAGCTCCACAGCGGATGCAATTCAGCAGCTCCTGAAACTCAGGATCGCCTAGCTGCTCAGATCGGCCATTATCAAGAATAATAATATGCTGCTCTTCCGGCCCATCACCATCGTTGGTTCTGCGGGGACCAGAAATACCCGACATATATACCGTTAACTTCTGCCCTGTTGCCGAACGAGGCAATAATGTAGCCATCACTTCAAGATCACTCCACGAAGGAATAATCCGCTCCATCCCCATCAGGGTAATTTGTGTTTTCGGTAAAGTGGTGACCATACGAGCGTTGCCTTCATTCTCGAACAGCACCATCGAACCCGTCTCTGCAATAGCAAAGTTACAGCCAGTCATTCCGATATCCGCATCAAGGAACTTCTCTCTCAGCTTTCGCCGTACAAATCCAGCAAGGATAGTAGTTTCAGGCAAAAGCTCCTCCCCTGCCTCTTTGGACAACAGCTCGGCAATCTGGTAGCGGTTCTTATGAATCGCCGGAATAATGATATGTGACGGGGTTTCCCCGGCAAGCTGGATAATATACTCCCCCAGATCTGTCTCTATGGTCTCCACACCAATGGATTCCAGCGCCTTATTTAAATGCAGCTCCTCAGTAACCATTGATTTGGATTTGACCACAGAAGCTGCCTGTTTTCGCTGCGCGATTTCAAGGGCAATCTTCACAGCCTCTTCACCCGTTGCTGCAAAATGAATATGTGTGCCGTTTGCTCTTGCCTTGTCTGCAAAAAGATTCAAATAGTAATCAAGATGGGCGATCGTGTGTAGACGGATTTGCCGCCCACGTTCACGCCACTCTTCCCAGTGGCCATGATCGTTAGCTGCTTTTTGTTTTCCATCACGCAGTCTCTCCGTGGTAAAACGAACAGCCTTGCGTAAAAAGTCATTATTCAGTGCCAAGTCTGCACGCTCTTTTACTGTTGCTGGCTTCCCGTTCTCTGATTTCGCCGTTAGATTGGTGGTGGTTTGACTCATTTATCAGTCACCCCCTCATACAGCAGTTCTGCTAAATGCATAACTCGAACGGGTTCGCGGCGGTAACGCAGATTCCCGGCAATATTCATCAGACAACCCATATCCAGACCCGTTAGGATTTCTGCTTCCGTCTCCAGCACATGATCTGATTTCTCAGTGACCATCGCCCCGGAGATATCAGACATTTTCACGGCAAAGGTTCCACCAAACCCACAGCAGTCCTCAGCAAAAGGCAGTGGTACCAGCTCCATCGCCTTCACATTTTGCATAAGCTGCATTGGTTCGTCGCGAATCCCTAGAATCCTTGTGCCATGACAGGAAGGATGATAGGTAACCTTATGCGGAAACACTGCTCCTAGATCAGTTACGCCAAGCACCTGCACCATAAACTGGCTGAATTCATAGGATTTGCGTTGCAAATTCTGCGCCTTGACCAGATTAACCGGATCTTCCTGAAACAGCTTAGGGTAATGATGAAGCATCCCCGTACAGGATCCGGAAGGTGCAATGACAAAATCACTGTCATCGAAGGCCTGCAGAATCGTAAGTGCAGCTTGCCGCGCTTCATTCCAATATCCACTGTTGTACGCAGGCTGTCCGCAGCAGGTCTGCACCTCCGGGAACTCCAGCTGTACGCCATATCTGGCCAGCAGACGAGCCATGGCTTCCCCGACCTTCGGGAACACGGCATCGCTGACGCAAGTTATAAACATCGATACCTTCATGCCTTCACCTCCTGCACAACTATTTACTACACCGTCGTTATTGCGATGTTCAGCTTCTGCAACTGCTTCATTTGTTCTTCAACAGGGCTGTAATCCGTTATTAGAACATCCACATCACTAGGAGCCGCAAAATGTGTGAACGCTTGAATTCCGAATTTACTGGAATCGCATAATAAGATCACTTGCTCCGCTATAGAAATCATCTTTCGTTTCACCATAGCTTGCAGCTCATTTGATTCACTAGCGCCACGTTCGAGATGAAATCCTTTGCAGGAAAAAAACATTTTATCCACGTGATACAATTCAAGCGAACGTTCTGCTAAATGACCCACATAGGACATTGATCTGCGGCTCAGTTGCCCGCCTGTAGAAAAGACCTCGATCCGCTCCTTCCCGCTTAACTCTGCTGCCACTCTAGTAGAATTGGTCAACACAGTGAGCGGCATATCCGGCAAATGCGAAGCCATATACCAAGCCGTTGTACTGGCATCCAGTAGAATCCGATCGCCCGGCTTAATCATCATTACCGCCTCACGGGCAATCCGCTGTTTCTCCGCTGCATTCATGATTTCTCGTTCAGCATAAGGGGTCTCCGGTTGCCGGTCACGCAGGCTAACTGCTCCGCCATGCGAACGCAGCAGCCGCCCCGCTTTTTCCAATCGATCCAGATCGCGGCGAATGGTTTCTTCCGTCACTTGGCATAATGTACTCAATTCTGAGACACGGATACTGCCGCGTTCATTCACTAGTTCTACGATTCGTTCATATCTGTCTGCAATCAGCATGATTTCCCTCCGTTATCCCTATCTATATTCAAGCTACCTCTTATCTAGTAAAAGCTGCTGGCACTCCACCATCGATTGTCAGCATACAACCCGTAGTTTTCTCTGACTTGGAAGAAGCAAAAAAAGCAACGCCTTCGGCAATATCACGTGGATAAATATTAACTAGCAGCGTCGTGCGTTTACGGTAATGCTCCTCTAATTGATCCGGCTCAATCCCGTAAGCAGCCGCCCGTTCATTACGCCAGTTCGAATTCCAGATAGCTGATCCTTGTAGAATTGCATCGGGCAGAATCGTATTGGCACGGATGCCAAACTCTCCACCTTCAGCTGCTATGCAGCGGGCCAGATGGGCTTCGAGCGCCTTGGCAGAACTGTAAGCCGAGACGCTTTTACCTGCAAAAATAGAATTTTTGGAGCCGATGAATACCATGCTGCCTCCGATTTTTTGCTCCTTCATCACTTTAAAAGCTTCGCGTGCAACGAGAAAATATCCTGTGCCCAGCACAGAAATATTCAAATTCCACTCTTTCAATGAAGTCTCATCAAACGGACTGGAGGTTGCAAGCCCAGCATTATTAACAATAATATCGACCCCGCCATAAAAAAGGGCTGTCTCCGCATAAGCTGCGGTTACCTGCTCTTCCTGAGTTACGTCCATTTTAACGGCGAATGCACGATTTTCACCAAACTTAGCGTTAATCTCTTCCGCTACTTTTTGTGCACCCTCCAGATTGAGATCTGCCAATACAACATGCGCTCCTTCTGATACTAAACGACGAGCCGTCTCACTCCCAATTCCCCCAGCACCACCTGTAATAAAGGCAACTTTACGGGAGAACTCCGCTTCTGCCGGAGCCAATGATAATTTATATAATTCCAGGGCCCAATATTCCACATTGTACGATTCATTCTCACTTAGAGAGACGAAATCTCCCAGCGCAGTAGCTCCGCGCATAACAGCAATCGCCCGGTGATACAAGGCTCCGCTGATCTTAGAATTGCTCCAGCTTTTACCTGTGTTGATCATGCCTACGCCAGGGATCAGGATCACACGTGGCGCAGCCTCGAACATTACATCGCCTTCATGTTTATTACGGTCGAAGTACGCTTTGTACTGCTCCTTATAAACGCTAATCGCTTCGCTCAGCTTCACCTTCAAGCCATCGATATCATTAGTATTTGGCTCCCACGCAACAAAAAGCGGCTTCATTTTGGTATGTACCAAATGATCTGGACAAGCTGCGCCTACACCGGATAACTTCTCCGAGTCAGCCCCTCCTACAAAACGCAGCACATCCTCCGCATCGTCGAAGGTCAAAATCATTTTACGCTCATCGCTGACCGCGCCTCTGATCAGTGGCATCACTACCGCCGCTACAGCCCGCCGCTCTGCTTCTGGAAGTGCTTCTGATTTGCGGCCGCCAAATAGGTTCTGATCTTCAATTCTTTCTTCAATATAACTTTCCGCTTCGTTAATTATGGAGATTGTTTTGGCATAACAAGATTCAGGTGTATCCCCCCAAGTCACGAGACCGTGTTTCTCCATCAGCACTAATTCAGCTTTCGGGTTTGCGAGCACACCTTCGGCAATCATTTTGGATAAAGTGAAGCCTGGACGGATGTATGGCACCCATACGAAACGATCCCCATAAATCTCACGGGCAATTTCCTTACCGTTATGAGCGCAGCATAAACTGATAATGGCATCTGGATGCGTATGATCCACATGCTTGAAAGGTAAAAATGCATGCAGTAACGTTTCGATAGAAGCACGCGGATGTTTAGGATCAATCATACAATTTGCGAGATAAGCTACCATCTCTTCATCTGGTATTTCATCACGTTCAAATAACGGGGCAATATCCTGAAGCCTTAGTCCGGTAAAGTTGCCTGCTTTCATCGTAGCAAGGTCAGAGCCGCTGCCCTTCACCCACATTACTTCTACCTCACGCCCGCGAAAATCCAATTCTATCGTTTTGCTGGAGGTATTCCCTCCGCCAAAGTTACAGACTCTGCGATCTTCGCCCAGCAGATTAGAGCGGAACACTAATGCATCCAATCCCCCGTCTAATTTCGTTTCCCGAGATGAATCCCATAAGTTTTGTACCATTTGTGAATACCTCCGTTTTTGAATGTTTGTTTTTTTGTTTATTTTTGTTTGTTTTGATTTTAAACTATTTGTTTGTGTTTGAATAGAGCGCTTTCAACAAAATTTTAAATTTTTTTCACATTTTAGACGAATCTCTATTGGATGAACTACAATAACATCGCGAATAACAAAAAAGAGCTGCCTCTTGGCAACTCCTCCCCTATTTTTCACACCAGCTTAAAGGGTGATCCAGTAGTTACATTTTTCATTCTCAATGCCATGTAGTATTCCTTTGTTCGCCTCAATAACCTTTCTCGAAGATATATTGTCCGGCTCACAAGTCAGCATGACCTTATCAATCCCCATGTCCGCAGCTTTTTTTAACAGCTCTGCCAAAAAAATCGTGCCATAACCCTTTCCTCTTTCACTGGGTCTGATACTATAACCGATGTGTCCACCTGACTTCCTCAATTGATCATTTAAGGAATGTCTTAGTTTTCCGACACCAACGGGATAAGCGTCAATCAGTAGCCAGTAGTTGGTTTGTGCTACATACTGTGGTGGAAGATTATCACCTTGTGAAAGTGCTATCCGATCCTGGATGAAATCAGGAAATTGACTGTAAGCCAGATCAAATCCGTTATTGACGAATCCATTTTCCCCCGGACCTATCTCCACAATCAGCTCAAAAATATCGCGTCCATCTGAAACACTAGCTTCCTTTAGCTCAACGAGCATAATCATCCCCACCTAGAACGTTATTAATAACTTCCCTATCAAAATTTACCGCAAAAGAGACCGGCATGCATTATTTAATTGCACATTCTACAACTAAAATGAACTTCAATGCTCACGCCTAATGTGTTAAGTGTACTTTGTGCAATTAAATTCGCCCAATTTAGCTGAATCAGCTAAATACGAGAGAAATAGTTGTACGAAGTACATCTATATCACCGTAGTAAGAGTAAAGTAGCAATTTAGTTGTATGAAATACACTTATCTGGTCTGCACCCCTCTTTTCACAGGAATGTTCCTATTGCGCGCTCCTCCTTCCCCACTCTCGTAGTATACTTATTGGAATAAGATACAGATGTTGTATTTTCACTAAGGAGGTTTGTGATGGTAAATAGCTTTAAAAATGCCAAGGTGCAAGAACGAGTGTGGCAATCCTACCAACAGCTAGTTGATCAGTGGCCTATTCCTCTTGAAGAGCTCGATCTCCCAACCACATATGGGCTGACGCATTGTATCCTTACCGGGCAAAAGAGTAATCCCCCTTTATTTCTGTTTCATGGCGTTGGTGATAACTCGGCGGTCATGTGGCTCCTTAACATCGAGGAATTATCGCGGCATTTTTACTGCGTTGCTATTGATACTCTGGGCGGACCCGGAAAAAGTATTCCTAATGCGCACTTTAATAAACAAAAGTTTGAGCAGGTGGAATGGATTAATGAAATAGCCAAACATCTGAGCATAGACATCTTTAATATTGCAGGGGTGTCAAATGGAGCCTATATTGCTTTTAATTATGCAACCAAGCAACCGGACAAAGTGAACCGTGTGATTTGTTTGGAAGGCGGAATGGTCACCACACCCATCAAAGCCATGCTGCAAACGCTAATGATGATGTTCCCAGAGATTCTGATTCCCACGGATCGCAATTTACTGAAAGTGCTGAAGAAGTTAAGTGCGCCTGACTCCCCTTTATTTGACAATCACCCAGAAGTAGCTGCTCATCTAATTCTTTTAATGCGAGCTCATAATCAGCAAGCTATGTTTGTTCATAAGCTTCAAAAATATGATAAAAACGCCGCAGTTGCCGTCAGAGATAAGCTTTATTTTTTAGTAGGAGAACACGCGTTAAAACAATCAAAGGACTTCATAGATATTTTGAGGATGGAAAGTTTCATTACCAAGTGATCCCCCGTGCGGGACACGGCATTAATCATGAGCAACCGGATAGAGTCAACACTGAAATCATCAATTTCCTGACCCGCGATAATGATAAATCAATTGCATCCTTATGAAAGCGTTACTATTATGAAGGTTATTACTCATACTTACTCTATTAAAGGAGAGGTTACTCATCAGATACGGAACTCTGGCCCACACATTTGGCTGCTTGCCGCTCAAGTCGTTAACTGCAACCCTTCAGAATTATGATATCGATTTTGTTCAGCTTGCATTATCCAAAGCCATTCAGGACATCGACACTTCTACCGGTAAACTAAGTCCAGGTCTTGCCAGCTATATTGGCGAACAATTTGACAAAGCAGGAATACGTATCGGTGTTTTGGGCTGTTACATCAACCCTGTTCATCCGGATCCTGTCATCCGGAGAGCTGAGATCAATCGTTTTAAAGAGCATCTTCGTTATGCCCGCCAATTCGGCGCACCTATGGTGGCAACAGAAACAGGTGCGCTGACTACTTTTCAAGCACAAGATCCGATCCATTACGAAGCTATCGGCTGGGATACGTTAAGGGCAACTGTAGAAGAACTTGCAGAGGAAGCTGAAAAATGGGGCGTTTTTCTAGGACTAGAAGGGGTCTGCACACATACACTTTCTACACCAGACAAGATGCGCCGCATCTTAGATGAAGTCCCATCAAGCTGTATAGGTGTTGTATTGGACCCTTGTAATTTTATTGGCACGGCTGCGCATTTGCAGGATCAAATTGTCGATGATTCCTTCAGATTATTCGGCGACCGTATCATTCTGGCGCATTTAAAAGATATCTATCAAGATGGTGAAAAAGCATACCACGGAAAAGCAGGCAGCGGAGTATTCCATACCGAGGCTTTCCTGCGCAAACTCCAAGTATATAAGCCAATGATCGATGTGTCATTAGAAGATATCAAGGATCTGGAGGTTAATGAAACCGTTGCTTTACTGAAGAAGCTTGCACCTATAACACAATAAAAATCCATTTCTGAGGATAGGTGTTAGCAGCAGCTGCGCATCTATCCCCAGCTTTATCTATGCTCAAAAATAATGCTTCCAGTTATTGAGCAGATGATCATCCTCTTTCTGCAGCAATTTAGAGGCATATACGATTTGACCTGTATGATAGGAATAATGCTCTGCCGCTCCGATCATAATCTTTTGAATACTCCAAGTATAATTCTCCATTCCAGCCCCCTCAGGGAAACTAATGGTGACCTCCCGTTCTAGATCAGCCTTCGTCAAATTGCCCACCACCGAACGGCTTTCTTCCCTCATACTCCCCCCTCTTCCTTCTCCTTTTGTTTATAAACTTGATAAATGGTACTTTTCTATAGGAGCTGAATAAAATAAAAAAAGGAACGATTGAATCATATTTTTTCATATTATAGCTCTAACTTGGAAGGGACGGGATTATCAATGCGATTCACATTCCCTATTCTGACCTTATCTCATGGCGGAGCACAACGTATGCTAGTAGAGCTCACCAATGGGCTGACAGACTTGGGTCATCAGGTCAATCTCCTTTTGCCTGTGGATGGCGCTATTTCTTATGATGTGCGCGCAAACGTAATCCGCTCCTCACATATGAATATTCACGAGCATGACTTTCCTCCCGGAGACGTCATTGTTTCTAATTATTATACAACTGTCCCCATCGCCCAAGCAGCAAGCCAACTAGGAAAAGGGGTTCATGTACGTTTATCTTTATGTTATGAGCCACCTTTTTTACCGGATAACGGACGCTCCTTCCCCTCCTATCACATCACTGAGCATCTAATCGTTTTATCACGTTGGCAGCAGGAGCTGATCCGTTTAAATCATGGTATCACCGGCAGTATCGTGCCCATTGGCATTAGCTCCTCTTTTAAAAATATGAATATCCGTCACAGTCTTCAAGAGCCTTTAAACATAACAGCTATATTAAGAAAAACAGAACGAGGTTTCTCCTGGCACCGTGAGCAAGATTATCTTATAGAACAGCTGGATTACGTAAAAAGCCAATATCCCGATGTAAATATTAACTTCATCAGTCCGCCTGACGAGTTCAACACCTCAGAAATTCTCCAAAGAATGAAAGCTACTGGCAAATATCGGTTCTTTACGCCAGCAAATGATGAGGAGCTCTGCTATCACTATAACGGTGCGGATATTTTTGTTAGCTCAAGTATTTTTGATACAGGCTCTTTACCGGGACTTGAGGCCATGCGTTGTGGAGCAGCGTTAGTCTGTGTATATTCGGGTGGGAATATGGAATACGCCCATCACAAGAAAAACTGTTTGCTCTCTTATCGATATGAGAACCGGCTCGGTGAAGATGTCATCCGCTTAATACGTGATCCCAACTTAAGAACTAAATTAGCGGAGCAGGGGGAAAGATATTCGCGCAAATGGACTTGGGAAAATAGTGTCAGATTATTTGAACAAGCGATCACAGATTTATTATAAAAATATAAAAAAGCAAGTCTCCGGTGGCCGAGATTTGCTTTTTTATTGATCCAAAAGAATCATTGACTAGAGAAATAATACAAGATATTATGTAAGCGTTATCAATTGCAAAATAATGAAACACTTTAGGGAAATCTAAACTAAAAGGAGAAGGAATATGGCGAAAAAAGGTAGGCAAGGTTATCGGTTGTTATTGTTGTCTTTTTTAATGCTTTTTACAACTGTTTTTTCAGCAGGATCGCAAGCTTATGCAGCAACCTGGAATCTGACTGGAGATACCAATGTACACGACCCTTCATATATCAAAGAGGGAAACACACATTGGGTATTCAGCACGGGATCAGGTCTCCAAGTGATGTTTTCAAACGATGGAACGAACTATATTCGCTCCCTTCCGATTTATAACTCGAAACCCTCCTGGTGGAGCTCTTACGTTCCCAATCAAGAAGGGCTAGATGTATGGGCTCCAGAAATTTTCTACTATAACGGTACCTATTACCTCTATTATTCTATCTCCACATTCGGCTCAAGAGTGTCTGCTATTGGTTTAGTAACTACTAAATCGATCTCCGGGGGAAAATGGACGGACCAAGGTGTCGTTATCTCATCAAATGACGCCTCCAATTATAACGCCATTGATCCTAACATTACGGCAGATGCTAACGGAAACCTATGGATGACCTTCGGTTCCTGGAGCAACGGGATTTACATTACCTCCATCAACAAAACAACCATGAAGCCAACGGGCAACTCGTATCGCATTGCCACTAAATCCGGGGGGATTGAAGGTTCCAGCATGGTTTACAATCCAAATACTGGATATTATTATCTATTCGTATCCATTGGCCAATGCTGCTCAGGCGTAAACAGCACCTATAAAATTGCAGTGGGACGCTCAACCAGCGTACTGGGGCCTTTCTATGCAAAGGACGGTACCGATATGAAAAATGGCGGGGCTACGGTCATCGATAGCGGCAACAGTTTTTGGGCGGGTCCTGGTGGACAAGATATATACGGAACCAACGTTATCGTCCGCCATGCTTACAGTGTCGCTGAGAATGGCGCACCCAAATTGTTAATCAGTGATCTCGAATGGGATTCTGCTGGCTGGCCTTACTATAATTAACGTCTAATCGAGGAGTTGCCCCTAAGCCCTATTCTGTGATTTATGGGGCAGCTTCTTTTTACTGCTAAACCTTCTACTCTCTCTTTCGATAAATACCTGGCGAGACACCATAACGCTCCCGAAACACCCTGTGAAAATAGGTATAACTTCCAAACCCCGTCTCCTCTGCTATACGCTCTAAGGTGTAATTGGTATTGTCCATTAATCTCAGTGCCATCGCAAGCCGGATTTGCCCCGCATATTGCATAATAGAATAACCGAATTGGATTTTGAATACATGCACGGCCCTTGTCACACTAATTCCAGCATGAGCGGCTACGTCCTTTAGTCTGATCTCTGAAGTAGCATGCTCCTCCACATAACTCTTCATCTTAAGTCCGTGTAGAAGTGAAGCCGAAGATGATGCAGGTGCCTCTTCCATAGCCCGATCTAACAGCAAACATAAAGCTTTAAATAGCGCTTCTAGTATTTCAGGGCTACCCCCGTCTAGTCTTCTATTCTCCAGATCAAGCTGTTGCCATATACTTTGCAGCTTACCATCATCCGCAATTCTTACCTTTTTGGGTCGCTCACGCAGGTTCCACCAGTGGTCCACCCATTCCCCTGTACACATTACAAAATAGTCCACACTATGTCCCAGAGGACTTTTCTTTTCACCGATTCTCAGATCATATATATCATAGGGCTTAAATAATAGTAGATCCCCAGGTACTACGGTAGTCATTTCTCCATCAATGAGGACTTCACATTCCCCTTCGGCTTGCAGCCTGATGATATAGGTATCCAACCCACTGCGATATAGTTGCCGAAAAGGCTGAGTATGGCGGATAAATCCACACAAACTAATTTGAACGCTGTTTGTTTCCATCGCATTTGCTCCTCTTTCTATAGTAATCAATGACCAGATTGTTGAGGTTCTTAGCCATATAGTTTCTTCAAAGTGCAGTGAATCTCCTTCTATAATAAAGACAGAATTCATATGTAGGAGGTTATCAACCATTATGAGTAAAACTATTCGCGTCATTCAAACCGCTAAAGAAACCACGGATCGTTTAACAGAAAAGGACCCTCTGATTTTCCTTCCCGATACGTCAGGAGTCGAATCAGAGCTAATCAATATCTATGATGATCTGGAGTATCAAGAAATTGAAGGCTTTGGTGGAGCCCTTACGGAGTCCTCTGCCGTTACTATCGCTAAACTTAGTGAAGCTAAACAAAAAGAAATCATTGACGCTTATTTTCATCCTGAGCACGGCATCGGATACACCCTTTGCCGCTCACACATCCAAAGCTGCGACTTCTCACTGGGCAACTATGCTTATGTAGAGGAAGGCGATGCGGAGCTACGTTCA
Organism: Paenibacillus sp. FSL H3-0310; assembly: GCF_038002785.1. Taxonomy (NCBI): domain Bacteria; kingdom Bacillati; phylum Bacillota; class Bacilli; order Caryophanales; family Paenibacillaceae; genus Paenibacillus; species Paenibacillus sp. FSL H3-0310. The sequence continues at coordinate 3,679,239 of NZ_JBBODC010000001.1, forward strand.
TTCGATATTTCCAGAGATCACGAATCAATTATCCCCCTCATAAAAAATGCTGCCGCAGCAGTAGGTGAAGATTTTCGTCTGTTCTCTTCCCCATGGAGTCCTCCAGCGTTCATGAAGACAAACGGGCAAATGAACGGAGGCGGAGCTCTTAAGCCTGAATATCGTGAGGCTTGGGCTAACATGTTCGTTAAATATATTGAGGCGTACGCTGCAGAAGGGATTGATATCTGGGCTGTCAGTGTTCAGAATGAAGCCAAAGCTGTACAAAGATGGGATTCCTGCCTGTATACCGCTGAAGAAGAAAAGGATTTTGTGCGTGACTACTTGGGACCTGCTCTGGAACAAGCGGGCTTGGGCCATGTAAAAGTTATGATCTGGGATCATAACAAAGAACGGGTATATGACCGTGCTAAGGTTGCTTTTGAAGATCAAGCAGCGTCCAAATACATATGGGGAATCTGCTTCCATTGGTATTCCGGTGATCACTTCGAAGCCCTCTCTGCTGTACATGATCGTTTCCCAGATAAAAAGCTGTTCTTCAGCGAAGGCTGCCAAGAAGGTGGCGTTCATCTCGGCTCATGGAACACCGGTGAACGTTACGGACATGATATCATTGGCAATCTGAACAACTGGATGTCGAGCTGGACAGACTGGAACATTGTCTTGGATGAGCAAGGTGGACCTAATCATGTAGGAAATTACTGTGACGCTCCAATTATCGGAGATACCAAAAACGATGAAATTACTTTTGAGAGCTCTTTCTATTACATCGGGCACTTCAGTAAATATATTCGTCCGGGTGCTAAACGCATTGGTTTCTCCAAATATACAGATAAGCTTGAAACAACAGCTTTCCGCAACCCTGATGGCACTATTGCTGTTATCGTTATGAATCGCACAGAGCAAGAGCTTCCATTCACCCTGCGCTTCCATGACGAACTGGCTGAGAACATGATTCCGGCTCATGCCATTCAAACCCTGCTAATTAAGTAGCAGCGGTTCATTCCTAATAAAAAAAAGGTTCTCTTTATGCCAGCGCACAGAGAGAACCTCCTTTTTTATTAAATTCAATGAAATAGTGCTTAAAGTCTTGCCGACAGTATTTCGCATAACGCTCCATACAGTGTATGTTCAAGATCCAACGAGGCAAGAGAAGCCAGGGCTGCCATCGGCGTTACTGCTGCTTTGACTACATGGTAAATTTGTTCTTTCAATTGGAAAAGAATTTGCGCACGGTTCAGAAGGCTGAACACCTCATCATCTACCGAATTCACCGCAATCCGGGCATCTGTGAACGTTACCTCCAATGAATGCTCTACCGCTTGATCCGAAATCATGATCGTAAGCGTATGTGTAGCCTCATCATAGTCCATGTTTGCTTCGATTTCTGTGCCGCCAGCGAATACCTGTACCTTCGTATCAGCAAAACCAACAAAGGACAGCTTCCACGATCTCCGCTCAGGCACAACCTTTGTATTTCCCTTAGCAGAGAGGATCTTGAAGCTCGCTCTATCCCCCATTTCCAGGATCATTTCTGTATCACACCATTGATCGTCCTGATCCTCCGCAGTATCGCCCTCATCCTCCCAGAGATGAAAATGACCCCTTCCTCCCGCAAATACACGGACCTCCATATGCCTCGGATTATCCACTGAAGAGGTAAATTGCGTCAGATCTGCCATGGGCACAATAGCACCCGCTTTAGCTAATACAGGGATATTCTCAAGATTGCGATAAAGAGAAAGCTTTCTGCCACCGTCGTACACTCTTCCGTTAAAAAAATCTATCCAAATCCCTTCAGGTAACCAAGCCTTAAATTCGGCAACGCCTACCTTTGGGTTGACCGGCTGTGTAATCGGACAGGCAATAAGTTCCGTTCCGAAATAATATTCATTGGGCACTTCATAGGCTTCATTCGACAACGCATGATGATAATACATCGGTCGGATTAACGGAAGACTATCGCGGCTGGCGTAGCGATTCATAGTGTACAGATAGGGAAGTAAACTATGCCGCAAGCGCAGGCAATCCTTCATCACATCTTCCGCAATCTTATTGAATCGCCATGGCTCCTTGCTGTTAAAGGCACTAGCAGAACTATGTAACCGCAGAATAGGTGAAAACACACCGAATTGCACCCAGCGCATTGCCAACTCATCGTCTAAATAACCATTCATATGGCCCCCGATATCATGGCTCCACCAACCATATCCCACGTTGGCGGCGTTGGCTGTGAAGTATGGCTGGAAATCCAGCGACTCCCAAGTGACAATGGTATCTCCAGAGAAGCCCACAGGATAACGATGGCTGCCAAGACCTGCATAACGGGAAAAAGTAATCTGCCGGTTGCCGCGCCGGCCGCTATCCAGATAGTGATAATGGTTCAGCATCCAAAGCGGATCTAGTCCCGGTACTTTAGTCACTCCACCCTGCTGCCAATCAATCCACCAGAAGTCCACACCTTCATCCTCTAGCGGATGATGCAGAAACTTAAAGTATGCCCGCAAAAAATTCGGATCCGTGATATCAAATTCCACAGCATCCCCTTTTTCCGGGTCCATCCCCATCTCTGCAGCAATGGCCAGATAAGGATCTTCAAACGCCCGTACACCGTCTGCTGGATGTACGTTGAGCGTTACTCGAAGGCCTTTTTCATGCAGCCATGCCAAAAATCTTTGAGGCTCCGGAAACAGTTCCCGGTTCCAGGTATAACCCGTCCAGCCACTGCCGTACTGCGGATCAATATCGACGAGATGCCAATCCATATCTATAACAGCGACGGAGAACGGAATTCGCTCGAGCTCAAACCGCTCCATTAACGCTTTGTATTCTTCTTCTGAATATCGGTAATAACGGCTCCACCAGTTGCCAAGGGCATAACGTGGCAATAGGGGCGTACGACCGCAAAGGTGATAGAAATCCTTCAAGCAGTGCAAATAATCATGACCGTATCCAAAAAAATAAACATCGAGGCCAGCCAACGCCCGTAGCTCGACCCGTCCATCCTCTTCCAGTACTAGGGAGGTGCTATCATCAATTAACGTATACCCCGCACGTGAAAGTAGTCCGTGCTCCAGCGAAATGGCACCATCTGCATTATCCAGGGTACGTGCAGTCCCTCCCAAATCTTGGACTGTATCTCCATAATTCCAGACACTCATTAGGTGACCCGCTTCGTTTCTCACCCGAACATTGAGACCATGCCGGGAGAAAGGCTGCTTGTCATAAGTTAAATGCAGGCGCTCCGTAATCAACTCAAGTTTATTCCCCAGATCCATTACGCGGAACTCTGGAACCGGGAAATTGCGATTCACAACGGTCTGCGACGCCCGATCTTCGAAAAAACCTTCCTCACTATATTCCATCCGGATAAGCTCCGGAGTTAAGACAGTGAACCGATAGCACTCCCCCTGAATAATCGCGTCAGCATTACTGCCTGGTTCAGAATGCAGCTTTAATTGGGCCGCCAAAGGGGTTGGCTCTTTCATTATATTTCCCATCAAGTAAAAACCTCATTTCTTGTTATTCAACGCCCATATAACGGCTGAAAGCATCTGTCCGAATTTTCACCATCTTTTCGAGGCCCATCCCCCGTAGCTGCTTCACATAGTCATCCCACTGCTCGTCAATAACACCTGAGATTATAAATTGAGCACGCATTGTATTGACGTAACTATCAATATCGGTGGTCAAGGTCGGCAGCTCCTGAAACTCTTCTGCAGTGTACATTACGTTGGGGAAAGGTGGTGTTGTGTAGTCACTTCCCAGCTTATCGAGTTGTAGCTTCAGTCCATCTCCGGTTTTAGGATTTAGAAAGATGGTCTTTTCAAAAGCTGGGCTTACATATTTCGGCCCAAAATCCCGGAGTGACTGTTCCCAATACCAAGCATCCGCACTGGTGCCGGTTGGAGGGTCCATCAATGTATACGTACCGTTGTCATTTTTCTTAATCACCGTTCCAATGGCACCCCAGAAATTCTGAATGCTGGCTTCATTGGTATAGAACTGATCCGCCCAGCGTGCTGCAATTTCTGGATACTTGCAGGATGTGGTGATCAACAGCTCGTTGCGTTCCAGATTCATCCCATACGGGTTCCCAACGGTGTAGCGCTTCCCGTCTGGTCCAGCAATTGGCGGAATGGTCACATATTGATCACTCCATTTGCCAAACATAGCGTCTGGCGTCCACTGATAAGAGAAGCCTACGATTGGGGCATCCGGATTTAGAAACTTTGCCGATCTCATCGTTTCGTCTTGAGTGAATACTTCTTTATCAAGTAATCCGTCTTTAAACAATTTGCTCTCCCATTTGAGCCCTTCTTTGTATTCCTCTGAAATCGGGTAATAAACCGCATTTCCGTCCTTGACCACCATGAAGTTATTATTCAAATCTGCAATTCCGAAGGGACTGATTAGATCATTACTTAATTCGATAAAAGGAATCTCATCCTGTTTTCCGTTTCCATTCGGATCTTGTTCTTTGAATGCTTTTAGCACGTTATAAAGATCGTCTATCGTATCCGGTACCTTCAAACCCAATTTGTCCAGCCAGGTTTTATTAATCACAGGCTGACGTGAGCTTTTAGGACGTGAGGGTAATCTTGCAGGCAGCGAGTAGATTTTCCCGTCAGGAAAGGTGCTGATTTTTTTCATTTCCGGTGTTTCTTCCATAGCTGCTTTGAGATTAGGCATGTTTTGCTCAATATAATCATCTAACGGCCGAAATAAGCTTAAATTATTGACGATATCCGCATCTCCAAAGGTCTGACTCCCTAAAATGATATCTGGTAGTGTGCCGCTGGCCAGCATAATAGACTTCCGTTCACTCCAATCATTGGAGGACATCACCTGCCACTCGATTTTGACATTCGTGTTCTTCTCCAAATCCTTGAGCCATTGATTCTCGGTAAAAGAATCTCCCATGCTTACCCACCGGACAGTGAGTACTTTCAGCGTCACAGGCTTATCCACTATCGGCAATCCTTCTTTGTTAAATTCGCCCGTCTCAGGTTCAACAGAATTAACCCTATTGCTCCCTTTACAGGCAGTAAGGCTAGCAAGCAACGTTGTCACTAAAAGAATGACGGTGATTGTTCTATATATCCTGTTTTTTTGTTGCTTTTTCATAACGTTCTTGCTCCTTACGAATGAATGTTAGTAGAATAGCCGAATGTACTATTCCTTCACTGCGCCGATCATTACCCCTTGGTTAAAGTATTTTTGTACAAAGGGGTACACACACATGATCGGAACCGTTGCCACGATAATAACAGAATACCGCATCATATTGGCGAGTCGTAGTGCGATTTGCGCAGCTTCCCCGGTTCCCATCCCCGATTGCATCTGATTGGTGATCAGAATATTTCGCAGAATCAGCTGCAAAGGATACATATTAGGATTTTTCAAATAGATCAAGGCATTAAAATATGAATTCCAGTAACCAACGGCGATCCATAGACCCAGCACGGCAATAATCGCCTTCGATAGTGGCAAAACGATCTGTACAAAATATCGAAGATTTCCACAACCATCGATCTGTGCAGCTTCCCATAAATCTCCCGGAATACTCGACTGAAAAAAGGTGCGGGCAACGATAATGTTAAACACCCCAACGGAGAAAGGCAGTACCATCACCAGAAATGTGTCGTACAGATGGAAATCACGGATCGTTAGAAAAGTCGGAATTAACCCCCCATTAAAAAACATCGTAAAGATGAAAAACAGGGAAAGATATTTTCGCCCCACAAGATCCTTTCTGGACAACGCATAGGCCGCAGAAATATTTACAATTAAACCGATTGCGGTCCCTACCACCGTATACATGATGGTATTCCAGTAACCGATCCAAATATTTTCATGACGCAGCAGCTCTTTGTAACCATCGAAGGTGAACCCTTTAGGAAATAACCAAACCTGCCCCCCCGCCACCGCGGAAGGATCACTGAACGAAGCAATGACGATAAAATACAGCGGATAGATTAAGATAACTAGAAAAATTGCTGATATAACATACATCACTATTTCCATTATAGTATCCGAAGAACGATTCTTCTTTATTTTCCCCACATTCCCTTTAGTAACTGTCTCTAAACCTCCCATTTCAATTCTCCTCCCTTCTACCACAAGCTATTTTCGCTTAGTTTTTTAGAAATCTGATTGACCATGATCAATAAAATAAAATTAATAACGGTGTTAAACAGGTTGATCGCCGAGGAAAAGCTGTATTGACTGCTGAGCAAGCCAATTTTGTAGACATAAGTAGAAAGAATTTCGCTTGAAGTGATGTTCAAGTCATTTTGCATTAAGTACACTTTTTCAAACCCAACCCCAAGCAATCCACCGACCCGCAAAATAAGCAAGGTTATCGCTGTTGGCATCAGCATCGGAATATCGATATAACGAATTTTATGCATCCGGCTTGCTCCGTCTACGGTTGCCGCCTCGTACAAGCTAGGATCAACTGCGGAGAGCGCAGCGATAAAGATAATGCTGTCCCAGCCGACATGCTGCCACACATCCGACCAAACATATACACTGCTGAATAATCCAGCGGAGCCAATCAGATCAGGAGCCTCTTTTCCAAAAAGACTATATATATTGCCCAGCAGTCCGGTGCTAGGTGAGAACAAAATCATCATTAAACCCACCATTACTACTGTGGAGATAAAGTGCGGCATATAGGACACCGTCTGGAAAAAACGTCTGAACCGGTTAGGTCTCATCTGGTTAACCATCAGCGCCAGTATAATTGGAATCGGAAAGGTAATCAGACTGTACACACTGATGATCAATGTGTTTTTAATCGTTGATGAAAATTGATAGGAATGAAAAAATTTCTCGAAGTACTTGAATCCAGCCCAAGGGCTGCCTCCAATTCCCAACGCCGGGCTATAATCCTTGAAAGCAATCAGCACCCCGTACATTGGCTTGTACGCGAATAATAACGTCAGAACTACAGCAGGAAAAAGCAATAGATAGAGACCCCAATTTTGTTTGATTTGTCCGAATTTCCGCCCGAAATGAAGTGGACTAGATTTCATGACATCCCCTCCTTATTTAAAATAGAGAATACTACCCCACAGCTATCCTGCAGGGCAGCACCTTTTTCGAAAGACGAATAGGTTATTTCACGTTCATATAACGGCTGTAAGCATCCGTGCGAATCTTAACTAACTTTTCAAGTCCCATTTTATTAAGCTTGCTCACATAAGCATCCCAGCCCTCGTCAATTCCGCCTTTGCTAATAAATTGCGCCCGCATAGTATTCACATAGCTGTCGATATCCGTAGTCAAGGTTGGCAGCTCCTCGAACTCCTCAGAAGTGTACATTACGTTAGGGAAAGGTGTGGTTACATATTCACTGCCCAGCTTATCCAGCTGCAGCTTCAGTCCATCTCCACTTTCAGGGTTCAGGACAATTTTCGATTCAAAGGATGGGCTCACATATTTCGGTCCAAAATCACGTAGCGATTGATCCCAATACCAAGCATCTGCGCTGGTTCCAGCTGGTGGATCCATCAATGTATAAGTGCTATCATCGTTTTTCTTAATAACCGTTCCAATCGCACCCCAGAAATTCTGAATGCTCGCTTCGTCAGTATAGAACTGATCTGCCCAACGTGCGGCAACCTCAGGATATTTGCAGGACGTGGTGATCAGCAGCTCATTACGGTTAAGATTCATCCCAATCGGATTCCCGATCGTATAACGTTTACCATCTGGTCCGGCAATCGGTGGAATCGTCACATATTGATCGCTCCATTTCCCAAACACGGCGTCTGGAGTCCATTGGTACGTAAAGCCTACGATTGGAGCATCCGGATTCTGGAACTTAGCCGATCTCATCGTATCGTCCTGAGTGAATACCTCTTTATCTAGCAAGCCTTCCGCATACAATTTATTTTCCCATTTGAGACCTTCTTTGAACTCCTCCGAAATAGGGAAATATATCGCTTTTCCGTCCTTGATGATCATATTATTGTTATTTAAATCGGCAATTCCGAAAGGACTAATCAAGTCATTACCAATTTCAATAAAAGGAATCTCATCTTGTTTTCCATTCCCATTCGGATCTTGTTCTTTAAAAGCTTTGAGCACGTTATAAAGCTCATCAATCGTTTCAGGCACCTTCAAGCCCAATTTGTCCAGCCAGGTCTTGTTAATCACAGGCTGACGTGAGCTTTTTGGACGTGCAGGAAGTCTTGTTGGCAGGGAGTAGATTTTCCCGTCAGGAAATGTGCTGATTTTTTTCATTTCTGGGGTTTCTTCCATAGCTGCTTTGAGATTAGGCATATTTTGCTCGATATAATCATCAAGCGGCCGGAAAAAGCTCAGATTATTTACGATATCGGCATCCCCAAAGGTTTGATCTCCCAAAACGATATCCGGAAGCGTGCCACTTGCCAGCATAATCGACTTCTGCTCACCCCAGTCATTGGAGGACATTACTTGCCAATCGATTTTGACATTCGTATTTTTCTCCAGATCCTTCAGCCATTGGTTTTGCGTAAAGGTGTCCCCCATACTCCCCCAACGGACAGTCAGCACTTTAAGTGTCACAGGCTCATTCACAATCGGCAGACCTTCTTTGTTATAGCTGCTCGTTTCATTTGTCGCTGCATTATTCCCGTTGTTACCGCCGCAGCCAGCAATTCCAAATACCATCGCAGCCGCCAGCAGACCCACAGTCCATTTCTTTGCAGTTTTTTTCTTACTGTGTTGACTCATCTCTTAATCCCCCATTTCAATTTATCAAAATGCATCTGAATAGCTTTATAATAACTTCTTATTTTTTCGTATTCCGGACACATTAAGACGGTTATCCAGACCTTTGAATTCGCTTACAAAAAATACAAAAGCTAAATGCTCTACTTGGGGAGATTTAATAACAGTATCCCGACTTCTGTATGTGCTATCCGGACTTTGAGGGAAATCACTAGCGAGTTCTTATGTTTTTTTCACGCAGAGGTTTTATAATGACTTTATGATCAAAAAAACAGCGAAACATAAAACCTACCCCATTCGCCATTATATAAAAGTCATGATGTTGGTTTCATTCACAGTCCTTATTCTGGATTTAGGAATCAGCATCGCTTCCATTTCCATCGTTAAGCAGCAGTCCACTCGGAATTTGCAGGATACTGCGGCGCTTTACATCAATCGTATTAATCATGATTTTGCCTACATTAATCACTATATGGGCTGGACGCTTGGGAACGATGAGAGCTTACTAACGATGAATACTTACGGGGTCAACAGTATCGAGTTCTTAAAGGCAAATGATAATCTGTTCAAACGCTTTACCGAGCTGCAAAAAAACTACGGGCATGAGTATAACTTCTTCTACTATTTGAAAAATGAGACCTATTTTTTGAATTGTGCACCGATCAGCGTAAGCTATACGGATTACAGGGAGCTGAAAAAGAAGATTATTTCTTATATTGATGATAAGGAGATGTATGAGAAGTTTTATTCCAAATGGACGCCTATTCTTGTGAACAACCATTATTATGTAATTAATATCGTGCCCTATTACAATCGTTATTTAATTGGACTGATCTCCGCAGATAATCTGATCCGGCCGCTACGCCAAATTAATCTTGGCGCCAATGGTTATGTTTCTCTAGTAGATGAGAATGAACAGCCTTTAACCAGTCCGATCTCCAATAGCGGAACGTTAATAACGGAAAATGGGGGATTCGCTAATCTTTTGCAATCGCGTACAACCATCAACAGCGCATTCTCAGACACCACCTTCAGCACCAAAATGGTCATTAAATATGGCATATTCGAAAAAATCATGATGGCCCAGCTGCTTATTATGTTATTGTTCTTCATTGTGACCTCCACGTTATGCATTGTTCTGCTCTTTTTCAAAAAAAGAGTGTTAGGTCCGATTCAAAGCTTCTCCGATAACCTTGCTTTCATTAATGAGTCTGGGCAACCCGCAGATTTCAAAAGCAGTGAGATTATAGAGCTGGAACAAGCAAACACTCAGTTTAAAGGCTTGGTTGAACAAATCAAAACCTTTAAAATCGCTATGTACGAGCAGGAACTGGAGAAACAGAGAATACAGCTGGACTATATGAAGCTACAGATTAAACCACACTTTTTCTTAAACTGTCTGACTAGCATCTATAGCATGGCGCAAATTCATATGTATAAAGAAATTGAAAATATGACGTTGTCTACCTCTAAGTATTTCCGTTACATTTTTCAGAATGGCGAGAATTTTGTCCGGTTAGAGGATGAAATCGAGCATGTCCGAACCTACTTGGAGATTCAAAAGCAACGTTATCAGGACGCATTTATTTATTACATCGAACAAGAGGATCAGGCAGGCAGTGTGGAAATTCCACCGTTAGTGCTGCAAACCTTTATCGAAAATTCAATTAAATATGCGATTTCACGCGAACATGAAGCCGAGATCAGACTTACAGTACAACGATTACAGATGGAGCAGGAAGAAGAAATGCTCGTTATCCAGCTCACCGATACCGGTCCCGGTTTTCCACCTCAGGTGTTAGAGAAACTTAATCTTGGAGAGCCCTTAGATCAAAGTAAAGGTACGCAAATCGGCATTATGAATACGCTTAAAAGACTAGAGTACCTATATTTAAAAAGAGCAACCGTCACCTTCTCCAATTTGGAGGGCGGCGGCGCTAGTGTAATCTTATATCTTCCGAAACTTCCTGATAAATCTAAATGAATGGAGAGCAAACTATGAATGTACTGCTTGTTGATGATGACTTTTATGTTATTGCCGCATTGCAAAAGAAAATAGATTGGGAATCACTCCACATTGATACCGTTTATACGGCTAATAATGTCGCTCAAGCACGTGAAATAATAGAAAAGCATTCTGTTCAAATTCTGATTTCAGATATTGAAATGCCGCAGGGCAGCGGACTGGAATTACTGGCATGGATTCGCGAGGGAAATTATAGTATTCAGACTATTCTTCTTACCAATTATGCAGATTTCAACTATGCGCAGAAAGCAATCGAATTGCAGAGCTTTGAATATTTCCTCAAACCCATTGAATTTGACAAGCTGATGTTGATCATCCAAAAGGCGGTCACCCAAGCAAAAGAGCAGCAAAAAAACGAAAAAGCCATTCAGGGCGGTTACTTTTGGCAAAAAAATCAGGCGAAGATTCTTGAGCATTTTTGGCGGAAGCTAGTCAGTGGCAGTACATCATTTCCGATTAAGTTGGCAGACATCACACATGCCATTGAAGAACAAAACCTCTCCTATCAAATGAGCGATACTCTACAGCCTTTGATATTTAACTTATTCCCTTACAATGGCAGCATGGGAAAAGAAGAAAAGGATCTGTTTGATTTTGCCCTGCTAAATGTATTGTACGAATTGTTTCAGCACCCTTGTTTTACCATCGAAAGCATTCTGGAATATAGAGATTATAACTGGATCGCCATTTTAAAATGGAACCAGGCACCAGACACGCAACGGCTTGAAGCATTATGTTCTTCTTTTATTCAAAAGGCGAATCCTTATTTAAAATGTGATGTCTGCTGCAATATTGGCTTATACGATAAACTGAGTAATGTAGGGAATGTTCTAAAACAATCCCTGACTATGGATGAAGAAATTACGAGATGCAGAAATCAGACCTTTTTGGTGGAGGCTTATCTGCAGCAAAATAAACCGGGCTATACACCACCGGATCTTGCCTATTTGGAAGAGCTGCTGAACCAGAATAAATTCACTGCTTTTCTTGAAGAAGTTACACAATATTTAAAGGTCATGCTTAACAATAGAACACTTGAGACCTCTGTCCTTAGCTTGTTCCGTTTAGATGTAGTTCAGCTAGTCTATTCATTTCTCAATCTGAAAGGGATACGATCGCACAAATTATACTCTGGCAAAACTAATGATAAATTATCTATGCACTCTTTGGATTCAATCGAGGATATGGAAGAATATCTTAAATACCTTGTCACTACAGCCATGAAATATCGTGACTTTGCTGCCCAGCCTAAGTCCGTCGCAGAAGAAATCAAACAATACATTCATTCACATTACGGCGATGATCTGACCCGAAATGATTTGGCTGAAATTGTTTATCTCAATCCTGATTACCTGGCGAGGATATTCAAACGAGAAACTGGGGTTTCATTAGGCAGTTACGTCATCCACGTCCGAATCGCTGCTGCGAAACATCTATTAGAAACCACAAATATGTCTGTATATACCGTCGCGAACAAAGTCGGCTATAGCAACTACTCCTATTTCTCCAAGCTTTTCAAACAAGAGGTAGGTCTCCCTCCAAACGATTATAAAAAGGAACAACAATACAATCCAGCTTACTAAAAGAGGGTAACCCAGCATCTAGTTCATGGATGCTGGGTTACCCTCTTTGGGATATCTTCTGAATATTAATTACTGTCTACCTTTACTCCTACGCTGCGGGCGTCATTTACGCCGAACATTACTCTTATATCCAGTAAGCACCCGCCCCACCCTCGCTCCTCTGATGCTTCCGGACCCAGATGACGCTATTTGCCCATTTATCGCCTTTTGAGCACAGTTTCGGACTCCAGTGCAGCTATTCCTGAGATATTGCTCCAAATCGAGTGTGTTTCAGGTCAATAGCGACTATGCAGTCCGTTAGAATTCCAAATGTGCCATATAGCAGCGTTTAAGGTCAGCTGGGTCCGATAGCTACTTCGTACGCGGAAATCTGGAGCCAATTAGCGAAGCTTGCCGGGGATCAAGGGGACAGCACAACTCCGCCAGTAACTATCCGCTTCACTCTCTCCCCTCTGATGCTTTCGGACCCAGATGACGCTATTTGCCCATTTATCGCCTTTTGAGCACAGTTTCGGACTCCAGTGCAGCTATTCATGAGATATTGCTCCAAATCGAGTGTGTTTCAGGTCAATAGCGACTATGCGGTCCGTTAGAATTCCAAATGTGCCATAAAGCAACGTTTAAGGTCAGCTGGGTCCGATAGCTACTTCCTACGCGGAAATCTGGAGCTAATTAGCGTAGCTTGCCGGGGATCAAGGGGACAGCGCAACTCCGCCAGTAACTATCCGCTTCACTCTTGCACACAGTAATCATCCACCGCACCTTTACTCCTACGCTACCGGGAATCTTACACCTCTTACCTTACTCTTACACCCGGTAATCGTCCGCCACGCCTTTTCTCCTACACTACCGGAGTCATTTACGCCGAGCTTACTCTTACAACCAGTAACCACCCGCCCCACTCTCGCCTCAGGTGCTTCCGGACTCAGATGACGCTATTTGCCCATTTATCGCCTTTTGAGCACAGTTTCGGACTCCAGTGCAGCTATTCCTGAGATATTGCTCCAAATCGAGTGTGTTTATGGTCAATAGCGACTATGCGGTCCGTTAGAATTCCAAATGTGGCATAAAGCAACGTTTAAGGTCAGCTGGGTCCGATAGCTGCTTCCTACGCGGAAATCTGGAGCAAATCCGCGAAGCTTGCCGGGGATCACGGGAAAAGACCAAGACCCCACCAGTAACTATGCGCTTCACTCTTACACCCGGTAATCATCCGCCACGCCTTTTCTCCTACACTACCGGAGTCATTTACGCCGAGCTTACTCTTACAACCAGTAACCACCCGCCCCACTCTCGCCTCAGGTGCTTCCGGACCCAGATGACGCTATTTGCTCATTTATCGCCTTTTGAGCACAGTTTCGGACTCCAGTGCAACTATTCCTGAGATATTGCTCCAAATCGAGTGTGTTTCATGCCAATAGCGACTATGCGGTCCGTTAGAATTCCAAATGTGCCATATAGCAGCGTTTAAGGTCGGCTGAGTCCGATAGCTACTTCGTACGCGGAAATCTGGAGCCAATCAGCGAAGATTGCCGGAGATCAAGGGGACAGCGCAACTCCGCCAGTAACCACCCGCCCCACTCTCGCCTCAGGTGCTTCCGGACTCAGATGACGCTATTTGCCCATTTATCGCCTTTTGAGCACAGTTTCGGACTCCAGTGCAGCTATTCCTGAGATATTGCTCCAAATCGAGTGTGTTTCAGGTCAATAGCGACTATGGAGTCCGTTAGAATTCCAAATGTGGCATAAAGCAACGTTTAAGGTCAGCTGGGTCCGATAGCTGCTTCCTACGCGGAAATCTGGAGCAAATCCGCGAATCTTGCCGGGGATCACGGGAAGGTTCCCCACTGCCAGTAATCTTGCAAGCTCCAAAAACGCATTAATGCCCCAGCAGTCATAATCAGAACGGCTGGGGCATCTCTTTTACTAAATTAAACCTGGAGCGCTACATATTTATCGCCAAGCAGATTTTTGAAATAGGTGCGATTGTATAACATACTAGGATGGGATGGATAAAAACTCAACGCCATTTCATTGTGATGATTCGCCTTCTCGTGTTGGCCGAGACGATCATAACAAAGTGCCAATTGAAGATGCGGCAGCCAGGTATAAAAGATCCCATTCTTCATCCCCATCGAATCGTTATCCCGCGGTAGCTGAATCGCTAGCTCATACCAGTATGCGGCTGGATGCAACTGGCCTTTTTCCAGCAGAAGTGCCCCCAGTCGGCAACAGAACTCTGACCGTGGTTTATCATACTGCAAGGTTTTACATAACGCTTCAAATGCACCGTCTTTATCCCCCAACCGTTCCCGGCATTCGGCAAGCTTTAGGCAAGCCTGGAAATTATCTTCAATCCAGCCCTGCCCACCCGCTAAGAAAATCTCATAGTATTTGCAAGCCTCTTCATTTATAGCATGATCCCTTAATTCATTCGCATAATAATACTGGTCTCTCGGCGAAAATACTTCACCCTGTGCAACTCGTTTTTGATAAATCCGCAAATTACGATCTGTGTATTCCTTATCTTTCTCATGTGTGATGCAGACATCACTACTAAAAGAAGGACCACTTACCTCTAAATACTCATGAACAGGCCCAATCCATTGAAAGTTGCAGCTGCGCCGAACCAGCCTGTTGCGGCGTAAACTAGCTGTGACATTTCCCGCTTCGTCAAAAGCCAGATTATATTGCATGTTCACACTGTGAATATGTCCGGGCAGGATTTCTTTTAGTTTTTTAAAAAGAATCTGATCCTCTTCCTTTATATAATCATCCGCATCAAGCCACAAAATGTACTCCTGAGTAGCTTTGCTAAAGGCAAAATTACGTGCGGCACTAAAATTATCAATCCATTCAAAATCATAAATTACAGCTCCGAAGGACAACGCAATCTCTTTTGTTTTATCCGTCGAGCCTGTATCCACGATAACAATTTCATCTACGAGACTTGCAATGGTAGACAAACATCGGTGCAAGCTTTTTTCTTCATTTCGCACTATCATACATAAACTAATCGTAACCATACTCGCCCTCCTACACGCTTTGTTTGAAATTCTTTCTATATTGATATGCAGGGTTTAAGAAACGGACTCCCACTCTATCCCGCCCGATCATGAAGAACTTCAGAAATATAAAGGTTATTTAAGAAACTTTCCACTCCATTCTTAGGTCTATATAAGTAAGATCAAAGGAGGTACAACATATATGAAATCCAAACGAAGAGGAGTTAGAAACGGCTGGATCTTAACTTCAATATTGTGCGTCGTAATTGTACTAGTGCTGCTGATTGGATATAAAGGGCTCGACTGGGGTACACCTACCACACCACCCACATCCACCAACGCACAAACTAATAATGAAGCAGATAACAAACCCAGCTCCACTCAAGAAATGCTCGAATTTCCTAGCAGTGATCCCGATAATGGGCAGGTCATCATTCCACTGCACACTACGCTCGCGCAGCTAAATATTGATAGTGGTGACGAATATGTAAATACAGAAATCCCCCCCATACCTGAAATGACCTTTGCTTTATCTCAAGACATGAAAAACCAAGTAGAAGCAACCCTGGTCTACCGTCCTGATATCGGTGGAGGTTATCTTCTACTCGCTCCTGCCGGATGGCAGGCTACCGCGGTTGTCGGCGCTAACGGTTCTTATGGAGTTACCTTTCAGGATCCGAACCATCCGGAACAAAACATGAACTATTCAGATACGGCTTGGACTTGTATAGGCTGTGCCATTACTGCAATCGGAGCTTATTTCCCGGAAAAAGCCGAATGGGCTGACGCGCTGGGATTTACCATTAATAATCCGCTTAAGTTTAGCGAGCAGCATATTTTAGGTACTGCAGGAGCTGAAGCAAGAACGGTCAGATATACGCTTCAAGCAGACGCGAATGGCTATCAGGATGAGGGTGCTGCCTATTACGATAAGGGAGAATGGGGTTATTTATTCCGCAGTATCGGAATACATCAAGCTCAGACATCCCCACAGCAGGAAGTAGTGGAGACCCTCATGAAATTCTTTACAGATAATCATGGACCGCTCTTCATTGCTGACCCAAACGCAGAGAAGCTGGACTAAGGGTGGGAATTTTTAGAGGAAGGTATTTTCAACCTTGCTCTTGCTTTTAGAAAGACGTAGGTGCTATTTTTTGTTATAATCAATGCAATGCGTTGTTTATGAATTCAGACATATATAAAGGGGACGTAACCATGACTCAAATTATTAAAACTCTAACTATTGCAGGCAGCGACTCCAGTGGTGGCGCAGGCATCCAAGCGGATCTAAAAACATTTGAAGAGTATGGTACCTACGGCTTTAGTGCCTTGACCACTATCGTTACTATGGACCCGGACAACGGCTGGCACCATAATGTTTATCCAATTGATGCCTCCATTGTTGCTGAGCAGTTAAAAACTATTTTCGCTGGTGGCCCGGTTAATGCCATGAAGACAGGTATGCTTGGAAGTGTTGAAATTGTGCGCGTTGCAGAGCAAGCGATCAAAGAAAATCTTCAGACTAATGTAGTTATTGATCCAGTTATGGTGTGCAAGGGTGAAGATGAAGTCTTGAACCCTGACAGCGCTGAGGCTATTCGTGACTTATTGCTACCACTAGCAACTGTGGTCACCCCAAACTTGTTTGAAGCAGGTGTTCTTTCAGGTCTTGGCAAACTTACTACCCTTGAGGAAATGAAAGAAGCTGCCCGTCTGATTCATAAGCTCGGTGCACGTAATGTCGTGGTTAAAGGCGGCAAAGCACTCGGCGGCGATCAAGCGATTGATATCTTCTTCGACGGTTCTGAGTACACTGTATTCCAAACAGCCAAAATCGAACCCGCTCACAATCATGGAGCTGGATGTACTTTTGCCGCAGCAATTACAGGCGGTCTAGCTAATGGCTTAACGGTTCATGAAGCTGTTGCAAAAGCTAAAGATTTTGTCTCCGCAGCCATTCGTAATGGATTTGCGTTTAATGAATATGTGGGTCCTGTATTTCACGGTGGTTACCGTTTAGAACGTTAGAACTCGCAATCCAATTACACAAAAAATAAATGGCAGTCCAGACGCTGAACTTCAGCTCTGGACTGCCATTTTTATTTACTATTATTGAAAATCCGTAAATTCAAAACTTTGCTTACCGAACATTGATTTTTTATACGATTATTTTCATAAAAAAAGCACCCGAATCAAGATTCGAGTGCTTCTGAGCTACGTCCTCTAATTATTTTATCAAAATGGATAAAGCACTTTTTGACGCCAAACGGAAAGATAATTCATCCGCTCCCGGCAAGTTCAAAGCCACATTCTCAGCCTTTTCACTATCGTTGAACAGAACAACTGCAATAGAGTTATCTGTATTCTTAAAAGCTACGGAACGAATCACTTCTTGATTGGTGGAGGCGTCAATACGCACAGCCTTCGGACGAATAAATTTACTGAAATGGGCCAGCGCATAATAGTCGAGCGTATACGTAAGCTCCTTGGTCTCTTGGTTGACTGTCACAACACCACGACAAGTACTTTTGCCAAAACCCGGTACGGTTGGGCCGTTCTTTTCATCTAAGGCCATATTCCATAACACAAAGGATTTACTATGATTTCTAAGAATATCAATCCCTGTTCTCATTACATTGGAGAAGGCTTGTTCAAACGGAGGAATCCATTCTCCACCAGAACCTTCTGTAAAATGCACTTCTTTATCGGCAAAAGCTTTCAGAACCTCTGATTGCGCTGACGCATTGCCACCATACCAGTGCCAAGCTACACCATCCACTTCATCTTTTGCATAATCGAGCACGGTTAACGGATAATCTGGACGATCCCAGTTGTGGTCGTAGCAGAGAATTTTTGTAGCGATGTTATGCTTAACAAAGCTCGGCTTCAGGTAGTTTTTAATGAAATCTTTTTGCGCCTCAGGCAACATTAACATACTAGGGTAGTGTTTGGGTTCAAATAAAGGCTCGTTCTGTGGTGTTACAGCATAAGTTGGCAATCCGTGCCCTTCAAAAGCTTGAATATATCGAACAAAATAATCGGCATAAGCCTGATAATATTCTTGTTTAAGTTCTCCAGCAATCATCGATCCGCTAGTCTTCATCCAACCTGGTGCACTCCATGGAGAAGCCATCAGTTTGATCTCAGGGTTAATTGCCAGAGCTTGTTGCAACAAAGGGATAATGTCTGCTTCATCATGTGCGATAGAGAAGTGGGTTAATTCCGTATCCGTTTCCTGTGCAGGTCTATCGTCATAGCTATAAATATCTCTAGCATAATCCGATGCCCCCATTGGATTTCTTAATACGGACAAACCAATTCCATCTTGTGCGTCAAAAAGCTTGCTCATGACTTCCTTTTTCTGTTCGTTGTCCAGGACTTGATTAATCAAATAAGCGGATGAATCCGTAAAGGATGCTCCAAAGCCATCCATTTCCTGAAAGGTTTGATTCTCGTCAATAGTTACAGTAGTGGTCGCCTCTGCGTCAGCAATTGGAGTTAATTGTTGCAGACTTTGCTCTACAAACAATGTATTCTCCCCGGTGGATTGATAAATTTTAAGCTCTGGCATGTTGTTTCCCTCCATCTTTCTATGAAGAGGCCCCAGTGAAGGGGCCACATTCTATTATCTAACTTATTTAAGGCCTAATTTTTCTTTGTTGTTTTTCATTTTTTCAGAACGAACTTCTACAATCTTATCCCAGTTGTTATCATTCAAAAATGTTTTGTAAGCAGCCAAGGTGCTGTCGAATGTAGCATCGTCTTTAGCACGGATCATACTTACAAGCGTAGTGTTCCAAGTAGTATCAATTGCAGTAAGACTGCGAGCTTCAGGCGTTCCTTGAGCCGGGTTAATGTTTTCAAGAATAAAGTGTGGTTTTAGCTTTCCTTTGCCCCACTCTTGCATTTGTTTAATGGAATCTGCGAACGCGTCATTACTCAGCGCTTTATCACGGTCATGTCCAAAGAACATAAATTCGCCCATCCGGTAATCTTTTTTGAATTTATCGGCATTATTTAATTGCAGGTCTTTGATTTCAGGCAAGAATTCAATTTTACCGCTGTCGTTAACTTTATAGGTCTCTCCTTCAATACCGTAGTTCATGAGCTTTTGTCCTTCGTCGCTGAGTAAATAAGTGTAAATTTGAATCGCTTTTGCAGGATCCTTAGCCTTTTTAGTAACATAGCTAATCATCCAACCTGTAATTCCGGATTGATTCAACGTTGGTTCATGTCCAACAGTACTTTGTGGGCCATCAATAGCGATATATTCCTTGCCTGGATTTTCTGTCATGAAGATTTGCAGGTTACCACTTTGTTGAGGGGTTCCATCCAAAAGTATTGTTGCATATTTACCGGATTTCACTTTTTCTTCAAAGGCAGTACCGTCATCAGCAAAACTGTCATCACTGATATCACCATTTCTGTAGACTTCATTTAACGTTTTCAACCAAGTCAAGTAATCCTCATCCAGGTTACGGTTGTAGAATTCGCCATTTTCAGTTTCCATCGGCACTCCGATGAAGTCCTCCAATACATCTCCCAAAGAACCAGTGCCTGAACCAATGGAGTTAAAACCAAAAGGAATCATGTCCGGGAATTGTTTTTTGATTTGTTGCATAACGCTCTTGAATTCCTCAGGAGTTCCAAAGCTTGGTTTTCCAATGGCTTCGTAAACATCCTTGCGGATGACAAAGGCTGTTTTAGCAGGGATGTTACCGCTATCATAATCGTTTTGCGTATTGGAATAGTTAGGGTATCCATAGGTCTTGCCATCTGCTAACTGGAACCAGTTCATCGTATCTTTTTCTGCAACTTTATTGAAATACGGATCATATTTATCTGCCAGATCATTTAAAGGCAATGCCCATGTAGCAGCTTTTTGTACGACTGGAGAGTTGGAATCAAAAATAGTCAACAGATCTGGCATTTCACCGCCGGCAAAAATCGTATTCAGCTTAGTGTCATCGCCTGTAATGAATTTAATGTTGATGTTTAAATCCTCTTTAATTTTCTTGGTGACAAGGTCTTTTCCGAAATCAGTATTCCACCAGTCTGCATTCACGTACCAAGTCAGATCTGTTGTCTCTTTTTTTGTATCCAGCTTCCATGCCGGTGTTTCCGGATCTATAGTATAACGGCCTTCAATGGAGCTTAACTCTTTACTGGAGCTGTCAGAATTACCTTTCGATCCACAACCTGTAAATACTAATACAACAGCCATAAGTGCCGTACAAAGTTTGAGTCCTTTTTTCCCAAATGCTTTGTTCATCTTTTATTTCCCCCTAAAATGTTTTGTAAGCATTCACTACTTGGAGATTTACTTACTATTCCTTCACCGCCCCCATCATCATGCCTGAGATAAAGTACCTCTGTAATATTGGATACATCACAACAATCGGCAAAGTTGTAATGACAATTGTTGCTAGTTGAACCCCTTTAGTCGTAGTTTCGATAATCGCAGATCCACCAACATTTTGCATGGATTGTGTTTGCGACTGAACAATGATTTCATAGAGCTTCATCTGCAGCGGGTAGAGCGATTGATCGGTAATATATAACTTGGTAGTCATAAAGTCGTTCCACTGCCCAACCCCGTTAAATAACGCAATGGTGGCCATAGCCGGCATGGAAAGAGGGATAAAGATTTTTAGGAAAATGCGCCAGTCACCTGCACCATCAATTTTGGCTGACTCTTCAAGTGAATCCGGTACATTTCTGAAGAAGTTCATTAGAATAACTACATCATAATAACTGAACAAGGCCGGGATAATATAAACCCAGAAGCTGTTTAAGAGGCCTAATGATTTAATCAATAAATACGTAGGGATCATTCCACCAGAGAAAAACATAGTGATTACACCCATGGCAACATACAGCTTACGTCCACGTATGTATTTCTTACTCAAGCCATAACCGATCATGGCACAAAAGAATACGTGGGTAATGACACCAATGAATGTTTTGGCAAGCGATACTACGAATGCTAAACCAATGGTCTCATCTTGAAATACAGCACGATAATTTTCCAAAGAGAACTCTGGAGACCAAAATATGAATCCGCCTTCCGCAAGCGCCTTGCCCGAACTTAAAGAGGATATGACTACATTCCATAAAGGAACGACAATAATGATTGTACAAATACAGAGCAGGATAATATTTAAGGTATTAAAGATTCGACTATCGAGATCTTCTTTAGCCACCGTACGATTCACAGAAATGCCTCCTTCTACAGAACTGATTGATTATCATTTAATTTACTGGATACTTTGTTGGCGCTAATCAGTAGGATGACTGAAACGATGGAGACACCTAAACCAACAGCAGTAGCATAAGAGAAGTCACCTTGCGTCATACCCATACGATACACATAAGAATTAATGACCTCCGCCTTAACGCGGTTCTGAGAATTCATCAATACCAGGGTTTGGTCCAGATTTGATCCTAATAAACCGCTTACAGTGAGAATCAGATTTAAACTGATAATCGGTTTCATGTTAGGAAGCGTGATATTCCAAATTTGTCTCATACGGCTTGCGCCATCTATTTTGGCAGCCTCATAATAAGTAGGATCAATTTTCGACATAATGGCTAAGTAGAGAATCGTTCCCCAACCAGCCTCTTTCCAAATATCGGATAACGTTGCAATCCACCAGTATTTATTCGCATCAAGCAAAATATTTACCGGTTTCGAAATCAGTCCCAAACTGAGCATAATCTCATTAAACATACCGGATGAGGAAAACCAGGCAATCAGCATCCCGCCGAGAACGATCCAGGACAAAAAGTGTGGTAAATAAGAGATGGTTTGCACTATCTTTTTAAAACGTCCACCACTTAATTCGTAAATCATAACGGATAAAATAATAGGAATAACAAACCCTATGGCTAATTTCAGAAAGCTGATCCCTAATGTATTGACTACAGCGTCCCAAAAATATTTATCAGATAAAATAATTCTGAAATTATCGAGCCCTACCCAAGGTGCAGAATCGAGCGTATCAATTACGGTGTAGCTTTTAAAAGCAATCGTCAATCCGTAAATCGGAATAAAACAAAAGATAATCATAAAAATAATTCCCGGGATGACCATGGATTGAATTTCCCATTGTCTCTTATAATCAATTACAAATTCTTTGACCCTCTGCCCCATAGGCTTTTTCCCGCTCATTGGATTCTTTCCGTTTGTTGGCACTACGGCTAATTTATCCACTTTTTCTTCTCCCCTCCAAATCATGATCCCCAAACAATAAAAACGTTTTTATTTTTTCGAAAAAAAAACCCTCCCAAAACAACAAAATTTTAAAAAATGATCGGGTGAAACCTTGAACCCATTACATATATGTGTTCTTACCGACCAATCTTTACTTGACTAGAACCTCTTACAACTAATTCACCCGCCAATTTCATCATCTCGCCCTGTTCCTTCTTCTGAATCATACGAACGAGGTGATTAATGGCCAAAATACCTTGTCTAGCAATTTGATTTCTTACAGTAGTTAAAGGCGGTGAGAAATATTGCGCAATATCAATATCATCAAACCCCATAACACTAACATCTAGCGGAACTTCGTATCCATGCGATTTCAAAGCTTGAATACATCCAATTGCACTCAAGTCGTTCCCTGCTAAGAAGGCATCAGGTATTTTATCAGGACTATAGTGAAGAAAAGATTTTATAGCGTTGTAAGTGCTTTCTTCTTCAAAATATCCTTGTATAATATACTCTTCATGCGTGGGTAGCTGATACTGACGCAAAGCAGCTAAGTATCCTTCTCTCCGCTGAACACTGTCGTACATCTCATCCACACCAGATATGTAAGCAATCTTTTTATGCCCTAGACTGATTAAATATTTGGTCGCTTCAAACCCCGCTTCAAAGGAATCAAATATCACGCTTCCCATCGTGTCGTTCTTAAGCGGCCGATCCAGAAATACAGCCTTGATCTTGTCTTTCACCATTGCAGCAATTTCTTCTTCGTCTATTCTCAGCTCTTCGTAGATAATGACACCATCCACTCGCCGGCCTAGAATATTGCTCATAATCACTTGTTTATCCTTGGTAACAAATACATTCAGCCCGTAACCTAGCCGATCACATTCACGCGACATGGACTCAACCAGCTTATAGAAGTATGGACCCGACACACTTGTTGTGAAAAAACCCAGCATTTTGGTTTTCCCATTCCTAAGGAGCTTACCGTTCAGGTTAGGAACATAATTTAATCGCTTCGCAACCTTAAGAACATGTGATTTCGTCTCCGGGTTCAATACATCTACGTCATTTAGCGCGTTGGAAACCGTAGAAATGGAGACTCCAGCCTCTCTGGCAACATCTTTGATCGTTACCTTTTCCATAATGATTCAATCTTCCTTTACGAATAAAAACGTTTTTATAGATTTAAATTAACATAAAAACGTTTTCATTACAATATATTTTTTATTTTTATTTTATCAGAGGTAATAATTGGTACACAAGCTTAAATTTTCTACAGAATCTTATAAAACACCTCTTCTGCAAACTCGAAATCATTCATAATACACTCTAAACATAATGTCTTGCTCGTAATTCCCAAACCCACGGCCATATATGGTTAGTCCCCCTCTTCTCCGTCCGCTATTCTCTGCCGTTAAACGAAAGGTCCACTGATCCTGCTCTACTCGTACATCCTCCAAGGTAATATCTGAGATTTGCTGGCCATCTACAAAGGTTCCACCTGTATTAATCCGCAGAACCTTCAGCAAACCATATTGGTTAACATCCGAACGCCACCAAATGGGATTTAATCGTCCTCTAGTGAGGCCAAAGTCGCCCGGACTGGTCCATTTTCCTAAATCCTGACCATTCATCATAAAGCCAATATCCGACGGCCACTTCTCATTTACATGTGGAGCTTCGGAACCTATTTCTAGCGAAATCTCAATTTCCTGCACCACTTGATCTTGAAATAGATAATTTGGAATCTTGTACTCGATAGAACCTTTCGCAAACCATACAATGCCGGCATTCACCCGTTCCGGGTCCAGAAAATAACGTGGATCATCATAATAGCCGATCAGCTTCTCAGTAGTAGCAATCCCGCAGGTAGGTAAAGCCTGAATATCGGTATATTGCCCTACAGGGATAGACACCTCAACCACCTTTCTGGCAACTCCACGGGAGCCCGATAATTTAATCTGCAGGTAATTCGCAGACAAAGAACAATATTTATAGGTCCCTCCATTTACTCGTCTCATTTTAGAACTGATCAGGCCTGCTTTTTGCAGCTTTGCTACATGAGTACTGACAATTGCACTACTAAGGTAGAGCTCCGCTGCCAGCTCTTTGATGTGCATCTCTCTGCGGTCCAGAAGTTCAATAATTCGCAGCCTAACTTCACTTGCCAGCGCTTCATACACCTGCAAGGATTCAGAATCTGTGGTTAAGTACATTTCAACGTCTCCAATGCTTATTGAATTAGTATTTTAACGAATCCTAAATTAATTCATTGCTTATTATAAGCTAAAATCAGTATCATGTAATCATAAAACAATTACTTAATTAGTGAAATCATTAATTCAACTAGAGGGAGCTGTACACTCATGCCGATTAAATCGACAATGATTATTGACAAAGATTTCAGACTAGCTGAAGTAGACCCGCGGATTTACGGCTCATTTATCGAACATTTAGGAAGAGCAGTTTACGGTGGCATTTATGACCCGGGTCACCCTACTGCGGATCAGAATGGTTTTCGGAACGATGCCATCGAAGCTATTCGTGCCTTAAACGTTCCTATCATCCGTTATCCTGGAGGCAACTTTGTATCCGGTTACAATTGGGAAGATGGGGTTGGACCCAAGCACGAACGCAAGCAATCTCTTGAATTAGCTTGGTGGACCACGGAAACCAATCAAGTGGGTACCAACGAATTTGCAGATTGGGCTAAGCTCGTAGGCAGCGAAGTCATGATGGCAGTTAACCTTGGAACACGCGGCATCGATGCAGCTAGAAATCTAGTAGAGTACTGCAATCATCCTTCCGGCTCCTACTACAGTGACCTGCGGATCTCTCATGGGTATAAAGAGCCTCACGCTTTTAAGACCTGGTGCCTCGGAAATGAAATGGATGGTCCGTGGCAGATTGGAGCTAAAACCGCGGTCGAATATGGACGGTTAGCGAACGAAACTGCAAAAGCTATGCGCTGGGTCGATCCAACGCTTGAGCTTGTGGCTTGTGGCAGCTCCGGCAGCGGCATGGACACTTTTGCCGAGTGGGAAGCTACCGTGCTTGATCTTTCTTATGATAATGTGGACTATTTATCACTGCATACGTACTACAATAACAACAATGACGACACGCCTAACTTCCTAGCCCGCTCTATGGATTTGGATCATTTCATCAGCAGTGTGGCTGCCACCTGTGATTATGTTCAAGCGAAGAAAAAGAGCAAAAAGAAAATTAATCTGTCGCTCGATGAATGGAATGTATGGAAATCACAAGGCAGCAGCCGTGCCGAACAACATTGGCAGATCGCACCGCCAGAATTCGAAGATGTGTACACACTTGAAGATGCACTTGTTGTGGGCTGCTGTCTTATTTCATTGTTGAAGCATGCTGATCGTGTGAAAATGGCCTGCTTAGCGCAGCTGATCAATGTAATCGCCCCAATTATGACTGAAAATGGCGGACCGCTTTGGCTGCAGACTACTTATTATCCGTACCTGCATGCTTCCCTTTATGGTCGTGGAACCGTACTTCACCCGCTGATTTCCAGCCCTAAATACGATTCCAAAGATTTCACTGATGTGCCTTACTTGGAAGCCATTAGTGTATACAACGAAGAGCTGAATGAAGTAACCGTCTTCGCTGTAAACCGCCATTTATCCGAAGGACTAGAGCTCGACGTGGATCTGCGCAGCTTCAGTTCCGTAAACATTATTGAACATATTGTACTGGAACATGAAGATATAAAAGCTGTAAATACCAAATCCAATCCTCATAACGTGATGCCTAGCCAAGGCAAAGCCGTTGTTGAGAGTGGACATGTAAAAGCCCTTCTCGCAAAAGCTTCCTGGAATGTGATTCGTCTGCGGGTGAACGGCTAAGCTAACTTGTAATAGTCATAGAAATGCCCCCATGAATCTTTAATAAGCCATCGATTCATGGGGGCGTCTTCGTTATTTTATTCTGAAAATTGTCACGGATTGCTTCGGAAACTCATAACTAAAGCTGCTTCCTTCTGTCTTAAAGCTGGTTTGTTTCGGAGAGACCTGCTGCTTATTCTCGAAGTTATTTTCGTCCTCAAGCGGGTATCCCGACATTTCATAGACTTCGATGGTCAGTGCTTCTTTTGCCAAAGATTCCAGTACAACCTCAGCAGAAACGCTGTTCTCTTGTACGTTTACAGTCTTGAGGATAATATCCCCCGTTAAATCTTCCACACTTGCCGTGTAATACAGCGGTTCGATGACCGGAAGTTTATCTTCTGTCTCATTCACCAGTTCTCCGTTAATAAAAGTACGGATCTGTCTGCCCACTACTTCTAGCTTAAGATCGTATTCTACATCTGTTTCAACCGTAAACATAGCATGCGTCAGAACAGAATTTCTTTCGTTGATAATTGAGGCCACAATCGAATCCTGATTCTGCCAGCCACCCAGCTCCCAGTACAAATGATTCTGATCATCCGCTTTACCAAAATAAAAGATAAACCCTTTATTTCCTGCAGTTCGTGTAGCCTTAAAATGCAAAGTATAGTTTTCCCACTCTGTCTCACCAAGCTCTAGTGTCCGTTTAGCCGTTCTGTTCTGAGCAGGGTCAGGCAGATTTGAAACTTCCTCTGATAAGTCAGAATACGTTTTCACTTCTCCCGTAATATTGTTGACTAAGGTGATCTCGGAGAAACGAGCAGCAGAGGCATCCACACCGAAACTGACGGCTCCAGTGATCGCTTCCTTTCTGCTTTCCTTCGGTGCCGTGAAGCCATCTGCTTCCATCTTCAGCAAATGATCTCCCTGATGGTTCATGAATAGCTTTTGCACATAATAGTTTGCCGTTCCGTACACTTCATGATTATTGAACCAGATCATATCCGGCTTCCAGTTAATATAATCCACATTACAGAGCATTGGAGCATAACAAGCTAAGCCAACGGCATGGGCATTATTTTGCAGACCTGTCATAAATGCTGCTTCCACCAATGCATTGTAATAGGTATTGCCCCATGAGGCATATTCACCGAGGAATACCTTTGGCTCATCGGCTTTGAAATCATCATAACGATGATGATTAGCCAGGAACCATTCAGGTGTACAGTAATAATGCTCGTCTACGAGGTCAGACTTGTTCTCTTTTGCCGACGTCCAGCCCCGTTCATATTCCTGGCCGGCAGAGAACGGGCCACTAGAATTAATGACCTTGATTTCCGGATATTTTGCTTTGATGGCTTGATGAAAGTAAGGATATCTCTCGAAAAAGGGTGCACCTACCTCTTCATTCCCAATGCCGACATACTCCAGCCCAAAAGGCTCAGGGTGACCCAGTTCTGCACGAATGCCTCCCCACTTCGTGGAAGAATCCCCCTTGGCGAATTCAATTAAATCCAAAGCATCCTCAATCCAAGGCGTTAATTCATCCAGCGGTACCATCCGTTTATGATGCGGGTCGTAGCCGCCCGGAAGAACGGGGATCGGCTTAGCTCCAATATCCTCACAGAACTGAAAATATTCATAATAACCTAACCCAAGCGTTTGATTATATGACCAGTTATTGCGTCTTGCCGGTCTTTGTGCAACATCCCCAATCGTATTCTTCCATCTGTACATGGAGTCTCTGTCATCTGGATCCAAGGAACCGTCATGCACCAGACATCCTCCTGGGAACCGCATAAATTTAGGTTTTAAATCAGCGAGCAGCAGCGAAATATCTTCACGCATGCCTCCGGGTCTATTCTTAAAGGTCTTCTCAGGAAACAGGGAAACCATATCCAGATATACCTTCCCGTTACCTTTGGTAACGATTACAAGACGACTGCTTGTGTCCGTGCTATTAGCTGTAATAACGGCTTCATATCGGGTCCATTCAGAGCTGCTTACGGCGATCTCCACTTCACCAAGAATGGTGCCGTCTGTGCTTTCGATGTTTACGGTAAGCGGCACATCAAAGCTTGTCTCCCGGCGGGCATACACCGAGAAGTTATAATTCTCGCCTTCTTTTACCGGAATACCACTGTTAAAGCCTAGATTCATCAGGCCAACGCCGTCACCTTCAGCCACAATATCGATGGCAACATAATGTTGGTTACGATCATTTAAGGGCTTGCTGTCTTCTACAGAGATATTTACCTTTCCATCTCCACGTTCTACAGGCTCCCAAGCCATCAGCGCATGATAATCTGCCCGGTCAATCGGGTCGAATTCAAAAGATCGGTTCTGAACTAGTTCAGCGTAAAGCCCACCATCGGCCGCATGATTCAAATCCTCGAAGAAAATACCGAATAGATCGCCTAACTCCGCCCCCCGCTGCTGCGTATGTATCGTCAATTTTCCTTCTGTCTTCATTCTATTGTCTTCCTCCTTGTGAATTCCAATTTGATTTATATTTATATTACTTAGTTCATATCAATATAAATCATTATAATAACTCCTCTCTATATTCGTCAATTCAAAAACGAAAAACTGACACCGAATACCCCTCGCTCGATGTCAGTTCACACTAGGAATCCCCCTAGTATAGGTTATAAAGAATACGTAAATTGATAGCTGCCCGAACCTAATTGAAGTCTCACTCCGTTATCGACCAAGCTGATGCTGTGCACGCCTCTGGACTGCTCCACAGGAACTTCATTTTCTAATAACCCTAGTTGATTGGCTCCAGGCAGAACGACAATACCGTTGGTATTGGCAGGAATCGTAACGTGAATCATCATTCCATCATCCTCTGATCGCCGCCACGCTGACTCTACTTTTCCGTACATGGTTTCAAGACTAGCTTCTGCGTAATCCAGACCGGGGCCAGGCTGTGGCTTGATATGAACGATTTTGAAACCAGGCTCCAACTCATCAGTTCCGATTCCTGCAACGTAACGATACAACCATTCACCTATTGCGCCATAGGCGTAATGATTGAAGGAATTCATATCTGCACTCCAGAAGCTGCCGTCCTCCTTGATCCCATCCCAATGCTCCCAAATCGTAGTCGCACCTTTCGTCACCTGATACAGCCAGGATGGATAATCCTTTTGAAAAAGAAGCTTATACGCGAGTTCATTATTTCCAATCTCGCTGAGCACAGGATTCAGATATGGTGTGCCCACGAATCCAGTAGTCAGATGATCCTTAGCTTCAGCAATCAGCTCAGTTAGCTTCTGAATTGCACGTTCTTTGGCGACCCCTTCTATAAGATCGAAACGTAGGGCTAATATCTGTGCAGTCTGGGTAGAGACGGACAACCTTCCCGCAGGTGTTATGAACTCATTACTGAATGCTTTTATAATTTTGGCGTGCAGCTCACTATAATAGTCCACGTCCTCCGATTTTTCTAAGGCTATTGCCGCTTTTAAAGTAAGAGAAACGGAATAGGCATAAAAAGCGGTGGCGACATAATCCCGATCTGTAGCTCCCACATAGCTGTCTGGCTTGGAATCAAGCGCTAGCCAATCGCCGAAATGAAAGCCAGTATTCCACAGATAAGGGTTACTTCCCTGTGCATAGATATATGAAATCCATTGCTTCATGCTCTCGTATTGCTCTGCAAGCAGCCTTTTGTCGCCGTACATTTCATAGATTGTCCATGGACAGATCGTAGCTGCATCCCCCCAGGCTGCAGAAGAATGGTTAGTATCTCCGTCGCCAGGAGGCGCTGCTCTCAGCTCTGGAATAAAAAACGGAATGCCGCCCTCAGGGGTTTGGTCTGCCTTCAAATCCCGTAACCATTTCGTAAAGAAAGGTGCCGTATTCATCAAATAGGAGGCTGTTCGGACAAACATCTGAGCATCCCCCGTCCAGCCGAGCCGCTCATCACGCTGTGGACAATCAGTGGGCACATCGAGGAAATTCCCTTTTTGCCCCCACAGGATATTGTGATGCAGTTGATTCACAAGTGGATCTGAGCACTGAAAATCACCCGTACGTTCCATATTAGAGTGCATCACAATTCCTGTGAAATCCTCTAGTTGAAGATCTGCTGAGAACCCACTAAGCTTCACATACCGAAAGCCTTGGAAGGTGAAATGCGGTTCATACGCCTCTTGCTCTCCACCTTTCAGAGTATAGCGGATGCACTGTTTCGCTTTACGCATATTCTCCGTGTAGAAATTTCCGTCCCGGTCTAATATTTCAGCATGCTGAAGTTCTACCGCCTGACCAGATTGACCTTTTACATTAAATTTTAACCACCCTACCATGTTCTGGCCCATGTCCAGCACTCTATCTCCCTGCGGGGTAGTCAGCAGTGCAATCGGCTTCAAGGTTTCAACTTGTGTCACTGGCACATTTTCCTGGGCAACGATGATCGCTTTGGAATAATTAATAATCTCCACTGGATGCCAACCTTCTGATGAAGGATCGGTGATATCCAGCTCCAGCCGAGCATCATAGGTTTCACCATTATAAATTTCAGACATCATAATTGCGCTTTTTGCAGCCTGCCAATTCTGATCTGAGCTAATAAGCTCATTTGAACCGTCTGCGTACTGGATATGAAGCTCCAGCAGAAGTGAAGTCTTTGATCCATAAATCTCCTTTTGATTATCCCAGCCCAAATACCCTCTGTACCAGCCATTGCCCAACAGTGCGCCTAACGCATTCGCACCTTCATGCAGAAGCTTTGTGACATCATAAGTTTGATATTGCAGCCGCTTACTGTAACTGGTCCAGCCTGGAGTAAAATAATGATCTCCCACCCGACTTCCGTTCAGCTGCAGTTCATACAAGCCCAAAGCAGTAGCATAAATCCTTGCACTTTCCACTGGACCTTTTACATCCACGAATGTACGAAGCTGTGGGCAAATCTCAGAATCTTGTGAAAAAGAGGCTGTAGGAGCGCTGATCCACTCCGCCTGCCAATTCCCTGCATCTAATAGTCCGGTTTCAAAAAATGCAACCTCAGACCAACCCGAGTCTATTGCATTCTGATTCCATGCCCGAACCCGATAATAATAACGCGTGCGAGCTTCCAGCAGCAGACCTTCAAGCTCAACATGGATCGATTGAGAAGACTTTACTTCCTCTGTATCCCATAGCTTGCCTTGAAAAAGCATATTCTCCGCCACTTGAATTTGATAAGCAGACTGCATGCAGTCCCTGTCATCTGAAACTAACTGCCAACTGATTCTGGGTCTGATCACATCAATTCCTAGCGGATTTTCTTTGTACTCACAACGAAGCTTAGTCATTGCGAACATATAGATAAAAACCTCCTTC
The DNA here is from genome assembly GCF_038002785.1 of Paenibacillus sp. FSL H3-0310. Taxonomy (NCBI): domain Bacteria; kingdom Bacillati; phylum Bacillota; class Bacilli; order Caryophanales; family Paenibacillaceae; genus Paenibacillus; species Paenibacillus sp. FSL H3-0310. The sequence continues at coordinate 3,710,981 of NZ_JBBODC010000001.1, forward strand.
TATAGCGACAAATTAGTCTTTGCCCTATAATTATAGCTGGGTTACCGCTTTCATCACCCGGTAAAAAGGACATCATATCCCTGCAATCATGCCATGAATCTGGAAGGGGGAATTCAATATGCAACGAACCACCGAGTTGTTCAAAAATGAAATTTTTTTTCAAAACGATCTGCATCTGCTCGTTAACCGCTATTCAGAGAACTTCCATGCCCCTTTTCATGCTCATGAATTTATTGAGTATTGCTATGTAGCTGAAGGAAGAGGTTTTCATCACCTTGAAAATGAGATCTTTCCCGTTAGAAAAGGAATGCTGTTCGTGATTCCTGTAGGTGCCCCCCATGTGTTCCGTCCAGCATCTTCTGATACTTTAGGGAATCGCCTGATCGTCTATAACTGCCTTTTTGATATGCAAATGGTGGAGCAATTAAATATCGTCCTTCAAGAGCCATCTATCCGGGAGCACCTAGCCACTCTTGGGAGTAGCAGCTCATCTTACTTTTCCGTCTCAGATCGAGATGGCTCTATTGAGCGCTTAATGCTGAATTTATATCATGAAATGTCGGTATCCGGTATGGGCTCCAAAACAATGCTTTACACCCTCTTAAGTCAATTAATCATAGCAGTGTACAGGCAAAAATACGGAGAAGATGACAAATCTACGATGGATATGGCAGACTTCACGCAAGTCATTCAATACCTAGAGCATAATCTGTCGGAAAAGATTACACTTGCCGAATTAGCCCGTATTTCACAGTGGAGCAGCAGGCATCTTCAGCGCATGTTCCACAAGCATACTGGCCAGTCCTTTGGGACCTACTTGAAGAATCTGCGAATGCATAAAAGCTGTGAATTGCTGCGTACTTCTGGACATAAAATTAATATGATTGCCGAGCTAGTGGGTTACCGTGACATCGACTCCTTTAACGCTGTATTCAAAAAAATAGTCGGCCAGACACCCATCGCGTACCGCAAGCTCTACAGATCATAAAAAGGCCGATGTCGTATGAACATCCATACAACATCGGCCCTATTAATTTATTGATTAGTGATCTGTTTAAGTAAAAACTCAACAAAATCAGTTGATTTAGTCTTACTGTCATCTTGTCCTAACGTTCCGACGATCATCTGATTTGAATGGATAGGGAGTTCTGTAGCAAAATCCGTATCTGTGATATCTATGCCAGTAATCAGCTCTTGACCACTCTCCGGGTTAGTCATACGTTTCAGACGGTTATCATCAAGAGGAAGTCCTGCGGATTTAATAAACGACTCCAGATTTTGCAGTCCCGACTGCTGGCCAATCCATTCAAAAGTAGCATCATCCATAATCAGGATATCCGGATGATCGGCTGCCAGCATCGCCATAGCCCGCTGCATATAGCTCATATCCAAGGCTCCACCGTCCGTCCCACCTGTTGAGGGTAGATAAACGATTTCTGCCTCCACTCTCTTCCAAGCCGGGTAACGTTTGATGATTTCTTGTTTTAGCTCTTCATTCTTACCTGACGAGTCCTGAGATTCATAGTTGCCTAGGAACATGATTCGAACATCTACCGGTGGGAGCGTAGCTTCATATTTTCTTTCCTGCCATTGATCATAGAGCGCTTTCCCTCCAAAGATAACTACCAGCAGCACGATAATAGAAATAATAGTGTGCGTTTTGTAGAGGCGAAAGAAATTCTCCGATTTACGTGCTACGCCGGACATGGCTCCCCACTTCTCCAGCCGCTTGTCCTCTGCTTCCTGAATCTCCTTCTGATCCAAGCCATCTAGGATGGTTTTGTAAGCGCGGAATTCCTCTTCATAAGCTGCAACCTCATCTTCAGTCGAATTCGATCGACGGCGTTTCAAATGCATATCTAACCTTTTGTTCAATTCCTCCCGGGTAACGTCTTCAGGCAAGTTCAAACGCTCATAGGCTTGCTTTAGCTTCTCATTCAAAATGATGTCTCCTTCCTGATGCTTTTCGTCATTTCAGATCGTTAATTTGGTTCTATGTATTGAATTCTTGTGGCAGTAAAAGTATGGGCTAAGCCGCAAAAAAAACATCGCAGGAACTCAAGTAAACTATATCATGTTGTGCTAGACGGTAACAAGTAAGCGTTTATCTAATCCAAACCATGCAGCTGCTTAAATTGCTCAGGACTCATCCCTGTCAATCTTTTAAACACCAAACAAAAGTAACTAGCATTATCAAAACCCACTAGCTGGGCAATTTCATACATTTTTTTATCGCGTCCATTAAACATAAGCTGTTTACTCAAATTGATACGTTGCTTATTGATATAGGTTACAGGTCGATCATGAATTGTTTTTTGAAAAAGCCTGCATAAATACTGTGGCGATACAGAAATAATCTCCGCCAGCTCCTTTAAAGGAAGCGTCCTATGCAGATTGCTCTCAATATAACGCAGCACCGGCTTAATTCGCTCCAATTCATGTGCCTCATTCAGAGGCGATACTAGCTTTCTTTTTAAATCCAGAAGCAATGCATAAAGATGTTTAGATCGTGCCAAATTAGTCTCCAGCTCATTGCTATCTGGCAGCATAAGGATTTGCTTTAGAGGATTGAGCCATTGATCTTCTTTTAATCTAGCAGGACCAGACTCGCGGATGCCCGCATAGAGCAGCATTTGACCAACCTCTCTGCCATTGAACGAGACCCATGATACCTTCCATTCCTTCCCACTGATAGGGGCATACGAATGAGGAATATCCGGGAACAAAAAGAACACATCCCCTGGACCCACGAGATATCGGTTCTCATGAATGATAAGCTCACCCTTGCCTTCGTGAATCTGATGTATTTGATAGTCTGGAAAGCCTGCAGGACGTATAGTTTCTGGCTGATGCTCCCAAAATCCAAGGGTTGTAGCATAAAGCGGCAGCATGATTACATCTTCTGTTTGGCAAAAAATAATTTTGCTCTCCATAAAAAGTCCTCGTTTCATATTTTGTTATCTGGGACTAAAATTCTTTTATTTATCCTAACATTACTTCAACTTATAATATGAATATAATAACATTACAATGATTATAAAGGAGATCAACTCATGCGAGCAAAGTTTGTCTACCAGCCACCTGCTAACGGTTATCCGGAATGGAATAACAACCCAGAGACTTTTGAATTGAATCGATTGGATGCACATGCCTCCATGATCCCTTACCGTAGCTTATCCCAAGCGCTAACTAACGATAAAGAAACCTCACCTTTCTACCAAACCCTCAATGGGCTTTGGAAATTCGCTTTTTCCGAAACACCGGATCAACGAATTGTGGATTTCTATAAAACCGATTTTGATTGCAGTACTTGGGATACAATTCCTGTACCGTCCCACTGGCAGTTCCAAGATTATGACTACCCACAATATACAAATCTCCGGTATCCTTGGGCGGAATCCGAGCCAGAGCTTAAAGCCCCCTTTGCCCCAACAAAATATAATCCAGTAGGCTCTTATCTACGAACCTTTACTGTACCTGAGTCTTGGAACGGTCAACCGGTGTACCTAAGCTTTCAGGGTGTTGAATCCGCTTTCTACGTATGGGTAAACGGTGAACTTGTCGGGTACTGTGAAGATACATTTACTCCATCAGAATTCGATATCACCCCATATTTAGTGGCAGGGGACAACAAACTAGCTGTCGAGGTTTATCGTTGGTGTGATGCCAGCTGGCTAGAGGATCAGGATTTCTGGCGCCTGAGCGGTATTTTTCGGGAAGTCTATCTTTATTCGGCTCCTTCCGTTCATATTGCTGATTATTTCGTCCACACAGATCTGGATGAAAACTTCGTACATGCGGATTTAAATGTAGATATCAAGGTGGAAAATTACTTTAACGAGCAAAGCCCATATACACTGCAAATGCAGCTTTACAATAAAGAGGGCCAGCCTGTTTGGGAGACTCCTATCTCCGCTACTGGTTCCTTTGAGCAAGAAGGCGTTCAACAACTCAAGCTTGCTGCCCCGGTTGAGCAGCCTTTTAAATGGAGTGCTGAAACCCCTTATCTTTATACCTTAGTTCTGTCTATAAATGACGGCAACGGGCATACACAAGAAACGGTCAGCTGTAAGGTTGGATTCCGCAAGTTTGAGATTAAAGACGGACTTATGAAGATCAATGGCAAAAGAATCGTACTCAAAGGTGTCAATCGCCACGAATTCTCTTGCGACACAGGTCGTGCTTTAGCCAAAGAAGATATGCTGCGCGACATCCAATTAATGAAAACACATAATATTAATGCTGTTCGAACCTCCCATTACCCGAATCAGTCTATCTGGTACGAGTTATGTGATGAATACGGATTATATGTGATTGACGAAACTAATCTGGAAACTCACGGCACCTGGGCATACAGCCAAGAAGGGTTGAATGACGGGAATGTCCCTGGAAGCAAACCGGAATGGCGGGCCAATGTCATTGACCGCTGCAACTCCATGATGCAAAGGGATAAAAACCACCCTTCAGTCATCATTTGGTCTCTCGGCAATGAATCTTTCGGAGGCGACAATTTTATCGCTATGCACGACTACCTGAGAGAAATCGATCCTTCGCGGCCGGTTCATTATGAGGGAATCTTCCACTGTAGAGAATCGGAAGCAGCAAGTGACATAGAATCTACTATGTACATTAAACCGCAGGATGTTGAAAAATATGCGCTTAATAATCCGAAAAAGCCTTATATCCTCTGCGAATACAGTCATGCCATGGGCAATTCATGCGGTGGGCTGCACTTATACTGTGACTTGTTCGACAAATATGATATTGTTCAAGGTGCATTCATTTGGGATTGGGTAGATCAAGCCATTCGGACCCACACCTCCGAGGGAATTGAATATCTCGCTTATGGCGGGGACTTTGGTGAATCGCCTCATGATGGCAACTTTAGTGGCAACGGATTGCTTTTTGCTGATCGTACGGTTACTCCTAAGCTCTTTGAGGTCAAAAAATGTTATCAAAATATTAAAGTAACGGCTGAAAATATCCTAGAAGGACTCTTCCAGATTCGCAATTCCTTCTTATTTACCAACTTAAAGGAATACGATCTCAAATGGGAAGTTCGTTTAGACGGAGTAACTGCACAAGAAGGCTTGCTGAAGATCTCATGTGCACCAGGTGAGAGCATTTCATGCAAAGTTCCTTACGAGCTGGATTCACTGCGTGGCAATCATGAAGCAGTTCTGAATCTTTCCTTTATTCAGCCTTCAGCAACTATATGGGCAGAAGCCAATCACGAAATCGCTTGGGAACAGTTCATTCTGTCACCCCGTTTTGTAACCAATACCTCAAAGACAATCGCAGAACCACTGCGTGTCAGCGAGCTTGAGAATGTTTTGAATGTACAAGGTGATAATTTCGAACTGAGCTTTAGTACCACTACGGGTGCTCTGAACTCTTATCGTTCCTCAGGCAAAGAACGTCTGCTTGAACCTGTAAGAGCTAACTTCTGGAGAGCAGTCACTGATAATGATTGTGGTAATAAATTGCCACAGCGGTGTGCAGTATGGAAGCAGGCATCGCATAAACAACACTTAATCAGCTTTACATTTAGAACCGAAGGCTCTCTCTGTTTCGTCTCTGCCAGCTACCTTCTGGCTACAAGTCCGGATTCCACGCTTCGGGTCCAGTATGTGATTCGTGCTGACGGGACTTTAGAGATCACGCAAGAACTGAGTCCGGGCAGCAGCGTTCTGCCAGAAATCCCTGAGTTCGGAATGATGTTCGTTCTAGATGGAAGTCTTGATACCCTGTCATGGTATGGCCGCGGACCTCATGAGAATTATTGGGATAGACAAACCGGAGCCCCACTTGGACGTTACACTGGTAAGGTCAGTGATCAATTCACACCTTATCTCAAACCTCAAGAGTGCGGCAACAAGACTGATGTCAGATTCGCTTCAATTACAGAGGGCAACGATGGATCAGGGTTCTATTTTGAAAGTGCAACGCCTATCGAAATTAATGCCCTGCCTTGGAAGCCTGAAGAACTGGAAGCCCATGACCACGTCTATAAATTGCCAGTTTCGAACAAAAGCGTACTAAGAGTTAACTACAAGCAAATGGGTGTTGGCGGGGACGACAGCTGGGGCGCACCAACTCACGAAGAGTTCACTCTGCCGGCTAATCGCCCGTACATCTTCCGTTTCACTGTCTCACTGCTCTAATCTCTTCCACTTATAAAAAAGGCCGTCTCTGGTTGGTTTCTACCACACAGGACGGCCTTCTTCTATTTATTTCACAGCTACTGTTCCTTGTCTGAATTCCGAAGGGCTTAAACCTACATTTTTTTTGAACTGTTTGGAGAAATAATAGAGATCGCTAAAACCAAGATCATGGGCAATCTCACCGACAGAACTTTGCGTCCCCCTCAATAGCTCCTTGGCCTTAGTTATCTTTTTTCTGGTGATATACTGAATGGGGGGAACTCCGATTTGCTGTTTAAATAGCCGGATAAAATAGTTGGGATGCATGTACGCAATCTCGGCAAGCTCGTGTATGGTGATATTTCGCTCGATATGAGCGTCTATGTACGTTAATATTTTCGTTAATTTTTCGATCGAGCTTAGATTCTTAAAAGTGATTTCGTCTACATCTATGTTCATAATAAAATAAGAAAATAACTCCATTAACTTACTTTTGGCTAATAAATGAGCATACACCGCATCAGATTTCATATGACTCGTTAGGCTGCTGAAAATCTTTTGGATTACATGAGGATCTACTTCTCTGCATACATGACTTAACTCTAACATTTTGAATAGATTAATGTCTCCGATTTTTGCGCTGAAATGGCACCAATACTTCTCAAAGGGTTGATCACTTATGCAAGAATAAGATTGCTTAACTCCCTCAGGCATCAAAAAAAGCTGACCAGGCTTCGGATAATATTCTCGATCGCCAATCTTTAACCAACCCTCCCCATCGCAAATAAAATAAAATTTACTATAGTCAGGTGTGTAGTCAAGATCTTTCCAGTCACGGCCACAAAGATTGTAATCAGCCATAAATAAATCAACCTTTAAATTGGATAAATAATTTGTAAGCAAAACATGGTTATCCATCCCTTACTCCGCCTTATCAGGTTAGTTTTGTACATCTAAAAGTTAATGTCCTACATTTTGATTTCCACCTCTAATCACTACAATGAAGAAGAAATAAACGTTTGAAAGGATGATTGCAAAATGGTGGATAAAAGCAAATATTTAAAAGTAATCGAAGATACGATCGCAACTGGAAGATTCAAAGCCAATTGGGATTCACTAAGTCAATTTCAAGTGCCTACGTGGTATGAGAACGCTAAGTTTGGTATTTTCATTCATTGGGGTCTTTATTCTATTCCGGCTTTCGCCAATGAGTGGTATCCCCGAAATATGTATATCCAGGGTTCGCGGGAATATGAACATCATCTTGCTACTTATGGTGAGCATAAAACCTTTGGTTATAAAGACTTCATCCCCTTGTTCAAGGCTGAGCATTTCAATGCTGAGGAATGGGCCAATCTCTTCAAATTATCTGGTGCCAAATACGTGATGCCTGTTGCAGAGCACCATGACGGCTTTCAAATGTATAAGAGCGCTTACTCCCACTATAACACATATGAGATGGGTCCTAAGCGGGATTTAGTCGGGGAAATGAAAGACGCTTTTGAGCAGCAGGGATTAGAGTTTTGTGTATCTTCCCATAGAGCTGAGCACTGGTTCTTCCTGTCTCATGGCAAGGAATTTGATTCCGATATCCATGAACCGCTTGTATGTGGAGATTTCTATTGGCCATCTATGCCCGAACCCGATCATCACGATTTATTCGGCTCCCCACCTAATCAAGAATTTCTGGAGGATTGGTTGATTCGCTGCTGCGAGCTGGTAGACAATTATCAGCCGAAAATCTTTTACTTTGACTGGTGGATTCATACAGCTGCCTTCAAACCCTATCTCAAAAAGTTCGCCGCTTACTATTACAATAAGGGAGAGGAATGGGGAACTCCGGTTGCAATCAATTATAAGCATGATGCCTTCATGTTTGGCTCAGCAATCCCGGATATTGAGAGAGGTCATTTCTCCGAGCTTAAACCTTATTTCTGGCAAACGGATACAGCAGTGGCTAAAAATTCATGGTGTTATACTCCGGAAAATGATTATAAATCTGCCGTAGAAATTATCAGAGATCTAATAGATATCGTAAGCAAAAACGGCAACTTGCTGCTGAATATAGGTCCTAAAGCGGACGGCAGCATTCCAGCTCAGGATCAGGAAATTCTGCTTGGCATCGGAGAATGGCTAAAGGTGAATGGTGAAGCAATCTATGATACGACCTACTGGCGCACCTTCGGGGAAGGCCCTACAGAGATCGTTGAAGGTCAGTTTACAGATGGGATCACGAAAATTTTCACTAATGAAGATATCCGCTTTACGGTAAAAGGCAGTTATCTTTACGCTACTGTTCTTGTCTATCCAAACAACGGAATAGTGCAAATCAAATCCCTTAAAGAAAACTCTGCGCACTTCCATGGGATGATTAAACAGATCAAAATCTTAGGTTTTGAGGAACAACCTGCATGGGAAAGAACCGATGAAGCCTTGGTTATAAAAACGACCTCGGTTCGCAGTGAGACTCCGGTTGTTCTGCGGATTGAATTGGATTAGAGACTTACAGACCTTCGTAACCTATAAAAAGAGTGTTCTTGCCCATCCAGCAGAGAACACTCTTTTATAGTTTTATAACCATCGATTTATATTAAAAGTAGGGTACCCTGACGTTTATTGTCTTCATTCTAGTCCTATGAGGATATCTCGCGCGTAATTTGTTGGACTCCAAAATAATGCGACCATGAAGCGGATGCTCCGTGGGGATTTTTAGTTGTGCAGCAATGACTTCACTTAGCCCGTGGTTTCGGATGTCCGCTTGAAGCTGTAAGGCTTCTGGATCTTTTTCATGATCAAAATAAAGTGCAGAAGCAATAGCTGAGACTAAATGTGAAGTCTCAAAACCAAGTTCATGAGCATGCATTGCCGGTTTTACGAGTCGATCATTAGGTGAAAGCTTGCGAAGCGGGGAGCGGGCGACACGTGTAATTTTATCGTTAAAGTTGGGGTTAGTGAATCGTTCCATCATCTTTTCTATATACCGGTCATGTTCTATGGGCTTGAAGCCATATAAATGCACCAATAAGGCCCCTGTTTCCTTAAGCACCCCGTGAACACGAACTCTGATTCCGGGATCAGACATCGCTTCTTGAATGCTAGTATAACCTTCCAGGTATCCAAAATAGGCTGCACTGCAATGACCTGTATTCACAGTATATAGCTTCCGTTCGAGGTATGGCGCCAGCGAATCCACATAATGGACGCCTTTAATTTCATTGTAATTACCAATCATTCCACTGCGGGGAATAACCCACTCACTGAAGGGTTCAACGAGGATTTCAAGTGAATCTGTATTTTTCTGCATAGGTACAATCCGGTCCACCATCGCATTGGGAAAAGCGACATTGCGGTCGGCAAGTTCCTTGAAGGATTGCTTCATATGCCGATAAACTGATTTTTTCAACTTCTGACTGCTTCCAATCCCATTCTCACAGGCAATGATATGAAGAGGGTTGAGATTTCTGCTATTTTCAAGCCTTCGTTCGATGCCCTGCGCAATGGTCTCAGCAATATCTTTTAAAGCGGATATTCCGACGGCAGTTGTCACAATTTCAGCTTCTGCTATAGCTCTAGTAACGTCCTCAGTATCATTCAGATTGATTGCAGTAACATTATCAACAATAAAGCTGTCCCGGTTCTTGTTAGCTAGGGTGACAGGATATTGCCCACGTTTTTGCAATTGGGCAATTTTACTCTTATTTCTTCCGACGAAACAAACATTGTAACCGGAGTCCGACAACATAGGCCCAATAAAACCTCTGCCAATATTGCCTGCTCCAAAATGTACGGCTCTCAATTTGGTATCCCCCTTTAATTTGAACTTAGTTTCTCGGTTTCTCTATACGAAGCAACGTTGAGTAACTACATGATCAAATTCAAGAAGACTTAGATTATCAATTTTATGGTGCTGCTTATCGAATTCAAGAAAATTAGTAATTTCGTTAGGCGTCACAATGCAACGGATGCCAGCTGCTGCCGCTGCCTTAGATCCATTCGGTGAATCCTCGATAGCAACCGCCTCATCAGCTGTGATTCCAAGACAAGCTAACGTTTGGTTATATAGCTCCGGATCTGGTTTCACTTTTGCCACATGGTCGGCAGTCCGAACACATTCGAAATACTCGCGAATACCCAATTGATTCAGATATTTTTCCACCCATTCCAGTGAAGAACTTGAGGCCAGCCCTATGCGTAGTCCAGCTGCTTTGGCGGAATCAAGATAATGCTGAATGCCTGGTCGTATTGTTTCAAGCTCCATAAGTTTGCTGTGTCTCTGTTTAACAGCCTTACTGAACTCTTCTTTGTCAATCGCTAGCTTAAGATCAGTCATTAAATATTCATAAGGATTAAAACTGTTCAAGCTCGTGCCGATGCAGGTGGAATATTGTTCAAGCGTCAGATCCACTCCATATTCTGCATAAGCCTCGTTAAATGCGGTGTACCAAGCAGTCTCCGTGTCGATAATCGTTCCGTCAAAATCAAAAATAATTCCTTTGATCACAATCAACCATCTCCCTCGTATTATGTTTGGTTAGAATATCTTACGCAAAACCTTCTGCATATTCTACAAAAAGCTATTTCGGCTTGCGTTTGACTATAAAAACCATAACAAAGCCCTTCTACTGACGTCAAGCACGGTAGATAACATGCCACGTAATGATAACGATTACAATCAATGTGGACAAACCTGGATTTTTTCATCACCTGAACTTCTTAATACATAACAGTAATCAGATTCAAAAAAACACCACAATCCTATGTGCTTCAAGGGATTCCTTTGCCAAGTTTATTATGAAGACAAGCTCCCTCTCTTTCTCTCGATTGCTGTTATTCAGAGTATTTTTCCAAGCAGCTAAAAATAATTCAAAATAATTTTAAACACATCCTTTTTACTTGATTGTACAAATCAAATTACGGGGTTATTTTTTGTCCATTGAGTAAAAAGAGGCTTTAATTTATGATATATTTTAATCGAGAATGATTATCATTATTGGTGGTCGTTACATATAATAGGGAGGCAATAAGATATGAACAAGGTACGACAGTCCTTCGCTGTGGTATGTGTACTATTTTTGCTGAGTACATTGCTACTGGCGTGCGGAAACTCAAAGGAACAATCCTCTGCCAATAGTACGGCAAACGCAACCGGGAACTCTTCCGCTGCAACCGCAGTACCTTCAGCAGAACCCTCAGATAGCAGTACAGATGAAGCAGCAGCGACTACCCGCTCCTATACAGATTACATAGGGCATACTGTAGAGATTCCGGTGAATCCGCAGCGAATTATCTATTCTGGAGAAACTTATGGCGATTTGCTCGCACTTGGTGTGCAGGCGGTAGGTTATCCTCTTTCTATGGGCGAAGGCCAGGTTTTTGAAGATCAATTACAAGGTGTGGAGGATGTAGGCTTCCCTATCAATCTGGAAAAAACATTGGAACTTCAGCCTGACCTGATCATCTATGCGGGCACAGATGAAGCTGATTTCGAACAGCTCTCCAAAATTGCACCCACTATAATATTTGATACCTTTGCCCCACTCCAGGAACGTATGCTGGACATTGGTGGAATTGTTGGGAAAACGACTGAAGCAGAAGCATGGCTTGCGCAGTATAAAACCGCTGAAGAGAACATGTGGAAGCAATTGAAATCCGCAGGCATGAAAGAGGGCGAATCGGCTGCGGTCTTCACTTATTATCCAGGAGACAGACTGTTTATAATGGCAGCAACCGGACTTTCACAGGTACTCTATGGGGAGAATGGCTTCAAGGCAACTCCAGCTATTCAGAAGATCCTTGATGAAGGTAAAGGGTTCCAGGAAGTATCCATGGAAGTCCTGAAAGAATATGCCGGAGACCGGATATTCCTCTTGACTCCAGTGGCAGAAGAAGCAAAACAATCCACAGAGAATCTATTAAAGAGCCCTATCTGGAAGAGCCTTCCTGCCGTCAAGAACGGTTATGTCTATACACAAGACATCATGAAGACTTCAAGTGATGCGACAACAAGAGAATGGCTGCTTGGCGAAATTCCACAGCTATTGAATATGAAATAACCTTCTGTGATGAAGAGTTTAACACAAGGCTGATAAAAAACTGCAAGAAGCATGTCAACAGCTGTTGATATGCTTCTTTTTTTTATATACAATGAATTCATTGATAATCATTCTCACCAAATGAACGGAGGCTGAACCCATGCTGCATACATCATCGTCCTGCCCCCCACTCCACTCTCTGCTATTTCAGCTAAACGAGGCCGAACTGATGATTCAAGCTGCCGATTCAAGCTCTATAACGCGTACAAACCAGGACTATACCCTTCTCATATTTACTGGAGGGAACGGACAATTGAACCTCGATGATCAAAGCGTGATACTAAGTACGGATAAATGTTATCTACTATCTCCTGGAATCTCCTATAGTACGGACAACCAGGAGCTGACGTTGTATTATTACCTCATCACCTTTACAGCAATCTATACAACCGAGCATCCTAAACGATATTCTGGAGAGCTGCTTTCCGGCAGACGGGAGTTAATTGTGCACCCGTTCACCAAGGTAATCCGACTAGTCGAAGACCTGCTCATGAACAGGAATAACACCGATGATGTACAACAATTTAAGCGACAATTAAAATTCCAAGAATTGCTGCTGCTACTTTTTGAGCATAATTACCCTTCCAAACACCTGCCAAGTCCTACGGAATCCGTAGAAATGACCATAACATTCATTCAGGAGCATTATACAGAGAGTATCACCGTGAAGCAGTTAGCTGAACTGGCGGGAATATCAATCTGGCAATATACACCGATCTTTCAGCAGCTTACGGGTAAAAAGCCGCTTGAATACCTGACGGATCTGCGTATTAATCATTCCAAACGATTCCTGCAGGAATCGACTGAACCACTGCGGGAAATCGCCAGACTGGTCGGCTTCTCGGATGAATACTATTTCAGCCGCCGCTTTCGGCAAAAAACCGGCGTTACACCCGGACAATATGCACATCAGCAAGGTCGTAAGCTTACCGTCAAGGATTGGACGGGTCATGAGGTGGAAATTCCTGAACGAGCGAAACGTATTGTCTATCATGGCGAGACACTTGGCGACCTTCTCGCGTTAGGTGTAAAGCCTATCGGTGGAGATGAAGCGTTCGCCCGGAACAGCGTCTATAAACATCGGCTTAAGAAGCTCGCCAACGTCGGGTTTCCACTGGACCCGCAGTTAACCGCTTCCCTAAACCCAGATTTGATCATTTTGGCAAATAGTGATGAAAGAGCCTACAGAGCAGTTTCTGGTATCGCTCCGACACTCACCTTTGATTCATTTGCGCCTCTCGACAACCGAATGCGGACATTAGGCAGTTGGCTAGGTAAACAGCGCGAAGCCGAAGCATGGCTGGAGTCATTCACAATCAAAAACGCTGCCATGTGGCAGCAGCTTTACTCGACAACTCTCCAAGTTGGAGAAACCGCCTCTGCTTTGGTCTATGATCATGGAGATCATCTATATGCTATGGGAATGTCCGGATTCTCCACTGCGCTTTATGCCCCATTTGGTTTACAACCGACCGAAGAGATCCAAGCCATATTGGACGAAGAGTTAGGGTTCGCCGAAGTTGATCCAATACGACTGCCTGCCTACGCCGGAGATCATATCTTCATGTTCATTCCGGAACGCAAAGACTCGCGAGCTGCGATGGAACGATTACTAGACAGCTCACTTTGGAACACTCTCCCGGCAGTACGTCAGGGACATGTTTATCTGCTCGACGGAAGCAAATGGAACTCTAGTGATGCGTTAACCCGGGAGAAGCTGCTAACGCTGTTGCCTAAACTACTCGGCGGAAGTAGCGCTAGCAATTGAGGGTGAATCTAGGATTCTCTTTTGACTTTTCAAAACTTCATAGGGTATACTTTATCTACGCTTAATTTCCAACTTTTACAGTTGAAAAGCGGGGGAACCAGTTAATTGGGGCGAATCATTGAGCATTAGAATGTAGGGTACCATCTTACCCGAGTCCGTCAGCTAACCTCGTCAGCAGTGGATGGGTCTGCTTTTCATGTTATTTACATAACCAGAGACCCTTGCTAAGGGTCTCTTTTTGTGCTTTTTTGGACCCTGCTGGCAGTAGATTGGCCTTTGACACTAAGGCTCCCTCATTTCTCACACTACGAGACAAAGGAGAGATGTACGTGCAAAAGGTAAAGTACTTCACGGATATTAACAAAATAGCTATGTTGTCTGAGCTGGAAAAAGAGAATCTGAAAGAAATTACAGACAAATTTGTTTTTCGTGTAAATGACTACTATCTGTCTTTGATTAACTGGGATGATCCAGATGATCCCATCCGTAAGCTGGTTATTCCTAACGAAGGTGAACTGCTGGAGTATGGGCGCTGGGACGCCTCCGATGAGGACACGAATTATGTGGTACCTGGTTGTCAGCACAAGTATAGAACCACTGCACTACTGATTGTATCCGAGGTCTGCGGGGCTTATTGCCGCTACTGTTTCCGTAAGCGTCTGTTTCGAAATGACGTGAAAGAGGCGATGGCTGATGTCTCTCCGGGCTTGGAGTATATCGCAAAGAATCCGGAGATTAACAACGTACTTCTTACGGGCGGGGACAGTTTAATTCTCTCCACACCGAAGCTAAGATCCATTATTGAAAATCTAAGAAGCATTGAGCATGTTAAAATCATTAGACTAGGTTCGAAGATACCCGTATTTAATCCGATGCGGATCTCTGAAGACGAAGAGCTGCTGGAGCTGATTCGTACTTACTCTACCGAAGACAAACGAATCTATGTTATGGCGCACATCAATCATCCTCGTGAAATCACACCTGAAGCCAAAAAAGCATTTAAAGCTCTCCACAACGCAGGGGCAATTGTCGTAAATCAGACTCCCATCCTCAAAGGCATCAACGATGATCCCGTTATTTTAGGGGAACTATTGGACCGGCTTTCATGGGCTGGCGTTACACCCTACTATTTCTTTGTGAACCGGCCCGTTGCCGGAAACCGGGATTTCGTATTACCGCTCGAGCAAGTCTATCAAATTGTAGAAGAAGCCAAAGCCAGAACCTCAGGACTTGGCAAAAGAGTACGCTTATCCATGAGCCACACCTCAGGAAAAATAGAAATTCTCGCCATTGATAACGGGAAAGCCTATCTCAAATACCATCAATCCAGAGATCAGGAGTACGGAAAATTTATGATTCTAGATTGTCCAAAGGACGCCGAATGGTTCGATGACCTGCCTGGGAATGAGCAATATTGGACCCCACCTGTGAAAAAAAACGATGCTATTATTTCTGTTAATGATTTATCAGGCGAGCCTGCGGATTTAATCTGTAAATAGATTAATCAGCTCTGTCAGACTCTGTCATAGGATATTTCTTCATCACCAACAACAAAACTCCTCCCTCCCAAAATTAGCCCGAAAAAATCTATGATATAATCACGCTGTAACACGAAATGGACTAATGGGTGGGAATACACATATGAAATTGGAACGATTGATTTCTATGATCTACAAGCTATTGAACCATGAAGTTTTATCTGCCTCCAAGCTGGCTGAAGAGTTTCAGGTTTCCCAGCGAACAATCTATAGGGATATTGATGTGATTTGTGCCGCTGGTATCCCGGTCGTATCGTATCAGGGAACTAAAGGTGGATATGGCATCATGGACGGATATAAAATGGATAAAAGCCTGCTCCGTTCCTATGATGTCACTTCTCTGATTACTGTACTTAACAGTCTCTCTTCCGTGTTTGAAGATGAGCATGCGCAAGGAACCATTGAACGGCTGCAAACGATTGGAACGGAGCCACAGACCTCTAGTCTCGCGGTGGATCTTGAAACCCGGCGTACGGATCCTGACGCACTACCTCTTTTACGTGCGGCTATAGCAGAACGAAATGTTGTCCGTTTTGATTACATCAGTGTAAAAAATGAACGTACAACCCGTGAAATGGAACCAGTAAAGCTTCATTTTAAATATAGCAACTGGTACATCTATGGTTATTGCCGGGCACGGCAGGATTATCGGGAGTTTCGTCTTTCCCGGATGCTGAATTTGTTCCTGACGCAGGATACCTTTCAATCACAACATGAAGTACCCAAAGAGGCTGGCTGTTCAAACAGGGCAGATCAGGTGGAGGAAATAGTAATCCGGGTGGGCCCTGAGGCTTTGGCAGAAGCTTTGGATCAGTTTCATCAAGTCGACAAGGAATTTCATTCCGATAAAAGCATGACGATGCGAATTCCTGTGTATAAGCCATTGGAAGCTCGTTGGCTTTGGTCCATTCTGCTGAGTTTCGGCAGCGGGGCCGAAGTCCTCGAACCCCCTGCATTGCGAGGTATTTTAAAAGAGCAGCTTCAAAACACACTCAAACTTTATGAAGAAGTATGACAGTCTGATGTCATACTTCTTCTTTTATATTAACAACAGTAACAAAAACAAATCCATGACAATTCAAAAGGAGACCATACGAATGACAAATTATCCAGTAGAAATGTTTAAATACCACACATGGGCAAACCAAACTATCCTGGGGAGAATAAAGGAACTCCCGGCTTCTGTGCTAAGTCAAGAAGTGAACAGCTCATTTCCCACCATCGCTCATGCCCTTAGCCATATCTATGCGGTTGATACGATGTGGTATCTTGTTTTAACGGGCACTGCCATGCCTGAGGCTTTTCAACAAAGTATCCCGCTAAATTTGAGCATTCTAGATTCTGTGGATGAATACGTAAATATCTTTGCCCAGCTATCAGAACAATACAAAGAATGGTTACACAACCAATCCGATTTGGAGCAAACCATTCTGCTTGACAATCCATTCGCCGGAATCCGCCAAACACGCCTATCAGAAATTGTGTTGCAAGTCGTCAATCACGGGACTTATCATAGAGGTAATATATCTACTATGTTACGGCAGTTAGGCCACGCTTCCACCATGAATGACTATTCTCTTTTTTGGTATCAGGTAACAGCGGAAGCTATTTAAACTCTAATGGGCAATCTGCCCCACTCCATACCTAGAAAGGAAATTGTATTTTAATTATGGAGATTGAAAATCTAATTACAGTAAAAACGAGAGAAGATTTAAGAGTTTGGCTGCAGGAGAATTGTAAGACTGAAAAATCTTGTTGGGTACTCGTTAGTATGACGCCAAACCCAGAAACGTTGCTATATTTGGACGTAGTTGAGGAATGTTTGTGTTTTGGATGGATCGATGGAGTGAAAAAGAAAATTTCGGAAACAGAGCTGGCGCAAAGACTCTCTCCCCGAAGTAAAAAAAGCTCTTGGACTGAATTGAACAAAGAACGGGTCCGCCGCCTCGAAAAGCTGGGGTTAATGAGTGCTGAAGGAAAACGGATACTTCCTGATATGAACCCTGATTCTTTTATAGTAGATAAGATTATAGAGCAAAGGCTAAAAGAGGACAGGCAAGTATATGAGAATTTCCGGGCCTTTCCCCCCCTTTATAAAAGAGTTCGGATCGACACGATCCAAAGCAATAAACATCAGCCAGATTTATTTAAGAGTAAATTAGACAAATTCATAGCAAACACTAAAGAAAATAAAATGTACGGGCAATGGCATGATAATGGACGTCTGCTAGATTATTAAGCTGCGCTAGATGCATGATCTCCTGCTGAGGCTTTCGGACTCCAATGACGCTATTTACTAATTTATCGCCTTTTCTGCAACTCATCGGACTCCAGTGCAGCTATTCCTTAGAAACTGGCTCTTATAAGGCGTTTTTTTCGCCAATAGGAGCTATGCGGTCCGATAATACTCCAAATGGCGGATTTTCCTGCATTTAAGGTCCGCTGAGTCCGATACCGCCGAAGTATGATCATTCGCTCTACTTCTGAGTCCGATACGCCGAAGAATGATCATTCGCTGGACTCCTGAGTCCGACACCGCCGAAGTATGATCATTCGCCGGGTCTACTGCTACTGCTACTGCTACCATGATCTCCTGCTGAGGCTTTCGGACTCCAATGACGCTATTTACTAATTAATCGCCTTTTCAGCAACTTATCGGACCCCAGTGCAGCTATTCCTTAGAAACAGGCTCTTATACGGTGATTTTTCCGCCATTAGGAGCTATGTGGTCCGATAATACTCCAAATGACGGATTTTCCTGCATATAAGGTCTGCTGAGTCCGATACGCCGAAGAATGATCATTCGCTGGACTCCTGAGTCCGACACCGCCGAAGTATGATCATTCGCCGGGTCTACTGCTACTACTACTGCTACTGCTACTGCTACTGCTACTGCTACTGCTACTGCTACTGCTACTGCTACTGATACTATGATCTCCTGCTGAGGCTTTCGGACTCCAATGACGCTATTTACTAATTTATCGCCTTTTCAGCAACTCATCGGACTTCAGCGCAGCTATTTCTTAGAATCAGGCTCTTATACGGTGATTTTTCCGCCATTAGGAGCTATGCGGTCCGATAATACTCCAATTGGCGGATTTTCCTGCTTATAAAGTCTGCTGAGTCCGATACGCCGAAGAATGATCATTCGCTGGACTCCTGAGTCCGACACGCCGAAGAATGATCATTCGCTGGTCTGCTGAGTCCCATACCGCCGAAGCATGGTCATTCGCTGTCTGATGCTACCGTATCCTAATCATCTGCGGATCAAACACCATCGACTCATGATCATCTGTTAATTCTACAGTTCTACGTAAGTATAATTCATCAGTTAATCCCAAAGTGCTAAGTACGCGCGAATGAGATTGGTTCAGACGTTCAGATGAAGTTTAGAGTTGAGAGCAGAGGTTTGGTTTAAGTTCAAAAAAAGAGAGGTGCCCTAGCCATTTTCATGGCTTTTGGGCACCTCTTTTTATTGGATTACAGCCCTTCAGCCAGAATCCGTTTCAGGAACATCCCTGTGTAGGATTCCTGCACTTCAGCAATCTGCTCCGGTGTACCTTCAGCTACAAGCTTACCGCCCACAACGCCACCTTCAGGGCCGATGTCAATCACCCAGTCGGACTCCCGAATCAACTCTAAGCTGTGCTCCACAACCACGACGGTATTTCCCGTATCAACCAATTTGCTCAACAAGGTATGGAGCTGCTTGATGTCTGACGGATGAAGGCCTGTTGTTGGTTCGTCAAGCAGATAGAGCGTATGGTTTTTGAAAGGTTTGCTCAGCTCTTTAGCCAGTCTAATCCGTTGCCCTTCACCACCGGATAAGGTTTTGACAGATTGTCCCCATTTAAGGTAACCGAGGCCCACCTCACACAATGTCTCGATAATCCCCGCCATTTTGGCTTCCGACTTAAGAATCGGCAAGCTTTCCTGTACGGACATGTCCAGCAGATCCGAGATGGAATATCCATCATATTTCACCTGGAGAACCTCATCCGTAAATCTTCTCCCCTTGCATGCGTGGCATTTAACCTCCAGATCGGGTAAGAAATTCATGTCTACAGTTAGCACCCCAAGACCCTGACAGGTTTCGCAGCGTCCACCCGGTGTGTTAAAGGAAAAATGCTTGGAGGTCAGTTTTCTTTTTTTCGCCTCCGGCAATGCAGCAAACAGCTGGCGCAGATGTGTGAATACATCTGTATATGTCGCTACATTAGAACGCAACATTCTACCCATGGGCGATTGGTCAAAGATCACTATATTTCCAACCTGATCTAAGCCCGCAATCTCCGCACAGCCTATTTGCTCATGTCCTTTCGTACTGCCTTGCGCAAGAATATCAAAGACTAGGGTCGACTTGCCTGAACCCGAAACTCCAGTTACAGAGACCAGACAACCTAGAGGTAAAGAAACTTCCGGGATATCAATATTCCGGTACTGTGCCTGTCGGATGGTGATTTGTTTTCCGTCACCTTTCCGGCGAACATATGCAGCAGTCTTATGACGCTCTTCTCTAAGATAGGCTCCCGTAACAGAAGCCTCGCTTGCCATCAAATCCTCAATGCTGCCCTCGCCAACAACTTGCCCGCCGTCCAAACCAGCACCCGGACCCATATCAATAATATGATCGGCAGCGCGCATCATCTCGATATCATGCTCGATAACGAGCACCGTATTACCCAAATCGCGCAGCTCCTGAAGCACACGAATGAGGCCAACAGTATCCCGCGGATGAAGCCCGGTCGTCGGTTCATCTAGAATGTATAACACTCCAGTCAGACCTGACCCCAGCAATGAGGCAAGGCGCAGCCGCTGTGCCTCTCCACCAGAGAGGGAGACCGTCTGACGGTTCATGGAAAGATAACCAAGACCAACATCGATAATCCGTTTTAGTCGGGTAGGCATATCGTGAAGGATGGGTTCAAGCAGATGAAATCCCTCGGCGGGCAAAGCCGCCTCCAAGCCTTTCGTCCACTCGTAAACATCGCTTAATGACCAATCCGATACCTCCGTAATCGATGCGTCAGCTACCCGAACGAGACGAACTTCTTTTTTTAGGCGAGCGCCAAGGCATTCCGGGCATTGCTGCTCATGAAAAAATCCGCCGTCTTTTTCCTGTGTACCAGCTTCTCCTTCCTTCTCCTTGTAACGCCGCCACAAACCAGGAATGACGCCTTCAAATTTGGTGCCTTGAATCGGCTTAACATTGGGAAAATGGCGCTTAAACGCCTCACTTTCCACTCCGTAATACAACAAGTCGCGCTGAATTTCACCGTAATCTTTTAAGGGCTGATCCGGGTCAAACTCAAAGCCAAAATGCTTGCCAGCGGCCACTAATATACGCATCTGTATATCACGATGAACACCATTCAGCGAGGCAACACCACCCTCATGCATACTAAGTTCTGGATTAAACACCGCCGCTTCATTTATAGTTGCCACAGATCCAACACCACCGCAGGCTTCACAAGCTCCCTCCGGTTTATTAAAAGAAAAGTGGGACATGCCCAGCCTCTCAAGCTCAGCTCCGCAATGCGGACACCCCATCGTTTGACCATCCATTTCCTCGTCTTCCTCGATCAGCAATCCCCTCGCTTCAAAAGAAGGTGGGATGCTGCCACTACAGGAAGGGCAAACCCGCTCGCCTAATCTGGAAAAGATAAACCGGACAAACGTATAGATGTCGGTGACTGTCCCAACTGTCGAACGGGGATTACGATTGGTGATATGTTGTCCAACACTAATGGACGGAGACAGTCCAATAATAGACTCCACCTTTGGTTTGCTGATCGTATCTGACGTCATGCCCATGGAATCCAAATACTGTCTTTGGCATTCCCGCTGAAGTGTATCCATAGCTAACGTCGATTTCCCTGATCCCGAAGGTCCTGTCAGGACAACTAGCTTATACTTAGGAATCGTGAGCGAGACATTTTTCAGATTATTCTCTCTTGCACCTTTAATAACAATAGTCTCTTTCACATCTATTCCCCTCTCAATTCAACCCACTGGTTCGTAGTTATATCTTCTATCCATATGGTTGCCCAAAGCTGTTGGATTGCAATTATTTTGCAAAACATTTCTAATTTCGATAGAATGTATTTGATATATCACAAAATTTTCGAATAACTTTATAATCTAATATCTTGACTATCAAGATATAATTATTTTAAAAGGAGCGTTATCTTTTGTCAAGCCACGAACAACCTACACCAGAGCAGGAACAATTCACCTTGCTTATGCGCAGTTTGGGAAACCGAACGGTATTGTACCAACAAAATGTAGCCGCCTCACTTGGGTTATACAATAATGATTTCTTATCTATAGATATTCTACGGGAGAAAGGTCCGATCACTGCCGGAGAACTGTCCAAATTAACGGGTCTGACCACAGGCAGTGTTACGGCATTAATAGACCGGCTCGAAAAAAATGGCTATGTCCGCAGACAAAATGATCCGAATGACCGCCGTAAAGTGATTATCGTGCCATTATATGAGAATAAAGATGATGTCATTAATACGTACCAACCGCTCCATACCGCCATGGTTAAGCTCGCAGCTTCTTATACGGATGAAGAGCTCGCCCTTATTTCGCAGTTTTTAGGCCAAGCAAGTGCGGTTCTGGAAGAGCAGATTGATCAGCTTGGATCCACTGCGCGCGGCAAATCTTCTTCCTAAGATACGTATTTATACAAAAAAGGACGATATCCAAAAGTCATACGACTCTCTGGATACCGTCCTTTTTCATTTATTTTCTAATACCAATCGTTACAATTTCGCATGGACCGATCAGTAAGTCCAAGCTACCTTTCTCATCCCTAGAGACTGGGTGGCTCTCCTCTTCTAGAATCGTCGTTTTATAGAAATACTGCTGTGGAATAGACGAATGGAAGGCCAGGTTGGTGTTCTGCTGACTCATGTTGTACCAACGCAGCAGTATATCTCCAGTCTGCTCGTTCATTTTTAGTGAAGAAAATGCGAGTTCCTTACTCTCCCAATCAAATGGAGTATACACCGGCGCAACCACACCTGCATGTACATCTGTCTGACATACAATCCACGGAACCTGAAATTGGTAAGCTTCAGCATAAGCACCGGAAATTATACCCTCACCAGTGTGCGGGATAAGCTCCATACGAACAACGTGCTCTCCCAGACACTGCGCTTCTGGAGTTGGGAATAGCCCCCAGTCACCAAGTTCGCCAACAGAACGTAGCAGCGTAATCGCAATAGTGTTACGCCCATCTCGCAGCACTTCATATTCATTTAATCCAAAATTAGCGACGGTTAGACCCGCTTTCCCATCACTAATATCAACAAAGGCTTGCTGATGTTGCGTGTTACTCGGATTCTTCCATTCTGTGGCTGGTTCAATATTCCGCTCAGCAACCTCGAACATCGAATCTACACGATGCGTGGCAGCGTTCAAATCTGTTGGAAACAGTATACGAATCCGGTGATCTTTGGCCTGGTTATCTATTGTCGTTTCGATATACAATCCCTTTCCGCCCCGCTCCAAGGAGATTACAGTACGAAGTTTCAGAATGACTGTGTCACTACTGCGCTGAGCTTTGCGCTCCGGATAATAAACCAGTGCACGCTGCTCCTCATCCAGCTTATCATCTGCCGAGGCTGGAATCTCCCAGTTATGGTTAATTTCTATAGCGGCGCGAAACGATGTATTTTCCAGTACACAAATGTTAGCCTTCAGTCCTTTAGTCGTCAAATCTTGTTCAGCCTCTGGCTGTTTGTACATATATTCATTGCCGATATCCCCGGTGTTTTCATATACACCAAGATCTTGATAGGTCACTCCACTAGTTTTGTCACTTAGCATAAACGAACCATCATCATTAATGACTACCTTGATAACGTCATTTTCCAGCACCCGATCTCCATATAGCAAAGATTCAGCGGCTATTGGCAGTTTTGCATCTGCTCGGCGAACCCAAGCATATGATCGAAGACCTAGCGCAGGAACTTCTACGGCTTCAAAGGTAAGTCTTACCCGGCGGCACATATACGGCTGACGGAACTTATCATCTGGCAAATCATAACCAAACTGAAGCCCCAAGTCCTCCAGCTGGCAGGCAATGTTATTCCCTTGATCGTCTACTAACACACAACCGTGCAAGTCAATTCCAGTCATACGGCTAGCCGTTTCTTCCAGAGAAAACCCTTCTCGCAAATATAGACGCGCCACATCAAGTTCTACGCTCACAGTACCCGTGCGACTCCAACCCGTCATATTCATCGCTACTAGTGGAAGCACGTCTTCACCATATGCTGTAAACCCGGACGTATCCACAGCTTCTGCAATCACTCGTTTACTATCCTCAACAATGGTCTCTGCCACATGACGGCTTTTGTCAAAACGGGTGACCATCTCACGGTGTACCTCATCCACGCTGCATCCACAAATACTATCATGCGGATGATTCTGCATTAATGTCTTCCATGCATAGGTGAACAGATGATGGGGGTACTCTTTCCCCAGTAAATGTGCGAACGAAGCAAGTGGCTCGGCCAACTTTTCAAGCAAGATTTGCCCTTCCTGATTCCTCTGTTTCAAATAGACACGAGCAGACGCGGTATTCACTAACGTACCCCATCCATCGGTATGCTGGCTCCGCAGTTCGCCCTTTACAGTCGACAGATTGCTGCGATCCATTACACCCTCTACGGCCTTAAGGTAATCAGGAAAGTTCGAATGAATGAACTCCATATCTGGATACAACCGCTTCGCAGTTTCGATAGCCTCTGGCAAATCCAGTTGAGCCGGCTGATGATCGCAACCATTCATGAACAGCAGCTCACCTGTAGAAGCAAACTTCCGCGCATCTGCCAGCTTTTTCTCCCAGAACACTTTGGCTTCTGCTTCATTTACAGGCACTTCGTTTCCGTTAGAATACCAATTGGCAAATAGGATGCCTAGCACTTTTGATCCATCAGGACCTTCCCAAATCAGCTCCGAGAATGAGGATTCGTAACCTCCATCCGACACCGTATTATTGAATCCAGTGGGCTTCACACCTCTTCCAAAAAAGGCATTATTGATGCCGGATTGCAGCATTAATTGTGGAGTCTGGCCGACTAGACCAAAGGTGTCCGGAAAATAACCGATTTTGGAGGGTTCCCCGTAACGCTTCGAATCCTGATGGCCAATCTGCATATTACGAACATTGGCCTCCCCACTAGTAAGGAACGCATCCTGCAAAATATACCAAGGTCCTATTAGAAGGCGACCTTCCGTAATATATTTCTGCAGCCGCTCTTGATTTTCGGGACGTACCTGAAGATAATCTTCCAGAATAATCGTCTGTCCATCCAGATAGAAACTCTTAAATTCGTTATCCTCATCCAACCGGTTCAGTAATTCATCAACCAGTTTCACTAAGCGTACATGATGCTTCTCATAGGGAAGATACCATTCCCGGTCCCAGTGTGTATGTGAAATGATATGGGCTGTCTGAGGGCTAATTGATTGTTTTGAACTTTCCAAAGTGAAGACCTCCTTATATGCAATGCGTTCTATCTACTAAGATGCTTAATGTAGAAAATGTGGATAATTCACATGGATCTCGACTTCCTGCGGGCGATAAACACCAAGCAAATCTCCTTTACTATCCGTGGCAAAAAGAACAGAACGTTCCTGTTCCAACACGAACGAATAAGTTCGGCCAGTGGCTGAATCCTTCACCTCGATCTTTGCATCTTGGGCATATTCCGACACGAAGGTAAAAAGTGCACCCGTAGCAAAGCTCAGTTTTCGTCCGTAGATACCCGCTAAGTCCCCACCACTAATCCATTCAAAATCACGTTCCACAAAAGCAGCATTAACCGCGTAGCGGTAAAGTGCAGCCGTAGTATCCCTACGCTCACTCAATTCAACTGGCAGTGGACTCCATAGGAGTCGACCCTTGCCCAGCGGAAGGTTCACGACAGTGTCTATAGTAGAACTCCCACCATTTTTTTGAATGATCGTTTCCTTCGTCACCTCAGCTATCCGGCGGTGGCCGAAAGAGACAGGCAGTACTTGACCTTGAAGCATAAGCACTTCTTCGCGGCGCACATTACGCAATTCACGTTTGCCAAGAATATCACTCAACCGATCCGAAGAACGCCAGTAGGCATCAATGCTTAACGGTCCAGTGGCAAGCAATACCGCTCCTGTCTCTTCAACGATATGTAACAACCGTTCCATCGCTGCATCAGCGAAGTTATGCGCGCTTGGCAGTATAATCAGCTTCGCAGGGTTCTTCTCCAAATCATCTAGGTGGTATTCAGAAGCCCCCCGAAAAGACATCTTGAGCTCATAAGACAGAATGCGGGTAAGCTCTGTTGTAGCCGCAAAAGCCAACTTTCGATTAGAGAAATCATTCGAATAAGGGAACACCACCGCAATCTCTTCCAATTTCCGATTACCAAATATATCACGGATACCTTCTATAAACTTCCCGAAATCATAAGATACGTCTGCCTCAGGCTTCTCGGTTCCATCCGCTCTCAGCGCTCCGATATGGGACTCATTCGCATTATCCATATAGAAATTCGTATTCCAGATCCAGTGAATAGCTCCCGCACCTGCCGTTCCAAAAGCGTAAGCATACTTCCGTTCCAGCAAATTCCGCAGCTCTTGTTCTGAACGTTTGGCTCGGCCATCTGGAGTTTCTACATACATGACGCCTGTCTCCTGAATTAGGTTTGGCTTATTGGGGGTTTTGGCAAAAATGCCATCCCATATCAAATAGTCGTTAAACCACCAGGAGTGCACAGTAGTGTAATCTACCGCCTCCTCATAGAAAAACGGCGAAGGACGCTGCGCTCCTAGTCCCTCATCCTGGCCAACCGTAACCATCTGAGCTGGACATTGCTCCTTAATGGTATCGTATAATTGCTTCACCCAACGGTTATGCATTTCCATAGAGAACAAACAATAATCCAACCAGCGTGTCCCCCTCTTAGCACTGTGCATATCTTGTACGTCGAAGTTCATCTCTTTTGCTTCAGGCAGCCCTGCCGAAGCAAAGTCCGGAAGCTGTGCGGGCGTCATATTCCAGCGTTCCTGCAGCACTTCGATTACACCATGTCTTTCTTGTAGCCATTCCCTAAAAGCTTGTCGCTCAAAGCGATCATGGCATGAACTCGGGCCGTCCGAGAAAATACGGTCCGGATCAAACATCGACGGTTCATTAATAAGATCCCAGTCTACATTCGAAGAATCTTTATGACGAGATACAATAGACCGAATGAACCGCTTCTGAGCCTCCACACTTTGTGGGTCCAGATAAGGATTCACCCCTCCCCAAGTTTCCGGGGTGAAGGAAAAGAAAGTAAAGGTGACTTGAAGATCATGCTTTTTCGCCGTCATGATGAAGGCGTCGATCGCCCGCAATACTTCTTCCGAGACATGTCCATCGTCTTGCATCACATTGCGATAAGCTGTCCAGATCCCTGTACGGATCCAGTTAATCCCGGCCTTCCGCATCTGGCCCATATCACGATCCCAAACTCCGACGTTCGGCAGAAAAAGAAATTTTCGCGCCACATCACTCGCCATATAAGTCATGCCGACCACTGGTAGCGGACGCCCATCTTTTATAAAATAATCTCTGCCGCTCGTTACCGGATGGCCTGCTGCCAGCAGCTCAGGAGCATGACCCCAGAACCCTTGGCGCAGAATGCGAACCTCACCATCACTGGCTTCTGCTTCACAGACAATCTGGTAGAGGCCCCTACTTATCTCCAAAGGAATAGGCAGACGCACCATGTTTAGTTCTGCATTCGCCTTCATTTCCAAACTCTGAGACCACTTCAAAGAGGTATCTGATTCATGCTCTACATGAATTGTGAAATTCCATGTATCTTCATTTCGCATAGAAGGTCTCACTCGTTCAAGCTGCTGAATCTGAAGGGTTAGGGAAGCACGTTCTCCTGATTCATAAGACGCGTAATTGGGCTTAACCCACATTTCCGTAACACCCTTGCTGCAGAAACGCGCCCAATTGGATATCGCGGAAGGACCTTTTTGCTCCCAAAAAGAAGCTGTTGCAGGTGTATTTACGAACAGCCAGCGTGAACCTGCATATAAACCAATCGTATTCTCCCAAAGAACCACTGGGGCAGCGGTTTCTCGACCCTCGGACGTAATTCCCTTTAAGAGCGGGTAAATCCGTGTGCTCATCGGACCTGCCGAGCCCATTTGATGTGGTAAATCACTCGTCTTTGTCGTATGTGGCACGAGGTTCCATGTGTCCGCACTCGTTAGAAAAAGAGATTCTTGACCCTTAAGCAGAGGAATGACATCCAAGGCAAGCAATGAATGGTTGCGTGAGCATTCAACACGAAGTGCCTCATGAATATACAGCTCCTGATGATAGGAAGTCTGCTCCGCTTCGACATGCCATCGGCCATTTTCCCAACGAACAGGTTGTTTGAAGGGTGCGCCTCCAATGCTAATCAGCCCGCCACCTCTTTGCAGGTATTCAAGAATGGCAATCCAGGCCGCTTTCGGGAAATAAGGGGCATGCAGATTGATGAAACAGCCGCCTTCCGTTTCCCGAAGCGTTTGTGCAAGCAGATTCTCATTTACAATAGATCCGAACTCACTCATAGATGTAATCGCATCGCTAGGAATGGGACTGGAAATTGGAAAATCAGAATCATAAAATATGATGACAGGTCTGCTCGGGCTGGTCATAGTAGTCCTTCCTTCATCGTTTTATAGACAAGTTGGGAGAACAGACTATTGGACCAGGCGAACCATTTTCTAGTGAACGTATTCGGATCATCAACATGGAATCCCTCATGCATAAAGCCAGTATCCGCATCTGTAGCTTCTAACATCTCAAGCATCTCCAGCTTTTCTTCCTTAGTTGATGCCGTCAAACCTTGCATCGATAATGCCATATGCCAGATGTAGTCTTTGGGAGTATGCGGACTGCCGATTCCCTTCGCTGCGGTTCCTTCAAAATAAAAAGGATTCTCCTTGCTCAGAGCAAATCGTCTCGTATTCTGATAAATTTGATCCTCTGCGGTTACATAGCCGAGATAAGGAATCGACAGGAGTCCTGGTGTTCCCGCATCATCCATCAAGCAGTAGTTGCCATAACCATCGGTCTCGTAGGCGTAGATTGGACCGAACTTCGGATGACGATAAATACCATACAATTGAATTCCGTGATCAATCTCAGCTTCTAATGCTTTAAGCTGTTCCAGAAATTCTAGATCACGGAATACCCATTCAGCGAATTCCTGCATATGACGTAATGCAACAACAGCGAACATATTCCCCGGGATGTTGTAATGAAAGTCGCATGCATCATCACTCGAGCGGAATCCGGACCAGACCATACCCGTGTAATTAACAGGCATACCTAGACCGTTATTACGCAGTGTATCTTCAGGAATCCCATTGTTACGCGTAAAGCGGTATGGAGATAATTCACTATGGCGCTGTTCAGTTTTGAACAGGTTGAATATTTTGAACATTGCTGCCTTAAATCCGGCGTCGAATATATCAGCCTTTCCGGTTTCTTTCCAATAGGCATAAGCCAGACGCATGGAAAAACAAAGAGAATCGATCTCGAATTTACGCTCCCACACCCAGGGGGACATTTCCGTAATATCGCTAGTGCTCCAATGCCAATCATTCGCTGTCTCATTAAACGCATTGGCGTACGGATCGATATGAATATACTCGATATGACGTTTAATTAACCCGCCAATAATCCGCTGAAGATCGGGATCGTTTTTAGCAAAGGGCACGTAGTGCATAACCTGCTCCACAGAGTCTCGCAACCAAGAAGCTGGGATATCTCCTGTAATTACAAACGTTGTCCCATCATCCATAAGCTTAGTCGTTGTCTCAAGCGTATTGGGAAAACAGTTCTTAAAAAGCTGCAACAGCTTCGGCCGATGAGCTAACTTCTCCTCTGCTTCGTTCAATACTTCTTGAACCGCTTGAGGAAGCGGCAGCTTCGGCATAGAGATGGTGGGAAGTCGGAATTGTTCCATATTCTCACTCCTTCATAATAAATGGGGATAGATAGAGAGACGGGCAGCATAGCTGCCCGTCTCCACTAATCCTATTTGTGTTACCTTTAGTGATTAATCTTAGGCGTGTTACGTTCATAGCTTATTTCTTTGTCTGGTTCCACTCATCAAGTTGCTTTTGAACTTCTGCAATGACTTTATCAAGTCCAGCTTCTTTAAATTTCTTCGCTGCTTTTGGCAGATATGTTTTAGGATCAACAGAACCTGTGTATAGCGCTGGCATAAATTCTTTAGTTACGTTGTTGATAGCCGCTACTTCTGTTTTTACAGGTGTAGGATCAAATGCAAAACCGAAGGTAGGGGCTTCTTTTGAAGAATCATTAAACTTCTTGAAAGCATCCCATTTATCAGCAGGGTCATCAGCATGCAGATAAGTCAGTAACATGTTCCCAAGTGTGAAGCCTGGCATTGCATAGCTATCTTGCATAGCTGGCAGATCTTCAATGACATTGTCGGAGATTTTCTTATAATGAGTGCCTTCAATACCATAGTTGAGCAAATTGCGTAAGTACTTATCTGTATTCAAAAGATTCAAGAACATCATCGCGCGCTCAGGATCACCTGAGGTTACGGAAATCGCGTGCATCGAACCTGCGGCGGACTGTGTATATACATAAGGCTCATGCATAGGCGAAGTTACAATTTCATAACCTGCTGAACGAGACCAACCTTTTTCTGCATAAGGCTGTGTGATTTCGCGATCGGCAAACCATTTACCGGTCTTAATGTTATCAATACCTTCAAGTGTCGCAACGTCTGGGCGTAAGTAACCTGCTGTGTAAAGTCTACGCATCGTATCTAACGATGTTGCAAGTTCAGGTGTCTCCAGAATATTAACAACCTTGCCATCTGTGGAATCCATATAGACCCCGATAGGTAGCTCATCACCTAGTACATAGTCAAATGGCATGAATGGTTTAAAGCCTTTAGGAACAGCTAGAGGTGTAATATCAGCCGGCTCGTTCTCTTTAATCGTTTTAAGAAGTGGCTCTAGATCATCCAATGTACGGATATTGGAAATGTCCATGTTATATTTATCAACATATTTCTTATTGAAGCGCCATACCCATTGCTGTCCAAGCTCCTTATTTACAGGAACACCATAGATCTCACCTTTAATCTTAGTTCCTTCTAAGAAACGAGGGTCCAAAACTTCTTTCGTTTCCTTACCATACTTATCTAGCAGATCATTCAGACCCAAGAACGTCCCATTAGCAGCGTTACGACGGAAGTCATTTGTCCAAGAAGAGGTAAAGGCAATATCATAAGGCTCACCGGAAGCGGTGATGACTTGCATCTTCTTATCGTAATCGCCCCAATCGAACATCGTAATGTTCAACGTCGCGTTAATTTTTTCTTGGGTATATTTATTAACTTCTTTTAAGACAAGATCTAAATCCTTTTGAGGTCCACCAATTAAATACATCTTCAACTCATATGGCTTTAATTCTGATGTGTTCCCTGCTGAATTCCCTGCTGCCGCTGAATTGTTTGTTTCTTTAGCAGCATTTGTATTATTATTCGAACCACATCCAGCTAGAAGGCCAGAAAAAAGCATTGTCCCTGCAAGAGCGAGTGTTAAGCCTTTTTTCATTTTCATTTCTATTTTCCCCCTTTAGATTAATAAACGCTTTATTTATATCGATTCCTGTCCTAGCGATTCGAATAAATACATCTTAGTAGTGTTACTCCTTTAAAGAGCCCACGGTTAAGCCTTGTACAAAATACTTTTGGAAGAACGGATACGCTAGTGCTATAGGCAAGGTCGCCAGTACAACCATCGCCATACGGACGGTTTCTGTTGGCAAGGTTGCAGCAATCTCAAAGCTTGATCCCATCTGCATACTGTTCTGAATGACAAACTCCATATTATTCTGAATTCGCATCAGCATCGCTTGGAGTGGAACAAGACTCGCATCATCTATATACAGCAGGGCATTAAACCAATCATTCCAATAGCCCAGCGTACAGAACAATCCAATCGTTGCAATCCCCGGTAAAGAGATTGGAAGTACAATTTGCAGGAAGGTCCGAAACTCACCAGACCCATCAATTTTGGCAGCCTCAATGAGTGCATCAGGTACGCTAGTCTGGAAGAAGGTCCGCATTACTAGAATAAAGAATGCATTCATCGCGATGGGCAATATCAAAGCCCATATCGTGTTGTACAAATGTAAAAACTGCGTAGCCACGATATAGTTGGGAACCATTCCGCCTGAGAATAACATCGTGAAGAAGGCGAAGAAGCTGAAATAATTACGATAGCGAAATGATCTTCGAGAGAGAACATACGCATAAGTTGTTATTAGAAATAAACTAATGAGCGTACCTAGTACAGTAACCATCAAAGTAACACCAAAGGAACGAAGCAATTGATCACCTGTGTTAAAAACAAACTGATAAGCTGCTAAACTATATTTTTCGGGTAACAAGCTAAATCCATTTAGAGCAAGTACTTTCTCATCTGTAAAAGAAATGGCTATGACAAACAAGAACGGAAACACACAAGTAAAAGCGAAGATGCCAATTATAATATTGAGTACCACATTCCATAAAGGAGTAATGGCGTTGTTGTCGATTTCTTTTGGCTTACGTTTGAATACTGCCATAACGTCACTAACTCCTTTCTAGAATATCGCATTCTCTTTGCTGATCTTTTTCACAATAGAATTCGTTACAAGCACCATGATAAATCCAACAATCGATTGATATAGACCCGCTGCTGTACTCATCCCTAGATTACCTGTCGTACTCATGCTGCGATAAATATAAGTATCGATAACATTCGTTACGGAGTATAGAACACCTGAATCCCGAGGGATTTGATAGAATAAACCGAAGTCCGATCTAAAAATACCACCAATCGCTAAAATCGTTAGCGTTACCATTAAAGGTTTAAGCAAAGGAAGTGTAATAAACTTAATCTGCTGCCATTTGCTGGCCCCATCAATCATAGCTGCTTCATAGTAGGACTTGTCGATACCCGCTATAGCCGCTAAGTAAACAACACTTGAATAACCAATTGATTTCCAAATCCCCATGAAAATTAGGATATATGGCCAAAAGCGAGTATCCCCATACCAGGAAATAGGATCGCCTCCGAAGTAAACAACCACTTGATTCAATATTCCTTTATCTACACTCAGAAAGCTGAAGGTAAAGAAACTAATAATGACCCAAGAAAGGAAGTAAGGCATAAACATCGCCGTTTGATAAACTTTAGCCATCCGTTTGTTCACAAGTTCATTTAAGGTGATCGCAATACCCACCGCAAGAACTAAACCGAGAGAGATCAACGCCAAGTTATAAAGAATCGTATTTCTTGTAATGATATAGGCGTCCTCCGTCGAGAACAAAAAGTTGAAATTTTCAAGGCCAACCCACTTACTGTTTAAAACGCTTGCAAAGAATCCATCCCGATGAATCTTGAAATCCTTGAATGCAATTACTGTTCCAAACATCGGTAAGTAGCAAAAGATCAGGAACCATAATGTCCCTGGTAATACCATAAACCAGAGTACTTTATCCTTAATTAAACTTTTGAAAAATGCAGGCATTATTCCACATCCCCCTTCTCTCTATCCCCAAACAACCCCTATATATCCCTTCGATCTTTTTCCCTCGCCCCTTTAACTACCCTTAATTCTGCGCTATAAAAGCGGTTTCATAAAGTTGAAAAACTCCAGAATCAGATGTAAAAATTAAAGATCCACAGCAGAAGGGACATTTAAAAAGTCTATTTCCCCTTAAATTTGAGCAAAAAAAAGGAAACATTCTCGTTATCAACGTCCATGAAGCCCGTACTTGAACGTGATACTCAGGAACATTTCCTTTATTTTAGGATTTTGCTTTTTTGTACATATTCCGAAGCTCTGTCGGCGATACACCTACTGATTTTTTAAACTGGCGATAGAAATATGCTGGATCCGGATATCCTACTTCAGCTGCAATTTCGTTGGTTAGTAACGTAGTTTGAAGCAGCAATTGTCTTGCCTTTTCAATTCGAAATTGATTAACATAATCAGAGAAACTACGGCCCATTTCCTTCTGAAATAGCTGGCCCAAATAATTAGGATGCATTTCCATACGCTGACTGAGCGTTTTCAGGGATAGCTCTTCTCTATAGTGTTTGCTTACTTGATCAACCATATATCTCATATTCGGACTGAGCTCATCATTTACTAATGATAATTGGTCCAGTGTTTCTTTCACACTTTCCTGCACATGGTGCACCAATTGCTCAATAGTATGTATGCGCAGCAATGGATTAAACACGGCACTAAAATTAGAGTTTTTCTCCATTTTCTTAGCAATCAACATTAACTCAATCGCTACGTTGTAATTATCAATGCGGGTAATCATGCCACAGCCAAACAGCTTTTCGAACGTTTCTGCGATAAATTGGTTCGTAGCCTCCCGGTCTCCAGATAATAATAATTTGGTGAATTCCTCATAATCAATTTCGAGCTTCTCCTCATGCAGAACCATCTTTGATAGTTGTTCCACATCTATAATCGGGTAACCCGGTAGCATAAGATGATCAACATATAAACTCTTCGCCTTTTTATAACTATTTGGGACTTCCTGAAAAGCATGCTCCTTACTTCCTATCGTTATCCAGACAGACTTTTCTAACTCATGCATAATCTCACATTGCACTTGCTCCAGTACACAATAAAGCTCTTCTTTGTTCTCAGCTTCAGCCCGCTCAGCAATAATAAGAACAAGATCACCTTCCATATCTATAAATACAATAACGGTTCCAAGTTGCTCTAATGATTTCACAGCGATACGATAACATTCATCCATAAGCTGATTCCTATGGAGTTTATCCTGGCCCTCATCGTCATCCTGTTCGGTGATAAGCCGAATCGCAGCCACCGTAAAAAATGAACAGTCCAGTGAGATATTTAAGACTTTTGAACGGTGCTGTAGCTCCTGCCGGCCTATATTGCCAGTTACCCAGCGGTTTAGAATATTATTGCGTAGAACTTGCCAATCATCTTTAGCATGAAATTGTTCAACATCCTCTTGATTCAGCACTTCAACAATTTGTTCAATGGTTGATTCCAACTCATGTATATTAATGGGTTTGAGAATATAATTTTCAATGCCTAGACTCATTCCAGCTTTTAAATACTCAAATTGCTCATACCCGCTCAAGATTATAAACCTCATTTTTGAATCAAAAACCTTTATTAGCTGAATCAGTTCAAGTCCCGTAAGTTTTGGCATCGTAATGTCAGTAATTAATATGTCGATCCCTTCATTATGATTGCGTAGAAATTCTAAAGCTTCTTCCCCATTAGACGCTTGTCCCGCGATTCTCAATCCATATTTTTCCCATTCAATCACTGAACGTAATCCTTCAAGAATAAGAGGTTCATCATCCACGATAAGTATATTGTGCATTATTAGTACTCTCCCTTACTACTGGTATATTCATGATGACTATTGTTCCTTTATTTACTTCACTAGCGATCGTTAATCCATATTCAGTCCCATAATAAAGTTTAATTCGTTCATTCACATTACATAGGCCTACCGAAGAAGGAGGTTCATCCATTCTCATACTGACTTGAAGCATTTGCTGTAGCTCTGTCAGCTTGCTGGCAGTAATTCCATTCCCGTTATCACTTATAGCAATTTGAATTTCCCCGCCAGATTCAGTAACTTCAATACGGATGAGATTGCCAAAACGGTCAGGTCTAAATCCGTGAACAATATAATTTTCAATGACCGGTTGGATGAGCAATTTAACGATAGAACAATTCATGGCAACTGGACTTATTTGTGATATGATTTGGAGCCTATCTTTATGTCTAATCTGAAACAGCTCCAGATACAAATTGCAGTATTCAATCTCATCAGATATTGTAACGACCATGCTTTTCTTAATCATCGTTCGAAATAATGTCGATAAAATGTAAATCATCTGACCTACATCCTTCGCTCCTTGCGTAATTGCCCGCATCCTAATCGCCTCAAGTGTGTTATATAAAAAGTGTGGATTAATCTGCGATTGAAGTGCAACTAGCTCTGCATTTTTCTGCGTAAGCTCCGAAATGTACACTTTATTAATATAGAGTTCTAACCTTTCACACATATAGTTAAAGTTGTTGGCAATTAGCTGCAATTCATCTTCTCGATTTAGGTGAATACGTGTGCTTAAATCACCTTCCTGTAAGCGCTTCATAGATTTGATAATGATCTTCACTTTTTTAGAAAAACGTAAAATAATTCCGTATGTAAAAGACATTGCAGTAATAATAAGCGCTGTGGTAATCCCGATAATCCAAGTTCGAACCGTTTTCATTTCGTTGTTGACCTGTGACTTCTGAATGATCCCTGCCATAATGAGACCTGAGCTATTCGTTGTATTTAAGTTAACCTTGGAGATCCCATCCAGTGTTGTCCAGCCATCCGCATGAAGCGCATCGAGATGTGGATATCGCTGTCCCATATACCTTCCCAATGAATCATATATAACGTCACCGCTTGGGGTTAAGACCAACAATTGACCATTATTTTCTGCAACTTTTGTGCCAAGCCATTTTGAAATAAGTTCTGCGTCAAAATCTACTATGAGCATCCCGATCGTTTTCAGTGTAATCGGATCTTTAATTTCCCTAGTCATTGTATACAAATTGTTATTGTCTTCTCTTATTTCCTTAAGCACTAATTTGGTTTCATGCGAGACCCAGCCATTCTTCGGTAAGGATAACTTTTGCTTAGAACCGTCCATGTCGCTCAAGTAGAATTGTCGGGTATTATTTTTATATAAATAATAAAATTCTTTCTCTGTACTGTATAAAATAACGTCATAAATCCCGTTTTTCTGATTCAAATAGGTTTTGAAATAAGTATCGAACGTATGAGGAACGGAGCTCCCTATGTCTGCATATTGATCTAAACGGTATTTAAGATAATCCCCATAATCATTTTGCAAAAAGTAGGACAAATCCTCACTGACAGAGGCATCGCTATAAATTTGCTGGATAGCCACTTGGATGCTTTCGTACTGCTGATTCATATACAAACTTACATAATCCAGCACCTCCCGATTGGCATCTACATGTTGGCGAGTGATCGTCTGTTCATAGTATTTATATACGGTAATGGATGAGGCAATTAACGTAATTATAATGATCGAAGAGTATATAGCTAAAATTTTATTGAACAGTTTTTTCTGCAAATGGTTTTGATAAAATTTCTTTACATTCAACAAAGCCACCTTCTTTCTGAATATCACCTTTAGGATTAGAAGCTTAACATCACACTTCTTTTTCTGCAATGGAAGCGCATGCATTTTTTTATTTATATATTCTAGCGCTCCAACTTTTCTCTCCACCGAGAGTTTACAACTCACACAAAATCGTCTATAGTTGATTTCTACCCCCCAAACAAACCTATAATAACCCAAATAGATCTTAATTTCCTCGTCCCCCATCAACATATTGGAGGGGCTATTACTCATGTTTCTAACCAAACGCAAACTCAACTCCCAACTAAACGAAATTTCCGAATATCGTTACAGGGATCGTATACACATTCCTTTTTTCAACTCAATGATTGACGAACAAGGTGAAATTGCAGCCGTACCGCCCGTGGATGGAGAATGGTCTAAGCTACGAGTTGGCGATACCTGGAAAGGCCGCGATTTGTATTTATGGCTAACGACAAATATAGACGTACCCGCTACTTGGGCAGGCCGTAAAGTACTGGGTCGATTTGATTTTGGCGAGACGGGTGCTGGAAACAACTCCGGATTTGAATCTTTATTCTTTTTCAACGGCAAACCCTATCAAGGTGTAGATTCCAATCATACCGAAGTGTTCTTGCCAAATGAAACGGCAGGCACTCAGCTTCCACTGACCTTCCGGTTATGGTCGGGACTCGAAGGTGGCGGCCCTAAAAAAGATCAGACACATGGCATTCGCATGGCTGAAATTTGTTGGCTGGATGAAGCAACGGATGATTTCTATTTTACCGCGCTTGCTGTAGTTGAGACGCTGAACGTACTCGATGCCAAAACTCCAGAATATACACAACTTATG
Organism: Paenibacillus sp. FSL H3-0310; assembly: GCF_038002785.1. NCBI lineage: Bacteria > Bacillati > Bacillota > Bacilli > Caryophanales > Paenibacillaceae > Paenibacillus > Paenibacillus sp. FSL H3-0310. Next base: position 3,748,636 of record NZ_JBBODC010000001.1, read on the forward strand.
AGTACAGTAGACCGCTCCTTTCTTCTGATCGACTGGTCTCGTCCAGGTTCAGACAACTTCTACGCTTCGATCGGGGAAGCCCGCAATTATTTGCGTGATGAAATTAACAAAATGGAGAAATCCTCACCCGTCACAGTTACCTGTATTGGCCATACCCATATTGATGTGGCTTGGTTGTGGCAATTGAAACACACCCGTGAGAAATGTGCGCGTTCCTTCTCAACCGTACTACGTCTGATGGAAATGTTCCCGGACTATACCTTTTTACAGACTCAGCCGCAACTCTATGAATATATCAAAAATGACTATCCAGAAATCTATGAAAATATTCGTGAACGTGTAGCTGAAGGACGCTGGGAAGCTGGCGGCGGCATGTGGCTTGAGGCAGATTGCAACTTGACCTCAGGGGAGTCTCTAGTCCGTCAATTACTCTATGGAACTCGCTTCTTACGTAATGAATTTGGGGTTGAATGTGACTATTTATGGCTGCCGGACGTATTTGGCTACAGCTGGTCCTTGCCACAAATTCTAAAAAAATCAGGAATTAATACCTTCATGACCACAAAAATTAGCTGGAATCAATATAACCGGATGCCACATGATACCTTTCAATGGCGTGGGATTGATGGCACAGAGGTGTTAACACACTTTATTACAACGCCTGAGCCTTGGTCCGAAGAAGATTCTTGGTTCTACACTTATAATGGCCGGATTATTCCTAAGACTGTGAAAGGAATTTGGGATACTTACCGGGATAAAGAAGTGAATCGCAATCTGTTACTTTCTTACGGATATGGCGATGGTGGCGGGGGTGTGAACCGTGAAATGCTAGAGATGCGCCGTCGGCTAAACGATCTTCCCGGTCTGCCGAAGATTGAAACAGGAACAGCGGGAGACTACTTCCGTACCCTGCAAGAAACTGTTGCAAATACAGATCGTTATGTCCATGTATGGGATGGCGAGCTTTACTTAGAATATCACCGCGGCACCTACACAAGCCAAGCCTACAATAAGCGGATGAACCGTAAGCTTGAGCTGCTATACCGTGAGGCGGAATGGCTAAATACACTGCAAAGTGTGATGACAGGTGACTGGTCGAACTATCGTCAGACCGAGTTAGACGAGGGCTGGAGAATTATTTTGCGCAACCAATTCCATGATATTATTCCGGGCTCTTCGATTCGTGAAGTATATGAAGACAGTACTATTGAATATGCACAAGCAGAAGCAATAGGTCAGTCTGTCTGGGAGCAATCCAGTAAGGCACTTGTGAGCGGAAATGAAGCCGGTAAATATACGATCTGGAACAATGCTGCTTGGGAGCTGACAGAACTCGTAGAAATTACTGTTGAAGCCGGGATGGAAACAGGACATTGGATAAGCTCAGAAGGAAAACAACTACAAGCTCAGCGTGAAGGTGACCGCTGGATCGTTGAAGTATCTAACATTCCTTCTCTTGGATACACAACGATCTCCTTCGTAGAAGATGTGAATTCTAAGTCACTAAGCGCTCCATTCAAGCTAAATGAATCAGGAATCTCAACGCCTCACTTCGAAATTGAATGGAACGAACAAGGTCAATTAGTATCCGTCTATGATATAAATGAACAAAGACAAGTATTAGCAAACGGAAGTCACGGTAACGTGTTCCAAGTCTTTGAAGATAAACCCCTGGCCCATGAAGCGTGGGATATTGACATCTACTATCAACAAAAAATGCGCGAAGTAATCGACTGCCGTAGCATTGAAGTCATAGAAAAGGGTTCACTGCGATGTGTTGTACAATTCACATGGAGTTATATGGATTCCACGATTAAGCAGCAAATGATCTTACATGCACACCATCGTCGTATCGATTTCGTGACAAAGGTAGACTGGCATGAGCGACAACAGCTAATGAAAGTAGCTTTCCCTGTTGCAATACGAGCTACCGAAGCCACTTATGATATCCAGTTCGGTAATGTTACGCGTCCAACACATTGGAACACTAGCTGGGATTATGCTAGATTCGAGACTGTGGGGCATCAGTGGGCAGATTTATCAGATCGTGGTTATGGCGTTAGCTTGCTGAACGACTGCAAATACGGTTATGACATCAAGGATAATGTGATGCGTCTATCCTTAATCAAATCGGCAACGCACCCTGACCCTGAAGCGGATCAAGGTGAACATACTTTCACCTACTCTATCCTGCCTCATACTGGGGATTGGCTACAGGGTGACACCGTCCGTCAAGCTTGGTCCGTCAACAACCCTCTACGGAGCACCATGGGGCAAGCAGAAGGAGCATCCAAGTCGCTTATTCGCCTTTCTACTCAGACGGTTATGGTTTCTGCGATCAAGAAGTCTGAGGATGGTCAAAAATTAATCGTACGTGTGCACGACTATTCCGGAAGCCGTCAGCAAATTGATATGACTAGCGACTTGAATATTATTTCGTGGCAAGAGTGTAATCTAATGGAGCGTCCTGAAGGGGAAGTCCACACTGAACCTGTCATTACTTTTATACTTGAACCTTACGAACTAAAAACATTTGAAATTGAAGCAGCAAAATTAATAAAGTAACATACAAATAAAGTAACATACAAAAATCGGGGTGTCCCTGTAGCCATGGATCAAAGGCTGCGAGGACACCTCTTTATATATTTTCTCACGATTGTTTTATGATTTTAGGTATACACCTTGTGTAATGAGTGATCTTGACGTATACTCCGAGTAAGGGAGAGATGGATATGAGAAAAATGAGGAAAATCACAATATTCACAGGTATTGGATTATTCAGCCTTGTTTTGATTGCCATGTTTGCAATCAGCGCTTTTGTAATCAAAAGACCGGCGACTACCACCCCTGTAATTGCGGAAGTGAAGCCTTACAAGTGGAATAAAGTCACGCTAGACGGAAATGTCATATCAAGTGATGGATCAGAGTATTTTTTGTGGAATAAAAAGGGTGAAAATAATAACTGGATCATCTTTTTTTCCGGTGGCGGAGCCAGCTGGGATGCCCAAAGTGCCGCACACCCCATCAAGCTTATGAACTTTATTAAAGGTGGAGATACAGGCAACTATTTCCAGAACATCCCCTTCTATATGTTGACATTGCTGAGAGGCATGATGGATACGGATAACCCTGCCAATCCTTTTCATGGCTGGAATGTGGTCTACCTTCCCTATTCAACCGGTGACTTCCATATCGGCAACCGCACAGTTGAATATAAAAAAGATGACGGCAGCCCCTTTACTATGCGTTATAACGGCAGCAATAATGTGCGAAGCAGCCTCGATTGGATATATGCCAACGTGGATAAACCCGGCAAACTACTGATTGCTGGCGAAAGTGCCGGTGGCTTCGGGTCCGCTTTTTGGGCTCCCAAGATCGCCTCTCATTACAAGAACTCCGAGATTTTCCAATATTCAGACAGTTCCTTCTTGAAATCAGACAAGTGGCCAAATGTTGTGAAGCAGGAATGGCAGGCAGACTTCGTGAAGAACTTCGGATATGCCCCTGAAGCGGATATCATCGGGGCAGCTTTTAAAGCGAACGGCCATCTACTTCCTGCGAATGCGATAATATTGCAATCCTACTCGGTATTTGACGAGATTCTAATCCACTTTCAGAACAATATCAACGATTACAAGGGGCCAAGAGATCAAAGCATCATTAATGAGTGGTCACAGGAAATGCGGCAATCTGTTTCTTCTTTGGCAGCCACTTTACCTAATTATTATTACTATCTCACCGACTATGGACTGAACGCTAAGATGGGTACAACTCCGCACACTTTTGCCACCAGAGAGACCTTCTTTCAGGCTGAACAGGATGGTGTGAAGCTTCTGAATTGGTTAGGTGATGCGATCAACCGGCAGAACCCCTATTCAGTGGGCAGCAAATTCCTCATGAATTCGAAGCCAGCTCAGAAATAGTGCTAGAAGCAGCGGAAGAGTTGCAACAAGACAGGAGAGAAAATCAATGAATTTGCGGGAAAAGCAAATGCAAATGACAAGGGAGATCATTAAGGATACAGCGCTTAGCTTATTCTGTGCTCAAGGTATTGAGCGCACGGATATGGCACAGATTGCGGAACAAGCCGGCATCTCCCGGCGTACTTTGTATCATCATTATAAAGACAAGGAAGAGTTAGCCGCTCAAATCTATGTCCTTAATCTGGAGCGGATGTTTGGACAACTGCTGTTTGATTTTGATTTTGAACACCCTGTACAGTCATTGGAGAACATTCTCGATAAATATCTGGCATTAAGAGATCAGCAGGAAGCCCTGATCTACTATGATGCCATTTTTGGAGTTTACTACAGCACGCTTTCCAAAAATCCCGCGGAACTTCCTGACTTTAAGCAGGCTATAGAAGGCTGGTATTCACGGTTAATTCTCCTTGAGTCCATATCAGTCGCTCCGGAGGAAAAAAATAAGTGGCTGGACATTCTGCACAAGTCCACCCACCTGTATTTCATGTATTTACAAAAAGCCGTCATTATTACTCATCAGCGGGGGGGTGTGGTTACGGAGGAAGATCGGGTTATGGACCGGCAATTCAAGGATTTCATTATGTTTGGCGTACGGCAATCCAAGAATCAGACAAACCCTTAATTTCACTTATGGGGCAACCTGACGATAATCGTCGTTCCCGCTCCAACCGCACCGTCCACTTCTATGTTTCCCTGATGCAGGGAGACAATTTTTTTAACGATTGCAAGTCCCAAGCCATTGCCATTGTTGTTTCCATTCCGTGACTTGTCTATTTTATAAAATCTTTGGAATACGGCGTTGAACTCTTCCGGGGAAATCCCGATCCCGTTATCACTGATGGTGACCGATACATCTGCTGCACTGTCATCTATACTAATGCGGATGTTCCCGCCTTCAGGTGTGAACTTGATGCTGTTGCTCAGCAAATTCATCCATACTTGCTTCAGCTGATCTTCATCACCCTTAATTTTGACAGTTTCCGGCAGCTCAAGATCGATAACGATGCCTTTGGCTGACCATTGTGGCTCACAGGTCACAACGATGGTTCTAATCTGCTCGTCAAGATTGAAGGAACCTGCATTAAAGGGATGATGTTCAGAATCCAGGGAAGCGAGCTTCAGCAAATTATCACTTAACCTCGACAGACGTTCACTCTCTGCAATGATGATATCAAGATATTCAGAACGTTCCTCTTCCACGATTAGATCATTGTTCTGCAATGCCTTGGCAAAGCCGGAAATAGACGTAAGCGGTGTCTGAATTTCATGAGAAACGTTGGATACGAAATCCTGCCTCATCTGTTCCAGCTGCTTCAGCTCCCCGGCCATCTCCACATAGCTTTGTGTCAGTTCCCCTATTTCGTCTACTCGGTTTACTTTAAGCTCTACCTCGAAATCACCCTTGGCCAGCCTTCTTGTCGCATTCGTCAAAGCTTTGATCGGCTCCACCAAATATCTGGCGGCAATAAGAATGCATAGACTACCCAGTAAAAGCACGAGTAAAAGCACAAAGAGCAGCATCCGATTGACGATATTTTCGTTCTCGGCAGAATACTGCAAGAACATTGCTTGCCACTCCCCGTTAAACATAAAGGGCATCCCGATAAAGGTATCCTTATCTTTCGCGGAGGAACGATAGAGTTTTCCTTGCAGCACTTGTTTCACAGCCTCGGGGGTGATAGTGACGGCCGGACTATCCTTGAGCCTATAAAAGGTATATTCCCCGGAATGATTATACAAGTGGATAGGGTATGCAGATACCTTAACCATACTATTCAAGAACTCGTCTGTATCCTCAGGCTTGGCGTCATCATAACGGTGAATGATCTCCTTCCCCACTGTGATCATTTCATTCTGTCCCTCGTAACTTATTTGTTTCTGAAAGACATACAAACCAATGAAAAAGGAACAGATCAGACTAAAGATAATGATGCCTAGAAACGTGAGAACGACGCGTACATACAATGTCTTGATCATAGCGCAGGGATCAGCCGGTATCCTAGGCCGCGGGCCGTTTCGATTTGAAATTGCTCGTCGTTACCGCAGAATTTCTCCCTCAACCGGCTTATATGCACATCTACAGTCCGGCCGTCTCCTTCATAGTTCAATCCCCAGATTTGAGAAATCAACTGTTCTCTTGTGAAGATTTGCCTAGGGTGACTAGCCAGCAGAAACAGTAGCTCAAATTCCTTCAAAGGAATCGTTACCGGTTCTTCATCACGCGTAACCTGGAAAGTGCGGCGGTTAAGCACCACATTGCCCAACTGCACAGACTGGGAAGAAACAACCAGCGAGCGTTTAAGCAAAGCTTTTACTCGCATCACCAGTTCAAGCGGATCAAACGGTTTGGTCAAATAGTCATCCGTGCCGAGTTGAAAACCTTTCACTTTATGTGCAGATTCTCCTTTAGCCGTCACCATGAGGAGGGGAATGTTGGCATCAGAGCGCCTGATTTCTCTGCACAGATCCCAACCATCCAATCCTGGCATCATAATATCTAGGATGACGAGATCGACTCGCGAGTTCTCTATAATGGACAGCGCTTTGGTACCATCCCTGGCTTCTTTGAGGTCAAAACCTTCTTTTCGCAAAAACAAAGACATTAGCTTTCGGATGTTATCATCATCATCAGCAATAAGTATAGTAGCCACGATTGTCCTCCTCTCTTAAGCTTACATTATATATGATATATTCTTGACAAGAAACGAAGTTATCCGAACTGCCAACCCAACAGGTTCCAATAGTAGAAAAACAGAGTCATCACTACAGCCGAAAGTGCCACTAGTGTATAATGCACACGCTTGAAAGCTGTCCAGTATTTATTCTTCCAAACCAGTATAGCCGAGATTAGCAAAGCTAAAGTCAGTCCAACCAAAAGGATTGGCATAACTAAACTGAGAGAAAGCGAAAGACTGATACCGCTGAACTTCTGCATCGTATCCATGGACATAACCACCATAAATATCGTAACGAAAGATAGCAGCGCCCACCCAGCAGTTCCCGCAGATAAGCGGATGGCCCACTTTTCCGGAGGCGTCATCGCCTTGATCTTGCGTCTTGAGAAGATTAGTCCAAGCAATGCAGTGATGAAAATCAACCCCGAGCCGCCAAGTACGATAAGCCAAAACTTATTCTGATTCAAGAGTGGCGTACGCTCCAGTGGCATTTCCGGTGCCATACCTAAGAGCATATGTGTAACCTTACCGGACTCATTTGTGCGGAAGCCGATTTGTTCGGTGCCTCCCTCGAGCTGGAACAGATTCGGAGCGATTTCTCTATACAACTGTTGTTCACTACCACTTCCCAAAGATAGCTTATTGTCCTTTACCTTAACATTTAGCTGGGCAAAAAAATTGAAAAATTTATCAATATCACTGTGGTTACGGCGTGTGAATTGATAGGTTCCCGCATATTTCTGAACAGATTCTGCAGAAGTGGAGAATTCAGGCTGCTTCGCTTCAGGATCGGGATAATAGCGCTCAAAAAAGGCATGGACTAGGCCTGCCGCGGAATCACCGCCCTGACCGCCGTTATAGGAAACAAAGATACCTACATGCTTGGCAGGCACAAGATAAAACTCCGTATTAAACATAGGGTCGGAACCACCATGAGTGATTAGTCTAAGACCATTGATGCGTTTCTCAGAGAACCCCAGATCTACTCCCGGCATACGTTTATCGAATTGGTACGCCGTTGAATGCATTAGTTCTGCAGTCTCCGTTCTAAGAATCTGCTGGTCACCATATTTCCCGTTCTGCAGATGGGCAATCATAAAGTGCGCCATGTCTACTGCTGATACTGTACCCGAGCCGGCAGGACGAAAGCCGCCCTCGAAGGTAGGTGTGCCAGGAATAAAGCTACCGTTCTCACTCGTGTACCCTACAACTTGATTGGGTATGAGTATGAATGACTCCGGCAAAGGCTCTACCACCGTCGAATATTTCATGTCGAGCGGATCGAAAATATACTTTTGTATATAGTCATTGTAAGGAACACCGCTGACTTCCTCCACAATCAGACCCGCGAGAGTAGCCCCGAAGTTCGAATAAGAACTCATCTCTCCGGGGGGTCTTACCCGTGCCAGCATATGCTTATTGAGTGTTTCCGAGATTGATCCCGGCAATTTGGCAGGGTCGGTAGTGATTTGATAACCCACTCCACCCTCTTCAAACCCCGCTGTATGTGTCATCAAATGGCGCATCGTGATCGGCTCAGGATAAGTAGCAGGGATCTTCAATGATTTCAGGTAGGTGTTAATATCAGTGTCCAGATCTATCTTACCTTGTTCGACCATTTGCATCACCGCTGTCCAGGTGAACAGCTTTGTTGTTGAAGCGATTCGAAACATGCTGGTTGTCGGATTAACCGGTGCCGCTTCTTCCAGATTGGAACTGCCATAACCTTTGGCCAAAATAATCTTGCCGTCTTTTACAATGGAGATAACCCCTCCCGGAATTTGCAGCCGGTTCATATCTTTTTCCATAATTCCATCAACGAAGCTAGTCAGTCCCGAGGTATCATCGAGATTGGCAAATGCTTCAATTTGCGCTGCCGGCAGTCCGGTTTGACCCGTTTGGTTCTCAGCAGAGGCCCGTTTCCCGGGAAATACCAAGCTTGCGCCAAAGCCGGCACTAATCACAGCCAATAGGGTCAGACCAGCGATCAGCCTTTTTTTCATAGGTGTCAACATTATTATCCTCCGAGTCATCATTTATTGGGGTGGATGATCATCCGCCTAACACTTATAGAGATTATCAGAGTATTATGAATGGAACGTTAACAAGACAATAAAAAAACTAGACAGCAATCCACCCTTAAAAGTGACGGATCATAGTCTAGTTACATCAGAAAAATCTATAAAAAATCCCATAGCGAACGTATGCCTACAACCTTACTGTAGCTCAGTCCCGATCCCTTTTTCTCTAGCCTTCTTCACGAAGTATACCGCTGTTGCGATATCAAAAACCGCCATCCCCATCGGACAAAAGAAAATCGGCTCATCTGCTCTGAGTTCATTCAGGCAATGGCGCGAGACGACATCGGTAATCATTCGGGTATCGGCACGAGTTAACCCATGTTTCAGATGGAGCTGCTGTATGTCAGTATTTTCGCGGCACACCTCATCCCAGTCGTCGACGATTATGGCCTTCACCGAAGCTAATGCCTCAGGCTTATAATCACGCAGTGAAATATTCAGTAGAAGACTACCTTCCGCCGGAAGCATATCGATATATCTATGATTGGATACGGTACAGGTGATAAAGATATTGGACTTTCGATAAACGTCCGCCCACGTCTCCTCCACTTCTATCCTATTCTTATATATAGATGAGATGTCTGACAAATCTACTTCCCTTATATCAAAAATGCGGACACGTTCAACTCGATCTCCGTACAATGCCATAACCATTTGAAAATGATATTGCCCGATTGGTCCCCAGCCGATAATGCCAAGATGAATCCGTTCAAGTGAACGTGCCTGCAAAAAGTAGCCAATCATCAGTCCACTGATGGAAGCTGTCCTTACGATGCTGGGGAGCGGAGAGCTTAGGACGGATATAGGCTCGCCCGTAATGGGATCATTCAAGACAATGATGCTATGCGCGCGGGGAAGACCAACCTGGATATTATCCGGGAAGCTGGAAATCCATTTGATCCCTGCTGCGTTCACGTTCCCCCCTACGTATGCGGGCATTGCAATAATACGATTTTGGGGATTTTTATACCTTAGATAAGGTTTTACGGGCTGCGCGTAATCTCCAGAATCAAGTATGCGCACCGTAGTTTCTATCGATTCCACGAGAGAAGGCCAATCAAGCCCCACCTCCCGGATGTCCCGATCGTTTAAATACAGCATTCCACAACCTCCTTTTGCCGTTCGTTAAGCAAGGACATCTCCACCGTCAGCCGAGAACTCCTGCCCAAATTCATTCTGAATCCATGGGTCAGAGTATACCGTATCGAGGTAACGCTCCCCTTTGTCATGCAGGATCACCGCACAGACAGATCCTGGAGCCAATTCTTGCTCCATACGCCTAACAGCGGCAAGGTTAGCCCCTGAGGATGCACCGGCCAGAATCGATTCATTCTGAGCGAGTGCTCGGCATCCTTTTACGATATCCAAGTCTGAGACATGCACGATACGGTCGATTAAATCCGTTCTGCAGAAAGGGGGTACGATGCCAGCACCCAGTCCCGGGAACCGCCGTTTCTCTTTGTTGCCACCAAAAATAGTACTTCCCTCCGCATCGACGGCAACAATCTTAGTCTTCAGACCATGATCCCTTACATATTCCGCGAGACCTCGAATCGTGCCGCATGTACTTACGCTGCAAAACAAATAATCTACTTCGCCAAGCTCAGTCACGATTTCTTTCATGGTCGTATGGTAGTGGGACAAATAGTTATTTGCGTTTGCATATTGATTCGGCCAGTAGCTGCCCGGTATTTCCTCCAAGAGTCGCTGCACTCGATTCAGTCTAGCAGGCAGATATTCACCGGTCTCGGGGTCGGGATCGCTAACAAAGTCAATTTTTGCAGTTAATGTTTTCAGAATCTGCAGATTTGTTGTGGTGGTTCTTGGATCAACCACGCTAATAAACCGCAGCCCTAAATATTGGCAAATCATCGCCAAGCTAATCGCCATATTTCCCGAACTTGACTCAATAATAGTAGTTCCCGGCCCGATTTTCCCTTCCTTCCATGCCTCATGGATCATCCGCAGAGCTGGACGGTCTTTCGCACTTCCTCCCGGATTTAGCAGTTCCATTTTTGCGTAGACTTCGAACTCACTGTTCTGGAACAGATTATTCAGCTTGATTAATGGCGTTTTTCCGATAGTCGACAAGATACCGCCTTGGATATTTATGTCCACCTTAGCTTTGTCCTTCTGATAATATAACTTCTTGTTCTTGACCTGCCCGCTGGCCAGCGACTCCCCTTTAGCTACTATAATGATCTCAATATCATCAAGCAGATGGTTGCGAATCATCATCCCGATTTCCGGAATACACTCCCTGATTTCCTCTTTGATTACCGGAATAATAGAGGGCTTCACAGATTTACTCATGATATAAATAGAGAGCGCATTGTTTTTTACTTTGACCCGAATGATTGCATCTTCAATATGACGGTATACGACCTGTTCGATATCGTACAGGCTGATCTTCTCACCGTGCTTCAGTTCTTGACCCACTCTTTTTACAATGGACTCAAAGCTTTGTTGTTCAACGCCGTCTATCATCACAGGCCTAAAATCCCTTACGACGTCATAAGTAACAAAACGAAGAGCTGGCAGCATCTTGCGGACAGTTGAGGTAAGCACCAGAATACTTTCATTGTTTCGAAGCGGCCTTACTTCTTCGTCTAACTCCTGAACCCCGATTCCTTCCGCAAAAATTCCGTCGGCAAAAATGTACCTGCCGTGATCATGGGAGTAATAAGCGATCGTACCGATTTCAATGGAGCCGTAAGTATCGATGATATCTCTAGGATCAATACCAAACAAGCCAGCCATATTCCGCTGCCACTCAGGCGGAGCAATTTCCCCTACCAAAATAATCTTGCGAATTCCGAATTCACGCGGGTTTCCGGCAGCATATACGATATGGTCAAGGATGGACGGCATCGTATAGAGCAAGTCAGGTTTAAAAGCTTTAAGCTGTTCAATATGCTGTTCGATTGGCAGTTCAAAGGGTATTGAACTTTTCTCCAATCCTAACCTTTCAAAAATGGCCAGCGCAGTATTTGCTGCATGTCCAGTGCCCATATCCGCCAACGCTCTGTTACATCCGCTTCCCGCAATAAGCTCGCCGAATAGCTTCGTTTTAATATCCACATAGTGTTTGTCATCTTCCTCAGAGTAAAGGATTGCTTTTCTACGGCCTGAGCTTGTACCAGACGTCCTATAAACAGTCCAAGAAGGATCGATGGGTTGGTTATAATAGAAGGTTTCAAGTATTTTCGAAGACATAAGAGGTAAGTTCTGCAGGTTATAATTCGTTTTCTCCCCATCAATCAGCCCCTTGTACCAAGGGTATTCGTCCATTACTTCTTGCACCTTATTCTGCAATTTCCCGAGCAGCATCATAGCCGCCTCCCGTTGACCGCATGCTGCAGCCCAAGTTTAATAAATGCCTCCAATATTCATATGTAGAATTCTTTGCATGTGTTCTATTATTCTGTGTTTGCCCAAGCAAAAACTGCGTATTCCCGTAATATAGCCTATAGATATATAGAACGGAGGAACAAAATGAAGGAGCCAATACGGCGGATATCCAATAAGCTGACGAAAACAAGGGTACTGCTTAGAAAACAAGAGCTAAGGAAGTATATCCCGGTAACGAAAAAAATGAATAAAAACGTACTCTATGAGATGTTGCAAAAACATAAAATGGTGTACATTAAGCCCTGCTGTGGATCTTTGGGACAGGGTGTAATCCGGATTGAAAGATCGCAAGATCATTCCCCCAAAAAACGACCAGCCTACAGCTATCAGTCCGGTACGCATAAACATACATTTTCTGATTACGAGATGGCTTATCGGGCAATCTCTAGCGAGACCCAAGGAAAGTCCTATTTGGTGCAAAAAGGGATTTGGCTTTTGGTTTATGAGGGAAGGCCATTTGATATCCGGGTTATGGTGCAAAGAAATCTTAAGGGTGGGTGGAAAGCTACAGGCATTGCGGGTCGCGTAGCTCATCCTCGCAAAGTGGTTACGAATGGGAGCCAAGGGGGAACGATTTATCCGGTAGAGGCATTATTAGAATCCTACACAAACGTAGAGAATAGTAGCGCGTTGATCCGGTCCATGCAACAAATCGGAGTGAACTCCGCCAGACAGCTGAGCACAGCCTATCCCGGCCTGCAGGAAATCGGTGTGGATATTGCTTTGGATCGACGCCTTAAACCATGGATCTTGGAAGTAAATACTGCCCCCGATCCGTGCCCGTTTACCAAACTGAATGACACCAGCATGATTGAGCGAATCGTCAAATATGCAAAAGCCTATGGCCGCACATACAATCTTAAATGCATGAAGTCCAAACAGGGTATGGTCTGAACGGATTTGATTGGTAATAATACAAACAGCCCTGATATATAAAAATCTCTACCAGAGCTGTTTGTGTTGTTTTAGAATTCGGAGTCGCTCACCTTAACAAGCATCTTCCCGAGGTTCGCACCTTGGAACAATTGCAGGAATGCTTCAACCACATTGTCGAATCCTTCAACAACTGTTTCTTCATATTTTAATTTACCTTCTGTTAGCCATTTTCCAAGCTCTTGAAGGCCTTCTGACTGGCGGGCTGCGTAATCACTAAGAACGAATCCTTTGATAAGGGAGCGGGTTTTGATCAATCTGCTCTGAATACGTGGACCCATATCTCCATCTGTACTATTATAGGAAGAAATAGCGCCACATAGGGGAATACGTGCATAATCATTAAGCAAGCTCATCACAGCATCTGAAATCGATCCACCCACGTTGTCAAAATAAACATCCACACCATTTGGACATGCTTCTTCCAAAGCCTGGTCTAAATTTTCCGTTGTTTTATAATTAATGGTTGCATCAAAGCCAAGTTCTTTTTTCAAATAGTCGCATTTATCATCGCTACCTGCGATCCCAACGACACGAGCGCCTTTGATTTTGGCAATCTGTCCAACAAACATCCCCACTGAACCCGCTGCTCCAGACACTACGACAGTCTCTCCTTCTTTCGGCTGCCCGATATCAAGTAAACCGAAATATGCAGTGAGCCCTGTTAAACCTAGAACACTTAAGTAAGCCGATACAGGTGCAATCGAATCATCGATTTTGGTTACTGCTTTAGCATCTACAGTATTATATAACTGCCAGCCCAGCATACCGATGACTTTATCTCCAGCTTTGAATCGCTCCGATTTGGATTCTACGATCTCTCCCACAAGTCCTCCAGCGATGACTTCATTAAGCTGATAAGGAGGAATATACGATTTAGAATCATTCATTCTTCCGCGCATATAAGGATCCACTGACAAATACAACGTACGTACAACAACTTGTCCTTCTTTTGCTTCAACTACAGGAATATCTTTGAACTCGAAATTTTGCTGGGTTGGCATGCCTACAGGACGTGAAATTAACAGGACCTGTTTATTTTTCAACTGATTCATAGATCACTACTCCATTAATATTTATTTTTGCTGCTACCTATAACTATTAACCAAACCCTGTACATGATTATCAAATAGTTATAAAACTATCAAACTATCAAGAAAAAATTATAGGTTTCCGGACATATTATAAACTGTCCAAGAAACCCGGTAATAATTCGCTAAACGTATCCTCTCGAAGCTGGCTAATCTTATTCTGCCCCATACGTGTGACACTTACTAAATCAGCTTCATACAAAATCTTCAGATGGTACGACACATTGGATTTATCCATTCCCATAGATTCACCAATGGACCCACATGTATTGTTCTCCTTATGGAGATGAAGATAACGAATCATTTCAATTCGTTTCACTTCTGCTAATGCTTTAAAAATCTTCACTCGCTTTTCATCATCTTTTAAGGAATATTGTTCGATAGTCATAAAACTATTGTATTCTTCTGATTGCGCAAAGTCAATTTACAATCCCATTTCTTAATCGGATTCATTTTTGTATAATATACCAATCGGCATTAGCGCGGATCTATTTATAAGGAAAGAGGGATGGTAGAAATGGACATTACCAAATACGAAAATCTTGTTCCCCGTGTTTTTTTGTTCGTTGATCGCCGATCCTTCCCGGATTGGGAGATTACGAGGAGTAAAATTGATTTCCATGATCTTACCTTCATCGTAGAAGGGAAGTCTGACTATTTTATTAATGGAGAGAAATTCACGGTTGAAGCCGGGGATATGCTCTATGCCCCTTCTGGCAGCATTCGGGAAGCTCAGACTTTCAAGGAGGCACCCATGCGTTCCTTTGCCTTCAATTTCTTCTGGGAGGGTGAGGACAATCATGTGCAGCTCCCTTTTGAGACTGTAACTAGGAATTGGAGAACTAAAGAGATTCTAGAGGATATTAAAGAATTCTCACATATCTGGATGGGCAAACAACCTTTCTACAAAATGAAGGCCCGGGCCATCTTTCAACTGATTGTGTACCGCTTATTAAGTATCGCCCACCATCAAGAAACACCTCTGATAGATCTAAGAATCCAAAAAGTGATGACCTATATCATGGATCATTATTCGGAGGAAGTTACGATCAAGGAGCTGGCAGATTTGGTTGCCCTAAATCCCGTATATCTTGGTAAGCTGTTTAAGCAGAACACTGGCTCCACCTGTAAAGAATTTATAAACAAGGTGCGCGTGAACAATGCTGAGATGATTCTATCGGCAGGTGGTTTTAATGTGTCCGAAGTGGCAGCGCACTGTGGTTATCAAGATGTCGCCTACTTCAGCAACGTTTTCAAAAATATAAAGGGTTATCCTCCGTCATCTGCCCTGAAATAACGGAGGATTCGAAGCAACAACCTAGTTGTTCGCCCTTTTAATTCAACCTAACTAAGAATGGACGCCGTCCCGCTAGTATAAAAGCTCTCCTCCGGCCCTAAATAGGAATAAGGAAGCTGGGCAGCGGACAATACAAGCTTTTGCAGAACCAGACCCGCATCCAATCCGTAAAAGCGGAGGGTATGAAGACCCTTCGTTAAAGCATGGCTGGTGGTTACAGCATGAATATTGTCCATAACCGCACGGCACCACGGTTCATTATCATGATTGCCGCCTTCAAAGTTCGTTGGTAAAGCATCCTTAATCACGGGTGCCTCATCATCGAAACCTATCGCATATTTTAACCCGCTAGTTTGTGACAGATTGTTTGTCGGCGCAATATACGCGGTTAAGCTATAATCGGTGTCCTGCTGCACTAGAATCCGATATTCCAGACAAGGTGCATCCTCCGGTTGTTCAAAAGATACAGCATCCGGAAACATTTTAACCGAGGATAAAGAACGTCCATAGCTGTCAATGGTCTTCCATACCACCCCTGATTTCGAAACACGAGTTATGGTATGCTCCGCTTCAATGGACACGATATTATGGGTCTCGATGAATGTCATCGGTGGAACATCCGGAATGTCTATCCAATCCACGGCTGCCTTCACCTTAACTATATTCCCGGCACCGGAGATCGTAATTTCGCCCGTCGATGCTTCTTTGACCTTCTCCCAATCTACGGAAACCTGAAGCGTCTCCCCTGCCTCAATCCAGCCGCGTATTTTCTCAAGCTTGATCCAATCTACGCTGCTCCGCACCTGATATTCAAAACCCGCTTCTCCACCGTTACTGATTGTGATGCGATAGTTTTCTTTTTGGAGATTTGTAAATACCCGAAGATTAGCTGTGCCGGAAACATACGCTTGTTCCGTTCCTTCCACATCGACAATCATTAAAGAACCTCTGGCGGGCGTCAAGGTGTTTACATCCGGATATTTCCACCCTTCTGCATTCCAATGTATATACCCTACATGAGGGGAACTCATCATTCCCTGCCATTTTCCATCCGAAATTCCGCTATTATAAACCAGCTCCAGATACTTATCCCGTTCGATGGTTTCGCGGGTCAGAGCAGCGTAAGTATTTGCCAACATACTATTTCGCTTAGCGTATAGATGGTTCAGTCCAGCATAAATTTGCATTTTGACCACATTGGCCGAGGCAACAGCAGGGAAATATACGAGCTGGAAGTAAGCATCCTTTAGTTGTTCCGGGATTAGCTCATCGTATTTGCCGGCAGCCTTCTCGATCATCACCGCTTGCTCCAGAACTCTGTGCGCCTCATTGTAATGGATAGGACTGAAGGTGGACGGATAAATAATTTCAGGCTTGCGCCGACCGTTCATCCGGATATAATCCCCTAACAATTGTGCGATTCCCAGACATGTCTCTTGTTCCAGCACATATCCGAATTGCTTCTCTACCCAACGGTTGGTGTATTCCACAGTCCGATTGATTGCACCTGTCCCCCAAGCCTCAAAATCGTAGGCCAAATCCAGAAAGTAGGAAATGGGCAATTCCATAGGCTTCAAATCCCCGACGTTCACAATCCATACATCACGGATGCCATAATCGTATGCCATACACATTTGCTCCCAGACTTTTTCAAGCGGGGTCGTATTTAACCATTCATAGGAATGCGGACCACCATGATAGTCAAAATGATAATACATCCCCCATCCTGCGCTGCGGTTACGTTCGTTTTTTGTCGGGATTTTGCGGAGATTGCCAAAGTTATCGTCAGCAAGCAGGATCGTAACGTCATTCAGAACATCCCAGTCCTTCAACCCTTCCACCCCGGCAGTGCCATACCAGTACTTCTCAACTTCCTTATAAACGGCCAAAATTTGCGGCGCATGTTCAAGATTGTATTTCTTCAATAGTTCTTTTTGCGTAAGTATAATGTCCTTCAGCAGATCAATATTCTCCTGGTCGGAGCCCTCCAGCGCAGAGTCACTTTCCCCCCGCATGCCTAGGGTAATCAAGTTATCAAAGTCCTGATTGCGCTTGATTCCGTCTTCCCAGAAATCTGTAATCGCCTGTTTATTACGGGCGAAATCCCATAGGTTACTTGTCCCGTATTGGCTGTATACCTTCTGCCATTCACTGCCTGCCCGGAATAAGGGTTCATGATGGGAGGTTCCCATAATAATTCCGTATTCTTGCGCATGCTTAGCGTTGGCAATCGGGCTGCTTTTACCATTCAGGCTAAATTCGGCGCTCCACATCGCCGGCCATAAATAATTCCCCTTCAAGCGAAGAATGAGTTCAAATACCTTGTCATAGAAATCTTCATTAAAGTCACCAAATCTTTGAGTTACCCAAGAACCTAAAGACGGCCAGTCGTCATTCAAAAAAATACCTCTATATTTAACCGAAGGCTCCTTGGAGATCACATGAAGCTGGTTATCAGGAATGGACAATGCCGGCTTCTTCTCCGGCACAATATCCGCCCAGTACACCCAAGGACTAACTCCAATCTTTTCGGAGATCGAATACAACCCGTAAATCGTCCCCCGTTTATCACTTCCTACAATGACGAGCGCCTTGTCCACTCCCGCTGTGGGTTGTTCAACCACCTGAATTTTATAACATTCTCTTTTACCTTGGATGACCGATACATCAACGGTTCCCTCCGCGATTAAATCATCGATAAAATCATTGCTGCCTATCGATCCAGCGATTATGACTGTTCCATCCAATTTGTTCAATTGTGTATATATCTCAGGTTCTACCTCTGTTACCTGTTTAACATCTGCTGCAAAAGACTGTGCCACCCGGCGTAATCCCTCATAATCTTTCCCCTTAGGGTCCACGTAAATCTTGGCAGCACTGCCCTGCTTCACAAGGTGCAATTCCTTCGTAGGCATGATAATTCTCCCCTTAAGCATCCTATTTTCGTATGACTAGGCACATTATATAAGTAAGCGATTTCAACATCCATGTGTAAACTAGCAACTTTTTGTAATTATTAAATGAAACTTTGTTTATCGGTTGAACAATCTGGATATTTGGTGTTACTGTTAACAGGTATTCCTTCTAATAAAAATATGTCTTTTGCAAGCGCATCCATAACAAGAAAAGCTTATACAAAAAGCGAGGATGATCAATATGAAAAACAATAACGGGATCATTACAGGAGGCAAGATTGAAGGTCCAAAGGCGCCCAAGGATCCGGCTGAACGCAGGAACGGTTTTTTTGTGCTCTACGAAACCGCGATTGAGGCGACAGCCCGGGCCGAAGGTCCACCTTCACAGGAAGTTTATCTGGAAGGTAACTATCTAATCGACAAGGCCAGATATATTGGCGGCGTCACTGATGAGACAATACTGGAGCTGCTAGGAAACTGCGTTGGATTTCGCAAATTAGTCCATAGTATCGGAGTGTCTGTGAGAAGGGATCCTGAGCAGAACGAGCCCATCTCTTTTCTATTGCAGAACTGGGGCAAAACCAGCAAATACGAAACAGGCAGCAGCATACGTGTGCCCTGTCCCTCCGACGGTTCCGAAGTCCTCTTGAAGTTAGAGGATTTGGAATGGTCTGAAGAGGATGCGGTGCTCGGCAAATTCGCTTTTGAATTTAAACATGAAGGCGAACTGGCCATCGCGAGTATAATTTTTTATTTGCATGACGGTTATTCTGTACCAGAGCTAATCATTGAACCGCCTGTAGCGTTTGATTCTAACGAATACCGGGAGATCATTACCCAATCCTTGCTTCATCCGGGCAATAATAAAAGATTAAAAACGGCCATCCATAAGGCTATAAAAGGTGAGGATGTCACGATTGCTTATATTGGGGGTTCCATTACACAGGGAGCAGGTGCTAAGCCGATCCATACAGAATGTTATGCCTACCAATCGTATCTGAGATTTAAGGAATTATTCGGTACGAATGGTGGTGAGAACATCCATTTTGTGAAGGCTGGGGTAGGTGGAACTCCGTCCGAGCTTGGGGTCATCCGTTATGAAAGGGATATTCTCCGGGAAGGTTCTGTAACACCTGATATCGTGGTGGTAGAATTTGCGGTAAACGACGAAGGAGATGAAACGAAAGGCAACTGTTTTGAAAGCTTATGCCTAAAAATACTTTCCGCCGATAATAGGCCGGCAGTAGTTCTCCTGTTCAGCGTGTTTATGAATGACTGGAACCTGCAGGAACGGCTCTCCCCCATTGGGCGGCGTTATAATCTTCCTATGGTTAGTGTAAAAGATGCGGTATCCGGGCAGTTCCGCCTAAGCAAAAATGAGGGGAACATCCTCTCGAAACGGCAATTTTTCTATGATATCTATCATCCTACTAATGATGGTCACCGGGTAATGGCTGATTGTCTGGCTTATTTATTCTCCGAAACCCACAAAACGCTAATGGACGAAGATGATCTCCTATTGGATCAACATCCGGTCATCGGGAATGATTTTGTGGGAACCCTCCTGCTGGACCGCAAAAGCCATATTGACGCAGGCAGGATCGAGGTGGGCGGATTTTCGGGGATCGATACCGATTTGCAGCGGGTAGAAATGGATGCCGATCCTTTCGGAACTCCGGAATTCCCTCATAATTGGATGCATTCAGCGTCTTCTGGGGAACACAGCTTCAAGCTGACGATAACAAGCAAAAATCTCATCCTCGTATACAAGGATTCTGGCAGCAGCGAATTCGGCAAGGCGAACATTTACGTCGATGGTTGTCTTGTAGTCACCGCTGATCCACATGAGAACAACTGGACACATTGCAATCCGGTAATTCTTTATCAAAATGAGGTTAGCGGGGAGCATCAGGTAGAAATCAGAATGGTGCCGGAAGATCAGGACAAGTCTTTTACTATACTTGGCTTCGGCTATAATGTTTAATAAGTTGACCTAGTGGTATATAACCTAAAAAGAAACCCATGGTCTTTAAATGACCTGGGTTTCTCAATAATTTGAGGAATCTTTTTCTATTTGGTAGGCAGCTTCTTATCTAAAATGGCCTTCACATCTTTAACAAGCTGTACGGATGCTTCAATCTCCAACTTACTTGTTGAAACACTTTCAATACTGCAACCAATAGGAATTCCCTTCTCCAGCCCGAAATCTAGTAATTCTTCAAAGATTTTTTGCGATAGCTGGATTGATTTATCCAAAATATCATTCGAGTATTTTAACTCGTTTTCTAACCATCCCGGGATACTGATCCCTAACCACTTCATAAATTGTAATGTTTTCGCGGTGCCGCATGGTGCAAGATTAAATAAAATAGGAACCATCTCAAAACCGTTATTTGTATAGTAATAATATAAATCAGACAATAAATTCTTAGATGCCTCTACATTATAAGTTGCCTGTGTAATAAAAAAGTTGCACCCACTGTTGGTCTTTTCGACAACCCGTATATGCTCATCATTCTTTTTTATATGTCTTTCCGGAATGACAACTCCGCCAAAAGTTAAATTGTTATTTAGCTGTTTACTTAGCCTATAAGCATCTGGTAAATTCAATTTCACCTCTTGTTTACTTGACGAAGCGCCCACATACACGGAAAATCTATCTTCATTTTCGTCAGTTTTAACCCAATCCTCGAACTGAGCTCTAGTATCATTACCGACGCACCGGTAAATTATTTTCGGGACCTCCACCTGTCTTAGATATTTATCACCATAGACAGCCGGATCAATCGTTGGTAAATAGGGATAAGGTCTTTCATGATCCACTCTGTCTACTTCTTCCTGAACGTCGTACAGAATTAACGCATCTAAATCAAGGTTTTTAAGTCTCTCAACCTGTTTCTGGGCGATTTCCGAGACCTTTTCTGGTGCGTGGCTTGCCTTCGGTGGTGTCATCCCATATGTTATAATACCCGGTTTTTTGCTCAATATTTTTTGTTTAAATGTATTCTCTGCCGCTCCCACATTACAAAACCCCTCTACTCGTCGCTTTTAAGATAAGGTTACCATGGCAGGCTTAATATGTGTAACTTCTATTTACTATATCTAGTTATATTTTAAAGCTATGATTCCTTAATGATACTTATCGAGTAGTACATGTTGACAACCATTTGATGTGACTATAATATTAGAAGTCCTGCCAACCTTAAAGTTGGCGATAAGGGGACCGAAAGGTTCATTCTTATTTAAAAAGGGTGAGTATTATGAATAAAGAAGAATTAATGGAAAGCGCACGTAACACAAAGAAAGCTGCTTATGCCCCTTATTCTAAATTTCCAGTTGGAGCAGCCTTATTGCTTAAAGATGGAAATGTTATTAATGGAGTAAACGTAGAAAATGTATCTTTTGGCGCTACTAATTGTGCAGAGAGAACAGCAATCTTCACAGCTATTACAAAGGGCTATACTAAAGGTGATTTTCAGGCTATAGCTGTAGCAGGTGACACAATGGATTTTCTGCCGCCATGCAGCATCTGCAGACAAGTATTATCGGAATTCTGTTTGCCTGACATGCCTGTCTATTTAACCAATGAGAAAAAAGAGATCTTAGAGCTGAGTTTAAAGGATTTATTGCCTTATGCATTCAAAAATTTAGATATGTAAAAATAATTCCTCTCGTAGTGGAATAACAAAAACACGCGTACCTGTGTTAGACAAGTACGCGTGTTTTTTGTGTTAAAAAGCTTAGTCAGAACACAGAGTTCACAGACCAGACACACCGCGTAAATACGTTGTTACTTACCAAATCGCAATTCCAACCTTATCTTTTTCTTTAAATACTACCTTTATCATTTCCAAAGCATTTCTTACCCTAAATTCAATAAATTCTTTATCATAGTCTGTATGTAGTTCTATAGTATCTAAAACTCATATAGTTAAAACCTCTCAATGAACATCATCAATAATAAAAAACAAGCGATCCATTGAGATAAAAGGATAAACACTTCCTCTCGATGATCGCTTGCTTTTAGTAGCTATGCATAGTCACATTTCTAGTTTTCCTGTGATGTTTCATTTTAAATGAGAATTCACTGTTAGAAAACCCTTATAAAATAAGAGAGACTGTTTCAATTTAATTGAGAATTTAAATCCCCAGTAACTAATAATCATCTAATATTTCATTTTAAATGAGAAAATGCGCTATTAAAAAGAGTACCGTAAAATGGGTACACTTTTCATTTAACGTAATAATGTAATATACTGTTTGCTCCTTCAAATGAAATCCTAGGACCTCCACTTGTCCTAGA
Source organism: Paenibacillus sp. FSL H3-0310 (assembly GCF_038002785.1). Lineage (NCBI taxonomy): Bacteria > Bacillati > Bacillota > Bacilli > Caryophanales > Paenibacillaceae > Paenibacillus > Paenibacillus sp. FSL H3-0310. Next base: position 3,771,325 of record NZ_JBBODC010000001.1, read on the forward strand.
TATTTATCACCATAAATAGCCAGATCAATCGTTGGTAAATATGGGTAAGGTCTTTCATGATCAACTCTTTCTACCTCCTCCTCGAAGTCGTAAAGAATTAAAGCATCTAAATCAACGTTTTTAAGTCTTTCAACCTGTTTCTGTGCAATTTCTGATATCTTTTCTGGTGAATGGCTTACCTTCGGTGGTGTCATCCCATATGTTAAAATACCAGGTTTCTTGCTCAATATTTTTGGTTTAAAAATACTCCCTGCCGCTCCCAAAATAAAAAACTCCTCTACACGTCTCTTTTAAGTTAAGGCTACCATGCAGGTGAAACTGGATTAATTCTCGTACCATCTCCCAGTTCGCCATTCGTGTTAGCTCCCCAGCCCCACACATTTCCATCCTTAGAAATTGCAAAACTAAATAGATTGCCTGCTGTTATGACTTTTATATTGCTAAGTCCAATTACAATTGTCGGGGTTGAGTTAGTACTGTTACTCGGAAGAGGGGTTTACTATTAATTTTCGCCTTAAAATTCCCGATGATTACATTATAAGGATATTTAGTGTTTTAGTTAAAATTAATCCATATAATTTCAGGGGTGGTATATAGGTGCTTGAAGTAAGAAGAAAATCTCGATGAAGGGTGATGATATCATTAGAGCATTAAGTGAACGAATGGAAAAGGGGAACGAAAGATGAAGTCATTCAAGACAGGACTACAAGCCATTCTTTATGTAATACTGGTGGTTGGACTGCATCTGATCTTAATCTATTTTTTAAAGATAAGAATAGAGGGATGGGGAACGGAGTTATTAAATATTTCATTTAAGGTGTACTTTATACCACTTTTATTATGTTTTATTAATTCTTTTTTGTTTATAAGGACTCAGAGGATAAAGTACAATGCCATTTGGTTTTTGGTAACTATGCTATCCAGCCTCTTACTTCTTTTATTTTTCAATGCAATGCAAGATGACAGTGATATTGAATATGGAGTTGTCGTTTCTATTGAATTTTTTCCAAAATATCAAGTGGAAATGCTCTTTCTGCTTCCTTGGAGTATTTCTATTATACAATTTATCTTAACTCTATATTATCTAATCAAAATAAGAAAAAATCTAATCGTTAGAAATAATAAAGGGGGAATATAATATGAAAAGAATATTTTCATTAAGTATAATTATTACAGTTTTTGTTTCTTTATTTAGTTCAACTGGAAAGCTCCAGTGATTTATAAATTGATTGAATTGATAGACGCATGGGATGAAAAACTTTCGAGAAAATCTTGACCACACCTGGCAACCATTCGAAATGTCGTCTTATTCCCCGGATTTTCACCATTAAGGCGAATGAAAGAAATCTTGAGAGCATAGCGATCAGAATAACAGTCCGTTGGTGGAGCATCTACCCGAGTATTCACGTTGACCCTACAAAAAAAGAAGGGTGTCCCAAGTAGCCATTTCATGGCTTATGAGCCCCCTCACTCTTGCATTAATTATACTTACTCCACAATGCTGATTTTATTAAGCGGCAATGTGAGCTTTTCTATCACCAACACTGGGAGTGTATTAGCATTTACTGCATTTCCCGGGTAAATGCTGAGTTGAATGACAAACCTTCCTTGTTTGTTTAGAGGTCCATCCTTTCGTTTCATGCACTCATTCAATTGTCTGCAGAATTCCACAACTGATCCTTCATTTTCCTTATACAGGTTAGCATGTTTAAAACAGACCGGAACTGTTATTTCCCCTGTGGCGTCGTCCTGAAAGGTGTGTACGGACAGGTACGCATACTTATAGGATGCTGAGCAGACTATCGAATGCGACAGCAATGGAATACCTCCATCTTCGAACAGCTGGTTCAATAAGGTGCCTACATGCTCTTTAATAGGATGTTCCATGGCTCCGGAGAGTGTTGAAAAATCAATCTCCCTTGTCGTTCTTAAACAAGGTGCAATGGATTCCGTGAGGCTGACCTTTGGCGTCCGGTAAACAAACTCTTCTGCCGTTGCTTCCTCATAGGAGCTGCAACATTTCATTAAGCTCTCATTGCGTGTCTCATAAAGACTTATCCGGGATCTCTGGAGTCTGAAAATGTTGAACTTCTCGATTTGAACAGTCCGCTCCGTATTTTCCGGCAGCATACGCTGATCAAACAGCAGATATTCCCGGTTCCCGTCTGCCCCCATAAAGTAGAAGAGAAATGCTCCCGGGCCGGCGGGTTCGGATTGGTATTTACCTATCTGCATGGAGAAATCCCCTACCGAGATCGGACCTGTAAGCTTATCCAGCATCACTTTCAACAGGGAAGAACTATCCTGCTGCTCCAAAGTATCGAACGTATCGAACGTATCGAACGTGGTGGGCTCGCCGCTGTTCACTCCGAATGCCGCCTTGGAGAGCCAGGAATTCCATTTCGAGACGATCTGTTCCATACATTTCTTCAAACACTCCACCGCTTTGGAAACTCCAGTTGAATCAGCTTCAGGCTGCAAAGCCATGCGTATATCCGGCATGATATGGATGAGCTGGGCAAGAGCCTGAGGAAGCTCATCTGCTAATGTGCGCTTAGCAACTGGCAGTTCTTCATTCCAGACAATTTCATGCTTCAAACGATCTTGTCCTGTCATTTCTTGCCGAAGCTTATACGTAAACGTATACTTCCATTCTTTAGTCAAATCAAGAAGAGTCCTGGCATTGTCAATATCCGGTTCTTCCGGGTCGATATAACCATGGCGCAGAAGCAACGGGGGCTCCGGATGCCCTTTTATCACTACAGGGATAACCATGTCTCCCAATGGAAGATCATACGGTACGATTAACGATATCCAGGCTGATGAAACAACCCCCTTCTCCTCAAGCGCATATTCCAAATGTGTAACCCGATAATTCACACCTTTGGCTTGATACCGCGGAAAATGACCGGTGTTCTTAACATTAAACAAATAGGTCAATTGCTGTGTACCCCTGTGAAGCGACAGTTTAGCCGGAGTAAAGCTTGCCTGGACGTAAATCTCACTTCCCGGTTCCGCCTTGCATTCATCAGACAATCCAATGAAGCTTTCCGCCTCAATCGGCCCATAAAAACTCACTTGATCCATTTCACCCGGATCACCGCAAGCGATTCCCACGTTAAACGGCTGCTGTATGACTGTATCCTGCTTATAGGCTTCGGCGAGCTGGACCAGCATTTGCTGCTTGAATCGTTCACGTGCAGCGGCCAAATCGGAAATATCGGAAACCTTCAGCTTGCCCAGATGACTGACTTTGCTCGCATATGCTTCGGCTATTTCGCTTTTTGCCTTGCGAAGACTCTCCAATTGTATGGCTCCATCATGTTTGCCTATCACGCTCAGACAATCCTTGTCGAGCATTTCGTCAATGAAAGCGAACACTTGCTGAACCCAAATATCCAAGTCTTCCACGGATTCCGTCTCCAGAGCATCAGCCAATACTGTACCGCCTGTGGCAGAGAATAATTCATACGGCTGAACGGTTAATGTGCGGCTGCGCTTCATGGTCTCAAACGGTGCTGCACCGTAGAAGAATTCAGCGGCTTGTCGTTCTGTTTTCAAGCAAGCTGTGGCTTTGGTACCTATACCGACAACCCAGAGTCGGTTGCTATCCTCGCTATCACGCCATGCACCCGCACCTATCTTTCGATCAAAGGCCACTTCAAAATATCGGGCGAACGCTTCGATCGTTTGTGTTCCAGCAATTCTGGTTGACGATTCATGCTGGATGCGGCTGGTGCCACTGACTGTCTCTGGAATGGATTTCATGTCAGGATCTATATGCTCTTCGAATGCGCGTAATATTGTCAATTCAAGGGTCAGCTCATAGAGAGGCTTCTCCTTGGTGAGTGTTATCGCTGAAGGATCAATTTCACACTTTTTGATCACCCGATTATAAGGCTCGCCGGAAAGCTTCTTGCAAAGTGAACGCCAGCATTCCAGGGCATATTCAGTCAGGATATCCTTCACATCATGCGTCTTCGTCTCATCAATCGACAAGGTCACTCCCACTTCGACATACTCCTGCGACAACTGATGATAAGCCAGCGCATAGCTGTCTTTGGCAGCACGGGCTTGTTCATCTGTCAGACCGTCCGCAAAAAAAGCCAGAGTTACAACAAGCCCGTTCTGATCCAGACGGTAGCACAGGGTTGTCCCCGGCCACTGGTGAGGAGGAATAACAAAATCACGGTAAAGCACCGGTATAATGTAATCGTGTTTTGGTTTGGACAGTGTATTTCCAAGAACATCCCGTGGATATAGGGTTATTACTACTTTTTCTCCCAGACCGGCATAGGGGTTACCCGCGGGCTTATCGCATTCTACAGTCTCCGGCGGCTGTATAGCATGCTTGACAATCGGCAATACAGGCCGATACTGATACCATGGTCCCGGCCACCTGGAGGGATCTGTGGGTAAATCACAGGGCAGTGCATCTACTTCCCCAACCGGTGCGATGGGCACGTCTGAAAGATCCTGCTCAGCAAACGCCAGATTACCCTTCAGCTTTGTACCGATCAGATAAAACATCCGGCGCAAATACGCCTGCAAATCCGTTGACTCCTTGTCGGCAGGACGGTATATCTCAATGCCTGCATGACCGGAAGGAAATGCAGGTTTGCTGCTTCGGAGGGTATCCAGAAAATAAAAGGCTTCATCCGAATCGGAACCTATTACCGTATCCGCCGCATTCACGTATGCACCGAGAGGCGCGTTGTTAACATACCGGAAAAGGATCTGTGCAAGTATAGGATTATCCGGGTCTGGCGGCTGGTCAAATGGATTCTCATACCAAAGATAAAAGCCTCCGGATCGGATAGTGCCGCTGGTATGCAGCAGTTGTGCGAATGTTGCGGGAGTTTGGGCTGTCACCGCAGACAAGCCGTTTACCGGAGGTTCAGTGAACTTTGTCAGATTACTGCTGAGAACCAGAGGCAGCTTGCTGTCCGAACTCCAAATAACCTGACCATCCGATTCTTTACGCAAGTGAAGAACATGAACACTCTCCAGACCTACCGGACCTCTACTTGATTCATTTGCGATCTCCCGGCTTAACCGTTCAAGAAGCAGTTGTCCGTATCCGCTCGCGCCTTTCAGCTCATACATATTAAGAACATTAGTTGGCCACAACCGGATTTCTACAAATGTCGCAAGTCGATATTCGTCTCTGGCGGGATCTAGTTTATGTGCTTGTTGCTTATCCATTTGCCACAAAGCCAAAGTTCCTGCCTGTGCCGCCAATCTATGACCAAGCGCTGCCGTGAACACACTCAGTTTCCGTCTGATTCCTGTCGCTGAACGGGTGTTTTCCCATATCTGCAGCTGTTTCCCCGGATAAGTGTTGGGAACGTCAACATAGGGTGTAAGCGGACGGACACATGACCAATCATCATTCGGTAATTCGGTATGTCGCAACGCCGTTATCCGATCCAATTCGCAATCGGGAAAAATGATCGTGAGGGTAGACAGATCACCGTGAGGCTCTGTGCAATTGTTCATTGTTACCGGCAAATTGCTTGGCAGAAGCTCCAGTTTTAAGGTAAGCCCAGTCAACGAATCGGATAACGGAAATTGCTGCCCAATCTCGCTATAAACAGATTTTTGCTCCGAAGACTTACTCTGCTTCACCAGGAGCCCGAACAGAGTGAATTGGGAGATGCTTGCCGCGACTATTTTCATCCGCTCATTATTATCGACGACTTTATCGACAAGATCGCTTATTAATATCATATCCCCTGGCAAACCTAAGCCTGATTGATCAACGGCTTCTCTGGCCAGGGCACGCGTACACATGGTTACAACATCCTGAATCCACAAGGTAGCCATTGATAGCTCTATATTAAGCAATGGTAGAGGATCGGGTTGAGGGTTAGTTTCTTCACACTTATCTTCATGAACTGGCTCGGCCATCATCCGACGCGAATGTTGTCTTATATACTCAAGCTTATCCGTGGAGATCGTTTGGTTATTTGTGAAATCAATTTTTGAGGTTTGCGGCATTGCTACCCCAAGGAGTGCCTGTTCGACTGTCAGTTCGATATCGGGGAAGATCGGAAAAAATACTAATTGTTTGATTTCCGGCGTTCCGCTGCAACCTATTTCCGGATGGCATATCGAAATCTCAAAATATTCGGCCAGAAATGATACAATACCCGTTCCGCTCTGATTATAGATAATCGGCGATTGGCCGTCTGTTGTGTATCTTTCAATACTCTTTAATTCTTCTTTAGTAATGTTCTGTTGAAGCAACCTGTCGATGGGAGTACCTGAGCTAGAATTACGGTTCAAGTAAGCATTCAGCGTCCATAGCAGTACCCCCTTAGCCCATGCCTTAAATCCGTCGGGTTGAAGAGGATCGTCAATCATGTACAACATGGCTGAGCACTGAACCTTCTTGCTGCCGCCCTCTTCTCCGACGGAAAGCTGCGGCATACAATAGAGCGTTAATTTGCGCCGTTCCAGCGCAGGAACGATAACCGGCCACCAGACCAGATTGTCCGTAGTCAATGAATGGTGTGGGGATTGAAGGGGAGAGCATGTATCCCATGGAGCTGTAGTCTCTTTGCCCATTACAAAATCCATATTCATTTTGTCGTGAAAGCTTCGTGATATCTTCCCCTTTGCGATACCGAAATCGGCTTCTATTTCTCCATGCGCATGGACTTCCAGCACAAAATCGATATTCGTTTCCTTATAGGCTTCAATGATCATGTTGGCCGTTGCGTTGACTTCGCAATCCACTACGGCCTTAAGTACCTTTAAATCCACCTCTCCAAAAACTTTGCCGGATAGTCCCAATATTCCTTGGTACCAGCTGAACTTTGCTCCATTCTTGGAAGGGTCGCAATTCGCGTTAAACGTTGCATTCGTTCCTTCCAGGATTCCAATCCCCGTCAAACTAAGTCCAGCATTCAGCACTCCCCGTTTGAAGTATTTGCCGTACCCCAGATTGACAGCTAGTCCGGCCTCAATAATTGAACTGAAAGTACCTATTGTCGCACTAATTTCTGGAACTCTGCTATACGCAGACGTCTCAGCGCTTAAGCGGGCAAAATAAAAGCCTCCCCATCCAACATACGGCGGAGCCTCTATGCATAATGAACGGCTAAAATCCAAGCCGACCGGAAACCCGACATCGATCTTGAAATCTCCGTTTCGGTAGAGATCGAGTGCAACTTCGGGGACGATCACGGTTACTGCGCCCATCTCGATACGCCGCTGTTCTTCAGGTAGACTGATAGCTCCGGTGAACCGTCCAACGGAGCCTTTTCTTTTTTCATAACTGAAATCACCGTTCAATCCAGCGAAGGGACCTGCCCCATCTCCAAGTAATTGAACAAAAATGCCATAACGGTTATGCTCATCCTGAAATAAAGCGGAAAGATCAACGAATGGAACCGGTTTGAACTGGATACCGGCGAGCCATCTGGCATTGGGGTTATAAAATAGACCATTTGGTAAATGGCCATCATGCATCACTGTAAATAAGTCTTTTATTCTATCGACTGTTGCCTTGGTCTTCATATCTGCTTTAAACTCATCAGAACTAACAAACTGACCTAATCCTGCAAACAGATCACTCATGTTCTCTCGCTCTCCTTTCAGACAGTTGTTAGATACCAGCCGATCTGTCCTTTTTGATTACTGGCTTGAAAGATCGTAAATTGAGTCTTGTAGCTTGTCCCGAACAATCGTACAGCAGCTTGAGTGCTCATTAGATAACCATCACTGGTCAAAGCAAGCTGAAGATCGTTTGGCAACTTCAGATCCAACATTTCCTCCAGAGCCAGCAGCCCCTTTTCCTTATCCAGATCAAGCCCTGGTATTTTGAGCCCGCAATAAAACTTCCCCTCTGCATTCCAGCCTGCAATAAAATTGCCGACAAGCATGCCCTCGGGCAACAGCTTGCCAAGAGTACCCATTTCGAAGTCAAAACCGAGTCCGTACCATGGTCCGTTTGCAGCATTATGGTTTGGCAATCCGGCAATGGGCACATCACGGTAACCAAGCTTATTCCAATCAGCCACAGATTCTACGGATACCAGATAGCGAAGACGGAGCGGAAAGTTGGCGCCCAAGCTGCCAGGACGTCCGTTGCTTTTGGCGGGATCGAGGGAGACTTGTGAGATATCAAAAGCAAACTTACCGGAATTTACGGGGTCATTAATGTCAAAATCCATTGTGACCCTTAAGTTGCCAAACAAGAGACCTAACAAACCCTCATCGACTCCATAGCCAAACAAATCAATCACCTGATCAACCTCTGGGTTCAACTTATCAAGAAAAATTTTCGAACCGTATATGGAAAATACAGTCTTTATATTTTGTTTATCCGAAGCGTCGAGCGTCTGGAAGCTGATTTTGTCTAAGCGCAAGTTTTGTAATATTGGTGGGAGAACCAGTTTCTGGAGAGTTGCACGCACAGGTGTCTTCGTCTGAAAGACATAGGTAGGTACACCTTCATGCTGCTCCATCGATCCGTATAAAGTAAGGATAGGCTTTGGGAACTCAGGGCCACCATCCTCACTGACTATTACTGGACTCCCATATAACGTACGCACAAGCAGCTCAATTTTGGCGTGGAACAATTCAATTTTTGTGTTTACAAATCGGGCCTGCAGCTCGGTTACGCGAAATTTGTAAGTATGAATGTCCCAATCGACAGTATCCAGATCCTCGTACCTGACATACCCGAATAGCGAGCTTGGCTTGTCCAATTTCAGGCCGGCAACAGCATCCCACTCCACCAGGCTGGAATCGAGGCCCACATGGTGTGCGCGCAGGCTTCCTGGTTTAATGCCGCCAATAAGACCTATTAAATCATCCGGCATCTGTTCCGGTATAATATCCACATTGAGAGCAAGAATTCCGTTCCATTTCGGATCACGGCACATCCGGTAAAATGGAACCAATTCTGGGGGAATCTCATTTTCGGCCGCTCCACCCATACAGTAATCGCTCAACCACTTTGATAATATGCCCAATTGCCCTGCTTGATTGAATGCTTCACCATCCGTCCAACGTCCGGGCTGCTCGATGCCATCCAACAACGATCCTTGGCAAAATTTGAAGATGAGGATATTCTGGTAATTCGTACCACCCGGTACTGTCAGTTTGAAGGGCCAACCCGATATAGTCACCAGGTCATCAAACTTTTCCCATAGCGGCGAAGCCGTGGGATTCATTGAAACGACAAGAAAGAGCCTGCTGGACAAGAGGGCGTTTCGGAAAGTCGCAGAAGGGTTAGTAAATTTCAGCATGTCCCATGCTTCGGCTGCCCCCGGAACGAGACCTGCTGCGTTTCGGATGTTCTGCCCGATAATTAATTCCGACCACTGTCCGGCGATGTCCTGAACAAACAAGCCTTGCGGTGTGCTCGAAAGGCCATCTGTAAAGGCAGTGCTGTTGATGGCTGATCTCGCTGAGAGTTGGTTCATACGCCGCTTGCGATCCGGGGCAATTCCTCGCCGCTCCAATGTAAGCGCCTGTGTGAGCTGCATTTCATCATTCCGTTGAACCCCAAGAAGAGGAACCAGAGGTATACTGTTATCTGTATCCCTTGTCCAATCGAAGATAACCGGTTCATGAAAGTGACTAACACTTTCAGCCGCCGGGCGGTAATGAGGATCATCCTCAGGCTGTGCCGAATAAGTGATTGGTGGAGCCTCGAAAATACGGTTGTCGCTCGGGCGTACTGCTATCCAGGACGTATAAGCCTCATCCGTTAATTCTGGAGGTTGTTCTGTTTCGCTACCGGCTGGATCAGAGGACCAGAAAGCAGGTTTGCCCCGTATGAACTCCATGCGGTCACCTCTGTAACCATTGCCTTGAGGTACAAAAGCAATGGTTTCCGTTCCAGTGCTGCCACAAAGCAGGCGCATAGCTCCTGCAAACGGTTCTGCATCGGAGACTGAAAGGTAAAAGTTCCCTTGTGGGACCGTATATGCCGGTTCGAATGCCGCTATTTTATATTTCGGAGATAACACCAGCAATCCACTGCCAGGCAACGGTCGCGGCAGTACCCCTTCAACATTTGGTTCCAATCGGACATCTGGTTGGAGTTCTATAGTATGACCGAATGGGGTTCGGAAATGACTGGGCAATGCATCCGTCGATGGATCAAAGGCTAGATAAGACCGAAGACCTAAATCAGGCAGAGTCTCATAATTCCGGTTAAATGGATCAAGCTCATCCAGAGACACCAGATAATGAAGCCACTTCCCATCTTGTTTCTCAAAAACCGGGTAGTTATGTTCCTCAGTTGCAATGGTATGCCCATTCTGTTGCGCATAAAAATATTTAAGTCCGACATTAAAATTCCCGTTCTCATCAAACACAGAATCAGAGGGTATTTCGATGCGAAATCGAAAGGTCCCGGCGTCCTTGCCGGCAAACGGTAGATGGATCACTCCTCCATCAATGCTTGCATTATCATTGCTCATAAAATCAATAAACGCAGAGGTGGTATTGCATAAATCAAGTCTCATGTCCTCGTACAAAAAGTTAACTTTTACGCTCATATCAATATCTAATTCATAGGCGCCATTTCCTATCATTACATTTAGATTTTCTTTTACTTTCATTCCCCCAATACCAGATACGATCTTGAGGATACTACATTTGTCAAGCTCAATAGTGTTCAGCCAGATAAGCTGGATTTCATCGGAATCTCTTCTGTTTCGCTCGTACTCTTCCAAAGCATCTAAAAGTTGATTTTCTTGCGGACGAATTGCCGCAAACAGGAATATTCCCTTATCGCCCCAAGCTTCAACCAAACTCAGAGTATCCCGCTCGTATGTCCCCTCACGAGGTCGATACCCCCTCCAGCCAACAGAAGGGTCATCCTCGGCCTCAAATAAGCTTCGACTGCTCATTTTTTTATAAAACAATGATATATCACCTCATCCGTTGATGTGAGTTCATTCACTAATATTTAAGTCCATTGTTTTAACAAATTCGGCTCTATGCAATGCCATTTATTTTGCGCTAAGTAATATCCATCTATACATAAGCTCCCATATACTTCTGCACTCGGAATGGTCATGCGAAGACTGTTAATCCTGATCTCTTTAACAACACTATCTGAAAAAGGGCCTCCTGCCGGAAATAATGCGACGTATTTTTCTTCCAGATTTTGATTGAACAGAAAGATTGGGTCCTTTTGTCTCCTTCCCACCTTGTAGGCTTGAACCAAACCTAAACCTGTTGCTATATCGACGAAAGATATGGAAGCCACATTAATTGCTGGGCAGGAATTAGCCTCCTTCACAAAATCTTTCGAAAGTTCAATATCCATTCTCAGCGGACCGCATATCGGAGAGCTTGTTATAGGAGCGCCGCATAGCCTCGTGATACAGAGGTTCGCCATTCCCTGCCATTCTGCGATTAAATAGGAAACGGATTTGGGAGAGTGGCCATATCGGTCTGTAAGTAATCCCTGGACATATATTTTCCCGCTCTGGCGGTCGACCGCTGGCACGTAACTGATGCATACATGGAACTTTTGCGGACAGCCATGTATCCCGGATACAAAGCAGGTGGATTGCTCCAAACTTTTATTGTCCGACAGCACACGGTCAATCGATGATCCTTCAATGACCATGTATGAAGTTCCGATCCTGAATTTAACTCTTGCAAGGTCAACCTCACTGCCTTTCAGCGAATAAAGCTCAACTACAGCTTCGATCTTATAATCACCTTTACCGATTAATGTAAAACAGACCAAAGGTCCTGTGCATGGTGCGATCTTTCTTTGTACGATGTCAATATTGCTGTTTATGCTCAAGTGATTTACCTCCCTGCTATCATTGCTGCATTATATGTATAAATGGGCTTTTCCTGTGAAGAGTAAGCCCAGGCAAAACAAAAAAATGTTATGAAAATAAAGAGGTGAACTGGAGCAGTTGATTTCATCAGCTTTTTGGGCACGAAAAAATAAGCATTGAAAAATATGTAGTAGACTGAGACTGAGATAAAGAACGTTCTGCAACTGACGCTCAGCCTGCGGATCGCAGAGAGACTATGTCTTGAATGAAGCCAATACGTGCTTTTCAAACGATGATAATTTGAATTGCAACTCACAGCAACTTCTCTATACGGTATGTAATGCGTCCTTTCAATCCCGATATCTTGACGCTATACCAATTAAAAATGCTCCCTTAAGGGAGCAGGCCGACGGGAAAATACATTTAGGTATCTTCGAGCCTCACACTCGACAGCCTCAAACATCCACAGGAATTGTTTCTACAGTCCAATGGAGCAATCATCATTAAAATGCCCTTTGTACTTAATGTTCCATCTATATCATCAACTTATATAAATACCGCAATAAATTTCATTGATACGAAAAAATCTCGCTCATCACAGATTGGGCAAATTAAATGGCTTTTCTGACGCTCAAATTGGCTACTTCTACAGAAGTTATTTTCTCTGTATCTCATATTATAAATCTCTGCTCGCTTATTTCTTCTAGCTCTCCACTAGGGATAACCTACTCACAACCATCAAACGGTTCCAAAAAAGCAAATTGCGGCATTAATTGCTCCCTCCCTAATATGAGAGTCATCGACTCATTTACTTATAATTCCAATAAAGATATTCGACATAATAAAAAATGCCAAACATAATTTATTACATTCAAAAAGTCCCGATATAGGAAATTCCTAATCGGGACTTTTTGAATAGTTATTTATTTTTCCAATACAAATTTCTGAGAATAAAACTATATTGTATTTAATCTTAGAAACAAAAGAAAAACAAAGTGAATGTCATTGCAAAATTCAGCATAAATATGCTCTATTGAATATTAATGTAACAAAATTCATTGATTTCTCATTTTTCACGTGCCATTTTTCTCATATCCTAGGCGCCCTCTGCTTGCTCTAATTTATCATTAAGAGGCAACTGAGGGTTTAAATAAGCATATAAAAGTTGCTTTGCAATTTCGTGATCTTCATTAACGGAGGAATATTGTTCAACTGCCTTGTGTTGTCTGTACAATAAGTAAAAAAGTCAGTTGATTCCAGATTACAGTCCCTATGACCCCCAGACTGTGAGAGCTTATATAAAAGCTTGTGATTGACTCAATTGTCTTAATCGACTATACATTCACCAGAGCAGGAAAAAGGAACATAGTGGTAGTTCAAATTTTCAACAAAGACAGGGTGTCGTCTACATGTAAATAGTAAACCGGGCTGGTCTTCGTATAAATAATTATGATTGCAACACATCGCCTTTCTAAATGTGAAATATTACTCCTCACTCATTCCCTTCACAATCTCTTATCCGGCAGATGATGAATGCGTTCTGAAGTTCCTTTGCGACTTCCAAGATTCGGCCACGCACATGGATATTTCCCTTTGTGGAACCAGCGAGTACAAATTTTGTTGCAATACATAGTTGATGGTCTGCCTGGTATAGCGCGGATGATGGATGGCTGGACCAGAAGGTTGGTAGTAAAGGACTCTCTTCGCTCCTCCTTAATCTCCTACAAAGTCTGATAAGCCTTGTTTAAAGCGATGTCCCACTTCAGAAGGGCCCCTTCAGTGCATTTTTGTAATACACTACAGTATGGTATTGGATAAACAGGTGGATGCACACCCTTCGAGGGAATACTTCCTTAGGGTTAGTGGAGTGGCTTTATCCAACATCAGATAAAAGTCCCGATATAGGAAATTTCCTAATCGGGACCTTTTGTATAGTTATAATATAATTGTTTGCTTGAATCAAACACATAACAACATTTGAATAATTATTCAATGCAACATATAAATATACCTAAATGAATATTTATACAAAATATTGAGTGCCGACCATTTTTCTCACTTTTCATGAGCCATTTTTCGCAGATTTCTTGGTCGTTTTCGCAGCTTTGGTGATCCACCACACATTTTCCCACAAAACACTTATCGGCTCTACCGTTTACCCGCAACGACTATAACCGCAATTGCCACAAGTCTTACAACCCTCAATATTAATCAGCGAGGCGCTGCCGCAGGATGGGCAAAGGTCACGGGAAGCCGTAGCATGGTTATGTCCATGATGACCACCATGTCCATCTTCCGTAGCTGACGGAACGCTCGATTTCAACTCCGCATTTAATGCTTCATTGAAATCCTCCAGCTCCAAAGTTGCCGCAATCGGAGCAGGTACATGATCATCATGAGCATTGTTCAGCACATGTGATTCCAGTGCCTTAGCTACAGCGTCAGCAATGGATTCAACCCGGTTCGCGCCGAAGCCGATAGCTCCTGATCCGCCAATGCCTTTCAGATGTTTAATCAACAGCTCCACTTTCTCACCATGATCTCCGTAACGGAGGAACAAGGAGCAGACGCGGCCTAATGCTTCTGCCATAGCAAATACGTCAGAACCTGCTTTACCTACATTCAGGAAGATTTCAGCCGGTATTCCATCAAGATCATTGATCGTAATATATGCCATCCCAAATGGTGTGTTGATTTTATAGGTAGCGCCGCGCAGAACCTGCGGACGTTTTTTGTATTGTTTATCCGCCTCTTTTGTAGTCACTTGAGGCGCCGGGCTTGCTGCTACAACATTTGTACTCGCTTCTACAGTAGTTGTAGCTTCCTCTGCCGCAACCGTAGCAGCTTCTTTTTTGTCTTCCTTCTTCGTGGTTTCCAGAACTTGAACGTCACGACTTCCATCGCGGTAGATCGTAACACCCTTACATCCTAGATCAAAGGCCATTTCATATAGCTCAGCCGTCTCCTCAACCGTAAAGTCAGACGGGCAGTTCGCTGTTTTGGAAATAGAGCTATCTACCCAGCGTTGGATCGCTGCTTGCGCACGGATATGATCTTTAGCTGACAGATCCATCGAAGTTACAAAGTAGTCAGGCAGCTCTTCACCCGGATGAGCCTCCAGCCACTCTTGAGCGATTGGAACAAACTGTTCGTCATAGCCAAGACGACTTTGACGGAAATATTTGAAGGCAAAATAAGGCTCAATTCCCGTAGAAGTACCTACCATTGTACCTGTACTACCTGTAGGTGCTTGTGTAATCACTGTAACGTTACGCATACCATGTTCACGAATCGCTTCGCCAACCTCTGGATACGCTTCGACTATATTTTTCATAAAGCCGCTCATTAGATATTTCTCAGTATCAAAAGCTAGGAAGGAACCCTTCTCTCCAGCAATTTCTGCCGAAGCAAGGTAGGCTTCACGAGCCATAAAGCCGTATAGCTTGTCCAGAAACTCCAACGATTCCGGGCTGCCGTAACGGATGTTCAATTTAATCATCAGCTCCGCCAATCCCATGGTTCCGAGACCCACGCGGCGTTCCTTTTTCTGATTCGCTTCATTTTCCGGGAAATGATAAGGTGTTTTATCAATTACATTGTCCAGAAAACGGACCGAATAACGGGTTGTAGTCGCAAGATCTTCCCAATCTACATCATGATTTTTCTCATCGTAGAACTTGGACAGGTTCACCGCAGACAGATTGCAGACTCCCCAGCCTGGCAGGCCTTGCTCTCCACAAGGATTTGTACAAATAATCGGGTTGAAATACCAGCTGTTAGACATCTGGTTATAGTATTCCATGAACACGACGCCTGGCTCAGCGGATTTCCATGCCGATTCAATGATCGTACGCCACACGTCACGCGCTTTTACGGTGCGATAATGGATAACGTTTTTGCCGGCAGCTTTCCACTTGTCGAGATCGCCATCCCACATTTCGTTATATTCAGGATCGGTTGTATCCGGGAATACGAGATCCCAGTCCAGATCTTCTTTTACAGCCTTCATAAAACCATTGCTCACACATACCGAAAGGTTAGCATTAGTGACTTGGCCCATCGTTTGCTTCACGGTAATGAAGTCCTCAACATCGGGATGCCAGTCATTAATCATCAGCATGAGCGCACCACGACGGCTGCCGCCTTGCTCAATAAGCCCCGTAGTATAACTAAACAAACCGCCCCAAGATACGGAACCACTGGATGAACCATTAACCCCTCTAACAATCGCACGACGAGGACGCAATGAAGACAGGTTAATGCCCACACCGCCACCACGGGCCATAATCTCCGTCATTTCAGACAATGTCTGCATGATGCCGCCACGGCTGTCTTTTGGAGAAGGGATTACATAACAGTTGAACAATGTTAATTCTTCACTAGCACCTGCACCAGCCGCAATACGTCCACCCGGCACAAGCTTCCAATCATCTAGGATTGAACGGAATTTGCCCGCCCATTCTGCTTGAAGCTCAGATGTCTTCTCTACAGAAGCCATCGCTGTGGATAGACGGTCCCACATTTCCTCAGGAGTTTTTTCTATATTAAGGGTCAACTTTTCAACATCCGATTTCACAAGTTCGCCACTGCGCGTCTTTACAGTTACGATTCGACCACTGCGCTCTACAATTTCTCCGACTTCCTTAGTTGGAAACTTCGGATCATCTTTGGTCAGCACCAATACAACGTCGCCTACTTTAGCATTGTTGCTGTCTGCATCCTTCCAAGCATAACGATCCAAAAATATTTTTTCACTTAGCCCTTCAAGGCGTTGCTTACGTTCCACTTTACTCAATAAAAAAACCTCCCGCATGTGTAGTAGATATTAGTTTCCGGTCCAAGGTATGGGCCCACAACAAAAACTCCCTTACCATCCTCCACTGCTTAACAGGTGTATGTAGGAAGCTCATCTTGTCAATAACAAATACCAGCTAAGCACTCTATAAAAAATACATTTTCAAGCTTTTGTCACAATATATTGTGTGCGTCAGCTTTTAAACTATACCACATATTGTATCGAAGGTCTTATTCGAAAATAGAGTCAAGTTGCCGAATTATCGCAAACGTTGCTGCTTTTTCTCGCTCTTGCTCTCTTTTTTAAAGGCTATCGTGAAAAATAGGAGGTTATGAATTCTCTCGTTTACGAGCATACTACTCTTACGAATGGTGATATAAATCCGAGCTTGAGGAGGCTGCATTATGACGCAATTATTCCGTAATTCTCTACCCCAGCAAGGGGGAACACCCGCGCCGATACTGCCTGTTCCTCTTTCTTTTGACCGGAATTGGTTGCAAGATCTGGAGCTCAAATTGGAAAAGGGCGGCCCATGGGGAGACTACCGTTTATCTAAGCTTGCCGTACAAGGAGAGGAAACAGGTCTAGTAACGAGCTTCGATGAGCTGCAATGTATGAAGCATTTATCCGGCTTGTCCCCTCTTCCCCATCAGCTGGATACAGCGCATAAGGTTCTGTTCGAAATGTCAGGCCGCGCGATTCTTGCAGATGAGGTTGGACTGGGCAAGACCATTGAAGCAGGACTGGTGCTCAAAGAATATCTCGTACGCGGTCTTGTCTCCAAAGTGCTTATTCTCGTACCTGCTTCTCTAGTATTGCAATGGGTTCGTGAGCTGAATGCGAAATTTGGCATCACTGCTGTCGCTCAGAAAAAAGCCTATTCTTGGGGCAACGCCATAGTCGTCGCATCGATGGATACCGCCAAACGAGATCCTCATAAGGAAATCTTGCTGGAAAATGAATACGATATGTTGATCATTGATGAGGCTCACAAGCTGAAGAATAAAAAATCGACCAATTATCTATTTGTACAGCAATTACGCAAAAAATATTGCCTGCTGCTCACCGCGACTCCCGTTCAGAATGATCTGGGCGAACTCTTTAATCTGATCACTATACTGAAGCCGGGGCAACTTGGAAATCAGGGCGATTTTGCCTCGAATTTCGTGGTTGATAAACGCCAGCCCAAGAATGAAGGTCAACTGCGGGACGAGCTTTCGAAGGTCATGATCCGCAATCGCCGTGGTGAAGGTCCAGTTAATTTCACGAAACGAAAAGTCCGTAATATTCCCTTAGTTCTCTCCCAAGAAGAGAAAGATTTGTATAACAGTGTTACTTCCTTTGTCAAAGACCAGTATCAGGAATCCGGCGGCAATCTTAGCAGTATGCTTTCTCTGGTAACCCTTCAACGTGAGGTGTGCAGCAGCCGGGATGCCGTCTTTATCACTTTAGTTAATTTGATCAAAAAGCTGCCTGCGGATTCCCCAAAAAGAGACCGGATGATGGAGCTGCTACAGACCCTCCGTACCGTTAAAACAAACACTAAAGCTGAAACAACCTTAGCCCTCATTCAAGAAATGAATGAAAAGGTCATCGTTTTCACGGAATATCGCGCAACTCAAGAGTATTTACTACAGTATTTCCGTGAACATGGGCTGATGTGTGTCTCTTATTCCGGCGGAATGAACCGTGGAAAAAAAGATTGGATGATGGATCTTTTCCGCGGCCGCGCTCAAGTTATGATTGCAACGGAAGCCGGTGGTGAAGGAATTAACCTGCAATTTTGCCACCATATGATCAACTTTGACCTGCCCTGGAATCCCATGCGCGTGGAACAACGTATCGGCCGTGTCCACCGGTTAGGGCAAGAAAATGACGTAGTGATCTACAACTTGTCTACGCAAGGCACGATTGAAGAACATATCCTGCATCTGCTGCATGAAAAAATCAATATGTTTGAAATGGTGATTGGCGGGCTGGATGTAATCCTGGAACGTTTTGAAAAGAAGGAATCGCTGGAGAAAAGTTTATACAAAATCATGCTCGAATCCCGCTCCGACGAAGAATTGCGGCATGAGCTGGACCATATTGGTGAATCCCTCAGTGAATTGACACAGGGTATAAAAAAAGAAAGTGGGACTGCGACATGACCCTCACCGCACAGGAAGTACGCAAGCATGTGATGGACTATCTTGAAGCCACTGAATGCTCCATCATTGAGGCTTCGCCCCTTCACGTAACTGTGAAATTATCACCTAGAGCTGACAAAATGCTCACCGACCGGCCGTATTATTGGGGATTCGTGGAGCGCACAGGTGTAGATCCTGAGACCCTTTCTTTCACCTTTGTTTTTGATCCGGAAAAATACGACAGTCAAGCTGCAGTAGAGGTTCCCCCCATTGCAAATCGTAGTGCTGGCATTTTGAATCAAGTTGTCACCGGAAGCCTAGCTACAGGCGGAACAAACGATGCAGAGGCTAGCGCTGACTTACTCGAATCCGCCTCCCCGGGCTCAGAAGCAGTGAATGCTCCATCTACTGACCCGGAGGAAAGTATCCTAGCCCGCTACTTCGGCATTGTGCCGGCACTCCCACGAATTGGGCCAGGAATGATCCGCAGAGAGGATATTATTTACGGAAGCAAGCGATTGCAACAGATTTGGAACGCCGCTCGGGACGAAGGGAAATGCCTTTACTTATTTGAGGACCCGGGCAGCAGGCAGCGAAACACGCTGTTCTCTGCCGCTTACGAGCCATGGCTTAGTGTCTGCTATAAAGTGGAGATGAGCTGCGATTTGAAACGTGAAGAACTCCATTATCTTGGCATCTCCCTAACAAAGGGAACCATCATTGATGACTTTAATGCAAAAGTTTCCACAAAAGAGATGATGCCACGCTTGCCGGAAAATGTGCATATCCAGCCTTATGAAATGACAGTAGCAGCCGCTACCGACTTATTGGAAACTCATCTTACCACTCAGTTAGCCGAACTGGACTACACTTGGGCAGAACAGGCACGTGAGCGGCTAAGGGTTGAACTGGACATCATTGATGTCTATTATGGAGAGCTGCTGAAGGAGCCTGACGAAGAAAAACGCCTAGCGACTCAAGAGCAGTATAATCGGCGTCGACAAGAGACCATTTGGCAATATGAGCCGCAAATCGCAGTTTCTGCGGTGACCTATGGACTGTTTCATCTGCGGAGCCTATAGAATGCGACCCTACTCGCTAAAAGCAGGCAAAAAAACAAGAGAACTTCCGCCTTCCGGCGCGACAGCAAGCAACAGCCTTTTTATAGCTTGTCCTCTATAATAAAAAGGAAGCTTATACTTTCTGATATTTCATAACAAAGAAAGGTGAACAACGCCATGAAAATAAGTGTACGGCGGAGGCTGCTTCTTGCAGGTCAAAGCTGCTTCCTCCTGCTTCTATGCATCGGACTCATCGCAACGAGCTCCGGTTCCTCTTCTGCGCTTGCCGCTTCCAGAGTAAGTGTAGTTGATTCAGTCACACAGGATTTGATACCTGTACTGCAGATGGATGTCTTACCTTCACCCGGTACGGTCCAAGAATTTGCCAAGAGTACACTGAACAAGCTCGCAGCAGAAGCTCCATTTACAGCCTGGAAGGACGCAGGAATAGAATATTATCCTCTGGGTCCAGGTACTCATAGCTGGCTTGTCAACGTTATGAAAGGTGAACAGCGGATCGGCTACATGATCATTTCCGCTACGGATCAAGGTGGTTATATGCTTAGCGAATATGGAGCTGGCACTTACGGACTCCCCTATAGTTTGTTAGAACTGCGCCAATTTTTGGTGCAGGAAGGACTTATACCTTCATCTTATACAGGAAAAATAAAACTCACAGCCTTATATGCACCACTTCTACCCGTATGGAAAATCGTCATTGACGATAAGACAATATTTATCAATGCTTCCGTGCCGCAAGTTTTACCGTGGACGCTAAGTAAAGCGGAAGAAGTGCTTAAAGGACAGCAGACAGAAACGGATGTAATCACTAACCTAACTACTGATTTGTCTCCGCTTTCGGCCTATCAAAGCGGGGGAACAGATGATCCTTATAAAGATATCATGTGGTTGACCTCCCCAAAACTGCTTGCTGTAGGCGGTGACAATATCGCCACACTGATTCGTCCCAAGGAAAGTATTGCTTATCAAGCCGCTGGCCGAAATGATATCGTAGGGGCACCTTTTATGATTACAGGTTATCAAAACTGGTTGCCTGCTTCGAATAAAACAAAAGCAATAAACAACATGCCTACCGTTTACGCAGCATCAGGGCCAGAAGGAAGACGGTATTTGCCACTCACTGCCTTGCAGGCTATAGGAACACTGCACAAGCTGCCCGACAGAAATATCTATAACTAAACATAACAAATAACCTTCCGCTGCCACCCTCAACAAGGCACTGGAAGGTTATTTGTTATTTGTGAAATTCAATCCTTGTCACTGTGGCTCCATTTGCTTCGCCAGATCGACCAACCAAGCGGAAGCATACCGAACCATTTCTGTGACCACGGCTGCTTTGTAGCCGCTCTACGAGCATGAATGGCACGCGGATCCTCGATATAAACAACTACCTTCTCAGTGATATACTTTACAAGCTCATCGCCGCCGGAAGCCATTTGTAACACCTCCTACATTGTAAGTGAATTAAGATAGCCAGCGTCGTTCCATGCTCTTAGTGTGCACCACCGAGCATATATCTAAACTCTTGTCTCGAATTGTTCGAATAGGTTTACCTATTAAAGCACAATCTAACAAAGAATCTAGGGCACGAGGTTATTCACATGCAAGGAGGAGTTCATTTGAACATTGGGAGAAATAAAGCTTATTCCAAGACAGCAGCTGCAATATGCGGCTTGCGTATTACTTTAACCACAGTTGGACTTCTAATGCTGTTTATGGGGAGTGCATATGCTACTGCAACTCCATCCAAACCCGTAGTGAATGATGAACGTCAGCATCTCTTAAGCCACGGCCACCGGATGATCTTAATTGATGCAGGACATGGGGGGATCGACGGAGGAACTTCCTACGGCAACATTCTTGAGAAGGATATTACATTAGATATCTCACGCCGATTATTTCTGCTGCTGCGCAGCGATGGATTTGACGTTGCCTTAAATCGTAATGGAGATTACGCCCCAAGCGATGAGAACCGCTGGCTGCGCAGTAAATCCCGGCATCTGCGCGACCTTGCCCAGCGTAAAGAGCTGGCTGAGACATTACCAGCTACTGTAGTGGTCAGCATCCATGTTAACTGGGCACCTTCACCATCCAAGCATGGTCCGCTTGTGTTATATCGCCAAGAAGGCCGCAGCTTTATTCTTGCCCAGACCATTCAGCAACAATTAAACAGTCTCTATAATATCCAGGCTGAGACAAGACCAGGTAAACCTTTTTATTTACTCAACAAAATAACCGCCACAACCGTAATTGTTGAGGCGGGTTTTGTAAGCAGTCCGACAGATCGCGAAAAGCTGTGCACCCCTAAAGGGCAACAAGAAATTGCTGAAGCAATTGCTGGCGGCATAGTAGCTTATCTTATGGAAGTGTAGGATTCGAGTTCCATTTCATTTCGTTTTTAACGAGATCAGAAATGCCTATAAATTCAACATCATCTTTTATTTGCTCCACACCGCTGCGGATGCCTGCGGCGGTTTCTTTTCCATATACACCAACATGACCGATAGTTACGCAGAATCGTTGATCCTTCGCCAGATTATTTACGAGACCCATTTGTTTCAGCACATGATTAGCTGTATGTGTATCATCCAAAAAGATATGGTTCTCTACGCGCGGCAGTCCCATTCGATAAGCCATATTACCAGCAACAGAACGGTAGTTGGTTTTACTATCCACAAAAAACAATCCCCGCTCTTTGCACACGGATAAGATCACACCCATAATCCGTTCGTCCCCAGTAATTTTAGAGCCCATGTGGTTGTTTATACCGATAGCATAGGGCACATTATCGAGCGCTGCCTCCACCTTTTGACGCACTTCCTCATCAGACATCTTAGCCAGTATAGCTCCGGGTCCAAGCCATTTAGGATTCCCTTGGCGGGGCTCCATCGGCAAATGGACCAGAACATCATCTCCGCGTTCATGCGCGCGTGTGGCATCCTTCACAGATGTAGGCAAAAAGGGCATAACCGCCACAGTAAGCTTTATTGGCAGCGAAAACATTTCATCCGTCCCCTTCATGCCATTGCCGAAATCGTCAATAATAATTACGACCTTATTACGTTGAGATGTCTTCTCTTCACTTGGTGTGTTTGTAGGGTTGTCTCTGGACTCGGCAGCTGAAACAGACGGTGGCATGGGAGCGATTAAAGTAACCATTAAAACAGCAACAGCAATCCAAATTAGTAAATAACGTTTGAACTTTCGACTGTCCTTCATCAAGAGGAACGCCTCCTTCGTCTTAAACAATTATTCTCATTGTTTGGTTCACGAAGGTTAAATATGTACGGGGAGGGTTCGCAATAATTTACAATCGGGCTTTTTCTATTGTCCCCGCGCGTCTGCGGCAAGAATTGCTTCCAGCACATCCACAGCTTTAACTTCAAATGGCATATTCCAGATGGGGCTATCCTCAGAACAGCTAGCTTCCGCCACCATCATCAATGGATCAATATCCTTACTGGTAATTCCAAGATCGTTGAGAGTAACGGGAAGACCGATTTTTTTGCAGAAACCAATCACCTGATCAATCTCTTCATATGGTGCTTTCTCCAGTACAAGCTGAATGATCGTAGCAAAAGCAACCTTTTCACCATGAAGAGTATTCCTGCATTCCTCATGCAGCGTCAATCCATTATGAATCGCATGCGCCGCAGCAAGTCCTCCACTTTCAAACCCAATGCCACTCAAGTAAATATTGGCTTCAATGATATGTTCCACCGCAGGAGAGGTGATGCCTTGCTTAACATCTTTTAATGCCGTTTCACCCTCTGCAAGAAGGGTATCCAGACAGGCACGAGCTAATGAAAGGGCTGCAATTGTGCTAGTCCCACCTGCGTGTGTAATAGCCCCAGATTCTCGACAAGCTCTTGCTTCGTAAAAAGTGGACAAAGCGTCTCCCATTCCGGCAACAAGTAATCTTGCAGGAGCTTTAGCAATGATATCGACATCTACGACAACCAGATCAGGATTTCTTTTTAATGGAAGATAACAGTCAAAGTCTCCCTCATCCGTATACAACACTGATAAAGCACTGCAAGGTGCATCCGTTGAAGCCACTGTGGGTACAATAACCACCGGGAGGTTACTCATGTGGCTTACTGCTTTTGCCGTATCTAAGGTCTTGCCGCCGCCAATCCCTATAATGACTTCGGTATCCTTCAAGCCAATTGCGGTTACTATCTCATTGACCTGATTACGGCTACACTCGCCCTTGAATTCACACATCACTAGTGGCATTTCGTTCATTTCAAAACTGTATGTGATCTCTTTTTTGTACACAGAGAAAATATAAGGATCAATAATGGCATAAGCTCTTGTCGCTCCTAGCTGCAAACAATAATCTCCCAGCTTACGAATTTCACCATGTCCTTGTATATATTTAGTCGGTGAGCAGATGATCTGCGTCATGTTTTCACTCCTCCTTTTATTTACATTCATATTAGAAGGATTGACCACATTCAGCTATTAAAAAGATCCCTTTAACCACCAGCTTAAATAAATCCACCATTCACACGGATCGTCTGACCTGTAACCCACTGTGATTCTTTGCTGGCTAAGAACAACACAATGTTTGAGATATCCTCAGGCTCGCCTAAACGTCCAAAGGAATTCATATTCCCCACGGTCGCAATCTCTTCCACTGATTTCCCTACGGTAAATAACTCCGTATTCACAGGTCCAGGTGAAACAGCATTGATAGTGATTCCTTTTCGTCCAAATTCTTTGGCCAGCTGACGAGTGATTTGTTCCACTGCTCCCTTAGTTCCTGCATAGACGCTGTAGGTCGGGAACATTTGACCCGTAACGGAAGTTGAAAAATTGATAATCCGTCCGTTATCATTCATATATTTAGCTGCTTGCTGGCAAGCAAAAAAGGTGCCTTTTACATTTATCGCAAACTGCTTGTCGAAATCTTCTTCCGTCATATTTAGTATCGGCTTCGTAATCATAATCCCGGCGTTGTTGACGAGAATGTCGAGTTGTCCATAGGCTTCTAGTGTGGTTTGGAATAATTGTTCAAGTTCTGCCACCTGGCTGATGTCTGCCCGAATAGCGACGGCCTCTCCACCCTTCAGGTTAATACCGGTTACGACTTCCTCTGCTTTGCCGGGGTTACTCGAATAGTTAACGACCACCTTCGCACCCTGTTGTGCCAAGTTCTCCGCAATCTCCCGGCCCATGCCTCTCGATGCACCTGTTACTAATGCTACTTTTCCAGCTAAATTCTGATTCATAATTACTCCTCCTATCACTTTGTCCTTCTTGTTGGTCTGATTATAAATCGATCGATTACAAATTACAAGTGACATTTTTTAATATTTGTCATTAATATTGGTTTTGCACACGGGATTTATACCGTTCATTCGCCCCTAGTTGCTCAATTCAGCCTAATCAACTGGATTTATACCGTTCATCTGCTGCTAGTCGCTCGATTCAATCAAATCTACGGGATTTATACCTCTCATTCGCCTCATTCGCCGCTAGTCGCTCGATTCAGCCTAATCTACGGGATTTATACCGTTCATTTGCTGCAACTCGCACAATTCAGCCTAATCTACGGGATTTATACCGTTCATTCGCCGCTAGTCGCTCGATTCAGCCTAATCTACGGGATTTATACCGTTCATCTGCCGCTAGTCGCTCGGTTCAGCCTAATCTACGGGATTTATACCGTTCATTCGCCGCTAGTCGCTCGATTCAGACTAATTTACGGGATTTATAGCGTTCATTTGCTGCTTGTCGCTCGATTCAGCCTAAACTGCGAGATTTATACCATTCATCTGCTGCTAGTCACACAATTCAATCAATTCAACGGGATTTATACCGTTCATCTGCCGCTAGTCGCTCCATTCAGACTAATCTACGGGATTTATACCGTTCATTCGCCGCTAGTCGCACAATTCAATCATATCTACGGGATTTATACCTCTTTAAGACACAAAAAAACCTCCTGAATATCAGAAGGTTTTAAGTAGATGTTACAAAGAAATCCCGGAAATAATCAAATCCCAAACGGAGGCGAAATCCTGATCAATCGTAGCCGACTGCCACTCTATAGCATGTGCTGGATGATGATACCGCGAAGTAGCATTAAAAATTGCTCTAGCCGTTACCACTGGTTCAACCACTCTATACTCTTTGGATTGTATGCCTTTTTCAATAATGCCTGCGATTTGCCCAATTAATTGATCTACGTGTAGGGTAATCATATCCACCGCTTCTAAAGTTACAGCTGCGTACATAGCAAACATTTCGGCATCATCCACAGCATAGGTGCGTTTACTACGAATCAGCGTATCCATCCATAATCGGAGCTGCTCTTTGGCATTCCCATCAAAATGCTCTGAAATATTCTTTAAAGGCTCTGAAATATTATACTGCAACCATCTTTCGGTTACGGCTTCTCGCAAAGCAGATTTACTGGAAAAATGTCTATACAACGTACCATGACTTACTTTAAGCACCTTCGCTACATCTACAACAGAAGTCTTGTCCGGGCCAAAACGCCGGAGCACTTGTTCAGCCGCGTCCAAAATGTTTTCTTTTGATAATGGAAGATCATTCGACATATGTATTCCCCTCGCTCTATCTCTGGTGGTAATTATCATAGCATATTATGTTCAAAAACGAACTGACAATATTACCACTTTGTCATTCGTTAAATCATTATCAGTATATACTCGCACCCAATTATTAAACTTAAGTCCCAGTTTAGTATCTTATTCTCCGTAGCCCCCGTACTACATGAATTCGGACTGAGGAGCCCTTATTTTCAGAAATCACCGTAATTCGCCATGCTATCGGACTCCAATGCAGCTATTCACCCAAATCCCCACCTTTTCAGCGTTCTTATGTGCCAATAAGAGCTGTGCAGTCCGAAAAGTTAGTCAAACGCGCCAAATTGAGCAAATAGCTGCAATACGGTCCGTTACGATGAAGAAGCCTAGTATCTAGCAATCCACCTTCTGCTAACCTACGATTTCACCAAAAAACCTCCTTGATCTCTCAAGAAGGCGGGGAATATCAGCTGCTTTTTTGCTCAATCCGATCTAGTCTCGTTCTAACAAACTTACCGACATTCGCAATCGCTTGCTGCGCCTCTGGCAGCATATAAGCTAAAAAGTGAAAGACACTCCACATGTTCTCCCATATTTCCAGTTCTACATGAACATCCGCAGCTTGTGCTCGTTCAGCCAACCTCGTTGCATCACTTAACAATACCTCGTGGTCGCCTACTTGAACAAATAAATCAGGTAATCCCTGCAAATCCAACCTTAAGGGAGATAATATAGGAGCTAGTTCTGTCCGAGCACCTAGATAAACATCAATTATTCGTTTATTTCCGTCTAAGCTGCCTGTTGGATCAAACTCCGCTCGACTCAGATACGATTCACCATCCAAATGGACGAGATCTGTATGTGGTGAGATTAAAAAAGCACCCGCCGGCAATTCTCCACCCGCATCCCGTAAAGTAATCAACGTCATCAGCGCAAGGCTGGCTCCAACAGAATCCCCTCCAAGCACGACATTCCCGGCAGAATATCCATTCGCGAGCAGCCACAGATAAGCGTCTATACAATCTTCATTAGCAGCCGGATAAGTAAACTCTGGTGCCAAGCGATATTCAATGATTAGGATCTTCGTGCCACTAGATTTTGCAATTCGTGTAACCAGATCCCGATAAAATTCACAAGTCCCCGAAATAAAACCCCCACCGTGGAAATAAAGGATCACTTCATCAGCGGGTGGAGCAGAATTCACAGGAATAATCCACTCTCCGCTTAAGGGTCCAATCATGACCCGCTCGACGATAACATCCGTAGGACTGGGCATGTTCGCAGCCGTCGCGGCCATCTCCTGCCGTATTTGCCCGATAGACTTGCAATCCAATCGGTTGCTTTGTCGCAAATAAACTTTGATCGCTGCAAGCTGCTCTGTACTTGTCTTTTCCATCTCGTAAATCCCTCCTACAATTCTTTTCAACTCAGATTGTAAAGGCTGTAGGAGACTACAAGGTCAAGTTAAGAATCCATTTTTAGGATTTCGAGCGTGGACTGTACGCCTGGATGTTTATCTGTGGCTAACAAATTTTTTCTCAAATCTGCGAGGGCTGTTAGTTTTATTTCCTGTTTTGCAATTTCGCCACGAACTCGATCCATTTTCTTATCCACAACATTTACAAAATCATCTATGCTAATGCCGCTGCTTTCAGATTTAGTGAGTGCCTTCTTAATTTCCTTTAAAGTGAAACCACACAATTTAGCATTATGTATAAAAACAAGTCGGCTAAACACCTCATCCGAATAAAGACGATAACCAGCTTCCGAACGTAAGGGAGTGCTAATTAATCCGAGCTCTTCATAATACCTTAACGTCTCCATATTCACATTCGCCATTTTGGCAATTTGGCCTCGCAAGTACTCTGTCATAATCAGTGCCCCCTTAGAATCCCCTATATTATACCAAACAGAGGCTGCAGAGGACATCAAAAGAACGTCAACAACTACCCAAACTCCTTTTTAAAAACTCCTTATTTACGCACAAAAAAAACGACATTTCTGCCGTTTTCTCATCAATCATTTCCCAATTCACTATACTTCACTTCGAACTGCATTTTTCTGTATAAGCGAAATCTGTCCGGCATGAATGCCTGTATGATACATAAGTCTGCCTATCGCTTCAAGCGGTGTAGATGTGCCAAAAGCCGACTCCACACTCACATTCCACGCTTCGTCCGGAAGCTCCTGCATCGCAGCAGTTAGATTCTCATTGGAAACAGTCAGCAGATCAACGAGTTCACTTAATGTAGAATATGTCGCCTTGTCGCCTTGAGGATTAGGTCTTCCAAAAAACCACTCTGCGAACATAAACTCAACCTCCGCATTATGCTGAATTAATCCCCCAATCGTAGAGTTCCCTAGCTTAAGGTTAAGATCTTCTTCCGGCAAAGCCTTCACCATTTTATGAAATCGCGTTTGCACCGCTTGCCAGATTGGCAACACTGAAGTGAAAGCCATAGATTATTTGCTCCCTTGTACAGTGGCTTCTTCGTCTTTTTTCTTGTCGATCACCACATGGTTGAACAGGTTCGCATCTACGTCGATGTCAAAGGCCAAGCCAAAACCAACAACATAACGCCCTTGGAGAGGGGTCAATTCAAACAATGAAAAATCCAATCCACGCAGCAAATTCACCATTGCCGCCCCATGATCAGCATTAAACAATTCAAAGATCTCCTCATGCCCGTCATTCCCGATATTGCTTGATGTGCAATTCCACCGCACACGTTCCGTTGCAAATTTATTATTCGTCGCAGACTCATCTGCAATTAGAAGCGCATCTACAAAATCGTTATTTTCCATATATCTGTAATGCTCGGCGATCTTACTAATGTAGATATACAGCTTGCCTTCATGCTTAACAAAAGGAGCATAGCTGATAAAAGGTTTTCCTTCGTCATCAATCAAGCTCAAAATCAGATTTTTACGATTCGCAATAAATTGCAAATAGTTTTCTTTATTTTTTTCAACATCTACAGGCTTCTTCATTATAAAATCCCTCCATTAATAGGTTATGTAATCTAGCCACGAATCTAGCGAACGGTACTTAGCAAATGAATACGAGGTTTCGTCTCTGTAGGAACATATTGAACTTCGGCATCCATTCGGTATATATCCCGGATCATATCGGTTGTCATAACTTCATTTGGTGTCCCATACATCGCTTTTTCACCCGCCTGCACCACAACAATACTATCACTATAGGTAGAGGCTTGATTGAGGTCATGCAACACCATCACGACGGTCATCCCCATGTCTTGATTTAGCTCACGTACTAACTCAAGAACTTCATGCTGATGCGAAATATCCAAGTAAGTGGTCGGTTCGTCAAGCAACATAACCAAAGGACGCTGCGCCAAGGCCATAGCAATCCAAGCACGCTGTGATTCACCACCGGATAACGAGGAAACGGCTCGATCCTTATAATCCTTTAAATGTGTCTTCTCCAGTGCCCAGTCGACAATGTCCATATCCTCATGATTTAATTTTTCGAACCATTTTTTATGTGGATACCTTCCATAGGAGACGAGATCGATCACAGTCATATCATTAGGTGCTTGGTTCTTCTGGCTCAGCATACACATTTTTCGAGCGACTTGTTTGGCAGTCATAGACTTTAGATCCGTACCCTCGAGTGTGACCGCACCCGTATGATATGGAATTAGCCGTGATACCGCCTTAAGCAATGTAGATTTACCTGAGCCGTTTGGTCCTATAATCGAGACGATTTCACCCTTTTTTACGGAAAAAGAGAAGTTGTTAATAATGTTTTTCTGCTCATACCGGATCGAAATAGAATCGACAGTAAACATGTTAGAACGCCTTCTTTCTCATCAGGTATAGAAAATAAGGTCCACCGATCACCGCCATAAGGATACCCGCAGGAATATCTAAAGGTGCAAATAGGGTACGTCCACCTGTATCTGCTATCAACAATACCAATGCACCAAGTCCCATACTCATCGGCAAAAGAAATTTATAGTCTGAACCCACCAACAATCGAGCCATATGTGGCACAACAAGCCCTACAAAGCCAATCATCCCAATAGCCGCTACAGAGATAGCCGCTAGAAATACTGCCAGCAAGGAAAGTAGAATACGAATTCGGTCCACATTTTCACCTAAATTCGAAGCTACCTGATCCCCTAAACGTATAATATTCGCCTTGCGGATCGCGAAAAAGGATAAGATCCAGCCTGCTATGGCATACGGGAAAACCATCATCAAAGCATTGTTCCCTTTAGCAGCCAGACTGCCGTTTAACCATTGGACCGCTGCCGGAAGTCTGTCGCTGTACATGATGGTCAGGAGTCCTATTAATCCCCCGCAAAGAGCATTCACAGCAACTCCTGATAAAATAATAGTGATGGGCGAAATACCGGTTCTTCTCCACGCTAATGCATATACAATCCCTGCAGCAATTAGTCCACCCACAAAAGCCGCAATTGGAATGAACTCCGTATATTGTGGGGCTGCAAGCATAATGACAAGCACACATGCAGCCGCTCCACTCGTTACACCGGTCAATCCTGGATCAGCAAGTGGGTTGCCCATCACGGCTTGCAGAAGAGCACCCGAAACCGCGATATTTGCCCCAATGATCATCGCCAGTAATACACGCGGCAAACGAATATCCCATATGATGGTCGCATTCACCGCTTTTGCCGCTGAACCAAAGATCGTGCTTAGGATGTCTGGTATAGGAATGTATACTGAGCCTAGTCCAATCGCAATTATAGCGGCAACGAGCGCAAGTGCTAACGTTACAATAACAATAATTCTGCTACGAGATGTATTTATCACTTGCTGTCTCCTTTAATTATTCATAGAAGTATTTTGCAATTTCGGTTAAGGCTGTCTCCGCGTTAATAATCGAAGTGACACCGAATACGCTGTAATCTAGAATGTTGATTTTGTTATTTGCATAAGCCGAAAGCTTTGTCCAAGTTTCATTTTTCTCTATTTCTTTTTTGAACTTATCCTCAGTCGCTCCGTGATCGCCTGAAGCGAGTACGAGAATGATGTCTGGATCAGCGGCTACAATGTTCTCCATATTGATAGGTGAGTAAGTGTCAGTAACTTGCAATACAGAAGTTGCGATGTTATCAGCACCAAGCTTTTTAACCAAGCTACCTAAATAAGATTTCTCACTCATAACCATAAAGGAATCTGCGGTTCCGATTACTAGCAGCACGCTTGGCAGTTCTTTGCCTTCGGCTAATTGACTCAGCTCATTTTCTTTGTTCAAAATCTTAGTTAAAGCAGCATTCATTTCATCTTTTTTATTAAAATAAGTGCCTAATACTTTGAGACTAAGCTTTAGATCCTCAAATGATTCTGTTCTCAAATATGCTTTTTGTAGGTCGATTCCTTCTAGCGATTTGTCCAAGGTGCTGCGAAGAGATTCCGCT
This sequence comes from Paenibacillus sp. FSL H3-0310, assembly GCF_038002785.1. Lineage (NCBI taxonomy): Bacteria > Bacillati > Bacillota > Bacilli > Caryophanales > Paenibacillaceae > Paenibacillus > Paenibacillus sp. FSL H3-0310. Next base: position 3,803,070 of record NZ_JBBODC010000001.1, read on the forward strand.
CCCAGCAGCAAGTCCGGTTCGAGTTTGGTTACTACCTCCAGATCCGGCGCCATAGGTGATCCAATACGATCAATTGTTTCGAAATCAGCAGGGATTGGATTCGTTGAAGTTGGTACACCTACCGGTGTTATGCCGAGCAAATAAAGCATTTCTGTTAACGGTACAGAAGTTGTTACAATACGCTCCGGTACTTTGGCTGGGAATTGGCTTAACGCTTCGTTGAACAACGCTTCATCCACACCATCATTCTCCAGACTGTACACCTTGCCGGCAGCTTCCGCTGTATTTGCTACTTCTGTTGTTTTTGCTGCATTTGCTTCTTTCGATTCATTAGCAGTTGTATTCGTTACCGCTTCATTTTTTGGATTGTCCGCTGTATTTGTAGACGAACATGCAGTCATTGCCATAAGCGCTGCAATAACCAGTAGTACTAATATTTTTTTCAAAATCTATCCCTCCAAATATGTATATTTATACGTTTCATGTAGTGATAATGATTTTCATTTTCACTCATCGATTCCTATGATAATCGTTATCAATGAGAAGTGTCAAGAATTTTATTTTAATTTTAAATAAGAAGGAATTTCATTATTGTCCGTTGAAGCCAACTAGCATTTCTAATAAAAAAGCCACGCCCTATGGGCGTGACTTCAAATAGTGGTGTATGAAATCCAAGCGTTAGTTAGTAACTCCCGTATTTAATATCCCATAATGAATAAGGTCTACAAACTCATTCTCTTTATAAATATGCTGTAACAAAACGCCTTCTTTCAGCATGCCAGATTTTTGCATAACTCGTCCCGAACCAGGATTTGAAGCAAAGAATCTGGCGTACACTTTGTGATAATGTTTTTCTGTAAAAGCAAAATTAATGACCGCTTTTGTTGCTTCTGTAGCATATCCATTACCCCAGTGTTCCTCGCCTATCCAATATCCAAGCTCGCCATTTCTGTGTGTCCGGTTATTTCTCAAACCTATAGCACCATACAGTTCGTTTGTATTTTTATCAGTAATAGCGAATTCATATGAATTATCATTATTGAACTCAACTTCATGTGTTTCAATCCATGATAATGCACAATCAATAGGGTATGGATAAGGTAGAGTTAATGTACTTTTGTAAACATTATAATTATTGCAGAGCTCACTGACATGCTGTGCATCAGACAATGCAAAAGGTCTTAAAATCAATCTTTCAGTAGTAATTGTTCTCTTCTCTGAATTGTACAATGGTGTCCCCCCCGTTAAACTAAATATTATAAAACAAATACAAGCCAGATAAACAGAAAACTTGGCCACCACTGCTTGCCCGCTTTCACAAACAGCCAGCCAAATACCAAAGAAAAAGCAGTAATATACAAGCCGCTTTGCAGACCATGCGTCAAATGACCTAATCCCCAAGTCAGCATTAAACCTATTCCCCCATAAGGAAGAGAAGGATTCTTAAACCATACTTCTCCTGCACGCTGCATTAGCGCAACCAATAGTACAACTAGTACAGCTTCCACAATGTAATATATGTTTTGAACCAAGGCAACCCATATGCCCATAAAACCATGTTCTAACTTGAAGTTTTCATATTCTCTATAAATCTGTGGAATGCTCTCCCCATTAATCCAAAATTCCAACACAGCGAACAAAAAGCTTGATATAAAAGCTACAATTAACAAAGGAATGACCTTAGAGCTCCAATGAAAAGATATAACCTGTTCAATCAACTTCCTCTTCCTGAACCAAAGTAGAAACATCATAGCTCCTACTGCCCACAATAGGGTAACTATGCTCCAATGAACAACTAGTACGTACCAAGGGCTGACAAAAAAGTCGTCTATATTAAACAAATCCCCCCATAACCATTGATCTAATCCCATGATGAACATATCCATTCCTAACATTAAAATTATAAGCAGTCCTAATAAAAAATATTGAATACCTGATATATTCCCTTTTTCTTTCACGAAACCTCTCACCCGCCTTATATATTGTCCATTTTTGTACTATATTCCCAAAATTATGATGCTGAAAGTATGGCATCCCCTCAATCTGTTTGTCTGTAACAAATCACTCACTTGAATCAAAGTTAGAAAAATAAAAAAACAGCATGCATCGATATAAAATCGACGAATGCTGTTTACTTGACCTGGCTTGTCCAAACTAGAATCTAGCCACAAAAAATTCGCGGTCTGCGGGAACGTTAAAACTTCTTATAGTAGCTCCACTCTCATCTCTCAAAGTGAGAAGATAAGGTACCGATGTTAAGGTACTAATTGTTGGAAATCTAACTACACCAAATTCGTCAAAATCAGCAGTAACTGTTGTAGTTCCAGCTCTCAATGAAGCTGTCCACCCCGTAGTATCTTTAGGTGTACCCGTTGCATTTGTACCAATAGCAACAACAATAAATCTATCCAGAGTCTGTCTAATTCTACGTTTTTTTCTTGTAGGAGCTGCTTTCGCTTTTTTAGCCGCGAGAACTTTGCTAGCCATAACTGCTTTCTTGTTAACTGGTTTTTTAATAATTGCCATTTACTTCACCACTTTCTTTTTAGGATACGTTAGTAAATGCAAGAATCGTAAGGTTTGACCTCTCTTTCACCTACAAATCTGAAAATGTGTTAAATCCTAGTTTCATAGTTTCGTGTCCACTAGCTCTGCAGTGCATATAATACCTTCAAGAGGTGATTCATTACTAATGAACGGTCAAAAATGGCTAGAGCAATATCATTCGAAAATACAACATTCCTTGAGAAAAAGAGTTCAACGTTCCTATCTTCCAGGGCATAAAGCGAATACCATTTCAGTTATCATTAAATTCAAACAAAAAATAACTACAGCCCAGCTACAGTCTTTACAAAAGCATTTAAAATCCCACGACCTTCCGATCAGACATCATCTTCACCTGCTCAATTCGATATCATCCAAAGTTTCAAAAAGCTGCTTGAACCGGATGTGCCGCTGGGATGGAATCGAGAAAATTTATTTGGATCAAGTCAAAAAAACATCCCTTAATATAGCCACACCATCCATTGGTTCTACAACCGCCCAAAAGAAAAAGGGGCTTACCGGAAAAGGCATCAACATTGCCATTCTTGATACAGGGGTGTATCGGCACCCTGACCTGTTTCGCCCTGTTAACCGTATAGTTGCTTTTAAAGATTTTATCAATCATAGAAAACAGCCCTATGACGATAACGGCCATGGAACTCATATCGCAGGGGATGCAGCAGGCAACGGATGGATGAGTAAAGGAAAATACAAAAGCCCTGCTCCAGAGGCAGGGATAGTAGGTGTCAAAGTACTAGATAAAAATGGCGATGGATATGACTCCACAATCATTAAAGGAATTGAATGGTGTATTGCGAATCGGAGAAGACTTAATCTTCGTATTCTTTCGATGTCGTTCGGGGGTAAGGTGAATCTTCCTTGTTCAGATGATCCACTCTGCCAAGCTGTAGAAAAAGCAATTAAAGCCGGACTTAACGTTGTAATAGCTGCTGGAAACAGCGGCCCGGGACGCAGTACGATCGAATCTCCAGGGATTAGTCCTTCAGCAATTACTGTCGGTGCAGTGGATGACCGTCGCACGCTCACACAAGCGGACGACCGAATTACTTGGTTCTCCAGTCGCGGACCCGCACCGGGAGGAAGGAAGAAACCAGATCTCGTTGCTCCAGGCGAGACGATCATCTCCCTTCGTGCTCCACGATCCAAGTTGGATCGCGAGCTTCCTTATTTGCGGATAGCTAAAGATTACTTTGTGCTGTCCGGTACCAGTGTCTCAACACCTATCGTCTCGGGTGTGATCGCGCAATTACTCCAGAAGAACCCTTCTCTTACGCCTAAGCAAGTAAAATCCATACTAAAAAAGAACACGTATCGCCTTAAACTAAGTCCTAACACAGCAGGATGCGGTGAGATCAATGCGCGGTTTTTATCGTAAATCCGCTTCTTTTTTAAAGGCAGTAATGACGGAAACCGACAAATCCTCTGTAAATACACCTGTAGGTTCTATTTCTAATAAAGCTGATTTCATATCATCTTCAAAACATTCTAAGTTATCTCTAAATAATCGCTTAGAAGCATAAGACGTAGAATACAAATTTCCTAGTATCGAATCAACAGTCCAAGTGATGGAATAACTCGGTAATACCCGTCTTTTAACGTCTTTAAAACTGGATCGCTTTACAACATCCTCATGTCTTTCTTGGGGATGTTTATATGTACTTTTTCCGGCTATTCTTTCGTCACCCAACCAGCGTTTCACTACTTCCTCTACCTTTTGTTGCCAAGGTAACGGTTCTTGTTGTTCATTAAAAGTATCAATTACAGCAATACCACCGTTATCATCTAAACTATGATAGAGAACTTCAAGTATGGATTCTCGGTCCATCCAGTGAAACGCCTTAGCCATCATGATGAGACGAAAGGAACCCCAGTCATTGAATAGTTCTTCCGCTCTCCCCTGTTGCCAGCTAACATTCTCAACCCTGTTGTACTGTGATAACAGCTTTGCTTCATCTAGCATCTCTAGTTCAGTATCTACGCCAATGATTTCTTCGAACCAATCCGTAAACCTTAGCGCTAACTGCCCAGTACCACAACCTAAGTCCAGCAACCGGCCCTCTCCGTGAAGTGAGAATTTGTCCACTAGATATCGAATCAGTGAGGACGGATATAGCGGGCGATATCTGGTGTAATAGCTTGCAGTATCTTTGAACAGATCCGGACCATAATCATTCATAGCTGAACTCCCCCTTCTTTTTTACCAAGGACAAAATCATAGCAGATATGTTGTGCAAATAAAAGGCTATCCAGAGCATTCTGGGCAGCCTTTATTTATGTGGATACAGCCCAAAATAATTAAAAATATTGACAATTAACTTCGTTGCATATATGGTTAATTACATAACTAACTAACCAATGAAGTTGGCGGTGAATACATGGGAAACTTAATGGATGATACACGACCGATATTTATGCAGATCGCCGAACGAATAGAAAATGACATCATCGAAGAAACACTGCTGGAGGAATCACAAGTTCCTTCGACAAATCAGTTTGCTGTTTTCTACCAGATCAATCCGGCTACAGCTGCGAAAGGTGTGAATTTGCTTGTGGATCAAGGGATATTGTACAAAAAACGAGGAATCGGTATGTTTGTGGCATCTGGAGCGCGTGCAGTATTGATGGAGAAGAGAAAAGAACAATTTTATGAACAGTATGTAGTAACCATGATCCGTGAAGCTGAAAAATTAGGAATTACGTTGGATCAATTAACAATTATGATTCAGAGGGGAGACAACAAGTCATGAATGAAGTTGTTGAAATCAAAGGATTGACTAAGTCATACGGAAATGTCACTGCCATCCATGAACTCAGTTTTTCTTTGGAGAAAAACAAGATATACGGGCTTCTCGGCAGAAACGGTGCAGGAAAAACCACAATAATGCATATGATCACAGCTCAGCTTTTCCCCACAAGTGGTGTCCTGAACGTATTTGGTGAACATCCGTACGAGAATAACCGGGTTCTCAGGCAGATTTGCTTCATTAAGGAAAGCCAAAGGTATCCGGACACGTACCGAATCATCGATGTACTGGAGGTATCCGAATTATTTTTTCCAAACTTTGATCGGGAATATGCTCACTCTTTAATCAAGGATTTCAATCTGCCATTAAAAAGAAGAATAAAAAAGCTATCCCGAGGTATGCTCTCGGCTGTAGGAATTGTAGTAGGTCTAGCCAGCCGTGCCCCGCTTACCATTTTTGACGAACCCTATTTAGGACTTGATGCTGTAGCTAGAAGCCTGTTTTACGATCGCCTAATTGAAGATTATGCTGAAAATCCACGCACAGTTGTTTTGTCCACCCATTTGATCGATGAGGTAAGTCAGCTTTTAGAGCATGTTATCGTCATCGACAACGGCAAGCTAATTATTAACGAAGATGCTGAAGCCCTTCGCGGGCAAGCTGTTACGGTAATCGGCGCGACAGCGAAGATCGAAGATTTTATCGCCGGCAAACAAGTCATTTCCCGCGAGTCTTTTGGCGGATTGCTTACGGCCACCATTATCGGTTTCAACGCGAAAGATCACGCACATGCTGAAAAGTTAGGCTTAGAGATCTCACCTGTATCTTTACAGCAATTAATCGTTCATCTCACAAATAAAAAAACTCTAGGAAAGGAAGTGACCGTGTAATGAATCCTACGGCAGGCATGATAAAAATGCATTTCAGAGATAAGTGGTTATGGTTGTATATGCCTTGGGTAATCTTGTTATCCAGCTTCTTGGTAAATGTCATCGTCGCTTCTTTCATCCAAGAACCAATCTATACCGGCGGTCTCGTCTCCATCTTCATTTATATGTTAATCACCGGTATACTCATTTTGGTGCAGACCTTCCCTTTTGCTCTGGGCTTAAGCCAACGAAGAACGGATTATTTCATAGGCACTTCCTTAATGGCTATTATAACTAGCGCCACCTACTCAATTCTCCTCTACCTGCTCGCAATCATTGAAAGCAAGCTTACGGGTGGCTGGGGTTTGGAACTACATTATTTTCATTTGCCCTTTTTAAATGATGGTAATGCCATGGAACAGCTGTGGATGTATTTTGTGCTCTTTCTTAATATGTTTTTTCTGGGGCTAATGATATCCAGCATCTTCCGGAGATTTGGCCGAAGCGGTTTGTTCATTTTCTCAGGGGCTATGTTTATCCTGTGCAGTCTCGGTGTATTATTAATGACCTATAATCAGTGGTGGGTAGACCTCTTCAACTGGTTTGCTGGATATACCGCATTTGAACTTGCTTTGTGGTCCATGCCTTTGACAGTTGTATACGCTCTTTTATCGTTTTTGATGCTGCGTAGAGCAACAGTGTAATTCATTATCCTATAAAAAAACAGGTGTGTCCCAAAAGCCATGCCGGGTGCACCTGTTTTCTTTCGTGTCTTAGACTTTGATCTAGACAACAAACTTTATTGGATTCGAGCATAGTTGCGCGTGCGATGGTACTATCGGATTTTGCGGGGCGAGTAGCTTAGAAGCAAACACAGTGTCGCTATTGCAGATATCGACGGGTCAAAACACAGATTAGTATTTCGCTAATCAGCGCGTCCGAAGGCTCTATCGGACTCCGCTGACCTTATTCGTGGTTTTAGAGCATTTTGGATTCTATCGGATCCAGCTGACCTTATTCGTGGCTTTAGAGCACATTTGGATTTTATCGAGCCAGCTGACCTTTTTCGTGGTTTTAGAGCACATTTGGATTCTATCGGACCCAGCTGACCTTATTCGTGGTTTTAGAGCACATTTGGATTCCTATCGGACCCTACAGTCGCTATTGGTATAAAAAATGCCTAATTCGTTCCTTTTTCCATGCAATAGCTGCACTGGGGTCCGATACTACGCTCAAAAGGCGATAAATGAGCAAATAGCTTCATCTGGGTCCGTTAGCCTCAGGTGATGATGACGACTCCGCGGGGCGAATAGCTTAGAAGCAAAATAAAAATTAGTATTTCTCCAATCTGCGCGTGGAGAGACGCTATCGGACCAACTGACTTTATTCGCAGCTTTAGAGCACATTTAGATTCCTATCGGACCACGTTGACCTTATTCGTACCATTAGGGCAGATTTGGATTCCTATCGGACCCCACAGTCGCTATTGGTATAAAAAACGCCAATTGTGATCCTTTTTCCATGCAATAGCTGCACTGGGGTCCGATACTACGTTCAAAAGGCGATAAATGAGCAAATAGCTTCATCTGGGTCCGTTAGCCTCAGGTGATGGTTCTTAGGATACCTTCCTCTTTCGCACTACCGTCTGCTGAAAAACATAAAAAAAGGATTATAGAACTGCTACTAGAGCAGTTCTATAATCCTTTTAGCTATGCGGTCAAGAGGACTCGAACCTCCACGATATTGCTACCACTGGCACCTGAAGCCAGCGCGTCTGCCAATTCCGCCATGACCGCGTATTATAATGACTCGCTTATTGCGGTCACAAGATAGATCATACCACGCTGAGAATTCCACGTCAATATATTTTCGTCGTTTTCTTATCATTCATTAATTTATGGATAATTATTGCTTTTGTTGCCGAATATAAGGTATAATGAGAACAAAAGTTCGCATAATATAAATGAGGTGATTTATAATGGCGACTACTAAGCTAAACACATCCATTATTGATGAAGAAGTAACTAAAGAAGAACTGTCCTTGGTCAGAAGCTATTTGCTGCTAACGTTTATTCATAAAGTTTTCGAACGTGACTGCCGTGTAATCAGTAGAAGCGGCCTGTTTAAGACCCCTCAGCTATATATGGAGCTCGTATCTGGTGCCACTAAGAAGACGTCACTAATGCTTCAAGAGGTTACGCGCGAGCTGAGCTCCCATGATTTGAAGATTACTACCGTTCGCCAAGATCAGCGAGGAGTCGAAGCCTTATATTCCTGCAGAGGATTTCAAGGAGAGATGAATATATTATGGCCAGGCTTCCGTAGAGAAATGATGCTGCGCATGCGCGCGTATCTTGGACTGTCCACAGAACTCTCCATACTCTCCAGAGAAGAGAATGCGTCTGAATTAGCTCTAACTATATAGTCCCAAATGACATTACAGAAACAGCTCCCGCCCAGTAGGGCGAGAGCTGTTTTGTATTATGAAGATTATTACTGCGGAAATTATTACTGTGAAGATTATATATTATCCGGATCTTGTCTTGGTTCACTAAATGGCTGGAATATATAATTGCGATCCAACTTCACTACTCGTCTATTCTGACGACGTATCATCACCTGAGAATCATCCCAAGCAAGAACTATCCCTTTTACATCGTTACTTTCCAAGCCATCACGCACTACACGAATTTTCTCACCGGAAATCCGATAGGCATCCAATTGCTCATCGCTAATCATCATTAATCCCTCCTGTCATAGCTTGTCCTATTTAGTCTCAGAAAAAAGACCCAAATGATAAATCATCTGGGTCTCATGTAGGCAATTAACGACTTGCATGTCTACTAAAGCATTCTTATATCAGCGCTTCATTCTTCTCAAACCAGAAGTCAAGAACTTTAGCGGACATCACACGTTGCTCCAGATACTCCACTTGGTTAGTTGTGAATTTCTCCCTCCACGGGAAGGATAACTCTTCGCACAAACCTTTGATTGTCAGAAGCTCTGACCAGGCTACATAGCGTTTGTACCAAAAAAACTGAGGATGTTCAATCATATAGGGATACAGATCGTCGAATTCCGTGTGTTTGCAATCCAGCGCACGCTCGAAATGATCCTTGGCCTCGGTTAATTTATCAATAAAAAATTGTTCAGTCACCGGTTCTTTCCCCATTGTGACGCCTCCTCCCTATGTCTAATTTTTATTATAAAGGAAAATCCATAGGGTGAAAAGCAGTTGTTTAAAAAATAGGCCTGTTCTTATTGCCAATTAGGTTATTCCCCAAATTCGATGGTGCCTCCATTTAGAGAGGTGATTCTTACGAGTGACTCCAGACGAATGCCTTGCTCTCTGATCGTCCGAGCCCCTGCCTGAAAGCTTTTTTCTACTACAACACCAAGACCAACTAGCTCAGCGCCAGAACGTTGAATGATCTTAATCAAGCCACGCGCTGCATCACCATTGGCAATAATATCATCAATAAAGAGGATTTTATCCTCTGGAGAGATGAACTGGCGAGACAACATAATATCGGTAACGATACCTTTTGTAAAAGACGGAACTCTTTCGCAAAGCGCATCCGGATCAGCTAACAGTGTTTTTTTGCGGCGTGCAAAAACTAGCGGCACCTTTAATTCATACGCGGTGGCAAATGCCACGGCAATGCCCGAGGATTCAACGGTCACAATACGTGTAATTCCTGAGTCCGCAAACCTCCCGGCAAACTCCCGTCCCATTTCCATCGTAAGCTGTGGATCAACCTGATGATTTAGCAGTGCATCCAGCTTCAGCACCTCATCCGAAACGACGACACCTTCTTCCAAAATCCGCTGTTTCAACACTTCCATGACTTTGAACCTCCAATACCCTTTATAATCGCAGACATTCCGTACAAATTAATCACTGATCATAAAGCAATTACGACGGAAGTCATGTCCTACTGATCCTCATCATAACCTGTACTATACAGAGTACACAAGGTTATCCTGCATAGCACTCGTTATGATTTTTCTTTAGCTTCGTAAAACTATTAGGAGGGGAGCCATGAAATCACATGTCCGAACATTACAGATCGCTTTCACTTATATTGGCACCATTGTAGGAGCCGGATTCGCCACCGGGCAGGAAATATTAAAATTCTTCACACGTTACGGGCACTGGGCAGTCCTGACCATCCTGCTCTCAACTATATTGTTCATATGGCTGGGTACAAAAATGATGGTCATTGCTCGGCGAATAGAAGCGGAATCCTATGAAGACTTTAACCGTCACCTCTTCGGCGAACAGGTCGGAAGCACCATCAGTTTGTTCACGATGGTCGTCCTGATCGGTGTAAACAGTATTATGCTTGCAGGGGCCGGCGCTATTTTTCAGGAGCATCTCGGACTTCATTATCAGACTGGACTACTTATCACATTGCTTGGTTCATACTTTCTGCTAAAACGAGGGATTTCCGGTATTCTGCAAATGAACAGTATTGTTGTTCCTTTAATGCTTACTCTGTCACTTATCATTATTTTTAATACTTTTCAAATTCCGGGAGCTGGAAGGTTCCTGTTCCTTGATAACGATCGCTCTCTCTTTGGGGCATGGATGTCACCGCTGCTCTACACCGCCTTTAATTTAGGGATGGCACAAGCTGTTTTAGTCCCAATGGCTCGTCACACAGAGGAAGAAAAATCCCTTGTATGGGGCGGTATTATTGGGGGTACCGGGATTGGTTTTATGTTGATTGCCGCACATTTCGCAATGAGCTCACAGATGCCAGGGATTCTCAAGTTTGAAATTCCGATGGGCAGCATCGCCGTCCGGTTGGGTACTGTAGTGCAAACTATATATCTGCTGCTGATCTTTTTGGAGATCTTCAGCACTTTTGTCGCCGATATTTATGGAGTAGCTGTACAGCTTAAGCAACGGCTTCCCCTATCAACTGCACTAATCACACCTCTTCTGATGTTGGTCTGCTATTTACTGAGCCAGTTTGGCTTTAGTTCACTTCTCTCGGTGTTCTACCCAATCTTCGGAGGCTTATCATTAGTCTGGGCTGTCAAGCTGCTGCGAACGCCATGGTCCACTCCACCAGGAGATAATACCTTATCGAACTCAAAGGAGAAGGGGAACAGTCTCGTATCTGTAAAACCAATCACCCGAACTACACGGAAATAACCGCTGCTGTAGGAATCATACGTGCTGCCGCTTCCGCCACATGCTTGTGACAGGTCATCATCACAATCTGGCGGGAGATCGACAGTTCTCCAAGAAGTCCAAGCACAGCATGAAGACGAGACTCATCAAAGTTAACGAAGAGATCATCGAATAACAGCGGCAGCGATACTTGCCGTGACATGGTCTCTGCCAATGCCAGCCGGATGGCAAGATACAGCTGTTCTGCCGTCCCTCGGCTGAGCAGTCCACTGTCCAGCAGTCCCCCGTCCTTGTGTTCAGCTTTCAGCTCTTTATGCCCTAGTGTCATAACAACCCTTTTGTATTCCCCTTCCGTCAGCTTGGAGAAATAATCTGAGGCAAGCAGTAATACCTGTGGCTGCTTCTCCTGCTCATACACACGGCGAGTTCGCCCGATTAGTTCGGCAGTTATCGCTGCCACTGCATATTTATCAGCCACGATCCGCAAGGCTGCTCTCTGCTCTTCCAGTTGCTGAATAACGGAATCCTCCACGCAGCGCTCCTTCAAATACTCCCTTTCCTGAAGCAGCTTGCCTCGTTGCTCCAGCAGGGTGTTCCAACCCTCTTCCTGCCGTTCCATCAATTCTTCAGCCAATGACCGCTCCAGCTGCAATGCTTCCGCATCATGATAATTTAATAATTCCAGCAGAGCAGCAACCCGCTCCTCCTCCCAACCACCGAACATAGCAAGCTCCCACTGGCGAATCAATTTATTCAGATCACTGCGCCGCTGCACAGCTGCTGACCTGCGTAAGAAATCCTCTCCACCAGTCGCCCCGCCTTCCTGTATCAGAAGCTCACGCTGTTCTCTCAGCTCACCTAATATCCTGTGGCTCTCCTTGAGTTCTTCATCCACATCCTGCAATCTTGACTGAATAGTTTCCCGGCGAATCAAGTCCTTTTTCAGATCATCCCATGCTCTTTTTCGCAGTTCCAGCCAGCTTAGTAAGGTTAATGCAGATACTCGTTTCCCCTCTTGCGGATCTATTTCAAAGCCAGCTGCCGCTACACCAGACTCGTCGCCAAGATCAGCACCCGACTCATAAATAAGAGCGAGCAGCTCCTCCTCAAACACGTTACATTCTGCTTCCAGCTCCTTCAATCGTAAGGAGAGTTTATTCTCTTGGCGCAGCAGCTCATTCCCTTGTTCAACCATAGCAAAAATATCCGGCAGCCCTTCAGGAGATAATCCTTCAGGCAACCTGCGTTGGCGAAGCCATTCTTCATATTGCTCAGCCGTTTCCGTGAATGCCGCCTCCGCCCGGTGCATTTCTTCAGCGAGCAGCTTCTCTTGGCCTGCCAGCGTCTCCAGCTCCGTGCGGCAGGCATCACGCTCGGCGGCATAGCGTTCGATGCGCTGCCGCCAAGCTGACCAAGCCTCCATGAGCCTGCGAAGCTCCCTCATGGAGGCCTCCAGCCCGCCTGCGTCAGGGCTGGACCCCAGGGCGGCCGTCCGCCGCCCCGGCACAATGCTCTCCGGCTCCGCCCCGGAGAGCAGCTGCCCCGCAGCCGCAGCATCTCGGCTGCGGCTGCGCTGACGTCCCCGCCATGCTCTGGCGGGGACGCTTCCGGCCGGCGCGCTCCGCGCAAGCCGGCCCAAAGGGCCAGATCGGCCGCGCCCAGCAGGCCGATCGCAAGCACGGCGCTGGCCGGCGGAGCACCGGTCAGCCACAGCGCTGCGGGCAGCAGCACGGTTAGTGCTGCCCCGGCCCACAGCAGGCGCCGGTAGAGCGCGGCCATGCGCTTCGCGCCAAGGCCGTCACTTCCGGCGCCGCGCGCTGGCCCTTCGCTGAGCTGCGCTTCGCGCCAGCGTTCGGCCGCCTGCTGCAGCTCGTCCCACAGCTGCAGCACTTCACGGGCGCTGCGCGGAGCCAGCTGCGCAAAAGCTTCCGCGCCGGTAGCGTGCTCACGCGCCAGCGCCCGTTCTGCTGCTTGGAGCGACGCTGAGGCAGCGGCCAAACGGGAGCGCAACGACTGCCGCGTTGCACCCTCCGCCTCCATGCGGCGGTCATAACTAGCGAACGCCGCCGCAAACTTCCGTGCAGCTTCACGATCCGCCGCTGTCCCAGAGAATGAAGTCAGCTCTGCAGGGCCCCAGCTCACATCAATGCCGCGCAGAATTCGCCGCAAATGCTCATTCAGCGCCGTTAATTCTCCCTCAAGCCGCTGTCTTTCCGTTCTACGGTTCTCGTAACTGCTCCGATGCCGGTCCAGCCGCTCTAAAACAGGCCCCTGCGCTGCTAATACTTCATCTGGAGGGTTCTTTGCCAGTTCAATAGTAAGCTCGCTTAGAAGACGTTCATAACGTACTACTGATCCCTGTGCATTACGAATTTCTCCTTCAACCGCCTGAAAGCGAGTTGCCCCTTCTTCAGGAAAGGCTGAAATCAATGGCAATCCTTGCAGCTCTAGCTGAGCCTCGCTCCACTTTAACCACAGCTCACGGACTTCCTGTGCTTTTCGAAACATCACTAGCTGCTCTCCAGTGAGCTTGCGCTGTTGCTCCAATTCATCTAGCTCCGACTCCGTTACCCTCAATGCTACTATATTATCGTTATATCGCGGAAGATAAGAACGGCTCTCAACCATTTGTCGCTCAAGCTTTTCAATGGCTTGCACAACTTTTGCTGCTTCTTGCAGCTTGCCACGAGGTTTGTACAGCTTCTCAGCTTCCTGCACCAAACGGCGTTCCGCACGCATGATTGCACCGCCACCGCCCATACCTGCATGAAAAAGAAAGCTGCTCATCTCCTCAGATTGAAGGGCAGCAAGCTCCTGCAGCTCGTCCAGTGAAACTGCGAACAATTGCTGGAACATACTCCTAGAGATCCCCCCAAGTAAATGTCGTTCCATTTCAGCTTGTCCCAGCTCTTGAGTCATTTCATTTGGATGATTTACTGTAATGTTCAGCTTTTCATTTCTTCCTGATCCCTCAGCACCTGAAGCAAAACGGCGAATGGTCCACAAACCATCATTACTGTCACGTAGCTTCAAGGTTCCCCCATGCAATCCGCCTTGCATAGGTTCATACCTTTCCAAGGGATTTCCACGGCTTGGAATTCCAAACAGCATAGAGCGTATGAATTGCAGTGCCGTACTTTTTCCTGCTTCATTACGCCCATAAAGTACGGTCACTCCCTGCGTTAAATGAATCTCTCGATTGTGAAGACGCCCGAAGCCATTGATATGCAAATGTTCAATTCTCATCGTTTTGCCCTCCGGATTGTTGATACGAAAGACTTTCCGCCGCTTCAACAGTATCATCCATCCCGCCAAGCATCGTGATTCCCTGCTCTGCTGCAGCACGTAGCCAGCTCAATTTCTCTTCTTGACTAGTCATAGACAACAGCTTTCGCAGCTCCTGATTCTCCAATAGCGGTTTAAGCGCACTATTTAATAGTTCTTCGAGCGCTTCCGGGGAATGTTCCGTATGCTCTGCAATGCGCAGCATTTCTCCAAGAAAACTATCCTCTTCCAATAAGCGTTGGCGATCAATAGCCAAACCGGACTCTATAGCGAACCCTTCCGTCCAGACAAGCCCTTTATAATCTTTACGCTCAGCCCTAATCGCCTCACGGCGCTGGAGTTCAGACAGCAAATCCTCTGCTGCCCCTTTTTCAGCCAATACTTTATGTACGTCCCCTCGCCCAATCAGACGAAATCTGACCACCGACATGAGCTCCGGGAGCTCCGCGCGGATGTCTTCAATAACCTGCTCCACTTTCTGTATCCATTCAGCTTCATTGCTTAATCCTTCTATAGATAAGTCTCTAACCTGCCAGCGAACGAAATCCAGTTCATGAAATTGCAGAGTGGATCTTCCAGCCTCATCTACATCCACAATATAACAACCTTTAGCTCCGGTTTCCTTAATGCTGCGCCCTTGTATATTCCCTGGATACACAATCACAGGCTTTTCATGCAATACACTACGTTTATGAATATGTCCAAGCGCCCAATAATCAAACCCCCGTTCGATAAGGTCCCTGCGACTGCAAGGAGAATAGGTCTCATGCAGCAAATCACCGTCTACATTGCCATGCAGCATCGCAATATGAAACAGGCGGCTGCCAGGTTTACGAGAAAAGGTTACAGCCGTGTTGTTTGAAACTTTCGCCGTTGGGTAAGAGATTCCACTAACGATGGCAACTTCTTGGCCATCTATACGGCGGTAAGCTGTAGCGTGTTCTGGCTTCTCTCCGCCAAATACGGTAACATGCCTTGGCATTTCCGTTGTCAGACGCAGTCCGTCAAGCGGATCGTGGTTGCCATGAATCAGGAACACGTGAATCCCATGCTCACCGAGTTCTTTGAGCGCTTCCTGAAATCGCAGCTGTCCCTGTAATGATGCATCTGAAACATCATACACGTCTCCACTAATGACAATAAAATCAACGTTCTCTTGGATCGCAACGCGGACAAGCCGCCCGAGGGCGGCAAAGGTAGACTCACGTAAATAAGCACGAATGGCTGGCGAAATATGCGCCAGCCCGGCAAAACGGCTATCCAGATGTAAATCAGCAGTATGCAGAAAGCGAAATGGAATCATAGGTGCTCACCCTTTCGTTCCTGAAGGATACTGTAAATAGGTTTTTTTAAGTTCATTAGCAACTCGTGTCAACGAATATAGGCTTTTGGCTTTATCCCATGCGGAACGTGAAAGCTCATAACGATAAGCCGGATCAGATATCACCTTCTCTAATGCGTCAGCAAGAGCAATCTCATCGTCAGGACTGACCAATAAACCATTCACACCATCTTCAATCTGCTCCGGTATTCCGCCCACATTTGTCCCCACTAAAGCCAGGCAGCTAAGTGCCGCTTCCGCAAACACTGAACCGAACGCCTCCGCCCGAGAGGGCAATACGAAAATATCAAAGAATGGCATGAATTCTTCAGGGTGCAGCGTATATCCGTAAAAGATCGTTTCATTATAGATCCCTAAATGTTGGGCCATCTTTTCCAGATCTGCACGTGAAGGACCGTCGCCAATAATATGCAGTACATACTCATGGCCGCGATTTTTAAGCTCCGCGCAAGCGTTGAGTAATATATCTATTCCTTTGGCCGGAACCAGACGTGTCACGGTCACTAGCTGCGGAATAGCGTTATCATGCGGAACAGGCTTAAATCTTTTTTCATCAAAACCATTCGGTATAACACCTATATTAGAAGGATCAATAATATAAGGGGCCACATACTCTGCAAAAGATCGCGACACCGTCATTAATCGATCACTAACATGCTCAAGTTCACGATAAAGTGAGACTAGAAAACGATGCTCCAAGCCATCCTCGGAAATCGCTCCATTTAGAATCAATTCTCGCTCGTAACTGGAATGCAGGGTATGAATTAACGGAGTATCAGGGAACACTTTTTTCATCGCTAAGCCAGCAATCGGATGATGAGAATGAATAAGATCATAAGGCTTACTCATCCGCAGTTTTGTCCACCATAAATAATCACGATAGGTCTGAATATATTTCTGAACGATCGGACTTTCTCCATACTGCGTCCAATCAAACGTCTCGAATATTACTTCCTCATGCCCCTTATTGCGAATCCGCTTAGGCAGCCAAAACAAATCCATCTCCCAACGGCTTGAACGGAATCTTTCCTGAAGATAAGGGATCATAGATGATACACCACCGGGTTGCTCCGGCGGGAAGAAGAGCGCTTGCAGCAAATTCATATGGTACATCCCCTTTACAATTGCCCTGTGTACTGTAAGACTCGGCAATTATGATATAGTTGAATATATGTAGAATTTCAGGTACGATTACGTTCCCCATACCTTGATTTTATCGGTATAAACATGAAACAGCAACTAAGAAAAAGGAGAATGATCTATGAAGGAAGAACAGCTGCCTGCCTCTTACACCGCATCTATTAAAGAAATGCTGGGGCAAGAGGCAGATGCTTTTCTAGAAAGTTATTCAGCACCACGAACTCAAGGACTGCGCTTTAATCCGCTAAAAAGCACCTCAGCCATAGGCCAAGTTGCGGTGGACCGTACAGTCTCACAATTTAATTTGAAGCCTATCCCATGGTGCCAGGGCGGGTTTTATTATGATGAGCCCGCTCGACCAGGCAGACATCCTTACCATGCAGCTGGACTATATTATATTCAGGAGCCTTCCGCAATGTCCGCAGCTGAACTGCTGGCACCTAAACCCGGTGAAACCGTCCTCGATCTTGCAGCAGCCCCTGGAGGTAAAACTACGCATATCGCTGGTTTAATGCAGGGACAAGGCCTCTTAATCTCTAATGAAATCCATCCGGAACGCGCAAAAATTCTAGCAGAGAACGTTGAACGTCTGGGCATTAAGAATACCCTCGTAACCTGTGCAACACCAGAACAGCTATCTGCGCGTTTCCCGCAAGCTTTTGACCGAATTATGCTGGATGCTCCTTGTTCTGGAGAAGGCATGTTCCGAAAAGATCCAAAAGCCATTCAAGAATGGTCTCCTGCTCATGTAGTTATGTGCGCAGCGAGACAATGGGATATCCTGCAAGACGCCTACATTATGCTTAAACCAGGGGGTACTTTAGCTTACTCTACCTGCACCTTTAACCGTCAAGAGAATGAAGAAACCATTGCTCGATTGACGGCTAGTTACCCCGATATGGAACTACTCACCTGCAAACGCCTTTGGCCGCATTTAGAAAAGGGCGAAGGTCACTTTGTTGCACTCCTGCGTAAGCAAATTGACACTGTATCCGTGAATGACGATGCCAACCGCAACGCCAAAAAACGCCGAAGCAAAAACAACCCAAAAACTAATTCTTCTGTACGTGATGCCTACCAGCTTTTTCAAGACTGGGCTGCGGTAGAACTGCCTGGTCTTTCATGCCAAGGTGTACCCCTGCTCTTCGGTGAATCTCTTTATTTGCTGCCAGAATCCTTTAATGGCAACCTCCATACCGGGCTGCTGGACGGACTGCGTATTCCACGAGCTGGACTACATATTGCCCATTTGAAGAAAAATCGGATTGAACCTGCTCATGCATTAGCTATGGCACTTCAGCCCCTACAAGCATCACGAAGCTTTGATCTCAGCAGTGAGGGCCCGGAAATACATGCTTGGCTCCGCGGTGAAAGCCTGCCTGTCCCCAGCGAATTACATGGATGGACGCTTGTAACTTTAGATGGTTTGCCAATTAGTTGGGGCAAGGCGAGTTTAGGCCAGCTTAAAAATCATCTCCCTAAAGGATTACGTATCCTAAAAGCCCATATTGACGAGCAATAGGCCATAGACCAGTGCAACAGGCCCTCTTCGGCATATGATGTCATTATCTCAGAAAGCTGCGACACCAGTCACAGCAATTGAGAAGAAGACATAAGTTGAGGAGGAATAAATCATGGGTGAATTTCAAGGAGGAGCTTTCACTTCGACCGGAGCGATTTTGGTACTTTTCATCTTGCTGGTCATCATTTCCCGTTCGTTGTTTGTTTAAAACCTTCCCGGCTTAATTAGCTGGTGAAACGAAGCGGCTGTGTCGTCCTTTTTTGGGCGGTGCGGCCGCTTTATTTCTTTCCGACATAACATCTCCATTTGTTATTCTCGTGAATATTTACCGTCTGAAAGCCCGATTTCCATAATAACTGCTCCATCTCTTCGTTCTTAGTGAATTGCTTCATATGATAATTGATTTTATAGATCTCAGAAATAATAACAAATGTACCGCCTGCTATCAGCACCCTAAATGCTTCACTTATATCTTGTTCGAGGTCCGGCCAGAAATAATGCGTCTGAATCGCTGTGATCGTCCCAAAAAATCCATCGTTGTACGGTAACGCCGACACATCTCCCTGACTAATCCTCACCCTACCAGCGGCAACAGCCTTATTGTTTTTTTGAATAGATGTCTCTACAGCTTGTTGTGAGTAATCTATGCCGTAAATTTCATGTTGTTTATTTTGTTTTGCTAAAGTATGTATAGTTTGACCGCCACCACAGCCTATGTCCAGGATAGGAGTGCCGCTCTTGATTTCTATTTTTCTAAGCCCCCATGTTGTGATGCTGGTATGTGCCTGATTCATGATTTTGATCATGATATTTCCTACGAACCCTCTAGGATTCTTGGCTTGCTCAATCAGCGCATTCAATAAACCCATATTTGTACCTCCCAATCAATTGGCCATACCAGCAGCCTGATCCCTTGATATATGTTCCGTAAGATTTTCTGCTGTAACTGCCCACTTATCTGCTTGATACTCTATTTTATGAATACTAGTATATGAAGTCGGGAAATGAGCATTCTTATTCGTCCACGTTAGCCCTTTTAAAATATGGTATATAACATTAATTACGCCACCATGAGTGACCATAATTACATTTTCATTTGGATCAGTACTCTCCAGTTCATTACATAGTTTTGAGAAACTTGAACTTATTCGCGCAAAAAATTCCTGAGGACTTTCTCCTCCTGGAAATCTCTCATCCATTCTTAAAGCCGAGAAATAAAGACCCGGGTATCGTTCATTTGCGATTTCATGGGGCATTCCAGCGATTACACCATTGTTCGTTTCTCTCCAATACTGGCTGCTTTCAACAGGCAAATTAAGCTCTCTGGCGATCTCATTTGCTGTATCTAACGCACGTTGCAAATCACTACAAAGAATACGGGTTATGTTAAAGCTAGATTGATTTTCCTTAAGATAATATCCAAGACGTTCGGCTTGTCTATATCCCTCTACTACAAGTCCACGTTGACTCCAACCCCCACGAAAACCTTCTTCATCTATTCCATGCCTTATAAAATATATAGCCATCGATTGTATACCTCCTGAACAAGATTGTTATACATTTGCATTAAACTTCGAAAACGCTTGTTTTTTAAGTTGATCCCAATTGGGCGTTGCGATGTTTGCTTGTTGCTTCAAAATATCAAATGAATCAAACAAAGCTGCTATTTCGCTGAAAGAACCGTCCACTAATTTCATAAACGGTAATTTATGAATTATTGTCAGACCATAATATACAGCCTGCTTGTGCTTTCGAACAAAGTTGACTTGCCCTGCTGGAGTGACAGTATAACCTAATTGCTCCATGATTTGAAACCCCTCGTCCATTACTGAAATGGCTTGTTTTAATAGCTTCTTATCTTTGGATACCTTTTTCAAATCCCCGTCATGCAGATAACTAAGGGAGTTCAAAGCCACTATAGGCACGATATGACTTTTGAGCCAAGCATCCATATCCTCATGATAAGTTAGCTTATACTTAACATTTTTAAACGCATCATCCAGTACAGGCTTTATTGGAATCTCACCGTCTAAACTGCCAAGTACCATTTGCCCTCCTGCGTGTATTTTGATAACGCGACCGCTCGTTTCCCGAATTCCTGCACTAAGCTGAAATCCGAAGAGTATATTTTTCCTCACATTGCTCACTTCCTGTAGATCCTTTTGCATGCCAGGAGCATCGCCATTGTTCCCCACAAGAATTATATTCTGACTCTGATTCTCAGCTAGAATAGGTAGCACAGATGGAAAATCATTATATTTCATAACAACAAAAATAAGATCATAGAGATCATCGGATCTAAGCGTAGAGATGACCTTTACTGTATCCACAGTGTTTTTATTTTGAAAATAATGGCGAAGCACAAGTCCGTCTTTCGTCAATTGCTCTGCTCGCTTCCCTCTGGCAAGCATGGTGACATCATTTCCCCCACGCACTAGAACATGTGCAAGATAGCTGCCTAATACTCCCGCTCCAAAAACTAAAACTCTCATATTTAACTCCTCTATCCCTTTTTAGACATTTGTTGAATTTTGATCAACTGTTCGATAAAATCAGATTATCACATCTCCGGTAGGGTTCAATCGTTAGTTTGATCGATTTTGTTGATTTTTCAACAGAATACAATACATTGTTTAATAAAAAGGGAGTCTTACCATGGACAGAAGAATTAAAAAAAACCAAACAGCCATCATGAATGCATTAATTCAACTGATGGCTGAAAAAGATTTTGAAAAAATAACGATCAACGAAATCGCAGAGCGCGCTGATGTAAACCGCGGAACGATTTATTCCCATTATGCGGATAAATACGATCTGATGGATAAATGTCTGGAGGCTCAGATCCGGCAACTAATCGAAAGCTGCTCCGCAGTGGAGGATGAAACCGAACCTAATCCCTCGAAGGCGTCATTGCTCCGCACGCTGGAACAATTGGAGGAGAATGCTCTCTTTTATAAGACTTTATTAAGAAACAAAGCTTTACTCTCCTTTAGAAACCAATTACAAGAAATGATAAATGAGCAGATTAAGGTACAATTTTCAGAAAACAATTTTAACCTGGATGAGCTGAGTAAAGATATATCTGTGCAATTTTTGAGTTCGGCGACTGTCGGAGTGATTGAATGGTGGTTTACTCATAGTAATCCTTGCTCTGCAAAAGAGATCACTGAAAAGTTATGGTCCATGCTCGATCTAAATCTGCAGATGATCCGTTCTCAAGCTTGAATATGCTCTCCCGTATCCATCTCATAAATGGAGCTGATGATTTTTTCAATGGGAATCTCTTTAATAGATATATCAAGGATCTCTACCTTTTCGCTAAGAATATGCAGAAACTCGCCCATTTTACATTGCTCGGTATCGATCAGCAGCTCCACTTCGTAATCCGATATTCTTTCCGATATCAGAGTCCCAGGCAGATCAATATCTCCAATAGTTGTGGCGGCTGAAAGCCTAACTACTTTTTTGGCGCCCAGATGCAGTCGAAGTTCAGAAAACTTGTCGTCATATACTTTTTTCCCTTGATGAATTATAAGTACTCTTTGAACCAAACGCTCTACATCTTCCAAGTCATGTGTTGTCAGAATAAATGTGGTGCCTTCCTGATTCATTTGCTTAATGAATTCTCTGATTCTTTGTTTAGCTATCACATCCAGCCCGATCGTCGGCTCATCCAAAAAAACCACAGGTGGTGAATGAAGCATCGCCATAATAAACTCGCATTTCATTCGTTCTCCCAGGGAAAGGGTGCGTGTGGGTTTAGTGATAATATCGCCAATCTCAAACATGTTTACAAATCGGTCTAGTCTTGTACGAAAGTCGTTCGTAGGAATATCATAGATTTCCTTGTTCATATAAAAGCTATCCAAAGGGGGTATGTCCCATATTAACTGCGATTTCTGTCCGAACAATACCCCGATTTGTTTTACATATTGATTTTTCTGCTTATGAGGGTTGTACCCTAGAACATTTATTTCGCCCGAGGTAGGATAAAGGACGCCTGTCAGCATTTTAATAGTCGTAGATTTCCCCGCACCGTTTGGACCCAGAATGCCAATGATTTCTCCTTTTCCAACACTGAACGAAAGATCTTCTACAGAGGTAATGATCGATTTTTCACGGTGAAACAGACTTTTAAATACGCTTTTTGCATCTTGTCCACGGTGATAGGTTTCATATTGCTTGGTTAAGTTCTTGACGGTAATAATAATGTCCAAGTGAAATTCTCCTTCTTAGAGCTAAACTAATCTTTTATCCTCCGGCGCTTTTGTAACTGCGAAGCATGTATGTATAGAGCCAAATTCCGAAGGCAGCAAATAACACACAAGGGATAATCGCTATAAAAAAATAAGGTTCCCATCGGCCAATCAGTGTAGATGCTGGAAAGTAAGCAATCATGGAAACCGGAAACAGAAAAGAACTCACGGCTACGACTGCTTTAGGAAAAATCGTCCCTGGATAACGTCCAAAAGACTTAATGCTCTCAAACATCTCCGGCAAGCGGGAATTCGCTACCCATTTGAAGGAAATCGCTGCCACAATAAGCGCCACGCCGAACATAACAAGCAGCCCTGCGCCAAACAACAACAGGAACAATAACCAAGAGCCGATGGTCATCCCATCGATTCCGCTAAGTGCGTATACGAACATGATTACTCCTCCGCCTAAAAGCCCGATACTTTCGAACTCAAAAGATCTGGCCAACAGCAGAAAAAGGCTCGAGGTCGGTTTAATTAATACCACTTCCAAAGTCCCTTCTACAACATGAGACATCGTATTCCACATAATTCCGTTAAAAAAAATCCCGGCACAAGCCGTAGACAGAATAAAAACGGATTGAATCAACAGCGCCTCTTTAAAGGTCCAACCTGCAAATGAAGCATTCGAATTATAAATGAATACCGTTACTAGAGGAAACAGCACATTCCCTATGAGCATGATAAGACTATTAAGAATAAAATTAACACGATAAGTGATAGCAGAAGCAATATTCGCCTTCATGCAGGTTTTATATATTTGATACATACGTTTCATGCGCCCACCCCCGTAAAATGCTTAAGCGACACCGCATACAGCACCCGGCAGACAACTCCGGCAATAATTACCGCTATGAGCTGCAGCAATAACACTTGAGGAATAGGTAAGGTTATATCCGCTAAAGTATAGCTACCTGTATAGACCATTGCAGGAAGAAAGGCCGTGTATTGAAAGGGTAAGAAAAAGGACGCCATTTGTAAGGATTTTGGGAAAAATACTAATGGAATCAGCGATCCTGAAAATATCCCTTCGCAAAGATTAAAAAAATTACGAATACTAGAGGATTGCACCATCCAAAAGGCGACCATTCCAATACTATAATGAATGAAAAAATTCATCATAAACGCCATAGCTATCGAAAGAATCGCGTATAGTAAATTTGCAGGTAAGACATCAATATGAAAAATAAAGAAAAAGATCATAAAGCAGGGTAAAAATTCAAATAAAAGCCCAAGTACCCTATGCCCTGCCTTCTGAGACAAAGCAAAGAACATATGATTTAGCGGTCTTAACGAAAACGTAATGAATTTCCCGGTGCGAATAAGCATTTGTAAATTCCAATCGGCAAAATCCATCGTCAAATAGTTGATCAACATCGTAGCACAAAAATAGGAAAGCATTTGGGAGAGTGACATCCCGTTGATGTAAGATTCCCCGCTATAAACAGCGCTCCATATATAATACTGCACTAAAAAGTACACTGGGCCTACAAAAATAGAAACCATCGAATGCGTCCTGTACGCACTCCATTCCTTATAAGTAACAAAAGCAACCGCCCTCATAATGCGAAAGCGGTGCTTTATCATCTCAAACATAAGTCACATCCTGCCTATCTATAGATATCACATAAAAAAAGTCTTTTTCTTATTCGAGTCCGGACCAGATCACATTGTGGGTGCCAAATACCGCTCTACCGTCCCATACCCCTTTGTGAAAAGGAAGATACCAAACGGCAATCAGCTTTTCAACCGGGTCAACGAATAAGGCACAGGCCCCAGCCCCTTCGTGAAAAAAAGTGCCTTCAGAGTAAGAAGTACTCACATTATAGCGAAGGTCTGGTCCCAGTCCGTATGGTCGATCCGCTCCTGCATCTCCCCATGCGTAGTTTGGAATTTTCTCAGAATTAAACCGCTTGGTCATTCTTTGTACAGCCATACGGCTTAAGATATGACCCCCTTCGTATTCCCCTTGATTAAGCAGCATAATCCCGAACTTTTGCAGATCAGCAACTGTGGAATATAACCCACCACCAGTTTCGGGAACGTTGATTTCTTCCTCAGACCTATGTCCCGCGTCCGTAATTTCCCCGTTTTGCAGCTTCTGAAGATATTCCTTAGCCCTTTCCGAACGAATGGCGATCCTACCTGCTTTTTCTGCTGGTATATCAAAGAAGGTATCTTTCATGCCTAACGGTTTTACAATGTGGTCCATTATGTATTTTTCTGCAAAAACACCCGTTATTTTCTCGATAATTGCACCCAAGATCGCGTATCCAAACGATGAATACATCCATTGAGTCCCTACCGGAAAATGAATCCCTTTAGATAGACCGGCTTTAATCCAGTTTTCTTTTCCAAGCTCTGATTCAAAAATATACCACCATGCACTTTTATAGTAAGTATCACTTATAGTGCCAGGATCGGGAGCGATGCCAGAGGTATGAGTCAGTAAATGTGCAATGGTAATCGGCTTAAAAGGGTCGGCATCAAACTCTGGAAGAATAGAACTCACAGGCTGCCCCATAAAAATCTTACCATCATCCGCAAGCTGCCAAATCGCTGTCGCCGTAAACAGCTTCGTAATTGAAGCAACACGAAAAATTGTATCCGTTTTCATTTCCTGGGTGCTTTCTTCTTCGTAACTGAAACGACCTCCGGCAGCACTAGCAAAGATTTTCCCGTAACGACTAAGAGAATAAATATAACCATCGACTACTTTTTTATCACAGAGATCCTCATAAAAATGATTAACTACCTCTAAACGGTCCTCCCTGTAATTCACTTCGTTCAGCTTGCTAAGCTCTGTGGATGATAACATTATTCGCACTCCCCCTTATTATTCAATAAAATACATGATGCATAAATATCTTGCAATAAAACCCAAATAATTGAAAGGGTGATTTTACATATAACTATTTTATACTGCTCCAATAATTCTGTAACAGCAATGCTGTAATCTCGTTAACGGTTTGTCGTTAGAGATTTAACTAGTGCCATTCCACTAACCAGACCAAATACTATTCCATCATGTATGCTTGCAAATTTGTAGATCTCGATATTCGAAATGTTAAAATACATTACTAAAGTTGGATACATAAGCAGAAGAAAACTTGGAAGAAACACAATAAACAACAGAAGCCAATTAACAACAAAAGCTTTAGGTAATCCTTCTAATAATGCCAGATAGATTCCATAGACAAACGGGATAATAGCCGTGATCCATACAGTATTTTCTAATTGATAGTTCTTTTGTGCCTCTTCAGTGTAATGACTAATTAGCGAGTTTCCATAATGTAATAAGAGCGCCCCCACTATGATCCAGACAAGATAATATAAAAGTTTTGAATTCCGCATCTTCATGAAATCACTCCATTTCTTTTTATATAGTTCATTAGAATGTCTCCATTTAACTTACCATATAATCCATACTTTGGATATTATATTAAAGTAAACTGACCCTAACTAAAAAGGCTACCTCTCGGCAGCCCTTAATTGAATTCCAACTCCCCTGTAGGATAAGTCTATCTGCGAGGCATGGTGACGCCAGCTTTGTTGTTATATTTTTCCGTAGCTTCCTTGATGACATCGTTACCGCCCTTAGAAAGCCACTCTTCCACAACCTTCGGCCAGTCGCTGATAGGTTCCTTGCCATATACCATCTTTACCATGTGCGTCAGCAGTACCGGAGGAGCCGTGTCCGAGTTAGGTGCAATGTCTGGATTCTTCACCAAGGCATCTAGCCGCGGGTCGAACTGAATTCCGTCACGGCCTTCGTTAGCCAGAATAGTATCGTATACATTGATCAAGCTTCTACCTTCTTCTGTCATGTTAAGGACACCCTTATTATAAGTAGTATCCTGCACCATCCAGAGGAATGACTGGCGGTAGCGCTCCTCATCTATAGCGGCGGAATCCGCAGGAGAAGTGTATACGATTTTGCCGTTCTCTTCCTTATAGGTTTCGTCCTTAATCCCAAAGGTAAAGAAGGTTTCTGCCTCTTCGCTCAGCATCCAGTCAAAAAATTTCACAATATCCGCAGCATTCTTCGTACCTTCCTTAATAAAATAGGTGCGCGTGGCGGAGCCGTACAAGTAGGAGCCTCCTTTTCCATCAGGTCCCACTGGCGAAGGAATAATCTCCAGCTTGGCGGATGGCGTCGTAGCCTTCAGTTGCTGCTCCCACTGCAGAAGCTCGTTGGCATTCATCGTCCACATGCCCGCTTTGCCTGAGAGAATCGCATTTTTGTAGTTGGTCGGGTTAATGGTAGCAAATTCCTTGTTGATCAAACCCTCTGTATACATGGTGTTGTAGGTTTGTAACGCCTTCATCATATTTTCGCTATCCATAAACTTCGGCTGAACCTGGCCGTTTACTTCCTCGAACATAGTCAGATACGGAAAAACATCATAAGCGCCAAAGAAAGCATCCGCATATTTGAAGTCTTGGCGGCCCATGTACGGGTTCTCTATCCCCAGCTTTTTGAAGGCACGCAACACAGTCAAGTACTCATCGACCGTTTTTGGAACCTGCAAGCCGGTTTGATCCAGCAGGTCCTTGCGAATCCAAGTCGCCCGGCGGGAGGGATTGGACAGAAACTCCGGTATTGCATAAATTTTCCCTTGATAGGTGACGTTCTCCCAAGCTTCCTTTGGGATTACTTTCAAAAGGTTCTGGCCGTTTTGCTGCAGCAGATCATCCAAGGGCATGAACACACCAGCTTCAACAGAACCAGCCATCTCCTTGCCATTTACGCCGCCCGAACCTTGAACGACATCCGGTATATCATTAGTAGCGAACATCTGCACCATTTTCTGCTCGAACTCTTTATGAGGAACCAACACAATATCCAAGTCTGTGTTTGTCATCTCCTCCAGCTTTTTCACCCATTTGTCCTTATTCAAGTCGGGTGATTTCTCAACATAGTTAAAAGCCAGCGTCCGCATCGAGATCGAGAATTCAGTTTTCTGCGGCGTATTTGACGCGCCTCCGGCAGTCTCTTCTTTGTCCTTGTTCGAGCAACCTGCAATAACGGTAGCACCCATTACGATAGCCAGACAGATGCCAATCCATTTTTTCATAATATAACCCTCTCCTTGTACAATGGGGTGTATACGTAAAATGAAGATATCTTAAGACTAATAAGCTTTTGGGATCTCAACCCGGTGGGTAATTCCCTGATTCGTAAAGTAGACATGAACCCCATGGTCCTGATCGTCCATAAAGTACGATACGTAATCCCGGCTTCCTGCTTTTTGGGGAATCAGAAGAGTGACGATCCGATGGCTTACGGCCTCTTGAGTAGAGGCAGTCAAATGCCAATGCTCGGGCAGCCCTTCCCATTCTTTCGGATCTACATCTGTAAATTGATTGCTTTGGCTAAGTGTCATTTCTCCCGAGGAACTATAGACAAATCTGCCCTCCAACTGAGCTTTTTTACCATGTACTTTAAAAGATTGATCCTTCAGCTTCATGGGATACAGCGTATGAAACAGCCAATCCAATTTTCCCGGACGTTCCAGCTCGACACTGTCTGTGATAACGAAGTAAGCGTTATCAAAGAAAAATATTTGCCGCACATACCGCTTGATATAGGGCACATTCTCGCGGTAGGCTTCGGTGGCATCCATTTGCGTGTAGTTGATTCCGGGCGTACTATACGCCTTCAACACCTTGCCGTAGGCTGCCATGTTCTTCGACTTGTCCGTGCCAGCATATTGGCCTTTGCCGTCAATAAGAATTGCGTTCTTGGAGCGGGTCTGCCTGCGCCACTGCATATGCATCGTACTGTTGAATGCAACGTAATAGCCGCTTTCAATAGCCAAGGGCTCGCCGAAGGCATGCAGCAGGAAGGCGTTTTGATCCCCATGGCTATGGCTCACAGAGCCGTAACGGCTGCTCTTGGTCAACAGCATGATATGTTCCTGCGGATCCTCCATCCGATGATGCATGGCCACCCATCCCACATCCTGAAACCACTTCAGAGGTTCTGCAGCCACCGGTGGCTCTGAAGAAATCTGCGGATAATCTGTGCGATAAACCATCTCATCGAACCGGAAATCCCACCAGCCGTAGTTATAAAAGATCATCTGGGTGTCAGGGTTCAGTTCCTTAGTTTGCTCAAAATACCATTGGTACTGGCCATTCCCGGTTAAACCCGCGAATTGACGGATATTGAAGCCCGTTTTAAGATTGACCGGATCTCCCAGTGACGATTGATCGCCGAAGCTGGCCCTCATGGTATCCGGACTGAAGCAATAGAGCGGAAAGTCACCTGTTTTGCGAAAGAAAGGACGGTCATAGAAATTGATTGCCATGTATTTGCGAATTAGATTGAGCGCCTCCGTAACGAATGCCATCTGAGTGGTCCAATACATCGGACCTTCGGCCCACCCGCCGTCTTTGCCACCCCATGGGGTATACATGGCGGAGAAGTACTCCAGCGTATAATCAAGCCATTCCTGCGCCTTCTCCTCCTCACCCAACATGGAAATACAACAAGGTACGAGAACAGAGGATAAAGAGCGGATCGCATGGCTGTCATAAGGAACTTGATGGATGCGGGAGCGTTCGATGACATGGAATGCGATCTGCCCGGTTCTTCGCAGTAGCGCCTGCCTTACCTTAAGGCGTTCTTCTTCCGTCAGAGAGCCGTGAAGCCAATCATAGCCCCATGCCAACGCTCCGGCTATGCGAAAGGAACATTCATCGTTGTAATCCCGGCTGGTGCTACCATCTGTGTTCCAGCTTGCAGCATGAAGCAGCCACTCTTTAGCTTTGGCGATAAGCGCCTCGTCCTCCAACACAACTCCAGCTATAGCAAGATGCCGGATAGCATAGAAGACTTCCTGGCAGTCCATATACATCTGCCGCCATAGTGTGGCGACACGCTTATTATCTGGATACGGTGCAGGCTCGGGAATAAGCTCGCGCTTTGTCCAGGGTAGAACGGAATGCTTCAGGAAGTCTTCCCAGCCAGTTGAAATCGGGTCTTGGCGGACAACTTCCCGGTAAGACGGAAGTTGCTCCGATTGAAGCCAAAGCCGCGGATGGTTGGCGGAAGCAGCTGAATATCGTTCTGTACGGGAAGGCAGTGGCGTTAGCGGCAATTCATCCTCCACCACAAAAGCTCTTACTTTACTCCACTCGGAACGGATATCATTCTCCCCGATAAGACTGTATCGCCAATAATACGAGCCGGGCGCCAACGGCTTATCCGGGGTAAACAAATTATAGGGAATTCTACTGTAGGTCAACGTATCTTCAGACTCAAATTCAGTTTTTGAGGAGATCTGCAGCTCATACATGCTCTCTTCCAGACAAGCAGGCATCCAAGTAAACCGCGGAGGATTCTCTCCAACATCTATATGTTCATCTGGCCCATACGACAGGTCGAGTACGCCGCTGGTAGGTTGAAATAAAGGTTCTAACATCTCTACTCCTCCGTATTCCGGGACTTTTCCTGAATCAGTCCCGCTTTAGGGTCAAGGCAATACACCACTGCTTGCCCAGTTGTTGCTATTTGGATTCGGGGCGGTTCGCCCACCTGACTCACTAGCTTCAGTACAGCAGGTTCGTGACCGTCCCGATAAACCGTAATAAAATCAACCGACGGGCCTTTGTGCCGAAGCATAATACCTCGTAGCAATCTACTCGGGTCTTCGGCATTACCCGGTGTGCGGATTTCATACATAGTGGAGCCAGGCGCCAGTAGAGTACTCGTGGATACTTCATACTCCCGGCCGGTGCTCACTCCATCATAACGGATATTCCACTCCGTATTTAACGGGCAGTCCGTCTCATTTTTCATTGCGGACAGTACTTCTACTGAGCCATAACCAGCTTCCAGACCAAGGACTGTCGGAGAGTCCGTCTGGACACGGTGAGGGTCGAACAGTAACAGCAAATGTCCCGTCGGATGAAACCATAAGTCTACTTCCTGACTCCGCTCCGTTACTTGCTCAACATGAAACCAATCCAGCAGCCAACCGTCGGCCAATACAAGATGCCGCTCTAGAACAGCTCCTTCATATGCGCTGTCTGAACGAATCCATAAGTACGTAGCGTTGCCTTCCTGGCGAAATTGACAGCAGCTTCCGGTATGTGGAGCTTGGGAACGACCTCCGATGGTGACCGTGTTATGGCTCGCAGTTTCGGAATACCATTCCTTGCGCAAAACAGATCCATAAGGAACCATACCCAGCTCGGGAGCAACCTCGCCCCATCGGTGCATAATCGTGATATGAAGCTTGTCGAAATGTCCATGTGATCCGCCATGCTCTCCGAAATCCGCCAGCACGGACAGCGGATTGCCCGGGTGGCGGAGCACGGCGAATCCGGAATCCGGCAGTAGGACAGAGTCTCTCACCCTGTAACTGGTCTGAAGCTCCTTACTCTCACCTGCTCCATACAGCACTGCCTCCAGACCAGTCCTTAATTCCTGCCCGTATAGATATCTATAAGCATTCGCCAGTATTGGCTGGAGACTCGGGTCTTTGTAAACCGCAATACCTATTTCAAATACTTCAGCAATTTCTCGGGCGAAAGGAACGCGCGCATAAGGACCATCATGCACGGCTGGAAGCTCCCCGTTATCGCCGCTAAGCTCTGCCAGCAACTGAAACATGCCACGGATGGATTGTCCCTGTTCTCCTTTGGCAGCATAGAGGTCAATCCCGAAGCGCCCGTACATCTCGGCTGCTATGAGATAAGCCCGCAATACAAAAATATGGTAGTACGTGCTGCCTTCAAATTCAAAACCATCTGGCTTCACGCCAATGGACAGATGATGATAGAATCCGCCTTCTCCCTCCAGCAAAGAAGCAAGCTTTTCTCTGGTACCCTTGGCGGCATATACACAAGCCAGGCTAGCATTCAGCCATGCGGTATAATTGTTCTCTGCATTCTTCTTCTCGTAAATGAGGATGTGGAGGTATTGCTCCATACTCTCCTCCAGCATCGTGAAGAACACTTGCAGCTTTACCTCTTCCTCCCCAGTGAACGTTACTCCATGATCCACAAGCAGCAGATAGGCCCGAATAAGCGTAGTGGACCAGATAGCCTCTGTCAGCGCCTGATGAAAGGCACGGCCACTAAGCATCCAGGGTTGAGCATCGGGATGAACCGGATACAAAGGAAACTGCTCCGCATAACCGACAAGAATCTTCCGGGCTAAGCTGCTGTAGAATTCTTCTCCGTCTGCGGCGAATACCACGGCAGCTTGCAGGGCGTATCGCGCCATTGCCTGATGCCGGTATACCAGCCACGCTCCCCGGTAGGGTTCACCTTCCAGCTTGCAGCCCTTCGGGCAAGAAAAGACAACCGCATCTTGCTCCATAACATCGAAGATTAGCTCAGTATGATGCTGGGGACATACATATTGGTGCCACCAGCCACCAGGTTCTGTCGGGAGCAGAATCTCTTCTCTCCGGAAGGGATCCAGCTCCATTTTCAATTTATCCACCTCAAGACCAACCCAGGAAAAAGTATCTGCTTTCTCCTTAAGGTTCATCATCGCATGAACAAGCCTCCGTTAATTTCAATAATTTCGCCTGTCAGATAATCCGACAGCTCTGAAGCGAGGAAGAGTGCCACATTGCTCACATCCTGTGGAGCACCTTCCCGGCCCAGCGGAATCTTCGCAATCGTTGCCTGTCTTGCCGCATCCGCAGTAAAGGTAGCATGGAAAGCGGTCTGACCGATAAATCCAGGAGAGATAGCGTTTACATTAATCCCGTGAGGACTCAGCTCCTTGGCAAGTCCCTTGGTATAAGACCATACCGCAGCTTTGCCCGCTGCATAAATGGAAGCGCCCGGTCCGCCGCCGTCATGGGCCGCAAGGGAAGATACATTGATGATTTTACCGCTTTTCTTGGCAATCATCCCTGCGGATACGGCTTTGCAGGCAAACACGCATGATTTAAAATTGACGTCCATCACCTTGTTGTAATGCTCTTCGTTCATTTCAGTATTGGGAACCCGATTGATCATGCCGCCTGCATTGTTGACGAGAATATCGATGGTTCCGCCGAAATGCTCCTCTATTTCCTTCACCATATTGTCCAGTTGACCAGGACTTGTTGCGTCTGCCTGAAATGCATAAGCTTCTCCTCCGGCCTGACGGATCGCGTCCACCGTCTCCTCCGCAGAACCGAACAAATAGTTTACCGCCACTTTGGCGCCGGAAGCAGCCAAAGTCTCCAAGATTTGTCGGCCTATCCCTGCATTGGACCCTGTAACAAGCGCAATTTTACCAGTCAAATCAATTTTCATTGCCTATTTCCTCCTAATAGTAATTTTTTCTGAAAACATCTTTTTCCTCACTCCGCAGGCATGGATAAGATCAACCGGGTTCCCTCATTCTCCACGCTTTCGACACTTAATCCGTATTGTTCACCGAACACCATTTGAATTCTCCGGTGCACGTTCATGAGCCCGATTCCACCTCTATGATAGAGGGAGTCTCCTTCCGTATCCGCCAGCTGATTCAGATTCAGCTTCTCACGAAGCTTATCAAGCCGTTCGCGGGACATCCCTGCGCCGTTATCCTCTACAAGAACTAGAAAACGATCTCCCTCTTTTCTGGCGTCGATTCTAATATAGTGCTTGTCTTCAATTCCCTCGGGAAACGCATGCTGAAAAATATTTTCGATCAAGGGCTGAAGTGTCAGCCTGACCATCTTAGCCAGTAGCAGCGTCGGCGGAATCACTACGTCAATTTCGAACTCTCTGCCGATCCGGTGCTTGAGAATCGTCATGTAGCTCAGTACATGATTAAGCTCATTGGCAATCGTAATTTCCTCCAGATTAGTTTGGATGGAGTAGCGAAGCATGAATGCCATGGCCTCCACTATTTCTGTGATTTCATCCGAATCCTGAACGACCGCATAACATTTGATAGTTTCTAATGTGTTATATAGATAGTGCGGATTAATCTGCAGCTGGAGTGCCTGGAATTCAGCTTGATGACGCTCCAGAGCCTCCTTCTGGGTGGTAAGCTCCGCTTCGTATACCCGCTCAATCATTTCGGACAGCCGGGTCACCATGAGATTGTAGCTGCGCATCAATCCCCCCAGTTCATCCTGACGGCCGTTCATCTCAAGCCTGCGCCACTTGCCTTTTTCCGTCTCCCTCATGCCCTCCTTAAGAATCAGGATGGGCTTCGTGATGGATCGTCCGAACCAGGCTGCAAGGAGCAGTGTGCCGACAAGCGTGAGAACTCCCACCACCAGCGTGGTCGTACGAATGGTAGAAATAGGCTTGCGCAGCTCACCAACGGGTATGGATACTACAAGCTGCCATTTGGAATATTCGGATTTTCTCGACACGAACAAATACTCTTTCCCGTCTACTTTTTCCACCACAGAGTCATTTGGGTGTTGAAATACGTTCTGAATGTGCTCAGCAGATAACCCAGGGTGGTTATTATTCCCTTCCGCCCGGTAAAGGAGCTTGCCGAATTCGTCCATGATAAAATAGGACCCGCCCTGTCCCAGATCAAGAGGTTCCCATATACGGGCCAGATCCTCTGCCTTGAATTCAATGGCGACTATACCTTTGGGACGATAGGAAGAGACCCCTCTGATTCGGCGGACCATCGTAATAATGTTCTTATCCCCTTCATTCATCACATTCGTGTTGAGAATGGTGATGCGGCCGCTCTCCGGCGTATGTTCGCTTAAGAAACGGTAGCGTTCCTGAGGATGAAACTGCAGGCTATGTGCCTGATAGGAGTTATCATCGCTAATGGCCTTGCCGTGTTCACCGATGACGTACATCAGATTAATCTGGGGATACAGAATAAACAAAGAACGAAACAAATACTTCTGAATGTCATTCGTATATTGATAGTAGGAGAAGCTATCCTCCGGGTCCATATCCAAGAACTCCTTGACTTGATTGTAGGACAGGATGGAATCGCTAGCCTTTTCATAATTTTGCAAATACAGATCCGTTTGATAAGACGCACTTCTGATGACTTGAGCAATGGACTTCTCAGAAGACTTATCCAGCTCAGCCGAAGCCTGAAAATAAGAGATAAATCCAACCATGGACAAGGATAGAAGAATGACGGTCAGAAAGGAGGCAAACAGCTTGTTCGACAGACTCTTTCTCATCAATCGATCCCCAGCTGGTTGCGGTACTCCGAAGGAGCCAGCCCGGTGAACTTTTTGAACGTCTTCGTAAAATGAGGATGGTCTGCATACCCGACTTCATAGGAAATATCGGTGATCCGATAGCTTGCATCGGCAAGTAATCTTTTGGCCTTCTCCATCCTGCGTTTTATGCGGTAATGTACAAAGGTCTCTCCTGTTGAGTGCTTAAACATCTGGCTGAAATAAGAGGCATTTAGCCCAAGCACTTCCGCCACTTCTTCCAGCGATACTTCCTGGGCGAGGTGCTTTTCAATAAATGCTTTAGCTTCCTCTATCGGATCCTTCGCTTTACCCTTGCGCTTTCTACGAAGCTCTTCCAATATAGCTGCTGACGCTTCTGCGAAGCAGTGAAATAACTGCTCAGGTCCAGCTGCTGCGGACAAGTCTAACACGCTTTTACCGGGTGTAACTGAATTGACAAGCAGCTTCTTCACGAGTAAAGCATAGCCCTCTTCCAGAAGCTCTTTTTGCTGAATTCGGCTCATCTTACGCTGGAGGAAGTCAGTTTCCCATTCCTTCAGTACAAGGTACAGCCTTTCTTTATCCAAGGTCCAGATGGCATCATCCATACGCACGACCCATTCATCGAGCTTAGCGACAGAGACAAAACTCTCTAACTTCTCTCTATGCGCTTCCAGTTTGGCGATCACATTTTGAAGGTTCCCTTTGCTCACGGGTTTCAGGAGATATTCTTTCACTCCATAGGACACGCATTGGCGGGCGTATTCAAAATCCCCATAACCCGAGATGACAACAGTCTGAATATCCGTCTCCATCTCCGACAGCCGCCGGCACAGCTCCAGTCCGTCTACCTTGGGCATACGGATATCTGTAAAAAGAAAATCCGGCTGCTCCTCCATAATGAGCTGGATGGCCTCCTCGCCATTCTGGGCCAGCTTAATGTTATACGGATGCTCGCCGCATTGCTGGATCATGATAGAAAGTCCCTTTCGAATCATGGGCTCGTCGTCTACGATTAATACACATCTCATCCATGGATACCACCTTCCGATTCGTCTCGCTTAACGCGTTCCTATTCTACCACACTATGATAGATCAGGATTTGACGGATCCGACCATCATTCCTTTAACGAAATGGCGTTGAAGAAACGGATAAATCATGATAATCGGAATAGTAGCGACAATGATAACAGCCATTTTGATGCCCTCAGGTGAGGTGTGGGCCAAAGAGCTATAAACTGAGGAAGCCGGATCAATGCTGATATCGTCCGTCTCGAAGAGCTTCTTCAACATCACTTGCAGAGGCCATAATGACGGCTTGTTGATATAATACAGAGCGCTCATGTACGTATTCCAGTGCCCGACGGCGTAAAAAATCCCCAATGAGGCCATTACCGGTTTGGACAACGGCAGTACCATATTGACTATGATCCGCAGCTCGCCACACCCATCGATTCTGGAGGAATCTATCAGCTCCTGAGGCAGCTGCATAAAGAAGCTTCTCATCACGAAAAAGTTAAATGCGCTGATGGCCCCCGGAATCATAAGTGCCCATAAGGAGTTCATAAGCCCCAAATTTTTGATCAGGATAAAGTTTGGAATAAGAGGGGCACTGAATACCATAGTGAACAATACCATCATGACGATGTATTTACGTCCTACGAATTCCGGCCGCGACACCGGATAAGCGAGAGAAGCTGTCGCAATCAGATTAATGGCGGTGCCCAGTACCGTAATATAGACGGAAACACCGAACGCCCGCCAAATGGAATGATCGCTGAAAACGTACTGATAATTGATCGCGGTAAATTCCTTTGGCAGCAAGCCTACCCTGCCATTAATAATTGCTTCAGAGCTGCTAAAGGACTGGGCAATCACATTCAGAAACGGCAGAAACATAGCCAAAGCGAGAGCGGTCAGAAACAAAAGATTGAACACATTAAATAGATTCTGGCCGCGAGTATAGCGTACTCTCATCATCCCTACCTCCATAAAGAGCGATTAATACAGCGATTCACCGGTTGTTTTTTTGCTCAAAATGTTGCCGATGAGCACCAGAATGAGTCCAACTACCGACTTGAATAGCCCCACTGCTGTTGTATAGCTGTATTGCTGAGACAGCAGCCCCGCCTTATAGATATAAGTGTCCAGAATCTCCCCGTTCCCGGTATTAAGCGCGTTCAGGAATACCCATACCCGCTCGAAGCCAAGATCAAGAAATCTCCCGATATGGAGAAGGAACAAAATCATAATCGTCGGTATCAGAGACGGCAGTGTAATGGCTAAGGTTTGTTTCCAGCGCCCGGCTCCGTCTACTTCAGCAGCCTCATAAAGATCTGGGTTTATTCCTGCCAACGCGGCCAGATAAATGATCGTACCATACCCGGAATCCCTCCAGATACCGGAACTGATCAAAATCGTGCGAATGTATGAATTTTCACCAAGAAAATAAATCGGTTCAAAGCCGAAAGCTTGTAAAGCCTGATTCACAATCCCTGTTCCTGGGGAGAGGATACCCAAGGCGATACCGCTGACAATTACCCAAGATAGGAAATGGGGCATATAAACCACCGTTTGCAAAAACCGTTTGTAAAACACAAGCCGAATTTCATTCAGCAGAAGCGCAAGCAATATTGGAGCCGGAAAGGCGAATATAAGATCATACAAGCCTAGCAGAATTGTATTGCTCAAGATTCTTCCGAAATCCTGGTATTGGAACATCGTCCTAAAGTGCTCGAGTCCCACCCATTCACTGCCTGTAAAGCCTTTAAAAATATTGTAGTTCTGAAACGCAATAACTGAACCAGCCAACGGCAAGTACTTGAAAATAATAAAATACAAGATCCCGGGAATCGCAATCACATAGAGTGCTCTGAATTTCCACATGTTTAAAAGCAAGGACCTTTTCGTGTCGGCTTTGTAGTTAATAAGGTCAACCCCAGTTAACTTAGCTTTCATAACCGTTTCCTATAGGTCCTGTTTTCAGCAGGTTCGCCGGAGCATTCTCATCCAGGGGAATTTCTTGAAATTCGACGGTAATAAATCGTTCCTCCCGTTCAATAATTCGGGATAACTCCCGCGTGAATACGGTGACTATCTCCTCCTTCTGCTCACTCGTTCGGCCTTCGTACATCCTAATCTCAATATGTGGCATCGGCTTTCCTCCATTTCCTTAAATAGTGAATGAATCTAACCTCATTCTACCTACAATAAAGCGCTTGCAATATGGAGTTTCTATGAGTGAGCTTGTGTTTTCTTTAGGGTATAATCGGTAACGGCCAACCCTCTACTACTACATGATCATTTTTGAAATAATTGCAACTTATACTGTTAATAAGATTCCCCTGCAGGATGATCCCTTTTCCAGCAAGAAGTCGAATACCGTTCGTATTGCCAATCAGCGAATTTGCGATCAATTGAACGTCCTGCGGGTCGCCCGCTCCGATATCATTTGCTTTGCTGTCGCCGGGATCATGCTCAAGGGATACAGCCCAATAATTCGACGCGGTGTTGTTGCGAATGATATTCTCCTTAATGATAGTACCTGGCCCGTTCAAAATCTGAATGCCCTTGGCGTTCTCTATATGCGTTGTATTCTCAATCACATTTCGCTCAATGACTGTATCCGGGGTGCCCATAGTTACATTGATTCCTTCTCTTGTATTACGAATCGTATTGTCATGGATATAGTTACGCGGTCCTGACTTACTGTGATTGCTGGGTGCTGTACCCCCGGTGTTTCCCAGTCCGATCGCCGCGCCGTAGGGAATATCGCTAATCACATTGCCGTATATCTCGTTCAAATATTCGAGTTCTCCGTGCAGATCGATGGCATCCAGCTTTGTATTCATAAACTGATTGTTTCGCAGGACATTGTTATGGGCAACAAATTGGATCAGCGCCCCATGCCGCAAATAAGGGCCTTCGAAATGGGAGTCCTCCACAACATTCCAAACCGTGTCGTTCTCATACCCGTTGCGATCCTGCTTGGCCATGCCCTGAATCGACACACCATAGCCAGCACCGCCCGGACCTACATCTGTCGCATTTCGGAACGTGCTGCGGCGTACGACGATATCACGGCTGTTGTCGATACGCACACCCATACGTGAATACTTCTCTACAGTAACTCCATCAACCGTGACGTTGTATGACGGAACTTCACCAAAATTTGCGATGGTAATCATGCTGTCGGGACCACCGGCGTCCGGGTTGTTCACTTTGTGATCCGTCGTGTAGACACCGTTCCATGTAGAAGTCAATGTGAGATTAGTTATGGACAGATCATGCTGTCCGGATACTTTCATCAGGGCGCTGTTTTTTACCTTATTGAGAGATGTCTTGAGGATGGTTGTTGATTGATCCTCACCGCGAAGGTTTACTCCTGACTTGAGCTTCAAATTGACAAGAGTATCCAATGTTGAGTTCAAATTATAAACCCCAGACGGCAAATAGACCTCATCGCCGGGCTCAGCACTGTTTATGGCAGCTTGAATAGCAATACCGTCATCTGTGTCGTTATCGGCGAGATCAGCATTATAGTCCAGCACGTTCAAGATGCGCCCAGTGGTAGTAGGTGAGGAATGAACCGGATGCACCGTACCCTCAGGTTCGGTTAATCCGGGAGCTGTGAATGGGATCGGTTCCCGGGGGGGATTAGGTGTGTAGTTCGGGATGCTGGCTACAGGTGTATCGCCATTTGCGAACGGCGCATAGATGTTTACCTCCGATAAACTTGTAAACGCGCTGCCATCAGAATTTCCAAGACCCACGATCCGCACATATCTGGCTTCTGTGTCAGGAAAATCAAAAGGTTGCATCTCTATGGTCCTGAACATACTTGCACCAGTCCATATCGTAGTCCAAGCCAAACCGTCATTTGAAGTTTCGATACTCAATTGAGCCGTACGCGTGTCACCTTTATAAACGGCAATACCTAAATAACTGATCTGCTTCCGTTCGCCTAAATCGTATTGGATCCACGGGCTGTTACCTGCGGCGGACCAACGGGTGAACAAGTTATTATCGATGGTATTCGTTGCGATATTGCCATCGCTGTCGCTGGCTGTCACGTTTGCAATCGCGTAAGGAATGATGGGTTCTGTAAGCGTTGACCGCGTAAAAGAAAGCGGTACGGATGTATTGCCCGACTGATCCACCGCTTCAATCTTAAAGCTGTACGCCGTGCTAGGGCTAAGCCCAACGGCTGTATACGTTGCACCGGTAACATTGGATAACAGGGTGTTATCCCGGTATACGCGATAGGAGCCGATACCTTGATTATCGCTGGCGGCCGGCCATGAAAGTTGAATGAACTCTGTACCTATATTGACAGCTTCCAGAGAACTTCCATCCGGCCAGGAAGGTTTCTCATGGTCGCTTGAAGGTGCAACCGCTTCTTGAACAACAAGCTGTGGACGGGGGTTGCTGTTGCCATTAGCTTCTTTCGAATAGACATTGAGGGAAATTCCAGTGCTTGCCGCATCACCAAGCAGAAAAGCGATATTACCGCCCGATGCGGACAATCTTTCTCTGACAAACTCGGACACATCGATGCTGTAAACCTGTGGAGCTCCTGATTTGTCTGCCGTTACGGTAAATTTCCCACTTAACGAAGCAATGGTCAGATCTGTGACAGGCGCATTGCTCCAAGTCAGCTCCGATTCAGTCCAATTTGTATCCTTTAGGCCGAATAACGAAAGTTCGAGGTCCGCATTGGATGAACCCTTTTTGGCAGCAACATTAAAAATGTACCTGTTTGCAGAATTGCTATATGAAGAGACATCAAATTTAAAATACACATATTTCT
This sequence comes from Paenibacillus sp. FSL H3-0310, assembly GCF_038002785.1. Taxonomy (NCBI): domain Bacteria; kingdom Bacillati; phylum Bacillota; class Bacilli; order Caryophanales; family Paenibacillaceae; genus Paenibacillus; species Paenibacillus sp. FSL H3-0310. The sequence goes on from NZ_JBBODC010000001.1 coordinate 3,843,858, forward strand.
TGTTCTCGGCGCCAGAAGAAATACTGAACAATCCATTGCTGCTGCCCGTCGCGCTATTAAAGTTTACAGTGGGCTTGCTGCTGTCGATGACTGCATCGTCGCTCGGTGCCAGACTGGCTAGATCGCGGTATACAACCTCATCATCAGATGTTGTTGCCATTCGATTCTTTACATATTGATCCATAAAAGCCCAAGCCTCGGCGCTTGCTTGCTCAGCCGCTTCGCCTATAAAACCGTGACCTTGTTTAGGTACAATTTTTACATCGACCACTTTCACGCCTGCATCCTTCAATTGATTGGAGAACGTAATGCTGTCCGTGTATGGGATCGTTGCATCCACATCCCCATGGCGGATGAAAAAAGGCGGATCGTCCGGTGACGCATAAGTGCCAGGCATGGCCAACCTTGCCTGGTCTGGCACAGAGAACGCGTCGTTCCCGCCTAAAAGCGCTTTCACTGATTTATAGCTATTAGCGAAGTTTGTTGTAAAATCCGCTGGACCGTAGAGATCGACAACGGCTTGCACTTGATCAGAATATTGCTGCCAACCGCCATTTCCTGCCAAATCCGGAACATTTACGGTATGTCCTGTATCCAATGTGATTGTCTCGCCTGACTTAATGTTCCTAGTCGTACCGAGCAGTGAGGCCAGATGCCCCCCTGATGACGAACCCCATACACCGATCCGACTCGGGTCCAGATGGTATTCTGCCGCATGCGCGCGCAAGTAACGAATAGCAAGCTTCACATCCTGAATTTGCGCCGGGAATGGCGCTTCCGGGGTTAAGCGGTAATCCAGCGATACTCCGATATATCCTCGCTTGGTTACATAGTTGCAGATACTGGCAAGGGCTTGCTTCCGGTCTCCGTGATTCCAACCTCCGCCATGAATGTATACCATCACTGGCACGGGTGCTTGAGGCAGGATCTTGGGTACGGCAATCGAAGTATAAATCGGCCGCGTTCCAGCATTCCCAATCCGCACATCTTCATACAGCTTAACGCCTTCAGGAACCACAAACGGCTTAGGTTCAGCCGGTGTAGGGATTGGCACCGGTGTCTCTGCGGGTGGTATTCCGGGAATCGCTTGAGCTTTGAGGGCGACACTATCGATGTACATATTCGCGCTCATAAGCTCCCCCACACGAACCCGGATTTTGACGTTCGGGTTGTTGTCAGCTCCGCTGCCCAAGTTTTGGACTTTGAGTTGGTTCGGCTCACTGTTCTTTTGTTCCAGCATTCCTGGGGGCAGCTTAAATTCCTCCAGCGTTGTCCAATTTATCCCTCCGTCACTTGACCATTCTACGATGACGCTTCCTCCGATGTAGGAGGATGCCCGTGTATAATAACTCAATTGAAGATTGCGGTACCCCGTCGAATTCACTGACAGCGCCAATGCATCCTTGCCATCGATTTTCACCAGATTCGGTACGGACGGGGCCGTGGACGAAACCGAAGTTTTCGCCATACTGTTTCCTTCGCCTTCCTGCAGCCAAGGCCCCGGAATGGCAATACCACCGGTAGATCCAAAATTGTCAGGGTCATCGAAGTTTTCCTCGTAGAGCGTAACATAGTCATCGGTTATTCCGTCTGCATAAACTTCGGTAAGCGCTTGCATTTCCAAAGGTGAATATAACAAAGCCAAAGACAACAGTACTCTAATGCCCACTCGAAAAGCTTTCCTATATAGTCCGTTTCTCAAATAAATTCCTCCTTGACATGGTATAGGTAATCACAAGCATTATGGAGTTCAAACCTCTTGTGAGATGCAGCTTATTAATGTCGGGACAAAATCACACCGTCGTTATTGTTATAACGTTCTGTTGCTTCCTTGACGACGTCACTTCCCCCTTTCTGCAGCCATTCCTCCACCACCTTCGGATAGTCGGAAATCGGCTTTTTTCCGTATACCATATTGATCACATGCGTCAATATAACTGGTGGCAATTTATCTCCACCTGGGGTGATGTCCGGGTTTTTCTGATAGCCTTTTACTTGCGGTTCAAATTGAATCCCGTCGCGTCCCTCATTCGCAAGTACTGTGTCGTAGAGCTTCATCAAATCTTTTCCTTCGGGTGTGAGACTAAGCGCACCTTTATTGTAGGTAGTATCCTGTACGAACCACAGCAGGATTTGACGGAACGTTTCTTCATCAACTTCATCAGCTGTTTTCGGTCTGTTATAGTTAATATTTCCGTTCTCTACAGTGTAGTTTTCCCCTTCAATTCCGAAGGTAAAAAACTTCTCCGCTTCGTCACTAACCATCCAGTTGAAAAACTTGACGATCCCGGCAGGGTCTTTCGCATTCTTGTTAATTAAATACGCTCGCGGCACCGTACCGACAAGACGAAGTCCCCCCTTACCGTCTGGCCCTGTGGGCGAGGCGATCAGCTTCATTTTACCAGTAGGCACCTGTTCTCTTAGCTGCTGATCCCATTGGATCAACAGGTTCGCATTCATGTTCCAGATGCCCGCCTTGCCTGCAAGAATATCGTTCTTAAATTTCGTGGGATTAATTGTGACGAATTCCTTGTTGATCAGTCCTTCGTCGAACATTGTCTTGTACGTTTGGATCGTCTTTTGCATATTTTCGATATTCATAAATTTCGGGACAATTTGATCCCCTTGTTTCATAAAGAAATTAGCAAAGGTATCGTAAGATCCGAAGAACATATCCGAATATACAAAGTCCTCCCGGCCCATATAAGGATTCTCCACACCCAGCTTCTTAAAAGCACGCATGACATTCAGGAAGTCATCTACTGTTTTAGGCTCTGGCAGCCCTGTTTGTTCCAAAAGATCCGCACGAATCCAAGTTGCCCGGCGTGACGGATTGGACAGCCATTCCGGAATCGCATAGATATTACCTTTGGCATCGGTCTCCTTCTCCCATGCCTCCTTCGGAACTTTCTTGAGAAGATCCTGCCCATACTGCTCAAGCAATTCATTTAGGGGCATGAATACTCCGGCCTCCACGGAACCTGCCAACTGAGGGTTCGTCAACCCAGAGCTTGCTTGCACGACATCCGGAATGTCGTTGATCGCGAACATTTGAATCATTTGCGAATCAAAATTTTTCTGCTGCATCAAACGGATGTTAAGATCTGTATTTGTAAGGTCCTCCAGCTTTTTGACCCATTTGTCATCATTGATATTCGGATGATTGTCTGCATACGAAATGTTTCCGCTCCGGAACGATATGGAGAAAGCAGTGGTTTTTTCTGGACTCTCCCCCGCTTGCTCTTCTCCCCCCTTATTAGAAGAGGAACATCCATTCATAGAGACGGCTAATAATGAAACTCCCACCATGGTAAGCATCCAACGCTTCATTTCCATCAACTCCCTATTATAAAATTGGGGACACTTCAGTAGAATGACTAGAAGTTCGGAGGGGTTCGATCATGGGCCGCAACAGCTTTGCTAAATGCTCGCTCATTAGTGTGTGTCCATAATCGGAAGGATGAATCAGATCGGAGGTCAGCGAGGTAAGATCGCGCATGACTGATGCGCCATCCAGCAGATGTAGTTGTGGATGTTTATTGCTCTCACAGTAACGAAGCAGCACTTCGTTAAAAACCGCCTCTTGGACATGAAGAAGATGGCCTGTATCAAGAAAATACGTTGCACGATTCGGATAAATCGTAGTAACGAACACAGGTTTGTCAGGATGATTTTTGATAACCCGGTCCAGCATGTAAGACACTCTACGCTTGAATTCCTCGGGAGACACTACAGCACGCATATTGACACCAAGTTCCAGAAACAGAAAATTCCAATCCTCACGTTCAGCCAGATGATCGGCAACTACGTCCTCGCAATAACAAGATCCGCTAAGCGCAAGATTTAGCACATCCACACCAAGTCTGCGCGCTGTCTGCTGTAAGTAACCATTGAAATGATGCGTGGATCCCGCGCTCTGGCTAATGGAAGATCCATAGGCGAGCATCGTAAGCTTCGGTACCTCTTCCGGTCTAGGCGCACGTACTTCACAACCAAAAGCATCCACATCGTAGTAAACAGCTCCGAAACGATCAAAATGCAAACGCCATACGTTAGAGGAAAATCCAGACTGATTCAGCCGCTTACTTGATACCTCTGTAAAACGTTCCGGCTCCTCCAAGTGCAGAGTGGTTACCGTACCCGCCTGCAGAAAATGCTGAGAATGAAAAAAATCCCCTCTGCATACCACAACGCGGCCGTTACTATCATTCGATCCGACAGTGACCCTAACATGCTTGGATTCGGTGACAAACCGCAATTCACAGCCGTTCGATTGTATAGCTTTGGTTCTTCCTTTCTCTGACAAGCCATTGCGCACATGCTGCGGAAAACGCTGGAGATGCAATCCAGATTGATAGGGTTTATGAACCAGCTCCGAAACATTGTGAAAATAAACGCCTTCCTTTTCCATCTTTGCAGCTACACCACCTTAATAAAATTGAGTTCGTATTAACTCATATCTGACTTCTATTGCATCATATAATAACAACAAAAGCATAGTCAACAAGTTTTTTTGTTTGTTATGAGTCATATATGAGTCAATTCTTGTGCGACAAACAAATACTTCAACATAACAAAAAGCACAGATTCAGAATTGAACCTGTGCCGGGATGTTCAAATAAACTTTCAGTCCTCAAGAGTGCTGAGTCTCCTGATTTACCGCATTCAATATTTCCTCAAGTCTGCGGCATAACTCGTCGTTGTCCAGTAGACCTGAAACAAACATCATGATATCACGTTGAATCTCTTTCAACTGGAGGTTGCTTAAACCCAGCTCTGTAACCAGACGATAGGTAGGGAAGATCTCACGATAAAGCTGAAAACGGGCCGGACGATAACCCACTTCCTCACCTTCCCAATCCATCACCAAACGGTTGGCTGCAATATTCAGCGTCTTGCGCCTAATGATCAGTTGCGCCTCGTGTGAGGTGAGAAAATCAACGAGCAGCATGGATGCATCCTTGTTCTGTGATTTGCTGTTAACCGCCAGTCCATTTATAATCAGCAGCGTATCAGCATTTTGCAGCCGCGGCAATGGAGCAATATCGAATGCCAAATCGGATTGACGCAATTGATTCAAGAAGTAATAGGTCGTCATAATCATGGACACTTTACCTTGCAAGAACAAGGCTTCCGCATCCGCATCGCTCTCGGACAATACGGCTGGAAATACATCTTTCATGCCTATCAGCTTACGAATGGTTCCTAAACTGTCGAGTAGCTTTGAGCCACTGAACCGGAATTTGCCTTCGTCATCCTGCTCTGCCGCAAACGTCGTACCGCTCTGAAGCAGGAACAACGGCCACCGGTTACGAGAGGGCAAATAAAAATAAAAACCATACCAGTCATGACCTTCAGCTACCTTTCGACCATTAGCAAACAAATCGTCCCAGGTCCAGCTACTGTCTGGTGGTGATACGCCGGCTTCCTTAAAATGCTGTTTATTATAACAAAGCACGACTGGAGAATAAATGAAGGGGCGAACGCGATTACGGTCACCATACCGGAACGGGTCGGAAAGAAAACGATACGTGTCCGGCTGTTCCTCCATCGGCTCCAGCAGCTCCGTGCAGCCTTGCTCCAAAAAATCCTGATAATTGTTATTATTCATCAGTACGACATCCATGATTTCCGACTGCAAATATTCCTTCAAAGATGTCGAGTAGTTTCCTGAAGACAACTCGAGCGGCTGAACGTCGATATGCGGATAGCGTTTGCCGAACTCATTCAGTAGCTCTTGCATCTCTACAAGCTTGGGGATGGTGTTCACATATCCGAACTTGATCGTCGTTCTGCCTTCCTCTACCGGAGGAATTACCCGATTGCCAACACGCGGAATTTTCTCAATTAATCCTTCATCCACCAGCACCTTAAGCCCGTTGCGCACAGAAGCGTTACTAAGTCCGAAGCGCACCTCTAAGTCACTTTCTGAAGGAAGATAACTGCCGATCGCTATACTTCCCGAATGAATTTCATGTCGCAAAGTTTGAATCATTTCCTCTAGCCTGATACGGAAAAATTTTCTGCTATTCCTTTTCTGCATTGGGTTTCCTCGCCATCTTCCGATTAATCGAGCCCATAGGGACAAGTTTATATAGTATTCATCATACTGAAATCCTTTGGGAACGACAAGTATCGGAGTCTGGCCCCATATAGCGTATGTTCTGCACCCACGGTGTCATACAGAGCGGTCAATACACTGTAATCCTCTTAATACCCCATATAACTCTCCAAACCGGCTGGATCTATAATGAGCATTTGCTTGTTTCCGATTAGCTCAATAAGACCTGAATCTTCAAACCTTGAGAATTTTCTGCTAATAGTTTCGCGGGTGACCCCAACATAACTGGCCAGCTCTTCACGAGACAACGGAAGGTCAATATGAATATGAGTGCCACGCTGCTTACCATATTTGTCGCTGAGTTCCATGATCATATAAGCAATTCGTATTTCGGGATCTTTGGTCGCCAGGCTTTGCGCCAGATTTTCCGTATGGGCTAGTCTTTTGGTCACACTCTTCAGTAGTCTGAGCGAAATATCCGGATTATCCCTCATTAGCTGCTCCATATCCGTTCGGGTCAGCATGCAAATGTTAGTGTCTTTCAGAGCATAAGCACTGAAGTTACTCAGCTCATCGCTGTTAAAAATGCTCAGTTCTCCGAAAAAGTCTCCATTCGTCAAGATGTGCAAAATTTGTTCCTTGCCCTCAGGAGTTGTTTTGGATAATTTAACATGCCCTCGCTGAATAATGTACAGCGTATCTGACGGCGCCCCTTCCAGAATTAAAGGTTGACCTTTAGTAAACTTACGATGCTTGATCATAGCGCTGATCCGGGAGAGATCGTCATCGCTTAACGCAGCAAAAATAGGCACCTTGCGGGTACAAGGTTCAGCAGCGTATTGGCAAGAATACTCCTTCATAACTGTCCCCCCTGTTGTTCATTTTTTTGTACAACTCCTACTTTCCTTTAGGATACAGAAGTTTTTTTATCTTCAACCGGCGCAAAATGACTGGTATCTTCACCGCATACCGGACAGACCCAATCTTCAGGCAAATCTTCAAATGCAGTGCCTGCAACAACATCCTCATCGGGATCGCCTAATGCCGGATCATAGATATAACCACAGGGTAGACAAATGTATTTTTTCATCTTTATCATCTCCTAAAAAGTTAATAGTTTAGTTCAACCTGGTTTGTACTTCAGCCATAATCTCCTCGATGCTACTCCCGTTAACATCGATCCCCTCAAGGGAGATGCCATACTCTACAGCGGTTTTATACCCCAGAGAAGCAGCTGCACCTTGCCAGGATATCGCACCGATCATTGTGTTATCTTTCACATAGATACGCGTATACGCCCCATTGTCATCTCCGCTTACCGCCGTATCGCAACACTGTTCATCCACGTTGCCTATCGAAAATAAAGAGATACCAAAGGCGGTAAACAAGGTAACCGGAACAGTTCTACGATACGCCGTCAGATTGGCGACCATATTACTGCCGGCAATCCTGCCCTGCTCAATCGCTCCGCCCCACAGTCCTTCCACATGCCCGTTAATTTCAGCCACATCTCCGGCTGCATACACATGCGGATCATTTGTTTGCATTTGTTCATTTACGATAATGCCCTGCCGGACTTGAATATTCGAGCCACTTACCAGTTTCGTATTCGGTACAATACCAATAGAGTAGACTACATGGTCACAGGAAAAATGAGATTGGTCGTGCAGCGTAATTCCGGTAACATACTCAGTTCCTGTTATAGACGCTACATCAGCTCGAAGAATAACCTTCACACCTGCTTGTTCAAGGTTCTCTTTAAGGAGCTGTGAGGATTTCTCATCAAGCTGTCTGCCCATCAACCGGTGAAAAGCTTCGATCACCGTTACCTGATATCCAGCTTCATGCAGCGCCCAAGCGGTTTCGATTCCCTGCACTCCCCCACCGATTACGGCTACATGGCTGCCATCCTGCAGGTTTTCTTTCAATCTGTCCGCGTCGTTCATATCCCGGAGGGTATGAACATTGTTCAGGGCGAAGCCCTCAAGGGAGAGTGCACGATTCTTCGCTCCCATACACAATAAAAGCTTATGATAAGAAACACTCTGCCCATCTTCTGTCACAACTATTTGCCGGTCCGGGTGGACAGAACGGATTCGGGTCGAGGTTTTTACGGAGATACGGTTATCGCGGTACCATTTTTCCTTTTTAATCAGCACCTTCTCACTGTGCAGGTCGGTAAACAGCCCTTTGGTCAGCTTAATCCGGTTATAGGGCAGTTGACTTTCCTCCCCGAGGATCGAAATTTCCGATTCTGCGTCTTGATCACGGATGGCTTTGGCGGCATGGACGGCGGCTACTCCTCCGCCAACAATAACGTAATGTTTTGTCATCCTATGTTCCTCCTCCCTAAAATGAACTCAGCAGCAAATCCGAAACAAATTCAGCCGCATTTTTAATTTTTTGAACTTTCTCAGGCTCTTTCGGGGAAAATCTGATTCGTACAGGGAACTCTACATGTGTCATCCCCGTGGTTTTAATAACCTCAGATGTGCTTTGCACCGTCATGTTTGTTCCATTCAGATAATCCTGAATGACTTCAATGGCTTCACCACTCCAGCCGTAGGAGCCAAAGGCTGCAGCAAGTTTACCTTCCAGATTCATATTGTGCAATTCTTTCAGAATGTTCTCCAGGTTCCCAATCATGTCCGCGTATTTAGTGGAGCTGCCAATAAAGACCGCGTCCGCTGACGTTATGCTGTTCAGAATATCAGTGGCACTACTTTTATCTGCATCCCAGACCTCTGTCTCTATATTATTTTCCTGCAAGCAATCCTGTATGATTTTGGCCATCTTCTTGGTACTGTTTTTGATGGTGGTATATACGATGGTTGCCTTTTTTCCTTGCGTTGTTTCACGGCTCAATGTGGCGTACATCCCGATATATTTACGTATGTCCTTCCGGATCACAAATCCATGGGAAGGAGCGATCATCCGGATCTCAAGATCCTTAACAGCCTCTAACAGGGTTCTTACATATCTTCTGTGAGGATGAATAATTGCTGCGTAATAGCCCTCGAAATCTTCCGTAATATCAAACCCGGCTTCATCGCTGAATAGACTCTCCACCGCAACATGCGTGCTGAAAATATCACAAGGAAATAAGATTTGATCTTCGATACAATAGGTGATCATCGTTTCTGCGGTATGGAGATACGGTGTTTCTTTAAACAGCAGCGTTTTCCCGCCAATATCCAGCTTATCTCCGTCTTTAACCACCAGGAAGTTCCGGCTATGAAGCTTGTACATTTCCTGCAATTCGGGAACAGCAATCTCGGTGCATACGATCGTGGCATTTGCAGCCTTGGCAGCGAGAGCTGCCAGTCCACCAGAGTGATCAGGCTCTGTATGATTAATTACAATGTAATGGATATCTAGAAGATCAATCATTTCACCCAGACACTCGGCATATTCACGTCCGAATTCCATATCTACGGTATCAATGACAGTTGGCTTACCTGTTTTTAATAAATAAGAATTATAGGTAGTTCCTTTTGCCAGAATCAGGCGGTGAAATGGAACCTGGCGGTTATCGATTTTGCCTATCCAGTAAGTATCCTCGGCGATTTTTTTGAATTGTGTACTCATTTCTTTAACCTCCAATGTTTGATTGATAATGTTTATCAACAACCTTATTTTATTATGGCTGCCAAACAAAAAAGAGGATTTGAATCAAATTATAAAAGTTTGAAAAAAATGAATACCTTAAATTTAGACGATCTAAATAAAGTGATTATGCGTTGAGTCACATTTTAAATAAAAAGCCACACAAATGTTTGCACTTCGCCTTAAAGAAAGAATAACCCCTAACAACTTTATGCCATATCCTAATGAAAATAATAAAAAGGTGGATATCCATGACTGAAATACAAATAGCTGCTGTGGGAGATCTAATGGTCAAACGTTATATTATTTCGGATGCTAAACAGCCTGACGGAACCTATTCGTTCAGCCCCCTGTTTGCAAAAGTAGCTCCTTATCTGAAACAGGCTGATTTGACGATTGGCAATCTCGAAACCACCTTTGCTGGAAGCGGCCCCGAATGCCGGAAAAGTCCCCGATCAGGCGGTCCGATATTCAAATGTCCAGACGAACTGGCCCCTGCACTTAAGGAAGCCGGATTCGACGTATTAGTAACGGCCAACAATCATTGCATGGATTATGGTGCCCCGGGTCTGGTTCGGACGTTACGAGTTCTGGACCGTAATGGAATCGACCACACGGGAACAGCTAAATCATTAGAAGAATCCAAGAGAACGCTTATTAAAAACGTCAAAGGAATTACGATTGGCATCCTCTCCTACACAGCAGGAACTAACCGAATTCCTGTACCAGTGAGTAAGCCATGGCTGGTTAACCGGATATCTACGCCCAAGATCATTCGGGAGATTCGAGATTTAAAAAAGAAAGTCGATCTAGTCTTGCTTTATCTGCATTTCGGAAGCGAATATCGTTACACTCCAAACAAGAGACAAAAAGAGCTGGTCAATCTCTTTTTTAAAAATGGCGCCGACATCATACTGGGGTCTCACCCACATGTTCTTCAACCGTTAGCACTTCGTGGAAAAAAACAATTCGTTATTTACTCATTGGGGAATTTTGTTTCTACTAAACTAATGAATATTCCTTATACACAAAGCGGTATCATTCTTACGCTTAAAATAAAGAAGGATGAAAAAGGACACACGAGTATAACTAACGTAGGTTACATCCCGACTTGTGTAGATCGAAGAATAAAAAGCGGCAGGAAAATTACAGAGATCATCCCCATCCGCGACGCATTAAAGAGAAGCGACACCGACATAAAAACAGAGCGGCGAAATCTCATGAATCGAATGTTGAAACATACGACAACAATCTTAAAGAGGGAATAGAGTCGTTACAGAAAAATAACGTTCCGCGGAATTTACCGCGGAACGTTATAGATTTAGACCTCAAAACTGTGTTTGAGTTTAGCGTAAACGATCAGGCATCATTAATTTAAGGAATTCTAGAATACCATTCTCTACTACGAGTTCTTCTCTATCTTGATCAGCAAGTACTCTTCTGATGATATCTTCTTTACCCTCCAGCACTTTACTTGTCCAATGAGGATCAATGATAAGAGATCGTCCTACTGCTACTAATTCAGCATTTGTCAACGTGTCCTCTGCGTCCTGTTTGGTACGGATATCTCCTACCCCAATTAAAGGTACACGGCCATTGATTTTCTCATGCACATATTGCAGGATTGATTTTTCTTTAAAATCTTCTGATGCAGATACTTTCTTAAAATCCCCTAATGAAATATGCAGATAATCCAGCTTTTTATCAGCTAATTTATCAATAAGATAAAAGGTATCGGTGATTTTAATTCCAGGCTCTTCATATTCTTCTGGAGAAAAACGATAACCGACAATAAAATCCTTAACCTTTGAATTGTCAACGACAGCAATAACTGCATCCACTAATTGGTTAATGAAATTAAATCTTTTCTCTAAGCTTCCTCCCCATTGATCTTCACGACGGTTGGAGTGTGGAGAGAAGAATTGTTGGATTAAATATGTGTTTGCTCCATGAATTTCTACCCCGTCAAATCCAGCTTGAATAGCACGTTGAGTCGCTTTTTTAAAATCCTCAATTACACCGAAAATTTCATCTTCTGTTAATGCTCTTGGAATTTCTGCATTCGGGCGTTCGGCAGCAATGGCGCTGGAGGAAACGGGTTGTACGCCACGCAATATTTTTGAATCTGTCATTCTTCCTGCATGGAATAGCTGTAAAATAGCCTTTGTTCCATTTCGTTTAATAGTAGATGCTAATCGGCTGAGGCTAGGAATAAATTCATCGGAGGAAACACTAAGTTCACCTTCCCATCCTTTTCCACCCTCTTGTACATTTGCTGCCGCAGTGATGACCGCACCTACTTCGCCCGTTCTTAGCGAATAGTATTTCAATTCATCTTGTGTTACTACACCGTCATAAAAGCTCATTCGCGTGGTCATTGGAGCCATAACCACTCGGTTTTTTAATGTCAGCCCTCTGCGAAAAGTTAATGCTGTGTCTAGTGCTATCATCTTTTTCCCAACTTTCATTAAATTATATTTAGAGAAATTATTATATACATGCGCATACATATAAATTACAGCAATGATTTATTCTTGTCAACTAATAAAGAACTGCTGTTGGATACAACAAAAAGCGCTGTTCCGCTGAACAGCGCTTTTCGCTCGTTATGAATCGTCCTTATTATTCTAGTTCGGCCGGTTTTACAATGGCTGCACCTTTATTATTTTTGGAATATTTAGCTTCGATTTTCGTGGTGTATGTATCTTTAGCTCCATCACTTACCAGCACATAACTCAGATCGACTGTCAGCTTTTCCGTTTGCCAGGTCTTAGTATTGACGAATAATTTCCACGTTACGCTTTTGGGTTGAACTGTCTCTCCATCCCAGAGGTTCTCCTGGTCATAGAGTTTGATTATCCCCTTAGCTGCTGTCGGATCGGTTACCGTGAATTGTAAGACTGTTTGTGCGCCAGCAGTGCTGACTTTCATGGATTTTTTATAACTTTTGACCGAATCAAGCATGGAAACAGGATCGTATTGGCCTTTAGAGTAAAAGGCATCCCATTCCGTTTTCTCCAGTCCAAGCCAATATTGTGCATCAGGATCGATTGGCTCCCCGTCATCGTCGTAACCTTCATCTTCAGATTCATCGATCAGTTCACTTCCGTCTACAAGATAGTAAAACTCCTTGTCATTGGCATATAGACTGTACGATGTTTCTAAAAGACTACTAGCGACAGTGCCTGCTGCGGCAAAATTCGGCAGACGGTTGATATCCAGCTTCAGAGTGTTGGTGTTGCTGATACGCACCCCGCCGCTTTGAATATCCTGTTTTTTGGTCACATCCAGATGGAAATTCTTTATTGCTTTGGAGGCTGCCGTTACTTTGCTGATCATCTGATCCGCGGTTACTACTGTTGAGGTAGCTGCTGACACTACTCCTGGATTAGACATCCATCCGATCGTTCCGGACAGCAATAAAGCACCTACTGCCAAACTAGTACCTATTGTTTTGAAAAAACTGTTCATGTACTTCCCCTTTCGGCCCCTTGCGATAATGTAACGCCGTATAGGTCGAAATAATAAAAGAGCTCAAAATAGACTACATATTCTTAGAGCTATCCTTTATGCTTCATAAGACATCCCTATGGCGGCCTGGCGATCATTTCCTTCTGTCGAAAGGTTTTAGACCCATGGCTTTGTGTCATCATCTTTCGATGATTTTACCTTTAACGCGGACATTCAATTAGTTTTAATAGATTACGGACGCATGTCCCACCGCTAATTTTATCATGGTTATAATTACCTGTAAACGACTTATCTTCCATTCGAATTCGCTATGATACTCAGAAGAAATACTACAATCAAAATGAAAAATGAACGATTACATACGCTTATAAGTCTTATTAATGAGAACAGCAAAGACAGGGGGTGCAGCAAAATGAGTGACCGGGAAATTTTCGAGCTCTATAAAGAACAAGTATATTATTTTTGTTACTACTTAATGAAAAATCAGGCAGATGCGGAGGATATTTCCCAAGAGGTATTTGTAAAAGTTATCTTAGCGGATAAGTCGAAGGTAAGAAACTTGAAAGCTTGGATTTTACGAATTGCTTCGAATGAGTGCAACAGTGTGATCAAAAGGCGTAAGACGGGGTGGATGAAAGAAGTACGTAATTATTTACTATCCAGGTCTGAGGAATCAAACCCTGTAGAAAAACGTTTGGATCGACAGGAAACTAAAAAAGAATTACAAGGGTTATACAGTCAGCTTCCCGACAAAATCAGAATGGTAGTAGTCCTTCGTTTTATAAACGAATTGACTGTACCCGAGATCTCTAAAGTTATGAGCATACCCGAAGGAACTGTAAAATCCAGACTGAACATGGGACTTAAAATACTAAATAGAATGGGTGGAACCCAACTAAAGGAGCTGAATAGTAATGAGTCTCTATATTGAAAAAGATAAACATATTCCCCGACCGGATTATGATTTGATGTGGACTGCCATAGAACAAGAAGCATATACACGTCAAAGAAATCTGCATGCCTCCCAGAATATTCCTAGGTCTAATAAAAAGGTTATTCCTATCAGTATTGTCTTCTCATGCCTCTTACTTGTAGCCATTCCTGTATTCGCTAGTATGACGATTAATTGGGATAAAATTGGTGGTCGAAGTGTGAGTAATGCATTAAATAACGGCATCGGTCAACAGTATAATCTTCAAACTTCCAGTTCAGGAGTAACAATGAATTTGAACGGTGTTGTAACTGATGGAGAAAAAATGAAAATGCTGTTATCACTTGATACTAAATCTGATCTATCCAAATATACTGGATTTGCTACAGAGGAAAACATCATGACTAGTGAATCCGGTGCCGAGGCAAAGGTATACGGTTATTTAGAATACGATCCTGAAAGCCAGAAACTCATTGGAGTATATGAGACACCTGATACATTAAAGGATGATAAAAAGGACTACAGGTTTGAAGCACGGAATCTCATTTTTTACAGTGATCGGAATATCCCCTTACAATCTAATCATCAAGCAGGGGATACTATCAATACTGGAGTTAAGCAATATCCAAGCCTTCAAATCGAATCCGTTCGATATGTTTCCAATCAAACCATTATCCGTTACAAAGTCGCTGCATCACCATCTGACTTAGGACGGGGTAACCCACATTTGGTAGTTAGTACTGGTGGTCAAGAGAATGAAGCAATTCCAACCATCATGCCTAACGAAGGATCGGATTTATTTATTGAACAGGTCTTCAATATAACTGAATCAGATTGGAAGGAAGCTAGTCTTCATTTTAGTTACATTGAAGAAGCGAAACGATTTTCAGGTACGTGGAAGTTCGATTTTAACGCAGATGGACAAAAAGCAAGTGAGGCGATTTACACTAAGAAACTGTATAACAGTCCTGAATTTCAAGAAAAGACAGGTATAACCTTAGATCAGCTAGTAGTTACCCCTTTGGATATCCAAATTCTAATAGATGAAAATGATTCGCTTAAAAAAGGAATTGTCCACTATAATACCGCTCAGTTGGTTATAGGTGATCAAACAATCACTGGGGGTTGGAATTTGAAAGGAGATCATTCCGAAAGCTACCAGCATTTATTTCAATTCGAATCTCCGGAATGGTATAACGACTGGTCCGATGTTCCAATGAAACTTATATTAAAGGATGCTGTCATTGAGAAACGTGATACTACTAAGAATTGGATCACTATAAACAAACCTAAAGAAGAAAAGCAGTTCACTTCACTTGATGTCGATGGGTTAAAAATTGAATTCACTTACTATACTGAGGGCGAAAATTTGATTGTCGAATCAACATCCAAATCTTCTGGCTTCAAAAGCGTTAACCAAACTACGTTACGGATTAATGGCAAAGAAGTGGTGCCTGAAATTACACCTAAGGGCATGATATCTACAGGAACTAATATTGATAGCTACAAAGATATCCCTTTCGACGAAAAAATCGAACTGAACCCTGGTATCTATAAATATAGCGATCCTAGCCGGAACGAGGAAATTAAACTTTAATGCAGGAAGTTAATCTATGTCCCGCCCTTTCTAGTTAATCCTAAGGGCGGGTTATTTATGGATAAAATCATTTCTGTTTAGGTATCTCTTTTATTTCCTTCACAACAAAAAAAGCATAGAACGGACTCAAGTCCGCTTTATGCTTTCCATTATTAAGATAAACAATATTTAACCAGCGCATCTCGCACACCATGCTCGTTGTTAGACCCCGTGACAGCATTCGCTGCCGCTTTGACCTCAACCGGAGAATTATCCATCGCAACGCCCATACCCGCGTATGTAAGCATAGAAATATCATTAAAATAATTACCGATCGAAAGAACTTCCTCTTGCGGAATTCCCAGCTTCACAGCCAGATTCTTTAAGGCGTTGCCCTTGGAGGCTTCCGGATGCATCAAGTCAACGAAAAATTCACCACTGCGCAAAATATTGTACTCATGGGTCCAAGTACGCCATTCACGTTCAGCTTCGTCAAGGATTTCTGGTTGTGTAAATACAGTAAACTTAACAACCGGTTCACGGAAATCTTCCCATGCTGGCAGTGTAGCCGGCACGATACGGAAGTGTTCATACATATAATTGGCTTCTTTGGTCAGGTTTTCTACATTATCTACATACATATCAAAAGCCGTATTCACATCATAATGAATATCATGCTTTCTACAATAATCAATATAAGGGTCAAGACCACGAGCATCCATACCGTATTGATGCAGCACTTCCCGATCTTTCACACGAACCGTAGCAGCTCCATTATGACCCAGCACATAACCAGACAGCCCCATTTCCTCCATAAAAGGAATCGAGTTCTGCGGACTGCGGCCGGTACATAACACGATTTGTCCTCCAAGACGTGTAACCTCAGCAATGGCTTCTTTATTCTCAGTGCTCAAGTGGTGATCATCATTCAACAGTGTACCATCTACATCTAGTGCAATCAGTTTGTATCTCATACTCCCACCATCCTTGTCTTTCTTTTTCTATATATATTGAACCTGGCTATTTGAGTTAAGTTTCAGTCGCAACTGCGGTGAATATTTGGACTTCCAGCCGCTGTTGTTTCCAGATTTCTTGATTTATACCGTTTACTAGTGGTTGAAATCCGGAAACAAAGGCGGCCGCTATCGCTCTTACAGTTCCAAATTTCCCCTCCGCCACTCCATTCCCTTATCCCAAGTTTCCAAATTCAATTTATATACCATTTTTTCTCTATATTATTGTTCTGATGCTTCTGTACTTAAGAGTGCCAGTTCCTCTAGCGTAATTTCACGACTAGCTCCCAGTGGCAGGCTTTCATCCAGCTTCAATTCTCCCATAGATACTCGTTTCAGAAAAGTGACTTTTTTGCCGACAGCTTGGAACATTCGCTTCACCTGGTGAAACTTTCCTTCTGTGATGATCAGCGAAATATGTGAGATTACTTTACTGCCGCGTTCTCTTCCCAATATAGTTAGCTGTGCAGGTAAAGTAACATATCCATCTTCCAGCTCGACACCTGCCGCAAAAGCCGCTACATCGTCTGCATCTACGTCTCCCTCAACTGTTGCTTCATACGTCTTAGGGACATGCTTGCGTGGCGATAGTAGCTCGTGAGCAAGCTTTCCATCATTGGTGAGCAGAAGCAGCCCTACTGTGTCCTTATCTAACCTTCCTACAGGAAAAGGTTCAAACTGTACATATTCCTGCTTTAAAAGATCCAGAACGGTCCGATCCCGCTTGTCCTCTGTTGCCGACAGAACTCCCGGTGGCTTATTCATCATAAGATAAATAAATTCACGATAGGTAACAAGCTCGCCGCCAACCACAATTTTATCGTGATAAGGGTCTACATGAAATCCACTATCCTTGACGACTGCACCATTCACGGTAATTAAACCTTGCTTGGCTTGTTTACGAATATCGCTGCGTGATCCTACCCCCATATGGGACAATACTTTATCTAAACGCTGCTTTTTTGCAGTTTTCCCTGATAGGCTCATTCTTACATCCACCTCCAGCCTGCGGGATATTCATTCTTGAGCACACCGTCCTGCCACTTCCCCCAGCCTGCACTATAACCATCTATGCAGACCAGTACGTATCCTTTTTGGGTAGTTCCTATTTTAATAGAGAGACGTTCTTGACTAATCAACAATGTCTCTCCTTTAAGATAGGAAATAGCTTCATTACTCGTACTGGAAAGTGAGACACTTCGGCAGCTCTCTTCAGGGTGTAACGCGGTAGCCATTGGATGTCCTGGGATAAATCTGCCGTTACGGACATGTCCTACATACCATCCTGGACGAATCGCCTTTAATCCATTTAATCTTTCCTTAGGTAGTGGGGAGATGTACAGATGATCACCGAAGAAAATCGGATACCCTTTTGGCTCCCAGCCAAGCTGGTCTTTTATAAAATCTCCATATGCAGCCAAGGCTTGCTCTTCTCCTGAACCTTGACGGCCACGTTCAGCGCCAGCAGCAGATTTATTAGAGAACTTACCTTCTTTCCCTCGTCTGGCTTCTGGTTTGTTTGCGGATTTAATATGAGCAGTGCCTTTTTTATTCGTATTCCGTGTAACTGCACTCAACTTAACTTCGGCTTGATCACGTTCCTCTGCAGATACCTTTGGCCCCACATGCTGCAGCACAGCCATGAAATGTCCTTCACCTTTTACTTTATGCGGCCATAGTCTTGCTGTCCCTGATAGTTCTCCAAAACCAGGAGCAAATGAGCCAGTGCCTCCAACTGTAATCACCGAAAACTGTGGATGTTCAGAAATAAACTCCGCTATAATTTCTTCATTTTCTTCTTTAGCAAATGTACAGGTTGAATAGACAAGTGTACCTCCCGGTGCCAACGCTGTTGCAGCAGAACGTAAAATATCCCGCTGCATGGCAGCATATTTGGCAGGTGTACCTGAATCCCACTGCTTCACCATGTCTTCATCTTTACGGAACATCCCTTCACCTGAGCAAGGAGCATCAATCAAGATTTTGTCAAAATAAAGCGGGAATGCCGCTGCAATATGATCTGGACTTTCGTTTAATACGATACCGTTGCGCACCCCATATAGCTCTAGATTTTTGGCTAAGGCTTTCGTGCGTTCTGGATGAAGATCATTGGTAACCAACAAGCCTTCTCCTGAGAGCTTGGCAGAAATCTGTGTGGATTTGCCCCCAGGTGCAGCGCATAAATCAAGGACACGATCTCCTGGCTGTACATCAAGCAGTTCCACAGGTGCCATAGCGCTTGGCTCTTGAATGTAATACAATCCCGCGTGATAATGTGGATGTTTACCTGGTCTGGCCCCATCCTCTGTATAGAATCCGGTTGGACACCACGGAATGGGTTCCAGCTCTAAAGTGGAAAGAGCTTGCAATTTCTCCACTGAAATTTTCAAGGTATTAACACGAACGCCTCCGTTAGGGGTCTCCTTGTACGAATCCGCAAATTGATTATAATCCGTTCCCAGCAAGTCCATCATACGCTCGCTGAAAGAACTGGGCAGTTGTGCCGCCATGATGCCGTCCTCCTGATAGTACTGCTAAAATTTAGGTGTTTAAAGATTCAAGGAACACCCTTACGGGTGTCCCTTTGGCAATACTCATTTATAGAGGATCATTATTTACGATGAGAAGAGGTCGGTCTTTGAGGACCTCGTCGTTGAGGATTATTCGGTGTGATCACCTCAGCCGCAGAGTTCACTTCATCCGCTAGACCTTGATCAATGATTTCTATAGTCAGATCATAATAAGAAAATGGCTGCTGCTCACACGACTCCATGCGGCGAACATAATCCTTCACTTCCACCACTAGCTTAGCCAAATTAATGCCGAGTGTCACTGCTGAATATTCTTCCAGCTTGGCAGCAGCCCCGCTTAGCATAATCGTTGCACCACGCATATTATTATTGCGGCAATGGTACAACCCAACAGCTACTTGGAGAAGTGCTTTGTACAATGGGTCGCGTTGCTTGGCAAGCCATAGCTCTTCGAGCACCTCGTGACATTCGAAATAATCCCGGTCACGATTAAAGTACACTAGATACGCCAAGTACAACGGATCATAAGCCATCCGGCAAACTATCCTTTTTAGCTGCGGAGAGAAGTCCCCGTACATGATCCAGAAGCTCCTTCATCGCTTCCATGTCCTGAGCCTGCCATATTTCGTTAAATCGAGCCTGAGTATCTATAGCCTCATTCACCAAATGATAGAAATACAATTGATGAATAGATTTGAGAATTTGAGTCGTCATATTCGAGTTTTCCTCGAAGGTCTTTTGTGCTTCCAGGATTTCATCACGAATACTGGACATTTCGCTGTCCAAGATGGAGGCTGCTTCAGCTGCGGTTTTCAGGCGCACTCGCATTTCATCCGGTAAGCTTTCCCGATATTTATAATTCAGAGAGTGCTCTATGGTTGCCCAGAAATTCATAGCTAGTGTACGAATTTGGATCTCTGCGAGCACTATTTTTTGTCCCAGAGCTGTCTGCACAGGATATTTAATAATCATATGAAAGCTGCGATACCCGCTCTCTTTATAATTGGTGATGTAATCCTTCTCATACAGGACTTCAAGATCCTTACGAGCCCGGATATATTCGGCCACTCTGCGGATATCCTCCACGAACTGGCACATAATCCGGATCCCGGCTATATCTTCAATGCCTGTCTCCAGATCCTCCATCTTCACATTCAGGCGCTTAGCCTTCTCCAAAATGCTTGACAGCCGCTTTACACGACCAGTTACGAATTCAATCGGCGTGTATTCCTCTCTTTTCTTCAACTCCGAACGCATTGTTTTGAATTTAACTTTCAATTCTTCCACAGTCTGTTCATATGGAAGCAAAAAAGTTCCCCAGTCCCTGCCGTCCATCGCCTTCGTCCTCCTGTCCTTTCGACTCCTTCAATCAGTGATGATCAGCACCCACTGCTTCAGAGATATGACTGAATCCGTCCCGCCGTAAGAGCTGCCGTAATCCGGCATGCAGCCTGCGGTTAACCTCCGGTCCTTCGTAGATGAGTGCTGTATAAATTTCGACCAGACTTGCGCCTGCTCTTATCTTGTCATACGCATCCTGACTGGTGAATATGCCCCCTGAACCTATGATCGGCATCTTCCCTTCAGTCTGGCGATAAATCCTACGAATGATTTCCGTTGACCGGTCACGAAGTGGCTTACCGCTTAATCCACCTGTCTCATTAGCCTTTTCATGACTAAGTCCATCCCGGTTCAATGTAGTATTCGTAGCAATAATACCATCCATACCAGCTTCTGTCAGTGATTGAACCATATACTCCAATTCAGAATCACTTACATCTGGAGCAATCTTAACCAACAAGCTCTTATTCATGCCGGTGGCTTTACGCTGAATCTCCATTTCTTCCTTTACTTGTGCTAGCAGGAACGCTAATTCGCTGCCATGCTGGAGACTGCGCAGCCCCGGTGTATTTGGTGAGCTGATATTGACCACAAAAAAATCACCGTACGGATAAAGCGTACGGATACACTGACGATAATCTTCATGAGCCGCTTCATTACTAGTTATTTTATTCCGTCCAATATTTACTGCTATTGGAACTCTGCGATTTTTTAATTTTTTTAGACGCTCTGCCATAGCGTCAGCCCCTTCGTTATTGAAGCCCATACGATTGATCAGAGCTTCATCAGAGGGAAGACGGAACAAACGTGGGCTATCATTTCCCGGTTGACCCTTAGGGGTAACCGTCCCCACTTCCATAAATCCGAATCCGATCGAAGAGAATCCAGAAACAGCCTCGGCATTCTTATCCAAGCCTGCTGCCAGTCCAACTGGAGTCGGAAAATGTATGCCAAACAGATCAACTGCTAAATCTGCCGTTTCAGGAACGCCATACATTAAACGCAATGCCGCGCTTCCCCCTGGAACTGATGATGATTTATCCAATCCACCTATGACGAGATGGTGAGCCTTCTCAGGGTCCAGCTTAAAGAAAATTGGTTTACCAAAATTACGATACAACACCGTTCTCGCTCCTTAAGGGGTACTTCACTAATCCACGTGTCTACCCGATTCTGTAGGTTTCTTCTTAATTTTAGCCTTTTCTTGAACAAAAGAAAAGCATTTTACCCTGTAAGTGTGCAGAGGCTTAACCCAAAGTATAGTAATTTTCTTGTAAACGCATTACAATATAGGGGTAATCAGCGATTAAGAGAGAAAGAAGGTATGCTGGATGTCAACTAAACGTAAACCACCAACTTTGCAGCAAAAGAAAGAAGAAGTTAATCGTAAAGCGCTAATGTGGATCGGCGTAAGTTTAACTTTACTAATTCTTCTCATCATCGTTCTGTTTATAGTTGCCGGGAACTAATTCAGCCAGTGGTATACTTTGTGGGGGTTGGTCTGATCATACGGAGCAGCAGGGTTGAAGCGTTTCGCCGGCAGCAGCTGCTTGTCAGGCAGAACCCCTTTACTAATCACCACTTTTGTTCCTTTTGGAATCATAGCGAATAGTTCTTCCACATCTTCTCGACTCATCCGAATACAGCCAAGGGATTCATCCTTGCCGACACTTTCTGGCTCATTGGTGCCATGAATAGCATAATTACTATCTGAAAGTTGTAGTCCGCGGCTTCCGAACTCCCCATTATCATGACCGTTTGGATTGACCACTTTATCTGTAATGATGAAGTTGCCTTCCGGGGTCTTGTCTCCCCCAAGCCCTACCTCATAATTTCGTAGAATAACAGAGCCGCTGACTACTGCCAAGCGGTGTTTTTGTTTATCCACAATCACTCTAAGCGGCTGGTCAAAAAAGGGAACACCCTTCCCACTACTTGCACTCTCACTTAGCGCTGTCGGTATGACCATTCCCGCCTCAGCAGTTGAGCTTGGAGGCTCACCTGCAACTTCCGGTGTACCCAGTGCCTTAGCAGTTGCTATTTCCTTAAGAGATTTGAACTCACGCTTCATAACTGGTGTCGTCCCGCCAATCCAATTTTCCGGAAAAGGTCTGGTCAATTCCGCCAAAGAAGCCGGAAGCTTGCCTTTATGATTCTGATAAGACCTCATTGCACTCCATAATGTAGCTAGCTCCTCTTGATCCCCCTGCCACTTAGCTGCATCCACCGCAAGTTCCCCTTGCTCTGGCGGTTCGCATGCACATGCCGCTGGATCATAGGATTGGTATACCAACCGTCCGTTCCCATTCTTCTGCAGTGTGGAATTAAGCGGAAGCTTCTCTTTCCACAGCAGCCACTTCCCTTCCCGCTCCATGCCCAAAATAGCAGCTTGAAACGGTTCCTCGCGCATTAGCATAGTTGCCATCAGCTTCCCTGACGAAGCAGAAGCTCCACTCTCTTGCGCTGTATACATCATTTTTCGTGCCTCTAGAACGGGTTCCTTCTCAACATCTTTTTGATCAAGCGGATCTTTAACTTCAGAAGTAACCGTGTCTTGGACCGTATCCTGATCTCCCGCAATATCTAGACCCGGAGCCACAGCCGATGGCACCATAACCAGTAATAGAAGCATCAGCCCAAGCATAATGTAGCGGAATCTTTGCTGCCTTCGGTCCCGCTGGCGGCTTGCCTGAAGCAGCCCTTCCTCATATTCCCGTAGCGTTTCCGCAGGCACCTTACTATGCTCGAAAGCTTCATATACTTCTCCAGCCTGATTGAAGCAATAGTTAGCTTTCCCCTGTTGACCGTTCTTATAGTATTCCTTACCCAGCAAGTACCATGCCATCTTATTGTCTGGATGCATCTGTACATATGCTTTGAGGTGCTGAGAATTTTTCATCGGAACCTCCGAAATTTTATAATTCCATCCTACATTAATATCGGTCAGACATCGCAAAAAAGACATCCCTAGCTGAACAAAAGTTCGCAGGAGATGTCTTTATGTTGTGCTAGAAGTTACAAAATCCCGGCTAATTAGCCCTCTTTGTTAAAAGGCTCATCCGCAATTTTAATAGAGTCGGTTGGGCATCCATCACAAGAATCCTGGAGATCATCAAACAAATCATCCGGAATCACTGTGATGCCGTGGTTTCCGTCATTTTCATAAATAACTTCTGCCAAACCTTCGTCATCGTAATCAAAAATATCAGGAGCCGTTGCGCCACATGCACCGCAAGCGATACAAGTGTCTTTTTCGACCCAAGTGTACTTAGCCATTTTATCTCTGCCTCCCGTTGAACAATACAGCGCTGTTGTACCAGCGTCTTATATTTTCTCATATTAATATAAAAAGAATACAATTTCAATTGATTTTCAATACGTTTGCATTTCTGACGCATTCTACGGCATCTATTTTGACATGTCGTAGAATGATCTTGTTACTCTTTATCAGACTCGACAGATAGAAGATTATCCTTTTGCAACGAAGTGCCACGTTCTTTATGATTGCGGAGCCTTGCAGAGTGAGAATCGCTTAACATCCCGGCGGTCAACACTGCATTTTCACCGAATTTATTACGTAGCATGTCCATAGTCTTGTTAAGAGATTCTTTCTTAGGCTGACGTTCGTAATCGAACAAATCAAGCTGAATGGCGGAATCCTCTTTAGCAATCAAGCCCTGCAGAGTCACACCCAGCAGCCGCACAGGCTTCTCCCCATTCCAATGACGAACATATAGATCGCAGACGGACTTGTAGATATCCTCCCCGCTCTCCGAAGGAGCCTCTAGCTGACGCGAACGGGTTATGGTCTTCATATCCGGTGTCCGAATGGTCAGCTGCACCCCTGAGGCAACAAGACCTTGCTTACGCAAGCGCCGGGCTACCTGATCACTTAAATTCAACAAAATCGGTCGTACCTCAGCTAGACCTATGACATCCCGCGGCAATGTTGTGGTGTGTCCAATCGACTTACTCTGCTCCCGCTCAGGGTTAACGATCCCATGATCAATACCGTTGCCAGCACGCTTTAGCCATGAGCCCATAACTCCGAAATTCTCAACCAGCATATTTTCATCAGCCGCTGCTAATTGACCAATACTGTAAATGCCCAGTTTGCGGAGCTTTTCTGCTGTTTTTCCACCAATGCCGAACATTTCGTTACAGGGCTTGTCCCATAATATCTTGGGCACATCCCGCAGCCGCAGCACCGAAATGCCGTTTGGCTTTTTTAAATCGGAAGCCATCTTCGCAAGCAGCTTATTGGGAGCGATCCCCACTGAGCATGGCAAGCCCAATTCTTCCATTATACGGCGCTGAATCGTCTCCGCTATTTCCATGGGTGTACCGAATTGTCTGGAGCCAGTTATATCAAGGTAACATTCATCGATGGACACTGCTTCCAGTAACGGAGTATAGCTATATGCAATCTGCATAAAAGCATTAGAATATTTGCGGTATAAATGGAAGTCCGGTTTAATAACGATAAGCGATGGACAAATACGAAGCGCCTTCTGAACCTGCATTCCCGTCGAAATCCCCATTCTGCGGGCGACGTAGGAACAAGTCACTATGATCCCTTTCCGCAATTCAACACTACCCGCAACCGCAGTAGCTTTGCCTCTATATTGGTCAGGGTCCTCTGCCTCATGCACAGAGCAGTAAAAAGCATTCATATCGACATGCAGGATAACCCTGCCACTCGTTGGATAATACTGATCAACATTCTGCACAATATCTACCTTCTTATCCTCAGGTTTTCTATTGTCCAATTTAGAATAACTCTCCGCTGCGGTTAGGTCAACTTAAGAGGCTGTAAAGTTCTTTGTTACATTCCCGCGTAAAAATGCTATAATATATAAATTCATTTCCCTATAAGGAGGACTCTCATGTCTAAGTCCATCTCCATCTTCGATACTACATTACGCGACGGCACCCAAGGTGAAGGCATCAGTCTGTCGGCTGACGACAAGCTGAAGATTGCCAAGAAACTCGATGATCTGGGTGTGCACTATATTGAAGGTGGCATCCCGGGAAGCAACAATAAAGACATTGAATTTTTCAAAAGAGTCAAGGAGCTTCATCTGAACGCCAAAATTACAGCGTTCGGCAGCACTCGGCGGAAGAATTCCTTGGCCGAAAACGATGACAATTTAAAACGTATGATTGACGCAGGGGTTCCTGCTGCTACACTCGTCGGAAAATCTTGGGATTTCCATGTACACACTGCATTACAGACTACGCTTGAGGAGAATCTCGCCATGATCGGCGACTCCATATCCTACTTGAAACGCCAAGGCCTTGAAGTGATTTTTGATGCCGAGCATTTCTTCGACGGATACAAGAATAATCCTGAATATGCAGCAGCTGTTCTGTCCAAAGCCCGGGAAGCCGGAGCAGATTGGCTTGTAATGTGCGATACCAACGGTGGGACCTTACCTTACGAAATTCATGAGATTGTTACCGCTCTAAATCAACAATTGCCCGGAGCCAATCTCGGAATTCACACTCACAATGACTGTGAGCTAGCGGTTGCCAATGCACTTAGCGCCATCGGAGCTGGAGCACGGCAAGTACAAGGTACCATTAATGGTTACGGTGAACGGTGTGGTAACGCCAACCTATGTTCTATTATTCCTACACTACAGATCAAAATGGGTTATCACTGTATTCCAGGCGATTCATTATCGCAGATTACCAACACTGCCCGCTATATTAGTGAAGTGGCTAATGTTAATCTGCCGGTAAATCAGCCTTATGTCGGAAATGCAGCTTTCGCACACAAAGGTGGAATCCATGTCTCCGCCATCATGCGTGATTCACGGACCTATGAGCATATCGCTCCTGAGCTTGTCGGGAACAAGCAGCGTGTGCTGGTCTCCGAACTTGCCGGACAGAGCAATGTACTCTCCAAAGCACAGGACATGGGTTTAAATCTGGATCCAAGCAGCGAGCAGGCTCGCCGGGTGATCGAGAAGATTAAAACGATGGAACATCAAGGTTATCAATTTGAAGGTGCCGATGCCTCACTGGAGCTACTCCTTCGGGAAGCTACCGGCGAGATGAATGAAACCTTTACCTTTGAATCCTTCAAGATGTTAGTTGAGAAAACCGCAGAACATCCAGTAGTATCTGAAGCGTTCGTGAAACTGAAAGTTGGCAGTGAGAATCTTTATACTGCTGCTGAAGGTAACGGTCCAGTCAACGCACTCGATAACGCGCTTCGTAAAGCATTACAGACCTATTTCCCACAATTAAAGGAAATGCATCTATCCGACTATAAAGTCCGTGTAATAGATGAACAGGATCAGACTGCAGCGAAGGTAAGGGTATTGATTGAATCCAAGAACTTCACAGACACCTGGAGTACGGTTGGTGTCTCCAGTAACGTAATTGAAGCCAGCTGGGAGGCTCTTGTTGACAGTATGCGCTACGCGCTTCTCAATGAGCTCTCATTGGAGAATGAGAAGACGACCAGCAATGAACCTAGAGGCCTGGTCAATCATTAATTGATCACTTATAGAATTTTGTAAGACAAAAAAGAAGCTTCCCAAAAGTAGAATTCTACTTATAGGGCAGCTTCTTTTTTATTAAATAGGCTATATAACGGACTATTACTTTAGCCCATAGACTATGGCCGGTGGGCAGTGTGCGGTGCGGGGTGCGTGGGGTGCGAGTTCGGGTGCGGGTGCGGTAGAGTAATTAGGGAAAAACTCCCTGAAAATAGCCGATATTCGCTATAAATGAACAGAAATAGGGAATTCCTCCCTAAAAACCAAGGTAATTTCATTATTTCCCACCAAAACAGCTAGATTAGAGGGATATTTTCCCTAATTATTCGTTGAATGACCCGAGATCTCGAAATAATAGGGAGAAATTCCCCAATTGTTCTAACTCGGCTTCCTTCGGGGTTCAAACCATTTCTGCTCCACGGTATAGTGAAATTAATGCTTGCTGTCTACTAAAGTAAATCGCGGCTGACCAAAAACGCAGATCAGCGATCCTCCAATAAGAAGAATCGCTGATCTGTAGACTTTTGCTGTTTGGAGAAAAAAGCAGATCTGGCTCCACATGGGATAGCCTGCTTCATGATTCGGTAAGCTTGATTATTTTCTCCTCCAACTCTTCAGGACTAAGAATACCTAGAATAATCTCAGAGATCACTCCATTCTTATCAATGAGCACATTGGTGGGAAAAACAGCTCCATTATATTTGCTGTACACCTCATCTTTTACATCAAACATAACCGGAAACACAAGACCGTATTTCGTGATAAAACGTTCAGCATTGGGTTTATAATCCTGACTGCTCACATTAATACCGTAAATATCTAGAACATCCTTATACTTAGTGGCCATGGTATTAAGTTCAGGAGCTTCCTGCTGGCAGGGATCACACCATGAAGCCCAGAAATTAAGGATTACCGCTTTATCTCTGGGGCCATCAACAACATAGGTAGTCCCATCTGTTCCCTGAAGTGAAAACGAAGGTGCACGCAGTCCAGCCTTAGGTCCGCTCTTCATCGGCAGCTCATTTTGTTGCGCAAGCACAGCTTCTGCTTTGGGCTCACGATTATGCCACACCGCAAACACAGCAACACATACAACTATGAGTAATACTGTTATATTTAATTTATTACTTGCTTTCATAGTCATCTGTTCCTTTACGATTGGAATAGTTTTCTACTATTGTACCCTCAATAGGTTAAATTTCAAACCATCCATTTTTTACACAATAATATATACTTTTATAATAAAAAAGAGGGTTTCGTCTGCGACGAAACCCTAATGAAGAGAGAGGGGTGAACAAATGGCAGCATTCCAGGGAAATGTCCAGCCTATTAGACTGAAATATTCCGTACAGCAAGCACTGGGGAAGCACCTGCTGTCCTGTTATCCGCATGAAGCATGCGGAGTCCTGCTGGGTGCTGCCGCAGCGGGTGGCATGCTCATAGATACTTACGTACCCTTGCGCAACGTAGCGCCAGACCCGCTGCAAACCTTTACTCCCCACCCTGAAGAGTGGATTAATGTATTGTACAATGAACCAACTATCATCGGACTATTTCATTCCCACCCACATTCAGCACCTATCCCTTCAGTTGCCGATTATAAAGGACTAACAGCACTAGGACCTGAGTTTGCGCTTTATCTTATAGGTTCTCCCAACACCAAAGATAGCGGCAATCCCATTCTGAACGGATTTTATATTGAGCGTTTGCCTGATGACCGCGGCGGTAATTTGTTCCGCGGTTTATCTCAAGCCCCGCTTCACGTTCTACTTAAATAAGCATAAAGATCACCCAAGGTATCCACTTGGCCGCGCTCCGAAATTTCCCGCAGGTAGATCACCCACAGCTGTGCTGTCATCTTTGCGTCTTCCAAGGCATGATGACGGCCATGAATCGGAATTTCATGCACATATAGCAGCTCATCCAGCGAATAATTACTTCGCTGTGGCTCAAGCCATCGCGCTAACATCATCGTGTCCAGCACACGGTGTGTTAGCTGAACTTTAGAGGTTTTCCATAAAGCAGCATTAAGAAAAGCCTTATCATGTGAGCTTGCATGTGCAACCAGCACATTCTGACCTACAAAGGACATAAAATTATGAAGGCCATCCATTAAGGAGGGAGCGGATTGTGTCATTTCTTCCGTAATCCCAGTCAGCCTTGTAATATCCTCCGGAATAGCCGTCTGACAGTTCACCAGTGTATAAAAGCATTCCTCTTCTTTGATCTGCTCTCCAACAACCTTGACGGCTCCAAAAGACATAATCTCATCCCCATGCTGATGGGAAAAGCCTGTAGTCTCTAGATCAAAGATCACTGTCTCTAATTCAGACAATGGGGTATGCAGCACCTCAGGCCGCCGTTTCTCTCGCATCAAAGATCTAATAAAGGCCATTTGCTGCGCAGTCTGTTGTGCAGTTTCTCCACCTCTCATCGAAGCAATTGCCGAGGGCATTCCACCTTGTCTTAGATTACTCCAGAATCCTCCGCTTTTGTTCGGCTCCCTCATGACCGCCACCTTTCCGCTGAGCGGAGCTGACGCTGCAGCGCCCGATGAAGGCGTCTGACAAGCAGCAGGCTTTCACGCAGCTCAGACAGCAGCTGCTTATTCTTCAATTCACTCTCAGCTACATAATCACTGCTGATTAACAATCCATCCTGAACACTATATGGCGTGTTCACTCGCAACCGCATTGCTAATAAGAAAGCTCTGCGGATATCCTCTAAATGTTGATATTTCCCAAGCCTATCAAGCGCTTCAATCCGCTCTAATGTCGAGCCAGCTCTAATGCCATGTAGTAATGACAACCGTCTAACAATGTTCACTAACGGAATATAGACCCCATACTTAACATCAAATCCGCCTGCATAATCACCAAACCGTTCTGTTAACACCTGTCCCAGTAAATTCAAAGTCGCTTTGTGGCGTACTGTATTGCGAAGAACAGCATTAGACAGCTGCTCATTTTCCTCAAAGCCTTCATAGAAAGCTTCTTGCCACTTCGCTGATAACTTCACGCTTCCTGCCACATGACGCATATCAGAAGAGATAATAAGATACCGGATCGGCTCCCATTCCAACTGAGTTCTCCAGCTATCAAGCTGCTCTATCCATTCAGATAATGTCTTACGCCACATGACTTGGGAGCACATTACCTTCCCCGCACATTTCTCATATCCTACTTCTTCAAGCATATCGGATAACAAAGTTCCGAAAAATTCGAAATAGCGATTTTTTTCCCCATCAGGCTCTCCTTCGACTATCAGGCCATTATCCTGATCGCTCCAAAGCGTTGCCTCCTGCCTCCCACTGCTGCCAAACACAATAAAGGAATAAGCACAGGGAGGCGGGCCATAGCCCGCCTCTTTCATCTGCGCCTCACATATGAGTACTGCGGTTTGGGCAATAAGATCATGCATAGTATTCACACGGAACATCCATTCCTCTATAGGAATAACATTCAACTGTTCGAGAAGTACTTTTTGACAGGCAACACGCCTCTCCCTAAGCTCCTCTGACGAACCGGCCAATACGATGGTCCTAAAGCTTTCTTCATTATACTCATCTGTTAACTCCATCGATGCCACACGGTCCGCCTCCCTGTCCGAGTTGAAATGTTATTGTTTAAGGGTTTTGGATTCCGAATCTGCGATCAATTTCATTTGCTCAGGGTATCCGTAAGTACCATGCTCACTGATATCCAGACCCATTAATTCTTCTTCTTCTGTAACGCGAAGTCCGATAGTTACCTTCATTACATACAAGATGATGAAAGAAAGAACGGCTACGAAAACAAATGTTCCAACCACACCAAGCACTTGAACCCCTAGTTGATGGAAACCGCCACCGTAGAACAACCCAGCTTCACCTACCAAGCCGCCTTTAGTAATAAGCTCAGGTACAGCGAACAGACCCGTTGAAACTGCACCCCAGATCCCCGCAATACCATGCACCGAGAAAGCATAGATTGGATCATCAAGCCCTGCACGTTCCAGCCATTGGGAAGTCATGAATGTAAAAGCACCGGCTACAAAACCAATAATGATTGCTGCCCATGGATCAACGAAAGCACACGCTCCTGTGATTGCAACCAATGCAGCCAGAACACCATTCAGCATTGCTGGAATATCAGATTTACCAAAGTACAACCAAGAAGCAATCAATGCTGCCAAACCACCTGCTGCTGCTGCGATGTTCGTTGTTAGGGCTACGTGACCGAAGAAACCGCCCATTGGGGACAAAGCACTACCTGGATTGAATCCGAACCAACCAAACCAGAGGATAATAACACCGAGTACAGTAAATACTTGGTTATGACCTGGAATGATCACGGGTTTACCTTCTTTATTAAACTTACCAAGCCGAGGCTTAAGCAATATGGTTGCTACCACTGCTGCCGTTGCACCTGTAAGATGGACAACCGTGGAACCTGCATAATCTTGCATACCCAGCTCAGCCAACCAGCCACCGCCCCATACCCAGTGAGCTACAACTGGATAAATTACGACGGAGAACAAAATTCCGAAAATGATATACACACTTAGCTTCGCACGTTCTGCCATACCACCAGATACGATAGCCAAGGAAACTGCTGCAAAGGCCATTTGGAATAAGAATTTAACATTTAAAGTAACATCAGAAAATGCAAGTGATTCAAAAGAAGCTGCGGTTGAATCTCCTCCGTACAAGAAGCCTGTAGTACCGAAGAAGCCATTGCCGTTACCGAAACCAAGTCCAAAGCCGATAGCCCAGAAGCAAAGACTTGCGATAGCCAGAGTAAGTACTGTCTTACCTGCTACGTGCCCTGCATTCTTCATCCGAACCGAACCCGCTTCGAGCATTGCAAACCCTGCTTGCATAAAGAATACTAAAATGAATGCCAGGAAGGTAAACGCTGTGTCCAATCCGACTTGTAAGTCAACGTTCGTCGGACCGTCCGCTGCAAAAGCACTTACCGGATAAATCATCAGTGTAATCATGGCCAGTAACATCATCAACCATTTCTTTTTCATTTTTACCCCACTCCCCAATGTTATATTTTCTAACAAAGCGTGAAACTCTTAATGTCATTATAATCAGAAGTCAGGTAAATTGACAAGACTATTTTAGGAATGTTTTTATTTTATTTTATTTGAGCACACGAAATTTTCACAGTACTAATGGACTAGAGGTCCTAAAGGCCTGATTCTAGCTGCATTTTCATTAAAATAACTACGCGCACAACCTCATTTATATTACCTGATAATTGAACGCATCTTTTACCAAAATCACAAAATACATAACATTTAATGTTATATATTGGGGTAACTTATAGTTTTCAACCCCAATCATTCTTCAAATTTGATATCCCTTTGAGTTTGAGTGTATTGTATAGAAACTACAGATCACCGTTCATGAATTAACCCTTCTTTACTGCATATACTTTATGAAAGTATGACGTTTGACTGTATGGTTTCCAGTTTGTTATCATTACAGATAGCATAAGAAACCATCAATTTAGGAGATGACCGCCACTTATCGGCAGTCGTATTCAATTAGTGAGGCGAGATTAAATGGGGATATGATTTTGTATCGAATTGGAGAATTAGCTAAGGCTGCTCACATTAGTGAACGAACTATTGATTATTACACGAAACTGGGATTAATCTCCCCGGAATCTAGAAGCACCAAAAATTATCGGCTATACAGCCATGAAACCTTGGCTGCTTTAGAACGTATTACTCAATTAAAGCATGACAAGTATTCATTGGAAGAAATCAAATCTATGCTAGGCAAATGGAACGAGGCAACACCAGAAACTGACGTCTCTGATAAATTAGTTGAGTTAGAGCAGCAAATGCAGCGGCTAGAACGGGAAGTAAAAGCCCTTGAACCTCTTATTAGTGGTTTGAAGCCAGGACAGGCCAGTCGCGTACTTTCAAATCTGCTCCCTCAGGGATTAGCCTGCATGGAAGCGATCCGGCTATTGCTTACGCAAGGACCGCCAATGTAAATACCATATTTACAATACAGTGGAGGAATGCATCTATGTTTATGTACCTATTAGTAATTATTGCTTTTCTTTTCTCATTGTGGGCACAGTTTAGAGTTAAAGGAACCTTCAGCAAGTGGTCAAAGGTAGCCAATTCGAACGGCCTGACTGGATATGAAGCCGCGAGACGTATGCTCGACGCTAATGGCTTACACGATGTTCCGATTGAACCTGTAAGAGGTACACTCTCAGACCATTATGACCCCATCCACAGAGTTGTACGCTTATCTGAGCCTGTCTATTATGAAAGTTCCATCTCTGCAATTTCTGTCGCTTGTCACGAAGTAGGCCACGCGATTCAGCATAAAGTAAGTTATCCTATGTTGACACTTCGTCACCGGATGTTCCCGGTAGTTAATTTCGCATCAGGCATCGCGCCTTTCATGCTGATGGCAGGTTTCATCTTCGGTTACTTTAATCTTATAGGCTTGGGTATCATTTTCTTCTCAGCAGCTGTTGCATTCCAGCTCGTAACGCTGCCTGTAGAATTCAACGCCAGTAACCGGGCTCGTCAGGTCATGGTAGAACAAGGTTTCATCCGCAACGAAGAAGAACGCGGAGTAGCAAAGGTTCTCAACGCCGCTGCTTTAACTTATGTTGCAGCCGCTCTAGTATCGTTGCTTGAATTGCTCCGCTTGATCACCGTCTTTTTAGGCAACCGCGACTAATATCACATACCTCTAAACAACAAAAACCCCGGAAGGCTAAGAGCCGACCGGGGTATTATTTTGCCTAGCTTTAAAGTAGGAGATTAAAAAAGTCCGAAAGGAACGTGCCACCAGCGGTAATTTACTATCTGTACGGTAGATCAAGCCAACCGTTCTCGTCACCGCAGGCTCCACAACCTTCACCTGGGCTGGTTGAAGAGGATTCGTCTGATAGAACGCCATCTCCGGAAGCAGGCTTACACCCATCCCTGCGGCCACCAAACCACGAATGGTATCGGTCTCTCCACCTTCAAAAGCAATCTGCGGTTGGAATCCCGCCTGCAAGCAAGCTTGCCAAACGATAGGTCTCAACGAATAGCCTTGGCTGAATAGAACAAACTTCTCTTTTTGCAGCTGTTCCAACCGAATTTCAGATTCTCCTGCCAGCCGGTGATTCTGAGGAAGAATCGCAAACAACTCTTCAGTCATTACAATATCCCCCGAGACATGCTCATCATTCTCCGGAAAAGGCGAAATGAAAGTTAAATCCACTTCGCCAGACAATACGTCTTTTATCAAAGAAGGGTAAGATCCTTGTTTAAAACGAAATTTGACATGAGGATAATACTTACGAAAATCTGCAACGATAGTCGGGATGAGATGTGTGCCAAGGCTATGCGGGAATCCAATCCGAATCTCACCACGCTCGGGATCCAGAAATTCATGCACCTCATTTACCGAATGCTCCAGCTCCTTAAGGATACTCTCAACCTTCTTGCAAAAGAGCTGCCCAACAGGGGTAAGCTGCAGATTGCGCCCTTTTTGCATGAATAGATCAACCCCAAGCTCTTGCTCCAGCTGATGAATCTGACGGCTTACCGCAGACTGCGCTACATGAAGCTCTTCTGCCGCTCTTGTTACATGTTCTTTTTGAGCTACCTTTAAAAAATATTGCAGCTGTCTTAGCTCCACTCCATCATCGCCCCTGTCTTAGGCTTTTTTTGAATATACGAATAATTAGCCCATATACGAAAAAGCCAGAAACCAAACCTCCGAGATGTGCAACCCAATTCACATTCGGTGTAGCAAACGACATAATGATCCCGATCATTAGCAATCCGTATAAAGTCTTACGCGAGCCCTCATCCATCATCGCCCGTTGAATAACGGCAATGTATAAAAATGCACCATAAATGGCGTAGATTGCTCCAGAAGCACCAACCGAAACCGTACCAACCTCTACTACTGAGCGGGCACTAATCGCAATTGTAAGCAGATTTGCCAGAAAACCACCCGCCACATAGAGCAGCGCATAACGCCACCAGCCCAGCAATCGCTCCAGAGGCGGTGCAAACACCAGGAGAGCGAAGCAATTAAAGAACAGATGGGAAAACCCATTATGTAAAAAAATAGCGGCCAGATAGCGCCACAGTTCCTCTTTGTACGGACTCACATCTACTATAGCACCAAAATCAATAAGCGTTTGAATATTAGTTGATCCTCCGTTAATTACCGTCAGGATAAACATGATCACATTGGCCAATATGAGCAAACAGGTTACCGGATAATACCGGACATAACTTTTCCAATTTTCGTATCGAATAAATATCATAACACCCATCCCTTTACATATATATCTTGTCCGGTTGGACATCTTCCTGCTATTAAGATTATAATTTATTGTGGCAGTAAGAATCCAATATTATAATTCGAGGAGGAAAACAAGGATATGACGCAAGAAAAAACAGGCGTAGCTACTTTTAAAGGCAACCCCATCACTCTCGTAGGACCTAAGCTAACAGCTGGTGATCCTGCACCCGATTTTGTTCTGAGCAAGAATCTTCTAGAAGACGTGTCTCTAAGTGATTATGCCGGTAAAATCAAGCTAATCAGTGTTGTCCCTTCTCTTGATACCGGGGTATGTGACGCACAGACCCGCCGGTTCAACAGTGAAGCCGCAGAGCTTGGTGACGATGTGGTAATTCTCACGGTAAGCACGGACCTGCCGTTTGCCCAAGCTCGCTGGTGCGGTGCTGCCGGTATCGATCGAGTTATTACTCTATCCGACCACAAAGCAACCTCATTTGGACAAGCCTATGGTGTGCTGATTAAAGAATTCCGCTTAGATATGCGCTCCATCTTTGTTCTGGATAAGAACGACAAGATCGTATATGTTGAATATTTGAGTGAAATGACCGAGCACCCTAACTATGAAGATGCTATTGCTGCCGTGAAGAAGCTGCTCTAATTCTTTAATCAGTAGCGGTTATTCCAACAATACTTAATTATCTCTGTTAAAAAAGCGGCAGAAGGTCCATCCTTCTCCCGCTTTTTTTTGTAATAGAAAGATTTATCGATAACACACTGAGCAGCTCACCGTTTACGTAAACGCATTCATACTACCCCTAAGCAAGAAGGGTTTGACGGGCCTCTAAAATTCAGTCTGCTTTGTATTTTCCTAATTTTTTGTCCAAAGATGCATACAAGCGTTGAATCACACGGTAATTCGCCCCGAGATCACCAAGTGAACCTCTAGATGCAGAATACATATCTACACCACAACGAACAGGCGTCGTATTTAGCACCGATACCGTAATGTCCAGCGTACGGCCAAATGCCGTTCTTTTCTCAAGAGTAATCTCACCTACAGACTCCACTTCGTGAAGCACCTTAAATCCAGGAACTTTCTTTAAAGTTGATGAAACTTCTTCCCATGCTTTGTCTTTAGTTAGATTGTAATAACGCGTTTTTAATGTCGGATCTTTGGCGCGGTCGCTTGTTCCATCATGACTGCGGAATAAGCCAACCAAGGTTCTTTTTAACGACAAAATTCTTCCCCCTCTACAAATCCCAAGTTCATTATTATAAGTGTAACACTCTTGTCTCAGGAACAAAAGGGTATAACTCACTTTCCCTTTATTCCAGACATACAAAAAAGCGCCCGCTCCCATTATTCACGGGAAACAGGGCGCCTTGGCTTAAACAAGAGAAAACCCGCTTATGCCGTCCGGCTACAGTGTCTTCTGAACCTGCTAGAGCAGGTGGGTGATCGCAGAAAACGTTTTTGAATTCCCCAAGTCATATAGACAGGGCGGTTCAGCTGCGCTTCGTGTAGATCTCCCAAGACATTATCATTGGTTCAAAACAACGAGTAACCGTAACGTACATCGCAGGATTTGTTATTATTATATTGCGTTTTAACGAAAAAGTAAACCTGTATGCGCTTTATTTTTACACAGGAATTAATTACCTGGAAATATCCAACGCTTAATCCAGCATTTTGTTAAATGCGTTTGGTGTCCTTTTCATCAATTTCATCCTCGTAGTCATCGTCATCGTCATCGTCGTCGTATTCATCCGCCCGATTGTTCAATGCTGCTGCTTCTGCTTCTTCCTGCTCTTTCAGTTTCTTCTTTTCTACTTGCAGCTGTAGCTTATTATAAGTAGCGTAGAAGTTAAAGAAGGCCGCCATTGCAATCAACGTTGGAATACAAATGAAATACAGAGCCGGATATCTAAGACCGATATAAACAAGAACCGCGGCTGCAATCAATGTAGAGAACACACGAATTGGGCGTGCTATAGTCAGCAATATAGAATTGGTCATCACTTGCTTGAAGCCCATTTGGTAATGAACCACAATGGAAAAGAAGTTAAACATGGATACCGACAAAAGTATCATCAGCACCAACATCAAAATACCAACAATTCTGAAGTTAGGCATTTGTGTCATGTAAACTGTTACATCAACGTACATAACAACGAACATCAATGTATAGATAACTCCTCCGAGCATGCTTTTTACATAGTTCTCTTTATACCCCTGGAAAAATGTACGAAAAGTTCCTACATCCGTATTCCCCATTACCCACTTACGTACTACAGTAAATAAAGCGGCTGAAGCTGGAAACACCGTAAAGGGCGCTAGAATCCCCATTGCCCAGTTCAATGTAATTTGCTCGTTCGCTCCACCTGCGCCTGTCCCTAACATAATCATCTTTAAAACACCAAAAAACAAAAACGGGGCGGAACATAGTGCCCATAAGATATTACTTCCTGCGATACGTGAAATCCATTCTGTCACGCGGTATAAGCCGCCCATTGCTCCTTTAAACTCCAATTCCCTTCCTCCTCTGTCTCTTACATACTACATATCTTAACTATACCTCATTTGACCTCCTCATTTCCATAGCCCAACTTTCTGAATTATAGACTATCGTCTATACGTAAAGCCTTTATAGTCCATATATTAGGATTGTAACCATAAGAAATACCAAAATCCCCACATTCTAAAGGAGGTTATCTCATGTCTACACCTGTTGGCTTCGGCGGTTGGACTTCTACAGGCACGATCCTCGTATTGTTTATCTTGCTCGTTATCATCACTCGTACATTCGGATACTAATATCTCACAAAACAAATTGGCGCCCTAATAAGGACACAACAATTCACCAAACATCCTTATATTTCAGCAAAAAGAAGACGAGAACCGCAATGCGGCATCTCGTCTTCTTTGGTATCTTGACGAAGTATTAATTATCGAAATCTTCACGTTTTGCAGGACGAGTGCTCGTGCTGCTTGGACGAGTGTATGGTTTACGCTCTGCGCTGCGGTTTGCACCACCGTCACGAGCTGGTGCGCCATCACGGTTGCCTTTATAGCCACCGCCATAGCCGCCACTGCCGCTACCGTAGTTACTGCCACCGCTGCTATAGCCACCACGACTACCGCCACCGTTATTATCACGGTTACCACGGTATCCACCACCGCTACTGCTGCCACCGGAAGTGCCACGGTTTCCGCCATAACCACCATTAGGTTTACGGCCACTGCGGATATCGTTTTTGC
Organism: Paenibacillus sp. FSL H3-0310; assembly: GCF_038002785.1. Classification (NCBI taxonomy): domain Bacteria; kingdom Bacillati; phylum Bacillota; class Bacilli; order Caryophanales; family Paenibacillaceae; genus Paenibacillus; species Paenibacillus sp. FSL H3-0310. Next base: position 3,882,425 of record NZ_JBBODC010000001.1, read on the forward strand.
CACCACGACGTTTAGCACGAATTGGATCTTCAGGAGTCAATTCAATTGCAGAATCCTTCTTGTCGCCAGTGAGAAGCTTCATAGCTGCGGACAACAATTGTACGGAATCATATTGCTCAAGCAATTGAATAGAAATTCCTTTGTACTCGTTCAATTCTCCGCTTTCTACCACTTCAAGCAAACGCTCAGCAGTAACGCGTTGTTTACCTTCAATAGCTTCAGCCATTGTTGGCAAAGGTTTACGAGTAATCCGGTGACGAGTAACACGTTCGATCAAATGCAGGTGATCGATTTCGCGTGGAGTAACGAATGACCAAGCCGTACCTTCTTTACCTGCGCGTCCTGTACGACCAATACGGTGTACATAGCTTTCAGGATCTTGTGGCAAGTCAAAGTTAATTACGTGAGTTACGCCGGATACGTCCAGACCACGTGCCGCTACGTCAGTAGCTACCAGCACGTCAATGCTGCCATCACGGAATTTACGCATTACAGCATCACGTTGGTTCTGTGACAAGTCACCATGCAATCCATCAGCAGAATATCCGCGTTTTTGCAAAGCTTCAGCAAGCTCATCAACCCGGCGCTTAGTACGTCCGAATACGATAGCTAATTCAGGAGATTCCATATCAATCAAACGACTAAGAGCTTCAAACTTTTGACGCTCAGGCACTTCCACATAAGCTTGATCAATCAGTGGGGCACTGATTTGTTTCGGAATAACGGAGACATGTTGCGGGTTGTTAAGAAATTGTTGAGCTAGGCGTTGAATGTTTGGTGGCATTGTAGCAGAGAACAACATGGTTTGACGTTCTACAGGAACGAGCTTCAAGATCGTCTGAATATCTTCCATAAAGCCCATATCCAGCATTTCATCTGCTTCATCCAATACAACGGTTTGAACATCATCCAAACGGATCGTTTTACGGTTGATGTGATCGAGCAAACGACCAGGTGTACCAATAATGATTTGTGGTTTCTTTTTCAATCCACGGATTTGACGTCCAATATCCTGTCCGCCATAAATCGCCAACGAGCGAAGACCTTTGAAACGGCTTAGTTTGCCAATTTCTTCTGACACTTGGATGGCCAACTCACGAGTTGGTGCCATAATAAGGGCCAAGATTTTTTCGTCTTCACGGTTAATCTTCGAAATGAGGGGGATACCAAAAGCAGCAGTCTTACCTGTACCAGTCTGAGCTTGACCGATCAGATCCGACCCAGTCAATGCTAATGGGATCGACTGTTCCTGTATCGGTGTTGCCTCCTCAAATCCTAACTCTGTGATTGCTTGTAGCACTTTTGGCTCCAAGCCAAATTCTGCGAATGTTTTCAAATTATTCATGCTCCTTCTATACAGTGGACATTCCACATGCTTGTCTGTATTCTTAAGTAGCGGTAAACACATTTATAGGCTGTCCAATCATGCTCTATTTTCTGCATGATATAGCGCTTTTGGGACGAAAAGCCTCCCTAATCATCAGGTACCTTGTTGTACCTGAGCAACTGTAGCTTTACATCCGATGCAATGCAAAAATACCATTGTAACGTTCTACTCAAGAATATCCTATACATTATATCACAAACACATGTGAGAATACCAGTGGGTTCCTTTCTTTTCATTGCTTTCATGTTTTATTTTTTTAAATATATATATAAGGGTGGATTTACTTGTTAAGACAGATTTTGAATTGTTTGGTTGTTTTTTTAGGGGCAGCACTGATCGCCAGTGGATTTAATCTATTTTTAATTCCACACCGTTTACTAAGTGGTGGCGTATCTGGGCTTTCCATGTTAGTGGGTTATTTCACCCCATTAAACATAAGCCTCCTATACTTGCTCTTTAATATTCCTCTGCTGGCTGCAGGCTGGTTCCAGTTAGGCCGGAGATTTATTATTATGAGCATGTTATCCGTTGTGTTTACAACCTGGTTCTTAACGGTGATTCCTGAGCATCTGGTGGCTACAGATATGCTGCTGTCCTCTGTATTTGGCGGAGTTCTCGTTGGGATTGGCTGCGGTATCTCCTTCCGTGCAGGAGGTTCTTCCGGAGGTTTTGACATCTTGGGTTCAATTATCACTAAATACCGTGATTTCCCGGTCGGCAATGTAGTGGTAAGTTTAAATGGACTAGTTATCCTGGCGGCCGCTTATCTTGACCAGAACTGGAATTTAGCACTTTCATCAATGGTATCTATATATGTAACAGGTAAAGTGTTGGATATGATTCATATCAGCCACTTAAAGGTAACCGTATATATTGTAACAAACCGTACAGATGAATTACTGCAACATCTAATAGGCCTTCAACGAGGTGTCACAAAGATTAAAACAGAAGGCGCTTATTCTCACGTTGAAAAGGACATGCTAATGACGGTAACAACCCGCTACGAACTTGCAGAACTGCAACGTATCATCCGCACGACAGATCCGCAAGCTTTTGTAAATATTGTTGAAACAGTGGGTGTTATGGGTTCCTTCCGGAAAGACAAAATGAGGAAATAAAAATTCCTAGTATTGGAAAATGCACCAAACTCAGAATTATGATATATTATACACACGCAGAACCCTAACAATTTCATAAAGATTGAGATTTACCCCTCTTTTTTCCAAAGCACTTCGTTTTCCGATGAACACTGAATCTATTCAGAACTATCGAAAAAGGAAAGGGTGATTTTTGTGGAAATGGAAACGGTAAAACTGTCAGCAATCGTCATGAGGTGGTATCCTGATATGATGCCGTTTCTCAAACAGGACGAATTAAATTCAGTAATCGTTCTGCGAGACGGGCTAAGTATTCTGGAACCTGCAGATGCCATGGATATTATCCATTACAGCATCTGTGAACATCAGAATTCTGCGTATCTTCAATGAGCAAGCCGCAAGAGAAGTCTTGATAGTTGCCGCCTTGGGTTCGGCCCTGTTGCCGATTTAAGGCGGCATTTACTTTTTTCATACCGTTTCGAATCCATACATCTCGTTTATAAACAACAAAGGCGGTTTTTTATTCCCAATCTGAGCTAATATTGTTACAACACTGTTCTTTTTGGGAGCAACCGTTCCTATATAATTTAGGGGAAAGTACATAAAGGGAGAGAAAAACGAATGAACATCACCTGGGCTCTACTGATGATGGCCTTGGGAAGCGTAGGCGTACAACAGAACCAACATGACGCTGAAGTGGCGATCGCTTTGAAGTCCGCCATGAATCCCCCCATCATTGCACAACAAAACAACAATTCGAATGTAGCAACTCCGGCTCCAAGCGCTTCACCTGAAGCAACAAACTCAGAAAGTATGTTACACACCGATCCACAGCCAGATGCACCCAAAGTAAAAGGCATTTATGTTACCGCCTACAGTGCTGGTGGGGAACGAATGGAAAAGCTGCTTACACTGCTTGACCAAACCGAACTTAACTCAATGGTTATAGACATTAAGGACGATGCGGGTTATATCACGTATAAGACCGATAATGCCGACCTTCAGAAACTCGGTAACCCTCAGCCTTTTATTGGAGATATCAGCAAGTTAATGGAACGTTTGAAGAAACATGATGTTTATCCTATCGCCCGGATTGTTGTTTTTAAAGATTCTATTCTTGCCAAGAAGAACCCGCAGATGTCTTTTGTTAATTCTGATGGCACTGTATGGAAGAATAAGGGCGGCGACAGCTTTGTTAATCCTTATAATGAAGATGTTTGGAAATACAATGTGGATATCGCCAAGGAAGCTGTCAAGCTCGGCTTCAAAGAAATTCAGTTCGACTATGTTCGTTTTCCGGAAGGATTCGAAAAACGCGCTGAAACCCTTAAATACACTAAAACCAGTGATTCACGCGTAGAAATTGTATCTAATTTTGTTAAATATGCCAAAGCAGAGCTAGCTCCACTTGGTGTCCGTGTGTCCGTAGATATTTTTGGATATGCCGCATCTGCCCCTGCTGAGGGTATCGGCCAAGACTTTGTTAAAATATCCAAGAATGTGGATGTTATCAGTCCAATGGTTTATCCAAGTCACTATTCAACGGGATGGTTTGGCGTGAAAGAGCCCGACTTAGATCCTTACGCTACAATCAAAGGCTCCATGGTTGATACACATAAGAAGCTTGATCCACTGGGCAGCTACAAACCCGTTATTCGGCCTTGGATTCAAGACTTTACAGCAAGCTGGCTCGGAAGTGGTCATTATGTGAAATATGGTAAAAAACAGGTGGAAGATCAAATCCGCGCTTTGAAAGATGAGAATGTGGATGAGTTCCTTCTCTGGAACGCCAACAATCGCTATACAGCCGATGTTGATTACGAAAAACAATGAATACAGCCCTTATTATTTATAGCTGATCTGATATACGTATGCTAAAGACCCGGCGTTTGCCGGGTCTTTTAACGGAAACTTATTGAACTATTTAACCTATTCCATGAAAAATCATAAAGAATGAGGCACAGAATTATGATACAGACCACCTCTTTAAAACAAAAGGCAGGACAATTTTTTCATATTTTATTCCCAATCCTTGTTACACAAATTGCTTTATCCGCGATCACCTTCTTTGATACTAATATGTCCGGTAAATTCGGGACCGTCGATCTGGCAGGAGTTGCGATAGGAACTAGTCTTTGGATTCCAATCCAAACCGGTCTCAGCGGTATTCTTATGGGGATCACACCTATTGTTTCACAGCTCATCGGGAGCAAAAAAGATAAGGATGTCGCCTTTCAAGTCACACAAGGTATTTGGCTGTCACTAATTGTTTCGATCATCGTCTTGCTGATTGGCAGCTTTGCCTTGTCACCTATTCTTAATTTTATGAACTTGGAGCCTGGTGTAAGAGTTGTTGCTTTCCGCTTCCTCAGTTCTATTTCGTTCGGAATTATCCCCCTGTTTGGATATACGGTACTTCGTAGCTGTATAGACGCTTTAGGGCAAACACGCGTATCCATGTGTATTACACTAATAGCTTTGCCTGTAAATGTAGGTTTGAACTATTTGCTCATCTTCGGGAACTTCGGATTCCCTCGTCTCGGGGGTGTTGGTGCAGGGGTAGCTTCAGCCATTACCTATTGGGTTATATTTGCCGTTGCTCTATTGTTCATATATCGTTCTCAGGCCTTTGTAAATCTCAGATTATTCCGTAATTTCTACTTCATATCGTTAAACAGCATTAAAGATTTGCTTAAAATCGGAGTACCCATCGGTTTCTCGATTTTTTTCGAAACGGCTGTCTTTTCCGCTGTAACCTTGTTAATGAGCCGATTTGATACCGTAACAATTGCCGCGCATCAGGCAGCAATCAATTTTGCAACAACACTCTATATGATTCCGCTCAGTATTTGCATCAGCCTTACCATCCTCGTCGGCTTCGAGACCGGGTCTGGCAGACAAAAGGATGCACGCCAATATGCCATAATGGGTATCGGGCTGGCGGCAATCCTTTCGCTGGCCACAGCTTTATTACTCTTGTTTGCCGGAAATCATGTAGCTGGTCTATATTCAGATGAACCCGATGTCATCTCGTTGATTCAGCATTTCCTGATCTATGCAATCTTTTTTCAAATCTCAGATGCAATTGCTACACCTACTCAAGGGGCGCTTCGCGGATATAAGGATGTTAACCCAGCCTTTATCATTTGTTTTATTGCCTATTGGGTAATTGGCTTACCTACAGGTTATATACTTGCAACTTATACAGATCTAGGAGCATTCGGCTACTGGATTGGTCTTATCACCGGTCTTGCCATCGGTGCGACCCTGCTATTGTCTCGGCTTATCAAAGTTCAACGGCGTTATGCCGCACAATACATACAGGAACAACCACAGAGTTAACGATCCATATTACACAAAAAAGGAACAGTGCGCATCTCGCAGCTGTTCCTTTTTATATATAGGGTCGCTAATTATTGGGAAAGACGGGAAGCCAGCTCGTACAGCTCCAGGTCAAAGCCTTTTTTCGTATTCACAACGAGATCAATATCCGTAAGGGTTAATTCACCTTTGATGATACCACAAGCCTTGTCGGATTCACCTTCGATTAGCTTACGTACGGCAAAATCGCCAAGACGGCTAGCCAAATTCCGGTCTCCAGGAGTTGGTGTTCCACCACGTTGGATATGTCCGAGTACAGTAACACGTGCGTCCAGAGAAGCATGACGGTCTTTCAGAGCTTGAGCCACATCTTCACCTTTGCCAACGCCTTCGGCAACAATTACGATACTGTGACGTTTACCTCTGATAAAGTTATCGCGCATCCGGTCAGCAACTTCATTCAAATCATACGGCATTTCCGGCACAAGAATTGTTTCTGCTCCGGAAGCCAGTCCAGCATGCAGCGCGATATCGCCACAGTGGCGTCCCATAACCTCTACAATGGAAGAACGTTCATGAGAGGACATAGTGTCACGCAACTTGTTAATAGCGTCTACAACAACGCCAACCGCTGTATCAAAACCGATAGTGTAGTCTGTGAAGGAGATATCGTTATCAATCGTACCTGGCAAAGCCATAGTCTTGATACCGAGTTTACTTAATTTGTTAGCTCCTTTATAAGAACCATCTCCACCGATAACTACTAGACCATCGATACCCAGTTCATTAAGGATATCCGCGCCTTTTTGTTGTCCTTCCGGTTTCGTGAACTCCAGACATCTTGCAGACTGCAGAACAGTACCGCCACGTTGAATAATATCTCCTACACTGCGAAGATCCATTGGGAAGATATCGCGATTCAGCAGACCTTGATAACCACGTTGCACCCCAAATACCTCAATACCGAAATAAAGTGCGCTTCTTACAACCGCACGAACAGCGGCGTTCATTCCCTGTGAATCTCCACCACTAGTCAATACTGCGATTTTTTGAATTTTAGACATTCTGTTGTTCCTCCTTAAAATTGTGCGAAGTCTGATACTTCTTATAAAAATAACTTCGCGACATGGTTACAAAAAGCGTTTGCGTATCCAACGGCTGTTAGCGAAGAAGAACAGTCTTGTAAGCGGACTGCCTTTCATCAGGCTTTTAGATACAGAGCGAACTTCCCGCTGTTCGCTAACTTTCGGATCAGATAAATAAAGTGCCAGCAATCCCTCAATCACCATACGATGCATCGAAGACTCTGGAAGATTACGAACATCCTTACGGGCCCACTCAACCATTGCAGCGATCCGACTCAGCATGGTATCCGTGTCATCATAATAATTGCAGAAATTAAGATCACCGCCTGCTCGGTCCTCTTCCTGATCAATCAGATAATCCAGCATAATGTGCAGACCACATACATGCGGAAAATACGCGGCTCGAATCGAAGCCGCAGAAGCTTGGTTCAGCTTCGGATCACATGCAGATAGAAATAACATAAATACACCTAGCGTTGATCCCGTTGCAGCCGAAAACTCATTCCATTGCAGATGCGGCGCTCGACTGCCCTGTTCCTCCCACCACTCCTTCAGGGCTGTTTCCCTGAGTTCCGGGCGGATGTGCTTATACACTTGTAAATCTGTATAGAGCACAGCCAGTTCTCGAATCTCCGCTGCAGCAGCGGAATAACCTGGCAACAAAGAAATCATTTCTTGGCATTTACGAACCAGCCTGTACAAATATCCGCCGTCATTCTGTTCACTTCGAAGCGCATAATAATTACCTGGCTCAGCATTTGGATCAATAGCATCCAGCATAGATTGATGCAGCAGCCTGAAATCTGCAGGATCAAGCGAAGTACTGCGATCACATAAGTTGTCCAGATAATCACTGATAGTTTGATAAGCAACAATTAGCGGAATCAGTATATGTTTCATCGATAAATTGCCGGCGGCATAAATACCACCGCCTATGCAATGAAACTCTTTAGTTTCAATGCTGGCAAGTGCTTGCTTCCGGAGCTCGGGATCGGGAATCCCGTTCGCATCTTGGCGCCAGAAATGGAGACATTCTCTCACTTCCGGCAGCACGTACTTATAGACCCTGTTCATAAGTCCCAGTGGACCACGCGGGCTAAGGTAACGGCCTTGCTCTAATTCACTCAATGACAGTGCCTCCACATTGTTGTCTCCTTATCCAAATCACCACTTATTATAATATGATCAGGCGTATTTGTACAAACAACAAAATCACTTTCGTAAAATCATGAAAGATTCAGAAATACAGCAGTTTTTAAAAACATCTCCCCATTGCTTTATGCTATACTAGGCATATTTCAATTTCGGAGGAGTGCAATCCATGGTTTCAAAACGGACCGGCAGCCTTTACAGCGATCAAAACTGGCTGCGTTCCTTTCTCTTTACCATATATGGTACCAGCGTCCTTGTAGTATCCTACTTTCCTTTATTCTACACACATTTAGGGTTTAGCAGTTCTCAGATAGGCTACTTGTATTCCCTCGGCCCCCTTATCTCCATCCTATCCAATCTATTCTGGAGTATGATAAGCGATAAGTTAGGCACCGTTCGAAAGATCATGTTCATACTACTTGCGGGTCAATTAGTAACTGGTCTTCTATTAGCCAGAGCGGCCGAATTTTCATCTGTCATGCTTATTTTGTCCTTCTTCTACTTCTTCTATTACCCAGTTTTTCCGCTTGCCGATACAATGGCTATCAAAGTTGCCGAAAGGCACGGACGGAACTTCATTACCATTCGCGTTTTTGGCTCCTTAGGCTACTCTTTCTTTGCTCTAACCGTTGGCTATGCATTAAGAGCATTGGGCTCTACTTGGAGCTTGACCCTATGTATCATCATCATTATCGCTGCACTTTTAATTACCCTAGGTCTTAAGGATGTTAAGAGACCTGCTGTTATAGAAACAACGAATCAAGATAAGGACACAGCTGAAGCTGATAATAGCAAAAATGGACTTAAAGATATATTGTTGCAAAAAGAGGTGCTGTGGTTCTTCGGCTGTGTGTTTGTACTCGCGTTAGGCCATAGAATGAACGAAGCCTTTCTGACGATCAGTCTAAAACAACTAGGCGCAGGTGAGGAAATCATTGGCTGGGCATTGCTCGCGTCAGCTCTTAGTGAGATCCCTGTATTATTTATCCTCAGCAGATACGGCGACAAATTCAAAGAATTGCCCTTGCTGGCCTTGGGGAGTCTGATGTATGCTCTGCGTTTTCTTTTGATGTCCCTGGCGGATCATCCAGGCTCAATGATTGCCATTCAAGCCATGCACAGTATATCATTTGGTGTTTTTTATGTAACATCTGTCCGTTATATCACCCGGATTATCCCGGATCGCCTTCGGGCAACAGGTCTTGCCATTTTCACCGTCGTTTGGTCAAGTGCCTCTGGGCTGCTTAGCGGTACCTTTGGCGGCATTATTTATCAAGAGGCGGGGCGTTATATTTTTTATATAGTGGCTACGGGTTTCAGCTTGCTTGCTTTTGCAGGGTTTCTGGGACAGCATTTATTGAAATCCAACCTGGAGCCGATCAATTATTTCAGAAAAAAGAACAAAAAAGCCTCCCTATAATTAGGGTTGGTGTTATTCCATAATACAAAAAGGTCGTTTCACTCCCCTTCACTGGAGTGAAACGACCTTTTTCATTTTGGATAACTTCTATAGTGGGCGTAAAAAAACACAGTTCCCGAAAGAACTGTGTTCTGTAAGTTGGTAACCACTCTTGCAAGGGCTTGCCAAGTAAATTATATATTTGTAGCAGACAGCTTAACTGTCCTGCTGTTTCTTATAATTTTACTACGTTTTCAGCTTGCGGTCCGCGACTACCATCAGTGATGTCGAATTCTACTTCTTGACCTTCGTCCAAAGTCTTGAATCCTTCACCTTGAATTGCTGAGAAGTGTACGAATACATCTTCGCCGCCTTCTACTTGAAGAAAACCATAACCTTTTTCTGCGTTAAACCATTTTACTGTACCTTTCAATTGAACAACCTCCTAAAAATAACCGCCATATATGGCGTATAACTATAGTATACTGCAATCTTCTGTTCAAATCAATCAAACCCAACCCTTAATATATGATTTAATTTGCTTTTCCCTTCTCCAGTGCGTTATCATTGAGCCAAAAGCCAAAAATCGCCAGGGTGGTAATGATAATGATCAAAAAACATGAAATATACAAAACAGACAAATGGAATATGATGACGGTAGAAGTTCAAGGCCGCTACATTGTACTCCGCGAAATTTCCGATCAATGGGGAGAAGAAACACATACCTTCCTGAGTCGTCCAGCGATGATGCAATGGGTGAATAACCGCTTCAACAAAGAATCTTATAAAGACAATGAAGAAGAGTACAAAAACATCATTGCAGCTTTCAAACAGGTATAACAGGAAATGAATAACGAAAATCTCACGATTTATGTTGTCCTAGTCCTCTGTCTAGGCGCAGTATTAATTATGACCAAGGATCGTGTCCCGCCGAAACTAAAGCGGGGCATGGCCATGGCTGCGGTCGTAATGATTCTGTTTGCTTTCATCTTTGTTATTTATAGCTTGTTGGCATAACTACCATATAAAGAAGACTAAATATTAATAATCAGGACTTAGCAGGACATAATAAGCTGACTCTACTTTTCAAAGAGGAGGACGTCATGCCTATTACACTCAAGTCCATCCCTCTTCTACTTGTGCTCAGCTTGCTACCGGGTGAAATATCATCCACAGTATTGCCGAGGGAGATTATGCCTACTACATCTCATCATTCTAGGAGGGTTTCTATGGAACAATTATTGAAGAGAAGTGAAGTACCTGCTGAGAATCGTTGGAAGCTTGAAGATATATTTGCCTCTCAGAAGGATTGGGATGCAGAATATGCTGAAGCTAAATCACTGATCAAAAAAGCTGCTGATTTCCAAGGTAAACTTGATTCCGCAGAAGCTGTGAAACAATGTTTTGAGCTGGATGACAAGCTGTCCGTCTCCACTGAGCGACTCTTTGTCTATGCTCATATGCGTCAGGATGAAGACACTGCTAATCCTGAATATCAAGCTTTGTCCTCCAAAGCGAAGAAGCTTGGGATCGAAGCAGGCGAAGCCTTTTCTTTTGTAACCCCAGAAATCTTGGCACTGCCTATTGAGAAGCTGGATCAATTTATTGCTGATCCTGAACTGTCCGCTTACACCTTCACTTTAAAAGAGATGAAACGTGAGAAAGCGCATGTATTGTCCAAGGCTGAGGAAGCTCTGCTTGCCCAAGTTGGAAACCTAGCACAAGCGCCTCAGAACATTTTTAGTATGCTGAACAACGCAGATCTGAAATTCCCTAAGATTAAAGATGAAGATGGCAAAGAGGTCGAGCTGACTCACGGCAACTATATCAAGTTCTTGGAAAGCTCCGATCGCGAGGTTCGCCGAAATGCTTTTAAAGCAGTCTATGAAACCTATCGTAAGCAAAAAAACACCATCGCAGCAACGCTTAGCGCCAATGTGAACAAAAACGTCTTTTTCTCACACGTCCGCAAGTATCCATCTGTAATGGAAATGTCTCTTTACGGTGATAACATTCCAAAAGAGGTATACACCAACCTGATCGATACGATTCATGAAAGTCTTCCTTTAATGCACCGTTACATAAAGTTGCGTCAAAAGCTGCTTGGTGTGGATGAGTTACATATGTATGACCTATTTGCACCACTAGTAGATGAATATAAGCTGGATATCACGTACGAAGAAGCGAAGAAAATTACCAAAGAAGGCCTCAAACCGCTGGGTGAAGATTATCTGAATGTGCTGCAAAAAGGCTACGACAATGGCTGGATTGATGTCTATGAGAACGAGAATAAACGCTCTGGAGCATACAGCTGGGGCCCTTATGGCACACACCCATACGTCCTGCTGAACCATAACGATAATCTAAACAGTATGTTTACTCTGGCACATGAGATGGGTCATGCTCTACACTCTTATTTTTCAGACAACGCTCTGAACTATCGGAATGCACAGTATACCATTTTCCTTGCAGAGGTTGCTTCAACTACCAATGAAGCTTTGCTTATGGATTATCTACTCAAAAAGTCTACAGATCCTAAGGAAAAAATGTATCTGCTCACTTACTATGCCGATCAGTTCCGGACGACGATTTTCCGGCAAACAATGTTCGCAGAATTTGAAAAGATCATTCATCAGCGTGTTGAAGAGGGCGATTCGCTTACCCCACAAGATCTTTCGAGTATCTACTACGACCTGAATGTCAAATACTACGGCAAAGAAATGGTTGTGGATCAGGATATCGAGATGGAATGGGCACGAATTCCGCATTTCTATAACAGCTTCTATGTTTACAAATATGCAACAGGCTTCTCGGCAGCGACTAGCTTTGCCAAACAAATCCTTGAAGAAGGTAAACCGGCGGTAGATCGTTACCTCGGCTTCCTGAAGAGCGGTGGCAGTGATTACTCCATCAATATTTTGTCAAAAGCAGGCGTTGATATGTCGTCTCCTGAGCCGATTCGCGAAGCGATGAGTGTGTTCGAAAGTGTTATCGAGCAAATGGAACAGTTGACCAAATAAGGCAGAGAGCTTAGTATTACATTAATCCCTTGCCCTATCTGGGCAGGGGATTTTATATTGTTATATCCCCCTGAGGAGGAAGAATTCAATGAGAATTCAATGGTCACTAATTGCGGGTCTAATCTTCGCGCTGCTAACCGCCATATTCGCAGTCATCAACGTTGATCCCGTTCAAGTCAATTTCGGTTTTGATGTGGTTAATATACCACTTATACTCGTTATTCTTGGCTGCGCGTTAATTGGCGGAATCATCGTGGGCTCTTACGGCATTTTTCGTCAATACAAACTACAAAAGCAAATTAAAAGCTTAACTGCTGAGCTTACCAAGCTTCGTGATGCCGACACTTCACTGGATTCTTTTAACACAGACAATGATGGCTTAACAGGAGGGCTTAACTAATGATTACCATTCAACCTAATGAAGACTACATACTTTCCATCCTAAAAAAATTACTCGACACCCCCAGCCCAAGCGGTTTCACCGCACAGGTAATGACACTAGTTGCTGAAGAAGCAGCTGCGCTGAACGTACCTTTAAGCTGGAATGAAAAAGGCGGCGTAATTCTTAACGTCCCTGGCTTAGATCCCTCTCGTACTATTGGCATCAGCGCTCACGTGGATACACTTGGTGCCATGGTCCGCTCGATTAAAGCTAATGGCACACTGCGTCTGACCTCTGTGGGTGGCTTCGCCATGCACAGCATTGAGAATGAATACTGCACGATCCATACCCGTAGCGGCAAAACTTATACAGGAACCATCTTAACCAGCCATCCATCTGTTCACGTATATCCAGACGCTCGTGACTTCAAACGATCAGAGGAGAACATGGAAGTACGTATTGATGAGCTGGTATCTTCTAAAGAAGACGTACTTAAGCTTGGCATTTCCGTCGGAGATTTCATTTCTTTCGATGCACGTGCAGTGATTACGCCTAGCGGCTACATTAAATCCCGTCATTTAGATGACAAAGCAAGCGTGGCTGCCCTTCTCGGATTGCTGGAAAGTATTAAACGTGAAGGCTGGAAACCTCTCCACAACCTTTCTTTCCTCATCTCTAACTACGAGGAAGTGGGACATGGTACAGCTTGGATTCCTGGTGAAATCAATGAAATGATTGCCGTCGATATGGGCGCCATGGGTGATGATCTCAGCTGTAAAGAAACCGATGTATCCATCTGTGCAAAAGACTCTTCCGGCCCTTACGATTATGTTATGACAGGTCGTTTGATTGAACTGGCAGAAGCACTCGCAATTCCTTATGCCGTTGATATTTATCCTATGTACGGCTCCGATGCTTCCGCAGCGCTCAGAGGCGGAAACAATATCCGTGCAGCATTGATTGGCCCAGGTGTACATGCCTCCCACTCCATGGAACGTACGCATAAGCAAGCTGTAGTGAACACTGCTAAGCTTCTCGCTGCTTATGTGGGGACAAACTGAGGGTAGCTCTGGCAAGCTGAACCAGCTCTGGAGGCGCAGACAGGGACTTATCGTCTCACTTCTGGTGTTATTGATAGTGGGGTTAGCGCTATCGTTGTTTCTGGTATTTAGAAATCATAAGGAAGATCCCTTTAAAGGTCTTCCTCACGCCTATAGCTTTTTGGAAACAGTGAGTACAGATAACGTGCAGCTCTATATGATGTCACTTTCACCTGAGGATATTAAGCTCAGGGCCGCGGGTGTCCCTTTACGGCAAGTTAATGCATATGGGATTAACGGTGGTTTTTTCTATCAAGATGCGCTTTTATCCATGGCTATCATGAATGATACTCCAGTCAACGGAGCCCAGAAGGGTTATGGGTCTGGCTGGTTCAATGCTAAATACGCACGTGGAACCCTTGTCTGGGATAGTGCCAGCCGTAGCTTCTCCGTACAGGTTGTCTCTTCTGGAGAAGAATTGAAGATTACTGATCGCCAGCATTATTTTGCGCAAGGTGGCATTAGTATGAATCTGGGACACGAAGACTTATGGGAAGCGGCAGTAGCTGAAGAGCATCTTCCTTACGCTGATGAGAAACGCCTGCGCTCAGGCATGGTGTATGACAACACAGGAAAGCTCTGGCTGATTGTTACCCCAACGCTCTCAACAGCGGCAGAGTTCCGCTCAGCGATCCTCCAGACAGTTCCTGCTAAGGGTCTGGAGGGCATCTTCTTGGACGGAGATGGCTCTTCCCAGATGAATGCGAAGGAAATCATTGTACCCGGCGATTCTCGGTCTGTAGTACAAATGATTGCTGTGGACGGAACGAAATAAATAAGTAGAAAAATAAAAGAGTAGAATTCTCCAATTAGTGGAGGACCCTACTCTTTTTTTTTATTGGTGGTTCGCTTGTTCTTCAACAGACACTGCCGGACTTTCCGGTGGTCATCACTTACGGCTGGTGCTTACGGACCCAGATGGCGTTATTCGCAAATTATTAGCCTTTGGAGCATTGTTTCGGACCCAAGCGACGTTATTCACGCAAAAAAGGAACGTATCGGGTGCTTTTAGTGTCAATAGCGACTGTGGTGTCCGTTAACATTCCAAATGTGCAATAATGCTGCGTTTAAGGTCAGTGGTGTCCGGATAGTACTTCGTAAGTATTAATGTGATCTAAAAACAAGCATCAATCCCAGACTTGCTCCAGTTTATCTGAATAATAAGAAATGGCCTTACTGTAACTTCTTATCCCTTCATCCGCAGAGGTTTCTGCCAACAGCTTAAGCAGCAGCTCCATCGCTTGACTATGCTCTCCAAGATTGTGCAAGGTCATGGCTAGGAACGCCGGAAATTCCTTATTCTCCGGGTACTCCTGAACAGCCAGCATCAGAAGACCTTTTGACTTCTCGTATTCTCCGAGTGTCCGGTAGGTGCTGCCCAGTCCCAATAGAGCGCCAACTCTCTGCTCAGAAGGTAATCCTAACGCCAAGCTTTTCTCATAAAAGGGTACTGCCGCCCGCTCCAAACCCAGCACATCATGCGTCCAGGCCAATTGATATAGAAGTTCAGCGTCCCCAGCATTCTGCTCATATAGCTCAAACAGCATCATTTTGGCTTCTTCCGCTTTACCAGCGTTGCGTAGGGCTACGGCAGCTTTAAGTTTATCTTCCACACAGAGCCCTCCCCTATTTTCATTCAAAGCCATCCAACGGGTTTAAGCCTTACCAGCGATTTTCTCCGCAAGCTCGTTCAGATAGGTCCAGCGTTCCATAAGACGCTCCAGCTCTGCTTCGGCTAGGCGTTGCTCCTCTACTAGCTCCTGCAGCCTTCCAGAGTCAGCAAAAGCCGCCTCCATCTGTACACTAATATCCGTCAAACGTTGCTCTGCAAGCTCAATTTGCTCATCAATGCCCTCATATTCACGCTGTTCCTTGAAGCTGAATTTGAGTTTTGTTTTGGGAGCCGTTGAAGCTGCAGGGTTGCTGGCAGTGTCCGCGGCCTCTTTTTGCTTTGAGCTTCCTTCTTTGTTCGGTTCTCCAATGCGTGACGGTACATTTTTGGCCAGCCATTCTTCATATTCCGTATAATCGCCAACGTGAATCCGGATATCGCCATTTTCAAAAGCAATCAGCTTATCTATCGTACGGTCCAAGAAATAACGGTCATGGGATACGGTAAAGACGACACCCGGAAATTCATCCAGATAATCTTCCAAAACAGCCAATGTGCCGATATCCAAATCGTTCGTAGGTTCATCCAAAAGCAATACGTTAGGCGCTCCCATCAATACACGAAGCAGATACAAGCGTCTTTTTTCGCCCCCGGACAGCTTGGAGATCGGTGTCCATTGCATCGCAGGAGGGAACAAGAAGCGTTCCAGCATTTGACCAGCCGTAATCACACTGCCGTCTGCTGTCCGTATCACTTCTGCTTCTTCCTTCACGTATTCAATGGCACGCATACTGTCATCCATATCCTGATGCTCTTGTGTAAAGTAACCAAGCTTAACCGTAGCGCCAAGCTGAACTTCACCTTTATCGGGTTGCAGCTGACCTGCAATCATATTTAAGAGTGTTGATTTGCCGCTGCCGTTCGGGCCGACGATGCCCACTCTATCCTGGGGTACAGCGATATAGCTGAGATCTTTGATTAGCTGACGACCATCCAACGCTTTCGACAGGTCATTAATTTCAATGATCTTGCGACCTAAACGTGTAGAAGCCACAGAGATATCCAATGAACCGTTCGAGCTGCTTCCCGTACTCTCTTTCAGCTTCTCGAAGCGGTCGATTCTTGCCTTCTGTTTTGTTGAACGGGCTTTGGCACCGCGACGAATCCAAGCCAGCTCTGTACGCAACAGATTCTTACGCTTCTGTTCGGCAGAGGCTTCTCGTTCTTCTCGATCGGCTTTAAGCTCTAGAAACCGTGAATAGTTAGCTTCATAACGATAAAGCTGGCCACCATCCAGCTCTAGCATGACACTAGCCACACGCTCCAGGAAGTAACGATCATGCGTCACCATCAAAAGAGCGCCGCGCCGTTTCTGCAAATATTGCTCCAACCAAGCCACGGAATCCGTATCAATATGGTTGGTAGGCTCATCAAGAATCAGCAGTTCAGAGGGGGTAATCAGTGCAGCTGCCAGAGCCACACGTTTACGTTGTCCACCAGAAAGTGTGTCCATTAACGCATCAAACTTTAAGATGCCTAGCTTGGTAAGCACGCTTTTGGCTTCACTCTCCAAATGCCATGTTCCCGCAGCGTCGATCGCCTGCCCAATCTTTACTAGTTTTCCTTCCAGTTCAGCATTACCAGGCTGCTGTTCAAGCTGGGACATAGTCTCCATATACTCACGCATGGTAGCAAGGTCTGGATCATCCCCGGCGAACACTTGCTGCAAAACTGTATTCATAGGATCATAAGGAGGATTCTGCGCCAAATATTGTACTCTTACATTATTCCCGATGGCAATTTGTCCACCATCCGGAGTATCCAGACCGGCAATAATCCGTAAAAAGGTTGATTTACCCGTTCCATTCACACCGATCAAGCCAATTTTATCCCGATCGTCCATACCAAATGAAGCGTCGCTAAAGAGTACTTTCTCGCCATAACTCTTGGAAAGATGTTCCACGGTCATAATATTCATGCTATTTCCTCGCTTGCCTTATATTTTCATAAAACCGGCCCGCATCTAACCAATGCTATTTATCCGGTCTATCATCCTATCCAAAATTCAGGTGATCATGGCCCCTCTAATAAAAAGACCAGCAGCGAAATCAGCGCGTTTATACGCGTCCTCCTCCGTAAAAGACGGATCAAATAAAATATCCATCTTCAAACGATCCAGCATCCCTATGTAGGACTGTGCCATAAGCTCAGGCTCGGATGCTCCACCTTCTAATAATACCTTGACCACATCTTGCATGTACTGCTCCATAAATTGAGTCATATACGCCACTAATTCAGGATTATTGTTAGGGGCACGGAAAAAGAGCTTCGTATGCCGCTTGCGTTCATAATAATAATTCAGGTGATGTTTAGCAATGATCGACAGTTTACCGGCCAAAGTATCACTAGCCTTCAGCCTTTCCTGTAATTGCAGGAGAAATCCCTCACAATCGCGGCGAGTCACTGCCATGAATAATTCTTCCTTGCTCTTGAAGTATAAATAAACGGTGCCCTTTGCTATCCCGGCTTGCTCCGCCACTTCCGACATCTTCGTTTCGTAAAATCCACCTGAACCGAAGAGCTCGTATGCGGCATCCAGAATAGCAGTATGTTTTTGATTGGATGTGCTACTCATCGGTCCCTCCCTAAACTGTGCCGTTCAAAGCTTAAATTCAAATGCTAAATGATCATGCTCAGCAGTAAGGCTGCCGCACCTCCTAGGATAGAGCTGATGGCATTGACTGCGTCATTGCTCATCCACTTCCAGCCTCTTGCGTGTACAGCTGGAGCCCCACAATGCTGTGAGCCTTCCACTTCGCGGCCGCATACAGTACAGCGGTTCATCTGCTGCACGGTTGCACCAAGGATAGAGTCGGCAAAGGCGCCGACTAATCCTCCGGCAAGTCCTGCTAGGGTAAGCAGCACGAAAGAGTGATCCGGCATGCCGGATATCATACGCAGCAGCCAAGCTGACGCACCGATGAGTGCGCCTCCTGCTGCCGCCGCCAGCGTACCCAAGCTGGATACACCACCCGAAGCTCCGGCAGGAAGAACTTTACCCGTAAGGACAGAACGAGGCGGTTTCTTGCTCAGTGTTCCGATCTCCGTAGCCCATGTATCCGAGGTTACTGTAGCCATTACACCAATAAATAGGAACCCCCACAGCTCATGCGGGAAGATCGCATTCAGAAGAACCAGAACCATGCCAAGTCCACCGTTAGCAAAGACCTGCCCGGCATCGCGGCGGCCCGTCTTAGCATACGTCAGCTCTAATTCTGCTTTATTATCATGATGAAGTTTGGACAGCAGGCTTGAAGTGATGAAGAAGATCAGCAATATCCCAAACCAAAAAGCATTTCCGGCACCAAAATAAATAGTGCCCATCACTACCGCGGCAATCATGCCAGAGAGACTTAAAGACTGCTTCCAATATGCCGCTCCCGCAACAATCAAAGCGCCTAAAGCGCCAATAACCCACTGCATAGATTCATCTCCAACAGATCTATTAACCGATCAGGCAAGTCCCCATCAGCTTGTCGCCCCAGTACAGCTCGAAAGCGTCGCCAGCTACAGTAGGACCCACGCCTGCCGGAGTACCTGTAAATATCACATCGTCTTTCCCTAACCCGTAGCGCTCCGCGATAAAATCAACAATTTTTTGAAGTGAAAAAATCATGTTTTTAACATTGCCGCGTTGTACTTCCACCCCATTTTTCACCACTGTAAAATCAGTTCCCTCCAGCTCTTCCTTATCTGGAAACGCTATGTAAGGGGTGAGTGGTGCGGCATTTTTAAAGCCTTTAGCTGGCGTCCACGGCAAACCTTTCTTCTGCAGATCATTATGCACATCACGCAGCGTGAAATCCAGTCCCAGTGCCATAACATCTACCAGATCCTCCACGCTCATGCCTGGTGTATAATCACGTGCAATACGCAGTACAAGTTCACCTTCATAATGAATCTGACCCGCATCCTTTGGCAGCTTAATTACTGTTTTATCGAGGGAAACAGCCGCATGTGAGGGCTTCATGAAGATGAGCGGCTCCACGGGCACATTGTTACCCAATTCCTCCGCGTGTAGCTTGTAGTTGCGTCCAACACAATATAGATTATTAACAGCAGCGCACATAAACAGTCAGCTCTCTTTCCCATCGATTTGGATTATTTATACCTTCAGAAAGGTGTCGCCCCATATATCCGGGCGGTTTGTACAGATCATTATATCAGAATGCATGTCGGCTAAGCGACGCATCTCTTTCGCTTTGTTCACAGTCCAAGCCATAATTTCCACCCCACGCTCGGACAAAAGCTTAGCCAGTCTAGGATTCAGACGCGAGAAGCTAATCGAAAGTAAAGAGCAATCCAGTTCATGCAGCCTGCGTGCAGGATTGCCAAATCTGGAATCAAAGATCAATCCGGTGCGAAAACGGGGATCAATTTCCTTGACTTTTTTTAATGCTCCAGTATCAAAAGAGGTCAAGATCACGTCGTCCCGCATACCTTTTGCAGAAATAAGATCCGTCACCGTCTTCTCAATGCCAGGATACATATCTCCCACTGTTTTCAGTTCAATATTCAGATGCAATCTTCCGGAGGCTAGTGACAGCACCTCTTCCAAAGAAGGCACCCGCTCGCCCTGAAAAGAACGCCCTTTCCAGCTCCCCGCATCCAGACGCCGGATATATTCCCAGTCCATGTTCTTCACCTTGCCATGACCATTGGTCGTCCGGTCCAACGTATAATCATGAATGACAACAGGAACGCCGTCTTTGGAGAGCTGGACATCAATTTCCATCCAGTGCACATAGGGCATGGCAATCGCCATCCGAATGGCTGCCAATGTATTCTCTGGAGCTTTACCGGAAAACCCTCGATGGGCTACACACAAATTGTTCATCATAAGGACCTCCCAGGAACCCTATTTGGTAACTTGAGTGACTTTACCGTCGCTACCGATCTTTACCCGTCCTGAGGATAGAGCTTCTACTCTTTTTAACAAAAGCTTTCCATCCACTTCGTTCATCGGCACAGGCTGTGCTAGCTCGGCTTTCATAGGCTTCAGCTTTAAGGAGCATTGACCTTTTACACTACATTCCGCCTGAAAAACCGCAGTTTCCCAAGTGGCAGGCACTGTAGATCTCGTAAAAATAAAATTCCCGGTGCTGTAGGCAATCCATTTGCCCTTGTATGGCTCCACGCCTTGCAGCACGTGTGGATGGCCGCCAATGACAAGATCGGCTCCTGCATCGATAAAGCTATGGCCCAGCGACTGTTGCGTTTTATCATATTGTTCTACCCGTTCTTTACCCCAATGGACCACTACGACCACCAAATCGGCTTTCTTTTTGGCTGCAGCAATAGCCTTCAGTCCTTCTGCACTATCGTATACGGAGGCAAGTCCCGGCTTATTTTTCCCTGCCATCCAATCCGACGCAGGAATCACCCGGGTGAATCCCAGCAAAGCGATCTTAATGCCCTTACGTTCAAAATATTGCGCCGAATATGCTTCTTTACTGTTAAGCCCCGCACCCACATAAGGAATTCCTCTTTCAGCAAGGTGGTTAAGGGTATCCCGCAAGCCTTGCTCTCCTTGATCAAGCGTGTGATTATTCGCCATATTTACTGCGTCCACACCCGCTGACTTAAGCGCATCCAGAGCGAGTGGTGATCCTTTGAATACAAATTGCTTATTAGTGGCACTTACGCCACCTGTGGTCACTGGAGTTTCCAGATTCAAGATCGTAAGATCATCTTTCTTGAACAGACCCTCCAATGCGGCATACGAATAATCATAACCTTTCTTCTCCAGCAGTTCTCCAGCTTTCCCGGAAAATATAACATCTCCACCAAAATTCAAAGTTACCGTCTTACCAGACGCGTTATCATCTGACGGCAGACCAGACACTGCATCATTATTTGCTGCTTCCGAGCTGTCCTCATCCTTCGCAGGGGTCGCTGTCGCTTCAGGAGCTTGTGTTTCAATAATCTCTTCGGGCTCCTCCTGCGGTGTAGGCGTTGGCTCTGGAGTTGCCGTAGGAGAAGGGCTTGGCGTCTCTGTAGCTTCAGGCGTTGCAACTGCAACCACCGGAGGTGCTGTCTGAGGCTGATCACTACTCTCTGGTATAGGCGTAGCTGTCGCTTCTGCTACCGGAGGCGGTGAGGCGCTTTTCTTGTCAGGGTCATTCGTAAAGCTATAAGTCAATAACACGGTAATCATCAAAAGAAGACCTGCATTGATC
Organism: Paenibacillus sp. FSL H3-0310; assembly: GCF_038002785.1. Lineage (NCBI taxonomy): Bacteria > Bacillati > Bacillota > Bacilli > Caryophanales > Paenibacillaceae > Paenibacillus > Paenibacillus sp. FSL H3-0310. Next base: position 3,904,219 of record NZ_JBBODC010000001.1, read on the forward strand.
CAAGCCCAGGCCGTTCTGCGCTTGCGTTTGCTCTTATGTTTGTTCTTTTGTCTAGAACGCGATCGCGGCGGATACATGGTTTCTGTGATCTCCTCTACTCTCAAATTGTTTTTATTATAGCATATCTATCACAGCACCCTACAAATAAGAGAGTCGATAGAAATAGAAAATTTTACTAACTAAAGAAAAACAGTGAAGCGCCTCATGCTTCGCTTCACTGTTTTATTTAGTCATCGTACTCACATTTCATTCATTAGCTGTTTAGCAACGCTTTCCGCAATAAGCTTGGACTGCTTGATGCAATCCGGCATTGCTATGCCATTAAATCCGGCGCCAATGACATACACACCAGGAAGCGAAGCCGCTAATTCTTTGCGGAATTCGGTAATATTATCAAGATGTCCTATAGGATACTGAGGCATGGAATGCTCTAAGCGGGTGATTTCCGTAAATATTGGATTCGCAGTAATGCCCATGATCTCTCGCAAATCTTTAAGCACAAGCTCCGTCAAAGCCTCATCAGGCAGCTGAACATTCTGTTCATCACCAGAACGACCCACATAACAGCGCAAAAGCACCTTATCATCAGGAGCCGTATGCGGCCATTTCGTAGATGTCCATGTGCAGGCAGTAATATTTCGCCCTTCTTTACGAGGCACAAAAAAACCTGATCCATCATATTCGTTAACAATATCCTTTTTGTTAAAAGCCATGACTAGATTCGCTACTGAAACATAATCCACCGCTTCCAGCGCCGTAACCTCCATATGGGGACGAAGTAAGTCAGCAGCCGAAAAGTTAGGCGTAGTGATATATACATCATCCGCAAGCAACCGTTCGCCATTCTCCAGCTCTACCTCATAAATAGAAGGACTCCCAACAGCCTGAATAGAAACTACGTTAGATTCCGTCCGTTGTTCTACATCATGCAGCTCATAAATCAGACTATGCACGAGACTTTGCAGCCCTTTGCGGAACGTCAAGAAGGTACTCTGTGTAGTACCTTCCTGTGCCTTTTTATTCTTTCGCCCTGTGCGCATTCCACGAATAAGGCTGCCGTACTGTTGTTCTAATTGTCCAAATTGCGGAAAAGTAGCATGCAGGCTAATTTTTTGTATATCTCCGGCGTACATGCCAGAGAGGAGTGGCTCGGTTAAGTTCTCCAGCACTTCAGACCCTAGACGGCGCTCAATAAGCTCACCAAGCGATTCGTCTTCATCATTACGCCGCGGAGGAAGAATAAAATCCATCATCGCACGTATTTTGCCCCCAAACGAAACTAACCCACTTGATAAAAAAGGTTTCAGTTCGGTAGGGATACCGAGTACAAGACCGTTTGGCAAAGGATTAAGCTTGTCCCGCTGCAAGATATATCGCTTCTTAGCAAGAGGGTTAGTGGATACCAGCTCGTGATCCAATTCCAATTCCTTAGCCAGCTCGCACATCTCCGCCCTTTCCGCCAGAAATGAATCCGGTCCCTTTTCAATCACAAAACCATCGCGATGTAAGGTTTCAATCTTTCCACCGAGGTTTTTCTCTTTCTCAAGCAAGACAATATCAGGCTTAATACCCGCTTCTTTATAAAATTTACGAATATAAAAGGCGGCGCTGAGTCCGCTCAGCCCTCCGCCTATGATAACAATTTTTCTTGTGGGGCCAATCATGATTGAGCGGCCTTCATCTGCTCCAGTCGTTTACGAATTACATCGCTCAATACAGACATATATGCGGGATCACTATTCAGTGAGTCAATCCGCATAAGACGCATATCAAGCTCTGCAGCTACGGCTGTTGCCTCAATATCGAGATCGTACAGTACCTCTAAATGATCGGATACGAATCCGATAGGGGCCACCAATACGTATTCCACCTGTTCTTTACTAAGCTGTTGCAGCGTGTCCAGAATATCTGGACCAAGCCACGGTTCAGCTGTGCGGCCAGCACTTTGCCAAGTAAACTGCCAGTTGGTTATGCCTGCTTGAGCTGCAATTGCCTGCGAAGTTTCCAGCAGCTGATCCCGATATGGATCACCCATAGCCAGAATACGTTCTGGAAGACTATGAGCGCTGAATAATACGCGAATCTCATCACGGGTCGCACCTGCTTCAATATATTGATCCAGCTTCGCCGACACTCTTTGGCTTAACACATCGATCAATTCAGGATGCATATGGTAACTCTCCACAAAACCCATGTCAATCTTGCATGCATCAGCCTTTTCCTGCGCACGCTTGATGTAGCTCCCTACACTCATACTGGAATAGTGTGGCGCCAAAACAATACCCACTGCTTGAGTAATGCCATCCTTCGCCATAGCCTCCACGCCGTCCTCAATAAAGGGACTGGCATGCTTCAAGCCTTGATAGCAGACAAATTCAACATCTGCTCCCGCTTTATCCGCATTTAATGCTGCTTGTAAAGCTTCTACTTGCCGGTCTGTATTCTCCCGCAGTGGGAATACCCCCCCGACGATTGCTTCATAACGGTCGGTTAACTCTTTAAGCTGCTCCGCTGTTGGCGGATTCCCCCGTCTAATATGCGTGTAATAAGCTTTAACATCTTCTAGGCTCTTAGGAGTGCCATACGACATGACGAGAACACCTATTTTTACTGTCACGGATTCCGTCCCCTTTACAATTTAATAGCGTGGAACATATAAATTCTTATATTTTTACGAACGTTGCTTAGCCGTTTCTTGTAATACTTCCTGAGAATAAGCGTGAATATACTCCGTCAATTCTCTAAGTTTGTCTAATGAGGCCTCCGGGAATAATCCATGGCCCAGATTGAAGATATAACCTGGCTCAAGCACACCTTCATCGATCAGTGCTTTCGCGCGTTCTTTCAAGAGGTCCATCGGAGCTGTAAGCAAATATGGATCAAGATTTCCTTGAATCGCAAATTTATTGCCTATTCTGCGTCGGCCTTCAGTCAAGCTAACTCGCCAATCCAGCCCGATTACGTCTGCTTGAAGCTTCGTAAGGCTTGGCAGCAATTCTCCAGAGCTTACGCCAGGAAAGTATATTTTAGGTACATCAAGATCAGATAATTCGGAAAAAATACGAGAAACCGTCGGCAGCACGTACGTTTCAAAATCGCGTGGAGCAAGCGCACCAACCCAACTGTCGAACAATTGGAAGGCTTTGCCTCCACTCCGCACATGACTTCGGAGGTAAGTGATAATCATATCGCCCAGCTTGTCCATCAGCATTTCCCAGACACGGGGTTCACTGTACATTAGCTCTTTCGTACGGATATATCCTTTGGAAGGTCTACCTTCGATCAAATAGCTGGCAATTGTAAACGGCGCGCCTGCAAAAGTGATCAAAGGAACGTCCAGTTCCTTATCCAGAATAGCAATCGTTTCCAAAATGTGGCTCAGATCACCCTCCACATCAATGGGTTTTAGTCTCTCCACATCAGCTGCACTACGGATCGGATTCTCAATCACTGGACCGATATCCTTAACGATATCGAATTTCACTCCGATTGAAGCAACTGGATTCATAATGTCGGAATACAAAATGGCCGCATCCACACCCAGCTTGCGAACGGGCATCATGGTTACTTCTGCCGCCAGCTCAGGCTGCTTGCAGATTTCAAGCAACGAATACTTTTCCTTAATTTTACGGTACTCGGGATCATAACGGCCGGCCTGCCGCATGTACCATACGGGAACGTGCTCCGTGTCCTGCTTTCTGCAGGCGCGGATAAAAGTGTCATTGTAGGTCATGATAAGATCTCCATTATATTTTATTAGATTTTTTTAATCGGCATATCTACTATTATGCCCTTTTTAAAAGCTTGTAACAACTAATACGAAGAGTTTGGAATGACAATCCTATGACATTACTATGACATGTGTTGCACACATGAAGCTGCAAAAAATGATATACTGATAAAATGGCATTTTTTCCGTGAATCATATATTCTCTGAAATTCTTTGAAAGGATGTGAAAGCACTATGAAGAAATGGGAGACCTGGAAGGTCAACCTCTTAGTGCTTTGGTTCGGGCAATTTTTGGTGAATGCTGGAATGACAATGATTACACCCTTCCTGACCTTGTACCTTGCGAAGGATCTTGGTGTCCAGGGTGAACATGAAATTGGAATCTGGGCGGGACTTATTTTTGCCGCAAACTTCTTAACCTCTTTCATATTCCAGCCATTATGGGGCAAGCTTGCAGACAAATATGGACGCAAAATCATGTTGCTGCGTTCCAGCTTTGGGATGGCTATTGTCATGGTATTAATGGGCTTCGCACAATCCCCTTTACAGCTGCTCCTGCTCCGTCTCTTAAACGGTACAATCTCTGGCTTCAATCCCGCCTCCATCGCACTGGTGTCAGGTACTACCCCCAAAGAACGTATGGGCTTCTCCATGGGATTGATGCAATCAGGATCTGTAGCAGGAACAATTCTAGGGCCACTGATTGGTGGCTTACTTGCCGATTTAATCGGATTTCGGCCGATTTTTTATGTCGTTGGAGCCTTGCTCTTTATCGCCTCTCTGCTGGCATTATTTCTTGTTAAAGAAAAATTCGACCGCGCCGAAGCCGCACAAGAGCCACAGGTTTCTGTACTCGCAGGCTTGAAGGAATTAATCAAAATCCCTCAGCTTCCAGCTCTATTCGGTGTAACCTTTCTGCTGCAATTTGCAATGATTAGTCCTATGGCCTTGTTGCCACTTTATGTAGAAAAATTAAATGGACCCGCTGAGAATATAGCCTTCTTGGCCGGGATGGTCAGTGCCGTTACAGGGATCTCCAATATGCTGGCTTCTCCCTTGCTTGGGAAGCTAAGTGACAAAGTCGGCGCACATCGTATTCTGACCTATGCGTTAATTGGCGCTTCACTCTTCCTAATTCCGCAGGCATTCGTAACTAGTGTCTGGCAGCTGATTATAGTCCGTTTCCTAATGGGAGTCTTCATGGGCGGACTGTTGCCCAGCGTTAATGCGCTTATCCGCTCCTATACCCCTGACGGAAAAGAAAGCCGCGCATTCGGCTTCAACAGCAGTACATTGGCGCTAGGCAATATGCTGGGAGCTATCTTGGGCGGCTTTCTATCAGGTTACATCGGAATTGAGGGGCTCTTCATTATATCCGGCTGCTTGCTGCTGGTTAATACGATTTGGGTTCGATTGAAGCTGTACAAAGTAACAACACCGCGGTTATTTCGCTAATCAGCTATTTGACCATCGCTAGTGCCAGTCCATCATAGGCAGGCAGACATGTACTGATAAGGCGTTCATCCGTGGCGATCATCTCATTAAAGTGGCGCACAGCCAGGATGGCAGGACCATTTCTATCTGTATTTAAGGTCCGTCCACGGAGAAAAATATTATCACCCGCAATGATCGCTCCTGGATTGGCCAGCTTGATGGCATATTCCAAGTAGTTAGTGTAGTTCAACTTATCTGCGTCAATGAAAAAGAAATCGAACCTAGCGCCCTCTGCTTCCAGTGCCTTCAAGCTGTCCATTGCGGGTCCTATTCTATACTCCGTAGTATCGCCGAAGCCTGCCAGCTCTAAATTACGGCGGGCAAGCTCGGCATAGTCGGCTCTCAGCTCTAGCGAAGTCAGTGTGCCACTTTCAGAGAAACCGCGGGACAAACAAATTCCGCTGTAACCGCCAAGTGCGCCAATTTCCAAAATACGCTTAGAGCGAGACAGTCTAACTAGCATGGTGAGCAGTCTTCCGTACCCTGGCTCGACAGACACCGGCGGCATGCCTGCTTGGACGATTGCTTCTTTTACTTGAAGCAGAATTTCGTCCTCTGTATAAAGTTGTTCACTGTATTCTTCTTGCGTAAGCATAAAGATTCTCCTTTGAGGATCCCCCGTTTGCTCATAGTAAGGGATGACGGGGAACATTTTATGATTTATGGAATGCCGGGCATTGTGAAGTGTCCCACATTCCCCTATACTTGTATGGATGCTTTAAAGGACGACAATGCCGTCTCTTCTTATTGTACTGGCTTTTTGTATTTATCTACAAGTTAAACGGAGTTGAGAGTATTTGAGCAAATTACAATTAATCGCTACTGCCCCTATGGGTTTAGAAGCTGTGGTAGCACGCGAATTAAACGAACTGGGTTATGAGACCAAGGTCGAGAACGGACGAGTATTATTCAGCGGTGATTACATCGATATCTGTCGCTGTAACTTGTGGCTGCGTACATCTGACCGCGTATTGGTTAAAATGGGCCAATTCCCTGCTAAAACCTTTGACGAGTTATTCGAAGGGGTTAAAGCGTTGCCTTGGGAAGACTGGATTCCAGAGAATGGAGAATTCCCGGTTGAAGGACGGTCCCATAAATCACAACTAACGAGTGTACCCGCTTGCCAAGGGATTGTCAAAAAAGCTATCGTCGAGAAGCTGAAGCTTTCGTATCATACAGACTGGTTCCCGGAGAACGGTCCTCGATATGTGATCGAAGTGATTTTATTAAATGACATCGCTTTGATCACATTAGATACCACAGGACCCGCGCTTCACAAACGGGGTTACCGCAGACATGCAACAGAGGCTCCGCTGAAGGAAACAATGGCTGCTGCACTAATCCAGCTTAGCCGCTGGAATGGCCATCGGCCGCTTTTCGATCCATGTTGTGGTTCGGGAACACTGTTAATTGAAGCTGCCATGATCGCTTGGAATATTGCTCCAGGACTACGCCGCTCATTTCCATCTGAACATTGGCCAGTCATCCCCAAACATCTTTGGGAAGAGGCTCGCGAAGAAGCTTTCGATGCGGTGCGCGATGATTATCCTTTGCAATTAACAGGTACGGACATCGATCCAGAAGCAATTGAAATTGCTGAAGCTGCCGCCAAGAGTGCTGGACTGTCCGGAGAAATTACCTTCAAAGTGATGGCTGCCGCCAAAGCAAGACCTGAAGGAGAATATGGTTGTATCATTACTAACCCTCCATATGGGGAACGGATCAGTAATGACAAAGAAGTGGAGAAGCTGACCCGCCAGTTTGGTGAAATGATGATATATCTGCCAACATGGTCATTTTTTGCGATCAGCCCTTACAAGGAATTCGAACAATTTTACGGTCGTAAGGCAGACAAACGCCGCAAACTGTATAACGGACGTATCGAGTGTCAATATTATCAATACTTGGGTCCACTTCCACCTAGAAATCCGAAATAATTAGGATCACCATTGTTTTGAATGCAGAACGGACATCTACCTCGTATGAGGAGGATGTCCGTTTTTCTCCGAGTATAAGACTGTTTTAGTTTAGCGCCTATAACTTTACGCTCATATATTTCTACAAGAAACGTTTATCATCTAAAAAAGACAACAACGTTGTTTATTCTGGTTTTATTTATTTTCTGTGTTAGGAGGTTTTATAATGTCTGGCTTTCCATCAAGTCGGAGCAGCACAACCGTAACAAGTACAATAGCTGTGATTCGCTCCCGATATATCGGTTATCTCCTTTTTCTTGGCATCATGCTGGCCAAGTTATTATTTCTGCATAGTGGGCTGCATGCTCCCAATATAGATATGAACCGGCAGGACAAATGGATTGCTGTAGGTTCAGTCATGTTATTGTCTTTTTGGACCCTGTGGCTTCCCCGCCGGGGACAGACGATAGCGTTGTTAAGTATAAACTTGCTTCTGACACTGCTTATTTATTCGGATATCGTCTACTATCGTTATTTTCAGGATTTTATCACGGTACCCGTATTGTTTCAGGCTGGACAGATGGATGCGCTTGGTGGAAGTATCTTCGCCCTACTGCGTCCTTCCGATCTTTATTTGTTCGCTGACTGGCTTCTGCTTATTGCCTATGGAATCGGAATAGGGTTCTACCACCGGAAAACCCATACATACTTGTCTAATGCCGCCCCTCGCCGTTATGGGCAATCTCACTCTTATTCTCAAAACGGTTATTCCCGCCGCTCTTCACGCCTGAGCAGGATGCTAAAAAGAAGCGTAAATGGCATCGTTGCTCTGGCGCTAGGTTGCGCGCTGACCTTTGGCCCTATCCACACCTACGCTACTACCTGGGCTAAAGATCTATTCACTGGCAACTGGTGGAGTCTGGCGATGTATAACGTAACCGGACTAATCGGTTTTCACGGTTATGATATTTACTTATATGCTAAAGATCATCTAGGTCCGCAGCCCGAGCTTTCGCAAGAAGAAGCCACCTCAATGCAGCTCTGGTTCAATAAACAAAACACTGAGCAAAATGCCAATAATGACAGCTTTGGAAAATACAGCGGAAGCAACCTCGTTGTTATTCAAGCTGAAGCTTTTATGAACTTTGTAGTTGGACGCTCAATATCCGGCCAGGAGATCACGCCTAATCTGAACGCTCTAATCAAAGAAAACACCTATTTCAGCAATTACTACCATCAGACCTCACAAGGCCGAACTTCCGATGCGGATTTCACGTCCAACGCTTCCCTGTACCCGCTGGTCTCCGGCTCGGTATTTGTCCGTTACCCGGATCATCAGTTTCACACGCTGCCTGCTATTTTGAAATCAAAGGGCTACAGTACCAATGCTTTTCATGCGTACGAAGGTAGCTTCTGGAATCGGCAGATTATGTATAACGCGATGGGTTATGACCATTTTTATAACAAAAAAGACTATACAATAGACGAACCTCTAGGCTGGTCTCTGGGTGACAAATCCTTTTTGCGGCAATCCCTCGATATTATGGACACTTCAGAAACGATACAGCAGCCTTTTTATTCATTTTTGACTACACTATCCAGCCATCATCCTTATTCTCTCCCTGCAGATAAACAAGGGCTTGATACTGGAGAGTTCAAGGGCACGATCTTCGGAGATTATTTGCAGGCTGTTCACTATACGGATGAAGCTTTAGGGGAAATGGTCAAAGAGATGAAGCAGCGTGGGCTGTGGGATAATACCATTGTTGCTTTCTATGGAGATCATGATAATTCGATCCAGGAGACCTCTTATTACGAACAATTTCTCGGCAAAAGCCTTAGCGCACTCGATATGCAGAAAATAATGCATCAGGTTCCCTTGCTCATTCATCTGCCAGGCTCTAACGCCTCTGTCCTAGATTCAGCTCCAGCTGGTCAGTTGGATCTTACACCTTCCTTGCTCCATTTGCTGGGGATCTCACGTGATCCTTATTATCTCATGGGCAATAATCTGTTTAGCGGGCATGAGCGTCTTGTAACGCTGCGATCCGGCGCCTATGCCGATGCAAAGCTGTCTTATCTCCCCAGCGAAAATGGGCAATTTGCCAGCGGAACCTGTTATAGTCTCGAAAGCCGCGAAGCCATTGACGTAGGGAAGTGCAGCATCGGGTATGAGACCAGCAAGCTCCGGCTACAGATCTCCGACGATATCATGAAATATGATGGAATCAAGAGGCTCAAGAACACACAATCTGCACCTTAAGCTTACATCCGGGTAAACGAAGAGACTGTCCAAAAAACTATCGAAAAGGGCTGCTGCGATATCCTCTCTATGTTGGACATTTACCACTTGATCGTTGTTGAAAGCACGTTTGGTTTTCCGACTTGGATCCGCGAAGTATCTCACTAACGGACACAGCTGACCCTAAACGCAGCATTATCCGAGATTTGGAATGCTAACGGACTCCAGAGCAGCTATTAGCCTAGAAAACGCCGATATGAGCCTCTTTTTAAGGAATAGCGTCACTGGGGTCCGAAATCTTGCTTTAAAGGCTAAAAACAGGCAAATAACGTCATCTGAGTCCGTAACACCTGTGGGATGAGGAGATGATGGGATGGTGGAATGATAGGATGGTGGATGATGGGATGGTGGGCTCGATGAGACGGTGAGATGGTGGGAAGATGAGATGATGAGACGGAGAAATGATGGGATGATGGGCACGATTGAAGTAAGCCGTCAATGGCCAGAAAACACAGAGCAGCGATCCTCCAAATAACAGGAGAATCGCTGCTCTGTTTACTTTTACTTATTCTGAGAATGAAGAGGGATCGACCCTATTATCTTAGTTGATAAGAACTCAGTATTATTTCTGAACGGAGGGCTGTTTGATAAAAGCTTCCGCTTTCTTCAACACTTCATCCTCCGTTGGAGCACTCACATAACGACCATTCACATAAACAAAAGCCCGTTTGCCACATGGACCGCAGTACGACTTGCAGCCGACCTTGATCTCGGCATCAGGTGCCATTTTTTGCAGCTTTGGGATAATACTTTTCAACTTCATGAAATTACATTCATCGCACACTTGTATTTCGTTAGCCATGGAGCAACCCTTCTTTGTGTTCGAAATTTACAGGCGAGTGTTTAGTGATCGCCGTGATTACCTTTAGAGGGATTCGTAATGACAAAACCTTCTTGTGGAAGATACAAATAATCAACGACCACGCCATCAAGGAGTGGTTGGCTCGGATCAAGAATAACATCGATTTCCTTATCTGTCGATACTACAACATCGTTCTCTTTAGGCGTGTCCAAGTCCAGTCCGTAGTGAGCATGATCACCGTGTGCATGTGTAATTGCTACGCGCAGCTTCAACTCACTGTTTCCTTCCAGCTCCATTTGTTTCTTTATCACTTTAGCCGCATTACGGGTAATTTTGACCTTCATCTATATTCCATCTCCTAGTCCGAAAATTAAATACTCAATTACTTATTTTAAAGGTAAATGACATCTAAAAGCAACTATATTGGCTAATTAGCTCTGAAGTTCTTGTCGAAAATGTGCGGTGCTATCCTTCACCCTGCTGAAGGGTAGGATATTTCCGGCCCATTCGTGACACGAACCAGCCCATTAGCAGCATGGTCACTCCAATATCATCGATCGGAATAAATGGCATGAAGTCCGGCAAGACCCAATAGAGCAATACTGGAATTGTAAATAACAGCTTGTCCCCCATTGCTACTTTAGGGGAGCGGATGTATTGCCAGGAGCTACTGAAGATATGGGACCATTGTTTTAGTGACAGTATTTTTTTCAGTTTCATGGTGACCCTCCTCCCAAGTAAAAAGGATACAGCCGCGGATAACGTGTAATGACGACAGCGGCCATACCCTATGGTTTATTTTACGCAAGTTTACTGTAAATGTTTCATAATTATTTCACATTGGAAAGGAGCGTTGCTAATATAAGTCCTGTTTCCAGGGCCATATCTTCAAAATCTGCTAGTGGCAGTGGATTTTTGCCAATCCCAAGCTCCACAGTAAATCCAGGTTTGCGGAAGGTCTGAATAAACCAATCCTTATATCCGGCATCACTTCCCGTCAGCTCCACTGCCCGGTAACTGCTCGCAACTGCCAGCTGCGCGGCTAATTCACGGCTCTCGGGAGGCTCATACCCGCGGTAGTTCCAATAAATCTCTCCTCCTTGGCTATGCAGAGACACTGCAGCTTCGCCAGGCGCTTCCTCAGCCAGGGCTGCCAGAGCAGCTGCTTCAGGCTCACTCAGCGGCTCAGGGCCGCTGTAATCCCGATGTGAGGGCTGCCTTACTCCCCGACGTTCCCGCTCCTCTTCCCAATGAGCGGGAAATTGATCCCCAAGATCCACACCGCGGATGTTAGCTTTCCAATGCCGGAAGCTGCTTCGTCCACCATTCCATCTCATGAGGTCATCATAAAATGGATGGTCAGGCAAAACCCCTTCCTGAACCAGCTCCACACCATCTGGATTAGCCATAGGCACGACCCATAATGTCCAGTTTTGGAACCAAACCTCAGGGTTATGTCCATTCCATTCCAAGCCTTCAGCATAAGCTGCCGCATACTCCTCTATGAAGGACATCAAGCATGGCGAAGTCAGCCATTCATTGGCATGCAAAGCGGCGTTAACATGCAGATGACGAGTGCCGTTCCCGATCTTGAGTACATGGAGTGGCTTGCCGAGTACGCTCGTGCCTATTGTGGCTGCTTGTATAAACGGGTATTGGACAAGCAAGCTGTCAATGTCACTCTCAACATCAGCCGGACCGTACTCCCCGCGCAGAAACACCACGCGGTCTGGAATCGGGGGTGGAATGACAAGTATTTTTCCAGGTGTACAGCAGCGCCCTGAGGTCACACCAGGATTAAGCTTCTCCAAATCCTCTAAATTCACATTAAATAATGAGGTTATCCGTTCTGGAGTGTCCCCTTCCTGCACAGCATACCTTTTACGCGGCGAAGATGGCAGAAATAAAACCTGGCCTGGGTATAAATAAGACTGCCTCCCAACCCATGGATTACCTTGAATAACATGCTCAGGTGTTAATCCATGTAGAGCGGCAATTCGGCTTACGGTATCTCCCCTGTTTGCAATATATTGTCGCATTAGGTCTCATCCTCTCGGCCTTAAATTGCTGATACAGCAATACAAAAACAGCGGCATACAGCACTTAACTCTATTGTATGCAAGCGCCACTACCCGGCATGAAGGAGAAATGAATCACAAGAAAAAACAACGTCATCGCCCTTTATAGATGGCAACCATTTCTCATGAAAATAAGGATATTACAGATCCGCAGCGTATAAATGCTTATATTTCAAAAAAACAGACTGGGAAATGTGCTTTCCCAGTCTGTTTTTCTTTTTACACTCCCATGGAGTTTGTCCCTATTCAATTCAACATTGCTCCTGCTTATAACGTGGATACTTGCCACACTACTGGAGTACGTCTAATTTGTTCTCCAAGCCAGTCTCGCGCGATGCTTTGAAACATCTCAGCATCACCGCTGCAGAAGAACTGATGAATTGGACTTTCATCGCCGATGGACAGCTTGCCTTTGTCATATAAAATTGTGCTGATCTCACGAGCGGTCTCATCTGCAGAACTGATCAGCTTGACTCCTGATCCCATAGTCTCACCAATGGGTTCTACAAGAAATGGATAATGAGTGCATCCTAAAATTAAAGTATCGATGTTAGTGTCTTTAATGCCTTCGAGTGCCTCTTCTACGATATCGTAACTTTTCTCTGAGCGGAACTTGCCTTGCTCGACAAGTGGGACAAGCGCTGGACAGGCTTGACTTACAACCTCAACAAAAGGGGACAACTGCTTTAATGCGTTAGTATAAGCTCCGCTGTTGATGGTTCCTACCGTACCGATCACGCCGACATGTCCGCTTTTGGTTGCGCTAATTGCTGCGCGGGCTCCGGGATGAATCACCCCAATTACAGGGATGGAGACCTTGGCTGAGATATAATCGAGTGCCGCAGCTGTTGCGGTATTACAAGCGATAACGATCATTTTAGGATTAAACTGGATCAAATAATCTACAATTTGTTCAGTAAACAGTTGTACTTCCTCGGTCGAACGGGGTCCGTACGGAGCTCGGGCAGTATCTCCGAAATAAATGATCTTCTCCCGCGGGAGTTGCCTCATCACTTCTTTGACAACTGTTAACCCTCCCACACCTGAGTCTAATATTGCTATAGCTTGCTGCACGAACACACCGCTTCCTTCTACTTGTTTTGTGTAGCTTATGTAAGGTGAAAACAAAATGTACCTGGCTTTCAGCCCCAATTGCAGATATTACTCCTTTTGCCCTCTTAGTTCAAGACTAGTCTTCTTCCATCATTTAACAAGCGGGTGCAAACTAATTAAAAAAGCCACCCTCCGCCCAATGCGAAAAAGCGGCTCTATTATAAGAGAATGAGTACTCTTTTACCACTGAAACAGAGGATTTAAACCACGGTCCCATTATAGAATTTCTTTATCAACCTTGTCATCTTGAACGACTTCTTCCAGGCTAACTTCTTTGCTTACATCTTCACTTATAGTGGCCTCAACCAACTCAGTTTCCATTTCCAAAGTGGCAGCAGCCTCTTCAACAGCTTCTACAGCGTCAACTGCTTCTACAGCATCTTCTGTAGCAATACCGCTTACAGTTACTGTGATTTTTTCTTCTTCATCAACAGCATTCGCACATGATTTGCTCCATTCCCGAACTTCATGCACTACATGCCCAATCGAATCTTTTGCTTTGTCATAAATCTCAATGCTCTTGTCTCCGGCTTGAACGGCAATTTCTTGAACCTTCTCAATACCAGCGGCAGTTCCTTCCGCAATATCCTTGCGCAGCTCTTTACCTGGTTTAGGTGCGAACAGCAATGCTGTCACCGATCCAACCACACTGCCGACTAAAGCGCCCCATAATAAGCCTTTGGTGTCCTTTTTCATCGTTTCATCTCTCCTTTAAATTCATTGCTCCCCGCTCTACCGGGCTAATGCCTATATCTGCTATATCATAAGCAGCAGGGGATTGTCTTGTGACTAATTATTATAACTTTTCAGAAGTTTTGTCTGTAACATTTTTGGGTACGATAGCGTAGCGGCAGCAATGGCCGCCCTCTGCCATACATTCATTACGTGTTACCTTAGCATCCAGCAGTTCTTCGAAAAGACTATGCTCACATTGGCAAGCCTTACGATACTGGGTAGCCACTTGGCGAATCGGGCAATTGTACTCCTTTATGACATATGAGCCATCCTCTTCGCGGTTCCATTCTGCCATATATCCACCGGCATTTTGGATGGAAGATAATTCGGCGACGCGTTCTTCCAAATTCCGCCGTTCCATCATCGGAGCATACTGAGCGAGCATTCGGCGGCGGCGTCCTTCAAATAATGTATTAACAGCATCCAGTCCACTGCCGTAATCCAATTCACGCAGAAGCTCCAAAGCCAAGTTGTGATAACTTTTTGGAAAATATTCTTCGGCTCTCTCCGTTAATGAGTACATATGTAAAGGCCGCCCCATCGCTTGCCGGACCACTTTTGTCTTTGCAAGCCCTTCTTGCTCCAGCTGAAGCACATGACGACGGACACCCATCTCTGTAATTCCCAATTCTTCTGCCAGCGCGCCGATGGTCAGTGTTCCTTTCGTCTTCAGGAGCGTCATAATCATTTGTCTTGTCGATCCGTTTTCCTGCCCCATCTTCATCATAAAGGAACCCCTCTCTTTCACGGCTATCGCCTATTCTATGTGATTCTACCCTATGCTATTATAGCGGTACACTGGCTCCAAGCTCCTGGTCCAAATATTTCCGTACCTCAACGGCAAACTGCTCAAGTACTTCCGAAAGAATGGGGGTAAGTGGATGCAGATCACCTCTCTCCCAGGCATAATAATCCTGAACGAGTGGCTTACGCAGAGCAACTAATTCTATCAATCTCTCATAAATTTCACTTTGACCTAGCACTTTCTCTTCATGAATAATAGAAATTATATCCTCATAACTTCCAGCATCACGCATAATAAACCCGTCAATGAGACAGCTACCAACGTCTGTTACAACCTCTATTGCCAGATGGAGGCAGCGTTCCTGTATTAGTCCAGTTAATGTTGTACCATCCCAGGAAGCTGATACAGTCCGAAGACCAGCGGTAATATCAGGGATTTGAGCAAGAATGGTTTCGATTTGATTGCGGTTGACATAATACACAGCAATACCCCCATGTCGATAATTGTTAGAGAATCGTCCTAATCTCTACTTACCGCGTTTGCCACGGCGTTTCAGCCAGAAGAACATTACGAAACATGCTCCGAGAAAAACGACTAAATAAGTTAACGCTTCCATTGGATACTCAAGCTCACGCATTCCTGTCACCGCTTCCGGTATAAAATGATGATACTATATTCAAGCAGCTGCTTAAATTTCGTAATCTACAGCAATCGAGAGTTCTTTGACTTCATTAATGTGAGCAATAACTTCTTTATGCGCCGGATGAACCTGATACGCCTGTAAATCCTCTAGAGAAGCCACTTCTGTGACTAGAGCAATATCAAAGGAACGATCGGAATGAATGATGTCAGCACCCACCTCGATGGAGAGAAGCTGCGGGATCTTACCTTCCATATTACGCAGTACCGCTACCGTTGCCGCTACGCTTTCTTCGGACCGATCTTTTAATTTGAAAAACACAATATGTTTGATCATTCTATATCGCTCCCTAATGTAATATTGTAATTAGATATTAAAAATATATCATAAGCGTAGCTGTTCTGAAAGAAACTTAAACGGTGTTGTCAGAAATAGCAGCATTAACCATTGCCGATATACCAGAAAGTGTTGTAGTATATTTTTAAAAAATCGGAGGAATTATGCCTAATAACCAACAAGAAACTCATAATATCCAGGCGTGGTCTCTGATCAATCGCAAATACCTTGGACAAGGCGTTCGAGTCAAAAGATTTCGCCGTCCAAAGCGCAGCCAGATTAGAAACCGTGTGCTGCTTGCTGTATTGATGGCTAAGGATATCAAGCTGTCACGACTCGCAGAAGAGCTTGGTATATCCTCACGCAGTGTAAGCGCTTGGGTATACGAAGGTCGTATCCCTTCCAACAATAACATTGACAAGACCTGCCGCCTATTGGGGTACCCACCCCACATTCTGTTCAATGAAGCGTTGATTCGTCAAAGCCCCATTGTATGTCAGCCTACACCTTCACGTTTTATGAAAAGAAGTATTACCAGTTCACCGCGCAGCAATGTTATCCTGACCGGACTTTGTATGGTTTACGATTTCTCAGTAACGGATGTAAGTATCTGGATAGGCGTCCATCCTGGAACATTTCGAAAATGGCTCCACAACAGCCATCTGCCGACCCCTGCTCTGCAGGAAAAAGCCGAAGCTTTCTTTCGGATTCCACGCCATATTCTATTTGCAGACTGCGGAACGCTCTAATACAATCCTCTCACAAAACACGTCTAACACAGCCCTTCTTCAAGAAATCATGAGAAGGGTTATTTGCCATACCTTTTTTTCTTAAAAAGAGGTCATACTACTGTGTGTAAATATATTGTCTAGTACTAAAGAACGGGTCAGGAGGCGCAAGATGAAACTTAACGGAATTCTGTCAAAGGGCTATACCGATACTTGGAAAGTGGCCCCTGGTGTCATTGGACTTCGCACTATGTTTGTAAATGTCGCATTAATTGGCCAGCCCTCTTCGGATTGGGTTCTTGTAGATACTGGTCTTAGCTCATATACAGGCAATATTATTGATTTTGCTACGGAGCATTATGATAAACCTCCGGTGGCAATTATCCTGACGCATGGGCATTTTGACCATATTGGGGGTGTAAAAAGGCTTGTTGAGGAATGGAATGTGCCTGTATATGCTCATCCTCTAGAACTACCTTTTCTGACAGGTAAAGAAGACTACCCTCCAGCCGATCCGGCCGTAGGCGGCGGGCTTATGAGCATGATTTCCCCTTTATTTTCACATCATGGCATTGACCTTGGTTCAGCCGTTCATCCCTTGCCGGAAGACAGGACTGTCCCTGGTGCGAAGGGCTGGGAATGGATCCATACCCCTGGACATAGTCCCGGACATATCTCCCTGTTCAGGCCTGAGGATAGAGTTCTGATCGCAGGTGATACGTTCCTTACGGTCAAACAGGAATCTGTATTTGCAGTGGCTACGCAGCATCAGGTGGTGCATGGCCCACCCTCTTATTTCACGACAGACTGGGAAGCTGCTGAGAAATCGGTCCGTACCCTTGCCTTGCTGAATCCACATCTTGTTCTTTCGGGACATGGAGTACCCATGGAAGGTGAGGAGCTGTCTACTCAGCTTGCTCATTTGTGCAAAAATTTCAAAGAAATGGCGCTACCGGGTCAAGGTAAATTTGTGTAAAAAAGGTACTCCTGATCAGCGCACAGAGGTCTAGGGAAAAAGTCCCTATAATTCATTTGATATAGCCGATTCTACGGATATTCAACGAAATTATAGGGAGTTCCTCCCTAAATTACTTGCTTAGTGCAGATTTACGTGCGACGATATATCTCAGTATGTATTGATGTTTTTTTCCAAGCGGCCCACATAAAGTCTCCACACATGAGCCGGTCGTAATTATTTTCGTACCTGCAAAATGTTGTCTTAAATCTTCTTCACTAAAAAAATGGGCGTATTTTCCCTCTTTGTATTCGTAGGTTCCCGGTTCCAAAAGTGTTCCACAGCCGTTGTTCGCATCCTCATCGGAAAAACTGGTAAAATAGAGCAAGCCATCCGGCCGCAGCTGTTCCAGACAATTAGCTACGAGCCTGCGGCGATCCTCTTCGAGAAATAAATGCAATACGTCATAGCAGTAGACAGCATCAACCTGTACTTCAGAAATAGGATCTAATACGGAACCTGAGATAAAATGGCTCTTGGGATCCCATTCTGCCGCCATCTTTAACGCGTCCTCGCTCAACTCAATGCCTAAGGTCTTAAACTCATCTGAGAACACCTTCGTATTTCTTCCGTATCCCGCACCCGGGACTAAAACTGATTTCACGTTATGTTGCCGGAATATATCCCTTGCTGCCTGAGCTGTAGGACTAGGTTCACTCCCCCAGATCATTCCTTCCTGAGCAAATCTTCGACTCCAGTATTCGGACATAGATTAGACCTTCTTTTTAAATTTATTCGCTAATTTCATCGCAAGGAACTGAGGGATCAGGTTTAGCATACTAAAAAATATAAACGATCCTGTAGGTCCAAGTGGTTTGAAAAACGTCCCGTCCCAACCGCCTTCCCCTGACAAGTTGCTAATAAAATAATAAGAGACAAATGCAGAAGCGATATTCCCAATGACTATAGCAATTATATTATTAGACCATTTTCCCAAAAAAGCTATTAGTGATGTTATGACGATCATCATTAAATAACCAACCATTGAACCATTATTGAAATCTTTATCCATCGCGAAATATACAAATGGAAAACAGTACACAATAATGATCAGGAGATTCAATCCTAATTTTCTCACCGCATCCCCTCCTCAGCTAGTTTTTCACTCTATACCAATACTGATAGATCTCCTTAAAACCCAGCTTGTCATACAAGGCTGAAGCCCCCGTATTCGCTTGCACAACTTGCAGAAAGGAAGTTGTTGCTCCCTTTGCTCTACCCCAATTAAGCAACGCTAGCAGCAGCTGTTCCGCCATTCCCTTTCTACGATGAGCAGGGGAAGTGACAATATCATACAGACCCAAGTACCCGTTCTGAATCACACCAAGACCGCAGGTGACAGGAACACCATGATTAAACAACAGGACATAACCCTGCTGCAAATGTGATGCAGACAACATTCTAGTTAAGGTTTCCCGGTTCTTATCAGACAAGCCGGTAAGCTCACTGAAGGTGTGCAGCCACTCTTCAGTCAAGCTCTCCTGTATCTGAACCGTATAACGCAGATCGGGGCTCGCTAAGTCCCCCAGATCAAGAAGCCTTACAGATGAAGGCTCGGCAATTGTATAGCCACGCTCTGCAAGAATCTCATCAAGCTTTGGCGGCTGGATGTAGGGGGTTATTTTGAACACGGACTGTAGTCCAGCATGCTCATAATAACGCTCCGCAAGCTTGATTTGTTCTGTGAGTTCAACCTGAGAGCTGTCAGCCCCGTATAATGGATTGACCGAATTGGCCCTTTTTGTATAACCAGCTGCCGAACGTAGAATCCAGCCCTGCAGGAGAACGCTTTGCTCCGCCGGCCAAGTATTAAGTGTGATTTCTTCTATGAATTTATACAGCTTAATCCGCTCCTTTTGAAGCACGTTTGTTACGCATCGCAGGCAGTAATTTCACAGCTCCCTCCCCTTGGGAGGTGAAATAGTCATATTCGGGAGACTCTTTGCCATAGAGAGCTATTTTCCCCTCACCGTTATAATGAACACCCCAACCAAAACGCTTCGGCAACAGTGAAGCCCTTAGACAAGGATGATTTTTGGAAAATAGTTCGTTCCATATTTCTTCCTTACGGGCCAAACGTTCTTCCTGTGGAATTTGTTTATGGCGCACATGAACCTCGTACAGAAGTTCTTCATGATTGTATTTGTAGGGCTCATTGATTAACAGTTCATATTGAATCACATGTGCAGGCGGGAGCGTTCGGCAAGACATCGGAGGAACTCCTATTTCCTCAGGACAGTCCTCTGCTACACGAATAAAAGTATCGGTATAGCTCATTTGCATCCCCTCCATCTTAAATAGAAATATATTCCTTATATGATAAATCATTTTCCTATTCTAAGCATAGCCGAATTTTCTAAAGCCCATGATGGATGAACAGAAAAAACGGCCAATCCTCTAAACTACGGAGGATTAGCCGTTCTCATTTACCAACTCGACTTGGTAATGCCCGGAATCTGACCTTTATGCGCCAATTCGCGGAATACAATTCGGGAAACATTAAATTTCCGCAAATAGCCTCGAGGTCTGCCAGACACTTGGCATCTATTTTTTTGACGAGTTGCGGAGGAATCACGTGGCAGCTTTTGCAAAGCCATATAGTCCCCCTGTTCCTTTAGTTCTTTTCTTTTAACAGCGTATTTGGCGACTAGTGCTTGTCTCTTCAATTCTTTCACAACTTTAGATTTCTTGGCCATGTTCGTTCTCCTTCCATCCTTTAAATCTACTCGTTCAATGCACTCTTCAAGGCTTCCAGGTTCTGACGCATGATTCTCAAATAATCCAGGTTTTGACTGCGATCTTCCTCTGTTAATCCTTCAATTGGGTTTAGAACGGCTGCTTTGGCACCAATCTCTTTTGCTATTGTGTCTGCCACACTGGAGGATACAAGTGTCTCGAAGAAAATCGTCTTCACTTTATGCTCTTTCGCAAACTCCACAATCTTACTCATATTTGCGGCAGAAGGCTCCTGCTCCGGAGATAGTCCGGCAATCGGGACCTGAGTTAATCCATACTGCTTGGCAAGGTATCCAAAAGCCGCATGCTGAGTAATAAAATCCTTGCGTTTAGTATCCTTAAGACCGTCCTTAAATTCTTGATCCAGTTGCTCCAGCTTAGCTACATAAGCATCTGCATTTGTCTTAAAATCCTCGGCATGTTCAGGTGCGGCAGCAGCTAAAGCTGCTTCAATGTTACGCACTTCTTGAATGGCTAATGTAGGATTGAGCCACACATGCGGATCTAATCCACCGTGATCATGCGAATGCTCTTCATGAGCATGTTCTCCTTCTTCATGAGCATGCTCCTCTTCTTCATGAGCATGCTCTCCATCTTCATGGTGGTGGTCAGCTTCTTCCTCTTCCGTGCCTTCCATGATGTCCAGACCCTTGCTCGCTTCTACAGTAATTAACGGAGTGCCAGATACACTTTCCAGCACCTGATCTACCCAACCTTCCATTCCTGCGCCATTATAGATCAGCATATCCGCATCTGAGATTTCTGCCATATCTTTTGCAGTCGGTTCCCAATCATGGGGTTCGATTCCTGCCGGTATGAGTGCTTCCACGTCCGCCAGATCTCCTGCCACATTTTTGGTAAACTCGTAAATAGGATAGAAACTGACTTTAATATTTAATTTAGATGACTCCGGAAGGGCTGTAGCTTCTGCGGCTCCAGAAGCATTCGTAGTAGTAGAAGAATTAACAGCATTATTACCGCAACCGGCGGCAATAAGTAACGCGGACAGGGACAAAATGGCTAAATGATGGATTCTAAATTTCATTGAGAGGTGTAACTCCTTTACTGGAAATAGTTTTATGAATTCGCCGACGATTTCTTAGTCGGATCAGCTTCTGTACCAAAATTGCGATTAATAAGAACGATAGCAGTATAAGAGCAATCGTCCCACCAGGCGGTGTATTGATGTAATACGAGGCACTTAGGCCACTAAAAACGCCGAGTAATCCTACGCCGATTGAGATCAATATAGCTGTCGTAAAACCAGACGCTATACGCAAAGCAAT
Source organism: Paenibacillus sp. FSL H3-0310 (assembly GCF_038002785.1). Classification (NCBI taxonomy): domain Bacteria; kingdom Bacillati; phylum Bacillota; class Bacilli; order Caryophanales; family Paenibacillaceae; genus Paenibacillus; species Paenibacillus sp. FSL H3-0310. Next base: position 3,925,875 of record NZ_JBBODC010000001.1, read on the forward strand.
CGAAGCTGGCAAAACAATAAGCGCTGAGACTAACAGCACTCCAACAACTGGCATCGCAGCAGCGACTGTCATTCCAGTTAGTACAGCAAACGAAAATGATAACCAGCCCACATGAACTCCACTGATACTAGCTGTCTCTTCATCAAAGGTCAGATTATATAAGGATCTGCGTAACACAATAAAATAGATCAGACCGATTACAGCAACCACAGCGATAATCTTTAGTTGAGTGTCGCTGACCGCAACGATGGAACCAAACAGATAGGAACTGAAGCTTTTACTTAAATTCTGCTTTAAGCTCATAAGTACAACTGCCAATGCTAATCCAGAGGTCATAATAATCGCTACCGGAAGCTCGCTATATGTACGATAAGAACGTCGAAGCTGTTCGATGACAATACCACCGAGAATCGCTACCATGAAGCCACTTAGTGCCGGATTAAGCTGTAGTATTGAGCCTAGTGCTACTCCTGCAAGCGAAACATGAGAGAGGGTATCCGCCATTAGGACCTGACGGCGAAGCATGAGATATACCCCGAGTAGCGGACCGATAATGCCAATTAATCCACCGGCCCAAAATGCACGTTGCATGAATTCGTAACTAAACATTGCCAACCCTCATTCTCCTTTCGTTCCAGGCTGATCAACGTATCCAGATAGGAGCTGGTCTCTTCCAGGCCATGCGTCACCATGATTACGGTCCGGCCGTGTTCACTGACATCATGGCGCATCAGCTTATAGAACCCAATACGACTGTCCAGATCCATCCCCGTAGTAGGTTCATCGAGAACCAATATCTGCGGCTGTTGTGCTAATGCTCGAGCGATGCAAATCCGCTGCTTCTGGCCGCCTGACAGTTCTCCTATCTTCCGGTCTCGCAAATGCCACATATCCACCTGCTTTAAACTTCGCTCAACGATCTCGTCCTGCTCAGGTGTAAAGCGTCTAAATAATCCAAGCCTTGGATAACAACCCGAGCGAACCAGTTCGATCACCTTACTTGGGAACCCTGCGTTAAAAGAAGCTACCTGCTGTGGAACGTAGCCGATAACCATCTTTCCGTTATCTGATAACTCTTTATTCAACTGAACCGTTCCACTCCATGGACGAAGCAGGCCGAGCATTAGCTTCAGCAGGGTGGTTTTAGCAGCACCATTGGGTCCCGTTATACCAATAAACTGACCGATATGAATATCTAATGAGATATCATCAAGAACAGGTTCATCCCCATACCCGAACACTACATTCCGCATGGATGATAGGATCATCATGCCTCGCCTCCCTTCTGACTGATATTATGTCCAACCCAGATTAAATCGTAAGTTTTACGATTTAACAAATTTGATAATATCGTAATCATTACGATTTGTAAACCCAAAACTGAAAATTAATCGTAATAATAACTATTAGTCCTTTTTCGAATACAACAAAAATCCGGAATCCCACCTTCTGGATTCCGGATTTCCACCGTTAATTTACTAAGTATCTATTCCTCAGCAGCCGCAAGGAGTTCTTCAACAGGCCACGGAAGTGGATTGTTGAACTTTGTCCAATCCTGCTTCAGCTCCTCCGCTGTCAGCAGACATCTGTCCAATCTGGCTTCGAGTTGTGCCTGATCTATATTTACACCGATAAATACGATTTCATTTATTCTATCGCCCCACTGCTCGTCCCATTTTGCCCGCAGCTCAGGTTCGCTTTCCAGCACCTCCAGCTGCTGATCCTTAGGCATTGTAGCCAACCAGTAACCAGCAGGTCCGAACTGAATGGAAGGTCCTGCCTGACTTACAGTAGCTGCAAGATCACCTTTTGCCGCTACCCATGCCACCCCTTTTGCCCGAACGACCTCTTCCGGCCAGTTGCTAAAGAAAAAACTTAATCTTTGCGGGTGGAACGGTGTTCTCCGGCGATAGACGAAAGAAGAAATCCCGTATTCCTCCGTCTCAGGGGTATGGGTCTCTTTATTCAGCTCGGCGATCCAACCAGAGGATAAGCTTGTTTTCTCAAAATCAAACAATCCGGTATTTAGAATTTCCTTTGGATCTACTACGCCGTTAATTGTACGGATCAGCTTAGCAGACGGCTGAAGCTTACGCAGCACAGCTTCAAGCTTATTGAGTTCATCTTCTTTCAACAGATCGCACTTATTAAGCAGCAAGACATCACAAGTTTCGATCTGATCAATAAGCAGATCCACAATATCGCGGAAATCCCCTTCTCCAGCCGTTTGGTTGCGGTCCATCAGACTATCACCTGAGGAGAAGTCATGCCAGAAACGCCCAGCATCCACAACAGTCACCATCGTGTCTAATTGAGCAAGCGAAGTCAGATCAATATCCAACTCGGGATTGGCATAGGTAAAGGTCTGTGCTACTGGTACAGGTTCGCTAATGCCTGAGGATTCAATCAGGATGTAATCAAATCGCCCTTCCGCAGCCAGTTTTTGTACTTCGACAATCAAATCATCACGAAGTGTACAACAGATGCAACCATTGGACATCTCAACCAATTTCTCTTCAGTCCTGGAAAGCGTATTTCCGGACTTCACCAGATTCGCATCCACATTCACTTCACTCATGTCATTTACAATAACAGCTACTTTAAGACCGTCACGGTTGTGCAGAATATGATTCAACAATGTTGTTTTCCCAGAGCCCAAATATCCACTGAGCACGGTAACAGGGAGCTTTTTCAACTATACCACTCCTATCGTTTATAAAATCAAGATTAAAAACATCCGCCCTTAACGGGTTTCGCGATGTAAGGTTACTCTCTTTAGGCGTGGACAATATTTTTTCATTTCCATACGCCCTGGATGATTTCGTTTATTCTTGGTAGTGGTATAGTTGCGATCTCCTGTCTCCGTACATGCCAGAGTAATGATTACTCTCATCATTTCCATCTCCTTTTGATTAAATCGTAATAATTACGATTAACACATCGTACACGGTTTATTCACAATCTGTCAACTATGATCTTGTAAAAATTTCAACTCTCTTAATTTTGTGGTCTTTCTGGTGGACAAATTACGTATAGATGGAATTATAAAAAATATGATTCTTGTAATTCCTAGAGAATCAGGCAGGAGTGGAGATCATGAAGGTACCAGTAATTATTTTGAGCGGGTTTCTGGGGAGCGGGAAGACAACTCTGCTGTTGTCCCTGCTGAAAGAGAGCAAGGTAAGAGGGCTGAATCCAGGAGTAGTAATGAATGAACTGGGCAAACGAGATGTGGACGGGTATATTTTGCAGGAGCATACCGGTACAGCTGTAACTAAACTGCTGGACGGATGCGTATGTTGTAGCCGTAAAGAGGATTTGGCAGATAGCCTGATGGTGCTGCTGAGAGGACGTCCAGATGCCATTTATATGGAGTTGACCGGCGTCGCCGATCCTGAAGAAATCGCCAAAACGTTGCAGGAAACTCCTCTACAGGATCTGGTGGAGCTGCACTATACCATCACTCTGTTAGATGCGGAAAATGCTCTGGAATATAACAGCAGACTCTCCTCTGACAAACAGCTCGTTCGGACCCTGCGTAAGCAGCTCTCCACAGCTGATCTTATTGTCGTTAATAAAAGTGATCTCGTAGAACCGGAAACCTTATGGCGAATTGAAAAGGGAGTTCGTAAACAAAATACGGAGGCTGAAATTGTATACACCCATTACAGCGAAATCAACCTGTCTCCGATATTGTCAGGAATTATCCCACGTAAAATCATAGCTCCGGCTCCACAGCGAGCGCCTCAAACCTTCAAAGGAGCATCATTGAAACAAATGCATTCAGAGCATGGGGGAACCGCTGTAAAAGAGCTGCATGAGGAGCAGCATGCTTCTTTCTCGCAGGTAACAGCCATCACGTTAACCATTCCGCAGGTAAGGACAACTATGCCTTCTAAAGAACGCCTAGAGGCCTTCTTCCAAGAATGGGGTGACAACCTATTACGTGCCAAGGGGCATATTCTTTTGTCCGAACAGGAGCCGGTTCAGCTTGTTCAATATGCGGGGATGCGTACTACCTGGGATGCCTCTCGTTATCCTGGTATGCCTTATGTAGTGTTCATCGGGATGAATATAGATGAAGAACAGCTGGCAGATCGGTGGTCCGCCTTATTCGAGTTTTGACTACCTTTTCACCATTAAAAATACTGCCGTTGCTCCTCCCGATCTCGTTCCTGATTATCATTGGTTTTGTATGGCTGCCGAATCATCTGGAACTGCTGGATAATGCGTACATCGACACCTTCAAAACCGCTTTTATCGGTATATTGCTGGAAGCCTTGCCGTTTGTATTAGCAGGAGCATTGTTATCTTCACTGCTTCGCGTCTTTATCCCGGATGAAATGATTTCCCGGTGGATTCCGCGGCGACCTCTTCCGGCCATTCTGTTCGCATGTCTGCTCGGAATTATTTTCCCGGTCTGCGAATGTGGAATGATCCCACTCGTCCGCCGACTTATCCATAAAGGTATGCCTGTTTACGTGGCTATCGTCTTTATTTTGTCCGGACCGATCCTAAATCCTGTCGTCTATGGGGCGACCATGACAGCATTTCGCAGCCACTCGGAGCTGGCCTATGCCCGTATGGGTCTGGCGTTTGTTGTAGCCTGTCTCATAGGCTTGATAATCTACGCAACGGTCAAAAAATCTCCCATCCGCCTAAATGTTCAGCGTGAAACGGGGGAAGCTCACCACAATAATTCTCGTGGGGGAAAAATAGCCGCTGTCTTCGTCCATACCTCAGATGAGTTTTTTGAGATGGGGAAATATTTAATTATCGGCTGCTTGTTAACCGCTGGTATTCAGACATTTATGGTTCAAGACAGTCTGGCCGCGATCGGAGCTAAGCCGCTGGGGTCATATTTCTTCATGATGGGACTGGCATTTGTGCTCTCGCTCTGCTCCACCTCAGATGCCTTTGTAGCTTCCACCTTCGTACATTCTTTTCCATCGGGGGCTCTGCTCGCTTTTATGGTATTCGGACCCATGCTGGATTTCAAAAATTCATTGATGTTGCTCTCACTGTTTAAGACCAAATTCGCTCTTTATTTGTTCTTTCTGATCTTCGCAAGCGTGTTTGTTGGGGCGGTATTCATGTCCTTGTGGCTGTAATTCATAGAGGTGGTAAGCTGTTGCTTACAACATGGGTAGGAGGATAGAGCATGAATGACTCTCGTAGCATCCGGTTTCACTATTTCTTAAGGGCGGTCATTCTGCTCGCTTTCGCCCTCTATATCGGGCATCTGGTACAGCAGGACGCTTTGCATTATTATGTAGCTCCTAAACTGGCACGCTGGGTTCAATTATGCCCAATCCCGCTGACACTTATGGCGCTCAGTCTGACCATACAGGCTTTATTTGGCAAAGGTAGTGTTCTCTGTGACTGCGAGCATCGGCTCCCACATTCTTTTTTCAAAAGTACAGCGCTATATGGATTATTCCTTTTTCCACTGCTGCTCGGATTTCTTCTTCCTGATCGCGCATTGGGAAGTATGGCTGCTGCTAAAAAAGGAATCTCCCTATCCTCCTTGCCCACTGAAGCTAAAAATTCCGCGAGATTCGAGTCCATTGATCCTTACCATGAAGAGCTTACCGAGCTGGCCAAGATCCTTTATGCACAACCTGTGGTCCCAGTTTATTCGGCGATTTTCTCCGAAACTTTAGGTGCGCTTGAGCTGTACAAACAACAATTTGCAGGCAAAGAAATTACTATTTCCGGCTTTTTATATCGTGATCAAGGTGAACATTCAGAGAATTCTTTTGCCATAGGTAGATTTCTGGTCCAATGCTGTACTGCCGATGCTACACCTTTTGGGATATTAGTGGATTCCGGCAAGCTAAAAAGCCTGCCTACCGATACCTGGATAGAGGTCCGGGGCAAGCTTCAAGTTGTTCCCTATAAAGGTCAAGAAATTATGCAAATTAGTGCAGAGTCTATTACACCTATCAAACAACCCGTAACACCTTACATCTACACCAGTCCTGACTCTATCACCGCATGGAAGGGGCTAGAAGGCTCAACTAAGATTACTAAATAATCGCATCTAGCTCATCCTCATCATTCTCAGACTTATTAGGATTAAATACTTCTACCATAATACGAGCTGGAATACAGATAATTTGCTGTTTGGGTCTTGAGATGAACCCCATTTCCAAAGCAATTCTTAAGGGAGCATCAGAATAGGTCATTTGGATTCCATAATCAAACACCTTTAGCGTATTGTGACCGAATTTCGTTTGAATATCTATAATTTGTTCTTCTTTAGTCAAAGAAACGGTTTTGTACTCTTTACCGTCCACCGTAATTATAGCTTTCAAATCCCCTTGCTGATACTGCTCATTGCTGCTGTCCCACCACTTCATGCCATAAATCAAGCCCGCAGCTAACAAGGCTATCACAATAATTAAAATATCCCCGCGCTTCATTGTTAGCAAGATAAGAATCCTTTCATGACAAATAATATACGTAATGATTACGATTAATATCAATATATTAATCATAACCTTATTTGTCAATGATGCTCACCTAAACGAATTTGGGCAGACCACTCTCTTAATACCCGGTCGAGCTCTTTTATCGAGATGGGTTTAGAAATGAAATCCTGCATTCCAGCACTAAGACACATCATCTTATCTTCATCTCTGGCAAAGGCTGTAGCCGCAATGATGATTGGATTCAGCCCAAGCTTCTCACGTATGATTCCTGTTGCTTCTATTCCATCCATAATAGGCATCTGAATATCCATAAATACCAGATCATAATGATTGGAAAGCACAGCCCGAACTGCTTCCTCACCATTTAAGGCGATGTCAGGAACATATCCCCTCTTTTTCAGATACGCCTGCATAAGCTGCTGATTCACAGGATGATCTTCAGCAATAAGAATGGACATCGGTCCATATTCACCGGTAGTTAACTCTTTAACAGTGGATTTATCATTTCTGACCAAATCCGTTGAGGCGTTGACGGTCAATTTCTGATCCCATTCCTCTTTGGGTAGAGAAACCTCCACTGTAAAATAAAACTCCGAGCCTTCATTCTCACAGCTATTTACACCGATAGATCCGCCAAGAAGCTCGGCCAGCTTTTTACTAATGGCAAGGCCAAGCCCTGTTCCGCCATATTTACGATTGATCGACGGATGCAATTGCGAGAAGGATTGAAATAATAGACCTTGGCTGGAAACTGGAATCCCCAACCCAGTATCTTTTACGACAAATTTCACGATAAGATTTCCGGATGCCTCTGAGGCTTCTAGCATAACAGAGATACTGATTTCACCTGTCTCCGTAAATTTCACTGCGTTCCCAACCAGATTTACGAGAATTTGACGCAATCTCGCCCCATCAGTCATGATGACGGCTGGAAGCTCAGGAGATAACTCGCTAGTAAGTAAAAGCCCTTTTTCCTTAACCTTCGGATAAAACAGTTCACAAACGTTCTGTATCACTTCATGCAAATCCACCATTTGCAGTTCAAGCGTCATCATGCCTGCTTCAATTTTGCTGAAATCCAGCACTTCATTCAGAATATGAAGCAATGCCTCTCCGCTTTTGTTAATGATCTGTGTGTAGTAGCTTTGCTCTTCATCCAGCTCCGTCCCAGATAAAAGATCAGCCATCCCAATAATACCGTTCATAGGCGTACGCAGCTCATGGCTCATGATCGCTAGGAACTCCGATTTTGCCCGGTCCGCTTCCTCGGCAGACTCCTTCGCCCGCACAATCTCCTTCTCCTCCGTGATATCACGAAAGACGACAACCGCCCCAATCCGTTCATCACCATCAAACAGTGGGGTCATTCGATATCTGACTAAAAAGCTTGAACCATCCTGCCTCCAAAACACACCCTCCCTATCTTCAATAGTGAGATTATTGGAGCGCGAAGGAAGCAGCGTCTTCTGAATTCCTGTAAAAGACTCGTTATCCAGCCAGGTTTGGTGAATCGCATGAAATTTGCTGTTTCCCCACTCAGTAGGATCGAAACCCAACATAGTAATGGCTGCTGGATTAATGAACATCGTGTTGCCTTCAAGGTTCATCCCAAATATGCCCTCAGAGACCGAATTCAAGATCAGCGCATACTCGTTACTTAATTTCTGTATTTCTTCAAAATGACGCGTACGTTCCCCAATGTCGCGGGTTACACAGACAAGCTCCTGATTCCCGCAGGTCTCAGAGTAAATATACCGCAGTGTCGTTTCTGTCCAAATACAGGTTCCGTCTTTGCAAATAAACCGGAGAATAACAGGCTCAAGCTTCTTCCCCTCCATACAATTGCTGAGATATGAAGTTAATTTGATTCTGTCCTCCGGATGTATGTAATCAATCCCTCTAGTTCCGCACATTTCTTCTGGTGCATAGCCAAACATAGTCTGGCAGATGGGTGAGGCATAAAGATAGGTAAAGCTCCCGTCCGCTGCATTACGTGAAATGAAGTCCATAGAATTTTCTGAGATCAGACGATAGTTCTGCTCACTTTCCCGCAGTTGTTCTTCCATTCGTTGACGTTCGGTGACATCCTGGGCTATCCCGCTGATCTGCAGCAGTCTTCCTTCTTCATCCGTAATCACTTCCCAGTGCGCATCCAGATATTTCAGCTCTCCATCCGCACTATGAATACGGACCGTTACTTCGCCATTAGTCCCATTCTCCATGGATTGATGTACTAACCGTTCAAGTCTGATGAAATCGTCAGGATCAATGCAAGCAAAAACACGTCTGTAATCAAAATAAGAATGATTGCTCTCATCTTCCAAAAAGCCAAAAATATTACGCATCTCTCTGGAAACCGTCAGCCGTGATTTTGTCATGTCCCATTCCCAGGATCCCATCTTCGCAAGGTGTTGCGCTTTAGCCAGCATATCCTCGTATTTCTTGCGCTGAGTAATATCGCGACCAATGGTTAATATTTGTTTAACGTTCCCCTGCTCATCACGTACCACTTGGGAAGAACTCTCTATCCACAAATAATGTCCATCTTTATGACGGGCTCTACGAGTAAATACGTCCGTATCGGAATATATCTTACCTTGTTCAATCATCTCTAGAGCATCATCTACGTGATAATACTCGGGTCTTTTGGTACCTATCATTTCTTGTGCAGAATAACCTAATAGCAGCTCCACTGAGGGAGATACGTAGTGCAGTGTCCCGTCAGGATCGCCAAAAGAAATCATATCCGGTGTATTTTTCGTAATCAAATTATATAACTGCTCATCTTCATGAATCTTTTGTTCAGCAAGTTTTCGGTCAGTGATATCCGTTAACTCAGAAATCAGGACATAGGGTTCACTGGAATTCTCCTGATAGATTAAAAATATATGTTGGGCTACCCAGATGATTTCTCCATCCTTACGCAAGAACCGCCGTTCTTTCTCCAATGCAGTCCCAGGCTCAGCTAGCAAATCGTTCAGGATAACGGAATGATCGTTATTAGTTTTATCTTCCGGATACACAAGATCCAGATAATTTATATTCAAAAGATCTTCTTCTGCATAACCAAACATTTGGCATAGCGCAGGATTCGATTGTAATAACGTCCCGTCCTTCGGAGAGACTACCGCAATCCCGATAGAAGACCGTAAGTATAGCTGTTTAAAAAGAAAATCAGACACCTGTAAGCCTCCTCTTTTGAAAATGGGGGACTATATTAACAAACTTGTAATAATTTCAGTATACCTTTTTTTCGGTAAATAAGCTTGATAGTTGAGTCCTAAATGATAGACTGGTAACTTTCGCAGTAAAACTCCGCAAAAATAAACAGCAAGTCTCCCTCTGATAAGGAAACTTGCCGTGTGTGCATGTTACAACTCTAAAGTCCTATTCTATTATCAAATTTTCCAGTTGAAGCTTCTTAATTTTCTTCCGGATAGGTGCACCAAGAATTAAAAAAGCAAAACCTAACAAAATCAACATACCGCCCATTATTACGTTTACCATACTGAGATTCTGTGATGAAAAAGAATAATTTATTACACCAATCATCACATTAAATAGGCCTAAAATCAACTCTAACCACATTACAGATTTCCATAACCTGTTGATTCGCTTATAGTGTTTTATTCTGGATTCCAGATCTGTGTAAATATCAAACGGACCTTCCACTGACTTCTTTCTAAGGTAAACCCAGCGCATGTAAGTACTCACACAATCTATACCGTTTTCCTCTAAAAACTTGAGATATTTGATGCTATCCGGATGATCCGGCAAGTTATCTAAAAGCTCAATTCTATACGTGTACTCATTATTGGGGGTCTCTGTAAACACATATTTGCACCAAGATAATTCTGATAGAGCCATCCCCTTCGCAGACATTTCATTAAGCCACTTTTCTTCCTTCTCATAATCCCAAATTAGCTTGCGAACCACATGTTTCATTTGGACTCACCTCCAGCTATTCTCTTCCCATTCGCTATCAATTCTTCCAGACGGATGATCTCTCCCTGAATCACTGACTTTCCTAAGCCGGTAATTTCGTATTCTTTTCTACGGGAACCTTGCTCCCCTTCCACTGCTTTTATCCAGCCTTTTTCCAGTAAAGTGTTAAGTGCTCCGTATAAAGTGCCCGCGCCCAGATCAACCCGACCGTTACTTAAGTCCTTCACATTCTGCATAATTGCGTATCCGTGCATTGCTGTATATAGAGACAATAAGATATAAAATACAGCTTCAGTTAATGCGCCTCTTTCTGTGCTTTCAGGCATCATTTCATCCCCATTCTATTACTGTTGTCGATATATCGGCTTACGTAATATCATTATTACGGAAGCCGATATAATTGTCAATACAAAAACACCCATTTTTTTCAATCGCAGCGATCATGAACGCAACAAAAAAACGCCTAGCACTTAGCTAGGACGGATTTGTTGGGGGGCTACTCAACAGCTAGATACTCCCACCGTGGCAACTATTCCTCCCCATTATGATGTATCGGACTGAGATGCCGCTATTTCCGAAAAATAGCGTGTTTCAGCTTACATTCGGACTCAGATGCAGCTATTCGTCTCCAAACACTCGCTTTTCACACGATTCCTTAGCAATAAGCGCTATGCAGTCCGAAACCTCTGTAAAATGTGCCAAAAATCAATAATAGCGGCCATACGGTCCGTTAGCTGACACTGTTCGTACAGATTCTAAAACTACAAAAGTCTATACAAAAAATAGGCCAGATAAGATATGTAAAAAAGGAACATACCCAACCTGACCTATTCTTTATTTTGTTCTGCATAGTTTTTTATGGTCTCTCTTTTGAGGCATTTTCAACCATAACACCTAATACATTTTTAAACGTTTGAAGATCCTGTTCGGAAATATTGGTGATCGTATCATCTTTAAACTTTTCGGCAACTGGCAGTAAATCGAGATAGATCTGTACTCCCTTATCTGACAATTCCAACTGCTTGACTCGCTTATCCGCATGGGTACCAGAGCGATGCAAGAACCCCTCAGATTCTAATTTTTGAAGCAGCCTGACTACGCTGGGCTCTTTTATAGACATTTTATCTGCTAGTTCTCTCTGGGTAATGGATTCACTAGTATAGATGTAATACATCGCAATCCATTGGCTCCGGGTCATATTATATGGCCGAAATTCCTTTTCTAAGGCTTCCGCGAATATTTTTGCACTACGGTTTGCAATAAAGGCCATACAGTCATCTAAATTAAACACTGTTTACACCAACCAATCCCAACTGTTTTATCTTAAAATAATCAACTCTTTTCTAATTTATTATAGCAAAATATATTAAGGAAGCTGAACATACTTTTCAAGTGATCACATAGTTCATTTATTTAGGCTGCAGCAGGATCCGTCTCCCGAGATACTTAGAACAACTTATCCTTGATGCAACGCCCCAATTCCTAAACCGAATGCTGCTTCATGAATTACTTCCCCAGTAGTTGGATGGGCAAAGATTGTCTGTGTAATCTGTTGTTCCGTAAGCCCATTGGCAATCGCAAGTGTAAGACTACTAATCAGAGAAGACGCATCGGGACCAATGATAGACCCTCCCACAATCTGTCCGGAGCCATTATCTTTGATTAATTTGATAAAACCTTCCGGTTCATTCATTGTCAATGCTTTTCCGTTACTTGCAAAAGATACCTTACTCACACGATAGTCCAGCCCATTCTCCTTACATTCATCTTCCAACAGCCCGACGCTGGCAATCTCTGGAGAGGTGAAAATTACATTCGGTACCGCGGAATAATGCATATCTTGGGATTCACCGAGTAAGGTGTTTACAGCCGTAATGCCCTGATGTGAAGCAACATGAGCAAGCTGAATAATGTTAGTTACATCGCCAATCGCATACACATTTTCTACATTCGTACGCATTTGTTTATCAACGGCAATACCTTTACCACGTTCATTTAGTTGAATACCTGCTTTTTCGATATCCAGACCCTCTAGGTTAGGCTCGCGTCCAATAGCGACCAATACTTTTTCACTAACTAGCAGATGCTCACCCTCACTATTCTCATAGGTTACAATCGCCTGACCATCATCCGCACGTTGGATTTTGGAAACTTTGGAGTTGGTATGAATATGAATCCCAGCCCGCTGAGCTAAACACATAATTTCTACCGAAATATCACTGTCCAGCATCGTTAGCAGACGGTCCATAAATTCTACAACATGAACTTCAACTCCTAGGTTACGGTAAATGAAGGCGAATTCCATGCCGATAACCCCACCACCGATGATAGTTATTACCTTTGGTAACTCTTCGCAGGCGAGCGCTTCAGTACTGTTCATTACAAATGGCAGATCAATTCCTGGGATGTTCACCTTGGAAATCCTCGAGCCTGTTGCCACAATGATATTTTTTGCTGAAATATGGTAACTATTTTCGCCGGTTACCTTCACTTCATGCGCCGATAGGAACGAAGCGTGGCCGCGAACAACCTGAACACCGTTTTTTTCCATTAAATAACCAACGCCGGAGACCAATTTCTCTTTGACTTCATTTTTACGACGAATAACCTGCTTCATATCCACTTGAAGATCAGATCCTGTTGTTATACCAAACAAAGAGGAGTTTTTTATTTCATGACAGATTTCAGATGATTTGACTAAAGATTTTGTAGGGATACAGCCAACATTTAAGCAGGTACCTCCTAATTCTTCTTTCTCAATCATCGCTACCTGAAGTCCTTTTTTTGCTGCATAAATAGCGGCAACGTAACCTCCTGGTCCTGCTCCAATGATAAGCAAGTCAGGGTTTATAGCATGAGTTTGTTGCACGGCGACTGCAGGTTGTGGGACAGATGATTGGACCGGAGCCTCCACCTGGATTGGATTTACTTCAAATAAGACTTGATTTGAGGCAATCTCGCCCCCCTCTTCAAATAATATATTGATAATAATACCCTCTTCTGCCGCTTCAATCGATCTGTTGCCTTTTCCAGTTTCAATCTGTACCAAGGTATCTCCTGCAGATATCTTGTCTCCGATATTTACATTTATCTTGCCTGCTTTCCCCTTTTTGCCACCTGGAATCATAGACATTTTTATTTCCATCGTTATGCTCCTCATATCCTTGAGGGGACTCATAAAGAGCCCCCTCAAGCGAATGTATTAGTGAATGACTACGCCTGCTTTTACCAGCTTCACACCGTTAGCAAGACAATCCCCAACAGGACATGTCTTCTCGATAAAGTCTGCAAAAGCATCTGCCTTTTCTTGGCTTTCGTTGGTTTTAAAATGCATAACAAAACGAATTTCTTGGAAACCATTTCTCACATCTGCAAGACCCATGAAACCATCCGGATCTAAGTCTCCTTCAAGTTCAACATAAAATTCTTCGAAGCTAAAATCGTTAGCGTCTGCAAAGGCACTAGCGACAATGGACTGACATGCACCAAAGGCACACAATAACGCCTCGACGGGATTCAAACCAACATCGGTCCCCCCCAAATCCTCTGGTTCGTCCATAATAATCTTAAAACCTCTAGAATTGGTTTCAACTTGCATTCCATTAGGCAGTTTTTTAGCTGTCGCTTTAAAAGTAGTTAACATATGTATTACCTCCTCCTTAAGATTGTGAAAATAATAACATAGTAATCGGTGAATATCAATACTTAGCTAAGTAAGTATTTTTTCGAAGAAGAACTCGAACCTGATTCAATAAAAAAAACAGGTTTCCAATCTACCTGAATAGGTAAATCAGAAACCTGTTTTTGTTGATAGGATGCGGTCAAGAGGACTCGAACCTCCACGATATTGCTACCACTGGCACCTGAAGCCAGCGCGTCTGCCAATTCCGCCATGACCGCATATTATGTAACTGGCGACCAAAACCGCCTGTACATAATACTATACTCCCTCTGCACTTAAAACGCAAGGTTTTTGTGTTTTTGAAATAGGCTTCATATAGACTCATAGGCACAACCAATCAATATTATTCAGTTTATATATTTCTATTATAAAGCCTCCTATGGTACAACAGAGATAAAGTAAGGCGCTATGACGGAGATGTCGGAATAATCGATCAATAGAAAGGATGAATACTTATGAACCAGCAGTGGAATACCCAAACCTATGATACTGATATGGCCTTTGTGTCTCAGTTTGGAGAATCATTAATTGAGCTGCTTCACCCACAGCCAGGCGAACAGATTATCGATTGGGGCTGTGGAACCGGGGATTTGGCGGCAGCCATTGCTGCTAGGGGCGCCACTGTGACAGGTATTGATGCCTCTGCCGAAATGATTCAGACAGCCCGTGACAAACATCCCCATCTAAGCTTTGTCTTAGCTGATGGGCAAACTTATGTCGCGGAACAGCCAGTCGATGCTGTGTTCAGCAACGCTGCCCTTCACTGGCTAACAGACGCAAACGGAGCGGCGGCGTCCATCGTGGCCAGCCTGCGGGTAGGCGGCCGTTTCGTGGCCGAGTTCGGTGGACTGGGTAATATTGCTTCCATCGTCGCTGGCCTTCCACAAGCTTTTGCAGCCATTGGCTGTAGTCATAAGCTGCATTTGCCCTGGTACTTTCCAAGCGTTGGCGAGTATGCAACTCTTCTAGAGAAGCACGGACTGACCGTGGACCTCGCTCTTTGTTTTGACCGGCCAACACCACTGGAAGGCTTGGAGCAAGGATTTCAGCGGTGGCTGAATACTTTTGCCGATGGAATCTTAAGTGTGCTCACACCCACCGAACGCGCAGAAGTTCTCTCTTCTATGGAACAGAAATTGAAACCCAAGCTATATCAGGACGGCCGCTGGGTAATGGATTATCGCAGAATCCGGATTGTTGCTTACAAACGAAGCTAGAATAGATAAGAAATACTTCTCATGTTCAATAGCCAAAAAAAGAGTGCACTGGCGCTTAACACGCGCTAGCACACTCTTTTTACACGGGATCCTATTTTCTATCTCCAACGTACCGATCACTGCCAGCGCCAAGTCCCACAACCATCAACAGCACACTTGCACCCAGCAGTAAAATCAATGGCACCGTCCAGCTGTTCGTTACATCATGCAGCCAGCCGAATAATGCCGGTCCCATTGCTGCCAGTACATAACCCACAGATTGGGCCATTCCTGACAGCTCCGCCGCTTCTTGCGTGCTTCTTGTTCTTAGACTGAAGAACATCATCGCAAGACCGAAGGCAAATCCTCCGGCAATACCAAAGCATACCGCCCAGACAGCCATTAAAGCGCCGCTGCCTTGCCAGATGCCACCTAATGCGATGAAATAAAGAACAGCAGTGATTATAACTAGAATACGTTGGTTCTTCATCCGGCCTGCCCACAGCGGTACGAAGAAAGTAAAGGGTAGCTGTGCCAATTGCATGAGCGAGAGAAACCAACCCGCATTACTCGACGACATTCCCCGTTCACCAAGGAGAACCGAAAACCAGGCAATAAAGACGTAATAAAGCAGTGACTGTAAGCCCATAAAGATCGTGACTTTCCAAGCAAGAGATGAACGCCACATATTTTTGCTTGAGGCTGCACTCTTAGAGCCGGTTCCTTGATTAAGCTTACGCATTTGCGGAATCCAGAACACTGTTGCTAGAGCTGCGATCATAAACCAGATGGCCAAGGTCCCTCTCCAACCGAATCCAGCATTCGTTGCCAGCGGTACACTAATACCTGAGGCAATAGCTGCGCATAAATTCATAGAAACTGTGTAGATACCTGTCATTAGCCCGATTTTGTGAGGAAACTTCCCTTTAATAAGACCTGGAAGCAGTACATTACACACGGCAATGGATAATCCAAGTATAGCAGTACCTGTGAACAACAGACCTGCTCCAGATCCCGAGCGAATTAGAATTCCCATAGCCAGCATGACCATGGCAACTAATAACACATTAGCTAAACCAAAACGGCGGGCCAGCTTTGGAGCAAACGGGGACAAGATGGCAAAAGCCAATAATGGTAAAGTAGTAATAGCTCCTGCTAGAGTATTGGATAAGCCGAGGTCATCCTGAATCAATTGTATTAATGGACCCACAGAAGTAAATGGAGCCCGCAGCGCTGCAGCGATAAAAATAATTCCCAGCACAAGTAGCCAGCGATCATATTTGCTGTCCATTAAGCTATTATTCTGAATGTGTCCTTCGCTTTGTGAAGCTTTCATCGTGTATCCTCCTAAATTACAAACAAATAACCCCGCCAAGCACAGAGCTTGTCAAGGATTTGAAATATTTTAAACACTATGAACCATCATCTACTATTCTATTAGAAGTTACAACCCTTAAGTAATTTTATACCCGAATTATTGACAAAACCGCTGACCATCTTTAGTATCCATATCATCGGGTAGTTGAGAATCAATTTCATTTGAACTCATATTTAAACCACAGAAAAGAGTGAACAGAATGCTTCGAAGGTTTTTTTCCTACTATCGTCCGTATAGAAAATTATTTATATTGGATTTCTCCTGCGCTGTTTTTGCGGGACTGCTAGAACTGGCTTTTCCGGTAGCCGTCAATAAATTTATTGATGATTTGCTTCCTGGTCAAGATTGGCCGCTTATTCTTATCGCTTGTGTTGCGCTGCTGGCGATTTACGCCTTAAATACGGTGATGCAGTATATTGTCACCTACTGGGGTCATATGCTGGGCATAAATATCGAAACTGATATGCGCAAAAAAATGTTTGACCATATTCAGAAACTCTCGTTCCGATTCTTTGATAATAATAAAACAGGCCATCTAATCGGAAGAATCACCAATGACTTAAATGATATCGGCGAAGTGGCGCATCACGGTCCTGAGGATGTATTTATTGCAATCATGACCCTTGTCGGAGCCTTTCTCCTAATGGCTGATATTAATCTGAAGCTGGCGATTATTACTTTTATTATCGTTCCAATTATGGCTTGGGTAATCATCTACTTCGGCCGCAATATGACTTCAACTTATCGCCAGCTATTTGGAAATGTAGGCAGTTTCAATGCCCGTATCGAAGACAATGTCGGCGGGATTCGGGTCGTGCAATCTTTTGCCAATGAGCAGCATGAACAAGAACTATTCGCAGTAGATAATCAAATGTTCCGCAAAACAAAACTTATGGCTTATAAAATCATGGCTAGAAGCTTGTCCGTCAGCTATATGATGACCCGCCTCATTACTATCCTGGTGATGATCTGCGGCGCATGGTTCTTTATCAATGGCGAGCTGCAAATCGGTGAATTTGTGGCGTTTATCTTGTTGTCTAATATCTTCTTCCGCCCTATCGAGAAAATCAATGCCGTGATCGAAAGTTATCCTAAAGGAATTGCCGGCTTCAGACGTTATCTGGAAATCATTGACACGGAACCTGACATCAGTGACAAACCGGATGCCGTGGAGATCAACGCTTTGCGCGGTGATATTACATTCCAGGATGTATCTTTTGGATACGAAGAGAATCGTCCGGTTCTGCAAAATATAAGCCTTAACGTAAAGGCTGGCGAAACCATTGCCTTTGTTGGGCCGTCCGGCGCAGGCAAAACAACAATCTGCAGCCTGCTTCCGCGCTTCTATGATGTCACAGCCGGGGCCATCACGATTGATGGCATCGATATCCGTGACATGAAGCTGGAATCGCTGCGCAAACAAATCGGGATCGTGCAGCAGGATGTTTTCCTGTTCTCCGGGACAATTCGCGAGAATATCGCCTATGGGAAACTGGATGCAAAGCTGCCTGAAATCTGGGAAGCTGCGCGACGTGCTCATCTGGAGGAGCTCATTCAGAATCTGCCAGATGGAATGGAGACAGTCATCGGGGAGCGCGGTGTGAAGCTGTCCGGTGGACAAAAGCAGCGCCTGGCTATCGCTCGCATGTTCCTCAAGAATCCGCCGATTCTGATTCTGGATGAAGCTACTTCCGCGCTGGACACAGAGACCGAAGCCGCGATTCAGCAATCCCTGGCTGATCTGTCCGTAGGCAGAACCACACTCGTCATCGCTCACCGTTTGACGACGATCAAAAATGCCGACCGGATTATGGTCGTGAATGAAGAAGGAATCGCTGAGCAAGGCAGACATGAGGAATTAGTCCATGCTGGTGGAATTTACAGCCGTCTGCATCAGGCGCAATATAACTTTTAAAAAGTATTTTGCCACAGCTGGGCAAAAATGAAGCAAGCCTAGTCACCATGTTTTTGGCGACTAGGCTTGCTTTTTCACGTAACTCCTCTGTTTGCAGCAAACGTGCTGCTTGATTAAGGAATTCCTCCCTGATTTTCTTTGGTTTATTGCTCTAACCCTTGCAATCAGGGAAAACCTCCCGCAATTCACCCCAATTTGCTCTTAATAGTGGAATTCAGGCAATATTTAGGGAGGATTTCCCTGAAAAGCTAAGTAACCAGCAAAAATTAGCTATTTTCAGGGAGGTTTTCCCTAAAAATTAAAAACGGCACAATTAAAGCTCAGTTCTCCTACTTTAGCTATTGCGGCTCTGTTCCCCATACCAGCACTCCGTTCCGATAAAGGGTCACCTTGTTCCAATCCGCATAAGCGGTCTGAAGTGAATTAAACGAATAATCATTGGCCTCGTTAAAATTGCTCCAATCTGTCTTGTGTATCCGGGTCTGAATATCCCCGGAAGTTCCTCCAGCGGCAAGCATGCCCGCACCTGCGTTGAATTTCACTTCCAAATAGTAATCTGCTCCCGTTCGAGGCGTGTCCAGCTTTACAAAGCTGCCTGCTACCTTGCTGTTGCCGATCTGGGCATAATCACAGAAAAAGGATTGCGGCTTGTCTCCATCGATCGTATACCAGTAACGGATGCTCAGCTCGCTAAGATCGACTGCAGTTGTGCCGTTATTTTTAATATTAAAATAGGGCTTCATCTGGTTGTCATTTGGGTTAGTATCCGCTGTCCGATACGCCACTGCAAGCCCGGTGACCGGTTCGACAGGCCCCGAGCCTTGCGGTGTAGCCATCGCTTGTACAGAATTGCTGCTCGTACCCGCACTATTGACTGCATTCACAACATAATAATAAGTCGTTCCGTTGCTAACCGCCGCATCGCTATAGCTCGTCCCGGTAGCCGTAGTCAGAGTGGTATAAGGGCCACCACTCGTAAGTGACCGTTTCACCGTATAGGAAGTTGCGCCCGCCGAGGTGCTCCAGCTAAGATTCACGAGCCCATTGCCTGCAGCTGCATTCAAGTTAGCAGGAGCTGCTGGAACTACGGGAGCTGCCACTGTCTCCAATACGGACCAGTAGGCCGGCTTAGATTGAAGGCGCTCATCAAATAATAAAGGCCAATTGTTACGGGCTACCGGATAAGTGCGCAGCCAAGTATTACTGTCATCCTTCCCCCAGAGAGTGACATTCGTGACCGTATCCGTGTGCCGCAGGAAGATCTCAAATAATGATTTGTATAAAGCCGCTTGGCGCTGCTTCAAATTATCAGGGAAGGTCTCATAGGCTTGAGAATTATCAGAATACACACTAATATCCAGCTCAGTAATATGAGTTTCCAGCCCTAAAGCCTTGAACTTGATAATCGAATTTTCGATTTCAGAGAGCGAAGGATAATACAAACTAATGTGCGTTTGATGCCCTACTCCGTCAATAGGAACCCCTTTAGCCTGAAGTCGTACAATCAGATTGTATAGCGCCTGGCTTTTGGCTGGCTCATGGGTATTGTAGTCATTGATGAACAGTTTTGCGTTAGGATCAGCTTCATGAGCGAACTGGAACGCCTTCTCAATATACTCTTCACCCGCGATCTGGTACCACAGGCTGCGGCGCATGCCATCAGATTGCGAAGTGTCAATCACTTCGTTGACGACATCCCAAGCATAGATTTCACCTTTATAACGTTCCATAACGGTCTTAATATGACTCTTCATCCGCTCATATAACACCGTTTTGGAGACCAAATTACCGCTGGCGTCACGGAACACCCAATCCGGTGTCTGCGAATGCCAGACCAGGGTATGTCCACGTACCTGCTGCCCATTTGCGGTAGCAAAAGCTACTGCCGTGTCAGCTTCAGCGAAATTAAACACACCTTCCTGCGGCTCCGTGCTATCCCATTTCAGAACATTTCCTGGCGTTACACTATCAAAATGCTTGTCCAACAATTGCCGATCCGGAGCTGTCAGCAGCTCACTATTCGTAAACGCCGAGCCGATCAGAAATTTGTTTGCAAACACATCCTTCAGCGAAGGAATCGCATCCTCGATGACAATTGGACCGAGATCCGGTAGCTTTTCCAATCGAAAATCATCCAAATAAAAAGAAGTTGTCGCGCTACCCGGCACTTCAAAATAAATAGAAAGCTGATCTGCCGGCTCCAATAGCTTGTACTGCGCCTGAAGCTTCACCCAACCGTTCGCTGTCACTGCTCCAAAGGTCAAATTGTCATAATGAATGGTAGAAGGTAATGTCCGCTGCAGTGACATATAGATATTCGCGTTGGATGATCCGGCAGGCAGCTTCACCCATCCAATAAACACATAAGTTTGTCCCACTTCCAGCTGGCTAGTCACATCCAGTGAAGGTCCATGCCACGTTTTTGTTCGGCCGCTTACCTCCAGGCCATATGTGCCGCTGCGTGCCGCATCTGTTTTGGCTGTAAGCACCTCAACTTCCCCACGTCCACTCCAACCCTGAACAGTGCCATCTTCAAAATCGCTTTGCTGAATAAGCGTGTTCTCCGCATGTGCGGGTGCAGCCCAATACGCAGGTACAAGCAAACATAAAACCAAAACAAAATTAAGCGCTTTCAAAAAAGTTCCTTTTTTCATCGCTTCGATTCTCCCTTCTGAGTTAGGTTCGAACCTTATGGCTTCGTTTCTTCCTGTCCCCGATACCGCTCGGGCCACACCACCTTCCTCATAAAAAAATCAGAGCCTATCCTCAGGAGGAACCAAGCTAGGCAGGTCATCCGTGAAGTATGGGCTCTATATCGCCATAATATCACATTTGTTTCCATTTATGGAACTAAAATTAATTTTTTTCGATCTTATCTTACTTAAGCTGAACGGATCTGCGTTATCAGATCCGTTTAGCGTCGAAAAAACCCAAGAGACGACACCATTATGGTGTTGTCTCTTGGGTTACATAACATGCTGGCTGAATGTACGGGAGTTCTACCGTTCATTTCGCCACTTCCAGCTGGATCAGCACAATGTACGGGAGTTCTACCGTTCATTTCGGCGTTTCCAGCGGGATCCGCACAATGTACGGGAGTTCTACCGTTCATTTCGGCGTTTCCAGCGGGATCCGCACAATGTACGGGAGTTCTACCGTTCATTTCGCCACTTCCAGCTGGATCAGCACATTGTACGGGATTTCTACCGTACAATTCGGCACTTTCAGCTGGATCAACGCATTGTACGGGATTTTCACCGTACAATTTGGCACTTTAAGCTGGATCAGCACAATGTACGGGATTTCTACCGTTCATTTCGCCACTTCCAGCTGAATCGACCAATTGTACGGGAGTTTTACCGTTCATTTCGGCATTCCTTGGAGATACTGAGATACAACAACAAATAAAAAAAAGAGCCGTGTTGTGAACACGACTCCCTCTTCATATAAACCGCATCAGTAGCGGCATATTTGCAAGGAGCTTAGCAATAAGCTGTCATCCTTGATTTATTTTTTCGCAATATGAACCTTCAGCTGCTTACCCTTCACGGTGGTCTCTCTCATCGCTTGCAGCACCATTGCGCCTTTACCGTTCAAAATATCCACGTAGGTCACATTGTCCTGAATCGAGATAATCCCGATATCTTCGGCGGAAATACCTTCAAGTTTTGCTATTGTGCCGACAAAATCGACGGCTCTTAGCTTCTTTTTCTTGCCGCCGTTGAAGTATAGCTTCATAATCTCTTTGTTTAAGCTTTCGCTTTTGTCCTTCTTGCGGACAGGTTGCTTATTGATCTTCTGCTCGAACGCTTCCTTTGCGTAGGCAACTGCGTCGTCCGAAGGAGCTTTCATATGCGGAATGCTGAAGCCAATATAGCTTTCAATTTCAGTTACCCACTTCTGCTCATTCGGAGTGACAAAAGTGATCGCTTTACCCGTCTTGCCTGCACGCGCGGTTCTGCCTGTACGATGCACGTAGCTTTCTTTTTCCAGTGGAATATCGTAATTAATCACATGGGTGATATTCTCGATATCAATCCCTCTAGCCGCTACATCGGTAGCGATTAAATAGCGGAATTGCCCTCTTTTAAAAGCATTCATGACCTCAAAGCGCTCATCCTGCTCCATACCTCCGTGGATCTTATCACAAGGATATTCCAGATCCGCCAATCCTCTGAATACAGCATTTACCTGCTCCTGCGTACGGCAAAAAATAATACAGCTATCCGGATTCTCCACCGTTATGATATCGCTTAGCAAAGAGAATTTGGCAGCTTGTCTCACTTCAATCAACGCATGTTCAATCGTAGCCGTCGTAATTCCACTTGCCTGAATCTCGATATCCGTTGGATCGCTCATATATTTTAGGCACAAATTCTTAATGACTTCGGGTAAGGTAGCTGAGAATAACATCGTTACTCGCTCTTTGGGCAGCTGCTTAATGATCTTCTCGATCTGCTCAATAAAGCCCATGCTCAGCATTTCGTCAGCTTCATCGATGATCAAATATTTGATTCGATTTAGCGGAAGTGTGCCTCTTTCAATATGGTCAAATACGCGTCCAGGCGTACCTACGACAACATGTGTTTTTTGCGTAAGCTCTATCTTTTGAGGGGCAAAGGGCTGCTTGCCGAAAAGAGCAACTGCTTTAATCCGTTTAAAACGTCCGATGTTCGTAATATCCTCTTTCACCTGCATCGCAAGCTCCCGAGTTGGCGTAAGAATCAAAGCCTGCGGCTTATTCTCCACCCAATCCACCAGATCGCAAAGCGGAATACCATAAGCTCCCGTCTTGCCACTGCCTGTTTGCGATTTCACAATCAGATCCTTTTGCTGCAAAGCCACAGGAATTACCTTGCTCTGTACCTCCGTAGGTGTCATAAATTTCAGAACATCCAGTGCTTTAATTATCTCTTCGTCTAACTCATAATCTCTAAATTGCAATTCACTCATCGTTCAACCTCTTCTATGCCGATTGTTCTGGTTAAAGCGGAAACTCCGCGATCCTTCCATCTTGTGCATACTTATCATTATAACAGTTATTGGCGTCCTTGATTCCATTCCTTATAGAACTGGTCCAGAAAATTCAACATGAAATCATGCCGTTCTTCCGCTAACTTGCGTCCATAAGCCGTATTCATTAAGAATTTTAGTTTCAACAGCTTCTCATAAAAATGATTCACAGCCGTCCCTTTG
The DNA here is from genome assembly GCF_038002785.1 of Paenibacillus sp. FSL H3-0310. Classification (NCBI taxonomy): domain Bacteria; kingdom Bacillati; phylum Bacillota; class Bacilli; order Caryophanales; family Paenibacillaceae; genus Paenibacillus; species Paenibacillus sp. FSL H3-0310. Next base: position 3,949,621 of record NZ_JBBODC010000001.1, read on the forward strand.
CTATAATCCCTGTATTCCTTCTGCAGCGACTCCTCGCGTGGAGAAACTTCCGGATCATAAGCCGGACGTCCCTTTGCGCCTGAGAAAATAAAGGTTCTGGCAATGCCAATCGCGCCAAGTGCATCTAGTCGATCTGCATCCTGCACCACTTGACCTTCCAGAGTCTGCATAGGTTCTCCTCCACCACCACTAAAAGACATCGTTTCAACGATCAGCATGATATGACGAATTTGCTCCTCCTCTGTAAGGTTTGCCGTAAGCCAAGTGTGGACTTTAAGCAGACCTGCTTCTTTTGACGGATTAAGCTTCTCGTCTGCAACATCATGCAGCAAGGCTGCCATCGTACAGATAAAAACATCCGCACGCTCGATCTCAGCAATTTCACATGCCGTGCTGCGGACCCGATGGGTGTGCCACCAGTCATGCCCCGTAGTATCTTGTCCCAGTTGTTCTTTCACAAATTCTTCCGCCCGGGCTATTATTAAAGGTTGATTCATCGTCAACAAGCTCCCCTCGCCTATGAAATATCGAAGCCCTATTATAGCTGATTGCCTGTCCATTCGCCTACTAAAAATCTTCGTTATAACAAATTCTTACTTGCACGACTCCAAATGATCCGCTATAATCGGCAGTAATCAAAATGTCGAAGGGAATTGATTCTGATGAACACCATAACAATCATGCTGAATCAACTTCATTATTATCACAAACAGCGTTAGCAACCCTGAAATTCTCAGGGAGGCTAACGCTACTCGCGTTGGCCTCCCTGCGGCATAGATCACGCGCAGGACCATGAGGTCCTGCGCGTTTTTTTATTTCTAAACTATGCCAATTCAAAGGAGCTACTAACGATGCAAAACATTAAAGGAACTTATGATTACTTCGGAAAAGAGCAGGCGCTCAGAAAGAACATTCAAAATACGCTGCAGGATTTGTTCGAACTCTATGATTTTGAATCCATGGACACCACATTATTAAATGAACTGGAGTTATTAACCTCGAAATATGCAGGTGGGGATGAAATTCTCAAGGAGATGTACCAACTCACCGATCAAGGCAACCGCAAGCTGGGCTTACGATATGATCTGACCCTCCCTTTTGCCAAAGTGATCGCCTTAAATCCTGGAATAGTGTTTCCCTTCAAGCGTTATGAGATCGGAAAAGTATTCCGTGATGGTCCCGTGAAACGTGGGCGCCTGCGTGAATTTCTGCAATGCGATGTTGATGTTGTTGGTATTTCAGGACCTGAGGCGGAAGCTGAATTGATGCAGCTGGCCACAGAAGCTTTTCGTAAGCTGGACATCCCGATCATCCTAAAATGGAACAACAGACGTTTTCTCGGTGAGATCCTGGAATCGATTGGTGTACCTGCCGAGGACCAACTGTCCGTTATGCTAACCTTGGATAAATTAGAAAAAATCAACCTCGTCGGCGTGAAAAATGAATTGATCAGCAAGGAAATCGAATCTGCAACCATCGCTGCTATTCTAGAGCTTATTGAAATGGACAATCCAAGCTTTGAGCAGTTATGCGAAAAATATAGTCTTACCGGACAACCGGGAGCAATGGAGGTTCTTGTCCTGCAAAAGCTGCTCCAAGACATTCAGCTGCAGCAGACTTGCCGTTTCGATCCCTTCTTATCCCGCGGGCTTTCTTTCTACACTGGAACCGTCTACGAGATCTTTGATGCATCCGGTTCCTTTACCTCAAGCTTGGGTGGTGGAGGCAGATATGACGCTATCATCGGACAGCTAGTGGGCAGAGAGGATATTCAATATCCTACGGTTGGCTTATCTTTTGGTATGGAGTCTATCATGGCGCTCCTTGCAGAACGTCCTATCCAAGAGCGCAAGACAGCAGAGGTTATGGTCATTCCGATTGGCGAGACGCTCCCACAGGCTTTAATTGCAGCCGCCGAGCTCCGTGCCTGTTCTATCCGGACCACTCTGGTATCCGGTAAAAGAAAACTTAAAAAGCAACTCGCCACAGCCTCATCCAAAAAAATCCGTTACGTTATTCTGATCGGCGAGAGTGAATCCAGTGTGGATAAGGTGCGGCTGAAGGATATGAAGGAACAAACAGAAGTTATAGTTCCATTAGATGAAGCTATCTACCTTATTACTGGCTAAACTGCTGCCTGATATCCTCCTAAAAAGATCTGCATAAAAAAAAGACCCCGCCGGCGACCGGCGGGGTAAAGTCTATATATAAGGGAGGTTATACATGTACTATAACCCTGCAAGCTTAATATTTTATGAAAAAGAGATAAGGATTCCCTTAATTCATTTCAAACCCTTAGATCTTAAACTTATCTACTAACCCCTGAAGCTCTTTGGCACTTTGAGTATTTTCATCAGCCATAGTAACCTCCAGGAATGTTTTTTCCACGATATCCGCCGTTTTTACCGCGATATCCTGAATCCCTATAGCTCCCTCGTTTACTGTAGCAGCTACCTCATTAACGGCAATATTAATACTTGATATAGCCATACTCAAATGATCAGCTGCGCTCTCGAATTGTTTTAACAGCGTATTTACGGTGGCAGCATCACTGTTGTATTGCTGACTTACCTCAGTTAATCGTTCATAATCTGCTAGGACATTCTGGTCAATAAAAGAAAGTAATGCCTCAGAATTCTCCTTCATGGATTCAACAGAGGAATAAACACCTGTTACCACACCTTGAATTCCGGCCGCAATCTTAGACGACTTCTCAGCCAACTTCCGAATCTCACCAGCTACAACCGCAAAACCTTTACCTGCCTCACCCGCTCTTGCCGCTTCTATAGCTGCATTCAGGGCCAGCAGATTGGTCTGACTGGCAATGGAGAGAATCGTATCCGTCAGTACATTAATCTCTGCAATCGCGCTCGACTGCTCAATCGCTTTTTCCATATCCATTCGCACGGATTCATAAATTTGTTTAGCATTCGTCGTAGATTCTGTTGCCTCATCTTGGAGAGCCAGCGCCCGCTCACTAATTTGTCTAGAAACGGCAGCGCCTTCCTTCACATTATTGGTGATCCCGGATACATTGTTATCAATTTCAGTAATTGCTGCTGTCATTTCCTCTGTGGAGGCTGCGGTCTCTTCCATACCTGCCGATAGCTGCTGCGTAGTCGCTGAATTATCGTGGGCATTTTCCCGCACATCTATAGACAGCTTCTCCAGCGTTTCTGCATTTTCAAGCACTTTGGACGAGATCGTAATTAAGCTTCCAGCCATCTCACGAAGTGTAGCCCGAGTGCTGAACATCGCTTTGGCGATCGTCCCTGTCTCATCTTTGTTTTTAGTCAAATACTCATACTCTGAGTCATGCGTTAAATTCAATTCTGCCGTTTTATTAATCATGTCCGTTAGTTTAACAATCGGAGAAGAGATTTTTTTAGCAAAATAAAGAGCAATCAGCAAGGCAATAATCAAACTTCCCACACCAAGAAATAAGTTGAAATTTCTCATATCAGTGACAGGTTTCACGATTTCATCGAGGTCTGCGGTTAATACAAGCAACCAGTGCGTCTCAGGTAAAACTGTATAGGTTGATTTTTTTTCCACACCATTATATGTATTATTGAGCAGGCCATCCGCTACCTTCTCACCAGATTTCACACGCTCCATAACAGCTGCGATCTGCGTATTCTCAATAGGCTGACCAATTTGTGTTTTATCCGGATAATATAATTTATTGCCGTTCTCATCCAGTAAATAAGCGTAGGAGCTCGTCGTGTTTACCACTTTGGTATCGGCCAAATACTTAATCATACTATCTGCGGAAACAGCCGATGCAATAAATCCAATCATCTTTCCATTACTCTTTACGGGCTGTACAAAAGCCACTACATAAGCTCCTGTAGATTTTGATTTCAGCGTTTCACTGATCACAGGCTCAGCCGTCTCCATTACTCTTTTCGTATAATCTCTTTCACTAAAATCTGTCCCTATAAGCTTAGTATCACTGTCAGCCACACTAATACCTTTCATATCACTGACTAGAATGTGCTCAAGGTTTCCCGCTTCCTCCACAATGCTTTGTAGACTGGCGTTCACCTCATTCTGAAGCTTATCGCCTTTGTTAACTCCACCATTCCCAGCTTGCAGCAGTAGATCAACAATTTCCGAACGGCTCGCAATAAGCTCTGTACTTCTCTGCTCTTTTGCTATCATGGCTGATATAGTCTGAGCTTTGTTCGTATTGACCTGCTTCATAGAATTCTCAGTAAGATTCACAATCGCCTGAGTTGATTTCAAATACGTAAATATCCCCATTACAGAAATACATAAAAGGGTCACACCTATCATAACAAGTGATAACTTTAGACGAATCTTCATATTCTTTTCATCCTTCCGACTGCTTGTTCATTTGCGAACAATGAAATTGTAAATAATACAATTACTATCGGGTGGCAAAGTTGAATAGTGAATATAAATCGCGCAAAAATAAGAAATATATCATAAAATGTCGAAATTTTTCATGTAAATGAATAAAATATCACAGCTTTTAGGTCATATATCCTTCACAAGATGTTTAACAAGGCCTGTCATCTGTCCTAGATGAACTATGTGGTTCTAGCTGAGAGACCGTATTCGCTTGCATTAATGCACCCTCACTTAACAGTCGTTTAGTTCTACTACGTAAAAATAGACCAGACATCGCAGCGAGTATTTGTTGGAATAACATCCCCGAAATTACTGGAAGCGCAACAGCAGGAGGAAAATATTTCACCGCTAATACAGCTCCTGCACTTAAATTCCGCATACCCGAATTAAACTGCACCGCAACGGAATCTTCATAACTAAAGCGGAAACGGCGTGACACCAAAGCTCCGATCACATAGCCAAGCACAACGGTTATGAAGGTCACTCCAATAATGATCGCTAATTTGCCATCCGGATGTTTCAGATAACGGGCAATGCTGGCCCCATTAATAGAAACAACTACAAACAATCCGACTTTAACAAACGGAGCAAGCGGCGGTCCACATACCGTATTTACTTTCCCTTTTGTCCATTGATTCAGCAGCATCCCAACTACAGAAGGAATGACTACCATCCATAGCAGCCCTTTCATCATATCGCCTAGCTGAATTTCAACACTCGCTCCCATCAGCAAATATAAGGTACCCGGGACAACAATGGGCGACAAGAGCGTATCAATCAGAATAAGCGCCAATGTCAGCGCAATATTCCCTCCGTACATCGACACCCATACCACACTTACAACACCTGTAGGAATCGCGAACAGCAATACATAACCAGTTACTGTATATGGATCTCCCGGAAAAAAAGCCATGGCTGCAAGCCAGCCGATCAGCGGCATTACAATATGTAAAATTACCATTAGAATAATCAGCTTCTGAGGTTTCAGAAGTACCCCCAGCAGATCCTTTAGATTGGACTTCAAGCTCCCTATCAGCGTCATTACAGCGAAAATCCAGGGCACGAGACCTGTGAACGGCAGCAGTCTGCTTTCGTTAAGTACCCCGACCACGATGGCCGTGGGTGTTAATAACGGCATAATCTTTTCTAGAACAACATTAGATTTGATGAGTCCATTTCTTATATTAGCAAACACTTGGCAGTACACCTTATGTATGAAGCTCATACATCCCTTATCTATGTTTTTTATTCAGTCTACCATAAAAAATAGGAACCAATTCTTAAATTGGTCCCTCGAAGTAATCTATATAGAGTGTTAAACTTCTATGCCTTGTGGAAACAATGCATCCAGTGCTGGGCAGGGTTGCTTATCCAAAAACTGTGCCAATGGCGCTGGCATATTATTGTATAAATCTTTTAGTGAAGTTCCTTGATAAATGTTGCCGATAATCACCGGATGGCAAAGCTCTGAAATCAAAATGTCGCCATTTCCATGCAGATGAAGCTGCTTCTTCCCCTCGATACAGTGAGGAAAATACACACCCGGCTGCTCTTCGAACCCAAGGGCGTCCATAAAGCGGTCCATACAGGTGAAATACAGAATCGTATCTTCTTTCTTCCGTGCGATCAGCTCACTCACTGCATTCTTTAATTGTTCCCGTGCAGCTATAGACTTCCAACCTGTATGATCCATGATAATACTGTTCTGAATTTCATGTGTGCGCACGCCCATTGCGTAGACATGATCGCTGATCTCCTTCATATTATCCTGGGTTTCACTGAACAGCAGCGTCTCCAGTACGGTATCCACACTTGTTGCAGCGAATAGGGTAATATTTTCTCTTATTTTTTCATAGATGCTTGGATGAATATTATAATATTTTGAGAAAGCTTCCGCAGTAGTAAAATTGAAGGAAATATGTATAGTCGTTAATCCTGCGGAGACCAATTGGCCAATTCGTTCAGCATTTAAAAGACTGCCGTTGGAATTTAACTGTGTCTGAATCCCTCTGGATGCGCAGTAGGTTACAATTTCCACACAGTCATCGAATTTCAGCGTCACTTCTCCACCTGATAAGCGTACTCTTTTAAGGCCTGGAAGTTCGTCCAGAATGCGGATGACCTCTTTGGCTTTGATGCTTTGTCCATCATTTCTATTATATGCACAGCAATAATCGCAGCGGAAATTACAGTTCGAAGTTACCCCTATTTCTAACCCTTCCAGCTCATAAGTAAGCGGTTTGTCGAGCTCTAATGCTTTATATCTCATACTCTAAAGTCCTCCCGAAAAATAATGAATTTAGTTCAAAAGTTCAACCTTAGAGATTATATAGGTTTATGGCTTAGGTTAATGTGAGTTTTATAACATTCGAATGTACGGTTTGATTAACGAATTAGTCGGAAGCGCATGCGTAATCACTTTCAGATACGCATAGTAATCTGTAACGGACTCAGCTGACCCTAAACCTAAAATTATCCTATTTTAAGAATGGCAACGGACTCCAGTGCACCTATTGACCGGAAAAACGCCCAATATGAGCCTTTTGCCAATGAATAGCGTCAGCGGAGTCCGAAATCATGTTTTGATAGCTGATAACATACAAATAACGTCATCCAAGTCCGAAAGCCTCGTGGAGTGATGGATAAACCGATACGCATTCAGGCATGTATATTACAGGTTATCTTCAAACTGGTGATGTCCACCGACACTTTTTATAGGGATATAAAGATCAACTTTTGCTTTACCTTCAGGGTCTGTATATGGATCATTCATACAAAATTCGAGCGCATACCGATCATCCGGTTCATAATCACTGTTAGTTAGCCATTGACCGTACACACTTTGATAGGCAATAGCCAATTTGTCGATCGTATCATAAAACGAATATAAGGCATAAAGACCACCAGATAAAGTTTTGAACTCTACGCTCGAATCACCCTCTTTAACAAACTCTTCTGGAATGGTTATGCAGGCATCATATCTACAAGAGTATTCGTCAGTCACGCTGGGATCATCTAAAGAAATACCAATGAAGTATTCTGTTGACGGTAAATCATTTTTCTCAACCCACTTGCTGAGTGTTCCCCATGCCTTATACGTTTCAAGATAGCTGCCAACATGCCTTACGTATGCCACTTGATAACTTGGAAGTTCTTTTACCTCAATGTTCATTTCCCATACTCTCCTTAAAAAATTATTTATGTTGATACTCACATCATAATTTTTAGAAGGAGACAATTCTTCCTGATTATTGCTGGACATTAACTGATAATTGCTATGTTCTTGCCTTGACCTTCTCATCTCGCTTGGGGTTGTCTTAAACAGTTTCCTAAAGGATGAATTAAAACTTGAGATGGAATTAAAACCGCATAGAGTTGAGATATCTAGCATGGTTTTATGGGTTGTTTCAAGATAGGTTATCGCGTGATGTAGACGTCTTTCCGTCAGATAGGTCATTGGTGTTTTATTTGTAATTGCAGAAAAAACTCTAGAAAAATGATACTTAGAAAAATTAGAAACTTCAGCTAGCGTTTCTAGATTTATTTCTTGATCTAAGTTGTCCTCAATAAAATGAAGAACCGTCTGAATACGCACCCTGTAATCATTGTTCACTAGACCTACCTCAATCCCGTGATGATTAAATGATTTTTTTCTTATTTATTTTCTTCGCCCTATATACAACAGATGAGATGAAATCCCCAAAATGGATGGATCCTTTGCTGCATTAATGAGAAATTCTAAGAGCTCCTCATGTTCACCCCGGTCAGTCCAGTATTGTTTCTGCTCATTTGTCAGTAATGCTCCTAGGCTAGAAGAACCAATTAAATCAATGGTTTGAAATCCATTCTCCTCCATGAAAGATTTTATGTCCTCAATATTGAAGTAATAAGCTCCCGTAAACCTACCTTCATCTTTATGATTAAAAATCCCGCTATCATAAAATTCTTGTATTGAATCCATGTTGTCATTAGGCTTCCAATGTTGTGGGAACTGTAAGGATGTAAGAGTCATTCTCATCCGACTTTGAAAGGCTACAAATACGATGCCATTCTTCTTTGTCACACGAAACAATTCCTTAACTGCTAAAATCCGATCCTCTTCTTCTTGCAAATGATATAAAGGGCCTAACATCAGAGAAGCATCAAAGCTCTCGTCTGATATTCCCTCTAAACTAGTTGCATTCAGCACATGAAAACCTTTAAATTGCTCAGTTAATCCTAATTCATTAACCTTCTGCTGAGCTATTTCAACTAACTTAGGGGTAAGATCCGATAACGTTACGTTATAGCCGAGCTTCGCCAGCTCCATGGCATATTTACCGGGCCCAGCACCATTATCCAGTATAGATTGTGCGGTAGTTAAATACTGTTTTATATAATGCAGATTAATGATGAACTCCAGCGGCTCCCTATCCAATCTTCCCCACTCATCAAATTGGGAGTAATAATCAATAATATTGCCCATTACCAAAACACCCGCCTTCAATTGTATTTTTTTCTGTAGAGAACAGAAAAAACCTATCGCCTCCAAAGAGGCGATAGGTTTAACCTTCGCGGTACCACTCTTTTTGATCGTTGCATATTGCGTATAATAAACAACGAATCTTAGAACCCGATTACGGAGGGTTAGCCGTTAAGATCTACTGAGGTTCGATCTTACCGCTCATGGGTGAGTTGGGGAACCTACTCCGCTGTCTTGCACCAACCGGCAGCTCTCTGGGCAGTAGTTATTCCTTAATACTCCCAATCATTACGTTTATTCCGTATTGTATTTTGACCTAGTATATATTTAGTAATTATTCCCTGTCAATACAAATTCCACTTACAGCTCTACTGACTTCCCCATCTCGTTCCAGACAGGCTGTCCGATCAGACCTAAACGCCAGATCGCAATTCCTTTAAGACCATAACGTTTAGCAAGTCCTACCTTAGAATTCACTGAAGATTCGTTTTCGCTATACACAGAGATCCCGAGGATCAGCTTATCCTTACTCACTTGCTGAAGCGCAAGCCGGATGCCTTCATCAACTAAACTCATCGGCTCTGGAACTTTTTTCTCTTGTAAATAATCGTACGCCATAATGACCAAATCATCTGCAAGTGTTCCTAAAGTTTTGTAATCATAACCTTTATAAGAACTATTTAATGGATGAAGAATAACGGTAAGTTTAAGTCCTGCTGCATGTGCTTTTTGTGATAGGTTTTTCACAAAAGCATTGTAATCTGCTTGCACCTTCGCCTTATCACCGGTTAGACCTAGGCCCTCCAGATCCAGGGTAATGCCTTGGAATCCTTTTTGCGTTGCAAGATCTACGATTCCAGTAATCGTCTGTTCTTGAAGCTGCTTATCTTCCAGGTTCTTAGTTAACTCTGATGCGGTGTCTCCAGAGAAGACCATCAGATAAGGAGCAGTTCCACCTGCCGCTGCATTCGTGACAATCGATTCTGGTGTTACGTCACCAGCCGCCTGAGGCCATTTGAAATCAGTCCCCGTTGTGGTGAATTGCCCGCTTTTATCAATCCCACTCCAACCGAAGGCCATAGCATCAAAATTAGGAAGTAAGGAAATCTCACTATAAGAACTCAGAGCATAGAAACCAAGAGTGTACAGCTCAGTCTTCGGCGAAGTAATAGATACGGTCTTCGTAGATTGATTCCAAGCTACACCCGCACCAAACTGCTGGCCGAAGAAGCTAAGGGGAATCATCGTTGTATCCCGGATCGTCTGCGGAGCAACTCCTAACTTCACAACCGCGCCGTTAACACCTGCATTTTTGCTGCCAAGGGTCAGGGTTACCACTTTGGTCCCTGCAGTATCTGTTTTGGTAGCCGTAATTTTCTTCTGCGCTTGATTCCACTCGACATTAATTCCCAAAGCTTCAGATATAGCTCGGAATGGCACCATCGTTGTTCCGCTCATCACAACAGGTTCTACTGGAAATGGTAGTGGATAACCATCCAGCACAATGCTAACTCCACCAGCTGTGGCTGCCTGTGTGGTATTTTGGAATAACGCCGTGGTGCCTCCTAGCGAAATAGCCATACATAATACTAATTTACCGATTCGCTTATTCATGAATGTTAAGTCTCCCTCTTCTATGATATGCAGTCTAATCTTGTAAACTCTTATATGTCCTCTACCATTTTACCAAAGATTATCCAATTGTAAAATTAATAGATTGTCATCTATGAGCTTCGAAATTATTTGTCATATTAGAAGAGGTCGGCAAAATTACATAAACACGCTCAAAAAGGTTCCCACTGCTCGTTCAACATCTACATCCACTGCAACTTGTATGGGTTTACCCACTTTTGGCTGAGCCCGCAAGTCCGCTACGACCATTCCCGATGTAAACTCACCTTTGTGCTCCACACGAACATTCATCTCTTTGTAGGTTACTAGATCTGGTTGCAGCGCAACCATAAGTGCGAGTGGATCATGCAGCGGTGCGCTGTTGATCAAAAAGTTCGCTTCACGATAGAAATTAAAATAATGAGTAAGCGATTGTTCCATAAACGAAATGATCGCTTTATTTTCTTCACGTCCAAAACGTTTTAATAAATCGATATGCTCTTGTGTAATCCGCGTCTTAAGCGTAACGTCTAGACCCACCATCATAACAGGAAGCCCAGATGTAAATACATGATCAGCAGCTTCCGGATCCCCGGCAATATTCGCTTCCGCAACCGGTGTTCTATTGCCGGGACTGAAGATCGTACCGCCCATCACCACTACTTTTTTCAAAGTATTCTTAATACCAGGGTCCATATCAAGCGCCATAGAAAGGTTGGTTAGATGTGCCAGTGTGACTAATACAATCTCTCCGGGATTCTCATTAGCCATCCGAACAATAAACTCAGATGCAGTTTCGCTAATGAGACGCTGGCTGGATGGAGCAATTTCCACATTGCCAATACCGTTCTCACCATGCACATGAGTGGCGTAGCCTGAGTGCTCACGAACAAGTGCCTTGGATGCTCCGATCGCTACAGGAATCTCATAACCGGGCTTAGCAAGCTCAATTAGCCGCAGTGAATTGTCCGCCGCCTTTTCGACCTCAATATTCCCAAAAACGGTTGTAATTCCTTCTACAATTACGTTTGGAGCACGTAAGGCATATAGAATCGCCATTGCATCGTCAATACCTGTATCTGCATCAATAATAATTCGTGTTTTGCTCATTTATGTTCTCTCCCATTATGTTTTTTTCATAAAAGCTATCATATCACGGCCAACGAGGGTCGCTCAATTTTTGTTCAATTCCTGTTCTTTAAAGGCTTCAATAAACCGCTCAGGATCGCACTCTATCAAATAAGCATACACGCCCTTACTCGTGTGGAGATAGAACATGCCGCCCATATCCCCCATTGAGCGATAAGACATATCGAAAATATCTTTTAGCGGGAATTCCCGATGACGTGTTACAATTCTATCTTGATACAGATACATTAGCCGATTGGAAGCAACACTTCGTTGTTCTCCATCCCTAATTTCTCGTTGTATCTTATAATACGGAAGCTGAGCTACCCATTTCATTTGCAGTCCTCCTGCTTGTCGTAATGGACTCCATTTTATTATTCTTTTTACCCTATTGCAAAATAAAGAAGCTTAACGATCCCATTAGCGGAATCATCAAGCTTCAGTAATCACCGTTTATTTCGTTGTATAAGCTGCGGCTGCCTTGCAAAAGCGTTCCAATGCCTCAACTAACGTGGATCTCGGACAGGCCAGATTAATCCGCAGATGGCCTTTGCCTTCTGTTCCAAAAACAGAACCTTCATTAAAAGCCACTTTAGCCTCTTTGTACATCAGCTGCTTCAGACCGTCTATTTCCAAGTTCAGTTCGCGGCAATCCACCCAGAGCAGGTAGGTTCCTTGCGGCTGCATCACATGAACCTGTGGTAAATGCTCCGCCAAATAGCTGACCGTATAATCCACATTATCTGATACATATTGTAACAGCTCATCCAGCCATTCTTCTCCGTCATTGTAAGCGGCTTGTACCGCTCCTTGCGCGAAGAAACTAGCCATATGTAAGCTCAAGGCTTTCATTTTTTGATCAAATTTACGTTTCAATTCCGGATTCGAGGACACGATAAAAGAGGATTGAAGCCCCGGAAGATTGAAGGTTTTGGTAGCGGCAAGGGTGGTTAACGTAATATTGGCAATTTCCTCAGACAAGGATGCAAAAGGAATATGCTCATAACCTGGAAGCGCCAAATCACAATGGATCTCATCAGAGATAACTGTCACTCCGTGACGCAAGCACAGTTCACCGAGCTTCAACAGCTCTTCTCTTTCCCATACTCTACCGCCTGGATTATGCGGACTGCATAACAGCAGCAGCTTCGCTCCACCCAACATCAACCCTTCCAATTGCTCATAATCCATCTCAAAGCGCCCATTACGGACGATAAGCGGATTCTTGGCAACCTTCCGGTCATTCATCTGGATGACATCATAAAAGGGATAATAAACTGGCGATTGTAAAATAACCCCGTCCCCAGGCTCAGTAAACAGTTCAACAGAGAGGCTTAAGGAAGTTACAATTCCGGGAGAATCTGAAATCCACTCCGGTTTGATCTGCCAATCATGCCGTCTTTTAAACCATGACGTGATGGCTTCTTTATAAGTATCACTAGGTACACTGTAACCGTAAACTCCTTGTTCTGCGCGGCGCAGAATGGCTTCCTTCACTGCGGGAGGACTTTCAAAATCCATGTCTGCCACCCAAAGCGGCATAATATCCTTCTCACCAAACAACTTCTCGGATTGGTCCCATTTGTAAGAGCTAGTATTACGGCGGTCAATTACGCGATCGAAATCATACTTCAACTAAAGTCACCTCATCCTTATAAACTTATCTTTTATTGTATCATGAGGAAACCGATATGGCATACTGCACAAAAAAAGAACGCACTCGCAAAAGCACGCTCTCCATAACTCACTCTGGTACAACCTCGAATTATTGCAGCCATTCATCCAAATGAGCAGCGACAAATTCATCATCCACCAGATGGGGATAATCCTTACAGACTCTGTTGATCTCCTCCATTTGACCCGGTGACAATTGTTCTTCCGGATTCAGACACCATAAGCCTTCAAGCAATCCCTGTCGGCGAAGCACTTCGTGTATACCAGGAATACAGCCATGAAAATGATGGGCCGGATCAAATAACGCTGCATTACTGTCTGTCACCTCAGCCCCAAAGGTTAACCAGCTTGCTGCTAACGAGGGTTCACTGCGGATCTTTTTAATCTCATTCAGCATTTGCACAGCTTTGCTCGTCCATACCGCCCAGTGACCCAGCAGGCCACCAACTATTTTTTTCTCAACCGGCTTGCCGTTCACCATGAATCGGAAAGTTGTGAGTAGATCGCTGACAATATTATCATCATTTCCGGTATAGAGGGCAATTTCTTCACTACGGCTGGAGTCAAGTACGGCTCTGACTACGTCCAGCGTCTGATAACGATTGAATGGTGCCATCTTTATGGCGATCACGCCTTCTATTTCAGCGAATGCCTTCCAAAAATCAAAGCTTAAGATCCGCCCGCCCACAGATGGCTGCAGGTAGAAACCAAATACAGGAATCACTTCCGCTACTCTGCGCGCCCGTTCCAGGAGCTCTTTCTCACTTAAGGCTTGCAGACCTCCCATGCTGAGCAGTCCGGCTTCATAACCAAAGCTTACAGCAAGTCGAGCTTCGAGGACCGCCTGCTCCGTCCCACCGCAGATGCCTGCCACTTTCAAGAATGGCCGATTTAGCTGGGCACGTTCTACCTCTTCCGCAGCGAGACGTAACACGGGCTCTAGCAGCCCTATTTCCGGATTCCTGATCTCGAATTGAGTGGAATGCACTGCGACCGCGATTCCTCCCGCCCCAGAAGCGAGATAATAGCGAGTCAGCGCTCGTTGACGACGTTCATCCAGCTTTCGTTCCTTAGTTAGAGCAAGCGGATGCGCGGGAATAGCCAATCCATCATGAAGTGCGGCATTTAAAGCTGTAGTCAGAGGTTTTCTTTTCAGCGTCATCAATATTTGCCCTCCCGCTCCTGAAAATGCGTGGGTTTGTTCCAGGTTTCTCCGCCTCGTCCTACCCAATCGCCAATCCAATCGATCATTTCGGCTAGCGATACCTGGGGATAGCCGAAAGTGGCGGCAGCCTTCGCCGCGTTGCTTAGCAGTGCGGTGGGTGCTTCTTGCCCCGTAAAGATCGGCTCAACGCCCAGTTTTCGGCCAAATTCATTAGCGGCCCAGCGGAGAGACAACGTCTCCGGTCCGGTAATGTTCATCACATTTGGCGGGGAACTGCAACGAAGCAGCGCTCGCAAGGCGATTTCATTAGCATCGCCCTGCCAAATCACATTGGCATGACCCATTGTTATATCAATGGACCGGCCTTCCTTAACCGACCGAGCCAGCTCCAGCAACACGCCATACCGCAGATCAATAGCATAGTTCAACCGATATATAAACATCGGTGTTCCATTTTTATGTGAGAAATGCTCAAATATCCGCTCCCGGCCCAAACAGGATTGCCCATACTCCCCATTTGCGTTCGGAGAGGTTCTTTCCGTTGCTCCCCCTTGACCAACCGGAGTGAACGGATAAACGTTACCTGTCGAGAACACCACAATCCGGGAATTACGAAAATGTTCTGCTACGCGTCCCGGCAAATAGGCGTTCATCATCCAAGTAAAATGCTCATTGCCTGTGGTGCCGAATTTATTCCCGGCCATATAGAGAATGTTTTGCGTTTCAGGGAGTGCCTGCAATGCTTTATCGTCTGATAAATCAGCGGAGATAATTTCAACCCCAGCCGCTTCCAGCTCGCGGCTAAGCACCTTGTTCGAAAAGCGTGAAACGCCGATGACTTTCTTGTCCAGCCCTGCTTGGCGAATCGCGTTCACGGCCAACCTTGCTAAGCTTGGACCCATTTTGCCCCCCACACCCAGCAGCATAATATCCCCATCAAGCTGGCTCAATTCATCAATCAGTGCTGCGGACGGACGGGCTAAGCGGTCTTCCAGCTCTTGAACGGTTTGCATCATTGAACTCTCCCCTCTGTTGGCTGTTAACAAGCTACGTTTATATGATGAAAGATGGATTGGACAGTTGGTTAACTGTAGCGTTCTATGGCAGCCACATTAGTGATTTCGCAATTTAGTTGTATTTCATACAATTAAAACGCCTCGCAAATCCATAGATGATTATTTAGTTGTATTTTCTGCAATTAATAGTTCAGCATGAGGCTACAAATGATAGTTTGCTAAGATTTAACTGCATAAAATACAGTTAAAATTCAAAAAGGGCATTTCGGCAGGCTATAGTTGTATAAAGTACAATTATTACGCGCATGTATTAGATTATTTCGAGTGAAGCGAACTCGCAGCGCCCAGCAGTTCTTCCCTAAGCTCAACAGGCAGAAGAAAGTCAAAGTCACAACCAAGGTTCGCCTGAAGCACCCGCTCGTGAAACAGCAAGCCATAGCCCCTGTCATAGTGCGGCTTAGGCGCATGCCATAAGAGCCGCCGACGGGCCAGCTCCTCATCCGCCACCTTCAACTCCAGGCGCCTTGCGGAAATATCCAACTCAATTTCGTCGCCATCCTGCACAAGTGCTAACGTTCCGCCAATGGCCGCCTCTGGTGCCGCATGTACAATCAATGCGCCATAAGAGGTCCCACTAATCCTAGCATCAGAGATACGGACCATATCGCGGATGCCCTGCTTCAGCAGTTTTTGCGGAATCGGAATTTGCCCAATCTCCGGCATGGCAGGCGCGCCCTTAGGCCCTGCGTTCTTGAGCACCAGCACGCTGTTCTTATCCACGACCAAATCAGGGTCATCGATCCGCTCGTTTAGATCAGCCGGACTCTCAAAGACTACTGCGCGTCCGATATGCTTTTTGAGATGCGCCGATACAGCGGTTTGCTTGATCAGCGCCCCATCCGGCGCCAGATTTCCGCGCAATACAGCAATTCCACCTTGGCTGTCGAGCGGCTCCTCCAAGGTACGTATCACATCCCTGTCCAGTGTGGCTGCCTGAACCAGATTCTCTTTAACCGTTCTACCTGTGACAGTAATGCAATCCCCATGCAGCAGCGGCTCCAGCTCCTTCATTAAGGCTGGCACTCCACCCGCCTCAAAATACTCCTCCATCTGATACTTGCCGGAAGGGCGCAGATTCAAAATGAACGGTGTCTGGCTGCTGATGCGGTCAAAGGTCTCCAGCGGGAGCTTCATCCCAAGGCGCTGGGAGATCGCCACGAGATGGATAATCGCGTTCGTCGAGCCGCCGCTGGCCATCGTAACCGTGATCGCGTTCTCTATCGCCGCCGCAGTCATGATGTCACGTGGACGGATATCGCGGCGTACCAACTCGACGATCTGCTTGCCGGTGCGCTCAGACATATGTCGGCGTCTGCTGTCCGGAGCCGGAATAGCTGCGCAGCCTGGTAAAGCCATGCCGATGGCCTCCGCAATCGAGGCCATAGTGCTGGCTGTGCCCATTACCATACAGTGACCGTCACTGCGGCAGATTGCGTTCTCTGCAATAGCCAGTTCCTCGTCACTGATATTTCCTGCTTTGTGTTCCAGTGTAAAACCGTAACAATCCGTACACGCTCCGAGACTGCGGCCACCCAACCGCCCGTTGAGCATGGGTCCACCTGTCAACACAATGGCTGGAATGTTGGCGCTAGCTGCTGCCATCAACTGTGCGGGCACTGTTTTATCGCAACCCCCAAGCAGCACTACCCCGTCAATGGGATGCCCCTTCATCATTTCTTCCGTATCCATCGCCATTAAATTTCGCAGCAGCATCGTCGTTGGCTTCACATAAGGCTCACCGATAGAGATGGTCGGGAATTCCATCGGCACTCCCCCAGCCTGCCAAACGCCGCGCTTCACATAATCTACTAATTCATTAAAATGTGAATGGCATTTATTCAGCTCACTGAACGTATTGCAAATGCCAATCACCGGTTTGTGGATATCCTCTTCGGTGTATCCCATCGACTTCGTAAAGGAACGGTGGATGAATCCCCAAAGATCCTTTTCCTGAAAAAAAGCTTCACTCTTCAACTTACCACCGAATCTAGCTGCACTCTCCTCGCAGTCTCTACACTCCGCCATGACCCCATCTCCTTTAGCAACCACAGTTGTTGACTAAACCAGCCCGAGAATTTCCGGTGTAGCGCGATGAATAATGCCTTCAATGAATTCCTGCGGAATTTGCGGCAGCTTTGTTCCCTCCGCCAGATCATTAATATGGTAAAGCGCTTCTAGCATTTTCTGTGTCCCAAAAAACGGATAATCTGACCCAAACAATAGTTTGTCTTGAACCCCATATTCCATAGCAGATACGAGCGCATTGTAGAATTGCCAAGGTCTGCTACCTAACGCAGATACATCCATGTACATGTTGGGATGCTTACGTACCAGCGAAATACATTCGTCAACCCACGGATGGCCCATATGCGCCACAATCATCTTCAGCTTTGGAAAAGCACGGGCAATGGGATCCAGCATCGCCGGTCTGGAGGCATCCAGATATCCTTCTGGCACAAATGAGGTGCCTTGGTGCCAAAGTATAGGCACATTCAGCTGTTCAGCTTTGGCATAGAGAGCAAAATATTTGGGGTCATCAGGGTAAAAGTTCTGATAAATAGGGGCAAGCTTCAGCCCTTTTAACCCCATTTCCCGGATCGCAGTCTCAAATTCAGCAACACAATCCAGATGGTTAGGATCTACGCTGGCAAAACCAAATAGCCGGTTTGGATCAGTGCGGCAGTAGTCAGCGACATAAGCATTTGGCACGACAAGTCCCGTTGCATGCGCAGCCATAGCAAGTACAATAGCACCGGAGAAACCTTCCAAATTACGGCGGTGCTGCTCAGGGGTTGCTTCGATATTCATATCCGGCCCCCAAGCTCGTTTGATCGCTTCATCCGTAGGTCCTGAAACCATGCCCGGCCCAAACAAATGGGTATGACAATCGAAGATCATCCCTGTTTCCTCCTATTCGCTGACCATCGTATTAGTAAGGGCGCCAAGCTTCTCAATCTGCACCGTCACCACATCACCAGTCTTCAGGTAAACCTGATTCTCTGGAGGGTAGCCCATCACGACTCCTTCCGGTGTTCCGGTCAGAATAATGTCACCCGGAGAAAGTGTCATGCACTGAGAAATATAACTAACAATCTGCTTGCAGTTAAAAATCATATCCGAAGTGTTCGAGCTCTGACGCAGTTCCCCATTCACCGTGCACTGAATATCGAGCTGATTGGGATCACCCACCTCATCCGCAGATACAAGATAGGGTCCAATCGGTGAAAATTTGTCACAGGACTTTCCAGCTAACCATTGACTCGTCCGCAGCTGCAAATCACGCGCTGACAGATCATTAGCAGAACAGTATCCAAATACATAATCTAAGGCAGCTTCCTCGGCAACATACTTCGTAGTCCGTCCAATTACGATGCCTAACTCTGCTTCATAATCCACTTTGTGAGCGGTCCTCGGCAACGGAACCTCCGAGCCATGTCCGGTTAATGTATTGTTAAATTTATTGAACAAGATCGGATATTCCGGAATTGCCATTCCTGTCTCTTCTGCATGCCTGCGGTAATTCAGGCCGATACAGATGATTTTGCCAGGATCGGTAACACAGGGACCGAAGGTCAAGTCTTCCACCTGCTTCAGCCAGGCTGGGTTTTCTTCTTCCATAGGCAGCTCATTCACAAAATTCCTCAGTTGATTCAGCGCCTCCATGCCGCCGTCAAGCAGTTGCTTAACTGTTACAGGAACCGGAGCCTCCAGCCGTGTGGATAAGGCAGTCTGTGCAGCCTCAATATCCACCACTCCACGGTCGGTTAGCACACCCATATGATTATCCTCTTTTTGCAAAAATGTAATTAGCTTCATATAAAAAACACCCCTTTACTTTATGCATTTTTGCCGAAGACAAGGCCGCCATCCACATAAAACGGCGAACCCATCACAAACTCCGACTCGTCCGAAGCTAGAAATAATGCAGCTCGCGCCACATCCTTGGGCTTACCCAGCTCACCACTAAGCTGTCTCCGCTTGATTGCCGCAACCGAAGCCTCTGGATCCGGTGACTCCTTTAAATATTCTTCTACGAACGGAGTCATAATGGTACCGGGCAGCAGAGCATTTACACGAATGCCGTATGGCGCATAATCGACTTGCATGGTCTTGGTTAAGGACAAGACTGCCCCCTTAGAAGCACTATAGGAAGCTCGCTGTGCCACACCAATCTCGGCAATACTTGAGGACATATTAATGATCGAACCCGTCTTACTGTTCATCATATAAGGTAAAACTGCCTTGCAGGTTAAGAACACGCCTGTTACATTCACCCGCATAACCCGCTCCCATACTTCCTCGGCAACCTCGTGTACAGGCCCCACGCCACTGATCCCTGCATTATTAAAGAGCACATCGATTCGCCCAAAAGCATTAACGACCTGATCAGCCATTACCCTTGTACTGGCAGCATCGGTAACATCACAAGGGATGAACAACGCCTTCCCACCCGCCGCCTCTATTTCAGCGACTGCGGCTTTTCCTGAATCCACCTGAACATCCGCAATAACTACCGTCGCTCCTTCTGAAGCAAATAATACGGCTGTGCTTTTCCCAATCCCTGAGCCTGCTCCGGTTATAATGACGATCTTATCTTTGAGTCGCATTGAGCTTCCTCCTCTATTACTCCTTAGCCCGATAGTTGCTAGGCAGCAAACCACTTACACCAGGCTTAGCCATAAATAATCCGCCTGCATGCGGATATCGACGCAGCTCTTCTTCGTTCATCCCTGTCTTCGCAGTCGTAATGTAAAGTTCTGTTAGATCACTGCCGCCAAAGGTGCAGGAGGTAACCAAAGGCGCCGGAACTCGGATCCGTCCAATCTGCTCACCCGTATCCGGGTTCCAACGGGAGACACAACCGCCGCCCCAATGAGCAACCCAAAGCATTCCTTCGCCATCTATCGTCATTCCGTCTGGACTTCCTTCCGTGGCAGGAATCCGAAACGCTATTTTACGATTGTCTATATTTCCAGAATCTTCATCGTAATCAAATACATCCACCTGTCCCGTAGGCGTATCAATGTAATACATTCTGCTTCGTGCATAATCCCAAGCCAGCCCATTCGAAATCCCGATGCCAGATAACACTTGGCGACAGGTACCACCAGGCTCAAGGACATATAATCCTCCAGCTTTTGGCTCATTATCCATGCTCATCGTTCCCAGCCACAGCCGGCCATGTCGGTCACATTTGGCATCATTCGTTCTATTGCGCGGAAGATCAGCTTCTATCGAAGTCAGCAGAACCGGGGATCCGTCAGTTTGAGCGAGATAGACTCCATCCTCCATTGCCAGAAGAAGTTCACCCTCAGCGGTTGGAATAACCGCGCTAATCATAAGATCAAAAGAGCGCACTTCTTCACTTTTTGTAATCTGGTCGTATATTCTAAGCTTCCTGCCCATAATATCCACCCAGTACAACTGATTGGATTCAGCGTCCCAATGTGGTCCTTCCCCTAGCTCAGCCTGAGCATCAATTCTGCCTGAATTTCTGTAATTTTCAAAACCTTCACTCCTTCTTATTTTTACAGTTCACTGCCATTAGCCAGATGTCCACCATCCACCCGAATCGTCTCTCCAGTAACATAAGAAGCTTCGTCAGATGCTAGAAATAGAAATACATTAGCGGCTTCCTGAATGGTTGCCGCCCGCCGCATGGGCGTATGCTCCGAATACGCCGGGAGCTTCGAAACCTCCCTTAATTTACGGTCAAGTGGAGTATCCACGAATCCCGGTGCAACTGCGTTTACCCGGATACCATAAGGTGCCAGCTCCACGGCCATAGATTCAGTGAGCAAAATAACGGCAGCTTTGGAAGCATTGTAATGCGCAAGCTCGGAGCTTGCCGCCAGACCATTTTTGGAGCTCATATTAATAATGACCCCACCGCCACCTTGGGAAATCATTTGTCTTGCTGCTAGCTGGCCAATGAAGAAAACCGCCTTTACATTAATATCAAAAACCGCGTTCCAGTGCTCAGCAGAAATATCGAGAAAATGTTCGCGGAAGGCGATGCCCGCATTGTTCACTACAATATCTATCCCTCCGAATCTTGCAAAAGCGCGGGAAACGGCTTGCTCTAACTGTGACACGTCACGCAGATCACATATTTCCATGTCGGCTTTTTCACCATACACCTTCAAGGTTTCCAGCGCAGTGAGGAGCTCCGCCTCATTTCGATCTAACAGCACCACTTGAGCGCCTTCTTCCAGAAATCGGTGAGCGATCCCCAGTCCAATCCCTCTTGCTGCACCTGTGACCAGTGCTTTTTTGCCAGCCAGCCTCATGTTCATCACTCCTCTGGCTCAGCTTAGAGCACCCCGTATTTATCGTAGACCTGCCGCAACGTATATCCTTTCAGCAATTCATCCCGAGTGTGATTCTCCCGAGTCACTTTATCCATTGCCAGCTGAAATACTTCATCGATGATAGCTCCCGGGATTACAACGATCCCGTCACGATCACCAAAGATAACATCTCCGGGATGAACCATCACACCCCCGCACAGCACCGGAATATCATAATCGATGACAATTCCACGTCCCTGAGAATCAACGGGTTTAGTCCCGGTAGCGAAAACAGGAAAGCCGAGCTCTAGAATTTTGGCAGTATCGCGGATTAATCCATCCACAATCGCTCCGCGGCCGCCTCTCATTTTGGAAGCGGTGGACAGCAGCTCTCCCCACAGTCCATTCTGCCGTGATTCATTTGTGCAGCCGATGACAATTTCTCCGGGTTTGACGCTGTCCACTGCCTCAATCTCCTTAGTGTACGGATTATCCGGCAGGTGATGAATATCCACAGACAGAATGGTTTTTGCTCGTCCGGCGATGATCCAGGTCGGATCTATCGGATTGATATTTTCACGCATCACCTGATTTCGATAACCCAATTGATCCAATGTATCAGAGATTACCGCAGAATAGAGCGTTTCGCACATGCTGTCGAACAATTCTTGATCCTTCATAAGCGGTCCCACCCTCCTCAAGATTGTGTGTACACAACTTACCTCATTTACTTAACCGTACCGGGTGACCAGCATGCACAGACTGATATGCGGTAAGCGCGACCTCCGTGGATCGGAGTCCGTCTACTCCTGAAACTGGCACCTCCGTCTCTTCCAAAAGCGCCTGGACAAAAGCCTTTAGCATCAGCTCGTTCATATCGTCACCCCAGAAGGACCAATTTCCTTTGCCAGATGCTCTTCCATATACATTATTTTTCTGATTAAATGCATCAATAGAAATAACACCTTTAGTGCCAATGATTTCAAGCGTCACATCCCCCCATGTCGGGAAGCCTGGATTACGTGACCAGCTCGGATCCAGCACTCCGAATACACCATTCTCAAAAGTGACATGAACCATGCCAGAATCATCAATTGTCCGCTTGTGTTCTGGATCAAACAGCGTATCCGCATAGGCATAAACCTGATCAACCGGAGAATTAGCGAACCAGTTCATC
Organism: Paenibacillus sp. FSL H3-0310; assembly: GCF_038002785.1. Lineage (NCBI taxonomy): Bacteria > Bacillati > Bacillota > Bacilli > Caryophanales > Paenibacillaceae > Paenibacillus > Paenibacillus sp. FSL H3-0310. The sequence continues at coordinate 3,972,581 of NZ_JBBODC010000001.1, forward strand.
AGATCCATCACATGCACAGTATGATCCAGAACAGCGCCACCTCCTGAGAGAGCTTCGTCAGCGAACCATTTGGGTCCCGGAAAGGAACCCCGGTTCGTTCCCTTGAACGCGATAATTTCTCCAATATCCCCACGATCTAGCGCTTCCTTAGCCCGCACAACCGGAGTCAAGAAACGACAAGGAAAGGCTGTCATTAATTGGACTTTTTCCTCGGCGCAGACCGATATCATTTGCTGCATTTCTTCCACTGAAAGACCTAACGGCTTCTCGCACAGCACATGTTTGCCTGCCCGGGCTGAATCTATTGTTAGCTTGGCGTGAAACACATTTTCCGAGCAAATAATTACGGCATCAATCTTCGGATCAGCCAGAAGCTCCTTATAATTGGCATAATAGGGAATGGAATGTTTCTCCGCTAAGGCCCGCGTTCGCGCAGGCACCTCATCGGCAATTCCACCGACTATCACTTCTGAGAAACGCAGCAGATTCTCCAAATAATCAAAAGCATGAGCATGCGCGAAACTAATCATCCCAATATTCAGCCGGCTCATTAAATCCCCTCCATTCCATCAAGCCTCACTGGCTGACCTGTTGCTCCCGATTTCTGAGCAGCTGCTGCCCAGCGCACAGCCTCCAGTGCATCCTGCGCAGTAACTATAGGCTCTTCCCCACTTCTCAAACAGGCGAGAAAATGCTCCAGTTCCTCAAAATATGGGTCCTTAAGCAGCACGCTCGAAGGGGTCTCCACAGCTCCCGAAGCGGAGCTGCTTGCCACCGATCTGCGAATATGCAAGCTTTCGCCATCATTAGCTCCCCCTGAGATAATTCCCTCTGCATCGGCATACTCAAAGGAAGAATGAAACGATCCGGGGTAACCCCAAAATGCCTCAAGCTGAGCAAGGGTACCCTTCTTAAAGCGAAAGGTAGCTGAGGCGTAATTTATGGTTTCCGACTGATGCTGGAAGGCATACACCTCCAGCGCTTCTCCGAAGGCTCCACGGATGTAATCAATATCATGAATCATTAAATCCATAATGACGCCGCCACTAAGCTGTGGATCCCGAAACCACGCTTTCACGTTACCGGGATGCGAACCCGCACGTTTAGCATGATATATCCCGCCTTGAGCGCTGCCGAGCTGCTTTATTCCCTCTGCGAGCTGTCTGTAGGACCGGAAAAAGCGGACAACATGGCCTACAAATAATCTCACGCCACGCTCCTCACAATAACGGATAGCTTCCTCCGCTTCCTGCGAAGTTAATGCGAGTGGTTTCTCACAGATCACATGTACGCCATGATCAGCCGCTAGCCGAACCAGTGGAACATGCATGAAGGTAGGCACAGCAATACTCACCACTTCCGGTTTCACTTGTTCAAGCATTTCCACGGCGGATATATAATAGCGAACTCCCACTAAATTCCCGAGTACCTCCGCAGCCTTCTCATCGATATCACATACGGCGACAAGCTCTGCTTCGGGCATAGACTTGTAACGATCTGCATGGATACTCCCCATGCCCCCGCATCCGATTACTGCTGTCCTGATCACTTCTCTTCACTCCTTTCAGGCTGTACTTTCCTTTATAAAAGAACGGTAGCTCCACTTACCCTGCTTTCGTTAGCCGCTTCAAGGAAGCGTATCAGCTCCAGCGTTAGAGAAGGTTGTATCGGCGGTTTTCCCCCTCGTGCCATAGCTATAAAGCGCTTCAGCAGTTGCTGATGCCCTGCGTTATAATGCACTCCAAGCGCATTTACTCCACCACTGCCACGTTGACGGTGCAGTACGGTATAGAAATCAGATCCACCCGTACGGTTACCTCGAACCGTCCCAATCCGCCCGTCTTTCCACTGTCCGACCACCCATTCCTGCCTATCGTGACGGATCGCCCGTACCGATAGGCAGCCTTCCCCCAGTGCTGCATAGAGCATCTCGACAGTGTGTATGCCGTACCAGAACAACCCCGGCTGTGTCGGCTGCAGTTCGAGCGGCCCACTGCAATCTGCACCTAGAATAGCGCCTGCGGTATTATCCTTCAAAAGTGCTGTTAGTGGTTTCCCAAATCGAACCATGGAGCTGGAGAAAAATGGGGTTCCATATTTCTCCGCCAATCGCACCATTGCTTTTGCTTCTTCAGAGGTAACAGCAAACGGCTTATCCACGAATATTGGCTTTCCGTAAGGAGCCAGTATTGCAAACTGTTCCTTGTGCACTCTCCCATCTACAGAGGTCAACAAGATAGCATCAGAGTTTTCTGCAACCTCCACGATAGAATGGAGCAGTTCAACACCATAACTCATCTGTAACTCACTGCTAATCATTTTCACACGTGAATAACTCAACTCAAAATCTGGAGATCCACCTGGATAACCGCACTGCAGTCTACCGCCCGGAACATGCAAAGGGTGTGATTTATCATTCAGCAGCGCAGCAAAGATTCTGCTATGTGAGGTGTCCATTCCTACCATACCAATCTGCAGTTCTTTCATATCAACACTTGTTCGAAATTAAACGTTCTTCTTTACAACGCTCTAGGAGTTCCATATATTCTCTTCCCACTTGTTCGATGCTGTAAGTAGTTCTTGCTTTCTGTTCTCCCAATGACTTCAAATCTTCCCTCAAGGTATTCCGCTCCAACAATGTAATTAATCTGTCCACACATTCTGCTTCATTACCTGACTCATACAAGGAAACGTTCAGCGGTCCATCCAATAATTCCGGAAGCGCTCCGACACTCGGAACCACCACCGGACACCTACAAGCCATCGCCTCCAGTACGGTCATTCCAAAGGATTCATTGATTGTGGTACTCACATATATTCCACCACTCTGTGCAACAGAGGAATAGTAGCTATGCATCTCATCGTAATCTACTTTAGAAATCCACTTAAAATGTTTGATCCCTTGCTGCTCCACCTTAACCATAAGCTGATTTTTGATCTCATCGGGAGCAGTGTATCCCCCAACAAGCATAAATTGCAGCTCTGGCATCCTGGCATTCAGCTTACCCGCTATGTTCAAATAGGACGACCAGTTCTTATGATCATCCAGTTTGCCAACCCACAAAATAGTGGCAGGCCTCTGCTCCGTATCCGCTTCATACTGGAACAAATCGGTATCCAGGCAATTATTAATATGAAAAGCACCCACTATGCCAATGCTGTGCAAATAACCCTTCATATAAGCGGATGGAGTGATCACATAGTGAAAGGGCAAGCTATCTTTAGAATGAGCCAACTTCTGCAAGGGTTCAGAATAGGTGGTATGCACTTCATGAATAATAACCTTGCCTTCTTCAACAGGCCCAAGTGCTTCGTAAAGTTCATAAGTATCGATAGAAATAATGACGTCGAAATTATAGGCTGCAATATAACTCTTAATTTCTTCTACAGTCCCGAGAATACGGACATGCTCATATCCTTCAAAAGCGCTCGCCCCGCCATAATCCTCCAGAAAGGCAAAGTGCACTTCCGAGTGATGCCGCAAAAACTTAAGTCGATTGGCAAGTTGAGTCGTTACTCCGCCCAGAACACAGAACTTATAAAAATATAGAATTTTCAAACTCTCTCCACCCTTCTCCAAGGATAGTGCTGCCTCTTCTATTGCATGCGATACAATACCGTTGTTCTTGCAAAATACAGGTCACCCTTACGATCCATCGTCAGCAATCTTGCCTCATCATCCAGTACTTCAAGCTCTTCCCGCTTCACATCAAACTTGAACAATCGATTCATCAACACGCCATATAACATGCCATCCTTGTATAGCAGTTCATTGCCACTACGCCAAAAATGAGTCACAACAGTCCAATCCATCGAAAATAAAGAGTAGGTCTGCACAGTACACTTCAGCTGTGGATCGAACCGAAACAGAAGTCCCGCCGTCAAGCCCCACAGATTACCTTCATCATCTAGTACCAAAGCAGATATTGCCCGTTCCCCTTGCACTGGAACCCCTTCCCATACCTTGCAACGATTCTGCAAATCCCAGATCAACAAAGATGCATCCTCTCGCTGCGGCGAAATTCCAAGCCCACCCCATACGGACCCTCCAGCGAACAGCAGCTGATCCCGGCTAGTTAAGGACACTATACTCTGCAGCGGCAAAAGATTTCTGAACACTTCTCGCGCACCGCTCGCAGGATGATAGAAAGTGAGTGCACCTCCATGACGACCGTAGGCAGGAACCGTTCCGATTGCCAATTGATCGCCCGCCCAAGTCCACGCAAAAGGACGATCCTGCTCTTCTTCCTGAAGGGAGAACAATAGCTCTGGATTGTCTCCTGGCTTCCATTCTCGACTCAGATCATATTTGTAAATATTTGCCCTAGGGTATACTCCTAAATAAAGACAGTCGTCCCCAGCAAGCATGCCTTCTGTCTGCCCAATCCCCCGATAAGAGATTAACTCAGCACTAGACGTATCAAATCTGGCTAACCCGCCTGCAAAATAACCTCCAATATATAACGCATCGTCAGGGCCGCGGGTCATGGATTGCAGATGAACCGGCTGACCCTGTAGCCCGAAATCCATAACCCTATGTTGATCAGTATCCGGGTCGTAGATCCAGCAGCTTCCATCCCTATACACACCGATTAAACATCGGCCCTTGGAATTTAGCGGATGATTATGGAGCCAACCATAATCTCCCGCAGGCTCCGACATAGCTAACGAGGTAACAAATAAACTCCCTGTCTGAAGATCAAATCGCTGTAAATAGTCATCTTTAATAAAGTACACATTTCCTTGCTCATCCGGGGGTGAAACACTTAGTCCACTTACACACTCCAGAACGTCGCCCCACTCCTGCTGTTCCAGATCATAAATGTACAATCGTGCAGACGGTGTGACTCGGGCAAACAACTTGCCATGAATGATATTTAAGTCATAGACCAGCTGTTCACCACAGCATTCATCAGGCAGCCCAATTTCTGAGCGGCTCCCCGTCTCTGTATCCAGCACAACAATATGTGGGGACTGGGTACCCACACCCACATAGAGCTTACCGTTCCACACCTCCATCGAGCGAGCAAATTGCTCCCCGCTCACCATAACACCGTAATCCCTGAAGATTCCTGTTACTGGATCATACTGAAATACTTTGCCACCAGGATAACAACCTCCATAGATCCTGCCTTGCTCATCTGCCGCCAGCCGCCAGGTATAGAATTCGCCGGGAATCATCTCCCCAAGATTCTCCACACCCCTATCATGGGTGTATCTGTACAAGATGCCACTTCCCCCGATGTATACCCCGCTTGCCGTTGACACTACGCCCCAGCAATGATCGGATCCTTCAAGCGCATATCGTCCAGTGGTCTTCTCACCGCTGGGGTCCAGGACAAATAAAATACAGGGGCTTCCAGAAGAAACCGCGTAAACCCACTCTGTTCCTTGCCATGAACCGTAAGCTGAAGCCCATACCGCCAAACCATGAAGTGGCTCACCGATCCGAAATGCCTTCATCGGCTCCCGCCTTTTTCCGTCAGTTGTTGTTCCTTGCCAACTATTTCTGGTATAGAAACTGCCGCAGGATAAGCTAACACCGCTCCCAGCAAATCCACTGGATCCTCGGCATAACGCCGAAAGGCCTCTTCGCATCGCTCAACCGGGAACACTGCACTAATCAATGGTTTCACCTGAATGTCCCCTTCGGAGATTAACCGAATATATTCTGCCATATTACGACCTTCTGTCCATCGAACGTAGCCGTAAGGGTAGTCCACCCCCTGTTGCTCATAAACAGGATCATATCTTCCAGGGCCGCCAGCCCTAGAAATTAGAACTTGAGCTTCCTTGCCGAACATCAGCTCACGCGAGAAATCCGGTTTAATATCGCCAACTAGCAATACCTTGCCGCGATCCCGTACCCACTTCAGCGCTTGATCGATCAGTTCTCCAGTCTTTCCACCCGCGCATACGATGACTGCATCAGCACCCATATCCGCTGTCAGGTTAACGAGATGCTCTTCCACCTGCGCGGGGCTAGTTGCGATATGCCTAATTCCTAGGCTCTCAGCCACCTCGCAGCGTTCCGCAAGCAGATCATAAACGATCACCCGGCATCCTGCGGCTCTGGCAATCTGCGCAATCAACTGCCCAAGAATTCCGGCACCGATCAACACAAGCGTCTCCCCAAACTGCAAGAGAACCTGCCTTAATGCATGTATTGCAATAGCTCCAAGCCCTACAGTCGATGCCTCCTCTGAACTGATATGATCAGGAATAGGCACCATCAGATGCTGAGGCATCAGCAGCCATTCCGCATGTTTTGCATAGGGTCCACCGTAGCAAGCTACCCGAAGTCCTTCGGGCCAATGTTCCATTCCTTTTCCCCGCGTTCGAATTACACCTGCCGCACTGTATCCAAGAACAATCTGATGGGTTCGCTGCAGGCCATTCATCATCATTTCCGTTCCGGGGCTAATTGCCGAATATTCAGTCTCCACCAGTACAAATCCATCTTCTATAACAGGTGTCCGAACATCCGTCATACGAATCTGTCCTTCTTGAGATACTACCGCCTTCATACATTTTCTCCTCCCGGCTGCTTTAGAAACGATACTGTCACAAGCAGCATCTTCTCTCTGGCTGTTACTCTTTCAGAGCACCGATCATGACACCTTTAACGAAATACTTTTGCAGAAATGGATAGATCATCAGAATCGGAACGGTAGCAATGATAATCGTAGCGAATTTAATAGATTCACTGATACGAAATACCTCATCCTGAGTGACGCCTGCAAGCATATTTTGAGCAGAGGATTGAATCAGAATCTCTCTCAAAATCAGCTGAAGCGGGAATAAATTTCTATCCTGTAAATAAATCATGGCTGAGAACCAGCTGTTCCAGTGGCCAACCGCATAAAAGAGAGTCATCACAGCCAGAACCGGCATTGAGAGCGGAAGCACGATCCGCAGCAGGATTCTGAAATCATGGGCACCGTCTATTTTGGCAGACTCGATCAGGCTATCTGGGATAGACTGAAAAAAGGTCCGCATCACGATCAAATTGAAGGCACTAACCGCACCCGGCAACAGGAGTGCCCATCTCGTGTCATACAGCCCAAGCTCTCGAACATTCAGATACGCCGGAATTAGTCCACCACTGAAAAACATCGTAAACACAATGAACGCCATAATAATATTTCTGCCTTCCAGATTTTTTCTGGACAGCGGATAAGCACCAAGTGTCGTTAATACCAGATTAATCAGTGTTCCAACAAGTACATAAAAGAAAGTATTGCCGTAAGCTGTCCAGACCCGCTCATCCTCAAATACCAGCTTGTAAGCATCCAGATTGAAACCAATCGGAAGGAAACTTACCTTCCCCGCAGCAATAGCATGCGCGTCACTGAATGAAGAGACTAGCACGTACCACATCGGGTACAAAAACAGAAATGAACACAAGATCAGAAACAGCATATTGCAGCTGTCAAATATGATTTCACCAAGACTGCGTTTCACAACCATTGTCTACCCTCCTAAAGCTATACTGCGTTAATCCAGCTTCAGCATATCTCGCTTTGAATACAGGTTATTACCATAGGCTACTTTCGGTTGTTTTACGGCTGATCCGATTCGCTATGACTAATAATGTAAAGTTAATCACGGAATTAAATAATCCAACCGCCGCAGAAAAGCTATAATCCGCCTCCATTACACCTCGTCTATAAACAAATGTCGAAATAACATCCGCGGTCACGTACGTTCCGGGATTGTAAAGCAATATTATTTTGTCCCAGCCCACATTCAGCAAGGTACCCACATTCAAAATTAAGAGAATTAGCACCGTTGGCAGAATTCCCGGCAGCGTAATATGAATAAGCTGTTTCCAGCGTCCCGCCCCATCGACAACTGCAGCCTCATACAAGCTCGGATTAATGCCGGATAATGCCGCTAAGTAAATGATCGAATTCCAGCCGAGGCTCTGCCACATGCCAGAACCCACATAAATCGTCCGAAACCATTCCGGCAAAATCAGGAACTGAATAGGTTCAGAAATGATGCCGATGCCTAGCAGCAGGCTGTTAATAATCCCACCAGGCTTAGTGAAATCAATAATCATCCCGCAGATTACGATCAGTGAAATAAAATGCGGCAGATAAGACACGGTCTGAAGAAAGGACTTGAGTTTCTTAAGGCGCAGCTCATTGAGCAGCAAAGCAAAAGCTAGCGAAGCAGGAAAAATGAAGATCAGTGAGAAGAAACTCATTAGGAAGGTATTTTTAAGTAGTCTGAGAAAATAATAGCTTTCAAAAAACTTCTCGAAATTCTTGAAACCCACCCAAGGGCTATCCGCGATTCCCAAATAAGGATTGAAATTCTTAAAAGCAATGATCGCACCATACATTGGCTTATATTCAAAGATCAGAAAATACAAAACGGTAGGGAGCAGCATGAGGTACAGGTAGCGATTAGAGGCTATTCGTTTCCAGGAAATCGAGCTCATCTTGCCCAGAGGTTTCCCGCTTTTAACTTTGGCGACTTTTACAGGTACAGCCATAAAGTTCTCCTCTCCCGGACACTGGCGTTAGTCATAGCTGTCCTGTGGCGAGCGGTCACCTAAATTACTCAGAGCCGCTCGACACGACAACCTCTCACAAGCTGAGTTATTAGTTATTTACCTTTAAATCTCTCGTAGGCCGTCTGATATTCTTTCAGCACATCGTTAATCCCCATTTTCTCCAGCTGCTTAATTACTTTGTCGTAGTCTTCGATCTTTTGGCGCCCCATGATCAAGGCATTGGCCGTTTCTGCAACATAGGTCTGGATATCAGCCATCAATGGAACAACAACGTCATTTTCTTCGGTCGTGAATTGTACTGGAGGCAATTTGCTATCAAAATCAATATAGTCGCTATAAAGCTCTAATGGATTCTCCGTCTGTCCGTTCGCTTCCCGGATTTGTTGAGCATATCTGGTATCGGCTACCGTAGCCCAGCTTCCGCCGCCGATGGTATGGTTCAACAATTCTTGTGTATTCGTCAACCCATTAGTGGGGTGAGTTACTTCTTTTTTATAGATAGGCTCTCCGTTCACCAGATCGTAGGACTTGCCTTCAACCCCAAAGTTGTTGAGCAGAATCCCTTCCTCTGAGTATTGATAGTCCAGCCATTTGATCACTTCTTCAGGATGCTCAGTTCTTGAGGAGACGGCCAAACCGTGTGCTGCTGCCTGCCAGCGGAAAGAGACATGACGTTGATCACCATTGGGTCCTTTAGGAGGAATTGCGGGTGCTATTTTGAAGGTTGGATGTTTCCCTTCCATCAGGGTTGTAAAGTTCCCCATATAGGAGCCAGACCAGCCAAACCAGGCGCCAGCTACATCCGTGGTCACTTTCTCCGTCAGTGTCTGGAATGTGGTATCTACCAAATAGTTCGGGTCGAGTAATTGTTCATCGTATAGACGATGCAGGTAAGTTACGACATCCTTAAATCGTGGATCATTTGGGCCATATTTTACTTGCCCATCCTCAACGAAGAAGCCGTAATCAACGCCAAATGCAGAAGCAAATAACATCATGATATTCTCCAGATTGACCGTAACAAGAGAGATTTCATCCTTAGCACCATTTCCGTTGGCATCCTGCTCCCTGAACGCCTTAAGCATGTTGTACCAATCGTCTGTGGTTTCCGGCATAGACAGACCCAGCTTATCGATCCAGTCTTTCCGCACTTGCGGGAACATTTGAGTGAGATCTTGTGAATCAAGAACGAGATTAGGCAGGTAAAAAATGTGGCCTTCAGGCGAGGTGATTTGTCCCCGAATATCCGGGTTGTCGTCGAGGATTTTTTTAAAGTTTGGCGCATGCTTTTCAATCAGATCTTCGAGTGGAAGAAGCGCGCCTTGTGTGCCATATTTTCCGGAATCCGTGCCCCACAAGTCATTGTATATAATGTCCGGCAACTTCCCCGATGACATTAACAGACTGAAGGCTTCCGCACTGGCTTCCGTACTATGTTGAAAGTCGATATGAATGTTTGTGTTCTCTTCCATTTGCTGAAAGGATAATTTCTCATTAAAATTAGTTCCCCTGAAATTACCGCCGCTAGGCGACCAGAGAGACAGATCCAATTTGTCTGAAACAATCGGGAGCTGCAGCCCCCCTACTGTTGTGCCTTCCTTAGCGGGCGCTGGCGTAGATTTCTGAGCATCCGCAGTAGGGTTTGCGCTATTGCCTGCATTACTGTTCGAACTGCCGCAAGCAGATACGAGTATGACCAGTACTAAGAGGACAGGAAACAGCAGAACTAACTTCCTTTTAGCAACATTCATAATTCAACCCCCTATTAATAACTAAAAATAAGATAATCATTATGATATATTCACTAACATCAAGAAGAAGGAATCAACGATACATCAATAAATTTTTAAATGAATAATCCTACTGTAAATAACCTTTAATAGGGTATATCCTCCTTTCATTGGCCCCTTTTCTACTTAGAATAGACAAAAACAAGCACACTGACTTCTTTTTGATTTACAAATCAGAGTTTCAGACTTCTTTTGCATTTAATCTGATATACATCTGATGTATTTTATTATATTTTCCAGCCTGCATGCTGTCAATATAATAATAAGAAATATCTCTAATATGTGTAATCTTATATGACATGTACCTGTCGTAAAATGCAGAAATCCATCAAATTTAATAGAAAACGCTTACAAAAAACATTTAAAAAAATGCGTAATCATGGCATAGTAGTACCATAATCACGCCATAACATTTATTCACTTATGAATCCCTTTCGGCCGTACTATCCCGCTCAGATATCAATACACTTAGTTCCTCATGAAGCGTAGCCTCATCTATCATCTTTGACCAATAAGCATTTAACAATTTACGAAAGCTTTTAAGAACGGCTATGGGAAGCCCTAAATCCTTGAGATATGAAAAGGTTGGAAATAGCTCTCTGTACATCAGATATCTCGAAGGTCGATTCAAATGATCCGTAATGCTCATCTCAGCAATCCGCTTTCGAGCCGGAATACTAACTGTTCGCTCCCGGATGATTTTCTGAGCTTCTGCTGAAGCAAGGAAATTGACGAATTGGCGAGCCGCTTCCTTTTGTCTTGAATTCCCAACCACTGCTGCCCCGATCGTCACTAATAGCGTCTTCTGGGGATCTTTTGTTTTCAGCCTAGGTAATGGTGCGAGATCGTAATCCAGCGTTAAATCTTTGAAATCATTTAAATTAAAAAATGTCGTTAGAATCATCGAAACCTGTTCTTGAACGAACAAAGATATCGTTTCATCTTCATGATTGCCGGCAAGATATTTCGGGAAAATCTGATGGTTGTTCACCAACCGACTATACACACTTAGACTATTAGCCGTCTCCGGGCTAAGTGTACGATGCTCGGCTCCGTCTGCCACAGTTTGAATCCCGCTCTGCAGCAGGAATACAGAATAACGGTTCTCGGAAGCGGGCACAAAATAAATGGCATGGCGTCCACGTTTCTCAGCCAACTGACGAGCCGCATCAATCAAGTCATCCCAGGTCCAGTAGCTATCCGGTTCCGGCAGATCAGCTTCCCGAAAATGTGCCTTATTGTAGCAAAGCACCACGGGGGAGAAAGAAATCGGATAAGCATACAATTGTTCTCCATGATAAAAAGCTTCCGTCGCAATTGGATACAATTCGGGATCCGGATCAAGCGTTTCCAACAATTCCGCCGATCCACTTTCGGCCATTTCCTGAAACTGTGTACTATTCAGTGATACGGCATCGAGCATTCCATTATTAATCATTTCCACAGCAGAATTCACATGATCAAAATCATTCAGGGCCAGTGGAAGAATATGAATGCCGGGATGCAGCCGATGAAATTCGCCAATTAGATCATCCAACAGAAAGTCTTTGGTCAGCGACGCACTGCAGCCAAAATGGATACGGATTCTTTCCTGCACAGATTCCATAACCATACTGCCTACACGATCAATTTTAACAATTAGGCCTTCCTGTACAAGCACATCCAGCCCTCTTCTAACCGATTTATTACTTAGTTCAAATTGCTTCGCTAATGTACTCTCAGCTGGCAGATAAGCACCTGGCTGTAGAATTCCACTCAGAATATCCGTACGAAGCTTTCCAATCATATGATCCAGTCGCTCTCGGAAGGATTGACGACCTGATTTATTATTCATGTACAATTCTCCCTAAAAAAATCAAATTTACATCATCTCCCTTTTATTTTGCGTCAACTCTGATTTGAAGTCAAATAAAAATACCAGTAGACGCCAAGTAAGGGCAGGTAGCTTGTACATCCTTCCTTTAATTAAACTCATAAGAAAAGCCACCTAATTAGAGGTGGCAAACTTCCAAATTATCTTTAGGTCAGAGCTTTCATTACGCTAATTGTGTAATAACGAGATGTGCTGAAACAGATCTTGTTCCTCCAGCGAGAGGAGTAATAGTAAGTGCAGTAGAGTTACCAGCAGGATTGCGAACGGTCAGGATGGTGTTAATGACCGTTGTTTGCACTATAGCCATTTCTACGATTTGCGATGTACCTGTTGCGCGTCCAACTACGGTATAAGCGAGATCTGCGCCATTAAGAGTCAAGATTAGTTGTCCCGCTTCGGTTACACTAACCTGAAACAACACCTGATAAGTCCCTATTGCCGCTAAATTAAAAGAACTAGGACCTGTTCGTGCAATTGTTGTCCCGCTAGTAGGTCCGTTTTGAGGAAAACTTACGTCTGTGCCCGGTGCTACAGTTGCTGCATTATCAGGAGGCATTAGGGCAAAAAAATCAGCAAAACCTAATACGCCTCCTGTTGCCCCGGTTGCGCCCGTTGCTCCTGCTGCTCCCGGTGCTCCGGTTGCTCCCGCGGCTCCTGCTGCCCCCGGTGCTCCTGCTGCTCCCGGCGCCCCGGTTGCTCCCGTTGCTCCTGCTGCTCCCGGTGCTCCTGCTGCTCCCGGTGCTCCTGCTGCTCCCGGTGCTCCGGCCGCTCCCGGTGCTCCTGTTGCTCCAGCTACTCCCGGCGCTCCCGGCGCTCCCGGCGCTCCCGGTGCTCCTGTTGCTCCGGTTGCTCCCGGTGCTCCTGGTGCTCCCGGCGCTCCCGGCGCTCCGGTTGCTCCTACAAAACCTTGTGGTCCTATAGCTCCTGCAGGACCCGGTAAACCTTGCGATCCCTGAGGACCTACAACTCCTTGGGCACCCGGAACGCCTTGCGCACCCTGAGGACCAACGGGGCCCGCTACACCCTGAGGACCAATCGCTCCCGCTGGCCCGGGTTCACCTTGAGGTCCTTGGGGTCCCGGAGGTCCGCCGGCAGGTCCTTGAGGTCCTTCAGCTCCTTGGAATCCTCGTGCTCCTTGAGCTCCGGGAATGCCTTGGGCCCCTTGTATTCCTTGGAGTCCTTGTGCTCCTTGCGGCCCTTGCGGTCCTGTAGCACCAACAACTGTCGGAGTAGTAACATTCACTTCTGGTGGAGGACAGGTTACTTTTACAATCTTCTTAATAACCTTTCGGCGATGTTCTTTTCTTTTTCTTTTCGAAGGAAATACAGTGGCGACTTTTTTCTTATGACACTTTTTATCGTCTGGACAACTCAATGCGTACACCTCCCTATAAAGATAGTTCAGTGTACGCATCTTATTAATTTTAGACATGGACCAATAACTAGTTTCTATTAGACTGGAACCTATTTTTATAAAAAAGGGCTAATAAAATAGGAGGTGGCCCTTAAGCACATTACAATGTCCACACCATTTTAATTTACTTTTCGTATTTTATGATTAGGACAACTGACACTTCCCTATTAGGCCCAAATCATAGATTTGGGTCTTTTTTTGAGCACATAAAAAAACAACCCCCAAACCACGGGAGCTGCTAATCATCAACTATTATATTGTATCAACAGGCTTACGAATGGTGTTGCCTACCTTCGTAAGAATATCCGCCATTGATGCCGAATCATTCACGTCATAATCATCAATGTTCAGTCGGAGCACTGGGCAAGCTGTAAACTCATTGATCCATTTCGAATATCTGCCATGCATATGTTCCCAGTAGGACACGTCCGTTTGTATTTCCATTTCACGGCCACGTTCATTAATTCGCGCTAAAATAGAAGGAAGACTGCCTTCAATATAAATCAGCACATCAGGGTGCGGGAAATAAGGTGTCATAACCATAGCTTCATACAAGCTTGTATAGGTTTCATAGTCTGTCTTGGACATCGTGCCTTGATCCGCATGCATTTTAGCAAAAATACCAGTGTCTTCATAAATCGAGCGATCTTGAACAAAACCACCGCCCATTTCGAACATTTTCTTCTGTTCTTTAAAACGTTCGGCTAGGAAATAGATCTGTAGATGAAAACTCCATCTCTCAAAATCATGATAAAACTTTTCAAGATAAGGATTATGATCAACTTGCTCCAGCGAGGTTTGAAAATTCAACCTTTTAGCCAAAGCACCTGTTAAAGTGGATTTTCCTACCCCCACGGTTCCTGCCACGGTAATTATGGCGTTATCTGGGATGTTATATGGATTCATTTCATTAGCTCCTTTAGGTGAGAGGCAATTTCGACGAAGTGTTCTGGGTTCTCCACGAAATCGACTGCATTTCCATCTATGGTAATAATAGCGGTAGACGGCTCTTGAATCGCTAGAGAGGCCATCGCATCATCATAATCTTCTATCAATTGCTGCAAATACGCAGTATCCATGTCCCCTTCAAAAGGGCGTCCGCGTTTGGCGATTCTTTTTAACAAGGTATCGAGATCCGCTTTTATATAGAGAATAATATTTGGCTTCGGCAGGTCATCCGTCAGCACATGATAGATTTGTCGATACTTTTCTCGTTTCGTTCCCTTCAGCGTTCGTTCCCCAAAGATAAGGTTCTTATAAATATGATAATCCGAGATCACCGGTTTACCTTTATCTATGTATTGAGTTACTGTATCTTCAAGCTGCTTGTACCGATTACAGAGAAAAAACATCTCCAGTTGAAAGCTCCAGTCATCCATGTTCTGATAAAATTTAGCCAGAAACGGATTCTCATCAACAATCTCCTTAATAATCGGTAAGTTTAATTCCTCTGCAAGCATCGAAGCTAATGTTGTTTTTCCAGCCCCGATCGGGCCTTCCACTGCAATAAACGGTGCATGTTTCATTGATGCTGACTTCCTCCTCAGATACGGACCCTTCAATAACTATTTTTAAAAACAGACTAAATTATTGTATCACATGAGACCTTACTTGTGAGCGGCTAATTATGAAGAAACTTTTCCAGCAATACAAGTATACAACTGTAAGCTAGACCCAATAACAAGAGAAGGATCCCTATGAAAAAACGGTTCGATATCTATCTTCTCCCCATCCCCACGAGCATGAAGCGGACCGAGGAGACTCTATTTCCGAAAAATCGGCTGTATCAGCATACAATCGGACTCAGTTGCAGCAATTCTACCAAATGCGCCCTAATAATAGTCACTATCCGGCCAATAAGAGCTATACTGTCCATAACCTTAGCTAAATAAGCTAATAAATACCAATAGCTGCTATACGGTCCTTAGCTTCACTTCTCTTTTCCTAGATGTAATCGCGCATTCAAAGGACTGGAACCATAGCAAAAAAGGTGTCCCTGAAGGGACACCTTTTTAGATCATTCTATTAAGATAAACGTCCGCTGAAATCTTCGAAAGCGAACTGTTTGATTACTTTAATTCCTTCTTCGTCATTGTAGCTGACGATAGCTGGCAGATTCACGCCGTTAAACATATGGTTCTTCACCATAGAATAATGCGCCATATCTAGGAATACGAGTCTATCGCCGTATTTCAAAGGCTCCTTGAAGGAATAATCTCCAATCACATCTCCGGCTAGGCAAGTCATTCCACCTAATCTGTACGTATAAGGATATTCCCCAGGTTGTCCAGCATCGATAATGTTCGGACGGTATGGCATAGCCAGTACATCTGGCATGTGGCATTCAGCCGAAGTATCGAGAATCGCAATGTCCATTCCGTTATGCATAACATCCAGAACGGTAGCTACCAAATATCCAGTATTAAGCGCAACGGCCTCACCTGGCTCCAGATAGATTTCCACACCGTAAGTCTCTTTCATATGCAAAATGCAGCGGACAAGGGTCTCCAGATCATAATCGGGACGTGTAATATGATGACCGCCACCAAAATTAAGCCATTTCATCCCTTTGAGATAAGGTCCGAACTTCTCTTCGACTACCTTGAGCGTACGCTCCAGTGTGTCAGAATTTTGTTCGCACATGGTATGGAAGTGTAATCCATCAATCCCCTCAAGCTCTTCAGGTCTAAAGTTAGGGAGAGTTACTCCCATTCTGGAATAATTGTAGCATGGATCATACAGCGGAACTTCGATCTCGGAATACTCCGGATTCACTCGAATGCCGCAGCTGATGTGCTTCGGTGCATTTTTCACACGATCCTTGAATCGATTCCACTGGTCAAAAGAATTGAACACAATGTGATCGGAGTATTCAAGAAGCTCATCGAATTCACTGTCCACATAAGCTGGTGCGTAGACATGAACCTCTTTGCCCATTTTTTCATAGCCAAGTCTGGCTTCGAATAAGGAGCTGGAAGTTACGCCATGCAAGTACTTGCCAACTAGCGGATACAAGGAGTGCATAGAGAAGCCTTTTTGCGCGAGCAAAATCTTAGCTCCTGTACGTTCTTGTACAGAATTCATAATCTCAAGATTGCGGGTAAGCAATCTTTCATCTACAAGGTAACATGGTGACGGGACAACGCTGATATCAATATCCATCAATCGCGCCTTAGTCTAGCAGCGTTGGCGAGAAATCTTCTTGCCAAGGCAGACCATGTTTATTCAAAGCTTCCATGAATGGATCTGGATCGAACTCTTCTACGTTGTACACGCCTGGTTTCTTCCAGATTCCTTTTATAATTAACATTGCTCCGATCATTGCAGGAACGCCTGTAGTATAGGAAATGGCTTGGGAGCCAACCTCTGCATAACATTCTTCATGATCGCAAACGTTGTATACATAATAAGTTTTTGGCTTACCGTCTTTAGTACCTTGGATGATACATCCAATGTTAGTTTTACCTTTTGTTCTTGGTCCCAGGGAAGCTGGGTCAGGCAGCATTGCCTTCAAGAATTGCAAAGGAACGATCTCTTTACCTTCGTACATGATAGGCTCGATAGAAGTCATACCCACATTCTCAAGCACTTTCAAGTGAGTCAGGTAGTTCTGTGAGAAAGTCATCCAGAAACGGATCTTTTTCACGCCCTTGATGTTAACAGCCAAGGATTCCAGCTCTTCATGGTACAAAAGATAAATATCTTTAGGTCCAATTTCCGGAAGATCGTAAACTTTCTTCTCAGAAAGTGGTGCAGTTTCAATCCACTCGCCATTCTCGAAATAACGGCCATTAGCTGTAATTTCACGAATATTGATTTCAGGATTAAAGTTTGTAGCGAATGGATATCCATGATCGCCAGCGTTGGCGTCAACAATATCAATGGTATGGATCTCGTCAAAATAGTGCTTTTGCGCGTAAGCCGTGAATACGCCAGTTACTCCTGGGTCAAATCCACTGCCGAGCAAAGCGGTAAGGCCAGCTTTCTCAAATCTTTCTTTGTAAGCCCACTGCCAGGAATATTCGAATTTCGCTGTATCTTGTGGTTCATAATTGGCAGTATCCACATAGTGCACTCCTGTTGCCAGGCACGCATCCATGATCGTCAGGTCCTGATATGGGAGAGCGACATTAATAACGACATCCGGCTCAAAGCTCTTGATCAGTTCAATGACTTCGTCCGTGTTATCTGCATCGAGCTGAGCAGTAGAAATCTTCGTGCGGCCTCCGGCTAATTTATCTTTCAGAGCGTCACATTTCGCGACAGTTCTGCTAGCAATGCAGATCTCTTCAAATACATCCGGGTTCTGGCAGCATTTATGAACAACAACACTTGCTACGCCGCCAGCGCCAATAATTAACGCTTTTCCCAAAATAAAAACCTCCTAAAATTCCATTTGCAAAATCAACAAGGCTGATTATACATAATATTTTTGAATAAATCAATAAAAACCGACAAAAAATGATGTGTTTTGTGTAAAATCTCTAAGAAATCTTGTTAATACTCTTAAATGCTCATATTTCCTCGATTATCCACGTTTATAGATCAGGTGTTTAGTTGGAACAGAGTGAATTTTCAGAAACTAGGGCAACTAGATTATTCTATCACAAGAGGGTTATACTTCATACGATTTATTTTAAAATCAATGAAAAATCTCACCACCCTTTCAACTCCGCCTAAAGAAGTTCGGTTTCCACACATTCCAATCAACAGCACTGCAGCAAATACAAAGAGGCCGTAATATATACTCTTACCCGTTTTTGTCCCAATATTAATCGTTGTTGCTATGCCCATCCGTTTCGCGCCCATAATTGAACGATCATTGGGATAATTATAAGTTGTCCCATTTTTCCAATATTCATCATCATCCGTATAAAGAATCCTCGAAAAGATTCCCGCACACATTCTTCAAAATCGCGTACGCTTTGTTTACGGTCATTGCATATCCCCCTAAATCTTCTGCCTTCCACGCAAAAAAGCTGAGCTCCCCTGAAGGAGAGTTCAGCCTAAAGCTTCTAATATATAGTCAACTTATTTATTGGAATTTATTCGAACGGCATAAGCATCTGCATCCCATTCTACCTGCGCCCCCAACATTTCACTTATCAATCTGAGGGGTACATAAACGCTATCATTAATGAAGACCGGTTTTTGATCTGTTGCGATAATCTTTCCATTAACAGTCGTTTGTCCAGTTACCGAATTCAAGATCAGCGTTGTAGATCCCTTCACAGCAACCACAGCTCTCGATGGAACATCCCAACGAACATTAACTCCCATCTGCTCGAAGACTCCTCTTAAAGGAACATATGTCGAATTATTGATTAGTAACGGCGGCATAGTCAGTTCCATTTCATTCCCATTCAACAACACTTGAATAGATTTTTTCACCAGCTGAGGCGTATTCACCTCGATCTCTCTGACCCCCAGACCCGTCTGTCCAAATTCATTTGCCCCCCAGGCAAGGACATGACCATCTTTTAAGAGTACATAATGATTTCTGCTCCCTTTAGAAACGGAAACTGCATTCTGGATGCCTTTAGACTGTGTAACATTAATCTTGTTCTTATCACCAACCGTCCACTGCCACACGGTCCCATCCGCCTTCACTGCGGAATCTGTTGTCAGCGAAATGACGTCTGTAAGTCCTGGAACCTGAACAGGCTTTAGAGCTTCTCCCAGATATGGATCTATGTAATTATTCCAAATCCATACTGTGCCATCCCATCTCAATGCCGCCCCATAAAGTCCATAGGCTCCATCCATATCAACCGCTCTATATTCTCCGCTTCCTTTAATAAGCGTAGGCTTCAAGATTACGCCCTTCTGAGTTCCCAGTGGTTGCTGTGATCCCCACACCCATACCTCTCCGCCGTTACCAAGAGCCACTGAATTATTCGATCCCGCTGCTATAGACAGGACGGTGGGTAGTCCCTTCACCTGCACCGGGGTTAGCTTGTTTTTCCGCGAATCGTCACCGAGTTCTCCTTGTTCATTGCCTCCCCACGCCCAGACCGTTCCATCTTTAAGAAGAGCTAAGCTAAAGGTGCCCCCCGCAGAAACAGCTTTCACATCTGTTAGCCCTTGCACTTGAACAGGCTCTACAAGAATCTTAGAAGACTGTGTTCCAATGCCAAGTTGTCCATGCTCGTTCCCCCCTACCGCCCACACTGTACCATCGTCCTTCAACATCAAGTTATGGCGATAACCACCTGAGATTTGCTTTACATGATCGATATGCATTTTGACGGGAGTATACGCTGGTGTGGTCGCCCCATTACCAATAGAGCCATACCCACCACCCCACGCCCAGGCTGTTCCATCCGCAGTGACGGCATACGCACTTCTGTCACCAGCGTCCAGTTGGGTGATGCCAGACAATAATTTCTTTTCTTCAAGTGAATTCACATTATCTGCTGCTGCCACTAAAGGTGAGACCATAGTCAGGCAAAGAACAGTCCCAACAACAACTCTACAAATCCGACTTACCTGCACTTTTGACATCAAACTTTGTTTAAACACTTGAGATCACTCCTTTTTATTAAAAAATAGATAACGCAACAACTCACGGTCCCGTTCCAAAACCTCCAATCTTCCAGCCGTTAGCGTGTTTGGTCAACACTGCAAAGCGAGTTTCCCGGCCATCTGGGGTATTAAAAACAGGATTTAGTGATTTCATATACAGATCGACCACAATATTTAACGTTGTGCGGTCGCCGATGTCTTTAATTTCTGAGCCAGTATCATAATCCATCACTTTATAAGAGGAAGGCTTAGCCTCAACAATACTTTCACTGAGAGCATTTTCACCACCAAAACCCGGGTTATAGAGTTGATGCGCTTGACGGTTAACCGTTAATGCAGTGAGGAAGGCATTAGGATTCAAACATGCGCGGGCACGGGTATGATTACCATCCTGAATAGCCTGAAAAAAAGCATCCAGCAGCTCGAAATGGCCTAATGAGGCTAAATCACCATTCTCTCCTTCCTCAGCAAACAAACCTTCTCTCTCCATCCACTCCTCAAATGTAAGTCCTGTAATGTCAGTCAAGCTACGCTTCTTAATAGACGGGCCGATACTTTGAATATTAAATTCCAGCCACGCACCAACGGTATTCCCTGATTGCACAAGCAAAACGAGGTTGGAGGGATAAGAAAATTCTTTTTGTTCGCCAGAACCAGGTAAACCATCGACTAAGGAATACCGCTGTACCTCTACCGTGGTCCCCTTCAGCAGTGTCAAATCCAATCCTGCATCTTTAGAGAACTCATTCGCTAATTGCCAGTAAAGTCCCACTGGATACTCCCCCAGCTTAACCTCCCAGTTCTGCGGTACCTCAACTGCAAATGCCTCCGGATGGCTCTGAACTTTATAATCCAGTGTTTGCAAAAAGTCTTCGGGAATCATAGTTACTTGAGCAGATGTTGGCGTTACCTGTGGTACAGACGTTGAAGCTATAGAGGCAGCAGGTTCCACACCTATGGAGTTCTCCCCTTGATTACATCCAGAGTTTAAGAGTACAAAAAAACAAATCGTTACCATCGTTACAAACTGCCGCTTAGTCATCTGATTCCCGCCTCTCTAATCACTCCTCTATATTTAGACTGAGGAATATTATACAAAGTTGCGGGATACTGGAAATTATTAAAATCATTTTATACGCATAGGACCCTGTAGTTTGGGATTGGCGTTGATTTTACCTGCTTATGCGGCATAAATCGCCTGTTGCTTCGCTCTAGGGCTCCCGTCCACCTTTTGACACTTGTTAACTTCGAGAGCATAATAAGCTTCGGCATATTGCAACGGATTTCCATGAAATACAGGTATATGCAGGACCTTGGTGTAATTGCATCAGAGAGGATGATAACGAGTGAAAAAAGATTTTGATATAAAAAATAAACCCTTCCTAGTCTTTAGCTTCGTCCTGCTGCTAAAATGCGCAGTGGCCTGGTTCGTAGTTTTTAGCGACGGTCCTAACTGGAGCATGCTGCTGACAGAGATCCCATTTTTCTTTATCGTATTTGGACTCATAGAATGGATGGCTTCCAAACGAAAGTTTCTGTATTACATGATAGCCAACCTATTGATTTCAGTCATATATTTTGCCGTGCTAATGTATTACAAATATTACGGTGTAATTGCTACTTATCATGCCTTAGAACAAGCAGATAAAGTAACTAAGGTGGGAGAAAGCACATACTCATTGCTGGACCCTTACTACTTGTTCATTTTTGTGGATATTGTAGTTTTCATGTTTTTTATGTTCCGTCCGAAATATATTGCGATCTGGAAAGAAAGAGGTATGAACCGCCGCATGAACCGGACTGTTTTGTTTGGAATCATCAGTGTTTCTTTGGCGGTCTGTGTCTTTAATGTTTGGCCAAATCATGCCAGTATGAACGAGAACAAAAAAGCGGAGAGTATGGGGATTCTTAATTACGAGGTCTATACTATTTTTGCCGATACAAGGGAAACAGAAGAAATAATCGACAGCAAAGAAATCACGCAACCATCCATTAACGAGACCAAAGGGATTACAGAACCTGTCTCACCGAAGTACTGGGCGGCAGCTCAAGGTAAGAATCTAATCGTGGTACAAATGGAATCTTTTCAGAACTTTTTGCTGGGCCTGAGCATTGACGGGCAGGAAGTAACACCCAATCTAAATAAGCTTTTGAAAAGCGAACATTATTTCAATAACTTCTATACTAATGCCGGGCAAGGAACAACTTCGGATGCTGAATTTGTAGTGAATACTTCGTTGTACGTTCCTCACCACGAAGTAGCCACTTCATCCAATTATATGGATAAGGCGCTTCCGAGCCTGCCTAAGTTAATGAAAGCTAATGGATATAACACAGCAACCTTTCACACCAATAGCGTAGAATTCTGGAACCGCAAAACCCTATACAAAGTTCTAGACTTTGATAAGTATTATGATCAAGCGTTCTATGGGGATGATGATCATATCGCATTCGGTGCTTCAGATGAGGTACTCTATGCCAAGACTGTTCCAGAATTAGTCAAAATGGATGCTAAAGATGATCCTTTTTACGCGATGGTCATTTCTATGAGTGCTCATCACCCTTATAAAATGCCAGAGTTAAAAAATAAAATGACACTGCCTAAACGGTATGAAGGCACCCTAGTTGGCAACTATATTCTAGCTCAAAATTACGCAGATTATGCAATGGGACAATTCCTGGATCAATTAAAGTCCAGTGGTCTATGGGATGATAGCGTCATTGTCTTTTACGGTGACCATCAGGGTGTATCGCTATATTCCCTTGATGGCAACGAGAAATCGTTAATGGAAGAAATGGTCGGCCACGAATATGGTTATACCGATATGTTCAATGTTCCTTTCATCGTTCATGCCCCTGGTGTAGGTGAACCTGCCGTGTACAGCCAAACTGGCGGCCAAATCGACATTATGCCAACTGTAGCTAACCTGTTAGGGATTTCAATGAAAGACCAGCTCCACTTCGGAGAAGACCTGATGAACCAACAGACCAACATGCTGCCTGTCAGACACTTTTTGCCTACCGGCTCTTTCATTAATGACACAAGCATGTATTTAACTGGTGTCGATTACGACGATGGAGACAACTTTAATCTAATCGATGGCTCTGAAACAGAGGGCGGTTCGACAAAAGAACAATTTGACGCCGTTCAGCGGCTTCTAAATATGTCAAACAGCTACATTCAACAACTGCCGGATTTACCTTCTACGGATGATGCAAAGTAACTATAAAAAGAATGCCCCTCAGCCAAATAGCTGAGGGGCATTTTTGTTTTTTTTATAAGAATCTAAAACTTAATTAAGCTTCAACATCCTATCGATAATCACTGCTGCTTGAGCACGGTTGGCAATGTTTTTAGGACCGAAGGTATCCGCAGTCAGACCTTGCACAATACCTTCCTGAGTTAGTAATGCCACCGCTTCTTTACCGTAAGCAGCGATTGTTGCCTGATCTTTAAAGTTAGCCAAAGCGGCATTTGTATCACTTACCGACTTGCCTTTAAATTTCTTAAGTGCATTGGATACAATGATTGCCATTTCCTCGCGTGTAATCGCACGGTTAGGATCAAACTTTCCATTGCCTACACCGTTAATCAATCCGTTCTTGACCCCGGATGCAATGTATCCGTAAGACCAGTCAGAAGCTTTCACGTCACTGAAGGCAGCGGATGATTTCACATCAAGCAGATCAAAAGCTCGCACGATCATGGTAATAAACTCGGCACGCGTCACCTCTTTAAGCGGAGCAAAGGTATTATCGCTCACCCCTTGCAGAATCCCTTTTGCCGCCAGCTCTTTAATCGCCGATGCTGCCCACGCCACCTTACCTAGATCCGTGAAGTTAGAACCTATTGGGGCTGGTGTCGCAGACGGCTGCACAGTTGGAGTTGGAGTTGGAGTTGGAGCTGGCGTTGGTGTTGCAGACGGCTGCACGGTCGGTGCAGGTGTTGATGTTACAGATGGCTGCCACGGTGTCGAAGGTATTGTTGGCTCTTGTTCATTCACCCCGTTATCCATACCATCCTCTTCAGTCGCCGCTGGAGCGGCAGCATAGATTGAATTGGCAAGCAATCTGAATTGATTTTGCGGATGATATTTATTCATCAGATCATTCGCAAATAACGTCACATGAATGTTGTCTGTATTGTAAGTAAGCGCCAATACTTGGTCTTGTGCAGCCTCGTTATTCGGCCACCAGCCTGCTTTGAAAAAGTCAGCGCCTGATCCGTATTTCGCCAAGATCTCTGCGCCTTCAGGCACTTTTGTAATATAAGCCGCGGAAACCGTGTAGAGGTATTCGCTATCGGCATAAGGCGCTGTAATTACATTGTCCTGAGAGACCTCAGCCTTAAACAATCCCTCATGAGCATCTTCTTTGCCATCCTTATTGACCGGAGTTGAATAGTCCAGTCCAGGGAGGACCTTAAGCCCTTTAACAGTTTTCAGCATCGTTCTTCCATAACCGATAAATGGTTTACCTGTAGCAATCAGATTCGTTCCCGAATTGATTAGAACATCTGCTGCCACTGTATCCGTAGTTACATTAAATCCAAGATCCTTCAGCATAAATGCAGTCGCTCCTGCAATAGCTACCTTAGGAGCCTTAAGCAATTTACCCGTTCTGTTCTCTGAAGCACTAAACGGCACAATATCCAGCAGATATTTAGACGATACCGTTCTAAGGTTGGATCTGGATACAAGGAAACTTCCCTTCTCGTAACCCGTCCCCCCATTCTCCAGCAGTGTCACTGCCTTATGGTTGGCTAGCAGCTCATTCACAGCTTTTATCGCATCATTGTTGCTGTTTTTAATCACATAATTTTGCTCGAACGGAGATTGATCCAGATTCGTACTAGGGATCGTTACACTGCTAACCTGTTCTGTCTTCCCAGTGAATGTTCCAACAGAACGGCTAATATATCGGTCAAAACCACGCATAGCCGAGAAATTCTGTACCGTATCTGAATACATCTCATTAAAATCCGAGACATCTAGTCCATCATACAAGACAAGATTCGCATAACCTCTTTTGGCTTGATGCATATTCACCACATAGGTTCCAGCCGGATAGACTACAGAATCTACAGTTACACTGGCTGTTGTCCGTTCTACTTTCACATTGTTACGCAGTAGGTACTGAACCATTTTGTAGGTTTCCAGATCATTTTTTTGCAAATCTTTTGCAACCGGAAGAATGTAATACTCAGGGAAGAAATTCGTATTCTCATCTACCCCTGGACGTCCAATGGACTCATTCTGTGCATTGATTAGATAATCTTTAACAGCAGCATTAGTATTCTCATTTTGGATACCCCGTTTGAAGATTTCCAATTGATTCAGGAACAGTTCCTGCTTGTTGTTGATCACATAATCGGTTGCCCCCAAAGCCGCATAATAAAAGGCATCCAGTGAATCTTCATTCAATTCAGGCACTTCAATCGTATGCCCAAGTGCTCCTTGATGCATGGCATATACAGCTGTGTAGGCTGGTGAAGCATCATCCCAACCTGTTGCATTCGTTCCTTTATAGTTCGGATCCTGTTGTGTTTTTTCGTATTCTTCATAAGGGATATGGTAGGAATCATATTTAGTATTAGCAATTCCCGCCTTCCCCATGGCATTTGCTTGCTCAAGCATACTTGGCATTACAAGATCATATTCAATGTTAGGATCATGAGGTGGTGTGCAAGGCTCAATCAAGAAGCCACTTACAAATCCATGCATGTCCAAAAAGGTAAGCGGCGTCCACTTAGCAATTTGTGCAGTTACCGCTTGTGTCTCAGGCTGGGTCTGGTAAGAGTTGTCCCGATTTGGATCAAGCAGTGTTGAAGTTTGACGCGTGTTTAACGCGCGACCGTCAGGATTCTCTACATAATCAAGCAGGAAAATCACATGGTCAAGCGCTTCGTCGATGTTCAGAACTACCTTTTTCGGATTTCCATTCTCATCAGTGGTATCATAGGTGACAATTTGCTGTGTCATCAGCGTATCCAAAAACTTAATGATTACATCGACACCATTGGCTTCATCGGCATGAATGTTGTTCAACCAGATAGGTACCTTATAATCCTGCAGATCCCCGTCGTTAATTTTCTTTTGCAGGGCTTCAGGACCATTCATCATAAGCGGTAAGGTCTCGTTCAAATATTGATCTACTGAGGACTTATCCTTAGCAACAATAGAGAAATGAATGGCACGACCTTGAGTTGAGGTCCCAATTTGCTGATACTCTACATATCGATCATATTTATTATTGCTTTCAGCAGTAATCCTATCGATCGCCGGTTTAATCTCATCATATGTATGATAGGTTTCATATGGATTTAGTTTGACTTGCTGCTCTACCAGCACATCTCCAGCAGGTAATGTCCCGATTAGATTATAAATTCCCACTCGTTTGACGTACTCTGCACGTATACCCGTTAATGAAAGATTCTCTCCGTACAGCAAATCAAAATGAATTAAAGCCTTTACTTTTGAACCTGAGATCGGCTCATAGGTCACTGTTACGAAAGGATTACCTGAATAATCTTTCGCATCTTTATTCCATTTCTTCCACTCTGCCAGCGGCTTCATCTCTTCCGCCGTTCTGCCAAAATTCCAGATGATATCTTGAGGCGATGCCCCATCAGGAAGATCTAAAGTCAATTCTAATGTTCTAGCTTCCGTCATAGAAGCTTTGTATACTTCTGTGGAAACTGTCGCCGCTATTTGTTCATAGACAGCAGTCGCTACCGTAGTTTGTTCTGAAGAAAGCACCGCTGGATCAGCTGTGTTCTCCGTAGAAACCGGAGCAACAACCGCCTGCGGGTTAATTTCGGTTGCAACTTCACCTGCATATGCAGCTGGAAGCAGACCCGACATCATAAGTGTAAAAGCTAGTAATAAAGATAGTATTCTCTTGGACATTTTTTACCTCCTATAATTTTGTCTACTTTCACCCCAAATTGAATGAATATACACTTATATGAATCTGTATTCATAACATAATATAGTATTCTATTAATTTTGGGAACAAAAATAATAGAAAAAATAATATTTTTATACGACTCGCCTAAGTAAGCGCATTCATTTTGTGCAAGAGCCCTACACTACCGCAACAAAAAAAGCGCCCGGATAACCGGACGCTTTGAATTACAATGAATATATTAAACGGTTTCTGGAAAAGAAGCTTCACTTAACTCTTGTGCAGGTACAAGTTCACTGCTACCCTCTTGCTCTACAGGTGCGTTAACCAGCATATACACTCGGGACTCGTAAGGCCGTAATGCGACAGTCTCAATCGGCTCCGCAGGATCAACCTCATAGTTATGCAAGAGCAATTCAGTAGTATCAAACTCCAAATCAAATGGAAGGTCAAACAGTGCTTCCTCTGCTGTCAGGTTAGACATAACCAGCAGTTTTTCATTTCCAAGCGTCCGCGTATAAGCATAAATACGTTCATCTTCAGGCAAAATGAGATCATATGTCCCGTAAACAGTAACGGGATTAGCAGCCCGAAGAGCGATAAGCTTTTTGTAATGATGATAGATGGAATAAGGGTCCTGCTTCGCCCGCTCCACATTGATTTCCGTATAATTCGGATTCACCTTCATCCATGGCTTGCCGCTGCTGAAACCAGCGTTTTCAGAGTCGCTCCATTGCATTGGTGTTCTAGAGTTGTCCCGACCGTTCTTCCAGATTACCTCCATGACTTCTTCATGTGATTTACCGGCTTCAGTCTCCAAACGATACAAGTTCTTCATCGCCACATCATCGTAATCATCCATTGATTCAAATCTTACATTGGTCATCCCAATTTCTTGACCTTGATAAATAAATGGTGTTCCCTGCATCAGGAAATACATCGTAGCCAACGATTTAGCTGACTCTTTCCAATACTGGCCATCATTTCCCCAAGTAGAAACTGAACGCGGCTGGTCGTGATTTTCGATGAACAATGCGTTCCAGCCTCTGCCCTCAAGACCTTTTTGCCAACGGGAGAGCGCTGATTTTAACTGCAGAACATCCAATCCACCTGTCACACTCTTATTCCAAAGAGCTAAATGCTCGAATTGAAAAATCATATTAAATTTGCCTTGCTCTTCACCCACCCACGACTCCGCCTGATCAACATTTACACCACTCGCTTCGCCAACTGTCATGATGTCATATCGGTCAAACGTCTCCTGCTTGAGCTCCTGCAAGAAATCGTGAATCCCCTCACGGTTCATGTGCCCATCGCCAGACGGAACATACGGAAGATTCTGTGGATTCGGCAGATCGGGATGTCCGGTGATTTTTTTAATATGTGAAATGGCATCCACCCGGAAGCCGTCGATTCCTTTGTCCAGCCACCAGTTGACCATGCTATACAATTCACGGCGCACCTCAGGATTCTCCCAGTTGAGGTCTGGCTGTCTTTTGGAAAATACATGCATAAAATATTGCTCTGTAGCGGGATCAAGCTCCCAAATCGAACCGCTGAAAATACTCTCCCAGTTATTCGGCTCCTTCCCGTCCTTGGGATCACTCCAAATATAATAATCCCGCTTCGGATTATCCTTGCTTGAACGTGCTTCAACAAACCATGGATGTTCGTCCGAAGTATGATTAATCACTAGATCCAGAATCAGCTTCATGCCTCGTGCATGAACCTCGTGCAGCAGCTGATCAAAGTCGGCCATGCTGCCGAACTCCGCCATAATATCCTGATAATCCGAAATATCATAACCATTATCATCATTTGGGGATTTATAAATAGGACAGATCCAAATGACATTGATGCCAAGCTCCTGCAAATAATCAAGTTTAGAAATGACTCCCTGCAGATCGCCTACACCATCACCATTGCTGTCCATAAAGCTCCGTGGGTAAATTTGATACGCTGTGGCTTCTTTCCACCATGTTCTGTTCAATGCATGCAGCTCCTTCGTATTCATATACCCTTCACAGGAAAATATTTTCCCGAAATTCATTAGAATTAATAATTCAGTTATTGTTTTTAGCAAAAATTCAACTTTATCGTGCAAAACAAGCATTTTTCAAGGAAATAATTTTCCTACAGCGATCATTATAGGACCTTTTATTTCCTAGGTCAACAACAATCTTTTGGATTCTTGAAGCTATCCGTGATATGCTTGCGAGAGTTGAAACACCAAGTGAATCATATGGAAAGTTATGGTGATCTTCTTGAAGGTAAAGATAAAAG
This sequence comes from Paenibacillus sp. FSL H3-0310, assembly GCF_038002785.1. NCBI lineage: Bacteria > Bacillati > Bacillota > Bacilli > Caryophanales > Paenibacillaceae > Paenibacillus > Paenibacillus sp. FSL H3-0310. The sequence goes on from NZ_JBBODC010000001.1 coordinate 4,001,896, forward strand.
ATATAGCCCAATTGGCGAACGTTTCGATCTCTACGGTGTCCAGGGTAATCAATAACAGCAAACCAGTTAACGATGATGTCCGTAAACGAGTACTGGAAGCTATTAAACAAACCAACTACCGTTCGAATGTCATCGGCCTTGAAACGGACAAAGCTAATACACAGCTGATCGGTGTGATCATTCCGCAGAATAGCAACACTGTACTGGATGACTTCAATGTTGGCATTCGCGATCTCGCGGATTTGTATGGATACGACATTATGGTCGGATTAACGGACGGCAGTGCAGAAAGTGAACAACATTATTTGAAGATGTTCCAGCGGATGGGGACAGAAGGAAATATATTTGTGGGTTCTATTCCAAACCATGAACATTTGGAGATCATCCGCAGCTCAAATACACCTTGCGTGCTTGTCGGGCAACAATCGCAGGTGGATACGATTCCTTCCGTTCATCTGGACAATATAACTGCCTCTTATGAAGCTGTTACTTATCTGATTCAAAAAGGTCATCGCAAAATCGCTATGATTCGCGGCTCGGGAGATAATGCGGTGGGTGGGGATCGGTATAAAGGCTATCTACAAGCCCTTATGGATGCAGGCATAACCTTAAGAAAAGAATGGGTAGTAGAAAGTGCGATGGCCGTCGAAGATGGGAGCGACGCCATGCGCCGAATTATGGATAGCGGGGAGTTACCTACTGCGGTGTTTTGCTCTACAGATTGGATGGCAGTTGGAGCCATGAATCATTTAATCGATAACGGTCTACGGGTGCCAGCTGATGTTGCCGTGTTCGGATTTGATAACAGCTTCATTGCCTCTATCGTTCGACCTAAGCTTTCCTCGGTTGAATACTCTGGAACGGAGATTGGGATGACCGCCACCCGAACCTTAATCAAGCTGATTAAAGGGGAGACCGTTGTGCCGCATCATGCAAATGTGGCTCATTATTTGGCTATTCGGGAAAGTACGGGTTAGGAGCTGTGGAGCTCCTAACCCTTTTTTATACAGATGATGTTGTTGATGTTATTGTGTGAATCCTACTTTGGCTCGTTCACGCGTTTTGGTATCTAGAGAGATGGAACAGATCGAGCTGATTGGAATATAAAACTCTTCAAAATCCGTCCGGTATTTGACGAACTTTTCACTTACCGTTTCCAGCACTCCTTTTGTAGCGTTGGAGCCATCCACAAAATAGATTGTTACCTCTTTTCCCTGCAAAACCTCCAGCATAGCCTTCTTCACTCCTTCGTCTTAGAGATTTGTGATGACCTTATCGATAATTCCGTATTCAACCGCCTCATCGGCTGACATGAAATAATCTCGATCCATATCTTGCAGTACCTTCTCTACCGTCTGCCCAGTTCGGTCCGCTGTAATTTGCACAAGCACTTCCCTTGCCTTCAAAATACGTTTGGCACTGATCGCAATGTCACTAGCTTGCCCCTGCGCCCCACCATGCGGCTGATGAATCATAATCTCGCTATTCGGCAAGGCATAACGTTTCCCTTTGGCCCCAGCCAATAACAACAAAGAACCAAAGGAAGCCGCCATTCCTGTACAAATGGTATTCACCGGCGGTTTAATAAGCTGCATCGTGTCATAAATACTGAAGCCTGCGGTGATAGAGCCACCTGGACAATTAATATACATGTGTATATCTTTATCCGGATCTTCTGCTGATAAAAACAATAACTGGGCAACAATACTGTTAGCCAGCTGATCCTCAATTTCCGCACCTACGAACACTATCCGGTCCTTCAACAGCCGCGAATAAATATCGTAAGATCTTTCACCTTGATTCGTTTGTTCGACTACATAAGGAACGTACGCCATCCGTATTCGACCTCCATCTGTTTTAGAGTTTTGAAATCTACCCTGTAAACGGATTAGTATGGGGATAGGATACGTTAGGCGTGAGAATTTTTATTTTTTAAAATTGCGTATCTTAATTTCCTGCTCATTCGTTTATTATTAGAAGTAATCGAAATCACCTTACTGGAAAAGGAGTTATGCAGAGTGATCATCCTTGAGAAGCTTAGCACCGGAGATGCGCCGGATGAAAGTAACACCAGGTCTTTGCAGAAAGCTCTGAAGCGATATTGTCTTGCATTGACACAATCCCCGTGGGATGCCGATGATTTAGCTCAGGATACATGGGTCAAGGCTCTAGGTTATATGAAGACTTCGAACCCAACGAGCGCAAATAATGGGAACAGTCCAATGAATGAAGTTAAACAAAATAAAGAAACCATTGAAAATGATAAAGCTAATGAAGCTAATAGAGCTAATCAAAAACTTGAAACTAATCAAACTAATCAAACTAATCAAATGAACTATATGGTTTCTACGGCTGCAACGGCTGCAAAGGCTGTAACGCCATCTAAGACTGCACCGTCTACAAAATCTGCAATGCATTCTACGATTCCTACAAATTCTACTCATCATACCCGTTCTACAAATCACCCAAATCCTGAGGCATTGCTTTTTCGGATTGCCCGAAACACATGGATTGATATCATGCGGCGTAAAGCCACCTTGTCACGAGTGTTGGAGCTGGATCAGTCCCCCACTGAGGCCTCTGCGGAGTATGGTTCATTTGAGATTGAAGCTGCTTTTCAAGCACTACAGGAGTATTTATCTCCGCTGCAGCAGGCGGTGTTCCTGCTTCGAGATGTGTTGGGACACTCTGCAATGGAAGCTGCCGAGATTCTCGATACCACAGAAGGGGCAATAAAAGCCGCTCTGCACCGAGCCCGGCAAGCCCTTCCTCTCGTAAGACAAGAGCTGCTTCAGGCCGATGGTCCTTCCTTACCACAGGACACAGCCATGCAGATCGTCTTGAGCCGCCTTGCAGCCGCGTATGAACATGGGGAAATTGACGAGCTGATCGAGCTTGTATTTGCGGACGAAAGCCAGGAACCTGTAATGGCGGTATCGAGCCAAAGCTTGCAAGGCTTCCAGACCTTCCAAGCTGGTGGATTCAGTTCAAACAGCTGGAACTATACCACGCCAGGAATGTGTATGGTGGCGTAGTTTTTCGTTAAGCTGGATCTCGGGCAGCTAAGTGTCTCGTTACGTTAAAAACGAACAGATATGATTGTGATTAGTGCGCTTAATATGTAATTAACATTTGGGCTGTTTGTGGTAACTAGCTACAAACGTTGCATATTGTGCAACAGAATCCGCCGTCCTGGCCGCAAAAATTGAATCTGCTGCACTCTCTGCAATAGATTCTAGTGAAAAGTTAGTTTAATGCCACTTGCTCATCCATTGATTGTATAGAGTGCAATAGGATCAAATTTTCTCCACTCTAATACGAATTCTATTGCACGAGGTACAATCAAACTAACTCTTTCCCTTTAGTCCAATTTGTATCACTCAAAACTCAATACATTGCTGCTGATCTGGCTGATCCCGCTGCTTATCTACAATGAGTCAGAAGCTTTATATAAACCAATAAACAGTCGTTTTAATAACCATTAATAGCAATCAAGGAGTGAGGTTGATGAGGAAGATTCTTATTTTAGGCGGCACACGCTTTTTTGGAAAACGTTTGGTCGAGCGTCTGCTTGAGGATTCTAAGAACGAAGTAACCATATTAACGCGCGGGGAAACAAGCGATCCTTTTGGCAATCTCGTTCACCGGATACAGGTAGATCGGTCTCAACCGGAGGCCTTCGCTCAAGCATTAGGTGATACGAGTTGGGATGTGGTTTACGATAATATTTGTTTTTCACCTGATGAAGCGGATCAGGCGCGCCGTATTTTTGACGGCAAAACCACACGTTACATACTGACTTCAAGTTTATCTGTCTATGATTTCAGTGAGCAAGCGCTGACGGAAGAGATATTCGATCCTGAAACGTACCCAATTCGTTATGGAGGACGAAAGGATTTCACCTATCAGGAGGGGAAAAGACTGGCGGAAGCCGTCCTTATCCAACAAGCTAACTTCCCTGTAGCTGCTGTCCGCTTTCCGATTGTTCTGGGAACTGACGATTATACACGAAGACTCCATTTTCATATAGAACATGTACGTAACGAACTGCCCATCGGGATTCCGAATCCAGATGCAAATATCTGTTTTATCCGCTCGGACGAAGCCGCTGATTTTCTGTATTGGCTCGGCAACTCGACGTTGACGGGTCCTCTCAACGCTTGCTCAGACGGTACCGTTAGTATTAAAGACCTTATCTCGCTGATTGAAAAAGAGACCGGAAAACAAGCCGTCATTCAAAGCGAAACAGCGGATGCGCATAATTCTCCATTCGGGATCACACAATCCTGGTTTATGGATACAGCTAAAGCTCAATCGGAGGGATACAAGTTTCTCACTCTAAGCGACTGGTTCCCAGAGTTAGTTAGCACCCTAAATCAAACTTATGAGGACTAATTACCAACTATGTTACTACGATAAAAAGCTGGCTTTTCGTGGACACTCCCACGAATGAGCCAGCTTCTTCATGTAACCAAACACAATTATACGTTGATTTAATTGCACTCTATACAACTATTTTCAGGTATGTGCACTCCCATCTGGTTTTAGTTGTATTTCATGCAATTATATCCCCACCAAACCACCGTTATCGTCATTTCGCCTCGAAATAACTGCACTAAATACAACTAAACCCTAATCAAGCTAAATACAAACTTTTTTAGTTGTATAAAATACACTTAAAATCAAAACGGCAGGTAGAACCTCACTAAGCGCTAAACTTTAGCCTCTCATCTCTAAACTCTATTCTATAAACTCTAATCTCTAGACCCTACTCCCTACTCACTACTCCCTTCTCCCTACTCACTACTCACTACTCTCTACTCCCTTCTCCCTTCTCCCTTCTCCCTTCTCCCTTCTCCCTACTCTTTTCTCTACTCTCTACTCCACCTTACGCTACGAATGCCAATTCCCGCTGAGCTAAGCAGAGATTGTCAGATAAGACCCCTCTTTAGAAGCGTCTGCATTTGGAGTACCGCTATCATTTGGTGTACCACCATCATTTGGAGTACCGCCATCATCTGGAGGATCACCAGCACCTAATGTATCATCTCCTAATGCGTCTCCTAATGCGTCTCCTAATGCGTCTCCTAATGTGTCCCCAGCTTCTGGATTGCCAGCATGCTTTGTATCCCTACCACCTTCATCGCTGACCCCATCGTCCCCATCCGAATTAATCTTAAAAATGTTGATTTCTTTGAATAAATTCTGCGAAATTTCGTTAATCTCAATGGCTTGACGGGCTATATCACGGATAGCATGATCCTGCTGTACGCTGGAGGCGTTCACCTCTTGCACCCCGGCCGCAGTTTCCTCGGCGATGGCCGCGACGGCATGCACAGACTCTGCGAGTCTACGGTTCATAGTCTGAGTCATATCCACTTTGTCGTGAATTTGCCCAATCTGTTTACTAATCTCCACAATAGATTGATCAATCGCTTCAAAAGAGGACAACGTTTCGGCCACTTTATGATCCTGTTCCTCAAGATTTCCTTTGGTCACCAGCATATATTGCTGGAATTCATCCATCCCGGATTGCAGCTCGCTAATAATCTGACTGATATGTACGGAGGACTCTTTGGTCTGCACAGATAATTGTCTTACTTCATCAGCGATGACAGCGAACCCTTTTCCGTAGGCACCTGCCCGGGCTGCTTCAATTGCTGCGTTAAGTGAGAGGATATTGGTCTGATTAGAAATATCTGTTATGGATTTAGTGATGCGCGAGATGTCCTTTGATTGATCACTCAGTTTGGTTAAAGCCAGATATACTTTATTAACAGATTCTCGCGAATGCTCAGACACCTCCCGGAGGGCGATGACGGATTCAGATCCTTTACGAGTATTGTGATTAGCCGTTTGACTGGTAGCCAGCATAACCTCGGTATACTCCGTGATCTCATTCACTTCACGTTCCAGCTCCTGTATCAGGCCAGCGCTCTGCTCAGATTGTCCTGCCTGCTGTTCTGCGCCTACCGAGATTTCCTGTATAGTGCTTACGATATCTTGATTCGTATGCGCCGTTATAGATGAAGATTCTTGAAAAGAATGCGAATAAGTTGCCAGCGAAGAGGCTACTGACTGGGTATGCTGAAGCATTTCCCGGACCCGCTCCACCATATGATCAAAATGATGACTCAAACTGCCCAACTCATCGTTGTAAGGTGAATTAATCTGCTGACGCAAATCTCCTTCGGCAATTTTTCGCAGAGCCACTTGCAGTTTATGAATAGGATTGAGGAAGGAACGTATGAGCATAACCGCAATCACTAATGTGAAAATAAACACTAGCACAGCTGCGTAAGCAACTATAGAGGTGGTCAGATTAAGCAGATCAAAAGAATAATCCTGTGCTTTTTCTGCATTCTCTGCTGCTGCCGTATACAATTGTTCATTAGTCACTAGCATGACTTCACTCAACGCTGTAGCTTTCGTATGTAATTCATCGATTTGTTCCAGCACACTCATGGGATCAAGCTGCTCGTCTTCTATGGTCTTTACCAATTCGTCAAAATATCCCGTATATTCCCCAATCTGACTATGTAATTGTTCTAACTCTTTAAATGCCGGCGAATCTGCCGCAAAATTCACCGTCGCCAACTCTTTAGTCAGCTTTGTTTGCTTGTCCTTAAAAGGTTGGACGAATTCCAAATCACTCGAACCCGCTAACGAAGATTCTACCGCATTCATTTCCTGCAGCAGTTGCATAATTATAGACACGGTAATTCGTTTTTCCATCTCAGCTTTTTGCGTTTCCATAGAAATCTCCACTTGGCTGATTTTATGGTTTTGATAAAACGCTACTCCCAAAAAGAAAAGAACAACGGCGGAAAAACTCAAAATCAACTTCCATTTCATAGTTAGATGCATAGACCTAGCTTTCAACAATATCATCCTCCGTATAAAGCTTCATATTGCAATAGGTACATTCTACCAATATCTTGATTGTAGAAGCTGGACGTTAAATACTGGACAATGTTTTGTATGAGAAATGTAAATTATGTCGAATACCCAATCATTAATTCTCCTTGCAATTGACGTAACGTTAAATGCTAAAATAATCCACATAAGGCGCCTTATCAAACTATGAAATGGGAGTTGTCTATGAGCGGATTTGTTACCATTGATAAGCTTTCTGCGCAATTCGGACTGACGAGTCGGACTCTGCGTCACTGGGAAGCACAAGGATTGTTTGAAAGTAAGCGGGACAGCAGCTCTGGCTGGCGGATTTATGATGAGAAAGCAATACTCGCCATTCGGGTTACCTCATTATTAAGAAAGCTGGATATTAGCATCAAGGATATTGGAACCGTGCTTAAAAATATGTCCGTTCAGTCCATGTACGAAGCGCTCAGCCAGCAAGCGGCTTCTATTCACAATCAAAAAACAGAACTAACAAATAGAGAAGGTGAAATCCATCTCTTTTTACAGTGGATATCCGCCCATCTCGAGGAACCCATTACAAATCAATTATTATCTGAACTAAACGAAAAGTCATGCAGTCCATCGGATGGTATGACTAAAACTGAGGAGGTTATATCTATGCCAACTATTAATCACTCTACCCCTATTCATGTAAGATTCATTACTCTCCCAGCTATGAGATTTGCCTACAATGTTGCGGTTAGTACCTCTCCAGAAGATGAAGCTATGATTCCAGTTAATGATTGGCTGGACGCTAGTCAACTATTAGGCACAGCACGGCTGTTTGGCGGCAATACGAACCCGCATCCAAGTGGTGAGAATAAACCTTACGGATATGGATTCTGTGCCTCAATTCCGGAAAATGTGAAGATACCAGCTCATCTAAAGGAAATGCGGCTCGACGGCGGCCTCTATGCTTTGACAGAAAGCACTGATGATATCTACGGCTCATGGCAAGCCCTAATGGGGTATCTGGATACTCATCCTGATTATCAAGCGGATCACAATTCCAGATTATGTCTGGAGGAGCATATCCGTAACGATAGTCCCAAAGGTAGCGGAAATGAGTATGCCCTAAATCTACTCGAACCTGTAAAAAAGAGAGTTCACGCGCTTGCGTAAACGAGCGAGCCATAGATAAACGTCTCTAATCTTTAAAAAAACAAAACGCTCACTTCTGCTTATTCGGGCAGACGGAGAGCGTTTTGTTGTACATTGCTTCTATTGATTTATTCCCTACGCAGACACAGCTGGAGTAATTTTCACAAAAATAAATCGTGTAAGCGGCCCAACTAAAATGATTTGCAGTGGAAGTGCAAAAATAAAATTTTTACCTATGGCAGACAGATAAGCTCTTGGTAGTTCAGCAGAAAATCCAACATGGAGAACTGCGCCATAGAAGGACATGAACAATACCATTCCGGTCACCATAAAAAAGGATATGAACATGATTTTTTTGATCATCGGATCATTTTCTTTAACCAGCTTATGCGCGATCCCCTTCGCAACCTTGCCTACAACAAACACATCTAGAATGAGTGCAACTATAAATGCAGGCAAGTAGCCGACAATCACATCCTTAACTATCGTGCCTGACCAACCCTCCATTAGTGCTACATTGTAAATACTCATCCCCAGCACCATCAAAAAACACATGATGAACGTAAATAAAAATGCCTCTTTTTTGTTTTTTCCCATCTTCAAGCTCCTTTTATCTCTATATTGTCAACTTGGATTACAATAACACAAATCCTCAAATCAAGTCAACCAAGTTGACAATAATCGCAAATGACTTATACTGGGATAAACGAGCCATCATTTAGGAGTGTTCTAATGAATAAGCAGCTGCAAAAAATGAACCTGATTGATTTACTCAGTGAGAAGCATCTAGCTTTACGTAAAATAGTGACAGACAAAGACCCGGATCAAATCAATAAGACCGAATCCCACATTCTTGCAGTTCTTGAGGCCCGAGAAATGTTATCGATCTCAGAAATCAGTAGAATAATTCATATTTCAAGACAGGGCACGCATAAAAGCATTCAAGGCATGTTATCCCGTGGTTATGTTGAAGCCGTTGAAGTCGAAGGAAATCAGCGTGACAAAAATATTGTCCTCACTCCAAAGGGTATAGAATGCAATAACAGAATGATGATCACCAAAATTGAATTAGAGCAGCAGATCGCTGCCAAGCTGGGAGTAACAAATGTAGAGCTTCTTAAATCTTTGCTAAAAGAAGATTGGCTCTAATCTCCAGCAAAAAAAAGCCGCAGAGTTGTCTACTCTGCGGCTTTAAAAAGATTGAATTATTTTCCGGGAAATTGTCGTTAATTAGCTTTCAAAGCACTGTTTGCCGCGCTCTCTCCACCTAGACGACCTGAGGTAAAGGAATAACCAATTCCGACCCCATTGCCCACATAGGTATCATTGAATAATACGCCTTCCGATTCAAGCCCTACAGCAAACAATCCTTTTACTGGTGTACGTTTATCATTTAGCACTTGGAACTTAGTGTTTACCAGCAAGCCACCTACAGAACCCAAGTTGTTGATTTCAGCGACGATGGCATAATACGGTCCTTCTTCGCCCATTGGCTCTAAATAATCAGCAGCTTTACCAAATTCAGTATCCACACCAGTTTTTGTAGCTTCTTTATAACTATTGTAATTTTCTACAAACACATCTACATCCATACCTGCATTTGTTGCTAATTCTTCGATTGTATTTCCTTTGTAGCCATCTCCGTTTTCTACCATAGAATCAAACACCTTTTCTGCATTTACCCATGGATTCTCTAACGTGAATTGATCTGCAAATTCGGCATAAAATTCTGGTGGCATTCCTGGCAGGCTTGGTGCGTTAACACCTTTCATCCCCTTGGACTGAAGAGCAGCCAATTGAGATTTTGATACGATAACCATATGGTAAGCACCATTAAATGCACTCGTATTAGCTGCTGCGACCGATGTTAATGTAGCTGCTTCATCTCTGAAACGTGCTCCGGAAGAACCGACATTCATGAAGTTAGGCAGATACGTCAACATCAGCGGATAACTTGCTTCAAAAGGCTCATATTGTGCTTTTAGTCCTTGTGTTGCTCTGGCTAATGTTTGGTGCAGCATTTGTCCACCGAAGTTATCAGGAACCTTGGCTCCTGCTTCCCAAGCCATTTTCAGACCTTCCCCAACATTCTGACCTAGTCCTCCGTTAACCCCTTCAAAACCAAAAGCTTCTTTAACCATTTCCGAATTTGCGGCATAACCGCCTGTTGCCATTACGACACTTTTTGCTGTGATTTCAAGAGTAGTCCCGTCCGATTTCTCAGCCACAATACCTGTAACTTCTCCTGCTTCATTGGTAATCAGCTTTTTGGCAGTGGTTTCGGTGATCACTTGTCCACCCTTTTGTTCAACCGATTCAGCCAACATTTTCCGAAGGGTCTCTTCCCGGGTTTCATAAGCTGGCAGCACATGCAGCTGCTCTCCGAAGAAGTTTAGGAAGCTGGTTTTATACCCTTTTTCTGCTAACCAATCATAAGTTTCGCCGGATTTCGTTACGTATTGTCTAATCGCTGCAGCGTCAACTCTCCAGTGATTGTTGACAATCCAATCGGCAATTTCTTTTTCCACATTTACTTTAAGATTATTGTCAGTAGCTGCGGAAGAATTATAGAACTTACCGGCCCAGGATAGATTACTTGCTCCCCCGATAACTCCTGTTTTTTCGATAATAATAACCTTGGCACCTTTATCAGCAGCGGTTACCGCTGCGGACACACCAGATGCACCGGCGCCTACTACCACTACGTCTGATTCAAGCTTTTCCGTTTTACCTTCACCTGCTTTTTGCACGCCACCGGCTTTAAGGACTTCCAGATTTCCTCCACCTTTGGTTACGGCATCTTCAACTGCCGCGAGCATTGCTTCACTGGAAAGACTCGCACCACTAACAGCATCTACTGCCAAGGTTTGTCCTTCCAGAATTTGATCTTTTATTTTTTCAAGTGCATTATCGCCTAGACCACCCGTTTCTGACTGGCTTACGATCTTAATATCTTTAATTTTATCTGGCTCATCCATAGTGACTTCTACTTTAATCACGCCCTCTTTGCCTTCCGCTTCCCCTGCGAATGTACCGGCTTTAAAAGATGATGATGACGAATTTGCCGACTCCCCATTTCCTTTGCATCCGCTCAGCATGGAAACGATCAGCACCATACAAAAAGTTAACATGAGCATTTTCTTGGTGAAATTTCTGTTGCGCATTCTCTTCTCCCCCAGTATCTAATATCTTATAGCTCGCCAAGAACGTGATATTTTTCACATTCATATCTATACATATCTACCGAACGTTGCCAAGCTATATACCGAAGTATAAACATTGGTGCAGCACCAAGGTCAATGTCCAATTCTTGTCCAAAAAGAAAAAACACCCGCTCTTAGAGCAGGTGTTTATAAAAATAAACTTATACAATTGGAATATTCACTTCCAAATATGAGCGGTTATTGCCTTCTATTTTTTCAGTAAGCATTAATTTACCCACCACATCACCCGCTATGGTATAACCATTTGCTTCGATGTAATCTATCATAAACTGCAAAGATTTCTTCGTGATATAATGTCCATCCGTAGATAACATGATAGCAGAGATACAGGTACTCGGGCTAATGTACTCTACATATTCATCGATATCCATTGCAAATTTCTGCACTTCCTCCTCGGGTAAGGTAAGCCCCCAGCTATAGTCAAAGTTATTATCACCGGATAACACCCCCGCGTCCTCAATCTTAAAAGAATAAAACGCATAAGGAAGCCTATCCATCCAAGTGTTGACGAGGCTTTTTACGATATCATTTTTTAATAATGCATTTTTATCCGTTTGCTTAAGCCTGTACATGCCTGGCAGTTGTTTAAGTTTACATATATATAATGAGGACTCTATTTCCTTAAGCTCTTTATGAATTTCATTCATCTTGTTTAGCAGCATCGTCTTTTGCTTAATCTCTTCTTCTAAACTCTGCTGAGACTGCTGCATCAATCCCATAACTTGCTCAATAGAGGAATCCTTCATCAGAAGTGCCACTTCGGGCAATGGAATTTCCATACTGCGATACCATCTGCTCATTAACAGATCCCTTGCATCTAAATCATTAAAATATCTATAATTATTGCTGTTATCTTTTGTAGGCCTAACAATATCATGTTTCTCGTATAATCTCAGCGTATCCGCAGTTACCCCGAGAATGGAAGCAAATTCACCTATGCAATACTTCACTTGAAGTCCCTCCATTCATTTCATGCATATCCTACCACACTAAATGATAAAGAGAAGGATGCTGTTTGGATATGAAGTAACTCATTTCATACTCAGGGTGTACATGCTAACTACGCTAGCGCAAGTAAGTGAACTAACATAAATCCAACTAAAGATAACATGACCGAACCTATAAGTCCCGCTGCAAAAGACTTCATTCCAAGCCGTCTAAATGCCGCCAAATCAACGTTTAATCCAAGCCCTGCCATCGCCATAGCGATTAACATATAAGCAATCGTAACGATCCCATTGGCTACTGATGCGGAGACGATTCCTAACGAATTCACACCACTGACAACTAGAAATCCTAGAATAAACCAAGGGATTGGAATGCTTTTCCACGAAGCTTTTGCCGCTCCACCTTGCACTTTTCTTTCTTCACGATTGGACCAAATCCCAATTAAAATAGCCACCGGCACAAGTAAAGCCACCCGGGTTAATTTAACGATGACCGCCATATCAACGGCAGCATTTCCACCAGCATCCGCAGCCGCGATAACGTGAGCAATTTCATGTAAAGTCGCTCCTGAGAATACCCCATAACCTAAATCTGATAAGCCGAGAAAAGGATATAAAAATGTGTACAGCAGTGTAAATATTGTGCCTAATATAGCTACTATAGCTGCACCAATAGCAGTTTCGTCATCTTTGGCTTTTATCTGTGGAGCGATGGCAACCACCGCTGCCGCACCGCAAATCGCAGTTCCGCAGGCAGTTAAGATACTGAGGCGCTTATCTACTTTGAACAGTCGAGCCAGTCCGTATACAACGGAGATCGCAAATATAATGACGATGACTGCCAAAAGAAATACCCGGGGTCCTGCCGCAACGATATCCTTTAGATTAAGCCGCATACCGAGCAAGATAATCCCAAGACGAAGCAGTTTTTTACTGGAAAAATCGGTGCCATGTGTGATGCTATTTGGCACTCCTATCGTAGCTCGCCAAATAATCCCGATTAAGATGGCAATGACCAATTGCCCCATAATAGATAGGAATGGAAAACCCGCTAAAAATTTCGCCAATAATGCGATAACTAAGGTTAGCCCTATCCCTAATGCAAACCCAACCTTTTTGTTGTGATCTGGTTGATACAAACCTTCTGATTGACCCATGTCGTATACACTCCTTGATGAATCTCTAGATGATGCTGTATAAATACATCCCATGACTCAACAATAATACGACACCGCCCGGAAGTTAAATACCAATATCCTATCCGTAAGATTAGGAATACTTATGCTTAATTTTAGACAAAAAAGCTCCTTCGAGTGAAACATAAATGCCGTAGCATCTGCCTCACCAAAGGAGCAATTATAATCGTTAGTGATATTTAAGCTTCCAGCTTCTGTAATCGAGTCCCTTTTGGAAGTACAGAAGTTATATATTCGTGTACCGGATGTTGCCCTTCCTCTTCCGCAAGTACAGTTACAATTCCTTGATCTGTACCGGTTCGAATCAGCCGCCCCATCCCTTGTTTGAGTCTTAACAGCATGTAAGGCAAATCCACATCTTCAAAGGGAGTGGAGGTTTCCGCCCGTTTTGCCATAAACACTGGATCAAGCGGAGGATACGGCAGCGACCATATGATCACATTAGATAATGAAGGTCCAGGGATGTCCAGCCCCTCCCATAAGGTGACCGCACATAACACGCTATGCTCATCCCGTTGGAACGCCGAAATCAAATAGCTGATTTCTTGATCCCCTTCATATAAAAATGAATATGAACTGCTTTCCGGTCGTAATGAGTTAAGCTGCTTGAATTGCAGAAGCTCTTCACGAGTACGGAACAGTAGCAGCGCTCTACCTTCAGTCCGCTGAATAAGCTTCAGGGAAATTTCCATTTTCTCAGCAAAATCCCCACTCTGAAGCTCTGGCACATAGACATTCATCTGGTGCTCATAGTCATAAGGTGAGTCTACAGAGAAGGATAAAAAATCTTGTATCCCAAGACTGTCCTTCAAGTATTGGAATGATTTATCCACAGACAATGTAGCCGATGAGAATACGATTGGCATTTTTTGCGTGAACAGGCTGTCTTGAAGTACCTCTTTGACATTTCGTGGCATGACCGACAGCGTTAGACCATCGCTTTCTTCTGTCGCCCAGCAGATTAGAGCCCCTGAATCCTCAAACAATCGCAAAGCGATCTCTATGGTCTCCAAACGTTCCTCCACAATTCGCAGTTGGTATTCATCAATCGTGTAGAGTCCGCTCTCGAATACTAATTCTTCTTCGATAGCAGCAATTACACTCCGCATCCGGTGTACCTCACGAATCAATGAAGCATTCAGCGCAATGCTTTTCCGATCTGATCCCGGTATGTTTCGGCATTGACGGCGAATCGCTTTGAACATTTGCTCACTTTGCATGATCGCTTCATCAATCAGAACCGCCAGCGTTTCACGGATTTCATTCTGTAGCAGGCGAGAAATCAATTCTTCAAAGACGACATGCTTCATCTTATAGCCAAGCGCCTTCATGGCCGCTGATTCTAATAAATGTCCTTCATCGAATACAACCGCACAGTGATCCGGAAGCAAAGGGATTTGCCCTTCCCGCTTACGCGCTTCATAGGTCCAAATATGCTCCATGTAATAATCGTGGGAACAAATGATCAGATCACTTGATTTCCGGTAATGATCACGGGACAAGGTCTGCCCGCAGCGGTGACGCATATCGCAAGTAAAGCAGTCCTGAAACGTATCCCAGTTAATCTTGTTCCATTGTTCGTCATTCAGATCAGGGTAATCTCTGCGGTCTCCATAAGCATGGAATTGCTGCATCGGTGCATGTGAATGTACAAAATCAGGTAATGTACTGTACAAGCTCTCCAGTGGTAAGCTTTCATCATCATGGTTCCGAGCCTGATCCAGCTTTTTCAGACACATATATTTATCCGGAGATTTCGCTAGTCTAGCATCAATATTCATGTTCAGATGCTTCGCAAGCTTGGCGATATCGCCTTCCGGTTTCACAAGCTGCTCAATCAAGGACTCGTCCGCACATGCAATAATCGCAGGTTTGCCCATATAACGCGCATAACAAATGCTATACAACAAATACACTAATGTCTTGCCTGTTCCGACCCCTGCTTCAGCAAAAATCGTCTTTTTCTCGGCAAAAGCCCGCTCTACCTGAAAGGCCATATATATCTGTTCATCACGTACTTCAAATCCAGCCTCAGGAAGAATTTCATAGAATACATCTCCGACCCATTCCCCTACTTGCTCCATAAAAGGTTTGGTCCGATCATATTCAAAAGGATACTGTTTCGCCAACAAGCCTACCTCCAATATTTGATCAGGCATCTCTACCATGCCATGAAAAATAGAATCAACGGAAAAACTCTATTATCTCATACGTTTGGAGGAATTACAAAAAATAATTAGAG
Source organism: Paenibacillus sp. FSL H3-0310 (assembly GCF_038002785.1). NCBI lineage: Bacteria > Bacillati > Bacillota > Bacilli > Caryophanales > Paenibacillaceae > Paenibacillus > Paenibacillus sp. FSL H3-0310. Next base: position 4,017,527 of record NZ_JBBODC010000001.1, read on the forward strand.
ACAACTAAAGATCTGATTAATAACGAAGATACTCATTTTCGTAAATATCACTAATCCTTTCCAAAACATTCCGGGCTTGATCCTTAAATTTCAAATCCGCAACCTGGCCTTTCCAAAGAAACACCCCCGTCTCCCCACGGTGTTCTCCCAGAGCACCCTCATACAATTGGTCGGCGCCGTGGGTAGGCGGAGAGAAAAACAGCTTCATCAACGGTTTAACTATTAGAGGCAGTCCAGAATTTTTTCCTTTTCGCAGCGTGTTATTGCTACCCGGATCAACACTGCGAATCATGATGCCCTCGTTAGCAAGCTGCGGCGCAGCGGCCTGTGTCCATAACGATAATGCCAGCTTTGAGGTGGCGTAAGGACCAAGCAGCTTGCGGAAGGTGGTGGGACGCTCCAGGATTTCAATCGTAAACTCTTTCGTAAACTTAAGCGCGGAGGATGAGGTGTTGATCACCGTTTTTAAGCGTCCTTTTTGTAGGATATCCTTCAATTCCATTAAAATAATATACGGCACAACGGTCATCAACTCATAGTGCTTTTCGCGCCCCTGTGTCGAATAGCTCAGTTCAGGGAAGCTCCCGCCGGCATTGTTGAACAAAATATCGATCCGCTGCTCCTTGCCTTTGATCTCTTCCAGTGTCCCTCTCAAGCTGGCAAAATCCGCGAGATCGGTTGTTTTATAAATACGAAGCCAACCGTTTTTGATGGCTTTTTGGATGTTCTCATCATCGGCTGGAAAACCGGAACGGTTCAAAGCAACCACCTGCCAATCCTCCGCTAGCAATTTTCGAGTTAATTCCAATCCAATCCCGGCGTTAGCGCCTGTAATCAATGCGATATTTTCACGTTGCTGTGTGCTCATTGTAAATCTCCTCCTGAATTCGGGATATCTTCTTCTTATAACGCACATTTTATTAATTGGAGTCGACTCCAAGTCAAGGCGTAATAAAAAGATTTTGTCCCAGAGATAAGGTCTTGACTTGGAGTCAGCTCCAAGTTGTATAATGCACACACAAAGCAATCTCCAGGAGGTACAGTATGAAGGCAGAGCAAACGTTTACGATAAAAGAAACCGCCGTGCAAACCGGAATATCCGAGGATACAATCCGCTATTACGAAAAGATCGCGCTGCTTCCCCGGGCAGACCGGAAGGACAACGGGCACCGCGTTTACCGGCAGGAAGACATAGATACAATCCTGCTGCTATCCTGCCTCAAAAAAACAGGCATGCCCTTGCAGGAAATGCAACCATTTTTGGCGGTCTCCGCTGACGCTGATCCCGCAGATTATCCTGAACTGGTGGAGCATTTAAGGAACCATCGAGAAAACATCGTCAGCCAAATCTCGTCGCTGCAGCAGGTTGTCGATTTTATTGATATGAAGCTGGAACAAGGGAAATATCGCCGAGACTGCTCAGATAAAAGCGAGGACAAATCGAAATCAAAAAACATCTCCCCTGTTGAGATGAGTTATTTTTCTGGATCAGCAAAAATGAATAATTAATGAATTGGAGTTTTTAGGATGAAAGCAATGATCATAAAAAAATACGGGAATTACCCTCTTCAACTAGCCGACATCCCAACACCCGCAGTGGGTGATTACGATGTATTGGCAGAGATCCACGCAGCAAGTATTAATCCTATCGATTTCAAAGTGCGGGATGGCAAAGTACGTACGCTGTTGAAATACAACATGCCCCTAGTTTTAGGAAATGATTTTTCAGGGATTGTCATCCAAGTAGGAAAGAATGTTAAAAAATTCAAGATAGGTGATGAGATTTACGGACGGCCCAGAAAAGATAGAATTGGAACCTTCGCAGAATATATCTCCGTACATGAAGAGGATATAGCTCTCAAACCTCACAATCTTTCCTTTGAGGAAGCTGCATCCATCCCATTAGTCGGGCTTACTTCTTATCAAGCATTACATGATATATTACAGCTAACGGCAGGACAAAAGGTATTGATTCAAGCGGGAGCGGGCGGTGTTGGCACCTTTGCTATCCAACTTGCCAAAGCGATGGGGATATACGTGGCTACTACTACAAGCGATGCTGGAGCAGAATTGGTCAAGTCACTTGGAGCCGATCAAATTATCAATTATAAAACCGAAGCATTTGATAAGATTTCACAAAATTATGATGGAGTATTCGATACCATTGGCGGTGAAACATTAGAAAAAGCTTTTAAAACAGTCAAACAGGGAGGACAAATTGTATCGGTTTCAGGGTTGCCTAATGCACGCTTCGGAAAAGAGTATGGAGCTGGGTTCATAAAAACTAATATTTTTCGCTTGATTACCCGGAAGCTGAGCAAATTAGAGGCAAAGTACAAGGTTAAATACAGCTTTCTGTTCATGAAACCAAGTGGCAGTCAATTAGAAATCATTTCAGAGCTTATTGAATCCGGACAAATAAAACCTGTTATTGATCAAGTGTTTCCTTTTGTAGAGGCGCAGAAAGCGATGGAGTATTCCGAATCGGGCAGAGCTAAAGGAAAGATCATATTAAAAATAAAGTGATACAACATTTAAATAAAACGGCAGTCTAAGACTTTATGCTTCTGTCTAGACTACCGTTTTTTACTTGTGTACTCGTTAATTAAATTATCTATTTCCAAAAATCCGTTCCAGCAAAAACAAACTCTTTATCCAGCGTCTCGTCGCCATCTTCAAAGCAATCTGCCCAAGACACACGTTGCTTACTCAGGGGAATTGCATCCTTCACGCCATATTCCTGATAACTAACGGTTTGTTCATTAGCGGTGTTGTCCCAGTTATCCCAGCCAAGTGGATGTATATGTGCACCCAACTGGCAATCTACAAATACGGTTTTAGCATACTCACGCCAAGGACGGCCCAGAAACACCGGAGCAATATCAGGAGCTGCTGTTAAAAAGCAATTTTTAAAAATATAACCATACGATTGTCCCTCAGGTGTGGAGGCAGCCGTAATATAACCTGCTTGATTCTCACTATGGCGCAAGCTGCGAATTTCACATCTGTCAAAATATGCTGTAGCCCCACCAAATATAAAGTCCACTGTTCCCTCTATATAGCAATGCTGATACAACTGCCGATATTGGGAATGGTGTTCTCTCAGTGGTATACCTCCAAACGTAGATCGCTCTTTGGGTGCAGGTGGCAAAGGTCCCGTGAACAACGTGTCCTGATACCCTTTTAAAGTACAATTTCTGAATACGGTTTGATCACAATTAGCATACACGGCTACCGCCTGCCCGATATTTTCACCCTGCCCTGCATTATTGGTAATCACCAGATTTTCCAAGACCAGATGGCTCCCGCCCAGAAATAACGTTGGTGTAGAGAATGTATTGATTTCTTCGCCCGCTTCATCACGCTCTTTCGCGTAACGATTCATAACAATCTCCACGTAGCCAATCCCTATGATCGTAAGATTAGAACGATAAATCCGCACTGCCTCTTTATAGACCCCTGACAAAATATAAAGCGTATCCGCTTGAGCGGATGGCTCCTGCTCTAGTGAATCTACCGCCTCTTGAATCGTGTGATAAGCGCAAAAGGATTCTTTTCCTACAACAAGCATAGTGGATTCTTTTCCTTTCAATAAATTGATGACTCTCTCTTATGGACAGACATTCTGTGCTTCAGGTGACACTGTAGCTTGTTCTACTAATTTTTCCGGCTTCTTCGTGTTTTTTGATCGACAATTTATGATCTCTACAGCTTCTCCATTTTCAATGTAAAAAGCAGGCCCTTCATGGTTCTCAATCGTCACCTGATGAAATTGAACATCTCTTGCATTCCCGAGGAAAAACCCGCGATTATTCATGTTTTCGATCCCTGTCATCATGTCTGGATGGCCGGGAATTGCATTCGTCGCCATGGAGATGTCCACATTGGTAAACGTAATCTCGGATACATACTGCTCAGCAAGCCCGTATAAGAAACCCGCTGCGGCATGAACATTACGTGCGGTAATATTGGCAAAATGAATGCGTCTAAAACACGGCGTTTCCTCTGTAATCGGATAAGGATTTTTATCCCACACATATTTTTCTTTCCCGCGTGGTCCACAGAAATAATATAGATTTAGAGTAAACGGACAAATAACATCCTCCATTACAATATTGCTGATCCGAATATCTTCAATCGTTCCCCCGCGTCCCCGTCTTGATTTCATCCGGATTCCACGATCGGTTTGTTTAAACACACAATTACTAATCGTGACATTACGAATATCTCCACTCATTTCACTACCGAGTACGACACCCCCGTGTCCATGTACCATAGTGCAGTTGGTGATCGTGATATTCTCACAAGGAACTCGTTCTTTGGTGTCCTCAGTTCCTGCCTTGATCGCAATGCAGTCATCACCGACATCAATATTGCAATTGCTAATTCGCACATTGGTGCAAGACTCTGGATTAATGCCATCTGTATTCGGAGAGTCGGCCGGGTTCAGAATGGAAATATTATCAATAGTCACATTGTAACAGCCTATCGGATTAACGGTCCAGCTTGGAGAATTGACCAGCGCGATATCTTTAAGGGTTACCCGCTGACAGCTGTCCAAGCCGATTAGAGTCGGCCGGGGATACTGCAGCTCTTCCCGGCGGTTCCGAAACTTCTCCCACCAGAGTTCACCATTTCCGTTAATCATTCCGCTGCCAGTGATTGATACATTAACTAACTCTCTTCCATAAATACAAGGTGAATGAACCTGCTGCTTCACTCCTTCCCATCTGCATTCCACTGCAGGGTAATCCTCCGGGTTCGTACTGAATGAAAGAATGGCACCAGGATTTAAATTCAATTCGATATTGCTTTTCATATGAATTGCACCGGTTAAGAACGTACCAGCCGGTACATAAACGGTTCCTCCACCGGCTTTATTTGCCGCTTCAATCGCACGCGTTATCGCTTCCGTCGCTAACTTTTTACTATTCTTAAGCGCTCCAAAATCCTCAATATTGTAGATCAACATTCATATCCCTCCTGTTCTATATCAGATCCAGCCTCTTAATTGTTCATATTCCACACAAGCCTGTAGGAAAGCACCCACACCTTTTTGGTCGTTAGTGACAATAGGCTCGCTAATGTAATAAGCGAAAGTACCGTCACGTTGGTCCACTCCACCTAATCCGGCTACTTGGCAATTCTTATTTAAATTGACCCATTCTTCTTTGGTTTCTAGTACAAACTCCGAGATAAGTCCTTGTTGAGCCAGATCTAATGTTTCGTACCATCCAGCGTTTAACACGCCTAATCGGATACCTTTAGCCATGGCATACACGATCATACTTGAAGCAGAGGCCTCAAGATAATTTCCTTTGCGTTCCCCTAGATTCATCACTTGATACCAGACCCCGGATTCCTTATCCTGATATGTCTTCACCGCAGTTAAGGTATCATTTAGTATTCGTACCAGCTCTGGATAATCTGAGTGCTCACTAGGCAGCAATGCCAGAACATCAACTAAAGCCATGAGATACCAGCCAAGTGAACGGGCCCAAAAGTTAGGCGAATGTCCTGTTTCAGGGTCGCACCAAGGTTGAATACGCTGCTCATCCCATGCATGATATAGCAGACCTGTTACCGGATCTTTCGTATGCTTCTCACACAAGATAAATTGTTTGGTTACATCCTCAAGTCCCTGCCCTTCTTCAAAAGCTAGCAAGTAGGCTAAATAAAAAGGAGCGCCCATATAAAGTCCATCTAACCAAATCTGATAGGGATATATATTTTTATGCCAAAAAGCACCTTCCGAGGTTCGCGGATGGGTCTCAAGTTGCTTTCTAAGTAAAGCAGCCGCTTTTTTGTATTTTTCTTGCTTCGTTTCTTTATATAGAGTCAATAATAATTTTCCGTTGTTAATATGATCGATATTATACTCCTCTAGGTGGTAGCCCTTGACACTGCCATCTTCCTGAATAAAATAGTCCATATTATCTTGAATGAACTGCAGATACTTCGAATCACCGGTCTGCTTCCAAAGCCATTCAAAACCGTTCAATACCACGCCATAATCGTAGGTCCAGCTTCCTTTGTAGCCTTTATCTTCATAAAGCTTCGGTGTCCGCGCCATAATAGAGTCTGCCGTTTGAATTGCCCACTGTGATTTCTTCATCCCAACCCCCAAAATATTTATAAATTTAAGAGCTCAAAAACTAAAAATAGGTTCAGCCGATTTAAGGATTCTTCGCACATAAAATAATACGACTTGATTCTCTGCAATCTCAGAGAATCAAGTCATTGTTTAGTAAGGATACGGAGCGATTAACTCTTGAAGCATTGACTGTATTTCAACACAAGCCATCACCAATGCGCCCACACCATGCAGATCATTTTTAACCTTAGGCCGAGTCACGTAACTCTCGTAATCTCCAGCTGAGGTACCGATACAAATGTCCGGCAGAACTAATCGGTTATGCTCATCCCACTGGATTACTTTGGTTAACCCTTCATATCCTTTTTTAGCGGCAGCTGTAGCGATAGTCACATCACTTACAACGCCATGCTTCACGGCTTTGGCAATCGTATAGACGAACAAACATGACCCTGAAGTCTCCAGCCAATTATCTGGCTCATGTCCCTTATCTACGACTTGATACCAAAGTCCACTTTTTTGATCTTGGTAGCGAATAAGTGCATCCACAAAATCTCTCAGCGTAGTAGAAAGCTCTGTCCGGGCTGAATCATGGGAAGGTAACAGATCCAGAAATTGCGATAAGGCGAGACCATACCATCCTAATGATCGGCTCCAGAACTCCGGTGAACAACCCGTCTCCGGATTCGACCAAGGCATCCGCCGGCTCTCATCCCAGGCATGGTATAACAAACCCGTTGTCTCATCCTTCATATGCTTGCGCATTAACATTTCCTGATGAAGGACCGTTTCACGCAAGCTTGGTTCATCGTAGACATTAGCATATTTCAAGGAGAATACGCCTGCCATATAAAGTCCATCCAACCACATTTGGTTGGCGTACTTATCCTTGTGCCAATACCCGCCCTCAGAGGTTTTATTTAGTGTGAGCAGTAAATTCCTTAGCTTCTCTGCTGCAATACGATACTTTAGTTTGCCTGTCCGTTCATAAAGAGTGAATAGTAGCTGTCCTGCTTGAACCGCATCCAGCTCATCACGTGCAAAATAAAAGTTCCCGTATTCATCCACCAAATCATCTACATATTCCTGAATATAGTTGATATAACGGTCTTCTTGATAAGCATTCCACAAAAGCTCCATGCCACACAGAAATACACCCTGATGATAGTGCCATCGATGCGCGGGGGGAAGCTCTCCCGCCCTGTAAGTATCCATTAGTGAATCGCAAGCTTTTTTTGCCCACTCTATCGGCGTTGTAGGTATCTGTACAGTCATCTCTAAGCTCCTCCCCTAAGTATAGTCTCTCTCTTTCTTGCTAGCCCTTCATAGAACCCAGCATGGCACCTTTGGCAAAATGCTTTTGCAGGAACGGATACACACAAACTATTGGTAAGGTAGCTACAACGATAACAGCCATTTTAATTGATTGATCTGGCGGTGGAACAGCAGCATCCAGTGTAGCGCTGTGATCCATACCGCTGGCAAGGACGACAATTTGTCTGAGCAGAACCTGTATTGGCCATTTCGCACTATCATTCAAATACAGAATCGCATTCATGTAGGTATTCCAATACGTTACCGCATAGAACAATCCGATAGTCGCTAACGCAGGTAAGGATAGTGGCAATACAATCCGAAATAATATTCCAAAATCGTTACAACCATCAATTTTGGCCGATTCCTCCAAACCTTCAGGTATATTTTGGAAAAAGTTTCTCAAAATGATCATATTAAAGGCACTAATCGCTGACGGTAGAATCAGTGAGGCGTACGTGTCAATTAGTCCTAATTCCTTCACCACGAGGAACGTTGGAATCATCCCACCATGAAAAAGCATGGTGAACACAACCATGAAGTTAACCACTTTACGACCATCCAGATCTTTTCTGGTAAGAGCGTAGGCCATCAAAGAAGTTATAAACAAACTAAAAATAGAACCAATTGCCGTGACACCAATGGAAACACCCATGGCTTTAAATATTGTATTCGTCGAAAAGATGAACTTGTACGCTTCCAGACTCCATACCTTTGGAATCAGTACAAATTTGCTAGAAGCTAGTTCTGCACTCGTTGTGAAAGAGCCTGCTACAACGTGAACAAGGGGAAGCACAGTAATTAAAGCAATGATCGCAAGCAGCGTAAAGTTTATAGCAGAAAAGATTCTACCACTGATTGTTTTATCTTCTACCATTTCGATTCCTCCCACAAAATATCAATAAACGCCTTCTTCTCCCATTTTCTTGGATAATTTATTCACCATCATCACCATTACAAAGCCTACAATCGATTTAAAGAATCCAATAGCTGTACTGTAACTAAACTGGCCCTGTCTCAAACCAGCAGTATATACATACGTATCGATAATTTCCGCAACTTCTCGATTCATGGAGTTAAGTAGCAGATATACATGTTCAAATCCAAGATCAAGAACGGAACCAATTTTCAGAATAAATAATGTAATAATTACGCCTCTAATCGCTGGAAGAGTGATATGCCAGACTTGTCTAAGTCTTCCAGCTCCGTCCATACGCGATGCTTCATAAAGCCCTGGGTCAATCGCAGCTATGGAAGCTAGATAAATAATCGTTCCCCAACCTGCTTCTCTCCAAATCACCTGAATAATATACATGGGCCTGAACCACCCTGGATTAAGCAGGAAATTGATTGGTTCAAAGCCAAAATAGACAAGCAGCTCGTTGATAATCCCTCCATCCATCGTGACCATTACATAAGAAATGGAGACGATGATAACCAATGACAGAAAATGGGGCAAATAGAAGATCGTCTGAAAGGTTCTTTTGAAAAAGCTGCCTTGAAGTTCATTTAACATCAGGGCAAGAATAATCGGCATCGGGAAATAGATAAGAATATTTAATCCGAAAAGAATAAGTGTGTTCACTAATATATTTAAGAAATCCGGCTCTGTGAACAACCTGCTGAAATGCTTCATCCCTACCCAGTCACTACCGTTGATCCCTTGATAGGGTTTGTAATCCTGAAATGAGATAATTAATCCGTACATTGGAAGATATTTAAAAATCAAAAAATACAGTACTCCCGGAGTTAGCATGACGTAGAGCCATTTATTTCTCCACAGCCGCTTTTTCAGTTCGCTGCTGCTTTTATAAATTTCAGGCTTAGGATTCATTTGAGGAGCTGAGCTGGGCTGTGCGGTGACTTCCTGCATGATATTCTTCCTTTCTCCTTCTTTATTCAAACACGATATTTCTGAACCCAGTGAGGAATAGAAAAGGTTGTTGAAACAAGATCAACAACCTTTTCAGCTACAATTTGTCGCTTAACTATTCGAGTACGGGTTACTATTTTTTGTATAAGGCGTTGTATTCTTCAATAATCTTATCTCCACCACGGCTCTTCCAGTTCTCTACTTCCTTCTCAAATCCAGCCTTGTCAATCTGACCATAAATATATTTATAGGTTGCATCTGTAATAATCTGTTGAAGCTCTACGCCTTTTTCTGTATAGGTAGCCGAATCCATAGCAGCTGTTGGATCCGCTACACCAACTTTGACATTCTCAAGAACCAATTGATCTGCATGAATTCTTCCTGGCAGCGTGTTATAGTTCTCGTACATTCCATTGGTTTCAGCTTCGCCGATAACACTGTCCTTATATCCCTTTACTTCACGTTCAATCAATTCTTTGTCGTCAGTAGCTTTTGCTTTACCGTCTTCAACGGTATAGTGAGTACCTTCAATTCCCCAATACATCAAATTAGCTACTTCTGGGGTCATCATTTGATCAAAGAAAGCAAGAATCTTCTTCAGCTCTGCCTCATCCTTGACAGCAGATTTCGGGAACAAGACAACATTGTTATAGCCTGGAATCATCCATTGAGCATATTTTCCATCTGGACTTGCAACCATACTATGCGCATCCAAAACAGCGTCAGGGTTATTCTTAATAGTATCTTTATTGAGGGAATCAATATCTTGCATGGAGCCCCCAATATAGAGTCCACCCTTTCCTGCCTTAAACATATTTACTGCATCCGTTTTACTGGTGGCAGCGAAATCTTGATTAATGTATCCGCCATCACGAGCTTTTTTGAAAAAATCCATTGTGTCGAAATATTCATCGAAGGTAAATTCAGGCGCTAATTTGCCATCCTTCTCACCCCAGGTATTCGGTGTTCCGAACCAAGACGAAACAGTTTTGAAAGCTCCATAGGTCAACTCATTACGGTCAATAATACCGGTAGTATCTTTCTTTCCATTACCGTCTGGATCTTGTTCTGTGAAGGCTTTAGCCATTTCAAATAATTCATCTACATTAGCTGGTGCAGCAAGTCCTAATTTATCTGCCCAGTCTTTGCGGTAAATGATCCCTTGGCGTGCAAGTGGACGCCCGATATATAGGGTATAAAGCTTGTCATCTACTTTCGTGTTATTAAGAATTTCTGGTTTCAATTTGCTCAAATTCGGAAATTCGCTTAATAGTGGACCGATTTCCCAGAATTGTCCGTCTTTTATCGCTTCTTTCATCTGAATGAAGGTTGTCTGATTCTTCAAATATGTTACTTGCGGCAATGAACCCGTTGCAAAAGATGAATTCAGTTTTTCTTCATAAGTATCAGCCGGAAAAAATTGATAAGTCAGCTTCGTGTTGGTCAATTTCTCAAGTTCATTCTTAATCGTATCAGGCGGAGTCTCTGATGTATTCAATGGAAGCATGATTTTGATTTCTGTAGGTTCCTCTTTAGGTGCTTCAGTCTCTTCCACCTTCGTAGTGTTCTCTGCACTTGTAGTTGGGGCTGCTGCTTCTTCTTTGTTATTGTTGTTACCACCGCATCCAGCTAACAATGTGCTGAATGTTAACAGTGCTGTTAACAACATGGTGAAGGATTTCTTCTTCATACCATTTTGACCTCCATAATTTGTATTGGTTACGAGTTCCACGTTACATCGTCGGCAAGGTTACGAAAACAATCATTTCCCCATAACGGCGCGTTCTGAAAGGGATCTGAGCAAATGATTATCGGGATATCGCAGCACAAAAAAAATCCACCGCATTATCCGCAGTGGATCAAAACCTTTTTAACCTATTTACTTTTCTGTCCCAAACTCAGCCTCAGCATATTCCTTAATAATAAGATTGCCTCCACGAGCTCTCCATTTCTCAACCTCTTGCTGGAATCCCTCGACGGTAATGTTACCTAATATATAGTTATATGTAGCATCCACAATGATTGTAGATAATTCCATATTCTTCTCATCAAAAGTAGATGAGCTCAGAGAAACTGTCGGGTCATCAACCAGAAAAGATTCATTATCTTTACTCAGCTGATCTGCTAGAGAGGTTAATTGCTCCTTCTGAGCCACTTCCATAATGTTTTTATTACTAATGTCCGCAATCATTAAAGCATATAGCGGATTCACTTCCTGTACCCGCAGTTGTGAGGTTTCCTCGGGAAGGATAATTTTGCCGCCTTCAAGCTTATAATGCCGCCCCTCAAAGCCATACATCATTATATTGGCTACATCTTTATCCATGGTCCGATCAAAAAATCCAAGCACCTGCCGAAGCTCCTCCTCTGTGGCAATGGACTTTTTGGAAAAGAGATACAGTCCGTTGTAATTGGGGATAGACCACACTTTATATCCATCAGGCCCCTCGATACGATTGATCAGCGTAAGTTCAGCCTTTGGATTGTATGCTTGAGCTTCAATTGACAACCGCTGCACATCAGTCATGCTGCCAATAAACACACCAGCGATACCGTTAATGAATTTATCGCGTTGAACCTCTTTACTGGTAAGAGCAAAGTCCTGATTTATGATTTTTTCATCATATAATTTCTTCATAAAATTCATTGTGTTCATATACTCCGCTGTTACGAATTCCGGAACAAATTGATGATTCTCTAGCTTCCAATTATTTGGTGTGCCAAAATAAGAGCTTAGTGTCTTAAATACACCATAAACAAGATCATTACGATCGACTAATCCAAGGGTATCTTGTTTGCCATTCTGATCCGGATCGTTATATGTAAATTGCCTCATTACTTCATATAGGTCATCTAAGGTCTGTGGATTGCTTAAATGAAGAGTGTCCAGCCAATCCTTACGTATTATGACACCCTGTCTGGAGGAAGGGCGTTCTGTATACAGGCCGTAGATCTTACCATCAACAGCTGTCTGCTTAAGAATAGCGGGGTCCAGTGCTTTAAGATTGGGGAACTCCTGAAGATATGGGCCGATCTCCCAAAATGCTTCAGAACGGATGGCGTTTTTCACCAGATTATAGTCTGAGAACTTCACAAAGGTGACTTTTCCCAAGGAATTAGTGGTCAACGCTGTATTCATTTTATCGGTATAAACACCCTCAGGCACCCACGTGATATCAAGCTCCACCCCTGTTAATCTTTCAATCTCAGCTATAATCTTTTTTGAAGGCTGCTGTGGAAAATGAAGAGGTGCCAAAATGGAGATGCTCGGGCGAGCTTCTTGCAGTACAGAACCAGCTGACTTTCCATCACTGCAAGCGCTTAACATAGGGAAAACAAGCATGAAAAATAAGCAGCAACATAACGTTGCCCTTCTACACAAAAATTGTCTAAACATTTCTACAGCCTCCTAAGGTATTGTAAGGATTTTCACCCTACAGCTTGAAGATTTTCCATTTTGTAGTCATAATTAGGGTTAATGATTATTACAGAACGAGATGATTATTGTTATTTTCCACCAGGTTTCATACACTAAGAACAAGTGTCTACTTCTACATAAGTAAAGGTGCTGAGTCCCGTGAGACCATTAAGCTTTTTAAGTAAATTAACGATTTTTGCCTTTGTAATTAGCACGTTGCCGGTGATATTCATCGGTTCTTTTTCCTATTTCACATCATCTAATGAGATCCAAAAGAACGTAAACAACAGTAAAATGGAACTTATATTACAAATCACCTCAAATGTAGAACATAAGTTAACAACTGTCAATCAAACATTAAACCAAGTGATCAACTCTAGTGTATTAAAAAAAGCACTAAATAACCCTTTAAGTGAAACCGATTTCATTTTATATAATGATTTAAGAAACGAAATCCGTAATATGCAATCCTTCGATACGAAACTTGAGGATGTCATCCTGCTCAATCAGCAGCAGAACTGGATGATCAAAAATTCAGGCGTCTACCGTCTGAATGAATACAAAAACCACGCGCAACTCTCTAATCTAATGAATATAGCTGACGATACTTCATGGATTTTGAATCCATCGTCCTTATTTTATAGCGAGGAGAGCATTAACGTCACTGGCTGCAATTACAGTATCAGTCTTATCAAAAAACTTCCCACCAATAAGCTGCAAAAATATGGGCTTGCCCTAGCTAATATTCCGGTCTGCAGTCTTCAGGATTTCATTAATTCAGATGTGCAGCCACTCGATGACATTATCGTTCTGGATCAAGCTGGCCGCTTCCTGCTCCATCCGGATACCAGCTTAATCGGAAAACCTAAAGAGCAAGGCGGATTTAAAGAAGTCCCTTTAATCTCTGATCCTTCTAAACAATCCGGACAGTTCAAGACTGTGATCAACAAAAAGAATTACTCCGTCACTTTCATGCGTTCTCAGTTAAATGGCTGGGTTTATCTATCGGTTACTTCTATGGAAAGCTTGACGAAGGAGTCCAATAAAATCGGGATGTTTACGATAATCGTGTGCACCATTATGCTCTTGTTCTCCATTCTTCTAGCATGGATCGGTTCCAGACGTATGTACACCCCTATCGAAAGACTGCTTAATCAGATGGGCCAACGCAAACCGGATATTAAATCGAGACATCGCAATGAATTTCAGATTATAGGAGAACAAGTTCATTCTTTGTTCCAATCCAAATCACAGCTGGAAAAAGAAGTCCGGCAACACTTTCAGCAGGTTCGTACATTTTTTCTGATCAATGCCTTCCACGGCAATGTTAAGAAACGTGATTTACTCGAAGAATTAGGGCAATTCGGCTACCAAACCCAGCTTGAAGAATGGAAAACCATGGCAGTAATTACGTTGTCTATTGATTATGCCGAGGATTCCAGCTATGAGAAAAAAGATCTCAGCCTCTTATTGTTCGCTGCCCACAATATGATCGAAGAATTAATCTGTCCTGAACAACGGCTGGCTCCAGTGATCATGGACCATGCGGTAGTCGTATTATTGGGCAGTCCAGACTGCGATACCCAGTCTTTTCATAAGACATTGTACTCATTAACGGAGAAGCTGCAGCAAGAAATAAACAATTATCTAAAGGTGCAGGTGAGTATTGGGCTAAGCCTTCCCTTCAACGCGTTCGATAAACTAGCCATCGCCTACAGAGAAGGTCTTGAAGCACTGAAACATCGCATTAAGCTTGGCAAAGGCGTTATTATTCAATATGAGAACATTAACTCCGGCAAACATTATCTGAACTTGAACTACCCTACGCATAAAGAAAACGATCTAATGGATGCGATCAAGCTGGCTGAAACGGATAAAGCCAAGGAACTGATTCATTTGCTTTTTAAATCTATCTTTGCCCTTGAGCTTTCACCACAGGAATATCAAATCCCGTTGACCCGCTTACTCAATAACTTGCTCATTATGATGCAGGAATCGGGCATTAGCTTAAATCAGATCTATCATGCTAATGGCTCTATTTTTGAGGAATTACATGACCTTCATACCGTGGCTGAGATTGAGGATTGGTTCTGGAGCATGGTCATTTACCCGATGATCAAAATTTTTATCAGCAGGCAAAATGCCCAATACCAAAACATCTCTGAGAAAATCATTGATCTGATCCAACATGAATATGATACGGATCTAACCTTGGAAGAATGCGCTTCACGGCTGCATTACAACGCCAACTATATCAGCAGTGTCTTCCGTAAGGAGACCCAATACTATTTCAGCGAATATTTAACGATGTACCGATTTAAAATGGCGAAAAAATGGCTGCAGGAAACCGATATGCCGATCAAAGATATTGCAGCCAAATTAAGATACAACAATTCTCAAAATTTCATTCGATCTTTCCGTAAACAGGAAGGGATGACCCCTGGACAGTACCGGGATAACAATACAGGCACTAAATCCAAACCAACATTTGACGAATCTATGTAAAAATCACAAAATAATCGTTCAAGGCCGAATCTAAAAAAAAAGAGTCTCTCTTTTTTTCGGAAAATATGTTAACGTGTGCATATAACCATTTAGGGAGGAATTTGAACGCAATGTTGAACTTTCGTCTAAATACTAACCGTGTAGAACAAGATGCGATTTCTCAGGAAACCTCACTACTCACCCTCTATCCGCTCGAGACGGATCACCCCCGTCCTTTTATATTGGTATTGCCTGGTGGAGGTTATCAGCACTTAGCCAAACATGAAGGAGAACCTGTAGCTCAATGGCTAAACAGTCTAGGTATTCATGCAGGTGTACTAGATTATCAGGTCGGAGATTTCAACGTCTCTTCTTTGTTAAATGATGTTGAGGAAGCTCTCAAATGGATTAGGGAAGCACCCAAAGCTTGGAATGTGATCTCAGACAAAGTAGGGATGATTGGATTCTCGGCAGGAGGACACTTAGCTTCTATCTTTTCTACCACTAGAGCAGAGAAACCAAACCTTCTTCTATTAGGTTACCCTGTAATCACTTTCCAAGAGCCCCATTCGCACAAGGGAAGCCGGCTACATTTTCTTGGAGACGACCCATCACAAGCGGAGCTTGACTCCTTTTCCTCAGAAGCCCAGGTGGATTCACTCACACCTCCAACCTTTATCTGGACAACAGCGAACGATGCCAGCGTTCCCGTGGAGAATAGTCTGTTGTTCGCCTCTGCCCTGTCTAATCAGGGAATTCCTTTTGAATTACATATCTTTGAAGAAGGGCGGCATGGTTTAGGGCTTGCAAAAGAACACCCTCATTGCCAGCAATGGCTTTCCCTTGCTGAGAATTGGTTAAGAGAACGCCAATACGTTAAAGGAGAAGAAGACCTTATGAGACAACAACTATTTATTGCAGGCGATTCCACTGCGGCCATTAAAGGCGCTGGAGAAAAACCTATGACCGGCTGGGGAGAATACCTGCAAAGTTATTTTCGGACTTCTATTCAAATCCAGAATCGTGCAATTAATGGTCGAAGCACCAAATCGTTCATAACAGACGGCCGCCTCGATGCTATCAGAAAAGACTTCCAACCCGGCGACTACCTGTTTATTCAATTTGGACATAACGATGAGAAAAAAGAGGATCCATTACGTTACACCGATCCTGAAACCGAATATCGCCATAATCTCATTCAATATATAGATGCTGCTAGGCAGCTAGGGGGGACTCCGGTTCTGTTAACCTCTGTAAGTCGCCGCCGCTTTAACGCCGATGGAGAGCTGGACCCGTTTGCTGTAGGTGCTTATCCCGAGGTAATGAGACAAGTGGCTGAAGAAACGCACACTCCGCTACTTGATATTTTCCCAGCCTCGCAAGCGCTCTATCGTTCATTAGGCGAAGAGGAATCCAAGAAGTTATTCATGCATTTGCCAGCGAAAACACATCCCAATTACCCAAATGGGGTTACGGATGATACTCATTTCTCAGATGAAGGTGCCCGGGAAATTGCTAAACTTGTGGTTCAAGCTCTTAAACAAAATACAGCCTCATCTCTATCAAACTTACAACAACTTTTATAAGGAGTGATCAAAGATGTCTCTAATTAAAGAAGTTATTACGGAATACTATCGTATCCCTTTGCCAGAAATCATGGAGGATGCTAAACATGGCTTGCATACTCATTTTGAAGTTCCCATTGTCAAAATTAGAACGGATGACGGTCGTGAAGGTGTAGGTTATACCTATACTGGCGGATTTGGCGGCAAAGCGATCTGCTCACTAATTGCTAATGAATTAACACATATCTTAGTTGGCAAAGACGCCAGCTGTGTGGAAAGTATCTGGGAGCAGATGAACTGGGGAATACATTATGTTGCTCGCGGGGGCTTGGCTAGCTTCGCCATTGCGGCATGTGACATTGCGTTATGGGATTTACGTGCAAAGAAAGCAGATGAACCTCTCTACAAACTTCTGGGTGGCGCAAGCAATGAGGTCAAATGTTATGGTGGAGCGATTGATTTAAACTTCCCATTAGAAAAGCTCCTGCGCAACAATCAAAAATACTTAGATATGGGCCTCCAGGCGATCAAAATTAAACTAGGCCAAAAAACATTAGCTGAAGATGTGGAACGAGTGGCTGCGGTACGCCAATTGGTCGGCCCGGATGTAGCCTTTATGGTCGATGCCAATATGAGCTGGAGTGTGGAAAAAGCGATAAAAGCCGCACGTGAATTTTTGAAATACGACATTCTCTTCCTAGAAGAACCAACGATTCCGGAGGATTATGCCGGCTATGCACGGATTGCTGAAGAAACAGGAATGGCCGTTGCAGGCGGAGAGAACTTGCGCACATTAACCGAATTCCATCACATGCTGCAATATGGTCATGTTGATTTTCCTCAACCTGATGCTTCCAATATAGGCGGAATTACGGGCTGGTTAAAGGTAGCTCACTTAACACAAGCCTATAACCTTTCCATTTCCACACATGGAATGCAGGAATTGCACGTTAGTTTGTTAGCAGCTATGCCAAATGCAGGTTATCTCGAAATGCATAGCTTCCCTATCGATCAATACACTACACGTCCGCTAGTGATTAATAAAGACAATGGGATGGCAGTTGCGCCAGAAGTAACGGGCACTGGTGTTACCTTTGACTGGGACAAATTAGCACCTCACAAACAACAATACTAATAGGAGCGATCGATCATATGAGCATTCCCCTTCAACTAGGTGTTCGAGCACATGATTTCACACAAGTTCCATTGCAAGAGTTAATTGAGAAGATTAAGTCCTATCATTTCACTCATATCCAGTTCGCACTTAAGAAATCTTTTCCTGATAGTGCCCCTAGCCTGACGGCTATAAGCCCTGGAACAGCCAGCTATTATGGCAATGCCTTTAGACAAACAGGTATTCAGATTGCGGTTCTGGGCTGCTATGTAAATATTGTAGACACCGATCCTCACAAACGGGCGCAAGCGTTAGCCGCGTTTAATACCCATCTGCGCTTGGCCAGAGATTTCGGCGCTAGTCTGGTAGGTACGGAAACCGGAAGTGTGGGACTTGGGTATACCATAGATAATTTTACAGAAGAAGCCTTCCAAGAGGTGGTGGGATCAGTTAAGGCCATGGTGGCGGAGGCCGAACGTTTTGGTGTGACGGTAGGAATCGAAGCAGGACTTCATCATCCGCTGTACACCGCGCCCTTAACCCGCCGACTTCTGGATGAAGTCCCTTCTAACAATCTTCAGGTCATATTGGATTGCGCAAATCTAATGTCGCCTACAAATTACTTGCATCAAGAAGCTATTATTACGGAGGCTTTGAAGCTTCTAGGAAATCGAATTGCTGTCATTCATTTAAAAGACTTTATCGTCCAAGAAGGAGCCATAAAAATAGTCCCTGTAGGTCAAGGGTGGCTAGAGTTTGAGCCGATCCTTCGTTATATGAAATATGAACGTCCTCATATTCAAGGAATCCTGGAAAGCACTCCTGAGTCACATTTAGGAGAAAGCATTACCTTTTTGCAACAGATATACGAATCCTTGTAGGGCTTCATCCCATTAAAACTAATAAATCCACTGCACACCTCTTTATCTTACCTGGTGCAGTGGATTTTTATATTCTGTTTAACATCCGTTTGACCTCCATCAAATAATCGCCTGTTATGATCAGGGCATCAAGAGTACCTGGGAGGGGTTCCATGCGTCTTGCTTTATTCACGGACACATTTCTTCCGCAAACCAACGGAGTTTCACGTACGCTTCAACGATTAACCACCCATTTGAAAGAGCGCGGTATTGAACATCTGCTTTTCTCACCAAAATCTGCTCCTGAAGACAGTTATGCCGATCCCATACGTCCCATTACCAGCATCCCCTTTTTCTTATACCCTGAATGTAGACTCGCACTGCCCAATATGTCCTCTATCCAATCAGAGCTGAAAGCTTTTCGTCCCGATCTGCTTCATATGGCAACTCCGTTCAATATCGGTCTCTGCGGCCTTCGTTATGCGCGCAAACATGATCTGCCCCATGTCGCCTCCTATCATACCCATTTTGACCGCTATCTTGAATATTACCGGATGAAAAAAATCGCTCCGCTCTATTGGAAATACATGAAGTGGTTTCACCGCTCCTGTGATGCCACCTTTGCACCATCCTACGAAACCCTCGATTCCCTCCAAGCTCAAGGCTTTCATCGCCTGAAGCTATGGTCCAGAGGCATCGACTGCCAGCAGTATACCCCCAAAAAACGCAGCCATGAGGTCCGTGAGCGCTACGGAATTACCGCACCGTTACTGCTTCTATATGTGGGAAGAATCGCCCCTGAAAAAGATATACAGACGCTTGCTCTCGCCATGCAGCAATTGCCCGAATCTACGCAATCTCAGGTTCATTGGCTGGTCGTTGGAGACGGTCCCCTTCTGCCGGAAATGCGGGCACAGGCGCCGCATAATGTCACGTTTACAGGCTATAAACATGGTGACGAGCTTGCCCAATTATATGCCTCCGCAGATCTGTTCATCTTCCCTTCCAGTACAGAAACCTTCGGTAATGTTGTCTTAGAGGCTATGGCCTCAGGACTGCCTGTCCTCGCAGTAAATGAAGGTGGGGTGAAGGATCTGGTCACACCCGGCCGCACAGGAATGATTGTCGAGCCCCGCTGCCCGGATGCTTTTATTCGTGAGATTTGTGCATATGTAGAGCACCCTCAAAAGCTAGCTGCTATGGGGCATGAAGGTCGACAGCTGGCACTCGGCCGCTCTTGGGAGAATATTTTTGATGGACTCATCCGCGATTATGAAGAGATCATTGAGAATAGGCGTTATGATCTTATACCGGCTTTACTACCATTAATATAATAATGACGATAGTAAGTACATGAACCGCCGCTTCTAGCGGAGCGATCTTGTTCATAGCGGTAGTATAACCATCAGGAATTTCTTCCCCTTCGCTGGTCATTACGAGCTGGGTTAGCTTTTTCAATCGGGGCTCAACCATTCCAATAATAATCACTTCGATCACGATAAAAAATAATAACGACAGATTTAACCACAACACCGACAAGCCCATTTTATCTATGATCATTAACAAAATACCTGTAACGATCAGGGTGATCCCACCTGTCTTAGGGAATCTGTTTATTTTCTTCATAAGACCAAATACAAAACGAAGCTGACTACCTGTCTTGGCTGAGCTTGTCAGTATTGGCAGCACAAAAGCTGGTCCAATTCCCACTATGGATGCTATAACATGTATAACTACCACAAGCTTTGAGATCATATGCGTCAAATCCATATTTACAATCCCCCTATCATTCGTTGTTTAGATTCATATGAGGCTGATAGGAGAATTAGTCTTGCAGAATCCTTTAAATCTTAGATAATCTTAAAAAAGCGCCTAGCCGGATATTACCGACTTAGGCGCTTTTTTAACAAATATTCACTTATTTTACCGTAACTTTCATGATCGCACTCTCATTTACCCCTTGATCATTCAACAGTTCAGCCCGGTATTCATAGACGCCTGGAGAACGGTTAGTGATAGAAGTAGAAGCCGTTTGTGCGTTTGGGGTGCCCGCTGTTAAAGTCTGAGTATCGATCAGTATTCCGTTCTCATACAAGCGATACTCTTTGCCGTTCATCCCCCACCATAAATTCATGGTCACTTTATACTCTCCATCACCATCCCAGTTGTCATTGGACAACACCGGCTTAGCTGGTGCAGCATCCTTCACGATAACTACATGAGCAGCAGACACCGTTGTGCCAAAAGAATTGGTCAGCTCAGCCGTATAGGTGTAGGTTCCGTTTTCTTTTCCGGTAATATTAGTCACTGCAGTCTGTGCAGCTGGGGAATCATCACGTAAGGTTTGCGTGTCGATTAAGGCACCATTCTCATATAGCTTGTAGACCGTACCATTATTGCCCCACCACATATTCATTGTGATTTGGTAATCCCCGTCCAAAAGTCCTGTATCCTGCCCATTATTATTGGATAGAACCCATTGCCCCGGAACACCTGTAGCCTTCTGAGGTCCACTTACGAACACAATCACTTGTTCTGTCGTCGAAAGTCCAGCGTTATTAATGGCTGTTGCGATGAACGTATGCGCTCCCGCAAGCCCTGTGAGTGGAATCTCATCTCCATAAACGACAGGTTTACCATCAAAGGTAATATCCAGACTGCGAATGCCAGACTCTGGATCTTCCGCTACGACCTGCACCTTCAATACATCTGTTTCACTCATTTGAGCAGAAGGTAAACCAGAAATCGTAGGTGGTGTAGTATCTTCAGTTTCTCCCGGTGAGCCTACATATTGAATTTTTGGAGCCGCTGGTTGTTCCATCCCTTCACCAAGAAAGAATCCAGGGTGCGGAGGTTGATTATAGCCTACATTTTGCCAAGCTACTGCCAGCCGGTAGATCGGATCATGCATCAATGTGCGAATACGATAATCTGTCATATCCGTTGTTGTGTAGATCCGTAGTTCAGAACTGTCCGTTGCCCGCCAGATCACTTCTTCACGCCAATCCCCGAACAGATCTGCCTGCAAGCTTGGATTCGCTTTGGTGCCATTATTTGAAGAAGCACCTACAGCCGTCAATAAGTTAACCGTTGTCTGGTTGGTATAGTCCCACTTATCCACTCGATTCGCATCCAGTAATTCACGTAAAAGATCACCATCCCACCAAATACCAAAATTCGTGGAGGAAGGCAGTTTTTTAGTGATTAGTTCCCCTTGCGCACTGTATAGGCCCGTAACTGGTATATGCTCCTCGTTGGTGATCGTTGCAGCCCATACCTCTTCGCCAGCATATCGCGGATCAATATCTGCTGACATTCCCCGTCCAGTATCAATCCCCGTGAATACACCCCATAATATTTCTCCTGTAGCTGCATCACGCATTTCAATCCCATACTTCGAATCGGTATGCTCATGAACATCAAAGACTTCCAGCCCGGGTCTGGTAGGATCAAGGTCTCCGAAATGAATTGCATCACCATGGCCAAGCTTTGTATTATACAGCGGCAATCCGTCATCGTCGATTGCCATCGCGCCGAAGGTTATTTCGTCCTTGCCGTCGCCGTCCACATCGCCTACAGAAAGATTGTGGTTTCCTTGACCAACGTAGTCTCCATATCCTTCATCATTAGAATCGAAACGCCATACTTTCTCGAGCTTGCCCTCGCGATAATTGTAAGCTGCAAGTACGGTTCTAGTATAATAACCGCGGCTAAAAATCACGCTTGGCTGCTCGCCGTCTAAATAAGCTACAGCTGCCAAAAAGCGGTCTACACGGTTACCATAGGTATCCCCCCAAGCGCCAACATCTCCACGTGGCGGATCATAATCAACGGTATCCAATGCCCGGCCTGTTGCCCCTTCGAACACCGTTAAATATTCATTGCCCAGCAGCACATAACCCGAACTGTTACGATAGTCTGCACTGGCATTGCCGATGACTTTTCCTTGACCGTCCACTGTGCCATCTGCCGTCTTGATCATAATTTCGGCACGTCCATCACTATCCAGATCATATACCAGGAATGGAGAATAGTGTGCGCCGGCACGAATATTAGGCCCTAAATTAATCCGCCATAAGCGAGTTCCATCTAATTTATAAGCGTCCATATAGACAAGTCCAGTATACCCAGCTTGAGAGTTATCCTTGCTGTTCGAAGGTGACCACAACATGATGATTTCATATACACCATCACCGTCCAAATCACCTACACTTGCATCTCCCGCACTATACGTATACGGTTGACCATCCTTGGTGTAATCATCTGCTGGCTTTTGCAAAGGGATCGATAGATATTGCTTCTGCCATACGCTGAATGGTTCCGAAGCAGATTTCTCGACTCCATTGATTACTGATGTGATTCTATATTTGGCATCCTCCGTGCCTTTAGTATCGAGATAGTTCGTGTTTTGAGTAATCAACGAATCATTAAGTTTCTTATCGCCACGATACAGATTGAATCCTATCGTTTCCGGATCCAGACCTAACATCCGCCAGCTGATATAAACACCCTCATCTGTCTTAACCGCTACAGGCGCACGATTCAGCGCCTCCATCTTCCGGTATAAAGTTGTCACCGCTGAGGTTTCCAACGTAGCGGATAGATCAGAGATGCCGCCTGCATTTACCGAGGCTACTTTGTAATAGTAAGGAATGGTAGTCAGAACGGTCGTGTCTGTGTACGAAGCTTCGAATGATTTGCCGATCAGGATGAACTCACTGTCTGAGGATTTCGCACGATAAATGTTGAACATCCGTGCATCCGGTACCTCATTCCAAGTAAAGGTCACATCATTTTTGTTCGTAGATTGTACAGCTAGACCACTAGGTACGGCTGCTTTTGCTACGGAGGGGTCAATCATAGACACTTTTAGCGCATTGGAGCCTACAGATTCCAGTCCCGTGCTGTCGACCGAAGTTACCGTATAGATATATTCCATACCAATATCCGCAGTGGTATCTGTGTAGAGCGGCTCTGTTGTCTCGCCCAGCAGCTCTGCACTATTCGCAACCGTAGCCTGACGATATACACGGTATTTCAGCGCACTCTCCATACTATCCCAAGAAAGATTAGCTGTGATAGGCTCACTGTTTAAATCCAGGCTACCCAGTTTCAGATTCGTTGGGGCTAATAATAACGGTGTGATCTCCAGGCCATTGAGATGAGCGGTTGTGCCACTAAAGACAAGATTCATCTGCCCGTCTTTGACAGCAATCTGGTTATACAGCTTCTCAGCAATATTTTCCTTACCTGAGGAGACTGTTCCGTAATCTTTGCCTTCAATGGCTACATTCGTCTTGGCAGATCCAATCCAATCTCCTGTATAGGTCTTAACAGAATAATAACCATTGGGTAAATCAACTTTGAATTCATACGATCCTCCAAAATAAATCACAAAATCTCTGCGCAGATCGTCCGTCGCATTTCCCCGATCCCGATCAATCATCCCTGCACTCGAGGTCAAACCATATCCACGTTCTGGGGTATACAGGACATTCACATTCACTTCCGTATAACCCGCAGCAACGGGTGAACCAACAGGTCCAAAATCATAACGATACTGGGCGGATTTCGTAGTCAGCTTCACTTCATCTGAAGGCTCAGACTCTCCTAGCCCGTTCACTGCAGTCACTCTTACCGAGTAGCTTTGACCTTCAACCAACCCGCTTAATGTCAATGAAGGGACAGTTGAAGTTCCCGCTAATGTATAAGCAGATTCGGCTTCTGCCGCTAGCTTACGATAGATTTTATAGATATCTGTACCTTCTACTTTATTCCATTTCAGTACTGCACCTGCATTACTGATACTCCCAGCTACAAGACCTTCAGGCTTCACAGGCACCGTTTCCGGCTGTTTGATGTCCTGCACAAAGCTGGAGAGTGGAATATTTAATTCCCCTATTCCTTTGGCCAGCAGACGGGCCATTTGAATGGCTCCGTATTCTTGAAAGTGAGTATCGTCTGTCGAGCCATTTGGGAAAGCACCATATATCCCTGCATCGAGGTGAAGGAATACAGAGCGTGTAGCTGCAAAACCGATAGAATTGTAAAAAGCTACACTGAGTGCGCTAAGATCGACCAAATCAACATCAAGTTCACTTGCTACCTCTTTCATAGCCTGCACATATTCTGGAAAGCTCACATTGAATTTTTCGCTCGCAGCATTATAATCTCTGCGCCCCATGGGGGTCACCAGAATCGGAGTTGCTCCTCTTTGCCTAGCTCCATTGACATATGTTTTTAAATAAACTTTGTAATCGGCTGGAGAAGCATATCGGTCTGGAACGCTAATCGTTGCGTCATTATGACCAAACTGGATCAGGAAATAATCACCCGGTTGGATCTTACGCAGCACTTCATCCAGCCTTCCCTCGACAATAAATGACTTAGAGCTGCGTCCTCCGATAGCGTGATTCTTAAACGTTACTTCCTCGCTAAAGAAATCAGGAATCATTTGTCCCCAGCCTGCCTGTGGTATCCAATAAGGATCATAAGTCTGCACGGTTGAATCACCCGCAATATAAACTGTTGGCAATTCATTAGCAGGACGGTCTGGCTGCTTAGTAATCACCAGTGCATTGATATTTGGCTTAGTGCCAGAGAACACCAAGTTCATTTGTCCATCCACCAAAGCGATGTCAAAGCTCATTTCCAAATACTGGCCTGCTGTTTTGCTCGTCTGTTGAACTTTTTGAATGGATTCGACTTTGATGCCAATCTCTGTATCTCCGGCGCTGTCACCAGCGATAAGTGACACTGTATAATCGCCATTCGGTAAATCTACATTAAAAGTTGCATCCTTAGGGACCACAAAATCTGATCGCAAAGGATCTGAGGTTCCTCGGTCTCCCCCAGTTACTTTCGATATATCTGTAAATCCATATTTAACCTCAGAGGAATAAGATACCCCTGCATCTACCTTAAGATAACCTTCAGCCACAGCACCCGGGCCAAAATCAAAGGAATAAACATCCCCTTCTGGCAAAGTTCCAGGAGGCGAATACACAGCGCTTTCCACCATGTTAGATAGCTCTGATTCGCCTTGGTCATTGGCTGCCTTCACCCCATAATATTGCCGTTTTGAGGTGTCCGCTGAGGCATCCGTAAATGTCGTCTTCTCTGACTGACCAATCTCATGGAATGTTCCATCTGCTGAATCAGACCTTAAGATCGTATAGCGGCTAGCTCCAGCCACACTGTTCCAATTCAGTTGAACAGAACTTACACCGACACTGACAATTGAAAGACCGGTTGGTGCTGCGGGAACCTCTACCCCCGGAATTTTGTCTACGGTCACAGATGCGCTCAAAGCAGACTCCTCACCCTTTCCATTTACAGCTGACACATTGTAAATGTAACCACTGCCTTCATTTACGTCTGAATCCACGTAGCTGTTAGCAGCAGCTTGACCTATGGCTTGAAGGGTTCCACTAGGAAGAACCGTTCGATAAATATTGTAATAGACTGCTTCTGTCACGCTGCTCCACCCCAGAGATACCTCAGTGGGAGTGATATTATGAACCACTAATCCCTCAGGGGCTTTCAATGGACCTGGTACAATCTGCTGAATAATTAGTCCATTTAAATATCCGCCAACCCCTGTACCCGTAATGCCGACGGTCAGTTGACCATCTTGAACAGTCGTCCGGTAGGTAGCTTGATTTACAGCTTGCTTGCTGCTTATCGACCCAGCCGTACTACCCTCCAAAGTAATCGTAGTTTTGGTTGTACTTGTACCCGCTAGTAAATCTCCTGAGTATACAGTCACATCGTAATCCCCATTAGGAAGATCCACCAAAAAAGAATAGGACAGTCCCAATACAAAATCGTTGGTCATATCGTCTCCACCCGAACGATTCCTTGAAGCAACCGCCTGATCTAAACCATACCCTAGCTCATTCGTATATAATTCAGATTCATGCACGCCTGTATAACCACTCATAACAGGACTTGTTGCTGTTCCAAAATCATATTGCAAGGTTATTGGGCCTGAAGCTGCACTGGCCTGTTGCCCCCCAAATGTTGTAGATGGAAGTATTGATGAACAAATGAAGATCCACGACAATAACACCATAAATATTTTATTTCCAAGTTTATTCCTCTTCATCTTCCGTGCTTCACCCGCTTTCTTATGATTGAAAGAACTTAGTACGCATCTAGCCCCGTTGTAGTAAACGCTTACAATAAGCTTCGTTGTCATTCGTTCTTCAAATATAAGTTCACTTCGTGCGCGTATCCCCTCCTCTTTGCTCAGGAAGCTGGATGGTAGCTGATTCCAGTTTCACTCATATCCAACACGATACTACCACCTAAGTGTCACTCTGAACATTTAAAAAACAGATTTTATCATACACTAAACCGTTCAATTTCTTCGCCTATAGTTATAAAAACCTACGATTTGGGAAGAAGTTAGGACAGAAGAATCAGTGAGGGGACACCCGCTTTTGAGATTACGACAACAGTTTTGCTATTCCTTCATCCTTAACCATTCGCTTCTGAGCAATCCATAGGAATAAGTATCATGCCAGATTGGCTCTCCATTACTATCGTATTTAAAATAACCCGTCTGCAAAAAATGTCCTTCTCGACGAAGCTTCAATCGTTCAAGCAGTTTCCATGAGCGTGTATTTTCGGGATCACAGTTCGCAATCACACGTCTCATTTTCAGATTATCAAAG
This sequence comes from Paenibacillus sp. FSL H3-0310, assembly GCF_038002785.1. Lineage (NCBI taxonomy): Bacteria > Bacillati > Bacillota > Bacilli > Caryophanales > Paenibacillaceae > Paenibacillus > Paenibacillus sp. FSL H3-0310. Next base: position 4,044,927 of record NZ_JBBODC010000001.1, read on the forward strand.
CCATAGTTTAACAATTGATTACAAGCCTCTGTAGCATACCCGCTTCCCTGAAAATCAGGGTTAAAAACATATCCAAATTCCCAAACGCCAAAAACCTTTGGTTCGCTCGCTTGAAAATATAAGTTGCCGATCATTTTTGTCGTAGATTTAAGACAGACTGCCCAAAAAGCACGGTCCGATGACCGTCTGAGCGCCTCAGTGCGAGATTCATCTGCATTAAACACGGAATAGGGCTCATATTTCACAACACTTTCTTGCGACAAATATTCATGAAGGTCTTTCCAATCCTCTGCTGAGAACCTTCTAATCCATAAACGTTCGGTTTCCATAATTTCCATCAGAACAACACTTCCCCAATATTAATAGTAAATATATACCATACACCCCATAATACCCCTATTCCTTTTTTATTTCATATGAGCAAAATCATTTCACAAACAGCAAATAGGCCTCCTTGGATTCCCAAGAAGGCCGATAAATGTTTCTCTATATCTTAACTCTGCTTAAACTGCCACCTGACGCAAATAATCGTTCGATATGCTTTTGAACGGTTGGGTCCGGGATCAGTGGCGGGGCTTGATGGGGTTTTACCCGAGCATCAATAATCACGTTGTCACAGGACCAATGTTTATACTCAGTAGAACTGTTCACTCCATAGATATCATGAGATGGATTACTTCGGGTGAACGTCGCCCATAGGAAATTGTCGATCTTTTCACTCAAAAACTCGCTATCATCACACAAAATAATCATTGGGCAAGAAGGAAGTGACCCTTGCTCCTGAATAGCTTCACTAAGCTTGTTCATTTCCAGTGCTGCTTCAGCGTAGCTTGTGAATTTAGCGCCTTGAAGGGCAACAAGACCAGGCATCACCATTCGTGCATGTTCAAATCCATGTAATTCTTTCAGCAGGCCTGGCACCTCTGTACATAGCTCTCTTTTCTTATCCCCTACTGCTGCGAAGATCACTTTACTTCCGCTGTTTAATCCTGTGCCGGAATAATCAAGTGTATCAATCGTGGTATTGGTATAGAAATGAATATCTCTATGAAGATTAATCCGCTCTAAGATATACGTCAAGAAATCCTCGATATTATGTGTGCTGATAGGCTGATTCTCTTCTGCTGTAATAAACAAAAACTTAGCTAAACTAAGCTGACCCGTCCCTAAAATCCGGTTAGCAATGGTCAGAATTTCCGCTGGCTGCTTTACTTGCTGATAAGGCGTATAACGTTCACTGCCAATGGCGAACAGCAGGGGATGAACACCCGCAGCATCGACTGCATGAACTTCTTTGACGCCCGGAATTTCTTGGCGGATAGCCCCACCTGTCAGCTCGTGAATTAACTCACCAAACGCGGTATCCTCTTGTGGCGGCCGGCCGACAACCGTAAATGGAAAGATTGCATTTTTTCTGGCGTACACTTTATGTACTCTCATTACTGGGAAAGGGTGAACCAAGCTATAATAGCCTAAATGGTCGCCAAAAGGCCCCTCCGGCTTCGTCTCACCAGGGTGAATTTCACCTGTTATTACAAAGTCCGCATCATTGCTGATACAATAACCATCCACATAGCTATAGCTGAAATGGCGTCCTGAAAGTAATCCTGCAACGATCATCTCACTCATTCCCTCAGGCAAAGGCATAACCGCCGATAAAGAGTGAGCGGGTGGTCCACCGATAAAACAACTTACTTTAAGCGGTTGTCCTTGGCGGTTCGCTTTTTCCTGATGTACGCCAATGCCGCGATGAATTTGATAATGAATGCCCACTTCTTTATTTAATTCATACTCATTTCCAGTCAGCTGCACACGGTACATTCCCAGATTGGAGTTCATAATGCCCGGCTTGTCCGGATCTTCTGAATACACCTGCGGCAAGGTTACAAAAGCACCACCATCTCCCGGCCAATGTGTGATTAGCGGAAGATCAGAGATACTAATTTCCTGAAAACCGCTTGGCAGACCCCCTGGCTTTTTAATCGGCAATGCTTTTCTCGCGGATAATCCGGTACCAACATATTTAAATGGATTTTTGAGTGCTTTTACGGGATCGTTGCGAAGGGCAATTACGTTATGTGTGGAGTCCCAAGTACGCCGAAAGATAAACTTACTGCGCTCTATCGTTCCAAAAAGGTTAGATACGGCCCGAAACTTCGAGCCTTTTACATTTTCAAATAATAATGCAGGTCCACCAGCCTCATAAACCTTTAGGTGAATCGCCGCCATCTCTAGATAAGGGTCCACTTCTTCATGAATACGAACTAAATGTCCGTGTTTCTCTAAATCATTAACACACTCTTCTAAATTGCTATATTTCATTTCATTACTCCGATCTCTAGAAGGTTATTACAAGATTACTTGGATGCTTTAATTATACCCTGTAAGATATTAAAATAAAGCGCACGCGTACCCTATGTACTAGAACCTAACGTCTTTATCTTGTATTCTCTGGTTTCGGTTCACTCCGCAATATATTTTTAGCAGGAATACCTACAGCCGAAGCGTTATCCGGCACATCCTTTACCACGACAGACATGGCCCCGATATTAACATCGTTACCAATGACAACCGGTCCAAGAATCTTGGAGCCTACTCCAATAAAAGCTCTGTCTCCAATCACTGGCTCTCCTAAGTTATTTCTCCCGCCAATAGTCACTTGATGAAAAATAGTAGCATGGCTTCCAAGCACCGCTTTAGGACTAATGATAATCCCATTTAAACCATGCGGTAAATGAAGCGCGTCACCAATTTGAGCTTGAGCGTGAAGCTCGCCATTCGCAAGAATACGGACAAAAAGCACATCCATTATCCGATACAAAAGCCACAAAGGTTTTCGCACGATGCCATTCTTCACTCGATAATACACCCAATTTCCATAACGATAAGTAAACAAGGCCATAATCGTTTGAGGATTTTTCAGATTTGCTTTCCAGTCCGTTTTGAATGATTTCATCATTTTATCGTTCTCCTTTTTAGGGGCTAGGGTATGCACTGTATTCTGGAGTAATGAAGGCAACTGTGGATAAAACATCTGGGAGGATCGCGGGCTGGAGGGTCAGTCGGTGATTGTACTTTCACCAGTGTAAGATAGATTCTGAGATTCATCAAGCAAGTGGGCAGTTCTCTCTATATAATCATCAACCGATTTAGAGGCTTGTTAAACAACAACACGCGCCGAACAAAAAGATCGGCGCGTGTTGAACAGCATATTTTCTATTAAATCAGATCCAGAACAATCACATTCACGGAATTGGCAGCTAGCTTCACAATTGCCGTGTCTTTATCAATTACGATTTCCGTTTCAACTGGTGTAACCTTCTCATCATTTTTTCTGTTCACATTAGGTGTGTGAACCAGCGAGGCGTCTCCGGTTAAGGTAATCCGTTTACCCGTAGCAGCTACTTTTAAGCCTTTTAGATCAAGCTTCGTTGCTTTTTCTACACCATCCGCATTTACAAGCTTCACATAAAGATGCTTATCATCTTTAGTTACGGAATTGTATACCTCTCTGTTATAAGCCTCAAGCTTATAATCCAGTACTTTGCTTGTTACCTTGCCATCTGTATAAGAGCAAATCAAATGTTTGCCATCTGCTCCGCCATAATTAACGGTGATGGTATATTCCGTATGATCCGCAAGCTCTTCATAGCAACTGGCTCTAAGGTTACCAGCAGCGGTACTAGAGGAATAATCGCCGAGAGTATAAGCCTCAATCCCTTGCTTGTACACCTTAACTCCTGTGGCATCGCCATTGTAGCCAATCGCATATTCGATAACATCTTTATTTTCCGGTGAGGTTTCTGTCAGACCTGCGCCTACATAGAAGCCATCTTCGCCAGAAGCTTTTTCAGCTACAACCTCTACTTTATAATTAGTCCACGCATCATTAAGGATATACAATCCATTCAATCCGCCATTCTGCGCTTTCAATACCAGACCTTTGGAAGGATCAATCGTATATCCGGCAGAGCCAGGAATCACTTTCCAAGCTTCATCCAGCGGCTGCGTGAAATCTTGATCCAACCATACACTGTCATCTACATTCGAAGTCACTTTCACCCGTTTCACGATCACAGCTGATTTCCCGGCAGCCACTTCAATTCCTCCATGAGGAATGAGGTCTACCTTCTCCCCGTTGCGATAAGTCGAAAATGAGGTGCCAACCACTTTGGTTCCCAGGTATTTAGCATACAGCTGCTGAACATAATAGTTCGGTGTGTACCATACGGTTTCATCATCGAACCAGATGCAATCCGGTGTCCATCTATAGGTGCCATCTGTCAGAACCTTGTTGAACAACGGTGCCGTTGCCGCCAATCTAATCACATCAGAGTTATTCTCGAAGCTGGACATAATCGCCGCCTCAGCAACAGCTCCTGCCAATGTGTTTTTATCTGTGGAAGCATATTCACCCACAAAAACCTTTGAAGTTTCAGCCTCATCCAAGCTGCCGTCTTCCTTATAGGCTCTGTAATAGTAGTTGTAACGATCAGCATTCTCTAACAAATATTCATTGGAACGGTAGTAATGCTCATCCGCAATGGTATCCATGTAGTTCTTTTGTTTTTCGTACCAGGTAACAGTCTCTTCGATGCTCGATGTACCATCCGTAAAGCTGATTTTTTCCGAGCCCTGTAAATTTCCGCTTAGGAATTTCCAACCTTGCTGGTAAGCATCATCATCTGCCTGTGCACCCACGGTAGAGAGAATAGTCAATTCATGATCAGGATAGTTCTTCACCATATACTCATCAATCACTGTTTTAAAATATTCGAAGTTGGCGAAAAACTCTGTACCCCAGTTTTCATTCCCCACACCCAAATAACGCAGATCAAACGCTGCTTCATGGCCCATCTTTTTACGCAATGCAGCCCACTCATTATTGTCAAAATCCATGCTAATCGCAAAATCAATCAGATCCGTAAAGTTCTTCACATAATAATCTCTTAACGCACCGCCAGCTGGATTCGCATAATCCGAACGAGCTTGACAGAGTACGCCGCAGGCCATAACCGGAAGTGGTGTTGCGTTCAAATCCTCGGCTAATTGGAAATACTCCATATATCCAAGACCCATGGTCATCATGTAGCCCCATACGTTATAGTTCTCTTTGCGCAATTCGATATCGTTGACGGACTCTTTCCAATCGTACACGTTCTCCCAAATGTGAGAACCTTCAGAAATACAACCCCCAGGGAAACGCAGGAAGGTAGGATGAAGATCAACGAGTGCATTCACTAAGTCTTTTCGCAATCTATAGTTTGAATTTCCTTTATAGTTAGCATGAGCTGTAGCAGAACGTTCCTCTTCACCAGCGCCCCAAACGTCATCAGGAATTAAGGAAACCATATCAATGGAGATCTCACCGTTAAAGGTTAAAGCCAGCTGACCAAGCACAGTTTCAGATCCTGTTAATACAAGCTTTGAATCGACACCATACTTCTTCCAGCTGCCGTCACCGTTCACTTCAACAACTGCAGTATCGCTGATGGCTTTACCGTCTTTGTCGAGCAATTGCAAGGTAATTGTGCCCGCTGCTTCTGCCTTCGCCCAAATCGTGAAGTTGTACTTGGCATCTTCCTGAATAAACATCGAGCAGTGCTGATTGGAATCGGCGAAACCTCTATTATTAATCGTCGCGCCATCCGCTACCGTCACATAATGCGCATTCATATCTTTATCATCGATGCCGAAGAAATCGTTTAATCCGCCTGTATTATGGACAGTCATTTGGTCTGTATCCCCAGACCATGCGTGAAGAGGTGTATAATTTCTTCCGGTGGAAGCACCATGTACACCACATACATGCGAATAGCTGTCAAAAGCAAAAGATTCGAAGGAGCGATTCTGCACTAGCTCTGCATAGATCCCACCGTCTGCTGCATTGTTAATGTCCTCATAGAATAAACCATATAGAATTTGGCTAACATCCAAAATCTCCTGATTGCCGTCAATCGTTAAGGTGTAAGGTGGCAAATCTTCCGGAAGCACAGACACAGTGAAGCTCTTTTCTACTATACTAGCTCCCTTTTTCAAGTGTGCTGTAAGTGTTACGCCTTGAGCAGATTGAACTCCTTTATTCACAACGCCTTCATTAGAAATGACTTTGGTATCGCTGGATACCCAAGATACGTCAACTTTCCCGCCCATCAGCGAAGCTGGTAATTCGATATCTTTGGTAATAATCGAGCTTGGGAAGGTTAAGTATTTATCTTTTGCAAGCTTAACGATATCTTCATCCGTCAAAGATTCGCACATAATTTCAATCACTTCATCTTGAGTTAAGCCTGCTTTATATACACGGAAGTCCGAAATATAGCCGCCAAAATCAACATCTGCCGCGTACTGGGATTTCCCGATTGTATTATTGCTATAATTCATTTGATCTTCAAAAGTAGCAAACCATGTGCGCAGCTTAGCATATGTGCCACTAGAGGTTTGGCTGATCATGCCATCCGCAACTACTTCACCATTTACATACATCACAGGTCCTGCACTGCTTAGTGTTCCACCTTTTGTGCCTGTAACTGCAAAGGAAACGTGTACCCATTCATCAGTCGCAAAGGATTTCCCTGGATCTGCAATTAAGTCTTCCCCTGCAAAACAAGTGCCCCGCAAATTGCGGGTTACAAAAAGATAAGGTCCTGTTTCACCTTTACCAAAATCAAAAATTCTTTCCCATAAGCTTGAAGCTTTGCTTACATACATCCAGGTCGAAATCGTAATTCCTGTATGGTCACTGACCTCTTTAAGCAGATCGTTAGGTAATGAAATATAAGATGTGCCATGTTCTCCCCCAGCAAGCGCAACAGCTTGTCTACCTGCTACGGATTTAATAGTCGGCAGCTTCGTACCTGAAGCGGTTCCATCATTGCCGTTCCCCGAGAAATCTTGACCTACATCCTCTGGATTATCAAACTTATAATGCGCAATTAGACTACCATTAATAAATTTGTTACCGTTGTTATTTTTCATAGAAGATCACCTGTTATCTTTATAGTAGAAATCTTAAAAACCTAACCAAATTAGTTCATTGCCGTTTATACGAAACATAATAACATATTTTATAGTCAATTAATATATTAACCAATTAATATTTATGTGAAATAAAAGAAAACAATTTTTATAATCAAATATTACCAAATCAATCATTTGTTTCATGGTAAAATATCTGTTAGTTAATAAAGGAGTGGTACAAGTTGAGCGAGGTTGTGAATGAAGAGGCCAATTCTAGTGATTTATTTACGATTGATTGTAAAGATATTTTTCTGCGGGAGTATAGCGTGGAGGATTTAGAGGAGTTTCATGCGCTTACTCTACAGCCTGAAATTATTGAATTCTTGCCAGATTGGAATGTTCCTAAAGAACAACGGTTGGACTGGTTAATAAACTATGAAATAAAAGAGAACCAGCAGTTTCTTCAAGCGATCTCAGCGGGCGGAGATATCGGAGAGCTTCGTCTTCGTTTAGGCATTATTTTAAAAGAGTCCGGTGAGTTTATTGGTTGGTGTTGTACAGGAATTAAGGATGAATTGCCTGTTCCTAACAGAGAGATTATGTATGCCATATCCAAGGATCATCGCGGTAAAGGCTACACTACTCAAGCTGCCAAGGGATTAATTAAGTATTTGTTTGATAATAGCTCTACCGATGTATTAAACGCCATTGCTCTGAAACACAATATCCCGTCTAATAGAGTCATTCAAAAATGTGGTTTCGAGCTTCTTGACGAGATTACAATTGAACATGAAGACTATAATTATTACCGGCTTTCCCAGCAACAGTAGAATGAACAGGTAGGATGTAAATAGCGCCCCACACTAAAAAACCTCTGTATGGGAAATGGAGATTCGATCCATTTACCAAAACAGAGGTTTTATTGTGAATTCATGACTGTTGCTTCATGCGAAGCATTTGATTCAAAAGCTCTTTCACATCTTTTTCTGGAAAAGCTGCAAGCAGGGTCTCTTGAAAGGTATCTTGTGCACGAAGGAGCTTGTCTTCGCCAATGGCAGTCAAGGCAGTATAGATACTTCTGCGATCAGCATCACACGCTTTTCTTTCTAAAGCGCCACAGCCTTTGGCCTCAAACCGACTAACCAGTCGGGAAACTGCACTCTGGCTTAAACCCACCATAGCTTCGAGCTTCTGCAATTTCAGTTTCTTCTCCGGCGCTTCCGACAAAAATAACAGCAAATAAAATTCTTTCAAGGATAAGCCATGTTTGGCTTGTAGATTAGCTTCCAATTCATTCGTCACATTCATTTGTATATGCGTTAACGTCAACCAACTCGTTATAAGTTCATTGTTAAGAATGTCGCCCATTTTATTATTCATCTCCCGGGTGTATGGCTTTTCATGATCTTTTCCTTCTATATAATAGTACTACAATCCACAACCATACATAAAGTATAGGTTCGATACTTATACTTTATTTTATTTTAAAAAAAGAGGAGAGACCGTTTCTCCAAGAAGCCGGCCCCTCCACACTTTACAATTATTTTGTTTAGACTTCACACCATTTAAATTAATCTTTATCCATTAATTCTTGGAAACCCGAAAGAATATTGTCTGGGAATACCAGCATCTTTCTGAAGCTCGACCCCTGCTTCCAGCGTCCAGTATGGATTTCTCAACATGCCCCGGCCCACGGCAACAAGATCAGCTTCCTCATTCCCAATCACGGCATTAGCAAGTACAGGCTCATCCAATCTGCCAACCGCAATAACCGGAACATTCAAGCCATATTTGATTTCTCTAGCCAAAGGGACCTGATAAGCTGCATGCGTCCCTGGTTTCCCGGCAGCTGCGATAGGACCTTCACCACCTGCACTGATATGAAAAATATCTGCGCCTGCTTCTTTGTAAGCTTTACTAAATTCCAAGCTTTCTTTGATACCGTACCCGCCCTCAACATATTCTTGAGCCGAGATACGCATAATTAATGGCATTCCTTCCGGCATTTCACTTTTTGCTGCGCGAATGACTTCTGTACCAAACAGTGTTAAATCCTTGCCATATTCATCTGTTCTTTGATTGGTTAGAGGGGAATGGAACTGATGAATAAGGTAACCATGCGCTCCATGAAGCTCGATAACATCAAATCCCGCTTGAATCGCCCGCTTCACGCCCAACCGGAATTTCTCAACCATAGTTTTCACTTCTTCAGTTGTTAAGGCACGTGGTGTTTTGGAGTCAGCATCAAAAGGAACGTTAGAGGAGGATACAGGAACTGCTGCATCTTCTGCTTTACGTCCGGCGTGTGCAATCTGAATACCCACTTTAGCACCATATGAATGACAAGCTTCAACGATTCTGGCCAGTGCAGGAATTTGCTCATCAGACCAAATGCCAAGATCAAAATCAGTAATCCGGCCATCAGGCTCCACGTCCGTCATTTCAATAATAATTAATCCGGTTCCGCCAACAGCGCGGCTTACGTAATGATTATAATGCCAATCCGTAGCAATCCCGTCTTTGTTAGACACTGAATACTGACACATTGGAGGCATAACCACGCGGTTCTTCAGCTTCAAATCCTTCAATTCATACGGGGTGAACAAGTCCTTCATGATATCTCTCCTCTTTATAAAAAACTAAGTATAGTATGATCAATGCTTCCAGTGAACATGAGTTTCTAAGTTCATCTTATATAAAATATTTATAAATGCATGCTCATGCATGTATATTATTATAGAATAGCGATGATGTCAACCGTGAATAATCTTCTGCTAAATGGAAACTCCGTGTATTGTTGAAACTTCTATCTTAAGGTAATATATGGATATCTATTTTTCTTTGAAAGGATGACCTCACTCGTGGACAAAAAGCTCTTACAATCACATAGTATTTTCCCTACGTTGAATATTGAGCAAACCGCTGCCTTCTACAGCCAGTACTTAGGTTTTAAAGCTGTGCCCTATTTAGATACACAAGAACCACATCTTTGTTTGTATCGTGACGATACAGAGATTATCCTTACGCAATCCCATGGACAAAAGGTCATTCCCAATCGAGAGTTGTACGGTTATGGATACGATGCCTATTTTATTACGAAGCAGCAACAAGAGTTGGAGAAGGAGTTCGAAGCCGCCGGTGTTCATATTGTTCGTTCTTTATCAAACACCGATTATAATAACAAGGAATTTGTGATCGAAGATGTGGATGGTCGCTGGATTGCTTTTGGAATCAAAAAATAAAAAAACGGCTCTCAGCCGTTTTTTCTTGTATTTAAAAGAGTCCCCATAACTTCTTACAACTATTTTTACGGGAAGGATCCAAAACATCCGTAACCCCAATCTTATTTAACTTGTGTAGTAACTCTTCCTCGCTATGCTTGATTTTATAATCTAACTCCTCCCCATAGAGCGGAATTAACGTATAAAAGTGCACCACTTTCTCATGGCTCATTTCTAAATTAAAGAAACCGGCTTTATCTTTTACATCTGGAACCCAAACGAACATCCCTTGAAATCCTGTATCCTCACTATAAGGCTGGGCGGGATTACCGTTCACAAGCGTATGCCCCATATAAAGCCATGTATTATATTCATGCGGAAACCTAGCCATTGTTTTCAGGGCTCGAATCGGCCAATAATTCCGTTCATCCTTAAAAGCCTCATCCGACAGCTTCCAGGTAGGAGGGAGACAAATCATTAGTTCAGCATATTGATATTCTTCTGCACCTTCTGGCACCGTCATCGGTAATTCGCTCATTCCAGAGGTAATTAAAGTATAGAAGTTCCGCTCAGGCGTCGGATCAAGAATTAGAATATCTATCGACAGAACACCTGAAATAATTTCTTTAAAAACATTATCAATAACACCTATGTATTTTTCAATATGATTACATATTTTCTCATTAGACTGAGCAGAATGCATTCATAATTCCCTCCCTTATATATGTTTATCGGTATAAACAAAGGAGAGTTTATTGCTAATTTACAGAATTTCTTCTCCACTACCATGGATCTCACAAAAATCTTTATGAACCCTACTAATTAATGCCGAATAACCTTGCCCCTGATCTAAAAGATGCTCCACAAGGAACTTACTTATAAGCTCATTTAAGCAAGTATGAATTTCACAGGTTCTTTGTTTTAAATTCTCTCCTTCCTCATAAAGGGGCAGATCGCTAAATGACATATGTGTAGCCTTTCGTATTTTCAGAAAAGATTTATATCCGTTCCAATTCTGAAAAAGCGCCTCTTGTCCTTTGATGAAATCATTTGCCAGTTTCTCCTGTAATATATTACTTAAGGATTCTAAGGTCGAGGCCTTTTGCCTTAATACAAGAAGCGGCACAGTATTGTTCTTCTCTTCATTCTCAATATATAAGTGCATGCTTGCATCTAATAAAATAGCAGCTTTAATTCTATCGTCTTCCATAGTTAAATCTAATGCAGTAGCACCGCCGATGGAATGGCCGATAATACCAATCTTATTCATATCAAATAAGCCCTTCACATCTTTATCCATAGAATTAAGCGTGGACAGGTGATCCAGAACGTATTGAATATCTTTTTTTCGAATGGAAATTAAGTTATGTAAATCGGTATAATCCGCAGCTTTTATTTGCCTCATGGCTTCGGATTGATTAATAAATTCTCCACTAGGGCAAACAGTAAACATAGCTTCGTACGCAGCACTGACCGTTACCACTATGAAACCTTGCTTGGCCAGCGCTTCTATATTATAAATATACATATCTCTATCTAAACCTAATGCAGGTGAGTAGATGATGACTGGATAGGAGCGTTTGGATTTGCTTTGAAAGGTCCGATCGCTGATTGAGGTAGATAATGTATTTATGATTTCCATGTTCATGCCAATATCTTGTAGAAGCTCTCTCGCCTGTTGTTCACAGGGCCCGAAAAGCTCCATATATTTCATTGCAGATGCGTTTTTATTTAATACACCCTCTGTATCCGGATAATAAATACTTATAACTATTTTCCTTCCCTCTGACTCTTCTTGGAACGTTTCCGTGCGTGTGTAATCCTTCAATAATTCAACTTTTCGAAAAACTCCCATTGCCCCACCCCATCCTTCCTAATATTCTATATTTTAATTGATTTTCCCATTTACTGAAATGCAATCTCCTTAATGTCCATAATTATGTCGATTACAATGAATGGAATGAAGCTGTATGAACGGTTATAATACCTAAGTGCATAAGAAATCTCTAAAAACTTCAGGGATGTGGAAAATTTAATGGTGAATAATTCAGCATATACACTTTATTTACGTGAGGATTGGAAAAAACTAAGCGATTTCACCGCTATCCAATTATCAGAAGAAGAACTTATGGAAGTCCAAAGTATTAATGAAAAAATCTCCAGCGAGGATGTTAACGAAGTCTATCTTCCTCTGTCCAATTTACTAAATCTGCAACTTCTATCTGCTCATAAATTTAATGAGTCTATAAATCACTTTCTGAACAATGATCTAAAAAAAGGTCCATTTATCATAGGTATCGCGGGAAGTGTCGCTGTTGGTAAAAGCACTACGGCCAGACTCCTACAAAAACTCCTCTCACAATTACCTTCCCATCCAAAAGTGGATTTAGTTACGACTGATGGTTTTCTACATCCCAACGCAGAGCTGGAAAAGCGCGGTATAATGACGAAAAAGGGCTTTCCTGAAAGCTACGACACGCGTAGTTTAATTTCTTTTTTAACGGATGTGAAGTCTGGGGTGCCGCGGGTCCAAAGCCCTGTATACTCTCACTTAACTTATGATATTGTGCCAGATGAATATATTACGATTGAGAATCCGGATATTCTAATTGTTGAGGGCTTAAATGTTCTTCAGACTTCGATTACAAATAATCATAATATGCCTAACTATTTTGTATCTGATTTCTTTGATTTTTCTATTTATGTGGATGCTGATGTGAACGATATCGAGACATGGTACATTGATCGGTTTATTAAGCTCAGAGATACTGCCTTCCAAGATGAACAATCTTATTTCAAAAAATATGCACAGCTGTCTCTAGAGGAATCTATTGAAATTTCAAAGCGGATCTGGAAAGAAATAAACTACGTTAATTTGCAGCAAAATATTCTGCCCACCCGAAATCGTGCGGATCTTATAATGCATAAGGACAACAATCATCACGTAGATCAAATTAAGCTGCGAAAATAAAGATTGAAGTCCTTAGCCGACCAAGTTGCTGAGATTCAGCACTTGGTTTTTTGGTGTTCACATGAAATTGGGTGAATATTCTGGGTTTAATGTCTCTGTCCTCTGATCAAGGCGAACGTATACTGTGGTACATTCGTACACAAACGTGAAGAGAGGATAAATCAAATGATCGATATCGCCTTGGCTTTTCAAGATAAGGATGGGAAATATGCTGAACATGCCGGAGTCGTTCTAGCGTCAATTTTTCATCATACGAGTTCCCCAATTCATATTCATATTTTACATGATGTTTCTTTAAGTGAAACTAATAAGCGCAGGCTTAGCGCATTAACTACAAAACATAATCATACCCTTAGCTTTTATTCAATCACTATGCCTGATGATCTAACTCAGGTGCTAGCCAATGTTAACTCCATTAATGTATGGACGCAGGCATGTATGTATCGATTGCTTCTTCCTGCACTAATACCCGTGGACAAAATCATCTATCTGGACTGCGATGTATTAGTGAATATGGACATTACTGAATTATGGCAGGTTGAACTGAATGACAAGTATTTGGCTGCAATTTGGGACCAGGGAATTAGAGAGGTTGCTCATATTGTGAGCGCTAAGGGATTAAATCCTGATCTTTATTTTAATTCCGGAGTGATTTTATTTTCTTTGCATAATATCCGCCAGAATACCAACTGGTACGAAGAAATGCTAACCTTCCTACGTACCTTTCCTGATGTCACCATGCCAGATCAGGATGTTCTGAATGCAGTTTTTGGTGGGAATTACCTCCCCCTTGATATCCGTTTTAATTCGTTCAACACAAACATTCCGGACCATGATTTCACTAACAAAATCATCCATTTTGCCGGAGATGATAAATGCTGGAATAAAGATTCCGCGGGTTCATCCCTATATCAGCAATTCCTAAAGCTAACCCCTTGGAGAATCACCAGAGCCAAAACCAGACGAAGAAAACGGAAAAGCAGCCCTTTAAAACCACACCTCACCCGAAAAAGAAACAAGCAGAAAATAAAAATTGTTCAGTTGAACTTAACCCCTATTCTTTTAGCCGATTTAAAACAAATTAGACCGATTAGACCGATTAGAAAAAGCCCCATTTGATATGGGGCGGCATTTCTTTAGTTCACTTTCGTAAAAAACCATTTCTGAGCATCACTCCCGTTATCCGTCCACTGCTGAACTGCTGCACCATCGGCTGTTAATGCTCCGGATACATCCATGGCTAATCCGCTCACTTTTGAAATAAGCTTATAATAGCCCCCTCCAACATCAATAATGCTCCATCGCTGAGCGTTGGTACCATTGTCATCCCATTGCTGCAGCTGTACACCGCTCGCGGTTGATGAGTTCGGCACATCCAACACTTTTCCACTATGCACCGCCGTAAGCTTGTAATAACCGTCGCCTGTACTCTCCACTTTAAATTTCTGATTATTGGCAGTGTAATTGGTCCATTGCTGCATTTTCGCCCCGCTTGCTGTGGATACATCTACTACGTCCAGAACCTTACCACTAGCCTTGTCAGCTAAAGTGTAAATCCCACCACTAACAATGCTTGAGGTAGGCGCAGCCTGATACACACGTACGTAATCAACCAGCATTTGAGCTGGGAAAGCAGTTGAAGCATTTGGACTTCCCGGCCAATTTCCACCCACGGCAAGGTTTAGCAGGATGAAGAAAGGTTTCTGGAACTCCTCCGTATTCCCAGTTCCGTTCTCAATATAAAAAGCATTAAACGGGTTGCCGTCTACAAACCATCTTATATAATTCGCTTCCCATTCCACGCTGTACACATGGTACTGTGAGAAATCGAGGTTACCAGACACCTGACCGTACTCGGCATGCCCATTGGCATCCCAATGTACCGTCCCGTTAACAAAAGCATTATTGTTCACACGCTCCATAATGTCCGTTTCCCCAGATTTCGGCCAACCCACTGAATCAATATTCGCCCCAAGCATCCAAAATGCTGGCCAGAGCCCCTGTCCTGAAGGCAATTTGATTCTAGCTTCGATTTTTCCGTAGGTGAAGCTTTTGAGTCCCTGTGTTTTGATCCGTGCAGAGGTATAATTCATCCCCCCATACGACTCCTTTTGTGCAGTAATCACTAAATTCCCACCCGTTACCTGCAGGTTCTGCGGACGACTGGTATAATACTGAAGCTCATTGTTTCCCCAACCCCCGCTACCCGTACCTATTTCCGCCGACCAATTATTAGTGTTCAGAGAATTCCCATCAAATTCATCGCTCCATGCCAGATTCCAGCTTGATGCCGCGCTTGAACTCCCTGTAGGTACCCAAGCAATTAAGAGGGTGAACAGCAGAAATAGACTTAACATTTTTCCTTTTCGTAACATCGTCTTTTCCTCCTACTGATTTCATTGCGCGGCGCGCTCGCACATTTGAAACCGGTTTCGAATAATGGATAAAACAAAACGTTATCCCATAAACAGCTATAACAGCCAGAGTCAGGTTAACGCCTCGCTTCATTTGATGTGTACGTCTTTTCTAAACGCAATATGCCAACATTTCGATTAAAGGGACCATTTTCCATAGTTCTGCATGCTTAATGTCCAGGTTTTCTCTGCGTATTTTACCGTCGCCATACTCTCTGAGAGCGTCCATGCGATACCAGCATACTGGTCCTCTTGATGGTCAAGGAATGATTTCCAATGTTGTCCCCCGTCTATCGTTATATATAACAATGTATGTTCATTTTCAGCGGGCCGAGTAATTAAGATTCCTTGATCCTTCGTAAGAAAGAGGGGAGGATAAGCATAGATTTGCGAGTTTACTAACTCATCCGGCACTGTGACTGTCTGTTCACTCCAGGTAACTCCACCATCCATTGTTTTATATAAACCAACTTTTCCCTGCCAAGGCGCATTCGTTGTAATCCAGCCTTCTTTTTCGTTAACAAAAGTAAGTCCCGATTTCACCCCGCTAGGAAGAGTACTTCCTGCTTGTAAGCTATCCCCAATCTCCTTCCAAGTCTCTCCCCCATCACTAGTTGTATAAAGCTCCATATCTTCACGTGACATTCCTTGAAAATGATAGACTGTTTTCCAACCTATATTTTTGTTGAGGAACACAGTATCTTCTCTGCGGTTATCTGAAGGATCAGGAGAAGGAGAAGTTTCCTGATTAGAAGTTGGATGAGCACGCCTTCATTTATTTTTCTAAAAAAGTATAGTGGTGCTGTACATATAGCTTGGTCCGCAAACGTATTCCTTAAATGAAATTTTATCCTAAACTATCTGAAAAGTATTGACAGTTTCTTTATATAATCCAGCAACACCAAGGCCTATCGGACCGAGGAGACGTTATTGGTTCATTTTCAAGAGAATTCTTCTGTTAACGGACTGAGATGCAACTATTTGGCTAATCCTCCTACTTTTATAGGCAATAAACAGACAATAAGTGCTATACGGTCCGCGAGTTCGGTAAATGGAGCTAAAAAGCAAAGATAAGCGCTATACAGTCCGTAGATGATGTGAACGAAACCTTCAAGCAGCAGGTTATCAGCTTAAAGCTATCAGTTCAAAGTAGATATGAATGAATTCATCAAGCAAGGATCTACTCTTTGAATGTCAAAAGAAAAAGAAACGGCATTTCTGCCGTTTCTTTGGGTTATGGATGGTCAGGACTCAGAGCCTGTTTTACTCCAATCCATGTTCTTTGCGGATGTTATACATGCCTTGAACAAGCAGTTCGGATGGATCCCGGTTCAATTGCAAATGAGTCAGCAACAGATGAAGCGGGAATGCGCATACGTTATTCCCATCGGTGATCGCTGGAAATCCAGCCTCGAAGACTGGTCCCAATTTCTCGTTCCATGCCAGCCCGACATGCACTTTTTCTGGAGCAAATTCTTGGGTAATTTCCTCAATACAAAGCGGAACTAACACATTGTCAATGATCCCTTTTGCTTCTTCTTCACTTGCTGGTGGTTTTGGAAGTGTTTTGCCTCCCTCAATTTTCATCAGCTCAACGAAGAATGAGGCCATCCATGCTGCCGGATCCTTACCCGACTGGAATCTTGCAATTAACTCGCGCAGAAAAAATCCGCAGGAATACACCTGATCTAATTCAGTTTTCACGTGAAAAACAAAAACAGGGCCGTAGGCTTCCATGTTCAATACTTGTCCTTCAACATCTTTAAAGTGTACTCTCAACGCTACAAGGCCGTTATGGTGAACAGCCTTTAGCAGCTGCGCCATATCCTCTTCAGACATTTCTGTATTATCATTTACTTCCTCATTCTCATTTGTTATTTCATTTTCATTAGTCGTCTCATTGTTCATTTTATAATTCCCTCCCATACCTATCATACCATCTAGCGAATTGAAGGAACACTTTATAATAGAACAATTTCTACCAGATTGCAGAGAAAACAAAAAAAACGGCAGCTTTGCCGTTTCTCTGTTCGTCTCGCTGGAGCTTAAAAGCTAGGTCATATCCCTTACTTTCTTCACTATTTTTCCAGTTAACTGATTAATATCGCCCTCATTTAACTTATAAGCTGAGGTATCTTTACGTGCAGGTTTGTGATCTGCTGATATCAGATCTGCGATATGCTGCTCGATGAATACAACAGGGTCTGCTCCAGTTCTTTTTCTAAGCTCCCCTGGCACCTTCGGATTTGGACCGTCAGCTCCACCATTGATTGAAAGGTAACCATACTTTTGCGGATTTTTCTTCAAGTACTCTAAATAGGCACGGAGCGGTGTGGCCACTTTCCCCATCCAAACCGGTCCAAAAAATAGGATAATATCATATTTTCCTATTTGCTCAGGCTTCGGTTGAACCAACGGTATCCTGTCAAAAATCATATCAAAGGTAATCCTACCGAGTGTTCGGGGTTTAGCTTCCGAGATTCGGATATATTCAGCCGACAACGCTTTCGCCACACTCCTTGCTAATGCTTCATTATTACCTGTGAATGAATACGAAATGACTGCAATGTTCATATAAATTCTCCTTAAAATGAATTATTTCGTCTCCGCCTGCAGTAGGGCATTTTCGAGTGCCTTAAGATGTGTTTTAGAGGTAAGCGTTGCCCCGCTGATAACGTCCACCTGAAGAGACTGCGATTCAATCACATGACCAAACAAATCACCAATGCTTAGCCCACCCTTCAGTTCAGCAGGGTTCCCTGTTTTGTCCAAGGCACCTTTGAGTATTTTGATATCTGACAGCCGTCCAGCAGATATTGTGGCCTTCACCTTGGTATCTCTGGAATGATCTTTGATGCCAATGTATTCCCCCACATAGCTGCCCTCCCGCAGTTTCTGTATATCTATGGCGTGGATAGTAAGCTGCTGAACTTCATGCCTTCCCGGAGCAGATAAGAGAATACCACCTATCCAACCTATGACTGTAATCCCGCATAGAATGCTGAGAACAATAATCCATTTATTGAATTTTCGCTTTTTTCCTCTTCTCTTACTCACCTGCTTGCCTCCTTCCTTTTGCTTTAAAATTTGAATGAATATTTAATTATTCATTCATTTTACAAGAAAAAAAAACTGCACCATAAGTGTATTAGGGGCAGTCTGTCAAACCCTTCATAATTAGTTCCAGCATATTGTCCAAGAGTTGTGGAAAATACTCCAGCCCGATTTCTTCCTTGTGGGTTTCCACATTAATCATTGCGCCGAAGATCATCATAATCATTTTACTATCCATATCGCTGCGCATTTTACCACCGGCTTGCCACTGCTTAATGATTTCATGGAAGCTATCATACAAGAAGTCGTTTACCTGAATGTTGGTTTCTTCCCGGTACAACTGTTCGATTTTTGCGAAAACACTTTTGTTATACCATTCCTTAAGAATGGGGTTGGCTATCATACCTTCCAAATTAAGCACCATCATCTGCCGTATTAGTGCTAATGGGCTTTGGCTCATATCGAGCGATTGCATACAGCTTTTTTTGAGCTTTTCGTTTTCCTCTAAAAAAATATCCATAAAAAGCTTTTCCTTAGAGGGATAATAGTTGTAAAAACTTCCTACAGCTATTCCAGCCATTGTGGTAATGCCAGAAACATTCGTGTCTTTAAAGCCTTTATTGCTAAATAGCTCTTTCGCACATTCGTATATCTTTGTTTTTTTGTCTTCCACTTTTCGTCTCTCCGTGAATGAATAATTATTTTTTCATTCATATCATAGTGTTAACAGCATAATATGTCAATGCACAAATAGATCACCAAAAGCATCAACATCCTTAGCCGAACCAATGCCGCTGTTATATTCCACCCAGCCCTTACGCCCCTCACCATCATTGTCATTGACCAATAACGAAAATTTCAGCTTCATTCCTGGCTTCACCTGTACATCGTCGGATTTTAGTTCACGCCAGGGAATGGCTAGTTCGTAGCTGGTTTTTGAATCTTTACGTTCCACGGCATATTGTAATTCTATAACATCACCCCAATTAAACCCCTTTGGTGCCAACCAGCACCATTTGAGTAATTCGCCCGTATCTCCGCGAGCCACACCGAGTTCATGGTACTCAGAAGGCACCGTTCCATCCCCGTTGGCAATGCCAATTCCAATCTGGATGCTGTCCCCACTCCAGATGGCATCTCCTGATGCTGACTGTGCATGATAATCATCGATAACTTCTACCCCAAGGTAAAGATTGTCGGCATCCCATGCTAAGGAACCCTTGGCGCTGAGATCCTGCTCTCCTTGCCAGCCCATGATTTTGACATCCTTCATATCAAAGGGAGCTTGATTCCCCCAGTCCGACAAGTTGCCATCGATTTGGACAGGCGGACTGAGTTTCGGCAACAGAAGCACGTTAGAAGAATCAACTGCCGATTGCAATAAGGTACCTATATCATTAAAAACTTTAAGCGAACGCTGGCCTCTTGCCAGCTCAGGAATCTCAAGACGAACGCTCTTACCCGGCTCCAGATTTTCCACAGTTGAAGTATAAGTACCTCGGGTAGATCGTCCCGTCTCATAATCAGCTTCCACTGAACCGCTGAAATTGCTTGTAGATTGATTGGTAACATCCATATGGGTTTTTATCTCTTTGGCAGACTCCTCATAAAAAGTCTCGTAATACACTGCCAGCGGGTCGATTACGTTGATATTCATAGTGAAGCTTGATGCCGCTGTAGGCTCTGCACCCCGAGAGACGAACAGCGAATCGTTTCCGCGCACCAAGCTTTCCGGAACCTGTATCCACAGCGAACCTTCTTCTTCTCCACTAAGCAGCCATCCCTCTGGCAAATCGATATTAAGCGGCTCCTTCGATGCGCTGCGATAAGCTTCAGGCAGCTTAATATCAAAAGCAGAACCAGAAGCAACCGTGATCCCCGAATTTTCCGGAAGACTCGCAAGGTCCGAACTGTTCATGACATTCCACAGAAAATGTGCTGTCGTCTCCATAATTTCATCGATGTATTTTTCATTTTTATAATCATGTCCGACTCCCTCCAGCGTGAGCAGATTATGATAAATACCTTTCTCTTTCAATTGAGCGGCTAGGTCAACACTTTGCTGGTACGGCACCATTTTATCTATCGTTCCATGAATAATTAGGACAGGCGGCAGCTTGCTGTCAGCACTTCTTGTCAGTTCACCACCATAAATATCTATAATGGAAAATACAGACTTAACTAGGGAGGGATCTTTTGCTAAGGATAGATTCACAAAGTTCATGGCCAGATGACCTCCTGCTGAATCTCCGCCAATAACTATACGTTCCTTGTTCAATCCATAAGTCTCCGCATGCTCATTAATCCATTTGATCACATCGTTTATATCCTCATTCGCATCGTTAAGTGTGCGAGTGAAATTGAAAAACGGATCTTTTTTTAGCCTATAATCAATAGTGAGAACAGCATACCCCCGTTTCGCCAGGCCTTCGGAAAAATCTGCTGCATCAGACTTATCCCCTCCGGTATAACCTCCGCCATGAATAAAAATAAATACTGGCCTCTGCTTGGTTTCATCTCCAATGGGCTGGTACAAATCGAGCTTCAGCGGTTCTTCAGCATCCGTCTCGTTTTTCTTACTTGCATACAAAATATCGTGTTTCACTGTAACTTTATATGCGGGATCCAAGTACTGCACCGGAGTTTCTCTGTTATTTACAGTAACGTTAGCCATTGTTGTGTTAGTATCAACAGTACTCGTAGGCAGCACTTCCTGCACTTGCTTCTCCGAGGCGCTGTTATTTTCCCGGTGATTCAGCAGCAACCATGAACCTAATACAATAAACAGAATAAGAACAACATAAATAGGCCTTCGCTTCATTAGGACAACCTCCCAGAATGATTTTGAAACCAAAAAAGTAACGTGATGCCAATAACCTCATTCTAGAATTCAAGATAGCGTTTAACAATTATGTATTCCTTCGTGAATTAGGTTTAATATTACGTACTTATAATAAAAAAAGAGGACATCCATAGGTTGGAGTGCCCTCTTATTGCGCAAGAATTAGAAAAACTCTGTATATTCATTCTAATCTTTGCCAAAATGCTTAATTACAACATTATTAAAAATCGCGGTGCCACCTTCAGAAAACAAGGTAATGCCTTGATCCTTTATTTCCGGGAAGATTTCATTAGAAAATACAATTTCACCATCATCTATAAAAACTTCAATACTTGTTCTATCCACAAGGATCTTCAGATGCACTTTTTTCTTGTTCACATCAAAGGGGGCCTTGCTTTCAAGATATCTGTCACTCTCATCAGGTTGTCCAGTGAAGGCTCTATTAACATAAGAATATTGTCCTTCAACAAACACTCCTACGTCCACGTGGCGCGTCTTATCTGCGGATTCACGAAGTCTTAAGCCTACATTGGTAATCTCTGACCAAGATAGATCTGCATCGAGCTGGTAATTTTCGCCTGTGATATCAAGTGTTGACGAGCCGTTCACTTTTATTTGTTGCAAGGAATCCGTTGAAGTTACCATTTGATCTAATGCTTCGATGGGCTGTGATACTAACTGATACGACTGCTCTTCATCTCGTGTTAATTTTATTTGACGCACGATTGAATCCATTCCGTTAAAACCTTCGTTAAGATTGGGGGTAACATGAGGGTAATCCCAATTATTCATCCAGGCCAAAGCATATCGATGATTGTATTGATCCTTGTCCTTTCCTTCTTCAAAAGTTACAGCACCATACCAATCAAATCCATAATCTAGCCACTGTGGTTCATGATGATCCGCGATAAATTCATTCTCATTAAAATCTCCAGTCCAGTAGGCATACGTGTTAGGTTTACCTATCGACTTACCATTTGCACTGACCCCAAGAACCCATTTATAAGTGCCATCATTCGCCCGCATCATATAGAAGTCAGGACACTCTACAATTCCGATATTTTCTGTTTCGAAGCCGCTTGTGTAGTGCCAATCTTTTAAATTGTCAGACTCGTAAAAGCCCACTTTCGTACCTTCGGCTAGCGTCATCACCCATTTATGAGAATGTTGATCCCATATTACCTTCGGGTCTCTGAAATCTTCTGTGCCCGGATTTGGCAAAATAGGATCATCACTATAAGATTTAAACGTCAGCCCACGATCCGTACTGAACCATAAATATTGTTCTTGCTTCCCCCCCTCTGCAGAGGGCTGTGTTAAAATCGCCACAATAGCCCCTTCGCCAAAACCTGCTGTATTGCTATCGTCAACAACAACAGATCCTGACCAGGGATCACCATTGGGTGTTGTATATTTTGGAATCGCAACGCCTTCATCTGTCCAGCTCACCAAATCCGTTGATGTGGCATGTCTCCATTCTGTACCATTTCCATCCGGGTAATCAGCATTATAGAGATAATAGTAATGATATTTACCATCAAAATAAATGGGTTTTTGCGGATCGTTTTTCCAATGCTCAGGTACAGTGAAATGATAGCTAGCCCGAGTGGTAGGTTTATGATCAGGAACGTCGGTCCCCGGCTTCTTCTTCTCTCCAGCGTCATAAGTTACTAATACTATCGTCACAAAACAAATTAAACAAAGGATTAATATAGTGATTCCTATCATTTTTTTCTTATTCAAAATATACCTCGCTTTTTTCACATTGCTAATCTCAGCTTATAAAAAGAAAAGTAAACGCCAACTACATTGGCATTTACTTTGTAAATGATTAATACGGTTTGTTACCTTTAAGCGTCAATTGCCCTTGTTCCAAAATGCTGTTCGGTACAACTGAAGTCTTGGAGCCTTTAATATTCAGCACAAAGCTTGGGGCAAAAGTGGAATGATGATCCCCAAAGTAACCTCTATTCGTCATGTAACTTGTGATGACTACATTATTCCCTTTCGCTTGCGGAATCGCAAAGTGAGCATAAGTCCAGGTAATATCATAAGGATTAAGATCTTGATGGAGGACAATTCCTGTACCATTTAATGGTTTATACGGTCCGGTTAAAGAATTAGATACGTACCCGAGCATATAGATGTCTTCATCATCAATGCCATCAATGAACATTTTAGAACCTCTTGAGCTTGTGAACAGATACCACTTGCCATTCAATTTAAATATGTTCGCACGTTCAATTTCATCTGTCACGGTGTTGGAGGCAAGTAGCGGCTTCATTTCTTTTTTGAATGTATAATCATTATTTAATTCAATGATACCGAGCGCACCATTCGCGGTTTCCGCAGATGTTTTGTCAGCACTGCTAAGTAATTTCTTTTTCTCCGCTTGGAAGAAGGCATTGCTATTACCATAATAAGCTTTGTTAAAAAGAGAGTCTTCACCCTGGTAACCCGTAGTTGTCCCTGTATTTGCTTCAAATACAAGATACTTGTGGCCTTTATCCTCCACATAGTGAGGATCTCTTAAGGTATGATTATCGTCGTAATCGCCTTTGCTAAAACCGGTGATATCAACACTTTGATAAATTTCACCTTGATTACCGTCATAGATGGATTTCATATCTTCTACGCCATCAATCTTAAGGGTATCCCCATCCGGGGCAGAGACATTAATTTGAGCTGTAGTTAAAGTTTGTTTCCCGTAAAATCCGCGATCTGGATCCCAAGGATGACGATTAGTGTAAAACAAGCGAACTTTGCCATCAGATGTCATGGTTGCTGAACCGGACCATTCTTCGGCTTGATTGTTTAAAACATAATCATCAGGAACAAGTTTGTCACTATCCTTAAACACTCTGCCGGCATTCTTCCAGCTGCTGATAGAGTTGTCTCCTTCTTTCTTATAGAACAAATAAATAAATGTGTCTGATCCATTATTAGGGTCGCCCGCCAGACCAAAAACAATTTGATACCCCTTATAACTGGCTACAGTTCCATCTGCATTTTGCAGCGGCCAAGTATCCCAAACATCCATTTCAATTTTGTTTCCATTCTCATCGAACTTAATGGCTGCAGGAATGTTCTCAATCGTTGAAGCATCAAATTTTGGGACTTGGAATTGTTTACTATTTTGTTGTTTGGGTAATTTCAACATGTCAGCGCGAGTGATATGAGAGAAACCATAGTCATTGTACTCCGGCTTGTTCGGCTTGTTATTTCCTTTCGCAAAGGTTTGAGTAGCTCCACCTAACATTAAAGCAGCTGTAAAGGTTAGGATTGTTGTTTGTTTAATCATTTTCTTGAAATTCATCATCTAACTCCTCTTATACTTTAAATTTGGGTTTCGATCTTCCTTTGTGCTGTTCCCCTTTTAAATTCTAATGAAGAGTAGACGTTATGAGTATGTCGTAAATTGATGCATTTACAGGGTTATATTGATTTGGTTTTATTACTTCACATGGGTATCCCACGATTTTTGAAGTTCTTGAAGCAATTGATCCCGATTAATTTGCTCTCCTACATAAGCTCGCATAAGATAGCCAAACTCCTCTCTTGCTCTGGGAGGGAATTTGAACCAATTCCAAGATAAAGTTTTCTGTTCATCGACGTATCGCATAAGATCTTTTACAAGCGCTCCCGAACGGTCCGTCTCTATATTTTTAAAAGCTGAAATAAAATGAAAGCGATCCTTCATGAACTTTTTCCCTGTTTCCGAGGAAACCATCCAGTTCAAAAACTTTTTGGCTTCCTTCTTCTTTTCTGGCGAAGATTCTTTATTAACAGCCCAATTATTAGATACCCCTACTGGCAACGCATTGTTTTCGGCACTATCATTAATAGGCATGGGTAAAAAACCGATATTCATATTCGGCGATATTTGATCAATTTTAGACTGAACCCAATTCCCTTGTTTTAGAATCGCCGTTCTCCCTGTTGCAAATAACTCAACTTCCGAATTATAATCTGTTGTCAAAAAATTTTCGTTACCATATTGTACGGTCAAATCCAGCATCCGAATGACATCTTTAACTTCCTTATTCGCTCGAAAAGATTGTGTTCCGTTGTTTAACCCTTGAATAAAAGCATCCGGGTCCTCCTGTTGTGCAATAGCAATATTCAACAGGAGTACAAAAAACCAATGATCGGAATACCCAACAGAAAAAGGAGTCACACCTATAGCCTTCAGCTTTTTCGCCGCCTCTTTTAATTCCGTAAACGTTGTTGGGAGAGGAGTAATCCCAGCCTTTGCGAATAAATCCTTATTATAAATAAAACCGTAGCCTTCAAAATTGATCGGCATCCCGTATATTTTCCCGTCCATCTTCATCGGTTCTAGCGCCTCGTCATAAGCCTGTTCCACCCAAGGTTGATCTGATAAATCCTCAAGATATCTACTCCATGCCTTCGCTTCTTCATAACCGCCATTTGGAAAAATATCCGGACCAACATTGGCCGCAAACCTCGCCTTTAGCTCATCAAGGTAGTTAGCTCCCCCGCCAAAGGTTAGAATTTCTACGTTAATATTCGGGTTTTCCTTTTCATATTCCTTAACCATCTGCTCGAATTCTATAGAGATTTCCACTTTAGGATTCAGTACCTCCAATGTGACTGCCTTATCCGCTACCTTCAAATCTGCTTCCTTCAGTGGACGTGTATGCGCACCACATGAAGAAAGCGTTAGCGTAATCAACCCCACGATAATCATTTGAACCCTTTTTATTTTCATAATTCCCCCAGATGCATTCAACAATGAACTTATGTACTGGCTATCCTGACTTCCGCGTCTATTTCTCTTGCTCCCTGTGAATTACGATATTCAGCAGGCGTCATACCGACGTTTTTTTTGAACAGCTTAGAGAAATAAATCTCATCTTGATACCCTAGCTTTAAGGCAATCGAGTACATCTTTTCATCCGATTCTAGTAACCACTGTTTCGCTTGATTTATTCGTAAATGAATGACGTAGTTAGTAAGAGTCCTCCCTACTTCTTGCTTAAATCTCCGCGAGATATGTTCTCGGCTCAGAAAAAAACGGGTGGATAATTTGTCCAAACTTAGCTCTTCCATATAATGCTCATCAACAAATGCGACAATATCATTCATACGCCTAACATCATCTAAATCCGCCAAACGATGGATTGCTCTAAAATTTTGTTCAGCCATAGACCTTTGTACAGATTGAAAAGATAACGATATCTCTGCGAGCGATTGGATGGAGGGGCCACTAA
This sequence comes from Paenibacillus sp. FSL H3-0310, assembly GCF_038002785.1. Lineage (NCBI taxonomy): Bacteria > Bacillati > Bacillota > Bacilli > Caryophanales > Paenibacillaceae > Paenibacillus > Paenibacillus sp. FSL H3-0310. The sequence continues at coordinate 4,071,623 of NZ_JBBODC010000001.1, forward strand.
CCAAACGAACAGGTATATCAAAATGCTGGGTAATCCATTCCTCTATCGGGAAAAGCTGTCCATGAAGGGACAGAATCACACAGACATTAGGATCATTTTGAAGCGTAAATGCATTTCCCCACTCCCGTGTAGCCAGCTCTTCGGTCAAAAGCTGAATGTATGGCTCCGAATAATGAGATTGGTAAAAATACATCATGGTGAAGTCGTATACTTCTGCCTGTGGGAGAGCCGAGGCAATTTCGCCTGCATCAAAAGCTTCACCGTTACAAGCAGCAGTAATCTCCCTGTTTAAGCGAAACATTTTTACCTCTTCATAAAATCCGGACTCCATATTGCGACGTTCTCCCTCTTCTTGTTCCCAGGCTCTCAACGCCCCTTCTAAAGTTTCATTCAGCATTTTCTCTTCAATTGGCTTCATCAAATAATCAAAGCATCCCAGCTTAAACGCTTTACGCATGAAACAATAATCGTCAAACCCTGAAATCATAATCACTTTTCCCGGATAGTCTTTAGCAGCCAACCACTCGATTAACTCCATCCCGCTATTTTTGGGCATTTTGACATCTGTCATTATGATTTCTGGAGATTTCTGCTCAATCAACGCCTTAGCCTCGAGACCATTTCTGGCTTCCAGCACTTCGGTAATCCCGTATTGTTCCCACCGTCCCAAAAAACGGATGATTTTTCTAACATTAGACTCATCATCTACAATAAGAGCTTTCATAAACGTTACTTCTCCTTTAGGTAGAGTGGAATTACTAGCCGTACAGTGAACCCTTGTCCCTGCATCGAATCTAGTTTGATTCCCGCTGTCTGATCGAAATGAAGAACCAAGCGATCATGAATGTTTTTTAACCCGATATGCGCAAAAGAAGGAATGCCTTCGTTAACCGATGTGTAGAGATTATTTTTTAATGCCTCAAGTTCATCATCCGTCACGCTGTTTCCGTTATTTTCTACGACTAGATTCAAATATTCACCTTGTATTTCACCATAAATATGGATGTAAGCTTGTTCATAGCCCTCGTCATAACAGTGCTTAAAAAAGTTCTCAACGAGCGGCTGCAAGATCATACTAGGAACCGGAATATCAAGAATATCTTTAGGTACATCAATGGAATAGCTAAAATCAGTCTGAAAACGTTCCGCTTGAAGATTCAAATAAGCCTGGACATAATCCACTTCGCTTTGAAGCGTCGCCTTCTGATCCACACGAATTGAGTACCGCATCATCTTGGATAAAGAGGTAATCAGTTGATATACTTTTGGAGATTCAGAGAGTAGGGCAACAGCAGCAATGGATTGTAAAGAATTAAATAAAAAGTGCGGATTGATCTGCGACTTTAGCGCCCTATGCTGATTTTTCCTGTTCTCTATCTCAAGCTTATACTCCCGGTCAATATGACGGTTGATCCGATTCATCATCTCCTTGATATGTCTTTCTAGAATACCGATTTCGTCCTCCCGCATATCGTCGAATGGGGCATTCATATTCCTCCCCTCGATACGCTGGACTTTTTGACTAAGCAGTTTTATCGGCCGTGTAAATCCATAAGAAATGATTGTTATCATTATCAAGCCCAGTCCACCTACAACCACACCTACGATGATGTTTGTATAGGCAGTTTTCCTTACATCTTCAAATAAAAAAGAACTCGGGGTTACCTTAGCAAAATGCCACGCTTTTATCGGTTCCTGCAATGTTCTAGTAAACACAATATCTCCTTCTGGAGATTTAGTATCTGCCTGTATCGGACTTATTTTCCTTTGCAGTTCATCGGGAACGGTTTTGCCTATCCATGTTTCATCACTTGCGTAAATGACATGATTCTCCGCATCGGAAAGCCATACGCTCTCTTTATTTTTCTGTAGAAAATGATTAGCGATATGAGTAATCTTGTCCAAATCAATATCTATAGTGATGACGCCCAGAAATTCCTGTGTTAGGACATCCACAATTTTGTGATGAACCGTCAAGACCATCGTTTTATCCGAAGGAGGCATAATGGAGGTATCGTTATAGTTCTCAATCGGATGCGGAGCTTCAATAAGATCATTGCTATTAGAGCTCATCAGCTTCTGAATGGAAGCTTGCTGTAATAAATCCGGATTCCTTTTACGGGAACTTAACATGGCATTATAAACTGTAAATGAGCTTTTCCCTTCATTTATGAATAAACGGATCTGACGAATTTCACTCCTCATGAGATAGAAGTTAGTCATACCCTTATTAATTTCAAGCTGCTTGTAATAAAAATCTTCTTCTAACCCTTCTTCAAACACCCTGAATAAGTCTGGATTTCGGTATAAAATATATGGAAGATTAATGATTTCATCAAAATATTGCTCTAGATCGGCTGACGCCTGCTGAATTTGCTCTTGGCTGTTCTCAAGTTCATGTCGTTCCACATTCTCTTTCGTCTGCCGATAGATCAACAACACGGATAAAAAATACGGTAGAATTATAAACACAAGCAGCAAGAATAATAAGCGCTTATGAATGCTTTTCAAATAAATACTCCTCTGTAAAAATTTCGGTTTTCAGCAAAAAATCTAATATCAGGTTTTATATTTTCACAAATATCCAACACAAAATCAAAATACTTGTTGCTGAGCAACAAGTATTTTTGCCGGATCAATATATGACAAACGCCAATCGTTTATTACCCAAATTATATCCATATGAAACAACCGTAAAGAAATTTCCGCAAATTAATCAGCTATTTGAAGATTGAAATAATTCCCTGCACAATGGGTTTCCAAAGATGTGGATATTCTTGCTCAATTAACTTTCTTACCTCCTCCCCCTTGATGTCGTTGAAATTATTATCTTGAGTAATAAAGGTATAAGCACCTTTTACGGTATCCCCTATAGCTATATGCCCGCTTGCATATCCACCCATTGCAATATGGGAAGCGATAGAGAGACCACCCAAGGAGAACATACCTACAGCTAAACCTCCAACAGCAAATATCCCCAATGCTATTCCACCAACGGCCATTGTACCCGCCGCAATGCCCCCAACGGCTAACAAAAGCCCTAGAGCCAGACCTGCAAAACTGATGAGTCCTAAAGCAAGCGCACCTAAACATAATCCGCCCAAAGCAACAATACCAATGGATACCGCACCAATCGCAACATTACCTATGGCAATAACCCCTTTGGCAACGTATAGCCCCCGCCCGATATGGATATGAACCAGAGGAATTCCAAAGCATGTTCTCTTACTTTTGTACTCATAATGAAACAAGGAATTCAGATCTACATATACGGGGCTTGCGACATGCTCTGCTTTGGTATCGCTTGAAGCATCCTTCACCAGATGATCCAAACTTACGTGAAATAATTCACTTAAACTAATCATCTTATCCATTTCGGGATAGGATTGACCTGATTCCCACTTAGACACGGCTTGCCGCGAAACACCAATCACCTCCGCTAAGTTCTCCTGGGACATTCCTCTCTGTTTCCTATAGCTTTGCAATTTATTTGCAAAGTCCATTCGCCATCACCTCATGCTCATCATATTATAACGTTCTGTAATTGACTACCTATCTACCCTTACATACTGTCAACCACTGGTTGCACAGCTGATTTTGCGGGCTTTTATCCTCATTAAACGTTCTTGATTTCCTATTCTCCCTGTTTCCGGGCAAGATGATAGCGTATAATATACGATATAGAATATTCATCAGAGGAGACTATAAAACCATGAAATTGAGTATGAATTGGATTACGCTTCGGGTCCGCGATCTGGAGGCTTCCCTTCATTTTTATAACCGGATACTGGGGCTACCCATTGAGCGTAGATTTGAGAGCAGTGGAAAACAGATCGTCATGTTAGGTCTGGAGGGGCAACCCAAGATCGAGCTTATTCAGGGAAGTGACCCGGCTTTGAAGCCGGAATGTGGCGTTTCTGTGGGTTTCGAAGTGGAGTCACTTGATGAAGCGATGGAGAGTTTAAAAAGCCAAGGTATCCCAGTAGCGCGCGGACCAATCGCACCCAATCCCCACCTGCGGTTCTTTTATATCCTGGACCCGGACGGGTTTGAGGTGCAGTTAGCAGAGCATAACTAACGTTTATCAAGCGTTATTACCTCAAAAAGAAATAGACCGCCCTAACCAAAGGTAGCGGTCTATTCTGCCGTAAGCCTAACCCCCACTCTTAAAGCAAGGATTTATTCAACAGCTTTAGTTGATCTTTTTTCAGTGAAAAAGTAAACCAAAGCCAATAGCGGCAGGATCACTCCGATGAGTGAGGCGAAGGTCCATCCCCCATAGGCATAAGCCCAACCACCCAAAGATGATCCAACGGCTCCACCCACGAAGAAAATCGCCATAAAGATCCCATTAAGACGTCCCCTCGCTTCACTTCCCAATGAATAAATCACACGCTGTCCGAGTACAAGATTTCCGGATACGGCCATATCCAATGTAATCGCGGAAATAAAGAGCAGGATGAGAGCAAAAGTTGAGTGGCTATGGAAAAGATGAATTAGTAAAAAAGACAAGGTGGCAATGATCATGGCCAGCCCGGTTAACCATTTGCTCCAACCTTTATCTGCCAGTCTTCCAGCAATCGGCGCGGCTACAGCCCCACCAACACCTACTAAAGCAAACCATGCGATACCTTGCTGCGACATTCCAAAATCATCCGCCAACCGCAACGGAACCACCGTCCAAAAGAGACTAAAAGCTCCAAATAAACAAGCTTGATATAAGGCACGTCGGCGCAATATAGGCGTTTGTTTTAAAAGGGTGCCTAAAGAGACAATTAATTTACTATAGCTTACCGAAGGTGCAGGTTTACGTTCAGGAAGAAATCGCGACAGCAGAATGGCTAACAACGTGATGACGACCGCTGAAAAAATAAAAACGGCTTGCCATCCCCAGATGCTGGTGATAAAGCTTGCCACGGGCCGGGCAAACATAATACCAAGTAAGAGTCCACTCATAACATTACCAACCACACGCCCACGCTGCTCTTCAGACGCTAAATAGGTGGCATAAGGCACCAGGATTTGAGCTACCACAGAACCGGTTCCTATAAACAAAGATGCTGTCAGGAACAAAGGCGCATTAGCTGCGAAAGCTGCAACCAGCAATGCACCCACTGCAACCATTAACGTGATTATCGTGAGACGCCGATTCTCAACAATGTCACTCAGCGGCACGATAAATAACAAACCTACAACATAACCGATTTGAGTTAAAGTGACGATCAAGCCTGCGGCTGTAGAAGAAAGTCCTGTCGAGACACTGATAGGTCCGACAAGGGTTTGAGCATAATAAAGATTGGCCACGATAAGCCCGCATGCCGCTGCTAACATAAACATCATCCAACTTGATATGTGGTTCTCTTTCGCCGCTTGTTCTTTTTGCATGTGAATCCTCCTCAGATGATCATAATAATTTAAATACTATACGTTCAGTTCACTAATTCATGTTTAAATAATATACTGAACGTATCGTTTTGTAAATAGGCGATGGTCATTTATTTTTCCGGATTTTTTTAGTATACTGAACGTATAGTTTATATTTTGATTGGAGACAGATTAACGAAAGGGTGATTTCAGATGGAGAGTAAACGAGGACGTCCGCGTAATGTTGAGACGGAGAAGTCTATTCTTTCCGCTTCCTATGATTTGTTATTGGAAAATGGTTTTGGAGCAGTTACGGTGGAAAAAATAGCGGATCGTGCCAAGGTCAGCAAAGCTACGATATATAAATGGTGGCCTAACAAGGCTGCCGTGGTGATGGATGGATTCCTATCCTCGGCTGCGGACAGACTGCCCGTACCTGACACAGGTTCAGTATTCGATGATATTCTCATGCATGCAACGAACTTATCCCGGTTCCTGATTAGTCGAGAGGGTAAAATCATTACGGAGATCATTGGCGAAGGACAGATGGATTCAGGCTTGGCGGAAGCTTATCGGACCCGATATTTCCAGCCTCGCCGGCTTGAGGCACGGCTGCTTATGGAACGAGGTGTTCAGCGGGGGGAATTGAAGGATAATCTCGATATTGAAGTTGTTACCGATCTTATTTACGGGCCGATATTCTACCGCTTGCTGGTGACCGGCCAACCCATAGACGATGCTTATGTGCAGCAGTTGGTGAGATACGCTTTTGAAGGAATACGGTAACTAACGGTAACTGTAAAATAGACCGCCCTCTCTCACAAGGGATCGGTCTATTTCTGATCGTAGTACTAAAAAATGTCGGACTGGCGGAAGGTTGAGATACAACGGACCGAGGTGCTCTTATTTTCTCATTATGGGGCATTTTCCCAAGCTATCGGACTCCTACGCACTTATCTAGTCTTTTCAAAGCAAAATACTGCTACTGGAGAGGAAATAAGTGCGCTACGGTCCGATCACTCGACTAATTTCACTAAATAAAGAAAATAAGAGCTATACAGTCCGCAGGATCATGAATGGGTGATTCGAACGGACATGAGGTTAGTTTCACTAATTAAATCAGTTTCCAAAGAAACCTTTCTGCTGCAAAATGTCTCGCGTATCGTTCCATAATTTATTTTCCATTACCTTATCTCCTCCCGGTTGTACGGGTACAATGGGATTGCCTGTCCCAACGTTAAAATATCCCCCACTGCTCTCTTGATACTTAGGATCGGTCATTAAACGAATAATGATCTCCGCTCCTTTACGAGGATCGCCAATACGAAAGAAATTCAATAAGTGCTTAAGCATCGAAGAAAACCAAAGTTCACGCCCGAGACCTGTAACGTTAAAACCCGGATTCAATGCACGAACACTGATTCCCGTTCCCGCCCAGCGGCGTGCAAGCTCACTGGTAAACATAATATTTAACAGTTTGGTTTTCCCATAAATCTCAGAAGATCCTCTGGAAGTAAAAGAAGCTGTATTGAGCAAATCTTCTGGCAACTTTAGCACTCCATGACGGCGTGAAGCTTCTGAAGCAACATTTATGATTTTTGCACTTCCTGCTGCTCTCAAAGAACGTTCTAAGGTTTGCGTCAATAACCATGGTGCAAAATAGTTCACAGCCATCATTTCTGAGAATCCATCGGCAGTTATCCGCTGTTCAAACCCATGAAGCCCTGCGTTATTTATTAACACGTCTATCTTCGGAAAAACACTAGATATTTCTTGTCCTAACCTAGTGACATCCCTCATTGAGGATAGGTCTCCGTAAAAAAAACTAATTTCGGCTGCTGGTACGCTCTCCTTTATCATTTTTCCAGTTGCTTCCGAACGCGTTTTACTCCTTGCAGTCAGAACAAGATGGGCACCTCGCTTAGCCATTTCAAGTGCAACGAGTTGTCCCAAACCGCTTGTAGCTCCAGTAATTACAATAATCGGCTTTGTCATCATCTACATTCTCCTTTATATCAGGAATTCATCAGGGGCAATTTCATTTTGACAGCGTATTGTCCAAATCATATAATTGATATATATCAACTATATGTTGATGATTGACATATGTCAACTAAATAGATGTATGACAACTTTAAAATACAAGGTTAGGTGGTCAAAACAATGAATGCCGAACGTAAAGACACGTTGAGAGGGCAATTAGAACTGAAGCTAGGTGGACAAATTAGTGCCCTCATTAGTGCTTCGCATGCCCTAAATGTCAGAACTGCTGCCGCTTTCGATTCATCTATACAGCCTGCTGCTTTCCATATAGTCCGTTGGCTGTACTCTTATGGACCAACAAGCGCCTCTGTGTTGGCAGAATCAACGGCTATGGATCGTAGTTCAGTCAGCCGTCTCATCAAGCAACTCGAGAATTTGGGTTATGTTAGAAGAGAAGACTCTCCTAATGATCGTCGAGCGATCCTTCTTACTCTCACTGATCTTGGACGACAAAAAACCTTTGACGCGTTACAGGATAAGGAGTTCATATTTTATGAGCGCATAGCCCAATGGGATAATCAACAGCTTGAAACCTTTATCCAAATGCTTCAGGAGTTTAATGGATTTAATGATAATTAATAAATGGGAACAAAAAAAGAAACAGCATCTTCCTGTTTCTTTAGATATGGATTGTCTGTAATTGGAGTCAGCAATTGTCACTGATGTTCATGTTCGGCATGTTCATTATTGCACTGCTCAACTACCTCAAAAAGAAATAGACCGCCCTCTCGCAAAGGAATGCGGTCTATTTCCTGACTAAACTTCCGAAGCCGCCGCCCTTAAAAGCGGCTATTGCACCGGGAGTCGTGTTTCCGCACTACTCTCTTTGCATTGTACGTTTTATCTACCCAAACTATACCACGATCAAAACCAAATAAAAAGTCACTCTTCCCCAAACAACAAAAAAACGGCATTTCTGCCGTTTCTTTAGGATGGACTCTCAGGGGCTCGAACCCTGGACAAATAGATTAAGAGTCTACTGCTCTACCAACTGAGCTAAGAGTCCATATGATGTTTGGTGGAGCCAAGGGGGATCGAACCCCTGACCTCATCGCTGCCAGCGATGCGCTCTCCCAGCTGAGCTATGGCCCCAAACTGAAATTTCAGATGTATGAAATCACACATTTTTTAATTTTAGTTTGGTCGTAATTGAGTTGTTCCGATAAACTCAAGCGTCGTAGGCGACTTCTATATAATATAAAAAATCGCCCTCTATGTCAACACTTTTTTTAAAAATCATTTTTCCACTCAAATTCCCCGCTCAAAACTCAGAGGAAACAAACCAGTACAAGCACTCCTAACAGACCCTAAGATTTGCTGTACGCCCTAACTGGACAAAACCCTATAATCCCTCTAATTCTCCCGTACTCTTGGATAGCAGCCCCTTGAGTTCCTTCATGAACATATTAATATCCTTGAACTGGCGATATACGGACGCAAAACGAACGTAAGCCACTTCATCTACTGGGTAGAGCTGCTCCATCACGAATTCACCAATCTGTTGGCTTTCCACTTCCGCAACGGCGATGCCGCGCAGAGATTTCTCAACCTCGGACACGATCTTTTCTAGACGTTCCACAGAAACCGGCCGTTTCTCACAAGCACGGATGAGACCACGGAGTATTTTATCACGACTGAATTCCTCACGGCTGCCGTCTTTTTTAATTACAATGAGTGGCGTTTCTTCAATCATTTCAAAAGTAGTGAAACGTTTGCTGCAACGCTCACATTCACGCCTACGACGGATTGACTTATTTTCATTCGCTGGTCGCGAGTCCAGCACTTTAGTATTTGTGTGATCACAGTAAGGGCATTTCATAAGCTTCATCACTTCCTATTACATAATGGTATGGGTCCCGGCACGTTATAAATCCGGCTTTTGAACGGCTTTTTTATTATTTCCAGAAATCACCGTTTTTTTCTTGTAATGATAATGGCAAGTCCGGCACATAATACAGTTACCAACAGAGGAGGTGAACAGCAATGAGCCAAAGCAACAACTCCAATAACCTTGTAGCTCCAAATTCCCGCGGTGCCTTGGAACAACTTAAATACGAAGTTGCCCAAGAACTAGGAATCACGCTTTCCCCAGATGGTTACCAAGGCAATAAAACTTCTTATGAAAATGGTTCGATCGGTGGTTACATCACTAAACGTCTTGTAACCCTGGCAGAACAACAACTGGCAGGTCAATACAAATAACCTGACCAACATAAGCTTTTTGAAGAAGTATTAAACGACCTACAGGTCGTTTAATACTTCTTTTTATACATAACACGGTAGAAATTAAAATTCTTTGTAAATGTCCGTGTACTGATCATAGTAATAATTAACGCGCTGTACATAATGCCTGGTTTCACCAATGGGAATATCTTTAATGGTTGCATCTGTCCCATCCCAGACCCCTTCGTCCAACCAGCGTTGAACTTTTCCGGGCCCAGCATTATAGGCTGCGATAATTGCTGTACGTTTACCTTCGAACTGACGGGATAAAGTTGAAAGATACCATGTACCCAGTTCAATATTAGCCGAAGGCTCATGCTTGAGTTCTTCCATAGATACGTTTGGAAGCTTGGCCTTTTCCAGCGCCCACTTCGCGGTATCCGGCATAAGCTGCATCAGCCCTAGTGCGCCTTTTTTGGATTCTCGTCCAGTTTTAAAGTTCGTTTCTACACGAATAATCGCGGTTACAAGAAACGGGTCTATCTCATAAGTGATGCTGTGCTTGCGAATCTCATCTTTAAAATGGATGGGATAAAACCACGACATCCAGTTAGTACTCAGAAACAATATTGCCGTAAAACCCACAAATAGCAGAAGCAGTACTCTTTTTTTACGTAGCCATTTCATGATAAACCCAGCCTGTCCCAAAAAACAGCAACCTGTTGCTCAGTGTACGCAAGATCGCCACTGTTGTCGATGATGTAGTCCGCTTTATTACGTTTCTGTTCAATATCCATCTGTGCATTCAATCGCGCTTCTGCTTCTTCTAAAGAGAGCCTATTACGTTCCATTAATCGAGCAATTTGCATTTCACGGGGAACGTACACTACTACAATCTCATGGAACAGGGTCTCAAGCCCTGATTCAAAAAGAAGCGGAATATCCACAATAATAAGCCGCTTCGGCTCTTCCTGCTCCATGCTGTACATACGGTCTTTGATTTCCTGCCGGATAGCAGGATGCGTCAAATTGTTCAAGGTTTGCAGGGCCACAGGATCTTGAAAGACGATTTCACCTAATTTGGCCCTATTCAGTGTTCCATCCGGAAAAAGGATCTCTTTTCCGAATTGCTTAGCAGCAGCAGCCAACACTTCATGCCCGGGAAGCATAACTTCTCTGGCGATCACATCGGCATCAACCAGCCTCGCTCCCTTGTTCACAAGCAGTGCAGACACTGTGCTTTTTCCGGATGCGATTCCTCCGGTTAAGCCTATAATCATGTACTCACCTCATAATAGCTTCAGTATTCCCATTGCAATTAATAATAACGCTGGTAATGCGGCAGCATGCTTCATCCAGTAGTTCCCGGCAAATCTAAGTCCAGTCTTCATACCCAGCAATAGAAATGTACCACTAAACAAAGCTATTGTAAGTGATGTCCATATCGGATTGAAGCCAAGCAGCGCTGCGCCAAGTCCAGCCCCAAAAGCATCCAGAGAGAGCGCAATCCCCAGTATCATCGCTTCCATCGAAGAGATGCTTCCTGAGGCATCCATATCCGCAGAAGACGGGGTACGCAAGATCTGTACTACAATTCCCAAACGGCGAAGCTCAAGTGAAAAAACAGCTGATTTCAACGGTTCATCATTCATAACAGGTTCTGTACCCGCTTCAGAATCAGCAGCTACCTCTGCCCAAGCCTGCTCGGAAAATGAGCCCTTATCTACCGTTTCAGCTTTACGTCCGCCATCTGCATCTTTCTCTTTTTGCATCAGCATCTGAACAAGCGACCAGCATCCCATTAGCACAAGTATAACCGCACCAACTATAGAAGCTGCATTCGGAGACACTACCTTGGCAAGCAAAACCCCAACCTGCATCGATACACAGATAACTACCCCCGAACAGAGCGAGATAATCAGAACGGAGAGCAGTGGTATTTTCATTTTACGCAGCCCATATGTAATTCCTACACCAAAACCATCCAAACTCAAGGCAAACGCTAGCAATAGCAGTGAAAATAATGGGCTGAGCACCCGCAATCCCTCCTGTGAAGAACCGGAAAACTGAAATTTTATCGTTTCAGCTTCCGTTCTCTATTAAGCATTCTTCACACAGTATATGGGCGGGACAAGTAGTGGGTGCCAACCTTATTATTTCAACAAATTCAGTGAACAGTCGGACGCTGGCAATTTGGACAATAATGCGTGCCACGACCGCCTACAACCGTCTTCTCAATCATCGTTCCGCAGTTACTACACGGCTGATCCTTACGACCGTAAATCAATAGCTGCTGCTGATACGTACCGCTCTCACCTTGGCCATTAACATATGACTTAACAGATGAACCTCCGGCGTTAACCGCTTCGGCCAGCGTGCTTACAATAGCATGATGCAGCTTGTCCAATTGATTGTCCGTGAGCGCTTTGGCGCTGTCTTCAGGATGGATACCCGCACGGTGCAACGACTCATCTACATAAATATTGCCGATGCCGACGATATATTCCTGATTAAGCAGCAGCGATTTAATTTTGGTGCTTTTACCGGACACGATCTGCTTAAACCTCTCCGGTGTAAAAGAAGGCTCCAGCGGCTCCTGCCCCAGCTTATTTAAAGGCGGCAGCTGAAGATCTTCTCCCATCTGAAAAAGATGCATTGTCCCAAATTGGCGAACATCCGTGTAACGCAGCTCAGTTCCATCCGTAAAATGAAAAATCACATGTGTATGCTTGTCCAGTGGGTCATCATTTGAAAAAAGTCCGTAACGGCCTTCCATCCGTAAATGTGACACAAGCACCAGACCATCCAGCACAATACGCAAAAACTTTCCTCTTCGTTCAACTTTTACAATGCTATGACCTGCCAGCAGGTGGGCAAAAGCCTGAATATCATCCGGACGCTGAATAATCCGCGCCAACCGGACGGTTACATTCTCTATCTGCTTTCCATTAACTAACTCATTAAGTGTTCTCTTGACTGTCTCTACTTCCGGTAATTCCGGCATGATGTCTTCACCTCAACTACATTATAGCTGATATGCACACCTTAAAGGGAGTCTATTTCGCCTCGTACCAGTTACTTCCAAAGCTGACCTCTGCCTTAAGCGGCACAGATAACTTTAGGGCTCCACCCATTACTTCCGGCAAAAGCGTCTTCATAAGCTCCATTTCATCCTCTGGCACCTCGAATACAAGCTCATCGTGTACTTGAAGCAGCATACGGCTCTTAAGCCCACGATCAAATAACGCCTTGTCCATATGCACCATCGCCAGCTTGATTATATCCGCTGCTGTTCCCTGTATAGGTGTATTCATTGCTGTCCGCTCCGCAAAAGAGCGCAGATTAAAGTTCTTCGCATTAATCTCCGGCAGATAACGGCGACGTTCGAGCAATGTGGTCACATAACCATACTTCCGTGCCTCCACTACAATATCGTCCATATAGCGGCGTACACCCTGATAAACCTCAAAATACTGTTCAATAAATTGCGCGGCTTCCTTACGCGGAATATTCAGATTCTGCGAGAGACCGTAATCACTGATCCCGTAGACGATCCCAAAGTTAACGGCTTTTGCGGCACGGCGCATATTACTGTCCACCTGTTCTGCGGTCACACCGAACACATCCATCGCTGTCTTCGTGTGAATATCCATATCATGCAGAAAGGCTTCCTTCATCCGCTCATCGCCGGAAATATGTGCCAGCACACGCAGTTCGATCTGCGAATAGTCGGCTGCCAGGATGGACCAGCCCGGTTCGGACGGAACGAATACCTTGCGGATTTTGCGTCCTTCCTCTAGACGAATCGGGATATTTTGCAAGTTCGGGAATTGGCTGCTAAGCCGTCCTGTAGCGGCAATTGTCTGCCGATAGAATGTATGCACCTTCCCTGTGTTCGGGGAAATTTCTTTAAGCAGCCCCTCTACGTAGGTAGATTGCAGCTTTGCAATTGTGCGATATTGCAGAATCAAACGCACCACATCGTGGTATGGCGCCAGTTTCTCAAGCACTTCGGCATCCGTGGAATAACCCGTCTTCGTCTTCTTGACGACAGGCAGACCTAGCTTTACAAACAAGATTTCACCCAGCTGCTTTGGTGAGTTCAAATTAAACTCAGTGCCACAAATCTCGTATATTTCACTGACCAATTTAGAAATTTGCGCCTCGAATTCTTTTCCAAGCTCTTTAAGATCACCAGCATTGACTGCAATCCCCTGTTTCTCCATATCCGCCAAAATCCGTGACAAAGGCATTTCCAGATCCTCGAATAGCCCTGTCATTGCGGTCTCCACCAGCTCCTGCTGTTGCTTCTGTGCGATTCCAAGAACCGTTGCACTCTTTCGTGCAACGTGATTTCCTAAAACTTCAAGCTCAGGGATTTTGTATTTGGCACCTTTACCAAATACCTCTTCATCAGGAGAGAGCCGCGGCAAGCCGTATTTAGCAGTGAGATCATTTAGATTCTGATTAGCCTCCGTAGGATCAAGCAAATAAGCCGCCAGCTGCACATCATGGGCAGCACCTGCAAAAGCAATTCCCTGCCAGTGTAGAGCCAAATCAGCGCGGTGAAGATCATATCCACTTTTCGGAGCCTTTTCATCTCCTAGCCAATCACGCAGCTTCGCAGCGGCCGGTTTATGCAGTAATTCAAACGGCACATAGTAATGCCGCTCCAGAGAGGACAATCCTATTCCGATTACCTCGGCACGATGCGGATTATCTCCATTCGATTCCACATGCAGCGCCGAAATACCAGCCAGGGCTTCACTAAGCTCCTTAAGTTCTTCTTCACTTACGATCGTAATATCAAGTGCCGCAGCTTCTACTTCAGCTGCACTCTCCTCACCCTCGGTAACAGGAGCATAAGCACTAAGCGACAAACGGTCCAACAATGATTTAAATTCCAGCTTAGCAAGCGCTGGTCCGGCTGTATCCGCTGAAATTCCATTGAAGACCATGTCTTCCCACGAATGCTCAAGCGGTACTTCACGATAGATGGTCGCTAATTTTTTACTCATCACCGCATCTTCCGCATGGGTTTCCAGTTTCTCTTTCATTTTACCCTTTAGCTCACCGGTTCCAGCTAAGACACCTTCCACTGATCCAAATTGATGCAGCAGCTTCAAAGCTGTCTTCTCACCTACGCCGGGTACTCCCGGGATGTTATCACTTGCATCGCCCATCAGCCCTTTAAGATCAATGATCTGCTCAGGGGTTAGGTCATATTTCTCCCGGATTTGTTCCGGCCCATAAAGCTCAACTTCGGTGACCCCTTTGCGGATTAAGGCAACGGTCGTATGTTCAGAGGCCAGCTGCAACATATCCTTGTCTCCCGACACGATCATAACCTGCCGTCCCGCTTCATCCGCCTGGCGTGAAATGGTGCCAATAATATCATCAGCCTCATAATTGCCAATTTCAAACTGCGGTACACCTAAATTAGTCAGCAATTCCTTCAACAAAGGGAACTGCTCGGAGAGTTCCGGCGGTGTTTTTTGCCGGCCGCCCTTATAATCTTGATAACCTTCATGCCGAAAAGTAACTTTCCCTGCATCGAAAGCGACAATCATATGTGTCGGTTTATGTTCTTCGATTAAACGAAGCAGCATCGTTGTAAATCCGTACACCGCATTTGTCTGTTGCCCTGCTGTATTCGTCAGCGGGGGCATCGCAAAAAAAGCACGGTAAATAATATTGTTTCCATCTATAAGTATCAACTTGTCCATAGTGCACCTCGCCTTTTTCATGCTTACTCCTTACATCTTACCATATGCCCTGTACAAGTAGAAACGGCTTTACCAACCTAAACAGTGGGATAAGCTGATATGTTAAGGATATACAACAAGTAGCCGCCCTTTTAAAAGGGCGGCTACTTAGTTTAACTAAAGATATAACAAAAGCTGTGTAAGTGCAAATTACTGATTCAAGTCCGGACGGCTGCCTGTGACCAGATAAACAACACTCTCACCTATGTTAGTCGCATGATCGGCAATCCGTTCAATATAACGGCCTACCAGCGTTAATAACATAGCTTGGGATACAGAATCCGGTTTTGCCACCATATAACTATATAGCTCATTGATCATCGAACCATATAATTGATCGACCTGATCATCATCTTGTGCCATTCTATAAGCCAGATCCGTGTTCTCATCCAGATAAGACTGGATAGCCTCATCAATCATGGTCGTCACAATTTCCGCCATACGTGGAATGTCTACAAGCGGCTTGATCAGCTGCTGTCCATGGATGCGCATAGTTGCTTTCGCAACATCAATAGCCAAGTCACCCATACGTTCCAAATCGCTAGATATTTTGAAAGCAACGATAATGCGGCGCAAATCTTTTGCTACAGGCTGCTGTGTAATAATTAGCCGTGAGCCAATTTCCATGATTTTATCTTCCATGGCATTCAGCTGCAAATCTGCTTTAATGATTTCCTGAGCGCGCACAGTATCAAGATTCTGTAAAGCAACAATTGCTCCACCAAGAGCATCTATTACATGTTCACCCATCTGCTGCAGCAGACTGCGCAGCTCTTCCAAATCTTTATCAAATTCTTTTCTGCGAATCATAGTAAGAGCGATCCTCCTCATTAATGTATGGTCAGCTTGCCATTTCCAAGGACGAGCGCCCTTGTAGCCCGTATCAGCCGAAACGTCCAGAAATATAATCTTCGGTGCGGGAATCCTTAGGAGTCGAGAACAACACCTCTGTATCCGCCGCCTCTACAATTACACCATTCAAGAAAAACACGGTTCGACCAGATACACGTGCCGCCTGATGCATGTTATGAGTAACCATAACGATTGTATACTTACTTCTTAATTCCTGTACAAGCTCCTCTATCTTGAGCGTAGACACAGGATCAAGTGCAGACGTTGCCTCATCCATGAGCAGAATATCCGGCTGTACTGCCAAAGCTCGGGCGATACACAGCCGTTGCTGCTGTCCGCCGGACAAGCTAAGGGCAGATTTTTTCAGAAAATCTTTAACTTCCTCCCACAGCGCGGAATGACGCAGACTTTGCTCTACAATCTCATCCAGTTCGCTCTTTGAACGAATACCGTGCAGGCGAGGACCATAAGCTACATTGTCGTAAATCGACTTCGGAAAAGGATTGGGCTGTTGGAATACCATGCCCACCTGCTTACGCAGGCTTTCTACCTCTACCTCGTCACTATAAATATTTTTGCCGCCGATGTTTACAGTTCCTTCAATACGTGTACCAGGAATCATATCATTCATACGATTCAGCGTGCGCAACAGAGTGGATTTTCCGCAACCGGAAGGTCCAATAAAAGCAGTAACCTGTTTCTCCGGAATTTGCAGATTCACATTCTTCAGTGCGTGAAATGACTCATAGTAGAGATCAAGTTTCTCTATGTCAATGATGGATTTCATTAGTATTTACGTCTCCTTCTCATCATCTTCGTTCTCCATAATAAGCTTTTAATGTAAATACAGTTGGAGAGAAATGTTAACGCAATGTAAAATTGGTGAAGATGAATTAGTCCACGTGATAGTATTCCCTACAATTCGGCGTGTAATCTCACCTGAATCTTGTTTATGAACGGGATAAAGAAGAAAACTCCAGTCATGCTAAATGACCGGAGCTCTCTTTTTGTTAACAACTAATTTATAACCTACACCTCGAATGGAATCGATATGGACGGATTCTGGATCTAGCTCAAGCTTTTTACGAAGTGAACTTACGTGCACATCAACGGTGCGCTGTCCACCAATATAATCAAAGCCCCATACAGCGTTCATAAGATCATCTCTTGTCAGCACTACCCCTGGTTTACGAGCCAAATATAACAATACCTCGAACTCTTTCGGTCGCAGGTTAATGCTATGTCCACCTAAGGAAACTTCATACCGCTCAGGATAGATTTCTAGTTGTCCCAGAATGATCGTAGAAGCAGATATAGGTGTCTCTTGTGGAGCCTCCTCAGCAAGACCGGAAATCCGCCGCAATACAGCGCTCACTCTTGCAAGCAATTCGGATACCCCAAAAGGTTTGGTTATATAATCATCAGCACCGGATTTCAGCCCTCTAACCACATCTTCTTCAGCATTTTTAGCAGTCAATACGATAATAGGTGTGCGGATACCTTGTCCACGCAATTTATCAAGGATGTCAATGCCATTCATTCCTGGCAGCATCAGATCCAATACGATCAAGTCAAAAGGTTCCCTCGTCGCACGATCATATCCTGCCGTTCCATGATCCTCTACCGTCACCTCGTAACCTTCCTGCGTTAAGTTATAGGACAGCAGCCGGGCTAGTGTCGGTTCGTCTTCAATGACAAGCAATCGTTGAGCCATAGGTTCCCCCGTCTTCCATATAGTTTGATTTTTACAAAACAGCAACAAAACCATCATATCACCGTAATGTTAACTTAGTGTAAAATTGAAAAAGTGAATTCACAAAAATCTAATCGGTCTTTTCTTCCTGCAGCAAAGGCAATTCAATCACAAAGGAACTGCCGATTCCCAAATCACTTTCAACTGAAATCACTCCATGGTGCATATCTACCAAATGCTTCACAATAGACAGCCCCAATCCCGTTCCGCCGGAGCTTCTGGATCTTGCCTTATCCACCCGGTAAAAACGTTCAAAAATACGCGGCAGATCTTTTTTAGGAATCCCCATACCTGTATCGCTAACAGTAAATTGAACATTTTCGGAGCCGTCTGGTTTCAGTAGACTCTTAACGTAGACCTTTACGTTTCCGCCTTCATGTGTGTAATTAATCGCATTAGAGAACAGATTCATAAAGATTTGACGCAGCTTATCCTCATCCGCCTCAATGAATAGCTCCTCTGGAACCTCTACATTAAGACTAATGTTTTTCTTCTCAGCGACTTTACTGATGGTTCCCAGCACGGAATCAAAGAATTCAATGATATGAACCGGTGAGCAATCGAGCTGCACCCGTTTAGATTCGATTTTAGATAATTCCAGAATATCTCCAATCAAGCGATTTAAACGCTCATTCTCATCATAAATAATTTGCAGGAAGGATCTCGCCGTCTTCTCATCTTTAACTCCGCCTCCCAGTAAGGTCTCGGCAAACCCTTTGACCGCTGCAACCGGAGTCTTGAGTTCATGCGATACATTAGCTACAAATTCACTACGCATCCGCTCCAAACGGCGAATTTCCGTAACCTCTTGCAATAGGAAAAGCATACCTCTGTACGTACCATCCTGGATCATCGGAACCGCGTCCATCCGTACAATTCGCTCTCTTGGGTTATAAATACTTCGTTCTTCATGAATCGGCTCCCGGCTTAACACCCCTTCTTCAAGCAGACGGGTTAGCTCATAATGCCGTTTTAACTCTTTGTACGAATGACCCGCCATTTCACCGTTACTGACATCAAGCATTCGCTCTGAAGCCCGATTAAGCAGCGCAATCTCTTCTTCCGCATTGATCATTATGATGCCGCCAGTCATATTATCCAGCACGCTTTGCAGCAGATCCTCATTATCACGAATCGTCTTAAGCTGGTCTTGAAGACTGTCTGCCATCGCATTAATCGCTGTAGCCAGCTGTCCAACTTCATCTTTACGCTTCAAATGAACTCTGGCATCATAATCCAGATCGGTAATCCGCCGGGCAACTCTTGTGATTTGCTCCAGCGGGGAAGTCATGCTTGAAGCTACTTTATAGCTCACAATAGTTGCTGACAAGAACAAGATAATTAGACCTGCAGCCATGATCATCCAAGCATGCTTAAGACCTTGCGTTACAGCATCAAGTCCCATTGAGACCCGAATATAGCCGTCAAATCCCTGATCAGAAGTTACCTTTCCAGCCACATATAACATCTCATGCTTTAGAGTTTCGCTGTAACGGATTGCCCGTCCAGTTCCCTCTTTCGCAGCCCCTATCTCTTCTTCACGATTGGAGTGGTTGTCCATTTCCAAGGGGTTTTTCTCAGAATCGCCAATTACTTTACCCGAATTTGTAATAAACGTTATCCGAGAATCTAAAAGTTTAGAAATATGCTCCGCCTGTTCAGTGTAATGCGGGATCGCATTCGAAGAATTCATATCAACAAATTCCAGTGTGCCTGAGAGCAAGCTTATTTCCCGGGACATATTCTCTTCCAGAGCAGTTATATGGGAGCTCTTAAACAGATGAGCCATCGTAAATCCAGTACCAATCATGGAAATACCGATTAAGGCCATAAGTATAAACGTAAGACGAGCACGAAACGGTTTCATCTGAAATTTGCCTCTCCCTTTATCATTGTATCTTTTATCCTAACTTCATTTTCTTCAAAATACCAGTACGACTATGACCGTGACATAAGCCCCCCAGAGTAGATTATATAAAAATAACAGCCCGAGTTGATTAACTCTGGACTGTTACTTTGTATTACTTTTGTAAAAACACATGAGTTTATTCTGTACGGGTGGCAAGAAACCACTGATTACCCTGACGGTCTCTAACCCCTGCTCCTCTTTCTCCATAGGATTTATCCAGTGGTTCTTCAATAATAGAAGCCCCGGCATCCAGGCACTTGCGGTAGGTCTCATCAACATTTCTTACATAAAGATGAATGGCAAGCTGTACCGGTGAATACTTTTCATTCGCTTCGGAAATCTCAATGATGGAATCACCGATTCTGACCTCGGCATGCCTAATCCTTCCCTCATCATTTCGCAGCATATCAATAATTTTGGCATCAAAGCAGTGCACAACAAAATCTATCAATTGGTCTGCATCTTCCGCAATAAAATACGGCGTAACGTTAAGAAACCCATTTCTAATATAATGTGGTGCCATTCGTTGTCCTCCTTTAGACAGGCAAAAACGCCTTCGGCGTTCCTTAAGGATCATTTATAGTCTGGACATATAAATCCTTATAATTTGATTAAAACCCATGGAAAAGCCATTCAGAGAATCTGCCCTCCTCATGACTTATCCACCGGTTGTAACCCCATTTATTTAAACACTGGCTCCTTGAATTGAGTCAATTTAGCTGCAGAATCTTTTTCCACATCCGCATGCAGACTGTTGCCGTGAGCATCCATCGTCACAATCGCTGCAAAACCCTCCACATCGAGATGCCACATCGCCTCAGGAATACCAAATTCCATAAAATCAACAGCGTTGACCTTCTTAATACACTCAGCATAATACTGGGCGGCTCCACCAATCGCATTGAGGTATACCCCGCCGTGCTCCTGCAACGCTTTTAACGTTTTTGGACCCATACCACCTTTTCCGATGACTGCACGGATTCCAAATTTTTTGATGATATCGCCTTGATAAGGCTCTTCACGAATGCTCGTAGTTGGGCCCGCAGCTTTTACATGCCAGCCTTCCTCATCTTTCATCATCACAGGACCACAATGATAAATCACAGCCCCTTCCAGATCTACCGGAGACTCATGATCCATTAAATATTTGTGCAAAGCATCACGGCCTGTATGCATTTCACCGGATAAAATAACCACGTCTCCAACACGCAGACTACGGATATCCTCTTCACTTATCGGCGTTGTAAGACGTACTTCCCGCGACTCAGAGGCCGGGCTGTTAGCTCCCTCAGCAACTACTGCTTCAGATTCATGTGCCCCTTCATCATCTACAGATATCCCTGTACCACTCTCATACAACCAATCCTCTATATTGCCTGTGGATGGATCAACCAGCACCCCTTGGCGGCGGAAGGCCCAACAGTTATAAGCAACGGATACGAAAAAGCTAGCTGGCAGACGATTCATTACGCCAACCTTACAGCCCAGCAGCGATACTTCACCACCAAAGCCCATCGTGCCAATTCCAAGCTTGTTAGCATTCTCCATAATATAGTCTTCCAGCTTACTAAGGTCTTCTATTGGATTAACATCCTCCACTTTGCGGAACAGCTGCTTCTTAGCCAGCTCGTAGCCAGTCGTACGGTCACCGCCGATACCCACGCCAATAAAACCGGCACTACATCCTTGTCCCTGCGCCTGATATACCGCGTGTAAAATACATTTACGGATTCCGTCAAGATCCCGACCCGCTTTGCCGAGTCCTTCTAATTCTGCCGGGAGACTGTATTGAATATTTTTATTCTCGCAGCCTCCACCCTTCAGAATAAGTCTAACGTCTATTTTATCCTCTTCCCATTGTTCGAAATGAATGACTGGTGTGCCTGCACCCAAGTTATCTCCGCTATTCTCACCTGTTAATGAATCTACAGAATTGGGACGAAGTTTACCATTCTTGGTCGCTCGTACAATGGCATTATGAATATCTTTTTTCATCTCAATCTGATTGATTCCCACAGGGGTGTGAATGATAAATGTAGGCATTCCCGTATCCTGACAGATCGGAGACACTTGCTGCTCAGCCATTCCGATATTTTGCGCAATCGTGGTTAAAGCAAGACCGGACCGGGTAGCCCTGTCTTCCAGCGCGCGACCTTTTGCAACTGCCCGGCGTACATCTCCCGGCAAATTCGTGGAAGTTTCTACGATAAGGTTATAAATACTGTCTTCAAAATGCTGCATCTTCATTCAAGCTCCTCTCGGCAGTTCCAGGTTATCTAAAGTTTGATACAATTAGTATAATAATATCATACCTAGCACCGCATGAAAGGGGTTACTTTAAAATTGAGCTACCATTTTTCTGCCTATCTATATCGTCTTCAGTATATTCAGCGCTGGAGCTTGATGCGCAGCACCGCACCGGAGAACGTCGCTGAGCATTCTTTTCATGTTGCATTGCTCACACATATGCTCTGTTCCATCGGTAATGTTCATTTTGGACGTTCACTAAACGCGGAACGAGCAGCAACCATAGCTCTGTTCCATGATGCCAGCGAAGTGTTCACAGGTGACATCGCCACGCCGGTAAAATACAACAATCCTCGCTTGCTCACCAGCTTCCGCGAAATGGAGAAAGTTGCGGCTGATCGCTTAACTGGAATGATTCCATCAGAGCTGAAAAGCATCTACACTCAGCTTATACGACCGGAAGACAGCCCTCCCGATTCGGAAGACATTCTGCTGCACAGCTATGTGAAAGCCGCTGATCGGCTGGATGCTTATTTGAAATGCGTATGGGAAGTTGCTGCAGGAAACCGAGAATTTGCCGCCGCGAAGGAGCAGACAGCAGCAAAACTTCGTGGGCTTGACCTGCAGGAAGTGGATTATTTTCTGACTCATATGGCACCGAGTTTCGAAATGTCTCTCGATGAGCTCTCTGCCGGAAACTAAACACCCTCTATACAAAAAAAATGGACCTCCGCATGAATCTCGCAGGGGTCCATTAGTGATTAATAATTGATAATACAAGCGTTACGTTGTTGATTCGGTCAGGATATCCCAGTCTTTAAAAATGGGCTGCAAACCCTTCGTATATAGCATTTCCGTAATCTCCTGCACACTACGGCCATCGGATATTTCGAATTGCGGAGTTCCCCCTGCATTAGTGTGACCGCCCACCTCAGTAGTGACCCCGGCTGACATCTTAGTTATTCCTAGATGAATTAAATGATCGCGTAGAGAGGCAGGCTCTCGTGTAGATAAAGTAATGCCCGAACGGGGTAAAAATAACCGGTATGCCAAAATAATCTGCACTAGCGATCGGTCGGTAACATCACACTCCGGGTTAAATTCCCCTAAATAAGGCCGAAACCGCGGAGGTGACAGACTGATCTCGCAATCTGGATACCGATCCTGCAAATAGCGGGCATGCATGGCACTTTGGAATGCTTCTTGCCGCCAATCATACATCCCGAGCAACGTACCAATATTCACAGAACGAAAACCTGCCTGACAGCCGCGTTCAGGTGCATCCAGGCGATTCCGGTAGTTTCTTTTAGGCCCTTTAACATGCAGCTTTCTGTAAGTCTCCTGGTGGTACACCTCTTGGTATAGTGTTAATCCATCCACCCCTGCTTGAAGAAGCTCTTTATATTCTGCAGTTGATAGAGGATTTATCTCAATACTGACAGAGGAAAAAAATTCCCTGAGTACATCTACGCAATCCTTAATATATGAGACAGGATTCTCCCGGCGCGATTCACCAGTCAAAATGAGGATATGCCGCAGACCTGTAGCTGCAATCTTCTCAGCCTCCCTGCGAACCTCCTCCAAGGACAGCTTTTTGCGCGGAAAATCATAAATGGAGCTGAAGCTGCAGTAGGTACAATGATTCACACAAAAATCCGCAAGATACATCGGTGTGAACAGCTGCATCGAATAACCAAAATGTGCACGGGTCAGTCGCTGTGCAGCCAACGCCATCTCCTCTAGCAGCGGCGTTGCTGCCGGAGAGAGCAATGCCAGCAAATCATTTTCGTTCAGCTTGTCTTTTCCAAGCGCCCGCTTAACGTCATCCTCCCGGAACTCCTTCCACAGTTGCTCATAAGGATACTGCTCCAAGCGGGCCAGTGTGTCAAAAAAGCTCATGCTAATCTTCCCTCCTTTCGTGACCTATCAAATTCAGTTCAAAAATCCAGTCAACGGTGACGAAGCAAAAGCAACTTCTTCTACAGGACCGAGTCCTGCCAAATAAGCTTTGCGGCCAGCGGATATCGCCTCGCGGAACGCTTCCGCCATGACGAGCGGATTACGTGCCGTTGCAATAGCCGTATTAAGCAGAACAGCAGCGGCCCCCATCTCCATTGCTTCCGCCGCTTCCGAGGGCTTGCCAATCCCGGCGTCTACAATAATCGGCAAATTCACTTCTTCAATAAGAATACGCACAAGCTCCTTAGTGCGCAGGCCGCGATTCGTCCCGATCGGCGCACCAAGCGGCATCACAGCAGCAGCACCGGCATCTCTCAGACGTAAAGCAGCCGAAAGGTCCGGACTCATATATGGCAATACTACAAAACCCTCCGCTGCTAAAATCTCTGTAGCTCGTATGGTCTCCAGATTATCTGGAAGCAGGTATTTCTGATCATTGATCACTTCGATCTTGACCCAGTTCCCCAGTCCCGCAGCTCTTGCTAATCTTGCAATACGGACTGCCTCTTCCGCTGTACGCGCTCCTGAGGTATTAGGCAGAAGAGTCATGTGGCCGGGAATGTGGTTCATGATATTTTCTGCTCCACCTTGCGGGTCCACTCGGCGAAGCGCTACAGTAATCACCTGAGAACCAGAGCTTGCGATCACTTCGGGGATCAACGTATTCCGGCTATATTTTCCGGTTCCGATAAATAATCTACTGGTTAATTCGATGCCGCCAATATGTAACGGGTCATGCATGAAATTACCTCCCTTTGGTTCGTATAAATTTCTCAAAATTCTATACCGCTCCATCTCAACCCCCACCAACAAAGTGCACCAGTTCCAAACGATCATCCTCGCTCAGAGCAGTACTTTCATAATTCTCCTTACTGACAATTTCTCCATTCAGCTCAATGATCATCAGACGACCCGACCACTCAGGAAGACTGATCAAATCAGCTATAGTTTGAATACCACCAGAACACTCTGCGGATTTCCCGTTAATCAACAGCTTCATTCTGAATCACCCCCTTCGCCCATGCTGTTACCTCCAGGCTATGAATGAACCGCCTTATGAATAGCTTTGGCGGCCTCATAAGGATCATCCGCTCCGCAAATACCGGACATCACAGCAACTCCTGCCGCACCTTTCCTGATGATCTGCGCCGCATTAGCGGGGCTAATTCCGCCAATCGCAATTACAGGAATAGAGCTGGTCTTCACCGTTTCTGCAAGCAGCTCTAACCCACGTGCGGGCAGCCCTAACTTGCTATCCGAGGGAAATACATGACCAAACAAGCAATAATCAGCTCCCTGCTCTGAGGCATTCGCCGCTTCTTCCGGAGAATGAACCGATCTCCCCAGCCGAAGCTGAGGTGCAATTCGCCGGGCTGTAACCGGACTCAGACTGTGCCAAGCCAACTGAACCCCCGCGGCACCAGCTGCCAATGCTACATCTATCCGGTCGTTGATTATCAGTTTGGTAGCGGGCATACCGGCAGCCAACAGCTGCTGTGCCGCAGCGAGCAGTTCGCATGCAGGACATTGCTTATCTCTCAGGTGAATATAATCGACCCATGTCTGCACCGTGACAGCTAGTTCAACAAAATGTCTCAGTTGTAGCTTGCCGTCTGATATTAGATGGATCTCAGCTTGCAACATCACGATCTCCTCTCTCACTTCCCTGTAGGTCAGTAAAAAACAAAAAAACTGCCCCCCGTAAGGAAGGCAGTCAGAATCTGTATATAGACGGCACTACAAATAGCCCGACAACAGAAATTCGTTCTCCACTTCCCTACGCTGGTCTTAACCAGATCAGGTTCAAAGGGTCCGGAAATCCATTCCGTCTCAGCCAATCGGCACCCCTAGTGACATAAATATACAATTTTAAAATGCTAACGTGGTTTATAGTAACATATTTTTTTATTGAAATACACCCATTTATTCACATTAGCTGTACTGATCTAACCGTTTACTACCTCGCCACCATTTACATGAATAACCTGTCCAGTCACATAACTGGAATCGTCAGAGGCCAGATATACATAGGCTGGTGCCAGCTCTTCTGGTTGTCCAGGCCGTTTCATAGGCTGTGTACCTCCAAACTCGCTAACCTGTTTTGCATCAAAGGTAGAGGGAATCAGCGGTGTCCAGATTGGACCTGGTGCAACACCGTTTACCCGTATGCCCTTCTCTGCCAGATTCGTGGACAAGGATCGTGTGAAGCTAAGAATAGCTCCTTTAGTTGATGAATAGTCCAGCAGCTGCGGGCTTCCGCGATAAGCGGTAATTGAAGTTGTATTTATAATGGTAGATCCTGCTTTTAAATGAGGCATAGCTGCTTTTGTTAAATAGAACATCGCAAATATATTCGTACGGAAAGTACGCTCAAGCTGCTCGGAAGTAATATCCTCGATCTTAGCTTGCGGATGTTGCTCTGCCGCGTTATTGATGAGAATATCAAGCTTTCCTAAGCCCTCCACCGTCTGTTTAATAAGATCCTTACAGAATTTCTCGTCACCGATATCACCTGGAATTAGGATACATTTGCGGCCTTCCTGCTCGACCTGACGTTTAGTTTCCTCTGCATCTGAGTGTTCATTAAGATATGAAATGACCACATCAGCGCCTTCTTTAGCAAAAAGCACAGCAACTGCACGCCCAATTCCGCTGTCTCCACCGGTAATTAACGCCGCCTTGTCTTGCAGTTTACCTGCTGCTTTATAATTTGCCGGCTCGTATTTGGGCAGCGGCGTCATTTCACTCTCAATCCCTGGCTGATGATGCTGCTCCTGTGGGGGTAAGGTTTTTGTAGCTTGTTTATTGTTGCCTGACATCTTCCCTATCTCCTCTCGTTAAGCAAATTGATAGTTAACTGATCGTCTTAGGATGGCACAACTATGCACGTTTATACGCTGGGTTTGTCATTTTCTTAAATCGCTTTACGAATCTTACTTACCACAATGAAAGTAGATATAAACAACCGTGAGAGATATACTGCTGTAACTGGAGAGGAATTCACTGCATACAAATAGACACAGCATCGCTGCTGTGCCTTGAATTGTTCACCCTGACTATTTTAGAGAAGAAACATGATTTTCTGCATTCACTTCATGTTCCAGCACCCACATAAAGTACAGAGCTTTGGCCGCTTTCTCCCGGGTCACTATAGCTTTAGGTTCTAGTTCTGTCCCATTGACCATTTCGCCTCTGGCAATCCCCATTTCAGATCTAATGAGTCCTAATTCATATGCACTTTTTACTTTTGAAATTAAATAAGGAGAAATGTCCGCTGTATCAACAAGCTGCGTCCAGGATACAAGAGGATAGTACATCGCACCTCTAGCTCCTGGCTCCAAATTCGAATCATAGCCAGGATCTCCTGGCACTACTGCTGTGCCGTTATAATCAGTCATGTACTTAGGTTTATTAGCAAACTTTATTTGGTAAACGTCATAGAGAATAGCACCCATCGTTTCACGTGACAGCTTACCTTTCGGATAATAGGCAAGATCTGATCTTTCCACTTTCATTAACTTAGAAATACTGCGTGTGAATTCAGCAACTGTCATCTCCGTATCCGGATTAAAATTCCCTTGACGGTCTTTGCCCATTACTCCCAGCTGGATTAATTTCTCAATTTGATTACGGTAATATGCAGCTTCCCCGGTCGTCGTATCATTCGTTATTTCCGGAAAAATCTTACCCCAGTTCCCTGTTAGTGCCGCATGCTTAACGTTCCCTTTAAGGTAAGGAGTAATGGAGGCAGCAGTAGAATCGCCAGTAGCACCTTTCTCTACAAGCTCCGTAACAATCATCCGCGAAAATTGTTTGGAGAGCGCTTCTTTAAAATGAGTCCCATCGACTTTCTTTGAAGGATGCCCGTTAGCGTAACTTCCGTCATTTGTTTTGCCTGGCGTTTCTCCGGCTTCAATAGACATGAAGAGGGCTGTTATTGCTTCTACACCGATCTCGTTATAATATTTCAGACTTTCCGAGTTAAGGTCAATAAGTGTAACTCCAGATTCATCTGCGACCCGTTTAAGAATATCTACAAACTTTCTTGATTTAAAAGAATTTTCATAGATATATCCCGGACTTGCATTCCCTTTAATTCTGGACATTGGGGTTACCAGTACTGGTATCATACCCCGGGCTTGAATCGCAGGGAGATAGACTTCTTTAAGGTAATTTTCATACATTGCTTCTGTCGAACCTCTGCCGTAACGTCTGAACTCATCTGCGCTCTCATCATTGTGTCCGAATTGAATAAACACATAATCCCCAATGCTGCCATTCAGTAAAATGTCGTTCAGTCGTCCTTCTGTATAGGCATTTTTAAACGAGCGTCCCCCCATGGAATAGTTAGTTACACTCAATTTATGTTGATTAAACATACTGCCAATAATCTGGCCCCAACCACTCATTGGTGCTTCGTCGAAGGTGTAGGACTTGACCGTGGAATCTCCAAGTATAAATAAATTCGGAAGAGCTCCAGCCGCTCTATGCTGAGTCAAAATCGGTTCCAGTATGATCTCCTCAATCCCCACAGCTGTGTTCACTTTGTTCGGTTCGATCTCAATATCTATATGGTCACGGCCGTTTACATACGTATAAGTCCACTCTTTCCCTTTGGCTACAGCCGTATGCTTGACGGGTACAAGCTTTGCAGCGTCCCAATGTCCACTTTTCAACAAGCGGCTGGTCTGCATTCCTGATACTGACACGATCCCATCCTCTGCGTCAGAAGTCGTTTTTACATATACGTTGTAGGTTCCAGGGGGAGCATCCATTCGAAACGCCATTCCGTAGTTGTTATAATTATCTTTCTCAGATTTAGGTTCAGCAAAAAAAATAGGTTCTGTGATGAAAAAACCTGTTCCATCGGATGTAATTGAGTCGGTGTGCACTTCTCTGGCGGGTAAAGCGTTGGTCTCTTGAACAAAACCATAACCTAAAGATGAGTCATACAATTGTGCACCGCGATTAGGATCATACCTAACGGATTGATATCCTGTTTTAACTTGGTTTGTAAAATTAAACTTGTATACGCTTGCAATTTGGGTTGGAGGTTGCCTCTCTGCCCCATCTTTTAATAGGGATGCCTCTGTTTTACCGTGAGTAAGAGTCAATGAAGCCATAAGTAAAGAAGATAAGATTAGTATATTCCTACACAGCTTTCTCACTTCATTACACTTCCTTCCGTTTCTCGAAATACTTCCCTAGGTCCCTTCATTATCCCTGTTCTCTAAAGTGATTCAAATGATGATTTCATTCTTTTTTTTGACCTTTTGTAACGAAAACCGTGGAATGATCAACGGCTCACACTGCAAAATGGTCATATGTATAGGTATCCTTGATATAATTAAGAACATCCCTATTGATCCTAAGGAGGAGAACTCCTATCGCTTACAAAGTCAGCTTTCCGAACATTATAAGTACACTGCAGCTGATCGGTGTTCATTATCGTGTAGCAGAACCTGGGTGGACATACCCTGATCATCATCACAAAATCTTCGAACTATTGTATTGCTACGACGGCAACTCCCATCAATATGTAGAAGGAAGTTCCATTGCCTTTGGTAAAGGAGATTGGTTAATTATTCCGCCTGGCTTACGTCATTATGTAGTTAATTCTGGCCTGAGCAACTATATCTACCTCTCCTTTCATTTCGATATTGACGATTTAAAGTTTCGTGAATGGTTTCAGTCTCAGGCTGTACAGAAATGGAATAACCAGCAAATGCAGCATTCGGGATTAAATCACCAACTGGAACATTTGGATGAATTTATTAAGAACAATATTCTCGCCACGACGGCCTCCACTGGATTTCCCGAGGAAATTGAAGAAATGATTCTTGTAAAAGAAAGGCTTCGTTTGCAAGCGATCATCCTGATGATTTTGACTGAACTCATTGATGTACAGCTCTCGAATTCGGAGAATTCCAACGCAGCGCGACAAGCAAACTCTTTGTACGAGGTGGAAACTGCTTATCAGATCGAAAAATATATTGCAGCCAATATTCATTTGCCGGAGCTCACGGTTAATTTGATTGCTGAGCAGCTTTGCTTAAGTCGGGTGCAGTGCCATAAGTTGTTTACAAAGATATATAAGATATCTCCTAGGCAGTACATAACTAACCTAAGATTAAAGAAGTCAAAACATTTGCTGCTTCATACCGATTTAAAAATACAGAGGATTTCTGAACAACTCGGGTTTGCTTCCCAGAGCCACTTCAGCCGACAATTCAAACGATGGACGGGTGTTTCTCCGTTAAATTACCGACCGAAATCTTATACGAATCCTATCAGGGATTAACGTTTTATGAAGATAAATTACCGGAACATACGAAAAACCCGCTCTCCATTACGGAGGCGGGTATAATTCGCTATAGATTAAACTATATCGTTAAACACCATGAAGAATACCATTAGTAGCAATGACACCGTAAGCAGTGCACTAAGTGTGCGCAATTTGCCAGTCTCTGCGCTAACGTCGCGGTTCTCACGAATTCCAGCTGCTGCAAGACGCAAAGGCTTGCTCATAATACCGCCAAGCGCAAACATCGCTAGCAATAACACAACAACAATAATCATCCACGCTACTGAATAATCACCTTTGGTCATCATATAACCGCCTGTAAGGAGTTGGATCACCAATCCATACTGCGCAAAACGATTAAATCCGGTTACTGCACTTAACGTTCCTTCTTTAGCCCCAGACGACAGTTTCTCTGCACGTCCTAGGATGAAGGGTAGCACAAGGTAGAAGCCAAGTGCCAAGGTTCCGATCATATGTAAGAAAAACAACACGTTCCAATCCATAACATATCTCCTCCATTTTAACTGTGATAATAGTTACATTTAATTATACCCATTATTGCTTGAGAAGAAAAGGAAACCCCCATTTTAAGTGAACAAAATGGGGGTTTCTTCATACCTCTGTCACAATCTATACAGTTAGCACAGCTGTTACACTACGAACGGATTCAGCAGACTTATCTAAAGCCGCTTTTTCCTCAGCTGTAAGCTCGAGTTCAAAAATTTTCTCAATACCATTGGCACCAAGTAACGCCGGAACACCCATGAACAGGTTATCGTAGCCATATTCTCCTTCGAGCAAAGCGATAACCGGAATGATCCGTTTTTTGTCCTTCAAGATAGCTTCCGCCATCTGAACTAAAGAAGCCGCTGGTGCATAATAAGCACTACCATTTCCTAAGAGGTTAACAATCTCTCCGCCACCTACACGTGTACGTTGCACAATCTCATCAATACGCTCCGCAGATATCAATGTATCAATTGGAATGCCACCGACACTGGAATACCTTACGAGCGGTACCATATCATCGCCGTGTCCGCCTAATACGAAACCACGTACATCTTCAACAGATACCTTCAGCTCTTGTGCAATAAACGTGTTATAACGGGCTGTATCCAGCACTCCGGATTGTCCAATTACGCGACTCTTCGGAAAACCCAGCGCATTAAATGCCGCATAGGTCATAGCGTCAACTGGATTACTCAGAATGATTACGATGGAATCTGGTGCTACACGTTTTATGTTCTCGCATACCGACTTCACAATACCTGCATTGGTGTTCACGAGATCCTCGCGACTCATTCCAGGTTTACGGGCAATCCCTGCAGTGATGATTACAATATCTGAATCCGCAGCATCTTCATAGCTTGAGGTTCCTGTAATTTGACTGTCAAATTTCTGTACAGGACCTGCTTCCAGCATATCTAGTGCCTTCCCCTTGGTTGTGTTCTCCATTTGTGGGATATCAAGCAGCACAACGTCACCAAGCTCCTTTTGAGCAAGCATAAGAGCTGTAGTAGCCCCAGTAAAACCGGCACCTACAACTGTAATTTTATAACGTTTGATTGCCAAGGATTCTCCTCCTAGAACGGTGTCGGTATAGCTTGTATTAGCTAAACTTCAATATATTCAGTTGGTTGAGCCAGCCTATCTTAGAGGTGATTAATAATCTCGTCGGCAAATGCAGAGCATTTCAGTTCAGTTGCGCCTTCCATCAGGCGGGCAAAGTCATAAGTCACGGTTTTGTTATTAATAGCTGTTTCCATACCTTTATAAATCAGATCTGCTGCTTCCTGCCAACCCAGATGCTCCAGCAACATTACGCCGGACAGAATCACGGAACCAGGGTTCACAACATCTTTGTCTGCATATTTAGGTGCGGTGCCATGAGTGGCTTCAAAAATCGCATGTCCAGAAATATAGTTAATGTTCGCTCCAGGAGCGATACCGATACCGCCGATTTGCGCAGCAAGCGCGTCAGACAGGTAATCCCCGTTCAGGTTCAAGGTAGCAATAACATCAAAATCAGTCGGACGAGTCAGAACTTGTTGCAATGCGATATCCGCAATGGCATCCTTGATGATAATTTTGCCCGCAGCTTCAGCATCCTTCTGAGCAGCATTGGCAGCAGCTTCACCTTCACGTTCTTTAATCACATCGTATTGATTCCAAGTGAAGACCTTATCTCCGAACTCTTGCTCAGCAACTTCATAACCCCAGTTTTTGAAGGCACCTTCAGTGAACTTCATGATGTTTCCTTTGTGCACAAGCGTTACGCTCTTGCGTCCGTGTTTGATCGCATATTCAATAGCAGCGCGTACCAAACGTTTTGAACCTTCGGAGGATACTGGTTTGATACCAATACCAGAAGTTTCAGGGAAACGGATTTTGTTAACTCCCATCTCTTTTTGCAGGAATTCGATGACTTTCTTCACTTCAGCAGAACCTTCTTGATATTCAATCCCTGCATAAATATCCTCTGTATTCTCACGGAAAATAACCATATCCACCAGCTCAGGACGTTTAACAGGAGAAGGAACCCCTTCGAAATAACGAACTGGACGCAGACATACGTACAAATCCAACTCTTGACGCAAAGCTACGTTCAATGAACGAATACCGCCTCCGATTGGAGTCGTAAGTGGACCTTTAATAGCTACAAAATATTCACGGATTGCCTCCAAAGTATCATTTGGCAGCCATTCGCCATATGTATTGAAGGCTTTTTCGCCAGCAAAAACTTCGTACCAAGCGATTTGCTTTGTGCCGCCATAAGCTTTAGTTACTGCTGCATCAAGTACGCGTTTGGAAGCCTTCCAAATATCACGGCCTGTGCCGTCACCCTCGATAAAAGGAATGATTGGATGATTAGGAACCTGCAGTTTACCATCTTTAATTGTGATTTGTTCGCCTTCTGTTGGCAGATCGAATTTTTCTAGTTTCAACATTTGAGTGTATTCCTCCTAAAGTTTTGTGGGATTTAATTTCTCATGGACAAGCCTCGAACAAAACTCTCTACGTATGAATATGCATTATTGCATATATTCTAGGGTTCATTCTACTAAACTTTAGGAGCAGCCTGCAAGGCTGCCCTTCTATCTTTCGTCTACTGGAACGTATTTCTGTTCAATCATACCTGTGTATTCTGCACGTGGCCGGATAATACGGTTATCTGTATATTGCTCCAGAATATGTGCAGTCCAGCCTGAAGTCCGGCTAATTGCAAAGATAGGAGTGAACAGCTCACGTTCAATACCCAGCTGTGTATAAACTGATGCCGAATAGAAATCAACATTCGGTTTAAGTCCCTTTTGTCCGGTAATCAATTCCTCGATATTTACGGACATATCATACAGCGTAGTATCATTTTTCATTGTGCCAAGTTCAAGTGACATTTTCATCAGGTGTTTAGCACGTGGATCACCATTTTTGTATACTCTATGGCCGAAGCCCATGATCTTCTCGCGGTTATCCAGCTTCTTACGAATATAAGGTTCAACCGCTTCCAAACTTCCGATCTCTTCAAGCATCTTCATAACGGCTTCATTCGCCCCACCGTGAAGTGGACCCTTTAGTGCGCCGATAGCGGAGGTCACGCCGGAATAAATATCGGACAAGGTTGCAACCGTAACTCTGCCTGCAAAAGTTGAAGCATTCAGCTCATGGTCCGCATGAAGCACAAGTGCGGTATCAAGCGCTTTAACAGATACACTGTCAGGCTCTTTTCCCCATAACATATACAGGAAGTTCTCGGCAATCGAGACGCCTTCTTTAGGAGCCACAGGTTCCAGACCTTTGCGAATACGCGATAGGGCCGCCACAACCGTCGGGAGCTGTGCCTGTAGTTTTACTGCTTTAATCTCATTAGCTTCTCTACTCATATCGTCAGCCGCTTCATCATAGAGAGCAAGGCTTGATACAGCAGTCCGCAATGCTGCCATGGTGTTGGTGTCTTTTGGATAGAGCTTCATTTGCTCGATGACTGGCTCAGGAATCCGTGCGAAAGCACTGAAATCCCGTTTGAGCGCTTCCAGCTCTGGTGTTGTTGGTAGACTGCCAAACCACAATAAATAAGCGGTTTCTTCGAAGGTAGCATTTTCTGCGAGATCATCAATATCATAACCACGGTAAGTGAGTACCCCATCCACAATAGAGCTAATGGATGAAGTTGTTGCAACGATACCTTCCAAGCCTTTGGTAGCTGTCATAGCATATCTCTCCTTTGCCAACAAGGTATAAAAAGCATTCTCGGTTTCATGTAAACATTTCCAATTTAAAGCATTGAAAAATCTAAGGAGTGCAGTTCAAGGACATATCCGGCGAGGATGTTGTCTGACTTTCGTAATCGAATCTTTATTCATCATACTGGATTTTGTCGGTTATGTGAACAATGTGGAAGCTTTGCAGCGCATCAAATGATTTTATCACAGAGATAGAAAAAAACTTCTAAACCCTTGATTCACAGTTGGGATTTTAGTTTATAGCATCCGGTTCAGCCCAATATTTATCCCGTTTCCTAGTCTTTAAATAGGTTCTATGAATATATATGAAGACGAGCTTTTATTCCCCTGCATCCGCAGGAATGAAGGAGGTGTAGATCTTCGTATGGACCGATTAGCATTAAAAAGACTGCTGCGCGGCCTGTGGGTCGTTCTGGCTACCTCTATCCTCCTGCTGGCAATCTATTTATTGCTTCCGCTGTTATACCCCCTCCTGCTCGCTTGGTTGCTCGCTTATATCATGCATCCACTAGTGTTGATTCTTAAAGGCCTTAAGCTCCCAGCGTGGCTGGCGGTGTCGCTCTCGCTGCTATTTTACATAGGCGGAACCGCACTAGTACTGACCGCGATGATTACAAGGCTAGTGAAAGAATTGATCGTGCTGCTGCAGACCTTTAATCTTCATACGGACCAATGGAGAGAGCTTCTGCTGTCCTTGAGCCAGAATGCAAGCATACAGAATATCATTAACCAGATAAATCAGTTCTACCGCGACAATCCTGACTATCACGCCACCATTGACAGCAATATCAGCAGAACAACGGAAACCGTTGGTTACGCAGTTACGCAAGTGGTGACCGGATTTTTTAATGTGATCTTAAAGCTGATCTCCGCTCTACCCAGTATGGGTACAATTCTTATCGTGGTCGTTCTCGCTGCCTTTTTTATTAGTACTAGCTGGGAAAGACATAATGCCAAACTCACAGGCTGGCTGCCAGCCCCATTCTTAAAGCCGGTATCGGGTATCTGGCGGGATCTGCGAAAAGCTCTCTTCGGCTATCTCCGGGCTCAGCTAATCCTGATCTCCATTACAGCGGTCATTGTCGTGATCGGGTTGCTGCTCTTGGGTGTAAAATCTGCTTTCGCTATTGGCTTAATGATTGGTTTTGTGGATCTGTTGCCTTATTTAGGGGTTGGAATCGTAATGATTCCTTGGGCGTTATACTCTTACATGACAGACAATCTGGTACTGGGGATCGGACTTACTATCCTATATGCCGTTATCCTTGTAACCCGCCAAGTGCTTGAGCCGAAAGTGCTCGCCAGCAGCATTGGGCTTGATCCCCTTGCTATGCTGGTCGGCATGTTTGCAGGTTTGCAGCTGTTCGGTATGCTTGGGCTGATCATCGGTCCCGTTATTCTAGTTATTCTTGTAGCCTTTAACCGAGCAGGTGTATTTCACGCATTACACAGCTATATTGTCAGCGGAAGACTAAGATAATAAACAATACCCTACAATTCTTGGAATAGCAAAACAGAGCGGGCTCCTATCAATGACAGGGGCCCGCTCTGTTTTTGTTTTGATTATGACTAGCGGCGGTAAAAGGTGAAGGTGCCGTTTTTCATCTTTTTCTCAATCCACTTCAGCAAAAATATACGATACAAAGGCCGAGTCAACGGAAACACCAAGGAGAAACCTACAATATCCGTTATGAAGCCAGGTAAGATCAGCAGTAAGCCACCGAAAAAAATGCATAGGCCATCCAGCATCGTCCGGCCAGGAACGCGTCCCTCCTGCATATGTGTTCTGCTGTCTTGCAGCACTTTATTCCCTTCGAAACGCATCATCAATAGTCCGATAACCGAGGTCGTCAACATAAGCAGCAGCGTTTTGAATGCTCCAAGTTGATCTGCTACAAAGATAAAGCCGAATAATTCCACGGCAGGAATGATAAATAATGCAGCCCACAACCATTTGCTTCTAATCATACAGAACCCCTTTCTTCCCGCAGCGCTCCTTTAATCGCGTGAAACAGCTCCGGAAGGGCTCTATCCAGCCTGGCAGGCTTCCATTCTCGATTCACCCAAACATGATTTGTCGAGCCGGTAACCAGCAGTTCCCCGGGGAGGTCCATCGACCGCAATTGTCCCAAAGTAGCCGCTGAACCCTCTAAATTCCTACCTTCTGCTTCCGAGAGCCTCCGCACCTGATACTCAAATGCGACTCTTAACGCCGAAAAGGTAGTCATTCGCGCATACACGGAGATAAGATCATCATATCGCGCCGGACTTTTAAATTGCAAATCGGCTGAGGTAACAGGCAGCAGCACTCCCTGATTCTCAAGCTCACGATAAGTAAAGCCAAGCTGACGTAACAACTCCGTACGGCCAGACTCAAACCAGTTCAAATAATTCGCATGATACACTACGCCCATCTGATCACTTTCCTGGTATCGAACACGCAGGGTAGACTCATACCACCGGCTTCGCAAGCCGTCTTGCTGTAATTCCATTTATAAATACTCCTTTCGGCATAGGCAGCAGGGAGAGCTTAGGCCCGGGCCCCGTCTGAAGATAGCTTTGTCGTCGATAGTTTGCTTCGGGAGCTTCTGGCGACATAAAATAACAGCATCGCTCCTGCAATTGAACTCAACATACAAGACAGGTTCATCACTTCTACGCCGCCTTGATTGAGCAAGAATCCATTTAATAAATTGCCAACAACACCGGCAAAACCCGAGAACACCATATTAAAAACACTTTGCCCAGTCGCCTGCATCTCGTTAGAGGTGATCTGAGATACATATTCAACGGCAGCAATATAAAAGAACCCGAATGACAGACCATGCAGTACCTGCACTCCAATCATTACGGATGGATAAGGGAAAGCCACCTGAATACCCCACCGCAAGACATAAATAAGTGCGCCAAGGAGCAGCGTCCGCTCGCGCCCCAGCTTTTTGATTACCTTGGAAGCAAACAGCATGGAGGGCACGTTCGTTACAGATGCGAGGAAAAGCGCAATTCCTGCATAACGAGTTGAACCTCCAACCGACTGAAACGCAATGACGAAGTAGGTTCCAAAAGCAGTCATCGTCTGGTTCACAAGAAAACTGCCACCCAAAAACGCTAGGAACACCCGATTCCCCAGCAGCTTTTTAACCCCCTGAGAAAACGATTGCCGCATCATATGATTCTCTTCTGCCTGCTTCGGCAGCGTCAATGCAATAAGAACAGCAATCAGATTAAACATAAGAAAGGGCAGCCATATCGTGGATACAGAGAAGGACGATACATACAATCCGCCTAAATAGGCGCCCACAGCCGCTCCAATGCTCATCATAAGCCTTATACTGCCATAAGTAGCCCCAGCCCTCTTCGCCGCTGAAATCGCGTAAGAATCGGCTATAGGCGCCTGTGTCGAGGAAAAGATTGTGGAGAGGGTATACACCAGCAGTAACACTATAAAATATTCCGAACGGTAAAAGACGGCTAATAAAGCCGGTATCGCCACACTTAGGATTAGTACCAAACGCGTCTGATTATACCGATCCGAGACAATTCCCCATATTGGCTGAATCGTGATCGCAATTAGCGTGCCTGTTGCCATTAGTATACCTATCTGCCCGCTATCAAGTCCATTGTGGACAAGCAGCAGCGTTAGATATGAGCCAAATGAACCGCCGGCCAATCCTAAAAACAGATAAAAGCCACGCAGCTTCGATAATTTTTCCATTTTAAGCTACAAATCCTCTCCAGCTTCTTAATCAAGCATTGCACTCTCTTATATTTTAGCAGAACACCCGTACTTCCTATGTAATCACCGCATTTAATATAGCAGTACTATAAAGGCGGTGGACAAGTTGAATGATAAGCAAAATTCTAATCGGGTCAATCATCCATGTCTAAAAGACAAATCTAATGCGAACAAATTTCAAAGCTCCGGCTTCGGCTGGTCTTCAACAAACTGGAGCGGATATACGATCACTGGAAAAAAGGGGGCTTTTAACCGCATTGCCGGTGAATGGATCGTTCCATATGTAAAACCAACCTCTAAACCTTCCTATTCCTCTGCTTGGATTGGTATAGACGGTTTCAAGAACAGCAGCCTGATCCAAACGGGTACAGGCCATGAATTCGTAAATGGCCGTGCCCGGTATTACGCTTGGTGGGAAATCCTTCCTGATGTCGAAACGGTAATTCCCCTTCCAGTGAGCCCTGGAGACCATATAAAAGCGAACATCACGAAGGTAGGCCGCAACAAATGGACGATTACGCTCCGCAATTTGAGCCGAAATTGGATTTTTCGAACATTACAGCGATATACCGGACCACAAACCTCTGGTGAATGGATTATGGAGGCTCCCGAGGTAGACGGCTCGATCGCAAAGCTGGCGCGTGTCTCCCCTACTTGCTTCTATTGCTGTCGAATTAATGGCAAAAGTCCAAGGCTCACTCTCAATATGGGAGGAATCATGGTGCAAAATAACGCTACTATCGCCGTTCCTTCTTGTCCAAACCATCGTGGGGATTCTTTTACTGTCAAACGAACATACCCCAAATAAAAATACTCGAACCTATCATTCAAGATTTGTTACTAACAGCATAAATGGATTTAACATAATCTTCAATCGAATATGTTGATAAACACGAAAAAAAGGGCTGCCTCGCTTGTAGATTTTCACTACAGTTGAGACAACCCTTTAATTAAGCTTTATGGAACCTGTTAAACAGGTGAAGCCAATCGAGAACTACTCGATTGTGCTTACTTTTACCAAGTTAGTGGAACCAGAACGTCCAAGTGGAATTCCTGCAGTAATCACAACTAGGTCACCAGTTTGAACCAGACCGGAATCCTTACCACCTTTGATTGCTGTTTCCAGCAGCTCATCTGTGGAAGATGCAACTTGTCCGAACACTGGCGTTACGCCCCAAACGAGAGACAATTGACGCATAGTTCTTTCTTGTGTTGTAACGGCAATGATTGGTGCTTTAGGACGGTATTTGGAAACAACGCGTGCAGTATGACCTGTTACAGTCGAAGAAATGATAGCCTTAGCGTTCAGATCCAAAGCAGAAATTGCAACGGATTGACTGATTGCTTCTGTAACTGTAGTTTCTTGTGCAGTTTGTTGTTTCATGAAGATTTCATGGTGGTTCAGAGCGGATTCCGCTTTCTCAGCAATGCGGGACATTGTAAGTACGGATTCTACTGGATATTTACCAGCAGCAGTTTCTCCGGAAAGCATGATTGCATCTGTACCATCTAAAATAGCGTTTGCTACGTCACTTGCTTCAGCGCGAGTAGGACGTGGGTTGCGTTGCATGGAATCCAACATTTGTGTAGCTGTGATTACTGGTTTACCAGCAACGTTACATTTTTGAATCATCAATTTTTGAGCCAAAGGTACATCTTCAGCTGGGATTTCAACACCAAGGTCACCACGAGCAACCATCAGGCCGTCAGAAGCTTCTAAAATTTCATCAAGGTTGTCAACACCTTGTTGGTTTTCGATTTTGGAAATGATTTGGATGTGAGAAGCGTTGTTTTTCTCAAGCAGCTCACGAATTTCCTGAACGTCGCTAGCTTTGCGAACGAAGGAAGCGGCGATAAAATCGATGTCCTGTTCGATACCAAAAAGAATATCGTTGGTGTCTTTTTCCGTAATACCCGGCAAGGAGATGTTTACTCC
The DNA here is from genome assembly GCF_038002785.1 of Paenibacillus sp. FSL H3-0310. Taxonomy (NCBI): domain Bacteria; kingdom Bacillati; phylum Bacillota; class Bacilli; order Caryophanales; family Paenibacillaceae; genus Paenibacillus; species Paenibacillus sp. FSL H3-0310. The sequence goes on from NZ_JBBODC010000001.1 coordinate 4,111,895, forward strand.
TGGTACGTTAACGCCCTTCTTGCTCTTAATCGTACCACCGTTTACAATACGGGTCTTGATTTCTGTACCTTGAATGTCGACAACTGTCAAACCAATCAGACCGTCATCAATAAGGATTGTGGATCCTACTTGAACATCGTTAGGAAGTTCGCTGTACGTGATGGAAATACGATCTTGAGTACCAAGGATCTCTTCCGTAGTCAGTGTCAGGTACTCGTCCTGAACAAGTTCAATCGGTTCTACTTCCAGCTTGCCTGTGCGAATCTCCGGTCCTTTAGTATCGAGCAGGATAGCAACTGTTTTGTTCAGTTCCTTAGATGCTTGACGGATCGTATTGATCCGAGCACCGTGCTCTTCGAAATCGCCGTGGGAGAAATTCAGACGGGCCACATTCATACCAGCCAAAATCAATTTTTTGATATTCTCCAACGATTCACTCGCAGGTCCGATCGTACATACAATTTTACTTTTCCGCATTAGGTTTTCCTCCGTTTTTTCGTTCTCTCTGTCTCACTTTTTCCAACTACAAAATCTACTACAAGGCTAACTAATAAAATAGGAACTTTGTCACATGTGCCTTTAAGTACGCCCTTATGAATATTACTGCAAACCAGACACAAAATCAATGTTGTAGGCACTTTTGGGTGTAACTTTAAGTCGAATTTTCTGTAAACATAAAAAAAATTAAAATAATCCCGTTAGTGGATCGAGATTATTTTAATTCCAATAAATTGTATATTTTACACTATATCCAAAAGACCCACTAAGTATAGCTATATGTCTTAAAGTGCAAATGATTTTGCACTTTTACACTTCTGACTTCACTTCTTCTTCAATAAAAATTTGTTCCTGCTGAGCCTCTGCAAACTCACCAATTTTACGGAATTTACGGTATCGATCATCCTTCAATTCCACTGAGTTCATCTGGGTTAGCTCCTGCAGATGCCGCCATAATGCATCCTTAATCGCCGCTGCTGTTGCTTCGTAATCCCGATGAGCGCCGCCTTTAGGCTCTGGTACGATCTCTTCTATAACTTCCATCTCAAGCAGATCAGCAGCCGTTATCTTCATGGCTTCTGCCGCTTGATCAGCCTTCGAAGCATCCTTCCACAGAATAGAGGCCGCTCCGTTAGGAGATATCGCCGAATAAATGGCATGTTCCAGCATGAGCACTCTATTCCCAACCGCCAATGCCAGGGCGCCACCGCTTCCGCCTTCACCGATGACCACACAGATTACAGGAACACCAAACTGAGACATCTCGCGTAAATTACGGGCAATCGCTTCGGATTGACCTCTTTCCTCGGCTGTATTGCCTGGGTATGCACCTTTCGTATCCACGAAGGTAATAATGGGACGTTTGAACTTGTCCGCTTGCTGCATCAGACGCAGCGCTTTACGGAAGCCCTCAGGGTGTGCACTGCCGAAGAATCGTAAAATATTCTCTTTGGTGTCTTTACCGCGCTGCTGGCCAATAACTGTAACCGGCAACCCATTTAGTTTACCGATGCCGCCTACAATAGCAAGATCATCCCCAAACATCCGATCACCGTGGAGTTCAATAAAATCAGTGAAGATCTGCCCCATAAGATCAAGGGAAGTCGGACGTCCTTGATGTCTAGCCAAATGCATTTTTTGCGAAGGAGAAATATTAGAATATATCTCTTCCTCCAGCACACGGTATCGTTCTTCCAGCCTAGCTACCTCGTCCGTAAAATCAATACCCTTCTCTTCGCCAAACTGCTTCAGTTCAGCAATCTTCTTGCGCATTTCTACCAGAGGCATTTCAAAAGGCAACTCTCCTGCCAACCTAAAATCCCCCTTTCACGTCATGCAGCTCCAAAATTTTAGTCAATGTAGCGCGCATTTCTTTGCGGTGCACGACCATATCAAGCAACCCATGCTGAAGATTAAATTCAGCGGTCTGGAAATCATCCGGAAGCTTCTGGCGAATGGTCTGCTCAATGACTATACGTCCTGCGAAACCAAATACCGCTCCAGGCTCTGCAATAATTATATCACCAAGGCTGGCAAAACTCGCAGATACTCCACCGGTAGTAGGATCCGTAATTATCGAGATGTAAAGACCTCCAACCTCGTTAAAACGAGCCAGCGCAGCGCTGGTCTTCGCCATTTGCATTAGACTAAGAATACTCTCCTGCATTCTCGCTCCACCTGAAGTAGAGAAAATAAGGAGTGGAAGCTGTTGCTCTGTGGCCTCTTCTATCGCACGGGTGATCTTCTCCCCTACTACAGAGCCCATGCTGCCTGAGAAAAATTCAAAATTCATCACAGCTACGATGACTGGATGGCCACCAATGGAACCCTGACCCGTAATTACGGCTTCAGTTTGTCCAGATTTCAGCTGCTGTTGCTCCACTTTGGAAGCGTAACCCGGAAATTTCAGCGGGTCGATAGAATACATTTCACTGTCAAACTCAATAAAGCCCTCAGGGTCTAATGTCATTGCAATGCGCTCCACAGCATTTAGGCGCAAGTGGTGACCACAATTAGGACATACCTTTAGGTTCTTCTCTAATTCCTTACTATACTGGATCGTTCCGCATTTATTACATTTGCTCATTAATCCTTCAGGGATTTCACGTTTGGGGCGTTCGCCTTCCGCAGGCCCGCCGCTCCGCTCCAGACGTTCTGAAGGAATAGTCGCGTACTTCCGTTTCTTCTGAAATAAATCTTTGAACACACCCGCACCTCTTCAGCCGTTTATTTGCGTTATGCAGCTTGCCGCTGTCATGACTTTTGTCTTGTAAGAAACTCAGGGATGCAGAATAAGATTAAGGACTTCCTGTACTTCCTCCAGCTCACCTGAAGGAACCAATATCTCAAACTGCTGCTTGGACATATTGATTGGACGGCATTCTACCAAAAAACCTTCTTCTGTCAGCTTACTCTTAATCATATCCGCCACTCTGGCGGTCGGCGCGATATATATTACCGTCCACATGCCCTGCAAGGCCTCCCCAATCTTAATTCCCAGCCGTATCCCGTATAATGGAATTATGATAACACAGTTTTCTTTTTTCCCGCAACAGGAGTAGGGCATAGGAAGCAAGACTGAGGAACTTGTTCAAACGAAATAAAGGGGCTCAATTATTCCTTGTCCGTGCCTAAAGGATATACTTTTGCCCCTTCATGCCGATGAGCAATTCTGGCGGAAGCGGCGGCAGCAATGCCGGCAACAAGGTCATCCAAGAATACATGAATCCTACCTTTATCATCGTTCAGTTCACCAATGATTCCAAGCTTTATTTTGTCCAAATACCCAAAACCTGTCAGTCCGATCATCCCATATACCCCTGTAATACCAAGTGCCAGAGTCTCGTCCGCTCCGTAGAGGGATTCATCAGCCTCCATTACCGCCTGCAGCGGCTGTGGAAGCAGTTTTTTCTCGGCTAATTCATCAAGAGCAACACCTGTCATTAAAGTATACTGCACTTCTCTTTTGCCCAAAACAGACTTGACGCTGGACAGACATTCATCCTTGGTTAAACCAGGATAATAAACCGATTGTAAAATATATACGATTTCAGCAATGGAGGAAAGTGATACACCTCTGCGTTCCAACAGATCTACTGCCATTTGATAGGACATGCTGCGACTCCCCTTTCCGTACAGGGATGTGCCCTGTGGTTTCCTAATGTATGCGGAAAAGGGGAGAATTGTTCTTATTTTATTCTTACCGTACCTGCACCCAGCATAACCTCGATCGCCGCGAAAAGTTCCTCGGACGGCTTAATTCGATAATTATCGCTAAGAGCTAGGAGCTTCTGATCCTGTTCATAGAACAGAAGCGTCGCAGCTGGACCGGGATGATTCTGCAGCAGCTCTTTCAGGCGCGACAGCAACGCTGCATTCTCTGAGGCCGGTGTGATCTTGATAAAGACACGCTGGCCTGAGGTCGCCGCTGTTGCTGGCGCGGCCTGTGCAGGTGTTGCAGGCGGCGTTGTGCCGCCTGCTGGCCTGGCAGCCGGACCAGTGGCGGCACCGCTGGTCCGGGAAGCAGGAGCTGCGCCGCGTGGCGGCGCTCCTGCCGAGGCCGAGCGTCCCGCGCTGTACGAGCGGGACGCGGCGGCACTGCGGCGCTGCAACAGCCCGCGGAGAGCCTCCGCAGACAGCAGCGCCACTTCCTCGGCCAGCAGCTTGAAGCCTTCGTCTTCCTGCTGAACCTTAGCGCGCAAGGCCAGCAGCGCGCCCTTGGCAATCAAGCTGCGGCTTCGCTTCCACACCTCAGGGAAGAGCACGACCTCGCAGCGCTCGATCTGATCTTCCCATTCGACGAAGGCCATCGATTTTCCTTGCTTCGTCGTAATTTCCTTAACGGATACTACCATTCCGGCCGTAACCGTCTGGCTCTCATCCGCGGCTTCACCAAGATCCATCAGCCGCTGCATGCCGGGCTCCTCAAGCAGTTCCGCGCTATCATCAAGCGGATGGCCCGAAAGATATAACCCCAGCAGCTCACGTTCCATCTCCAGCTGCTGGCCAATGGTGAACTTAGGGATATCCGGATAGCGGATTTCCCAGTTCGGTGTCTCCACCAAATCGTCGAACAGCTGGATTTGCAGTTCATCCCGCTCCTTGCGCCATTTCAGCGCAGCGTCAACCGTCTCGTCCAGCATAGCCAGCAGCTGGGCGCGATGACCCGGCAGACAGTCAAAAGCTCCCGCCTGCAGCAAAGATTCCACTACCCGCTTATTACAGACCCGCAGGTCCACACGTCGACAGAAATCTAGCAGACTGTCGAACGGCCGCTCCTTGCGGACCGCCATAATGTTCTCCACTGCCAGCGTGCCGACGTTCTTAATGGCTGCGAGTCCAAAGCGGATATGCCCGGTTCCGGTTCCTTCGCCAGGAACCGGAGTAAACAATACGCCGCTCTCGTTCACATCCGGCGGCAACACGCCGATGCCTGTGCGGCGGCAGTCCAGCACATACTCCGCTACCTTGCGGTGAGTGCCCATTACAGCGGTCAACATAGACGCCATAAACTGCACCGGATAATGTGCCTTGAGATAGGCTGTCTGGAAAGCCAGTACTCCATAAGCCGCGGCATGAGCACGCGGGAAGCCGTAATCAGCAAAGCGCACGATCATGTCATAAACAGCATTTGCATCCGTTTCATTATACCCCTGCTGCAAGCTGCCTTGAACAAAATGGCTCCGTTCCTTATCCAGCGTCTCACGTTTTTTCTTTGAGACCGCTCGACGGAGCAGATCCGCTTCTCCTAACGAGAAGCCCGCCATCAGAGAAGCAATCTGCATGATCTGTTCCTGATACACAATGATCCCATAGGTGTCCGCTAAAATAGCCTTCAAATCAGAATGTGGATACTCTACTTCAATCTCACCGTGTTTGCCTGCTATATATTTCGGGATAAATTCCATCGGACCGGGACGATACAGCGCTAGAACCGATACAATATCTTCAAAGCCGTTAGGCTTCAGATCTTTAAGTACTCGTCTAACGCCCGCCGACTCCAGCTGGAAGACCCCTGTTGTCTCACCAGCCCCAAGCATTTCATACGTAGCTGGATCATGATCTGGGATGACACGGAAATCCGGAACACTTCCGCTCATTTCTTTAATCGAATTCATGCAGCGTTCGATAATCGACAACGTGCGCAAACCCAGAAAATCCATTTTCAACAGCCCGACACTCTCCAAATGCTCCATAGAGTATTGGGTTAACGCCGTACTTTCGTTACCTTCCTGAAGTGGGACTGCATCGGTCAACGGACCTTTCGAGATAACAACCCCAGCAGCATGTGTCGAAGCATGGCGGGGCATGCCCTCCACCTTCATAGCCATATCCAGCAACCCTTTAATCTTTGGATTGCTATCATACAGTGCTTTAAGATCTGGTGTACTCTCCAGCGCTCTGGCAAGGCTGATCCCTAGTTGACCAGGTATAAGCTTGGCAGCTTTGTCTACCTCGTTATAAGGCAAGTTCAGCACCCTGCCTACATCACGAACGGCAGCCCGTGCAGCCATAGTTCCGAAAGTAATAATTTGCGCCACATGTTCTTTGCCGTATTTCTCCACTACATAACCAATAACCTCATCACGCCGTTCATCGCTAAAATCGATATCAATATCCGGCATGGTGATCCGTTCTGGATTTAGAAAACGTTCAAAGAGCAAGTTATATTTCAATGGGTCCACATCGGTGATTCGCAAAGAGTATGCGGTGAGACTACCCGCGGAAGATCCCCGTCCGGGTCCCGTAGCAATTCCCTGACGATGACAATAAGCAATAAAATCCCACACAATTAGAAAATAATCGCTGAAGCCCATACTCTCGATAACGCCCAGCTCATAGGTGAGACGCTTCTCAGCCGTCTCTCTTTGCTCAGGTGTAGTCCATTGCGGTGTATCTATATATCGTTCCTCCATCCCCTTCCAGCACAGCTCACGCAAATAAGCAGCGGAATCCATGCCTTCAGGGAGCGGAGAATAGGCAGGCAGAATATGATTGCCAAAGGTCAGCTCCAAATTACATTTTTCTGCGATCAATAAGGTATTGGCGATAGCCTGCGGCACATGCGGAAACAATGCCGCCATTTGCTCGCTGCTTTTTAGAAACAGCTGATCTGTTCCGATCTTGAGACGTTCCTCATCATCCACCGTTTTGCCTGTTCCGATGCAGATCAGCACATCCTGAACCTCAGCATCTTCCTTCGCTAAATAATGGACATCATTCGTCACCACAAGTGGAATTTCACAGTCCTCGGCAAGGGCGATCAGCTTGGGATTGACTCTCTTTTGCTCGGAGATCCCGTGGTCTTGCAGCTCCAGATAGAAATCTTCGCCAAAAATCGCCTTATATCGCAGCGCAGCCTTGCGCGCCTCCTCATCACGTCCATGCATCAGATGCTGCGGCACTTCTCCGCCCAGACAAGCACTTAGGCAGATAATCCCCTCTGAATGAGCTGCCAGCACTTCCATATCAATTCGTGGTTTATAATGATGGCCTTCCAGATGGCCGATAGAGATCAGCTTCATCAGGTTCTTGTAGCCGGTTTCATTCTTGACGAGCAGAATCAAGTGGTAGATCGGTTGATCTTTTCGACTGCCCCGCTCACGGCGTGAACCCGCGGTTAAATAAGCTTCACAGCCAATAATCGGCTTGATTCCATTCTCTTTACACGCTTTATAAAAGGGGATGGCCCCGTACATCACTCCATGATCCGTAAGCGCCAGCGACTTCATGCCGTATTCGCCGGCCCGGCGCACGAGATCGGTAATGCGCGCCGCCCCGTCCAGTAAACTGTATTCGCTGTGCACATGCAAATGCACGAAAGGGCTCATAACCCCACTTCCTCTCTACTGCAAAAATCAAACATAAGATGAAACTATTTTATCATATTAAAGGGGGACCCGCCCATAGAATGGATTAAGAGCATAAGGACAGGCAAAGCTTGTAAATGCCTCGTCCGGGAAGGGGCCTGTATGAGCATTTTTATGAGCAAAGCTATCCTCGACTTCTTTATCGCCTTCGGCATCGTGCTTGGCGGAGCTATGCTCGGCGGAATCGGCGCCGTTGTATCCCTGCAACCGCCGACGCAAACGATGCTGGATGTGGCAGATCGGATTAAAATATGGGCACTAGCAGCCGCTGTAGGAGGTACTATGGACCCCTTACGGGTCATTGAAAGCAACATGATTGGAGGCAACCTCTCCCCCGCCATCAAACAAATCATGTATCTTGCCTTCGCTTTTCTAGGAGCCCATATGGGCAGTGAGCTAGTAAAATGGGTGTGCGGCAGGGGGTAACGCCAGTGAGAGTTCCACCATTCAGTCGTTTTCGCAGATTCACCCAGATCTCCGCTATATTCATGCTAGGGATCGTCGTAGGAGCTGTCATATACAATGCTATTTACCATGTAGGATATAACGTATTATGGCTGCATAATCAAGATCTGCGTGTACAGATCGAGCAATATCAAAAAGATATTCAGACACTCAAAAAATACAATAATACCTCAACCGTGATCAGAGAAATCAAAATTCGATCGGAGGAAAGCAAATCCAAAGAAGATACCCCACTTGACCCCGTAACTGTAAAATTAATCATAAGCCAAATGGGCTCAGATCTGGAACCGATGCGCGGCCGCAGCATGTTCGATATTGATACAGACAGCAAACTGGTTAGACTGCTGTTGGATGGCAAGCTATACATTGTGCGTGACAAGGAATACTCTGTCAAAATCCGAACCATGCTCGTCATGGAAGGCGTCCTGCAAATCTGGGTAGAAATCAGTCCTTTTAAGCGCAGCTGACAGCCATCGTGTGATACAATAATGGACAGACGTGGAAATTACTTCTTGGCTACTGCAAGACACGATAAAGGAGCTGGCTGTCCATGGTTTTATTTATCAAGTATTTATTGTTTATCCTGCTGGTGATCTTTGTAATCGGTGCCGCTGTGTTCAGCATATCCTCCCGCCGTGCCTTAAATCCCCAAGATAAAGGGCTGAAACGCTCCGTCATGAATGTGATGCTCGGTGCTATGCTCGTAACGCTGTCCTTGATATCCATGTTTTTGTTTCGCGGCTCTACCGTTAATATCATTGTTGAAGCTGCCTTTCTGCTGATTGGTGCGTTCAACATCTTCTCGGGGCTACGCAGCTATAGTTTTTACAGCCGTAGTCGCAGCCGTAGCCAGGAACAACACTAGTCGAAAGCTTAGCTGCTGTTCTGACGGAATAGAAAGAATAAAATAGACTCCCCTCTCTTTCAATGATGAGGGCAGTCTATTTAGCATGTATACGATCCTATTTACCGTATGCTATCCAGCTAGCAAACCATTTTTAGCCATGATCAATGGATTGCAGCATCAGAACAGCTTTGGCTACCAGAGTATCCGAGTGGCTGATCTCAATTTCAAGCTTACAGGTACGGCGGCTGATTTCGAGCAGTCTCGGCATTACAATGATCGCATGTTCGATCTGTACCGGTCGGATAAAATAAGTGGACATATTATCTAGTACATAATCATTTCCTGTGATGTCCTTAGCTGCTTTAAATGCCGAGAGCGTCATAAGCGTAGACAATATTCCTTCAGAAATCGTCCCAAGATCCGTGGCCATCTGCGGCGTAATAAAGCCATGGAAGAACAATCGTCCCTCTTCGTCCCGCTCATCCGCAAAACCATTCCAAATGAGATGATCAAAAGTCTCTCCCAGCTGAGGTTGATTCCGGACATCGCGTAAGCTTTGCAGCACTTCTTTACGGGTTAGGGAGCCTACCAGTTTACGGTTACGGTCCACTATGGGCAGAAAATCCACGCCTTCCCACATCATGATCTGGGCCGCGGAGGCTAGTGAGGTTTGCAGTGCAGCCGTAACCGGACTGCGGATCATCGCTTTTTCAATGATCTGGCCTTCCGTCAATTCCTCTACATCGCGGCGACCGATAATGCCGATGACTCGGTTCCATTCATCCGTAACGGGAAAGCGCTGCTCTCCAGTTTCCTCAGAAACCTGTCGTAGCTCGCCGACGGTACTAGAGATTTTTAACGTATTCAGGCGCGGTTTGCTGTCGATAATATCCTCTACCAGCATAATTTTTTTCTTAATCAATCTATCAAAAATAGCACGGTTAATCATTGAAGCGACGGTAAACGTGTCATGTCTCGAAGAAATAATGGGAAGATCCAGCTCGTCTGCCAAGGCCTTCACTTCACGGCTCGTCCCAAAGCCCCCTGTCACCAGAACCCCCGCACCCTGCTCCAGCGCTAGAGAGTGAACATCATCACGGTTACCTACAATCAACAGACTGTCAGCATCTATATAACGGATCATCGCATCGACCTTCATCGCCCCGATCACGTATTTATGCAGATGTTTATTTAGTCCACTTGCTCCGCCGAGCACATGCCCTTCAACAATATCAACTACATCGCCAAACGTCAGCTGTTCTGAAATGTTCCGAGGTTTCTTTTCTACACGAACTGTACCAATCCGTTCCTTCGTGATGACTATCCCGAGATTCTCAGCTTCCTTCACTGCACGGTAAGCAGTCCCTTCGCTGACTAGCATTTCTTTGGCGAGCTTGCGAACAGATATTTTGGTGCCTACCTTAAGACCTTCAATATGCTGCAGCAGTTGCTCGTGTTTAGTAATCGCATCGCCTTGACCTTCCAACTGTTACACCCCCATGCTCCGATCTGTACTATACTGTACCTATATATTATATACTTTCGCTTACCTGCGCAACCTTTCATTAATACACTATATACGGTTCTTTATTATCTTAACTATTAATAAACTGCCGTTTAGTTTCGCGTACTTTCATTAATATTGTGATTTTTTAGTTATTTCTTTCATGTGCTACGTTAAAAATAAACCAACCCACATTTCGAGTGCAAACACTAACAATGATAACTTATATATCATCATTCCTTAATGTATTATACAATAGGAATAAATTTCCTTGTTGGAGTGATTAATATGGGATCGTTCAGATTTAGAAAGTCTATAAATCTTGGTGGCGGTGTAAAGTTGAACCTAGGTAAAAAGGGCGTTGGAATTAGCGCCGGTGTAAAAGGTGCGCGAGTTAGTGCCGGTCCTAGTGGGAAAAGGGCTACAGTATCCCTTCCTGGAACCGGGCTTTCATACTCTAAAAAAATTGGTGGAGGGAAATCGTCACATTCTAGTCGTAGTAACCCGACACTAAATGTGGATGAAATGACACCAAAACAAATTGAAAATCGAAAAAAGAATCTTACTATATTTAAGTTTATAGGTATTGCCTTTGCTCTATTGATTGTGATTCTTATCATCTTTACATAGCTAAACCCCGCCAATCAAAAGGCGGGGTTTTTAAATTCGTAAGCGCTTGGGAATTTACTATGTATTAGCACCTACAACATCCTCTATTTTAATCCATTCCCAATCATCATCATGACGAAACTTAATCTGACCCAGCAGACGGTCAACCCTCATAACTATTCCATGGATGGATCTGTCTTCATATTCCCCGAACAATTTAAGTGTGATCGGACTACAATCCTCTAACGATTGCGCTAATACCTCTGAGATTTCAGTTAAGGCTTGAGGGTCTAATTCGGGCTTTTTACGAGTCTCTTCGTTTAGGGCATCGTCAAGTATCCTGATTTTGTGTTCTGGCATAATCATTCGACTACTTTCCCACAGACCATTACCTTCTAGTTTTTTTCTCTGCATACATATCCCCCTAATAATACAGCCAATAGTCAGTGCTGCTAGCTACATTTTTAACCTTTTGTGCCTCTTCTGGATCTCGGTGTGATGGATTATCTCTTTCCCAACCAGAGATAATGCAGGCCATTTCAGGTGGCGTATTTGGATTCCATTCGATGTAGTTTTCCTCCGTCAACTCTTTCAACCCATTTCGGATATCAACTGGCATTCGTCCACTCAATCGTTCTAACTCAGGCAATGAAGGGAGACGACCAAAATGTCGTGAGTAATGAGTAATGATCAATAAAAGCTTACGCGGTGTATCGCTTAACATAATTAACGCCCCCAAAATAAGAACACTTGTTTGTATTGTATGTGCTTATTGGTTTTTTAATCAATGGTTTTTTATGACAAAAAAGAGCCGTTCAGGACTACTCCTGTGGCGGCTCTGTACATTCTCTTGATATCTTTTCTTCTATCGCTTCCAAAATGAAGGCGTTGCGACTCTTATCAAGTTGTTTAGCGACAGCGTCAATCTTTTCCCTGTCACCTTTCTTAACCCAAAGTTTCACTTGATCATAATTTGCGGCGTTGTACTTATCCTTTGCGCGTGTTGATGCCTTACCTTGCTGTTCCATAGGTTATCACCCCTTTGCTATAGGATACCACAAAAAATATACTGTTACCAGTATAGAAATATGTTGACAATATACTGGTACCAGTATATAATTAAGATAAGAAAGGAGGTGAACAAGGCACATGAAAGATTGGGTTACGCTCCTTACAGCAATCATTCAACTCATTACCGCAACGCTGCTGCTAAAGGACAAAAAGAAAGGAACCAAAAAACGCCGCGGACCACGCAAACGTAAATAGGTTCCCGGAGAGTGAGGGTTGCACCCCTTGCTCTCCACCCAATCATAACATAAACGGTTTGAACGATACAATTAGTCGGCGGGCATATACAGGAGGAAAAAAGGAAATGGCAAGATTAGCTATAGTTCTCTGGAGTTTTGGTGGATCAAATGAAATTTGGGTGACTGAGGAAGAACTTCTTGATCTTGAACAGTCACCATCAGTGTCGATGATATTTTTTAAGTAACGAAGGGCTACGGTCCCTTTAAAGGAGGAAGGTATATGCTGAACATGATTACCTGGATAGTAATTGTTGCTGCATTGGTCCTCTCGATTGCAGCACTAATTAAAGCCAGTGGACGCCGTTAATCCTTATAATAAAAAAAGCCCCACTGACCTTATATAGGTTAGTGAGGCTTTTTCGTATCTCTAATCGTTAGATATTTACTTTTTGGTAGTGATAGTAGCTGTTTTAGTTTCATTATCAAAAGATACTACTGCACCCAACGCTTTGCCGATGGCTGCCAACGGTACGTAAGTACGCCCCTCGATCAGAAAACAACCTTCATTCAGTTTTTCCCCATTTACTACAGTGCTAGCCTTATCCACCCTCACATCTTCCGCCTCCTTAGTTTTTAGAGCAGTATACAACCGACTCCATGGAAATTTCGCACCGGGACAATAAGGCTTTCGCACCGGATCAATTTGAAAATGACCTATCACATGTTTCTCGTCCAAGATGATAGCTTTACCGTAGAGCCTTTTTACTTCATCACTAATAAATTTATGTAGCCATACGGAGGCAGCAAACTGCGCCTCTGTCAAACTACCATCCATACCCTCATGCTCGATACTGATAGTGTACTTATTAGGATTCGTTGGTGCTTGTTCCTTGACGATTGCCGCCTTGGCTTTGGGAATTGAATCGACTGTGATTCCGTTACACCAAGCCATTTTTGTTATATCAACGTATTGGTGGATCTCCCCCAATTTAGAAACGCCAAAATGAGCGCTACTAACTAAATTACCAGAAGATTGAAACCAACTATCCATAGAACTCATCGTACCGCCACTTATATGATTTACAATAGCAAACGGTATATGACCACCTCGACCGCTACAATTTGTGTGCTTATTTCCCTTCTGAAAGATTTGCATTACTCATCAACCCCCTTTTTTGCCTGCTTAAGCAACTGATTACCATATACAGCCACAGCTCCGCACAAGATGCCTTGTACAAAACTATCTACATTAAAGCCAAGAGTAAGACATACAATGATGATCGCGGCCAATGTGACCAGATAAATGATTGTCCAATCTGGTACTCTCGGAGTTTGTTTTAAGCAAAAGCCAATCACCCAACATACAGCAACAATAAGTAATAATTCCGGTTTAATAAAATTCGCAACTACATTCCATTCCATATCAATTCATCCTCTCAATATTATTAATTTCTGTGTGGAAATCGCTCTTTCATTTCACGCAGCTCCACGATGATTACATCGTATTTTTCAGAAAACTTACCAAGTAAATCCTGCAATCGTCCTTCCCTCTCTTTATTCGCGCGCATTACGTAGATCAGCAGCCAAACGAATAACACCGCGAATGGACCTTGCGTTAAAAAATATTTAAGTACATCCATTTCTGTCACGATTGCCCCTCCCCCCATCTATCTCCCCAAAATGAAAGCCCTCGGAGATCCGAGGGCAAAATAAAAACGCCTACTATTCGGCGTTGGCTGTAATCTCTTCTGCTTGTTTAGCTGTTATCTTTTTGGCGGTAACAAATACCTGTAACTGCTCTCCCGTATACAACCCTGCGTCAAAGTATCGCTTAACCAGTGCGTACCAGTTCATTTATAGCACACCTCCTTCCACGAGGCTCAGCAGTAAGGCTGCCTGATCTTGTTCAGCTTGATCTTGCCTAGCCTGCGTCTGCACTAGCTCCAGTAATAAAGCTGCGTTATCAGCGCGTAGTTGCTCAGTTTCCGTCAATTCGGGCGGTTTATTAGCTTCGGCTTCCTGGTAGGCTGTCCAAGCTGCTTGAAGTTCGGCTTCAGTCGGTTGTGGCGCGTTCAGATTCCACATTGCAATATGTGGGCCTCTCTCAAGCAGGTCGTAATCCTCGCCCTCGGTAAGCAGATTGTAGTCTATACCGTAACGGTAGTGCACTCCCTCAACAGTCTGCTCTTCTTTTTCTGGCTGCTTGATCTCATATAGAACACGCCCTTTTACTTCTGCCCCCGGACGTAATACAGGCTCAGGTCCGTTGTTTTGAATAACAAAATCTCGTAAAGGTATCGCCTCTGGATAAATGAAAATAATAGCATCTGCAATATTCATTATGTCGCCTCCTTATGCTATCTGTGTAACTGTGAAGTGGGTATGTGCTGAGCCAGCATAAGTTGTTACTGTTACGCTGGGGTAACAGAACAGTTCTACAAAGGCGCCGGCAGGTAAGTATAAGCAGGTCGCGCCCTGAGTTGCTGTACCTGGACCGGCAACACCACTAGGAGAAAATGATCCGATATCCATTTCCCTGTTCCCATTAACAAAAACACTCAGACTTATAGCATTCCCCGGAGCGATTGGACCAAGACTAACAGAGCCAGAAACCAAATACCAACCGGTTTTTTTCGCTGTGAATCTATTTAAAGTTGTATTAAATTCATTTGAAAAATCTTGATGCATTACATTAAACGCCAACTTTGAGAAAGCATTCGGTGCAATAGTTGCTGCACTACCCATAGAGGCCCTCATAACACTACGAGAATACATTGTATTATCTCCCCATGGGTTAATAACTCCAGTAGAAACGATTAAACCACTGTTTCCAACCTCTGTAGATAATGTTCCGGCAGGAGCTCTGCCGATCCTAGAAACTCGACCGCCTTCAGCGGCATAAGTAGCAACAGTGTTTCCCGTTCCTGAGTTACTAAAACTGAATACATCGGCGTTTAATCCTCCATATATTCCGTAATTTTTATTAGATAAAATGCACTCATATATATATACTTTTGAGCAATTCCCCAATATTCCCACTCTATTCAGAGCTGTCGAATCTGACTTACAATAGAGGAATTGCACGTTAATACTCTCCCAAACCGAAAACGCATCGGTCGAAGTTGATATAGCCTTGATACCATTAACAACAATGGGAATGGAACATCTTGTAACAATCATATTGTTAATCATCAAAGAATCGTTAATGGCAGATGTGCTCGGATTAAATGTAATTGATCCCTTCCCGCTGAATCCATAAATAGAAACGGTTTCTGCATAAGTTCCGTTTGCAATATTTATGACAGCTGCGTGATTCAACATCTGTGGGATTACGCTAATAGCTTTCCCGATTGTCTTGAAGGCCCCACCCGCAGTATTCGCCAGCCCAGTATTACTGTCATTCCCGTCTGTACGGACATAGTAAGTTATGTCTGCTGTTGTTTGTTGCGGTGTAGTAGCTAAATTGGGTTTACTGTTCCAGTTAGATTTTTCTGTGTCAGTCGCAAATCTATGAGTAGCATCCTCAGTAATCATAGTTGCTGGATGATTTGCTGGATGAACATAGTTATTTGCTCCTGTGGCGATTCCGTCGAGCTTTATTTTGTCAGTTGCCCGCATCAACCCGTCACTTTGCGGTGCTGCTGAAACAAGAGTATTCGGTGCTTTTCCATTCCATGTTGTCTTTTCAGCATCAGTTACAAATCGATTACTTGCATCTTGCGCGATTATAGATGGTGGGTGAGTTGCCGGGTGAGTATAGTTCGTTGCTCCTGTTGCGATACCCGCCAGCTTTGTTTTCTCGGCTGCTGTGTAATCATTGGTAGATAACTGTTTACCTGTGACCTTATCAACCTTGTTATTAATAGCAGTATCTATTATGTCAGCATTATAGTTGAGATCGTCAATATCAACCAAATCTGTGCCTTCTGGCTTTTTCAGACCTAAATTTCCTGTATTTTTCATTTTCTCTCTCCTATCCGTAGGTTCTTAATTCATTCCATGTTTTGTTTGCAGCTGAGGACCATAGCAGAGATTTAACCGACTCCCAAAACGTATAGGTGTAGGCAAATTCATAAGCCAAATGAGCAGGTTTGATCTCTTCTAGAATCTGAATCAGACCAGTCATGTTAGGCGGTATGCCCAAAACACCGATAAAGCGAACGATAAATTTATACTCATTTGGAACTTCTTCTACTGATACATCACCGCCAGAAAATGCGGAGGCTGTCCGTTGGATCATTTGGGGAGTGGTTGTCCCTATTCCTCGCAACTTTGCCTTAATCATTTCCCTTCTGGTATCGAATGATTTAGAGGTGTCAACGGATAAACCTAGCTCTTGCTCCCAACGGCTCAGACTCCATGTGGACATATCCACAATGTTTTGCGCCCTTATGTCCTCCGTTCGATTATTGAGAATTGCAATTTGTTCTGCCAGGATATCCAGTAGCTTTTTGAGATTTCCGTTCTGAGATTTATGATAAATATCAGGTAAGGATTTACTTATATCAGGAATCGGAACGACCGAAGAATCTTCATCTTCCGACTGGTCTGAAAATAGTAATGTGCCATATTGAGATTCTCCATAGGCCATACACTATACCCCCTTAATCTGGTTCCATGAAATCGGACCTTTAGGCATATATTCGCTGTGTGTATGGGATGATGGTGGATATGTTGCTGGTTTGCCTGAAACGCCAGACCACGGAACAGCATCAGCATTGGCAGCATAGTCCACTTTACCGTCATTGTTTGTATCATAGATACTTTTAAGCATATCCCCTGAGCTTTGAGCAGCCACCAGTAAGACATTACCGGTAGTCCCACCAATATATAACTTGCTTGTATCAGTACAATAGCCAAGCTCGCCGACAGCTAGTGTGCCGATAGCACTTTCTAGACCTCGTCGGATCTGAATCATTACTTTTCTAGCCATTGCCTCACCTCCTAGAACGTACCGCCATCAATCGTAGCCACCGTAAGTTTATTACCATTAGCTGTATCGTAGACAATGCTGGAACTATCAATATTAGCCTCGATCCCTGTCGCATTCACAACAATACCTTTGCCTGCCTTGGCTGCAACGGTTGTAGAATCCACAACAACCCCGTTCCCGGCTCCAACCGTCAATGTAACACTGTCAGACTGCCCTCCACCGGTTAGACCGTTACCCGCTGTAATTGTCTGTAAGGCGCCACCTGTCCGAACCCAAGCCGTACCGTTCCAACTATAGATTTTTTGTTCATTGTCAACGTAAGCAGTCCAACCGACAGCAGGCGTATAGTAAGCCCAGGCTCCAGACTGATACTCTGCTATCTGGTTTGTCTTACCTGCCCATGCCCCTGTCGCTGATGCTGGAATAATATAACGGTCGGCTTCTACGGGACTTGCCGGCGGGGTGGTCAAATGCTGATCTTTAACTGACGCCTGCGGCTCGATATTATGCTTGGCTAACTCAATCTCATTCTTGATTTTTTGGGCAGACCATAAGTCCGTAATAGCAATCCCACTATCATTAATGACTCGGTGTTTAATTGCATCATCAATATGATTTTTGATTTCAGCAGCAGTTTTAGTATTCGTGCCATCTGACACCTTATTGATATGACCCGCACTGACATCAGCCTTTAATACCTTTGCATAAGTAGCACCATCCGCTATATTATCAAGCGACCCCGTTAAATCACTGAGTGCTTGAGCATTCACACGCCTCCAAGTGGTCCCATCATCAAAGTAAAGATATCCGCTATTGGCTCCGCTCGTGACATAAAACAGACGTCCGACCGATGCGGCCACCGGACGCGAAGCCTCTGCACCTGATAAAGCTCTACCAACCATTGAGTTCGTTGTACCGTCTCCGATATATATTTCTTTTGTGTCTGTACAAAAGCCCATTTCGCCAATGAGTAATGCACCGTAAGTGCTAAGTTGAGCTTTGGTACCACGTTTTATTTGTATCGTCTGTGCCATCTTATACCCCTCTCGTAAATGAACCGCCGTCTATAAGTCCACTCGATTTATACCGCTCTACCTCTGTTTGTGTGGCTGTTACTGCACTTTGTAGCGCATTAATATCATCAGCCTCTACCGTGTCACCTGGTGTTTCGTAAGTTACGTAAACTTCAGACAAAGAGGTGAAAATCTTGATTAACCGGCGCCATGGCGTAGCATCAGGGAATGATATACTATAGTTTTTTATTTCTTCTCCTGTAAACCGGGAACCGGCAAATACCCGGATCGTTTGGTTATTGATATTATCGTGCCGTAGTGGACCATCGTAGACACCGCCTACAATCGACAGACGTTCCTCGATCACGTAACTCTTCCCGGTTTGATTCTTATTCAGCTTCTCGTTAAAAACATCAATGTCGTTTGGATAGGACATATCACACCCCCAGATTTACAGTACCAAGAAGTGGCACTTCTTCATCAGTCAGTGCAATATTTGCTCCGCTGCCGTTCAAAGTCAGAGATGAATAATCAAGCACCCCATCCGTTCCAAGTAGCAGCGCACCAAGCACTGCCTGACTGATATAGGAAACTTCAAACGCAGCTTTCTTTCGCCAGTCCTCAACCTTAAGGCGAAACGCTTCAATGACATCCTGTAGTGCATAACCGGAAACTAGAGCAACCTTAGCAGCAATGTTAATCGTTTTAGCAACGGCGGCGGAAACTGTTACCACAGCACCAATAGGCGCTTGCCCCTCTCCTAGCCCAGGGTCCGGGTCAATATATGCCTGAACCTCGGCAACCAAGTTAGCAGAGGCGGGCAATTTTTCAGCATCTGCGATGACAACCTTTACTGTTTTAGGACCTGCCCACAGCGGAAACACTCTTGCCGCCCCCACACCTGGAACTTCCCGGCTCCAGCGAAGATAGTCCGCTTTATTGCCACTCGTACCAGGATTTTGCTTCCGTTGCAAAATGCGTTCCCGAAAAGCTAAATCAGTCTCGCGGTCCCGCCCATCCTTGGTAGGTGTGACATTGGTAATGCTGAACACATCTGGATTAGGATTGATAATAACGGTTATTTTGTGAGCTTCTACATTACCTGCACTCCCCATTTCCATCGCCATAATTTCAACTATCCCGTTTCCAGTTGCAGAGAGCGTGAGATCCTCCATGGTCTCAAAACGCACCCCGGAATCTGTAGCACCCAAAAATCCAGCCTGCAACACATAACCCGGTGTACCCATTACCGTTAACTGCCCACTTGCAAATTCTTCACTATAAATAGACAACCCATCATTACCCCCAAGTTTATAAAGGTTTGCCCCCGTGGATGCGTTGAGAGAAGCTGAGTTGTAGACATCCTCTAATCTTTCATCTTCCTTGCCTAGATGCCAAGCGAACAAGCGCAGGATCATTCCAAGTGGTGAATTTTCTGAGGTGTCCACCTCGTCGCCAAACGCTGATTTTGCTTTATCAGTCATTTCGTCCAAAAAGTCTACAAAGCGTAGACGCTTAAATCCTTGTTCATCCACCGATCTCCACCCCCTCAGCCGTTATGACTTGACCCTCTTTCGAAATCGCAACAAATGAAATCACTAGACTCCGATTGGCACGGTCGATCTCTATATCAATGGATTCCACTGTTTGCACCCGAGGTTCTTGCAGAAGCCCTGACATGATTTCATCTCGCATTTCATCCTCAGATACACCTTTGCCTAGAAATTTAGAATGATCAATGCCTAGTTCTGGGTTAAGAAACCATTCGCCCTTGTTTATGCCCAGGATAATCCGGCAGGATTGAGCGATTTCATCCTGACCCGAAACCATTTGTAGGTGTCCAGATTTCAGCTCAATATCACCGGTATCGTCAATCTTTAAAGTGAACACGGCATCACCCCCACAATTACGGCATCCATACGACTATGCCGCCTGACAGAGTCTGGCGCAGCCACGCGACCAGTTAGTGTTTTTCTAATCTCAGCATCTGCGCAAACGACAAAGACAGTGTCTCCCGGTTCCAGTGCTGGGCGCATGATCGTTTCAAACTCCCGGAGACCGTTACCGATATCCAATTCAAATTTAAATTTCTGCCCGCTAACGGGTACGGACATGATTTGAGCAGGAGCAGCGGCGGACAGTTTGAGCAAAGGCTGCACGGAGGCTGTAAGCGTCACAGGGTCAAAGGTTATTACCTTGCACGGCAAAGCCACGTTGATATTGTCAGCTTGCTTTGCTCCATGCCCGCCCAGCATACGGGCCAGCGCTCCAGCTGGGTCTGTCTTATTCACATAATCGCCTCCACTTCTGTGATAAAGTCGCCGGTATTCGAAAACCTATGACTACCGCTGCGGACATGTAACTTGCCTGACCACTCACGACAGGTTAAGTTAATGACCGATACTGTGGTTAAACGGCGCTGTAGTTGAGCCTGTATCTTAAAGCCCTGGATGCCGTTGTCTTCAAAATACTCCGGGCTGCCGATCAAACCGGTATCTGGTGACAAGGCAAAGACTCCGTCAGCACCGCTGCGGAGATTTCGAACATATAACTTACTCTGATTAATAAAACATGAAGTTCCACAATCTTTACAAACCTCTGTAATGATATCCGTTACCTTTCCTTTTGCCGTATACCCATCTTGATATCTGTAATCTTGATTAAGTGTCATTTGTGCCACCGGCAAGCCAATGTATCCTGCCATTTGCTTAATGATCGCACTGGCAAGGGTGCCTTTAGCAAAGGCAATCTCTGTAACCTCGCGTTTGCTCAGGTCTTCGCTGTCTAGGACATTAATGGTAGTGATCTTGTCCACGCCCTCCCACTTGGTTCTGACCGATGAAATACGACCATGTAGGATAAGTCCAATATCTCCACTGTAGCCTGCATTAACCATGATTACAGCGTTACGCTTGATGTTATTGATAGTGGTCTGTGCCAGATTCCACAACCGCAACTCCGACTCGTTCGGTAGCGCGTCATTGTCAAAAGGCACAGACCCTTCCATCGTGTATTTATCAAGCATGAATTTCATATTGGCAGTCATAATCTCCGCAACCCGCCCGAAATTTCTACTCGCCATTATCCTCATCCTTATCCATAACATACAAAAAGACGCTTGCCTCAAGCGTCTCCCAAGATACTGCTGTGCTATTTCCCGATTCATCCCAGGGTACGATAAGTAACTTGGGGAATCGGTTATCCTGAACGTCATAAAAAAGTGGTAAACCATAGATAAGCTTTTCTCCAAATACTAGTTGTTCGCCACCACCTTCAAGATCCACTGTGAAGAAATCATAATCCGAATTATAATGAACTTCGAAAGTAAAGATTTCATCAGCGATGGATATATCAAACCGATATGGAATGTTTTCCTTCTCGATCTCGATAATCTTCATATTATTCCCTCCACTTACTACCTTCCTTAAACTTAACCTTTTGAACCTTTTCTTTCTCTTTTTCTTTTTTCTTAGTGGTGGTTGTTTTAGTTTTAGTCTTTGTAGTTGTTGTTTTCTTATTTTTACTACTAGATTTCTCCTTGGTCTGTTTCGTTCCAGAATTGACGATTTTGGCAGCTTGTGTCTTTATAGGTGCTGGGAGAGTGTCAACATACGAAGACGTTGCAATCCTTATCTCTCGCAGCTCCATGGAAAATGTGAAGCCATCCGCAATGGTATATTCATGCCCGGTAGAGAAATCAGTGATTAAGCCCTTGAACTGGTTACGACCAATATAGTTGATAATCTGACCCTTATCCTTAGCCCCAATGATATAGGCTCGGATCTTCGCTGCTTCGGGTCCGACGATCACACCAGATAAAGACAACATCCGAGCCTGGGGCTGCACATGGTCGATGAGGGTAATCCCCTTTTCCACTGGCTGCTCAGTAACAGTCACTGGAAAGGACGGAGATTCAGACTCTACAGTGATATACTTACCATCAATTAGCGCCAACGATCTCCACCCCCATGATCCGGGCTGCTGCTTCTAAAAAGTCTTGCAGTTTTTGATCTACAACGCTTCCGATCTCCTGAACCGTATTTGTATCCGCATTACCTTGCACCGTAATGTTGATTATTGGTGCTGGGATGCTGCCCTTTTGATTATTGCTTGTCCGGGCAGGAGCCGAATCCGGCGTGTATTCCCTGTTGTAGTCTTTGTTTTCTTCGGCGGTTAGAACGCGTTCGCCCTTGTGTAGTTCGCCAATATATCCGTCAAACGGTACGTTTGCAAGCCCGTTTGCATGACTACCATCAACCGCCACGGAACCATTAGTTTCGGTGGAAACGGACACACTCGCAGAAGTTTTAAACCCAAAAAATCCTTTGATGTTATCTGCAATCCCTTTGACCTTGATCATAAGAGTGTCCGCCATATTACTAATTCCGTCGATCAAACCCTGAATAATTTTTTTGCCTGTGTCCATAAGGTTAATTCCATCGAAAAAACTAGTTACCTTCCCCCATATCGTGGTCACGGCATTCCAAACATTTGTCCCTGCTGTCTTAATTCCATTTACAATTGAATCCCAAATGCTTGTTATCTTATTCCATACCTGTGTCATCAGGTTTGACGTAGTAGATAAAACACTATTCCAAGCACCGGTGATCGCATTCCAAACGGCGTTTGCAGCTCCAGAAACAGTACTACTGATACTGCTCCATATGGATGATAACCAGCTACCAATTGCGCTGAACACTGCAAATGTCACTGCCTTAATTTCATCCCAGTATTTAACGACCAAGGCAACGATCCATGCAATGGGGCCTCCAATCACAACCAGGATCGTTACTCCCCAAGTCTTCAAAAATCCAGTCACTGCATTAAAAGCTGTCATGAAGGTCTGGGGAACCGTAATTTTGAAAAAATTCAGTACCGCCATGGTAGCCGTCTTGATTCCAGACCACATCCCGTCAATAAACGCCCGGAACTTATCTGATTTTTTATAAGCGACTACCAGCGCCACGCCTAAACCCACTAGGGCGGCGATAATTATGCCAATAGGATTGGCAGCCATGACTATACTAAAAGCCTTCTGAATTGCAGTCCATGCTTTGGTCGCTGCTGCCGCAATCTTGGTTGCGACTGTTATCGTGCCCACGACTGCCTTATATGTGACCAGTGCCGCGACAATTCCGCTCACCACCGGTGCAAATCCTTCCCAATCGTAGAATGCTTTAGCTGCATCAGCAATTGATGAACCGATTTGCTGGATATGTGGCCATAATTGAATTGCGGCATTTAACAAGGTCTCCCCAATCATCACGGCCACCGGCTGGATAGAGGTCCACAATTCTTTCCCCTTATCAATCAGGTACCCAAACACCTGCAATGCTTGTGTTCCAAATTGTTGTAGATAAGGCATTGCCGCCTGAATCCAGCCGCTTACCATATTGATTGCTGCACCAAGACCGTCACCAATTGCATTGCCCACCGCCTCGATCTGCGGCTTATGGTCAGACAGCCATTGACCGAATCGGTTTAAATACGGTAACAACTTTTGTCCAACAGGAATCAGTATGCCGACCTCGATCTGACGACCAAACATTTTCATCGCTTCTCCAGGCTTTTCAAACTTGATTCGGTTCAAATCATCCATGGTCTTTTTCGTCTTATCAAACGACCGCGTTGCAGCCCCCATTGCCGATATGACATTAACCTCAAGGTCTTCAAACTGTGAACCCATGAGCGCAACGCCTATATTATTCCTGGCTACGGGGTCCTCGATATCTGATATCATGGATACGATATCACTGAATGCCTGCTTCGAGTCTGGACCACCCTTAGCAAAGACTTGCATCATGGCTTCTGCATTAAGTCCCAAAGCTGTAAATGCATCAGAAGATGTTTTACTGCCATCCTTGGAACGGATGTTAAACTCTTTGACCGCATCCCCCACCTTATCAACTTGAAAAACACCTTCCGCAGATCCAGCGGCGAAGACATCAAACATTTCGTCAGCGGTAAAGCCTAACGATTTAAATTGGTTGGCATACTCATTCGCAGAATCCACCAGCTCACCTGATTTATCAAGCCCCCGCTGCGCACCTTGAGCAAGCAGGTTATAAGATTCCTCAGAGGTTATGCCAAACTGTTTCATCATGGTATCCACAGATTTAATGGATTCCGGTATTTCAAACCCGAACTGATCCCGCATTAGAATAGCGTTTCGTGTAGTATTCTCCAACTCAACCCCGGTCTGCCCGGTAACCTGCTGTACATTAGCAATGGCAGCCCCTAAATCGTTCCAATCCTCACCGAAGTTTTTGGAATAAAGATCCTTGGCAATATCCCGAGTATCTTCCATCTGTTCAGCTGTTTTCCCAGTAGCTCCCTGGACTTGCTTCATTGCTGTTTCAAAATTAGAGCCTGCTTTTAAACCAGCTGCCGCAATACCGACCATTGCAACGCCAGCCGCAGCTCCAAGTCCAACAACCGTTTTCGTGAGCTTTCCGACTTTCTTATCTGCATCATTCAAACCCTTGCTGTTAAACTTGAACCCCACGGAGTACATTAATGATCCGATTATTCCGCCTGCCATATGCCCTCCTTTCTAGCAACAGAAGTAGGCGCCCCGGAGGACGCCTATTATTTCTTACTTTGCTTATTCTGTTGTTCAATATGAATATCTAAGGCAGCGTTGGCTTCGGCGACGTCATCCTGATCCATGTTGTCCAGGTCATTATAGGTAATGCCCATATCCGACAGTAAAAGCCGCCACAAAGACCAATTCTCTTTAGCCCGCCGCTTTGCTTCTTCTTTACTTATCGTCATTGTCTTCATCCGGGTCTACTTCGTCTGGATCAGGAGTGCCAGTAACAAAGTAAAAGGCTTTGTTGGCGACCTCAACCATTTCTCCGTAGTCCTCAAAATCGTCAATAGTTACCTTGGGTTGCACGACAACATGTTTGAACATTTCATCGCAAATCTTTTCTTCGGAATTCACACCATGCTTATTTTTTACCCGGTCATTAATTCGGGTAACATTGCGCACACCTGGATGTTGAAGCGTATAAGTCTTTCCTGCTTTTGTAGTAATCTCTTTTTGTTTAAAATTTGTATTAGCCATGGATATTGGCTCCTCTCAAGTTTTGGATTTTAGTTCATGCTTAAGTCAAGACATTGAAATTCATACGAACGATCTCCAGCTTCCGCGCCATACTCTCGGTCTGATGGTTTTTTAAGATAGGCCTGCGTTGCGGTATTTGTTTCTTTGGGTGTCCCGGAATAAACAACGGACACCGGAACCAATTTCCCGCTGTTGCCTAGACTATCTAAATAAGGCACTTGCGGGCTGGTGCATTGAAGGGTAATCGTAATCGTACCGAGTGGATTGTTTACCTTTGTTCGGACCACATCACCTTGCGCTCCTACCTTTGTACTGAAATTTTCCTCATCCTTAGCCACGGTGACTAAGTCTTCTGCGAATCCCGTTAAAAAAACGCCACCCACAATTGCGGTGACGTCCATAGGGTCATATGTTTTTGCTTCTGACACTTGAATCCCTCCTTAAATTACGCAAATTTGATGGTACCACGAATAGCGGTATTATGAATCGCCCCAGCGATTACAAGCTCAAACTGACCATCAGGATAATTACGGGCCGCGATATTCGCCGGGTCCACTTGGCTACGTGGTGGAAATGTAGTGTTATACAGTGGTACACCATCATTGTCAGCAGCAATCATGCCTTGAAGGAATGACCGCTGAAGAACAGTGCGTACTCTACTCTCAATCTGAGCGATTCCACGGTTATCATATGGGATCTTCGTAAGCGCAGCTTGAGCCTGGTTAAATAAGTCCTGCACTTCATACTGAATGGAATACACGATATAATCTTCGCAGTGAATAAAATCAATGAAGTCACCGCTGAACGTCTTCCCCTCACTAGTGACGTTGGTTCCCGCTTTGGTCAAATAGGTATTAGCACCCAGTGCGTGAATTGCATTAAGTTCAGTGGCGTCAATGTCCATAGGTTCAATTCCAACTAGTGTCCAGCCCTTCCAAGTCACACTGCCCACAGGAAGACTTCCCACAGCGCCAACCCAAGCTGCATCTGGATAGTTGTTAATATTTTTGTGATACATGCCAAACGTCCTTGCATAGCCTTTGGCCTTGATAGTTGCTAGGTCCTCTTTGCTACTGGTCCGGGCGACAAACTGCCTAGACTTATCCGCCTCTACTGCGTCAGCTATTGCAATAATGTCCGCTACTACAGTTGATGTCGTAACTAGGAAGTGCCAGTCCTTGAGGAACAAAGACGGTAGCAAATCTTCTAGCGTCACCGGAGCCGCTCCCGTCTTACGAGACACGATTGCAATCTCCGCTGGTGGATTTTTCTGTGCAAACAGAGCAAATGCAGCCTTATATTCCTCCGTCGAAGCCGGATAATCCACCTTTACCGCGTTGATATCTGCGTAGTTTTTAAAATCCTTCCCTGCCGTACTACTACCCAAGATTAAGGGCTTCCCGAATCCGCCCAAGATCGGCGTAGGCTGCTGTACGGCAATGGTTACCGTAACATCCCTAATACTCAAAATACTCACTCCTTTGTTGTTGGTGCTGTCTCAATCCAGCCTGACATATCCGTTATCACAACATCTGTAGCCCGAAACTCAACATCAAACCCCTGACGCCTTTCCCACTCTTCACCAATGTTGATGTCCCGGTTCTGGATCTCTCCAATCTCAATCACGATCACGTCAAGTTTGTCCTTTAACAGATCATGTCCATCTGACTTAAACCAATCTCTCGCCCTCATGGCGTTAACTAGAGCTACGTCTGAGTCATCCGCATAACAATTAAAAGAGACGGTAAATGTCACCGTCTCCATCCTATATTGCTTTCCTAGCTGCTGGGTAATAATCGGTTGTCCGCCGGTGGAAGCGAAGCCGCCAACGAAACTATAAGTCATGAAATCACCGGAAGGAGTATCCCCTCCGCCGTTCATTTCAATGACCAGACCACCGGAAGCCGATTCCATACCCTCAACAATGGCAACTCTAATATCCTCAAACGGGAGCATTGGCGACCACCTTCCGCAACAGATATTGATTGATATCGGAATACTCTCGATCTGGTGATTCATTAACGGTGTATTGTACGCCCATGTAGTCAATACGTTCACCCGTACTGTGCGTCGAAGTCGTATATAACATACGATCTGTCTCGGTATAGTTACCGCCCTCTGTCGCTTTCAATCGAGCACTCACAGGCTGGATGCTGCCGCTCCATATTAGTCGTTCCGGTGAGTTTGGAACCCATTTCCCCTTGACCCACGCACCTCCACTGTCTCGGATCAGGGTATAAGGTCTGAAATATTTTCGAATGACGCCAGCAAATCTAAATTGCCGCATGATTATCTTCCCTTCGGTACAATGTCATAAATCAGGGAGTCGCGCAGCTCGTCTTCCCGGTGCAGCAACTTTCGGGAGCCAGTCTTTCTTGAGGCATATCGGGCGGATAAGGGCGGCTGCTTAATTCGTTCAAAATTCTTCTTCATTCGATCAAGTCCCGTCTCACCAATCTCCGAAAATAATTCGTCTACCCGCTTGCGACCGTGGGCAATCTCTGTCACCCCAGCCCGGACCAACTTACCTATAGGAGCCTGTCCTTTCTTTTTTCCGGTCCCGATAAACGAACGGGCTGGAATCTTCATTTTCACCGAGCCGTATTCGTGAACTCCTGCAATCATAGCCAGTTCGGCATCACCCTGCATACCAATACGAATCTTATTCTTGGTCAATGGGTGAAGTCGCTCGGCTAGCAACCGCAGGTTATCTTCGCCGGTGACTTGCACACCGACCCGCCTCGCTCTGGATCTTTGACTCGCCATAAAATCACCTCATAATTTTATTAGTGCAGCTACAGCAGAAGGCAGCACACCGGAGGCTGTGGAAGCATAAGTCACAGAAATATCCCCGACCCGTTCCGATGTAACGCCTGGTGTTTGCATTAGAGTCTGTGCAAATAGGATGCAAGCTAGTTCATAATTCCTGGGCAATGTACTCTCGGCTGCCCCTGCTACATCACTTGGAAGGACGTAGCCTGCTGTATACTCCACTTTAATATTCCGTGTCCCATACGGCCAGCAGTAACGCTTAAATAGCATTCCGTTATCTCCCTCAATTTCGTAGCTATCATCTGCAATTACCTTTCCAGCCTCTCTTACTTCAGAAACGGTTTGAATAGGGAAATTCCGAAGCCGTAGAAACTGTGTTCCCGATCCGTCAAGACGTTGTGTATATGTCTTCAACTCAAATTCGCGATTACATTCCCGTTCAATAGCATTCGATGCAGCCTCCAATGCTATTTGCAGGGAAAAATCTTGCTCCGTATCTCCCTCCATGATACCTAGTGCCGACTTAGCTCGTTTAAGTGTCGTTAACATTAAGCACCCGAAGAAATTGCTGCTATCTGCCGTTTAATCTCATCGCTAATATCCTTAGCCGACCAGCTACGTTGTACAGCATCGCTCCCCGCTTGCAATAAAGCAGGAGTCCCCACTGCCGGGGAAGTACCAGCGGCGCCAGTATCCCCCTTGTCACCCTTAGGACCAGTTGCCCCAATATCCCCTTTATCGCCCTTTGGGCCTGTAGGACCCGGAACTCCGTCACCTCCAAGGCTCACCTCTTCACCGTCTTTAGTAATCCTCGCTTCACCTACAAACGCCAGCTCACCGCCAACTACCCATTTTTCCGCGCTAGCGTGATTCTTTGTAATATAACCCATAGAAACCCTCCTTAAGGGGGCTGACCCCCTTATAATTTACGCTTCCACACTAAGACCAGTAAGAATTACGATTGCATCTTCATTGGCTGGCTTACCATCAAAACGCTGAATGACACGGGTGAGTGTGGTGTCATTCTCGAATGCATCCCCACCCTCATCTGTGGTCTTAGCCTCTAACACTTTACGATCAAAGAAATAATAACCTACTTCAAAATTACCAAAGGCAATCTCTGTTTTACCTGCTGTCGTCGTGATATCGTCATATACCTCAACTGGATATGAAAACAATGTGAAGACATCCGCTTGTGTCGGATCTGGGACAAGAACGCTTTTCCCGTCTGCATATTTCATATCTGCAAGTGCTTCTGTCGCTGCGGTATTCATGATCCATTTTGCGCCGCCTCTATAAGAGGCATCGACCATGTTTTTTACTTTACGAAGAGTTTTAATATCGATTTGTGACGGTGAAGGGACTGTTCGATAAGCAGAAGTTACAAAAATTCCTTCTGCTGAATCCTCTCCCCCTGGTCCATTAAATACTTGGTCATTCTCAGTATTAAGTGATGCCTCTGTATACCAGTCACGAAGTTCCTCACTGATATTTACTGCACTATCAGCAAGCAGCTCATTAGTAACTTCAAAGATCCCACCATATTTATGAACCTTATATTTGACCTCGGTATACTCTGGCGTACCTTCTTTACCAATAGGGGCTTTTTCGTCGTAATTTTTAAGCTTCAGATCTGTTCCGCGACGTTT
Organism: Paenibacillus sp. FSL H3-0310; assembly: GCF_038002785.1. NCBI lineage: Bacteria > Bacillati > Bacillota > Bacilli > Caryophanales > Paenibacillaceae > Paenibacillus > Paenibacillus sp. FSL H3-0310. Next base: position 4,141,370 of record NZ_JBBODC010000001.1, read on the forward strand.
CGGACGGCTGCCGGAAAGGGTCCCTACAGGTTTTACGCCTACCAAATTTCGGATAGAACGCTTAGATTTCTTTTGAAGCATAATTTCCTTGCTATCATCTTCTGGAACAAGGATGCCGCCAGCTGTTTTGTCTCCTTCAACCATGGAACGAGCTTCTTGTTGTTTTGCCTTGAATGCCTGGCGTTCTTCGTCGGTGAAGTCTGCATTTCGGCCATATTTTAGGTATTTCTCATAGGCGCTACGATATTCCTTGGTTGTCTCGATTTGATCCCTCTCTTCATTCTCTTTGTGTCCGCCCTCCATTGCCAATTTCTGTGACCGTTCTTCTAGCTTAATTTCTGCCTCAAGCGCATCTGCTTCGCTTTCCAAAGAACCAAATTTCGATTCCTCGTCAGCAGAAAAACCACGCTTCTCAGACTGTGCTTGCATGATTAGAGAACGCATTTCTTCTTTCTTCGTAGCCAATTTTTTACGCATTTCATTCAGGTTTTTAAACAACGAAACCAACTCCTTATAATTTCAATTTTTTCAATCTCATTTCATGCTCATTCATGATTCGTTCCTCTTCTGCCTGCCGTGCTTCCCGGGCCTCTGCCTCTGATTGTGGACGGGAGGCAAATACTTCCTCTGCTGACCGTATGCCCACACTAGACTGAGGGTAGGCGGGCATAGTAACTGGACTGACTTCGAATAGTTCAGCCTCATAAATCGTGCGAATGGACATAGCTGCGTTCGAATCGTCCCACTCTTCTCGAACAGAGCGAAAAATAAAAGACGATCCCCGCACGTCGCCGCGCTCGATCGTCTCAATGTATTTATCTGCCCAGCTGGGCGGTGTGATTTCGTATCTTAGCCCCAAATCATCCTCTGTCAAAATTAACGTGTTTGGCGTTCGGCCAAGAATCTCACGGCTGTCATGTTGCCAGGATGCATATACATCTGGGTTGATCAGACTAGCTGCGAATGCCCCCCGAGAAAATCGCTCTTGAAACATTCCGAATATCGGATTAGAGAGCTGATCCCATCGAACCGCATATCCAATAATCTTAGCAGGCTGTCCATCTTCACGTCTCACCTCCAAACGGCTCCCCTGCAATAGGGTCTCCCTCTGCTCCTTTGTTGTCTTCATTACTCTTCTCACCTCCTTCATCGGCTTTACCAACCTCGGCCATGTTCAATGGCTGCAAGTAACGATCTCCACCCTCTATTGGATTCATGTTTTCCTTTTCCCTAATGTCGTTTACTGAGAGCCACCCGCCGTTACGACCAATGTTATAAGCCTCATAACGCGCCTTTGTCTCACCTCGTAACAAACCATCAAGCAAAAACTCAGCAAATAGACGTTTTTGCTCATTAACGCTGAACAACTTCCAATTTATTGTTTGCTCCCATCGAATCAACCAAGGCCGTATCGTGTGGGTTACAAAGTCGATGCTTTGTTGTTCAATATTACTAAATGTAGCTCTCTCTAGGTCTGCTAACATGTGAGGCGGTACCCGAAAAAGCCGAGCGATTTCAAGAATTTGAAACTTCCGCGTCTCCAAAAACTGTGCGTCATTAGGAGGGATAGAGTTTTTAGCGAAGGACATTCCCTCTTCAAGTAGCATTAGTCGATGAGATTTGCCAAGACCTTCATATTTTTCCTGTAGAGACTTGCTTAAACGTTCAAACGCCGGATCGCTTAATGTAGTTGGGTGTGTAACAACGGCCCCAACGTTTGTCCCATTTTCAAAAAACTCTGCACCAAACTGTTCAGTTGCTAACGACAACTCAATAGAACGTCGCGCCCATGATATGACGGAAATTCCTTTTGTTCCATCAAAACCAAGCCCAGGGATATGAAACATATTAGAAAATGGCACATTGTGTTGCTTTCCATCCTTTGTTGTGACCTGGAAATATGGAATACCTTCCACAGTCTCCATATGCTCAACCCGATAAGGAGGAATGGGCCACAAGGCTACAATATCCCCGGTTGCATTATACTCAATCTCAGCGTAACAATTCCCCCAGAGCAAGATATGAGCCATCATTGTTTCTCGGAACGTAAAGGCGGTCATTCTTGGATTTGGCAGTTTACCCAGCAAATCAGAAACCAAATGACTAACACGTTGTTTCCCTCTTGGATTTAACCGCTTATAAACTGGTATCGGTAGAGAAGCGACTGTCTCAGAAAGAATCCGCACACAGCTTAAAACCGCCGTTGACCGCATAGCCGTTTTCTCAGAAACCGAAATACCTTTTCCAATAAAATCCCTAAAGGAGTCGAGTAGCCATCGTTTAGGATGAGTTAAATCGCTGCTATCACTGCGCCGCTCCAGCCAATTTGACAAAATAGGAACCCTCAATTCTTCACCCCCTTATAGAACGCGAACTTCACGTTCCTCGTAAACAGATTTTTTATTCTTGGCAGACATAGAAAGCAACAGTTTATGGCTATCTATGACCGCGTCAATCGGGTCAATCCGCTTCGTTTTAGCGTTCGGTTCTTTATCGATTTTGATTTCACCGAAGCTGTTTCCTGTCGTTTTGGCGTTCGCCATGCTCCATGTAAGCAGCTTGTTTCTCCGATCATACATGAGGTTTTTTGCCTCAGCTTCCAGCCTAAAATCTACTGTGGCGTCATTTAGGCTGCGGGCACTCTGAATAACCTCGACAGTATCAACCCCGAACTCTTCCAGGTCAGACAAAAAGGCATCTGCGTTATGTGGGTCATAACCGATGCCTTTTAGTTTGAGATTATACTTTTTGATAAGGTCGCGGTAATGCGCAATGATGTATTTGTAATCTGTCTTTACACCACCCATGGTTTCCGTTGGAGTAAGTAAGCCCTCCATGATCCACATATCATAAGGTGCGCTGTCAGTCTTCACATGTTCCGCAACCCGCGCTGATGGAATCCAACTATGTGAATCAATGAAATACTTGCGTTCCCCAGTCTCTTCATCGTCAATCGGGAATTCCAAAGCACCGGAAGTCAAGTCACCGCCGGATGAAAGATCCAACCCGAGGTAACACTCACGACCAGCCATATCTGCAATGGTCAGGTCAGATTCACAGTCTTTCCAATGCTGCAGATTCATGAATTGCTTATCCGCATACATCACCCAGATGTTCAAAGCCTTTGTCATGAAATCGCGAAGGTCACTGCCGCCTTTCTGTTTAGCTTTGAGTGCATCAGAACGCAGGCTTGTTAATGTTTCTTCGGTCCATAACGGATTTGCCTTCGGCCAGTTAGATTCATCCCAAATGTCATCATCTTTATCCAGCTCACAGATAAATACGAAATGCGTCTCATCGTGATGAAGTCCGGCGAGAATCATTTTTCCATATTCGTATTCTTCGTAACATGGAAGGTTAAGATCAAAACCGGCAGTTGTAATGATTGAAGTTAAACATTGCTTTAATTTTCGCTGACCGCCGGTAAGCAGCTTGTACATCTGATTAGTTTTGTGTTTGTGATATTCATCAACCGAAGCAAAGTAAGGACGGAATCCGTCTATTGTCTCCGTGTCCCGACCGATTGCCTTGATTTCGCCGCGCGTATTGTTGCAAAGAATCATGCTCTTATATTCTTTAGAAGTGAACAGCCCCGTTTCATATTTGCTCCCACATAATTCAGGGTCAGCTTTTATGAACTTCAAGCATTCCTTTAGAACAATCCGCGCCTGATCTTCCTTTGTGGCAGCGCAATAAATCTGCGGATAATTGTAACCGTCAAAGTTGCCATAAAAAAGAGACGGCACAGCATTACCAAGGGATTTACCATTTTGTCGGGCGACTTGGACATAAGAGGTTCGAAAGCGCCGATACCCGTCCAGCGTTAACCAACCGTGCCAGCTCCCAAAAATGAAGTCTTGGAAGCCCCACAATTGGAGTGGTTCCGGTTCTTCTCCTTCTGCCAGTGTCAACGCCTCTGCAAAGTCGATTAAAACTTGGGCACACTCAGCATCGAACACAAACGGAAATTCTGCTGTTCCCTGCCGCTCCAAATCCCTCAGGTGCCGTTCACAGGCTTGGCGCTGTGTTTGTCCGGCAATGATCCGACCGGAGACAACCTCATGAGCGTATGCCGTTACCCTGTCCAACTCTGAAACGGCGTTATACGGGTAGATCCCCACGCTATCCACTTTGATTCCCGGTAAACCGACTGAACTTGCTTGGTGTCTCCTGCTTCTTCTTTGGAGTCGGAACATTTTTCACTTTGGAGGACGGGTTAAGGAAAAGCCGATCCTGCATTTTCAGCAGCATGTCCATTTTTTTATTAATGGCCGTCTCTATCTTCAGAACGCCTTCAAGGGAAGCCAGCTGAGACAGATAGACCAGCGCCTTCAGCTCGATCCCTTCCACTTCTTCAGCCTTATCAAAGTATTCTTCGAAAATGTTAGTGTCAATCTTGATGTTCTCAATCGTCTGATATTGAATAAGCAGTTTCTCGTATTCGGAATAGGTCCGGCAATACATCGCCAGCAGCCCAACGTCCGAACTGGTTAGAAGGTTAGCCCCACTCTTGGCAGCTTCCTTGTACTCCTTCAATGCCTGCTTCCAGTGTCCCAGAGCAACCGCGTCCGTCTTCACTAAAGCAGGTGGCCTGAGTCGATCCAAGTCTGATTTCCCTAACTTTACCTCTGCATCTTTCCGCTGCTGGATCTGTTCCCTGGTCAAACGATTCGGATTGCCCTCGGCAATTTGCAGAGCAACAGGTTTCGCATTTCTGCCCATCCGGGCCACCTCCTGAAATCTTCAAAAAATTCATAAAACGAGTTTTTACGCGAATAAACTCCGATGCGGTCTCTTATATAAAAAATTTTTAGAGATTTTGCCCCCCTCCCCCTAATTGAAAAAAAAATTTTCAAAGGAATAATTTTCCGAAACTTATCTGCATTAAATGCGTATCTTTATTATCCCTCGAGAGAGGGGAGAGAGGAGTTGGTCTCATTGGGCCAATTTTTGAGCTCCCCTTGTTCCTCAAATTAGGATGAAGATCGTAACATAACCCAGGTGTATATATTGAGTGTTAACACCGCTCTCCGCACACGGGCGTAAACCGGGGGCGTTGATGGGAAGTAATCGCTGCCTTCCTGCCGACGGGCATAAAACGGAACATAACGGGTTGCATCATGTTACGTGAATCATCGGCTGCCATGGGCTTACAGGGGAAGACAAGCTTCATTTGCAGGGTCACAGCTGCATAAGTCATGGCCTCGTACATAGAAGCTGAGATAGCACTTTTGGCATTGTTAGGTTAGATGACCAACCATAGTCGTTGCTCAGAAAACCAAGCCTGAGTCCCTAACAATTGCAAACGAGTTGAGGTGTACAAGCGTGGAACAAAGAGCCTATGGGGTGCTACCCATAGGCTCTTTGTTATTCGTCTAACATTCACTTAACAGCTCTTGGAACATTCCCAAAACCTCCATCTTCTTTTACTGTCTTGATACTATGACAAGAGGCACAAAGCCCTTGCCAATTGCTCACATTCCAGAACAGGCGCATGTCTCCTTTATGCGGAATGATGTGATCGACCACTGTAGCAGCTGTCACTAAGCTTGATAATTCACAGTGAACACATAATGGATGGCTTCGTAAAAACCGCGCGCGAGCAACCTTCCATTTGCTGTCGTACCCTCGTTCTGCTGCTGATCCTCTCTGCTGTTCATACTGCTTATCAAGGTCCTTATGCTCCTCGCAATACCCGCCTTCAACCAGTGATTTACATCCACTCTTCCTACAGAATTTCTTCAAAGCCACTGCTTCACATCCTCTTCATCCTATCATGTATAAATATTCACGGAACTATTTAGGCAAACAACGCCAAATAACCCTTATTTAAAAGGGCTTCATTCTGCTGCTATATGATAAATAACTACTACATAAATCATACTAAACTGCATATTTTGTATAGATTACCAGTTCCTCATATCTTAATATTCTGCATAACTCGGTTGGCAGCTGCTATCCCTTGATACATAAGGGTTTATGAACACTACGTAAGTATCAGTTATACACTCATTAAAAATGAATAACTTATAGGCCAAAACGATTCATAGCAATGTTCATCATGTCCTGATCCATACCAATGTACCCCATTGTAATGCTCTCGTTCGAATGGTTTAGCAAACGTTTCACGAGCGTGATATCCTTCGTCTTCTGGTACATGTGATAACCAAATGTCTTCCTCAGGGTATGAGTACCAATGTCCACTAGACCAAACTCATCAGCAGCCTTTCGCATGATCTTATATGCCATGTCACGCTTAATCGGTTTATTGCTCCCGCCTTGTCGAGAAGCGAATAAACAATCATCCATGTCCATGTCAGCCGTATACTTTTTTAGTTCGCGCTTTAGGGTTGGGTTGATCTGAATAATCTTCCTTTTTCCTGTCTTCATCTCGTTCATAACGATCTGATCCCCAATAACATCCCGTTTGCAGAACTTCAAAATATCCTGAATCCGCAGTCCCGTATTAATGCCTAGAACAAACATCATGCAGTTTCGTTCGCCTTGTTTGCCAAATTCCTTCCGAAAGAATCTTTTGATATCATCAATAGTCTCTTGATCGCGAATCGGCTGAACAAAATTCATTCGCCTCCACCACCATCTGACCTTACAGATTCAATTTGCTTAGAACAGAATTGAACAAATGACTCCTCCCATTCTCCAAATATATACCCCTTATACTTTAGCTGCTTAAGAAGCGGCGATTCCTTAAAAGTCTTTATCCTTTTCATGTTTTTCCTCCATTGGAAAACAAAAAAAGTCGCATTTGTATAAGCGACCTTTAGATAATTTTTTCTCTTCAAATTCTACATTACCAATGTATCACGGAAAACCTGACATATGGTATTCAACTTACGGTCAATTTACGTTCATGTATGTTCAGTTCATCTGAGGTATCGCATATTATTATTTCATAGCAATCAAACCTTCCACGGATAAGCTCCTTAAATTTTGTTAGGGATATTTTCATACATTTGATTTCGATTCGGTCTAATGTAATTTGTTGTTTTCTTACTAATTGGGGACAAAAAAAGCAAGCATCTATTGTGCTTGCTTTTTTTGTTAAACTCCCCATAACTTTAATTTTTTTTTATTTTTGGTTTCCAAGTTTTTTTTTAATCTATCAATTTCTTTTTCTGTATTCTCTATAGTCCTGCGATCATTCCATAATAACGTTAACTCAACTATGTTACTGAAATGCCCGTTTTCAGTTAATCGGCATAAAAATGGATATAAAACGCTTATCGTATCACAATAGGAGAGACCCATGGTTGAGTATGCAATTTCTTCATTGCCTACTCTTTTTGTAAAATATACCGAAAATGATTCCAAAGCATTTAAAACAAGTAGTAATTCCTCTATTAGCTCAAACATTAAACCATTATATTCTTTTGCTTTTTCAGTCGAGTATTCCTGTTTAAAGGTATCCCACTTAAAATCACTTATATCAAATCGTTCACAAACCCCAGCATTCATGCTCTCATTCAATTTTTTTGTGAAATCATCAAAAATAGGAATAATATTTTCGAGGAATATCTTAACTTGATCACTAGCTACAATTAAACCCTCTCTCTCAATACGTGTAGAAATATCTTTTTTTGATATTTTCAGCTGTTTTAATCCATAAACGCCAATAAGAGCCAACACAGGGCCACCAGTAATAAAATATACCAGTTCTAAGCCATCTCTCAATTCCATTTTCATTCTCCTTATATAAAATACTTATAAATGGAGTATATTTACAATATGGAATTTTAACAAGTAATTATTCTACTAATAGACATATATCGACCAAAACCACCGTCTTCTCTTGCAGTCTTAGTATCATGGCATGCTTTGCAGAGAGCTTGCCCAGAACCTTATCGCCCTCTCTTCATAATATTTATCCCTCCAATAAAAAAATAAAAAGTCGCTCAAGAATGAGCGACTTTTTTTTCAATTAATAAAACAAGAAAAGTATAAATCCATCTTCAACTTACCGGGGGGTATAAAAAGATAGATTCTTCACCTTCATCCTTCTCATCGAGCATTATGCCAATAAAGCGCTCATCATCTCTATAGTCGTCAAAAACTGGCCAGTTTCTTAAATCTGCTAACGTAACTTCATTTACTTCGAGAGCTTTTTGTATAATTTCATACATTACATCTGTTTCACCTTTTAACGCATAATAACACATTCGAAAATCTCTAGTTTTATCTGAAAAATCACTATTTTCAATTTCACTTTGAATTTCATTGTATTTTCCTAATCTCTTCATACTGAGCCAATAATTTATTTGCGAAAGACTCTTTTCTCGGCTATCAATTATTTTTTCATTTAAAACGAGTTGAAATAGATCTTTTGAGAGTTCCCATTTTTTTTCAGACATTAGGTCTATACCTTTATTTATTGTATATTTCACTCTTTCATCGGATCGCTTCTCCATCACACTCCAAAATTCTAAACCAAGTAGAGTACCAGCATGTTCTACTATATCTATACTTTCATCTATATAAGCATGATCTATAGAAAGTCTCTCCCCCAACTTCACTCCTTCTTTTAACTTAGGATCAATATTTTTCAAATAAATACTATTTACAATTCCTTCATTGTGAACAAACAAATTTCTTCTTTGAATAATTTCAATAATTTTATCGTTGTAACGTTCAATATAATCCATTTTCAATTTCATATTTTTCTTTAAATAATCAATCCAATCCGTATAACTCTTTCGTATAATAGTCTCTACTTCTTGTTCAATTAAAAATAACTCTGCATTTTCAAAAGAACCTAATTTCCTTATATTCTCTAATGTTAGAGTCTTTTCCTCAATATCAGATGATTTAGGATGTAACACCATCCTTTGCTTGATAATTGAAGCAATTAATACCTCAAAATATATTGCAAGACTCATCAAAGTACTTTGATAAAGAATATGTAATTGTTTCATTTTTGATTGAAATTCATCAATAGCTTTTGACGTTTGTTTGGCATTTTTTCCGGAAATTTTAAGCTTTCCACCTTCTTTTATTTCAACACCATAATTTTCATAAAGATATTTTTCCAGAAATAAAAGTTTGTTTTTCACATAATATCCACTATGTTCCTCTTGCTTTCCTAGTTTCTCTAGTCCCTCTAGTCCCTCTAGTCCCTCTAGTTTCCCTAGTTCCTCTAATTCCTCTAGTTCTAGTTCCTCCAGTTCCTCTAGTTCTTCTAGTTCTTCTAGCTCCTCTAGTTCCTCTAGTTCTTCGAACTCATCTTTCTCTAAATCAGGATTGTCCTTAAGAAATAGTATTGACTGTATAAGATGTACGACAGTAATTTCCCCAACTTTTTTTATATCTGTAATACTTGGAATTTCACTAATTAGCACTGGACTCACATTGTTCGCAAATGATCTTAAAGAATATAAGTTTAACGAGAAACTTTCTAGAAAGTGTTCATATGAATTAGGATTATCTGGTTGGTTTTCAATCAAATTCTTCAGCCCCTATACTTTGGATTTTTTTATATTAACACATCCCTGTATAGTTATCTTTATTTATTTACTATTTACCCTATCTTATCCAAATCCTCTAACTTGTTTAACGTTTTTAATACTATGACACTAAGCGCAAAAAGGTTAAAGGGTCCCCTTCAATAATTAGACTTAATGCAACCCAAGGTCTTTGAGCAAAATTGAACTGGCGCTCCCAGCGACTTCAGACACATCCCTTACACTTAGAATGATACTGCTTCTCCGGTGGCTCTCGGAGACACCTTAATAAGCCGCCCATCAATGAGCGACCTCGTTATAATGCTATTCGTTATGGCCTTGAAGGGAATCGAACCCTCTGATCCATGAGGCCATATAATAAATACCCGTATTTGCACGGTGTCGTACGACCTAAGCCGTAACATATCCCTTATGCTCATATCGCGCCCGGGTGGAGCGCTTCGAGAGTGATTATGAACTCTCATCCCCCGCATCAGACCGCCGCAACATCTACTTTCTACTTGTGCTATCAGTTCCGCCATTAAAACCGTTGCTATGGCAACAGACATCATCACTGCTCAGCTCTGACGAGTCCTGCCACGATTAAGGGTAGCAGGGACACCTGGGAATAACCTCTTCCCTATGTCCCTACTTTAAATCCATTCTACAGACGTAATGCTGACGCAAAACAGACGTAAAACAGACACGTTTTAGATTATGCCGAGTAACTTAAGTGTTCCGGCAACAGACTCAATGCCTTCCTGAATTTTCCGATCAAGCGAACGGTCAGTGAATGACGACCATCTAGTGACAGCAGCCTTACGCGGATTGCGACTAATGAATCTATATTTCATGATTTGTTTTACCTCATGATCAATTATTGATTCAATCGCCAATTCCATGTTCTTAATGGTTGGACCCCATTTTTTAAGAATGGCTTCTTCATCCGCTGAAAGCTCCGTTCTCACTTGCAATCCATTAACGATTAACATCATATCTGGATATTTGCGGAGCAGCATTTTGGTCTTTGCAATATCCGCCTTGTTCGCACTCGGAAACAATTCCCCTTGTTCCCACACCATTGCCATTCCCCTCATTCCCCTTTGTGTTATAATGGGTTTGAGAGATTTATTGTACATTGACCCCAGCACCCGGCCAGGTTTTAGGGGTCTTTGTTATGCTCCGTACTTTTTAAGAAGATTTTCTATATCACTTTTAAATTTCGTTTCTCTTTGATATGCATCTTCCAAAGCAGCCAGCAAATCTATAATTGCTTTGTCTTCGGCTGAAGGAAAATCTGCGCCTTCCAATTCTTCTCTTACACATTTTCCAACCATTATTTGATTGATCTCTTTTATACGTTCTGGTGTATTACTCATGATGGATTCACTCCTTCCAATAGGTTTTCCGGCAACTTAACCCATATGACTGCACCCTGTGGATGTGTGTAAGGAATTGGCTTCGGATAGATAATTGGATTTTGCAGTACCCATGCATACGGAGTCTTGTAATTTATATCTGCGTAAGGTGCAAGATGTTTCTCCTTATTCGAATCCCAAGCATACATAGTTAGAGGCAGATAACCCACAAGATCCACAGTTCCATATACAAGTCCACTGCCACTCTTGATAATCCCGATTGTTCCACGCTTATTTGTCCGGCTTCCTCTTATTTCCCAAGTCTTGTCACCAGAAAGGATCAGGTCAGCCCACTTCGCTTTTATTATCAATCCATTCATATTGCTTTTTTCTCCTTAGATTGTTTTAATGTTACCCACGAAAACCTACTTCCAGGATCTTCGCGGATATAAGAGAATCCCTTTGGAATGTAGTAGCTTGCACGCACACGTAATTTACCAAATGCCGTATCTATGGTTTCGTGTTGAGCAACTTCCGATTGATAGCATACGTACAGTTGCAAGGATTCTATTTTACATCCCTTATATAGAAGAGGACGGATAGCTTGAGTTATCATTTCAACAGCCCTGGGATGGATTGACTTAACTGTGAACTGACTCATTCACTCACTCCTTTTATCCGATCATTTTCCCAACCGGGTTATTAAACTCTTTGCCGTCAATATATCCCTGCATGCGTGCTTCGCTGTCTCCGGCAAGATTCATTTGAACGGGCTTACCCGTCTTCCAGCCTGCATCATCATGTGCTTTGACAACAACTTCATGTTTCACAAGAACCAGTGAGTAGCACTCTGCTGCAACTTGCTCCTTAAGCTTCTCACGTAAGCCTTGCAAGAATCCGGTAATGTAATCATTCTTGATCCCATTGGATACCCTACGGGAACTTGAATAACAGTAATATTTCAGGTACTCGCTTGCGTGATGCCGAATAGCATTCTCGGCAAATCCATACACCTCAATTGCAATATCAACATCTTCCGGCAAACCAAGGAATCCAATATTCCGCCCACTGGTAAAGAATCCAAAGCAACGAAAATTATCGGCAATGATACTGTTGAGTATACGGTGCCACCATTCAACACGACTCTTGCGAATAGAACCCTTACGTGCTTCAGGTGCTTTTTCCTCCTGAGAGCCAACGTCCTGAGCCGTTAGGCCGTGCTTAGCCATTAACCGTTGAGCAAGCAAGATTGCATTCTGAGATTCTTCGGCATTCGCATTTCCATCAGCAAGCTTTAAGGCTTTTTGTATCTTTCTGATTGCAGAATCCAAGTTCATCCATCCTTTCAATGGTCAGTTGTTCTATCTCAAATCCACATTTACAGCGGTATAGGTCCGTTCTGATTTCCACCATGTCAGTGCAGCATTCAATGCAGACAATAGTCATGAGACATGCGCCCTTTCATAATTCACGAACTTATTAAAGTTCTTCAAAAACACCAGTTCAACGGTTCCAGTAGGGCCATTGCGCTGTTTGGCAATGATCACCTCAATGATGTTTTTCTTTTCGGAATCCTGATTGTAGTAATCATCACGGTATAGGAATGACACGATATCAGCGTCTTGTTCAATAGATCCTGATTCGCGAAGGTCGCTCATCATTGGACGCTTGTCCTGGCGCTGCTCCACTCCACGACTGAGCTGGGACAATGCAATAACCGGCACATCCAGTTCACGGGCAATCTGCTTGAGAGTACGAGAAATTTCAGATACTTCCTGTTGACGATTCTCACTGCCGTTCTTACTGCCCCTGCCCTGAATAAGCTGCAAGTAATCAATGACAATCAAACCTAATCCCTTCTCTTTCTTCAACCGTTTGCACTTCGCGCGGATCTCATGAACCGTAATTACTGCAGGATCATCTATGAATAGATTGGACTCACCTAGAATCCCAGCAGCAACAGATAGTTTATTCCAATCATCTTCCCGCATTGATCCAGTCCGTAGCGTTGAAGCGTCTAAATTGACTTCGGCACTTACCATCCGTTGAACGAGTAAGGGAGCCGACATTTCAAGGCTGAATATTGCTACCGTCTCTTTTGAGCGAACCGCCACATTTTGAGCGATGTTTAAGGCAAATGCAGTTTTTCCAACTGAAGGCCGAGCAGCCACTATCATTAAGTCCCCTTTTTGAAGACCCGCCGTCATTTGGTCAAGATCCGTATATCCCGTATGAATTCCGGAAACTACACCATTAATGGCGTTTTCTACTTTGGTTTCAGTGGTTTCAATCACTTCAATCAAGACGTCTCTCACAGATTTGAAATCAGCCTTTGTGGTCGTTTGGTCCGATATATCTGAAGCAGCAATCTGCATACTATTTACGACTTGTTCAGCATCATCACTGTTGTAAGCAAGTTCCATTTGCTCCTGCGCTGAATGGATTGCTTTCCGTAGTGTGTGCTTTTCCTTCATTACGCCTATGTAATAAGTTACATCCGACGCTGTGGGTACTGATCTAGCCAACTTAGCTAAGTAGGACACTCCACCAATCTGTTCCAGTTGTTTTTCATGGTTTAATTGGTTAGCTAACGACGGTAACTCTATTGGATTACCTGACTGATATAGGGATGTAATAGCACCAAATATATTGCGGTTTGCCGGGTTATAAAAAGCCTCTGGACTCATCGCTGCTACTAAGTCTGCTGCATCCCCTGTGCTGTCAATGATGATTGCTCCTAGTACTGTTGCTTCGGCTGACGGACTATTCGGTAACTCTCTTGTTGCCAAGGATTCCATTTATTTTCTCCTTCCAGCCGGGCGGCGGTGAAATGATATCTGCCTGAGCTGCTTCCATTTCCGCTAAGAAGTGGGCAGCCTCTAACTTCTCACGAGTATGCTCTTTTAAGTCTCCATGCTTGCCGCGAATCTGTGCAATCTTGGGTGGATACGTATTAGTCAAAATATGCTGTCGCACATTCTCGGAAGCAACATCAAACGGGAAATCTTTAAGGTGCTCATAAAGCCGATCAATCTCTGAATCGCTAGTATCGACCTGGCTATATTCCTCTGCAATCCTTACTAGTAGCTCAATGACTTCTGCTCTCTTCAAGTTGCTTTGCCTCCTCTGCTCTACGCCTTAGGTCAGCAAGTTTATCCTGCTTGCCGTTTCGTGGCGTAGTTTTTTTAGGTTGTGTCGTTTTTACAGCATTGGTATTCCGCCACGCTTCTTCGATACCGGACACGTAGTAAGCAAAACTATTCGGTTGGTAAAAGTTATCCTTATCTCGGTTTTGCTTGGCCTTGTACATTTTTTCCATAGTTTTGATGGTAAAGGGTACCGGCATCCCCCCGGCGACCATCTGATTCATGGCTTGGCGTTCAAGTGCGCTGACATTCGTGTCAATTTTTTTATGCAATTCGCAATAAGCGTTTAAAATGGCGATCATTCCATCCAGTTCAGGATTTGGATTGATTTCTTCGGAAAACTCATTTTCTAAAATAATAGTAGTAGTAGTAATAAGATCTTTAATATCTTTTGCATCGGACATTTTTGTCTGATCACTCGATGAAATTGGCTCATGATCGGACATTTTTGTCTGATCATCTGATATGTGATCGGACATTTTTGTCTTATCACTTTCTTGTGATCGGACATTCTTGTCTGATCTCTTAAGCAAGTCTTTCTTAGAATTTTTCACCTTGATGATCAATCCTCTAGGTGCTCTTGTGACTTGAATATAATCATGATCTTGTAGATCTCCGAGCCACCTACTAACCGTCTTGTCATTGACCCCAAATTGCTCTCCGATCTCTGACAGCTTCATCGGCTTATTACCAAGAACAATGCCCCAGATAGTTCCGTCCTCTTCGACTTCCTTCGTCCTGGAGCTGATGCACCAGGCAAACAGCCAAATCGCTGAAGCTATTTTTTTATAATGTTTTGGCTCAAATAACCCGGAGTACATCGGAAAGGGGTAACTGCCCTCAGGCATAATTTCACCTCCGCTGTCGCTGCTTTTCTTTAAAATAAGGTTTCAATGGTCTGTCATCACGGAGGTAGAAAGTCGGGTTTTCAAACCGAACAATTGTTAATCCTGGATAACCTACAGCAAAATAATTGATCGCTTCCTGCTCAAACGCTGCCGGATCGGTATCCAGTAGAAGCATTATCCGAGGTCCGACTAGGCTTTTTGTTAGGGGTCTTCCATCCTGAAATATGACTTCTGACTGAGACTTTTGAAAAGGGGTTGTCATTCATTGGGTATCTCCTTTCATAGCAAATTAGGATGCGTCAGCCGCATCTCACAGCATCGGCCGGAGGAAGGTTAATCTAAGGTCTGATGCTGTGAGACAGAGGCCGAAGCCTTTCTGCCTTAAAGCGTAAGCTCAACCATTTACACTGTCTCTTGCTTGTGCTTTAGACGATCAAGAGTTAAAATAGACGTAACGAGGCTCATCAACCGGGTTCTCAATGAGGTCCGCCGTGCCAGGCGGGCTTTTTTATGTTGTTCTTTGGCATGATGCATTTCACATTGATGCAACCAGATCAGCAATTCTAGCCAACGAATGTTTCGTTTCAACTTGATCGGATCAATATGTTCTGCTTGGCGTTTTATCATTTTCAGATTACGCTTAGCGTTCTTAGCTTCAAACCGCGCTTGATCTTCCAAATCTTCGAGTCTCATAAAAAAACCTCAATTCATATATTTTTTTTGTCTCAGTTCATTCCGATGATCCGCCCATAACCCAAGGTAAGAAATATCATATTTCCGACAAAGGACTGCTGCATTATGTGTAAGTGCCGTTATGGCCTCTATCTGCTCCATTAGTCCATTTTTGACGTTCTCATGATCAGCAGGCGTCAACTGGTCTAATCTCTTAGTGATTGGAATTGACTGTAAAGCCAGTAATGCTTCTTGGATTTCCTCGATTGTTTTTATGTATGTTGAACTTGGATGTAAGTCAGCGCCATCTAAGTAAGGTACACATGCCCCACCCGTAACCTCTTCTGCTGCGCCAATAATCAACCGAATATCATCGTAGTGTCTAACCGCAGCCTGCATTACTGGTTTAGATGGCTTGCGAGTACCATTTATGATTTTCCCTATCTGCGAACCGTCAACATGTGCAGCTCGTCCAGCCTTTTGATATGAATCGCCTGTTCTTTTAAGCACTTCTTGAAGTGCTCCTGGAAAATGTCCAACTGCCACACTTATTGCCCCCTTATTTGTCCAAATTAGTTAGGTGCTATTGGACAAGGGAATGATGTATGCTTTTATTAAGCAATTCCCCTTGCCCACATTCCCTCAACCGCCGCAACCGTTATGGCGCGGCGGGTTTTAAATCGCTGACTTCCAGCTTACATTGGCATGCTGGCTCATCCATTCACTGTTTTCCTCTGCCCACAGAAGAAGCAGGCGGGTGATTACTCGGGGATTACCAAATTCCCGTGTGACAGGGAATCCGGGCCGATTGAAAAGTTCTGCGGCTTTCGTTGCTCCTATCTCAAGCAATTCCATGAATTGTTGTCTGGTTAGAAGTGGAGGTAAGTTATTGCTACGTTGGCCTTCTAAAGCGGTAGAGATAGCTTTGTTAATGATTTTTTCAAGTTCATTGGTTTCAATAAGAACAATGGCCACTTAGACAACCTCCTTAGTTGCGGAATGTTCTAACTTTGCTATTTCAGCAAAGTTATCAATAAAAAAATTTTCAATTTTTCCATCGAGTTTATTTGCTAAAATCGGCAAGTGGTTGGCTTTAAAGGAGTAAGTACCTTCCTCATATTTCATATATGTTGAAGCATTTTTAAAACCTAGTGACTCCGCCATTTCTTGAAGTGATAAGTTTAATTCTAGACGGCGTTTTTTTATAAATAATAGATTTAGATGTCCCATCTTGCACCTCCGTTCTTTGCTGATTTAGCAAAGCCTTGCATTAAATATACATTGCTAAAATAGCAATGCCAATAATATTTTGTTGTTTTAGCAAAAATGTTTTTTCTATTTTAGAAAAGTGTTAATATCATATTGCTAAAACAGAAATAAAGGGCGGTGGCTGGGATGTCGATTTCAGGAGATCGCATTAGACAATTGAGAGAAGAAAGAAATTTAAGCCAAATCGAACTTGCTAATCGAATCGGCATTAACAACAGTGTTCTTTCGAGAATAGAATCCGGTAGACGTCCTGTAGCAGACAGTGAAATAAACTCCTTTGCAGATTTCTTTGATGTTTCGGGCGATTACATCCTTGGAAGAACAAACAATAAAGGATCTTCTCTGGATAAGGGTGATTTAGAAAAAAAAGAACAAGCCAAGTTTGAGGATTTCATTAACAACCCTGAACATGGTATCTTTTTTAGAGATTATTTAAGCGCCCCCGAAGAACGACGCGAAGAAATGCGGGAAATATTTAAGATACTCC
Organism: Paenibacillus sp. FSL H3-0310; assembly: GCF_038002785.1. Classification (NCBI taxonomy): domain Bacteria; kingdom Bacillati; phylum Bacillota; class Bacilli; order Caryophanales; family Paenibacillaceae; genus Paenibacillus; species Paenibacillus sp. FSL H3-0310. The sequence goes on from NZ_JBBODC010000001.1 coordinate 4,158,605, forward strand.
AGGATAAAGAGAAAGGCCGTAAGCCTGGAGATGTCCAAGGAGAAAAATGACCAAAAGAAATTTTAGCCAGAAATGGCTTTTCTTTTTAATATAAATCAGAACATATGATCGCATACAAGGAGAATAACATGATTAAAAACTACCAAACTCCCCCACTTGAAAAAAAGATTTCTGAATTATATCAGAGCCATAACATCATCGAGCCATCACATTTATCTATTGAATTGTTAGCAAAAAAATTCAATGTTTGGATTCATTATCATAATAAGAAGAGCAAAGGAATCGAGGTTTCTAATGGGGTGTACAGTATGTTTCTTGACAATCGCCTTTCGGAAGAATCACAACGTCTTGAGTTTTTTCATGAACTCTGTCACTTACTCCGACATGCTGGAAACCAATTATTGATGCCAGAACAATTTACAAAAGCACAAGAGATTGAAGCAGATCGTTTTATTTTTTACGCTGCTATTCCTTTCTTTATGATCGAAAAAATAAGCCTTCCTTCAAATAGAGCCGAAGCAATTGGATATTTATCTCGTGAATTTAAAGTTCCACTAAATTTTGCGAAGAAGAGATTTGAACAAATTGAGGATCGAATAAGGCAGGGGCTATATTTGTCCACATTCAAATATATTTCTGCATCTGAAGAAACTCTCTGTGAATCAACTGAAGGTTCTAATAACTCAACTTATGGATTTGGATCAGAAACTCGCATCCAAGCATATTACAATTGGGATGGAGATTGTTCCCGTCCAGAAATACTCATCATCGAACCTCCTGAGGGATTCGACTGGGACAAACCACTAGACGTTGAGGTTGATAGAAATTATGAAAGCTGCGACTTACCTTCACACATCTCCCGAGAATTTGCAACTGTGCTCACTGGAGATCTCTCCATTCCTAGCCGCAGAGGATATGTAACCATTAACCTGTCTAGGGTAGCTTGGCGCCACGGAACAGCAGTTTCGCGTTTGTATCTACCTATGGAAGCTATAGAAGATGCTATAAATTTTTAGTAAAGGAGGCGTTTTTTCTTGGCGTACTTAAAGAAAATACCCGCAAAAAATAAACAAGGATACAAATGGCTGTGTGTCATGGAAGGACCAGCAGACCCGTCTACTGGTGAGCGACGACAAGTTTCTCGCCGTGCGGACACTAAAGGAGAAGCATCAAAGCGCGCTCAAGACGCTGTAGAGGCGTTGAAGTTTGGACTAGACGCAAAGAAAGCAAAATCAGCCAAATTCATGACAATAGCTCTTGACTGGCTGGAGACATATGCTTTAGGTGAGGTTAAAGAAAGCACCGTTAGAATTCGAGAGAGTCAGATAGCTATTCTGAATAAGTACATGGCTAATTTGGTAGTCGAAAAGGTAACTCATGCCTATTACCAGAAAGTGATTAAGAAAATATTTAATGAAAATTATACAAGAAGCACTATAGAAGGTGTACATAGTACTGCTAATCAGATTATGAAGTACGCGATCAAAAATAAACTTAGATTGGACAATCCTTGCACGGGAGTTGTAATACCGTCCAAAGTTCAAACGGTGGAGGATATAGAGAAAAATAAATTAGAAGATAAATATTTAGAAATACATGAACTGGAAGAATTTTTAAAGGCTGCTCGTGAACATGGAAAGGAACGAGATAAGGAGTTTTTCTATCTGATGGCTTTTAGCGGTCTACGTCCAGGGGAGGCAAGTGTATTGAAGTGGAGTGATCTTAACAAAGATACAAATGAAATCAGAGTCACAAAAACGTTATACAATCCTCATAACAATATGCTAGATTACCGATTAACCCCTCCCAAAACAAAAGGATCAGTTCGGACTATAGATTTAGACCCATCCATTATCGACATGTTATTAAAATTTAAAGTAAAGCAAAATGAAATTCACAGAGAATATAAAAAGCATTATTCAGATTTTCATAATGGAGATTTTATTTTTTGTCGTTCTAACGGATATCCTTATACTCAAAAAGCCTTCTTAGATAGAATGAAAACATTACTAAGAATGACAAGCATCACCAAGCCAGCTACACCTCATATATTTCGACACACACACATTAGCATGTTGACTGAAGCCGGAGTGGATTTGCCTACCATTATGAAAAGAGTCGGTCATGAAAGTCCAAAGACGACATTAAAGATATATACTCATATCACCAGTAAAATGAAGCAGAGTGCTGGAGAAAAGGTGAAGATAAAGTTCGGGAATGTTCTGGACTTTTAATTTTTTGCAAGAAATGTTATTTATCCGTTATTCATCACATGATTTCATTTATAAAATAGTTAGAAATACCAGTATCTTAAAGGATTTATTAATCCTTCGTGTATAATTGTACCTATTATACACGGATAGAATGGCTCAGTACAACCGATTCATAAGCTTCGAATTCGAATTTCACTCTCCTTACACAATCTACGATTAAGGTAGGTATTGCCACATAGTAAGTTTGAAAACCACCTTAAAATCGAATTTTTTGAAACTGAATATCTCTGATGCGTTTTAAGCTGACCTTAAAAATTCACTTCCTTTATTTAGCAACCTTTTCCTTTTTTTATAGTCTGAGAATTAAAGAATGTGTAAAGAAGCATTGAAGATATGAACAAGACCGCTTTATTACTACTTACTATTACTTTGCTTTTTATAGGACTGGTCGGCTGTGGAAATACGGGAAACGAAGTAAAACAAGCAGGCCAGATTGAGTTGGATGCAAATAATATAGTTTCTATTAACTTAATTGAAAAAAAACAGCCCATGGCCACTATTTCGGATCCATCCTCGTTTGAACGTTTCGTTCAAGCCATAACTACTGCTGAATATGATAGAGGACAACTAGATATTGCTCCCAGCGATTACAGCACCACTGTGAACATGAAGGATGGCATAAGTTATGAGTTCTCTTTTTGGATCGGCGGAAGTAACAGTGGGTTACTCATTAAATCCGGACAAATGGGCCACTATCATCTGTCAGATACCAGCAAAAAAGATCTATTGGACTTGTTTCAATCAACTTTTAAAGATAAGATTTCATCAGAAGACACTGCTAACCCACAGCCCCCAAGTGTTCAAGTTACTGTTGGCGGTGAGCGGTTCGAGTCTATTCAAGGCTCTTATTGCTGGAACGACAATGGCAAAGGCGTATGTGTGGATATGGCTTCTTACGATGAATTGGTTTCCAAACAAAAGGTACATCCTAAAGCCATCAGCGGTGATCGGGTAGAACTCGAGTTCTCATATGCACCCAAAGAGATAGAGGTTATGGCTTCATTTCCCCGTGAGGAACGACCGGACGAAGCCCTTTCCGTGGACAAAAATAGTTTTCAACTCGCAGCAGGTAGAGGCAGACATCTGTATATCATCCATGCAAGATGGCCTCAGGGAAGCGCCAGTTATGTATTTGAAGTAGAAGGCTCGGTCAGTAAAAAGTAGTCGGATTGTTTTTGCAACAAGTGGGTGGGATGATGGTCGGATGGGAGGATGGTAGGATCATATCCATCCTTTCTACGATCAGGAAAAAAGTTTATACTATCGACGTGAAAGGAGCTGAGCTTATGCAATTTCTTGTTATACTCGCGGTTCTCGTTCCTGCAGTGTGGTATTACGCGGCTCTCGGTAAACGGATATCTGCAGAAGAAAAGAAGGCTGGAAGAGATCTCACGAATGAGATCAATCCTTTTACGGGTTGAAAATAACATTTAGCCCCCTGCTAGCAATGCAGGGGCATATTAAAGCCCACTGGCTTAGGCTAGTGGGCTTTTTCGTATGAGTGTGTCTTTTGGCGCGGCATTCTACGGTATTTTTGCCTCTCTTCGCACCATTGCCGCGCTTTCCGCAACATTCTGAGGCACTTATGCCTCTCTTTTCGCTACTTCTGCGCTTTTCGCGGCATTCTGAGGCATTTTTGCCTCTCTTCGCGCCACTCCTACGCTTTCCGCAGCATTCTAAGGCATTTTTGCCTCTCTTTTGGCTAGTTGTGCGTTTTGCGCGGCATTCTACGGTATTTATACCTTTCTTTTGGCTACTTGCGCGTTTTGTGCGACATTCTACGGTATTTATACCTTTCTTTTGGCTACTTTGGTGTTTTGTGCGGCATTCTACGGTATTTATACCTTTCTTTTGGCTACTTGCGCGTTTTGCGCGGCTTTCTACGGTATTTATACCTCTCTTTTGGCTACTTTGGTGTTTTGCGCGGCATTCTACGGTATTTATACCTTTCTTTTGGCTACTTTGGTGTTTTGCGCGGCATTCTAAGGTATTTATACCTTTCTTTTGGCTACTTTGGTGTTTTCCGCAGCATTCTAAGGCACTTATGCCTCTCTTCGCACCATTGCCGCGCTTTCCGCAGCATTCTGAGGCATTTTTGCCTCTCTTTGCACTACTTCTGCGCTTTCCGCAACATTCTAAGTCATTTTTGCCTCTCTTTGCACGACTGCCGCGCTTATTCGAGAGACCTGAAGCTAATCTAGCTTTTTAGTATCCGATGTCAACTCTATTATCTTTGCGAAACTCTAGTTTCTTCATTCCACTTTGTCTGCCATTGCTCCAGCTTTGCTTTTCGCACAGCTTCCAAACGTTTGGACTTTTCTTCATCAACCCCGATAATAAAATGCAAATGTGCCGCAATGACCATAAACGCAAAAAGTGACCAGACGACTCCAAAACCAAACACCCAGCTCGGTCCATTCGCAAGCGAAAGCTTCGGCAGTGCATACAAAAGCATGGCCAACGCCAGCAACAAATAGATACCATGTTTGAACTTGTTTCTTTTTCTCATTAATAACAGCTCCTTCGTAGACAGGATATTCGATTGAATCTATATCTCTACTCTATGAACATGAGGCCCGTAATATGAGACAAGTCCATTAAAAAATATATACCTTTTCAAAATTATGTATAAAAGGTTAGCATTTATATAGCAAGAGACGCTTATATATGAGATGATGATTTCATTTAGGGAGGCGTTTTTGAATTGAATGCAGCTTATAATCATACCGAATACATAATTCGCAAAAAAGTATTTTCGATCATGGGTGCGAAACTTCATATTTTTGATAGCTCTGAGCAGCTTGTGCTCTATTCGCAAATGAAAGCGTTCAAGCTTAAAGAAGACATTGCACTTTATACGGATGAGTCCATGCAGAAGGAGCTGCTGCGCATAAAAGCCCGCAACGTGGTCGATTTTAGTGCTACTTATGATGTACACGATACAGAGTCCGGTGAGCATATTGGTTCTTTTCGACGTAAGGGTCTCAAATCTATTTTGAAGGATGAATGGATTATTCTTGACCGTCATGATCAGGAAATCGGAAAAATCAAGGAAGACAGCACCGCGATGGCTCTACTGCGCCGCTTCATCGCTATTATTCCGCAGAAATATAATATCGAGATGGATGATACTACGATCCCTGCATTCAAGCAAAATTTCAATCCATTTGTCACCAAAATTATGGCTGACTTCTCGGAGGATCGAAAAGGCAAGCTTGATCGCCGCTTAGGTTTGGCAGCTGGTATTCTTCTCTGCGCAGTCGAAGGTAAACAAGATTAGGTTGAGGTTGAGATTGGGTCGAGCTTGAACTTAGGCTAGCCCTATAGTCACAGCCACAAGAAAGAGGGTGTTTCCAGAGCCACCGGCTTCGGGAACACCCTCTTTTGATTTTCATTGCTAAAATTTATTCGCCGTACAATTGAGACAAACTCTCGGTGATAATTTTATTTACATCCTCGATTACAACGCTCAGACGGCGTTCCGCATCGAACAGACGACGAATGCCAAGATTCAAGTTAAGCACCTCGAACAGCTTCTCCATCTTTTCCATTTCTTCCTGTGGAGGCATTTCTCCGCTCATCATCCGTTGTTGCAGCTCCATCTGACCTTGGCGGAAATTGTCCAGCATCGCTTTCGCTTCAGGATCTGTTTCTACGACCTTCATGGCATTTCTGATATCCGATACCTCGCTGCTCTCTTTAATGGCTTTCGCCAATTCATGTGCTTTGTCGTGAATGCTCATTATGATTCCTCCTAAAAGTTTTGTTAGCGTACACTCCTCAAATCGTCTTCGTACAAAACTCACTTCGAAAGCATACGCTTAAGTTTTGTTAGCGTACACTCCTCAAATCGTCTTCGTACAAAACTCACTTCGAAAGCTTACGCTTAGGTTTTGTTAGCTGCTGCTTCCTGAATCTACTCTGCTCTAAAAACTCACTCCGAAAACATACGCTTAAGTTTTGTTAGCAGCTGCTTCCTGAATCCACGTCGCTTCAGTTTCCAATATTCGCTCATTCCATACTTGTTTCGCTTCTTGGGCCGAGCTTATGAAATGACTGGGCAAGGTTTTTAGCGGTTAGGTCAATCACCAAGGGTCATCTGTCTCCATATGATGAATGATATGTAACCCTTAGCTACCAAATTGCCGGCATCATGCTGCCTACCGGAAGGAGATCCACGATGTCCCAATTCAAGATCCCGGTCCATACGGTCAACTCGGGCATCCTGCAGGAAAACGCTATAATGCTTGGCGAAAAATCCATGAAAAGACTCAAAATCCCGTCTCACGGAACACTCCAGCTGGCATTCGGCTCTTTCCGGCAGGAGGTTACCATTATCTCGGCTCCCAAATCCGACATCCTGCGTGTAAGCGAAGGACTGGCGCAGCGGACCGGATGGAAACACCGACAAACCCTCAACGTTTCTTACAGCTCTGTAAGCCGCACCTTGCGGCTTGGACCGTTGATCGGCGTGCTCGTCAGTCGTGACCATCCAGATAATCTCGACAGGTTGTTTGGACCCATTACCATGTTCTGCCGGGAATTGACAAATGCCTGCCACACACAAGGCGCCTATGTATATTTCTTTACCCCGGAAGCGCTGGAAACACGCAGTTCTTCCATTCAGGGCTGGGTATACAACGAGGGTTGGAGAAAAATGAGTCTGCCCATTGCCGATGTAATCAACAATCGGTTAACGACGCGAAAGGTGGAGAATAAACCTAGCGTACAGCATTTTTTGGCGGATGTAAAATCACGATATGGAACGCATTTCTTCAACGAAAAATTTCTTGACAAGACAGAGGTATTTGAAGCTTTAGCGCAAGACCCTTCCCTGCAGCGGTATTTACCTGAGTCGCATGCGTTGAACGGCTTTGCCGTAATGAAGAAGATGTGCAGCCATTACCCAAGTGTATTTTTGAAACCTGTACGAGGCAGTCTCGGCAAAGGCATACTTCGTATCTCTAAAGAAGAAGGCGGAGGTTACCGTCTGTTGTCTACTACCTCCATAGGTACACGCAAGCAAAGCTACACCACTCTCGCTAAATTGTACCAGTCCATCGCTCCCAAAATGAAGACTACTCGATACCAGATTCAGCAGGGATTGCCTTTGATGGAGCTAGGAAGGCGACCTGTAGATTTCCGGGCACTTGTTCAGAAGAATGGCAGCGGCAAATGGGGGGTTACCTCCATTGTCGCCCGCACCGCCGGAAGCAATCACTTCGTGTCTAATTTAGCTAGAGGTGGCAGTCTCAGCACAGTAAAAGAAGCGGTTAGCAAGAGCAGTCTTCCTCCGGGCACAAAAGAAAACGTTCAGCTTCAGCTGCCCAGAGCAGCACTTGCCATTGCAAGAGGGGTCGAAACCTTTATCCCCGCTCATTTCGGAGAGCTCGGAATCGATCTGGCACTGGATCAATCAGGACGAATATGGCTCTTAGAGGTTAACTCCAAGCCCTCCAAGAACGATAATACACCGTTAAATGATCAAAAAATAAGACCGTCCGTCAAGCAAATGATTTTATATTGCCGCTACTTGGCCGGTTTATAAGGAGGACACGATGACTGAAACAGAAGTGGGGTTCCTCGGCATTATGACAGGCCGCCGCAACGGGAATCCACCGATCGCCGAGCCAGAGTTTTGCAGTCATTTATGCCGGGCAGCTCCTCTATACAGCCTAAAAGTCCTCGTATTTCATCCAGACGGAGTAGCGGCAGACGGGTCCTCCATTACCGGTTATACCTGGAAAGATGGAAGCTGGCAGAATACCACTTCTTCACCGCCAGATATTGTCTATAATCGCTGCTTTTACGAAGGTCCTAAAGAAAGAAAAGAAGCTTCCGCTGCTCTCTCTACTCTTCATCGTTCCCTGCCTTGGTCTCGAGGTTTGCCAGATAAATGGGGTGTACATGAGATATTGAAGCGCGACCGGAGAGCAGCGGCAATACTGCCGGAAACTGTACTCTATACCGGTACCCGCAGGTTAAGTACAATGCTTGCTGAAAGAGAATATGGAGTCTTTCTAAAGCCCAAGGCCGGCACCCATGGCAAACGTACATTACATGCCATACTGCAAAACAGAGGCATGAGAGTACGAGGGCGTGACGGTACAAATACACCTTTTCAATATGTTTTCGACTCACAGGCTGAAGGACTGAACTGGATTCATGAATTTATCGGCTCACGCCGCTATATTATACAGCCTTTCCTGCACCTAACGAATAGTAAGGGGCAACCGTTCGATGTGCGTGTATTGATGCAAAAGAATGGCCTTGGCCGCTGGACTCTTACCGGCATGGCCGTACGGCTGGGTAACCAAGGTTCGCTGACTTCGAACCTGCATGGCGGCGGAACAGCTGTTTCTCCCCTGCCTTTTTTGCTTGCTGAATATGGTCAGGGTGGAAAAGACATCATGCATGAGCTTGCTGCAGAAGCTGCATACTTGCCTCCCCTACTGGAGGCTGCATGCGGCAGGCTTGGAGAACTCGGCCTTGATTTCGGTATTGATTCGAGCGGTCGGATTCATTTACTAGAAGCAAATTCCAAGCCAGGGCGCACGGTATTCCGGCTGACGGGCGACCGCCGGGCTGCTAAGCTCGCCGCCGAGAATCCACTGTCTTATGCGCGCCATCTACTGCTCACACAACGACGGATACCATCCCTATCTACGGACAGCTCCGTTACAAACGGGAGAATGATAACAATGGTTCCTAAGGAGGATTCATAAATGAGTCTCACTTTTTGCAATGTGCATTTCACTAAGCAGCCCCAAAGAGTTGTATATGTATCAGGTGCACTGATGAAAAGCTTGAAGTTAACGGGGAAAAAAAATATACGCTTAAGGCTCGGTAAAGATGCCACCCCGACCATGATCAAGCCCATCAAGCGCGCCGGAAATCACCTATATCTCGCCTCAGGCGTAAAAAGCGCTATCAAGGTTCCGAAATCGGGCGGTGTCTATTTACGCAATCTACAGAATGACGAGGTGCAGCTAGGACCTTTAGTTGGCATATTGTCCGATGGTCCTGCTTCTTCGTCTCAGCCCTTCGGTTCTCGCACAGGGTTCATCAAGCAATTGCTGCGGGAAGGCAGCAACAAATGTTATATATTTGCCTTTATGCCGCGTGACATCAACTGGCAACAGGAACAGGTCTATGGATATTTTTTGACCTCAAGCGGTAAGTTTGAACGAAAAATGGTCCCTCTGCCTGATGTTGTCTATAATCGATTGCCCAGTCGGAGAGCTGAGACCTCACCCTATATCAACCAACTTCGCGAACGATTTATGCGGAAAAGAATTCCATACTTTAACTGGAGCTTTTTCAATAAATCCGATATCTATAAGCTTTTAGAAAATGATGGGGCGGCAAATCGTTATGTACCTGAAACCCACAGCAATCCGTCCACGGAAAAAATGAGAGAAATGCTGGATCACCATCATTTTGTATACTATAAACCTTCTGCGGGAAGTCTGGGTCACGGCATTTATCGGCTTACCTATCTCCCGAAAAAGGGGTATTTTGCCCGCTACCGCCGCGGTGGAAAAAACGTTCTTTTACGCTTTACCACCTTTGAAGCCCTTATGCGTATGCTTCGTTCGCGTCACGGTCAAAATCTGCAAAATTATATAGTTCAGCAGGGAATACGTCTCATTGAAATAGATGGCTGCCCGATTGATTTCCGGTTCCATATGCATAAAAACGGCAGTAATCAGTGGATTGTAGTCGGCATAGGCGCTAAAAAAGCCGGCCGTGGCAGTGTCACCACTCACCTTAAAAATGGAGGAGCATTGCTTACACCTCAGCAAGCACTCGGACGTGTATTCGGCGCAAGAGCTGATGAAGTACTGCAGCGTGCAAAGACTACAGCCATCAAGCTGGCAGAATCACTAGAAGTCCAGCATCGTCATTTGCTCGGTGAAATTGGCTTTGATCTCGGAATTGATCAGGATGAAGACATCTGGATGTTCGAGGCCAACGCCAAACCAGGTCGTTCCATCTTCCGTCACCCTTCCCTGCGCGCTGAGGGCAAAGCTTCCATCGAGCACATTCTGGAGCATTGTCTATACCTCAGCAAATTCCGCAGGAGGGATGAGATGTGAGCACCCATAATCCGGAAGATACAAAACCTGTTATTGCCATACTGACAACCAGCGATAAAGTACGGCAATTTAATGGCAACCGCAGCAACTTCCGGGACATTATTCGCACAGGCAAAGAAATGGGATTTCTTGTCTACGTCGTCACTGTCCGTGACCTCAAGCTTGAGGAACGGATGGTGAACGGATATGTCCCATCGTCCAGCGGTAAAATCTGGTACAGCATTCCTGTACCTCTTCCACAAATCATTTATAACCGAATTCCCACCCGTGAGGATGAGGAAAAGCCTGCTGTGGTACGTAAAATAGCTCAATGCCTGGAACATCCAGGCATTAAGCTATATAATCCATACTTTTTCAATAAATGGAGTCTATTCGAATGGTTAAGGGGTTCGCACTCCACCTCAAAGCATGTTCCAAAAACGAGGCGTTTACGCAGTGCAAACACCCTTACTGCCATGCTGAATCAGCATACCAGCCTCTACCTTAAACCAGAGAACGGCAAAGCAGGAAAAGGAATTATGCGCCTAAAATATCGTGCAGATACCGCTTTGCCTTACCGGCTCCAAATTCAAAGCGGCAAAAAAAATGTGACGTACAAAGCAGCTTCCATGGATCGGCTCTGGGCAAGAATAGGAAAAGAAAAAGGAACCTCTCGTTATATTGTGCAGCAGGCTATTGAACTGGCGACTCATCGGGGAAGACCGTTTGATCTGCGGGTGCTGCTGCAAAAAAACAGCCGAGGCGGCTGGGGAGTCACCGGCATAGGTGCACGCCTCGCCGGTGCCCGAAGTATAACAACACATGTACCACGCGGCGGTAGTATTGAAGAGCCTGCCAGCATGCTGGAAAGTACATTTGGAACCGAAAGAGCAGCCATGATCCTGAAGAGTGTACCTACAACCGCCCTTCTTATCGCTAGACAAATTGAAAGAGCTTCTGATTCTATGCTCGGAGAGATGTCGATGGATCTGGGTGTAGATGAGAACGGGGGACTCTGGTTCTTTGAGGCCAACTCCCGGCCGATGAAATTTGATGAACCCGCGATCCGCAAGCTGTCCCTAGAGCGAATCTTTCACTACGGCCAGCACTTAGCGCGCCAGTTTAAATAGAAATCATTAAAAGGATGTGACACAGCATGCAGATATCCTCCATCTATGACATAAATGCCAAGCAGTGGAAATCACGGCTGGCTGGACTGCTTGAGTTTATAAGAGCGCATGGGGAGAAGCGAATCACAAACCAAGCTTGCAAAGTGCTGGCCCGATTAACACCGGATCAGTTGTCAGAGCCGGGTATCTCGCTGCTTGTCGCCACCGTACGCGGTCAGAATGGGCGCCAGCTCGCAGGAGTCAGCTTCGTATCCGGTTTCGGTGCAGAAGCCTGTCTTGTCGCTGTGCACCCCTTCTACCGGAATAGACATACCGGCACTGCCTTAATGGCTGCCCAGCTGAAACGCCTCGGGCATCTGCAATGCAGTGTTGCCTGCGACAATACTGCTAGCCTAAAGATGTGCTTCAATATCGGCCTTGCTGCCGACACACTTACCACTGGTCCTACCGGCAAGCCAACATTACTGCTCCGGTCACCCCATCATACCGGCAGCACTACTATTTCTCCACAAGAAGGTGAACTCCTGTGCCAGAGCCCGTCTTAGGCATTCTTACTTTATATATTAACGAAGCTAAGCAGCTTGAAGAAAAGGCCGTGTACCGGAGAATGATCGTCGAGGGCAAACGAATTGGCTTGGATGTCTTTGTGTTTACCCCCATGGATGTTCATCCCAGCAAAGAGCAGATCCATGCCCTTGTCTTTGATCCCAAGAGCGGAAAATGGTCACGCAAATGGCGTTCTTTTCCGAATATGATTTATGACCGTTGCCGTATTCAGCGCAGCTCACGCTTTCAGCAACTGCTTCGTTTCCGAGAACGCTACAATCATCTGTTATTTCTGAATCGTCCACTGCGCAACAAATGGACCATTCACCAAACATTTTCACAAAAAAGCCGTTTCCGGCAGCATATGCCAGAAACTTTACTCTATCAGTCCTCTGCCGACCTGCGCCGGATGCTGAAAACCAATTCAGTAGTCTATATCAAGCCGGCAAACGGCACAGGCGGACGTGGCATCCTCAGAATTGAGAGAATGAAGGATGGGCGTGGGGTATATGATATTCAAGGCCGTCGCCAGGATCGCCGAATCATTCCCACCCGTAAAGTCTCTTCTACTCGGCTGGATTCCATCGTACGGCAATGGTGTATCGGCGGACGTTTCCTTATCCAACAGGGGATCCCATTACGTCTGCCGGGCGGACGTTTCCATGATTACCGGATGCTCGTTCAAAAGAATGGGCAAGGTGTCTGGGAACTGACAGGTATGGCAGCACGGGTCGGTGCAGCGCGGAGTGTAACCTCCAATCTTCATGGCGGTGGTCATGCCGTTCGAGCGGAAACGCTGCTGAAGGAATGGCTGGGCAGTCAGGATAAAACCGATAAGGTCATGAAGACTGCCGAGAGGTTGGGCCTTGATGCCGCAGCCTTCTTGGAAGAAAGTTACGGAGCCTTATGTGAGCTTGCATTGGACCTCGCCATTGATCGCGAAGGTAAAATTTACGTGCTGGAGGTTAATCCCAAGCCCGCCCGTGAAGTGTTCGCAAGATCAGGTGACGGAACCACATACCGCAAAGCCCTGATTCGCCCTCTAGAATACGCGCTGTGGCTCTACAATAACAAAGGAACCCCGAGCACAGCTAAAACGACTGAGGAATAAAAATTATCATAGTAGTCATCAAAAAAAGACGCCACTAGCTCGTATTAATACGGAGCCTAAGAGGCGTCTTTTTCGATTTATTTGGCCAATGATCCCTGCAGGGAACCTGCATTGAAGTCCGGCTGTGCTTCGATATCGGTGTCACCTGCGGCTTTGGCTTTTTCAAGTGCCGCATTATAGCGAGTATTCAAGTCCTGAAGCTCTTTATCTAAATCTCCACCACCAAAAATGTATCTATTGAAGACATCAACCTTCTTTAGTCCTTCCAGACGTCCCTCACTGATAACCATCGGAGTCGCTGGATAAATCCCGTCTAACTTCGTAGGCAGAAAATCTTCAATTCCTGCAATGTCTGGTGCCTTGGCAACAGTAGCAACCGATGGGATAACCGAAACCCCATACCCTGCTTCCTGGTAAGCAATCTGCACATCATCACTGTACATCCATTCAATAAACTTCCAAGCTTCTTCCTTATGCTTCGAATCCTTGCTCATAGCCAAATAACTTCCTGCAATAACTTGGCTGACACCCTTCTGCTCCCCGTCAATGGTTGGAGGAATCGCAGCTGCCCAGCGAATTTCAGTTGGGAATTGGGTTTTGTAGACCGTCGGCTCAACGGAATGGTTGAAATACATACCGATCTTGCCTTGAGCAAATTGCGCACGCAGCGGGTCGATATCAAGCGATTCCGATCCTGGCATCATGCTTCCATCCACCTTAATCTGCCGCAGCGCCTCAGCAACCTCTTTATAGACGCTAAAATCAAATTGCCCGGTCTGGAAGTCGAAGCCCTCTGTGCCCTTAGTCTTGCTAAGTGTTGTTATTGGATAAGCGATACGCTCAAATCCACTGGTACTTTTGAAATTACCCGCGAAGCCGTAAGCGCCTATATCTTTTCCCGCTGCCGTAATTTTCTTGGCATCCTCGACCATCTCTGCGAGTGTGGTAGGCGGCTCTGTAATGCCAGCCTTCTCGAACAAATCTCCGTTATAGATGAGGCGCCAGAACTGACCGATATTGGGAAGGCTATATATTTTGCCGTCAACGGTATTTTTCTCGTTGATAAGTACGTTCTCGAACCGGCTCTTCATCTCTGGTGAAATGTAGCTATCAAAAGATTCCAGATACCCTCTTTTGACCCATGTTGGCACGTTATAAGTATCCACCCGGAGAATATCAGGCGCCTGCATGCTGGAGAAGGCAATATCCACCGACTGCGTATAGTTCTCTGCCATAACCTTCATTTCAATCTCGATATTGGGATTAAGACCTTCATACTCGCTGATCTTTTGCTCAATAAAATCAGAATCATGACGATCAATGGTCCAGTAGACCAATTTTGTTTTGTCGGAGTTTGTATTGCTGCTGCTTACCTCCGTATTAGATTCGGATGATGAACAGGCGGCCAACGAGCCAGCCAGCATCAGCGAAACCCCAGCTAATATCCATTTATTTCTTTTCATCTAAAATGCCTCCCTTTTCTTTTGAAATCGCATTCATTTCTTAAGAAAATTATAATTCCACTGCCCTTTTATCAGTGAAGGAGAAAACAACTGTCAATGGGAGACGAAATCACTGTTTCCCTCCACTTTGGGCAAGGTATATTTTGCACGAAAGTCAGTCGGCGTCATTCCGGTGTATTTTTTGAACTGCTCTGTAAAATAGGGTCGATCCTCATAGCCCAAAGAGATGGCAATATCCTGAACCTGTATGCCTTCCAGCACCAGCTCCTTGGCTTTGTCCATTCGTCTCCCGATAATATATTGGGCGAGTGTCATTCCCGTCTCCTTTTTAAAAAGATTGGAGAAGTAGCTAGGACTAAGATGCACCTCCCGTGCACAGTCCGCGACGGATAGATTTCGATGCAGATTTCCATTGATATGAGTGATGGCCCGATCCACAAGCATACGCGCGTCACTGCATTGGCGTTGTTGCAAATACGTACAGCCCAAACGGCAAAATTCCCGAATCTGGCGGCTAAGATCTTCAAAAGAGACTGCACTGCTCATGTCTGCAAGCTTATTTTCCAGAGTTTTAACTTCCGAATCCGTTGCTTTTTCCGAGAAAATCCGATGGATAGAATGAGCCAGTTCAAGACATAACGTCTTAACGATGGACGGATTAGGCGTTGCCGGTGCAGTAATCCAATCATGCCAAATATGATCCAGCTGCTCCTCTGCTTTGGGTAAATTCGCCGAACGCAGACAATAAAGCAATTCTTTCTCCTTGTCATATGAGTATCTGGGTAGCGCGGCATTCACGACTGCATCTTCAACATAGGTGTACACGCTGTTCCCACCGTTCAGAAAGGTGTTCGCAAGTGCAGACAGCGCCTGCGCATAGGAAGCAGAAAGCTGCCCTACCTCCTCCACCTCTCCACCCAGTCCAATGGATACCGTCTGGTACGTATACCGATGTACATTTTCCCGGCATTTCTCTGCAAGTTGCTCCATATTCGGCTCCGCCAGAGGGTTCATCACAATAACGAACTGATTCACATTTTCCCGGAACACAATGCCCCGAGTGTATTCGGATATTGTATTTTCCAAAATATTCTGTACGGCAAAGCGGATTAATTCCACCTCGGAAACCGTAAGTTCTGATGTACGTTCCACAAAAAAATCCACTTCCGCTACCATCACGCAAAAATTATAGTTATTCATCTCGATATTGTAAAAATCCCACTGCTGGCTCAAGTGCTGCTGTCTAGTTCCATAACGGATGAGCAGACGCATATATTCCTGACGCAAATAAGGTAAGCTCTCGCGCAGCTTTTGTTCCATGCCCATCATCTGCTCAGCTTGACTGCGTTCCCGCTCCAACACTTCTTTGGCCTTCAACACAGATTCAAGCACTTGAACCTTGGTATACGGTTTTACAATCAGATCAAAGGCACCCAGCTTAACTGCTTCCTGGGCATAGGTGAAATCAGAATAACCCGTCAAAAAAATCAGTTTGATGCCTGGCTGCTCGGCTTGGATGCTCCGCATCATCTCTAAACCATCCTTAAAAGGCATTCGGATATCCGTCAATACGATGTCAGGACGATGCTTGCGGATCTGCTCCAGACCTTCTTCCCCGTCTGCCGCGGTGGCCGCGATCACAATCCCATGTTCCTCCCAAGGAATCCGCTGCGACAATCCGCGGACCACTGCAGGAATATCATCAACAATACATATTTTAATTGAATGGGCGCTCAGGATTTATTCCCCCTTCCACAGGAATGGATAGAACAGCTTCGGTTTCAACACGCGGACTGCTTCGAAAGACCAATCCGGCTTCTTTGCCGTAGTACAGCTGCAGTCGGCTACATATATTAGACAGAGCATAGCCTCCACTGCCGTTCGGCTCCTTCAGCCAGGCATTGAGTTTCTCCGCATTCATGCCGGTTCCGTTATCGGTAACCCGGATGAGCAGTGTGTTTTTGGCTACTTCTACAGAGATCCGGATCACTCCCCCTCCCCTTAATTCCTTAAGGCCGTGCAGGATTGAGTTCTCCACCAAGGGCTGAATAATAATTTTCAATACAGGAAGCTCCAGCAGTTCCACTCCGACATCAATTGTATAGTCAAACAACCCTTCATAACATTGCTGCTGAAGGTTTAGATACTGGCGGACATGTTCCAGTTCCTTGCCTAAGGTCGTAATTTCCTGCCCGTTGTTCAGTCCCAGCTGAAACAGTGCAGACAGCGAAATGACCATCTGTTTCACATCTTCATATTCATCCATCTCACATTTCCAGAAAATCGTGTTTAATGTGTTATATAAAAAATGAGGCTCGATCTGCGCCTGAAGCGCCTTGATCTCCGCTTTTCTCTTTTCTTTTTCTGTATCCTTGACTTCAGCAATCAACTCACCAATCCGGTCCAACATCTGGTTAAATTTGCGTCCCGCCTCCCCAATCTCATCCTGGAAAGGACTCTGGAAGCGTGCACTGAGATCCTCTTGCTCAACACGAGACATCGTCCGTTGCAGTTTCAGCAGCGGTCCCAGTAGCAAAGCGGACAGATACCTTGCAAGGAAAAGCGCGATGACGATACATGCCGCCATGATCATCAACACCAGCCATTGAATACTCCGAACAGGTTGCAGCAGTTCCTTTTTGGACAGGTAGCTGACCAACACCCAGTCTTTTGCGTACCCTGAACTGGCATAGCTGAGCAGCATTGGCCCATCCCCAGCAGAATATTCAAAATTACCCCGGTCTGCTTCCCTCAGTTTGTCCAAAAACACAGAGTCCCGAGACCATTCCGGACGTCTCCCGTCTCCGAAGACGCTTGTTCCCTCTTTATTGATCAGTAAAAAACGTGCGGAGCCAAGACTCCCGCCTCCACTTACAGTATCTTCAAGAATGTCCTCTTTTACATTAACGATCAAAAATAGATCAGGGACATAATTGTCTGTAAGCGGCTGCAAGACTAGGGAAATAACATGGTGTTTCCCGGCAAATAGCTCGTCCCGATGACTCTCCACCCAATTGGTTTCAGGTTTCTCCTTAATCCGTTGATACAGCGAAGATTCTAGAAATGGGGTCAAGGTTCTGCGCTGATTGCTGGTAGAGTAGAAATCCCCGTCCGGCGTACTGATCAAGATAGATTCAATGGAGTTTTCCGTCAACTCTACCTGCGTGAAGGGCGCTTGCAGCATAGAAAAATTGGCAAAAAAACGTTCCATATTATGAGCTTTAATATCCCGGATGGTCTGCTGATAAGCTTCGCTCAACATCATCGTGGAGGAAGCCACAATGATTTGCTTTAACTTCTGGTCCAGGACATTGATTGACTGATTCAGCACATTTTGATTTAACTCGACAGAGTTACGCTCCATCGCCCGAGAAGCGATGGAGTAAGCCAATAAACCGGTGACAGAAATACAGAATACCGTCAGTGCGGTAAAAGATAGCCATATTCTTTTCTTCAAAGAGGTACGATAAACCCAGGCCTTCAGCATGTATTCACATCCTTCTTGAATAACTGTCCGAAGCCCGCCCCGAATTTAGCCCTTTACAGAGCCAGCTGTCATCTGCATGAACGATTTATTAGCGAAAATATAGACAACAATCATTGGCAACATGGACAGACATGCACCCGCGAGCATCAATTGAGGTTGCGCCGCATCGCCGATACCATATTTTAGCCCCGCCAATCCTACGGTGAGTGTCTGTAATTTTGGCTGTGTCATGGTAAAAACCAGCGGCAGAATATATTCGTTCCATGCTCCGCGGAAGGTCCAGAGCGCCGTGACTCCAAGGGCGGGTGTCAGAAGCGGTAAGATAACTCGAAAGTATACGCTATAGAAATTACAGCCGTCAATAAAAGCAGCCTCATCCAGATCCTTCGGAATCGCTCGTACAAAACCAATCAACATAAAAAATGCCGTGGCATGCGCACTAATCAGAATAATAATGACACCCCATAACGATTTCTGTAGATTAAGCGCTACCATAAGGTCAAATTGCGGCCGAAGCACCACAGCACCGATCGAGATAAACAGCGTGCAGGACTGAATTACAACATATATACGTTTCCCGTAAAAATCGACTCTCGCTACCGCATATGCGGCCATCGTTCCAATTAATAGAGTGCCTAAGGTGGTAAAGATACTGATAAACACACTGTTCCATGTAAAGCGGGCAAAGTTAGCCGAATTCCAAGCCTGCGCGTAGTTTCCAATCTGCCATGACTTAGGCAGCAAGGTGGTTCCTGTCGTCAACTCCAGATTGGTCTTAAGGGATCCGAAAAAAGCCAGAATAATCGGAAACAACGCAAAAGCCGCCACTATAAGTAGAAAAATCCACAGCAAGGTCCGGGACAGCACCGCTCGGGTCTTGAAGGACCGGACAGGCTGGACCGAAGTGTTCTTCGTCTCCGCATGTAATGTACTCACTGTTCATTCTCCTCTCTTTTAATAGATATCATTTAGCTTTTTAGATACATAAAAGTAGACTAAGGTAATCAGACCTACAATAACTGCTGTGGCAAAACCAACCGCACTACCGTAGCCAAATTGCTGAATGCTTGTACCTCCACTGGATACAGGGAAGAACAGCTTATACAGGTACAGGTACATAACTTCCGTCTTGCCATAAGGACCGCCTTCGGTAAGCACCATAATACTCTCGTAGCCTTTTAGGGAGGCGGTAATAGCGAGCATAATGATCATTTGCAATACAGGTCCGAGCATGGGAACGGTGATGTTCCACATTTTTCTGAAAGGTCCAGCTCCATCTATAGATGCCGCCTCATAGAGATCCTCAGGAATGTTCTGTAAACCAGCGATAAAGAGCAGCATATAGTTACCGATAGCCCCCCATATCGCAATCATAATAGCGGTTAGTAAGGCATATTTCGGCCCTAACCAATCTATCGGAGCGGAAATAATTCCAGAGCCGACCAATAGCTGGTTAACCATCCCGTTGTATGAATTAAAGATAACGTAGAATACGATGGCCATAACCGAAGCACTGATTACGGTCGGCATAAAGTAAATCGCTCTTAGCAGCTGCCGCCCTTTCAAAGCACGATTGAGGACAACCGCCAGTAAAAATGATAATGGCAAGGTGATGAGCAGCTTGCCTCCAGCGTAGATAAAGGTGTTGACCACTGACTTCCAGAATTCCTTATCCCTTAATAAGCGCTCGAAATTCTCCAGTCCGATAAACAGGGGTTCGCCGAAACCCTGGTAATCATAGAACATGTACTTCAGAGCCCAAAAGATCGGATATACTCCAAAAACCAGCGTCAGAATCAAACTGGGAGCAACGAAGGTCCAGGCGTTAATTTGACGTTTTGATAAATTCATTTATTGTTCCTCCTGTCCATTGGACTAAGCTTATGTCCTTAATGATAATTCTATCCGTTCGTAACGGTTAGGGAGAAAGCGACTGCGCTTGGGGGAGAATTTCACTTTTTCAGTTGCTTTGTCCCCTTTCCTTCATTTGTTTATCTATCCCGTCCTTCGTAAAGCCACGTTTATACTAATTAAGAGAAAGCTCACCCACGAACCATGACTACTTTACAAGGAGGTTAGAACTACCGATGATTTCAGCATATGGTGGCGGTTCACGCCCCTTCGGATGTTATACCGAAGGAGAGCTTGAGGGCATACGCCTTAGAATCGAACAGCTTCCCAAGGTCCGGCAAGAGTACGAAAGACAACAACAGCTGTCTGAACAATTTGCCAGCCGAGAAGCTGCTGCGCCCCTCCATAAACTCGGGGTGTTCCGGGTAGAACCCTTTGTTTTTAAAACCCCTCCCAGAACGGCCTTCCTCAAGCTTTCTGTACAGATTCGGGGAAAGGGCACGGCGCGCATCGGGGGCTTGCGTCTGACTCATTCGCAGCTTGGCTTGCCGGTTGAACTAGCGAATGGCGGTCTAGAATCTGGGATGCTGGGGTGGAGTCAAGACCGAGAAAACGGAAGCACAGTATATCTAGAGAAATTGGCCAGCTGGCAGCAAGGTCTCCAGCCATCTGGTGTAACCCCATCTGGCGCTAGTCTGGCAGACGATTTGCAATGTATCTGCATCAGTAATGAGGAAGTGAAAGGATTGACAATCCTTCATTATGGAGAGACCATACCTGTATATGAAGGTGATCATTACAGCGTGCAGACGGCGCTCAGTCTGGAAGCTCCTCTAGGCGAAGGAATCTGCATCGGGGTCCATTTTCTAAATGCTGCGGGGCAGCCGTTAGGAACTGAGCTGCTCTCCCCGCTTTTTAATCGGCCGACACTTACCAATTGGGCCTACCTGCTGGAGGCTACGGGAGCGGACGCCAATATGTATATGATCACGGGTGAAAGTGAATTTGCGGTTCGAGCCAAGCAAAAGCTCCAGTACATGCTTGCCGATATACGGGTAGGCATGGATATTTTCCGTAGAGACGGCTGGCATGACGATGATACTTACGGCGCGGTGCATATCGGGAGGGGGCTCGCTGCTGCTTCGGTAATCTACGATCAGATTGCTGGCAGCAGTGTATTCCTCACTGGAGAAGAAACCGAACTTCTCGCTCATTTCCGCTATATCGCAGACATGATGATGGATACCCACTACTACCGGTTTGATCTGGAGACCTTCCCAGATGAAAAGGGGGGAAAACGCAGTAATTGGAATGCCGACCGGGCAACCGGACTGGGTGTATATGCCCTCCTCTTTCCCAATGAAAAACAAAGTGAGGCATATCTTGATCATGCCCTCTCTGTCATCAACTGGCAGCTGGCAGAAGTGGTTGATTCAGACGGCGCATGGCCAGAAAATATTCGCTACCATGGCGCAGTATTGCATCGCTATTTTCTCTTCTTCGTCCTATTAAAGCGTTTGAAGGGCATTGATTATTTCAAGCATGAGAAGGTAAAGGGCATGTACCGTTTCCTAATCGGAACAGTGACTGCACCAGATATTATTCAAGGCGGCTCTTCTGGCTCCCCCATCCTGCTTACACCAGCGGTCGGCGATGCCAATGTGCAGGAAAAATGGTTTCGCCTGCTTGGATATGCGGCCCCATTCTATATGGACGAAGACCCCCAGCTTGCCGGGGAAATGCTCTGGACGTGGAAGCACGGCGGAGAACCGATTGAGGATAGTGGCGCATTTCCTCTGCCTCTGGTCGCGCTGTTATATCCACAGCCCGATTTAGCAGAACAAAGGCCTGCACTCGACTCCGTACATTATCCCGATATCGGTTATGTCATCTTCCGCAACGGAGAACAGAACCTTCAGCATTATGCAATCTACGAGGCGTCTCCGCTGACTTATCACGCTCATCATGATGAAGGGCACTTCTCCATCTGGGCAGATGGTGTTCCAGTAACCCTTGATTCTGGAACGGGAGGTTATTATAACGGGGATCGGCATTGGTATGTGTCCAGCGCAGCTCATAATGTTGTTCAATTTACCGATTCATTCGGAAATTTTGCCAATGGGCCACTGCAAAGCACATGCAAGGAAGTACGCTTTTCAGAAGAGTTAGATCATGCCAGCAGTCTTATTCCAGAGGCTAACGCCAGGGAATATGAGCGGAATTTCTTGTTCATTAAAGCAGGCTTTAACGTCTACTTGATATGGGATCGAATTGAGGGAGCATCGAACAGCGTCTGGAATCTGCATACACTCAGTACTGATGCAAGTATAATGGAGCAATCCATTGATGCAGCTTGCCTGAACGGCAAGCACCTAAGCGCTTATATCGCCGAACCAGAACTTCCAGTGATTACAATGGGAGAAGGCGCTGTAGCCGGGAATTATCCGCTGGCAGAGCAGCAACATTTTCGTGTTTATGGTGGTAAAAGCGATTACGTCATTCTGCTTCATCCCCGGACAGAAGATGCTTCTTCACTACAGCTTGAACAGCTTGATTTTGAAGAGGCTATCGAAGGAGTACGCTTGTACAGAATATCCCGTACGGATGGGAAATGGTTTATCGCCGCCATCAACGGCACCAAGGAGGAACACCTTGTTACTGTTCCGGGTCTCGGACCGCTTAGGCTGCTCGGAGAACCTGAGTCAACATCCGGGCAACCTGAAGCAACCCAATTAAGAATTGAGGCAGGCAGAATTCACATCGCCATGCCCCGATAACTATATACAAGGAGGAAGATTAGAACATGAGCAATCTTGGAGTATGGGAACCAGCAGAACCGGGAGTTAAACGCTGTATCTTGAACGCTGCAGCCAGTCTGATGATGATGGAGGTTCATTTCGAAAAGGGAGCCGAGGGCTATGAGCATAGCCATCCTCACGAGCAGATGAGCTACTGTCTGCGTGGAAGCTTTGAATTTCGTATTGACGGCGAGAAGCATAAGGTAACCGCGGGGCAAAGTATTGCCATACCGCCAGATGCAAAGCACGGTGTAACCGCATTGGAAGCAGATTCTGCGCTGCTCGATGTCTTCACACCTATCCGCGAGGATCTGCTGAAACGCTAATAAATATATATCTGGCAGCAAAAAAAGGCCCAATCATTCCATTTCAGAGGGAATGATTGGGCTTCTGTTATTTTTCAGCTTGGTACCGTTCCACCTCAAGTGATGCTAATAACAATGGAGCGACGCCCATAGGCACATCCGACAATACGTCCTCAGAGATATAGTAATCGTATGAGCCATTACGGTCTTTGCTCAGACCCGCTCCATGACAGATCTGGTGCAAGTGCACACCTTGTTCATCCTCTTCAGTCAAATGCGTCAAAATGCCTTCATACCCTTGCAACATCGCCTCTATAAAAGAGGATTCCAGATAACCTAATCTTAGTCCCTTAGCCATCGCATAAACAAACATGCACGAGCCGGAAGCTTCAAGATAATTGCCTTTTCTCCCCGCTTGATCTAACACCTGGTACCAGAGGCCAGTCTCCTTGTCTTGAACCTCCAGAAGCGCGCCGCACATCCGCTGGAAAATGCCAATGATCGTCCCCCGCTGCGGATGAGTGAGCGGAAAATGCTCCAGGCAATCAACCACAGCCATCGCATACCAGCCCATCGCCCGGCTCCAAAAATGAGAGGACAATCCGGTAGAAGAGTCAGCCCATTCCTGCTCTTTGGATTCATCCCAGCCATGATAGAGCAGACCGGTCCGTGGATCACGGGTCCGCCGCTCAACCAGCAGCAGCTGATGCGCCGCTTCGTCAATCAGTTCAGGTCGTTGAAAAACCTTGCCGTATTCCGCTAGGAATGGCGATGCCATGTACAGCCCGTCCAGCCACATCTGGAAAGGGTATACCTTCTTATGCCAGAATCCCCCTTCGGAGGTGCGGGGATGTCCAATAAGCTGTGCGGCCAGCAAATGGGCTGCTTCAGCATACCGTTCTTCTCCGGTTTTCTGGTATAGCAAGAACAGGTTTTTCCCCTCGTTAATCTGGTCCAGATTGTATTCTTCCAGCCTGTAGGTACGGATGGAACCATCCTCTCCAATAAATGTGTCCATATGCCGCTCCATAAAGGAGACATACTCAGGCTGGTCGAGCTGAACACCCGCCCGGGCCATTGCCATCAGCAGCATGCCCGGAACATAAGCCCATCTTTCCAGCACATATTCATGCTCTCCCTGCTTGTTGCACCCTCCAAGAATCGTACTCGCGATTTTACTGGACAAGCGAACGGTTGTTGCTTCAGTTATAGACATCCTTATTCCTCCTTCGTTTGTCATCCATATGAAGTCTAATCTTATGCTCAGTTGAGCTGCTTGCGCAGCCAGGCAAAGGCTGGTTCACCATGAATCTCATGACCTCCGGTGAAGAAGTCCGCTTCTACCTGTCCGATATGATTCGCCGACCTGTAAATCGTCTGCAACTGGGTTAAAGCTAATTTTGTTCCGCGCGGGCCAAACAGATGATCGGCATCTCCCGATTCGAGGAACAGGCCACGAGGGGCAATGAGGCCCAGTAGGTCAGGCATCTCCGCTTCCAGCAAAATCCCTGGAATATAATTATCAAGGCAATGATTGCGTGTCAGAATACTGTCTGCGAAAGTATTGGCATACCCGCTTACGACCGCACAAGCGATTCGTTCGTCAAGTGCAGCTGTGAAGCCAGCCACCAGTCCCCCGCCGGAAATACCCATAATTCCAATTCGTTCATCCTTAACTTCTTTTCTTGTCTGCAAATAATCCAGTGCCCGCATGGTTTCGTAGATACGGTAGCCGGCCATTGTCTTCCCAACCATCAACAATGCGGATGACAGGCGGAAGCAGGAATTACGTCCAGGCTCCCCGCTTGTTAGGTCTTCTTCCAATCGTCTGTCCCCAAAGCCGAGCAGCTCCGGGGCTGCCACTACAAAGCCCTGTTTTACCAGTGAAACAGCGAAGTCTTTGTGCAGCCCGGGATCTCCCTGCCGATCCGATCCGTCCGGGTTCAAGCCTACGATCTCCCGGCTTCCATAGCCATGTCCATGAATGGTAAGAACGGCAGGAACAGGGGTAGAGAACGGCTGATCCGGGATCAAAAGATACAGCGGCATGCGCAACCCTTCATAGGTAGTTATCTCTATACGTTCACGGGTATACCCGGAGCAGACGGTTCGTTCCAGCAGAACCGGTTGCAGCTCCTCAGCTATTTCTGGAAAGCCACCTAACCGCTTCGTAAATGCTGCGCTAAGCTCATCACGCCATTGCTGAAAGGGTATGTCTTTGCTGAAAGCCGAGTTACGTTGTGCTGAACCAGCTAGTTCTTTCATGTATTGTTCCAGAGGCTCCATCCGAAGTGCTCCTTCCTTAATATCCTTCAGGATGCCAGCCATCAAGCACGGTCAGCACCCTATACTCCGCAGCTTCCTGTGGAATCAGCTGCCGCGACCATGCAGCTCTGGCTTCGGGATTGGCTCCCGGTCCACTGCTGCCATATTCTTCATAGCGGCTAGTTTCCTCCCTGTCCGGCTGCCCCCAATTATGCCAGCCTTCGCCGATAATCGAACTGTCTATGACCGTGCGGATAAAAGCCACATGTGCATAAGGGCGCCAAGGTCGGCCAAGATACACTTCACTTACACCTTGACCGCCAGTAATTTCACAATCGAGGAATACATAACCAAACGGTGCGCCTTCAGGCGTTGATGCGGCTGTTATATATCCTCTGGAACGTTTGTTATGCAGCCGGCAACGTTCAAACAAAGCCGTAGCCGCGCCAAAAATATAATCCACATCGCCTTCAATGTAACATTCGTTATAATATTGCTTTCCTTGCCCTGTATACAAAGTATCCTGATCACCCAGCAGGCGTACACGCCGGAATACAGCATGACCAGCATCAACAAAAGCAGCCACCGCCTGACCAGTGCCGGGACCTGATGCATTTCGAATGGTCAGATTTTCAGCGGTGAAATGCTCAGCGAATACATTCAGGGTACCGGATTTGAACGTGCCAATCGGCTCTCCGTCCGGACCTAAAGTGTGCGCGTTGTCTGACCAGGTAATGATGGTGGAATTCGTGTCTTCCCCCAGTAGCAGAACCGGAGGCGTTCCCTGTTTCACTGTAATTTTTTCCTCGTAAATGCCGGGTTTGATACGAATCGTCACTTCTTCCTTGTGTTCCTGTGGAATTGAATCCAACGCTGCCTGTAGACTACTGAATCCTTCGTCGACACTCTTAGAGACTGTAATTAACATCTGCGGCTCCTTTCCTATCAACCTGAGTTTATTCTATAATAACCGTAACGCTTCGTAAGAGAAGAGGAGAATTATGACTAGCCTGACTAGCCCCAATCACAAATATCATATTGAAGAAGACCGCTACAGCATCCAGCATATGAAACGTAAAGGCATCACTGCTATGCCACGTCCCCACAGCCATGACTTAGCCGAGCTGTACTATCTGATACAAGGGGAGCGGGTATACTTTGTCGACGACCGAGTCATTACGGTTCATAAGGGTGAGCTTATTCTTATCTCCGGCCGGGAGCTTCATTCCACAGCAAGCTCGGAAGTAGCCGAGTTCGAGCGGATTCTGATCAACTATGATCCTGCTCTTCTACCGCCATCCCTGCAGAATGAAGCCATCTGGTTTCATGACCGCGGGTACCGCTTGTTCAAGCTGACCCTGCGCGAGCAGGACGAAGCGGAAATCCTAATGAACCGGATGCTGGAAGAATGCCGGTTGCAGCGCCCGTATTACGAAACCAGCGTAATCGCTTTATTCTCCGAGCTGATGATTCTCCTCCAGCGTTCAGAGAGTATCTCACAAGCTGGAGGGACGAAACATCCGCTCCATCATCTAGTAACGGATGTAGCCACCTATATCCGTGATCACTACCGTGAGGCCCTTACTCTGGAAGAGACTGCGAGTAATTTTTACATTAGTCCTTCATACTTGAGCCGGGTATTTCACCGATTGACGGGTTTTCACTTTCGGGAATACATCGTTCATGTCCGCGTAAGGGAAGCCGAACGGCTGCTTGTCGGATCTACAGGCAAAATCCAGGAGATCGCCTCCGCTGTCGGATTTGAACATCTTTCCCATTTCAATAAAACATTCAAAAAATCAACCGGTCTGACCCCGCTCCAATACCGAAAAGAAGCAAGGTCACACCCACGGAAGTTCAAGACGGATTTCCATCATCCATAGAATTTTTTATCTATCTGTAATCGTCAAATCTTCGGAATGAGTGAGCGTGACGTGGCTGCATCTATGCGCTGTTATCTTCGGCATTTGCGAAGTCTGCAACCGGATACGATCCAACGTGAGCCCCGTGGCATGCCGCAGCACAATTCCCTGATCACTCACTGCGTGGAATTTTTCGATGGTTAGATCAGCAAGCGGCATCTCCGGCAGCCCGTTAACCAGTAGAGCGGTTGCCGCACCATGGCACACAATATTCTTCAGGGTAATCTTCCGAAATTGCGGAGTTTCCTCTGTAACCGAAAATAACTGCTCGTCATACCCTTCCGATCCTTCAACCCCTGCATAGAACATATGAAAGGATACAGCCTCGTGGATGATGCCGGTCATGTTGATATTCTCCATTACAATATCCTCCACCACACCGCCTCTTCCCCGGGTGCTTTTGAACCGCAGGCCGATGTCCGTGCCGATGAACAGGCAGTCACTAACTCGAACTGCATGTACACCTCCGGACATCTCGCTGCCGATCACAACGCCTCCATGTCCGTGATATACCGTGCAATTCCGGATGGTAATATACTGGCAGGGCATTCCCCACTTACGGCCTTCCTCATCCTTGCCTGACTTGAGACAGATGGCGTCATCACCCACATCAAAGCTGCTGTACTCAACTAGAGCATGCGTGCAGGATTCCAAATCAAGGCCATCCCCGTTCTGCGAATACCAAGGATTACGTACCTGAACATTTCGTACGGTAATCTGCTCGCAACCAATGGGATGAAGACACCAAGCAGGTGAATTCTGGAAGGTCGGCCCTTCCAGCAGCACCCGCCGGCAATTGCGCAGGCTAAGCAACGTCGGACGAAGATACGTACGAGCAGGCAGATAAGCCTCCATACTAGTTTCTCCCTTGTCCCACAGCTTCCGGCAGAAGTCCTCACCTTCCATGGCTTTCCGGGAAGGCCACCATACTTCGCCCTGCGGATCAAGCACTCCTCCAGATTCGATCAAACGCTCCCATTGCTTCTCGGTCATCTTAAACCGCTTCACTGGGCGCCAGCCTTCGCCACTGCCGTCGAATATCCCCTCACCGGTTATTGCCACATCGCTTAAAGCTTCTCCATCGAGCGGAGCCTGACAGCGCCAGCCGGCATTCCCCTCATAATGGGAAGAAAGTAACGGATACAAGGTATGATCAGGGTCAAACTGCACCAACGCTCCCTTGTCTACATACAGATTAATTCGACTACGTAAAGTAAGGGGTCCTGTGCGCCAGATGCCAGCGGGAATAACAACCTTTCCGCCTCCCGCCGCAGCGCAGGCATCCAGTGCAGCCTGAATAGCAGAGGTACATAGCGTTAATCCCCCCTCTTCTGCCCCATAATCCGTGATTGCAAAAGTCCGTTCGGGAATCTGGGGAAGCTCGGGAATCGGATACGTGTTAGTTACAAGATTGCTGCTCATTGAATTTCACCTCCTCCTAATACTCAAGTCCTTCATAGCTAAACCAGTCGAAATCGGCATAGCTTTCGCTCTTTGCACCTTGAGAGCTTGTGTACATCCCGAGGTATGCTCCTGTGAATCCTCCGGCCAGATCGGTGCTGAGCACTCTGCCATCCGTCCGTTCACAGAAGGCTGTCCACTTGGCGGCTTCAGAAGCTCTGTAATAGAAGCTATACTCTTGTCCTCTGGCTTCCACCTTAAGCTGTACCTGATCCTGTGGATATGGCACTGACGCCAGCAGCTGCTCGCTGCCACCCATCCGATGAATCAGCTGTAATACACATTCGCCTGCCTCTAGCCCCAGTTCATAACGGAAGTGGTGATCCGCATTTTGGAGGAGAACAAGACCAGCTACTTCCCCTTCTGCAGCGGGACTAAACGTCATGTCAGTCGCCGCTCTGAAGCTCAAATGCTGCTGGCGTCTACCGATATAAGATGGATTGGCAATCTCCGAGAGCCGTTCTGGCTTCAGGCGAAGCCGCAGAACTCCAGGCTTGTCGGTAAGACTCCAGAATTCACCCCGCGGTGTCCGCAGGAAATTCCAGATCGGTGCCAGCTCATTACCTATAAACTCATCGCGCGCAGGCAATTCCGGCCATTTTGTCTCTGGCAAATCCGGAGCCTCCGTCTCAAATTCCAGCACTCCTTTGCCAGGATTGACCACAGGCCATTCATTCTCCCAGATTACCGGTGTCAGGAAGGTTTCACGTCCCAGATTGCGGTAATAACCACCGCTGGTTCGTGAAGCCAAGCAGAACATCCACCAGTCACCATGCTGAGTCTCCACAAGCTCTCCATGACCCACATTAACAATAGGATACGCTCTGCCAAGATGGCGATGCGTCAGAATCGGATTGGCTTTATGGCCCTCATAAGGACCGGTCACACTCTTGCTTCTGGCAATCGTAATCGCATGAGTATGCCCGGTTCCGCCCTCGGCAATCAGCACGTAATACCAAGCGCCGATCTTATAAATATGCGGTCCCTCTTGCGCATGAGCTACCTTGAGTGCGCCTTGCCAAATACTCTGCTTCGGGCCGATTAGCTTCCCTTGGCTGAGATCAATCTCCTGCAGCCAGATATCCATATGCTTCGGATAAGCCTGCCCTTCCGGCGGAACACGGTTGCCGGTATAATACACCTTGCCGTCTTCATCGAAGAACAAAGAGGAGTCAATACCGGGTGCATCCTCCAGCCATACAGGGTCAGACCAGTCTCCGGCCGGATCGGTTGTTGTTACATAAAAATTATGCTGGTTCTTGTCATTGTCAATAAAAGTGGTAATCATATAGAAAACTCCCTCATGATAGCGGAGCGTCGGTGCCCAAATGCCCATGGAGGGAATCGAGTGATCCAGATTGAGCTGGGACGGGCGGTCCAGTACATGGCCAAGCTGGCGCCAATTGACCAGATCCTTGCTGTGGAAGATAGGAACGCCTGGGAAAAATTCAAAGCTTGAAGTCACAAGATAATAATCTTCACCAACACGGATAGCGGAAGGGTCAGGATAAAATCCCGGCAGCACTGGATTGCGGAATGTTCTCATTAAAAGTAATCCTCCTCAAAACAATTCAAATGTAAGCACCACCAATTATAGTTCGTATAAGTTTAACTTTCTTGTATTTTCTATGTTCTATTTCTTCATTTTTATACTTTCATGCTATATTGCCCATATTTCACTCCTTGTCAGCGAATAGCCTTTCCCTCTAGAATGGGTGTAATAGGATTTACCTGAAGGGGTGAGCAGCTTGGGAAAAAGAAAGAAATTGTACTCCCGCTTTTTTATGAGCCTAACCGCGATTTCAGTTTGCTGTATTCTAGTACTGGCTGTAGTGATCTTTTATTGGTACCGGAATATTACGATAGATAATGTCAACAAGGCGAACCAAAATGTACTGGTGAATACTGAAACCGTTTTTACAAACTATGAAGAGATCGTCCAGAACTACGCTATGGACTTCTATAGGAATCCAAACATCAACGCGCTCATGATGAATGGCGATACCAGCTGGAGCGACCAGTTGTACAGTGCCTTAAGCCAAATCCGCGGAGCATTGGTTGTGAACCAATATATGGAGAACGCCTATATCATGGGAGTGGATGAGCCTGTTGCCATGTTCGAAAACCTTCCGCTAAGCCCTGAATCCAAGCTGGAGCTATTCTCGAGAATGCGGGATAACATCATTGTTGAATCACCGTTTCTGTGGGAGGCAACCTTGAATAACGGTACCCCCATTACCCTGCTCACCGTGTTTTATAATGACCGGGCGTTTGTGAATAGCGAATATAATGGTGCGGTAGCACTGACCGTCAATTTGGGAAAGCTGCAGAATAATCTGTTTACGCAAAAAGAAGGCGAAGCCACCCGTTACGCTGTGCTTGACGGAAAAGCATCTGTGCTCATGCACAGTGCATTATCTGACATCCCTCTGGAAGAGGGCATGTTAAAGCAGGTGGTGTCCTCCACCTCAGAAAGAGGCTCTTTTGTCTATAAGGGAGGTGAAGAGCCACAGCTGATTACCTATGTATATTCTGCAGCGGACAAGCTGTGGTTTGTGTCGGAGACTTCCTACAAGGATAGCATCCGTGATATCTCCAATGCCCGTAATCTGATGACTGGCCTGTGCTTGGCCTTGATTGCCGCCGCATCTATAACCGCCAACCTGATCTCGCGGCGGATGTATAAGCCAATCGGCCGGCTCTTCGGCAATATCGCTCATCTATCTGGTAATGAAGAAGCGCTGAAAACCGGTGGCGATTTCGATACCGTAAGCCAGGAGCTCGAACAGATTGGCGTTAAGCTGGAGCAGCTAAAAAAAGAAAGCGATGATAGCGCCTTGATGCGGTGGCTGCTTTCCCCGCAGAGAACACCAGAGAACAGCGGGACACCCCTGATGAGCATAGCCGCTTCTGTGGGAGCATATTGTGTATGCGTGCTGACCGCTCTGGAGCCCGAACAACCTGAAGACTCCGACTTCCGGCATACCTTTGAGGAAAACATACAACAGATTGAACATGCCTTCTGTGAACTTGCAGCCATTCAATCCTTCCGCCCGCATCAGGGCACTGCTGTACTTATTCTGAGCGAGCTTCACAGCGGCAGCTTCGGCGATTACGCTTTGTACCGCGGCAAATGGGAAGAAACCGCCGCTCAGCTACAGCTTTCCGGAGCCTGCTGCGCCTTCGGAATCAGCGGGCTGACGGATGATTTAAACCTACTGAGGGCTAAATACAATGAGGCTGCGGACAGTCTGCAATATATTAAATTTCATGTGCAGCAGAACATCATCTTTGCCGATGATACGATCCACCTGAACAGCAGCCCAATGCCCGACAGTGCCCTTGAACCGGTACTGCAAGCCGTTAAGCAGACGGAACTCTCGAACCATATTCCGCAGGCAGTGGAGAGATTGCTGGCAGTAGCCTGCAGTTACCGCGTCGAGCCTGCCACCATCGCTTTATCGAGACTGGTCTTTGAACTCAGTCGCACGGCTGAGCTTAATGCAGACGTCCAGCATTCCGGCTTTCTAGATAATTACCAGCATATCTGGCAGATCCAAAGCTATGACAAGCTATGGAATTGGATTGTAGACAGCTGTTATACCGCCCACGAGCGTATTGCCAGCATGAGCGCTGTACAGACCAAGAGCATTGCTGGTGAAGCCATTTGTTATATCAGAGATCATTATGATGACTCCAGGCTCTCCCTTAATGCCCTTGCTGACAAGCTATCGCTAAGTCCCGCTTATCTCAGTAGACTTATTGCCGACGAAGTAAACTGCAGCTTTCCCGATTTCGTTAACCTGCTGCGTCTGGAGCAGGCGCAGATGTTATTAGTCACTGAGCTTGACTTGGATATCCGGGAAATTGCCGAGAAAGTGGGCTACAACAGCAGCACCTATTTTACAACCCAGTTCAAAAAGCGTTATGGGGTTACACCTTCTAAATGGAGAATGAATCATATTCTACAGAAACAGAATCTTCCTGATTGACCCGCTAAAAGTAAGGAACAAAGGGGATGTCCCGGCAGCATTTTCATAGCCGGAGACATCCCCTTTTTGACTTTCAATGAATAACCCTCGCGCCGGCCTATACTATGAAATCCCCCTTTAAATCAGGCTTTTGAGCACCCTAAAAACAAAAAAGTTCTGTCTTTTTCGTTTTTTTAAGCTGCCCTTTTCCGCTTTTTTTAACTTTTTTCCGTTTATTATGATAGCGTTTACATTACGGGTGGATTTATGATTTTCATATAAAGCGTTCTCCTAAAACAAGGGACGGAAATGACAACACTAGTATAAAGGAGTGGACTGTTAATGATGCAAGAGGCTACATCGGAGACACAAGGAATGCCAAGTCCGGGAATCAGGACGGCCAAAGCCAAGAGCTTCCGTAAATCCCTAAGGAAGGACAGCTCGCTTTATTTGCTCGCTCTTCCGGGAATCGTCATTCTAATTCTTTTTGCTTATCTGCCGATGAGTGGTCTGATTCTCGTCTTTAAAAATTACAACTTCAACGACGGAATCTTCGGCAGCCCGTGGGCCGGCTTCTCTAATTTCGAGTTTTTCTTCTCTAGTATGGAAGATTCTCTTAGGGCTACACGCAACACGGTGATGTTAAATGCGCTGTATATGCTAACCGGCACGTTTTTTTCAGTGGCCATCGCCATTATTCTAAATGAGCTGCGCAGCAAATGGTTTATCAAAATCACGCAGAGCGTCATGTTTTTCCCGTATTTTATTTCCTGGATTATTATCGGAGCCATTCTGTTCTCCCTGCTGGATTACGACAAAGGCATTATGAACCAGTTGCTCCAGACATTCGGCTTCTCCCAGGTTGACTGGTATTCCAGCCCTTGGCTGTTCGTAATCATTCTCGTGCTAGCGAATATCTGGAAAAGCGCTGGTTACGGTGCCATCATCTATTATGCGGTGCTGCAAGGCATCGACACTTCCTATTATGAAGCTGCAAGAATCGATGGTGCCTCCAGATGGCAGATTATCACCAAAATTACGGTGCCAATGCTGATTCCGTCGATCATTCTGATGACGCTGCTGGGCATCGGGGGCATGCTGAAAGGCGATCTCAGTATGATTATGGGGGTAACGTTCCTGAATCCGTTGCTTCTGCCGACTACCGACATTATCGATGTGTATGTATACCGCACAGCCATCCGTTCCGGAGAATTCGGCTTTGCTTCAGCCATCACGCTCTATCAATCCGTCTTTGGTTTCATTCTGGTGCTGGTGGCCAACAAATTAGCCGGCTGGTATGACAAAGACAGCAAACTATTTTAGGAGACTGATAAGATGCAAACTACCGAA
Source organism: Paenibacillus sp. FSL H3-0310 (assembly GCF_038002785.1). Classification (NCBI taxonomy): domain Bacteria; kingdom Bacillati; phylum Bacillota; class Bacilli; order Caryophanales; family Paenibacillaceae; genus Paenibacillus; species Paenibacillus sp. FSL H3-0310. Next base: position 4,192,616 of record NZ_JBBODC010000001.1, read on the forward strand.
AACAAAGGCCTGCTCATTTTCTTTTACATCTGTATTGCCGTATTTTCAGTAATCTGTCTAGCGCCGTTTATTCTGGCAGTATCCGGCTCATTATCTACCGAATCCAGAATCGCCGCGGAAGGCTATTCGTTCTGGCCCAGAGGCTTTACCTTTGAAACCTACGAATTCCTGTTTGGCTCGAAGGCACAGCAGATTCTGCGGGCGTATTCCATGTCGGTGATCGTTACGGTGCTGGGTACCATATCGGCCGTATTGGTGACCACCGCTTACGCTTATGTCATTTCCGTTAAAAGCTTCCGGCTCAAAAATTTCTTCGCCTTCTTCGCCTATTTTACAATGCTGTTCAGCGGAGGAACGCTGCCATGGTATCTGCTTAGCACCAAATACTATCATTTGGGCGATACGCTCATCGGCCTGTTCATCCCTTATGTGCTAAGCGTCTTTCTGATGTTTCTCATGGCTAACTATTTCCGCAGCATCCCGCATGAAATCGTGGAATCTGCGCAAATCGATGGTGCCGGACATCTGCGGATCTTCTTCAGCATTATGATTCCGCTGGGCCGCGTCGGACTGGTCACCATTTCGCTCTTTTACGCACTGCAATTCTGGAATGACTTCTATTTGCCACTAATGCTGGTAACCGATCAGGATCTCTATACGATCCAATATTTGATGTACAACATGATGGCGAACATTCAGTTCCTGGCTTCCGGCAATGCTGCTCAAGTTGGTGGAGCTATCATCGCACCGCCACTGGAGACAGCCAAAATGGCAATGACCTGTCTGACCGTTTTGCCAATCGCCATATTATATCCTTTTCTCCAGCGCTTTTTTGTCAAAGGCATTATCGTAGGTTCAGTCAAAGGCTAATTTCCAGCAAAGATGCCATATTATGTTCGGTTGCACCGGGTTTATGCTCCCCTACTTCTTGATGTACAATGGGACTTAAGGGAGCACGGCCTTTGCAATAGATGCCTCAAACATTATGATTCTATTTCAGGAGGGTTCATCATGAAAAAGAAAAAAGGTTGGTTAAGTTTGCTCCTCGCTGCGGTGTTCTTGGTAAGTGGCTGTGCTCAGGGCAACAATGAAAGCGCTCCCCCTAGTTCTGGAACTGGAAATGAAGGTACCTCTTCCTCTACGGATAGCGGTAGTAAAGACGGCAGCGCCTTGGCTCCTGCCAAATTGAAAATTGTGCTGTACGGGGATGAGTCCAACCGGATGAAGGAACTAGCGAAGACATCGTTCTACGACACTATTAAGGAAGAAATCAATGCTGAGGTTGAATTCCAGTTTCTTCCTTGGACCGAATATGGCGGCGGCAAAACTGACTTAATGCTGTCTACGGGAGAAGACTTCGCAACTTATACAGATGCCAATTACATGGTAAAATCTGTGGCAAAGGGGCTTTATGCCGACCTCACTCCGTATGCCGATGCAGCCGCTGATTTGAGTAAAAATGTGGACGAGGCCTCCTTCAAAGCCTTTCAGCTGGAAGGCAAGCAGTATGCGATCCCCGTCGGCAACAAACCGAATTCTGCGGAATTCTACAGTGCGCTAGTTAGACAGGATTTACTTGAAGAAGCCGGCATGACACAGGTCACTTCACTGGGAGAATTAGAGCAGTTCTATGATAAGGTCCATGCCATTCATCCCGAACTGACCGGATACGCTAACACCGATGCACGCAGACTCCTACAATATGATTACACGGACAAAAACCTCTATTGGCAAAATGATTTTATTGCCCTGGATGAGTCTGTGAAGGATGATCAAATTATTAGCTGGTTTGAAACCGAAGAGTTCAAGAGTTATGCGAACCTTATGCACGGCTGGTATAAAAAAGGAATCATTCCGAAATATGCCGCCACCAATGTCCCACAGCTGCAGTCTGACTGGAACTCCGGAAAAGCGATGTTCTGGGCCGGCACAGCAGCACGTCCATTCGAAGGTGCAGCAACCATCTCACAAGCAGTGCCTGATGCCAAACTGGTCAACTATTTCCTCGGCAGCGGTCGTCCAAAAATCAGCCGCGGCACTTACAGCACCGCCTTTTTTGTCTCCACCGCAGCTAAAGAACCTGAACGTTACGTCATGTTCTTCAATCTGCTGCAAAAAAACCAGGAGCTGTACGACTTGTTCGCCTACGGGATAGAAGGAACAGACTATACGCTGGATGAAAACGGGCGTTTGACCAAAATAACCACTGATTCGCTGATCCCCGACTGGCTGCTGATGAACAAAAACTTCATGCGTTTCGACAACACGGTACCGGATGAGTTTATTGCAGAATATAAAGCTTGGGACGATGGAGCCATCATTTCCAAAGGTGCCGGCTTCAACTTTGACAATACACCCGTCAAGAATGAAGAAACGAAGCTGAACGGCGTATTCACTGAATACCTCGCTCCGATCGGCAGCGGCTTCAGTGATTATGACACCGCCTTTCCCAAAGCGCTAGACAGACTAAAAGCAGCGGGAATAGACAAATATATCGCTGAATACCAGAAACAATTTTCCGAATGGTACGCTAAGCAGCAGTAAGCACCGCCGCGGCAATTATCATACCGGTCAAGAAGCGTGTCTCCATTAAGGAGCACGCTTCTTTTGGCCTTCGAACACCGTGATGAAAGCGGTATAATGGCCAACCTTGAATCAATACGACGGCGAGCAGGATAATTCAATCAAAATGATTACGTTTGGGGAATTTTCGTTGCTGATACTCTTAGAATTATTTTCAAAGTAACCTGAAGGATAAGAGGGAAACTGCTCATTGGTTAAAAGCGCAAAAATAAAAATTTAAGCGGCATTTTATAGTGGAGATATACTCGTTATAGGTTAATACTATAAATATTATTCCTATTATATATTAGACCAATAAACGCCTATAGCGCTATTATGTTATTAATTACGTGGAGGGATGGTCTGATGTCTATTTATGATTTTCAAGCAAAGTCAATTCATGGTGAGCCTGTTGAATTGTCCATTTATCGTGGAAAAGTTCTGCTTATTCTGAACACTGCCAGTAGGTGCAGCTATTCTCGCCAATTACCTGATCTTCAAAAACTTTACGAAGTTCACCATGAGCAAGGGTTTGAAATACTTGGTTTTCCTTGTAACCAATTCAACGAGAAGGAGCCAGAAAGCAACTCGGAAGTACATGAATATTGTGAGAGCAACTTTGGAGTTAAGTTTCCGTTATTTGAAAAAGTTGAGGTTAGGGGACCGTCTGCCCATCCTTTATTTCAATATCTAACACAGCAAGCACTATTTCAAGGATTCGATACTGAGACATCAGGCGGTAAGTGGATGCAGGATTTTCTGCAGGAAAAGTATCCGGACATATATGCCGGAGATGGGGTTAAGTGGAATTTTTCAAAGTTTTTAATCGATAGAAACGGTCATGTATACGGTAGATACGAAACAACGACTGAACCCTTTGACATAGAGCCATTTATTGAATCACTTCTTTTAAAGTAAATGAATCCGATTGGTAATTTAACCAACAGAGAACGATAGTTTAACATAAAGGGTTTACATATTAGGCATGCAAAACATTTAGAACCCTTTATATTATTTAAATTTCATTTCTTACTTTGATTAAATAATATAAAGTCAGAATAAATTGTATTAATAAGATAAGATATAAGCCAATAACCAGTAGTACATAAAGAATTGCCTGTCCTCCCCCCATATGATTAGTTAAGCCAACCTGTAAGGAAAAAAAAGAGCATTGTGGTACCCACACAGATAAGGAGCAATAGCTCCAAATTTTTTTCAAATAGATGTTTTATAAACCATAGATAACTTACAATGCACAACAAAAGAACAGCACTATAAAAAAACAAGGAATCATAATGAGTTACAAATAGGCTCCCTCCACCAATAGAAAAGACTATACCTATAACTAAAAACCACATCCCCACTCCAATAGCAGCACTTAAAGCAATAAAAAAGAAACTCATTATCATATTTATGCTCCCTTGGCCCACTTCTCGCTTCTCGGTTTCTACATTTTTCCTCTCCATTTTTTATCGGATTACTCCCTTTATTTATGTATATCTTTGACATTAGACTGACCGCTCCTGCACCTGCATTTGGAGTATTGAAAATAAAAAGGCACCCTTCTTCAAGGATGCCTTTTTTTGATCAAGCGCTTGCTTGTAAGCTAAGCAAACTCCCCATCGTAAGTTCTTATTCACTAATCGTTGCGTTGTCGTATAAGTCAACCAATTCGTCGAAGGAGGTAATAATGACATCAGAGCCCTTCAGCTCATCCTGACGTCCGAAGCCTGCATAGGCGCAGCCGATTACGGTCTGGCCATTTCCTTTACCTGCCTGAACATCAGAAGAACGATCCCCAACCATCCAGGCACTGCTGATACCATGATTATCCAAAAGAATACGTAGCAGCTCGGTCTTAGTCGCAGTGCCTTGACCTCCCGCACTATACAAGCCTTCGAACAACGCCTTAAGCTCATGCACCACAACGATGCTGTGAATGTAATCCTCCAGCCCGTTGCTAGCCACAAACAGCTTCACTCCGCGCTCTTTAAGCGCTGTCAGTGTCTCAACCACCTGTGGATACAGTAGTGTGCCTCCGGCTTCAAGCCCTTCAATCTCCAGCTGCAGGAGCAATTCATCCGCCCGGCGGTGCACGGCTTCATCTGCTTCAGGCATAACATTCTTCCAAATGTCTGCCAGCAACATCCCTAAGCAGCCTAGAATACGTTCTTCTGGTGGTGTAGGTCCTACGTATAGTCCCTCTTCCCGCAAAATATCGAACATTTTATGATATGCAGGCAATAAAAGACTTTCAGTCTGGAACAATGTTCCATCCATATCAAATACAATCGCTTCTGGCTTGTTCAGTTTCGCATGAACCACGTTTTGTTCCGTTCCTTGTACTTCGTTACTCATCTGTTGTTCCTCCCCATTCTGTTCAGCTTCAGGTAAGACATTCATCTGTGCGATATTTCCAGTACAAGCCCTATGATATATGAAATCGCTTTGTAATGTCCATGCTCTTAGCTTTTTCTGTTGCAGTTTATATTTCGTTATGCTATATTTCAATCTGTAATATTACAACTTGAAATATAAAGGAGAAATAACCATGTCAAATCAATTAATCATGCGCTTCCTCAAGCAGCCTGCTACCATCATTGGAATTATAACTGCACTGTTGTTCCAAGTTTTTTTCAGCTTAATTTGGATTACAGGGTACGATCATGTAACGGATCGGGTAGATCAGTTGCCCATTGCTATTGTTAATGAGGATGGTACAAATGCCCAGCCTATAGTCGATGGGATTGCAGGATCACTTCAGTTCGTAACCAGACAGGATCTCCAACTAGAAAATGCAAAAGAAGCACTTGAGCATAGAGAAATCCGCATGATTATCAATATTCCCCAAGGGTTCACTGGACAGATCAGTAATCCATCTGCAAAGACTGAACTCCACTACTTCTTAAATGAATCTAATCCGCAGATGGTCAGCAATGTGATGCAGTCGGTAGCACTTAAAGTCACGGCAGCAATGAACACTCAAAGCAGTAATTCAGCACTAAGCCACACCTTGGAAGCTATGAATCTGCCGCAAGCACAAGCGGAGATCATCAAAAGTGCTGCAAGCAGCCGCATTTCCGCCAACGTCGAAATCATTAACCCTACAACTAATTTTGCACAAACTATGGTTCCCTTAATGATCGTTACCGCCTCATTTACCGGTGCTATGTTACTCGCGATGAATCTCCATAAAGCTTCCTCCAACTTGTCTGGACAATTTAGTAAATGGAATCGCTTTGCAGCCCGATTTGTCATAATGGGTGGAACGGCTGTGCTTATCTCACTCGTGGGAACTATCATGGTTAACTCACTCGGTATCCACTCTAATCGTGGCTTTCTGCTTATGTGGCTGTTCGAGTTCACGGTAATTCTCTCCTGTATGATCCTTGCTCAGTTTAGTCTGCTGCTCCTCGGGGATGCTGGCGGCTGGCTAAATATTGCGCTTCTCTCCATGCAAATGTTAGCGTCCGGAGCAACTATTCCACGCGATGTGCTTTCACCTTTTTATAACTGGATCGGTCCCTTTTCGCCCGCTTACTATGCAGTTAATGGTATGCTCGACCTGGTTATCGGGGGTAACGGGGTATGGAAGGATATGTTCTATTTACTCTGTATTGGGGCAACAATTGCTGTATTAAGCGTACTTGTCACTTTCCTCCGTAAAGAAACTCGGATCTCACGAGAACAAGAGCCCGTGCCAGTAAATGCGTAATTATACAGTTTGCCACTCCGGCTATGCCATTTCAAATTGAGAGCGATATGCAGTTGTGATATGGTAGGAAGTGAAAGAAAGGAGCGGCAATGATTTATGAACATACAAGATGTTATTCTGGGGATTTTAAGCGAAAAACCTCATTCTGGTTACGAGATAAAACGACATTTCGAGGAATACTTCTCATTTTTCTTCGATGCCAGCTATGGCACGATCTATCCTACCCTAAGCAAGATGGAAAAGCTGAATCTGATCACTAAAGAATCTGTGCGACAGGAAGGCAAACCCGACAAAAATGTATTCACCATTACCTCTGCCGGCTTGGATCAGTTCCACGCTTATCTACAATCACCAGCCGAAAAAGATGTTCTGCGTTCTGACTTTTTTATGCACCTGTATTTTGGGGAAAAGACGGACAAAGAGAACATAGATAATCTGCTTCGGCAAGCATTGATAGAAAAGCAGGCAATGTACGACGATCTGGAACAGAAGTTGAACCAGCTAGATTACAAGTTATCTTCCTACCAGAAGTTGTGCATGGAGCTAGGCCTCGTACAATATGATGCTTTTATCAAAAAAATCCAAAGTGTGCTAGAGTCTAAATAAAACCCGCTTTCCAAAGTACACCATAAAAAAAGAACCAGTATTACATGCACATCTTGTGCTTGTAATACCGGTTCTTTTTTTTGAAATCATATGTGGTATATGGATTATGCTCTATCAAAGCTTGCAATAAGTTCATCAAGAACATCTTTGCTTACCATTTTACCTTTGAAATTGATCAGGTTTTCTGAGCTTCCGGAGAAGATACAAGTTGGCTCATATTTTCTAAGGATAATCTTTTCAGCGTCTACAAAAATCTCGAGCGGGTCTTTTATGTCGATTCCCATTGTTCTACGCAGTTCAATAGGAATTACGATACGTCCCAATTCATCCACTTTTCTTACTATGCCTGTTGCTTTCATCATCGTACATCCTCCCTTGAAGTCACATTTATAATCATTCTTGCTAAAAGCTATGTACGCTTCTATATGATAGTAATGATTACGCTACTACCTAATTCTAAAGTTCTATTCATTTCCTGTCAATTATTTTTCTACATTATATGATATTATTCGACAAAATTTCGACAATGTATGATATCTGTTGAGCACCAAGATTTGAAGCCATGTCAGAACACAAAAAAATAGGGGATTCTCTGGAATGTCGAAATTCACCCAGAATGTAACCCTACTTGATGACAATTCTACCCTAAAATACCTTCGTTAATCTATTTGTAAATCTTGTCACTCCGCTTATCCGCAATCACAGTAAGTAGGAAATTGTCGAAAACTAGCAAGAACGCTACTCCGTCATTTACCCAGATGTTTAGTAAGTCAAACTTAAATAGGATCTATCATTGGAATAATAAATTCGCTATGAGTAGTGTGTGTATCGAATCCTCATGTAAATATAAGGCTGATGATATCACTGTAGTGTAAATACGATGAATCCGGAAGTCGACTAACGAGGGGCTAGCAAAGAAGTTATTAATGGAGAGTATTCTAAGTGTTTGATGATTTTTGTCCCCCATTAAGAGAGTAAATAAATTATAGAATTATATAGTTCTCTGATAAAGGTTTCATCAATCTGTTTAATATTGATAATACGTTCCTGGCATAAGCCATTTACAGCAAAAGTTGCTTGAAAGTAACCGTTTAATGGTTCAATGTCTATTTCAATATCCGTTTCTATTTTATCCGAAATATCATAGCCATATAAGACATATATCGCGATATCGTAAGATTTCTTATTCAGAATTAAGGAAAAATAGGAAGATGTCTGCGCTGAGTTTGTCTCAGGAACATAGTCTATTCCGTATAAAACTCCGATAGGGTGATTCGATGCAAAATAACTGTTATAGTTATTATTTTTAAATTGCCCTTTTAACCAGAGAATAACTTCAAAGTCAGTGTCAGCAGGGATGTAAATAGAAACCATTGGCTCTTCGATCAGCAACGGGGTGCTGTTAAGTGTGTAAATGTTGTGTATTTTGAATAAGCTATGCCATAACTTAATGTTAGTACACTGATTGTTAACTATCTTGTTCATATCTTTTCCTTGGTAATTGTCAATAAACACTACATTTTTATTGTATTTCGAAGCAATCCACTGTAATTCAACATAAGCATCAGGGTAAAGATCTCTGCTGATCACAACGAGAGTCTCAATATTTTCATTGTAAGCCAATAGGGCTGCATCAACAGCATCATAAACCGACTCAGCGGGAACGACAATTTCACCGTGTATGTTAACGCAAAGATTCAGATTGTCCAATTTGCATTTTCCGTTCACATAGCATACTAATATATCACTTATCCAATCAGGGTCAGCATAGCAAATAAACAAGTGTTTATCGTCCCTATAGTTATTTGCCATTTTCGACAACATGAGTTTTATTTGCTGCAAGTTAGTTAGGTGAGATTTACCAATGAGTTCACATACTTTGGCTGTAATCATGGGCGCGGCAAAGCTGTTCGAGTTGCTGCACTCTTTACCATTCAAATGATGTCTAGCAAAAGCCGTAAATTCTATACCGTCGATGATATTATCATTGAGATAAAACTCCCCTTCGTGCAGCGTGTTGCTTACCTCTCTCTTAACGCCTATAACGTTTGAAAAAGAAGCTGGATATGTAATATAATTATGATTACTTGCGGCACTTACAATAACTAAGCCTTGACCAGCAACCTTGTTTATAACTCTCTGCGTTTCTAATAAATCCGCTGAGCAATGGCTTCCCAAGCTGATATTTACAACTTGGATATCATTTTGAACGCACCATTCTAGTGCACTATACAACTTCTGGATATTTCCCCTTAAGGTAGAAGACAATATCTTCAAGCTATACATATAGATTTCCGGATAATAGTGCTTAATTATGCCTGCGCAGATGGTGCCGTGAGTTATTCTTTCGGGACTGTCTATTGTATAAGCGTCTATTGTGAAATCTTCATTGAAGATCAACTGTTGAACAACCGGTTCACCTAGCAAATATTCGTTGATACCATCATCAATCACGGCAATTTTCACTTTAGCTTCGATGTTCATCATCTCCTTTTACAGATCGACAAAAATAAAACCGCCTCATTGGTCACAAATCCATTGACCCAGACGGTAGTCATGATTAAAAAAGTGATTAATCATTTAATTAAACAGGTTCTTTTTCCGCAGCATCGAATCCAGACTAGCTTGTAGCACACTATTTAAATACATGCTATCTTCTTCACCATTATTGGAGTTGTCAATAAATAACCCGAATTGTGATAGGCTAGAGCTGCTACTTAATTTACTCAACGAGTCTAACTGCTCCGCCTTTTTCTTTTTATCTGCCTCTACTTCTTTATTAATCTTCTCCCGCTCGGCAGGTGTTAAATAATCACCAATCACCCAAAAAGTAGCTGTTCCATCCGGATGTATAATGACGCCACTGGCATCACCGGGTTTATCATTAGCGCTGGAATCAAAATGATCCTGAATAATTGCTTCTACCCTTTTTTGCATTTGTGAATCTGTTGCCGACTGATTCAGTATATTTGGAGCAATGGTTACATTCCCTTTGCCAACACTACCAGAGTATACACTTTTCACTGCTTCATTGTTCTTTGGTATGGCTTGAACGTTGATTTTAATGTCGAATTTTTTTTCCAATTCCATCAAAACCGCTTCCGAACTCGATGTCGATAGCGCGTCTTGAAATGAAATCTCTGAACTCTTATTTTTCTGGATTACCATTGCAGCCCCCGCACGATTCAGGCTACTGAGTGAAGCTACATTCAACAACTTAAACCAACTCCCTTATTCTTTTTTCCTGTAGAATGCGGCAAACTGTATTATTAATTCGATCTAGGCTGTTGAAGCATCCATTTAATATATCGGTTTCCGGAATTTGTATTTTTAGTTTTTCCTCAATATGTACAAATAGAACCAACAAATCCCGTGGTGAGAACTGCATCGCCTCGCCCAATAAATCTTCATAGAAGTAGTTTTCATTAAGCTTGATCTTGTCCATTCCCATTACGTCGAATAATATTTCGTTTATCTGTTCACGCACTTGATCCAGATCCATAAATATCACCCTTCTTTTATACGATTTGCATATTTTCCTGTAACAATAGAGCTTCACAGCATTCTGCTAATTTCAAAGTGTCTGTCCCATTTAACGAATTAAACAGAGGAACCACTGACTCTAGCGATATTTTTGCAATTTTTTCATCAACCAACTTAGAATCAACCGTAAAAAACTTCAATTCTTTATCCTGTTTGCTTCTGCCCGTATCAAATTTATGATTTGACATATTAAAACAATCAATATCAAAACCTAATTTATGCTTTGTTGACACACATATCTTATCGAGAAACTCTCCATTAAAATCATCATAGGTCAAGTTCATAATACCGACATCCGGATGGATTGCACTAGCCGCCTCGAATGCAGTAATACCAAATCTATTGGTAAACAGATTATTATATACCATTGTCCCGCCTGGAATTCCGATAATCATTACATCAGGTCGTTCGTTCAATTCAATATATTTACAGAAGTGATTAAAAAGAAATATTTTATCTATCTCCGCTTCTTTATGATTAAACATAAAATCAGGAAAAGAATGAAATCCCATAATCTCACAATAAGATTTTGTCCCAATTTGACTTACTTTGTACCCTTCTTTCAAGAAATAATCCCTTAGGCTAAGCTGAACATCAAATTTATTGGATTTTTCCATAAGACTCGCCACGCAGATTATCGGAACATTAATATCCAGCAGTATTTTCTCAACGAGTTCTACTTTCGTTCTGTCAATGTCAATTCCAAAAAAACTTGTGAGTTCCACATTATTTTTCAGGCATACCTTCTTTACCATTTCAACTTCATGATCAGCACATCTGTTAAGCAGAACAATATCTTTTCCCATCTCTGCGGCTTTGATAATTGTCGGGAACACCACTTTTTCAAAACTGCATTCAAATTCACAAATCATTAACACATCAAATTCAGCATCTGAAAAAGAATCTTTAACTTTTATACCCACATCCTCACCATAATAGCTGTACGCTGCATCTTTTTCATTCAGTCCAAAACCTAAAGGTGCCATTAATGAAACAAGCTCATAGTTGCCCAGTAAATTGGAGAATCTGACGACCGGACCGAAATCTGCATGATATGGATAAACAATTGCTCTTTTTTTCACCATTGTCTCCCCCATTACACTTTTTCTTTATCAAAGTCGTAGCCTAACTCTCTTAGTACGCAATAATCTTTAAACAAACTCTCAGTGTTTTCTTTAACTTTATTGCAGATACTTAATTTTTTGGCAGCAGAAAACTCACTGATATCATCGGCGGCCATTGCACAAGAAGTGCAATATCTAAAGGCCCAGCACTCTTTGCATTCTTTCTCCGTTATTGTTCCAATGTTTAGTATGTTCCGGATATTATCCAATTCAAAGCCTGTATCTATATGCCCAATCCTCATTACACTAGATGCTTCACTAACTCTTTCACAGGGATACAGAGCACCGTCAGCATTCACAAACAATCGTTGTACTCCTGGAACACACGGTCCGGAATGATGGTCTTTTTTTACATCATAGAAAGAGATTCTAAGCCTGTTATGGACATTCTCCTGGATTTGATCAAAGCTTTCCATCACCAGCTTGGATACATCATTTTTCTTAAGCCTATCAAATTTATAAAGAAATAATTTGAAAACTTCGTAATTATACATCTTGATAAAACTGTCATTGATTAAGGACTCACTTTTTTTGTAGCTACTTGCTATATCACTTGCCATAACAGCAAAGTCTTTTACGGTCTCATAGTTTGAAAAAAAGTTTGTGGAACAGCTAAAATCTGAATTTGGATCAATAACTGCATTGAACATCACTTTATCAACATAGTCTGGTGTTTTGTTTTTGATATTTTCAATATTATCCATAATAGTCTGAAAACTACCTTTATTATTTACCGCAAAAACTCGGTTTCTATCATGCGCGACTTCATCGCCGTCCAGGCTGATCGTTAAATTAAAATCATTAGAAGATAAGAACTCTAAGGTTTCGTCGGTAATTAAAGTTGCATTTGTAGTAAGGTTAAACGTTAGTTCTTTGCCCGCACTTTGTTCTCTGGCATAAGCAACACAAGCTTTTATTAAGTCCATTTCCAGTAAGGGCTCTCCTCCATAAAATCCAATATTAATAATTGGAGAATCTACGGAGTGCTCAATCAAAAACTTAATTGCTTTCAAAGCAACCTCTTTTTTCATTCTCTTATTGGTATGTACTCTGTGTAAGTAGCTCCCTGAATACGCGCAATAGCTGCATCTTAAATTACAGTTTTGCGTGACCTGCAAAGTTATCGAGCCAACGCTTCTGCTTAAATTGTGCTGCAAAGAGTCGCTCATGGGATGAATCATCTCAAAATCCTGTTTCTCCGCCAAAAAACCGGAATCAAATAAGTTTTGAATCTCCGGTTCCACTTGTTCAAAGTTTGAATTTCTATAGTTCAACAAAGCCTGATAAGATCTTTCATTTAATTTAAGAAATGTATTTGCATTCGCATCGAACATATATTTTCCCATTACCGTTTCAAATAAATGAAATACTGGCACCTGAACTCCCCCCACTCTAAAAGTGAAGCAGGACAGCTTTTTTAATAAAGCCATTTAGCCATCCTGCTCTTAGCTATACTTAAGATTGCACTTACTACCCGATTCCAATAGCAGTCATCTTCATGGAGTTACCAGTATAGGTTACTTGTTTCATGGCTGCTTTGTTTGATCCGCTGGCATTGCATGTACATGCATAACAAGGACATGCACTGCAAGCTGCATATGCCTCCAACGTTTCATAATTTGCATTTGTTCTTTTTACAAGTTGTTTCATATGCCTATTCCTCCTTTCAAATCGTATTTATCTAAATATCAATATTTGATATTTAAATCACTCGAAGGGTAAACCCATTAAACGAATTGATGCTGTTGAGTGATGAGCCGATACCTTTCATTTGTATAGGACAACTCCTCATGAAGTCCAATATCGGATACCCGACCTTTTTCTAAAAAGATTACTCTATCCACATGCTTCAGAATTTCCGGCCTATGACTGACTATAATCACTGTATTGTTACTGAGTACTGTATCTAATAGATGGTTAATTGCTTGTTCAGAGTGAAGATCAAGGTTGGAGGTCGCTTCATCAAAAATCACCATGGGCCTGCTTTTTACTAATGCTCTGGCTATCGCGATTTTTTGTTTTTGTCCACCGGACAACTTGTTCCCATTAGAACCTACGACATAATTCTTAAACTGGCTTGTATTCTTCTCTAATAATTGGGTAGCCTCAATAGCCTGTCTATACTGCTCATCATGGGTTTCACTGTAAAGTTTTATGTTATTTTCGATGGTTGTGTCAAAAAGATATACCTCTTGACTAACGGTCGAAATTAATTCCCGATATTCATTCAAATTAATAGCCTTAATATCCACTCCATCGAATAAAATTCGTCCTGCAAGTGGTTCGTAAAACCTCTGGATTAAATTTAGGATTGTAGACTTCCCCGAACCATTCATTCCTACAATGGCCACTTTCTCATGGCTGCCAATCGTGAAATTCACATTTGACAAGATCAGTTCAGTATCATAAGCAAAGCTTACATTTTCAAACTGAATGCTCCCAAAAGGATTGAGTCGCTTCATACCAATGTTGTCGGATTCTACATCACAAGCTTCGATTTCTTCCTCGAGCAACGAATAATACCTTCGGGCAGAAGGCATTATTCCCGACAATAAGTATCCAATATTCAACATCGATGAGATAGGAGTGGTTACATAAGCGCTGTAGGTAATAAAAGCAAATATGCTTCCTACCGAAAGCTTTGAATCTAATATCATCGTCGATCCAGAAGCATATATAAGAAGAACTAGTCCTCCAATTAGAAATCTCTCCACAGTAATCCGCCAATTGTCCAATAAACTGATTCCCATATGGGAGGTTATTACTTGATTCTGCTTGTCCGCAAATTCTTTTTCTTTGAAAACGAATAAATTAAAAAGCCTTGTCTCCTTCACACCGTTCAAACTATCCTCAAACCAATGCGAATATTCTCCATCTTTCGTGATGTATTTTTCCGCAAGCATCTTTCTTTTTTTAGCAAACGATTTCAAAATAAAATATTCTATAGGGATTAAAATAAGCACAATGAGTGTAAGTTCCCAACTTATGATAAAAAGTCCAATAACTCCTCCTACCAAACTAAAACACTGACTAACAATAAAAAGCATGCTACCATCCGTTATTTGCGAAATATTCGATATATCGGTACTAACGCGATTTAAAATTTCACTGCAGTTTTTATCAGTGAAATATTTCACTTTCACTTTCATAAGTAGATCAAATGCAGCTTTATGCAAGGAGTAGATAATATTTGAAGCTATTTTTATTCTTTGTTTTTCTTTGAGCAAATCTAAAAAGCTACTAGACATTGACAAAAGAAAAATGTAGATTGCCGTTAAAATAATGGTTCTAACATCTGATTTCATAAATCCTTCATCAATAATGATTTTGTTGAACATCGGCAAAATGGAACTAATCAAAGTAGAAAATATTAAGAGCAGAAAAATAAAACATAAATTCTTTTTATGCGGTTTGAATAATCTGATAAGTTTTTTAAGGGTATTCTTATCATTCATAGAATATATCCTCTTCTACTTTCAAGCTTCGGTTTGACATTGAGAACGCTATCAATATATCATATAAAAGAATATTTGGGGTAATTTGGTAGCTAATGGTTGAAATAGGAGGCTGAATGACGTTTTGTGTCAGGTTTTTGTATCTCTGAAGATTAACAAATTTAATTATGGGGGGAATGACTTTGTTACGCATAGCCGTATGTGATGACGAGAAAAAGGAACACGAGTTGCTAAAGGAATATCTCCCAAGACTTATGAAAAGCACGGCTTACTCTTTCGAGATTCAATATTTTACCTGTGGTGAGGAATTGCTTCACTATTATAATCAACAGAGTAGTTATCCTTTTCATATACTTCTAATGGATATTGAACTGAGAGGATTAAATGGAATCGAGGTTGCAAAAAAAATCCGTGCACTTCCGGATCGAGAGGTTCAAATTATTTTTTTGACTAACTATCCGCAGTACGTAATGAACAGCTTTGATGTGCAACCCTTCCATTATTTGATTAAACCGGTAGACTATGAGTATTTTGAGGCAAAGATAATAAAGCTATGTAACTATATCATTTCTTCTGTAAATAGGTTTCTAATGATTAAAACTGAAGATGGACATATCGTGATCAAAAATTCTGACGTTATTGCGATTGTTAAAATCAAACATTCCTTGGCTAAAAACCGGCTAAAGATCATTACCTCAATGCAGCATTACATAATTTCAGGTACAATTTCAGAATATATAAGTAAACTAAACCGTCCGTTTATGCTTATTCATCGTTCCGTTATTGTTAATCTGGAACATGTCCATAAGTTTACAGCTACTTCCGTAATCATGCACAATCAAGAGCAGTTTCCTATTGGCCGTACTCAGGCAAAAGAGGTTAAAGAAGCCTACGCCTATTATATGATTGCACAATTCAAAGAACGAGGATGACGACTCTTTATCTATCAATGGTAATCATGATGTTGCTTATTCTGCTAATCAGAGAAACCATCCTTTTATTCGGTAAAATTAATGAAAATGCCAAACTGACTAAAGAAAATCTGCAATTACATAAACAAATGGATTATCAACACAACAGCTATGAAAAAACCGCACATTCCCTTACAAGCATCAAACAAGTTATCCATGATACGAACAAGCAATTGGTATATGTCCGGACTTGTATTCAGAAGAATGAGATTCAGGAATCTATCCATCATATTAATTCAATGCTCGGTCAAATTCATCAGCCTTCTCTAAAACTATCAACAGGTAATTTGGTAATTGATTCTTTAATTGGTAACGCGCTAAATATTGCTTGTGAACACAAAATTGCTATGAATTATGATATTCATATACACGCCGAAGCTATTGATATTGATCGGTTTGACTTATGTACCGTGATCGGGAACGTGCTGGATAATGCTCTAAACGCCGCTGCAAGAGTTCCCAAAAAAGAAGATAGATTTATTCTGCTGCTAATTTTCACTACTGATACTTCATTGTTTATCCAAGTCACCAACTCACGGAACGATTCTAGCACTATAGTACAGCATAATTTTAAAGAGAATCCCGCTTTTCACGGATTCGGCTTAACAAATATTCAAAGTGTCACCGAAAAATACGGAGGTCATCTGGTTACTAACGCTGAAAATAATGAATTCGAAACTATCATTGTACTGCCTTTTCTAAACATACTTTCAGCAGATACGCCAATCCTGACCGAATTAGAAAGGCAGTGAATAAACTATTTCCCTAGCAAGCTACAGCGACCGCTCCCCAAACATCAGATTGAAGGAGAGCAGGCCCGCCGCAAGCTTTACGAAGTAATCTCAAACAATCTCGCTGTTTTTCCTGGTGGGAGCGCCACCGTCAAAACCCCTGCCGATTTATCCCAATTCCAGGTTGAGCTATGCTGCTGAGGATAGGCACAGGTGATCGCTGGTTCAAGTCCCTTCAGTTCTTCTATCGGCAATTGGACATTCGCAGCTTCTCCGGCAATCCGCCATACCGCGACATACCGTCGTTCGCCGCGCCGCAGGCCAAGGCTGACCCATTCGCCCTCACTGTCCGGCAGGCCGAGTGGCCAGAAAGGTGTGGCGTGTGGGATATCACTGCGAATGGTTTTGTAATAATCCAGCGCTTCTTTAACTAGACTTCTGCGGTGGGGTTCAAGCTCCGCCAAATGACCGCTCTGGTGTACACGAAGCAACAGCGCATTAACCATATTGAAGATGACTTCCTCATCGTCCCCCTCGCGCAGCGGATAAGACCAAACTGCGGACTGCTCCGGTGTCAGCGCTGCCGGAGAACCTGCGGCAATGGCCGCATACTGTACATAATCCTCCTGGTCGCTAGTAGACTGGATGCTGTGTCGGCTGAGCATCGCATAATCCATGCGCATTCCCCCGCTGGAACAGTTCTCGATTACAAGCTTCGGATAACGAACAAAGATGCTGTCCAACCAAGCCAGATAAGCGCGGTTATGCTGTAGCAGCCCATCTCCGAAGCTGTCCGCATCCGTTTCTGTCCCAATGCCTGCATTGATGTTGTAATCCATTTTAATGTATCCTACACCGTACTGCTCAACCAGACGCGCAATAACACCGTTTGCATGATCAATGACTTTCGGGTTGCGGTAATCTAGCTGATAGCGGCTACGGTCCTTAACCCTTTTACCATGCCGCATGAAAAACCAGCTGTCATCAGTCTCCGCAAGCTTCGGGCTGTTGATGCCCATAACCTCCAGCTCAAGCCATAGTCCGGGAATCATCCCTTTACTGCGGATATAGTCGAGCACATATTTAATCCCTTCCGGAAACCGTTCGCTGGAAGGCTCCCACTGGCCTACGCCATCCCACCACTCTCCGGGTGCATACCAGCCAGCATCAATACAGAAATATTCACAACCTACTTCTGCGGCAGCATCAATTAAAGGCAGTAGCTTCTCAGTCGTTGGGCTTCCCCATAGGCAATTCATATAGTCATTAAAAATAATCCGCAGCAGCTCATTATCCTCATTAGGTCTGCGGATCATCCGGCGATATACCGTAAGCTGTTCTGCCGCGCCCTGAAATCCTCCCCGCACTGCACCTACAGCTGCTGGTACTGAAGTAAACTCTTCACCGGGAGCTAGCTTCAGCCACCAATGGTTGTCATGTTCTGTAGGTCCGCTGACCAGCAGTGTAAGCTGATCGTATTGATCCGTCAGCTCCCAATGCCAGGAGCCGTTATGCTCAATCTGCCAGAACAGGCTTGTCCCGCTCTCCTTATTATGCAAAACCGCCATCGGCAGAAGTTCCGATGCTGACCAAGAGCCTGTATTGCTTGCGGCAATTCGTTTGGAGCCACGGTCTGCCAAATGATACATTCCGAGCTCAGGCAGGCGGTAGGTCCGCCACTGAAGTTCACTCTGCCATCCGCTGTGAGCAAGGGATACTTCAATCTTATCATTGCGCTCCCCGCCCCCCTCTTTGTCTACACCTGTAAGAGCAAAGGAGGAGATGTATTCCACTGCCACCTCAGCTTCTCCAGCATTCTTTAGCACTGTCCAGCTTCGAACGATTTGCACACCCTTGTAGAACTGAAAATGCTGCACTGCCTGGATTCCCGAAATCGGATCAGCCAAGCTAAACTCCAGTTTACGTCCGAGCGCATTCACTTTATCGCTGTGCCCCGCATATACCATCCGAAGACCCGGATAGGATGCTCGGTGTGTGCGCCCGTGATATTCGGCGCGGTCTTCGCCCGATAATTGCAGCTCCAGCAGCCGGAAGCCTTGCTTGTTCTTATCCGCTATGGCTGCTTCCAAAGGTGCCGCTCCAAAATGCAACAGCCGAACATCCTGATCTTCCGTAACTTCAATCGTAAGATATAGTCCATTTTCAATGATTTCAATCATTTTGCTATTCACAATAATGTACCTCCTGACTTTGTCTCAGTATCTTCTTATGATTATATAACATGTAAAAAAGGGACGGTTCTCCAGTAAGTGAATCTTACCTTGGAGCCCGCCCCTGATCTGAACCTAATTATTCTGCCGATCCGAATTGAATCCAAGCTTTTTGAATTTCATCGATGGCTTGATCCTTAGTTTTGCTGCCGCCGATGTAAGCCTGCATGAGCTCACCAAACTTTTGGTGGAAGGTATCCAGAGAGTAGTTCACGGACAGGTCGCCGGATTTCTCTGTTTTGAGGATTTCTTCCATTTCTTTTGGCATTTGCAGGTCAGGCATTGGAGCATCCTTAATTGGAGGAATAACCTTAGCTACTGTAGAGAACCAGTTCTTACCGTATTCAGAAGTATACAGCCAGTTGAAGAATTCAATAGTCTCACCAGCTACAGCAGAATCCTTATTGATACGCAGGGCTTGATCCGCACCAGTAATAATCTGGGACTGTTCAGCCTTGTCGCTGACTGGGTAACCCATAATACCCAGGTCGAAGTCCGGTGTAATTTTCTTAATGGCTTCTTCATCCCATGCGCCTTTACCCGTCATGAACGCTGTTTTGCCGGATGCAAAGTCGCTGACTTCAGCATTGCTGTCCCGTTCAAGCGGTTTGTCTGTGCCATGTTTAACAGTGGTATCAACGAAGCTGAAGAAGTTATTGTACAGCACCGGGTGATCCTTGATCGTGGTTTTTCCGGCAATAAAATCATTTACTAGTGTCTTAGCATCCGTACCTGCATCTTGGGCTGCCGCATCTACGAAGTGTTGGAAGATATGTTTCCATACCCACCACTCTTTATAGGCGTTGGCAAAAGGAGTAATGCCTTTAGCTTCAAGCTTAGTAATCGCATCGTCCATTTGGGCTGTTGTCTTAGGAACTTCTGTAATCCCAGCATCAGCCAACAGTTTCTTATTGTACATCAGGACGAATAGATTTCCTTTTACCGGAAGACCGAGCACTTTACCGTCCGAAGAACTCATGTTAGAACGCACTGCATCGGTCATCGCCGCAGCCAGTGGCTCATTAGTTAGGTCAGCACTATACTCCGCAAAGGTATCAATATCTCCGCCCGCTGTGGTCTGGAATACGTCAGGTGTACTTCCCGCAGCAATCTTCGATTTGAGCACCGTATTGTAGTCAGCCTGCATAATCTCCAGATTAATCGTCACATTCGGTTTAACTTTCTTGTACTCGGCAATATAAGCGTTAAAAGCATCAGTGTACTCGGGTGATGCGGTGAACATATTAATCGTGACCGGCTTGCCAGAATCTGTGGCAGGAGTATTCCCTGTTCCGCTATTGTTAGCGGCATTGTTGTTTCCGCCGCAGCCCGCCAGTAATCCGCCGACGAGCAGCAGACTCGCAGATAAAGCCATAAATCTTTTTAACATGATGTTGCCCCCTTTTCCTCATGCATCTAGTGGTCTTGAGACAATTCTAAAGAAAAAGAAAAAGGATAAGAATGTACATAAGTGAACTTATTAGGGTAAAAAAGTGTGTTCATGTAACCGCTTCACTCCTCCCCGTTCAATAGCAGAACCCGATATTCAGAAGGTGAACAGTCATAATAATTCCGGAACGCCTTGCTGAAATAATTTTTGTCCTTGTACCCCAACATCTCGGAAATGTCTTGGATTTTCAAGTCGGGGGTGGATAGCAGCTCCTTTGCCTTGTCCATTCTTACCTTTTGTACATACTCATGTATGCCATAACCATATTGCCCTTTAAAAAGTTTCATCAAGTATTCTCTGCTCAGGAAATATTTATCCGTGAACATCGATATTTTAATATTCTCAAAATAGTGATTATCAATGTATGCTTTAATATTTTCCAGTACGCTGGGGCGATTGCCAGCAAGGCTTTTGCTGATTTCATTGCCATAGCAATCTAGAATTCCGCTCAGCACCCGCTCAAATTCGCCAAAGGAAGCAAAATCGCTCCCGATGCCTAGCCCACGCAATCCTTTATCTTTACCGCCGCGAATACGTTCGGGGATCGCATCCAGCTCCGTGGCAATATCGTTCAGCAAAATAATAAACTCCTCTATCTGCCGGTCAGCCTCGCCCAGATTAAAACGTCCGGAAGCCTCCCATTTCTTCGTGAATTCGCTTAAAATACTTTTGGCATGATTGATATTCCCGCTCTCCAGTGCGTTGCGAATCAAGGGCATACGCCCTGTCAAGGAAGGATTATCTTTCCCCTGGGAAGTATCGTTGCTGCTATTTGTGACAATTGCTCCCTTCAGCTTCAGAAGGTCAATCCCGTCGAGAGAGGCTTTGGCAGTCTCATAGGATTGAGCAAGCGCCATGATGTCACCATAGGGCTGTCCGATTCCTCCGGCAACAACAATTCCGAATAGCTCTTTCAGCGTCGAGACTAACTTCTTCATATGATGTAAAGAGCGGAAAGTTGCGTCCTTCTCATAGCCGCCTTTCATCGTGAAGATGGCGATAAACTCGCGTTCTCCCTTATGGCTGGCGAAGCTGAAAGCCTGAAAATGCTCATCGCTATTCTCATTAATCACATTTGTGACGGCAAAATGCAGCAAATCCCGGTCCTCATGGAAGCGATTACGACGCACTTGTTCCAAATTGAGCACCCGCAGTACACCCGCAGCAAAATAATTCCCAGCTGTATCGGCGCCGATCAACGGCAGAAAAGCCTCGTTGGACTGATTTTTGAAGCTGCGCTCAATGATCGACAGATAGATTTTCTCCTTTAGCTTCGGCAGAGACATGTTGAGCGTAATGTTCCTGTTGATGAACTCACTTTCTTTCTTGCGTTTGGCCTCCAGCACATCTATAGCTTTACGCAAGGCCGCATTCAAATCCACCCGGTTGACCGGCTTCAGCAAATAATCAACTACCTTAGAGCGGATAGCCTGGCGGGTATATTCAAAATCATTGTAGCCGCTGATTACAATCGTCAGCAGTTCCGGGAACTCCTTCTCCACGATCTGCAGCAGCTCACTTCCGTTCAGCTCCGGCATCTTCATGTCGACCAATACGAGATCGATCTTTTGCTCACGCAGCATGGCTAGGCCCATACTTCCATCCGTAGCCTCCAGTACCTGATCGACACCTAGTCCTTTCCAGTCTCCCAGGATGTTGATCGCCTCACGCAACGGTTCCTCATCATCTATAATCAGTACTTTATACATGGTTAATCCCTCCCCGCGGTAACCGCATGTCCATCTTTGTTCCGCCAGCATCACTGGTAATGGCCAAACCCGCAGCCTCACCATACAAAAGCTTCAGCCGCGTGTTCAAATTTTTCAGTCCGATGCTTTCCGTGTCACTTTCTGCAGCGTTTTCTCCGCCCTGATCCTCCCACTGGATTTGAAGAGAATTTCTCACTTGCTCCAGCCGCTCCCCGCTAAACCCCGGTCCATCATCCGTCACTGAAATAACAGTATGGCTAGGCGTCACATGCGCTTCAATGGTAATTGTGATCGTTGTGGATACTTTTTCCAGCGCATGCTTGATGCAGTTTTCTACCAAGGTCTGAATGGACAGCTTCGGAATTTCCAGCTCCAGCAAAGGGTCTTCCCACTGGTAGGCCACCTGCATTCTGTTTCCGAAACGGGCCTTCTGCAGCGCTAAATAACGTTCAATATGCTTTAATTCCTCTCTGGCATGGACCACATCTTTACCGCTAATGCAGTATCTTAGCGTCATAGCAAGATTATCGACCATATCGACAATATCATCATTGTTGTTTTTCAGCGCCTTGGTGGAAATGGCTTGCAGGGCATTATATAAGAAATGCGGATTGATCTCAGCTTCCAGTGCTTTGAGTACAGCATTTTTCTCGACAATTTTCATTTTGTACCGTTCATTGATCAGCTCATTCGTCTTTTCCACCATCTTATTGAAGTGGCGAGACAGATAAGCAATTTCATCCTTTCCTTCAACCTGTGCTTCAGCGTCAAAGCTGCCTGTACTGAACCGCTTCATCTGCAGCGACAGATTCTTTAGCGGGCTCGTTATTTTGTTCGAAATAAAGCTGACCAAGATGACCGAAACGATTAAAAATAACAGTCCTATGAAATAGTTCAATTTGCGTGTTGTCGTGGCCGCTTCATAAATTTCTTTGTAGGGAATCGGCTTAATCAGCTTCCAGCCTTCTTTTTTGCTGATGTCATAAATCACTAGATACTTCTCTTCTTTATCCGACCACGTCACGCGTCCTCCTGAGGCTGGTGTCAGCTCCTTAAGCAGTCCCTCTTGTTCGCTCTGTTGATAAAACCCGGGGTCATCCACCACAAAAGGTTCATTATCGGGACTGACGTACATTAGGTGCTGCCCTTTACTGAAGGGAATATCCTTCATAATCTCGTCCGTAACCGAGGAGTTGAAATAAAGGGAGAGCACCGCCTGCGGTTCCCTGGAGACTATGGAGCGCAGCAATCGATGGTAGCCCATGAAGCTTTTATCCTTATTTATAGGGTAGTCGGAGCTATTGATCATCGAGGATTGGTTTTTTACAAAAGACTGGTAAGAACGGTTAAACGGGCTGGCCAGCGCTTTTTTATACCAGGAAAGATTCTCAATCGACGGATGCTCGGCGACCCGCACGGTAATATTGTAGTTCTCTTTGGTGACATAATAATACTTGTGCTCCTTGATCACATACAGGTAGATAGCTTCCAGATCATTGCGGGAGAAGTACAGGTTCTTCAAGTAGTCCTCCACATACATCTTCGAGGCATAATCCTCCGATTCATGCAAAATCGCATAGGCGATCTCGTCATACGATATTTGCGGCAGGGATAATTGCTCGATGCCGTCCAAATAACTCTCCAGATTCCGGCCGACAAGCAACAGATTGTTGCTCGTACTGGCGATGCTGTTATCCACCGATTCTTTTCGCAGCATGCCGTATGAAATGAATGTCAGTGAGGTCACCACCAAAATAATGATTATTGTAAACAGCAAAATAAGCTTGTTCGCCAACCTGCGTGAGACAAGCTCCAGCACGGGTTCAAACCGCTTTATGATCCACTTTTTAATAATGACCGGCAACCTCCTCCACGATTTACAGGCTTAATTATAAATATTTCAGTTCACCTTTTTACCCCTAACTGTACTCTTAAATCCATTTTTGAGTATAGGGTACTGCTCTATAATACACAATATAGACTAACCGGAATGGTTATGTGTGGCAAGCCTAGTCGATATTACCACCCAACAAATCAAGAAGAGGTGCATCCATGTTAAAATCACTCGGCAAAAGATGGCGCGAGAAAACAGAATTCGGATTATTCACTCTCCCAGTCCTCATCTGTATCGCTGTAGCATTCTACATTCCGTTTGCCATGACTATCCGCTATTCGATGACCAAATGGAACGGAATTTCGAAACACCCTAAGTTTGTCGGACTTGATAATTTCAAACAAATCTTTATGGGCGACACCAACTTCGCCAATTCAGCCTGGTTCACCATAAAGTATGCGATTCTGTACATTGTTCTCGTTAACGTGCTGGCCATTCTGCTCGCACTGGTTCTGGACATGAAGCTGAAGAGCACCCCTTGGCTGAGAGCCGCTTTCTTTATTCCTTATATCCTCAGTCTTGTCATTGTCGGTTTTATCTGGAAATTTATCTTTATGCAAGGTTTCAACTCACTCGGAGAAAGTACAGGCTGGTCCATATTTGGTCTAAGCTGGCTAGGGACGCCGGGACTTGCTTTCGTCTCCATACTGGCCGTCTCCATCTGGCAGTCGATTGGTTTTTATCTGGTCATTTATATTGCCGGTCTGCAATCTGTACCTGAGGATCTCAAAGAAGCAGCCACAGTTGACGGCGCTGGTCCCATGAGAAAATTCTTCAGTATTACACTGCCACTGCTCGCTCCATCCATTACGATTTCTGTGTTCATGGCACTGACCAATTCGATCAAGGTGTTCGATGTCATCCTGTCATTAACCGGGGGCGGACCTGGCGGAACTACCTACAGTATCGCTTACGATATCTACCGGGATACCTTCCAGAACAATCTGTATGGATACGGTACAGCGAAAGCGCTTATCCTGTTCCTAGCCGTCTTGGTGGTAACCATTCTCCAGTTAGCATTCTTCAAACGAAGAGAGGTTGAGGCATAATGAATACAAACCGCAAAGCAGGACGAATCATTCTAGAGGTTGTTATGGTCATCCTCTCTCTTCTATTTCTATATCCGCTATTTCTGACGATTATCAACTCGTTAAAAAGCTTTAGCGAAGTCATGACGGATGTCATCGCCCTGCCGAAACATCTGGTCTTCGGCAACTATTCCTACGTGTGGAAGTTTATCAACTATCCGAAGCTGTTCCTGAACAACTTTGTCATTACCGGTGTAGGTCTTCTGGGTATTGTGTTCATTTCATCCATAGCAGCCTACAAGCTGGCACGGACGAAATCCAGACTGAGCGGGGTGATTTATTTCCTCTGCATTATGCCGATGCTGATTCCGTTCCAATCGATCATGCTGACCGTTCTGCAAACGGCTAAGACTTTAAATCTCTCTGAGAGTACTTGGGGACTTGGGTTGTTATATTGGGGTTTCGGTGCTCCACTCGCCGTGTTTATCTACCATGGATTCGTCAAGGGTATTCCGGTTGAAATTGATGAGAGTGCCACGATTGATGGAGCATCCGGCTTCCGCCTGTTCTTCAGTGTCATCTTCCCACTCCTGAAATCAGTCACAACAACCATTGTCATTATCGACGTAATGTGGATCTGGAATGACTTCCTGCTCCCGCTGCTCATGGTCAACGGCTCCCCAGATACCAAAACGCTGACACTGGCTGCCTACACCTTCGTGGGCCAATATACCTCAGATTGGCAATATGCGATGACAGCTATGGTCATGGCGGTGCTGCCATCGATCGTGGTATTCATCTTCTTGCAAAAGTATATCGTTAAGGGTGTTGTTGCGGGGGCGGTGAAGGGCTGATTATCTGATTCCCAACCTTAGCTTCTGCATAAAAAGGGGGAGATCCATATGGATCTCCCCCTTTTTGCAAACGTTCCAATACTCTACATACTGCTGCAGTCAGCTTTTGATGCAGACGCTCCAATACTCTACATACTGCTGCAGTCTGCTTTTGATGCAGACATTCCAATACTTTGCATACTGCTGCGGTCAGCTTTTGATGCAGACGTTCCAATACTAACTAGTAGTTTAACTGTATTTTGTACAACTATAATTCTGCAACTCGCTCGGCCGATGGATATAGCTGTATTTCGTGCAACTATTCTGTTGATTTATTGCCCTCTAGGTCGATTCTCTAGTTTTTAGTTGTATAGAATACACTTAAAAGCAGTATGGTCCGTTTTACATATAAAATAGGTGTATAGAATACAGTTATTTCACAAACACAACGGTGATACTTTATAGGCACTCCATACGGACTCCATTGGTACTCCATTGGTACTCCATTGGTACTCCATTGGTACTCTCTGCATACTGCTACAGTCAGCTTTTGATGCAGACGCTCCAATACTCTACATACTGCTGCAGTCTGCTTTTGATGCAGACGTTCCAATACTCTACATACTGCTGCGGTCAGCTTTTGATGCAGACATTCCAATACTAACTAGTAGTTTAACTGTATTTTGTACAACTATAATTCTGCAACTCGCTCGGCCGATGGATATAGCTGTATTTCGTGCAACTATTTTGTTGATTTATTGCCCTCTAGGTCGATTCTCTAGTTTTTAGTTGTATAGAATACACTTAAAAGCAAAATGGTCCGTTTTACATATAAAATAGGTGTATAGAATACAGTTATTTCACAAACACAACGGTGATACTTTATAGGCACTCCATTGGTACTCCATACGCCACATCATACGTACATCATACGTACTTCATCCCACCCCATACATACTCCATACGTACTTCATGCCACCCCATACGGACTCCACAGTTACTTCATAAGTACTCCACACATTTCGTATTCTAACGAGATCGAGCGCGATCCGTGAATAGCTAATCAGAGTTTGTATTTATTAAAGCTCTTTCTCCGTGACCCTGCCGTTAGCATCTATGTTGGCATTAAAAGATAGGGTGTTCAGGAGCTTAATCGTTTTCCTATTGTAGGAATCATCCATAAAATTGGGCTGTCCGCCAATGATTTTGACAGGGGTAATCTTGCTGGTCATCTTGGAGTCCTTAATCTCAACGTTCAATAGCATAGAATTAAGTGTTTTTTCCCCACCACGTGTGGAGCGATTAAACACAAAATTCCCAAGTGAATAATAAATGGGCTTGTGCTTATAGTATTCGATGCCCATAAGGCAGTGACTGTGTGCGCCAAGGATTAAATCCGCCCCGCTATCAATCATCTGTTTAGCTAGTGTGCGAGCGTACTTTTCAGGGAAATCCTTAAACTCTTCATTCCAGTGAATATATACGATCGTGAAATCATTCTCCTTGGACATCTTCTGAATGGCGCTAAGCATAGGCTGCGAGGTGTAAGCTGAAGCGGCTCCCGGTTTGTTTTTGCCGGCATACCATGAAGGATTTGAAAGCACACGGCTAACACCAAGGATGGCGATCTTTTTCCCTTTTACCGTCTTAGTATAAGGCTTGAACGCTTCGTCTTCATCTTTGCCAGCACCTGTATGGCCAATCTTGTTTCGATCCAAATGGATCAGCGTGTCGAGCATAGCGTCTTTTCCATAATCCAAAATATGATTATTCGCCAAGGACACTCCATCAATCCCTGCATAGGTTAAGCCGCCCAACGTTGCTGGTTTGGATCTGAAGGCAAAGGTTTTCTCTGCCGCTTTCCCTCGGATAGACACAGGCGTCTCCAGATTGGCGAAGGCGATGTCAGCCTTTTGCAGAGTAGGTGCGACCTTTAAAAACGGAAAGTTCACCCCATATTTAGCAATCTGATCGCCAACAAAACCGTCCAAAAGGATATCACCCGCAAAAGCAAGCTTTATAGGATCTGAAGATAGTGAAGCTGCACTGGAAGCAGATGTCACAGGAACTATTAGTGATAACATAAGTGTAATGAGTGCTATTCTACGCAAAATCTTCGATCCTAATCTCAAAAAATACAGCCTCCTCTCATCTTTTGTTAGCTATGATCCTAGCATACTGGAAAGAGGTTACTAAATTAAGAGTAGAAAGACCTGTTATTCCTTTGCTTTTTTCAGAACGGCTCTAAAACAATTTAATCCACCCCATGCATCCGTATGCACAGCATCCGCAGGCAATTCAAAATCTGTCTCCCCCCAATACTGAAATCCAGTTTGCAGCAACAGGTCATTCATAAGACTCAGATTTACCGTTGGATAATCAAATGTCAATACCAATAATCCTTCTTCGTTCAACGTCCGGTGAAATTCCCGTAAAGTACCGACCGTATCCTCAAAGCTCAAATGCTCCAATACCGATATGCAAAAAACAGTGTCAAAGCTCTCATCCTCATAAGGCAGATCCGTCAGATTAGCTTGAGCGAAATGCAGGTTGTTTGTTCTTCTAGCGATAACCTGCTTCGCCGCTTTTTCCCCAATCTCATTCTCAATACATTCTTGGATAGCTTTTGGGTAAATAACCCTACTGTCCATATCGCAGGCATAGACCTCTGCACAAACCCCTGCCAAATAAAACTTTAAGGGATGAGGAATCCCACAGGCTGCATCCAGCACAACACCATGCGGAGAAATAAAGTTAATACACCACTCATATTCAAAGGGACGGCTCCACCATGATTCCGGCAGATCATAAATTAACTTCTCACGACGTGCATCTGAATTTACGAAAAAACGCGAGACAAAGGGATGGGTTGGCATGGCCAGGACTCCTTTTTCAACGGAATTTTAGGTAGTGAGAGTATATTCATGATTTGCTGATTCATTCCATAACCTTACATTGAACGAGACAAACCTAAAAAAACGGCTGCTCCCTTAGGAACAGACCGTCTTTAAATATAACTGTATAAACCTTATGCGTAGAATGAGAGAGGTTTGGCCTCAATTCCATGTCTCTCGATCAACTTATCAAGTAACGCAGACCATTCTGCATCGACCGTACATTGCTCAGGATGAGCCTCGAACCAAGCAACCGACTGCTTGATCCCTTCGGAGAAAGGCACAGTAGCCTGGAAGTCAGGCACGAAACGTTTGATTTTGCTATTATCAAAAACACTGCTTACCGCTTGATCACCGACCAAACCATCCGCTGTCCCTGGAGGGGAAAAGGCTGTGATAAAGTCTGTGGAGATATGCACCACTTTAGGTTCCACACCTGCCGCTTGTCCGATGGCCGCGTAAATCTGATTCCAATTTAATACCTCGTCGGAAGTTATATGAATGGCCTCGCCTATCGCTTCCGGATGTCCAAGCAATCCAACGAAACCTTTGGCAAAATCCGAATTATGTGTCAGTGTCCACAAAGAGGTTCCATCTCCATGTATGACTAAAGGTAAGCCACGGCGGATACGATCGATCAGTGACCAAGGATGCTGGCCACTCGTGAGTGCCGCAGGGATGGCTGTATTTCCATAGGTATGGGAAGGACGAACAATCGTAACCGGGAATCCGTTCGCCTTGTAAGCTTCCATCAACAGCTGCTCACACGCAATTTTATTCCTCGAGTACTCCCAATAAGGATTCTCCAGCGGTGTCTCTTCTGTGATTACATAATTACGCTGCGGTTTCTGATAAGCAGAGGCTGAGCTGATAAAAATGTACTGCTTCGTTTTACCTGTGAACAGGTCAATGTCTGCCTGCACATGTTCCGGTGTAAAAGCAATCCAGTCTACCACTACATCAAATTCGTAATCTCGTAATACTAATGCGGCTTCTGCCGGATTACGAATGTCTCCTTTAATTACTTTTGCACCTTCTGGAACGAATTCATCCCGCTGTCCTCTGTTGAACAAATACAGCTCGATTCCTTGATCTACAGCCAACGGGGATACAGCCTGACTAATTAATCCCGTACCTCCGATAAATAAGACCTTCATTTTGCACGCTCCTTATAGTGAATCCGCTCGTTATTTACTGGTTAACAAAATTTCGCCATACGTGCTTCGGCTGCCAATTTAGCAGCTTTTTGGCCTTCTCATTACTGAGTAGCGACTCGTGACCCTCCAGTGGCTGGCGGAAATCCGTCACCTCTGGATAACGTGCGGCCATTAGCTCTCTGCTAGGAACAGCCATGCTGGTCTCATCTGCACATATATTAAGAGCAACCGCTCCCAATCCATCCGTTTCGATTGCCAATTGGCAAGCTGTTGCTACATCCCGTGTATCTATATAACTCCATAGAATCCGATCGCGCTGCGCTGGATCATGAATGAAGGAAGGGAAACGTTCATACGCCGATGGATCAATAACATTTCCGATTCGTAGGGAAACGACCTGTATACCCTTTCTGCGATAGAACATCTCAGCGGTTTGCTCATTCACAACCTTAGACAGACCGTAGCTGTCTTCAGGTAACTGTGGATGCTCCTCATCCATAGGCACATACTTCGGCCCCAAAGGATTAACCGCAAAACAGATTCCGTAAGAGGATTCACTGGAAGCAATCACTGCTTTCCGAATCCCGAGACCCGCTGCAGCCTCCAAAATGTTATAGGTAGATACTACATTATTTTGAAAGGTGACCTCACTCGTCTTTATATTTGCAGCTGGGATCGCAGCCAAATGTACAACTGCATCAGCGCCTGCAAGCACACCATATACTTCACCCAAATTATTCAAATCAGCAATCATCGTTGGGCACAAAGAATCTGCGGATTTTTGCGTATCTACATTCACAACCTCATACCCTTGCTCTACAAAATGCCGGACCACCCATCTGCCCAACATCCCACTACCGCCTGTAACAACTACTTTCGCCATGAGTGTGTCTCCTTTTTTATGAAGCTAACAACTACTCCAGAATCTCCTCAATCTGCTTCAAAATCTCTTCCGAAAGCTCAATACCTGAAGCCTTAACATTCTCTTCGACCTGCTGCGGACGGCTGGCACCCACCAGCGCACTAGCTACATTAGGTTGACGCAAAATCCAAGCCAAAGCCAAATTCCCAACAGAAATATTCAGTTCCGTGGCGATCCCACTCAATTGGCGGACTTTTTCAATCTTTTCTTCTGTAATCGAATCTTTTAATCGATCCAGCTTAGCAGCACGGCTATCCTCAGGGATGTCCGTGTTATACTTTCCAGTTAACAGCCCTTGAGCCAGTGGAGAAAATACCACCTGTCCAATCCCACGGCGCTCGCCGAGCGGAATAATCTCTTTCTCAATATAACGGTTAAACATATTATAAATCGGCTGATTAACAACAATATGATCTAGCAAATAGCGGTCTGCTACAGCTAACGCATCGGTCATTTGCGCCGCCGTCCACTCACTAACACCGACATAATATACCTTGCCTTGCCGAACCAGATCATCTAGCGCACGTAAGGTCTCTTCAATTGGAGTTTCCGGATCAAAACGGTGGCAATACATAATATCCACGTATTCTACTCCGAGACGTTTCAAGCTAGCATGACACTGTTCCGTGATATGTTTGCGGGATAGTCCACGGTCGTTAGGCCCCGAGCCCATTTCCCCGTATACTTTAGTAGCTAATACATAGGACTCACGAGAGTAGTTACGTAAAGTCTCACCTAGTACTTTCTCGGCAGCACCTTTTTCATAAACATTTGCAGTATCAAAAAAATTTACGCCTAAGTCGTAAGCGGTTTCAATGGCATTAACAGCATTATCTCTTTCCACATAGCCTCCGTATGTCAGCCAGCTTCCCAAACTAATCTCACTGACTTTTAAACCGGTTCCACCTAATCTGCGATATTTCATAATAACTGCTCCTCTCCATAGTTCCGTGTTTGATTTTGGCAGGTTGCTTAGCACTCATATTCATTCTAGAATAGTTTGTATATAATAGAAAGAAGTGAAAATTAGTTTATTATATGATCTCTAGTGTAGTTACTATACTAGAGTATAGTAGCTTCACAAACAGGAGGAGATACCTTGAAGACAGCTAAATCTACTAATAATTATATCCCCAAAACCCCTGTTACTATTGAATGTAATGTTGAAAAAACACTTGAAGTATTAGGTGGAAAATGGGCCTTTCTTGTCCTCAGAGAGCTATTCGACGGCACGCAGCGTTTTGGGGCACTGCAACGAAAAATCACTAATGTTTCTCCCCGCGCACTAACCACTACGTTGCGCCATCTGGAGGAGCATGGTGTGCTTGAACGTCACGTATTTCCGACTGTTCCTGTTACGGTAGAATATTCGCTTACTCCCAAAGGTGAGGATTTACATCAAATTTTGAAGGAAATGAAGCTGTGGTCCGCGAAATGGACTTAGCTTGATCAGATTGTGACTGATGAAAAAAGAAGCTGTCCAAAAAGTAGAGAATTCTACTTATAGGGCAGCTTCTTTTTTATAAATAGGCTATACAATGGATGGATTCTTACTTAACCCATGGGATATGTGCGGCGTGCGGCGTGCGGCGTGCGGTGTGCGGTGTGCGGTGTGCGATGTATGATGTACGCTTTAGTGTAATTGGGGAAAAACTCCCGAAAAATAGCCGAAATTCGCTAAAAAAGAGCATTATGAGGGAATTTCTCCCTAAAAATCGAGGTAATTCCTTTATTTTTCACCAAATCAGGTAAATCACAGGGAGGTTTTCCCTAATTATAAGTTAGATGACCAAATATCTAAGAATTATAGAGAGAAATTCCCTAATTATAGAGTCGGAATACGGATTTGGTTAACTAAAAACAACCGGAGATATCAGCGATTTCTGCGATCACGTCATAGACAAATTACCACTTGAGGTCAGCAGGCTTTGCCTTGCCTTCAATCTACTACTGAAGCAGATCGCGGATAATCAAAAACGCAGAGCAGCGAAGATCCAATAGGAGGATGAATCGCTGCTCTTTTGACCCTTGCATTTTTGAAAATGAAGGAGAGATCGTCTCTTTTCGTAGAAAATCCACATATAGAATAACCCCTCCAGCATTTTTACTATATTGATCTAATATTTATCCACAATCGCGCCGAGAACTGCCGTATTTACATAGGGTTTTCCTTTGAGGCTTTGGAGCTCTTTCGCAGTTCCAGTAACGACAACTCCCAATAGCTGTACATCACTGGCGTCCGGCGCCGCTTTATCCTTTTTCAAGTAATTCGAGATTCGCTCAAACTCTCCGTAATGCTTGCCCTTCATCTGAAGCCCATAGGTTAAGGATTGTAAAAAATCCTCTGGTTTCGGCTTAAATAACCCTTCCCATTCCCCACCGTAGCCATATACTTGTCTAGCAGATTCCGGTAAGGCATATTTATTCGGGCTGCTGTCATTCCTAATAAACTCAAGGTTCTTTTTATTGTCATACGTATCTACCCAATACCAAGTCTGTGTCAAACCCGCCGGCAGCATCTTCTCTACCTCTACCTGAGTGTAGCTTTTATCAAAAGAAACAGCCATTTCTACGAGCTTGCCAGGTTCCATTTGTTCGAGTGAAGGCAGGTCATTCAGCACTTTTTCGTTATAATTCACTCCAGGCACATAAAACATCATTTCCCGCTGACCATTTTGACTGTTATATCCTCGGTAGTATTCATAATTTTGCTGTGTCATTACCGGGTCAGGAACATTTATACTAGAGTATCCCCTATTAAGCAGAGAAAACCGGCTGCCCATATCGAAATACAGTTTTTTAGTATCCCATACGATGGGCACACCCTCAACAACTTTGTAAGTGCTCAGTTCAACTTTACCCGATAGAAACCCTAAATCAAGCTCAGTTCTCAACTCCTGAAGGTTAGGACTGCTAATCTTCATCATGATCCTCTCTTCATCCAAACCACGCATCGCCAACCAGCTTGTCAGATGGGCGTTACCCAGCATCCCGCCGAATAATACTATAACCGTCACCACTAGAGAAATGATTGTGTTTCGAATCATTGTTTTTCGTTTTGCCTTCTTAATTACTTTTGAAAGGTTCTGATCATCCTTTTGTTCCCATGGAGCTGTCATTCCGCTTCACCTCTATACTTTTTTTGAAATTGCTTGCGGGCACGAAACAATGCCGATTTCACTGTATCTGTCGTAATTCCCAGAAGCTCAGCTATCTCCTGATAGGACAGCTCCAGCTCATACTTCATAATAATGAGTTGTTTATGGAGCGGTAGAAGCTCATCCAACACTCTTTCGATGTCTTCCCGTTTCTCTTTTAACAGCACATGATCCTCTGGCAATTCCATATCCGGCACATCTACATAGTCAATAGGAATGACTATCCGCTTGCGGCGGCGGCACAGATCATAGTAGCGATTGATCGCTACTTTATATAACCATGCACTGAATTTGTTCTCATCAATGGAATTAATATACAAAAGAGCCTTATACACCGTATCCTGTACGATATCTTCAGCGTCGGCTGCAGGTGCCCCGAGACGAATCAAGTATTTTTGAATTTCTAACATTTTAGGTTGAAGTATCTGATGTAGCTGCCCGGGCTTCATCCTGCACCTCCCTTCGTATGTATAACGATAAAGTTCTCGGAATGTTAGCTTATGAGGTGAAAAAAATTATAAAACAAAAGACGGCTGCCTCAGAAAGACATGCCGTCACATTTTAAAGAATGAATAAGGTTCCAGTACAATTCCTATATATCCGTAGGATTCATTGCCTGCTGAGCTGTAGATATGAGTATGGTTTGAACTTTCAGAGATTGTTTGTCAATAATGAAGCCTATATAGAACCCACCCTCCATATTATCCATTTCAAAAGGTGACAATCGGGGCTCATACACTCCACCCTTGTTCTCAAACCAGTAACTCACTATAATCCCGTATTCGTTATCCACTGCAACGTATGTACCGTATGCCTTTAGCACATCTTCCAATGTACTTACCCCAGGTCGAATATTGTTCAATGTACCTATGTGGATTGGATCAATGCGCTCATTATCTTTGTCTATTTTCCAAGCGTTCAGCCGACCTTCGGTATCATAATGTACAGATACTTCTTTATACATTTCATTATTGAATACATCTTGACCTGTTGAATCCCCGTAATGTTCCTCTACTAACATTCTTGAACTCCCAAAATCAATAAAAAGATTACGTCCACTATCCGCTATTCCGAAATCACGATCAGTTACCGGAACCGCTATAAAATCCTTCAAGCCTGTACCCTGTTCCGGTAATGACGGTAATAGACTCCGATCCGATCGTTCTTCTGGACGAGAAATTACAGTATATATTCCCTTAAGCTTGAGCATTCTCATCCATTGTATAGCCTCTGCTCTTGTAAGCGGGAGATTTCCTTTGAAACCTACTAAAGTTGGCTCTCCGGGAAGTGGAAGTAGAGAGTTACCCAGCAAATAAACCACGGAATCCGTTTCGTTGTAATTCATCCCTAGACCAGATGCAACTAACCTTGCGGCGGCCATTCTGGTGATTGGAGTCGATTTTGCCACTGGATATTGTAGTCCAGTAACTGGATGATTCCACCACTTAGCCATTCTATACGGTGCTGCTGTCCATTCTTCGCCTATGCTAGTAGCCTTTGGATAGCCGAAAGAAAGATAAAATAATTTCAAAAATTCCGCTTCCGTAATCGGCTGATCCGGTCGAAAACTCCCATCATCATAACCAACCATCAATTGGTTGCCAAACGCCCAGCGCACCCAAGGCTCTGACCAGTGACCTTGAATGTCAGTAAACAGTGAAGATACCGGATCCTCCTCACCGTCCTCGTCCACTTCTTCATATGTCCCTGTATTCTCGTACGTTGTCGTGTCAGCATGAACTCTATAACTCACGTTGCCGCATGTCACAATTGTCCCTGAGATAAGACCTAGTACCAATAGCTTCATTATCTTCATTTTAATAATCCCTTTCGTTCTTATCGGTAAGGGGTTCCTGCTCTCTTTGCCAGGTTTATCGTGATTCCCCTTTGTCTTAACTATCGGGTGAAATGTCTAATTCGTAAATATACTGCTCTCCTTTTTCACAAGAAGAACAAAAAAAGATCGCCCCACTTCATAGCGGGAACGATCTGGACGTATCTACTACTTAGACCTTTAATCGACGTTCGAAAGCTTTGGGGATAAGCATTATAGCAATTATACCTATAATTATCACCGAAAGGATTGACAAGGGTAGATGTAATATAGGGATGCCAAAAATGTTATAGGATACATATTTTTCGATTAAGGATCTGCTAACCATTACACCTGACGGCAAAAAAGAGATTATTTTGCCCAACATTCCAGGCAAAGAGAAAAGGGGAAGAATAACTAAGAATGCTGCCAGTCCAAGACTGCTTAAGCTACTCCGACACAAAGCGGATATCAGCGCTGTCAATAACAAAAGACCACATGCAGCCAGCAAGGTTACAGCATATTTCACGGCAAATCCCTGCAGCTGGGTTAAGGCATATGGAGTCTCATCAAAATAAAAGTAACTATTCAGCGGGGCATTCCAGCCCACGAAGCCGAACGGTAAACAGGCCAGCAATGTGCAAATCCCGTAAAAAAGAGTAACCCAGACAAACGTAACTATAAATCCAGCTAATAGTTTTGCCGCAACAATCTTCAACCTTCCGTATTTACTAGATAGAATAAGTGCAACCATTCTATAGTTTTCCTCGCCGGAGAACAGGGAGGCCAGTGCAAATACTAGAATAAGACCGATCAAAAGATCCCCGACGCCAGGCGAGCTCGAAAAAAATATATGTAATAAGTCCCAGTCCTCAGTTACATAAAACCCCCGTGGTTTTCCCTCCTCCAGCATGGAGAGCTTTTTAGTAACATCTCTTAGCGCATAAGATCCTGGTTCTTGCCTCTCCATTAAAACCTTCTGCTCTCTCAGCTCTGTTAAATTTCTGTTGAATTGATCTACCATATAAGCTGTACCAGCATAGTGTTGCTCCAGAATTCGTTTCATCTTCTCCTCTTTGGGCCAAGCGCTGTCTTCAGCATATTCTTCTTTGAGTCTAGGTGCGTATTTCAAAGCTAAATCTGGTTGAATCGGTCCTAGATGAGCGGCGATAGCTTCAGGCTTTTCCTTGTTTACAACCAATAGACTATCCGTACCGGATGGGTAGAAACTAACAAAACAAAAAATGGCTAATGCAATACTTCCAGCTATAGAAATCCAGACTCTGGGAATCATAATTTTACGTAATTCAAACATCACCAGACGTTTCATGTGTGTCATCCCCTCCGAAAATAATGCATATATACATCTTCTAATGAAGGATTCACCATCAGTGCATTCTCAACTGGCAAAGTCTTGCTGACTACCCGAACCACTAGTCCAGTATCTGTCTGCTGCACATTCACTACAGTTCCATTCTCTTCGATTTGAGCCAGCAACCGCCCGGGGACATGTGCCTCCCAAACCTCTCCTTGCAATTCATTGGTCAACTCCTTAATTGTTCCTTGACGAAGTAACTCTCCTCGCCCCATCAGTAGCACCTGTTTAGCTATATGATCAACATCAGAAACGATATGAGTAGACAAAATAACGATGCGCTCATTTGATATTTCAGAAATTAAATTTCGAAATCTTACGCGTTCCGAGGGGTCAAGTCCTGCTGTGGGCTCATCCAGAATGAGGATGCCCGGATTATTAAGCAATGCTTGAGCGATACCGAGTCTACGTTTCATTCCGCCGGAATACTTACCACATTTTTTATCCATTTCTCCGGATAGATTAACCATTTGAGCAAGAACCTCTATACGATCACTCGCCTCCTTCTTGGTCAACCCCTTTAGGGCAGCAACATAATACAAGAAATCGCGAGCTGAAAAATGATTGTACATCCCCAGTTCCTGCGGTAAATAACCTATCTGAGCCCGGTACTGATCCCCCATATCATCCTTGTTTTGTCCATCTAAAAGTACATTTCCACGAGTCGGATACAGAATATCTGCAACAATACGCATCAATGTCGTTTTTCCTGTTCCGTTAGGTCCTAGAAGACCATACACACCAGGTGACATAGAAAGGTTGATCGTATTTAAAATTCGCTTTTTGCCGAAATCATGTACAATATTACATAGTTTAAGCTCCAATCAGAAACCCTCCCCTGCTCAATATTCTGGATTGAAACCTCATGGCTAGGCTAAATACCACTGCCGACAGAACGCCCAGTCCCATTAACCAAAATAACTCGACCGACATCGTCCATCTCACTGCAAATTCTCCGGAAAATAAAATCATCCAAAAGAGAGGCACCATGAAGAGTACGGTCGTTAATTGTCTAAAATTACGTATCAGCGTGGATAATACTAACGCTACCGCCGCATTGTTTAGGATCGGGATGCACCATAGCAGGGTCATACGCAGCATAAACTCCGTTCCCCCTACCGGGGTTACCATAGCAGTTACACTAACGTTAATCAGTAGTGAGATCACCCCTGCCATAAGGAACCGAGCTTGCACATACCGATGCAACGGAATTCTAAAACTACGTGCGAGTTCTCCCATTCCACAGAGCGTATTCCGAGCCGTATGAGAGACGACCACCAGTAAAGGAATACAACCCACGATGGACAGAATGAACATAGGGCTAACAATCTCCATAACACTCAGCACCAAATATCCTACTACAAACAAGATCACACCAAGCACAACCTCTTTCCACCATCCCTGTGAAAAAAGAATCCTCAGCTGTTGCCGTGCAAATAGAGGAACGGGTGGTACTGGCGCAGGTAAAGCCCGCTTGGATTTTCTCCACCTGCTCATGGCTTCTTCTGCAAAACCGTCAAGGCGTGGCGGTTCAGGAATGCACCTGATATAATTCACGATCTCCTCTACAGACTCTGCTGTCATCTCATCCTGTAAATTCAGATTGAAGTAATCTTGATGGTTACGTTTAACCCTCATTTTCCTGCTCCTTTCTTTAGGGGTTGGGATATGTCCTCTTGCTTGGAATAGCTTAGTAAATCACGTAATTTAATCAGCGATCGGCTTACCCTTGACTTCACAGTAGATTCAGGTTCATCAGTTACGGCAGCTATTTCTGTAAACGTAAATTCATATTTATACCTTAACAAGAGCGCATCCCTCTGTTCCTCTGGCAGTGAGTAAATCGCGGCGTATACCTGCTTAACCTCTTCACGAAGTAATATTCCTTCAAGAAAATCTCCTTCGACTGTGATTTCATCAGATAAGCTTTGATTCAACTCGGCTTGCCGAGCACCTTTGCTGCGAAAATAGTCAATGCAGACATTTCGCGCGATCGCCATCAACCAAGCTCGGAAACTCCCCTGTTTATTTTGATAGCTGTCAAGCTTGGCCCATGCTTTTTCATACACCGTCTGTGCAAGATCCCAGGCCAATTCGTCATTATGTATTTTCCATCTGATGAATCGATAAATATCACTATAGGTATGCCGAATTAATAATTCCACCGCTGCCTCATTGCCCTGCTGCGCTTCTGTGACCCATTTGTCCTCCCCGATTTAATTCCCCTCCAATCTACCAATCTACCAATCTACCAATCTACCAATCTACTAAATATAACGAAATCGCCTACGAAGTAGACGCATCACATTAAAAAGACCAACCAGAAGGTTCTGGCTGGCCGAATATAAATTTTCCCTAGATTATGTCACCGGTTCAAATTGTGAGTGAACATTTTTAGCTTGTATCTTAGTGAATTATATAACATTGATTCTATTAATTTCCATGGTGTACACTCATTACAAGTGGTCTTTTTGTGAAAATCTTCGTAAATGGTGGATTTTTGTTCGATGAAACAAATGATGCTGTCTATTCTTTTAATAGTTTCTAGCCCGACAATTAAGAGGGTCACAATAGCCTCAAATACATGGTAAATGTGACCCTTTTATAATAAAAACTATAATTCAGCGATTAAATAAGAGAACTGAAAGCCATTCATCGTTTCGAAATCCCAGCCCTCGGAATTTAATTCTTGAAAAGTAGGAATAACAAGATTATGAATTTGCTCTGAAGTCGAATTTTTAATGAACTCATCAGGCATTTGTTTTACTTCGTATCCTGCAATCCCTTGACACAGCCATTTAGGAGCAAGTGGATTAATGTCACCGATTAACCACATTGTAAACAAGTGCAGCGTGGATTTAAGAATAGTTTCATACGTATGCTTTGGCCCTGGATCTAAAGGAGAAACAATTTTCAATTTGTTTCCCTCAAAAGTGCCAATGAACCAATTAGGAGCGTCTACTTCACCAACAGCTCTTTTAGTTCACTTCTTAATTTCTCTAATGCACGGTACAATCGTTTCTTAACCGCACTTTCTCGCATTCCAACAATCTTAGAAATCTCTGACAAGGTGCAGTCTACAAAAAAGCGCAATGAAATAAAAGCCCCAATATTCATTTTTCACAATATTCTGTGCGATTTTGAAGATCCAAGTGAATAAGCTCGAATTCCTTTAAATATATGAATTTTTTCCAAGGCCTTTAAGAAAACTGTTGCGTTAAGTCTTCCGCGCTACCCGAATTTACTTTCAACGAAAGATATTTATGGATTCTTTCGCGATATTGATTATAAGTGATTTCAAAGCTTTGCTTGTCTCCCTGTTCATCCGGATAAACAGTGGATTTGTCATGAGCTCCAGACATTGTAAGAACCTCCTCTTGACCTTACATTTAATTAGACACCGCAGGTTGATTGAAAGCCACATGTCCGTTCAAAAAAATCCATAATAAAAAAACTGTCGATTGCTAGACAATTATATAGAGCCAAGTTATAGTATTGATAATACTTTTAATAACCATTTTCAAAAGTCTAGAGGTGAATAAAATAAACCAAATCGCAAACAATTCTATTCGTGTTAAAAAGATAAATCAGGAGCTTATCAAGCAGGCCTTGAAATCGATGAAGGAAGGAACCAAATCCACGATTGCAAGTGCCACCGGATTAAGTATTGCTACCTGCGGAAATATCCTGAATGAACTTCTGGAGACTGGTGAAGTCATTGAGACTGAACTGGAGGCTTCAAATGGAGGCCGACCGGCCAGACGATTTATCTATAACGCTGATTTCTCCTATATTGCATGTATCTATGCCAAAATTGAGGATGGCCAGAAATCCATAACCTATGCGGTGACCAATTCAGTTGGTGATCGTGTGGATCATGGATGGATGGAATTAGAGTACGTAGATGCTGCAGCCATCGACCATCTGCTGGATACGCTTATCCAACAATATAACAACATCAAGGCAGTAGGGATTGGGATTCCCGGACTTGCTCACCAAGGTGTCATTAATATCTGTGACATTAAAGAGTTAATTAATGCTCCCTTAGAATCACTACTCAGAGAAAAATACGAGCTTGAAGTCACGATTGAAAATGATATGAATCTGACCGTTTACGGGTTCTATAAACAGCAGGATTATGAAGAGGATAAAACCATTGTCGTGGTGACCTTTATCAAAGGAGCTTTTCCAGGCGCCGGGATGATGATCGACGGGCATATCCACAAAGGTAATACCAGATTTGCTGGTGAAGTCTCTTTTTTACCGTTTGGAATCTCGCGTGAACAGCAATTGAGTAGCTTGGACCACACGGATACCTTCATCCCTTTGGCGGCTCACACTATATCGTCCCTGATTGCAATTATTAATCCAGAGACCATAGCTCTCACAGGAGAGCAAGTCAAACAAGAGAATGTGCGGCCGATTTATCAACGTTGTCTGGAAGTGATTCCAGAGGAGCATATGCCTCACTTAATTGTGCTGGATCAACCTGATGATCATTACATGAACGGATTAATTGCGATCACACTGGAAAGCTTAACCTACTCGTTGCAGCTGGTTGAGAAGCGCCGGTAAAACATAAAACTAACATACACTTCAGGAGGAACTACGAATGGCAACAAACAAAGAAAACATGATTGCAGGAAAGCTATATATGGCAGGCGGTGAAGAATTAGCAAAGGATAACAAAAGATCCAGAATGCTCACTCGTTTATTTAACAATACGACGGAAGAACAAGGTGAATATAGAGTAGAACTACTCAAGCAATTATTTGAGTCTACAGGAGAGTCATTATATGTTGAACCTCCTTTCCGTTGTGATTACGGCAGTAATATTACCGTTGGCAATAACTTCTACGC
Organism: Paenibacillus sp. FSL H3-0310; assembly: GCF_038002785.1. NCBI lineage: Bacteria > Bacillati > Bacillota > Bacilli > Caryophanales > Paenibacillaceae > Paenibacillus > Paenibacillus sp. FSL H3-0310. The sequence continues at coordinate 4,234,647 of NZ_JBBODC010000001.1, forward strand.
TAATTTTGACTGCATTATCCTTGATGTAGCTAAAGTAACGATTGGTAACAATGTTCTCTTTGGACCTAGGGTAGGCGTATATACTGCTGGTCACCCCATAGATGCGGACGTGCGTATTAGTATGCTTGAATTCGGTACACCGATTACCATCGGAAACAACGTGTGGGTTGGTGGAAACGCAGTAATTAATCCTGGGGTAAAAATCGGCAACAATGTAATCATCGGTGCAGGTTCAGTCGTGACTAAGGATATCCCTGACAATGTAATTGCGGTGGGGAACCCATGCAAGGTATTAAGAGCAATCACCGACGACGATAAGCAACACTGGGAAAAACTTAAAGAAGAGTATTACAGAGACATTGAGCAATAAAGTAACCCGTTCTGGGAGGATCTCAATTTGAAAAAGCGCTTCGGGGGATTTAACAAGATTTACGCCATGCAATTGGCAACCATCTTTTTAGGATTTATAGTGTTTGGCATATCGGAAAATATTAAAGGACCTGCCATTCCGCGAATCCAATTCGACTTTAATCTGGACGAGAAACAGCTCGGCACCCTTTTATCCCTAAATGCATTAGGTTATTTGATCGCCTGCTCCTTTACAGCTGTATTGGTTCGGAAGTGGGGGATCAAGGCTGTCAGTATCATTGCTTTTGCATCCATGATATTCTCAGGAGTGTTAATCTATATCTCCCACAGCTATCCCTTCTTCTCAGCTTCTTATTTCCTGATGTACATCGGAAACGGAATGCTGGAGATTGGTCTTGCCATTTTGGGAGCACGCATCTTCGTAAAAAATACCGGGACGATGATGAACTTATCCCATTTTTTCTACGGATTTAGTTCAACCTTAGCTCCACTGCTGGCAACAGGACTCATGTCGGTAAGTATATTTGGCCATCCACTCGACTGGCGCGGAATGTATCTGATTATGCTAAGCTTATCTTTACTGCCTATTCTATCTGCCTTGCGCAGTACATTTCCGGGTGACGATCTTCCGCAAGAGGACCGGATCTCATTAAAAACACTGGTCCGCGATCCCGCTTTATGGCTGATGGTGCTTATTCTTTCTTTCGGTGTAGTGTCAGAGCTTGCAGTAGGTGGATGGCTAGTGAATTTTTTGGAAAAAGCATACTTGTGGGATACAGTTACAGCTTCTGGTATGTTGTCCACCTTTTTTCTCTGCTTCTCGCTAGCAAGGCTCCTGCTGGGGCCGGTTACAGATAAGATTGGTTTCAATCTATCGCTTATCATCTTTTCAGCCTTCTCTGCCTTATGTACGTTTGCTGCTATTTTGGGTGGGGAACAGCTCGCGTTTCTATTCGCAGCAGCAGGCATAGGTATCGCTATGATTTATCCGACCGTCATGGCGTTTATCGCAAAAAGGTATCCGCATGGCAGTGACACTGCCATCACCTTTACAGTTACACTAATGGGAGTCGGTAGCGTGATTGGCAACTATGCCATAGGTGCAGTAATCGAAGGTGTAAAGAGGCTTTACGGAGCAGAAACACAAACTGGCTTGCTACGTGGTCTTCAAGCTGGGTATGGTTTTATCGGCTTATGTGCAGCTATATGCGCGATATCCGGTTGTGTTTTATATCGTTATTTAAATCGCCGCCAAGAACTTATCTAGAATAGTTATCGCACTTATTTCTGCTCATCCACTCAAAAAAACCTGCTGATTTTATGGCAGGTTTTTTGTTGCAAATAGCGACCAACCTCCTACCATCGGACTCAAATGTCCTTATTGGCTTCGAAATAGACAGAAATGAGGTTATTCGGACCCCAGAGTCGTTATTGAGTTGTTTGTGTGCAAAAACCGCTGTCTTCTGACTAGATAACGCCTCCTGAGTCCGAACACTCCGCCTAATGAAGCTAAATCCTGAAATAGCGACTATACAGTCCGCAACAATGACCTCTGAGCTGGTGATCACCATCCCAACAATTATCGCAGACCTCGCACCAGCTCCATTATTGTTCTAACAATCTGCTCTTCACCGCTACTAACCTTTTCCGTTGCAACTTCTCCCAAGGTTATATGATCGCCAACACAAACCGAATGTGCGGAATGTCTAAACATTTCTATATCATTAGCATCGTTACCAAAAGCAATAAATTGCTGCGGTTCTATGCCTAATCTCTTTAGTCCTGTCCATTTGTTCACACCTTGTGGACTTATATCCATAATATCTTCTTGTCCATGCTGGTAGATCACAATCGGCAGATTTTGCAGCTTATGTATAAGTTGTTCCCCGTTCAGACTGCTCAAAATAACTACCTTCACAATCTCATCCAGCTCTGATGGAGTTACATTTTTGGCGCGTTGTTCTGGATCTACATTTCTCCGGATGGGATGGTTCGCAGAACCCGAATATGCATAGTCCCAATGACTATCAATCAAATAAGTTGCATCAAATTCTTCAATCAAATTCAGGATGTTATCCGCAGTCTGTGGGTCAAAATGTATCGTCGAAATAACCTCCCCACCCTTTGCAATAAACGCGCCATTCCCGCCAACCATAGAAAAATGATGCATACGAGCAGGCAACACAGGCAATAAATCACGAATAGGCCGGGCTGACGCAAAAATAACCTCATGTCCTTTTTCAATTAGAGAATCCAAGGCTTGTACAATAAATTCACTCAAAGGTTTGCCGTTAAAACAAATCGTCCCATCTAAATCAAAAATAAATTTCACAGTTAATAACCTCCCCTTTTTCTCTATATTAACGAGTTCAGATATAATGGAAAGGACCGATGTCCAAAAAGGAGTAAACGATGAAATCTATTCACGATCCAAATCTGATATCACATTACATTACACAATTTAATCTAGACCAAGTATTCACAACGTCAACACATGCTTTAATCCAGTTACTTGTCTATGAGCAGGATGAAATCATTTTGCGTGAGGGGGATGAGCTGGACGGAATTTATTTTCAAGTGGAGGGGCGTACCAAGGTTTCTTCTAGTGTGGGGACGGGAAAATCCTTGTTATTACGTTTCTGCTCACCCTTGTCATTATTCGGGGATATTGAATACGTGCAGGAGGTTGTGATCCAATCCCAAGTTGAAGCGGTACAACAAACCACCCTCTTATTTATCCCCAAACAAAAGGTTGAGTCTGACCTAATGGATAACCACAGGTTTAAAGACTTGTTGCTGAAACATCTCTCCTACAAGCTTCTAACCTGCACATCCGCATCCCGAACGAACTTGCTGGGCTCTGTAGAGGAAAGGTTTGCAAGTTATTTATTGACCATTCAACTCCAACGTGAGTTTGGAAAAGAAATTCAGACACCCTATATCCCAGATATAGCTTCGTTAATTGGGACTACTCCCCGCCATTTAAACCGTGTCATTCAGCGGCTCACCGACATGGGAATTTTATATAAAGTTAAGCAAGAAATTGTTGTACTCGACTGGGAGCGTCTGGATGAATTATCTAACGGAATAAGATTTGAATAGCCTAAAAACCCCTCATTTAATTGAGGATAAAATGATCGATGTCATCATAACGGATATCGATCTTTTCTCCGTTTCTTTTGACAAGATTTATATACAGAGGAGCTGCATCAACACTTCCGCCACCCACCAGCACATGGTAGTTTTCATTAATTTCATATTTACGGATGTACAAACCTGAACCGACATCTTCAAAGGGATGACCTTCAAAATCCTTCCACGACAACGCCTCGCCTCGCTGAGCTAGATCTCGTATTTCATCCAGGGATAATATCGCAGCTTCTTTATCATTACATCCTGAAAGTATAATCGTCAAAGCAAACAATAACAGCATTATCAAGTTACGCTTACTTTTCATTCTTAAACCTCCAAACTCTATAATTTGTTATTTATAGGAAAATATAAGGTAATAATAACATAGCTTAGACTAGCTTTGAATGGAGTGTGACCAGTTTCAGCTCTGAATGCTAGAAATTCAAGTTCCCCACAGCCTCCTCAGTTTCTTCCCGCAAATCTATTTTAAATTTGACGTTAATTTGTTATGTATGCTCTAATATAAATGAAGGGTGGAGCTGCATGTTATCATTTTTACTAACTTTAAAACGTTTATTCTCGGGCTTATGGAAAGCGCTCAAACGTAAAAATTTCCAAGCATTATTCTTATTAGTTTTGATGACACTGTTGTCCGGAACCATTTTTTATGTCAAACAGGAAGGTTTGTCTGTCCTGGATGCTATTTATTTCTGCGTTGCAACGCTTAGTACATTAGGTCATCCAACATTTGTTCCCCAGACAGCACTCGGAAAAATATTTACGATCGTTTACATTATTGCAGGCACAGGGTTGTTCTTGGGAATGATCGGGTATATCGCTTATGAACTGATCAAACAAACCGATAAAGATAACAATTAAATAATGGAATCCAAACTCGTGACAGTATCAAGATCCTTGTTAGCCGAAGCTAATGAGGCTCTTTTTTTTCAAATAATCGCTTATATACTAACTTTCACCTAACTAAATCACATTTTTCATCTCATGTCACCCTTTAATTTTCGAGCAATAATTCATCGGTAAAGAAAATCGAGACCATTAATATTCATCTCTGGCGATCCTCAAATAAATAAAAAAGACCGTCTCTATTAGAGCGGTCGAAAATTTTAGAGCAAATTTGTAATAGATAAATTCACTCAAAAGAATTGCCCCCTATTACTTCATGGTGTAAAATATACTTTCGTTTAATTTGATAAAGGGGGCTTTAAATTTTAATGACTTTATTTCTTACATACGTTTTGCTCGGCTTTTCCATCGCTCTACCTGTAGGTACCATTACCATTGAAATGACCAAACAAGGCTTGAAAAATGGCTTTATGCATGGTTGGATTGTTGGCCTCGGGGGAATGACTATCGACCTCTTCCTAATTCTAGGCTTATACCTGGGTCTAGCCTCTATTCTTTCCATGCCTATCATACAAGTAATCATGTGGTTAGTTGGAGCTCTCTTCCTATGCTACGTTGGATATGACAGCATCAAGAATGCAGATCATGATATTTCCCTTGGAGGAGAGAAGACGTCCAAATCGCTGTTCTCTTCTTACAAAAATGGTTTGCTAGTGGCGATCTCACCAGGAAACCTGGTATTTTGGGTTAGTGTCTTTGGTACCGTATTGTCCGACTCCTTTGACCGTACTAATACGGGCAGCTTTTTGCTCGTAGGATTAGGTATCCTGATTGGTATCCTGCTCCATGATATTGGCCTGATGACGATTGTATCCACCACACGAAAAGCAATGAACCGGACGGCTATTAAATGGGTGACTATCAGCGCAGGTGTTGTATTAATCGGCTTTGGCGGGTATTTCTTCTATCAATTCCTGCGGAGCCTCCATATTTTTTAACGTAAAAAAGCCGTTCTCTTTTAAAAGAGAACGGCTTTAAATGTCTTTTTCACAGAAATCCTTAGAACACCCGCTTCTGATTCCGATCATCAATAATAATCTGCACCGCTTCCTTAAACCGTAATGCATGCACAATCTCCCGCTCCCGCAGGAACTTAAGGCTATCCTGCAGATCCACGTCATCCGTCATGTCAATCAGCCACTGATATGTAGCCCGGGCTTTTTCCTCAGCCGCAATGTCTTCATAAAGGTCTGCCAGCGGATCTCCCTTAGCTTGAATATAGGCTGCGGTGAATGGAACTCCGCTAGCATCCGTGTAGAACAAGGCATGATCATGCGCTACAAAATGTGGCCCTAATCCCGCTTCCTCTAATTCACATACCGAAGCATCCTTCGTCAGCTTGTAGATCATCGTGGCAATCATCTCAAGGTGAGCGAATTCCTCAGTAGAAATATCGTTCAACACGCCAATAACTTTATCTGGAATCGTGTATCTTTGATTCATATAGCGTAGTGCAGCGGCGAGCTCGCCATCTGCGCCTCCGTATTGCTCACTCAAATAACGCGCCATCCGGACATCACATTTACCCACCCGTACCGGATATTGCAGTTTTTTTTCGTATATCCACATTCGGGAACTTCCCTCCTCTAGAAAAATAGTTCCTTACGGTTATACTCCTCTTACACCTGCCAAGGCCAAGGGGGTTGATTCCATTCCCATGGACATTTAGAATAAGCGCGGCCAAAATTCTGCAGCGGACCATATAACTCCTGAAAATGATTCGCTAGCTTAGTTCGTTCCAGCGTAAGCTGATTAAATTGTTCAATACTTCTCAGATCGTCAGGATGCGTATTTAGATATAAGTTCAACTCCACTAAGGCAAAATCAAGGGTCTGCAACTGTTCAAGCAATTCATAATAACGTTGGTCGCAAGGATTTGCCTCCATAGTCTATTTTCCTCCTCCTTTGCACTTGGATTCATACGGACTAAATAGTGCTGGCCAGAGCGTTCCATACTTCAGAGCCTCCTGCAAACTAAACTGTGGCAAATCGGGCGGCTGAAAGGTGATAAATTGATTGGGTGGAACTACATACGTCTTGAACGGCACCGGTGGGCAAGGATCAAACGGGCCCCTAAAGGGGGTATACCTCCGCAGCTGTGATTCCATCTTTTTTGTACCTCCTTTGTTCCTGTTCCTTCTTTAAAGACTCTGAACATTACTCCCTTAGCTAACTTATGACAGCAGGACACAATATAAAACGTTATTCACAAAAAAAGCCCATTAGCAATTTTTTTTGTGCAATGTGCATGACAAATAAGCTGTCTCCGGAAAAGTACCGAAAACAGCTTATAACTTGGGTTTTTTAGTATTCAGCTTAGGGCTTCGCTCTTTTGAACGAATCTTCGTGGGTAATCTCAAGGATATCCAACATAAATACAAAGATAGGAATACCAAGAATAAGTCCCCAGACACCCATATAATGCTCAGAGAACAACAACACGCTAAAGGTGAAAAACATCGGCAAATTCATTTTTGTGGACATCAACTTAGGATTCAAGAAATAGCCTTCGATAAAATGCAACACCGCAATAATCGCCAGCACATATGTAACTGTTATCAGACCGCCGATGTTGTAACCAATTATTAAAAGCGGAATGAGCGAAATCAAAAAACCAACCAGCGGAATGAGACTGAGCAGAAAAATCAAAATCGCTAGGGCAAATAAATACGGGAAGTTAAGCAGCCACAAGCCAATAACAGTAAGACAGGTATTGAACATGGCAATGAGAATTTGCGCTTCAATTACTTTTCCAAAGGAAACGATGAATTTTCGGCTGAAATACTCCAGATCTATATAAAACCAGGCAATCCTGCTCTCTCTTATCCTAGAAGTGAAACTGACGACCCGGTTCTTCTCCAGAATAAACACAAAGCTTAAAATGGTTGATAGAACGAAAGTTGCACCCCAGTTGCTAACCTGCAGCACATAATCGATGCCTCTTTTGATATAGGACTGATAGTTAAGGTCCCTGAGCATATCATACAAATATAATGTAATCTTGTTCTGCGGAAGGTCCTCTGACTTGAGATTGGTGAGGAAGATGGCTAATTGCTTAATCTGCTCCAATACTTTAGGAAGATATTTTGCAAGGGCCAGTACAATCAATGCGATTAAAGCAAGGTATAAAATGACAATAATCACCTTACTGTTGACCTTCATGAATTTACCAATTCTTTTACTGAGCACAATCTGAAAGCTGTTCATGACAAAAGCAATCAGAAACGTCAGCAGTACCAGATTAAGCATCCCTCGAACCATGTACAGCAGCAACCCGATAAGTGCGAGAATAAAAAAGCGTCTGGTAGTACTATTCGCGTAGAATCGCTTGAATACATTCATTGATCTTGCTCCATTCAATTGCGATTAATAATGTTAAGCTTCAATGGCTATAAAAAGGAAAACTTAGCCCCCACAAAAAAGCCGATGGAAACAAAAAGGAGTGACCAGGTTAGCGCTCCTGCAGTCGTTATGAGTATATACTTTTTGAAAGACATAGCACTGATTCCAGAGATATAGCTCGATACATGCCTCAGACCTGGAATAAAATAAGCAATGAAAATCGCCCAGTTTCCGAACCGCAAAAACCATCTTTTCATACTGGCAAAACGCTTGGGTGTAAGGCCAACCCACTTGCCGAATTTAGCTACCACAGGTTGTCCTAGCCTTAAACCAATGGTATAGCTGATAAGCATTCCTGTGATGGATCCCATAAAACAAACCAATACGGAAAGTGAAAAATCCAAAACCATAACGGAGGATAAATAGCCTACAAACAGCATTAACACCTCATCAGGCACAGGAAGTCCGATAATCCCAAGTGCCATAAGGCCAAATATGGCAAAATATCCGTATTGTGAAATGAACTCTATAATCCAAGGCATGGGTGTATCACTTCCTGTTGAAGGATTTTTTAAGGGACGGAAATGGGATACGGCTGATCATCATTACGGACAGCAATGCCATTAATCCGATGACCAGTCCTGGTTTCATCCGTTCATCTAGTAAAGAAATCATCGACAGAATGACTCCAGCAGCAGTAATGGGCATCCCCACGAACCCTTTGGAAGGCGCCGACAGATTAAATCTGGCCAAACGAAGTGCGCCACAGATCAAAAAGAAAACTGCAGCTGCAGGTCCAATCCAGTGGGCATCTTCTAACCTATACAACAAGATAAGGAAGGTAGGCGCTAAACCAAATGATATAATATCCGCCAATGAGTCCAATTGTTTACCGAATTCACTAGTACATTGCAATATTCTTGCCAGTAATCCATCCAGTACATCACATATTGCCGCGAGCAATATCATTAATAAAGCTAGGCTATATCGTTCTTGAATCGTAAAATACAAGGATAGTGATCCTAGTCCCAAATTTCCGAGTGTGCACGTTGAAGGCAACCAGTTCAATTTCATACAATTTCACCCCTTTCATAGCAGTATTTCTGTTGATTCGGTTTAACCTTCAAAGGTCACAGTAAAGCTGACACCGTTCTCCGTATTTTTCACTGTATAAAGACAAGCGTGCATATCTAGTATTCGCTTTGCAATGGAAAGCCCCAGACCCGTACCGCCTGTCATTCGACTGCGGGATGGCTCCGACCGATAGAACCGTTCCCAGATCTGCTCCAGCTGATCTTCTGGGATTGATTCTCCTATATTTTGAATAGTGAATACAATAGTTTGGGCATGACTCTCAATATTGACGGTGATAGAACTTCTTTCTTCCGCATGCCTGATAGCATTGGTCATAAAATTTAGCATAACTTGTTCGATCCAGTTCACATCCGCATAGACCGGTAATTCATTCGCAGGAATAATGATGACCTCCAAATGTTTTTCACTCAGCAAGTGGACCAGCTTGTCTGTCACCTTTTCCGTCAGTTCACTTAACATAAAGGAAGATTTCCGTAGTTTAATCGTGCCCGACTCCAACCGCGCTAGATCTAGCATATTTTTAACAAGAAACTCCATTTTATCGGCTTCCTCAATAATCACCTTAATGTAGTGATCCTGCTTGCCGGCACTAACGCCGTCTTCCAAACCTTCAGCAAACCCTTTGATAATACTGAGGGGTGTCTTCAATTCATGGGAGGCGTTGGCAAAAAAGTCCTGCTGCATGATCTCCATTCTTTGCTTCTGCTCCATATCCTCAACTAGCTGCTGATTGGCCTCTCTTAACTCCCTTAAAGCAGAGTCCAGACTTAGTGATAAGGTGAACATGCTGTTAGAAAGGCTGCCTAGCTCATCCTTCTGCCGAATCGATGTGTCCCCTGTAAAGTCCAGAGAAACCATCCGTTTTGCTATCTTGTTTAACTTAATTAGCGGACGCGTTACCATTTTCGAGAAAAAGAGAGAAAGCACCAGAATCAGGACAAAGCCACCCATTCCCAGATATAAAAAGAACCAACGTAAGGCATCGTTCGAATCCTTAACTTCCTGTAATGAAGTGACTGTGAATAGTAATTCAATTTCTCCGTTACTTTGCTTCAGGGGCAGAATAACCACAGAATTGCGACTCCCACTCCAGGGAGCAACCCAGTCTTGCTTCTGTATTTTCAAATTTTTAAAGTCTTCTATCTGCGCTGGTGTCAAAGGAAACCATTCCTCAAGAGCCTCAAACAATATTCCCTGGCGGGGATTCCATATTTTTAAATCAGGCAGTACAACTTCTGCAACAGTACCAGATGCATGAATCGTCCCAGTCTCTCCCGTCTCCCCTATGGTTTCGCCCCCTTTTTTTGTAATGCTTATGGGGTAGAGTATAACGGGTGAAGCACTGTCTTCATCCAGAAGTTCGCCTTCCACGCTCAACTGATCATCTACTTTAATGTTTGCTGCTCTCAGTGAATCTCCGTACTGATTCATGAATAGGGATAAAGAAACAACCATACTCTTCCCGTCATCATCGATTAGCTTTATATGAAATGGATCTTCTGAATTCATCTTTCCATCCAGCTTCAAAATAACCATTTGTGTTTTATTCCGCAGCATAAACCGGACAAGCTCCTGAGAGGTTCGGGTGCTTCCCCATGGCTCGCTTATATATCTTGCCGCAAAGCTCTTAAGGTGTTTCTCCACGCGGTGCTCTTTTTGCTTCTGATAGAAATTGTCAAACAACAGCAATTGGCTTAGAATCACCATGCCATAGAAGCAAAGGAAAAAGATAACGGTCATCACAAACAGTTTAAAAGTAATTCCCCGTCTTCTCATGCCTCTTCCTCGAACATGTATCCTGTGCCAATTACCGTACGAATAAAACGTGATTCATAACCCAATTTACTTCGCAGCTTTTTGATATGACTGTCCACAACTCTGGAATCTCCTTCAAATTCAATTCCCCAGATCCGACTGAGGATCGTATCCCTTGAAATAACAATCCCTTTATTTCGTATTAAAAGCCATAAAAGATCATATTCCTTAGGGGTAAGCTCCACTTCCGCATCTTCTACCTCCAGCCGATGGGCCATGGTATTAAACATCGCGGAACCAAATTTTATTATGCTAGATTCAGGCTGATGAGTGCCTTCAACCCGTTTCATAAGTGCATTTGCCCGGGCTACTAGTACCTTTGGACTAAATGGTTTTGTAACATAATCATCGGCTCCTAATTCAAAACCGTAGATTTTGTCGTCATCTGTGGACTTGGCTGTTAACAAAATGATGGGTACCGCTGATTTTTCACGAACTTCACGGCACACTTCAAATCCATTCATAGCAGGCATCATGATATCCAAAATCAGCAGATCCGGCAGCAGTGAATCAAACCAAACCAATGCATCTCTTCCATTATCCGCCTCAAGTACCTCCCAATCATTCTGTAAGAAATAATCAGATACCAGTTCACGAATACGAATTTCATCCTCAACGAGAAGAAGTTTCTTTTTCAATCTAGACCCCGCTTTCAAACAATTAATAAACATTAGCATAGACGAGCGTTATGTCCTTTATGTGTCCACAAAAAACTCCTCCTGTCATGAGCCATACAGCTCTTGCAGGAGGAGTTCATTATATCCCTGATCAACCGGAACAATACGTTATAATTTTCAATAGGTTATTCTTTATCCTCATTCAGTTCTGCTGAGGTTTCTTCGTCCTCGACTCGTGGTTCCCGGTGGATATTAATTCTAGTGATACGCAATCTTGTTGATTCCTCGACTTCAAAAATAACATCTTCTACTTTGACACGTTTTCCTTTGGTTGGATTACCCTCCAGCTCCTTAAACAACCAGCCGCCGATGGAATCCACCTCATCGTCTTCAATCACAACACCCGTAAGATCGTTGACATCCTCAATCAGCATCCGGCCCTCAACAGAGATGTACTCCCCGTTATGTTCCACACTTGGACGCTCATCTTCGAACTCGTCATGCAGATCGCCTACGATTTCTTCCAGAATCTCTTCTGCTGTCAGCAAACCTGCTGTGCCGCCATATTCATCGACAACTAACGTCAGCTGAGCCTTATTCTTCTGCATAAAACGAAGAGTATGGCTGATTTCCATCGATTCCGGAACGTTAAGGATAGGCCGAACCAGAGTTGTAAGATCATTCTGTTGCTCCGGTGGAGCAAACAACAGGTCGGTAATATGAATAAAACCGATAATACGGTCCTTATCTTCCAGAGCAACCGGATAACGCGAATGTCTCGTTTCGGTAATAATCTTCATATTTTCTTCTAACGAAAGATTGCTGTAAAGCACATCCATATCTGTACGAGGCAGCATGACTTCACGTGCAAGCAGATCTGAGAATTCAAAGATATTATCCATTAGTTTCATTTCATCTTTGTCAATGACACCACTCTTGGCGCTCTGATTCATCAGAATACGTATTTCCTCTTCCGAGTGTGCTGCTTCACTTTCATTTGCAGGCTCCACACCGACTAACCGAAGCAACGCGTTGGCTGAAGCGTTCAGCACCCAGATAAAAGGCATGAACACATTATAGAAGAACATCAGGGGTGCAGATAACAACAGTGCCGAACCTTCTGTTCTTTGAATCGCGAGCGATTTAGGAGCAAGCTCCCCAAGTACAATATGTAAAAATGTAATGATCGAAAATCCAATAATCACAGATACGGTAGAAATCAGGGTATGATCGGTGATCCCCATCTGGTACATTAAAGGTTCGACCAACAGCTCAGAAATCGCGGGCTCTCCAACCCAACCTAAGCCCAGCGACGCAAGTGTTATCCCAAACTGAGTGGCGGATAAATAGGAATCCAGTCTCTTATTTACTTTCAGAGCATATCCAGCCATTTTATTACCTTCACTGACAAGTTGGGTCAGGCGGGACTGCCTGACCTTAACTAATGAAAATTCCGCTGCTACAAAAATACCGTTCAATAATACGAGCACCAGAACCAGCAAAAGATTAAGCAATAATCTCCCTACTTCAAATTCCGTATGCACCACTTAACAACGCCTCATTTCTACAGATTGATCGCTTTTCTAGTTTTGAAGTCAACTTCCGGATAATACATATCAGCCACTAACAGATTAGGTCCGCAGCAGCCTGCTGCATCGCAGTGGCAGTTCACCTTTTGGTTCAGCGGGTGTTTAGTCTGCCAATCGATAAATATATCATCCAGCTTTTGGTTCTCGATGTTGCCAAAGGCTGCGATATCAGCGAAATCTGTAACAAAAACATCGCCAGTAAACATGTTTACGTTCACTCGGTTCCGGCCATCCGGATCATTGCGAAGGGTAACATTCTTCTCGGCGCGCATTCTGCTTATCAGCTTCTGATCTTCTTCCAGGAAGCTGCAAGCAAAAAACGGAAGGGTCCCAAACAGCATCCAAATCTCCGGATCACGGGTATCCAGTAGTTTATGGATTGCCGTCCGCATTTCATTCAAGGACAACACTGGCAAAGCCGAAGCAAAACTGGAGTTGTACATAGGATGTACCTCATGCCGTTTGGCGCCCATATCGAGAATCAACTTATGAATTTCAGGCAGCTTAGTATGTGTACGGTAATTAATCATAGTTTCCGCAGAAATTAGCATACCATCCTCACTTAGCCGTCGAGAATTCTCAATCATTGCATTATATAACCGATATGCACTTTCTTTTGAAACTGCATGCCCGCTGTTGGCAAAACCAACTTCATGAAAATCGTCTCCGTTCACATAATTAAAAGAAATATGCATAACGTCCAAATACGGAAGCAGCTTTTCATATCGAGCATACGGCATCGTCAGATTAGAATTAATTTGCGATCTAATCCCCCGCTCTTTGGCATACTTTAAGAGCGGCACTATGATATTATCCACCGTTCCAGCCAAGAACATAGGCTCTCCGCCGGTAATACTAATCGTCTCCAGATGCTCTACCTCATCTAAACGGTCCAACATATTTTTAAGCGGCAGCATATCCCCTTCTCTAGAGGTTAAACTATCACCTACCGCACAGTGTTCACACCGCATATTACATAAATTGGTTACTGTGAATTCCACACTCGTTAGCACATGGCGTCCATGCTTACGTAAAGAAGTAATGGGATCCCACGGATCGTAGCTTGGCGACAGCTCCTTCGGTGAAGATGTTAATGGTCTTAAAACATTCATTTGTACTAGCTCCTTTAAATCTTATTCCTATTATTAACCCATAATCATGAAGATTGAACGGTGTCTTATCCTATATCATACCACGTTAGTCAGAAAAACTGCACTTCGGATGTCTTTCAGACTGTCCTTACAAGCTTTTTCACTGTAAAAAATAATAGCAGCGAGACGAAAAATAGGCTTCCGCGAGTTATGCGGACAAGCCTAATCTTCTCTCTTCGCTGCTATGATAAATATTTTGGCGTTCCCACAGAATCGCCTTGATCTGCGACGTCAACGATAACAACGGAGAGGGCTTTTCCTAGATCCCTTTCGAACGGTACGACTTTTTCTCCTTCAGGCCCTGTAAGCACACGTACAATCGGTCTGTGAGGCGTACTTGGGTCTATTTTGACAACAACTCCACTTTCCCCCGTACTGAGCTTCACCGTAAGACCAAGAGGATAGATAGCCACACGATCTCTAAATAACTCTAGCTGCTTCTGCTCATACAATGTACCAGAACCTACATAAAGCGCCTCAACGGCTTGATGTGGCAGCATAGCCTTTTTGTAGACCCGGTTGGAGGTCATGGCATCGTAGGAATCAGCCACGCCCAACCATTTGGCATATTCATGAATTTGAGGCCCTTTTAATCCCCGCGGATATCCGGATCCGTCAATGCGTTCATGATGCTGAAGCGCACAATGAGCCGCGAGCAGCGGGATATTCGGTTCTTCCTTGAGAATCTGATACCCGATCTCGGTGTGTGCCTGCATATGGCGAAATTCATCTTCACTGAGCTTACCGGGTTTTTGAATGATTTTTATCGGGACTTGGGTCTTGCCAATATCATGCAGCAGCGCACCCAGACCAATCACTCGAAGCTCCTCTTTGCTGTACCCATGCGCAATGCCAAGCACCAAAGTGTACAAGCAGACATTCAGGGAATGGACGTACAAGTAGTTATCAGCGGTGTGCATATCAAGCAGCATGATCATCGGATCTTCTTGTAAAGACAAATCATCCAGGATGCTATCCATGATCTTTGAGAATTTTTTATCCAGATGGTAGAATCCCTTGCTTATTCCTGAAGCGCCTGTCATTTGCTGAAACTGATTACGAATCACCTTCAGTGCCTGATTACGTGTCTCATCTTGAAGCATACCTATAATCTCAACATCGTCCGTGACAGAGTCCTCTATGTAAATATAACCGATGTCAATTCTTGAAAGCCTCTTGATCAATGCATCAGTAAGCTCCACCCCATCCGCGAGGAGAGTTAGACCTTCATCATTATATATTTTTTTACCTAATTTCATGCCTGCTTGAAGCTGATTCACGGATACTAAACGCACTTAGCTCACTCCTGCCTTTAACGGTAAAATGCTATTCTGTTTTGAAATCCTTGGGTCACACGCTTTGTCTATACCGTTTATGTAGAGATCAGACAGGTGCACCATGAAGAACATCGGGTGTGTCTAGGTCTTTGCCTATGGGCATTAACGCATAATAAACAACCAGAATATAGCAGCAAGAATAAATCTGTAGATCGCGAAATGCGTCAATCTAATCTTTTGAATCAATTTCATAAACAAAATAACCACTACATAAGCCACTACAAAAGAAATCAGAAATCCAATTACAAAATAGCCAATCGTCTCACTAGTGAAGTTCTTATAAGAATCCAACATTTCATATCCGGAAGCCGCACACATAATAGGAATGGCTATAAGGAAGGAAAAATCCGCAGATGCTTTATAACTAACCCCACTTAACATCCCTCCGGAGATCGTAGATCCCGAACGGGAAAATCCTGGCCACAGCACTGAAATAATCTGATACATCCCGATAGCCAGCGCCTGTCCGTAAGAAAGATCGTCCAGCTCATGCGCTGTAATTCTAATTTTGCGTCTGTTTACCCATTCTGCGATAATCATTAGAATCCCGCCGGCGACAAGCGCCCAAAGAACAGTCGTGGCTCCAAAGAGACTTTTTATAAAATCGCGGGCAAAAAATGCCACAGCTAGTGCTGGGGCAATCCCAAGTATTACATGGATTAAGTTCAAACGAGACGCCGGCATCACACCGCCTCTTCCTGAGTTCTTACGCCCAATGCCCAGCAAATTAAGCACACGCTCGCGGTAAACAAGCGCAATCGCCAATATTGCCCCTAGCTGAATAACGATTTCATAAGTCTTCATAATCGAATCCTGCTCATCAAAGCCCAGAAGCTTCGAGGTCAAGATCATGTGTCCTGTAGAAGAAACAGGAATAAATTCAGTGATCCCTTCGACAATTGCTAAAATAATAGCTGTAATCGTGTCCATAATCTCCTCCTATTTTTCGGGAATCTAGCACTGTTTAAATGGAATCAAAAAGTATATCTTGTGAGCTGCAGGTTTACTCAGACTTGATCTCCCACCGAGTGAGCATGCATTCATCAAGACTGTCCGGACGCTGCAATTCCATCCCAAGCAGGTCGCGTAAAAAATGAGGCAGCAAAAATACAGGATCCTTCCCATTGGCGATCGTCTCATAGCCTGCACGGAAAGTAAACATGTCCAGCGTACCAACATTATACTCTTTATCATCCTCCAGCGGGTTTCCTTCGACAAAAACTGCAATATTGTTATCATACGGTATCTTCTGCGGATCGTACAAGATTTTTATCCCATCTACTGCTAAGCTGCCCAGATAATTCCCGCGAAAGCCATACCCAAAAATCACCTTATTATAAAATTCTTCAGTAAGACTCTGCTCCAAAGCTATGCGAATATCTAGGCCTTTCAGCTTGATTACGCAGGTGTTAATGGGAGAAGGACATAGGGCGTGCAGCATTCCCGCTGTAACCTCCCCTTCAGGCAAAGGTCCTAGAAGCTGGCCTGTGTTAACTATCGACAAACTAGTGCCTGTAAATCTACGTACAGCTTGGGCTAAAAGATTGCCAAAAGGGGATTCTCCCTGCAAAATCAAAGGAAGCTCACGATCTGTGATCGCAACGGTCTGCTGAAGAGCCTCACGACCACGCTCCAAATGAATAGTAGCGGCAGGACCTACAATCTCTTCCTTCAGTCCTGGGTCAATCGGAATACATTCACCCGCCACCAGGCTAAATCCAGGTTGTCCCTCTCTCCGCTCGAATTGAAGCCGCCCGAGGTAACGCCCGAATTTCCCGGCTCCACATACAGCTGTTCCGTTAATCATGAGCGGTTCTTCCAGCATATGATGTGTATGTCCACCTAGAATAGCATGCACACCTTCCAGCCGCTCTGCCAGAATTCGATCTGCGGGAAGCCCCAAATGAGAAAGGATGATTAGAATGTCCACCTGAGGAGCTAGAAGAAGGCATTGTTCCCGAAGGGTTGTCTCGGGATCCAGAGCATCCCAGCCCAGCAAGGAATAAAACGAAGTAAATGCCGCTGTCGCTCCAGTCACTCCTATTCTGATTCCGTCCTTCTCCAAGATGGCATGACGCTTCATCCAGTGGGGAGGTTCCCCTGTTGCAGTCTCCACAAAATTACAGCATACCACTGGACACTGTAACCCGGAGAAAATAGAGGATAACATCTCCTGTGAGAATGTTAACCCCTCATTATTACCGATGGTTACAGCATCATATCCTGTTAAATTAAGTACATCAATGTTAGCCTGACCCATAGTTCCTTCTGTCTCGACGGCTGCACGATCCATATGATCGCCAATATCCAGCAGCAGCACAGGCTCTTCTCCCGCTGCAGCTCTTTGTCTCTCGATTTCTGCTGCCAATGGACTCACCATTTCGAAATGGCTATGTATATCATTGGTATGAAGTATGGTCAGTCTTTGCGGCACATGCCCCATTAGCAACATTCCTCCTACCTGTTGAGCCGCTCTTTAATGAAGCAGCCGATGCATGATCTTATAGAGCCTAGCATAACATTTTCAGGCTCATTATGGTATATTGTAGACATTACAACATATTTCAGAGGTGAATAAGTATGCATATCACAATCCGCCTGTTCGCGGGTTTGGCTGAGATTATCGGTTCATCTTCTCTGACCTTTCATGCGACGGAGAATCCCTTAACCGCTGGGAAGTTAAAAGAACTCCTTTCAACCTCTTATCCGGATGCAGCATCCCTAATTGGAACTTCTTTGGTCGCTATTGACCGGGAATATGCACCTGATGAAGCCCTCATCACCGAGTCTGCCGAAGTTGCATTAATCCCTCCCGTTTCCGGGGGAGAGAATGGTTCTTTATATGAGAGCACTCCTGACGGCCTCTATAGCATAACGGATCTGCCATTAAATGCTGAGAAGCTTCTGGATGCCGTCCTCGATGCCAATCATGGAGCATCCCTATTATTTGTAGGAACTACACGCGAAATGACCGGAGAACAACGCACAACAGCATTAGACTATGAAGCCTATATTCCTATGGCCTTAAATAAGCTGAAAGAAATTGGTGATGAGGTACAGAATCGCTGGAATGCACGCTGCGCGATTTCCCACCGCATTGGGCTTGTTGGTCTTAAGGAAGCAAGCGTTATCATTGCTGTCTCCACCCCTCATCGCGATACCTGTTACGAGGCTAGTCGTCGGGCCATTGAACTGCTGAAACAGACCGTCCCTATCTGGAAAAAAGACATCAATGAATCAGGCCAGCACTGGGTAGGCTCTGAACAAAAGGCTGCCGATTCCCTCCACAATTAATCTTCACTCCTTTTTCATTGAAAAATCTGCACTTTGTTGATATTCTGGATAAAATCGGATAAAAGGTGGCATAGGCATTGAGAGTACACGTCTCGGATCTAAAACCTGGTAATCACCTCAACTCAGACGCTTATAGTTCAAGAGGTCTGCATGTATTACCAAAGGGATCGCTGCTCCAGATAGATGATATCGCCAAGCTGATGCAGCATGGAGTTGATTATGTTGATATCCAGACGTTAGTGGAAGCACCTGCCCCATTAAGCAGACCTTCAATTATTCAGACGGTGACCACTAGTTTTGATACCATGATTGACGGCTTTGAGAATCTTTATATGGAAGCACTATTAAAAGGAAGCTTTAACCAATCCGTGGTTAACGACATTCTTCAGCCTTCGCTTCAATCGTTGGACAAGCAAAAGGATGTAGTCTCCCTCCTGCTTCTGCTCGATCGCGAAGATAATTATACCTACAATCACTCTTTGCAGGTAGGTATGCTCTCTTATTATATTGCAATCTGGCTTGGGTATTCCAAACAAGAATGCTATGAGATTGGACGAGCTGGATATTTAATTGATATTGGAAAATGTAGAATCTCACCTGCTCTATTAAATAAGCCTGGAAAATTAACCGCGGAAGAATTCGAAGAAGTTAAACTACATACTAAGTACGGCTACGAAATTATCCGCAATTCGATGGATGACTCACATACAGCCTTGGCAGCCCTACAGCATCATGAACGTGAGGACGGCTCTGGCTATCCTAATAATCTAACCAAATCCGAGATTCATCCTTATGCGCAAATTGCTGCTGTAGCTGACATCTATAGTGCGATGACTTCCAAACGCGTCTATCAGTCCAAGCAAGAGCTTATTTCTGTCCTATGTGAACTAAATGACCTCAGCTTTGGTAAGCTGAACGGCAGAACGGTTCAAGCCTTTATACAACATTTAATGCCCAACTTTATCGGCAAGCGAGTATTGCTGAACACGGGGGACACAGGTGTGATTATCATGAACAATCCAGTTGATATTTTCCGTCCGCTGGTAAAGATCGATGGATTATTTGTCGATCTAGCCCGCGAACGTAACGTTACGATTGTGGAAATCTACATGGACTAGGGCGTTTCTTGAGGTCCTGCGTTGCTTAGCAGAAGGTTCAGAGCTGCTGTTTGTACACTAAATCCCCCGGTTTAACTACGGGGGATTTTTTAGTTGTACTTTGTGCAACAGAATCCACATCTAACGAGCTGAATTGTGATTTAGTTGTACTTGGTGCAACTAAATCCACATCTAGCGAGCCGATTTCTGATTTTGTTGTATTTTGTACAACAAAATCCACGTCTTGCGAGCTGAATTCTGATTTAGTTGTACTTTGTGCAACTAAATCCACGTCTAGCAAGCCAAATTCTGATTTAGTTGTACTTTGTGCAACTAGAATTAAGGAAAATGCTCTTTATAAGCACATTTCTCGAAAATAGCTGCACAAAGTGCAATTAACAGTATTTTTATAACGAGAATGATGGTTTCTATTGTACAAACTGCAACTAAAGATTGGTTTCCAGATTACTCCTAAACATTCCTCGATTTTCACCTCTCTCACCTCTCTCACCTCTATTGTTTCCTTCTGACTTCTAAGATAGTTCCTCCCTACCCTCAACATAGTAAGGCCCCTCAATTTAATTATCTGACGTAACGTTTGAATTCCTCTTCTAATGGCGAGACTAATATGTGGTTTTAAATTGCTATAGGAGGAAAAAAGCATGCTTCCTGTCCATGAACGCCTTGCCGAGTTGTTCACCCTGAGCCGTAGACGGCAGCTTACTGCTGCTGAGGAAACGGAGCAACAGCAGTGCCTGCAAATTAACGCAACCTACTGCTATGAGATGGCCCGATTACAAAATGAAATCCTATTAGCGGAACAGACAGCTGATCTACAATGGCATCAAGATATTTGTGCACAAATGTTTGAGCTGCGTGTGACGGGCAGGGTATCCAAACGCCCCAAGTAACTGAATCATAGAAATCTTACCCTGCTGCATTATGTTCTTCCGTTCTGCCGTTCTTCCGTTCTTCCATTCTTCCGTTCTTCCGTTCTTCCGTTCTTCCGTTCTTCCGTTCTTCGGTTGCCTTGTTCCGTAATACCTCTGCCATATTCCACTCTACTCTGATCCACCAAGCCCCGACCACCTTAATCACTATATCCCTATAAAAAACAGCCCACCCCGCAGTTGCCTAAGCAACTGGAATGAGCTGTTGTTCTATTCCGTTCTGTCGGTCTATAGGAAGCGGAATTGCGCTTCGATCAGACCGTTGTATACCCCATCACGGGATGTCAACTCATGATGGTTTCCTTCTTCTTTAATCTCTCCATGATCGAGGACGACTATTTTATCCGCATGACGGATGGTAGAGAGTCTGTGCGCTACGATAAAGGAGGTTCGGCCTTGAAGCAGGATTTTGAGTGCCTCCTGGATCTTCAGCTCCGTCTCCGTATCAATGCTGGCAGTTGCCTCATCCAGGATTAGTATCCGCGGATTTGCCAAAAGCGCCCGGGCGAAGGAGAGCAGCTGACGTTGTCCCATCGACAATGCGCTACCGCGCTCTTCCACCTCAGTCTCATACCCTCCGGGCAGCTTCATAATAAAGTCATGGGCATCCACGGCTTTTGCGGCATTTTCCACTTCTTCATCTGTAGCCTCCAGACGGCCAAAACGGATATTATCCCGAATCGTTCCCGAGAAAATAAAGGTATCTTGCAGCACGATTCCGATCTGCCTTCGCAGGCTGTCTAACGTAACCCCGCGGATATCTTCACCGTCTATCGTGATTCGGCCGCTCTTAATATCATAGAACCGGCCAATCAGGTTAATGATCGTACTTTTACCAGAACCTGTATGACCTACGAGCGCGATCGACTGTCCTGCTTGAACATCCAGATCAATACCTTTTAGTGCAGCCCGGCCTTTTTCATATTCAAAAATGACCTTTTCAAAGTTAATATCCCCACGAATCGTTCCCATTGGCTTAGCACCAGGATTATCTTGCACCGCCGGTTGCTCATCCAAATATTCAAAGATCCGTTCCGAGGAAGCCATTGCCACAAGCAGCTGATTGTACATCTGCCCAAGGCGATTAATCGGGTCCCAGAAATTGCTGACATAAGAACTGAATGCTACCAGCATACCTACTGTGAGTTCTCCAGATTGGATCAGATAAGCCCCCAGCCAAAAGAGGATCATTGTTCCAAAACCACCTGTGACCTCAATAATCGGACCGAACGCCTGGTTCATCGCAGAGGCTTTGTTCCAGGATTTTTTGCTGTCGGTATTCATAACATCGAAATAATTCATGTTTTCTTGTTCTTGGGTGTAGGCTTGTGTGACTCTGATTCCCTGAATCGATTCATTTAAATGAGAATTAATTCTGGAGTTCTTCATCCGCACATCCTGCCAAGCGATCCGAATCTTTTGGCGCAGCTTAGTTGAAACAAAGAACATAATCGGAACCGTAACCATTACTGCAAGACCTAGCTTCCAGTTGATCACTAGCAGAATAATGGTAATCCCCATAAGCTGCACGCAGTCAATCATCAGATTGACAACCCCGTTTGTGAACAGATCCTGCAGTGAGTTGATATCATTGGTTACCCGTACTAATACCGAACCTGCCGGACGTTTATCAAAGAAGTTAAAGGAGAGCTTCTGAATATGCTTGAACAAATCTGAGCGCAAATCATAAATCACTCTTTGGCCTATGATGTTCGTATATTTAATCCGGTACACTCCCGCAATCCATTGAATCAGATATAAGACGATTACCCCTGCTGTAAGCGAATAAAGCAGTGATAAGCTGGGATTCCCCACCTTTGGCGCAATCGCACGGTCAATGGCTAAACTTGTTAGGAACGGGACGGTCAACTTCGTGATGGTTCCCAGAATCATCATGATGGACACCAATGGAAGCATCTGTTTTGCATAAGGCTTCATGTACCCGAATAGTCTGGTGAATTGCTTCCAGTCAAAAGCCTTATCGATGACATCATCATCTTTATATACAAAACGTTCATCCAGTTCTTGCTGCTCGGCTGCTTTATTTTTTGCTCCCGTAGCGGTCATTGGTTTGGCTTCAAGTTTCATATGCCTCACTCCTCCCCTCTTCCGGTCGCTCTGGCCAGATAATCAGCATACTGTATCCGGTATACATCCTGATAAGGACCCGGCACTTCAATTAGCTCTTTATGGGTACCACGCTGCTGCACATGACCTTCGTTCATGACGATAATCTGATCTGCATGGCGCAAGGAGGAGATCCGATGGGCAATAATAAGTGTAGTGCGCCCCTTCATGACCTCTTGGAATCCGGCTTGAATCTCGTGCTCCGTCTCCATATCGACAGCGCTGGTCGCATCATCGAGGATAAGAATCCGCGGATTCTTAAGCAGGGCTCTAGCGATGGCAATCCGTTGCTTTTGTCCACCGGAAAGACCCATTCCGCGCTCACCCACCACAGTGTCATAACCGTCTTCCATCTCCATGATGAAATCATGGGCTTTGGCAAGTTGTGCAGCTCGGATAATTTCTTCCATGCTTACATTTTTCAACCCATAGGAGATGTTGTTGCGAATTGAGGAGGAGAACAGGAAGGTCTCCTGAAAGACCGTCGCGATCTGTGAACGCAAGCTGCGAACATTGTATTCTCTGATGTCCATCCCATCCAGTGTGATGCTGCCTTCATTAACGTCATAAGCACGCATCATCAGCTGTGTAATGGTCGATTTACCAGAGCCCGTACCTCCAAGGAACCCTATAACCGCACCAGATTTTGCCTCAAAATCAATGTCTGTAACCGCAGGCATTTTGTTCCCATAAGCAAATGTGACGTGATTAAACGCTACATCTCCCTTAACCTCAGAAGGTACCAGTTCACGGGCGTTCTCTTTATCCTTCACATCAATATTCTGATTAAGTACTTCCAATACACGTTCTCCCGATGCTTTGGACTGTGTATAGTTATTAATATGGAATCCAAGACCCCAAATCGGTCCAATGATGTACCAAATTAAGCTGAAAAAAGCAACCAGTTCGCCTAGTGACATTTTCCCCTTAATAACTAACGTTCCGCCTACTCCAAGCAGAATAGCTGCACTGATCGATGCTAAAAACTCCATCGCCGGAAAAAACTTACTCCAGAGCTCAGCGGCAAAAATCTGGTTATTCTTATAACGTTCGTTGCGGTGTGAGAATTTCTCTACTTCATGAGCCTCTCTCGCAAATGATTTGACGGTGCGCACACCCGTGATATTCTCCTGTACAGCCGTTGTCAGAGAACTGAGTGCAAGACGCATCTCTTGAAAGGCCGGGTGAATCTTAGACTCGAATTTTAGCGCAATAAACGCCAGGATGGGCATCGTAATCAAAGTTACTAGAGTAAGCTGCCAATTGAGTGAGAACATCATAATCGAACCAAAAATGACCATAAAAAAGACATTCAGCAGCTGAGCAAAACCGAAACCGATAAAGTTACGAATCGCTTCCAAATCTCCGGTTAGCCGGGACATCAAATCTCCCGTTTTCGCGGTATCATAATAACGGAAAGATAGGAATTGCAGCTTCTCATAACAAGCATTACGCAGCCGGTATGCAAGAAAGTTACCTAGCCGTCCTCCAAAAAATCCATGTGCAAACTGCAGGCATGCTTTTACTATTACTACAGCTAACACGCTCAATGCGAGCACTGGCACCTCTGTAAACTTAAGTGGCACAATAACATCATCGATCAGCTTTCTTAACAAATTGGGGGTAATCAGCCCCACTGCAGTTGCAGCGGCCAAACATATAATCGAAAGAATCAGAAAATGCAGCTTCTCCCGATAATAACCGCGCAGTTGCCTGAGAACATCCATATCTCTCCTCCTTAAGGCTTACTTAGTAAGCATTTTTTTGTATAAAGCAAATGTTACATCGTAAGCTAGCTTTTTTTAGCGCTTACAATTTAGTGACTTTAAGCAGTGTATCATCCATAATTTAATGCGGCAAAGGGGAGAATTGCGCGTTTTTGCGGTTATTTCGGAAAAAAGCAGCATCTACATGATATAAAGGACCCTCGTTATCTTAAAATGCTCGTGTTTCCTCCTTAATCCTGATGAATTAAGAATCTACATGATTATTGTAATCATCGTGTAATATTAGGAGGACCTTTATTCGGTTTTTTGCATAATTATTGGAATTTATTCCGGGATACGAAGAGTTCACTTTTTCGCCGTCTTAAATTTGCTTCAGATGTAAAACTTTTACCACAATTTACCGTAATATAGTAATACAACACTTTTTACTTATATTATGGAGGGGAACTATATTGAAAAAGCAGCTTGTTTTATCTTGTATTATCGCCATTATCCTTCTTTCAGGGTGTAGCAATACAAATAACATTAACCCTACGGACGCAAACACTGCGATCAACGAATCTAAAAACTTGTTTAATTTCGGAGAAATCTCCTCAAAAACTGATACAGCACCCTCACCTGAAAAAATGCTAAGAGAAATAAGCAATTTTGTTATTGCTGACATTTGGAATGTGGGGTTTGTAGATGTTATCTCATACACTAGAAGTGGTACAAGCAGTACAGGAGCGAGTATGGACATTGACTTTACGATCGAACAGCTTGGCAAAGCCATAGAAGAGAAAAAAGAATACGATACATATATGAATGAGTTAGATACAAAGTATGATTCTATAAAAAAAATATGGGCCAAGCTTTCCCCAGAAATTGATCTTTTATATAAACAGATCCAGGAGACACCTCCAAAAGCAAACGATAACAGCTTAAAACTTGATGTAGGTAAATTCAATCAATATTCAGAGGCTTTTAGTAAAGAAGTGAATGATCTGGTAAAACAGTAGCCTTTACTATATATATAAAAAAACCGCCAATGATTTGGCGCCATTCTATTCTTTCTCTCATAAAATGTAAAATCAACAATGAGAGGTTAGGTGAATTGGATGAGTATACAGTTTCTTGATATGCGGATCTCACAGGACAGTACTATGGATTCACAAAGTCTTAATTTAGTTCGTTCAAGTGCAATTTTCGGTGACATTGGACTTCAGACAGTAAATGTTACCCCTGCCAATGCAGGTTTAGTGAGAGTCACATTGAATGCTTTTGCCAGACTTAGTGTTGATGTCAGCATTATAGTTCAGAATGATGTTACTTTTAGTATTTACCGCAATAATATATTAATTTTTAGTACAACCTACCCCGGAAACATTAATAATACAATGACCCAATATGAAATGGTTGGAATAACCGCTGTCGACTATCCGCCTTCGACCGATGTGCTTACCGGCCAGATCCAATACACCATTGTAGCATCAGCGATTAGAACGGCATCTCTGGGAGCCAGATCCTTCAGTGGAATTGCCGTTGCCGGAAATGGATAATTAAAAATATTAAAGGTGTGTCCCGGAGCATTCGGGGATTTTTTCAATTGTGCCAATAAAAAAGCATCCGCAGAAAAATATCTACGGATGCTTTGAAGAAATATATAAGCGTTAGGAGGACGGGCCTCCATTCATAAGCGCTCTTATTAACCGATTGAACCTTCCATTTCGAACTTGATCAGACGGTTCATTTCGACCGCATATTCCATCGGCAGTTCTTTTGTGAACGGCTCGATGAAGCCCATGATAATCATTTGAGTCGCTTCTGCTTCTGTGAGGCCACGGCTCATCAGGTAGAACAGTTGCTCCTCAGAAACTTTAGACACGGTTGCTTCATGCTCAAGAACGATGTTATCGTTCATGATTTCATTGTAAGGAATAGTATCCGAAGTGGACTCATTATCCAAAATCAGCGTATCACATTTAATGTTCGATTTCGCACCTTCTGCTTGACGGCCGAAGGAAGCTAGACCACGGTAAGTTACTTTACCGCCATGTTTACTGATGGATTTCGATACAATGGTGGATGTTGTATCTGGAGCCAAATGGATCATCTTGGCACCCGCGTCCTGATGCTGGTCTTTACCTGCTACCGCGATGGATAGTACTGAACCTTTAGCACCACGGCCTTTAAGAACAACCGCAGGATATTTCATGGTCAGCTTGGAACCGATGTTACCATCGACCCATTCCATGGTAGCATTCTCTTCTGCAACCGCACGTTTCGTAACGAGGTTGTAGATGTTTGGAGCCCAGTTCTGGATTGTGGTATAACGAACGCGGGCGTTCTTCATACACAAGATTTCAACAACCGCACTGTGCAGAGAGTTCGTGCTATAGATTGGAGCAGTACATCCTTCTACGTAGTGCACGAAGCTGTCTTCATCAGCAAGGATCAAAGTACGTTCGAATTGTCCCATGTTCTCGGAGTTAATACGGAAGTAAGCCTGCAAAGGAACTTCACATTTCACACCTTTAGGAACATAGATGAAGCTGCCGCCTGACCAAACTGCACTGTTAAGTGCGGCAAATTTATTATCGGTTGGAGGGATGATCGTCCCGAAATATTTTTTCAGAAGCTCTGGGTGCTCACGCAATGCAGTGTCGGTATCTGTAAAAATAACCCCTTGATCTTCAAGGCTCTTCTGCATGCTGTGATAGACTACCTCAGATTCATATTGTGCCGAAACGCCGGCGAGGAACTTCTGTTCCGCTTCCGGAATCCCCAGCTTATCAAAGGTTTCTTTGATTTCGGAAGGAACTTCTTCCCAAGTCTTCCCTTGCTTCTCTGAAGGTCTTACATAGTATTGAATATCCTCGAAGTCCAAATCATCCATATTGCCGCCCCATGTTGGCATTGGCATTTTACGGAACTGCTCCAAAGATTTCAAGCGGAAGTCAAGCATCCACTGTGGTTCATTTTTGATTGCTGAAATTTCTTTAACAATTTCGGCCGTCAAACCTTTACCAGACTGGAATATCGATTTATGCTCATCACGGAACCCGTACTGGTATTCTTCCATATCAGGCGCTTTCTTAGCCATGGTGTCAGCCTCCTTGTTCTACTGTTATTTATGTTGCTCTTCTTCGTCAATTCCTTTACGAAGTGCGTTCCAAGCCAGTGTTGCGCATTTGATCCGCGCAGGGAATTTATTCACACCCGAAAGGGCTTCAATGTCTTCGTAATCTCCAAAATCCACGTCTTCACCCTTCATCAGTAAGGAGAAGTTATCAGCCAGTTCAAGCGCACGTTCAACCGTTTGTCCTTTGATCGCCTCAGTCATCATCGAAGCCGATGACATACTGATCGAACAGCCTTCACCATTATAACGGGCATCCTTTACGATTCCATCCTCTACCTTAAGCTGAAGAGTAATCCGGTCACCACAGGTTGGGTTATTCAGTTCAATTTTTAGAGCATCATCTTCAAATGAACCGCGATTTCGAGGACTTTTATAATGATCCATAATTACGCGTCTGTATAAGTCATCCAAGTTCATAGCTGAAGTACTCCTTTGTCTTGATTAAAGCGTCCACCAGTCGATCTACATCATGCTCGTTATTATACAGATAAAAGCTTGCACGTGCTGTAGAGCTGGCTTCCAGCCAGCGCATCAGCGGCTGACAGCAGTGATGCCCGGCGCGGATGGCAATGCCTTCCGCATCTAGCACTGTAGCGACATCATGCGGGTGAACGTCACCCAGATTAAAGGTGACAACGCCGACTTCTCGATTTCGAGGACCATAAATGTTCAGACCCTCGATCTCTGACAGACGTTGCTCTGCATACGCTGCAAGAGCTTTCTCATGGCGGTGTATCTCATCCAAACCGATTTCTTGTAAGAAATCAATGGCTGCACCTAGACCAACAGCACCAGCTATGATCGGCGTACCGCCTTCAAACTTCCAAGGCAGTTCTTTCCATGTGGATTCATAAAGACCCACATCATCGATCATCTCGCCACCGAATTCGACGGGCTCCATGGCTTCGAGAAGTGCTCTCTTGCCATACAAAGCGCCAATTCCGGTTGGTGCGAGCATTTTATGACCAGATAGTGCATAGAAATCACAATCCAGATCCTGCACATCGACCTTCATATGTGGTGTGCTTTGTGCACCATCTACGACAATTACTGCACCATGACGATGAGCAATAGCCGCAAGCTCTTTAATAGGATGAGTTACTCCCATAACGTTGGATACATAAGCGATAGCAACGATTTTGGTTTTATCCGTAATCGTCTGCTCGGCAGCTTCCAACGTAACCGTTCCATCAGGTTGCAACGGTATATATTTTAATGTAGCACCGGTCTTCTTAGCGAGCTGCTGCCATGGAATCAGATTACTATGATGCTCCATTAAGGTGATGACGATTTCGTCGCCTTCACCCACAGCAGAGGGTCCGTAAGAAGAGGCCACAAGATTTAAGGCTGTAGTTGTTCCGCGTGTAAAGATAATTTCTTTAGTGCTGCGGGCGTTAATAAACTTAGCTAGCTTCTCCCGGGCTCCCTCGTAGGCATCGGTTGCTCGGCTGCCTAAAGTATGGACGCCACGGTGTACGTTGGCGTTATCCCACTCATAATACGACTTGACCGCCTCAATTACTTTCCGAGGCTTCTGTGAAGTAGCAGCACTGTCCAGATAGACCAGTGGATGTCCGTTCACATTTTGGTTCAGTATGGGAAATTGCTCCCGGATGGCGTTGCTAATCATTGCACTAACTTCCTTTCCACAAGAGATTGGAGCTGATTGCGCAGTCCCTCCAGTGGAATTTGTGACACAACAGGAGCCAAGAAGCCGTAGATGATCAGAGTCTCTGCATCATGCCGTGTAATTCCGCGGGACATTAGGTAAAAGACTTGCTCGTGATTGACCTGTCCTACGGAAGCGGCATGGCCGGCTGTAACATCATCTTCATCAATAAGCAGGATCGGATTGGCGTCACCACGGGCTTTTGGACTCAGCATCAATACTTTTTCCGTTTGCTGGCCGTCCGCTCTAGTAGCACCTTTCTCAATCTTGGTGATTCCGTTGATGATAGAAGTAGCAGAATCACGCATAACTGCACGAGTGATCATGTCACTTGGTGTGCTTTTGCCAAAATGCTGAGCTTGAGTGGTGTAATTCAGTTTCTGTGATCCCGTACCTACTGCAATTACTTTAGCATCGGAGCTAGAACCGTTGCCTTTAAGCACAGACTTGGTATCACTCGCAGTATCTCCGTAGTTCATCTCACCAACGATCCATTCGATGACTCCGTCATTCTCAACAACAGCCCGGCGATAAGTTACATCTGTAGTATCTACACCAAGCTGATGCACTGTAGCATAACGAACTTTAGCGCCAGCGCCCACGAATACCTCTACCGCACCATTGTGTAGTCCAGCTTCTTCTTTATCCGATACGTAGTTGTCTACATAGGTTACGGAACTGTTAGTATCAGCTACGACCAGAATGTGTGGAACAAAAGTAGCTTCCGCATCATCCGTTAACAGCACTGCTTGAAGCGGAGTTTCAATAACAACATTCTTAGGAACATAGAGGAATACTCCACCATTCCACAATGCAGCATGAAGCGCTGCGATAGAATGTTCGTCTGGCTGAATGGCTTTATGCAAGTAACGTTGAACCAAATCTCCGTGTTCTTTAACAGCTGTCTGTAGATCTGTAAAAATAACACCCTGTTCTGCAAGCTCAGGAGCGATACGTGTATATACTGCACCAGAGTTGCGTTGAATAATCAGGCTGCCTTCCTCCTGATCCTTGATCAAGGAAGAAATAGATGCAGGTGCATCACTTAGCGAAGCAAAAGGTGCACTTGCTTTATAGCTACCATAATTATTGACATCCCAACGATCAATCCGTGTCTTCTCTAATTTAGGCAGTGTCAGAGTAGCTGCCAATTCTAGTGCCTTCAAGCGGCTTTCTTTCAGCCAACCCGGTTCGCCGCTGCTGTGCGATAATTCGCTCAAGCGTTCGGCATCCACCGGAAGAATGGTCTGTGTCGTCATAGTGGTCTCCTCCTTCCTGGCGTTTCTTACGCTTCTTGCCCTACAGTTTCATCTTCAATTCCAAGTTCTTCTTTAATCCATTCATAACCCTCTGCTTCCAGACGCTGTGCAAGCTCTGGACCACCGGATTTCACGATTCTACCTTGCATCATAACGTGAACATAATCAGGTTTGATGTAGTTCAAAAGACGTTGATAGTGGGTAATAACTAAGAAGCCGCGTTCTTCGCTCCGCATGGAGTTTACGCCTTCAGCTACAATTTTCAAAGCATCAATATCAAGACCGGAGTCAATTTCGTCCAAGATCACGATTTTTGGATCCAGCATCATCATTTGTAGAATTTCATTACGTTTCTTCTCACCACCGGAGAAGCCTTCGTTCAAGTAACGGTGTAAAAACTCAGGGTTCATATCTAGTTCTTTCATCTTTGCTTCCATTTGGCGAATAAAACGAATCAACGAGATTTCGCTTCCCTCTTCACGACGGGAATTGATGGCAGAACGCAAGAAGTCGGAGTTAGTTACTCCAGAGATTTCGCTTGGATATTGCATTGCCAGGAAAAGACCTGCACGTGCGCGTTCATCAACAGCCATCTCCAGAAGATCTTCACCATCAAGAGTCGCAGTTCCATCAGTTACTTCGTATTTAGGATGACCCATTAGCGCCGAAGCCAAAGTACTTTTACCTGTACCGTTTGGTCCCATGATGGCGTGAATTTCGCCACCTTTCATTTGAAGGTTAATCCCCTTCAAAATTTCTTTTCCCTCAATCGTCGCTTTAAGACCCTCAATGACAAATTCTGCTGCCATAATATTATTCCCTCCATTGATCGATTTGCGAAATCAAAAGTTGTATTGAAACAGGATAATCCTGATTCCCAGCACAATTAGATTTTCTATCACATTATAATTATTATAAATTGAATCACAATGATTATCAATGATTCTCACTAATTTTATATCAAACCTTGTTTTTTTACAAATTTCTCTTTAGCTAATCACTTGTGACTCAGAGAAGATTTTCATTAAACATAAGACTACGCAAAAATAAGACTTCCCGCAGGAAGCCTTATTCAAACTGCTTAATGATTAGCTAAGAAACGAACGTAGCATCCATTGGTGTTTCTCCAGATCACTACGGATTTTAATGAACATATCTGAGGTTGGCTGATCCTTGGTTTCTTCGGCAAGCTCGATGCCTTCTGTCAGCTCTTCAGAGATGGTGGCGAAGTCTTCAATCAGAGACTGAACCATTCCCCGTGTATCTTCCTTACCTGTAGCTTCTTGAATTGTAGCTAATTCCAAATATTCTTTCAATGTTGCTGCCGGACTGCCTTTGATGGTTAGCAAGCGTTCTGCTACTTCATCCATGTGAAGGGTTACTTCATTATATAATTCCTCAAATTTCACATGAAGGGAGAAGAACTGTTCTCCTTTGACATACCAATGAAAGTTATGAATTTTTACGTACAGGACATTTAAGTTAGCAACCTGACGATTCATGATCTGTTCCAGTGAAGTTGTATTTACTTTATTCGATGCTTTAGCCATGAGATGATCCCTACCTTATCCATTATATTTACCGGTTACTATTTCCTTCGTCCGGTAGTAACTTGTCTATTCTTAATTTACCCTTTTACCTGTAATACGAAACAAGGAGAAGCCTTCCATAACACCTTTATTTGTTCTAGCATTAGCAAAGACACACCCGATTATGCTTAAATGTGAATACTTGCACACAAACAAAAAGGGCCTAAGCCCCGTTTGTTTGGAATTGTTAAATTTTCCGGTCAGACCATAAGAAGTAACGCTTCCGCACCCGTCATACCTGGTACGATGCCAAGACTCTCTGCTTCTATCGTTACAGACTCCAACGGGGCAGCTAAAAGCTGGGCAAGCGTCCGTACACCCACCGCACGAGCTGCGATGATATGCCGATCACTAAGTGTTTCATTGAGGAGACCGACATCCAGTGCACCGCACATAATATAACCTCGGTTCGTGCTGATGGAGAGCAGTGTAGTTTTGGGAAGCTTAACCTCTACCCCGATCAGCGTATGTTCACCTACTGTAATAGGCTCCATAGTAACCAATAGCAGCACCTCCTTTTTTTCACTATCCACGTTGTATATGTATGCTAATTTTCCTGTGGGTGTGCTGACGGTAGTCCTATGCCTAGTATAAAATGCAGTATAATAGTCCCTATTCCAGTAGTCCTGGGTATATGAATATTGCATGTTTAATGTTATAGTTAATTACATTCCTGTAACCATTCAGAGATGTTCTAAACGAAAAGCTGGGGGATTTATGGACGAGAAACTACAACGCACAGACGGCAATTATTTATTTAACGTCGACATCCTGATTAATGCCCGTACCAACCCGCTTGCACTGCAATTTCTGCTCGAAATGTTGAACAATAATGACCATATCACAGATTTCAACATTAACTCCGGTCTTGAATTAGGGAGAACCATTGACAGCTTGCTACGCTCCGCTAAACTAGCTTTGAATCAAAACTCTGCTCCTCCCATTTCATTAAAGCTGCCTCCAAAATCTACGAAGAAGCAGCTGGATACACCGATAAAAAAACAGGCAGAAACGCCTGCACAGCAAACGGCCATTGAGACGCCAGCTGATGCATACGGGAAGATTCGTCAGTATATTCAGAATAATCAATTGGTACGTTTACGAGCGAACCGGTACGGGAAACAAGTGTCCATGCCCTGTCGTATTTTAAACTTTGATGAAGCAGCCAACTCTATAAGTGTCTACCATGTGGATGAGAAGCAGGTGTACAGCTTTAATCTAAATGAAATCGACGAGTTTCTGTAAGCGCATGCGTTACAAGCAAATAAGCACCCTCCCTCATTGGGGAACAGGTGCTTATTGGTCTTTCTTTTTTTTAACAACTAAGACGACGTTTTACGTGAAAATCCCTCTATCGCAAGGCATAACCAGCCAATTATAAAGCATACCCCACCGATAGGTGTAATCGCTCCTAGCACCTTAATTCCGGAGATACTCAGAACATACAAACTGCCAGAGAACAAAATGGTACCTGCAATTAACAATCGGCCCGCCCAACGTAATCGGACACTTTCGCCCCATTGGCCCACAGCCAGTGCGATGAGAATTACCCCCAGCGCATGTACCAAGTGATACTGCACACCAGTCTCATATACCTTCATATAGTCTTCACTGATCACTGGTTTTAGTAGATGGGCACCGAAAGCACCAATTCCTACTGCCAGCATTGCTAGCACAGCCCCCCAGGCCATAAATTTCCGTTGCAAATGATTACACCCCCTTAATTTTAGACTCATTCTATCATAACGTAATGCCCGTTCCTATTTCCAGCAGTCATTTTTTATTTTGCCTCATTCAGGGGTTGCTTTTTTAGCATCAATATGAAAAAGTGGATATTAACAACATTTTCATTCTAATCTCTCAAGGAGTGCAAACCATGGACTTAAATTCTCTGTCAAAATCAGACGTACCTGCGGCAGAGGTGGGAAATCCCAATCCTCATCCGGATTACCCAAGCGCTGATTTATCATCTACGCATCAAAAAGTAGAACATGATCTTCAACATTCTGGACCTGGTATTGCTTCGTTCATTATCTGTCTCGTGTCGATCATCGGCTATGCAGCCATCTTTATCTCTATTATAATGAAGTCTTCTTCATTGGTTAATGAGAATTCCGAACTATTAAGCCAGTCCTCGCAATTCATAATGCTTCTAGGATTAACGGTTATTATTCTGGCTGCTCTTAATGTAATCGGTGTAGTCATCGGCATCATTGGGCTTTCCATTCGGAAACGTCGCAAGGTGTTTGGCATTATTGGCACGATAGTCAATGGTGTTATTATCTTACTCTTTATGCTGCTTATTACAACCTTCCTAGTCAATGCTGGAACGCTTTAAGCTTCTTTTAAAAATGCTAACTTCATTAAAAAGGGTATCCCAACAACTTTGAGCGAGTTGTGGGGATACCTTTATTTATGTATGAATCTAAAATCTGCATTGGGGAGTCCTCATCTTCATCTGCGGCTCACGGACTCAAATGACGTTATTTACGTTTTTTTCGCCTTTGGAGCATAGTTTCGGACCCCAGTGACGCTATTGCATCGAAAAAGGATCCTATTGGGCGGTTTTTATGGCAATAGCTGCTATGGGGTCCGATAGCGACTCAAAAGTGGGGAAAAGCTGCGTTTTAGGGCTGCTGGGTCCGATAATAATGATTGCGATGATACTAATTCCGATGATGATAATTCCGATAATGCTGGATCCTATCCCTCATCCGCGGCTTGCGGACTCAAATGACGTTATTTACGTTTTTTTCGCCTTTGGAGCACAGTTTCGGACCCCAGTGACGCTATTGCATCGAAAAAGGATCCTATTGGGCGGTTTTTATGGCAATAGCTGCTATGGGGTCCGATAGCGAATCAAAAGTGGGGAAAAGCTGCGTTTAAGGGCTGCTGGGTCCGATAATGCTGGATCCTATCCCTCATCCGCGGCTCACGGACTCAGATGACGTTATTTACGTTTTTTTCGCCTTTGGAGCACAGTTTCGGACCCCAGTGACGCTATTGCATGGAAAAAGGATCATATTGAGCGATTTTCATAGAAATAACTGCTATGGGGTCCGATAGCGAATTAAATGTAGGGAAAAGCTGCGTTTAAGGGCTGCTGAGTCCAATATAGGTGCTACTAGTTCCGTTAGTGGTGCTGCTAGTTCCAATAGTGTGGCTCCTAATCCATAATGGTGTAGGTATGCGGACTGTGATCGATCAAACAAAGTTTAGTGTTTTGAGCAAGAACTATGCTTAAAAAATACGAGGGTGTCCCAGCAACCACTATATGATTGCTGAGACACCCTCTATTTACAAATCAATACCTTCAATTATTTTGCTAGAGCCAGCTTTGTCAGCACACGTTGCTT
The DNA here is from genome assembly GCF_038002785.1 of Paenibacillus sp. FSL H3-0310. Taxonomy (NCBI): domain Bacteria; kingdom Bacillati; phylum Bacillota; class Bacilli; order Caryophanales; family Paenibacillaceae; genus Paenibacillus; species Paenibacillus sp. FSL H3-0310. The sequence goes on from NZ_JBBODC010000001.1 coordinate 4,270,207, forward strand.
GACGGACGGATCGCCCTCCACTGCTTTTTCCACGTATTCAATAACTACGGAATCATCTGAATTCAAAGTATCAAGTATACTCTCCATTCCAGCTGAAATCTCAAAAGCGGTTGGGCCTTCTTTTGTCGCAATCTCAACGGAATGACTATCTATTTGTCCGATATAAACGGCCGTCATTTTTATTGTTTTACCTTCTGCTTTTGGAGTAGAACTAGGTTTAGCTGTGCTCGGATTTTCGGTTGGTGTGGCTGTACTTGGGTTCTCAGTGGGTACGGGAGTGCTTGGAGCTTCAGTAGGCTCAGCAGTGCTTGCGCTCTCGGTTGGAGTTGGAGAAGGTGTTGCAGTCGGTTCTCCTGAAGTCTGTGCCGAATTATTCCCACCGCAAGCGGTTAAGGCAAATGTTAAGGCAGCAATCGCTGCTATGGCGGGTAATGAACGTTGTTTTTTCATGTTGAGTGCCTCCTCTATGTGGCGATTATTTTCAAAGTCATCTTCATAAGTATACTCTTATAACGTTAACCACTCTATGAAAGTTTCATATGAAGTAATTTTAGATAACTTCCAGCCTCTATTAGGCATCCGTCGGATGCAGGCTACAGCGGTATTAATACAATAGTGTGAGCCTGATTTATCCCAAAGGAGTGAGCCCCTTGAAAATCGATATCGGCTGTGGATCTAATAAGGAAGCAGGTTATCTCGGGATCGATCGGATCGCGGGTCCTGTTGTAGATATTGTCTGTGATATTTGCCAAGAGATTCCTCTCCCTGACAATAGCGCTGAGTTTGTTATGGCTAGCCGTGTACTGCCTTATGTGGACAATTTATTCGCAGCCATGGCGGAAATTCACAGAATTAGCATCCATAAAGCAGTTGTTTGCATTCTAGCACCCTATGCCCACAGCTTTGCCCATATGTCCAATCCTTCCTTTAAGCAGAAGTTTGACGAATATACCCCCCGGCATTTTACAGGATCCTTCTTCCAACCCCCATCCGGTCCAGTATGCCCAGCTATTCCAGACTACCCTGTACCCGCACCACCCTTCGATTATCGGTTGCTGCGGATGGAGTTATTCTATCAACACCCTTATGAAGATCCGCTTTACGAAACTGAAGAACTAGAAATACTAAAGACCCTTCAAGCAAATGTAGTGCATGAAATCATGTACCATTTTGTCGTAGTCAAGCACAATATCACTGATCAAGAGCTGGAGCTGATGAGCAGAAGTCATTATCCTGAACCTCATGTTCTTGTCGAACGAAGACTTAAATCACAAAACAGACATTTTTTTCTATAATTTTAAGATGGGACATACACTAATACCCATTTTGTATCATAGGCTAACATACAGGTATTAACTGTGCCGTCCTAACTATAGGACGGTTCACTTTTGGCCAAAATCAACCTCGAAGGAGGTGAGAATCATTCCACTAGTCGTACGGGCAACGATCAATGCGACCGGTGCTATCACATTTACCGGCAACACGCTTGGACTTAGCCGCTCCGATACGATCGGAGTGCCAGGGACACTAGACAGCATCGGTGGCTTTACTACTGTTAATACTTCATCGACATTTGGTTCCTATCCTAGCGGAACTACTAGTCTTTATACAAGCAACAGTTCAGCAGCCATACTGGTCCTACCATCTGGCAGCACAGTGCTGTATGCAGAACTGATATGGGGCGGTACCTATATTAACGGAACCGTTAACCTCAGTTCGGCCATTAACAATCCTGTCTCCCTAATAACTCCTGCTGGCACTACATTCAGCGTTACTCCCGATTCAGCAACGAGCAACGTAGTCGATTTGGGAGGTGGTGCATCAGCATATGTTCGTTCCGCCAACGTGACCAGCATTATCCAACAAGGCGGCGCCGGCACCTACACCACTGGCGGTGTAGTGGGTACGATTGTTATCCCTAGTGATTCCACGGCCAACCATGCTGGCTGGACATTAGGCGTAATCTACCAAAATACAGCCTTACCTTTTCGCAATATGTCCCTACGGGCAGGTGCAATACTTGTACAGGCAACCTCAGCCCCAGTTTCAACTACGATCACAGGCTTCGCAACACCAATTACAGGTGCGCTTGGCGGCAGAGCGTTATTCAGCGCACAGGAGGGGGATGCCAACCGTTCGGGGGATCAAGCGTTGTTTGGTCCAACCTCGGCTACACTTGTTGCTTTATCGGGACCTAATAACTTTGCCAACAACTTTTTTGCGTCACAGATTAACAATGATGCAGGTAATCTAAACACAACAGGTACCTTTGGAAACCGCAATCAAATAAACGGAAACCCAGGGACCAACATTATCGGCGGCCGTCAAGGCTGGGATATTACCAATGTTGACGTCTCCGCACGGCTGATAAACAATCAATCTTCAGCCGTATTACAATTAACCACCTCAGGCGATGCTTATGTACTCAACGGTAATGCCATACAGGTTGATATCAATGCTCCTAAAATAAACCTCACTAAAAGCGCTAATGTAGCCGGCCCCATAGTCGGTGATACGGTAACTTATACGGTGACTGTCAGTAATACAGGAACAGCGGGAGCAGCAAGTGTCGTTTTATCAGATGCGCTGCCGGCAGGATCCACTTTTGTAACTGGAAGCGTAGTCGTTGCTGGCGTCGTAAGGCCTACTTTTGATATTACAGCAGGAATCCCATTAGGCTCATTAGCTTTAAGCAGTTCAATAACGGTTACATATCAAGCCAAAGTCACTTCATTGCCGCCAAGTCCACAAAATATCGCAAATACTGCCAACGCTGCCTTTACGTTTCAAAGTGTAGCCGGAGGCCCTATCATGACGGGGGTCATTCCATCTAATACAGTAACCTTACCTGTATATTCACCCGTCCTTAACATTGTGAAATCAGCCAGTACCGCCAATGCTACGGTTGGAGATCAGATCACCTATACTCTTCAAATCACGAACACAGGAAATATCGGCGCGTTAACAACACTTACGGATAACATTCCCTCAGGCAGCTCTTACGTCGCAGGCAGCTTCACCGTCAATGGAAATCCTGTCGCTGGTAACCCTGCCACGGGGATTGCTATCGGTACGGTTCCAGCCGGTGGCAGTTCTACTGTTCAATTTCGGGTCATCGTGAATAGTCTTCCCTCACCGCCGCAGTTGGTTGACCAAGCAAGCGCCGCTTATACGTTTCAAGTTCCAGATGGGCGAACGGTAGCTGGTTCTGCCTCGTCCAACACTTTGTCTATTCCCGTTACAACACCCAATGTTACCGTAGTCAAAAGCGCTGGATTCACCGACGTAACTGTCGGAGATATACTGCTCTACACCTCAGTAATCAGTAACAACGGAATTGCAGCAGTTACCAACGTTTCACTCTCAGATACCATACCTGCGGGTACATCGCTGGTTCCCGGAAGTGTCACCGTCGCCGGTGTATCACAACCCTCAGCTAATCCTGGAACAGGGATTGCTGTCGGTACCATCGCTCCAGGAAGCTCCGTCGCCGTCACTTTTCAAGTCAACGTTATCTCATTACCAAGTCCCGCTCAGCTATTGAATAAATCTAGTGCCTCTTTTAGCTCGGGTGCTTTTACTGGCATTTCAGTCTCAAACACGACTACAACTCCCGTGTATCAGCCTGTAATCCAAATTGCAAAAAGCTCGAACGTTTCCAGTGCAACTGTAGGTGGCAATATTCTTTATACGTTAAATGTTCAGAATTCAGGGAATATCGGGGCGGCTGTAACCCTGAGCGACAATATTCCTTCAGGAAGCACCTTTGTCTCGGGAAGTGTAACTGTTAACGGTGTTGCTAGACCTGCTGACTCTCCACTTACAGGAATTAACTTAGGCACTTTAGCTTCAGGGGCAGCTGTTCCTGTGACCTTTCTTGTCTCTGTACAATCTCTGCCTGCTCCACCTGTTCTGAATAATCAAGGCAATAGCAATTACACCTACCAACTGCCAAGTGGAAGATCATTCTCCGGGACCAGTCTATCCAATACCCTAACCATTCCGGTCTCCGCTCCAAACATTACACTAACCAAAACTGCAAATCTAACTAATGTAGCGGTTGGAGAAAATCTTACTTATTCAGTCATAGTGTCCAACCCAAGCAGCGTCACTGTTACTAACGTTGTTGTCTCTGACCCTATTCCTACGGGGGGAGCTTTTGTAGCAGGCAGTGTGACTGTCAACGGTTCGACGGTTGCAGCGGCTAACCCAAGTACAGGTATAGCAATCGGAAGTATCGCCGCGGGCAGCTCTGTCACGGTGTCTTTTAGAGTGAATGTTGCTTCCTTGCCAAGTCCAGCACAGTTTACAAACAGAGCCAGCGCCTCCTTCACCTCTGGGGCGTTCACCGGTTCTTCGCTCTCAAACACGATAGTAACACCTGTATTTCAGCCCATCCTTAGTATGGTCAAAAGCGCCAATGCAGCCCAGGCATCTGTAGGGGGATCTCTCTCATACTCCATCCTGATCAGCAACACCGGGAATATTGCAGCTACTCTATTAGTAACTGATATCCTGCCACCCCAAGCCGTGTTTGACACGAATAGTGTCATTATTGGAGGAACACCTTTGCCCGGATATAATCCGGCAACTGGCATTCCAGTTGGACCGCTCGCTCCTGGTGATAGTGTCACCGTAAGTTTTCTGGTCACAATCACAGCCCTGCCTCCATCACAAGTATTGCTGAACTCTGCTTCAGCGACATATAATTTCACCCTTCCAGACGGGCGTCAGCTCGGTGGAAATGTAGTGTCCAATACGCTCTCTGTCCCAGTGTCCGCCCCTAACGTCAGTGTTGTAAAAAGCGTAAACGCTGCTACTGCTGTTACTGGTGATATCCTTACCTTTACCTCTGTATTGACCAACAACAGTATTGCAACAGTAAGCAATATCATTCTCAGCGATCCTCTGCCTGAGAATGTCGCTTTTATTCCCGGAACCGTAATTGTAAGTGGCACTACCCTGCCGCTAGCAGTTCCGTCCGCCGGCATTCCAATCGGTAGTTTGAGCCCTGGCGCCACAGCTACCGTAACATTCGAGGTGAGGATAACGATGCCGATACCATCACAGATTAACAATCAGTCGTCTGTCAGTTTTACATCCGGTGTATTCTCCGGTTCTTCTTCATCTAATATCACAACTACACCAGTTATTCAGCCCCAAATCTCCTTATTAAAAAGTGCCGCTGATGGAGACGGCGATTTCGATGCTTTAGTTGTCGGTGATTCTGTCATCTACACAGTGCTTGTTAGCAACACAGGTAATCTGGCTGCAAATCTTACGCTAACTGATAACATTCCAGCAGGTACAGTTTTTGTTCCTAATAGTGTCATTGTAGGTGGCATGCCTCAACCCGGATCAGCCCCTGATACAGGGATAGCTGTAGGAAATGTCGCTCCTGGTGCCAGTATTGCAGTCAGCTTCACCGTTGATATCATCTCCCTGCCAACACCTCAGCAGATTAGTAATCAGGCTTCTGCAAGCTTTACCTTTACTCCGCCTGACGGTAGACCGTTATCTGGGACTGCGGTGTCTAACACTGTAACTTTACAAGTCTCTGCTCCTAACATTGTCGTTACCAAGAGCACTACTTCAACATCAGTTGCTGTTGGTGAAACGGTCACTTACAACGTCAATATAACTAATAATGGTATAGAATCTGTTACTAGCGTCTTACTCAATGATCCTACACCGGTAGGGAGTACTTTTGTAACAGGCAGCGTGTCTGTCAACGGAGTTCCATTCCCGAACTTGAATCCTGCTTCGGGGATATCTATCGGCACTCTAGCAGCCGGTGCATCAGCGCTGGTTACTTACAGTGTTACTGTTACCTCCGTCCCTCCTACAGCTTCACTCATCAATCAGGCATCTGTTACCTTCACTTCAGGTGTTATTTCAAGCTCCACTTTTTCTAATACCGTTACTGTCCCTGTGTTCCAGCCGAACATTGCCGTAGTCAAGAGTGCTAGTACAGCCAATGCCACGGTTGGCGATGCCGTTAGCTACACACTGACAGTGAGTAACACAGGAAACTATGCTGCTAATTTAACATTGACGGATAATATTCCCGCAGGTACGGCTTTTGTTCCGAATAGTGTGCTCATCAATGGACTCCCATTAGCGCAAGCGGATCCTTCCACCGGAATTGCAGCTGGAATAATACAGCCTGGAGGAACGACCGTAGTCATTTTCACGGTTGACATCACTTCATTGCCTAGTCCTCAGCAACTGGTCAATCAAGGAACCGCAGCATACAGCTTCACCTTACCCGACGGACGTACACTTAATGGGTCTGCACTCTCTAACACCGTCACTATTCCGGTCTCCTCACCTAATATTGCTGTAGTTAAAACTACAACCACAACATCAACTACAGTCGGTGACACTATTACTTATTCCATAGCTTTAACTAATAACGGGATTGCCACTGTAAATAATGTGGTCTTCACAGACGCCCTTCCTGCCGGCACCACCTTTGTGACAGGCAGCGTGCTTGTGGACGGTGTGCCTCGCACAGGAGTTAGCCCAGCTACTGGAGTGACCCTAGGCAGCATAGCACCCGGTGTAACCGTAACTGTTGCTTTTACCGTAAATGTAGTTTCACTGCCGCCTACTGGATTGTTAAATAATCAGTCAACAGTCAGCTTCACCTCAGGTGTTGTCTCAAATGTAGCCTTCTCAAATATCGTCACGACGCCTGTCTATCTGCCTATCCTTGCAGCAGCAAAAAGCTCCAATTCAGTCAATGCTACCGTTGGGGATACGATTACTTATACTATAAATGTGACCAACACAGGTAACTACGGAGCTTTAGCAACCCTGAGTGACACCATTCCAGCGGGTACAACGTTTATTCCAAATAGTGTACTCATTCAAGGCGCTCCTGCTCCAGGAGCAGACCCAGCTGCCGGGATCCCACTGGGGGTAATCTCCGCGAATGGAAGCCTGTCTGTAATGTTCTCAGTGCTTATCACAACATTGCCGGCAAGCCAACAGCTGCTCAATCAAGCTTCCGTCACGTTTGCATACACACTTCCAGATGGACGGACATTTAACAATTCGATCAATTCCAATACAACAACAATCTCAGTATCCTCACCGAACGTTATCGTCACTAAATCTTCGACAGCTACCGATGCCGTTGTTGGCGATACCATCACTTATAACCTCACTGTTACCAATAGTGGAATAGCAAATATCAGTAACGTTAACCTCAGTGATCCAATACCTGCAGGCTCTAGCTTTGTCGCTGGCAGTGTGACCGTAGATGGCACTCCACGCCCTAGCGCCAACCCAGCGAACGGGATCTCGCTCGGTACACTTGCACCGGGAGCATCTTTCCAAGTCTCGTTCAACACGATTGTCAATGTGCTGCCTAATCCTGCAACGCTTAGTAATCAAGCTTCCGTCAGTTTCACCTCCGGCGCATTCTCAGGATCTTCATTCTCAAATACACTTGTTATTCCGGTATATCAACCTATCATTGTAGTTGTCAAAGGGGCGGACAGAACCGCCGCAACTGTCGGAGATACGATTACTTACTCCTTAAATGTGACGAATACTGGTAACCTCATAGCAAATGTAGTTATTACCGATACCATTCCGAACGGAGCTGTCTTTGTTCCAAACAGCGTGCTCGTGAATGGGGTACCACAACCAGGATCAGATCCGGCTACTGGCTTAAGTATTGGGTCGGTAGCTCCGGGAAGTACAGTAACAGTAACGATTACCTTACAGGTTACTATTGCGTCCCTGCCTTCACCGCAGCAATTGGTCAATCAAGCTACAGCAAATTTCACATTCACACCACCAGATGGACGTTCACTCACGGGATCCTCTGTCTCAAATGTCCTAATTATCCCTGTATCTTCACCTGACGTAAGTGTGGTTAAGAGCACTACTTCTATTGATGCGGTTGTTGGCGATATCATCACCTATACGATTGTTGTCACCAATTTAGGGATTGCACCAGTTAATAATGTCATCATGGTTGACCCTATTCCAGCTGGCAGCCAGTTCGTAACGGGAAGCATTACCGTAGATGGAGCCCCACGTCCTAGTGGCAGTCCGGCTTCGGGAATCGCAATTGGTACAATTGCTGCAGGTGCTTCTTCAACCATTACCTTCCAGGTTCAGGTAGTAGCGTTATGATTCCCGGCTCACGTACCCAACCTGTCGTAACCAATCAGTCCATGGTACTCTTCAACTCGGCAGCGGGTGTTGACGGAATTGTCTATTCCAATACCGTTAACACCCCGGTCGTGGGCCCCGTGCTTTCATTGCTGAAGAGTACAGATAAACTCCACGCCTCTTTAGGCGACACTTTGGTGTATACCATTACAGCCAGTAATAATGGAAATACAGATGCTTTTTTGACGGTGTTTGACATTCTTCCAGAAGGTGTATCCTTTATTTCCAACAGTGTGCTCAGAGACGGTGTGCCTCTTCCGGGGGCTACACCGTCTTCAGGCATCCCCCTTGGTTCTATTGCACCGCAGAATCAAGTGAGCATCGCCTTTCAAGTCGTCATCATTTCCCTGCCGTCTTCCCTAGTGCTGCAAAATAAAGCGCTAGGCCGTTTTTCTTTTTCCACACCGGAGGGAAGAATCGTTAAAGGTGATCTATTTTCAAATTCCGTACAGGTTTCTTTACGCTCCTACCAGCTCTCGACCTCCTTGTCTGCAAGTACTCCGACTTCTTTTATAGGGGATGTAGTCACTTACACCTTGCGGCTTACAAATGAAGGCAACAGCCTTTTAACTCAAATCAACGCAATAATTTCTATTCCGGACGGGGCGGTGTTTATACCGGGGAGTGTCATTGCAGGTGGGATTTATTACCCAGAATCAGACCCGGCACAGGGGATATTACTCGGTTCGCTGGACACAGACCTAAGCGTTGATATTACTTTTCGTGTCCGAGTAACAGAGTTTTCTCCCTCGTTGGCCTTAACCAACAGCGCGGTTGTCACCTATGCAGTCGATGAGCATACAATTACGACCGAAAGTAACACTGCGGTTGTCTCACTTGTCCAAGCGGGGGTCAACATTAGTAAAAAAGTGGATCATGTTACAGCAGCTCCGGGCGATAATTTGAGATATGAGCTTACCGTAACGAACAACGGGAATCTGGCTGTAAATGCAGTCCTAACAGATGCTATACCTTCAGGTACTCTTTTCGTATGGGATAGTGTTCTCTTAAATGGAGTGTTGCAAAAAGGTGCACGACCAGCGGAAGGCATCCAGTTAGGTACTTTAAGAGGCGGAACTACAGCAGTTGTAATTTTTCAAGTGAGTATACCTGCAGCCATTAACATTCATGAAATCGCAGCCGTACAAAACCATGGTAGTGTTCAGTATACCTTTGTGCTTCCAGACGGACGGACCGTACGGCAAACCTCTCGTTCCAATACAGTTACCACCCTAGTAGTCACACCTGTCATTTCACTCGTAGTCCATGCAAAACCAACTATCGTAGAAGCAGGAGAGCGAGTCCAATGCTGGATCTCACTAACCAATAGCGGAAATTGGCCTGCGGAAATATCTCTGAATCGGCTAACCCCGGAAAAATGTTTTCTTGATCCCAACAGCATTGTGATTGATGGAGTTCCGAATCCACAATCTTCATTTGCCGGCACCTTGCCGCTGGGGATAGTTAATGCTGCATCTATGGTTAACATTCATTATTTTGTCCAGGTGAGTGAACAGGTAATGGGTCGTTTCCTTAAGGGATCCGTAAATGCTCAATTCTCTTTCAATATGGATGGACGTAACTACTCTGGCGAAAGCCAATCTAACAGCTATGTGCTGACCGTAGATGAGATCAGTGAATAAGAAATCACATATCCCTCATCCCCATGAATATACTTTAGTTACAACCCCAAAACATCCCCACAAAGTGAGGCTTTGCTTTCTATGCGTACTCAGGTACTTTGCGGGGGATCCAAATATATACTTTGCAAAAAATTCCCTCAATCAACATTCATATTCCATGGGAGGTGGTCATCCTGTCGCAATCATCCGGTCCCTTTTCCTTCGTAGTCTCAAAAGAAGACTGGTCCCTTCATCGTAAAGGTCATCAGGATCAGGAACGCCATCAGCAAAAGGTCAGAGAAGCCATCAAGGATAATTTGCCTGACCTCGTTACCGAAGAAAATATTATTTTGTCAGGCGGTAAGCAGATTGTGAAGGTTCCGATTCGCAGTCTGGATGAATACCGGATTATTTATAACTTCCGTAAACAGAAGCATGTAGGACAGGGGGACGGGGAAAGTCAGGTCGGCGATGTGCTTGGGCGCGATTCACAATCGGCACAGCCCGGCAAAGGAGAAAAAGCAGGTGATCAGCCGGGCCAAGATACCGTGGAAGCAGAGGTCAATCTGGAAGATCTGGAGGACATTCTGTTTCAGGATATGGAATTGCCTCATCTGAAGCCTAAGAATAAAGAAGAGATCGAGGTCAAATCCATAATTTTTAACGATATTCGTAAAAAAGGGATGATGTCCAACATCGATAAAAAACGTACGCTGCTGGAAAATCTTCGACGCAATGCAAGCAGCGGAAATCCCGGCATTCACAGTATCAGCCCAGATGATCTGCGCTACAAAACATGGGATGATATTAGAACACCTCATTCCAATGCGGTCATTATTGCGATGATGGATACGTCAGGTTCGATGGGTTCATTTGAAAAATACTGCGCCCGCAGCTTCTTCTTCTGGATGACCCGTTTTCTGCGCCGCCAGTATGAGAAGGTAGAGATTGTTTTTCTCGCCCACCATACGGAGGCTAAGGAAGTCAGTGAGCATGATTTCTTCACCCGTGGCGAAAGCGGGGGAACGATTTGTTCCTCGGCATATCAACGAGCGATTGAAATTATCGATAGCCGCTACCCGCCTGCGCAGTACAATATTTATCCATTTCACTTCTCCGATGGTGATAATCTCACCTCCGACAACGAACGTTGCGTGAAACTGATCGGAGAACTGCTGAAACGAAGCAATATGTTCGGCTACGGTGAGGTGAACCAATACAATCGAAGCAGTACCTTGATGTCAGCTTATCGCCATCTGAAACATGAACAATTCATGCATTACGTCATTAAAGACAAAAAAGAAGTGTATCAGGCGCTGAAGACCTTCTTTAGTCCAAAGGGTACGGTTAATTCTTAATCCCCCACTCCAAAACGCGGGTATCCCAAAAGCCAAAAATGGCTGATGGGACATCCGCGTTTTTGGCGTTGCTCCTTCTTGAACAAAACAACAAACTTCGTAAATTGCGTCATCTAAGTTCGCAAGTATCGGGGGAGGGACGAATAGCGTCATCTGGGTCCATAAGATCGAGGGATGGACGAATAGCGTCATCTGGATCCGTAAGATCAGGGAATGGACAAAGTGCGTCATCTGGGTCCGTAAGATCGAGGGATGGACGAGTAGCGTCATCTGGGTCCGTAAGAACAGGGGATGCGTTCAGTATAGTATCTAGGGCAACTTTGGGATTACTGGGGGTTCGGCGCTTTCGGACACAGATGACCTTATACGTAGCTTTATCGCATATTTGACTTGCTATCGGACCCCATAGCCGCTATAGGCATGAAAAACACCAAAAACGTGCCTCATTCTGAGCAATAGCTGCACTGGAGTCCGATAATATGCTCCAATGGCGATAAATTTGCAAATAGGGTCATCTGGGTCCGTAAGATCGAGGGATGGGCGAATAGCATCATCTGGGTCCGTAAGTATCGGGGATGCGTCAGAATAGTATGTAGGGCAACTGGGGGATCGGCGCTTTCGGACACAGATGACCTTATACGTAGCTTTATCGCATATTTGGCTTGCTATCGGACCCCATAGCCGCTATAGGCATGAAAAACACCAAAAACGAGCCTCATTCTGAGCAATAGCTGCACTGGGGTCCGATAATACGCTCCAAAGGCGATAAATTGCTAAATAGCGTCATCTAGGTCCGCAAGTATCGGGGGATGGGCGAATAGCGTCATCTGGGTCCGCAAGTATCGGGGGATGGGCGAATAGCGTCATCTGGGTCCGCAAGTATCGGGGGTGGGCAAATTGCTCATCTGAGTCCGTAAGTATCGAGGAATGCGTCAGAATAGTATGTAGGGCAACTTTGGGATTACTGTAGCCCTCGGCGCTACGGTATAGATAAAAAAATAAGCCAGTGAAATTAAACTAACTTTCTTTTTTCAGTTACATAATAACTCCTACTATAAACCTAATTTCACAATTTGGATCGGTACCGATAAACTTGTACTCCCCACCCATGTCAGCTTGTTTTCGTAAGCTATGACTGCTGTTTTGTTTTTCCCCTCTTAGACTTCCATCCTAAAAAAACCTCCAATCCCAAACTCTGGAATGTGGAGGTTATTTATAGTTAAACAGCTTTCACGCTACAGCCTAATGAACCTTCTCTCTATCCTTGCCTTTATCAGACTCACCAGCATTTTTGTTCGCTGCTTCCCGGTCCTGCATCATCTCATCCACCGACTTCACCTTCAGGCGAGCAGCGCCTTCGTTGTTAGCGTTCGTTGGGATAAGCTCTCCTGAAGCCAAACGTTCCTTGGCTTTAGCAATAGCTTCGCTGTATTGAGGCAGCCACTGTTCCCCTGCGACGAGCATCTCATCGACCATCTGCCAGATTTCTTTTGGATTACATACGGCACCAACGAGTGGGTCCATCATAAATGCCTGACGTAACAGCTTATCATCGCCGTGTACAGCTGCTTCAACCGCCAGACGTTGCACTGAAATGCTCACGTTACATACGGCGGCAGGCCCAAGCGGCAATTCACCTACCAATGGCATGGAGATCCCGTTCCGGTCTACATATCCCGGTGCTTCGATAATGGCGTCCTCTGGTAAATTAGAGATTACGCCATTGTTCACTGTATTAAAGTGCCCCCGGTACACTCGTCCCGTTTCCAACCCTTCTATAATATAAGAGCCGTGCTCTTCCCCGCGATTCTCCTTCGTATACTCCAGTGCCGGGTCTTTCATCCAGTTTGGAAAATCGGTCTCGAACCAATTTCGACCTTCCGTGCAGACACGCAGATAACCACCAGTTTCTCCGTTAATCCAGCTCCCCAGATCGATCCAACCCATAATTTCATCACTGCGTTTACGGTACCATGGCACGTACTCACTTAAGTGTCCATTGGATTCTGTACTATAGTAGCCAAAGCGACGAAGCATATCGATGCGCACTTTTTCCGTACGGCTGAATTCCGGATGTTTCTCAAAAGCCTCTAAAAGACCTTCGGTCAGATCCTTCCCCTCATGACTTGCTGAAATATACCAGGTCTGGTGATTGATGCCCGCACAGATAATATCAACTTCGGATTTCTTAAGACCATACACATCTGCAATTTGCTGGTGCCCATGCTGTACACCATGACATAGACCGATGATCCGAACACCACCATATTTATTGCAGGCCCAGGTCAGCATAGCCATCGGATTCGAATAGTTAAGCAAAAGCACATCCGGTGCTGCCATCTCCCTGATATCACGGCAAATATTCAGCATCTCCGCAATTCCGCGTTGCCCGTACATGATGCCACCCGCACACAGAGTATCTCCCACACACTGATCGACTCCGTATTTTAAGGGAATGTCCACATCCGTAGCAAAGGCTTCAAGCCCACCCATCCGAATAGTACAAAATACGTACTTAGCATCCTTCAGTGCATCTCTGCGATCCGTTGTCGCCTGAATTTGTATATTTAAACCATTCTCCTTAATATCACGCTGGCATAGCTCCGTGACCATCTCCAGATTGTGGCTGTTAATATCCATAAATGAGACTTCGATATTTTTAAATTCCGGTACAGTTAGTAAGTCCCGCAACAATCCACGGGTAAATCCAATGCTGCCTGCCCCTATAAAAGACACTTTAAATGACATGGTTATCATCCTCCGGTAATGAATTGGTTGTTCCTGTCCATTGTAGCAAGGGACCTAAGGAAAGCGTAACCAATATCATGACCTCTTTTGAAAGAAGGTGTCAAAAATCCTAACCTATCTACTGAAAATCATGCTCTTCATAACTCCAGGCGTGACGCTCAATGGAATTGCGGAATTCTACAGGCGTGCAATCGGCGTATTTTTTAAAAAGAAGGTGAAAATATTGCCTGCTGCTAATTCCTACGTAATCTGCAATTTCAGCAATAGGGATGTCGCTCTGCCCAAGCAACATCTTCGCTTTCTCCATTCGCAGCATATTTAAGTAATCGCTGAGTGTCCGACCCGTATGGCTCTTAAAAATTCGATGCAAATATCCGGGATGCAGATTAACTGCGGCAGCGATGTCCTTAACCTGAATGTTCTGGTCATAGTTCTGATGCAGGAATTCGATGCTCCGGCGCACATAAAGCTGCGAGGGCTGTTGGCTGGTATGAAGCTGCTCTTGCCGAAGTCTGGATAATCGCAACAGAAGCTCACAAAATAATAAATCAACCATACTTCCCCCCTTCCCACCGCTCTGATCAAGCTCTAACACAAGTCCTTTTAGAACATGATAGATTTCCTCCGGATCAGGCATTACTAAACTGGAAAAAGGAAGCTGCAGCATTTCTGCGAGCGCCGCTTCTTCACGGGCTAGCTTGCCGACAGAGGGTGCAACCCCTCTATATTCCATGAAGCCAAATTCCACATTTAGCATCCGACATGGTGCTCCCTCTTCAACAATCAGCCTATGCGGAACATTCGCGTCTAGGATGATCAATTCTCCCCGCTTCAGCCGAACTCTCTCTTCTCCTCCTGAGCTTGGACGGACATCCACGATACAACTTCCTGAGATCAAATACATGATTTCCGTTGAATTATGCTGATGGTAAGACATATTGTAGTTATTCCACTGTTTATAATAGTAAGCAAAAAAATGAGGACTATAATCTCCCTCGATTAAAACCTGCTGAAAAAGACTCCCGCTAGGACTCAGACTTAAGTTCGTCAATGGATCACTACTTTCTTCATTTATTACTTAATACAAGTGTATCCCTTTAGCCACTTCGAAGACAAGATAACGTCCGATAGCAATCAAATCAACAAAAACGAGCAACTCTCCATTATATTGGAAAATTGCCCGTCTCTATTAGAATAATATTGTCATACTTGAAAAGAAACCAAAGAGTGCTTAAGATCGGCTGCCAAGCCCTCCAGCTTTTCCGATAGGGCAACCAATTCCTCACTAACCGTGAATTGCTGAGATGACATAGAAGCTACCTCCTCCGTCGAAGCAGTGGTTTGCTGGACGATGGAGCTTACGCTGGCCATGGATTCACCGAGTTGACGCTGGAACTCAATCAGTTCGAGGACAGAAGCAGAAGATTCACTAATATGTCTCATGAAATGTTCCATTTCCTCTTTGACACTCGCGAATATCGTTGACGACTCTCTTACAGAAGAGATTTGTTCACGGAACTTAGGAGCGGCTTCATTGATATCCTTAACGGTGTTCTCGATATGTAGACCAATCTCTTCCGTGATCTTGGAGACCGATTGAATCGATTCATTCGACTGGTTAGCGAGCTGCCTGATTTCATCAGCAATCACTATGAACCCTCTACCTGCCGCACCTGCTCTAACTGCTTCTATGGTAGCATTTAGTGCCAAAATATTGGTCTGCTTATTCACAGCAATCATAGGGCTGAGTATACTGCGAATTAAATGAGTGCTTTCTCTGAGCTTAGTAGAATTATCTTGAATTCGATTGATCACCTCTACCGTAGACTCACTCTGCTCTACCAGCAGCTTCATCAGCTCTGTACCTTGATTGCTAACCTCAATGACCCGTTCTGCTGAATGGTCCATCACTGTATTTATTTCCGTCACTTCACTCATTTTGTTGCCGATAATCTCAACATTGTGATAACTGCGTTCGGCTTCAACAGCGAGGCTGGCTGACCCCGCTGCAATCTCACCGGTAGCGGTCGCAACCTCTCTGGCATGGAGGGAGATTGTACTTGATGCTTGTACTAATTGTTCCGAAGTAAGGAGGACCTCATCTGCCGAATTCCCGCTCTGCCTTGCAAGTAAGGAGATCTGCTCCATCATTTTGTTGAAGCTTTGACCCAAGCGGCCAATCTCATCTTTGCCCTTGAAATTGGTTCGTACCTGTAGGTTCCCACGCTCTCCTTCCTCCATCAAGATTGCCAGCTTACCCAGCGGGCGCCCTACCAATCGAACAAGAATATAACCAATTAGTAGTGCTATTAAGGCTGCCGCCAGCACCACAGAAAATGTGATATATAAAAGCTTGTCCGCAGACTTAGTAAAATCACTGACAGGAGCATACCCCATAAGCATCCACTTGGCAGTCGCCAGGGGCTGGTATACAACAAGCTGAGAACTTCCGTTCTCATCCTCCGCTGTAAATGAATGATTTTGCTCTTTCCCTTGTTCTTCTGAAACTTTTATGTAAGAGGGTTGACCCAGCTTGGCATGATCCGCACCATACACAATGCTGCCATCCGCACTCAAGATACGAATTTCACCGGTCATCCCAATCTGAAGGTTAGACAGCATTTCAGTCATGGCCTTCCCTTTCACTTCGATTAGCATGTAATACTCCGCTTCGGGATGTAAAAGATTACGCAGCAATCTCCCCATAGTTAAGGATGGCTCAGTATAAGCATCAAAAAAGCCTTTCTCACGAACGGGAAACCAGACTGGCTCTCCTTTAGCTGCGGCAATTTGCTCTAATCTTGCGGAAATGCCTTCATCACTACGAATCCCACTTATACCAGCAGACTTATAAGATTCTGAGTCTACCAAGCTCTTGGATACCAGCCTGACGCCATACATCCGCTCATCAGACCCTTTTACCAAGTCCAGCTTTCTGCGAATCCGATCTTCAGCCCCCGCTTTGGCCACAGTTGTAAGCTCGCCACTATTTATTTTTTCTAAATCACCCTTTAACACAGAGTCGAGTGCAAACTGCCTTGATAGTGCCTCATACTCTGACAGCACAAAATCCAGCTTGTCCGCTGCCTGAACTACAGATTGTGTGGAGGCTGCAGCAACCTCATTCGTAATGATATTTTTAGCGGCAAAATAGGAAGTCAATCCTAGCACGGAGGATAAGAGAACTATAGAACTAAATAAAATAACGAACAGTTTAACTCCAACAGATTTAAAATATAGAGTCCAGGACTTTTTCATTAAGTTCACTCCCCATGACGAAATAAGGGTACAGCCCTCCATTTCTGTATAAAGGCTGTACCCTGATCATTTATTAGCATGAAGCGAGCGAATGGGTTTACCCCTTACTAGCTCCTGCTGTCAAGCCATCTACTAGCAGACGTTGCAAGAATACAAACAAAATCATAATTGGAATGGAGATCAAAACCGCACCCGCAGAGAACAAGGTAAAGTTAGTGTTTTGATTGGTGTTAACCATATCCCACATCCCCACTGCGACTGTCCAGTTCTCCTTAGTCCGCAGAATGAGTCTCGCAAAAATGAAGTCCACCCATGGTCCAACAAATTGAGTCAGCGCCATATATGTGATCATAGGACGTGACAAAGGTAAGATGATTCGCATAAATATTCCGAAATTGCTCGCCCCGTCAATACGAGCGGCCTCATCCAAGGAACGAGGAATCGTATCGAGGAACCCTTTGGCGATAAAGGTTCCCCCCAGCGGCGCCCCAGCCGCATAAACGATAATTAACGCAATATGTGTATCCAGCAAATTAAACTCTTTAAGCAGCATATAAATAGCGATCATACTCATAAAACCAGGGAACATACCAAGAATCAATACGGTGGATAACGCTGTTTTACGCGCTTTAAACCGGAATCTGGATACGGCATAACTGGTTAACAAAGTAAGAACTACCCCGATAAGCATCGAGAACACAGCTATTTTCAAGGTATTGGCATACCAAGTCCCAAACATATAGCTGGGTGATGTGAACAATTCTCTGTAATGTGATAAAGTGAATTGCTCGGGAATAAACGTTTTGCTGTACAATGATTTACCAGGTCGGAAAGAAGCTAAAAGAATCCAAAGGGCAGGATAGAGTGCAGCTATCGACAAAGCAATCAAGATAATATAACTACCTGCTAAGCGAATAATGTTCGCGACTTTTCTGCTCATTGGATCATATCCTCCTCTTTAAATGACTTTGTCCGGCGGTAATTGTACAGGGAGAATGAAGCGACAATGATAAAGATAATAATCCCTATTGCCGAAGCCATGTTGTTTTTATTCTGATCTAGCGTTAATTTGTATAACCAGGTTACTAGCAAGTCCGTAGAACCGGCATATTGATAGTCACCATTTACCGGACTACCACCAGTTAATAGGAAGATCGCGTTAAAGTTGTTGATGTTACCTGCAAACTGCGTGATCAAGGTTGGTGCTGTAGAGAACAATACCATCGGCAACGTTACGATACGGAACTTCTGATAACCCGAGGCTCCATCCACCTCAGCAGCTTCATACATATCCCGTGGGATAGTAGTCAGAACGCCCATGATAAGCAGCATAGAAACAGGAATACCTACCCACATATTAACGATAATTACGGTAACCTTAGCCCAGAATGGGTCAGTCAGCCACGGTAATCCATCCAATCCAAAATACCCCATGTATTGATTGATAGGCCCGAATTGACCGTTAAATAAGTTGCGCATGAGCAGAAGCGAGATTAACTGTGGCACCGCGTAAGGCACAATCAGAATTACCCTCCACATTCCTTTGAAGCGAATGCCCTTCTGACTCACCAGCAAAGCGACCAACAGTCCTCCGAAGTATGTAGTAATGGTTGAAAGAACTGCCCATATAATTGTCCATGTTAATACACCATAAAAAGTGTGGCTCCATGTTTTAAGGACCAATAAATTACGAAAGGTCTGAAATCCAACCCAGTCCACCAATTTGGCGGGTGGAAGATGATCAGGTGCGGAATAGTTCGTAAAGGCCAACAGGATCATGAAGATAATTGGCATAATCGTAAAGAATAGAACACCAATGCCCGGCAAGACTAGAAACGCTTGAGCAAACTTGTAATCCAGGATATAACGAACACTTTGTTTAAAAGTGTTTGCCTGAAGACCGTTATCACGTTTTTCTCCAATCTTGTAAGCATCTCTGATATTCAAATACCAGGCGATAATCAATAGAATAAGAATAAGGATGGTGATCAAGCTTTGGATCATGATATAAATCGAGTGATCACCGGTAACCATCTTGGCGATCCCCTTCACTTTAACCAGACGACTCGGATTCTCTCCTAGTGTTACGATGCCCCATAAAGAGTTGGCAAGGTTCTCAATAAAATAAAAAACGGCTACAGCTTCTACGGCTAAATATAATATTCCTTTAACGAATTGGCGGTTATATATTTGTCCCAATCCCATAAAAATCGTCGACAGTATTGCGGCCCTCGTGCGATGTCGTTGCATTTCGCTTCCGTTCTCCTCTCCGAGTGAAAATAAGAAGCTGCCAGCCGCTAAACATGCGGCGGGCAGCTTGATTCACTGTATGCTGTTAAGACAGTGAATTATGATCCTTATTGGGATGCACTGTTATTCAAATCTTTGATTTGTTGTACAGCTTTGTCCATTGCTGCTTTTGGATCCCCATTTTTATCCCAAATTTCTGGAAGGGCAGCATTTACTGGGCTCCATACGTTACCCATTTCAGGAATAGAAGGCATCGGTTGGGAGTTCTTAGCTTGTTCTGCAAAAACAGAGACATATGGATCGCTAGAGATCTGTGGATCAAGAAGCGCCTCGTTGTTTGTAGGAACCGAACCAATCGTTTTGTTCAGTAACAGCTGAGCGTCTTTGCTTGAAGCAAAATTCGCATACAATTTAGCAGCATTCGGATATTGAGTAAACGAGTTAACTGCGAAAATTTTAATACCAGAGAATGTAATTGCTGTTTTGCCATTCACTGTAGGGATTGGAGCAATACCAAGGTTGTCACCAAGAGCTTCTTTGTATCCTCCAAGCTCCCATGGACCTGTGATATCCATAGCTACATCACCAGAGTTGAACAAGCTGCGTTTGATATCACTGTTGATATCACCACTCTTAATTGGCAATGCTTCCTTCAGTTTCACAAATTCTTTAAGTCCTGCAATTGCACCATCGTTAGCAAGACCGATATCATCTTTATCCGTACCATCCTTACCGAAGAGGTATCCGCCATCGGAAGCGATAAACATGTAGTTGAAGTACAAGTTTCCTACTTCCCACATAATCCCATATCTATTTTTCGATTTATCCGTGAATGTTTTGCTGAATGCAAGAACATCATCAAATGATTTAGGTGCTTCTTTAACAAGCGATTTATTGTAGAACAATGCATAAGTTTCTGCTGCTCTTGGGTAACCATACAATTCGCCTTCGTACGAAGATCCGATAATCGAAGCTTCAGTATTGTTAGCTTTTGTTTCTTCACCGAAGACATCGTTAGGAAGAACCAAGCTCGCGCTTGCCGCTTTACCTAAGTTATCGTGAGGGATAAGAATAACGTCTGCCGCTAATCCTGAAGGACCATCTTGAGTAAGTTTAGTTACTTGATCTGGTGGTGCCAATTCTTCAACCTTGACTGGAACGTTATATTTTGCTGTGAACTGTTTAGCAATCTCATCTGCAAAAGGTCTTTCTTCTTTACTTTCCCATACAACTAGAGTTGCGCCATCTTCAGGTACAATTTCATTTGTTGCTGCTGCATCTGTGCTCTCTGGCGCTGCAGTCTCTGTAGTAGCATTATTAGTTGCTTTTGCTGCGTTGTTGCCCCCGTTATTCGTACTGTTGTTGTTCGAACCGCATGCTGTAACGGACAGAGCCATTGAGAAAGCTGCGGTGATAACCATCATTTTTTTCAATTTCATTACTTTAACCCCTCCCAATTTTTAAAAACGTAAGATGGAAAATAGTAGTGCTGCAATCTGCGCAAACGATTTCAGAAAGGCTAAAAAAAAAGTTCTTCTTTTAGCTTGCTCCTTCTGTATCTGCATTTCACAGGTAAGAAAGCGCTTCATTCATGAGTACATCATACAACAGTAACGATTGTTTTTAAAAACGTTTGCATATACTGTATTGGGTCATTTTCCATTATTTGATATACATTATAGGCATATATCTCCATTTTTCACATGATATCTTTTAATTAGTCGATAATTCATGTGTTTATTATTGGAATATCTATTTTATTTGCCCCTAATATGCCACATTTTCTCTATTTCAAGAGATTTCTCATAAATTGCCCTACACAATGCTCGTTTACTTTAGTGAAATTTAGTGCAATGGTTTGAACAAGAGTATTGAAAGCCCTTTTATTCCATGCTATAATCCAAAACGTTAAGAGGCTGTCCAGCATGAAGCACAACATCCCTTGTCTGCCTCCTGTTCTATATAATTAAAAGGCAATGTTACTTATCAAAGGTACAACCTCGGGCAAGCTACTTCGCGGTGGTTGTGCCTCTTTGTTATGTGCTACTCTGCTACTGATTTAGTGCATGTTGCATAAAAAACTGTGCAACCAATAACAATAGCGACATTCTACATTCCACGCGCTCTGTGGAGTATCGTCCGGGAATAGTTTATGCTTTCGAGAAAGTAGCGCTAACAAAACTTAGCCTATGCTTTCGATGCGGTTTTGCCGAAGTATCCGAGGAAGTAGCGCTAACAAAACTTTAGGAGGATTTATCATGTTACTGGAAGCAGTGTATCATCGTCCGCGGTTAAATTGGTCTTATGCCTATAATGAAAGTACGATTCACCTGCGTCTACGCGCTAAAAAAGGGGATTTAACCGAAGTATTCGCCTTTGCTGGAGATAAATATGCTTGGGATACCACAAAAGAGCTAATTCCCATGACCCTCTTCACCTCCGATGCTATGTTTGACTATTGGGAATGTGCTTCAGTACCTCTCTACCGCCGCTTGAAATACGGTTTCTTACTTCAAAAAGATAACGAACGAATTTGGATGACCGAAAGTGACTTTCAAACGGTGCGGCCGGAAAACCCAAACAAGCTGTTCGAATTCCCTTTCATTAACCGCGTTGACGTATTCGCTCCGCCTGCCTGGGTAAAGGACGCTGTTTTTTATCAGATCTTCCCAGAACGCTTTGCAAATGGTGACCCGAGCCTTGATCCGGAAAATGTTCAGCCATGGGGCTCCGAACCAACACCAACCAATTTTTTTGGCGGCGACCTGCAAGGGGTTATTGATCATTTAGATCATCTTAACGAGCTTGGGATCACTGCTATTTATTTCACACCTATCTTTGATGCAACTACTAATCACAAATACGATACAGAAGACTATATGAAAGTCGATCCGCATTTTGGAGATATTGAGACTTTAAAAAAGCTCGTCGATAGCTGCCATAAACGTGGGATTCGTGTCCTGCTAGATGCCGTATTCAATCATTCTGGCAAAACCTTTGCTCCTTTTGTAGATGTTCAAGAAAAAGGAGAGGCTTCCGCCTTTAAAGATTGGTTCCATATTCGCAAGTTTCCGCTTCAGATTGAAAACGGTGTCCCTACTTATGACACCTTTGCTTTTGAACCGCTAATGCCAAAGCTAAACACAGAACACCCTGAAGTTAAACAATACTTACTGAAAGTCGCAGAATACTGGATCAAAGAAGTCGGGATCGATGGCTGGCGTCTGGACGTTGCCAATGAAGTGGATCATGATTTCTGGCGGGAATTCCGCAAGGTGGTTAAACGTGCTAATCCTGAGGCTTACATATTGGGGGAAATCTGGCATGAATCTGCACCTTGGCTGGAAGGCGATAAATTTGATGCCGTTATGAACTATCCTTTCACTGACGCCGTCCTTGACTTCTTTGTGAATGGCACTCTTGATGCTGAAGGATTCGCCAATTCCATTGGTAAACAGTTATCACGCTACCCGCTGCAGGCTAGTGAAGTTGCTTTTAATCTGCTGGACAGCCACGATACTCCACGACTGCTTACGCTGGCTGCTGGAGACAAAAACAAGATGCGATTAGCGGCACTGTTCCAATTCACCTTTATGGGCACTCCCTGCATCTATTACGGTGACGAGATCGGCATGGACGGTGAAGGTGACCCTGGTTGCCGCAAATGCATGGAGTGGAACCCTGAAAAGCAGGATCGAGAGCTCTTCGAGTTCTATCGTCAGCTTACTAAAATACGCAACGACCACCCTGCTCTCCGCACAGGTACATTTACCTTCCTGGAGGCAGGACAACAAGGCAGCAAACTAGCCTATGAGCGCCGGCTGGATCTGCAGACGATTGTGGTACTAATCAACAGTGAAGAGACCGCTCAGACCTTCCGTATTGACGTAGACGAGCGGGATTGGGAGAACTTGTTTACAGGCGAAACAATGCGCACAGAACGCAGCAAGCTGATCGTGAAAATGCCAGCCTATGGATTCGCTATCCTAAAGGCAATCATCTAAAAGATTTCTTTTCTTCCCACTGCCCAGCCATACAGCATAACAAAACAGGGTATCTCGCAAGCGATAATCGCTTCGGGATACCCTGTTTTCTTTTGGAGCATACTAAAATGCTAACCGCTGCTCAAACTAAGGGGTGCCAGAATTCAGCACACCTTAGTTTAGCCTACTTACTCAGCAGCGTATAAATAACCTGTGCGCTTTCTGCGCGGGTCATCCATGCTTTTGGAGCGAATCGATTGTTCTCTCGGCCTTGCAGGAGTCCTAAGTCTGCTGCAGTCTTCACATAGGCTTCCGCCCACTTGCTAATACTTGAAGCGTCAGTAAATGCCGTAGAGGCTGCTAAAGGTTCAAGCTTCTTACCAGACTTCATTTCAAGTGCGCGGATCGCCATAACAGCCATTTCCTCACGGGTAATTGATGCATTTGGCGCAAAAATATTATTACTCCGTCCACTAACAATACCCAGCTTAGTAGCTGTGGCTACATATGAGGCATACCATGCATCTGACCTGATGTCAGTAAACAGGACCTGCCCTTCCGCTTTTAAGCCAAGTGCACGTACTAGTAGTGCTGTAAATTCCGCACGGCTAACATTACTTTTCGGATCAAACTCAGAGGTAGTGACCCCTGACACAATTTGTTTGGCGGCAAGTGATTGAATCGCCTTAAATGCCCAATAGGTTGCAGGAACATCTTTGAACGACTTATCGATTTCAAGCACAGCATACTTACTGAAATGTGTGACTTGTGCCGTGATCACCTCTCCATTCAGCTGTCCTCCCACGTACTCTAACCCGCCATTATCACTTAAATAATAGATTCCGATTAAGTCCTTGTTGAATTGCCCTTTAATCTTGAATGAGATCGTAATCGGCTCATCGAACTGCTTAATTACAATCCGAGTACCGTCTTTCATCAGCACGCTAAGTCTGAATTCAAATACATCGGAAAGAGAGCTAACATGAGCACTGTCTTTGTTTAAACCGTCTACTATGGCTTTCGCAGCAGACTGCGCCAGTGGGTTCAGTTCAAGCAAGATTTGGGCACCTACCCCATCAATACTTGAAGCTAAACTTGGCATTGTACTTAAAAGCTGGCTAGGGATAGTAACTAACAGATCTCCCATTTTAAACACAAGATCATTAGTTCCTAGTATTTGTGCAGCTTGTAAAGGTAAGCGTACCGCTGTCTTACCGGCAACAACATCAATTTGCACCTTGCCGTCTTTACCATTCTTCAAGCTATCCTCATTCACAACCTGAGTATCCGCTGGCGGTGTAGGGCTAGGGTTAACAACAACTCCAGAGGTTGGTGCCGCTGTGGCTTCTGGCGTTGGTGTCACCTCAGGCGACGGTGTTACTTCTGGTGTCGGCGTTGGCGTTGGTGTCGGTGTCGGCGTCGGCGTTGGTGTTGGTGTCGGCGTTGGTGTCGGTATAACATCCGATACTTCCGCCAAAATAACCGTGCCTCCATCATCTATGCCTGGCAGATCAATATTTACCTTTTGATCTTCGGAAACCATGTATGTTTTACCGCTGTATTCATCGGTTACCGATGAATTGGCAGCAAACGGTACTGGAATCGTTACAGAATTCTCACTAGTTTTAGTATTGATTACCGTCACTACGTTCTCATCTTCATAAGATTTGTTGAAAGCTAAATAACCTGAATCATCTGAACCTGCGAGCTTCGTGCGCGCACCTTTGGAATACACTTTGGAGTACTTCGCACGGATATTCAACAGCTTTTGATAATGGTCATGTAGTGGCTTCTCTGCCGTCAATTGATCCCAAGGCATATCCTTACGGTTCTCACTGAATTGACCTTCAGACATATTTCCAGCATTGCTTCCGGAATTCCCCAGTTCTTCTCCGTAGTATATTACCGGCTGTCCTTTGGCGGTAATTTGCAGAGCTGCAGCAATCTTCAGCTTGCCTTTATCGCCTCCCACATAATCAGACAAGAAACCATTCTCATCGTGACTGCTCAGGAATTGAGCCATCATCTTCGTATTATCGATCTTTAATTCACGTTCCTGCAGATAAGCATCCACACTGTTTACCTTACCATTTGCAAAATCTCTGGCTGCATCTTTAAATCCAAAATCAAGCAGACCATCCATCTGGCTAGTTTCGAGCATTCCACCATTGTTATCAATGGTTCCACCGAAGTATTCGCCGGTCATTTTGAAGTTTGGATCAATCGCTGTCAGTGCATTTTTAAAGGCTTTCCAAGTCGTATCGTCCACGTGCTTGACTGTATCCACACGGAAATAATCAATCGTGTCTCCACGTTCCGTACGTGCGTTGTCTAACCAGCCTGTTTGCCAAGCGATAATTTTTTCACGAACGGCTGGATCTTCCGTCTTGAAATCTGGCAGGAAAGCAAGCTCACCCTTAATTGGATCTGTATCTGCGGATACACCATCCGTGCGCAGCATCCCTTCGAAACGTGCTTTATCCTCAGCTGTAATTGTCGGATAGGTATCCTCAGCTTTCAGACCGTAACCCGTATGATTGAGTACAACGTCAACCATGATCTTGATCCCTTTGTCATGCGCCTTTTCGATTAGCTCCTTGAAGGTTGCCATATCGCCAAGATGCTCGTCGAGCTTGGTAAAATCTTTTGCCCAATACCCATGGTATCCATATTGTTCGCTGCCAAAGTCAACGCCTTTGTTAAAATCAATATTATCTACGATTGGCGTGATCCATAACGTGTTAATTCCTAGCTCTTGCAAATAATCGAGATTGTCGATCATCCCCCGGAAATCTCCACCATGATAAGCTTCCAGATGATCTTTATTTACATTCTCATTATTCGTTGGGTCACCGTCTTTAAACCGGTCTGTAAGCGCGAAATAAATCCGGGCCTCATCCCAATCAAAATCCAGCTTATCCCCTGTATAGGTTCTTGCTTTTACCTCAAGTGTAGCCTTTTCCTTATGTGCATTGCCGTATTGGTCTACGAGCGTAATCGGAATATCCTTGATGCCCGCTGACACCGTGTCTTTCACAGCAACCGTTTGTTTCAAGAGTTCCGTATCCAGCTTAACTTTGCTAGGTCCTCCAAGATTGGTTAAATCCATATATGCTTCAGAGTAAGTTACTTCTTCCGAAGAGGAAGCGTTGATGCTTACAACAGCATTCTGATTGGATGTGACTGCCTCTGGACTTACGGATGCCGTAATCGTAACGACAGGTTGATGATAATCAATAACAGATTCATCATTCACCGTATTCTTTGGATCTGTAATTTCGGTAGTGACGCCGTCTTTAGTAATCAAGAAAGTATATTTATACATACCTTCTTTTAAATCAGCCAGTGTATAAGTGAACCACTCGTTAGCCGGATCATAGATCATTGGATACGAAGTGCCGTTCACTTTTACTTTAGCAGCTGTTATTGCGTCCATATTTCCATTACGGAACAAAGCGTCGTCGCGGTATCTGAAAGTAATCGTTCCATCTTTTAAAATAGGGCCGCTAATACTTGGTTTGATATCAAGCTCTTTAACCATACTGGTTACATACACCTTAGTGAACGGTTCACCAGGGGTCAACGGTATGACACGATCGTCCGGATAGTCTTGTTTTCCCGTGTTCCAATCCGTACCTTTGCGCAGGACAAATCCAACGCTTGTTGCATTCTCCGCAACCTCAATCAGAACGCTCGCTGTGCCATTCTTAAAGGTTGTGAAATCAATCTGGTCATTTTTAGCTCCAGTGTTCCAAACCCAGATATTCCAATCCTTATAGTCCTTATCGCTACGGGTATAAGTGAATTGAACATATCGTTTGTCAGTAACTTTAACGGTGACGGTTGTGGAAACACCCTCATAAGAGATAGTAAGGGTTGCCGTTCCTAGCCCAACCGCTTTGACTAGACCTTTATCAGTTACTGTAGCCACTTCAGGTTTATTGGAAAGGTAAGTAGCCTTCTTAGTAACATTACTTCTGCTATTGTCATCATATTTCGCAAAAACAGCGGTTTGATGCGTATTGCCTGCTGCCAGCGTGTAGCTTGCACTATCTGTTTCCAAAGAGGTAAGCGTAACTGGTGCAGCTTCCTTTTGAATAATCACAGCCGTCAAAGGCTCTAATGTAATTGAATTTGCTGTCAAAATAAAACCTGTCTGCTGCGCAGCCGGTATCGCTGTAACACCAGCTTCATCGTTGTCCACAAGCACTTGACCACCCGTCAAATCCTCAGATAAGGTCAGCTTTCTAGTTGTGCTGTCACCATTCATGAAGACATAATAGATGCCAGTACCATCTGTTGCTTTGTTGGAATAACCGATGACAAGATCGTTATCCTTCATTTCTGGAGCAGGGATCAGGTTAATGTTAGAGTCAACCAAATCCTTATCGCCCAATCGGAAGGCATCCGTTGATTTTCTCAGCTCCATCAGACCCGACGTATATTTTCTTGTCGTGTTCTGTACCGGGAACTTAGATTCATCCGTTGCTTTGGTCCAATCAAACATGTTAACTGCATCCGATGAATCGTAAGAATCATGAATGAAATAGCCAAACGATTGGTTGTTATTGTCGAACATCTCTGTGAATTTATCCTCAGGATCCGTTGTGCCCTTCCACTGCTTAGTCCGCCCATATTCCTGACCGGCATGGATAAAGGCTGTACCTTGAGAAGTTAATACGAGCATATTTCCTAATCTGATCCGCTGCTGAATTTCAAGCTCATTCTCAGCAATATCCGGATCCTTCTTGATCGATTGTGCTATGACATCATGAAGTGTCAGATTATCATGAGCTTCGATGTATGGGACGATATCACCCGGATCATCTGCTGGTGTATTCGAAGGTTGAGCTTTAATATTGTCCAGGATTGTAGCGATCGGACGTGCTCCACCGGTAATAAATCTAGGCTGACCTTCGGAACCATAACCAGACTTCAATTCATTACGGAATTCATCGGAGAAAACACCGACACTATCCGTTTTGTCCATCCAATCCTGATCTGCACCTTGCCCAGCGAGAGAAGGATCAGCCGCAGCGCCGCCGAATGTTCTCCAGCCTTCACCAATAAAGAGTGCCTTCGGATTCACTGCTGCCGCGGCATCATAAGCATGCTGAACAGCATCAGCTGTCGCATCGCCCATCATATCCCAGCGCATTCCATCAATCTTATACTCTTCAAACCAGTATTTTACCGAATCAACCATCAGCTTCTCAGCCATTTTATGGTTGGTGGCTAAATTGTTGCCGAACCCCCCGATAAAGTTGCCGTTTGCATCTTGGAAGGCATAATAATTAGGTACGATGTCGTTTAAAAATTCTTTTTTAGCCATGTGAGTATACACTACGTCCAGAACGACACCCATTCCAGCTTCATGCACGGCATCAATCAAACCTTTTAATTCTTTAATCCGCTCTTCTGGATCGGCAGGATTCTGTGAATAAGCCCCGTCCGGAGAGAAATAGCTGTGAGGATCATACCCCCAGTTGTATTCATTGTTTTTTGCGGAATACTCTGGCTCTCTAGTCCCCATCTTCGTCTCATCCCCGTAATACCAAGCCATCACAGGAAGCAACTGAACATGCGTTACACCAAGAGATTTAATATAATCAAGTTTCTTTTCAAAAGCGCTATAAGAACCCCATCTTTCCCCACTCAGACTATCCTCGATCGATACATCTGATGTAAAATCTCTCACGTGGACTTCGTAGATGATGGCGTCCTCACGTTTTTCGTAGCCTTTTATATCAGCATACCCAAAGGTATCAGGGTTCGTCTGGCTTAAATCAACGATAGCCGCTTTGCCCACTGTATCCCCGCCGGCACCAGCAGCACCTGTGGTATCAACAGTGAATACCGCCATTGATTTAGCATAAGGATCAAGGACCTTATGGGTTACACCGTCATTCGTTACTTCGTATTGATAAAAGAAGCCCCTTACATCTGTTGCCGCTGTGCCTATCAAATCAGCTGGCTTCAGCTGGACTGACCAAACCCCTTGCTCGCCGAGTGTTAAAGCAACACTACCCACTTGCACGTTAGAGTCATTCTTATCGTAAAGATTTACAACGACTCCGCTTGCTTTAGGTGCCCATAATTTCAATGTGGCTGTTTTGTCAGCATTATACGTAGCTCCAAGATCGTCTCCTGTATAATTGTACATTTCATCAAGCATTCTCCAGCCACTTGCGGCGGAGACTGTTTTACCTGAATAAGTAACGCTAAGCGGAACTTTTTCCAAATCAAAAGCTTCTGTATCCACTTCGATTGAAGTTTTGCTTGTAAGGGTTACCGCAGTAATCGGGACTGCAGCACCCTCTTTATCCTTAACTGTAATTGCTGTCTTTAAGGCAGCTGGATCCAAACCGTCAGTCAGTGTGAAGCCGAGAAGGATTTTGCTCGTCGACAACACCTCTGCGGATACTAAGCCAATTGGTGTCTCTCCAAACGGAGAAACATAAACATTGTTGTCTCCTTCTTTAACCCATAGCTGATTGTATCGATCCAGCAGGCTAAAGGTTTTATTGTCACCGTCCTTATCACCGTTCGAAGGTTTCATCACAATAAAGCCGATTTTCTTCGCGTTCTCAATAAGTGGAACATCAACATATGCACCATAACGATCTGTTTGATCTGCCACAAAAGGAGTAGCTCCAGACGGCCAATTTTCGGATTGGGCTACGACGTCATCCCACAGCCACAGTCCGTATTGATCATGATTTGTATCAGCTCTCATATAGTGAATTCGCACTGTATTAGGAGCAAGTGCAACTGGTTCATACGGTGTTACATCATTTGAGCCTTGCTTGATCCAAATTTCATTCGTCTCAGGCGTGTTAATGGCAAAGAGTTTATCGCCTTCATCCTTAGCCTGAGTGACTCGGTTTACCACAAGGAACGAAATTTTCTTGGCTCCATCCTTCACTGGCACGTCAACATAAGCACCATAAGAATCAATTTGCCCTTCAGGAAATGGAGTTGCCCCTGTTGGCCAATTTGCGGAAGGGGATTGAACATCATCCCATGTCCATAATCCCTGATTTTCATAGTCACCAGCTGTCCGAGTGTAGTGAATACGGATGTGTCCAGCCGGAACAGGGGTAACCTCAACAGGTTCAGAAGGAATTTTATATTCTGCTGTCACACTGCCATCCAGTGGATTAAATTTAAAGGTAACCGGCAGATCTGAAGGAAGACTCAGATTATTAGCAGTTTCGGGATACAATTGATCCCCGGCTTCACCGTCTCCTGGAACAGAAACTTGGTAGGTGTAATCTCCCTTAGGAAGGGTAGCCACCGTACTGTAAACATCATCAAAATCAGGATCAGATAATGTGGTAAGTGCTTCTGCCGGCAGGTTTCCTGTCAATCTTGGTAGTTTAGCGGAAGCAATCGGTGTGTAATACGTGGAATCGGCTATTTTATGAGTTAAGTCATTATAATAAAAGGTCACGGCAGTCTCTGTTTCTAGCTTGATATGAATATTCTCCCCATCATTGCTCCCCTGAGGATTGGTGTAACTTGTGAATCCATAGTTCTCATCCCATAAATCATTTAGAGTAACCTTGTAGTTATATTCTCCTGCCGGCAGTGTGCCTGTAAAAGAATATAGGCCATTATCTGAATAGGTCATTTGGGTAACTACCGATGTCTCATCCCAATCCTTACCCGGCGCTTCCGCACCTGTCGATGTAAATTTAGACTGCAGATCCCCAACCAATACAACCTTCGTCGTTGCTGCTGTAACATTAACAGGATGTAGTCCAAGACCAGAGAACACGAGAGCAATGATCATAAAGATCGCAAATGCCCTCTTCCCCCATAAAGTTATTTTCATTTTTGCAAAACCTCCCATAATTATGAATTCCCTTTTTGCAAGCGGATACATGATTTCACAAACCCCACCAATTTATGAGATTATAAATCATGCGAATTCCTTCTGAAGGTGAAGAAGGTCTATATGTAGGGCTCGTCAAGCCAATTCAACGCTGTCACCATCCTTCTATCAAAGTAAAAGCTTGATACATCATGTCGAAATTAGTGCAATCGTTTGCAAAAAGCTATGCACAAACACTAGTCCATAAAACCCGATCGTTAGTGCAACTGATTACAACCTAAAAATACCCAATGAAAACGCTTGCTGTATTTTGATTTACATACTAATGCCGAATTTACGGTATTGTCAACCAGTATTTTCTAAAATAAAAGCTCAATTTAAAGCCGCAATAAAAACGAAACTTGTTCTTCCCTTCCTTTCAGCTAAGTTCTTGCATCCTTTAAGCCATACGTTTGCATTCAGCGAATGCTCTTTTCACAAAATTCAGACCGCATTTATACATTTTAAGATCAAAATTCCCGAATCATTCATACTTTTTTGGTGAAAAGCAACAATATTACATTGAAATTTCTTGTGTTCCTTCCAAAAGTAGCAATTTCCTCCTTTTGAATGACTTTATCTATTTACAATTTAGAACTCTTAGATTAATATTACTGTGTAAAGCAAACGGTTCCATAAGGAGGTTTCAATGACAGTTACCATTAAGGATGTGGCCAAGAAAGCGGGAGTATCTCCCTCCACGGTATCCCGGGTATTGTCCAACCATCCCAGAATCAGCCTGGAAACTTCCCGCAAAGTTAAAGCTATTATGGAGGATATGGGCTATACCCCTAACATGATGGCTAAGAGCTTGGTGTCGAAAACTACTAACAGCATCTGCTTCAGTCTTCCTAAACCTGCTGAAGAGCTGTTCTCTAATCTATTTTTTATGGAATTAATTCGCGGGATCGTTACACAAGCCAGCCGTTCCGGTTATGATGTGCTGATAAGCTCCGGAGCGAACGAGAAAGAAGAACTGGAAGCCGTTTCACGACTTCTGAAGGGTCGCCGTGTTGACGGCGTTATTCTGCTTTACTCTCGTACGGATGATGCCGTTATTGATTTTCTAGAGAGCAACGATTATCCATTCGTGCTTGTTGGCCGGAGTGATAAATATGAGAATATTTTATCAGTCGATAATGATAATGTGATGGCAGCATACGATGCTACGAACCACCTCATTTCCATGGGGCATAAACGTATTGGCTTCGTAAGTGGACCACCTAATCTAATCGTTTCTCGTGACCGTCTCGCCGGATATCGTAAAGCATTGCAGAATAGCGGTTTAGAAATGCGGGATGAATGGATTGTAGAGGGTGAATTTCTACAGGATAGCGGCTATAGAGCGATGTCCTTTTTCATGAATTTGCCGAATCGACCCACTGCGCTGGTAGCGGTGGATGACATGGTATCGTTCGGAATTTTGCGCGGGTTGAATGAACTGAAATACAAGGTTCCAGACGATCTCGCCATTGTAAGCTTTAACAATATTCCATTATCTGAATTATCTAGTCCTCCGATCAGCAGTATTGATATAGGAATTTATCATCTTGGCTACACCGCATCACAAGTACTTATCCAAAATATCAAGAGTCCGGATAACGGTTCAGGTCATACCAACCGATTTGTCATTCCCCATCGTCTGATCGTGAGAGAGTCATCCATGCACTCTCAGGCAAAGCATAAAACCGAATGAATAAGTGAAGCGTTTAATCGCTTCATTTATTTTTTGAAAATCTGTACAAACGTTTGCGCTAAATCATACAATACTTAATGATCCAGTTCTTTATGGGTGATTTCTAGGATCTTAGGTTAGGATAAACTTACACATCTTAATCAAAGTTTAAACGGTTTAATAAGATTCTAATACGGCATCCGCTGGATCACGACGCTGTCAAAACTTTTAGGAGGTACTACAATGTCGGAAATTAAAGCCTGCTTGTTCGACTTGGACGGAGTAATCGTCGATACAGCCAAATACCATTATATCGCTTGGAAAGAGCTTGCAGATGGACTGGGGTTTCTTTTCACAGAACAAGATAACGAACGCCTTAAGGGAGTCAGCAGAACGGCTTCACTAAATATTTTGCTGGAAATCGGTGGACTAACGATTGCTGAAGAAGAGAAAGCTAAGCTTGCGGAACAGAAAAATAATCGTTATGTCGAATATATTGCGAAAATGGACAGTTCTGAGATTCTGCCAGGTGCGCTTGATTTCCTAAAAGAGTGCCGTACGAATGGCATCAAAGTCGCTCTCGGTTCTGCCAGTAAAAACGCTATGACGATCTTGAATAATACCGGATTAACCCCTTACTTTGATGCAATCATCGATGGAACTCATACTAGTGCTGCTAAACCAGATCCGGAAGTGTTCCTGTTAGGAGCCAAAGCACTGGATGCCGCACCTGAACATTGTGTAGTCTTCGAAGATGCAGAAGCGGGAATTGAGGCCGCTACCCGGGCCGGTATGTTCAGTGTTGGCATTGGTTCGCCGGAAACCCTCAGTGCCGCGAATATTGTGGTTCCATCGCTCGCTCATATGAGTGTGTCCATGCTCAAAGAATCTTTTGCATAAATATAGTGAACATAATGAACTCAAATAGTACTGATTTGAGTTGTTATGGACATTCCTACCTGAGATTAAATGAACTAATAATTAATCGTTAACTTTCTGGTGATGAAGTGACGGAGAGGAATTTTGGAACTGTAGAAGCATAGCGTTCGCCTTTATAATCAGATTTCATCCGCAAAATGTGGTTTAAATATAGAAATCTGATTATAACAGCGATCGAAAGTCCAAAGATTCATCGCAGTCACTTTTATATCACCGGAAGTTTAACAAAAGATTTGTTCATTTTATATATCCCCCTAACATATTTAAAGGAGCGGTTATCGTGAAACAATATTTAACAATTGATGAATGGTCCATTATTGAGGAATCCTTTGATCCACAGACGCAAGAAATTTCTGAAAGCGTATTTAGTCTTGGTAACGGATTTATGGGTGGCCGGGCCAATTTCGAAGAGCAATATAGCGGCAACAGCCTGCAAGGCAGCTACATGGCGGGCGTCTACTACCCTGACAAAACACGTGTTGGCTGGTGGAAAAACGGCTATCCTGAATATTTTGCCAAAGTACTTAACAGCACGAACTGGATCGGTATTAACATTGATATCGAGGGTATCCCCCTTGATCTGGCAAAGTGCACCGTTTCCGAATTCCGCCGTGTACTTAATATGAAAGAAGGAACGCTCTCCCGTAGCTTCACTGCCACTCTCGAAGATGGTAAGGAAGTTAAAGTAGAAAGTATCCGGTTCGTAAGCATGACTCGTCAAGAAATCGGCGCGATTCGCTATTCCATCATTCCTGTCAATTTCTCAGGCAAGATTACGATTACTCCTTATCTTGATGGTGATGTGAAGAACAAGGATTCCAACTATGACGAGAAATTCTGGAATGAAGTTGAGAAACAAGCAGGACCTGATCATGGACATCTCACTCTAAAGACTAAGAAACTCGACTTCCATGTCACCTCTGCTATGTCTTTTGATATCCTTGTCAATGGTGAGAAGGTAACTGCCGAAGCAGAAGCGATCGAACAAGAGAAATATGTAGCCAGCAAACTGGACGTAACCGCACAAGCAGGCAATCAAATCGTCATTTATAAATATGTAGCCAATGTTACTTCTCGGAATCACGGTCTGGGACAATTGGTCGACGCCGCCCAAACTGCTCTGCAAGCTGCTAAGGAAGCCGGATTTGTAACTCTTTTGACCGAACAAATTGAAGCTTGGAGAGAAAAATGGAAAGAAAGCGACATCATCATTGAAGGTGACGTTTCGGCTCAGCAAGCGATTCGCTTTAATATTTTCCAACTCAATCAAACCTATAATGGTGAAGATGACCGCCTGAACATTGGCCCGAAAGGCTTTACCGGTGAAAAATACGGCGGCAGCACTTACTGGGATACAGAGGCGTATTGCGTTCCCTTCTATCTCAGTACGGCGGACTCCTCCATTGCCCGCAATTTGTTGATCTACCGTTACAAGCACTTAGAGAAAGCTAAAGAAAATGCCCGTAAGCTTGGATTCAAAAAAGGTGCGCTATACCCAATGGTTACGATGAACGGTGAAGAATGCCACAACGAGTGGGAAATTACATTTGAAGAAATTCACCGGAATGGTGCCATTGCCTACGCTATTTACAACTATGTGAACTACACCGGAGACAAAGCCTATCTGGGACAATATGGCCTTGAGGTTCTCGTGGAAATCTCCCGCTTCTGGGAAGAACGTGTTCACTATGCATCACGCAAAGACAAATACGTAATGCTCGGCGTAACGGGCCCGAATGAATATGAGAATAACGTTAATAATAACTGGTATACGAACCGTATGGCTTCGTGGACTATGGAATATACCATGGAAGCACTGGCATACTTGCAAGAAAATGAGCCTACTCGTTATGCTGAGCTAGTTGACAAACTAGGGCTGCAAGAGAGCGAAACTACAAAATGGAAAGACATCATTGCTAAGATGTATTATCCTGCGGATGAAGAGCTGGGTATCTTCTTACAACAAGATGGCTTCCTGGACAAAGAGATCATTCAAGTCAAAGATCTGGAACGTGAGCATCTGCCACTCAACCAAAAATGGTCATGGGACCGTATCCTGCGTTCTTGCTTCATTAAACAAGCAGACGTTCTGCAGGGATTATATTTCCTGGGTGACCGTTACGATCTCGATACCAAAAAACGTAACTTCGACTTTTATGAACCGATCACTGTTCATGAGTCCTCCCTTTCCCCTTGTATCCACTCCATTCTAGCCAGTGAGCTGGGATATAAGGATAAGGCCTATGAAATGTACTTGCGTACTTCAAGACTGGATCTTGATAACTATAACAATGATACAGAAGACGGCTTGCACAGCACTAGCATGGCTGGTACTTGGATGTCAATCGTACATGGTTTCGGCGGACTCCGCGTGCATGACGGCAGACTGACACTGAGCCCATCTAACCCAGGTCACTGGACCGCTTACTCTTTTAAAATCATGTTCCGCGGCTCCCGTCTGAAAGTAAGTGTTACGGATGCACAAGTTACTGTTACGAATGAAACTGATATCCCTGCTTCTATTACTATCTACGACAAAGAATATACCGTAAACGGACTAAGCAGCATCACTGCTGATAGCAATTCCGTTACAGTATAAAACTTACACCCAAGAGACCCTTGAAGCTTAATGCTTTTGGGGTCTCTTTATTTTTTAGGAAGATAACTTATATAAGGAGTGATTTTGAATGAACAGAACCTTTTGGAAAGAAGCCGTTGTCTACCAAATCTATCCCCGCAGCTTTCAAGATAGCAATGGTGACGGGATTGGAGATCTGCAGGGAATCATTTCACGTCTGGATTATTTGCAAAAGCTAGGTGTCGACGTAGTTTGGCTGTCACCTGTATATAAATCACCAAATGACGATAACGGTTATGACATCAGCGATTATCAAGATATTATGGATGAGTTCGGCACATTGCAGGATTGGGAAGAATTACTGACTGGATTGCACGCCCGTGGCATAAAACTGATGATGGACCTTGTAATCAATCATTCCTCAGATGAGCATCCTTGGTTCGTAGAATCCCGTTCTTCAAAAGATAATCCATATCGCGATTACTACATTTGGCGTCCGGGTGGACCAGATGGTGAGCGCCCCAACAATTGGAGTTCTGTATTCAGCGGCCCGGCTTGGGAACTGGATGAAACCACTGGTGAATACTATCTGCATCTGTTTTCGCGCAAGCAACCGGATCTCAACTGGGAGAATCCGCAGCTGCGTGAGGAGTTATACAAGATGATCACCTTCTGGCTCGACAAGGGTGTGGATGGTCTACGAATGGATGTAATCAATATGATTTCCAAAGTGGAAGGTCTCCCTTCCTCTCATAGAGACGGCCTTGCTCCCGGGGAACTTGCTTGGGGTGGCGAATATTATATGAATGGACCACGTGTTCATGAGTTTTTACATGAAATGAATGACAAAGTGTTATCCAACTATAACATTATGACTGTCGGCGAAACCCCTGGCGCTACAGTTGAAGATGCCATCCTTTACACGGACGAGGAACGCAAAGAGCTGCAAATGGTATTCCAGTTCGAGCATATGGATGTGGACTCGGGTCCTGACGGCAAATGGGACGTAGCCCCGTGGACGTTGTCGAAGCTGCGCGATATTCTTCATAAATGGCAAGTGGGTCTGGCGGATAAGGGTTGGAATAGTCTTTATCTTAACAATCATGACCAGCCACGTATGGTCTCAAGATTCGGGGATGACGGTAAGTATCGTGTGATCTCTGCCAAAATGCTCGCTACCTTACTGCACACGCTGAAAGGAACGCCCTATATTTATCAAGGCGAAGAAATCGGGATGACTAATGTAAAGTTCACAGCCATTGAACATTATAAAGACATTGAAATCCTCAATATGTATCGCGAAAAGGTTACCGAAGGCGGCGCTGATCCTAACAGCGTGCTAAACGCTATTCATATCAAAGGCCGTGATAATGCGCGCACTCCGATGCAATGGGATGATTCTGCGAATGCCGGCTTTACTGAAGGGGAGCCGTGGCTCAAAGTTAATCCGAACTACAAGGAAATTAACGTGGAGCAGGCCCTGGCGGATTCGGATTCCATCTTCTATTATTACCAAAGGCTGCTTGCTTTGCGCAAAAAAAATCCGATCATGGCTTATGGCGAATACAAGCTACTTTTGCCAGAGCATGAGGATATTTATGCCTATACGCGTACTCTGGATGACGAGAAGTGGCTGGTGCTGCTCAATTTCAATGAGGTTCCACAGACTGTTGATCTTTCCGCAGAGCTAAGTAAGGCTACGGAACTTATTATTGGAAATTACCCTGATGATGCACCCACACGGGAATTATTACGACCTTATGAAGCAAGAGTGTATCGATTGAAAGACTAACTTTGTCTATCTTCCTGAGTTATACTATTTAGGATGATTTTTTATGAGATTATCCTTCTGCCTGCTACCTGTCATTAGAGAGCACGGAATAACAGGATTTTGCAAATGCAGCCTGATAGTATGAACTTAAAGGGAGATGACGGACTTGGAATGGCTTATCCGCATGAAAGAAGCTTTAGATTATATGGAGAGCAAGATGGAGGAATCTGTGACCATTGAAGAAATCGCCAAGGTTGCTTACTCCTCCCCCTTTCATTTCCAGCGCATGTTCAATATGCTTACCGGAGTATCTATCAAAGACTATATCCGTAAGCGCAGATTAACTCTGGCTGCACAGGAGCTTGCTATTTCTAAAGTTAAAGTGCTGGATGTTGCACTGAAATACGGATATGACTCGCCCGAGTCGTTTGCCAAAGCATTCCGCAAGGCACATGGAATTACTCCTTCTGCTGCGCGGGAGTCAGGGGTACAGCTCAAGGCTTTCCCTAGACTCTCCTTCCATCTATCACTGAAGGGAGATAAAGAAATGGACTACAGAATTGAGAAAAGAGACGCTTTTAATGTTATCGGACTAGTAGAGGAAATGACAACGAAGGATGGGGAGAATCTGCGCCGCATCCCTCAGTTGTGGATAGAGGCTAATGAAAATGGTACGTCAGATAAGCTGATTGAGCTCGGTGAAGATAAGGATTTATTAGGCATCTGCTCTGACATGAACCATGATAAAGAAACCTTCTCCTATTGGATCGCTGTCGAAGCTACTCCAGAGACTGATGCACAGGGCTTTGCTTCTACAACAATCCCAGCTGCAAGTTGGGCTGTGTTCACCTCAGTAGGGCCGATGCCTGATGCGATCCAGCAGGTATGGGCACGCATTTTCCAGGAGTGGTTCCCTTCCACAGGCTACGAGCACACAGGCGGACCTGAGTTTGAGCTATATCTTCCAGGGAGACCAGACGTAGAGGACTATCGTTGTGAGATATGGATCCCTGTTACGAAAAAAGAATAGAACTAAAAAGACTATCGAAATCCCGATAGTCTTTTTTCTTGTGATTGCCTACTATTTCATTTTGAGAATTGGCATAGTCTTGGTATAATAAATAGATTATGTAGTTCTATAATGATTATTGTCATCCGAATTATCGGTGAAGGAGAATTTCATGTCTACTGTAAAAATATTTTCAGACAGCACTTCCGATTTACCTCAAAACTGGAAGGATACTTATGACATCGGCATCGTTCCTCTTTATGTTGTATTTGAAGAAGGTACCTACAAAGATGGTGAAGATATTACACCCGAGGAAGTGTATCGCCGTGTAGCCGCTAGTGGAGTATTGCCGAAAACGGCAGCACCTTCGCCAGCAGATTTCATTGCTGCATTTCAACCCGTGATTAGCAGCGGACAAGATATTGTATATATCAGTCTCTCCTCCTCACTATCCTCTACATATCAGAATGCACTTTTGGCTGCCGGGGAATTTCCTGAGGGACGCGTACAGGTTATAGATTCACAAACCTTGTGCGGAGGCATTGCCCTCCTTGTTATGAAGGCTGTCAGAGCTGCTGAAAAGGGCCACTCTGCCGTAGAGATTGCAGCCATGCTGGAGCACAGCCGCAGCCTTGTGGAAACTGAATTCGTTGTGGATACGCTAGATTACTTATATATGGGTGGACGCTGTTCAGGCATGCAGAACTTCATCGGTAGTCTGCTCAAAATCCGTCCTGTTCTTAGACTGGTAGATGGAAGCATCATACCTACCAGCAAAATCCGTGGCAAAAAAGAAAAAGCTGTTGAACAAATGCTCCAGAACGCTTTGGTTCATGTCGATCGAATGGATAATGAGTTGCTCATCGTGGTCCATACCTTGGCGGAAGAAGATGCGCTCTATCTGGAGGCAGCACTACGAGAGAAAACTCAAGTTAATGAAATAGCAATCCTCCATGCGGGTTGTGTAATTGGCAGCCATTGTGGGCCGCATACTGTAGGTCTCATGTATATGCTTCAGGACTAATAACACACAAATCTCCGGCCATTGCCTCTTAAGCAAATGGACCGGAGATTTGTGTGTAACCCCCCTAGTTTGAAGTTACTTCCAGCTCTATATCTTCTGCTCTGCAAGGCAACATAAAACGAAACGTAGAACCTTGATTCTCTTCACTTTCTACAAAGATCGTCCCACCCATCAGCTCCACAAGCTGCTTGCAAATAGCCAGTCCCAATCCTGTACCTCCATATTTACGGTTTATGGACGGATGCAGCTGTGAGAAAGATTGAAACAATAGATTGAGTTTGTTACCGGCAATTCCTACACCTGTATCCCGCACTGAAAATTCCAACAAAAATTCTTGTTCATCAGATAGTGGAATGTTCTTCACCGATAGGGTCACGCTCCCACGTTCCGTGAATTTCAGCGCATTGCCTACCAGATTCACGACAATCTGCCGCAAGCGGATCGGATCAGCAATGATTATGGTTGGAACGCTAGTATCCATCCACCAACGTAATGCCAGCTTCTTCTCTTCCGCTTTCGGTGCAAATAAATCAATGACGTCTGAGATCATCTCGCGGAGATCAAACTTCTCGGATTGCAGTGACATTTTACCTGCTTCCATTTTGCTGAAATCAAGAATATCATTCAAGATCTGTAATAACGTATAACTACTGCTGCGTAAAATCTCGGCATAACCTCGCTGCTCTTCTCCAAGTTCAGTATCCAACAATAGATCAGCCATTCCGATCATCCCGTTCATCGGCGTCCGAATTTCATGGCTCATCATCATTAAGAAATCAGATTTGGCTTGCGCTGCCTGCTCTGCTGATTCTTTCGCACGAATGATTTCTCGCTCATTCGTAATATCACTGAAGGCAATAACCGCACCTGCGATCAGCCCTTCATCAATAAGAGGTGCTACCCGATAATTAACAAAAAAACTGGTGCCATCCTTACGCCAGAAGATCTCATCATCTTTCTTGCGGATGACTCCATCCTCTATCGTAAGACTAATCTGGCAATCAGGTGTCGAATAACGCGAACCATCACCTTGGATATGATGGATATAATCCATAAGCTTCAGACCCATCAATTCTGTTGGTTGGTAGCCTAACATATCCGCTGCCTCACGGTTAATAAATAGAGCACGCCCCGTTGTATCTAGCACAAAGATTCCCGCGGAGACGGAATTCAGAATGAGGCTCGATTGTTGATCCTTCACAGCTACTATTGAGCTATCTTTGGAGCTTATCTCCACTTCGCCCGTGATAGGTAATTCAGTATCTAAGGTGTCCGCTAATTCATCTAGCCAGTCTTGTAACAGTTCCGCATGTAAAAGAGCGCTTCCGTTAGCCACTTGGGTAATCGCGAATACCCCGGCGATCCCTTCTTCCGTTCTGATGGGTAAAAGTTTAACGCCTACGCAATCCGAGCCTTTTTTGGGATTCTCTAAATCTTGTAGCTCAAAGCTTGAGGAGTTCCCCTGCAGAGCAGCCTCAAAACTAGCAATATTGCCAAGATTTTTTCTCTTTGCTGATATCGGACTTGTATTTTGCAACTTCGCTTCTGCGCTCAAGCCTAGATGAAAAGTTCGGTTGGTTCCTACGCAGCGACCTTGTCTATCCAGAACGAATATCAAATCAGGATGTTGGTCATATAACGATTTATAAGCGCTCTCTTCCGAAAGCAACCGTCTCAGAATGGACGTCCAGTCTTTATCCACAGTTCACATCCCCTCAGGCTCTCTCATCCATTATCATTACCCCTAAACGAGCAATGTTCATCTAAAATTTAAAATATATTTCATATCTATTATATCAAAATTACGGAAATCAGTCGTAGATAAACGTCAAATCCCCCCTTTATAACCCCAATCACGATGCTTTTTCATCGTTACAAAAGGGTTATAAAAGGGGGTAAATTCCGAATCTATTAGGCTATATCTTTATGTTCAATGTTGCGAATAGCCATATAGGCAATACCTGCTCCTAACAATCCAAGTGAGATCGACACCGCCGCTAAATTACCTAAGCGAGCTTGATCAAATCCCCCAGAAATTAAGGAGGTAACTAACACAGCTGAGACGATGGTGGCAGGGACCGATTTTTTCTTCATTCCAAAGTACAATGGGATTAGAGCAATACCCGCTGCGTAAAAAGCGTTTGCGCCTAACTTAATCAGCTCTGAAGTGATTACATGAAGGGTCAGTTCACCCGGAATAAGCCCTGCAAAGGAATTGAATCCTATTAGGATAGCGCCGACTACAATGTCTGCCACGATTATGGCAACAAATGTGAAGGCGAACACTATCAATATTTTCGCAGTCATCAGCTTTTTACGTGAGATAGGATACATGAAGAGAAGAGTAATGGTGTTGTTCTTATACTCATCAATCACCAACTTGCTAATAATAACCGAAGCGAAAATAATATAAGCAGCCTTTACAAAAACGAACACGCCCTCAAACAACTCTTTATAAGAAGCAAATGACGGTTCGCTCTCATTTTGATCAACGAATAAAACCATAATCATAAACGCAAGAATCGCAAGATTGACGATTACTGCACCTGTAAGAAGCGTTTTTAGCTTATTCTTCCGAATCTCCAAAGATATTAATTTAAGCAATGCCTTCACCCCCAATCAATTGCAGAAAATGATCTTCCAGCGTATGTTGTTTTTTGCTGATACTTTCAATTTCCACATCTGCTAGCACTAACGCCTTATTCAGATCACGTTGTGAGATTCCACCGTCATATATTCTAACTGTAATATGGTCCAGCACTTTGAAATTATTAAGCCCAAGCTTATGCTCCAACACATACACTGCTTTATTAATCTCATTCGTAACCACTTCGATATATTCAGTATTTTGGCCACGAATGGAATCCATCGCCACTTCTTCTACCAGAGCACCCTGCCGGATCACACCGATCGTATCAGCAATCTGCTCTATTTCCCCCAGAATATGACTAGATACAAGTAACGTCATTCCATATTCACGGCTAAGCATCCGGAACACTTCACGCATCTCCTTGATTCCCACAGGATCTAGCCCATTAATCGGCTCATCCAAAATGAGCAGCTCAGGTTTCGTCATGAAGGCTCTGGCAATACCCAGACGTTGCTTCATCCCAAGTGAAAATTGCTTCACCGGCTTTTTATCGACACCTGTGAGCTTTACCAGCTCCAGCGCTTCACCAATCGCTTGCGGATCATAATAGCCCATGTACTCTCCGTGCAAAATCAGATTTTCTTTGGCTGTCAATTTATCATAAAACACTGGATATTCAATGATGCAGCCC
Source organism: Paenibacillus sp. FSL H3-0310 (assembly GCF_038002785.1). Taxonomy (NCBI): domain Bacteria; kingdom Bacillati; phylum Bacillota; class Bacilli; order Caryophanales; family Paenibacillaceae; genus Paenibacillus; species Paenibacillus sp. FSL H3-0310. Next base: position 4,313,769 of record NZ_JBBODC010000001.1, read on the forward strand.
ATCCGCTTCAGCATTTCGTAAGAATGCTCAGTCATTTTTTCATTAAAAAATTCAATTTCTCCACTCGTAGGTTTAACGAGGTTCGTGACCATTTTCATCACGGTAGTTTTGCCAGCACCATTGGGTCCAAGAAACCCGTAAATTTCACCTTGCTTAATATTCATATTCACATTGCTGACGACTTCTTTACCTTGATAGGTTTTCGTTAAATTTCTTGTCCGAAGTATTGTAGTCAATTCCGCGCTCCCCTTTGTTTTCGTCTCGTCTTCCTTAGTTCTTATTGTACACAGCAGAATTTTCTTTTTTATTACTCGTTTCTTACGAAAATCTTAAGCTGCGCACAATTCTATTCCTTAGAAGCGTAATCTGCGAAAAGTAAGGGTAAACACCGTTCTCACATACGGCTGACTAACCAGTGTAATCGTTCCATTCATTTGCTCCGTTAATCTTTTGGTGATCGTCAGACCTAGACCGCTGCCTTGATAAGCCCGATTTCTTGAGTCTTCCAGCGTATACAGACGCTCAAATACTTTATCCTGGTGTACTTCACTGATGCCTTTTCCCCGGTCCCACACCTCTATGTATACTTTGTTCTCATCACTATAGAGCCTTAATCCTAATACGCTCCCAGCGTCGCCATAAGAAATTGCGTTCGACAACAGATTGGACAATATTCGATCAAGAGCCTCTTCATTTCCCATGAAGTAAACAGCCTCATCCGGAATCTCAATCTCCACCTCACTGCCCTTAGCGCTGAGGATATCATAGAAAGAAAGGATGTTGCGTCTGCATACTTCACCTGCCTCAACTCGTGAAAGCGCAATTTCCCGATCCCCAGATTCCAGCTTGGACAAATCAAAAAACTTGTTCATCAGCTGGATCACTTCATGGGCTTTTTGATGAATCATCTTCATCATCCGTTCCCGTTCCCCGGCCGGCAAATGCTCATCCTGTTGAATGGTCTCAATATAACCAAGCACAACCGTTAGCGGAGTCTTAAGATCATGAGAAATATTAGACAGCATATTACGCATGGATTTCTCCAGCCTTACGCGCTCAATGCTTCCTTTATGATTGATATCCAGCAGCCGGTTCAGGTCAATCAGCACGCTCTGCAGCTCCAAATTACCGCTGAACAGCAGCAATCTTTCATGTGAGCCTTCCTCCATAATGCTGCTTAACTTGTCATGCATATATCGCAAATCATTAGAAGCTTTACGCGAATTCTGATATTGCCACACAATGACGGCGAGTAAGAGCACAATGACAACACCTAGCACCGCAATCATTATAGCTGTTCTCCCAGCTTATACCCGATGCCCCATAACGTCTTAATGTATTCGGGATGGGAGGGATCGTCTTCTATTTTTTCACGCAATCTTCTCATATGTACATTAATGACGTTCTCATCCCCGAAATAATCATCCTCCCATACGCTCGCATAAATCTGCGCTTTGGTAAATACTCGGCCCGGATGCGTCACAAACAGCTTAAGAATATGAAATTCCTTCGACGTTAGCTTTACTTCTTCCCCGTTCTTCAACGCAGAGAAGTTATCTAAATCTACAGTCAATCGGCCAATGGAGATCATTTGCTTCACCGGAGCTTGATCTTCCACTTGGATACTGGGAGATGCATAACCTGCACGACGGATCGCTGCCTTCACCCTAGCCGCTAGCTCGATCATAGAAAAGGGCTTCGTAATATAATCATCCGCCCCAAAGCCTAACCCAAGCGCTTTATCTACATCACTGTCTTTAGCGGACATGATCAACACTGGAACCAGACTCCCCGCACGGATAGTCTGAAGAATGTCAGTCCCGCTTCGCTTCGGCAGCATAAGGTCTAACAGCACAAGATCAAATGGACCACCGGTCCGAAATGTTCTCTCTGCTACTTCACCGTCAAATACAGCTTCAATCTCATAACCTTCTTTTACCAAATAAGACCTGACCATTTCACTGATTGCTTCGTCGTCCTCAATCAGCAGCACACGCTGTGGCATGTCCAAACCTCCCCGTAGTCGAAAACCTCTTCGTTAAATTATACCAATTTCCCGGAGCTCTTACTATTTCGGTTTTTATTTCAGCTTTTATTTCAGTTTCATTAAAGGTAGCCCAGGTATTATGGCCTTAACAACTTACAAAATGAGGTGATGCTTCAATGTTGAACAAGAGAAGTAAGCAAGCCTGGAGCTTCAAACGAAAGCTGCTGATCGTGATGATCATTGTCCTCCTGCTTCTCGGCACAGTGATATATAGTCTGGCAGATCGTTACTTAATCGAACATGTCGAAGTCGTAGTTGCGGATGATGCAGCTACAACTAGCAGCTCAGGAGCTACAGCCGTTACAACTGCCGAAGTTAACGCAACCTCTGACGACTGGAATTACTCCAGCGATGATATTCAGATCCAGATCGACCAAGTGCAGACCGGTTCCGGTTCAGACCAGATCACTTATTTTGTCGCTGATATCGTCCTCAAGGAAGCGAGCAGTCTGCGCACTGCTTTTGCCGACAACAGCTTTGGAACAAACATCACTGAGGATACCTCGGACATTGCTTCCGCGAACCATGCGATTTTTGCCATCAATGGTGATTACTATGGCTTCCGCAATGACGGAGTGATAATCCGTAACGGCACGGTGTATCGTGATGATCCTGTGCGGGATGCAATGGCGCTGTTCGATGATGGGACAATGCAAACCTATAACGAGGAAGAGATTTCTTCCTCTGAACTGCTGGCGCAAGGGGCCACCGATACCCTTTCCTTTGGTCCGATTCTGATTCAGGACGGGGAGATTGCCAGTGATTTCAGCAATGTCAAAATCGATACCAACTTCGGCAACCATTCCATCCAGAACGCGAATCCCCGCACCGCAGTTGGTATGATCGCACCAAACCATTATGTGTTTGTCGTAGTTGACGGGCGCAATGAAGGGTACAGCCGTGGGATGACCCTTACTGAGCTAGCTGATGTAATGTCCGACCTTGGCGCCACAGAAGCCTACAATCTGGACGGCGGTGGTTCATCCACTATGTACTTCATGGGACGGGTCGTAAATAATCCGCAGGGCAAAAACAAGGAGCGGGGCGTCAGCGACATTCTTTATATCAAGGAGGGTGCAACATCATGACTATACTGATCCCAGCCTATGAGCCCGATGAACGACTGCTCGATTTGATTTTACAGCTGTATAATTTCCAGCTTGAACCTATTGTTCTTGTGGATGACGGCAGCGGCCCGCACTACCGTGGAATCTTCGATATGGCCGAAGCATTCGGCTGCACTGTCCTAACCCATGAAGTCAACCTCGGAAAAGGACGTGCTCTGAAGACAGGGTTCCAGTATATTCAGGAGGCCGGTCTGCCGGATTATGTAGTCTGCGCGGATAGCGACGGCCAACATCTGCCTTATGATATTAACCGGATCGTTGAATCTCTGCGGAACCAGACTACTCCGGGAATCGTACTCGGCAGCCGCCGGTTCACCGGAACCATTCCTCTGCGCAGCCGCTTCGGCAACTCTGTAACCCGGACGGTCTTTTCCTTAACTACAGGTACTAAGATTTATGATACACAAACTGGGCTGCGCGGCTACCCCCTATCAATGCTTGATTGGCTATGCCAGATTCCCGGCGAACGGTTTGAATATGAAATGAACATGCTGCTGACTGCCCATAAAGAGGGGTACACCATTACGGAAGAGTACATCGATACCGTCTATCTGGACGATAATAAATCATCCCATTTCCGGCCTCTGATGGACTCCTTCCGGATTTATCTGCCGATACTGATGTTCAGCACTTCTTCGCTGCTGTCAGCCCTGCTCGACTTCACACTCTTATTCCTGTTTCAGAGGCTCAGCCATAACCTATTCCTGTCCGTCGCGGCCGCGAGATTGTGCAGCTCTGTTTTCAACTATTCTATGAACCGAAAATATGTCTTCACAGGCGGCAAACGCTCCAAGATTCAGGCATCGCTTCCCAAATATTTTGCGCTGGTGATCCTCGTATTGTTGTTCAACTATGGGCTACTCTATTTCTATAATGAAAAGCTGATTATTCCGCTTGTCGCCGCCAAGCTACTGACCGAGGCTTCAATCTTCCTATTCAGCTATTGGGCGCAACGGAGGTTTGTGTATTGAGGGTTTGGGTACTCTGGGGAAGGTTACGTTCTCTGAACTGCTTATGCTCGTGTGGTTAGCAATCGGTAATTTGTGGAGTACTAATTGGACACTTGTGGAGTACTATGGGTACCTATGGAATACTTTTCGAACACATATGGAGCTTCTATCGGGTACCTATTGGGCACCTATTGGGCACCTATCGGACACAGATGACACTAATCGCAGTATTATTCCACTTTTGGTATGCTAACGGACCCCATTGCCGCTATTGGTAAGAAAGACACCACATATGAGCCTCGTTTTGTGGGATAGCGTCTGTGGGGTCCGAAACCCTGCTCAAAAGGCTGGAAATTTGCAAATAACGTCATCTGAGTCCGAATTCACCGAGAAGGATACCGTTGATAGAATTCGCATACAAAAAAGCTAGTGCTTCCTTCCAATAATGTATGCAAAATCACATTATCTTTGCTCAAAAATTCAGAACGTCATACACTCATCTTCTCCCCCATATATATAAATGGAACAGTCCCGGACGTTGTCGCGGAACCTTTGCAGCCTTGTCAGAATAGGTTGCAGCATAAGCCCAAGCTGGAGGGAGAGAAAGATTCATGCCAAGCGAAGAAATTAATGCGCTAGAGCGGGCCATTGCCGAGATTACGGAAATAGCCACTGGCTTCGGTTTAGATTTTTATCCCATGCGTTATGAAATTTGCCCCGCAGATATTATTTATACATTCGGCGCTTATGGAATGCCTACACGATTTGGACACTGGAGTTTTGGAAAAACCTTTCATAAAATGAAATCCCAATACGATTTCGGACTGAGCAAAATATACGAGCTCGTTATTAACTCCAACCCTTGTTATGCCTTCCTGCTGGATGGAAATTCACTGATTCAGAATAAGCTGATCGTTGCCCATGTGCTAGCGCACTGTGATTTTTTCAAAAATAATATGCGTTTCTCCATGTCCAACCGAGATATGGTCGAGAGTATGTCAGCTACAGCAGATCGGATTGCCGGTTATTCTGTAACCTACGGTACTGATGCTGTGGAGAGCTTCATCGATTCAGTGCTGGCTATCCAGGAGCATATAGACCCCAGTCTGATCCAGCCACGCAAACTGGGCAAAACTCACCTACTGGAAGCTAAGATGAAGGAGCTTAAAGATGCCCCTCCAGGCGGCTCGAAATCATCCAATCCTTATGACGAATTATGGAATTTAGATAAAAGCAATACCGGGCCACAGGAAGCCCCCTCTGGAAACCGTGCTTTCCCCCCTGAGCCAGAAAAAGATATGGTCTGGTTTATCCAGCAATATTCCACTGTTTTGGAGGATTGGCAGCGTGACATTATGACGATGCTCCATGACGAAATGCTCTACTTCTGGCCGCAGATGGAGACGAAGATCATGAACGAAGGCTGGGCTTC